>CAVXGU010000004.1:0-823511 GCA_963761615.1 uncultured Acidobacteriota bacterium | reverse complement strand
TCTCGAGCGAGCTCGCGAAGCTGCTCGGCGTCCACCGCGGCGATTCCGTGACCGTCGAGGTGCTCGAGGGCGAGCGCCCGGTGCGCCAGGTGCGCGTCGCCCGGCTCGTCGACGAGTACATGGGGACCAACGCCTACATGCAGATCGACGCGCTGCACGCGCTGATGGACGAGGGAGGCAGCCTGTCGGGCGTGTACCTGTCCGTCGACCCGGCGCAGGTCTCGGCCCTGTACGATCGGCTCAAGGAGACGCCCGCGGTCGCGGGCGTCAGCCTGCGCCAGGCGGCGATCGACAGCTTCCGGAACACCGTCGCCGAGTCGATCAACATCACGCGGGTCGTGACCATCGTCTTCGCCTCGATCATCGCGTTCGGCGTGGTGTACAACACGGCCCGGATCGCGCTCTCCGAGCGGGGACGCGAGCTGGCGACGCTCCGCGTGATAGGGTTCACGCGCGGCGAGATCGGCCGTGTGCTGCTGGGTGAGCTGGCGCTCGTCACGCTCGCGGCCCTGCCGCTCAGCATGGGCATCGGGTACGGCCTGGCCGCGGCCACCGTGCGTGCCTACGAAACCGAAGTGTATCGCCTGCCGCTCATCGTCACGCCGCACACGTATGCGGTCTCGGCGCTCACGACGATCGTCGCGGCCACGCTGTCGGCGCTCATCGTGCGCCGCCGGCTCAACCACCTCGATCTCATCGCCGTCTTGAAGACGCGGGAGTAGCCGATGGCAACGATGAACAAGTCCGGCCGCCGGCGCGCGGTGATCTGGTCTGCGGGGGCGCTCCTGATCGCCGCCGTGATCTGGGTGGCGTTCCGGCCGGCGCCGGTGCCGGTCGACTTCGGATCCGTCGTCCGCGGCGACCTGCAGGTCACCGTCGATCAGGAGGGCAAGACGCGGGTGCACGACCGCTACGTCGTCTCCGCCCCCGTCGCCGGCCGCGTGCTGCGGGTCGAGCTGGAGCCGGGAGACCCGGTCGAGGCCGGCAAGACCGTCGTCGCGACGTTCCTGCCCGGAGCGCCGCCGCTGCTCGACGCCCGCGCCCGCGCCGAGGCGGAAGCGCAGATCCGGGCGGCCGACGCGTCGGTCCAGCAGGCGCGCGCAGCGCTCGGCGGGGCGCGCGGGCGCCACGATCTCGCCGAGAGCCAGCTCAAGCGGACCAGGGAGCTCTTCGCCGAGAAGATCCTCGCGCAGGCCGACCTCGACCAGGCCGAGTCGGCCGCCAAGACCGCATCCGACGCCGCCGACGCCGCCCAGGCCGCCCTGTCCACGGCCCAGCACCAGGCCGACGCGGCGCGCGCGGCGCTCCTCGAGCTCGGACAGGCAGCGAACACTCCGGCCGGCCGGCCGATCACGATGCGGAGCCCGGTGGACGGCGTCGTGCTGCAGCGCCTGCACGAGAGCGAAGCCGTCGTGCCGGCCGGCGAGCCGATCGTCGAGATCGGCGATCCGGCCGACCTGGAGGTCGTCGCCGACTACCTCTCGACCGATGCGGTGAAGATCCGGCCCGGCATGTCCGCCATCATCGACCGGTGGGGCGGCGATCACCCGCTCAACGGGAAGGTGCGGGTGGTCGAGCCGTACGGCTTCGTCAAGGTATCGGCGCTCGGCGTGGAAGAACAGCGCGTCAACGTCATCGTCGCGCTCGACGACCCGCGCCGCCTGTGGGAGGCGCTCGGCGACGGTTATCGGGTCGAGGTCCGCGTTATCCTGTGGGAGGGGTCCAACGTCCTGAAGGTTCCCACGAGCGCGCTCGTCCGCCACGGGGACGGCTGGGCCGTCTTCGTCGCCGCGGGGAACCGCGCCAGGCTCACGCCGGTGACGATCGGTCAGCAGACGGGCCTCGAGGCGCAGGTGCTCGGCGGCCTGACGGGAGGCGAGCGCGTGTTGGTGCACCCGTCCGACACGGTCGTCGACGGGAGCCGCATCGAGCCGAGAACGTAGGGCGGCTCCGGCCCAGGCTTCGGGCTCCAGGCCTGGATCGCGGAGCGCCCCCGGATTGCGGAACACCGGCCGGAAGTCCGAAGCCTGGAGCCCACCACCGTTCGAGGAGAGACATGCCACCACTGACAGGCCTTCGCTCCGGCAACCCCGCGATGAACGCCGGGACCTTCGCGCAGACGACGCCCGTGTCGGCCTCCGACGCGATGACGCTGGGCGGGACCGTGAACAAGACGGCGATGTCGCTGGCGATCCTGCTCGTCGCGGCGACCTACGTCTGGGGCCGCGGCGAGGGGCCGGCCACGGCCGGCTGGGTGCTGGTGGGCGTCATTGCCGGCTTCGCCCTCGCCATCGCGACCGTCTTCAAGCAGACCTGGGCGCCGTACACGACGCCCGCCTACGCGGCGGCCGAAGGCCTGGCCCTCGGCGGCATCTCGGTGGCGTTCAACCGTGCGTATCCCGGCATCGTGGGACAGGCCGTGTTCCTGACGTTCGGCACGCTGGCGGCGCTCCTCGTGGCCTACCGATCGGGCGTCATCCGGGCGACCGAGAAGTTCAAGCTGGGAGTGTTCGCGGCGACGGGCGGCATCGCCCTGCTCTACGTCTTCAGCTTCATCCTCGGATTCTTCCACGTGCCCATTCCCCTGATTCAGTCGAACGGCACGTTCGGGATTCTCTTCAGCGTCTTCGTCGTGGTCATCGCGGCGCTGAACCTCGTGCTCGACTTCGACTTCATCGAGCGCGGCGTCGAGCGCGGCGCGCCGCGCTACATGGAGTGGTACGGCGCGTTCGGCCTGCTCGTCACGCTGGTCTGGCTGTATCTCGAGATCCTCCGGCTCCTCGCCAAGCTGCAGTCGCGGGAGCGCTGAGCGCGCCTGGCTCGGGCAGATGCCGCACGCGGGCATTTGACACGCGTACGGGCGTGGTCTAAAATCGCCGTGAATGTTTGAGTTCAAACCATTCCCGTTCAAGAACCACGGCCGCGGCGTGTTCTAATCCGCCCGCTCCTTCTCGCGCCCGCCTCCTCTCCATCGCTTCAGACCTCCGACGGCGGCCGCAGGCGCGGCTGTCGTCGAGCACGCTCGACTATTCATCAACGGAGATGTCGACGATCCGTCCACCCGCCCCGTCCCCGTCCGGCCGCCTGCGCACGGCGGTGTCGTTTCGCCCGCCCCGCCCGCCTGACGGACGGCACGTCAGCGCGCTCGTCCGCGCCTGCCCGCCGCTCGACGTCAACTCGACCTACGCCTACCTGCTCGTGTGCTCGCACTTCGCGGGCACCTCGGTCGTCGCCGAGCGCGGCGGCGATCTGATCGGGTTCGTGTCGGCGTACCGCCGCCCGGACGATCCCGAGGTCATCTTCGTCTGGCAGGTGGCGGTCGCCGCCGCCGCGCGGGGCCAGGGACTGGCCTCGCGCATGCTCGACGAGATCCTCGCGCGCCCGGGATGCTGTGGCGTGCGGCACCTCGAAACCACCATCACTCCGTCGAACGGGCCCTCGTGGCGGCTGTTCCGGGCGCTCGCGCGCGGGAGGGGCGCGCGGTGCGACCGGGCAGCCGGCTTCGATCGCGAGGCGCTCGGCGGCGATCACGAAGACGAACAGCTCGTGCGGATCGGCCCGCTCGACGAGCCCCTTGGAGGACCATGAGCGTATTCACCGAACTCGAATCGAACGTCCGCAGCTACTGCCGGTCGTTCCCCACCGTGTTCACCGCGGCGCACGGCGCGACGCTGGTCGATGAGCAGGGCCGGCGGTACCTCGACTTCCTGAGCGGCGCCGGCACGCTCAATTACGGACACAACAACCCGCGCATCAAGCAGCGGCTGGCCGCCTACATCGAGTCCGACGGTATCGTCCACGGCCTGGACATGGCGACCGCCGCCAAGCGCGACTTCCTGGAGACCTTCGACCGGCTGATCCTGAAGCCGCGCAACCTGAGCTACAAGGTCCAGTTCACCGGTCCGACGGGCGCGAACGCGGTCGAGGCGGCGCTGAAAATCGCGCGCAACGTCACCGGGCGCTCCAACGTGGTCGCCTTCACGAACGCGTTCCACGGCGTGACGCTGGGCGCCGTGGCCGCCACCGCGGGCGCGCACTATCGCCATGCGGCCGGCCTGACGCCGATGGGCACGTCGTTCCTGCCCTACGACGGCTACCTGGGCCCCGACGTCGACACGACCGAGTATCTCGAGCGGGTCCTGCTCGACAACTCCTCCGGGGTCGACCATCCGGCCGCCGTCATCGTCGAAACGGTGCAGGGCGAGGGCGGGGTCAACGTGGCCGGCCTGGGCTGGCTGCGGCGCCTCGAGGCCGTGTGCCGCCGCCACGGCGTCCTGCTCATCGTCGACGACATCCAGGCGGGCTGCGGCCGGACGGGGCCGTTCTTCAGCTTCGAGCACGCCGGCATCCGGCCGGACCTCGTGACGCTGTCGAAGTCCCTCAGCGCCTATGGCCTGCCATTCGCGATCGTCCTGATGCGACCCGATCTGGACCGGTGGAAGCCGGGCGAGCACAACGGCACCTTCCGGGGCCACAACCTGGCATTCGTGACCGCCCAGGCGGCCCTCGAGGAGTACTGGCGCGAGGACGGGCTGTCGCGCGACGTGGCCCGCAAGGGCCGGGTGCTGCAGGAGGGGCTCACCGCGATCGTCGACGACCTCGGCGACGATCGCGTGTCGGCCCGCGGGCGCGGCCTGATGCAGGGGATCGACTGCGCGAGCGGCGACCTGGCGGCGCGCGCCTGCGCGCACGCCTTCGAGGCGGGACTGGTGATCGAGAAATCGGGATCCGACGGCCAGGTGATCAAGTGCCTGTGCCCGCTCACGATCACCGATGCCGAGCTGACGGACGGGATCGACCGGCTCGCCCGGAGCGTCAAGCTCGCCGCCGGCGAGGTGCCCGCGGCGCGCACCGAGCCCGTGGGAGCGCGGCAGTGATCGTCCGCACGGTGCAGGACGCCGAACGGACCGAGCGCCGCGTCGTCGCCGCCAACTGGGAGAGCACGCGCCTCCTCCTGCGGGCGGACGCCATGGGCTTCTCGTTCCACGTCACGACGATCTATCCCGACACCGAGACGCGCATGTGCTACCGGCATCACCTCGAGGCCGTGCTGTGCATCGAGGGCGACGGCACGATCGAGGACCTCGGGACGGGCGCCGTGCACGCCGTCGGGCCGGGCACGCTGTACGCGCTCGACCGGCACGACCGCCACGTGCTCCGGGCGCGCACGGCCATGCGCATGGTGTGCGTGTTCAATCCGCCCCTCCACGGCAAGGAGGTGCACGACGAGACGGGCGCCTATCCGCAGGAGGCGGAGGCCATCCAGGCAGGAGGACGGGACAGCCATGCAGGTCATTGACGATGTGTATCCGTCGCGGGTCGACACGCGGCCGCGGCGCATCGAGCGGGTCGACCCCGTCGTCCACGGCGCCTCGGGAACGGGCGGACCGCTCGACGTCGAGCAGGTCGAGCGCTACGCGCGCGACGGCTTCCTGGTCGTGCCGGCGCTCTTCTCGGCCACCGAGATCTCGGCGCTGAACGCGGCGCTGATGAACTGGGTGCAGTCCGACGCCGTGCACGGCCTGCCGGAGACGATCATGGAGCCCGACGGCGGCGCCGTGCGCTCCGTCTTCCGCGTGCACGACCTGCATCCCCTCTTCCACCAGCTCGCGTGCGACCACCGGCTCAGGGACGCAGCGCGGCAGATCCTGGGCAGCGAGGTGTACATCCACCAGTCGCGCGTCAACCTCAAGCCGGGCTTCCGGGGCAAGGAGTTCTACTGGCACTCCGACTTCGAGACCTGGCACACCGAGGACGGCATGCCGCGCATGCGGGCCCTGAGCGTCTCGCTGGCGCTCACCGACAGCCACCACGTCAACGGACCGCTGATGCTCATCCCGCGGTCGCATCTGGTCTACGTCTCGTGCGTCGGCGAAACGCCGGAGGACCACTACAAGGAGTCCCTGCGACGCCAGGAGTACGGGGTTCCCGACGAGCACAACCTCACCGAACTGGCGGCCAAGGGCGGCGTCGAAGCGCCGGTCGGCCCGGCCGGCACGGCCGTCTTCTTCGACTGCAACACCATGCACGGCTCCAACAGCAACATCTCGCCGTACCCGCGCCGCAACGTGTTCCTCGTCTACAACAGCGTCGAGAACCGGCTGCGCGAGCCCTACTGCGGGCGCGGCCCCAGGCCCGAGTACGTCGCGACGCGGACCGGGGTGCCGGACCCTGATCTCCGGTGAGGCGACTGCCCCTCGCGGGCATCGACGCAGTGCCGCGCGGACTCTGGGAGGCCGCCCGTCTGGCGGCGGGCCATCTCCGCCGCGTCGGATTGGGAGATACACTCGATGCGTACCCGCGCGAGCTGTCCGACGGGCAGCAGCAGCGCCTGGCGATCGCGCGGCCGCTGGCGGGCAAGCCGCCGATCCTGCTCTTCGACGAGATCGCCCCGGCGCTCGCCCCCTGGAGACGATGATGCTGACGCAGTGGTTCGGTGACGGCTTCAAGCTGCCGGTGGCGGCCGTCTCGCTCGCGGCGGTCGCCGCCGCGGCGTGGCTCCTCTCGCAGATCGCAGCGCGCGCGATCCGGCTCGCCCTCGTACGCATCACGGGCAGCACGGCGGCCGTGTCGTTCAGGACGGAGATCGTCCGGGCGCCGATCCGGGTGGTGCGGATCGTCGTGTTCCTGCTCGTCGTCAGCACGCTGATCGTGCCCGCGCTGCAGTTCTCCGGCGCGAACGTGTCGGCGGGCCTGAGCGCGAACGCCCTCAGCGAGTGGCTGCTGCGGTCCGGCCTCCGCATCGCGCTCATCGCACTGCTCGCCTACGCGGTCGTCCAGATCTCCAGGAGCGTCGTGCGGCGCCTCGAGCTCGAGATTGCCCGCCGCGACGGCCCCGATGCCCTCGAGCTCGCCAAGCGCGCCCGGACGCTCGGGGATCTGGTCCACAACGTGATCAGCGTTCTCGTGCTCGGCATCGCCACCCTCATGATCCTGCAGGAGATGAACCTCGACATCGTGCCGCTCCTGACCGGCGCCGGGATCGCCGGCCTGGCCGTCGGCTTCGGCGCGCAGACGCTCGTGCGCGACGTCATCAGCGGCTTCTTCATCATCATGGAGAACCAGGTCCGCGTCGGGGACGTCGCCGAGATCGACGGCACCGGGGGGCTGGTCGAGGCGATCGGGCTCCGGACGATCACGCTGCGCGATCTCTCGGGGACCGTGCACATCTTCCCCAACGGCGCGATCACGAAGCTCGCGAACATGACGAAGGACTTCTCGTACTACGTCGTCGACATGGGCGTCGCCTACAAGGAGGACACCGACGAGGTGATCAAGGTGATGCGCGAGGTCGCCGACGAGCTCGCGACGGATCCCGCGTTCGCGTCGAGCATCCTGGCGCCGCTCGAGGTGCTCGGCGTCGACGCGTTCGCCGACTCGCAGGTCACGATCAAGGTGCGGCTGAAGACGGTGCCGCTGCAGCAGTGGGCGGTCGGCCGCGAATACCGGCGGCGGATCAAGAAGGCGTTCGACGCCCGCGGCATCGAGATCCCGTTCCCGCACCTGTCGGTCTACGTCGGCGAGGCCACCAAGCCGTTCCCGTTCCGGCAGCAGCAATAGGCTCTGGGCTCTCGGCTTTGGGCTCTGGGCTCTGGGCTCTGGGCTCTGGGCTCTCGGCTTTGGGCTCTGGGCTCTGGGCTCTGGAAAGCGCACCTGGCACCCGGCTCCAGGTGCCCGGCGCCCTTACAATATCCCCATGCCCTATCCCGACTTCTTCGTCGCCCCCATGCGTCAGGAGCTCACGAGTCTTGGCGTGACAGAGCTTCGGACGCCCGCCGAGGTGGATGCGGCGGTGGCCGGCACCGCCGGCACGCTGCTCATCTTCGTGAACTCGGTCTGCGGCTGTGCCGCCGGCAAGGCCCGGCCGGGGCTGGCCCTGGCCCTGCGTCACGGCGTCCGTCCCGACGCGCTCACGAGCGTCTTCGCGGGCTTCGACGTCGAAGCCACCGACCGCGCCCGCGCGTACTTCACGGGCCGCTTCCCTTCGTCGCCCTCGATCGCCTTGCTCCAGGGCGGCCGCCTCGTCTACATGCTGGAGCGTCCGCAGATCGAAAACCGGGACGCGCCCGCCATCGCCGCCGAGTTGTCGGCAGCCTTCGAGCGGTTCTGCGTGCCAGTCGCCAGCGCCGGGCAGCCGGAGCCGACAGCCTAGAGTCGGCAGCCCGGCGCCCGTATAATCGGACACTCGCGTCCCGTACCCGTTCCCCGCATCGACAACTTCTTCGGAGGCAGCCATGAAGCGCTCGTTGACCGTCCTCCTGTCCGTCGCGGCGCTCGTCGCCGCCGCCTCGCTCGCGCGGCACCCGGTGCTGGCCCAGTCCCGCGCCACGGCGACCAACGTGCCGGAGATTCCGTACGAGGCCGTGCCCAACTTCTTCAAGAACCCGCCCGGCGTCTACACGGGCGAGAACATGGGCATCGCCGTCAACTCGAAGGGCCACATCTTCGTCTATCACCGCTCGAACGAGACACGGCTCTTCGAGTACGGCCCCGACGGCACGTTCATCCGCGAGATCGGCCGGGGCAACTACGGCTTCGCCTTCGCGCACTCCGTGCGCGTCGACGCGGACGACAACATCTGGGCCGTGGACGAGGGGACCGACACCATCGTCAAGTTCAGTCCCGAGGGCAAGATCCTGATGACCCTCGGCCGGCGTCAGGACCCGGTGGCGCAGCTCAGCGACATGCCCGGCGGCGGCGGCTTCGTCGGCCTCGACGAGCCGTACCGCTTCGCGCGCGAGACCGACATCGCCTTCGACCAGCAGGGCAACATCTTCGTGTCGGACGGCTACTTCGACGCGCGCGTCGTGAAGTACGACAAGAACGGCCGCTACGTGAAGTCGGTGGGCACGCGCGGGACGGCCAAGCTGCAGTTCAACACGCCGCACACGATCGCGACCGACTTCGAGGGCAACGTCTACGTCGGCGACCGCGGCAACTCGCGGATCCAGGTGCTCGACAACGATCTGAACTGGAAGGCCACCTACGACAACGTCGGCAGCCCGTGGGCGATCTGCGTCTCGGGCGGGCCGGGGCCGAAGAACCCGGGGCACCAGTACCTGTACGCCTCGAATTCGTGGCAGGACAGCGCGCCGGCGGCCGGCGCCGAGTACACCGGCGAGGTCTACAAGATGGAGCTCGACGGCACGATCATCGGCAAGTTCGGACGCGCCGGCAAGGCGCCCGGCGAGTTCGCGACCATTCACCAGATGGACTGCCGCGACCCGAACGTCATCTACACCGCCGAGATCAACGACTGGCGGGCGCAGAAGATCGTGCTCAAGCCGCAGGCCATGCAGAAGAGCGCGAACTAGGAGCCACGCGACCATGAGACAGCTGTTCACTGCATTCACCGCGGCCGTCGCGCTGGCGCTCGGCGTCTCGCTCGCCGCCCAGACCGAGGCGCCGCAGATTCCGTTCGACGCCGACGCCACCTTTCTGAAGACGCCCGACAACGTCTTCGTCGGGGAGATCGGCGGCGTCGGCACCAACTCGCACGGCCAGGTGTTCGTCTACACGCGGACCGGCCATCCCTACGCCACGCTCGGCGACAACCGCACCTTCTACCACGGCGGATCCCGCCTCTTCGTGTTCGACGCCAACGGCAACTACGTCCGCGAGCTCGGTCAGGACGTCTACGGGTTCAACGCGGCCATCGGGCTTCGCGTGGATCCCCAGGACAACGTCTGGACCATCGACGAAGGCGCCAACCAGATCATCAAGTTCGACCCGCAGGGACGCGTGGCGCTGGTCCTCGGCCGGAAGCCGGAGAACATCAACGTCCGTCCGCGCGGCGGCGGGCCCGGCGGCCGCGGCGCGGCCGGCGGACGCGCGGGCGCGGGTCGCGGGGGCGGCCGCGGCGGCGCCCTGCCGGGCGCCGGCATTCCCGGCTCGGGCTTCAGCCGCCCGACCGACGTCGCGTGGGACCGGGCCGGCAACATCTACATCGCCGACGGCCTCGGCACCGACAACCGCGTGGCGAAGTTCGACAAGGACGGCAAGTTCCTGACCCACTGGGGCTCGACCGGATCGGGCCAGGGCCAGTTCGACGGCGTCAAGGCCCTCGCGATCGACCGCGAGGGCCACGTCTACGTGGCCGACCGCGGGAACAAGCGGATCGAAGTCTTCGACGAGAACGGCACGTTCGAGCGGGAGTTCGGCGGGATCGGCACGCCGCAGGCGATGTGCATCACCGGCGGCCCCACCCAGTACCTCTACGTCTCCCACGTCGGCAACGACGACGGCATGGACGATGCGACGATCTACAAGGTGCAGCTCGACGGCCGCGTCGTGGGACACTTCGGGTCGGCGGGCAAGCGTCCGAAGGAGCTCGGGATCGTCAACTCCATCGACTGCCGCAGCGAGAACACGCTGCTCGTCGGCGAGATGACGAACTGGCGCGTCCAGAAGCTGACGCTGCATCGATAAGGGCAGGTGGGGCAGGTAGGGCGGGTGGGGCCGGTAGGCCATGACCTGCCCGCCCACTGCCCTCCGCTCCCGGCCTACCTGCCCGTCCGACCCGCCGGACCCGCCCCACCCGCCTCTTCCTGATACACCTCGGTGATGAACCGGCTGATGCTCTGCGGGCTGTCGCCCTGGGTGGTGGCGTCGTAGGGGGCGGTCAGGTTCGCGGCCAGCACGTCCTGCAGCGTCTGTCCCCGGTCGATCAGCCGCTGCACCTTCGCCCGGATGTCGACGATCATCGCGCGGTACGGGAGCAGATCGCCGCGCTTCACGAGCGTGCCGTGGCCCGGGACGAGCGTCGTCTCCGGACCCGCCGTCTTCTCGATCAGATCGATCGCGGTCAGCATGCCCTTGACCGTGCCGCCGTTGGCGAGGTCGGCGAAGGGATACCCGAAGTTCCGGTAGAAATCGCCGATGTAGATGGCATTGGCGTGCTCGAACCGGATCATCGTGTCGCCGCCGGTGTGCGACGGCGGCACCGGAATGAGATCCACGACCTCCCCGTCCATGTGGACGGTGACAGGGGCGTCCAGCCCGTAGGTGACGACGGGCACGGCCGCCGGGTCGGGGCCTGGAGCGGGCGTCCCGTTCGCGCGCGCGGGCGGGTGGAGCATCTCGTCGCGCAGCGCGCCGCGCGCGAAGATGAGGGCGCCCTGCTTCGCGAAGAACGCGTTGCCGCCCGTGTGATCGGGGTGGATGTGCGAGTTGACGAGGATCCGGATCGGCGCGTCGCTGAAGGTCCGGATCGTCTTCAGCACCTTCGCGGCGAGCTCCTGATCCTGGGCGTCGACCATCAGGATCCCGTCGGGGCCGAAGAGGACCGCGACACGGCCGCCCGCCGCGTCGGGATGCGTCGTGTCCAGTCCGGGCGAGCCCTGGAGGAGGTACAGATTCGGCGACAGCCGCGCGGTGACCGAGATCTCGATCTTGTCCCACTGGGCGAACGAACGCGGCGGCGCGGTCTGGGCCTCTGCGCCGATCGCCAGCGCCAGCGCGGCCAGCCCGCCGCACAGCCGCGATGTCGGTCTCATGCCATCCCTCGTCAGCTGCATTGACACCTCGATTCCGCGAGGGCATCATCGTCGCACCGTCCGCCGTCCAACTCCAGGAGATTTGCCCATGCGCCGTTCCCTGCTCGTCTCCGGCCTCGGCGTGAGCGCCCAGCGGGGCGGCCGCGGCGGCGGCGAGCCCGGCCCCGATCCGCCCGCTGGACCGCGGCGGTCGCCAGCGCGACGCCGATTGCCCACGAGGGCGCGACGCAGGGGGCGGAGGTCGACGCGATGACGATCATGGACCTGCTGCTCCGTCCCGATCGGGACGCCCCCCGCGCGCAGTAGCGCCCGAACCGAGCGCGTTCATGCTCGACCGCCTGCGCCGGCGCACCGAGTGGGTGTTCTTCGTTGCCCTGTCGAGGGCCGACCCGGCCCTTGCGTCGGGCTGGTGGACCGCCCTGGTCCTGCGCGGCGTCCTGCCCGCCGTCTTCGCCGTGGCGATGGGCGCGCTCGTCGGGGCCGTGCAGCGGGGCGACAACCTCGCCGCGCCCCTCGTCTTCACCGGCGCGACGTTCCTGCTGCTCCAGATCGTCGCGCCCATCCACCAGGTGCTCAGCAACAACCTCGGCGATCGGACCGCCGCGTGGCTGTACGACCGCCTGACGTCGGCGTGCGTCCGGCCGCCGGGCCTGGGCCATCTCGAGGATCCGACGCTCGCCGCCGATCTCACGGCGGCGCGCGACTTCGACCTCGGGATGACCGGTCCGCCGCTCGCGATCTCGGTCGACTTCATCGCCGGCAGCGTGTCCCAGATGATCGGCGGTCTCGGCTGCGCCGTCGTCCTCGCCGCCTACGCGTGGTGGGCGCCAATCGTCCTGGCGGGCGCGTGGGGGGCAACCCACTGGCTCCTGCGCGAGAGTACGGTCTGGTACGACCGCAATACCCCCGAGGTGCGCAGCGCCCAGCGCGACGCCGACTACGCCTATCGCCTGGCCGTGGATCCGGCGCCGGCGAAGGAGCTCCGCGTGTTCGGCCTCGCCGGGTGGGTGCTCGACCGCTTCGTCGCCCGCCGGACCCGCCTGCACGCGCTGCAGTACGAAGCGACCCGCCTGCGCGAGAAGCCCGTCCTCTGGAGCCTGCTGCTCGTCGTCTCGGCGAACGTCGCGGTGTTCTGGTCCCTCGCGTCGGCGGCCTCGAGCGGCGCGATCGGTCTGCAGCAGGCCGTCGTCTTCGCGCAGACCGCCGTCGGCACCTCGATGATCGCCTTCGGCGGGCTGAACTGGGCCATCGACGGCGCCTCGGCGCCCGTCGCGGCGGTGCTGCGCCTCGAACCCGCCATGGCGCGGACCGGCGCCCTCGCCGCCGGCACCCGTCCTGCCGACGGCCTGCCGGCGCGCGAGATCCGCTTTCGCGAGGTGACCTTCGCGTATCCCTCCGCGCCCCCCGGGACGCCGCCGGTGCTGGACCGCTTCGAGCTGACGATCCCCGCCGGCACGTCGCTCGCCATCGTCGGCCAGAACGGCGCGGGCAAGACGACGCTCGCCAAGCTCCTCTGCCGCCTGTACGACCCGCAGGCCGGAGCGATCGAGGTCGACGGCGTGGATCTGCGCGAGCTTTCCGTCGAGTCCTGGCGGAGCCGTGTCGCCGCCGTCTTCCAGGACTTCATCCGCTTCGAGCTGCCCCTGCGCGACAACGTCGCCCCGGCCGGGGCGCCGGACGAAGCGGTTCGCACCGCGCTCGAGGCGGCCGGCGCCGCCGGTCTCGCGGACCTCGACACCGTGCTGGCGCGGGGCTACGAAGGCGGGACGGACCTGTCCGGCGGGCAATGGCAACGGGTCGCCCTGGCGCGCGCGCTCTGCGGCGTCCGCCTCGGGGCGGGGCTGGTCCTGCTCGACGAGCCCACCGCGCAACTCGACGTGCGAGGAGAAGCGGAGATCTTCGAGCGGATCCTCGCGGCCACGCGGCACGGCACGACGATCCTGATCTCCCACCGCTTCTCCACGGTCCGGCACGCCGACCGCATCTGCGTCCTCGAGCACGGCCGGGTCGTCGAGCTGGGCACCCACGACGAGCTGATGGCCCTCGGCGGGCGCTACCGCGCGATGTTCGATCTGCAGGCGCGCCGGTTCGGCGCCGCCGAGGACGAGGAAGGGCTTGCGTATGACGTCCTCGGCTGACGTCCGCGCCGCCGCGCCCATCGAGCCGATCGGCCCCCTGCCTCCGGCCCTGACGTCGATGTGGCGGCTGTGTGTGCTCGGCTACCGTCACGAGCCGGGGTTGATGCTCAGCGCGTTCGTGCTGTCGCAGCTCGCCGCGTTGCCCGACGCCCTGCTGGCGCTGTGGCTGTGGCTCCTCGGCAAGGGCGTGATCGCCCAGTCGGCCGGACTCGTCCGCCTGGCGGCGCTCGGGCTGGGCGTATCGGCGGCGGCCATGTGGTTCCTGAACGTCGTGAGTACGCGCGTCCAGCGGCGGTTCCGCGACAAGGTCACGGTCGCGCTCGAAGCGCACGTGGCGCGGCTGCAGGCCTCGATCGCGACGCTCGCACACCACGAGCGGCCCGACTACCTCGACCGCCTCGCCATGCTGCGCGACCAGGTGTTCGTCCTGGACCACATGTACATGTCGGTCTTCACGACGTGCGGGTGGATCCTGCGGCTGGCGGTCACGATTGGCCTGCTCGTCTCGATCCATCCGGCGCTGGCGCTCCTCGCCGTCTTCGCCCTGCCGACGGTCGCGAGCTCGACGTGGCGACCGGCGGTGGAACGCGCCGCACAGGAGCGCGGCGCGCAGGCCCATCGGCGCGCGCGCCACTTCTTCGACATCGCCACGACCGCCTCCCCCGGCAAGGAGGTGCGCCTCACGGGCATCGGCGGCCGCCTGATGGCGGAGCGCCGCAGCGAGTGGGAGCGCGGCTGGGCGCCGCTCGGATCCGGCGAGGTGGGCCTCGGCGGCGTGGCATGCGGGCGGGTGGCTGATCTTCGGCGGCGCGTACGTCGGGGCGGTGGTCTTCGTCTCGGCGGGACTGGCCCGTCCTCCGGCGGACGTCCTTCTCGTCCTGGCGGCCGGGTCGCGCCTGTCGGCCTACGTCGGCGCCACGGTGGGCGAGATCGGGTTCCTGCGCGGCTTCTGGATGTACGGATCGCAGCGCCTCGCCTGGCTCGAGGACTACGCCGCGGCGGTCGCGCAGTCCGAGGATCGCCCGGTCCCGGGCCGCCTGTCCCACGGCATCCGTCTGGACCACGTGTCGTTCGCCTACCCGGGCACGTCGCGCCTCGTTCTCGACGACGTGTCCCTGACGCTGCCGGCGGGCGCCGTGGTCGCGATCGTCGGCGAGAACGGCGCCGGCAAGACGACGCTGGTGAAGCTCCTCGCGAAGATGTACGCGCCGACGTCGGGATCGATCTCCGTCGACGGCGAGCCGCTCGCGCGGATGCCCGCCGGCGCGTGGCGATCGCATCTGGCCGGCGCCTTCCAGGACTTCTTCCGCTTCGAGCTGCGCGCACGCCAGAGCGTCGGCGTGGGCGACGTGGGCCGCCTGGACGACGCGGCGGCGGTCGAAGCCGCGGTCGAGCGCGCGGGCGCCGGCGACGTCGTGGCGCGCCTGGCTGCCGGACTCGACACGCAGCTCGGACCCACGTGGCCGGACGGTGCCGAGGTGTCGTTCGGCCAATGGCAGAAGCTGGCGCTGGCCCGCGGCTTCATGCGCGACGACCCGCTCCTCGTCGTCCTCGACGAACCCACCGCGGCGCTCGACGCGGAAACCGAGCACGCGCTCTTCGAGCGGTACGCAGCCGCCGCCCACACTCCCGGTCGGACCGCCAGCGGACGCATCACCGTGCTCGTCTCGCATCGGTTCTCGACCGTGCGCATGGCGGACCTGATCGTCGTGCTCGACGGCGCCCGCCTGGTCGAGGTCGGGACACACGACGATCTCCTGGCCCGGCGCGGCCAGTATGCCGAGCTCTACCGAATCCAGGCGCGGCAGTACCAGTAGGCGCCCGGCTCCGGGGTTCGGGCGGTCGCACCATGGCGACCTGCTGCGGGACGGCGGGACCTGCCGACAGCCCGAAGCCGGGAGCGGAGCCCGGAACGTCGTTACGACGTCGCAAGACCGCTCGGGATCAGCGTGCGCTGCTCGGCGGCGATCTGCCACCGGCCGTCCTGCCAGATCCACACGGTCAGGTAGCGAAGCTGGCTCGTGACGCCGCCCTGCATGTCGTTCCAGGTGAGCCTGCCCACGACCACGCCGAGGTTGCCGCGCGTCCGCACGATGCGATCGTGCGCCTGGCTGACGGCCTTCACTTCGGCCAGCAGCGTGGGCTCGTTCGGCTCGATCTCGCCCAGCCGGTTCACGCGGACGAAGTCCGGCATCCGGTACTGCGCCAGCAGCGTCAGGTCGTTGATGCGCTCGGCGTTGCGGTACCGGGACTCCGCCTGCCGCAGTTCCTCCGCGGCCGCGCCGCCGCCGGGCGCGACGCCGGCTCCCAGGGCCATGTCGTCGTCGGACGGCTCGTCCGGCCTGGCTGCCTCGGCGCTGATCGCGGTCAACTGCTCGGCGAGGTTCAGCCAGCGTCCGCCTTCGTGGACCCAGACCCGCGTGAAGCGCAGCGGGTTCGACGCCGTGTCGAACTGCTCGCGCCCGTTCGTGATGGCGGCGTCGCCGAAGTACCGGACGGTATAGTCCTCGAGCTCGAAACCCGGGCTGGGCGAGAGCGCCGTCGTGTCGTCGGGCCCGAGGACGCGACCGAATCGGTTGATCCGCACGAACGACGGGTCGAGCAGCTTCCCGAACGCCTGCACGTCGCCACGACGCGCGGCATCCGCGCGCGCCTGCTCCGCCGCCCGGACCTCGTCAACGGCGCGATCGCTCGCCTCGGTCGATGCGCTGCCCCCCGTGGACCCGACGCCGCTCGCGCGAGCCGGCACCGGCGCCACGAGGAGCGCCGCCGCGGCGACAAACATCAGCAAGAGAGATGGCATACAGCCTCCTTTCCTGGCTGCTCCCAGTTTGACGCGCAGACGTCCGGTGGATCATCATGGCAACATGGCTGGTGCGCGGCGACTGCGGACGACGTCAGCCGTTCTGGCCCTGGCGGTCGCGGCCTATGCGCCTCTGACCACGTCGGTCGCCTGCATGGCGTCCGAAGCCTCCGCCGCCGCCTGCGCCGCGATGTGCGCCCGGACGGAGTGCCCCATGCGCGGCACGCCTGTCGGCGTCGCACACAAGCCGACGCCCGACGAGAACGCGGACCACTGCACGCTCGATCAGAACGGCGCGGGGTCTCGCGGCATGGTCGTGCTCGGTCGCGCGATGAGCACGATGCCGCCGTCCGCATTCCAGCCCACGCCGCTGTCCGCCAGTGAGCCGCTGGTGCGATCGACCGCCGCCCGCCAGGAGATCGTCCTCACCGCCGACGCCCCACCTCCCAGACTCGCGTAGGCGCTCCGACCGGCATGCGCCGGCCGCTTCCCGCTCCGCCTCACGAAGGGAGAAACCGATGCGACCTTGGATCGTGTGCGTGGGTCTGTTTGCGTGGATGAGCGTGCTCGCCGCCGCCCCGGCAGGCGCGCAGCAGACCATCGACCTGAACAACTTGAACGGGGACAACCCGTCCCCTCTGCAGATCACCGGCTTCGGCGTCGTCGACGGCCAGGCGAACGGCCGGACCGGCGACAACGCCTTCGACGCCGGCAAGCTGGCAGTCGCGATGTTCCGCGAGCTCGATCAGAACGTGTGGATCTTCGGCCAGCTGACCACGTCGGTCTCGCCGCCCGCGGACCCGACGGCCGACGAAGCGAGCACGGACATCGAGATCGACAACCTCATCGTCAACCTCACCCCGCCCAAGTGGTCCGCGTTCAGCGTCTCGGCTGGCAAGTTCGACACGCCGCTCGGCTTCGAGCGCGACGACGAGCCGCTCAATCTCCAGGCGACGAACAGCTACAACTTCGACCTCGCCCGTCCGACGAAGATGGTGGGGGTCATCGGCCGCTACGCCGCGTCCCGCCGGGTGGACGTGGCCGGCTGGGTCGCCAACGGCTGGCAGTCGGATCTCGAGCCGAACCACGGCAAGACCGTCGGCGGGCGCCTGGGCATCAGGCCGACCGAGCAGTCCAGCGTCGGCGCCGGCTTCCTGTACGGCCCCGAGGGCCAGCCGGGCGCGACACAGAAGCGCTACCTCGCCAGCTTCGACTACGCGCTGGAGCCGACCGGCGCCTGGATCATCGGCGGGGAAGCCAACCTCGGCGGCGACCAGGCGAGCGGCACGCTGGCGGCGACGCAGTGGTACGGCGCCACCGCGAGCGCCTTCCGGCGCCTCGGACGCAACTTCGGCGCCACGGTGCGGGCCGAGGTGTTCAACGATCGCGACGGCGCACGCACGGGTGTCCCGCAGACGCTGACGTCCTTCACCATCGCGCCGCTGTACTTCCTGGGCGTCGGCGGCGAGGGCATCTTCGCCACCGTCGAGCACACGACATTCCGGATCCCCCGCTTCCAGCTTCGCGGCGAGATCCGCTTCGATCGATCGACCGCCAATACGTTCCCGACGAGCAGTGGTGATTCGAACTGGACGGTGCACTACATCGCACAGATTGTCACCACCTTCTGATGGGGTGATGGGGTGATGGATGACGAGGTGATGGAGCATGGGACCGTACCGACTGAGAAATGCCGATCGTTCCGTGAAGCTGGCCGTCGCCCTGTTCCTGACGGCGCTGGGCTGCGCCTATGTCTTCGCGTTTCTCATGGTGAAGACCTATGCGGGCCTCACCCCGGCCAACGTGGCGGCGACCTATGCGCCGTCGGGTCCGGTGAGCGCGGCGTCCCTCCCGTCCGCGACGACGACGCAGACCGAGACGGTGGATCTGTCGACGCTCGGCGAGGAGGCCCACACCGTGGACACGGACCTGCTCATCCAGGACTCCCACGTCCACATCCTGCTCTACGCGATCGTGGCCGCGCTCGAAACCCTCGTGATCTTCGGGCTCGGCTGGCCGGCGTGGTGGCGCGACACCGTCATCGTGGTGGCGTTCTCGTCCGGCCTGTTCGACTTCGCCGGCCAGTGGCTGATCAAGGCCGGCCTGCCCGCTTTCTCCTGGCTCACGCTCGCCGGCGGCTGGGCGATGGCGGCGGTTTATGTGGTGGTGGCGGTGGGCGCGTGCCGTGAGATCGCCGCGCGCCCGTTGTCCCAGACGTCGTAGCCGAAGAAAGGAGTCAGTCGTGAGGAAGCAGCACGCATTCCGGACGGGCGCCGCCGTGGCCGTCGCGATGGCGGCGTTCGCCGGGAGCTCGCTCCAAGCACACATCACGCCGGTCGTCGTCATGCGCAAGCAGGCGGACGTCATTCGAGCCGCGCTCCCCAACGCCGCGCGCTACACCGAGACGACCGTCCACATCGGGAAGCCGCAGCTCCAGCAGATCGTCCAGCTCGGGCACTTCAACCCCGACACCGACGAGGTGAAGTTCTTCGCCGGGCTGGATGCATCCGGCCGGACGATCGGCACGGTGCTCTTTCCGCAGCTGGACACGCAGCACGGCCCGATCGAAGTCGGTGTGGCCATCGGTCCCGACGGCGCGGTGACCAACGTGATGGTGACGCGCGCCACGGTCGAGATGAAGCCGTGGGTTCTCGACGCCGAGCGCTCCGGCGTCCTCGGCCACCTCGTCGGCCTGAAGGAAGGGCCGCCCAAGGCCATCTCGGACGGGGTCCTGGGCGGCATGCCCGGATACATGGCCGACCTGATCGCGAAGGCGACCTACCAGGCGCTGGCGCTCTACCAGACACTGCACACCTAGGGGCTTCAGGCTCTCGGCTCTGGGCTCTGGGCTCTGGGGGCTCTGGGCTCTCGGTTTCGCAACGCTGCGGAACTGCGGGCAAGCCCGAGAGCCGAGAGTCGAGAGCCAAGAGCCGAGAGCCGAGAGCCGAGAGCCCCGAGCCTGAAGTCCGGAGCCATGGTATTAGTGTAGGGATCGTGCCTGGCCTGCCGACGAAAGAGGGATGTCCATGAAGCGCCTCCTGGTCTCCGGGACGCTCGCAGCGTGCGTGGCCGGAATCGTCTCCCCGGCTGCCGCGCAGCCGCCGATCTTCCGCGGCACGAGCGACACGGTCCGCGTCTTCGTGACCGTCACCGATCACGACGGCCGGCTCGTCACGACGCTCTCGCAGGGCGATTTCGAAGTTCGCGACCAGGGCAAGCCGCAGCCGATCACGCAGTTCGACAACACGCCCCAGCCCATCCGGCTCATCGTGATGCTCGACGTGTCCGGCAGCATGGAAGGCAACCTGCCGCTGCTGCGGGCCTCGGCCTCGCAGCTCTTCGCGCGTCTGGGTCCGAACGACGTCGCCCGCCTCGGCACCTTCGGCGAGGACGTCACGATCGGCCCGACGTTCACGCACGACCCGAACACGCTCCTCGCCTCCCTGCCCGATGCGATCAAGCCGGACGCCCCCACGCCCCTCTGGCGCGGGCTGGACGAGGCGATGGACAAGTTCACGGAGAAGGACGGGACCGGGAGCGCGCCGGACGCCGTCGCCGGGTCGAGCGATTCGCGCTCCGTCATCCTCGTGCTCAGCGACGGCAAGGACAGCGGGCTGTTCACGTTCCACCAGGAGCCGGTGAGCCAGGCCGAGGTAATCGACCGCGCGCGCCGCGAGAACGTGATGATCTACGCCATCGGCATGCGCAGCCGGAGCCGGCAGCCGATGCCGCCCGCCTTCGGGGCCGCCGCCCTCGGCGCGATGATGTCCGCCGACCTCCCCGACCCCGGTCTCGCGCGCGTCGCCGAGGAAACCGGCGGGGGCTACGCGGAGGTCGACTTCCACGACGACCTCGGCGCCGCCTTCGCCCAGGTGGCCGACGAGCTCCACAGCCAGTACCTGCTCGGCTACGCCCCGCCCGAGCGCGACGGCAAGGTCCACAAGATCGAGGTGCGGATTGCGAAGAAGGGAATGAAGCCGCGCGCCAGGAAGAGCTACGTGGCGCCCCGGGGGTGATGCCTGACGCCATGACGAATGGGGTAAGGGGGTAATGTGGTGATGTAGTAATGGAAAGACCGCGGTTCACGTTACACGGCGTGCCAGCGTAATCCCCCATTACCCCATCACCACATCACCCCATTACCACATTCTCCTCACTCCACCTCCGAATAGGGACAGGCGACCCAGCGCCCGTCGCGGAGCTCGAGCGGTGGGACGGCGTCGGCGCATTCCGGGCGGGCGATCGGGCAGCGCGTCCGGAACGGGCAGCCGGATGGCTTGTTGAGCGGCGACGGCAGGTCGCCGGTGAGCCGCACGCGGTGCGCGTGCCGGCGGGACGGGTCCGGCCGCGGCACCGCCGCGAGGAGCATCCGCGAGTACGGGTGGAGCGGCCGGCGGTAGATCATCTCGGCCGGGCCGAACTCCACGATCTGCCCGAGGTACATCACGAAGATCCGGTTCGAGATGTGGCGGACGACCGACAGGTCGTGCGAGATGAAGAGGTACGACAGGCCGAACTCCTGCTGGAGGTCCTGCAGCAGGTTGATCACCTGCGCCTGAATCGACACGTCCAGGGCGCTCACCGGCTCGTCGGCGATCACCACCTTCGGGTTCGTGGCGAGCGCCCGCGCGATTCCAATCCGCTGCCGCTGTCCGCCGGAGAACTCGTGCGGGTAGCGCGCGGCGTGCTCGGGCGAGAGCCTCACCTTTTCGAGCAGCCACCGGACCCGGTCGCGCCGTTCGGCGGCCGACTCGCGCGTGTGGATGCGCAGCGGCTCCTCGACGATCTGCCCCACGGTCATCCGCGGATTGAGCGACGAGTACGGATCCTGGAACACCATCTGGAGATCGGCCCGGTATCGGGCCATCTGCCGCCGGCTGAGTCGGGCCAGATCGACCACGCCGTCCGCGTGGCGATAGAGCACGCGCCCGTCCACCTCGACGCGGTAGTTCATCGCGCGCAGGATGTTGACGATGGCGCGGCCGACGGTGGTCTTGCCGCAGCCCGACTCGCCGACCAGCCCGACCGTCTCGCCGCTCCCGACCGTCAGCGACACCCCGTCCACGGCGCGCACTTCGGCCTGTTTCCGCGGCACGATCCCGCCGAACACCGGGAAGCGGACCTGCAGGTCCTGAACGTCGAGGATCGGGGTGGGCGCGTCGGCCATCAGGATCCGTACAGGTGGCATCGGACCCAGTGGCCCGGTTCGACTTCGCGGAGCGCCGGCTCGATATCGGCGCAGGGCTCGAAGCGCTCGCTGCAGCGGGTCACGAACTTGCAGCCCTTCGGCATCTCCAGGATGTCCGGCACGGCCCCCGGCACGGTCGTCAGCCGATCGGCCCTGGGGCCGTCGACCCGCGGCAGCGACGCCAGCAGGCCGCGGGTGTAGGGATGGAGCGGGCGCTCGAACAACTCGCGGACCGGCGCCACCTCCTGCAGCTTTCCGCCGTACATCACCGCGACGCGGTCGCAGGTCTCGGCGACCACGGCGAGGTTGTGTGTGATGAGGAGGATGGCCGACGCCTCGGCGCGCGCCTTCATGTCGAGCATCAGGTCGAGGATCTGCGCCTGGATGGTCACATCCAGCGCCGTCGTCGGCTCGTCGGCGATGAGCAGCGCGGGACTCAGGATCAGGGCGATCGCGATCATGACGCGCTGGCGCATGCCGCCCGAGAGCTCGTGCGGGTACTGCGTCATGCGCGTCGCCGCGTCGGGAATGCCGACGAGCGTCAGCATCTCGACGGCGCGCCGGTGGGCTTCGGCCTTCGCGAGGTGCTCGTGGGCGAACAGCATCTCCATGACCTGCATCCCGACCGTGAAGACCGGGTTCAGCGACGTCATCGGCTCCTGGAAGATCATGCTGATCTCGCGGCCGCGGACCGCGCGCACCTCCTCCCAGGACAGGCGCAGCAGGTCGCGCCCCTTGAAGTGAATTTCGCCGGCGACGATCCGCCCCGGCGGATCGGGAATGAGGCGGAGGACGCTGAGCGCGGTGACGCTCTTCCCCGACCCCGACTCGCCCACGAGCCCGAGGACCTCGCCCGGCATGATGTCGAGATCGACGCCGTCCACGGCCTTCGCCGTGCCGGCCTCGGTGTGGAAGTGTGTCCGCAGTCCGCGGATCTGCAGCAGGGGCGTCATCGCAGCCGCGAGTACTCCTTCGGGTCGAAGGCCTCGCGCACCGCCTCGCCGATGAACACCACCAGCAGCAGCGTCACGAACATCACGCCGAGGGGAAAGAACACGAGCCACCACTTGGTCAGGTTGTTCATGCCCTGGCCGATCAGCTCGCCCCAGCTCGGCGTCGGCGCCGGCAGGCCGAAACCGAGGAAGTCCAGGGCCACGAGCGCGCTGATGTTGGCCACGATCTCGAACGGGGCGAAGGAAATGACCGGCGTCAGGGCGTTCGGCAGGATGTGGCGGAACATGATGCCGGCCTCGGACACGCCCGTGACGATCGCGGCGCCGACGTAGTCCTTGGCCTTCTCGCGGTAGAACTCGCCGCGGATGTAGAAGGTCATCCCCATCCAGTCGAAGATGGCCAGGATGAACACGAGGAGCCAGAACGACGGCTGCACGAGCTGGCTGCGTCCCGGCAGGTACACGGGGACCACGATCGAGCTGACGATGATGATCGTGTAGAGGAACGGGAGCGACGACCAGATCTCGATCGCACGCTGACCCAGCAGGTCGACCTTGCCGCTGAAGTACCCAGGCACGCCCCCACGGCGATGCCGATGCTGTTGCCGAAGATCGCGACCAGGAGCGCGAAGGTCAGCGAGATGTTGAACCCGTAGGCCAGCCGCACCAGCACGTCGCGCGCCCGGTCGTCGGTCCCGAACGGATGGCTGGGCGAGGGCGCCTGCGGCGGGGCGCCGGGCAGCTCGAGCAGGGACTCGTCCGGCCCGTATGGAATCGGCGGCATCAACACCCAGTCGCCCTGTCCCGCCTGGGCGTACTGCTGCTTCAGGGCGCGGTACCTCGGTTCGCCGAGGCCGCTCTGGCCGAGGTCCCCGGCCGAGTGATAGCGAAGGATCGGAAAGTAGTAGCGACCGTCGTGCTTGACGACGAGCGCGGTCCGGTTGGCGAGGACCGGCAGCAGGAACGAGACGAGGTACGCCCCGACGATCAGGAGAAACGACCAGTACCCGCGCTTCAGCCGGCGGAACTTGCGAACGCGCTTGCGGAAGAGGGATTCGGGGGGCGGCGCGTGCTCCGGGACGTGCGACGGCACGTCGAGGGGCGGGCCCGGGGGCCCGCCGGCGAGCGGCGGCTCCGGCGACGGCGCGATCGTGCGGGCCGCGTCGGGCGGCACGGGCTGCCGAACGGGCTCGGTCATTTGAAGCGGATCCGGGGATCGACGAACGCGTAGATGATGTCCGAGAAGATGTTGCCCAGCAGCATCAGCACGCTGCCGATCACCAGGATGCCCAGGGCGACCGGGTAGTCGCGCTGCAGGATCGCCGTGTAGCCGAGGTAGCCCATCCCGTCGATGTTGAACACCCGCTCGATGAGGAACGAGCCGGCGAGAATCAGGCTGAACACCTGGCCCAGGCCCGTCGCGAGGGGGATCAGGGAGTTACGCAGGGCGTGCACGAAGATGACGCGCCGCTCGGGCAGGCCTTTCGCGAACGCCGTGCGGACGTAGTCCTGTCCCAGGTTCTCCATCAGCGAGTTCTTGGTCAGGATGGTCAGGGTCGCGAACGAGCCCACCATGTAGCACAGCACGGGCAGGAACATGTACCGCACCTGCTGGTAGATCCTGGCGCCCAGGCTCAGGTAGTCCCAGTTGTCGGGGCGGAAGCCGCCGAGGGGGAACACGTTCCAGAAGCTGCCGCCTCCGAACAGCACGAGCAGCGCCGTCCCGAGGGCCCATCCGGGGATCGAGTAGCCCAGGAAGACGATGAAGCTGCTGACGAAGTCGAACCGGCTGCCGTGGTGGATGGCCTTGAAGACGCCGAGTGGAATGCAGATCAGGTAGCTCAGGAGAAAGCCGGTCACGCCGATGAAGATCGAGACGGGAAACCGGGCCGCGATGACGTCCCAGACGGGATCCTGGTAGATGTACGAGTTCCCGAGGTTGAGGTGCAGAACGTTCCACAGCCACCGGCCGTAGCGGACGTAAATCGGCTTGTCGAACCCGTAGTACGCGCGAATCTGCTCGATCGCATCTTCGGGCAGTTCCACCCGGCCGCCGCCGCCCCTCGCGTTGGCCGAGCGTTCGATCTCCATGATGCGCCGCTCGACCGGGCCGCCCGGCACGATCTGCATCACGACGAAGACCGCCATCGTGATCCCGATGAACGTCGGGACGACGAGCAAGAGGCGTCTGAGGAAGTAGGTCGTCACTGCCCGGTCGGCGGTTCCGCCTTCGCGTGCTCCTGCCAGTAGCGCACTTCGGTCTGGCCGACCGGCAGCTTCACCGAATCGTCCCGCAGCGCGTGATCGAGGGCCGCCTGCTTCTGGGGGTCCACCCACCAGAGCGTCAGCACGTCCGTGTAGTCACCGACCCGCGTCAGGTAGCTGTCGGGGTGGCCGAACCGGTTCCAGTAGGCGAAGCGCTGGTACGGGCCGTACCACTGGAGGGCGTAGTCGTGCGCGTTGGCGAGGATGAGATCGATCTGCTGGATGATCGCCGCACGCTTCGACTGATCGAACTCCTTGTCGTACTGTGCGAGCAGCTCGTCGACGTGCGGATCCTTGAACCCGGTGATGTTGTTGTTGTTCTTCTGATCGGCGAGGCTCGACTGGTAGGACGTCTCGGGGTTCGGAAAGAGCAGCGCGCCCCAGCCGGTGGCGGTCACGTCGAACTGGCGGTCCATGATCAGCTTGAACTGCGTCTCCGGCGTCACCAGCCGCAGGTTCATCGTGATCCCGACCCTCCTGAGGTCGTCCTGGTACACCGTCAGGTACGTTTCCTGGGTCTTGTCGTAGTACAGCAGCTCCATCGTCAGCGGCTGGCCATTCTTGACCAGCCGGCCGTCCGAGTCGTGGTCCTTCCATCCGGCGTCGGCGAGCAGCTTGAGCGCCGCCTGCGGATCGTAGGCCATCTTCGGATCGTTGGGGTTCTGGTACACGCTGCCCGGATAGTAGGAGTCGAGCGGCAGATATTCGTTGTAGAAGAGCTTCTGGATCATCAGCGGGCGGTTCATCAGGTGGGCGAACGCCTCGCGGACGCGCACGTCGTCCCACGGCGCGCGCCGCGTGTTGAACGCGAGGCCCGCGATACCGTTCGGTGCGTCGTTGTAGATCTTCCGCTTCTGAATCAGTCCGCGCTGGACCTTGTCGAAGTTCAATTCCTCGACCCACTGGCGCGCGATGCCCACGTAGTACAGGTCCAGATCGCCCTTCTTGAACCGCTCGAATGCGAGGTTCGAGTCGCGGATGACCGTGAAGCGAACCCGATCGAAGTTGTTGAGCCCGACGTTCCGGCGGTAGCCCTGTGCCCAGTAGCCGTTCTTGCGGCGCTCGATCGTCACGGACTTGCCCTTGTCGACGTCGGCCTCCGTGATCGTGTAGGCGCCCGTGCCGGGGAGCAGCTTGAAGTTGTAGTCCTTGAGGTACGTCGCGCCGTCGACCGTCTTCAGCACGTGCGCCGGCATGATGGACATGCCCGAGAAGTACAGGAAGTTGCGCCAGTTCAGCACCTTGCTGTGGACGCGCACGATGTACTTGCTCTCGGCGACCGGCTGTTCGAACTTTCCGAACACGAGCTGCTCGCTCGGATCCTCGAGACCCTTGTCCATCATCAGCTGCCAGGTCGCCACGACGTCGTCCGCCGTCACGGGCTGGCCGTCCGACCAGCGGGCGTTCGGATCGATCCGGAAGCGGTACGTCAGGTGGTCGGCCGAGATCTGCCAGTGGGTGGCGAGCGAGGGGATGAAGTTCAGCGTGGTGGGGTCGATGTTGAGCAGCGACTCGTACACCATCGGCTGAATCGTGTAGTTCAGCGCGCTGTTGGACTCGGGACCGAACATGCGGAGGGTGCCGGGAAAGTCGGGGGCGTACTGGGTCATGGTCCCGCCCTTGACGGCGTGCGGATCGCCGATGAGGTCGAAGTCGGTGTTCGTCTGCCAGCCTTCGCCGGTGAACCCCTTCCCACCCTGGTCCGCGGGGACCGACGGGTCCGCCCCGGCATCCTTGTCCGGAAACACCGGGTAGTCGTCCTTGTTCATCGAAACAGGCGCCTGGCTGGTGGCGACCGCGGCCGGCGGCGCTTCGACCTCCGGCGCCTGGCTGGAGCCTCCGCAGGCCGTCATGGAGGCCGCGAGCGCCGCGACGAGGGCCGAGCTGCAGAGTTGACGCATCAATCCTCTCCCGTTTCGACGTGAAAAATGGTCCCGCGGACGCATCCTATCATTCCCCGTTTGCTCGCCGGAGCCGGTCCCCGGCCCTTGACCGCAGGGCCCGCCACCCTAGAATGGGCCTCCATGACGGCTGGAGGCCGCGCGTGACGGGCGGCCTGGCGGTTCGCGTGGCGGCAGCCGGCGATGCCCCCGCCCTGGCGGCCCTCGTCAATTCCGCGTACCGCGGCGACAGCAGCAAGGCCGGCTGGACCACCGAGGCCGACCTGCTCGGCGGACAGCGCGTCGACGTCACCGGACTCGCCGAGACGATCGCCAGGCCCGGTGCCGTCATCCTCGTGCACGAGCGCGACGGCGCGCTCGCGGGCTGCGTGCTCCTCGAGCGCACCGGCGACGGCGACGACTGCTATCTGGGCATGCTCACGGTGCGGCCGAGCATGCAGGCGGCTGGTCTCGGCCGCCAGCTCCTCGAGGCGGCCGAGCACTGGGCGATCGCCAGGTGGACCTCGCGATCGATGCACATGACCGTCATCGCCCAGCGGCCCGAGCTCATCGCCTGGTACGAGCGCCGGGGTTACCGGCGCACGGGCGCCCGCAAGCCCTTTCCATACGGAGACGAGCGGTTCGGACTGCCGCGGCGCGACGACCTGGTCTTCGAGGTCCTGCGCAAGGACCTGCCGCCACGGCGGACCTGAAGGTCCGCGCTACATCCCGCGCTCTTTCCTGAGGGTCCGCGCTCAACCTGCGCTGTTTCCTGAAGGTCCGCGCTACATCCCGCGCTGTTTCCTGAAGGTCCACGCTACATCCCGCGCTGTTCCTACCTCCCGCGCTGTTCCCAGTCGCCCGCGTCGGCCGGCGGAACCCAGCGCCGGCTCGCGCCCTCGTTGAGGGCCAGCGCCCGTTCGAGCCCGATCAGGACGAGGTCGGGCACCAGCGCGTCGAAGACCTTCTCGCCTTCGAAGAGCCGGGAGA
The DNA here is from genome assembly GCA_963761615.1 of uncultured Acidobacteriota bacterium. Taxonomy (GTDB): domain Bacteria; phylum Acidobacteriota; class Vicinamibacteria; order Vicinamibacterales; family CAVVIG01; genus CAVXGU01. The sequence goes on along the minus strand of CAVXGU010000004.1, from coordinate 795,799 downwards.
AGCCGCCGGTGCCGACGAGCAGGACCGGCTCGTTCGGAAACGCCCGCTCCCGGATGTCCCGCGCCAGCTCCCTGATCGCGGCGCGGTGGCCGAAGTACAGGCCGGACTGGATGCCCTCCACCGTCGAGCGCCCGATCAGCTCCGCGGGCGGCGCGATCTCCACCGTCGGCAGGCGGGCCGTGTTCTGCTCCAGCGCCTTCATGGCCATCCGAAGCCCCGGCAGGATGATCCCGCCCAGATAGTCCCGCCCTCCCCGCACGACGTCCACGGTGGTCGCCGTTCCGAGATCCACGATGATCAAGTGGCGGTCCGGGTACAGATGGGCCGCTCCGATGGCATTGGCAATCCGATCGGGCCCCACTTCGAGGGGGTTGCGGTAGTGAATGCGGAGCCCGGTCCGCGCGCCCGCCTGCAGCACGAACGGATCGATCCCGAAGTACTTCCGGCAGCAGCTCCGCAGCGGATACAGCGCGTCCGGCACCACCGAGCACATCGCGATCCGGTCGATCCCGGCGGGATCGCCGCCGTTTTCCCGGACGACGCTCCGGAGGAACAGGCCGAATTCGTCCGACGACTGGGACGGGCGCGACTCCTTGCGGAACCGGATGGTCAACCGGCCGTCCTCGAACACGCCTCCGAAGATCTGGCTGTTGCCCACGTCGAGCGTCAGCATCATGCGCAATCCCTCACCGCCACGTTGTCGATGAGCCGGACGGCTCCGAGCCTGACCGCCGCGAGTCGCCGGCCGTCCCGGTCCTCCACGTAGTCGACGGCGAAGCCAGCGTCCCCCAGCGAGCCCGCCGCCGCCCCCGCCGATGGGGCCGACGACAGCGTCCGGTGGAGGAGCGGCGCGCGCGCGCGATCGTCGGCCGACAGCCGCCGGTTCCTGGAGCTCACCGCCAGGCCGTCCGGCTCGCGGACCGTCGGGCACGCGACGATGACGGTGGGCAGGAAGAACGCCTCGACCAGGCCCTGGACCAGCTGGAGCTGCTGCCAGTCCTTCTCGCCGAAGTACGCGCGCTCCGCCGAGGCGATCTGGAGCAGCTTGAGGACGACGGTGAGCACGCCGTCGAAGTGCCCCGGCCGGTGCGCGCCCTCGAGCACCCTCGATTGCTCGACTTCGGACACGCGGTAGCGGTACCCGTCGGGATAGAGGGCGCCGGCCGCGGGGAGGAACAGGAAGTCGACCTTCTCCTCTTCGAGCAGGGCCAGATCGGCGTCGAGGGTGCGGGGATACCTGGCCAGATCCCGGGGGTCGTCGAACTGCGTCGGGTTGACGAAGATGCTCACCAGCGTGAGGTCGTTCTCGGACGTGCTCCACCGCACCAGCGAGCGGTGTCCGTCGTGCAGGGCGCCCATCGTCGGCACGAAGCCCAGCGTCAGGCCGCGGCGCATCTGGGCCCGTCTCTCGTCGCGCCAGGCGAGGGGCGATTCGAGCACGCGGGTCACGAGTAGCTCTCTTCGAGCGCCGGGAATCGCGCGCCCTTGACGTCATCGTCGTACCGATCCAGCGCCTCCGTGAGCACGTGCTCGCCGTCCAGGTACCGGCGGACGAACCGCGGGACGTGGCTCGCGTCCACGCCCCAGAGATCCTGCAGGACCAGAATCTGCCCGTCCGTGCCGGCCCCGGCGCCGATGCCGATCGTCGGGACGTGCAGCGCTCTCGTGATGCACGCGGCGAGGTTCGCCGGGACGCACTCCAGCACGACGGCGAAGCAGCCGAGATCCTCCAGGGCGCGGGCCTGCCGGCGCAGGTCGGCGGCGGCCTCCTCGCCGCGTCCCTGGACGCGGTAGCCGCCGAGCTGGTTGATCGCCTGAGGCGTCAGGCCCACGTGCCCCATCACGGGGACGCCCGAGCCGACGATGCGCGCGATGACGTCCTCGTGGCCGTCCACGCCTTCCAGCTTGATGGCCTGCGCGCCGCTCGTGACGAGCGCTCCCACGGCCTCGATCGCCGGCGCCACGCCCTTGCGGTACGAGAGGAACGGCAGGTCCGCGACGAGGAACCGGCCCGCCACGGCGCTGGCCACGGCGCGCGTGTGCATCGCCATCAGCTCCACCGTCGCCGCGAGGGTGGTCTTCTGCCCGTGCATCACCATCGCGGCCGAGTCGCCGACGAGAACGGCGTCCACGCGTGAGCGGGCGATCAGCCGGGCCGACCACGCGTCGTACGCCGTGACCATCGAGATCTTGCGGCCGTCGTCCTTGAACCGGGCGAAGTCCTGCACGGCGTTCATGCGGACCTCGCGACGCGGCGTGTGCCGCACGGGTGACGTGGCCGGGAGGCCGGGCGCACCCGGCCGGGCGAGAAGGGACGACGAGGGAACGCGAGCTCGGGTACCTGTCGCATGGATCAGGTCCTCCAGGATGTCGATGGACGTGCCGCCGGTCGCCGTTCCTTCGAATCGGCGCCTGATCACATGGTAGCGCGAAACCCAATCCGTGCAGAACCGTGCAGTGACGCGCTGCGCTCCTCCGGCCAGTCGTGGCATGCTCGTCCCACCATGGCCTCCAGCAGCCCGTCGTTCCGTTCGCGCGCCGTTCGCGCGCTGGTGCTCCTGCACGAGGCGCACCTCCGGCGCTTCCTCGACATCTGGGACGAGGCCCGCGCCCGGGCGGTCCCCCTGCCCTCCACCCCCGACCCGTCGTACGCGTCCCTCGAAACCCTGGGGCATCACGTCCTGCGCGCCTCGCGGGGATACGTGGTGTGGATCTGCCAGATGTTGCAGATGCCCGATCCCGGTATCCGGCCGGCCCCCGAGCCGGGGGCGGTCGTCGCCGAGGCCCGCCGCTATGCCGATCACGTGCTCGAGCGGTGGGGTGCGGCCCTGTGCGACGTGGGGGACGACCGGCTCGAAGCGCCGGAATACAAGTCCCGATGGGGCACGCTCTACAGCATCGACGCGATGCTGGAGCACGCGGTCATGCATCCGATCCGCCACGCGTTCCAGCTCGAGGAGCTGATCAGAGACGCCCGGCGCGTGTCATAATCACGCCTCGAACACGCTGCTGGAGCTCCCCCCGAGCGATCTGCCGATCATGGGCGAGATACCGCGCTACGCGCAGACGAGCCTTCAACTCCTGAACCAGCTGCGCCTGGACGGCTATGCCACAGCCGACGTGACCCTGGCGGCACGCGCTCACCGGTTCTCGCTGCCGCTCTTCTCAGGGCGCTTCCGCCTGTCGGGTAAGACCTTCTTCGCGCATCTCGCCGGCACCGCCAGCGTCCTCGCGTCCGAGCGCGTCGACGGATCGATCGTCACCGCCGGACTCCTGCACGCGGTCTACACGCACGGCGATTTCGGGGACGCCAGCCGCGGCATGACCGACGAGAAGCGGTCGACCGTGCGGGCCGTCGTCGGCGATCGCGTCGAGGAGTACATCGCCCGCTATACCGCGCTCGACTGGAGCCCGGCGTCGATTCCGCGCCTTTCGGCGGCGCTCGACGCGCTCGATCAGACGACGCGGGAGGTCGTCCTGATGCGGGTCGCCAACGAGCTGGACGACTACCTCGACCTGGGGGCCTTGTACTCGGGCGGCGACCCCGGGCGCGTCGCAGAGCACACGGCGCGGATGAAGGACGTGCTGGTGCAGATCGCCGAGCGACTCGGGCGGCCCCGCCTCGCCCGGGAAGTCGCGCGCGTGCTCGACGAGACGCTGACCGGCGAGCTGCCTCCAGGGCTCGTCTCGACCGGCGGATTGGACGAGTCCTTCGTCGTGCCCGCGGCGTCGCATCAGCGGCTCGTCGATGCGGTCGCGGGGCGGCTCTCGGCGCGGCGTGGCGGGGTGAAGTGAGCGCGCGGCCTCGAAGCGCCTCCGATCTGTCCCCCTCGAAGCGTGAACTGCTGGCGCGCCTGCTGCAGGCAACACGGCCGGGGGCGTCCGGTGCCGTGCTGCCGGGCCGAGGCTCCGACCCCGGTGAGCTCTCCTATGCACAGGAGCGCCTCTGGTTTCTGGCCCGGCTGGATCCGGGCCTCCCTGCGTACAACGCCTCGCGGGCCTGGCGGCTGCGCGGCCCCCTCGACCGCGAGGCACTCGCGCGGGCGCTCGCGGCGTTCGTCGGACGTCACCCGGCGCTCAGCGCGACCTTCCCGGACGTCGACGGCCGCCCGTTCGTCCGAACCAGGTCGCTCGAGGCGCGCCTCGTCACGACGTCGTGTGATCTGCACGGCGACGAACCGGTTCGAGACGCCGCAGCTTCGCGGTTCGTCGCCGCGGCCGCCCGGGAGCCGTTCGACCTGGCGAACGGTCCCCTGTTCCGCGCGAGCCTCCTGGCATTCGGTCCGGACGATCACGTCCTGACCGTCAACACGCATCACCTCGTTTTCGACGGAGCGTCCTGGGCCATCCTGGCCCGGGAGATGTCGGAGCTGTACCGCGCCGCCTCGACCGTCCGTGAGCCGCGTCTGCCCGTCCCGACGACCAGCTATGCAGACTTCGTTCGCTGGGAGCGCGCGCAATCCGAGAACGGACAGCTCGCGCTGGCGTACTGGAAGGAGCAGCTCGCCGGCGCCCCGGAGCTGACCGCCCTGCCGACGGACCGGCCGCGGGCGCCCGGCGTCGGCTCCCACGGCGCCCGCCACGGCGTCCTGCTGGAGTCGGCCGGCGATCTCCACGCCTTCAGCCGCCGGCACGGCGCGACCCTGTTCATGACGATGGCCAGCGCGTTCGCGGCGCTGCTGCACGCGTACACCGGCGCCGAGGACATCGTCATCGGCACGCCGATCGCCAACCGGCCGCTGGCGGATCTCGAGGACGTCGTCGGCCGCTTCGCGAACATGCTGCCGTTGCGGGTGAGAGCCGACGGCGATCCGCCCTTCGCCGGCCTGCTGGCGCGGGTGACCAGGTGCGCGCTCGCCGGCTATGCCCATCAGGACGTCCCCTTCGAGCGGCTGGTCGACGCGCTGCAGCCCCGGCGGAGCCCGAGCCACAGTCCGCTCGTACAGGTGGCGTGCGGTGTCCTGAGCCCAAGCGTGCTCGCCCTGCGGGGCATGACCGTCACTCAGCTCGATGCTTTCAACGGACACTCGAAGTTCGACCTCACCCTGAACCTCGCGGAGAGCGCGGGGACCGTCGAGGCCTCGTTCGAGTTCAAGACCGGGCTGTTCGACGAAGCGACGATTGCCGGAATGGCGGATTGGTTCCAGCACATCGCCCGCGCCGTCCTGGACGACCCCGAACAGCGACTCTCGGCCCTGGCCCCCCTCGCTCCGGGCGCCCTCCAGGTTCAGCCGGCCGGCCGGTCGATCGTCGCCGCGCCCCGCGCGGCGGCGCCCGCCGCCCTCGCGGTCGGTTCGCTGGACGCCGAGCTGGCGGCCACCTGGCGCAAGGTGCTCGGCGTCGCGGCCGTGGGCCCCAACGACGACTTCTTCGATCTGGGCGGCACCTCCCTGCTCGCGGTGCTCCTCGTCGCGCGGATCGAGAAGCGCTGCGGCATCTCCCTGACGCCGGCCGTCCTGTTCGAGGCGCCGACCGTGGCGCAGCTGGCCGACAGAATTCGCGAGCGCGGCGGATCCCTGTCGTGGTCGCCGCTGGTCGCGATCCAGCCCAACGGCAGCCGTCCTCCCCTGTTCTGCATTCACGGCGCCGGCGGACACGTCGTGGGGTACGCGGATCTCGCGCGGCGCCTGGGGGCCGATCAGCCCGTCTACGGACTGCAGGCGGCGGGTCTGGACGGCCACCACCCGCCCGAGACGGACCTGAAGGCCATGGCGGCACGCTACGTGTCCGAGATCAAAGGGCTGCAGCCCCGCGGACCGTACCATCTGAGCGGCCTCTCGTTCGGAGGTGTCGTCGCCTTCGAAATGGCCCGCATCCTCGAGGCCCGGGGAGACCAGGTGGGGCTGCTTGCGCTCTTCGACACCGCCCGGCCGGGACACTGGAGAGCCCTTTCGACGCCGCAGCAGCTCTCGAACTACGTTCGCCGGGCCCGTTACCACGGGACGCAACTCATCGCGGGCTCCGATTGGCGCGACTACGTGAAGCGGAAGATGCGGACGGCGCGGCGGCGGCTCCGTGAGCGGATGTGGCGTCTCGCCTATCTGCCGTACAAGGTCTCGGGCCGGGCGCTCCCGCGCGTCCTGCATCAGGTCGGCGCCTCGCATCGTGCGGCGCTGAAGGGGTACAGCCCGGAGCCCTTCGCCGGCCGCGTGACGCTGTTCGTCGCGCGGGAGCGCGCCATCGACCTGTACCGGGGAAAGGATCTGGGCTGGACGGAGTACGCGCGGGGCGGCGTCGACGTGCACGAGGTCGCCGGCGATCACGTCAGCCTGATCCTGGAGCCCGCCGCCGCCGTGCTCGCCGCCGAGTTGCGCGGATGTCTCGAGCGAGCCCAGCGGGCCGCCGGAGAGGAGTCGTCGTGCTGGACGTGACGGTCGTGGTCGTGCCGAGGGAGCGCTTCAGCCTGACGGCCCGTTCGCTGGACAACCTGTACGCGAACACCGACGCGCCGTTCCGCCTCGTCTACGTGAGCCCCGGCGCGCCGCCCTCGGTGCAGCGCTACCTGGACGACCAGTCGGAGCGGCGCGGATTTCGGCTGATCACGACCGGCCGGTACCTCTCGCCCAACCAGGCGCGCAACCTGGCGATGCAGGAGGTCTCGACGAAGTACGTGGTCTTCCTGGACAACGACGCCCTCGTGACGCCCGGCTGGCTCGGAGAGCTGGTGCGCTGCGCCGACGACACGAACGCGGCCATCGTCGGCCCGCTGTATCTGATCGGGGAGCCCGAAGAGCAGGTGATTCACATGGCGGGCGGACGCCTCCACTTCAAGGATCGCGACGGACACCGGATCGGCTACGACGAGCACGTGCTGGTCGACCTGACGCTCGGCCAGCTCGAGAGGCCGATTCCGAGGGAGACGTGCGACTTCGTGGAGTTCCACTGCATGCTCCTGCGGAGGGATCTCTTCGAGCGGATCGGGCCGCTCGACGAGCGGCTGCTGAGCGTGCAGGAGCACATCGACATCGGCTCGGCCGCCCGCGCGGCCGGCTCGTCCGTCTATCTCGAACCCGGAGCCATCGCGTCGTACGTGGCGCCGCCGCCGTTCGACTGGTCCGACCTGCCGTACTTCATGCTGCGGTGGAGCGACGAGTGGACCACGGCGTCGGTCGAGCACTTCAACCGCAAGTGGGGCGTGGCCAGCATGCGCCACTTCGGGGACGAAGACTCCAGCCTCGACCTCGAGGACACGATCGTCCGATTCGCGCGCGGGCACCGCCGGCTCGCCACGGGCCTTCGCGTGCCCGGAGACTGGGACGCGGGCGAGGGGTCGGCGATCGAGCAGGCCCGGCTCATGGTGGCGCTGCTGCTGTCGGTCGACCGCGACGGCTTCGACCTGGCGCTCACCACCGCGGAGGGCGAGGACGTCGAGACCATCGAGAACCTCGGTGCCGGCCAGATGCTCGAGAGCCTGCACGGTGCCGTCGCCCGCGCCGACCGCGACCGCCTGAACGTGCTCGTCCGGCCGCGTCCCCGCCGCCGGATGAGCGAGCCGGCGCTCGTGACGCTGGACGTCGACCCGCAGACGCTGTCCCGGATCGAGCCATTCGCGTTCCTGACGCTGAAGACCGGCCGGGACCGCTATCAGATCTGGCTCGCCGTCGACACCAGCCTTCCCCGCAGCGCGAGCATCGTCCGGCGCATCGCCGCGGCCTCGGCCGGCGGGGCCGGCCCCTACGCTCGACTCGCGGGGAGCCTGCTCGTCGATCCCGACCAACCCCGGGACAGCCCGCCGCGCGTCGCCCTGCACGGCGGCGTCGCCGCCGCGATGACGACCGGCATGGATCTCGAAAAGGGAGGCGTCCTGCCGCTGCTCTGGTCGAGCCAGATCTACGAGTGATCACACGAGGGGCACCATGGACGAGCATTCCCGAACCGGCGCGACCGACCACACGCTGACGCTCGCCGTGGCGGCGACGTTCACCGCCGAGCCGCTCCGGCCGGCGCTCGACTTCTGGATGGACGAGCTGGGCCTCCCGGCCAGGGTCGCGTTCGCGCCGTACGGCCAGGTCTTCCAGGAGCTGCTCGCGGGTTCCAGTCTCTTGACGGGCAACCGCTACGGAGCCAACGTCCTCCTGGTTCGTCTCGAGGACTGGCACGTGGAGAACGTCGGAGCCGAGTTCCTGGACGCCGTTCGCACCGCCGCCGGACGGCTGCCGGTCCCGTGGCTCGTCATGTTCTGTCCCGGTGCGCCGTCGAACGCGGAGGCGCGGCGTCGAGCGCTCGCGCTGTCGGAGGCGCACCTGGCCGCGGACCTGATGCGGATTCCCGGCGTCGACGTGGTGACGAGCGCGGGGCTGCTCGCGGCCTACCCGGTGCCGGCGTTCTCCGATCCTCGGGGAGACGAGGCAGCGCACCTCCCCTATACACCGCTGTTCTCGACGGCCATGGCCACGGTCGTCGCACGCTGGCTCCACGCGGCGACCGAGCCCCCGTACAAGGGCGTGGTCGTCGACTGCGACGACACGCTCTGGACGGGCGTCTGCGGCGAGGACGGCCCGGACGGAGTCGTCATCGACGCCGCCCGGCGGGCCATCCAGGAGTACCTGGTCGCGTTGCACGACAAGGGCGTGCTGGTGTGCCTCTGCAGCCGGAACAACGAGGCCGACGTCCAGGCCGTGTTCGACGGCCGGGCGCAGGACATGCCGCTCGCGCGCCGGCACATCGTCTCCTCGCGCTTCAACTGGGCGCCGAAGTCGGAGAACGTCAGGTCCCTGGCCCGCGAGCTCCGGCTCTCCGTGGATTCCCTCGTCTTCCTCGACAACGATCCCGTCGAGTGCGCGGAAGTACAGGCCAACTGTCCCGACGTGCTCGTCATCCAGATCCCGCCTGACGCCGCAGCTGCGCCGAGGTTCCTCCGCGATCTCTGGCTCTTCGATGGAGGGAAACCCACGGGCGAGGCGACGGCACGAACCGCCCTGTACGGCGAGGATGCCGCGCGCGAGCGCGCGCGCGACGAGGCGCCTTCGCTGGCGGAGTTCCTGGCACGCCTCGACCTGAAGATCGCCTTCTCGGATCTGACCCCGGCCCGCCTGGACAGGGCCGCCGAGCTCACCCGGCGCACGAATCAATTCAACGCGACGACCGTCAGGCGGTCCGAGGCGGAGATCGACGCCGTCCGGCGTGGCGGCGCCGACTGCGTGACCGTGCAGGTGAAGGACCGCTTCGGCGACTACGGCACGGTCGGCCTCATGATCTTCCACACGACGCCGGAAGCCCTCGTCGTGGACACGTTCCTCCTGAGCTGCCGTGCCCTGGGACGGGGCGTCGAGCATCGGATGCTCAGGAAGCTCGGCGAAGTGGCCCGCGAGCGACAGGCCCCCCGCATCGATCTCCCCTTCGTCCCCACCGGGAGAAACCAGCCGGCGCTCGATTTCCTGAACGGTCTCGCGGATGCCGTCGCGGACCCGCGCGAGGCTGGCATGGTGTTCCACATTCCGGCGGAGGCTGCTGCGCGCGCGCGGTACCAGCCGGCCGAGCGACCGCCCCGCGAGCCGGTGGCCGAGGCGCCGGAGTCCGTGCGTTCGGGAACGAGCCGCGAGCGGGCGGCGCGGTTGATGGCGATCGCCCGCGACTTGAGCGATATCGAGCGGATCCACGCGGAGGTGTCGGCGCGCACCGGCTCCAGGCCCGACCTCGACACCGAGTACCTCGCGCCGCGCACTCCCGCCGAACAGGCGGTTGCAGCAATCCTCGCGCAGGTCCTGAGCCTCGATCGCGTCGGCGTCAACGACAACTTCTTCGAGCTCGGCGGTCATTCGCTCCTGGCGATGCAGGTCCTGTTCAGGGTCAGGGAGGCCTTCCAGGTGGAACTGTCGGCCCGCCTCCTCTACACGAGCGCGTTCACGACGGCCGACCTGGCCAGGCGCGTCGTCGAGGCGCAGGTCGAAGCCGCCGATCCCGCGCGGGTCGCCGTCCTGCTCGAGCAGCTGAACGAGCTCACGGACGAGGAGGTCCAGGCGCTGCTCGAGAGCCAGGCGCGGCTCCCGGATCCGCCCACCAAGGCATGAAGATCCTTCTGGCCCAGAGGCTGCCCTGGTTCTCAGCCCTGGCCGGCGAGACCAAGTTCAGCCGGTGGCTGTGTGAGACCCTGACCGAGCGAGGTCATTCCTGTCGCGCCGTGGCGCTCGCAACCACCACGGAGGGACCGGATGCGCTGACCGACCTCCGCGCGTTCGCCGAACGCCGCGGCGTCCCGCGTCGGCGCTCCTCGCCGGACGCCGACGTTTACGCCTGGGGCGGCGTCGACGTCCACGCCGTACCCGACGGCCGCCGCCTCTGGACGACTCTCGCGGAGCAGATTCGAGAGTTCGCGCCGGATCGCGTCGTCGTCTCGCAGGATCGGACGTATCTGACGCTCGCCACGGCGCTGGCCGAAGCGGATCCCGCGCGGGTCGTGTACACCGCACACAGCCAGGCGACGCTGCCCTTCGGGCCCGAGTGCTTCCGGCGGGACGACGCCCAGACCGACCTGCTGCGGAGGACCGGCGCCGTGGTCGCCTCCAGCCGCTACATCGGCCGCTACATCTCGCAGTGGAGCGGCATCCAGGCCCGCGTCTTCCGCTTCTCGTCGTGCGGACCCGGTCCGTTCCCGAATCTCGGGCGGCCCGGTGCCGGATTCATCACGATGGTGAATCCGTCGCGCCTGAAGGGGATCGACATCTTCGAACGTCTGGCGGCGGCCAGGCCGGCCGAGGCGTTCGCGGCGGTCCCGACCTGGGCGACCACCGGCGACGATCTCGATCGCCTGGGCCGCCTGGACAACGTGCGCCTGCTCGCGCCGTCGGAGCAGATCGGCGGGATCCTGGCGCAGACGCGGATTCTGCTCGTGCCGTCGCTGTGGGGAGAAGGGTTCGGTCTGGTGGCGACGGAGGCGATGCTGCACGGCATTCCCGTGCTCGCGAGCGACATCGGCGGGCTGCCCGAGGCGAAGCTGGGCGTCGACTATCTCCTGCCGGTCCGGCCCATCGAAGAGTACCCGGGACGAGGTCGACGAGCGCGGGCTGCCGATTCCGGTCGTGCCGCCGCAGGATCTCGTGCCGTGGCTGGAGGCGCTCGACCGGCTGGCGGACCCGGCTCACTACCGGCAGCTGTCCGACGCGTCACGGTCGGCCGCGATCGCGGATCTCGCCGGCGTCAGCGTGGAGCCGTTCGAGGCCCTTCTGCAAGGCCCATCGTCGCAGCCGATGGACGCGGCCGGCGGCAGCCAGCCTGTCGGCGACTCCGGCGGCGCCGGTCGGAGGCCCGTCGCGGCGTCCGGCCTGTCCCGTGACCGTCTGGAACTGCTCGCGAGACTGCTCAAATCAGGTCGCGCCTGAGGGCGCAGCGCTCCGATCACATGCGGAGGAGACGCTCGGCGTTCCCGTGCGCGATGCGTTCCCGATCGGCGACGCTGACGGGCAGGCGATCCAGGAAGGCCCGGGCGGTCTTCATCGATGCGTACGGATGGTCCGCGGAGAACATGATCCGATCGGCTCCGACCTCGAGCAGGAGGTCGAGGAACGTCGGCGTGAAGTTGAAGCCGCTGATCGTGTAGTGCAGGTTGTTCCGGAGGTACGCGCTGACGGGGTGCGCGAGCTTCGTCATCGCGGGGGTCATCAGGTCGAGGCGCTCGATCATGAACGGCAGCCCCTCGCCCAGGTGGCCGACGATGACCTGGAGGCGCGGGTAACGGTCGAATGCACCGCCGAGGACGAGGCGGATGACGTGGAGCGAGGTCTCGATGTGCCATCCCCAGCCGGCGTTGGCGAACATGTAGGAGACGGCCGGCGAGAATCCTCGATACCACGCATTGACGACGCCTTCCGGCGGTTCGGTCGGATGGAGATAGATCGGGACGTCGAGCGACTCGGCACGCGCGAGAATCGGCGAGAAGAACGGGTCGTCGAGGTAGCGGCCGCGGACGTGGCCGTTGATCATCGCGCCTTTGAAGCCTTGATCGCGCACTGCCCGCTCGAGTTCGTCGGCGGCGAGCCCGGGCGCTGGCGTCGGGATCGTGGCGAAGCCGGCGAAGCGCCCCGGGTGGTGCTGCATGGCCTGCGCCACGAACGCGTTCGACTCGCGCGCAAGCGTCAGGGCCTCGGGCGGATCGAGCTGTTCCACGCCCGGCGCGGTCAGCGACAGGATCTGGACGTCGATGCCGGCCGCGTCCATCTCGGCAATCCGGCTCGCGCCCGCGTCGCAGAGCCGATCGAGCAGGCCGGCCGGCATGCCGCCTGGGCTGCTCGCCCGCTCCTTGAGTTCGCGCCCGGGACCTGCCAGGAATGCCGGGCTCGCGTAGTGTTCCTCGAGCGTGATCGTGCGCATGGTCTCGCCTCGGGACGATGGTAGCCGGGTCCCGTCCGTCCCGGCGCAGGCTATCTCGCGGCGGCCCGGGCGATCTCAGTCTGAGCGGCCTCCACCAATGTGGCACATCACGTTGATGATGGTGCCGTTCGGATCGGCCACAAAGAATCGTCGGACACCCCACGGTTCGTTCGTAAGGGGATACACGACCTTGAACCCCCGCGACACCGCCCGCGCATGCACGTCGTCGACATCCGCGACTTCTACGCTCATCTGGGGAAGGATCCCCGACGACTCGTCGTCGCGAATGAGACTGACCTGGGCAGTCGGGTTGGTCGACGACCGCAAGGTCACGATGGCGCCCATGTCCATCGCAACCTCTAAACCCAAGACGTCGACGTAGAACTGCCGGCTGGTGTCGAGCTGCTTCGATTTGATGTCCGGGACAATCCTTCTCACGCTCATCTGGCCGCTCCATTTCTCAAAGCGCCACCGTGCGTCGCCGTTCGCGCGATCTTCACGTGTCGTGACATTCTACGCGACGCCATCCAGAAGAACTTCTCTGTCTACGGAAACGAGCGAGGATCGCGCCCAGCTGTGTCGCGCTGATGGACGACCGCGAGGCCCGCGATGCTCGCCCCAGCGTCGTGGCCGAGCGATTGGCGCCGTCCACCTAAGACGCTGGCGGAGAGATGGGACCCTCCCACTAACCTGGAATCTCCCGGCAAATGGCTCTGGCGCCATTTACCGGTTCGTGGACAGCAGCATCAACGACAATCGCTTCAGTGAAAGCGATTGCGGCGGTTCCGAATGACAGCGATAATGCCGGCGAGTGGCGGGCTCAGCCTGATGGCCGGTAGGCCGCAATCAAGCCGCCTGCCGGCAATTGGCTCCGTCCTCCCATAGAACGTTAGGCATACGACTGATGTGAAAGCCAATGACCACGAGTCCGACGGCGCTACGGCTGACGAACAGACACACCGGTGAGGTTCTCGAGATCCGGCGTGAGATGCGTGACGGAGAATCAGTATTTGGACTTCGGGGAACGCTCCCGGCGCATCGGCAAGGCCCACCGTTGCACATTCATCACTTCGAGGACGAGGAGGGCTTGGTCACGGCGGGCACCCTGTCGGCGGACGTCGATGGCGAGCGACTGACGGTGGGGCCAGGTGAGACTGTGCGGCTTCCGCGCGGGGTTCCACACCGATGGTGGAACGACAGCGATCAGCCACTCGCCTTTGAGGGCTACACGCGTCCAGCGGTCGATTTGGATCGCTACCTCCAGGCCATGTTTGAAGTCCTGAACGCCGGGCGATCGAACCGGCCGCCGTTGTTCTACTTGGCCCACGTCGCCCTGCGCCATCGTCGGACGCAGACGGTCCTGGTAATGCCGCCCGTGCTTCAAGCGGTGCTGTTTCGAGCCGCCGTGGCCTTCGGTACACTCTTCGGCCGGTATCGCGGCACTCACTGGCCCGGCTGTCCCTCACGGTGCCAGGGTGCGCCGTGGCCAGCGCATCCCGATGCCTAACCTCGCGCTGGAGCCGTCGGCGCCGTTGCCACTGTCTGCGCCGCGGCTCAGCGTGACTCGTTAGCTCTCACAGAAGGTGGCACATGCGCAAGAAGATGGCTCCAAAGCCGAACGATGACCCGGTCGCTCAGAAACGTCCGTACCTCAAACAATCGGACGTTCCCGGGACGTCGCTGGACGAAGCCCTGCGACTTCCCCAAGCGATTCTCGACCACTATGCGGGGAAGGCGACGCCACCTCTGCATGTGGCAAAGGCGCTCAACATGGATCCGAGGGGATCACAGATTCGCCTCCTCTCCGGCGCCGCGATCGCGTTCGGCCTTGTGGACGGCGGCGCACAGGCCACTGCTATCGGCCTGACGGATCTGGCGCGGCAGGTCCTCCGACCAAAGGAAGAGGGTGCCGAGTTGCTGGCCAAGCGCGAGGCCGTCTTGAGACCCCGGGTATTCGGCGACTTCCTCCGACGGTACGACGGCCATCCTCTTCCGCGTCCGGACATTGCCGAGAACGTCTTGGAGGAGATGGGGGTTCCTCGGGACAAGGCGTCCGAAGTCCTTGAACGAATCGAATCGAGCGCCAAATTGGTCGGCCTAGTCGAAGAGATCAAGGGTAAGACGTACGTCAGTCTGCACGGAACGACCGTGTCCCGCGAGGACGCCGATCTGGAGGCCCGCGACGGCGAGGCGGCAGCGGTACCAGACCCCGTACCACTCGCACCGCCAGCAGGGCGCCGGGTCGAGGCGCCAGTTGTGCTGCCCAAGCGCACCGAGTTGGCGACGGCCATCATTGACGACCAACGCCGCCGGCGAGTCTTCATAACTCACGGCAAGAACCGGGACCTCGTAGACCCCATCAAGAAGCTGCTTGAGTATGGCGAGCTGGAGCCTGTTGTGGCAGTGGAACGCCAGTCGGTCTCGAAACCGGTACCCGAGAAGGTCATGGATGAAATGCGCAGTTGTGGGGCGGCCATCATTCATGTTGATGCAGATCGGACAATTGTGGACGCCGAGGGCAACCAGCACGTGCTCCTGAACCCGAACGTACTCATCGAGATCGGAGCGGCAATGGCATTCTACGGCCGCCGATTCATATTGCTCGTGCGCGAGGGAGTCAAGCTCCCGTCGAATCTCCAGGGCCTATTTGAAGTTCGCTACGACGGGCTTACCCTGGACGCCGCGGCGACGATTCGGCTGCTCGAGGCCATCAAGGACATCAAGAACTACGCGCTGCCTGGCGAAACGCAGACTGATGAGAGCTAACAGGCGGCTGCACCCGACGGCCGCGGGGGCGCGCCAGGCGGCCGCGGGTGAGCCGCGACGTTAGGCCTACAGACTAACCATGACATCAATCGGACTGCAGGCCATCGAGGGCCCAGACGCGCGAGTGCTGGTCCTCGGGACTCTTCCGGGTGCGGTGTCCCTCGCGAAGCAGCAGTACCTATGCCCAAGCTCGCAATGCATTTTGGCCAATCATGGCCGAGATTGTCGGGTTTGATCCGCAGACCCCTTACGATCAGCGCTTGCGGCTTCTGATCGAGCGCGGCATCGCCGTGTGGGATGTGTGCGCAAGCGCCGTTCGTCCTGGGAGCCTTGATTCAGCAATTCGGACTGATTCCATCACGCCAAACGACTTCGGGACCTTCTTCGGCTCCCATCCTCATGTTCGAAGAATTTGTTTCAACGGATCGAAGTCCAGAGCCTTGTTCGAGCGCTTGGTGGTGCCGAGGCTGGCCCCATCTTCGGCGGCACTGCGCCGCATCCTCTTGCCCTCGACCAGCCCAGCGTCCGCGACCATGTCTCTAGGTCAGAAATCGAAGGCTTGGAAAGCTGCGTTGATAGACAATGAGGCCTAACTCCAACTGGAGCCGACGGCGCGGTGATTGGGAAGCGCCGCGGCTCAGTTGGGCACGTTAGGCGGACACACTACGGTCATGAGTGCGAAAGACGAAATCCTGAAGCAGATCGACGCGGCGCTCGACCTCTGGCACACGCACAGAGCCCAGTCGAAGTACGACGATCTTTCTGATCTGCGTGACCGCCCTCTATTAACGGAGGTGAAGACTGTCGTGGCCGCAACGATAGATCGCCTTGCCCCGCCGAAATCGCCGTATCGTGCCGCGATCGAGGGGATCCTGCCGAACAGGGTAGGCGCTCTTCGGGCACTTCGGCGTGACTACGATTCAGGCTATCTCACCACGGTCCAGAGCTTGGTACGTGCAGAGGTGTTCGTCGATTTTCTCGAGATGGCCGAGCATCTCATGCAACAGGGCTACAAAGATCCCGCGGCAGTGCTTGTCGGCAGCGTGCTGGAGGAGCATCTCAGAGCTTTGTGCAACGCCCGAGGCATTCCGTGCCAAGTGGCCGGCAAACCGAAGAAGGCCGATTCGCTAAATGCCGACCTGGCTGGTGCTGACGTCTACAACAAGCTTGACCAGAAGAACGTAACCGCCTGGCTCGACTTGCGAAACAAGGCTGCTCATGGTCACTACGGTGACTACACCTCCGAACAGGTGCGAAACATGCTCGGAGGCATTCAGGAGTTCATGACACGGGTTGCCGCCTAACATCGGCTTGCAGCCGACGACGGCTGGTACAATCCTGGACCGTCGCGGCTGAAGCCGGCACGTTAGCCAGACATCCCTGATGTCGAAGAAGACTTGGAAGGATCACCTGCTGTCGTCTGGGGTTCCCCTGGAGTACTCGGTTGCCCGTGTACTCGAAGAGCTCGATATCTCACGTCCGGGCGAGTTCCGCTATGAGCGGTCAGACCCAAATGGGACGATCCAGGTATTCTCTGTCGACGTTCACTCTTCGCACATCGACACGGCCCGCAATGTCTGGCTGGAAACACTAGTCGAGTGCAAGTACCGTCACGACGGAACTAAATGGGTGTTCACGCCACGAGAGTACGACCCACCATTCGGGGAAGACTTTCACGATCCGTTCGTTACGCTCGATCAATGTTGTCTTGATCGCGAACTTAATCGCGACCTCCTTGGGGGTTTTCGGACCAAGTATCCGCTATGCGGCAAGGGAATCGAGCTTCTGCCCGATGATGCCAACCCGAAAACGATCGAGCAGGCCGTGCGTCAGTTGCGACACGCTGTGGTCGCGAAATCACTCGACGCGATCGTCCATCAAGTCGACGGGCTGCTCGGCACGCCAACTCCTCTGTTTGTTATTGTTCCGATCATTGTCACGACCGCTGAACTCTGGCGTTTGAGGCGCGGAGTTACTATCGAGGATGTGCGCCAGGCCGATGAGATTAACGCAATCGCTGACCCCTGCGACCTTGTCGTTCTGTATGACGCGCCGGACTCGTCTGACAAGCGGGATTCGGTAGTTCGCTTCAACAAGGACCTTGATGAGCGGCAGATCAAGGGATTCGACAATCTCCTCTCTCGAACCTCACGCTTCCGGTTCACCACCTTTGTTGAGCGATTTGCAGGTGGCAGCCCGTCCCTGTTCGTAGTGATCCGGTACGACAGGTTTCGAACGGCAATGTCGAACCTGCATAGGTTCTTTCAACAGAACGCGGCCCTGAAACAACGACCGGCTGGCTAACTACCGCTTGCAGCCGACGGCGGCTGGCGCCATCATGAGCCGCCGCGGCTGAAGCGGCGCGTTAGACCGCCGAGCGACTGCCGCTCGGACTTGGAGTGAAGCGTGATCAATGCAACGTGGCACAAGGGCCATCCTATGCCTGCACACGCCACGCCGCTGCAGCGCCTGCGCTGGCACCTCGCGCATGCGAAAACGTGTGGCTGCCGGAAGCTCACTGCGTCAATGCTCCGCAAGCTGCGCCGCCGGGCCCAGACATCGGCTGCCAAAGAGCGTCCGGCCTTGTTGATGGTGAAGCGTAGCCGCGCCCGCTAAGCGACGACGACGGGAGGACTCAAAGATGAAACGTCCGCTAGGTGCTGGCCTCGCAATCCTGGTGGCCTGGACAGTGATCGATGCGCTGATGCATCGACTGTTCCTTGCGCCAATGTACGAAGCCAGCGCCAGCCTATGGCGGCCATTCGACCAGTTGAATATTGCTCTTATCTACGCTGTGACGTTTGTGTTGATCGGAATCTTCGTGGGCGTCTACCGGCTACTGGTGCGACCCAAGTCGCTTGGTGCTGGCCTGGCTCTCGGGGCGTTCGTTGGCCTCGCATTGGGTATCGCGTCAGGGTTCGGCACCTATATTCACATGCCGATTCCGCTTCCATTGGCGTGGGGCTGGCTCCTCGGTGGGTGGTTGAAGGGCCTTGTGGCCGGCGGAATTGTGGGAGCCACAATCATTGAGACCTGATGCGGGCTCGAAACAACGTACGGCCTAACCACCGCTTGCAGCCGGCGGCGGCTGGCGCGATCATGTGCCGCCGCGGCTGAAGCGGGCCGTTGGGCCGATCAGACAATCGGGACTGATCGAGCGTAGAATTCAATCATGAAGCTGGAAGACATCGAGGCAGCGGCGTTGAAGCTCGATCCGAAGGGGCGAGCTCGGCTGGCAGGCAGGCTGCTCGATAGCTTGGAGGCGCTGTCCGCAGAGGAAAACGCGAGACTCTGGGCCGAGGAGGCGCAGCGGCGGTCCGAGGCGCTCGATTCCGGCGGGCTGTCGAGCCGTCCGGCGGACGAGGTCTTTCAGGACGCCAAAGCTCGGATCTGAGCTGTGCGGGTTACGTTCAACGAGTTGGCTGAGCGCGAACTCAATGACGCCGCCCGGTACTACGAACACGAAGAGCAAGGACTCGGATCGGCTTTCCTGACTGAAATTCGTCGTTGTAGCGATGCCATCGTTGAGCACCCCGAGGCTGGCCCTGTCGTGCTCGGTACAATCCGGCGTCGCCTCTGTCAGCGATTCCCTTACGCGCTTCTCTACTCCATCCGCGGCGATGAGCTTCGGATCCTCGCCATCATGAATCTCAAGCGACGCCCTGAGTATTGGGTCGGACGGACATGACTGACGGCCCAACATCCGCTTGCGGCCGACGGCGGCTGGCGCGATGATGAGCCGCCGCGGCTGAAGCGGCACGTTAGGCCGGCAAAGATCAAGCGGTAACCAATTGTTGTCGACTTGGGCGCTCGTCTTGGCGTTTCTCGCGCAGATCGCGGGTGCTTCGTGGCCGGCCGTGCTGCCGGTTGGCACTCGCACCTCCGTCGATCTCCGTTCCACTAAGATAGCGATCGATGTGCCCATCAAAGACATGGCGGGCAAGGAGCTCTATCACTTCGCCTGTCGCGGAGGGTCAGAGGCTTACTTGGAGACGCTGGAAGGGAACTGGGTGCCACCTCTGATGTGTACGTTGGCTGAAGGCACCACGGCCAGTGAGGACAGCCTGCTGTCTGAGGACGACTCGGCAGCATGGTTCAGCCGCGGGCAATTCCAACTGGAGGATCTCGTCGGCGAGTGTGCCCGATATCCTGAATTCGGCGTCCAGCGATCGTTTCGACTCCGCGGGTTCAAGCTGGTACTGGAGGCTCAGGACATCCAGATCGATCGGCGGGGCCTGCCGTCGGCGTTCGAGTTAGCAATATCGGTGGAACCAGACCCAATGGCACAACTGCCACAGGCCGATCGACCCGGGTTCTTCGATCCTCATCGTCAGGGAGGCAGTTGTGCGGCAGTGGCACGCGGCCGGGAGCCGCGCATGTGCCGGAACTGGAACAAGGGCGGCTCGTGGGAAGTGTGTAAATGAGAATGGTCGATCCGATGATCGCGATTTGCGGCCATAGAGGGACAATCGAAGCCGATGAGCGACACGCAGCCGATGCTCCGATCCGTGTTGAAGAGCCAGTATCATGCGTCGCTGGCGATGCTCCGCGAAGCCGTCGAGCGCTGCCCGCCGGAGGAGTGGGTGAGCACCGACCACAAGAATGCGTTCTGGCAGCTGTCGTATCACACGCTGTTCTTCGCACATTTGTATCTCCAGCACGACGAAGCTGCGTTCAGCGTGTGGGAACAGCATCGCGGCGAAGGCGACGGCATCAGCGGTGAGCCGTACACGAAAGCGCAGGTGCTCGAGGACTGGGAGTTCTGCGACCGGATGGTTGATGACGCCGTGGAGGCGATGGATCTCGACCGTGCCGAGAGTGGCTTCAGTTGGTATCGCATGTCGAAGCTGGAGCACCAGATCGTCAATATCCGCCACATCCAACATCATGGAGCGCAACTGATCGACCGCGTCCGCTCGGCCGCCGACGTCGGGGTTCGCTGGGTAGCCGCGCGCTAGCAGAACAGTGGGTGGGAGTGAGCTCATTCGGCACATCCCCGATCGGGCTCTGGTTCTCGGGGGCCTCGAGGCGTGGCTCATGTGTGGAAGTACCAACGACGCCTCGATTCGGACTGTCCTCGCATCGCTGGCATCGTTGTTTCGGAGGAGTTCATGCCCAAACGAGGCGACGTAGTGCGACGCTACCGAATGAACGTGAAGACGGCCTGACATCCAAATGGAGCCGACGTGCCACTCGTCTCGTGCCACTCTGTCGCCATCGCGCGCGGCTGATTTGGCGCGTCAGGGCTACTTAATCATGAAGGCCACACAGACTACGTGCTGAGCGTCACTGGCATCGGCGGTGCCGTGACCTGGGGAGTTCAGCTGGAAACCGCGGGTTTCGACGGTGGGGCCGGCCTGGAAAAGGGCGGGCGGCTATGACGATCCCAATGGCGCATTCAGGATGGACTTCGACACGGAGGGATGGCCGATGACCAACGAACAGGCTGTTGCGACGGCAACGGCACGCTTCTACGCCGCGCTCAACACGATGTTCACGGGGGACGGCCGCCCGATGAAAGACGCCTGGTCTCGCGCCCCGGACATCACGTACATGGGACCGAACGGTCGCTACCTGGTCGGATGGGGAGACATCGAGCAGGAATGGGACGCCCAGACCGCAAAGAAGCTGGGGGGACGCGTCACTCCGCGTCAGGTCCACACGATCGTGGGCGCAGACCTCGCCGTGGTCACTTGCATCGAGAGCGGCGAGAACGTCGTCGACGGCAAGACGGAAACGGTCGATATCCGGGCGTCAACCGTGTTCCGCAAGGAGGACGACGGCTGGAAGGTTGTCGGACATCAGACCGATCTGCTGCAGTTCCTGAACAATCCAAGCCGAGAGTCGGGCAGCGTGTAGCCTGTCTCCAGCGTCATCAACGTGAGCTCGTACCGTCCAATTGGAGGCCACCATGTCGAATCCGGCGATCGAAAGGATCTACAAGGAGGACGCCGCGGCCGGCACTGCCACGCTCACGCTCGGCTCAGCCGGGCTGAATGGTGTGCTCGTCGTCGAACAGGGCGCAGGCCCGGCGCAGAGCATTCTTCTCAGTGGCACGAACGGCGCGGCGGTCTTCGGTGGAAAGGACGTCTCCTCGGGGAGCATCACCCTCACGAACAAAGCCGGCATTCGGACACTGACGCTCGCCGCCGTCAGTCCGCTGGCATGGGCCAATTCCGGATCTGTCCCGAGATCTGCCGTTGGTGCGTCTCCCGTCACGCCAGCCACGGGCGGCTACATCGCGCTGAGCACCAGCACCGGGGTCCAGTCCATCGTGCTCGACGGGGCCACGGCGGATGTCACCGTCGGCGGTGACGGTCGGGCGGGCCGTGTCGACGTCACCGACGATCAGGGGAACAAGACCATCAGCCTCGACGGCCAGGCGGCGGCCGTGACGGTTGGGGGCAAGGGGAAGAATGGCGACCTCACCCTGACCGACGCTCAGGGCAACGAGACGATGATCTTCCACTCCGCCTCTGGCAACGCGATCCTCGGCGGATCCGGCCAGAAAGGTCAGCTCACGCTGAAGACGGCCGGGGGCAAGGACGCCGTCACGCTCGAGGCCAACACCGGCCAGCTCACGATGGGCGGCAACGGCGTCAGCGGCGACGTCGTGCTCAGGACGGCCGACGGCAGTGAAACGGTCAGCCTCGGTGCGTCCGGCGCCGCCCTGATCCTCGGTGGCAACGGTCTCGACGGAGGCATCGAACTGCACACCGCACGCGGCGCCGCGGCGGTCCAGATGGACGGGTCCAACGCGAAACTGACGATGGGAGTCCCGGGGGTGAAGGACGGAAAGACTCCGGAAGATACTGGTGTGCACGGTGAAATCGTCCTCTTCAACCACAACGGCATCATGACGATCAAGATCGGCGGCGGCGATGGAGACATCACCTTCTTCAACGGCGACGTGGCGGAGGAGTTCGACGCCGCTCCGGAACAGGTTCCGCACCTGACGCCCGGAGTGGTGGCGGTGCTGGATGCCGACGGCCGCGTGATGCCCTGTGAAAGGCCGTACGACGGTTGCCTCGCCGGGGTGATCGCAGGCGCGGGTCGATACCAGCCCGGCATCGTCCTCGATCGGAAGGGGGGCGAGAATCGCGTGCCCGTCGCCCTGGCCGGAAAGACCTACTGTTGGGTCGATGCGGAGGCCGCACCGGTGAAGGTCGGCGACCTGCTGACCACGAGTTCCAGGCGGGGCTTCGCCATGCCCGTGCTCGATCGCTCACGCGCCCTCGGTAGCGTGATCGGCAAGGCGCTCCAGCCGCTGGCTTCGGGCACCGCGTTGATCCCGGTTCTCGTCAAGCCGCAGTAGGCGCCGCCATGCCATTCAGCATCCAGAATGACGTCAAGCCCTGGGGAAAGCTCTCCGCCCCCTTCAGGCTCGGGGATGTCCCCATCGATGTCGCTCGAAAAACCCTCTTCCGCGACGTCAAGGGCTCGTTCCTGCACGCCATCCGGGCACGAGTCGCCGAGCAGAACTTTCTCGATTTCAAGAGCCGCTTCCTCGACCACGGTCTCAACACCCTGATGCTCGAACGGACCGCGCTGCTCGAGATCGGCTCCAAGTACGACCTGCTCGAGTCCCTCCAGGAGGCGTTCAAGACGCTCTGGGATTCTGGACTCCGCCGCCCGCGATTTCCTCAAGGGCCAGACCAGGGCCATCCGGAACGACCTCAACCGAGCCTATGGGCACATCGCCACACTCGCCAGCAACAAGGACCTTCGGAACCCTCCGGTGACGTTCCAGCGAGTGAAGGCCAGCCATGACACGAAGTTCGTCATCTTCTCCGACTTCCACATCACGAACTACCGGAACGATTGCAACGTCCTGCCGAACTACTTCCTGGACCACGCCCTCGACACGCTCTACGTCCAGCTTCTCGACTACTACCTGGATGGCGGCTACGTTTTGGTCGAAAACGGCGACGTCGAGGACTGCGTCATGTACCAGCCGGGCACCGACGACGCCAAGGCGAGGCTCGACGCGATGAAGAAGGCCACGTTCCCGATTCGCGAAAACCAGGAGTGGGCCGCCTTCCTCGACATCCGCTACGATGCCCGCTTCGTCAGCCTCTCGCACATCCTCAACTCCACGCGCATGGCTCCCTTCTACGCCAAGACCAGGGAGTTCATCAGGAGAGGGAAGTGACTTCCGCCTCACCGGCAATCACGACACCTACATCCCCAACAGCCGCGAGACCATTCTCGAGGAGGCCGTTCGCGTCACCCTGTCGACCGACACGGTGCCGCCGGCGGACGTTCCGCTGTGCGATGTGCTCAAGATTATGGACGGGGACGTAGTCACGCACATCGTGACTCACGGGCACCAGTTCGACGACGCCTGCATGCAGCACGGAGACATCCCGTGGGCCAAGTCCGCCGGCGAGGTCCATACGGAATGCCTCGGCTGGACCACGCAGGGGGGCGAAATCTTCTGGAAGCAATCGGACACCAGGCGCTGGTACAACGGCACCTTTTATCCGAATGTCCTCGCCGTCTCCACGGCGCTCCCCTATCCGGGTCCGCTATACCTCAGCGACCTCGCAGGCTTCCTGGCTAACGATCCCGTGCTCATGGAGGTCGCCAGCCGTGCGCTGGTCGAGACCCTTCTGACGCTCCAGGTCGGATGGGAGTACTTCGAGAGCACCACTGGCGGTAACTCCGACAACGGGATGGCCGACGGGTTCATCGCCTTCTGCAATGAAATATGGACCGGAGACGAGATGGCCAAGTTGAAGCATCTCGACGAAGTGGCGCTTTGCGGCCAGTACCAGCTCGAATTCAAGAATGTACCCGACAAGAACAGAGACCAGTTCCTCCCCACCCTGATCATCGGCCACACTCACGAACCTCGGCACATCTTCGCGAATCCCGAGAACGATCACTCGGCGTCGGCCAGGCCGCTCTACATGAACACGGGCTCGGCGGGGCGCCACGACAACCTGATCTGGTGCGTCGAGATCGACGAGCACGGCGACCGCGTCGTCTCCTGGTCCAACATCGCCGGGTGGCTGACGCGGATTGTCTGGAAGCCCTCCGGCAACCAGATCGTCCACGACTCGGTGACGCGCGTGACGTACGTCGGCGGCACCTAGCAAACGGCTCGACGATGGATCTCTGCGCGGTCGACGGAGTGAACAGCCGGGTCACGTGGCCTGGCGACGGGAACTGATCTACCGGGCCCTTCGGGTAGATCGCTCGGCTCATGAGCCAGAACCACTGACTCGTGGACGCCCGCGCTGATCGTCACGCGATCGGGCGCAGCACCAGAGCCGCCCAACGAGCGAATGGAGCCGACGACTCTATGTCCGGTTGGCAGACGATTCGTTGGCGATGACGGACATGGACGCGGCGGATAGGCGACGCTCAACGGAAGGAACTTCGTAGTGCAACAGCCGTTACTCCGAACCAACCGGCTTGTCCTGCGCCCGTTCGAGCTTGCCGACGCCCCAACTGTGCAGCGGCTCGCTGGAGCGCGCGAGATTGCGGACACAACGCTCCACATCCCGCATCCCTATCCGGAAGGCGCCGCGACTGAGTGGATCACAAGCCACGCACCCGCTTGGCAACAAGGAAGCGGCGTCACTTATGCGATCACGTTGTGCGACACCACTGACCCGATTGGAGCGATTGGTCTGCACATCGCCAAGCAGTCGTCCTTCGGCGAATTGGGATACTGGGTATCGGTTTCACGCTGGAACCGCGGCTATTGCACCGAAGCCGCTCGCGCAATTCTGGCTTTCGCCTTCGGCGACTTGCAACTGCACCGCGTTCAAGCGCGCCATTTGACGCGCAATCCTGCTTCCGGGCGTGTGATGCAAAAGATCGGGATGCGGCTCGAAGGGATTCTTCGTGAGGCGGTCAGAAAATGGGGCCATTTTGAAGATCTCGCTCTCTACGGAGTGCTGGCAACTGATTTGAACCGTTGCGAATAGTGCGGTGTCATCTTCAACTCTCGACGTCCGCATGACATCCAAACTGAGCCGACGCGCCCGAATGCCTGTGCGATGATGTCGCAGAAGCCCGGGCGCCTGTGATTGCGCGAATCGACGAAGCGTTTCGACGACGTGCGTTGCAAGAGTCTTGCGGGACCGCCCCAGACAGACCCGGGGCTTCCTTGCAGTGCCGAACAAGCTGAAGTCGGTAAAGACTTGCTACACTGACCGTTCCCATCCCTTTGCGCCCGTAGCTCAGCTGGACAGAGCACCGGCCTTCTAAGCCGGGGGTCGGAGGTTCGAGCCCTCCCGGGCGCGCCAGGTACTCACGGATTCCCTGGGGACTCGCGACGGTCGCCTGGCGTCAGACTCAGGCGAGTGCTCGTCCGTTTGAGCACGTCGCCCACCGGGCACCGCCCGTGGTATCGTTCGCGGACCACACGCGCGGATGAGCCCCCCCAACAACGAGCACGCAGTCGGCACCGCCGGCCGCCTCCGGCGCGACGTCGGCTTTTACGGCCTGATGTTCGTGTCGCTCGGGTCGATCATCGGCTCGGGCTGGCTGCTCGGCGCCCTGAACGCAGCGGAGGTCGCCGGCCCGGCGTCGGTCCTCTCGTGGCTGCTTGCGGGCGCCATGCTCACGTTGCTCGCGCTGGTCTACGCCGAACTGGGCGCCACCTATCCGGTTGCTGGCGCCGGCGCGAGGTTTCCGTACTACTCGCACGGTCCGATCGCGGGGTTCACCGCCGGCTGGGCCTCGTGGCTGCAGGCCGTGTTCATCGCGCCAGTCGAAGTGCTCGCGGCCATCACCTACGTCAACAGCGTCGGCTGGGTGAACGTGCACTTCAGCATGATCAACAAGGTGGGCCCGAGCGCCGGCCTGCTCGACGGCCCCGGCCTCGTCGTCGCCGTGGTCCTGATGATCCTCTTCACGGCGATGAACCTGGCGGGCGCGAAGTTCCTCTCCGACAGCAACGTCGTCGTCGTCATCTGGAAGACCGCCGTGCCCGTCCTTGCGATCGCCGTCGTGGCCTATCTGCAGTTCAACCCGGCCAACTTTCACGCCGGCGGCGGCTTCATGCCGTTCGGCGTCCACGGCGTGTTCGCGGCGCTGACCGGCGGCGTCGTCTTCGCGCTGCAGGGGTTCGAGCAGGCCGCCCAGCTCGCCGGCGAGGCGCGCAACCCGAAGAAGGATCTCGCCCGCGCGATCCTCACCGCGATGGGCATCGGCGCGGTGCTGTACGCGGCGCTGCAGATCGTCATGATCGGCGGGCTCGAGCCGGCCAACATCGCGGGGGGCTGGACGCGGCCGCTGGGCACGGACCCGTCCGACTACGGCGCGTGGTACACGCTCGCGATCGCCCTGGGGTCGCTCTGGCTCGCGAAGGTGCTCATCGTCGACGCCGTGATCTCACCCGCCGGCACGGCCGTCGTCTACGTCGGGACCTCGGCGCGCCTGTCGTACGCCATTGGCGAAGAACGAGAGATGCCGGACGCGCTCGCGTCGACCAACAGCCGGGGCGTCCCCGTCGTCTCGATTCTCGTGGCGGCCGCCGTCGGGACGCTGGCGTTCGGGCCATTCAAGAGCTGGAACGCGCTCGTCTCCGTCATCACGGCGGCGACGGCCATCATGTATGCCTTCGCGCCGGTGTCGCTGGCGGCGCTGCAGAAGGTCGACGGCCGGCGTCCGCGGTCCTATCGCGTGCCGCTGCCGAAGCTCGCCCTGCCGGCGGCGTTCTGCTGCGCGAACCTCATCATCTACTGGGGCGGTTTCGAGACGACGTGGAAGCTGGCGGTCGCCATGCTGGTGGGACTGGGCTTGTTCGCGATCGGCGCGGTGCGCGCCAGGACCGCCTCGACGCGCATGCTGCGAAGCGCCATCTGGCTGCTTCCGTGGTTTGTCGGTCAGGTGGTCATCGGCGCGCTCGGGCGCTACGGCGGCGGCCGCAACATCCTTCCGAACTGGGTGGACGTCGTCGTCGTCATTGCCTTCTCCCTGGCGATCTTCTACTGGGCGGTCAGCGTGGCGCTGGGCGAGGAGGAGGCGGCCGCGGCCGTCAGGAAAGACGCGCAGCAGCTCGAGTTCGATTCGCTCGAGCAAGAGCAACCATCGTAAGACTCCAGCCGGTAGATGCCGCCAGTCACGCGGTGGGTTCGTTCGTTACGGCTGCCGGCACAGGAATCATGTCAAAACGGGCCGCGAGCTCGGCCCGCTCTGCCGAAGTACCGTGCCGTGAGGCCAGCCGCTGCATCTCGTCGAGAAACTGCTCGAAGCCGGCCGGATGGTGCACCACGAGCATGGTCGCGCTGGCCTGGCTGGCATTGCGGAAGCCGTGGATGGTGCCGCGCGGGACGAAGGCGAAGGTCCCGCTCCGGGCGACGCGCTCCTCGTCTCCGATGCGCAACGTGAATTCGCCCTCGAGGACGTAGAAGAGCTCGTCCCGTTCGCGATGATAGTGCGGCCCTGCCCCCACCGCCCCGGGCGGCACGCGCCCTTCCCACACGGTGCACAGGCCGCCGGTTTCCCCGGCCGAGGCCTTGACGGTCACACCGGCT
Organism: uncultured Acidobacteriota bacterium; assembly: GCA_963761615.1. Lineage (GTDB taxonomy): Bacteria > Acidobacteriota > Vicinamibacteria > Vicinamibacterales > CAVVIG01 > CAVXGU01. Next base: position 768,233 of record CAVXGU010000004.1, on the reverse strand, counting down.
CCGGCTGATCCGACGGTAATGAATCGCCCCTCGCCAGACTCTACGATCACCGCTCTCATGACGCTCGTCCTCTCTCCGGGTGCCGCGAGGGGCCCGATCGCCGCAGACGTGATGGCGCACAGGGCCTTTAAGAATGGCCCCGCGCGGAATGCAGAGCGCCTGCCCCGGCCCGACGTCCGCCATCGGGTCTCCTATGGTAAAGTGAGTTTACCTACGCAAAGTAAAGTAGATTTACTACCATGTCAAGGCCCGATTTTTCGCCCCCTTTGCCCGCCGCGCCCCAGATGTTGATCGGCGCGCTGCTTCGGGTTCCAGCCCAGGCCATCCATCGTCGGATTATCAGCGAGCTCAATACGGCCGGGTTCGAGGACCTCCGCCCGCCGCACATGGGGGTGCTGCAGTTTCCGGGCCCGGACGGCGTGCGTCCGGGCGTGCTGGCCGAGCGCGCCGGCATGAGCAAGCAGGCGATGAACCAGCTCCTCCGGAGTCTCGAAGCCCTGGGGTATGTTGCCCGGTCCGACGCTCCTGGCGAGGGGCGTGCACGGATCGTCCGCCTGACGAAACGGGGACGCGCCGCATATGCAAAGATCCACGACATCCTCCGCGACATCGAGCACGAGTGGATCGACGAGTTGGGACCCAGGCAATTCGCCGATCTCAAGGCGCTCCTCGTGCGAGTCTGGGAGAGTCCCCTGGCGTGGGATCGGACGTAGAATGCGAGCGAGGTGAACGTGATGCCACTGCTGGGCGGCGCTGTCAGTGTCGTGCTGATTGTCTGGTACGTGCTGTGGCGGGTCGGCTTCGTGCGGGAATTGATGCGTCGCGGTGGCGTCGGGCGTCAGCACCACCCGCGATCGTGACGACGAGAATGCCGCCACGGTAGCCGTCCGGAAGATGAAGCCATGCGCACGCGGGGCTTCGCGGTCCGGGCATCGACCCAGGGCGGACTGCCTTCACCCGGCCACAACTCCGACTGCCACGCGATTGTGGAGAGCGACTCGGTCTCGAGCATCAGCCCGTCCATGTCCAACACGACCGCCGCCACTGGGTCGATCCGGCGCCGTTGGCGCCTTCAGACACTCCGCGCGATCCTGAAGCCGTAGTCGTTGTAACGGAAGCTCGGATCCAGCTTGCTCCGGAGGGTCGCACGGCACATCGTGTGCGCGTGGCGCCAGGCCCCGCCGCGCGAGACCCGGCGAACCCCGTGGTCGGGCCCGGCGGGATTCCGCTCCGGCGAGTGGCTGTAGTAGTCCGCGTCGTGCCAGTCGGCGCACCATTCGTGAATGTTGGCGCCGATGCCGAAGAGGCCGAAGTCGGTCGGCTCGCCCAGCGTGACCGGCCACGGCGCGGCCAGGGGGCCGCGACCGCCGTTGGGCATCCACGCCGGCATCACGTCACCCCACGGGAAGAGGCTCTGCTGGCGTCCACGCGCCGCGAACTCCCATTCGGCCTCCGTGGGGAGCCTCACCTCGCGTCCGTCCTCGAGCGTGCGCCACGCGCAGTAGTCGACCGCGTCGAGCCAGTTCACGCCGACGACGGGAAGATCGGCCGCGATCAGCGCGGGATCGGTCCAGTCTTTGGGGAGGTCGTGCCCGGTCGCCGAGAGGAAGCGCTCGTACTCGGCGCGGGTCACCGGGAAGACCGCGAGCTCGAACGGGTCGACGAACACGCGGTGCGGCGGCCCCTCGTCGCCCTGTCCGCGGTCGGTGCCCATCGTGAACCAGCCGCCTGGAATGGCCGCGAACGGGGGCGTGGACGGAAGCGAGCCGGACATCTCCCCCCATCCTTGCAGATCGCGCCGCGTCTGACCATACTGGCCAGTCCGGCCGCGGCCGGGCCCCCTGTTCCGCTGGACAGGCCATGGCCGACGTGGTACTCAGGTGAACCGTGCGTCGATCCACCCTTCTCAAGATTGTCATCGGCCTGGCGGCTCTCGCCGTGTTCGCCGTCCTCTTCATCCGCTCGGCGGAGAACATCAGCGCGCAGCCGTACACGATGCAGCGGGCGCAGCTCGACGGCTGGACCGTCGCGCTCGATCCGGCGCCGGAGGCGTCGGGCGTCGTGCTGGCGCTGGTGCCGCCCCGCACGCTCGCACCGCCGCTCTTCAGTCAGATCTTCTCCCGCTCCGGGCTGACGCTGAGCGGCCCGGACCAGGTGGAGATGCCGCTGGTCCTGAGGGCGGAATTCGACCGGGCGCAGATGGCCACCACGCTGCCGCCGGAGGCGCTCGAACAGCTGGCTCGCGAGAGCGGCGTCGCCTCAACGGCGCCGGTGCCGACCTGTCTGGCGACCCGCCGCATCAGCCAGCCGCGCTCGACGCGCCAGGTGTTCTTCCTGCGCTTCGACTTTCCTCCGCTCGCCGCGTTGCGCCGGACGATTTCGGATCGTCTCGGTGGCGCGGCCGGCTTCGACCCCGCCGGCGTCAGCCCCATCATGATCATGGCGGCCACCGACAGCAGCTTCGCCACGTGGCTGCCGCTGCAGGGCGACGCTCACCAGGACTGCGTCGCGCCCATCACCGTGCAGTAGGGGCGTGGGCCTCAGGCGGGCGAGGCGGTCAGCTCGTCGTAGGTGCCCTTGAAGTCGAGGATGCGGCCGTGCTCGACCTGCCAGACGCGCGTCCCGACCTCTTCCAGCAGGTCCTGGTCGTGGGTCACCAGGAAGATCGTGCCCTCGTACTTCTGGAGCGCGACGTTCAGCGCGTTGATGGACTCCAGGTCGAGATGATTCGTCGGCTCGTCGAGGACGAGCACGTTGGGCTTCTGCAGCATGATGCGACAGAAGAGCAGCCGCGCCGTCTCGCCGCCCGAGAGCGCCTCGGTCGGCTTCAGACCTTCCTCGCCGCTGAAGAGCATCTGCCCGAGCAGCCCGTGTATCTCCTGGCGCGACGCCTCGGGATCGAAGCCGTGCAGCCACTCGACCAGCGTGAACCCGGGCTCGATGGCGCCGGTGTGATCCTGCGGCATGTAGCCGACCGCCACCTCGTGGCCCCACCGCAGCGTGCCCGCGTCGCGGTCCGCCGGCGACTCCGGCAGGCCGGGCGCATCGGCGAGGAGCGCCTTCAGAAGCGTCGTCTTGCCGGCGCCGTTCCGGCCCGCGATGACGACCCGCTCGCCGCGGTTCACGACGGCGCCGAAGTCGGACACCACGGCGAGGTCGTCGAACGCCTTCGACAGGCCCTCGAACTCGAGCGGCACCTTGCCGGACGGCCGCTTCGTCGTGAACCGGATGTAGGGACGCTGGATATTGGACCGCGCGAGCTCGGTCGTCTGCAGCCGCTCCACTTCCTTGCGCCGTGAGGTCGTCTGGGCGGCGCGCGTGCCGGCGCCGAAGCGCGCGATGAAGTCGTTCAGCTGGGCGATCTTCTTCTCGCGCTGCTCGTTGTCGGCCTCGATCTGGGCGCGAATCTGCGTCTTGGCCACCACCATGTCGTCGTAGCCGCCCGTATACGTGATGATCGTCTCGTAGTCGATATCGGCCACGTGCGTGCAGACGCGGTTCAGGAAGTGGCGGTCGTGCGAGATGACGATGAGCGTGCCCTCGTAGCGGCCGAGGAACTGTTCCAGCCAGTGGATCGAGTCGAGGTCCAGATGATTCGTCGGCTCGTCGAGCAGCAGCGCCTCGGGATCGCCGAACAGGGCCTGCGCGAGCAGGACGCGCATCTTCTGCCCGCCCTGCAGCTCGCCCATGCGGCGCCCGTGCAGCGCGTCGGCGATGTCGAGGCCCTGCAGGAGCACCGCGGCGACGCTTTCCGCCGAGTACCCGTCCTCCTCGCCGACAATGCCCTCGAGCTCGCCCAGGCGCATGCCGTCCTCGTTCGACATCTCGGGTTTCGCGTAGAGGGCGTCGCGCTCCGCGAGGGCGCTCCAGAGGCGCGAATTGCCCATGATGACGACGTCCAGCACCCGGTGATCATCGAAGGCGAACTGGTCCTGGCGAAGGACGCCGACCTGCGCGGGGCGCACGACCGTGCCGCGCTGCGGCTCGGATTCCCCGGCGAGCAGCTTCATGAACGTGGATTTCCCGGCCCCGTTCGGACCGGTCAGCCCGTACCGGCGGCCCGCCGAGAACGTCGTGGTGACGTCGTCGAAGAGAACCTTCGAGCCGAACCGCATGGAGACGCCTTGTACTGAGATCATGAACCCTTGATTATAGCAGGCATTCCCGCCTCGAACTCTCGTTGGCGCCTCCCGAGAGCCCCGGGCGGACGACCGGCGCCTCCTCCTCCCGGAAGGCCCGGCGGCAGGATAGGATGGCGTCGATGGCCCGACCGTCGAGGCTGCCGAAGATTGTCCGGAGGCGCTCGAAGGTCCACGGCTTCGGCGTCTTCGCCGCGGAGCCGATCAACAAGAACACCCGGATCGTCGATTACGCCGGAGAGCTCATTCGGAACGCCGACAGCGAGGCGCGCGAGAGCCGCTACCTCGCCCAGGGATGCATCTGGGTCTTTCGCGTCGACCGCCGGTGGAGCCGCGATGCGGCGGTCGGCGGCAACATCGCCCGGTTCATCAATCACTCCTGCACGCCCAACTGCTGGTTCGAGGTCGTCGACAAGACCATCTGGATTCGCGCTTCGCGCCGAATCCGCAAAGGCGAAGAGCTCACCTACGACTACGCGACGGTCGGCGAGAGGACCATTCCGTGCAGGTGCCGCCCGCGGTGCCCCAACAAGCTCTGACGACCCGCGACGCCGCGGCCTGCGGCGCCATCGTCGCCGTGTTCGCCGTGGGGTGGTTCCTCGTCGGCGCGCGGACGAACGTCGCGATCATGGACGACTGGCTGTATGGCGGGATCGTCCAGCAGTTCTTGAACACGGGCCGGATCCGGATTCCCGAGTTCAGCGCCATCTACCCGATCGCCCAGATCCTCTGGGGGGCGCTCTTCTGCCGGGTCTTCGGTTTCTCGTTCGGAGCGCTGCGTGCCTCCACCCTCTGCCTGGCGGCCGGCGGGTGCTGCGCGGCCTACGCGATGCTTCGGGAACTGGGGCAGCGCCGGGCGACGGCGCTGCTCGTGGCGCTCACCGTGGCGCTCAACCCGGTGTTCTTCGCGCTGAGCTTCACGTTCATGACGGACGTGCCCTTCACGAGCGTCCTGCTCGTCGCCACGTGGCTGTACGTCTCTGCCGTCAACCGGGAGAGCCTTCCCCGATGGTGGGCGGCCGGCGGCGTCGCCGTGGTGGCGTTCCTCATCCGTCCGGTGGGACTGGGCATTCCGGCCGCGGCCGCCGTGACCCTGTGGCGCTGGCGCCGCCCGGTGCCGTGGCTCGTCGCCACGCTCGCGTCCATCCTGACCATGGCGGTGCTCTGGTTCGCGCTGCCGCGCCTGTTCGGCTCGCTCGACTTCGCCGCGACGCGTCTCGACTGGCTGCGTTACTGGACGGACGTGACGCCTCGCGAATACGCCGAATGGAACGTCGGGCTCCTGCTCACGGTGGCGCTGCCCCTGGCGCCGCTCCTGGTGGCCGCGCTGTGGTCCCGACGGACAGTGGTCCTCGTCGCCGGGACGACGGCGGTCCTCGGCGGATGCGTGCTGCTGTTCCACCAGCGGCCGACGCTGCTCGACACGTCGCAGACCTGGTCGCTCTGCGATTTCGCGGTGCGCGCGCTCATCGAGGGCGACGTGTCCCTGCCGGCCTGGGCCTCCCGCGTGGAGCCGTGGATCCTCGCGGCGGGGGTGGTGCTGGCGGCCGCCCTCGTGGTGGCGGGCGCTCGCGAGTGGCGGGGACACGGGCGACCGACGCGGGCCACGCTCGTGCCCCTCGCCGTCGGCGCCGGGCAGTGGGCGCTCGTCAACCTGTTGTGGCTCTACAACGATCGGTACTACCTGGTCCTGCTGCCGGCCGCCGCCGTTCTCGCGACGCGGCTGGGCCGCGTGAGGCCGGCGGTGGCGGCCGCCCTTCTCGCCGTCTGGGCGTACGTCGGCGTGACGGGAACGCGTGACGCGATTGCGTTCAATGCCGCCGTGGCGTCAGCCGCCGGCCGGCTCGAAGCCGCCGGGGTGGCCCCGGCGGACATCGACGCCGGCTACGTCTCGAACGGCTGGCGGCTGTACCTGCATCCCGAGCGCCTGCCGGCGGGCAGCGACCGCCGCTACGACGTGCCGTTCGTCACGGGAGGCAAGACGCCACCGCCGTACGCCGTCGCGAACACCGTGCCGGCGGGCGCGACCGTCATCGAGACGATTCCCCTGCCCGACGCGGTCTGGCAGGCCACGAACCGGATCTACGTCGTCAAGCGATAGACGCGCCTCAGAGAGCCCTCGTCCGTCGTGGTCCCGGACTGTCTGTCGGCGAGCTCGCCGGCCGGTCGCAGTTCACGTCCCCAGACATGAGCCTTGGCGACGGGGCACCGGTCTGGTAGCGTAGACGCCCGAGGCGACATGGCAGACCAACAGGCTCACGACCAGCAATGGGGCACGCGGATCGGAATGATCCTCGCCGTGTCCGGCTCAGCAGTCGGTCTTGGTAACTTCCTGCGCTTCCCGGGGCAGGCGGCGGCGAACGGCGGCGGCGCGTTCATGATCCCGTACTTCTGCGCCCTGCTCTTCCTCGGCATCCCGATCGGATGGGCCGAGTGGACGATGGGGCGCTACGGCGGACAGAAGGGCTTTCACAGCGCCCCGGCGATCATCGGCGTCTTCGGCGGCGGCCGCACCGCGCGCTACATCGGCGTGATCGGGGTGCTCATTCCGCTCGCGGTCTCCTTCTACTACACCTACATCGAGTCGTGGTGCCTCGCGTACTTCTGGCACTACCTCACCGGGGGCATCGGCGTGATCCCGACGGCCGCGATCGCCGACCAGACGGCTCGTGCGGCGCAGTTCTACAGCGACATCACCGGCCGCGCGGCCAACGGCGTCGTCAGCGCGGGCACGATCGAGACGTTCGTGTTCTGGGTCATCACGTTCGCCGTCAACATCTGGCTGGTCTTCCGCGGGATCTCCAAGGGGATCGAGAAGTTCTGCTCCTACGCCATCCCGGCGATGGCGGTCTGCGCCTTCATCGTGCTCGTCCGCGTGCTCACGCTCGGCACCCCGGACGCGCTCCACCCCGACCAGAACGTGATCAACGGCCTGGGCTACATGTGGAACCCGAACCTGGCGTCGTTGACCAACCCGCAGACCTGGCTGGCCGCGGCGGGCCAGATCTTCTTCACCCTGTCGGTGGGCTTCGGCGTGATCATCAACTACGCGTCTGTACCTCCGGCAGAAGGACGACGTCGTGCTGTCCGGGCTCACCGCCTCGGCCACGAACGAGATGTTCGAAGTGGGCTTCGGGGGGCTCATCACCGTGACCGCGGCCTTCGTCTTCCTCGGCACGTCGAACATGATCGGCGCCGTGCAGGGCGGAACCTTCGGCCTCGGCTTCAACACGCTCCCGGTCGTGTTCGCGCACATGGGCGCCCTGGGGAACCTGGTCGGCGCGATCTGGTTCTTCATGCTCTTCCTCGCCGCCATCACGAGCTCGATCTCGATGTATCAGCCGCCGCTCGCCTTCTTCCAGGAGTCGCTCGGCTGGACGCGCAGGAACGCGACGACCCTGATGGTGTCGATCTGCATCGTGTGTTCGTTCCTCGTCATGTACTTCAGCCGCGGCGGCATCTTCTGGTCGACCATCGACAACTGGGTCGGCACGTTCCTGATCTTCGTCCTGGCCACCGTGCAGATCATCTGCTTCAGCTGGATCTTCGGCGTCGACCGCGGTCTCAAGGAAGCGCACCACGGCGCGCTGATGCAGATCCCGGCCTTCTACCGGTTCGTGCTCAAGTACGTCACGCCGACGTACCTGCTGATCGTGTTCGCCGCCTTCGCGTGGAACAACCTGGGCGACTGGATCCGCGAGGCGCTGGCCGATCCCCTGCAACTGGGCGCGCTGGTCCTGATCGTCGTGGTGCTCGCGCTCCTGACGGTCTGCCTGTGGATCGGCGAGACGCGATGGCGCCTCGCCGGAATGGACCTCGACGGCCGGGAACCGGCCGCCCAGGGAGGAGGCCGCTGATGACGCCGCTCGGCTGGGTGTTCCTCATCGTCTCGCTCGCGTTCGTGTGGGGCCTCGTGATCTGGTGCTTCTACAAGGTGCTGACGTCCCCCGGCGAGATCGAACAGGGTCCGCCGCTGCTGTGAACCGGCCCGCCTCTTCCCCGAACCGGAGATGGCGGCCCGCGACCCTCGGCACCGCGTCCGCCAGAAAGGCTGCGGGATACTTCGATGGGCCGAAAGCATTTTGATCCAGACGCCTTTCTGGCAAAGGTCGGGCCGGGAAAAACGATCCTGAACTGCAGGAAGGACGACGTGCTCTTCAGGCAGGGAGACGCGACAGATGCGATCTTCTTCGTGCAGAAGGGCAAGGTCAAGCTGGCGGTCGTCTCCACTCGCGGCAAGGAGGCGGTCATCGGCCTGGTCGACGCCGGCAGGTTCTTCGGAGAAGGATGCTTGAACGGTCACCCTCGCCGGCTGTCCACGGCGATGGCTCTGGTCGACAGCTCGATCCTGCGCGTGGAGAAGGACACCATGCTTCGCGTCCTGGCTGCCGAGCCGGCGCTGGCGACGCGAATCATGATGCATCTCCTCGAGCGGAACAGCCGGGTCGAAGAGGACTTGATCGATCAGCTCTTCAACTCCAGCGAAAAGCGGCTCGCGCGGATGTTGCTCCTGATGGCACACTTCGGCAAGGACGGGAAGCCCGAGCCCATCATTCCCAAGGTCAATCAAGAGACGCTAGCCGAGATGGTCGGGACGACCCGGTCTCGCATCAGCTTCTTCATGAACAAGTTCCGGAAACTCGGATTCATCGACTACAACGACACCCTCGAAGTTCACAACTCCCTCCTGAACGTCATCCTCAAGGACTAGGGCGGTTTTCGTTTCGCTGTAGCGCCGACCTTCAGGTCGGCTTCGCATTGGCGGACCTGAAGGTCCGCGGCTACACCGATCCCGCGGCGACACCGATCTCGCGGCGACGCCGATCTCGGGGCGACATCGATCTCCACAATGCTGTAGCCGCCCGTCTGGCGCTGTGAGCAATTTTGAACAGACGGCCTCAGCGCCGATCAGCCATATGTACTGCTGGCTCGGGGACCCGGATTGGCCGCCGGCTCGCGTCCACGGAGACCGACACGCCGACGAAGGGCGGCAGTCCAGGGGCTGCCGAAAGGATGACATGCCGCAGACTTCCGTGTTCGACCGGATCCGGGACGAGTACGTGCAAGCACCACGCTTGCGACTGACCGTCGAGCAGGCGCAGCAGCTCTGCGGCGCGCAGGGCAGGCTGTGCCGGATGGTGCTTGACGCGCTGGTGAGCCAGAACTTCCTGCGCGTGGGCCCGGACGAGGTCTACACGCGGCAGGAAGTCCTGGGCCACAGGGGCTGAGGTCCACACGGCGTCGCGCCGTTCCGCTGCGCTCCACGCCACGTTCAACGAAGAGCTGCAGAGCGATTCGCTCGTCGCGTTCGCTCTCGCCAGGTGACGTCTCGTCATCGTCGGCGAGAGCTCGACCGATTGGTGCGTCGCCTTGAACGACAAGGACGTCGGCAGCCGTCCGTACGGCAGCATTCCGAGTCTGGGCTGACGGCCGCTGGTACGTCTCGGGGGCCCCGGCCGGACGACCGCCGGCCGGGGTTCGCGTCACGCGCCGGCTAGTGCTTCTGCGCGGCGAGCTGCTGCACGGCGGCCAGCGCTCTGGCCACGTGGTCGGCGGGGCTGATCTTGTCGTCCGAGGTCGAGAACACGTCGGCGATCTGGCCGTCCGGCGTCAGCACGAACGTGGTGCGCTCGGTGAAGTCGTGGTCGATCACGACGCCTCGCGAGTCCTTCATGCCGGGTCGGACCGCCGTCTTGGTCAGTCCGTACGAGGTGGCAATGGCGCCCTCCGGATCCGACGCCACCTCGATCTTGCCCGCACAATACTGCGGATCGGCGGAGAACGCGTTCAGCCGGACGATGCTGTCGCGCGAGACGCCGATGATCGACGCACCGGCGGCATCGAACTTCTCCTTGTTCTCCGCGAAGGTGTGCGCCTCGATGTTGCAGCCGGCCGTGAATGCGGACGGATAGAGGTACACGACGACCGGCCCCTTCTGCAACGCGGCCTTGAGCGAGAAGTCGAGCGTCTTCCCTGCCAGCGACGCCTTGGCCGAGAACACGGGCGCCTTTGCTCCCTGCTTCAACGCCGCAAACGCGGGAACGGCCATCGTCACCGAGACCAGAGCAGCCAACAAGACACGCTTCATCACCACGCTCCTTTCAGAGCCATTCTATCGGGATTTCCCTGACGCAGTCCGGCTTTCGGGGAGGACTGGTCCGCGACGTCGCGGCGCCCGCTGGCCGACTGCGGCCTGGAGAGCGGCGCGCTATACTGCCCTGTCGGCCGACGGATCCGGCAGTCCGCTCGCCTCGTCGAGCGGGCGCCAGGAGTCATGATATGCGCCCGATCCTCCGCTTCTTCGCCCTGGCCCTCGGCCTGGCCGCGGCCCCGATGGCCATCCTCCAGGGACAGCCCCAGGCGCCGACGGCGTCGAACGCCCCGCAGGCGTCGCCGACGGGCGAGGCGGCGCCCAGTCAGGACGGCGCCCTGGGCCAGCTCCTGGCCGCCGCCACGCGGTACGTCGAGGGGTACCAGCAACAGCTCAGCGGCATCGTCATGGAGGAGTCCTACACGCAGGACTTCTCCAGCTCGTCCAACTCCCGCATGCTCGGGCAGTACGTGCCCATCGCGCACCGCGAGCTCGAGAGCGACCTGCTGCTGATCCGCCCCGGGAACGGTCAGAACGACGTCGAGTTCCGCGACGTGTTCGAGGTCGACGGGCGGCCCGTGCGGGATCGCCAGGAGCGGCTGACACACCTGTTCCTCGACCCGTCGGCGTCGGCCACGAGGCAGATTCAGGCCATCATCGCGGACAGCGCGCGCTACAACATCGGCAGCATCGAACGGACGATCAACACGCCGACCCTGCCGCTGATCTTCCTGCTGACGAGCCGCGAGTCCAGCGTGAAGTTCGCGATGTCGACGGATCGCCGCCCGCTGCTCGCCCACACGTCCGAGTCGACCGGCGGCGCGTCCGCCGAGGATTTTTCCGCGCCCGGGAGCACCGCCGTGGTGACCTTCCAGGAGCCGTCGCATGGCACCCTCATCCACACGAACCGGGGACAGGACGTTCCCTCGCATGGCCGCTTCTGGATCGATCCGGAGACCGGCGAGGTGCTGATGTCGGAGCTCGTCGCCGACGAGGTCACGGTTCGGGCTGTCGTCGACGTCACGTACCGGTTCGACGACGACCTCGGGCTGCTCGTGCCGTCTGAGATGCGCGAGCGCTACGACGCGCGCAACGGAGCGCTGGTCGAGGGCCGCGCCACCTACAGCAACTTCCGGCAGTTCCAGGTGAAGGTCGACACGTCGATGAGTCCCGTGGAGAAGCGATAGGACGTGACGTTCCCGCGGGCGATCGCGCTCGGCGTCGGCGTGCTCGCCGCACTCAGCGTGCACGTCGTCCGCGGACGCGCGGCGGACGCGACGAGCGTGGCGATCACGCTCCACGACGCCGCACGGCACAAGGACCTCCCCGTCACGATCGTGTACGGTGCGTGCGGCGCTCCCTGTCCGTTCATCGTCTTCTCGCACGGCGCGGGCGGGTCTCCGCAGGGCTACGCGAAGCTGGCGGCCGCCTGGACGCGGCACGGCTACATCGTCGCCCTGCCGCAGCACGACGATTCCATCGCGCTGCGCCGCGCCACGCGCGCCGGGAACGCCGGCATGCTGGGCGTCCTCGAGCAGGCGAAGCGCGACCCCGACGGCTGGCGCAACCGGGTCGCCGATCTCGCGGAGGTCATCACCGGCATCGCCGACATCGAGCGCGACGTCCCGGCCCTGCGGGGCCGGATCGACGCGGCGCGGATTGGCGTGGGCGGACACAGCTACGGGGCCTACGCGACGCAGGTGGCCGCCGGGGCCCTGGTCACGTTCCCCGGCGACAGCCAGCCAACCTCGCTGCGCCTCGACGCGCCGCGCGCATTCCTCATGATGTCGCCGCAGGGCCCGGGCGAGCTGGGGCTGACCGACGCGTCCTGGTCGCACATGGACCGGCCGTTCCTGGTGATGACGGGGACCTACGATTCGTTGACGCTCCGCGGCAACCAGGGCTGGCAGTGGCGCCGGACCGCGTACGCGCAGGCGCCGCCCGGCGACAAGTACTTCGCGTTCTTCGTCAACGCCAACCACATGTCGTTCACCGACCGGCCGTCGGCCGGCCGCGGGCTGCTCGGCGGACTGCTGGGCAGCCGGGGCGGACAGCCGGACGGCGAGACGATCCAGCACAACGTCTTTGCCCTGTCGGTGCTCTGGTGGGATGCCTACCTGAAGGGCGACGTGTCGGCGCGTCGCCAGCTCCGGTCGGACACGCTGGATCGAACGACCGGCGGCGAGGTGCGGATCGAACACAAATAGGCCGGCGGGCCGTCGGCCCGCCGGCTGGAACGGGCACGGTCACCTGCCCGGGTCGTCTCCCGACGGACCGTAGATCGACGGCACCTTCGCGCCCATCGGCCGGAGGTAGCTCGAGAGCTGCCCGCGGTGGTGAATCGCGTCGAACAGGAAGCCGAAGAGCATGTCGCCGAGCGGCGCCTCCCAGGCGACGTTGCCGTCGACCAGGAACTGCGCCTTGCGATCCCAGGCCTCGTCGTCGAGGGCTGCCAGCCGCTTCTCGAGGTCCGCGGCGTTCTTCTCGTAGGTGGCGATCGACTCCGCGACGGCCGGCGCGGGCTTCATCGCGAACGTCGCCTTGCCGTGCTCGATGAGCTCGCACGCATCGCCCAGTTCGCTCGCCATCAGCCAGACGAGATCGCCGGCTGACGTGGAGCGCGGATGGGGCCGGTACTCGGCTTCCGCAGCGGGCACCGCCTGCATGACCCGGACGAACGTCGGCTTTTCGGCCTTGAAGCAGTCTACGTAGTATTCGCGAACAGTTTTCATGCCTGGCCCTCCTCTGCGGGACCTCTATTCTTCCGATCGGACCGGTCCGGTTCAACCTCCCTCTTCCGATCGGACCGCCCCCCAGTTTCGCCCCGTCGGGTGACGCTTCCGCGACGCGGCGGCTGTCCGGCGTCTCGCGACCGCCCGCGCCCCCGACGCCTGGAGCGCCCGCAGGCATCCCGTTTGCTCCGTGTGCCGCGCGACGCCGCGCAGTTCCTGGGAATCTGCGCGATCCGCCAGTTGAGCTGCACGAAAGGGAGGACACGTGAGTGACATCGATCCAGGCCACCCGGAACAACCCACGCGCCGCCGGTTCTGCGTCGGCGCGTGTCAGATCGCATCGACCGCCGTGCTGGCCGCGCTCGTCGAGGCCTGCAGCGGCTCGGGAGCCGGGTCGCCGACGACGCCGAGCGGCCTCACCCAGCTGACGACCGTCTTCGGGACAGCGGTGAGCGGCGGCGTGTCCGTATCGGTCTCGGCCACGCCTGCGCTGGCGAACGTCGGCGGCGCGGTGCTCGTGCAGTCCTCGTCCGGCTTCTTCCTGCTGGCCCGTACGGGTCCAGTACGTTCACGGCCCTGACGGCCACCTGCACGCACCAGGCCTGCACCATCACGGAGTTCAGCAGCGGCGCCTACATCTGCCCCTGCCACGGGTCGCAGTTCTCGACGAGCGGCCAGGTGCTGTCCGGCCCGGCGTTCCTGGCGCTGAGACGGTACAGCGCGACTCTCGTCAACGACACGGTCACGATCGCGGCATGAAGGCCCACCGTCGGCCCGGTCCGCGCTGGATCGCCGCGGCGTGCGTGTGCGCCGTTGCCGGCGCCCACGCCGTGTCCGCCCAGGAAGTCGTGGCGTCGTGGCGCGTGACCCGCGGTTCGGTGCGCATTGTCTGCCCCATGACGATCGGCGGAACTTTCGAGGCGCGGACGTCCGCGATCGGCGGGCAGGTGGCGCTGTCCGAGTCCGCGCGATCCGGGCTGTCCGGCGACCTCGACGTGGATTTGACCACGCTCACGACCGGCATCGGCTTCCGCGACGACCACATGCGCGACACGTACCTCGAAGTGCAGAAGGGCCAGGGGTACGACCACGCCGTGGTGTCGAACCTCGCGCTGGACGGCGCGGACCCCGCGTCTGCCGTGGGCCGCGTCGCCTTCACCGGAACCCTGCTGCTGCACGGCGCGACCAGACCCGTGCACGGAGAAGCCACCATCCACCGCACGTCGTCGGGCGTGCAGGTCGACGCGCGATTCGCCGTCCGCCTGTCGGACTTCGGCATCGCCAAGCCGCAGTATCTGGGCGTGGGAGTCCGCGACGAGGTACAAGCCGACATCGAGTTCGAGGCGGCGGCCGTTGCAGCTCCGTCCACGGTGGAGGAGTCCCGATGACGCCGACCCGCAAGGCCGCGGCGATCCTGGTGATCGCCGCCGGCGCCGCGCTCGGAAGCCGGTCCGCGAACGGCGAGCCGATGTTCCTGTCCAAGCAGTACACGCGGTGCACGTCGTGCCACTACTCGCCGACGGGCGGCGGCCTGCTCACACCGTACGGGCGATCGATCTCGCTGACGGAGCTCTCGACCGCCACGCCGGCGGATCCGCAGGCCACGGTCGCGCCGGACGGCGAACAGGCTTTTCTCTTCGGCCTGTTCGGCGATCGCCTCGGCCCGCTCAACCTCGGAGTGGATCTGCGACCGTCGCGGCTCGAACTGCAGTTCCCCGGGGGGGCCACGAGCGGCAGCAACCTGCTGATGACGGCCGACGTCGACGCGGCATATCAGGCCAACGGCTGGACCGCCTACGGCACCGTCGGGCGTCAGCCCGGCCCGCCGAGCGCGTCACTCGTCTCGTACGAGCACTGGGTGAGCCACGAACCGGACGGCGACGGCTTCGGGTTCCGCGTCGGACGCTTTCTCCCCGCTTACGGGATCAACTTCGCGGATCACACGGCCTTCACCCGCGCCCCGCTCGGCTTCGACTTCAACGATCAGGTGTACGGAGCCGAACTCGACTACACGACCGAGCACGAGCTCGTGCAGGCGACGGTCAGCCCGGGCCGGGCCGAGTCGATCGTCAACAACGACGGCCGGCGCGCCTTCATGACCGCCGTCCGATTTCAGCATGACCTGTCGCCGCGCACGGTCCTGGTGGCCTCCGGGCTGTACCGGGACGCCTCGGCGGTCGAAGCCCGATCCGCCGCCACCGGCCTCGCGTTCGGCGTGGCGCCTGCATCGCGCGTCTCGATCTGGACCGAAGCCGACCTTCATCACAGCAGCGATCCGACCATCGGCACCTCGTACGTCGTCGTCAACGAGACCGGTATCGAGGCCGTCCGCGGACTCTGGCTCAAAGTGTCGCCGCAGATCCGCACGGAGGGTCGGACCGGGGCGGGCGACGTGCTGCGGATGGCGCTTGAAGCCGACTGGCTGGTGCGCACCCACTGGAACGTCGACCTGTCGTACGACCGCGACGACAACCGGCGCTTCAACCTCGTGACGACGACCTTCCTGGCTCAGCTCCATCTCTACTTGTGAGACCGCGGCGGGCGCCTCCGCCCGGCGGTGATATCCCGTGACAACGTGCCCCCTGCCGCCGTGGGGGCTTCTCGCTTACACTGTGCCGGGCGCGGTGCCCGCCCGTGCGAACGACGAATACCAGGAGAAGACTCATGAAGCGATCTGCGGCATTCCTCTCGATCGTCGGCAGCGTTGCCGTCCTCGTCTGGCTGGGCGTCGTGGGCCGCCCGGTCGTGGCCGCCGAATCGTCCTACCATGCCGTGCCGGACTGGGGCCGGCTGCCGAACGGGATGAAGTGGGGTGAAGTGCCCAACCTCTCGGTCAATCCAAAAGGCATCATCTTCGCGTTCCGCCGCGCGGACCCGCCCGTCGTCGAGCTGACGCCTCAGGGCAAGGTGATCAAGATGTGGGGGGACGGCCGGTTCGTGTGGCCGCACGGCCTGCGCTTCGATCGCGACGGCAATCTCTGGCTCACCGACGGTCGGGCCGCCAACGGCAACGGCCAGATGGTCTACAAGATGAGCGGTGACGGCAGCAAGGTCCTGATGACCATCGGCACCAAGGGCGTCTCCGGCGACGGACCGTACACGTTCAACGGGCCGACCGACGTGGCGGTCGCGCCCAACGGCGACATCTTCGTGGCCGACGGCCACGTGAACAGCCGGGTCGTGAAGTACTCGAAGGACGGCAAGTTCATCAAGGCGTGGGGCAAGAAAGGCAGCGCGCCGGGCGAGTTCAACCTGCCGCACTCGATCGTCATCGACTCGCAGGGGCGGGTGCTCGTCGCCGACCGTTCGAACAAGCGGATCCAGATCTTCGACCAGGACGGCAACTTCATCGACCAGTGGACGCAGTTCGGCGAGGCGAGCGGCCTCTTCATCGAGCCCGACGACACGCTGTACGTGACGGACTGGCAGGACAAGAAGGCCATCTTCATCGGCAGCGCCAAGGACGGGTCGATCAGGACGAAGATCGAGGGGCTCACGCTCGCCGAGGGTCTGACGGTCGGACCCGACGGGGCCATCTACGGGGCGGAAACCCTGCCCGGCAAGATCGGCGACCTCGTCACGGGCGCCAACGTCCGCAAGATCGTGAAGAACTGAGGACGTCCGGGTGGCGCGCAGCGGGCGACCGCACACCCTCGCGGCCGGCGCGGTCGGTCTGATCGCGCTGGCCGTCACGGCCTGCAGCAGCCGACCCGACCTCGCGCAGGCGTACCGCACGATCGCGTCCAGGACGTTCGTCGACCTGACGCACAGCTTCGCACCCGACACGCCCGTCTGGGCCGGCTTCGGCCAGGCGACCTTCACGCCGGCGGCCGACCCCGCGACGCACGAGCCCTACACCATCGCGAAGGACGGCTTCCGGACCACCGTGTACCAGCTCGTCGGCCAGTACGGCACCCATGTCGATCCGCCGGCGCACTTCGCCGAGAGCGGCGCGACACTGGACCGGATCCCGCTGAAGGAGATGATCCTGCCGCTCGTCGTGCTCGACGACACGCCTTACCTTGCGCGCGATCCGAACCACGCGTTCTCGCTCGACGACCTGCGCGCGTGGGAGCGGCAGCACGGGCGCGTGCCCGTCGGCTCGTTCGTCGCGCTGCGCACGGACATGTACAAGGACTGGGACACGGACCCGGAGCGCTTCAAGCGCAGTCCCTTTCCGGGCTGGGCGTTCGAGACGATCAAGTTCCTCTACGAGCAGCGCGGGGTGACGGCGACGGGCCACGAGGCGATGGACACCGACACGACGCCGAAGATGGACTCGGAGACCTACATCCTGCAGCACGGCCACTACCAGATCGAGGTCATGGCCAATCTCGACAAGGTCCCGCCGACCGGCGCGCTCATCGTCGTCACCTGGCCGAAGGTCCGAGACGGTCTCGGCTTCCCCGCCCGCGCGTTCGCGATCCTGCCGTAGCGTTCGGGCAGGCGCCGCGGCGCCTGCCCGATGACGGGCTACTGCCCGCTCGTCGTGCCGGCGACATAGCGGGTCGCCGTGACGGTGACGTGCTGTGGCCACTCGGGGCAGGCCTCCACGTCCTCGTACGTGGTCAACGTAATGCTGTCGTCTGTGATGGGTCCCGCGATGTTCTGGATCCCCGCACAGCGCGGCGTCATCGTGTTGTAATCGAACACCCCGTCGAAGGACGCCGACGTGACGTGGCCGCCGAGCGATCCGAACGCCTTGATCTCCCCCGGGCGGTCCATTTGCCAGTACCCGCTCACGAAGTCGTCGGTCTGCGTCAGGCTCAGAAAGATGTCCCACTCCACCACCGCGGGCACAGCGCCGCCGACGTCCGGCAGTTGGGCTGCGCCCGCCCATTTGCCCTGCAGCCTGGCCACGGGCACGAGTTGAAACGGGAGCGTCTGGTCCGACTGGAGCGTGACGGTCTTCGATAGCGAGTCGTAGCTGAGTGCGGTCGCCTGGACGCTGACCGTGACGTGCCCCAGCCCCTGGAAGGCATACGTGCCATCATTGCCGGTCGTGTCGTACCGCGTCGAACTCCCTCCATCGTCGAGCGACACCCTCGCTCCTGCGATGGCGTTGCCGGTGACGCGATCGGAGACGGTCCCCTTCAGGATGAGCGAGGCCGTGGGCGATGTCGGGCCGTTCCCGCCGCCGCAGGCGGCCGCCGCGATGGCCAGCAGTGCGATCCAGGCGTGTCTGCTCACCGGGTCGCTCACTATAGCCCAGATTGCACGTCGTCATCACCGTGGTGTGATGGTAGTCTCGCCTCTCGCATGACCACGCCCGCGCGCCCTGCCCCGCACGCAGCGCCGGCCGACGCGGCGGCCGGCGGGCCCTCGCTTCGCAGCGCCCTCCCGAGCCTCGTCGTCGACGGGCTCCTGCCCTTTCTGACCTACGTGCTGCTCAAGGCCTACGCGCCGGGGCTCTCCGAGGTGGCCATCCTGAGCGTCAGCGCGGTGTTTCCGGTGGTCAACGGACTGGTGACGGTCGCGCGCAAGCGGCACGTCGACATCATCGGGGCCGTCGTGCTCACCGGCGTCGCGGTCAGCGTCGTCGCGATCCTGGTCGGCGGCGATCCGAAACTGCTGCTCATCCGGGAATCCTTCGTCACCGGGGCGCTCGGCGTCGTGTGCCTGACGTCGCTCGCGTGGCCGCGGCCGCTGCTCTTCTACATCGGCCGGCAGTTCAGTGCAGGCGACGATGCCGCGAAGCTCGCGCAGTTCGACGCGCTCTGGCAGTACCCGGGCGCGCGCCGCACCTTCCGTATCATGACCGTCGTCTGGGCTGTCGGGTGGACGGGCGAATTCCTCCTGCGCGTGCTCATGGTGTGGACGCTTTCCGTGGCCGCGGTCCTCGCGATTTCGCCGTTCGTGTTCAACGGTATTACGATCGGGCTGATCGCCTGGACGCTCGCCTACGCGCGGCGCCAGAGCCGGCGCGGCCGGTCCGCGGCGCAGACGGCAAGCCCGGCGCACTCGGCGGAGCCGTAACCATGTCGTGGACTCTCTCCCCATTCACGAAGCGCCTGCTGAAGCGCGCGGGCCTGGTCCTGATTGCCCTCCTCGTCGCAGCACAGTTCGTGCCGCTCGCGCGGACCAACCCGCCGGTCACGCGCGAGGTCCGATGGGACTCGCCGGCCACCCGCGCCCTGGCCGAGCGCGCGTGCTTCGACTGCCACAGCAACCTCACGCGGTGGCCGTGGTACAGCCACGTCGCCCCGGCGTCGTTCCTCGTGGTGGACCACGTCACGAGCGGCCGCCGGCACCTGAACTTCTCCGAGTGGGACAAGCCGCAGCGTGAAACGTTCGCCGATGTCGAGAAGGCAGTGAGCGACGGCGACATGCCGGTCTGGAACTACGTCATCGCGCACCCACTCGCCCGGCTGACGCCGGTCGAGAAGACGCAGTTGCTCGACGGGCTCCGGGCGACGTTCCGTCAGGATCCCCCCGTCGAGCGGACACGATAGGCGCCCATGATCACCGCGTGGATCCTCGCCGGCGCGCTGGCCGTCCCGTCCTTCCCGGCCGGCGGCGCCCCGGCCCCGACCCGGCCGACGGCGCCGGTCGCCGGTCAGTCCACGGCCCGACCGACGGCGGGCGATCGACCGGTCACGCACATTTTCCAGAATCTCGGACACGATCTCCGCGCGCTCGACGACAAGGACGCCTGGGCCGTCCTGTTGATCGGCGGCGGCTCGGCCGCGCTCGTGCACCCGCGAGACGCCCCCGTGGCAGCGTGGGTCCAGCGGCAGCCGTCGGCGTCGTATCCGGGCATCGGCAATGCGATCGGCAACGGCTTCACGCAGGCCGGAGGCGCCGTCACGCTGTGGGCCGCCGGGCGGATCGCCGGCCGTGGCGAACTCGCCGACCTCGGAAGCGACCTGATCCGGGCGCAGGTCCTCGACGGCGTGCTCACGACTGCCCTCAAGGTGTCCGTCGATCGGCGGCGGCCGGACGGCGGTTCGCATTCGTTTCCGTCGGGCCACACCTCAGACACGTTCGCGACCGCGGCGGTGATCCAGTCCCACTTCGGCTGGATCGCGGGCGCGGCCGGGTATGCGGTCGCGGGCTTCGTCGGGTGGTCGCGGATCCGGAGCAACCATCACTTTCTGAGCGACGTCGTGTTCGGCGCGGCGGTCGGGACGGTCTCGGGCCGGGCCGTCGCGGGTCACCGCCCTCGACCGTGGACCGTGGCGCCCTCCCTGGCACCGGGCGGGTTCGCCGTGATCGTGTCGCGCCGATGACGCCGCCGGCCCGGCGCGTCCAGCACAGCGCTTTCGAGATCGCTGTCGCCCCGAGATCGGTGTCGCCGCGGACCTTCAGGTCCGCCGATGCGAAGCCGACCTGAAGGTCGGCCGCCACCGCGAAACGAAAACCACTCTCGAGGAGGAAGGCGACGATGCGCGTTCGACTCCCGTTTCCGGCGGACAGACGGGCCCTGGTGGGTGTGGTCCACCTCCCTGCTCTTCCGGGCAGCCCGGAGTGGTTCGCGCACGGACAGCCTTCACTCGACGTCCTGGTGCGACGCGCCGAGCAGGACGCCGGCGCCCTGCTCGCGGCGGGCTTCGACGCCCTCATCGTCGAGAACTACGGGGACGCACCGTTCTTCAAGGACGCCGTGCCTGCCGAAACGCTGGCGGTGATGACGCGGATCACGCGCGCGGTGGTCGACGTGGCGGGCGGCGCCCCCATCGGGGTCAACATCCTGCGCAACGATGCCCACGCCGCGCTCGCGTGTGCGCTCGCCGCGGGCGCGCGCTTCGTTCGCGTGAACGTCCACACGGGCGTCATGCTCACCGATCAGGGTCTGATCGAGGGACGGGCGGCTGCCACCCTGCGCCTCCGCGCCGCGCTCGACCTGGGCCCGGGGAGCGACCGGCCGGTGGCGATCCTCGCCGACGTGCACGTCAAACACGGAACGCCGCTCGCGAACGAGCCGCTGGAGCGCGCCGCGCTCGATACCCTCGAACGCGGGCTGGCGGACGCGATCATCGTGTCCGGAGCGGCCACCGGCTCGCCTCCTGTCGGAGAGGACCTGTCGCGTGTGAGAAGCGCGGTCGAGGGTGCGCCCCTGTTCCTGGGCAGCGGCCTCACGCCGGCGAATTGCGCGACGCTCGTGCCGCACCTGGACGGGGCAATCGCCGCGAGCGCCGCCCGCCGCGGCGGCCTCGCGGGAGCGCCCGTCGATCCCGCCGCCGCCGAGGCGCTCGTCCGGGCCTTCCGGGCGGTGGTCTGAGGCGACGCTGGCCGGGCTTCCTCACGCGCGATTGGACGGGCAGGCCTCGAGGACGGAAAGCTCGGCGATGAGCGTGGCGCCGGGCGGAATGACGCCCGGCACGCCGCGTTCGCCGTACGCCAGGTGCGGCGCCATCTCGAGGCGCCGCGTCCCGCCGACGCGCATGCCGTCGACGCCGTAGAACAGACCGTTCACGAGCGACCCGCGGTCGATCCGGATCTCGGTGACGAGCACGCGCCCGTCGTCTTCGAGCCGCGCCGCGCCGACCGGTCCCCAGGCGTTCCGCCAGCGGACCGGCTCCCCCTGGCCGAGCCACAGGCGCAGCCGCACCAGGTAGCGCTGCTGCCGGTGCATCTCCGCCCCGGCGCCGGGCACGTCGAGGAGCAGCGTCAGACCGGACCGCAGCCGGCGCCGCCGAGGGCGACCTTTCCGCGCGAGCAGCCCGGCGAAGTCGATCAATCCGGCCGCGGCCGCCATCTCTTCCGGCGTCTCGCACTCGTCGATTCGCGTCCGCAAGTCAGGATGGGCTCCTGCGTCGAGCAGGATCTGCACGGCGAGCAGGTTCCGCTCGGCGACGGCCGTGTGCAGCGCCGTGCCGTCGTTGATGCCCCGCTGGTCGGGATCCGCGCCATACTCCAGCAGCAGCCGGAGCACGTCGCTCACGTCCGCGCGCGACGCCCTCCCCGAGGCGCCGCGCGAGCACGTCAACGCGGCGATGACCGGAGGGAATCCGTCTTCCGCCACCGCGTTCGGGTCGGCACCCATCGTCAGGAGCGTACGGATGAACGCCAGCGGGCTGTGATAGATGGCGTAGGTGAGGCACGAGCCGATCGCCACGGGCATCCGGCCGTTCGGCACGAGCGACGGGTCGTCGACGGCGGCGCGGAGCAGGTCCAGATCGCCCCGGCGGAATGCCTCGTCGATCCGCCTGACCTGCTCTGCCGCCGCGCCGCGTTCCTCTTCGGTGGCCATATGGCCTCCGCGCCTGCGGAAGCGCACCACGAAGGCGCGAACGGGCTTCGCGCCTTCGTGGCGACGTCTCGCGCTGGCGAGTCGCGCTACTGACCCGGCCCGGCGGGCGCCCCGCCGCGAGCCGGCGCGCCGCCACGGCCGCCGCGGCCCACGCCCGGCGTCGGCACTTCGGTCGGCGGTTCCCGCATCAACAGCGGGTACACCCAGCCGGCCGGCAGCACGCGATCGGGATCCGGCCGGAAGCTCAGATAGTCGACGTGATCGGTCACGCCGCTCCAGCCGTGCGCGACCTTGTTGGGAATGATGATGATGTCGCCGGCCGACACCTTGCGGCTGAAGGCGCCGGGGCCGGCAATGCCGCTGCCGCCGGGGCCGTTCATCGTGTTGGGCACGCCCCGGCCCGGACGCTGGTTCAGGATGACGCCGCCCGTCGTCAGCGTCCCGGATCCCGAGACGATGTAGTAGATCTCCGGCGTGTAATCGTGCCACAGCACCGGCACCGGATCGCCCGGCTTGTCGTTGGTCGGCCCACGGTGGATGATGCCGACGCCGAGATTGTACTTGCCCATGTCCACGACGCGCAGTTGGCGATCGGGCGGGCTCGGGGGCGCGTTCTTCAGCACGTAGTCGATATCCGCCTTCGAGATATCGAACGCGTAGTACGGCGCGTCGCCAGGCTGGATCGGTGCCTCCGGCGGCGGTACGGCGGCCTGCGCGGCGGGGGCCTGCGCCGGCGCCTGCGCGCTGGTCAACGCGCCGTAGGCGACGACGGCCGAGACGATGACCGCGGCGGTGATCGTATTCCGGTTCATGCGGACCTCCTTGAGTCGGTTGAAGCCGGGGCAGTTATACACCGGATGGCGGCGTGCGTCCCGCCTTCCTGTGGCCATCGCGACGCCGATCCGTTATGCTCGTGCCGCCGGCCCGGCGCCGTATCGATCCGCGCGAATCGGCGGCGACGGTCCCCCTTCGACCACCTGATGAGAATGACGAGATGACGAGCACACCCCGCAGAACATTCCTGATCGCGACCCTGGCCCTCACGACCGCACTCGCCGCCGCGTGCAGCGGCGGGCCGAAAGCCCCGGCGATGGCCCACAAGATCGGCCTCGTGTACTTCGCCCCCGAAGAGGGCGCCGATGCCTGCATGAAGGGCCTGTTCGACGGCCTCAAGGACGAGGGATTCGAGGAAGGCAAGAACCTGGAAGTCCGCCGCGCCCACGCGCAGGGCGAGATCTCCAACATTCCGATGCTCATCCAGAATTTCGACGGATCGGACGTCGACGTCATCGTCACGATGACCACGCCGGTGCTCTCGGCGGCCGTGGCCGTCGCGAAGCGGAAACCGGTCGTCTTCACCTACGTCTACGACCCGATCGCGGCCGGGGCGGGCAAGAGCGCGACCGACCACCTGCCGTTCGTCACCGGCGTCGGCTCGTTCCCGCCCGTCGCGGAGACCGTGGACACGATCAAGAAGCTCATTCCGAACGTCACGTCGGTCGGCACCTTGTACAACACGTCGGAAGCCAACTCGGTCAAGGTCATCAGCACGGCCCGGCCGCTGTTCGAAAAGGCCGGCATCCAGTTGCAGGAGGTCGCGATCACCGGGACCAACGAGGTCTTCCAGGCCGCGCAGGTGCTCACCCAGCGCGGCATTCAGGCCATGTGGGTCACCGGCGACAACACGGCCCTCCAGGGCTTCGACGGCATCGCCAAGGCCGCGCGCGACGCCAAGCTGCCGCTCATCATCAACGACCCGGAGTTCACGAGCCGCGGTGCGCTGGTTGCCGTGGGGATCGGCTGGTACGAAACGGGCCGCGGCGCCGCGAAGGTCCTGGCGCGCGTCCTGCGCGGCGAGAGCCCGAAGGACATCCCGTTCCAGGAAGTGGCCGTCAAGAAACTCGTCCTGAACCAGGACGTGGCGAAGACCCTCGGGATCACGTTCCCGCCCGACATGCTGCAGGAGGCGGCGCAGACGGCCACCCCGTCGGCGTCGCAATAGCGAGGACGCAAGACCGGGTGCCGACCGCCTCCGCGCCCAGCCCGACGCCCGCGCATTCGGGCGCGCGCCGCCCCGTGGCGGCCGCACTCGCGCTGGCCATCGCCGGTGCGCTGGTCCTCGGACCCGCCGGACACGCGCAGACGGACATCGTGCTCGGCATGTCGGCGGCCTTCACGGGCGCATCCGGCGATCTGGGCGTCGAGCTCTATCGCGGCGCCGAGGCCTACTTCACCGAGTTGAACGGATCGGGCGGCATCGACGGCCGCCCGATCCGCATCCTCGCCAAAGACGACGGGTACGACCCGGCGCGGGCGATCCGCAACACGATCGAGCTCATCGAGACCGACCGCGTCCCGCTGCTCTTCGGCTACGTCGGCACGCCGACCGTCACCCGGGTGCTGCCGCTCCTCAAGCGCTACGAGGACCGGGGGCCCTACCTGCTCTTCCCCTTCACCGGTGCCCAGCCGCAGCGCCAGCTCCCGTACAGCGACTTCGTCTACAACCTCCGCGCCTCGTACTTCCAGGAGACGGCGGGCCTGGTCGATCACTTCGTCGCCGTCGGGCGTCGCCGAATCGCGATCTTCTATCAGGCCGATGCCTACGGGCGCAGCGGCTGGGACGGCGTCCGCCGCGCGCTCGCGGCGCGCGGCCTGCAGATCGCCGCCGAGGCGACCTATCGCCGCGGCACGACCTACGACGCCTCGATGGCGGCGCAGGTCCAGGCCCTCCGCGCCGCCGCGCCGGATGCCGTGATCTCGGTCGGCGCGTACGCCGCGTGCGCGGCCTTCGTCCGCGACGCCGTGAACGCGGGGTGGGACGTCCCGATCGCCAACCTGTCGTTCGTCGGGAGCGAGAGCCTCCTCGGCCTGCTGCTCACCGAGGGGCGCCGCACGGGCAAGGACTACACCTCCCGCCTGATCAACTCGCAGGTCGTCCCGAGCTACGAGGACCAGTCGCTTCCGAGCGTGCGCGAATACCGGGAGCTCCTCGCCCGGGTCCACCCGGCGGCGCCGTTCGCCTCGGACGCCGGCCGGGACACCCCGCCCTTCACCTTCGTGAGCTTCGAGGGATTCCTCGACGCGAAACTCCTCGCGGACGTGCTCCGCCGATCCGGCGGCGCGACCGACCGGGCGAGCATCCGCCGCGCGTTCGACGGGATCGAGCACCTCGACCTCGGGATCGACACGCCGGTCTCGTTCGGTCCCGGGCGGACCCAGGGGCTCGACGCGGTGTACTACACGCGCGTCGACGGCGGCCGCTTCGTGCCGCTCACGGACTGGCAGCCATGGGCGCGATGACGCGCGTCCCGTTGTTCCGTAAGGTCCTCTGGGCGACGATCGCGCTCTTCGGCTCGCTGGCCGTCGTGATCTCGCTGCTGTCGGTCTGGCAGCTCAACCGCAGCCTCACGGGCGAGTTCCAGAGCAAGGGCACGGCCATCGCGAGCAGCATCGCGAGCTCGTCGGTCGAGCTCATGCTCAACCGCGACGGGTCGACGCTGCAGTCCACCATCGATCAATTCCTCCAGATCCGCGGGGTGGCCTACGTCTTCGTCGTCGACGACCAGGGCGCGATCGTGTCCCACACCTTCGTCCCGGTCGTCCCGGGGGCGGTGCAGCGCGTGGCCGCAGAGCGGCCGGCGGGGGTGTCCGACGCCATCCGCGTCGAGAACGTCACCGTGCCCGGCGGGGGCCGGTTCATCGATGTCGCCGCGCCGATCCTGTCCGGCGTGGTGGGGACCGCGCACGTCGGCATGAACCGCGCCGTCATCGCGGGCGACATCCGCTCGGCGCTGGCCCAGCAGCTCGGCATCCTGTTCCTGGTCTTTCTCGTCAGCCTGGGCGTCGCCTACCGCTTCGTGACGCACACGGCCGCTCCGCTCGGCGTCCTCACCGCGTACGTGCGCCGGATGACCGGGAGCGAGTTCGCGACGATCGAGCCCGACCGCCGCATCGACGCGATCGCCGCCGCGTCGCGCGACGAGGTCGGCGACCTGACGCGCGCGTTCCTCTCGATGTCGACGACGCTCACGGGCTACATCGAGGACCTGCGCCGCGCCAAGGACGCGCTGGCCGAGTCCAACCGGACGCTCGAGCACCGGGTCGAGGAGCGCACCGAGGAGCTCGTCGAGAAGAACCGGGACCTCGAAGGCGCGCTCGACCGGCTGAAGCAGGCGCAGCAGCAGATCGTCACGCAGGAAAAGCTCGCGTCGCTCGGTGCGCTGACCGCCGGCATCGCCCACGAGATCAAGAACCCGCTGAACTTCGTCAACAACTTCGCCCAGATCTCGGACGAGCTGGCGGGCGAGCTCCGCGAGGGCCTCGCGGGCGCCGTGCCCGCCGACAAGGCCGGGGACCTCCTCGACCTGTGCGAGACCCTCCAGCTCAACGCGCGGAAGATCGCCGAGCACGGCAAGCGGGCCGACAGCATCGTGCGCAACATGCTGCTCCACTCCCGCGGCCGGCCCGGCGAGCGCGTCGACGTCGACGTCAACGCGCTCCTCAAGGAGTACGTCGGCCTCGCCTATCACGGCATGCGCGCCCAGGACCGCACCTTCAACGCCGCCATCGACACGCGCTTCGACCCGGACGTGGGGACGATCCGGGCGGTGCCCCAGGATCTGGGCCGGGCGTTCCTCAACGTGCTGACGAACGCGCTCTACGCCCTGCGGGACAAGCGGAAGGCCGACGCCTCGTTCGCCCCGGCCCTGACGGTGACCACCCGCGCCACCGGCGACAGCGTCGACATCCGCGTCCGCGACAACGGCAACGGGATCCCGGCCGAGGTCCGCCAGCGCATCTTCGAGCCCTTCTTCACGACCAAGCCCGCCGGCTCGGGAACCGGCCTCGGGCTGTCCATCACCTTCGATATCATCGTGCACGGCCACCACGGCGCCCTCGCCGTGGACACCGAGCCGGGCCGGTTCACGGAGTTCGCCATGACGCTTCCGCGCGGAGACGCCTGATGCCCCTCAAGATCCTGGTCGTGGACGACGAGCCCGACGTGCCGCTGCTGATCCGCCAGCGGTTCCGCAAGCAGATCCAGGCCAACGAGATGGCGTTCCGTTTCGCCGCCACGGGCCTCGAGGCGCTGGCCGCCCTGGAAGCCGAGCATGACGTCGACATCGTGCTGAGCGACATCAACATGCCCGAGATGGACGGCCTGACGCTGCTCGGCGAGATCACCGGCCGCGGGCCGACGCCCAAGGCGGTGATGGTCTCGGCGTACGGCGACATGGACAACATCCGCGCCGCGATGAACCGCGGGGCCTTCGACTTCGTCACCAAGCCGATCGACTTCGCCGATCTGCAGACGACGATCGAGAAGACCAGCCACGAGCTGGCGATCATCAAGGAGGCCCTGGCGACCCGCGACGAGCTCGTGGGCATGCACTGCGAGCTCCAGATCGCGGCGAACATCCAGCGCGCCCTGCTGCCCCGCGGCGTCTCGGGCGCGCCCGGCCACCCGCCGTTCGACCTCTACGCCGAGGTCCTGCCCGCACGCGAAGTCGGGGGCGACTTCTACGACTGCTTCATGATCGACCAGACGCATCTGGGATTCCTCGTGGCGGACGTGTCGGGCAAGGGCGTGGGGGCGGCGCTCTACATGGCCGTCGCGCGCACGCTGCTGCGGGCAATGGGCCAGCAGGGCGGCACCCCGGCCGCCTGCCTCGCGCAGGTCAACGAGTTCCTGTGCGAGAACGCCGACGCCGGCATGTACGTGACCGTGTTCTACGCCATCCTCGACACCGCGACCGGACGCCTCGAGTACGCGACCGGCGGCCATCCGCCGCCCTACGTCCTCGATGCCGCCGGCGTGCGCCCGCTCGAAGAGGACCGCGGCACCGTCGTCGGCATGCTGATCGACGGGCCCTTCGCCGGCGGATCCACGACGCTCGCGCCGGGAGACTTCCTGGTCGCCTACAGCGACGGGGTCACCGAGGCGATGAACGAGCACGGGGACCTGTACTCGGCGGAACGGCTGGAGACGTGGCTGCGGGAGGCGCCGAAAACGGCCGCGGTCCAGATCTCGAAGGACCTCATGCTCGAAGTCGCCCGCTGGACGGGCTCGGCGCCGCAGGCCGACGACACGACCGTCCTGACCCTCGGCTACCGCGTCCCGTCAGCCTGACAGCGTCTTCGTCATCGTCAGGATGTTGCGGCCGCCGTCGCGGCGGTAGCTCATCTCGTCGACGCTCTGGCGTGTGATGAAGATCCCGAGACCGCCGATCGGCCGCTCCTCGACGGGGATCGTCAGGTCGGGCGGCGGACGGTCCAGCGGGTTGAAGGGGCGTCCGTCGTCTTCGACGCGGATGGAGAGCACGCCCGCCTCGTCGATCGCGAGCGCGACGACGATGTCGTGGTCGCGGTCGTCGTCGAAGCCGTGGCGGATGACGTTGACGACGATCTCGTCGAGGACGAGGTGGATGAGGTAGGCGTCGTCGTCGGACAGGTGCTGTTCGGCGGCGAACCCGTCGATGCCTGCAAACAGCCGATCGAGTTCGTCGAGGCGGTTGCGAATCGTGACCGACAGGGTGCGGGGCACGGCGCGTCCGCTACACGTAGAGGCGCCGGAGCATGCCGGCCGCCGGTTCGTCGAGCTGCTCGGCGCGCCGGACATCCTCGAAGCGGGCCAGCAGGTCGCCCGCGCGCAGGCGCCGCTTCTCGGCGCCCTTGAAGTCGTGCAGCACCTCCCCGCGGTGCATCATGATCAGCCGGTCCCCCAGCTGCGAGGCCTGCTGCATCGAGTGCGTCACCATCAGCGTCGTCAGGCGATCGCGGGCGACGATCTCCTCGCTCAACTGGATCACCTGGTCGGCGCTGCGGGGATCGAGCGCGGCGGTGTGCTCGTCGAGGAGGAGCAGCTTCGGCTTGATCCACGACGCCATGAGCAGCGTCAGCGCCTGGCGCTGGCCGCCCGACAGGCTGCCGATCGGGTTGTCCATCCGGTCCTCGAGCCGCATGTTCAGGCGCCGGATGCGATCGCGCAGCTCCTCCCGCAGCGACCCCTTGAGGGCCCACCCGAGACCGCGGGGCTTGCCGCGCTTGGCCGCGAGCGCCAGGTTCTCGGCGATCGACATCGACGGCGCCGTGCCGCTGAACGGGTTCTGGAAGACGCGTCCAATCATCGACGCGCGCCGGTGCTCCGGCCACGACGTGATCTCCGTGCCGTCCAGGGAGATGCTCCCCGCGTCGAGCATGAAGTTGCCGGCGACCGCGTTCAACAGCGTCGACTTCCCGGATCCGTTCGTGCCGATGATGATGACGAACGATCCTTCGTCCACCGTCAGGTCGACGCCCTGGAGCGCCCGCACCTCGTTCGGCGTGTCGGGGTTGAAGGTCTTCCGCGCCGCGCGGATGTCCAGCATCATGCGCGCACCGCCGGCGCCCGGCGCCGCAGCCGCTGCAGGAGGCCTGGCAGCACGAGCGCCACGAAGACGAAGACCGCCGTGATGAGCTTGAGGTCGTTCGGGTCCAGGCCGCCGCGGAGCGCGAGGGCCACGAGCAGACGGAACAGGACGGAGCCCATCACCGTGCCGGCGATCACGTAGCCGATGTCGCGCACGCCGACGAGCGCCTCGCCGATGATCAGGCTGGCGAGCCCCCAGACCAGCATGCCGATCCCCATCTGGACGTCGGCGAAGCCCTGGTACTGCGTCAGCAGCCCGCCGGCGGTGGCGATCAGGCCGTTCGAGAGCGCCAGCCCGATCACCGTCATGTTGTCGACGTTCACGCCGAGGGCGCTGATCATCTGCGGGTTGTCGCCCGCCGCCTGCATGGCGGTGCCCAGGTTGGTCCGGAAGAACCAGTAGAGCCCGCCGCCCACGGCCGCCGCGACGGCAAACGCGCCCAGGAGCACCGCGAGATCCCGCGTGCTCACCTCCCAGCCCATCACGAAGATCGATCCCGATCCGAACACCGCCGCGCCCGCCGCCTCGGCCATCGTCGAGAGCGTCCGCTCGTTCAGGAGCGGCAGGTTGCTCCGCCCCATGATGTGGAGGTTGATCGAGTAGAGCGCGGTCATCACGAGGATGCCGGCCAGGAGCTCGTTGATGTGGAAGCGCGTGTGCAGGATGCCGGTGGCGGCGCCCGCGAGCAGCCCCGCGACGAACGCCGCGAGCGTCGCGAGCACCGGGTTGACGCCGGCGACAATCAGCACGCCGGTGACCGACGCGCCGAAGGTGATCGATCCCTCCGCGGTGATGTCGGGAAAGTTGAAGATGCGGAAGCTGACGAAGATCCCGAGCGCCAGCAGCGACAGGATCAGGCCGATGGTGAAGGCGCCGATGAGCAGCAGCATCAGTCGATCCGTCCGATCCAGCAGGCGCCGCGGATGAACTCGCTCTCGCCCGAGCCCGACGGCCCGCGATCGTCGTCGAGCAGGTGCAGCACGCCGAGCAGCCGCTCGGCGTCGAAGAGCGCGGCCACGGTGGGGCCGAGCTCCACCAGCCCCTTGCGGACCGGCTGGAACCGGAACGCCGCCGCGTGCAGGTGGCCTGCGAGGCCGTCGCCGAGCGGACGCACGAGCGGCTGATCCGGCGCCGCCGCGGCGCGCATCACGACCCCGCCGACGAGCGCCACGCTCCGCGGGAAGGCGCGCTCCGCCGTGAACGCGAGGCGGCCGCGGACGCCGGGGAACGCGAAGAGATCGCCGTCGGCGAATGCCCCGACGGGCGAGTGCCGGAGCGCCGCGCCGACCAGCCCCATCGTCTCGGCCACCATGACGAGGCCGATCGACCCGCCGCCCGACTCCTCGAGACACGCGGCCGCCAGCGACGAGAGCCCGACCGAGACGTCGGGCCGCGTCGACTCGAACCGGACGAGGTGGCTGAAGCGCCCCTCGCAGGCCAGGCAGTAGAGAACCCGCACCTGCGCGCCCAGCGCGCCGGCGCCGATCAGGTAGTCGGCCACGTTGGTCCCGTCGGCCGGCTGGTAGACCGTGGTGCCGCCGACCGACAGCAGCTCGCCGAAGCGCGTGCGGCAGTCCTCGAAGCTCTCGCCGAAGGCGCCGACGCCGACGGCGACCGCCGGGGCAACCGACTCGAGGCTCGCCGACTCGCTCTCGGAGAACGCCCCGGTCGCGAGCGGCGCGGCGCTCCCGATCGTGCGCGTGCGCAGGCGGGCGGCGGCGTCGATCTCGTACACGTCGAGCTTCACGCCCTCGCGCTCGCGGGTCCTGACCGGACGGCTCCGGTCGACGGCCTCCTCGACGGGCGCCCCCGTCTCGACCAGCAGCTCGGTGAGCTTCGTCATCCGCAGCACGGTCGTCACCGCGGGCGAGGGGTCGACGACGCGGAAGAGTCCGCCGATCGCCTTCAGCTCCTTGTGGAACCGCAGCAGGACGCCGATGCCGGCCGAGCTGAGGAACGTGATCTGGGAGCAGTCGAGCCGGATGCGATGGCGCCCCTGGCGCACGACCTCGGTGAGCGTCTCGCCCAGGTGGTCGGCCCAGTAGCTGTCGAGCCGTCCGCTGACCGCCACGTTCATGACGTCGCCGGTGAGGGTCTGCGTAATCTCCATGCGCCTACCGTCCGAGGACCTCGTCGGCCTGGGCGAGGACGTCGGGAGGCACCGTGAGGCCGGCGATCTTCGCCGCGTTGAGGTTCACCATCAGCTTGGCCCCCGCGAAACCGGCGAGCGGAATCTTCGCCGGGGAGTCGCCGCGCATGACGCGCGCCGCGACTTCGCCGGCCTGGCGGCCGCTCTCGTAGTAGTCGCGCGACACGGCGAAGATGCCGCCGTCGCGCACCTGGCTGCTCTGGAACACGAACATCGGCATGTGCGCGCGGTTCGCGCCCTGGACCATGTTCGGGAACGCCGACGCCGTGAGGTTGCCCGGGAGCTGGCAGATGGCGTCGATGCCGTTGGAGATGAGGGCCAGCGTCGCGTCGCCCACCTCGGACGTGTTGCTCGCCGCGACGGCCTTCACCGTCATGCCGGCGGCGGCCGCCGCCTGCTTCATCACGTCGAGCTGGTTCGTCATGTTCACTTCGGCCGGGTTGTAGACGGTGCCGATGACGTGGACCTTCGGCATGAACTCCTTCATGAACGCGAGCATCTGGTCGTAGGCCGGCATCAGGTACACGCCCGTGACGTTGGCCACGTGGTCGGTGTCGCTCGTGGCGGCGCCGGCCGCAATCGCGCTCGACACGTAGTTGAAGACGATCGGGATCCGCTTCGTCTTCTGCATCGCCGCCTGGAGGGTGGGCGTGGAGAAGGTGAGCAGCATGTCGCCGCCGTCGCTCAGCGCGGCGTCGATCATGCTGTTCACGGTCGGCATGTCGCCCTGGGCGTTGCGAATCACCTTCACGAAGTCCTTGCCTTCGACCAGCCCGGACCCCGTGATCCCGTCGAGCACGCCCTTCTCGGCGTCCTCGATGTCGGTCGACTGCATCAGCTCGACCAGCTCGAGGCGCCATGTCTTCGTCACGGGGCGCGTGTCGTGCACGGCCGCCGACGGGCCGGCCGGCGTCGGGGCCGCGCCGGAGGCCGGCGCCGCCGGCACCGCCTGGCGGTGGGTTCCCGTCGCGTCCACGACCACGTTCGCCGTCTTCAGCACGTCGGGAGGCGCCGTCCACGGGTCGCGCAGGCCCTCGAGGACGGTCGTGTTGACCGACAGGTACGGCGGAATGATGTCGCCGACGTCGCGGATCGGGATCGTCGCCGGGTCCGTGCCGTCGAGGACGTCCGCCGCGAGCAGACCCGCCTGCCGGCCGACTTCGACGAAGTCGAATCCCGCGTCGAACAGCGTGCCCCGGTCGGGTGCGCCGGGCAGCACGCTGAACACCGGGACGTGCATCCGCCGCCCGATGGCGATCACCGTGTCGATCGCCGTCGCGACCGTGTTGTCCCCGCCGACCCAGATCGCCTGCGCGTTGCGTCCGATGAGGGAGTTCACCGCGTCGGAGACCGCCGAGGACGAATCGGCGTTCGCCTCGAGGAGCGTGATCCCCATCCGCTTCGCCGCCGCGCGGCCTTTCTCGACGAAGGCGAGCGAGTTGGCCTCGGCCGGATTCCACGCGACCCCGATGCGCTCGAGCTTCGGGAACATCTTGCGGGCGATTTCGAACGCGGTCTCGACAGGCGGAAAGGACCCCTGGCCGACCATGTACGGCGGATGCTGGAGCGGGTGATCCCGGTCGAGGCCCACACCCGAGGCGAACGGATCGGCGACCAGGCCGAAGACGTGACGGACCTTGCCCTCCTTGTTGTTGTTCGCCACCGCCTGCATGGACGGCGTGCTCGAGGTGAGGACGAGATCGTAGTCGCCCGCGGTGATCTGGCGGGCGATCGTCACGTCGGTCGGAATGTCGCCCTGCGCGTTGAAGCGGTCGATCGTGACGCCGTTCTCGCCCGGCTTGTAGCCGCGCGAGGCCAGGCCCTCGAGCATCCCGCGGACCCCGTCCTCCATCACGGCGGAGTCGGCGTGCTGCAGGATCGCGATGCGCACGGTCCGCTGGGGGGCGGCCGACGGCGGCGTCGCGGCGACACGGCGGCCCCGATCCGCATACAGCAGGATGGCGGACGCGAGCGCGATCAGGAAGAGGCCCAGGCCGAGACGCCTGATGACAATCGGCATGCGAAGCGGCTCACGTTATACACGCCCGGGCGCCAACTTGACAAACGCGACGGCCGCCGACGCGAGATCGTCAAGCGCGCCGCGAGATCGATGGCGCCGCGGCCGCGCGGCCGGCTGACGCCCTGATGCCTTCCCGGGACGCCGACAACGGCTTCCTTATGCGGCGCGCGCCGCCACGACAACCCGGTGCGCCAAAACGCTCGCAGCCGTTGTAAGCTGGGATCGTCCGTTCACTCGAATAGAGGACTTCCATGGAAGAACTGTTCCAGCCGATGCACTTGGTGGTGATCCTCGCGATCGCGTTGCTGTTCTTCGGTCCCTCGAAGCTGCCAGAGCTTGGCAAGGGACTGGGCGAGGCGATCCGCGGATTCAAGACGTCGCTGCGCGAGGCGGAGGACGCCAAGCCGGTGACCGACGGCACGACCAAGCCCCGGGCGTAGCACCCGTCCCGCCGACCTCGCACTCCACCGGCAGCCCGCGCCTCCACGCCTCCCACGAGGCGCGGCGCGGCGTGCCGGCCTCCGCCCTCCGGCACGTTGATCCCTCCCTCGGGCTTCCTGTACCATCTGACATCTCTCCCTCTCGACGTCGGGCGCTCGCGGAAACCGGAAGCCACGGAACCTCATGATGCCTCCTGGCAAGTTGGAAAAAATCGGTCGCTACCAGGTGCTCGAGCGCGTCGGCAAGGGCGGGATGGGGGTCCTCTACCGGGGCTTCGATCCCAATCTCGATCGCGAAGTCGCCATCAAGCTGATGCTCGCCGACTTCTCCGAGGACGAGCTGCAGATGCGCCCGCGCTTCTACCGCGAGGCGAGGGCCGCCGCCAAGCTGCAGCACCGGAACATCGTCACCATCTACGAGTTCGCCGAGGAGAACAACGTCCCGTACATCGTGATGGAGTTCCTGCGGGGCACGCCGCTCAGCGCCCGCATGAAAGCCCAGCCGCCGCTGACCCTGGACGACAAGCTGAACATCGTCGCGCAGCTGTGCAACGGTCTCTACTACGCCCACGAGCAGGGCGTCGTCCACCGCGACGTCAAGCCCGACAACGTCTTCCTCGGCGACGACGGCACCGTCAAGCTCCTCGACTTCGGGATCGCGAAGCTGACCAGCTCGACGCTCACGCGCCAGGGCGACGTGCTCGGCAGCGCGTCGTACATGTCGCCCGAGCAGGTGAGCGGCAGCGAGACGCTCGACGGCCGGTCCGACATCTTCTCGGTCGGCGTCCTCTTCTACGAGCTGCTCACGGGCACGAAGCCGTTCGACGGCGCCTCGTCCACGACCGTGATCCTCAAGATCGTGCAGGAGGAGCCCCGCGCCGTCGACCTGGTCATGCCGTCGGTCCCGCCGCAGGTTGCCGCCATCGTGATGCGCGCGCTCCGCAAGGATCCGGCCGAACGCTTCCAGTCGGCGGACGTGATGGCGCGCGAGCTCCAGGCCCTGCGCAAGTCGCTGCCGGCCTCGATCTCGATCGCGGAAGCGCAGGCTCCGGTCGACGCGACGCGGGTCTCGGGCGCCGAGGACTCCCGCACCATGGTCTCGGCGGCGGCGCCCGCCGCGGCCGCCGGTCCGGCAGCCACCATCGTCACCCCCGGGCCCACGGTCGTCAGTCCCGGCACCGGCCAGGCCCACGACCTGACGCCGGCCCCCACCGTCGTCGTGGAGCGCAGCTCGTCGGCGCTGGTGCCCGCGCTGCTCGGGGGCGTGATCGTGCTCGCGATCGTCGTGGTCGCCGTGGTCGTGGTCCTCGTCATGCGTTTCGGCAGCCAGCCGTCCGTTCCGGCGACGACCGCGGCCGACACGACACCCGCGGCCGCCGCGGCGGCTCCCGCCACCGCGGGCGCGGCGACGGCCTCGACGCCCGCGACGACCGCGGCCGAGCCTCCTGCGCTCCCCCCGACAGCCGACCTGACCTCGATGCTGCCCGGGACGTCGCCGGCCCCGCCGCCGTCATCGGCGGCCGAAGCGGCCAGCGCCCCAGTCGCGACCGTGGCGCAGGCAGGGTCGGAGCCGCGTCCGACCGCACCGGCGAACGCCCCGCCGCCGGCCCCGGCGCCGGCTGGCACGGCCGGCACCGCCGCGGTCGCCGCGGCCGCGACGCCGGCGAGAGCCCCTGCCGCCCCGGCGGCCGAGGCGGCCCCGGCGCCGCAGGGTCCCACCGGCAGCCTCTTCATCGACTACGTCAACACGTTCTCGGACGGCGAGATTGAAGTGGACGTCGACGGCCACAAGCGGTGGACGGAGCGGCTCGGCGTCAGCGACGATGTGGGCGGCCTCGCGAAGCTCGGGATTTCGCGGGCGTCTTCGCAGATGGGAACCGAGCTCAAGGTTCCGACCGGCGACCATCAGGTCACCGTGACGGTCCTGAACGCGGCGGGCGAGGTGCGCGATTTTCGAACCACGAACGTGACGGTCTACACGACACGCCCGATGACGCTGCAGATTCGCGTCTCGCGCTTCAGGAACCAGCTGCAACTCGACACGGTGCCCGGGGAACCGACCGCCAAGTGACGTCGGTGCCTCCCGACGTGCGCTAACCGGCCTTCCTGTCCGTCCGATATAAGGGACATCATGGCTCACGACGTGTTCATCAGCTACGCGGCGGCCGACAAGCCGATCGCGGAAGCTGTCTGTACCCGTCTCGAGTCGGTGCATCGCATCCGATGCTGGATCGCGCCGCGCGACGTCCCCGAGAACTCGGCTCCGGACGATGCCAGAATCGCGGCGCTCGATCGTGCGAAGATCATGGTGCCGATCTTCGGCGGCAGCCAGTTCGAGGCGCAGTTCAAGCGCGAGGTCGAACGGGCCGTTCTCGCAGGCATCAAGGTCATTCCCTTCCACGTCGAGCCGGCGAACGCGACCGAGACGCTCGAGCGGATCACGCGCGTGGCGGACAGCGTCGCCGCGCTGCTGGACCGGGTGCCGGCGTCGACCGGCCAGGTCCGGGCCGCGGCGACATCTCCCGAGCGCACGGCCTGGCCGCTCTGGATCGCCGTCGCCGCTGCCGGTGCGATGGTCGTCGCGCTGGTCGTGGTCGTCGTACTGCGCACGGAGGGCCGGCTGGCACCTTCCGAGACGCCGGCGGCGCCGAGCACCGCGGCTTCGAGCACCACCGCCGCGACACCGGCGGGTTCGTCGCCCCCCCTGTCCGCTCCCGCGCCGCCGAGCGCCGAGGCCGCCAACACGTCACCGGCCGCAGCCGTGGAGGGACAGATACCCGCGCCTCCGGTTTCGGCGTCTCTCGGGACTCAGACCCACGATGCCCCCGCGCCGGCGCCTGACGCCGCCGCCTCCGACGCCGTGTCGCCAGCCCCGCCGCCGGCCGCCACGCCTGCGGGCGCCGATGCCGCAGGCGCCTCCGCGCCCGCGGCCGGAGTCGCCGCGGCCGGCACATCGACCGCCGTCTCCCCCCAGGAGCCAGCCAGCACCGCTGCCGCTCACACCCCGACGGGAACCTTGCAGATCGACCTGGTCAACACGCTGTCCGACGGCGAGGTCGAGCTGAAGGTCGACGGCCATGTGCGATGGACCGAGCAGCTCAAGCTCGACCGAAGCGGCGGCCTTCTCGCACGCCTCAAGCTCCAGCGCGTCTCGGAGCAGATCGATTCCTCGCTCGATGTCCCGGCCGGCGATCACCAGATCACGGTGACCGTCCTCACTGCGGCCGGCGAGGTGTGGGACTTCGGCACTACCCCGCTCCGCGTCGACGTCGGGCGCTCGGTGACCCTGCGGATCCGGTTTTCGCGCTTCGGGAACCATCTCCAGCTGGAGACCGAGGCGAGCTGAGCCGATAACGTCCGGCGATGGGTCACCGGTGGCGTCTGTGGGAAATTCCGTGAAAAACTCCTTGCCAGGGAGAAGATTTAACACAGACGTTACACGGCGACGGCCACTGCCGATCCCCCGGGTGGTACCATCCGGCGCGAACAAATTTCGCAGCGATGAAGAAATTACGCGGCGAAAGTGAAATTCGCGGTCGGGGCATTGTCGGGCTCGACGGCGAAGCCCGGCACCACACGCGGAGAGGAGACACATGTTGAGAGTCGACGCAATCAAGAAAGCCAGAGCGAAGAAGCAAGCGGGCTTCATCGTCACGGCCGAGCTGCTGCTGATCACCGTCATCCTGGTGGTCGGGCTCGTGACCGGGATGACGAAGCTGCGCGACCAGACGATTGCCGAGCTGAGCGACACCGGTTCGGCGATTGGCTCCATCAACCAGAGCTACGGCGTTGAGGGAACCCAGTGGACCCAGATCGGTGGTAGCGAGATTGCCAACACGAGCGGCTGGGCGTTCGCCGATGCGCCGGACACGCCGCAGAACGACGTGGTCGGCGGCGACACGCAGGTCATCGTCTACGCCCCGGCCTCGGTCAGCACGACTACGACGGCTGGTGAAGTCCCGACCGTCACGGTCCCGTAGCACCTCGCTTCTTCATGCGGCTCTGGAGTCATCCAGAGCCGCATGAAGCGGCCGGTCAAGGAGTTGACGATGTCCGCACGACGTGGGGACCGTGGCTTCGCGATCTCGACTGAGATCCTGCTGATCGGGCTGATCCTCGTGCTCGGCACCGTGACCGGGTGGGTGAAGCTCCGCGATCAATCGCTGTCCGAGATCAAGGACTCGATGGCGGCGATCGACGCGTACATCCTCGGTGCCGCTCCGCTCTTCCAGACGGGCGGCACGCGCTGGATCAAGGCGGACGGCACTATCGAAGCTCCGTCGACGACGCCGATCACCGAGGGGTGGGGACCGGGCGACGTCACGTGGTCGGCCGCCAAGGAGACCAGCCCGGGGTCGCACGTTTACCAGACCGATGACGGCGTCCTCGTGTACGGCGCAGCACCTTCAACGGAATAGGCACCGGTGGACACGACCAGATACACGAAGCACAGCCGAAACGGCACGGGCAACAGGGGCCTGACGATCGTGCGCGCGCTACTGCTGGCAGCCGCGGTGATCGTGGTCACCGTATTGGGTTACCGACAGGTCCGGCGCATGACGGAAAAGGACATGCCCGTCTGGGTGTCCACCGGCGCGCTCACTCCGGGCCAAGCCGTCTCTGCCACCAACGTGGCGCTCAAACAGATGCCGCCACCGCAGGGCGCGATCATCAACCGCGCAGACATCGAGGGCCGGACGCTCTTGAAGGCCAAGACCGCCGGACAGCCCTTCTATCCGGCGGACTTGGCACCGAAGCCTCCCACACCGCCCCTGTCGGCAACCATTCCATCGGGACGTCTACTGGCCACACTCCGGTTCGAGTCACTGGACCTGCCGGCGCAGCAACTGGCTGCCGGCGACCGCATCGACGTGCTGCTCGCCTCGACCGATGGCGTGCACGTCGTCGCACACGACGCGTACGTGCTGGGCGTGCTGAGCCAGAGGGCGCCGGCGAGCGGAAATGGCGACAGCGGCAAGATCCTCGGCGTGGATATCTCGGTACCGGGCGCCGGGTCGAGCGCGGCCAGCGGATCCGCGCTGGTGCTCGGCCTACATCCCGAAGAAGTCTTCTCGCTCGCCGCCGCCGAGGCGACCGGCAAGTCGCTGAAGCTCGTGCTGCACTCCGAACAGGAAGTGAAGTCGGGCCAGGTGCTCGACATCCGCCCGGCACCAGCCCCGCCGGCCGCTCCATCCGAGCCTTCGGTGGAGCTTCTGTCGGGGGCAAAGGTTGAGACCGTCCACGTCCGATAAGTCCCTCGGGGCGAGTTGTCACGCCCCGGAACAACCGAATGAGCCTTCTTCTCAATATCTTCTGAGCGCCCTATGAGACTGTACCGAGCCTTCCTTCTCAGCATCGTGATCGCCGCGTGTGGCTGTTACGTTGCCGTGGGCTCGGCCGCCGGCGCCGGACCGGCGCAGGCGACGTCGGCACCCGGGCAGGCGGTCAAGACCGACACTGCCGCACCGGACGACGGCCTGCCGGCGTCGGTTCGGCGGACCCTGGCCAGGGCCCGCCGCGAATCGACGCGAGCGCACGACGCCGTCCCGGCCGTCGCACCGGATGCGTCGCCATCGTTCACCGAGCCCGCGAGTGCGATCGCGCCGGTGCCCATCCTCTCGCTGACCCCGCCGGCCGCGCTCACGCCGATCGCGGTGGCCGGGGGGCGCACACCCGGACGCTCGCAAACACCGACGCCTGCGCAGGCGGGCGCGTCAGCTCAGGCTCCCGCGAGCCGACAGGTGGCGCCGGCAAGACCACCGGCGCCTGCCCGGGCGCCCGCTCCCGCACCGGCACCGCCTGCGGCGCGGACGCCAGCGACTCCAGCCCCGGCACAGACACCGGCTGCGGCGCCGGGCCTTCAGCCGGTACCGGCGAATGCCGAGCCCGGCCAGTCCGTCGGGAGCAACCCGCCCCGGGATCTCGGCCTCCTTCAGGCATTCGTCGGCGACGGCCTGACGGTCACGTGGCCCGAGAACAGCACGCGCGTCGCCATCTCGGATCCCGATCTCGCGACGATTCAGGTCGTGTCGCGCCGCGAGATCCTGGTCAACGGGCTGAAGTCCGGCCGAACATCCATCTTCGTGTGGTTCACCGACGGCCGGGAGGCCTACTACCGCCTGGTGGTCTCGCCCAACTACGACGCGGTACGCGCCGCGCTCCACGACCTCAATCCGTCAATCACGCTCGCCCCGGGCCCTGATGCGAATTCGGTTGTCCTGCGCGGCGACGTGGCCGACGAGGGTGTGGCACGGGAAGCGCGCGCGCTCGCCGAGCAGCTCCTGCCACGGATCCGGCACGCCGCCCGGCGCCGCCGAGGATCGTGAACCTGCTGCGCTACGCGGGCGGGATTGGGACTGCCGCAGGACCGGCTCGAAGGGCTGATGGCGACGATCGATCCGCGGATCAAGGTCCGGCGGATCCAGGTCGGCCCGGATCCCGATCCGGCGAAGGACTCCTACATCCTCGAAGGCAAGGTCCGCGACGTCGACGACGTCGTCCAGGCCGTCATCCTCGCCGACCGTCAGCTCGGGGGCACGGGCAAGACGGCGGTGGCGGCGGACCCCGGGCGGGTCACGTTTCAGCGGAACGACAGCGGGAGCTCCTTGAGCGGCGTCGTTGGCGGCGGCATCAGCGGGGCCGGTCTGCAGGCGCTGCAGGCGTCGACCCCGCCGAAGAGCGGCCTCGCGGCGCAGCTCGCGCGGGGGCTTCTTGCTGACGTCCGAGTCCGGCAAGGTCGTCTCGTTCCTGCAGGTCGACGCGCTGCCGCAGATTCTCGTCTCGATTCGCGTTCTCCAGATCGATCGCAGCAAAGCGCGTCGTCTGGGCATGGACCTGCGCTTCGACGACACGAACTTCGGTCTCGGCAGCTCCGTGATTGGCGGCACCGCGACGGCGGGGGCGCTCTGAACGCTCGGTGACGCGCGCTCCAACCTCGCCTCCAGGGGGGCGGGCACCGGCGGGAACGTGGTTCCAAACTATGGTAACGTCACCGGGACT
The DNA here is from genome assembly GCA_963761615.1 of uncultured Acidobacteriota bacterium. Lineage (GTDB taxonomy): Bacteria > Acidobacteriota > Vicinamibacteria > Vicinamibacterales > CAVVIG01 > CAVXGU01. The sequence continues at coordinate 727,061 of CAVXGU010000004.1, read as the reverse complement.
TTCGTCCACAACACGCTCGGTCTCTCTGCAGCGCTCGATCTCCTGAGCCAGAAGCAGGTGGCACGGTCGGTCGCCCAGCCCAACGTCCTCGACCCTCTCGGGCGAGGAAGCGTCGGTCCTAGTCGGCGGCGAAGTGCCGATCCCCGGCACGATCTCGACGCCGGTCGCCGTGCAGACGGTTTCAATTTCCAGTCGTTCGGCGTGCGGCTGGACATTCGCCCGACGCTCGACTCACAGGGCATCGTCACCCTCGAGGTCGCGCCCAGCATCGTCACGCCGAGCGCGACGCTGGGCAACAACAACGTGCCCGGCTTCCAGATCCAGCGCGTCGAGACGACGGCGCGCGTGGCGGTGGCCAGAGCCTGGTGCTCGGTGGGCTCCTCTCGTCGTCCGACTCCGTGCAGGAGCGCGGCATCCCGCTCCTCCAGAAGATTCCGCTGTTCCGCTGGCAGGAGAAGACCACGGACAACACCGAGCTGCTGTTCATCATCACGCCGCAGGTCATCGAGCAGGCGAGCGGTCAGGTCGGCCTGCCGCCGCTCGAGTACCACGAGGCGCCGAACCATCTCGGCAAGTCCGGTTTGGATGCGAACGGCGTGCCCTATACGTTCGCCGGCGAGCAGGGTACCGTGCTCGGACGCTCGCCGTTCTGCCTCGAGGTGCGCGACGCGCCGAACGACAACAGTTCCCGGCTGGCCGACTGCCTGCTTCCCGGCACGGACGTGATCGTGATGAAGCGGCAGGACGACTGGCTGCAGGTCCACGCGCCCACCGGGGAAGAGGGCTGGGTGCTGCGCAGGTGGATCCACCTTGCCGTCGAAAAGCCCTAGGCCCGAGCGGGCCCGCAGCCGGGCGGCGGGGTTCGTCATCACGCTCGAGTTCCTGCTGGTCATGGCGCTCTTCGTGCTGCCGCTGCTGATCGGCGCGGTGCTGCTCGGGCGGAAGCTCTACACGCTGTACCTGAACCAGCGCGAGTTCACCGAGCAGCCCTACTCCAGGGCGGTCGTGTGGGACTCGACGAACCCGGGGCCCACGCCGCCGCCGAAGGTGGTCGGCCCCGTGATCGGCTACGACCAGTACGAGGCTCCTCTGGTCATCTTCCGGCACGTGCGAACGAAGGCCGGGGTGATCCTCGGTGTCCGAACCGACCGCTTCACAAGCTACGGGCAGGTCTTCTACACCGGGACGGCGTGCGATGGAACGGCCTACGTACGCTCGGACTACGCTACGGTCGCATCGGGCACCTATCCGCCGATCGGCTTCGCGTACCAGATGCAGGGCGTCAGCTACGCGATGGGCGCTGGCGACATCTTGTACGCCTCCGCAGCGACGCCAGGCGTCAGCGGAGATTCGACCACTCCCAGCCCGATTCAGTCCGTCTGGATCTCGCAGGACGTTTCGCCGGCCGTGGCAGGACCGGGCGGAGCGATACCTCCCTGCTTCGCGGTCGCCGACGCCGCGAGCGTACTGAACCTGGTCCCGGGCGGCACGATCATCCACCTGGGCAGCGGCAGCCCAACCGACGGCTTCTATCAGCCGCCGTTCCGGGTCGCGTTCCCCAGTCCGGGCGCGGCCGTGACGCTGCCGTGCCCGACCGGCGAGTGCACGACGCCGTAATCGCGAGGGGATGGGATTCTCCATGCGACGCATCCTGATCGTTCACCCCGAACCCGCCGCGCGGACGGCCCTCGAAAGCTCGATTCGCGCCGTGTCCAGGGGCCCCGTCGTCCTCGAGTGGGCGGCATCGCTCGCCGACGGCCTGCGCCGGGCCCGCGCGTTCAAGCCCCACGCCGTCTTCATCGATATCACCGGCGAGCGCACGCTCGTGCTCCAGGTCCTCGCCGAACTGCGGGCTCCAGGCTGCGCGGTCATCGCCCTCTACAACCCGCTCGTCATGCAGGGCGACCTGGCCTTCCTGCGGGACGCGACCCGGGCGGGCGTCAGCGACTTCCTGCCGCTGCCGACATCCGACGCCGACGTGCAGGCCGCGCTGTCCGCGGCCGAGCATCGCGACGATCCGGCGGCGGAGGAGGGCCAGGTCGTGTCGTTCTTCTCGCAGCAGGGCGGCGTCGGCACGACGACGCTCGCGGTCAACACCGCGCTGCTGATGGCGGGGTCGGGGCAAGTGAAGGGCTCCGTCGTCCTGTGCGACGCCGCCGTGCCGTTCGGCGGGGCCGCGTCGTTCATCGGGCTCAGCCCGCAGCGCGACATGGCCGATCTGGTCCGCGACCCCCAGGGCGGCGCGGCGCTCGCGGCCTGTCTGACCGACGAGCCGGCGACCGGCCTCAAAATCCTCGCGGCACCGCGCGATCCGGTCGACGGCGATCGCATCGCGCCGGAAGACCTGACGCGCGTGCTCATCGAGTTGCGGCGCCGCTTTCGCTGGGTGGTCGTCGACACGCCGCCCGTGCTGGACCTGCTCACGCTGGCGGTGCTGGACGCCTCCGACAAGATCTTCGTCGTCACCGAAGCGGTCACGCCCACGGTGCTCGGCACGGCGCGCCTGCTCGGCGTGCTGGCCGACGAGCGCCTGGGCGGCGATCGACTCCGCGTGGTGCTGAACCGCTTCAACAGCTTCGAGGGCATGCTGTCGGAGCGGACGGTCGCCGACCGGCTCCAGCGTGATCTGGATCACGTCGTGCCCTACGACCGCGCCTTCGTCACGGCCGCGACGCGGGGGCGGCCCCTGGTGCTGGGACGCCCCTCGTCGGCGGTCGAGGCCGCGCTCTCGCGGATCGGCGAGGACATCGTCGGGCAGTCTGCGGGCCAGTCGCCCGGGCGCTCGGTGGTGCCCAGATGACCGCGCTCCCCTTCCGGGCCCAGCTCGAGCGCAACTGGCGCGAGCGGCGCGGGCACCTCGCGCGCCGCGCCCGCGCCGGGCGCAGCGACGGGCCGGAGACGCACCCGGCCGAGGCGGGGCCGCACCGCCAGCTGCGCCAGGGCCTCTTCGAGCAGATCCTGCTCGACGTGGAGTCGACCGGCTCGTCGGGACTCGACGGCGGCCTCCCGATCCGCGATCGCGTGCGGCGCGTCGTCGACCGCGCGCTCGAGCGGCCCGACGCCCCCGTGCTCTCCGAGACCGAGCGCAACGAGCTCGAGCTCGAGCTGATCGCCGAGGCGACGGGCTTCGGGCCCCTCGCCCGCCTGTTCACCGACGCCACGGTCTCCGACATCCTGGTCAACGGCCCCGATGATGTCTTCGTGGACCGGTTCGGGCGCCTGGAGAAGACGTCGGTGCGCTTCGACAGCGCGAAGCACCTTCTCCACTTCATCACGCGGCTGGTCGCGGCCCAGGAGCGCCACATCGACGCTGCCTCGCCGTACGTCGATGTCCGGCTCGCCGACGGCAGCCGCCTGCACGCCGTCGTGCCGCCGCTGGCCGCGTCGCCGGTGCTCTGCATTCGCCGCACCCGCGCCATCCCGTTCACGGTCGACCAGCTGCGCGCCGCGGGCACGCTCGATCAGGACATCGCCGACTTCCTCGTGGACGCCGTGCGGTCCGGCGCGAACATCGTGATCTCGGGCGGCGTCGGATCCGGCAAGACGACGCTGCTGAACGTGCTCGCCGGCTTCATCCCGCCCGACAGCCGTATCGTCACCATCGAGGAGACCGCCGAGCTCAGGCTGCCGCACCCGCACGTGGTCACGCTCGAGTCGCGGCTCGCCAACATCGAAGGGCGCGGCGAAGTCACGCTCCGGACGCTGGTGCGCAACGCCCTCCGGATGCGCGCGGATCGCCTGATCGTCGGTGAGGTGCGCGGCCCCGAGGTGTTCGACATGCTCCAGGCGATGAACACCGGGCACGAGGGCAGTCTCACCACGGTGCACGCCAACAGCACGAGCGACGCCCTCCGCCGCCTCGAGAGCCTGGTGCTGCTCGCGGGCTTCCCCCTGCCGAGCGCGGCCATCCGCGAGCTGCTGGCCGCCACCATCCAGGTCGTCATCCAGCTGCGCCGGTTCCCCGACGGCGCCAGGCGCGTCGTCGCCGTCGATCGCGTCGCCCTCGTCGACGACGCGCTCGCGACGATGACGCTCTTCGCCTTCGAGGGGGGGCGCCACGTCCGGCGGACGCCGGCGGCGCTCGGGCGGGAGGCCGGTCCACATGGGTAACACCGTCCAGCTGATCGTCCTGGCCGCCGCGATCCTGGTGCTGCTGTACTTCCTCGTCGACTACACGCGCGGCCGCACCCGGCAACAGCGCGAAGCCGACCTGCTCGAGCGTCTGTCCGGCCACGAACCCGCCGAGGCCGTACCCTCCGAGGCCCGCAACGCCATGGATCGCCGCCTGCGGGCGGCGGGCCTGCCGGGGCCGGCCGAGGCCTATCTGTTCGCCGGGAGCCTCGTGGCCGCGGCGGCGAGCCTCCTGATGCTCGTGCTGCTGCCGGCGATCCCGCTCATCGCCGTGCTGGTGCTGGTGCTGGTCCTGTACCTGGAGTGGACCGTCGTGGCCGGCATGGCCCGGCGCCGCTCCACACGCTTCGAGGAACAGCTGATCGGCGCCATCGACATCATGGTCGTCACGCTCGACGCCGGTGGGAACCTCACGCAGGCGCTCGGCAACGCCGGCACGGCGTCGGACCCGCCGCTGCGAGGCGAATTCGCCGAGGCGCTGAACCGGCTCGGCCTCGGCATGTCCATCCGCCGCGCGCTGACGCAGATGGTGGAACGCTACGACGGCGAGGGCGTCCGCCTCTTCAGCCAGACGCTCGCCGCCAAGCTCGAGGCGGGCGGCGAGCTGTCTCCCCTGCTCAAGTCGCTCAACGAGACGTTGCGCGATCGATCGCGGAATCAGCGCATGATCCGGGCGCAGCTCGCCGGCGCGCAGATCACCGCGGCGGCCGTGGTGGCGCTCCCCTACCTGCTGGCGCCGCTGCTGCTGTGGCTGGTGCCGGGCTGGTTCAACCCGCTCTTCGGCGGCAACCTCGGGCCGGCGCTGCTCTTCATCGCCGTGATGCTGCAGATCGTCGGGATCCTGTGGCTCTGGCACATCTTCCAGAAGGAACTGTGAATGGGGGCGCGATGGACCTGATCCTCGTCCTGCTGCTGTTCCTGGTCCTCGGCGGGCTCGTGTGGCTGGAGCGCGCGCGGCTCGGTCCCTTCATCGCCCGGCCGGCCCCGGCGGCCGAGAACGGCGCCGCCACCGGCAGCTACTACTGGCGGCTGACGCGCCAGGCGGGACTGTCCCCGTACGACTCCTGGCCCCTCTACATCGCGGCCAAGGTCCTGATCGCCGCCGCCCTCGTCGCGCTCGCCATGTGGCTCGGCATCCGCTGGCTCGCCCTCGTCCTTGCGCCCGTCGGCTTCATGCTGCCCGACGCCCTGCTCGCCTACATCCGCCGGGAGCGACAGGGCAAGATCCGGCGCGCGCTGTCGTTCTTCTTCGACCTGCTGGTCTCGCTGCTGCAGGCGGGGCTCGGCGTCGAGGAGGCGTTCGCGAGGACCGCGCGCGAAGGGCTGCCCAGAGACCACCCGCTCGCCGAAGAGGCCATGCGCGTTGTCGAGGAGCTCAAGCTGGGGCGCGATCGCACCCTGGGCTTCCAGACGCTGGCCGACCGCACCGGCGTCGCGGAGCTCAAGAGTCTCTCCGCCGCCCTCGCCGTCGGCGTCACGCAGGGCGGCTCGATCGAGGGCGCCCTCCGGGCCCAGGCCGAGGTGCTGCGGGCCCACCGGCGCGAAGAGGGAATGAGGCGGCTGAACGTGGTCGGCGCCCAGGTGCTGCTGCCTCTCATGCTCTGCGGCTTCCCGGTCTTCCTCGTCCTCGTGCTCGCCCCGCTCGCGATCAGGCTGGCGCAGAGCCTCGCGACGCTCGCCCACGTCCTGCAGCCGTGAACTGGATCCCCGCCGGCACGTTTCCGGGTCTCGGGCAGCCATGGTGGCCGCTCGCGGCGGCCGTGCTGGGGCTCGCGGCAGGACGCCTCGCCAACTTCGCGATCCGCTACCTTCCGCTGTCCGAATCGTTCGAGTCGTCCACGGGATGGTGTGCGTCGTGCGGCGCGCGCGGCGGCCCCAGCGACCTTCTGGCAATCACGAGCTGGCTCGCGCAGGGCGGACGATGCCGGCGCTGCCGCGCCAGGCTGTCGAGCGTGCCGGCGGCGGTCGAAGTCCTCAACACGCTGCTGTGGGCGCTGATGGCGGCGCGCCGCCCGCCTTCGGTGCTCGCCGCGATCCTGATGCTGTTCATCACGGCGCTCCTCGCCCTCATCGTCATCGACTTCCAGCACTTCCTGCTGCCGGACGCCATCACGCTGCCCGGCATCGTGGTGGGCGTCGCGGCCACCCAGCTTCGAGGCTGGCCCGTCTCGCTCGTCGACTCGGCGCTGTCCGCGGGCGTGGGGTACTTCGCGATGATGGCGCTCGCCAAGGCGGCCGAGCTGTACTACCGCGAAGAGGCGCTGGGACAGGGGGACTGGAAGCTGGTGGCGATGCTCGGCGCCGTGCTCGGATCGACCAAGGCAATTGCCACCGTGCTCGTGGCCAACGGGGCCGGCGCCGTGTTCGGCCTCCTGCTCGTCGCGACCCTCGGGGAGCGCGGCCGCCAGAAGCTGCCGCTCGGCAGCTTTCTCGGCGCGTCCGGCATCCTGATGGCGTTCCTGTGAGTGCGACGGCGTTTTCGAGATCGATGCCGCCCCGAGATCGGTGTCGCCGCGGACCTTCAGGTCCGCCCATGCGAAGCCGACCTAAAGGTCGGCCGCTACAGCGAAACGAAAACCGCTCTAGCGTCCGGGCGGGAGGGGCCGGGCCGCCCGCCACGGACCGGTCGCCGGCCGCAGGGGCAGCGCGGGACCGCCCTCCGCAGGCGCTCCGAAGCTGAACCGACGCGGCGGCCTGACGACGGCCGCCCTGTACGCGAGGGGCACGTCGCCGCCGTACTGGGCGATCACCTCGAGCACGCGCGAGACGTACGCCTGCGTTTCCGGGAACGGCGGAATCCCGTGGAAGCGATCGACGGCGTCCGCACCCGCGTTGTACGCCGCGAGGGCGAGGGCGAGGGGGTACTGCTCGAGCAGGGCCCTCAGGTGCTTCACGCCGGCTTCGATGTTCGCGACCGGGTTGTAGGCATCGTCGACAGCGTATCGCCGCGCGGTGGCCGGCATCAGCTGCATCAGCCCCATCGCGCCCTTGTCGGACCGGGCATGGGGCTGGAAGGCCGACTCCACGTGGATCACCGCCCAGACAATCACCGGGTCGACGCCCTCGCGCGCCGAGACCTGCCTGATCGTGTCTGCGTAGGGAGAGAAGGCGAGGTCGATCGCACGGGACGCGTCACGATCCCCGTGCGACCCGGACGGAAGCTCTGTGTCGCCCGTTCGGAGGACCTGCGGCAGCTCCCGGCGCGCGCATCCGGATGCCGCCATCCCGAGCAGGGTCAACGCGACGATGCCATGCGCCGGCCGCACGAGACGGCAATATAGCATGGCCCGCCCGGCGCGACCGCGTTCGTCAGGGTGTACCGGCCGGATGCTGCAGCGCGTTCAACTGGGCTGACGCCAGTGTTTTCACCGCCGGTCCATCCTCGGTGAGGAGAGCATCCGACTGGGCGGCCGCGCGAAAGGCGGCTTCGGCATCCTGAACGTTGCCGAGCTTCTGGTCGCACACGCCGAGCAGATACTGGACGGTGCCACCGGCGACGCCCGAGCCGTCCGGCAGCTGCACCCTGGCCAGTTCGGTGCGCGCGTCGTTCCAGTTCTCCACGTGCATCAGGGCAGCCGCCAGGTTCAGGCGCAGCGTCGGCTCCTCGGCAGGGTCGGGCGTGCCGAGCAGACGCGCACGAAGGGCCAGGATGATCCGGTTCGCCAGCAGCGTCTGGTCGGAGATGCCGATGAGACGCGGCGTCGTGCGCACCTGCATCTTGACGCTGCGGTTGGCGCCGGCCTGCCCCTGCACGTCGAGGGTGATGGTCTCGCCGGCCTTGCTGGCGTCGAGAACCGCGTTCAGCGCTTCGCTGTCGGCGACGGGCTTGCCGTTCGCCTGTACCACGACGTCGCCGGGATTGACCCCGGCGGCCGCAGCCTGCCCATCGGACCGCAGCACGACCGGTCCGGGAAGATCCGCCACGTCGATCGTCGTCAGTCCAATCGAGAGCTTCGAGAAGTCCGGCAGGCGATCGAGCCGTGCGACGGCCGCGGCGATCGACGGGGGATCGTCGAGGCTCACGTCGACGACGTCCGGCTCGCCGCTGCCGGAGGCGAGCAGCGAGAGCACCGCCTGGTTGCGCGCGACGACGGTGACCGCCCCGACCCCCTGGGAGGCGAACTGGGTGGACAGCTTCGTTGACGCATCCTGGCGCGTCCGCTGCACGATGTCGGCAGCGGCGCCCATCGGCCGGCCGTTGGCGTCGAAGGCCAGCCAGCCCTCGGGCAGCTGGTTGGCCCGGAGCGCCTGTTCGGCCGCCGCCTCCGGCGGCGCAAACAGCGCGGTCCCTTTCGACGCGTCGAGCGCCCGCTCGACGAGCAGTCGCGCGTCGGGACCGCCGGCGGGCTGTCCGGTCGAGGAAACGAGGGCGAACGCCGGCTTGACGGCGCCCTCGACCTCGATGCGATCTCCGGTCTTCGCCGTCACCTGCTTCACGTACCGGCCCGCGGCAGACCGGATTTCCACCGTGTGATCGCCCGCGCAGAGATCCGGCATCGTGAACGGCACGGCGCCCCGCGGCTGACCGTCGACGAAAACCTGGGCGCCGATGTCCGGGCCGGCCACGGACAGGCTCGCCACGGCATGCTGCAGTTCGACGGGTCCGACGTTGAAGTCGTCCGGCTGGGCGATGGTGAGCCGCTGCTGGGCCGGGACGTAGCAGTCGCGGGTGAGCTCGATGAGGTGCGCCCCCGGCTGCAGATCGTTCACTTCGAGCGCCGCGCCGCCCGGGCCGGCGGGCGCCGGCCCCGCCGATGCCGCTGGCGTACCCGCCGAGGTCGTCCCCCGCTTCACGCCGTCGATGGTCACGTCGACATCGGCCGGCACGGTCGAAATGCGGACGATCGACGCCACGCGCTCGAGCGACAGGGTGAGCGCGGCAGGTGTTCCCGTCGTCGCCGTGACCGTCTGCTGCACGGACCGATAGCCCGGTCGCGCCGCCGTGATGACGTGGTCTCCGACCGCGATCGGGACCGAGCCGGCGGCGACCGGTACGCCGTCCAGCTGCACGGTCGCCGTGTCGGGCGTCACCGACAGCTGCAGCGTCGTGACCGTCTTGGCCACGATCGATTCGAACAGGGCGACGACGCGGGGCGACACGTCACCCGTGAGGGTGTATGACGGATTGAGCTTCAGCAGTGCGGTGAAGTCGGCCGCCGCCCCGTCCTGATCGCCGAGCCCGAACTTCGACCGGGCCCGCATCTCGTACGCGCTGACGAGCAGGGCTCGCCGATCCTTGTCCTGGGGACCGGAGAGCAGCAGCGTGATGGACTGGTCGAGCGCACGGACGGCGTTCTCGTAGTCGAGTGAGTCGTACAGACGCTTGGCCTCGAGAAACAGGGGGTCGGCGGCCTGCGCGGCCGCCAGGACCGGCAGCACGCCGATCACCAGCGCCAGGACCAGTGAAATCCGCGTCTTCGTCATTGGTACACCTGAATTTGCTGCGACCGCTCGTCGAAGATATAGAGCCGACCGGCGGGGTCGACCGCGAGCGCCGCCGCCCGTTCGAAGGCGCCGGGAGTCTTGTCGGTCACCGTGAAGGTCGTCAGCAGGCGGTTCTTCGCCCCGAACACCAGGACAGACGCCTTGTCGCGGTCGAGGACGTAGAGATTCCCGAGCCGGTCGAAGGTCAGGTCCACGGGCTTGTCCAGCTCGTAGCCCGTTCCCTTGGCCGGGATCCGTGAAATGGTCTTCCCGTCCGGATCGACGATCACGATGCCCTTCGATTCGTGGTCGATCATCGCCACGTCGTCCAGGCGATCGATCGCCAGGCGATCCGCGTTCACGGAGCCGAACGGCCCGAGGTAGGTCCCGTCGGCCGCAAACATCTGAACCGCCTTCCCGTCGTGGTCGACGAGGAGGCGATGGCCGTTGGAGAGCATCGCGATCGACGGAATGTCATCGACCTCGTGGGTCTTGCCATCCGCCACGGTGTTGAGCGCGACGGTCTGCCCCCCGTCGGCGATCAGGCTGCTGTGCCGCACGGAGAAGATTGTTCCGCCCGGATCGACGAAGAACGCGGACGGATCCTGGACGGTGACGGTCTTGATGCGCTTCCCCGCGGCATCGAAGACCGCCACGCCCTGCTTGTGGCCCAGGTAGACGTGTCCGTCGTCGTCGACCACGACGCCCGTGACATCGTGGAACTTCGCCGTGGCCTCGCCGATGAACCGTCCGGTGAACCGGTACACCGGCTGCCCGGAGGGACGCACGAACAGGCGGTAGATGATCGTGTTGTCGTCGAGGGCCTCGGCGGCTTCGGGCGTGCGGGGGAAGCGCTGTCGGACGCGCTGCAGGTCGTCGAGGGCTTCGGGCGCCCGGTCCAGCCGCGCCAGGGCCTCGGCTTCACCGAGCGCGCCACGGGCCGTCCAGATCGAACGCGGGTACTCCATTTCCAGGCGCTCGAACCGGGTCAGCGCCTCGTCCGAGCGGCGCGCGAGCTCCAGGGTCTCTCCCGCGTAGAACCCGGCCGCCGGTACGGCGTCGGACCCCGGGAACAGCCGCGGCACACGCTCGAACGCGGCCAATGCAGCATCGACCTCGCCCGGCGTCCGTCCCTTGGCCATCGTGAGGCGCCCGTCGAGCACGTAGGCCATGGGCGTCGAGTCGGTGTCCGGATACTCCTTCAACAGCCGATCGACCTCGCCGCGCGCCGCTCCCGGGTTGTGCGCCGTGTCGAGCTGATACAGGGCGATCTGCAGCAGCGCGTCGTCGGCCACCGACGTGTGGGGGAAAGAGTCGACGACGGCCTGAAAGTCCTTCAGCCCCTCGGCGTACTGCTTGTTGCGCATGAAGGTGACGCCGCTGTCGTACTGGCGCCTGGCGAACTCCTCGTCCCTCGCGGAGCCAGCCTGGGGAGCCTGTGGAGCCTGCGCGCCCAGAGTGACCACCACCGCCGCCGCCGCAAGCGTCGTCAGCCCGGGGATGTGCCGTCTCATCAGAAGATCCTCGCTGTGACCGTCGCGTTGGGCTCGACGGTGACGATCTGGGCCGGAGGATTCTGACCGTCGGCGCAGACAATGTCGACCCGGTGCTGTCCGGAGACGATCGGCAGTTTCGTGATGGGCGGGTAGCCCAGGTTCTTGGCGCCGATCTTGACGCTGCAGGTCTCGTACCTCGTGAGCACGGTCAGGAACCCCAGCGCCGGGGTCAGGTGGCTGACCCGTTTGTCGCCGATCTTGAGCGACTCGTCCAGCAGGTAGTCGGGCGCCACGAGGTGCAGGGTCGTTCCCGCCTTCACGCTCAGTTCGTGCGACTCGGCGGCGCCGGAGATCGTCTTGCCGTCGGAAACCACGGCAACCGGATACGTGCTCGTAATCGACACCGGCACCACCGACGGCGGAACGACCACCAGCGTGTAGCTCACCGATCCGCTCTTCACGTCCGCGTCCCCGACCGTCACGTCCCGGCTCACGTATCCGGCCTTGGACAGCTGGAGCCGATGAGACCCGGCGCTCACCGAGAGCGACGCCGGCGTCGTCTGCTGCGTGTCCACGCCGTCGAGCGCGATCGCCGCACCCTGGGGGGCGGTCGCGACGCGAAGCGGCACGTGCTGGGCCGCGGGCGCGACCGGAGGCGCCGCGGCGTCGCCGGCCGATCCGGCGGCCGCGGCGGTCCCTGATGGGGTGGCGGTGTCGGGCGGCGCCGGCCGCGAGCGCAGCATGAACGCCGCCGCCGCCCCGATGACGACGACCGCCGCGACGCCGGCGACCACGAGACGTTTGCGTCCGCCTGCGGCGGCGGCCTCCTCCCGAGGCGCCGAAGCCGCGCGGCGGCCGGTTTGATCCTTCTGAAAGCGCTTGATCTCGGAGGGCGTGGCAAACCGCGTCTCTTCGAGCGCCGACGCGCCTTCGCCGGGACTCTCGAGCGCCTTGCGGATCCACTCCAGCTCCCTGGCGAAATCCCCCGCCGTCGCGTAGCGATTGGCCGGGTCCTTGGCAAGAGCCTTCGAGACGGCCGCCACGAGCGGTGCCGGCAGGCCAGGTGCGACTTCGTCGAGCGGCGTGGGCGCCTCGTGCAGGATCTTGACGATGGTGGTCGTCGGAGACTCGGCCTGGAACGGCTTGCGCCCGGCCAGCAGTTCGTACAGCACGACGCCCGCCGAGAAGATGTCGGACCGCCCGTCGAGGCTGTCGCTTCCCGACACCTGCTCGGGCGACATGTACGACGCGCTCCCGAGCACATCGCCCTTCCTCGTCAGCGTGGACGTCGTCAGCTTCGCGATCCCGAAGTCCAGCAGCTTGACGGTGCCGTCTTCGAGCACGAACACGTTTGCCGGCTTGACGTCGCGGTGCACGACGCCCTGCTCGTGGGCGTAGTTCAGGGCGCTGCAGAGCTGGGAGACGATGCTCAGCTTCTGGTCGAGCGACAGGGGCACCGGAGAGGTCATGCGCGCGGACAGCGGCACCCCCCGCAGGAACTCCATCACGATGTAAGGTGTCGTGCCCTCCTCGGCGAACTCGAAGATCGTGACGATGTTGCGGTGCTGCAGCCGGGCGACGGCGCGCGCCTCCCGGTAGAACCGGGGGCGCATCTGATCCTCGTCCTCCGAGAAGTCGACCAGCATCAGCTTGATGGCCACTTCGCGGTCGAGCACCGGATCGATACCGCGGAAGAGCACGCCCATCCCGCCGCGGCCCACGCGCTCGATGATCTGATAGCGGCCGACCTTTTCCGGATTCGTGGGTGCCACCTGTGACCTCTAGCTCCTCATGCGTCCCGTCGTCATCGGGCGCCGCCGCGCAACTGCCCCGCCCGCGCACGCGCGGCCTGCTGATCCGGATCCGTGGAAGGCAGCCACTGGGCCGCTCTCTCGTATTCCCTGAGCGCGTCGGAGGTTCGCCCCGCCGCGTCGTACGAACGCGCACGCTTGAGTGCGTCCAGTCCGGCTTCGCGGAGCCTGACGCGCACCTGAGTTTCCGCGCCTGCGAGGCCCGGCAACCCGGCGTCGAGCGCTCGGGCCTGCTCGAACTTCCGGAGCGCCTCCAGCCAGTCCCCTGCAGCATCGAGCTTGACGCCGGCGTCCAGCAGGCGCTGCGCCTCGGCTCGCACGTTCACCACCGCCTGCTGGCCGCTGCCGGATCCCGAGCGATCCTCCGGCGGCAACGTCGACGACGTCGGGTCGGCTGAGGGCGGCGCCGGCTGGGCCGGCGGCGGCGAGACACCGGTCGGCGTCCCGGCCCCGGGCTGGGCCCCGGCAGGAGCCGGCGTTTGCGCGACCGGAGACGTCATCACGCGGCCGACGATCAGCACGGTCATGCCCACGACCACGCCACCGGCGAACAGCAACCACTTCGCCAGCGGCGGCTTCGCGGCCGCCCGCTCCCCGGCCGCGTTCGAAGCCGACGCCTCCGCGGCGGGAGACTCGTTCCGGGCCGGGGGCGTCTCGCCGCTGGCGCCGCCCGCCGCCGCCTCGGACGCCGCCGGCCCCGGTTCCAGCCGCAGGCGGTAGAGGCCGATGGCGATGTCGGCTCCGGGAGGCACGGGCTCGCGCTGAATGCGGGTGCCGTTCACCCAGGTGCCATTCTGGCTCTGAAGATCCACAAGGATATACCGCCCGTGCTCGAACCGCAGCTCGGCGTGAGCACGCGAGACGCCCTTGCCGGCGTCCGGCAGCACGACGTCGTTATCCGTGCTGCGTCCGATGCGGACGCTGCGCGCGGGCAGCACCACGCTGCGCTCGCCTCCATCGGCTTCCGTGATGATCAGGCGCGCCACGGGCTTTCCTCACCGCCTCCGGTCGGGCATCGCCCGCACCTTGGCGACGATCGCCGCTCCCACGAGATACGTGACGAGACAGACGGCGACCGCCCACCCGGCAATCCAACCCGGTGACAGATCCCCCAGCCGCCCCTGTGCCGCGAACGGGGACACCGTGGCGAGCGAGACAACGAGCGCGAGAATCGCGACACGCCCGAATACGAATCCCGACGGCGCGCGCTTCGTGTCAGACGTGGGCGTCGACGCCTGCGGGACCGTTTCCACGATTGCCGGTCCAGATGCCCTCGCGAACGCCGCCGTGGCCGGGGGAGGCGGTGCCGGGAGTCTTGGCACTGGCGCGGCGACGAATCGCGTGGCCTCGTCGTCATCCGGTGCCTCCGGCCGCACCACGGCGCGGGCCGCGACAGGCGGCGCAACCAGACTCGTGAGCTCGTCGTCCGACGCAGGCGTCGCGACCGGGGGGGGCAGCATCCGGGTGGCATCGGCCGCGGCGTCGGGCTCCGGGGGCGACGTCCGGCGGCCCACCGGCACGGCGACGAACGCGGTCGCCTCGGCGGTGACGGCCTGCGCCGCGCTGGCGAGCGACGCGCTGTCTTCGACGTACTCCAGCCGGAACGGTCCGACGCGGACGAGGTCGCGCGAACTCAGGATGCCCTCGGCGACCCTCACGCCGTTGACGAATATCCCGTTGCGACTGCCGAGGTCGCGGACGGTCACTCGGTCTCCGGCGACGAACTCGGCGTGGCGGCGCGACAGCAGGAGGTCGTCACAACTGAGATCGCAGACCGGGTCGCGGCCGACGACAATTGTTCCGACCAGCAGCAGCTCGCGCTCTCCTTCGTTGACGATGAGCCGCCTCGACACTAGCGGCGCTCCCCGTTGCGCATCCGGTCGACGGCGTCTTCACGCAGGCCTTCGAGCGCGGCGGCTTCGGCGTTGTGACGCTTCTGGAGCGAGTCGAGCGCCGCGCTCGCGGTGGCACGCTCCATCGGCTGCAGCATCGTGGCGCCGCGCTGCCCCGCGAAGATCGGAAAGCGGGCGCCCAGCCGCCAGGCGGACTCTTCGCACTCGGCCTCGACGTCGGCCAGGCCGAGCGTGTGCGCCAGCGCGCGTCGCTCGTCGATCACGCGGAGCGTCTGCCGATAGCGGTCGAGGGCTGCCTGCGCCGTGCGCCGCGTGGCCGCCTCGTAGCTGCGGCGCACGCGCTCGAGGTCGGCCAGCATCTCGCCGGCTCGCTGGTACCGGTCGGCCGGCGACTTGGCCAGCCCGCGCATCAGAATGCGCCGGAGCGACTCGGGCGCCTCGGCATCGGTCAACGGCTGCGGATCGTCCTGCACGACCGCCCGCATCACGGTCCGCAGGTCCGACGACGAGAACGGGCCGCGCCCGGCCACCATGAAGTAGAAGACGGCGGCCGCGGAGAACAGGTCCGAGCGCGAATCCACCTGACGCCCCTGCGCCTGCTCCGGCGACATGTACTCCGGCGTGCCCGGCACGAAGCCCCCCCGCGTCAGCTCGGAGGTCGACAGGCGGGCGACGCCGAAATCGAGGATCTTGAGCGTCCCGCCGTCCTGCACGAACAGGTTGCTGGGCTTGATGTCGCGATGCACGATGCCGCGGGCATGCGCCGCCTCGAGCCCCTGGAGGGTCTGCTGCATCAGCTCCATCTTGGCTTCGATGCCGCTCGCGGCGGGTGTGGCCAGGTATTCGGCGAGCGGGAGCCCGTTCAGCAGTTCCATCGCCAGATAGGGATGGCCGCCGTGCTCGCCGAATTCGAAGACCGTCACGACGTTGCGGTGCAGGAGCTGGCCGGTGACCTTTGCTTCCCGGCGGAAGCGCTCACGGACCTCGGGGTCGTCCTGAAGGTCGCTCATCATCACCTTGACCGCGACCTGGCGCCCGAGCGTCTCGTCCTCGGCGGCGTAGACCGATCCCATGGCGCCCTTGCCGATCCGGCGGAGGACGCGGTAGCGCCCGATCCGCTCCGGCGGCGATCCCTGGTCCGCCGCCCCTTCAGCCCCTGTCACGAAGGGTCCGCCTCGTAGCGCACCACCAGCGCCGTGACGTTGTCGCGGCTGCCTTGATCGAGGGCAGCCTGGATGAGCGCGCGCGCCGCTGTCTCGGGATCCGGCGAGCGGTCGAGCACGCCGCACAGCGCGGCCGTGTCGAGCACCCCGTGCACGCCGTCGGTGCAGAGCAGCAGCACGTCACCGCCACGCAGATCGCGCTCGGTCAGGTGAACCTCGACGTGCTCGCCGCCGCCGATCACGTTGGTCAGCACGTTCCGCATGGGATGGTGCGCGATCTCTTCGGGAGTCAGGTGGGGATCTTCCGCGAGGATCTTCGCGGCCCACGAGTCGTCGTGTGTCAGCGCCCGCAGCTCCCCGCCGGCCAGGAGGAACAGACGGCTGTCACCGACATGCGCGACGGCCATCCGCGAGCCGTTCGTCAACACGCAGACCACCGTCGTGCCCATACCGCTGTAGTCGTCCGTGCTTTCGGCCGTGCGAAAGACACGGCGGTTGGCGAGATGGACGGCCGTCCGCAGGCGATTACCGTCGAAGCTCAGACTCTGGTCGAGACCGTAGGGCCAGGAGAAGTCGGTGTCGGCCGCCGACCGGCGCACGAACGCCACGATCGACTCGAGAGCCAGCTTGGAGGCGACTTCGCCGGCGTTGTGGCCGCCCATGCCGTCAGCCACCGCGAACAGGTGTGCAACTTCGTCGATGACGAAGGCATCCTCGTTGGTCTTGCGCACCCGGCCGGTGTCGGAAACGCCGAACGCACGAATCATGCCGATTCCCCCCAGACGCTTCCCCGAAACATTGTACGTCAACCGCATCGGGCCCCGGCTCTCCGGCCGACCGCGACGCGCTTCACAGATCGGCGCATCATGGCGGGGATTCCGGGCAGTCCGCTCGCCGTCTTTTCGGACGATCCGAGGCATCCGCCCAGCGGGCGGGCGAGGTTGCCGGCCGCGCCGCCGGTCGCGCGCGCGAGGGCATCTTGCGACGGCACCCGGACCGTCATGGGATAGGCTGATGGTTCTGGAGCGTGCGATGCACGACTACGTGGTGTCCCTGCTGCTCGGTGTCGTCGAAGGCCTGACCGAATTCCTCCCCGTCAGTTCCACCGCCCACCTGCGCATCAGCGAGTCCCTGCTGCACATCAGCCTCGCCAGCGGCTACTGGAAGATGTACAGCATCGTCATTCAACTCGGCGCGATCCTGAGCCTCCCGATCTACTTCCGCGAGCGGATCGCCCGGTTCCTGTCGACGTTCCCCGGCCGGCGGCCGCTCGCCCATCCCCTCACGCTCACGGCCGTGGCGTTCGTCGTGACGGCCATCCCCTCGTATCTGCTCACCAAGGTGATCGGCGAGAACCTCGAGAACCTGAGGGTCATGGGCTGGTCGCTGCTGGTCGGCGGCGTCGTGATGTGGGCCGTCGACGCGGTGCACGCCTCGGCGGAGGCCGCAGGCGAGGGCCACGCCGGTCGCGTCCGGACGTGGCGGATGGAGGGCATGTCGATGGCCCAAGCCGTCTGGATCGGCGCCTGCCAGATCCTCTCGGGGGTCTTCGTCGGCACGTCGCGGTCCATGGCGACCATCGCCGCCGGCCAGGTGGCGGGCATGTCACGCGCCTCCGCCCTCGAGTTCTCGTTCTTCCTGTCGATGCCGACGATGGCGGCGGCGGTGGGCTACGATCTGCTGAAATCGCTGGCTGGACACGGCGAGAATCCCATCGGGGTCTCGCAGATCGGCGCGCACGGCTGGAGCGTGATCGCGGTCGGGTTCGTGGTGGCCTTTCTCGTCGCGTACGCGTCGGTCGCCTGGTTCATGGCCTGGGTGCGCCACCGGGGGTTCACGCCCTTCGCCTTGTATCGAATTGTCATCGGCTTCGCCGTCCTGGCGTGGCTCGCGTAGAATCCCTCCGGCCCGGCCAGAGCTCATCCGCGGTTCCGACGAATGATTGGAGCTGCGATCGTTTGCATCCGATGCGGGTTTGAATCAGGATGATGGGCGCCATGGCCGACTCGACTCGTTCGGCCCGCCCGCCTGAACGATGCCGGTATCCGACTCACGGGCTCAACACCATCAGAACGGGAGAAGCACACACATGACTGGCCACACCAACCGCCTTTCACGGACGCTGTGGATGGGCGCGTTCTTCGCGCTCGCCCTGTCAGTGGCCGCCTACGCCGCCGATGCCAGCAAGGAGATCAGCACCGCGGCGGACCACGCCGGTTTCGCGGCGAAGGCCACGACCATCGAACAGGTGCACGCGCACCTGCACCACGCGCTGAACTGCCTCGTCGGTCCGAAGGGCGAGGGCTTCGACGCCAGCCAGGAAAATCCCTGCGCCTCGATGGGCAACGGCGCCATCCCCGACGACAACAACGCGACCGTGGAGTACAGCCTGCGGCGCGCGGCCAAGACGGCGCAGGCCGGGCTGGCATCGAACGACCTGGCGACCGCGCAGAAGGCTGCGACCGACGTGGTGTCGACGCTCAAGGCCGCGGTGCCCGCCGGCGGCATGCGGAGCACCGCTGGACGCGGACGCGCTACTTCGGGTCGATCGGGTCGTCGGTGAGAAGCGCGCCCGCGGGGGCGACCGCCGACGGCAGCCCCGGCAGGCCGGTCAAGGGGTCGAACGCGGCGTATCCGCCGGTGAAGAGCGGTATCACGTCCACGCTCGCCTCGCGCTCCGACATCCAGAACGCGATCGGCGTCCCGAATGCGAGCGCCAGGCGCAGCGTGGACCACGCCGTGTGGAGTCCGGACGGCTCGACCCAGCGGTAGGGGAACGCATACAGCAGGAGCACGGCGCCCGACGTCACCACGATCGTGCGCCGCAGCCCCTCCGACTCGGTCAAGGCGGCAATCGGCAACAGCCAGGTCGCGTACCACGGCGACACGGACGCCGCGAAGCCCAGCAGCAGGACCAGCAGCAGATTCCCCGTTTCCCGCACGACGTCCGCGCGATCGCGGATCGCCGCGAGGCGCCACGCGCAGAACGCGACGAACAGCCCCGAGAAGATCCAGCGGTCCAGCGCGAAGAGATGGCCGTAGCCCCAGGCGAGATGGAGCGCCTGGCTCACCCTGGCCGCTCCGCTGATGACGATCGTGTGCAGCGAGTCCTCGCTGAACCGCCACTGGTCGTCCATCACGGTCAGGGTCGTCAGACAGCCGGGGAACAGCCTGACCACGGCGGCGAGTCCCGCCGCGCAGACACCCGCGCCGGCGACGAGCCCCCGCCACCGCCCCTGCCGGAGGAGCAGGATGCCGATCGCCGCAACCCAGAAGAGGCCCGGCGTCTTGACGAGCGCTCCGAGGAACGCGCACGCGAGCGCCACGGCATCCCACCCCCGCTCGAGCGCATAGAGCGCCAGGAGCCCGCCAAGGATGAGCAGACCGTCGTTGTGCCCGTTCCCGAGCTGCTCGAGGAGCAGCAGCGGATTGAACGCGAAGACGAAGAAGGCCTGCTCGGGGGCCAGCCATCCCAGGCTCCCGGCCAGGCGGTAGATCAGGAACCCGTTCAGCAGGAAGACGAGCAGCCAGGCGAGCTTCAACGTGTAGATGGCCAGGATGATGCCGTGGCGCGACACGGCACCGGCCGCCGCCACGACGGGCAGGATGAGCGGGCCGTAGGGCATCGGCTCGTTCCAGGTGACCGAGCCGGCGAACCGATCGGTGACCTCCGCGTACGTGTGCAGGTACGGATTGAGGTGGTAGATGGCCACCAGCCGTCCGAATCCGATGTACTCGAGGACGTCGCTCGAGTTCGCCGGCAGCAGCGTGGCGGCCATGACCCCGAGCGCGACGGCCGTCAAGGTCAGCGTCCGCGGCCGGTAAGACAGATGCCGCCAGTACTTGAGCACGAGCCCGTAGACGCCGAACAGGTACGCGAGGCAGAGGATCTGCAGGGCCTGCAGAGCGGCGTGAGCCGACGGGCCGTATCCGAGGTCGGGCGGCACGGTGCCGGCCTTCAGCGCCGGAAGCGAATTGCCCAGGTGAACCAGGAACAGGATGGCGTACGCGGGGGCGCACAGCAGCCAGAGTCCGGCCGGCGCCGTGAGAACGCGGATCACCCGGCGCGCCGTCCGCGAGAGGTTCAGGTCGGCAGTGTCGGGCGCCATCACGGCCGGTCGGGCCGACGCCCGCGTGGTCGGCTGCCCCGGAGAAGGCAGCGCCGCAAGCCAGTCATCGAGTGCGTTGTCCACTTAGACGCTCGATCGCCTCACGTGGCCTCACGCGGCCGTGCGGTCCGTTGTCGACCGATGGTGTCCAGACCGGGAGCCGTGCTAGCGTTGGAGCATCGAGATGAACCGGACGGTCCTCCTGGCGACGTGTGCCGCCGCGGTCGCGGCGGCCGCGCTCTCATCCCGCCCCGCCCACGCGCAGGAGCCCTCGCCGCTCGCCGGCGTCTGGTCGCTCGATTGCGCGGCGAGCGAACTCGCACGCGAGATTGGCTTCGACATGCCGTGGACGGCGTCCTCCTCGGCCGCGAGCGGCCACGACCAGGCCGGCGATTCGCCCGGCGGCGGGCGTGGCCGCCAGGAGCAAGGTGGCAGTCAGGCCCGCGAGCCGGTGTTCGGCCGCCCGGAGAGCTACCAGCAGGCTCAACTCATCAATCTGCTGACCGGGGAAGCCCAGAACCCTCCGGCGCGACTGACCATCGCCGACACGTCCGCCGCGGTCACGATGACGAACGAGCTCGGTCAGTCGCTCACCCTGCATCCCAACGGGAAGGCGGAGGCGGTCGAGATCCAGCGGGTGCCGGTCGAGGTGACCGCCCGGCGCATGGCCGACGGGCTCGAGGTCGACTACCGGGTCGATCAGAACCGGCAGGTCCGCTACACGTACTCGTTCGCGGATCCCTCTCGCCTGGTCGTCGACGTGCAGTTCCTCGATCGCGGGACCGGCGAGAAGGCCAGACGCGTCTACCGCCGGGGGCTCGACGCGGACGCGCGCGCCGCTGGAGGCGCGTCGCCGGGACCATCACCGGCCCGGGCCGGCGCACCGGCGGCGGCCGCGCCGTCCGCCGCGCCGCCGCCGGGTGGCGTGGCACCTGCCGCCGGAGCGCAACAGGCGGCGCTCGATCAGAGTCCGGGCGCCGAGCTGAAAGGGCTCACGACCCTCGGAATCGTCGTGGAGCGGCTGAGCCCGCAGGCGGCCGCGTGCGGGCTGGATCACGACACGATCGAGAACGCGCTGGCGAAGCGGCTCACCGACGGCGGGTTCACCGTGCGGCGGAACTCCGACGAGGACACGTACGTGTACGTCAACGTCATGACGACCAGCCTGCCGGGCGGGCTGTGCGTGTCACGCTACGACGCGTTCCTCTATTCGTACGCGCGGGCCACGCTCTCCTACCGCGACCGGCCCGTTCTCGCGCAGGTGTCCCTGATCCATCGCGGCGGCATCGGCGGAGGATTGGCCGCGACGCACGGGGCTGCCGTCCAGCGCGATCTCGAGAGCTACGTCGACCTCTTCGTCTCGCAGATTCACGACGCGAACAAGTAGACGGCTAGCTCGCCGGACAGATGCCGGGAATCTGCCGCCAGCCCTCGACGTCGATCACCGGCTGGTCGACCATCGCGCCCGGCACCAGGCCGCCGCCGACCGGGTTGGCCGGTCCGATCCGGATCCCGGGACCAATCCGCACACCGGTCTGGCCGTCCAGGCCCTTCCGCACGAGTCCGGTGAGCTCGATCATCGAGCCCTGGTGGGCCTTGATGTCGTTGATCATCTTCTTCGGACCGTGCATGCGGAGGTGCGAGCCCTCGGGAATCTCGGGGCTCCCGGGTTCTTCCTCGGTGCGCGGCCCGGCGGTGAAGACGACGCCCTTCGAGCAGCCAGGAATGGAGACCCGCAGGGAGTCTTTCGGAACGGGTTTCTCTTCCTGCTGGGCGGCGGCCTGACCGCTCAGAACGGCAACGGCGGCGGCAAGCACGAGAATGGTCCTCATCGTTCCCATTCTACGGCCACCGCCGCCGTCCCGGCGCGCGCCGCGCGTGGGGTCGCGCGCGCCTACTTCACCGCGACCTTGACGATCGCGGTCGTCCAGCAGCAGCCGGCGCCGCCGCCGCCCTTGCCCGAGTAGTCCCCGGCCGTGACGTGCAGCATGTAGTCGCCCGGCTCGCTGAAGCTGACCGTGGTCGACGCCTTGCCGCTGTACGGCTGACCTGGCTCGCCGCCCTTGAGCGCCTCCAGCCTCGGGTGCCTGGCGACGGTAACCACACCCGGCCCCCGATATTTGGCAATCTCGAGGTTCACCGGCGGCGGGCCGCCCTTGCGCTCGGCGCTCGTGCCGCTCGCATACAGCCCGTCATCGTCGGCCCAGAGGTCGAGTGACATCGGGGTCCCGACCGCAGCCGTCCGCGCGACCGCCGTGGCGAGACTCGCCAGTGGTCCCCGGAACGACCGGCCATCCTGGTCGAACCGCAGCACCGGGGGCGCGTTGTGGCCGCCTCCCGGGCTGTCCTCGGCCGCCTTGAACGGACTGATGTTGTAGTCCGGGTGCATGTAGTAGGGGTTGCGGAACGTCGCGCCGTTCACGGTCAGGTTCCAGACGATCTTCTGGGTCGGCGGGAACTCCTTCGGCACGACGACGGCGAACACGCCGTAGTTCCGCCCGGGCAGGAAGTGGGTCGGCTGCCCGCGGTCCTGCTCTCCGGGCTCGAAGTAGTTGTTCGGACCGATGGGCACGTCCACCGGGTCCGTCGTGTTCCGGTTGAAGTATCCGATCAGGAAGGTGTGCGTCCCGTCGGCGTTGTCGAACCATCCGTCGAAGTATGGATTGATGCTCGAGCCGGCCTCGGTGAGCGGTGCGCCCGGCAACTGAATCTGCGCCGACACCCACGCGCCGCCTGCCACGAGCAGGACCGACGTGCACAAACGCAAGAGAGGTTGTCTGGTCATGACCTACTGCTGCTGCGACTGGCTCTTGTCCTGGGCCGCGTGCTTCGTGACCCAGTCCTGATATTCCTGGTCGCTGATGTAGACGACGTTCATCCACGCGTGCGCCATCTCGTCGACGGTCCGGTCGCCGTAGCCGACCCACTGATCCGGATCGGGATTGTTCTTGTTGGCCTTGGTGTTGTCGTACCAGGCCTTGACGTGGATGACCGTGCCCTTCGGGAACGCCGGCGCCGCGTCGTCGGCAAAGATGTAGTTCGTCATCCAGTTGAAATTGAAGTTGTCGACGTAGCTGATGACCTGCGTCTGCCCGTTGGGCAGGATGGCCTCGACCATCATCGCCTTGCCGCGCAGGTGGAAGTGCGGCTGGAAGTTCGTGATGATCGTGTTCTCCAGGAGCGTCGTGAAGCCCTCGGTCTCGGAGACCGCGTTCGGCGGGATGTCGAGGCCCTGCGTGCCGTTCTTGAGCCCCGTGAAGCCCACCAGGTAGCTGCGGTGCTTGGGCACCTCGCCTTTCGGGTACAGCCAGATCCCGAGCTCGGATCCGAACGTGACTTCTTCGCCCGCGGCGTGCACGTGCTGATCCCACGCCACCTTCTCGCCCGGCACGATGAGCTTGCCGGTGCCGTCCATGAACCGGTCGTAGCCCTTGCCAATCGCCCATTCCATCAGCTGCGGCCGTGCGTCCACCGCGGCCTGCGCGTCGTCGAGGCGTCCGCCCCGCGCCGTGCCGTGGTTCACCGCCTCGGGATCGTTGTTGAGCACGAGGTACGCGATGGAGTGATGCAGCGCCTTGCGCCCCTGAATCGTGCTCGGCCGGATTTCGACCATCCGGACCCACCGCGGCTCGGTGAGGTTGGGGATGTCGACGATCGGCCGCCACCATTCGTCCTGCCCGGTGGCGGGCATGGTGTAGTCGGGCGCCTTGACGACGATGTCCGGCGGGCCGAAGCCGTCGCGCTCGGCCGCCCAGTAGAGGCCCGAGTCCACCGGCTTGGCGGGCGGCAGATCGGCCGGGTTGCCTTCGGGCGCGCCCCCGTCGACCCACGACACGATCGTCGCGATCTGCGCATCGGTCAGCGACATGTCGTTCTTGAACTTCTGGATCCCGACGTTCTTGTTGATGTGCCACGGCGGCATCTGGTGCGACGCCACGCGGGCCCGGATGTCCCGCGCCCACGGCCGCGCCTCCTTGTAGCTCATGAGGGACATCGGCGCGATCGATCCGGGCTCGTGACACGACTGGCACTTGTCCTGGAAGATCGGCGCGACGTCCTTGGAATACGTCGGCGCCGCGTGCGCGCTCTGAGCCGCGGCCGCTCCGGGCAGCAGCACCGCCGCGCCCCCTGCCACCGCCATCCGTGCGATCCGTCGCCAGCCGAACCGATTCAACGTCCTCTCCATGCGCTCCCTCCTTGTGCGTCCCCACCTGCCGGGCCGCCACCCGTCGTGATGGCCGGACCCGAGCAATTCCCGTACCCGGGAAGGCGGACGAGGGGCGCGCAAATCGACCGCGGATCGAGCCGAACCCGCGATCGCGCGGGGCGGCCTGGGGAGTTTCCCGCGGCGGCGAGGATTATTTCCCGCGGGCGAACTGCCCTCCCGCGCGGCGATCCGATCGATGTACGATGCTGGTCCCATGAGCGACGCGATCGCGGCGCCCGACATCGTCGATCGGCTGGCCGCGCATCGCACCGTCGGCAAGGCCGCGCGCGAAGAGCTGACCTGGCTGGCGTCGCACGGGACGCTCCGGGACATCGACGCCGGGGAAGTACTGACCGCGAAGAACACGAGCGTGGAGGGCATGTTCATCGTCCTCTCTGGGCGAATCGCCATCTTCGTGGACCGCGGCGCGGGGCTGCACAAGACCATGGAATGGCAGGCCGGCGACGTGACCGGCCTGCTGCCGTACTCACGGCTGGTCAGCCCGCCCGGGGACACCGTCGCGCAGGAGCCGAGCACGATCCTGGCGATCCACCGCGACGATCTCCGCGACATGATCCGGAACTGCTACGAGGTCACCGGCATCCTGGTCCACACGATGATCGATCGCGCCCGCGCTTTCACGTCGAGCGACCTGCACGACGAGAAGATGGCCTCGCTCGGACGGCTGTCGGCGGGACTGGCCCACGAGCTGAACAACCCGGCCTCGGCGATCGAGCGCAGCGCGGCGCTGCTCGAGGACCGGCTGGAGGAAGCCGAGCGCGCCACGCGGGCGCTGGGCGCCGCCCGCCTGTCCGACGAGCAGCTCGCCGCCATCGATGCCGTCCGTGCCTCCTGCCTCACGACCGCCGTCGCCGGCGTGCGTTCGCCGATCGAACAGGCCGAGCGCGAGGAGGCAATCGCCGACTGGCTCGTCGATCACGGGGTCGGCGACGAGATCGCCGAGGCGCTCGCCGAGACCGCGGTCACCTTCGAGGCGCTCGACCTGATCGCCGGCGCCGTCGACCGGCCGGCGCTCGACGCCGTGCTGCGGTGGGCGGCGGCGGGCTGCTCCGTGCGCAGCCTCGCGTCGGAGATCCAGGACGCCGCGACCCGCATCTCCGGCCTGGTCACCGCGATCAAGGGCTTCACGCACATGGACCAGGCCGCGGCCGCCGAGCCGGTGGACCTGATGCAGGGGCTGAGCAACACGATCGCCGTGCTCCGATCGAAGGCCCGCCACCGCCAGGCCAGCGTCGTCGTCACCGCGGAGCCCGACCTGCCGCGCGTCCTCGGCTTCGCGGGAGAGCTCAACCAGATCTGGGCCAACCTGATCGACAACGCGCTCGACGCCATCGGCGACGGGGGCCGCGTGGACGTGCGCGCGGGTCGCGAGGGCGGCCGGGTCGTCGTTCGCGTGGTCGACGACGGCCCCGGCATCCCGGAGCCGATCCGCCAGCGCATCTTCGACCCGTTCTTCACGACCAAACCGATGGGACAGGGCACGGGGCTGGGTCTCGACATCGTCCGCCGCCTGGCCCGCCACAACGACGCCGACATCGACGTGGACTCTCGCCCCGGACGAACCGAGTTCCGCGTCGCGCTGCCCCCCGCCACCGCGCCGGAGGAAGGCCGGTCGTGATCAAGCCGATCCTCCTCGCCGTCGACGACGATCCGCAGGTGCTGGCCGCGGTCCGGCGCGACCTCCGGTCGCGCTACCGCGAACAGTACACGGTGCTGAGCGCGACCTCCGGCGAAGAGGCGCTCGCCACCATCCATGAGCTCAAGGGCCGCGGGGATTCGCTGGCGATGGTCATCAGCGACCAGCGCATGCCCGGCATGCCCGGCAACGAAGTGCTGGCGCGCTCGCGCGAGGTCTACCCGCTCGCGCGCCGGGTCCTGCTCACCGCGTACTCGGACATCGAGGCCGCGGTGAAGGCCATCAACGACGCGCACCTCGATTACTACCTCTCGAAGCCGTGGGACCCTCCCGAGGAGCGGCTCTACCCCGTCGTCGACGACCTGCTCGACCAGTGGCAGGCGGAGTACCTGCCGGAGGCGAAGGGCCTTCGGCTGGTCGGCCACCAGTGGTCGCCGCAGTCCCACGCGATCAAGGACTTCCTCGCCGGCAACCTCGTGCCCTACCGCTGGCTCGACATCGAGCGGGATCCCGGACGCCCGCCTCCTGCTCGAGGTCTCGGGCGTCGGCCTCGACCAGCTGCCGGCGCTGGTGTTCGAGGACGGATCCGCGCTGCGCAACCCGGACTGCCGGCAGGTGGCCGAGCGGCTCGGCCGGTCGCTGTCGGCGGCCTCCGACGTGTACGACCTCGTGATCGTCGGCGCCGGACCGGCCGGGCTCGCGGCGGCGGTCTATGGCGCGTCGGAGGGTCTGCGCACGCTTCTGCTCGACCGGCACGCGCCGGGCGGCCAGGCCGGCACGAGCTCGCGGATCGAGAACTACCTCGGCTTTCCCGCCGGCGTGAGCGGCGCGGAGCTGACACGTCGCGCCGTCGCCGCAGGCGCAGCGCCTCGGCGCCGAGATCCTGGTCCCGCTCGAAGTGACCGGCGTGTCAATCGACGCCGGCTACAAGCGCCTGACGCTCGCCGACAACCGGGAACTCGTCACGCGGACGATGCTCGCCGCGACGGGCATGCTCTATCGCGAGCATCCGGCCCCCGGCGTCGCCGAACACACGGGCGCCGGCGTCTACTACGGCGCCGCGACCACGGAGGCGGCGGCCTTCAACGGCCGCCGCGTGCTGGTGGTCGGCGGCGGGAACTCCGCCGGCCAGGGCGCGATGTACCTGGCACGCTACGCCGCGGATGTGCAAATCGTCATCCGCCGCGACGATCTGCGCGACACGATGTCGCAATACCTGATCGACCAGATCGCCAAGACCCCCAACATCCGCCTCCGGCCCCGCACGGAGATCGCGCAGGTCGGCGGTGACGGCCACGTGGAGCGCGTCGTCTTCAAGCGCGTCGAGGACGGCGAGTGCTTCGCGGAGGACGTGGACGCGCTGTTCGTCTTCATCGGCACGCGGCCCAACAGCGAGTGGCTGCCGGGGGACGTCCTGCGCGACGCCAAGCGCTTCGTCCTGACCGGGCGGGATCTCATGGCGGCCGACACCTACGCGCGCGTGTGGAAGGCGCAGCGCGAGCCGCTGCCGCTCGAGACCAGCGTCCCCGGAATCTTCGCGGCCGGCGACCTCCGCGCCGGCGCGATGAACCGCGTCGCCTCCGCCGTCGGCGAGGGCTCGATGGTGGTGCGTCTGGTGCACGAGTACCTGGCGCTCACCTGATCGGGTCCGAACGTTCGGGAGACAATCGCGGGCAATCGAACGGACGTCCGGCGTTTGACGCCGGCAACGCGGTGCAGCATGATGGGGATGGTGTCCCGGGTCCGCTCGTCCATCCGCCGCACGGCCGGATTGCTGCTGGCGATCGCGATCGCGGTGTCGATGCCGGTCTCCACGACCGGGGCGTGCGTCATGACCCTCCTGGGCGACGCCGCATCGACGGCGGCGTGCGGGCAGGTGTGCACGATGGCGCAGTGCCCGATGCAGGGCCAGAGGATGCCGGAGGGCCCGGCCCGGACGAACGACCCGCGGTGCTGCCAGATGTCCAGCACCAACTCCACGCCGGCCGTGCCGCTTCGCCCCGTCACGACGGTGCGCACGCTGCCCGAGCACGTGGCCGTGATCGTTCCGCCGACGATCGCCTGCGCGATCGAGACCGCGTCGGCGTCCTTCCTCTCGCGCGATTCCGCTCTGGATCCACGACCTCCTCGCACGGCCTGACGCGGCGCCCGGCCGGTCCGGGCATCGATCTCGGGTCCACGAGAGGAGGGATGTGTGCGTACTTCGTATCGCGCCTTGCTGGCTGTCGTACTCGCGGCAGCCCTGGCCGCGCCCGCGGCGGCCATCGTCTTCGGAAGCGTCAGGGGGACGGTCGAGGACTCCCAGCACCGCGCCGTACCGGGCGCGTCGGTCACGCTGAAAGCCGCCGATTCCGCCGTCGTCCAGACCGCGGTGACCAACGCCGCCGGGAGCTTCGTGTTCCCGGCCGTCCCGGTCGGCGACTACACGCTCGCGATCGCCCTCCAGGGCTTCACGACCGTGGAGCGGTCGCTCACCGTGGTGTCGAGCAGCGCCGTCGTGCTGCAGATCGAGCTCTCCGTGGCGTCGATCAACCAGCGCGTGACCGTCTCCGCGGCGCCCGCGGCCGTCGCGGTCAGGTCCGTGACGCCGACGACGCTGGTCGATCGCGAGGACATCCAGGCCACGCCCGGCGCGGATCGCACCAACAGCCTCGCCGCCATCACCGCGTTCGTCCCGGGCGCCTACATGGTGCACGACCAGCTGCACGTCCGCGGCGGGCACCAGGTGACGTGGCTGGTCGACGGCGTGCCGGTCCCGAACACGAACATCGCGAGCAACGTGGGTCCGCAGTTCGATCCGAAGGACATGGACTATCTCGAGGTGCAGCGCGGCAGCTACGACGCCCAGTACGGCGACCGCACGTACGGCGTCTTCAACGTGGTGCCGCGAACGGGCTTCGAGCGGAATCGCGAAGCCGAGGTCGTGGCGAGCGCAGGCCAGTACAAGCAGACCAACGACCAGGTGAGCGTCGGGGACCACTCCGACCGCACGGCCTACTTCGTCAGCGGCACGTTCAACCGCAGTGATCTCGGGCTCGAGACGCCGGTGGCCGACATCGTCCACGACGCGGAGCACGGCTACGGCGGGTTCGGCTCCTTGATCTTCAACCAGAGCCCGGTCAACCAGTTCCGCGTCATCGCGTCGGCGCGGCAGGATCGGTACCAGATCCCGCTCGGTCCTGACGACCAGGCGGCCGGCATCTCGGACGAGGAGCACGAGTCCGACGTCCTGCTGAACATGACGTGGGCGCGGACGCTCCAGTCGCACACGCTGCTCACGGTGTCGCCCCTCTTCCACGACAACTCGGCGAACTATCTCGGTGGACCCTCGGATCCGGTCGTCACGACGGATCGCCTGACCTCGCGATACCTCGGCGCGCAGGCGACGGTCAACGTGGACGCGGGCATCCACTCCGTGCAGGCCGGCGTCTACGGCTTCCACCAGTGGGATCGGCAGCTGTTCGGCCTGACGTTCAACGACGGCAGCGGCACGGACTTCAACGTGACCGAACGGCCCACCGGCGCGATGGCCGCCTTCTTCGCCGCCGACAAGATCCAGGCGGCCGACTGGCTCACCCTCGACCTGGGCCTGCGGGAGACGCACTTCTCCGGCGGCGTCACGGAAAACGTCGCGAGCCCGCGGCTGGGGGCGACGATCCTGATTCCGAGGGCGAACGTCACGGTGCGCGGCTTCTGGGGACGGTTCTACCAGGCGCCGCCGCTGCTCACCGCCTCGGGTCCCCTGCTGGCGCTCGTCACCGCCGACAGCCTGGGCTTCATTCCCCTCAACGGCGAGCGCGACGAGGAGTACCAGTTCGGCGTGAGCGTGCCCGTGCGGGGATGGACGATCGACGTGGACCGCTTTCACACCATCGCCCACAACTTCTTCGACCACGACAGCCTCGACAACTCGAACATCTTCTTCCCGCTCACGATCGACGGCGCGCGCATCCGCGGGATCGAGACGACCGTGCGCTCGCCCCACATCGGCCGGACGGGCGAGTTCCACCTCGCCTACTCGTACCAGCACGCGGACGGCACCGGCGCCATCACCGGCGGCCTGACGGACTTCTCGCCTCCTGACGAGGGATACTTCCCCCTCGATCACGACCAGCGGCACACCTTGAGCGCCGGTTTCACCGTCACGCTGCCCCGCGGCGTTCCGATCGGCGCCAACCTGTACTACGGCTCCGGCGTCCCCAACGACGACACCGGCACGTACCTCTCGGGGCGCACCACGCTCGACCTGACGGCCGGGAAGACGCTGACGAAGGATGCCTCGGTGTCCGTGACCGTCCTGAACGCCACCAACCGTCATGTCCTCATCGACAACAGCCAGACGTTCGGCGGCGTGCACTTCAACGACCCGCGGCAGGTGTACGTGGAGTTGCGATACAAGTTCCGCTACTGAGGTGGGTCGGGCGGGTAGGGCAGGTCGGGCCGGTCGACCGCCTGGGTTTCATGAACCCGACCGGCCCGACCCGCCCCACCGGCCCGACCTGCCCTGTCTCTCAGTAATTCGTCGTCCAGTCGAGCAGCCCGCGTTCCCGCGCCTCGGCCTCGCACCAGTTGAACACCAGCACGGCGGCGCCGGCGAGCCCGGCGGTGAGGGCAATGAAGAGGCCGAGCAGTTCGAGGTTGCCGCGCCCCGCGAGATCCGGGAATGCGGGCCCCACGGATCCGACGAGCGCGCGACGCAGGAGCTCGATCCAGTACATCACCGGCAGTCCGTACCCGATCGGCCGGATCGCCGCCGGCAGCACGCGCAGGGGAAAGAGGGCCCCGCTGAAGAGGAACAGCGCGCCGGCCACCGCCTCGCCGATCGACCACGACTGGTGTGCGAGCAGGAGCATCGCCCCGGCCAGCATCAGGCCGAGCGCGGCCAGCATGACGACGCCGGCGGCGAAGACGACCGCGAAGAGGCCCCAGTCGACGGCCGCGGGGCGAAGCGGTAGATGGAGCACCCCGATGCCGATGGCGATCGTCACGGCGACCGAGATCGACGCGCCCAGGAAGCGCGCCGCGCCGCGGCCGACGAGATACCAGCGGAGATCGCTGGGGGAAACGCTCACGGACTTCAGCATCTTGTAGCGCTCGCGATCGTCGACCACCGCGTAGGCCATGCCCGTGGTGACGGCTCCCACGTAGACCCAGAACGCGTTGCCCAGGTACACGTAGGCGAACACGGGCGAGCCGAAGTCGCTCCGGGTGACGACCGCGTACATCATCACCACGATGCCCGCCATCGCCAGCGGCTTGACGACCGAGTACAGGGCGAACAGTACCCGGCCTGGTCCAGTTCGACTCGATCTGCCAGCCGAGCCAGGCAGCGGCCCGAACGACCCGCCACTCTTCCGTGCCGAGCGCCGCGTCTCTCATGTCAGCCCCGGCTTTCCGTCAACCGGCCCTCGGCCACGGCCTGGCGCTCCAGGTGCGCCAGCGACAGCCGGGCCATCGTCAGGAACACGACGCCCAGGACGGCCAGGGCCGCGATCTCGACGCGGACGCCGAGAAAGCCCGCGCTGGCTCCGGGCGGGAACATCAACTGCCGCATCGCGTCGAGCGCCAGGGTCAACGGGATGAGGCTGGCGCCGGCCGCGACCCAGAAGTTCAGGCTGCTCACCGGGAAGTACATCCCGGCCAGCAGGTAGACGGGCTCCTGGGCGAGATTGAGCAGGTGCCAGGCCTCGCGCGCGAAGAGCAGGAAGACCGATGCGGCCACCATGCCCATCCCGTAGAGCGCCACGAGCGCGAGCACGAACACGGCCGCGAGCAGGAGCGGCTGCGAGACCGCGTAGCGCACGTGGAAGAACCACGTGCCCAGCAGCACGACGACGAGGGCGCGCAGCGACGTGCTGATCATGCCGCCGACCGCCATGCCCAGCAGGATGCCCATGAGCGGCCCCGGCGCGATGATGTAGCGCGCGAGGTTGCCGGTCTCCTTCTCCCAGAAGAACTGGTTCGCCATCGCCCAGAGCACGTTCAGCCAGAACGCCGTCATGGCGCCGCCCAGGATCACGAATCCGACGAAGGCATCCGGCGCGCCGATGGCCCGGTACATGAAGACGTAGGCCGACAGCCCGACCAGCGGCAGGAAGATGTCGAAGAACAACCAGGCGCGCTCGCGCTGGAGGCCGACGAGTCGCGGGTACGCGCGCGCCGCCACCGTGCGGAGGAACAGGCGCCAGCCCTCGTCCCTATGCCGCACCGGTGCCACCCGCGCGTTCCACGTCGGCCATGCTCCGTCCGACCAGGTCGACGAACACGTCCTCCAGCGTCGCCTCGTGCTTGGTGAGCGTCAGCAGGTGGGCGCCCTCGCGCTCCAGCACGCCGATCACGGTCCCGATGACACGCTCCTCGGCCAGCGCGAGGTCCACGGTCGAGCGTCCGTCCCCCGCCTGGTGGGTCGCCTGGCGCACGCCGGGCAGGGCGGCAATCCGCTGAACCGTGCCCACCCCCAGGGGACTCGTCTGGAGCTGAAAAATGGCCTCCCGTTGAAGCCGCCGTTTGAGCGCCGCCGGCGTGTCGCATGCCAGCACGCGGCCGCCGTTGATGATGGCGACGCGATCGCAGAGCTCGTCGGCCTCCACCATGTAGTGGGTCGTCAGGAGCAGCGTGCGCCGCCGGTCCTCCGCCATCCAGCGGCGGGTGAACGCCCGGACGTCCCGCGAGGCGCCGACGTCGAGCCCGAGGGTCGGCTCGTCGAGAAAGAGCACCTCCGGATCCGTGAGGAACCCTCGGGCGATGTTCATCTTCTGGACGAGCCCGGTCGAGAGCCGCGACGACTTGGTGTGCATACGGTCCGACATGTGGAGCAGTTCGAGGAGCTCGGCGATCCGCCGGTTCGCCTCCCGCGAGCGGAGTCCGTACAGCTGCGCGAAGAGCCAGAGGTTCTCGCGGACCGTCAGCAGGCCGTACCCGGAGGTTTCGCCGCCGGAGACCAGGTTGATCCGCGGCCGGACGGCACGCGGCTCCAGCGCGACGTCGTATCCGGCCACGCGGGCCCACCCCGACGTCGGCGCCAGCAGCGTCGTGAGGATCTTGATCAGCGTCGTCTTGCCGGCGCCGTTCGGGCCGAGCAGGCCGAACAGCTCGCCCTGGGCCACCTGGAGGCTGACGGCCCCGAGCGCCACGAGCGCACCGGCCGGCGCGCCGCGCTGGCGCGTCCGGTACGTGCGTCCGACGTTTTCGGTCTCCACTGCGAGCGTGTTGGTCATGGACACGGACCTGCTTTCCGGCCGGCGGGACGCCGCATCAGCCGAACGCGGCAAAGCGGCTCCCGGAAGCATACCGCCGCACCCCTCGAGCGAAGACGAACGCCGCGAACGCGGGATAGACGCACGCGGAGACGACGAGCGCCGCCAGCCAGCCGGCCGATCCGGTCTGAACGATCCGCGCCGGCACGTAGCCCACCCACGCGGCCGGAAGCAGCGTGAACAGCACGAGTCGCAGCGCGCCGCCGAACAGCGGTTCCGGATAGAGCGAGAAGGTCAGCGTCAGCTCCCAGGCCTGACGCGCCAGGGTGTCGACCGTCCCCAGCCAGAACGCCAGGCTGAAGAAGATCGTCCCGGATGCGACGAACACGGCGGCGCTCGCCACGATCACGGCAGCGACGAGCGGCGCGCCGGCCCACGAGACGCGGCCGGACCAGGTGACGAGGACCAGCCCGGAGGCAATGTCGCCGAAGCCGGATGCCGCCGACCGCAGCCCCCACGCGTGCAGCAGCACCGGCTGGGGCTGGACGAGCAGCGTGTCGAGGGCGCCGTCGTCGATCAGGCGGCCCAGGCGCCGCACGCCGCCGGCGGCGATCTCGCCCAGCCCGAAGGCCGCGGACACGATCCCCATGAGCACTTCGACGTCGGGAAGCGCCCAGCCACGGATCACGGGAACCCGCCGCATCAAGAGCCACCAGAACGCGAAGAACGTGAAGTTGTTGATCGCCATGAACACCGCCTGCATGGCGAACGCGCCCCGCAGCATCAGCGACGCCTTGAGGTTCGTCGCCAGCAGCGCGCCGGCGAAGCGGATCGTAGGGTGTCGAGTCGTCATGGCCGCTCCACTATCCGCCGTTCAGCGTCAGGGCGGCCGCCGCGCGCCGGAACAGCCAGCACACGGCGACCGCCGTCAACCCGCACCACAGAGCGAGACGCCACGCGAGTGCGCCGGGCGTCGCGGCGCCCTCGCCGAGCACGAACGAGGCCGGCCCGGCGAGGAGGATCGGGAACGGCGTGACGTCGGCGATCCGCCGCACCATCGTCGGATAGAGGCGAATCGGCAGCATCAGCCCCCCCAGCACGAACAGCAGCTTCTGCCAGACCCAGAAGACCGGCGTCACGTCCTCGAGCCAGAACGCCAGCAGCCCGATCCCCACGTAGAGCGCCGTCAGCAGCGCCGACGCGCTCGCGCCGAAGACCGCCACCGTCGCGAGCGTGCCCGCGGGCGGCATCCAGCCGGTCAGGGCGAACGCACACGCGATCGCGGTCGCCCCCAGGATCGGCGCGCGTGCCAGCAGGGTGCCGAGGCCGTCGGCGAGCGCCGCGCCGACGAACGACACCGGCCGTCCCAGCTGGCAGGCGACGTCGCCGCGACGAATCGCCTCCTGGATGTCGAAGTGGACGAGGGGCGCACTGAGCAGCACCCACTCCGTGCAGGCCAGGTACCAGACGAGGCGCGCCGGCTCGCCCACGCCGAGGCCGGCCTCGCGCGTCGCGTGCCAGAGGCTCGAGAAGACGCCGAGCAGCACGGCGAAGAACACGACGCGGCCGTACAGCTCGGCCCGCCCGCGGCGCGCCTGCGCCATCGCGATGCGGGCGAACGCGACGTACTTGCCCAGGCTCGCCGTGGGCCTCATGACAGCCGCCTCGCGTCCGCTCGCGCGTACAGCGTCCGGATGATCACGTCGAGCGGCACGTCCTCCACGGTGAGGTCACGCACCGGGCTCTGGCGCGACGCCGCGTCGACGACCTGCCCCAGCGACACCACGCCCGGCTGCACCTCGAGCTCGGTGCGGAACGATGCCGACGCAATCACGCGTACGCCGGCCAGGCCGATGTCGATCCGCTCGGCCTCCGTCCACAGCGTCACGCGCTTCGCCGCGACGGTGCTGCGGCGCAGCGCGTCGAGCGTTCCGTCCCACAGCAGCCGGCCGTGGTTGATCACGACGACGCGGTCGCAGACCTGCTCGACGTCGCCGGTGTCGTGCGAGGTGAGGAGCAGCGTCACCCCGTCGCGCTCGGACTCGCCGCGCAGCAGCTCGCGGATCGTCGCCCGCGCCGACACGTCCAGCCCGATGGTGGGCTCGTCGAGGAACAGCAGGCGCGGCTCGTGCAGCAGGCTTGCCGCGATCTCGCAGCGCATCCGCTCGCCGAGCGAGAGCTGCCGGACCGGGGTGTCGATCAGCCGGCCGAGCCCGAAGAGCGCGGTCAGCGTCTCGACCCGCCGGCGATGGCGATCGCGGTCCACGTCGTAGACACGCCCGAGCAGCGCGAACGTGTCGCGCGGCGGCAGCTGGTACCAGAGCTGCGAGCGCTGGCCGAAGACGGTCCCGATGCGAAACGCCAGGGCCCGCCGCTCGGTCGACGGCTCCAGCCCGAGCACGCGCACGTGGCCCTCATCCGGTCGCAGGATCCCCGCGAGCATCTTGAGGGTGGTCGACTTGCCCGCACCGTTGGGCCCGATGAAGGCGACCCGCTCGCCCGGACGGATCTGCAGCGACAGCCGATCGACGGCGAGCATCGGCCGGGTGCGCGGCGCGACGAAGTCCTGGACGCGGGCCGACAGTCCGCCCTCGCGCGCGCGGCGCGCGGAGAACGACTTCGTGAGGCCGCGAACGTCGACGGCGGGGACGATCTGCATGGCGACCACTCCTCGTGCCCGCCCCGCGGAGTGTCCGGAAAAGAAAAACGCCCTTCCGGAATACTCCGGAAGGGCGTCAATGGGTCTCGATCTCTTGCGCTTGACTCTTCCGGCTCTATGCGAAGACCTCCGGCCGCAGGCCGCCTTCGATGGCGACCGGGAAGCCCGGACGATTGCTGCGCGAAGCCTGACGGGTCATTGGCGTCCACGCATTATGCACAGGGCCGGCGCCGCGGTCAAACCGGCTGGGCGGCCGGCGTCCTCGAAGGAGGCCGGGCCCGGGTCAGAGCACACGGGGTGCCTCGACCGCGTCGAATTCGTCGAGGCGCGTCAGGTCGATCGCGACGTGCCCGGCGTCGGCGAGATACATGTCCCGGAAGCGCCCGCCCCACACCAGGTCGCCGTCGTCGTAGCTGGTCTTTGCGTGCACCGTCTGCGCGAACGTCTCGTCGTCGGCGCTGATGACGCAGATGACCTCCGGCGCCGCGTCCGCCAGGACCTCGCGGGACATCCCGCTGAGCGGACTCCCCTTTTCGATGGGATGCACGACGACCCAGTGAAGCGGCATGAACATGATCGAGTCGCGTTCCAGGGACAGCTGATCGAACTGCCGTCGGCGCACGCCGTTCTCGTCCACCCAGCGCGCGAGCGACACGACGGCCCGGACGTCGGTGAGATCGTGGCTCCGCAGGCTCACCAGCCGGAACATCAGGGCCCAGCCGTTGTGATAGGGCGCGATGATGGCGTTGCGGCTGAAGCGCAGCTTCGCCGTCGGCCGCGTGAAGCGTCCGAACAGCAGGCCGGCCAGCATCGCGAAGCCCAGCAGGCCCACCAGGGCTTCGATCGCGACCAGGGCGTTTGCCGTCTGCGTGTGCGGCACGAGCGTGCCGTAGCCGATGGTCGCCAGCGTCTGAACGCTGAAGAAGATGCAGTCCTCGAACCGCCCGAACGGCGCACGCACGGCGCCGGTCAGCGCATCCGGCCCGGCGATCCAGTACAAGCCGGCGAAGACGAGGTTGGTGGCGACGTAGCAGCCGACAATCAGTGCGAGCAGCTGCCGGACGGGCAGCGACAGCAGCGTGTGGTACGCGTTGTAAGGGTGGAGCGGCCCGAGATCGTTGCGCCGGACGTTGAACGTCCCGTCGTGGTTGACGAGACGGACGGGGCTCCGCTCGGAGAGCTTGCCGCCGAGACCAAGATCCTCGCGAAGCCGTTCCGGCCCGGGCGCATCACCCACAATCGAGTGTCAGTATTCTACCTCCCCGGACCCGCCGCCTTACCCGTGCGCGTGCCTCTTCGTCGAGATGTGGAACGGCAGATACGCCGGGCACACGCCGACGATGCCGGTCGCGAACAGTACGGCACCCAGAACCGCCGCCACCAGCGCGAACGCTCCTGGCCAGCTGGTCCAGGCGATGTACGCCAGCACCAGACCGGCAAGGATTCTGATCGTCCGGTCCCAGCCGCCTTCGTTGAATACCATGACGGACCTCCAGAGTCTCACGCTCTGGACGGAGCAAGTGTGATACCAGCGCCCGCGACGCGCGGGCCGCGTCGAATCGCACGGTGCCAGCCGGCGCTCGCCGGAGGCCCGTCACCGGGACTCGCCCACCGCGCTCGTGTACTCTTGAGGTCCGAGGCGGCGCGGTCCCGTCGCCACCGAAGGGAAGCGTGCATGGCCTCGTACATGGATCGCATCGTCCAGCGCCTTCGCGAGGCCGAGGACGACCTCCATCAGGACGTCGAGGAACAGCAGCAGCGGTGGCACTATCAGGTGCGCCGCGGGCGCGTCTGGTTCGACCGGGAGTTGCAGGAGGCGCATCGCCGTCTGAGGAAGGGCATCGGCTCGTACGTCGTCGGCGGCGGCCTGCTCCCGCTGCTGACCGCGCCGATCATCTACTCGCTCCTCGTTCCCCTCGTGCTGCTCGATCTGTGGGTCACGGTCTACCAGCGTGTCTGCTTTCCGATCTACGGCATCGCGCGGGTGTCGCGACGCGGCTACTTCGTCGTCGACCGGAACAAGCTCGCGTACCTGAACGGGATCGAGAAGGTGCACTGCGTGTTCTGCACGTACGCGAACGGTCTCGTCGCCTACGTCCGCGAAGTGGCGGCCCGCACCGAACAGTACCTGGTGCCCGATCAAGCACGCCCGTACGATCGAGGCGCCTCACGCGCGCTACCACATGTTCTTCGACTACGGAGACGCGGAGGGGTACCGGCGGGACCTGCCCGCGCTGCGCCGGACCCTCCGGCACAACCCGCGGCGCGGCGTCTGACGCCGCAGGGCTCCGGTTCGGCTGCCGGACAAGCGGGACGATTCGTCGCCTCTGCGGCCCGCAAGCGGGTCAGACTGTCTCCTTGCGGGGACGAGCGCACGCAGATTGCCGGTATATCCCGAGATCCGGAGGCGGCACGCAGCTTGAAGGCCAGGAGCGCGAAGGAGGACGCCATGACTTGGGCTCATCGATGCCTGATTGTCGCCGCCGCCGTCGTGTCCATCGGTCTGAGCACCTCCGCGTGCGCCACCTCGCGCTACACGTACCGCGACACGGTGCGTGCGCGCCAGGACGTGGCCCACGTGGCGTTCGACAACGGCTATCGCGACGGCCTCACGTACGGGCGGCGTGACGCGCAGGCGCGCCGCCGCTCCGCGCCGGATCGCGTCGATCGATACCGCAACGCCGATCGCGGGTATCGTCGCTCCTACGGCGACCGCCGCTTCTACCAGGAGCAGTACCGCGCCGGCTTCGAGCGCGGGTACGGAGAAGCCTACGGGCGTGATGGCGATCGCGATCGGGATCGACGCGACGATCGCAACCGGTAGATCAGCGGCCTTCCAGCACGATCCGGGCAACCGGCAGGTCGCCGCCTCCGCGCGCCTGGAGATCCAGATCGCCTGAACGGACGCCGCGCAGCCGGATCGCCGCCACCGGCGCGC
Source organism: uncultured Acidobacteriota bacterium (assembly GCA_963761615.1). Lineage (GTDB taxonomy): Bacteria > Acidobacteriota > Vicinamibacteria > Vicinamibacterales > CAVVIG01 > CAVXGU01. The sequence goes on along the minus strand of CAVXGU010000004.1, from coordinate 688,417 downwards.
GGCGGTGCAGCCACGCGTCCGCGGCCAGGGACTGGAGCCACTCGCCCGAGCGGCCGTCGTTCAACCGGGTCCGGCCCGGGTCACCGGCGGCGTAGACGTCGATCGCCTCGGGAATCGGCCTCACCACGGTCGGCGCGAAGTGCACCTCGATGGCCGTCGTCACGAAGCCGGCCGGCACCTCGATCGCGATGCGTCCGCCGCCGGCCGGCGACCAGGCCGCTTCCGAACGGCGCAGTCCCGTAGTTCCCGGCACGCCGCCCTGCGAGGGATGGGGGTCCTCCGGGCCAGGCTCGACCTCGAAGATCGTGCCGAACGGGCTCGTGAACGCGGCGTCGGCGCCCGTGGGCACCGCAGAAGGGACGCCGCTTTCCAGGTCCAGGACGGTCTCGACGTGCCAGCGCCGAAGCAGCCACATCGACTCCGCATCCGGAAAGCGGCCGAGGACGATCGTGGCGTAGCTGAACCAGGGTGGCTCGATGCCGAGGTAGCCGTCGACAATCGGGCGATGGAGGGCGCGGGCGATGGCGATCATCCGCACGCCCGACATGGAGTTCCAGCGCATGAGCGGGTGCACGTAGATCGCGCCCGACCGCCCGGAGTGGGACGCGAACTGGACGAAGTCCTCCGGCGCCGTGACTGCGTCCGAGGCTTCGAGCGTCCGGCCGTGCACCGAGAGGCCCACGGCCACGACGATGGCCGCCGCCGCGACCCTGCCGGATCCGGAACCGGTCCTGAGCCGGCTCCCCAGGGAGACCACCGCGTACACCGACAGGGCGAGAACGCCGAACATCCAGATCCGGTCGAAGTCCCGCAGCGAGGCGAGCGGCGGCACCGCCGAGATCAGGCGCGTCATCAGGTCGGTCGCGACGGGGCTGTCGTTGCTCGTGGTCGCCGGCCCGAACGACAGCAGGCACAGGAACAGGCCGAGGCCGGGCGCGAGCGCGAGGACGGAGCCTTCCCCGCCCCGCCGCGGACCCGTGAGTTGATCCCGCCAGTACCAGGCGAGCGTCGCGTAACACACGATCTGGAATCCGAACGCGGCCTCCGGGAAGACGCGGTTCGCGACGTCGACGGGATACAGGGCGACGAGACCGATTGCGTAGAGCAGCATCACGAGGAGATACCCTGGCGCGTGCGGACGCGCGACGACCGTCGGACGCCCGGCTTCACCCCGCCGCCACAGCGCCGCCGCGGCACCCACGGCGAGGGCGACCAGCAGGCCGGGCCCGACGTGGCCGGCGAGGAAGGTCCACAGATCGTGAAGCCCCATTGGCGCCGCGGTGCCGTTCCAGTTCTTCACCTGAAGGAAGTCGGCGCGGGCGTACGGGCGCAGGTCCGATCGATCCCGCCACCAGGGAGCCAGGACGGCGAGGTCGGCGGCAGCCGCCAGCGCCAGCGGAACGAGCAGCGGCGTCGCGCGCCGGCTCCGCCACAGATCGATGAGGCGCCGCCCGATCCATGGCAGCGCCACGATCGCGGCGACGCCGCACGCCATCGCGTTGATCATGCCGCAGAGGGGGTACAGCGCCGCGCAGGCGAAGAGCGCGACGGCGTGGCCCACGCGCGGACGTGCGCCCCGCAGGACCATCAGGCCGTGGTAGAGCACCGCGAAGATCAGGGGCACGCTGAGGAACTGGAGGCGCTCGATCGATCCGAGCACGATCGGCTGGGCCACGGCCAGCCCGGCGCCCGACGCCGCGAGCACCACGTCGAGGCCGACCGCGCGGAAGAAGAGCCATGCGTACACGAGCGACGCGAAGGCCACAATCCAGCGCAGGCTCTGAAAGACCGTCACGTCGTCGAGACGCAGGAACAACCGGAGCGGGACTCCCAGCAGCGCGAACCCGAGGAAGGGCTCGGTGGATCGGAGCTGGTCGTGGTCGGGATAGAGGATGCCGGTGTCGTAGTAGGACACCGGCTTCGCCAGCAGCCGGTCCACGCCCGTGCCGATCAGCAGCGTTTCCTGGACGCCGTCCAGCCCGGCTCCTCGTGGGACGAGGACGCGGCCTGGCTGACGGGAGAACGGCGCAATGACGTACGCCAAGCCGGCGAAGAAGAGCAGCACTCCGACGAGCGTCAGGACATCGGCGCCTCTCTCCCGCTCGCGCGGCATCGAAACCGTATTCTACGCCGCGCGGTCTCCTGCCGGCGGGGTGGCGCTCCCGGGCCGCGCCGGCGCGCGGCTCACCCGATCGGCGCGCACGATGAAGCGCTTCGGCGCGTGCCCGATGTAGGAGAACGGGTAGCAGGTGACCAGCGTCAAGGTCGGCTTCGGCGTCTTGTCGAGCACCCAGACGTCCGTCGGCTTCACGATCAGCGTGTCGCGCACCCGGTAGGTGAACGTGCCGTAGGGCGTCGTCAGCCGGATCACGTCGCCCGCCGCCACGTGCTCGAGCGGCCTGAAGAACGTGTCGCGATGGGCCGCGAAGGCGCTGTTGCCGGGCTGCCAGGGGAACGGCGTATCCGGCAGGTGCCCGACGGCCACGCCGAGCGTCGCGTCGTCGTCTCCGTTGACGGCAATGGCGGACAGGTGAAGACGTGGAATCGAGATCTGCCCGACGAGACCGGCCGGCGCCAGACGATCCGGCGGCATGGCCGTGCCGTTCGGTGGCGGGGTCCAGAGCGTCTGCTCGAGGGCCGTCTGCTCCAGTTCCTGGTACATGCGGGCATCGAGAACTGCGAGGCCCGCCCAGGCGAGGCAGACGACGCCGAGGGCGATGAGCCCGCGCTCGATCCACTTCACCGTCCGCGTGCGATCGTGCTCTCTCATGGCTGTCCCTCCTCCGGCGGGCCGGCGATGTAGCCCTCGCGCGTGCGGACCGAGACCCGCTCGCCGCCGGGCGGCTGGACGATCAGCCGGATCTTCCGGAACGTCCCATCGTCGGCCTGATTGGTGGGGACGTAGCCGATCGTGTACGTGTGACGAATGTCCCTCGCGATGTGGCGCAGCACGTCGACGACCTGATGGACATCATGCGGGTCGAACGCCTCGCCTCCGGTCGCCTGCGCCAGGCGCTTGAGCAGCTTCGGGTTGCGCCCCTCGTCCAGCTCGTCGACGATCGCGACGGTGTAGATCAGCGCATTGGAAGCCTCGGCCTTGCGCAAGACGTCGTCGAAGGTCGCGTGGCTGGCGTTGTCGCCGCCGTCGCTCACCACGACGAGGACCTTCCGCGCCTGGCTGCCCCGGTTCAGGTACTGCAGCCCGGCTTCGATGGCGTCGAAGAGCGCCGTCCGTCCCCGCGTGTTCAGCGTCCGGCCGAGCGCCGCGCGGAGCGTGGCGGTGTCGCTCGTGAAGGGCGCGCTGGCCGGCAGCGCGCTGCGCACGTCCTCGTCGAACGCGAGCGCGAAGATCTGATCCTCGGGGTTGCTCGACTCGGCGAAGGCCTGAGCGGCGGCGATCACCTCCGCGCGGTTCGGCTGCATGCTGCCGCTGTTGTCGATGACCAGACCCACCGTGACCGGGGCGTCCTCGCTCGTGAAGAAGCGGATGGTCTGTGGCTCGCCTCCGTCCAGCACGGCGAACGCCGTCTTCGACAGGCCGGTGACGTAGCCGCCCTTCTGGCTCTTCACCGTCGCGTGCAGGACGACGAGGTCCGTCCCGGCCGAGAACTGCGGCCGGGACGGAGGCTGCGCGCCGGCCGCGGCCGGCGCGGACGCCGCCGCGAACGCGGCAAGAATCAGAATCGCACGCGCCCGCATCAACGACGCCGTGACGACGAAGCGAGAATGCGCGTGCGCCAGCCCCAGAGGCCGATGCCTCCGAGCAGCGCGATCAGGCCGACGAGCGCGACCGCCGGGATCGAGCTGGCCGTCTGCGGCAGCTCGGTCCGCGATGCCATGGTGCCGGCCGCCCGTGGGGCGATCGTGTCAGCCGCGACGGGCGACGGAATCGCCGGTTTCGCGATGGCCAGGTCCGTCGAGGCCACCGTGCCTTCCTGCTTCGTGCCCGTGGGCTCGGCCGCCATCGGCTTCGCATTCGCCTCGACCGTGGTCTCCTGACCGCTGGAGGAGACGCGCGCGAGCTTCGCGGTGTTCGTCTCCTCCGTCTTCGTCGTCTGGGCGGCGGTCGTCAGCACGTGATTCCCCGTGCCCTGCGCGAGGAGTCGCGCCTGCGCTTTCGGATAGATGAACTCGTAGCCCGCCGTCTCGTCCGGATACCACCATGTCTGGATCGCCTGGGGCATGTCCTTCGCGGTCTCCATGAACCGCACCTCCGGCTTCACCGAGGCGTGAAGCCGCTGCGCCGAAATCGTGAAGAACAGCCCGTAGGGCTTTCGGCCGTTGGCGCTCAGCACTTCCACGACGCGCGAGCTCATGTCCGGATCCGCCAGGCGGAAGATGTACTGGCCGGCCGGCAACGTGATGCCGGGCATCGCAACCGGACCGCTGAAGGTGAAGAACGTGCGCTTGTCCATGGGCTGCGCCGTCGCGGAGCTCATCATCAGCGCGGCAAACAGCCCGGCTGCGGATGCCAGGCGGAACGCGTGTCTCAGCATATGGACCTCCTCAGTGTCTCTCTGAAGGACAGACGCCTCTGTCTCTCCCTACAAAGGACAGACGCACGCGACCGTGCGGGCGGTCTAAGGTTCAGGTCGGCGACCTGAGCGCTTTGCGATCTCAGCGCTTCGGATCCTGCGGCGTGATACCGACGATGCCTCGCAGCAGACGGCCGAGCAGATCGGCGCCGGTGATGATGCGCCGCTCCCGCGCCCACACCAGAATCAAGTCGTGATCGATCACGTCGTCGCCGGGCGCCTGCGCCAGGACGCGCAGGCGTCCGATGACCTCGCCCAGCGGCGTACGAGGGTCGGTCACGACGATCGGGCGATGCCAGCAGGATTCTGGGCTGAAGGCGGAACCGCCGAGGAGGGCGCCCCGCAGGAACCGGTGCGCGTCGAGGACGAATCCCGGATGGCCGGCGGTGTCGGTGATGATCACCCATTTCTTCCCCGACGCATCCACGCTCCGCAGGAACGGATCGTCTCCCGTGCGCGCAAACAACGGGAGCACGGGTCGGCCGTCCAGCGTCGGCAGCTGGATGACGCTCCGCGGATCGACCCCTTCGCCCTCCTCGGAGACCGGAATGTCGTCGAGATCGAGGAAGTTCGCGGCGCCCAGTCCCTCCAGGCGGCTCACCTCGGTGGCGGCCGCTTCGACGTGCTTGGCGATGAGCACGCGGAAGTCGCGCTCTCGGAACAGGCGAATGGCCTCCGGGCCGAGCCATGCATCCAGGACGAGGGCCGTCGGCTTCGCCACCGGATAGACGAGGAGGCGATAGATCCGCAGAATCGGAACGACCCATCCCGACGCCTGCCGCACGTGACGCGAGAAGTACGCCTGCGGCAGGATCTCGCCGGCGAGGGTGATGACGACGGTGGAAAAGGCGAACGCAGCGACGCCGGTCAGGACGGAGTCGGAGAGCAGGGTCAACAGCACGTTCGCCCCGACGTTGGCCCAGAGAATCGTCGCCAGGAGGCCGTTGGCGTCGCGCCGGAGCGTCAGGAGCCTGGCGGCCGCACGGCCCCCGGCGGCCGCCTCGACCTCCAGGCGCAGCCGGCTCACGCTGAACACGGCCAGATTCAACCCCGACAGCAGAGCCGCCTGGCTGAGGCACACCGCGATCCCGATCCAGACGAAAACGCTCACCCTGGGATCATTGCAGGGATTCGAGGACGCGGAATCCCCGTCCGCCCGTCATGGGGCGGGCCGATAGCTCTCGAGACGCGTCCAGCGCTCGTGAAAGTACCAGAGGTCGACGCGTTGCTGCTGTGCGAAGCGCCTGGCGGCCGCGACGGCCGCCGTGCGGGTGCGAAACGACACCTGCGGCTCGCCCGGCACCTGGCGGACAGCGTAGACGGGTCTCGACCTGGCGATTCGCTCGACTGCGAGAATCGCCGGCTCTGGGCCCGGGGACCCGCGAAGAGGTCTCACGGTCCCGGCCCCACGGAATCGGACGAGGCTTGTCGTCGTGTGTCACTGCAGGACGTCCGTGACGGATTTGCGCCGGCTTCGAAATGTCGGCAGATGCCCGTTTGCAGTCTGTTTGGCATCGCCGGGCAACGCAATCAGGAAAGTCCTGAGGATCGACCTCTTCGCACGCGTGCGCAGACCAGGCAGTAAGATGAGGCGCCATCCGACGCCGCGACGCCACGCTCGACGCTCGCGGCCGGCGGCAGGGAGACCGCGTGACACGGTCCGCGCGTCCGACGCGAGACAGGAAAACCGGCGCGGGTCGCCCGACGCGAGCTGGACGGCGGTCGGATGCGGCCGCGGCGGCGAACCTCACCGAACAGCCGGCGCCGGTTCACCCGGCCTGCCCCATCGTCGTCATCGGTGCGTCGGCGGGCGGCCTCGACGCCTTCAAGAAGCTGTTCGACGCGATGCCGGCGGACAGCGGGCTCGCGTTCGTCCTCGTCCCGCACCTGGATCCGACGCACGAGAGCCTGATGGTCGAGCTGGTGGCAAAGCACACCGGGATGCCGGTGAGGCAAGCCGCCGACGGCGCCATGGTCGAGGCGAATCACGTCTATATCATTCCGCCCAACAAGTACCTCGCGTTCCGTCAGGGGGCGCTGAGCCTGCGTCCGCCGGAACCCGGAGGACGAGCCACGGCGATCGACTTCGCGCTGCGGTCGCTGGCCGAAGACCAGCAGGACCGCGCGATCGGCATCATCCTCTCGGGGACGGGGCGCCACGGCGTCGCGGGACTGCGCGCGATCAAACTCCATGGCGGCATGGTGATGGTGCAGGAGCCGGCCTCGGCGCACTATGACCAGATGCCGAGCAGCGCGATCGAAGCCGGTTTGGCCGACTACATTCTGGCGCCGGAGCGCATGCCAGAGGCCCTGGTCCAGTACGGGCGCCACGGCTACGTGAATGGCGTGCAGGACGGCTCGCGCAGCGCCCGGACCCTGTCCGACGCACTTGGACGGATCCTGGCGCTCCTGCGCGCACGCACGCGGTACGACTTCCGTGCGTACCGGAAGAACATGCTGATGCGGCGCGTCCACCGGCGGATGGGCCTCCTGCACCTGAACGAGGTGGCCGAGTACGCGGCGTATCTGCGCGAGCACGACGACGAAGTGACGGCGCTCTCACGGGACTTCCTCATCGGCGTGACCTCCTTCTTTCGGGACACGGAAGCGTTCCAGATTCTGGCCCACGACGTCATCCCGGATCTGGTGCGCACCTCCACGCCGGATCGGCCCGTCCGCATCTGGGTGCCCGGATGCGCGACGGGAGAGGAGGTGTACTCGCTGGCCATTCTCTTCCTCGAGCAGTTCGACCGGGCGAACATGGCGCCCAGCTTCCAGGCCTTCGCCACCGACATCAATCAACCCTTCCTGGAAACGGCGCGGCGTGGGGTGTACTCGAGCGCGATCACGGCCGATGTCTCGCCCGAGCGTGTGAAGCGGTTCTTCGTCAAGACCGACGAACACCATTATCAGGTCACCACGCCGCTGCGCGAGTCGGTGGTCTTCGCAGCTCAGAACCTGATCGGCGACGCGCCGTTCTCGCGGCTCGATCTCATCAGCTGCCGGAACCTCCTCATGTACCTGGAGCCCGACGTGCAGCAGAAAGTGATCGCGCTCTTCCACTTCGCGCTGAACGAAGGCGGGGCGCTGTTGCTCGGATCCGCGGAAACGATCGGCCGTCTCGAAGACATGTTCGATCCGATCTCCAGGAAGTGGCGGATCTACCGGCGTAGTCGCATCCTGCCGGTGGTACGAGCCCCTCTGGCCGTGCCCGTCGCACACGAGGCCGGGTGGCCGGGTCGGACCCTGCCGGCCGTGGAGCCTCGGCTGCGGCCGGGCCTCGACGTGACGCGCCTCATTCAGAAGGCCCTGCTCGACGCGTTCGCCCCGGCGGCCGTCCTGATCGACCGCGAGTACAAGATCCTCACGGTCCAGGGGCCGGTCGTGCAGTACCTCGAGTTCCCGCCAGGCGAGCTGACCCGGGACCTGATGGCAATGGCGCGCCCGGGTCTCCGGGCGAGCATTCGCCCGGCGGTGCAGAAGGCGGTCGAACACGGTACCAGCGTGATCGACCGCGACGCTCGCGTGAAGCGAAATGGCCGGTATGTGCCCTGCATCCTCACCGTCCGGCCCATCCTCGAGCCGCGCGACGTCCAGGGCCTGCTGCTGCTCACGTTCTCCGATCTGGTGGCCGCGCCCGTGGCCGCCAGACCGGGCAAGCAGGGACTCCGAGGCCGATCGAAAGCGGGCGCGAAGGACGCCGCGCTCGCGGCGCGCCTCGAATCGGAGCTCGAGGCGACGCGAGCCGCCCTCCAGAGCACGATCGAGAACTACGAGGCGGCCGGGGAGGAGCTGAAAGCCTCGAACGAAGAGATCATGTCGATGAACGAGGAGTTCCAGTCGACCAACGAGGAGCTGGAGACCTCGCGCGAGGAGCTGCAGTCGCTCAACGAGGAGCTGAACACCGTCAATAGCCAGCTCCAGGACAAGGTCGAGGAGATCGAGCAAGCCCGCAACGACCTGTCGAACCTGCTCAACAGCACCGAGATCGCGACCCTGTTTCTCGACCGCGACATCCGCATCCGGCGGTTCACCCCGCTGGCGGTGCAATTGACGAGCGTGCGCGCGTCGGACGTCGGACGACCGCTGCACGAGCTGGCGCTGACGTTCGACGACCCGGCCCTCCTCGCCGATTGCCGCCGCGTGCTCGAGCACCTCGTGCCGCGCGAGACCGAGGTGTGGTCGCTCGACCGGAAGGCTTGCTACCTTCGGCGCATCATGCCCTACCGGACCGAGGACAACCGGATCCTCGGCGTCGTGATCACGCTGGTCAATATCACCGCCCGCAAGGAAGCGTCTGCCGCCATCGGCGAGGCCCGCCTCTATGCGCAGCTGATCGACCACCTCCCCACCGGCGCCGTCTATCTCACCCGCGATCGCCTCACCATGAACAAGGCGGTGGAAGCGATCACGGGGTACCGTGCCGACGAAGTGACCACGCTCGACGGCTGGTTCGCAACCTTGTTCGGACCCTCGGCGTCGGAGATGCGACGGATTTACGAGGCGAACCGGGCGGCGCACTTCACGCAGGCCTCGCCCACGATCACCATTACCCGCAGGGACGGCGAGACCCGGCACGTCGAGTTCTCGGGGTGCCGGCTCGAGGACTCGGAAATCTGGCTGATGAACGACGTCACGACGGGCGAACGCGCCAAGCGGGACGTCGTGGCGGGCCAGGAGTTCCTGCGATCCATCGTCGACACGGCCACCGACGCGATCGTCACGATCAACAGGGCCGGCACCATCCAGACCGCCAACCGGGCAACGGAGCGGATGTTCGGCTATTCGCAGGCCGAGCTCTTGGGACAGGACGTCAAGCTGCTGATGCCGCTGCCGTACCGCGACGAGCACGACGAGTACCTCGCACGGTACCTGAAGACCGGGGAGGCCCGCATCATCGGCATCGGCCGCGAAGTGCAGGCCCGGCGCAAGGACGGAACGACGTTCGCCGTCGACCTGTCGGTGAGCGAGATCGGACACGCCCGCGGGTTCACGGGCATCCTGCGCGACATCAGCGAGCGCAAGGCGATGGAGCGCCGGCTGTCGGACAGCCGCGCCGAAGAAGCGCGAAGCCTGGCGCAGGAGCTGCACGACGGCCTCGGCGGAGAGCTGACGGGTATTGCGCTCATCGCACGATCCCTGCAGACGCAGCTCGACAGGGCGCAGTCGCCCCTGGTCGAACGAGCCGCCGAGATTGTGCGCGTCACCGAGCAGATGCATCAACACCTGCGCGAACTGGCCAAGGGACTGATGCCCGTCGAGCTCGTCCCCGAAGGCCTGATTCTGGCTCTGCGCACTCTCGCCGAGCGCACGTCGAGCTCCGGTGTGACCTGCCGGCTGGACTGCCCCACGCCGGTCTACGTCGACAGCCTGACGGTCGCGACCCACCTCTTCCGCATCGCCCAGGAGGCCGTCAGCAACGCCGTGCGTCACGGTCAGCCGACGGAGATCGTCATCCGGCTCCTCCACTCGGCCGCTCACCTGCAACTCATCGTCACCGACAATGGCCGGGGGATCCCGGAGCCCCCCCGGCCGGCGGGCTTGGTCTGCTGAGCATGCGCGAACGGGCCAGACTGCTGGGCGGTGTCCTGACCGTCGACTCGGGTGACGAGGGCGGCGCGTCCGTGGTGTGCACGGTGCCGCTACCGAAGGGCGGCTGAGGTCGCAGGGAAGGGAGCGAGACCGATGGGAACGCGAGGCCAGACGTATCCGGGCGCAACGACGGTGCTCGTCGTCGACGATCATCCGGTCGTGCGCTCCGGGCTGCGGCATCTCATCAACGACGAGACCGATCTGCGCGTCGTGGGCGAGAGCGCCACCGTTGCCGGGGCCCTGGAGGTCCTGCGCGCGACCCTTCCAGACGTCCTCGTGGTCGATCTCGCACTCGGTCCTGAAAGCGGGCTGGAGCTGGTGCGCACGGCGACGAGCGTGCATCCCGGCGTCCGGATTCTCATGCTGTCGATGCACGACGAGATGCTGTTCGCCGAGCGAGCGCTCCGTGCCGGCGCCCACGGCTACGTGATGAAGGGCGAGGCCATGCGGGAGGTCGTGAGTGCGATTCGGCGCGTGGCGAGCGGCAGGACGTACGTGAGCGAACGCCTGTCGGAGCGTCTGCTGGCGGGAGTCTCCGGACGCCGACCGACGGGCCAGGAACCACGGCCTTCCCTGGAACGGCTGACGGACCGCGAGCGGGACGTCTTCGAGCTGCTGGCCCGCGGCCTGTCTACGCGGGAGATGGCGACGCAGCTCGGCGTCTCGGTCAAGACCGTCGAGAGCCACCGCGCCCACATCCAGGAGAAGCTCGGCCTCGCCAATGTCCGCGAGCTGTTCCGGTTCGCCGTCATCTGGTCGCAGCATCAGCCCTAGCGGCCCGACCCGTTCCCCGTTCCCCATGTCCTCCGCTCCCCAGCTCCTAGGGGATTCACCGACCCGCGCCTCGGTGACCGGAGGATTGCCATCGGCCAACCGGTACACGACTGTTGGACGATGTCGAAGACCCCTCCCGTGCTCACGGCCCAGCTGATCGACTGGATGTACGTAATCCGGGGAGAGTTCGACGAGGTGCCGGGACTGCAGCTGACGCTCGACGACGCCACGGACCGCTGGGCGCTCGACGCCGACAGCCTGGCCACCATTCTCGAGACCTTCGTCGACGTCGGCCTTCTCGAGCGCTCCGCGGACGGCCGGTACGAGCGCCCGCGCCCCCTCGAGGCGGAACCTCCAGACCGGCTCCCCCGTCGCGCGGTCTGATTCGTTGTCCAGGGAAGGAGCCATCCATATCGGTCGCTCGGACCCGGCCTGACGCCTCAGAGATAACCCGAGCCTCGCCTGCGACACCGTCCGATGGACGCGGTCACACTTGATCCGCAGGATGGTTTACGTGGGAAAAGGATCCCTCAGATGAAGGAGCGGGCGATCTTGCGTATGCGCGGCGAGTACCTGGAAATGCCCGGCCTGCGGCTGACCTTCGAACAGGCGCAGCGGCTGTGCGGCCTCGAGCGCGATCTCTGCAAGGCCGTTCTCGAGGTACTGGTGGACGCACGGTTTCTCGCCATCAGGCCGGACGGGCGTTACGCGCGCGTCACCGACGACGACATGGCGCCGGCACCGGTGACCGGCTGCGTCCGGGTGGCCTGACCGGCCGGACGTCAGGCCGAGGGGCTGCCCCGGTCGCCGCGCCCGCGAAACAGATCTTAGGCGCGCTTGCGGATCTGCCGATGGAGCTCGTCGAGCTCCTGGAACATCGCGTTCGTCCGCTGCGGAATGACACGCGTCCTGGCCATCGCTGCCTCCTCCACGCCACACGCCGCGACACGACGGCCCCTGCAGGGTGGGGTTCGTCCTGCGTCGGAGTCCATCGGGACAGGCCCGACCCCGGGGTCTGTCACCCGCCCGGGGTCGCTCGCGGGCGGAGTCCGGAGATATGCTTGTCGGTACATGCCCACACCCAAGTCACGCACCGCCGTCGGCCTGCTGGCGAAGCGCGGCGCCGAAGCGCGGCTCCGCGAGCTGATGCAGGAAGCCCGGTATCTCCTCCGGCTGTTCCCCGATCTCCGCGACTCGTTCGATCCCGACGAGCTGCCCGTCTCCTTCCTCCTGGCGACAGGTTCGAGGGCGACGCGCAAGCCGTCTCCGTCGAAGGCACCGAAGGGGCGGCGCAAGCCCACGAAGGCGTGAGCGGGCCGCCGCGCCGCAGGAGGAAGTCATGGCCGAGCAACAGATGCGCAGGCGGGGCTCCGGCGAGATGTGGGACCCCGCCATCGAGATGCGTCAACGCGGCAAGGAGCTGATCATCCGCGCCGACCTCCCCGGATTGACGAGGGACGACGTGAGCGTCGAAGCCACCGACGAGGCGCTGGTCATCCAGGGCGAGCGCAAGTGGGAGCACGAGGAGGAGCGCGGCGGGGTCTACCGCTCCGAGTGCAGCTACGGACGCTTCTATCGCGTCGTCCCGCTGCCGGACGGCGCGGTCCCCGACGAGGCCAAAGCCACGTTCAAGAACGGCGTTCTGGAGATCACGATGCCCGGCCCGCCGCGATCGGCCACCGTGGGGCGTCCCATCCCGATCGAGGAGCCGACATAGCCACGACACCGCGGAGCGGCCGGGCCTGCGTCGGGACGCCCCGGCGGCGAGACCCGGAGCACCGCGCATGAACGACCTCGAATCCGGCTTCATCCTGCTGTTCGTCGCCGCGTCAGCGGTCGCGATCCTGGCGCGCCGCCTGCACCTGCCCTACACGGTGGCGCTCGTGGTCACCGGCCTGCTCCTGGGTGCCGTGCACGCCTTCCACCCGCCGGAACTGACCAAGGACATGCTGTTCGCGGTCGTCCTGCCGGGCCTGCTGTTCGAGGCCGGCTTCCACCTGGACGTCCACGACCTTCGCCGCGATCTCTGGGCCATCGTTGCACTGGCCGTCCCGGGCGTGGTCGCGGCGATCGGGCTCACGGCCCTCATCCTGGTGCTCGTCGCCCGCACGCTGGTGTTCGGGGCCGCGTTCGGATGGTCGTACGCGCTGGTGTTCGGCGCCGTCGTCGCGGCGACGGATCCGATCGCGGTGGTGGGGCTCTTCCGGACAATCGGCGCGCCCCGCCGGCTGTCGGTCCTGCTCGAGGGCGAGAGCCTCTTCAACGACGGCACGGCCATCGTCTTCTTCACGCTGATTCTCGCCGCGGTGACCGGCGCCGCACCGGCCGGCGCCGGCAGCATCGTCCGCAGCTTTCTGATGATCGTCGGGGGCGGCGCGCTCGTCGGGACGGTGATCGGACTGGTGATCTCGGAGGTCGTCCGCCGCGTGGACGACCCCATGATCGAGATCACCCTGACCACCATCGCGGCGTACGGCGCGTTCGTGGCGGCCGAGGGGCTGAACTTCTCCGGGGTGATCGCCACCGTCGCCGCGGGGATGCTGTGCGGGAACTACGCCGCGCGCACCGGCATGTCGCCGTCGACGCGCGTCTCGGCCGAGACGTTCTGGGAATACATCGCCTTCGCGCTGAACTCGATCGTGTTCCTCCTCATCGGCTTCCGCGTCCACATGGGCGACCTGCTCCAGGCGTGGCTCCCCATCATCGCGGCGTACCTCGCCGTCACGCTCGGCCGCGCGGTCATCGTGCTCGCGGTGTCGGGGATGCTCCGCCCGACCAGGAGCCGACTGCCGGGGCCATGGAGCGCGGTTCTGACCTGGGGCGGGGTGCGCGGCGGCCTGTCCATGGTGCTGGCCCTGGCCCTCCCGGCCAGCCTGCCGCATCGCGACTTCCTCGTGACGACGACGTTCGGCGTCGTCATTCTGTCCATTCTGGTACAGGGCCTGACCATGGCGCCGCTGCTTCGCCGCCTCGGCGTGGTGACGCGGGACGAGGCGCGCACGCAGTACCAGCAGCGGCGCGCGCGCGTCAGGGTGGTGAACGCCGCCCTCGCGGAGCTCGACGCGATGGCGCGGCGACGATCCGCACCGGCCGACGTCATCGCTGCGCTGCGTCAGGAGTACGACGACCGCATCCGCAAGGCCGAAGAGGCGGTCCGCCAGCTGCACGTCGGGGACGATCGCTTCCAGGCCGACGAGCTGCGGGCCGCGCGGCGCCATCTCCTGATCAGCGAAAAGGACTACGTGCTGGCGGCCACGCGACGCGGCGACCTCGACGACTCCGTCGCGGGTGGACTGCTCACCGAGATCGACGGCCGACTCGTCGAGCTCGTGGAGGAGGCGGCGGAGCCGGCCACGCCGGCCCCGGGCCCGGCAGGCGCCTGATGGCCGGCCCTGGTACCCGTCGCGTCCTGACGCTCAACGTCGGCTCGTCGAGCCTGAAAGCCGCGCTGTACGCGCTCGATCCGAGCGAACGCCGGCTCGCATCGGCCGAGGTCGATCGTATCGGCGCGACTTCGGCGCGCATCCGCACCCGTGACGCGCAGGGACGGGGGACCGGCGAGCGTGCGCTCGATCCGGGCGATCATCCAGCCGCTCTCCGCGCCGTCCTGGACTGGGTCGAACGGGAGTCGGGCGCCCGCGCCCTGGACGCGATCGCCCACCGCATCGTCCACGGCGGACGATTCACGGGGCCGGAGCGCGTGACCGGAGACGTCCTCGCGTCGCTGCGCCGGCTGCAAGCCGTCGACCCCGAGCACATGCCGCCGGCACTCTCGGCGATCGACGCCGTCGCCCGGGACCACCCGGAGCTGCCGCAGATCGCCTGCTTCGACACGGCGTTCCACCGTACGCTGCCCGACGTCGCACGCGCCTACCCGCTCCCGGCCCAGTTCGGCAACGCCGGCGTCCGCCGCTACGGCTTCCACGGTCTGTCCTGCGAGTACATCGTGTCGGCCCTGCGCGCGATCGATCCGGCGGCCGCCGACCGCCGGGTCGTCATCGCGCACCTGGGCAGCGGCGCCAGCCTGACGGCGGTCCATCACGGCCGGAGCGTCGAGACCACCATGGGGTTCTCTCCCGCGGGCGGCATCATGATGGGGACGCGGAGCGGCGACCTGGATCCAGGGGTCCTCCTCTACGCACTTCGGGAAGAGCGCCTGACGAACGCCGAGCTCGATCGGCTCGTCAACGGCGGGGCCGGCCTGCTGGGCGTCTCGGGCACGAGCGCGGACATGCGCGATCTGCTCGCGCGCGAGGCGACCGACCCGCGGGCGGCGGCCGCCGTGGAGCTGTTCTGCTACGGGGCGAAGAAGGCCGTCGGGGCGCTGATGGCGGCGCTGGGCGGCCTCGACACGCTCGTCTTCACCGGCGGCATCGGCGAACACAGCGCGCCGGTTCGCGCGCGCATCGTCGCCGGCCTGGACGATCTCGGCCTGTCGATCGACGCGGGCGCGAACGACTCGGGTGCGGCGGTCGTCTCGAGCGCCGCGAGCCGCATCGTGATTCGCGTCATCGAGACCGACGAGGAAGTCGTGATGGCGAGGCAGGCACGATGGGTGCTCGGGAGTGCTGGGCGCTGACGCGGCAACGTGCTGGGCGCTGACGCGGCAACGTGCTGGGCGTTGACGCGGCAACGTGCTGGGCGCTGACGCGGCAACGTGCTGGGCGCTGACGCGGCAACGTGCTGGGCGCTGACGCGGCAACGTGCTGGGGACTGTGCGGCAACGGGCAAGGTGCCCAATCGCCACATCACGACATCTCACGTCACCCCATCACGACGTCCCGAATCCCCTCCACCGTGACGTCCGCCGGCGGATACCTGGCGACCTCCGCGGCGTCGAGCGCGTAGTGGCCCTGGCGCACGAACACGGTCGTGACGCGCTCGCCCCAGATCCGCTTGATCGCGGCGAGGATCCGGACCTTGTCGTCGATCACGACGTAGCGCTCCGAGGGAAACCGGAGCTCGACATCGTCGAGCATCTGCTCCTTGTGGACGTAGACGAGGACGTTGCCCGAGACGGCGTCCCAGAGGCCCGAGCGCTCGATCTTGCGGGGCTGGAACACGACGTCGCCGTCGGTCAGGATCGCGACGCGGCCGCGCCGGCCGAGGGCGGCGACCGTCTCGAGGGCGCCGGGGTAGAGGCGATCGGCGAACGGGTAGTTCACCAGGAAGAGCGAGATGTCGAGCACCTGCGGATCCGGGGGCTGCTCGACGCGGTAGCGCTGGAGCGCGCCGAGATAATCCGCGTAGCCGAGCTCGGCCCGGAGGTCCTCGAAGATGCGCCAGTAGCTGCGCTCGCGCTCTGGGCCGAACGCCTCTTCCATGTGCCGGCGCAGGTCGCGCTCGACGAAGTCGTTGTCGAGCAGCGTGTTGTCGACGTCGACCAGGAAGACGACGTCGCCGGCCGGCAGCGAGAGCGCGCCGCCCTCCTCTCTGATCACCGCGCGGTCGTCCCCTGGCCCGTCCGCGGGCTCCGGAGCACGGCGACGAGCAGCTCGAGCGCGCCGGCGCCTTCGGGGCTTCGCAGCACGTCGCACGCCTCGCCGAGCCGCGCGGCGGCGTCCTGGTCGGCAGGAGAGAGTTCTTCGAGACATGAACGCGACTTCGAACGGCGCCGGCGGGCCGCGGTACGGCCAGGCGGTCGCGCCGACCGCGATCCGCCGCCCGTGAACTCGCCGCTGCCGCCGCCCAGGATCAGCATGCGCTTCATGGTCATCCCTCCACGGCGTTTGGCACGCTCGGCCCCGGGCGGGGTCCGAGAATGCGGGTCAGCTCGTCACCCGTGACCGTCTCGTCTTTCAGCAGCGCGGCGGCCAGCGCGTCGAGGCGGGGGCGCGCCCCCTCCAGCAGCTGGTGCACGCCGGCCTGGCGCTCGGCGAGCACGTGCTCCACTTCCTGGTCGACGCGCGACGCGGTGGCCTCGCTGTAGTCGCGTCCCTGCGAGATCTGCCGGCCGAGGAACGGCTGCTCCTCCTCCGAAGAGAACGCGACCGGCCCCAGTTCGCCCATCCCCCATCGCGTGATCATCCGCCGCGCCAGCTGCGTGGCCTGCAGCAGGTCGTTCTCGGCGCCGGTCGTGATGTCGCCGATCACCAGCGCTTCGGACGTGCGCCCGCCGAGCATCACGTCGATCCGCGCGAGGAGCTCGGTCCGGCTCATGTTGTAGCGGTCCTCGGTCGGCAGCTGTTCGGTGACGCCGAGCGCGCGGCCGCGTGGCACGATGGTCACCTTGCGGACGAGATCGGCGCCCGGCGTGAGCCAGGCCACCACCGCGTGTCCGCCCTCGTGATAGGCGACAATCCGCCGATCCCGCGGCGTCAGCACCGTCGACCGCTCCGCGCCCAGCACGATCTTGTCCCAGGCCTGCTCGAAGTCGTCCATGGCGACCTCGGTGCGGTTCTGGCGCGCCGCGTGGAGCGCGGCCTCATTGCACAGGTTCGCGAGGTCGGCGCCGCTGAGGCCCGTGGCGGTCCGCGCGAGGCGCTGGAGATCCACGCCCTCGGCGAGATGGAGGTGCCGCGTGTGGATCCGCAGGATCCCCTCGCGGCCGCGCCAGTCCGGCAGCGGCACGACCACCTGGCGGTCGAAGCGCCCCGGGCGCAGGAGCGCCGGGTCGAGCACGTCCGGCCGGTTGGTGGCCGCGAGGATGATCACCTGCTGGCGCTCGTCGAATCCGTCCATCTCGACGAGCAGCTGGTTGAGCGTCTGCTCCCGCTCGTCGTTCACCGCGCCGAGACCCGCGCCGCGCCGGCGCCCCACGGCATCCAGCTCGTCGATGAACACGATCGACGGCTCGGCGGCCTTGGCCTGCGTGAAGAGGTCCCGCACGCGGCTCGCGCCGACGCCGACGAACATCTCCACGAACTCCGACCCGCTGATGCTGAAGAACGGCGTGCCCGCTTCGCCGGCGACGGCGCGCCCCAGCAGCGTCTTGCCCGTTCCAGGCGGGCCGACGAGCAGCACACCGCGCGGGATCTTCGCGCCGATCTCGAGGTACTTGCCCGGGTGCTGCAGGAAGTCGACGACCTCGGTGAGATCCGCCTTCGCCTCGTCGGCGCCCGCGACGTCGGCGAACGTCACCTTCGGCCGGTCCGGCGAGTAGCGCTTCGCGCGGGTGCGTCCGAACCCGAACATCCCCTGCTGGCTCTTGGCGGCCTGCCGTCCCATCCACACGAGGAAGCCGATGATGAGCAATATGGGCAGGCCGTTGGTCAGCAGCAGGGTGAACCACGGCTCCGACGGCGCCTGGACGTCCATGACCACGTGATGCGACTGGAGCAGCGGCATCAGCGAGGTGTCCCCCACGACACTCGGAAACGTCGTGCGGAACGAGGTGTACTTCTGCGGCGCCGGCGCGCTGCCCGCCTGCGATTCACCACCGCCCTGGGACGCCGCCGGCGGCGTGCCGCCGCTCGCCCCGGCCGGCTGCGGCCAGGTGATCTCCTTCGCGAAGCTCCCGCTGATCGCGTCGCCCTCGATGTGCACCCGCGCGACGTTGCCGCCCTCGACCTGCGCGACGAAGGCGCTGTACGGCAGCTGGACGCCCGCGTTCTGGTTCGGCAGGAACGACCAGATGTTCCAGACGATGAGCAGCAGGAACAGCAGCCACGTCAGCGGACCGATGCGCGGGGGCTGGGGGCCCTTCCCCGCCGGCGGGGTGGGCGGCGGGGTCCGCGGCGGGGGGGCGCCGCGCGGCCCGCGGGGCGCGCCCGGCGTCTGCTTCGACGTGACGGGGCTCTTCTCGGTGGGTGGCGTTGTCATCGGCCTCGATCATCCCAGAGAATCAGCGGCGCCTCCAGGGGGATCGACGCGCCGGCCCGATGGGGCACGAGTCGCGGCGTGAAGTCGCTGGCCGGCCGCGAGGCCGGAACCGAACCGACGTAGAGCGGGCGGCCGTCGTGACCACCGGGCGCGGCGCGCGGCAAGACCACGCGGGCCGGCTCGTCCCCCGGGCCGCCTTCCGCGTACAGCTCGACGCGAACGCCGTCCGGATCGAGCCCGCCGAGGTCGACGCCGACCCGGAACGTGTGATGGCCGTCGGCGGTGTCGACCTCGCGGCTCGTGAACCTCGCCGCCGCCCAGCTGCGTTCGAGCGCCGTGCGCCAGGTCAGCAGGGCCGCACCGGCCTCGCCCGCGTCCGCCGCGCGTGCGTGATACGCGGCGGCGAGCGGCAGGTAGCGGGTCTCGGTGTACTCGCGGACCGACCGGTTGGCGGAGAACGCCGGCGTGAGCCGCGCCATGCTCTCGCGCATCCGCGCCACCCAGTGCGCCGGGATGCCGCGCGCGTCCCGATCGTAGAACGCCGGGACGATCTCGCCCTCGAGCAGCGCATACAGCACGTCGGCCTCCGACGCGTCCCACGCCGGATCCTCGTCGTGTTCGCGGCGGTCCCCGATCGCCCAGCCGACCTCGGGCGTGTAGGCCTCGGCCCACCAGCCGTCGAGCTCCGAGCAGTTCAGCCCCCCGTTCACGAGCACCTTCATGCCGCTCGTGCCGCAGGCTTCCCAGGGCCGCCGGGGCGTGTTGATCCAGAGGTCGATCCCCTGGACGAGGCGCTCGGCCATGAGCACGTCGTAGTCCGCCAGGAAGACGACCCGCCCGCGCACGTCCGGCCGCGCGATGAAGCGCACCCACTCCGCGACGAGCGCCTGGCCGACGGCGTCCTGGGGATGCGCTTTGCCGGCGACCACCAGCTGCACGGGCCGCTGGCGGTCCGACAGGAGCCGCGCCAGCCGATCCGGGTCGTGCAGCAGCAGGTTCGGCCGCTTGTAGGACGCGAAGCGGCGCGCGAAGCCGATCGTGAGCGCGTCGCGCTCGAAGATCCGCCCGGCGTTCGCCACGTCGACGGCCGGAGCGCCCTGCTCCGCGAGCTGCCGGGCGAGCCGCTCGCGCACGTACGCCACGAAGGCGCCGCGGGAGTCGGTCCTGAGCTGCCACAGCGCCTCGTCGGTGACGTGGCGGAACTCCTGTTCCATGTCGGGCATCGTCCAGCGCCAGCGCTCCTTGCCGCAGGTCGACTCCCACAGCCGGTCTGCGTCGGCCGAATCCCACGACGGCATGTGGACGCCGTTGGTCACGTACCCGACGGGGACGTCGGCGCGGGGCCAGCGCGGGAACAGCGGCTGGAAGATCCGGCGGCTCACCTCACCGTGCAGCCGGCTGACGCCGTTGACCGCACCGCTGCCGCGGACGGCGAGGTACGCCATGTTGAACGGCTCACGGGCGTCGGTGCGATCGCGTCGTCCCATGGCGAGCAGATCGTCGAACGCGATCCCGAGATCGTGCTCCGCGTACGCCGCCAGATACCGGGCCATCAGATCGGGGGCGAAGCGGTCGAACCCCGCGTCGACCGGCGTGTGCGTCGTGAAGAGGTTGCCAACGCGCGTCACCGCCAGCGCGAGCTCGAACGACTGCCCGCCGGACGCCATGTGGGTGCGCGCCCGCTCCAGCACGGCGAAGGCGGCATGCCCCTCGTTCAGGTGACAGACGTCCGGCGCCGGTCCGCTCCCGCACAGCGCGCGCCACCCGCCGATGCCCAGCACGATCTCCTGCTTGAGGCGCAACTCCGCGTCGCCGCCGTACAGCTCGCTCGTGATGCCGCGGCTCGACGGGGTGTTCGCCGGATCGTTCGTGTCGAGCAGGTAGAGGCGCACGCGGCCGATCTGCGCCTGCCACACGCGAATCCACACGTCCGCGCCGCCGAATGCGATGGGAAACCGCATCCACTCCCCCGTCGCGTCCCGCAGCGGACGGATGGGCAGCTGGCCCGGGTCGTTGAACGGGTACAGCGCCTGCTGGCGGCCCTGCGCGTCCAGCGTCTGCCGGAAGTACCCCTGCTGGTAGAGCAGGCCCACGCCCACGACCGGAACGCCGAGGTTGCTGGCGGCTTTCAGCTGGTCGCCCGCCACGTTGCCAAGACCGCCGGAATAGATTGGCAGCGCCTCGGTCAACATGAACTCCATGCTGAAGTAGGCGACGCGCGCGAGCGAAGCCTCTGGATAGGTCCTCCCGAACCACCCGGGCGACTCGGTCGCCTGCCGTTTCTCGCGGACGACGTCGGCGATGAGCTGCTGGAAGTCGGCGTCGCCCGCGACCTCCTCGAGGCGCGCGTGCGACGCGGTCTGCAGCACGAACCACGGGTTGTGCGTCAGGTCCCAGAGCACCGGGTCCAGCCGGCGCCACACCGCGTCGGCGGCGTGGTTGAACGACCACCGCAGGTCGAGGGCCAGCTCGGTGAGCGCGTCGGACCGGAACGGCCCTGGCGCCCTCGTCGTGTCCATCGGGTGGCTCATCGCTCTCCTGCCGCGGCGCCCGCACCACGGGCGAGGGCCGCCGTCACCATCGCCCGCGCCTCGGTCTGAATCGCCTCCAGATGCGCTGCTCCCCGGAAGCTCTCCGCATAGATCTTGTACACATCCTCGGTCCCCGACGGCCGCGCGGCGAACCATCCGCTCGCCGTGGTCACCTTCACCCCGCCGATCGGCTGGCCGTCACCCGGCGCGTCGGTCAGCACCTGCAGGATCGGCTCCCCGGCGAGCGTGTCGCCCGCGATGTCGGCTCGCGACAGCGAGGCGAGGCGCTTCTTCTCCTCCGGCGTGGCTTCCGCCTCGATGCGGGCGTACGCCGGTGCGCCGTGCGTCTCGGTGAGCGTCCGGTACACGTCGCCCGGATCCCGCCCGAGCCGCGCCGTGATCTCGGCTGCGAGCAGCGCCGCGGCGATCCCGTCCTTGTCGGTCGTCCACACGGTTCCGTCGCGCCGGAGGAACGTGGCGCCGGCGCTCTCCTCTCCGGCAAACCCGAGCGATCCGTCCAGGAGGCCGTCGACGAACCACTTGAATCCGACGGGCGTCTCGACGACCCGGC
This sequence comes from uncultured Acidobacteriota bacterium, assembly GCA_963761615.1. Classification (GTDB taxonomy): domain Bacteria; phylum Acidobacteriota; class Vicinamibacteria; order Vicinamibacterales; family CAVVIG01; genus CAVXGU01. The sequence continues at coordinate 666,653 of CAVXGU010000004.1, read as the reverse complement.
GACCCAGCGCCGCCGCGACGCGGTCGATCATCGTGCTGCTGACGAGCGTCTTGCCGACCGCCGCATCGCGTCCCCATCCGTCGCGGTGCGCGAACAGGTAGTGGATGCAGACCGCCAGGTAGTGGTTCGGCGGGACGAGCCCCACGCTCGGCGCGACGACGCCGTGACGGTCGTGATCCGTATCGCAGGCGAAGGCGACGTCGAAGCGATTCTTCAGGCCGACGAGCCGCCGCATCGCGTACGGCGACGACGGATCCATCCGGATGCGGCCGTCCCAGTCGAGCGTCATGAACCGGAAGGTCGGATCCACGACATCGCTCACCACGGTCAGGTCCAGGCCCCAGCGTTCGGCGATCGGCGCCCAGTAGTGGACGCCGGCGCCGCCGAGGGGATCGACGCCGATCCGCAGCCCGGACGCGCGGACGGCGTCGAGATCGAGCACCGACCCCAGATCGGCCACGTACGCGTCGAGGAAGTCGTGGCGGTGGACGGTCGGGGCGCGCCGCGCCTGCTCGAGCGGCATCCGCACCACGCCGGCGAGCCCGGCGGCGAGCAGCTCGTTGGCCCGGCGCTGGATCCACGACGTCGTCTGCGCGCCGGCCGGCCCGCCGTGCGGCGGATCGTACTTGAAGCCGCCGTCCTCGGGCGGGTTGTGCGACGGCGTGATGACGATGCCGTCGGCCCGCCCGCGGCTCCGGCCGCGGTTGTAGGTGAGAATCGCATGCGACACCACCGGCGTCGGCGTGAACTCGTCGCGCGCCGACGCCATCACGGGGACGTCGTGGGCCGCGAGGACCTCGAGGGCGCTCGTCCACGCCGGCTCGGACAGCGCGTGCGTGTCGCGTCCCACGAAGATCGGACCGTCGATCCCGTGGGCGGCCCGGTACTCGCAGATCGCCTCGGTGATCGCGAGGATGTGCCACTCGTTGAAGGAACGGGCGAACGCCGAGCCGCGGTGCCCGGACGTGCCGAAGGCGACGCGCTGCGCCTCGATGGCCGGGTCCGGCCGCTCGTCGAAGTAGGCGGCGACGAGCTTCGAGACGTCCACGAGCATCGCCGCGTCGGGCGGTGTCCCCGCCAGCGGGCTCACGCCCGAACCCGCGGCCGTCATCGCCCGGTCCGCCGCGTCCGGCCGCGCGCGGCACGCCGCGTCCTGCCGGCCGGCGCGGCCGCCTGCCAGACCCAGTTCCGGATCTCGGGCATGTCCTCCCCGTACTGCCGGACGTACTGCTTGTGGTCGAGCAGCTTGTCCCGGAGGAACTGCTTCGCGTAGGCGGCGCGGGCGCCCAGGCCGGGAATGCGGTCGATGACGTCGCCCGCCAGGTGGAAGCGGTCCAGGTCGTTCATCACCACCATGTCGAAAGGCGTCGTCGTCGTGCCCTCTTCCTTGTAGCCCCGGACGTGGAGGTTCGCGTGGCTCGTCCGGCGGTAGGTCAGCCGGTGGATCAGCCAGGGGTAGCCGTGGAAGGCGAAGATGATCGGCTTGTCGATGGTGAAGATCGCGTCGAAGTCGCGATCGCTCAGCCCGTGGGGGTGTTCGCTGTGCGGCTGCAGCGTCATCAGGTCCACCACGTTCACCACGCGCACCTTGAGTGCGGGCAGGTGCTGCCGCAGCAGTTCGACGGCCGCGAGCGTCTCGAGCGTCGGCACGTCGCCGGCGCACGCCATCACGACGTCGGGCTCGCTGCCGCGGTCGCTGCTCGCCCATTCCCACACGCCGACGCCGGCCGTGCAGTGCTTCACGGCGGTGTCCATGTCGAGCCACTGGAGCTCGGGCTGCTTGCCGGCCACGATCACGTTGACGTAGTGCCGGCTCCGCAGGCAGTGATCGACGACGGAGAGCAGCGTGTTCGCATCGGGCGGCAGGTAGACCCGGATGACGTCGGCCTTCTTGTTGACGACGTGGTCGAGGAAGCCGGGGTCCTGATGGCTGAAACCGTTGTGGTCCTGCCGCCAGACGTGCGAGGTCAGCAGGTAGTTCAGCGACGCGATCGGCCGCCGCCAGGGAATGCCCCGCGTCACCTTCAGCCACTTGGCGTGCTGGTTGAACATCGAGTCCACGATGTGGATGAAGGCCTCGTAGCACGAGAAGAAGCCGTGCCGACCGGTCAGCAGGTAGCCCTCGAGCCAGCCCTGGCAGAGGTGCTCGCTGAGGACCTCCATCACGCGGCCGTCGGGCGAGACGTGGTCGTCGCCGGGCAGGATCTCGGCGGTGGACGTCCGGCTGGTGATGTCGAACAGGCTGCTGAGCCGGTTCGAGGCGGTCTCGTCGGCACCGAAGACGCGGAAGTTCCGCGCGTCCCAGTTGGCCTGCATCACGTCCCGGAGGAACCCGCCGGCCACGCGCGTCGCCTCGGCGCGGGTCGTCCCCGGCGCGCCCACCTCGACGGCATAGGTCCGGAAGTCCGGCATGCGCAGGTCGCGCAGCAGCCGTCCGCCGTTGGCGTGCGGGTTCGCGCCGATCCGTCGGTCCCCCTTCGGCGCGAGCTCGGCCAGGCGCGGATCGGGCGCGCCGTGGTCGTCGAACAACTCGGCCGGCTCGTAGCTCTTCATCCACCGTTCGAGCATCTTCAAGTGCGACCGCCGGGTCCGCACCTCGGCGAGGGGCACCTGGTGGGCGCGGAACGTCCCTTCGACGCGGAGGCCGTCGACGATCTTCGGTCCGGTCCAGCCCTTCGGCGTCTCCAGCACGACGACCGGCCAGGCCTGGCGGCGCTTGAACCCGCGGGCGCGCGCCGCCGACTGGATCGCCCGGATCCGGTCGAGCGCGCGATCCAGGGCGTCGGCGAGCAGCGAGTGCACGGCCATCGGGTCGTCGCCGGCGACGAACACGGGCTCGTACCCGTAGCCGGTCAGGAGGCGGCCGAGCTCGTCGCGGCCGATCCGGGCGAGCACCGTCGGGTTCGCGATCTTGTAGCCGTTCAGGTGGAGGATCGGGAGCACCGCGCCGTCCCGCGCCGGGTTGAAGAACTTGTTCGAGTGCCAGCTCGTGGCCAGGGCGCCGGTTTCCGCTTCGCCGTCGCCGATGATGCACGTCACGAAGAGACCGGGGTTGTCGAAGGCCGCGCCGTACGCGTGGGCGAGGCTGTACCCGAGCTCGCCGCCCTCGTTGATCGACCCGGGCGTCTCGGGCGCGCAGTGGCTGGGGATGCCGCCGGGAAAGGAGAACTGCGTGAACAGCCGCTTCATGCCCGGCTCGTCGCACGACACGTTCGGGTACAGCTCGCTGTAGGTGCCCTCGAGGTACGTGTTCGCGACGATCCCCGGCCCGCCGTGACCCGGGCCGACGATGAGGATCAGGTCGAGGTCGTGTTCGGTGATCAGCCGGTTGAGGTGGACGTAGACGAAGTTCAGTCCGGGGGTCGTCCCCCAGTGGCCCAGCAGGCGCGGTTTGATGTCGGCCGGCGTGAGCGGCCGCTTCAGGAGGGGGTTGTCCATCAGGTAGATCTGGCCCACGGACAGGTAGTTGGCCGCGCGCCAGTAGGCGTTCATGCGCTGCAACAGTCCGCGTGAGAGCGTCTTCGTCATCGCACCCCCGGCCGGTGCGCCTTCGCTGCGCCGGCGAACGAGTCCCAGATGTGCCGCATCGTGTGCGACCGTACGCGTTGGAGCAGGAGCCCGGTCTCGCGCGCGTCGAACACGCGATAGGCCGCGATCTTGATCTGGTCGTTCACGACGAACCACGCCAGGGCGTACACCCAGACCGCGATCGCCCACGTCCAGCCGATCGGCGAGATGAAGACGCCGTAGACGGCGATCAGCGTCGCGACCAGCTGCGTCGCCAGGACGGCGCCGAGCAGGATGCCGGCCGGGCGGGTCTGCCAGAACCGCTTGCGCGTGCGCGTCACGAAGATCGTCAGGTGCCCCGCCACCGAGAGCTTGAGGTACATCAGCGACTGGATGGTGTCGCGCCCGACGTGGAACACGCGCTCGGCGGCGTAGAACAGCCCGAAGGAGGCCACGACGCCGGCGAGGCCGAGCGCACTGGCGATGCCCAGGACGACCGGCATGTTCCAGGATTCCGGGCGATCCGACTTCGGCACCCGATCGTAGGCGATCGACAGGATCGCGCCGTCGTTGAGGATCGCCAGCAGCACGAGCATCACGGCGGTGACCGGATAGAAGTTGAAGACGAGGATCGAGAGCGTCATGAACAGCAGCACGCGCAGCGTCTCGGCGATCCGGTAGATCGCGTAGCTGTTCATCCGCTGGAACATCTTCCGGCTCTCGTCGACGGCTCCGACGATGACGGAGAGGCCGGGCTGGAGGAGCGCGATGTCGGCGGCCGCCCGCGCGGCGTCGGTGGCGCCGGAGACGGCGATGCCCGCGTCGGCTTGCTTGAGGGCCGGCGCGTCGTTGACGCCGTCGCCCGTCATGCCGACGAAGTGCCCGCGCTGCTGGAGGACCTCCACGATCCGGAACTTGTGCTCGGGAAACACCTGCGCGAAGCCGTCGGCGTTCTCGATCTTGCGCGCCAGACCCGCCGCGCCGCCGTCTCCGGCGTCGAGCCCCGACGCGTCGACGATGCGGTCGCCCAGGCCGAGCTGGCGCGCCGTCTCCTTTGCGATGGCGAGCTGATCGCCGGTCACCATCTTCACCGCGATGCCCATGCGCATCGCGGTCGCGATCGTCTCCTTCGAATCCGGACGCGGCGGGTCGAAGAGCGGCAGCAGGCCGAGGAACTGCCACGCCGTGCCGTCGGCGCTCTGCGCGACGCCGAGCGCGCGGAAACCGCGGGCCGCGAAGTCGTCCACCGCGCGCATGGCCGCCTGACGGTCGGGGGGCGCGGCGAGGTCCAGGATCACCTGCGGCGCCCCCTTGGCGACGTGCAGGTGCCGGCCGTCGCGGCCCTCGACCTCCGCCTCGGTCCGCTTGTGCACCGGGTCGAACGGCTCGAAGTGCACGAGGCGGTACGCCTCGAGCGCGCGTCGATCGGCGACGGCGCCGAGCACCGCCAGGTCGATGGGATCCTCGTTCTGCGCCTGGGACGCGAGGGCGGCGGCGAGGAGCAGCGCGTCGGGGGCGACGCCGGGCGCGCAGAAGGGATCCCCGGGCGTGAGGACGTTCTGCGTGAGCGTGCCGGTCTTGTCGGAGCAGAGCACGTCGATGCCCGCCAGCTCCTCCATCGCCGCCAGCCGCGTCACGATCGCCTGACGCCGGGCCAGCACGCGGGCCCCCACGGCCATCGTGACCGACAGCACGGCCGGCATGGCGACGGGCACGGCAGCGACCGTCAGGACGAGGCAGAACTGCAGCGTCGTCAGGATCGGATCGCCGCGGAAGATCGCCACCCCCAGGATCAGCACGACGAGCAGGACGGCGACGACGATCAGGTAGTCGCCGATCTTGAGCACCGCGCGCTGGAAGTGGCTGGCGGCGTGCGCCGACTCCACCAGGTGGGCCGTGCGGCCCATGTAGGTGCGCGCGCCGGTCGCGGACACGACGGCGCCGATCTCGCCGCGCTTGACGATCGAGCCCGCGTAGACCGTATCGCCGGGTTTGCGGGTCACCGGCAGCGATTCGCCGGTCAGCGCCGACTGATCGACTTCGATGGGATCGCCGTCGAGGAGCTGGGCGTCGGCCGGCAGGATGTCGCCGAAGCGGAGGCGGATCTGGTCGTCGGGCACGAGCTCCCGCGCGGCCACCGTCGTCCAGGCGCCATCGCGCTTGACGCGGGCGCGCAGGGCGAGCCGCGCTTTGAGGGCCGCGATCGCGTTGCCCGCCTGGAATTCCTCCCAGAATCCGACGCCGGCGTTCATCACCAGGAGGGCCAGGATGATCGCGAAGTCGGTCCAGTGCCGCACGAGCGCCGAGAGGATCGCGGCGGATTCGATCATCCAGGCGATGGGGCCCCACCAGTAGGAGAGGAACCGCGCGAGGAGGCTGGTCTTTGCTTCGGGCAGCTCGTTGTAGCCGAACTGCTGGCGGGCGGCGTCGACCTGGGCGGCGGTCAGCCCGCCAGGATGCTCCGCCAGGCGGGCGCGCAGGTGGTCGAGCGTGTCGGGGATTGGCTTCGACGCCGGCGTGGTCTCGTCACGCACCACCTGGCCCATCTGCTGGCCTCCCTTCGAACGCGGTGACGGGATGTTCCGGCGTGGCGGCGGCGGATCGGTCGCGAGACGTCGGGACGGGGCAAGCGAACGTCTGACAGCATGACTCGGATCCGCCCCAAAAGGGAAGGTTCCGGTTCGCCTCATCTGTTCGGCGCGACGGATCCGCGTGTAACATCCTCACGACCGATGGCGGGACTGACGACACGCAGCGCCGTGATCCACGTGGCGCACGTCCACAAGACCTACGGCCGCACGGTCGCCGTCGATGACGTGTCGTTCGACGTCGAGGCCGGCGAGATCTTCGGCCTGATCGGCCCCAACGGCGCCGGCAAGACCACGACGATGGAGTGCGTCGAGGGACTGCGCGTTCCGGATCGGGGGACGATCTCCGTCCTCGGGCTCGATCCGGCGCGCCAGGCTGCCGCACTCCAGCAGCGGATCGGCGTGCAGCTCCAGGAGGCCCAGCTCCAGAAGCGGATCGAGGTGCGGGAGGCCGTGGACCTGTGGGCGGCGCTCTACGGCACGCGCGTCGACGCCGACGGCCTGATCGAACAGCTCGGCCTCGGCGACAAGCGCCGGGCGTGGTTCATGACGCTCTCCGGCGGCCAGAAGCAGCGCCTCTTCATCGCCCTCGCCCTGGTCAACAGCCCGGACGTGGTCTTCCTCGACGAGCTGACGACGGGACTGGACCCGCAGGCACGGCGCGCCATCTGGGAGCTGGTGCGCGACATCCGCCGCAAGGGACGGACGGTCTTCCTGACGACCCACCTGATGGAAGAGGCGCAGCGTCTGTGCGACCGGGTCGCCATCATCGACCACGGCCGCATCGTGGACATCGGTCCGCCGGCGGCGCTCGTGCGGCGCCACTGCCCGGTGCGAACGGTCGTCGTCGCGATCGAGGATCCGGCCGCGGCCGGGCGCTTTCGTGCGATTCCGGCGGTGACGGTGGCCGAGGGCGACGGACACGAGATCACGATTCGCGGCGGCGGCGACGTCGTCACGCAGGTGATCCAGTGCCTGGCGGAGCACCGGATGCGGGTGACCGACTTCCGCACCGAGATCCCCACGCTCGAGGACGTCTTCCTCGAGCTGACCGGCCACGCGATCCGGGACTGACACGATGTCACGCGGACTGCTGAAACTGACCTGGCTGGAGATCAAGATCTTCGTCCGCGAGCCGCTGGGCGTCGTCGGGACGGTGGTGCTGCCGGTCGTCCTGTTCGTCCTGCTGGGGCGAGTGCTCGGCGGCGATGCGAGACAAGGCGGCGAGGTCCCCGGGGCGATCGGCGCCGATCTGCCGGTCTTCGGCGCGCTGCTCATCGCCATCAGCGCCTCGCTGTCGCTGGTCGCCGTCATCTCCATCTACCGCGACAGCGGCATTCTCAAGCGCCTGCGGGCGACGCCGCTCCGGCCGCCCACGATTCTGGCGGCGCACGTGCTGGTGAAGCTGCTGTTCACGGCCGTGACGCTGGCGCTCATGATCCTGGCGGGGAGACGCTACTACCCCATCGATCCCGGCGTCCCGCTCGTGGGCTTCGCGCTGGCGCTCCTCTTCAGCACGCTGAGCATTCTCGCGATGGGCTTCGTCCTCGCCAGCCTCGTCCGCACCGCCCGCTTCGCCCAGCCGATCGGGACGCTGATCTTCTATCCCCTGCTGGGGATCTCGGGGCTGTTCGTGCCCGTCGGGGATCTGCCGCCGGCGCTCGGCCTGGTCGCGCGCGTCTCGCCGATGACCTATGCCGTCTCGCTGCTGCGAGGCATCTGGTACGGCGACGGCTGGTCCGGCCATCTCGGCGACGTCGTCATGCTCGTGCTGATCGCCGCCGCGTTCACGGCCGTGTCCTCGCGCGTCTTCCGGTGGGAGTAGCCCGGCGGGCGCCGCGGGCCATCGACTACAATTGACGGAGCGATGGCCGCGTTCCTCGTCCGACGGCTGGTCTATCTGATCGTCCTCGTCGTCGTGTCCACGTCCGTCGCGTACGTCCTCGCCGCCACGCAGCTCAATCCCCGGGCGCGGTACGAGGGCCGCAATCCCCCGCCGCCGCCGGCCGTCGTGGATTCCGCCCTCGACGCGATCAACATGAACGACAAGACGCCGCTCGCCATCCGCTTCGAGCGGTGGGCGGGCGGCGTGCTCCACGGCGATCTCGGGCGGACGGTCGACAACACGCCCGTGAACGACGAGATCTCCCGCCGCATCTGGGTCAGTCTCCGGCTGATGCTCATCGGCTCGCTCCTGGGCACGTTCCTGGGCGTCGCCGCGGGCGCCTACGGGGCCGTCAAACAGCGGCAGTGGTCCGATCACGTCCTGACGGTGTTCTCCTTCGTCATCCTGTCGATTCCGGTCGTCGTCCTGGCGGTGCTCTTCAAGAACGGGGGTATCGGGATCAACAACCTGCTCGGATTCACCGGGGATACGAAGCTGCTGTACACGACGGGGGAGATCACCCCCGGCCTGAATCCGTGGTCCTGGACCGGCATCGTCAACCGGCTGGGCCACCTGGCGCTGCCGTCGCTGGTCCTGACGGTCGCGGCCATGGCGTTCTACGGCCGATACCAGCGCAGCGCCATGCTCGACGTGCTGGGGAGCGACTTCCTGCGGACCGCGCGCGCCAAGGGACTCCGGCGGTCGCGGGCCCTCATCCGCCACGGCCTGCGCACCGCCCTCATTCCCATGGCGACGTTCTTCGCCTACGAGTTCGCGCTCCTCTTCGTCGGAGCGACCTTCACCGAGAAGATCTTCGGGTGGCACGGGATGGGCGAGTATTTCGTCGACTCGGTGACGAAGAACGACGTCAACTCCGTCGCGGGCGTCACGCTGTTCGTGGCGGTCCTCGTGCTCATCGCCGGATTCCTTTCCGACGTGGCGTATGCGGCGCTCGACCCGCGGGTCCGGGTCTGACGGGATGGCGGCAGACGTCCACGCGACCTCCCGCGGACGCCTGGTGTTCCAGCGCTTCCGCCGCGAGCGGCTCGCGATGGTCGGCCTGGTCGCCGTGGCGCTGCTCTTCGCCGCCGCCTACGGCAGCCCGTACGTCACCCGCTGGCAGTACAACCAGCTCGACTTCCAGTCCTTCCTGTCGCCGCCGAACGCCCGGCACTGGTTCGGCACGACGCAGAACGGCTTCGACATGTTCGCCTTGACGATGCGCGGCATGCAGAAGTCGATGATCATCGGGATCCTCGGCGCGCTGATGTCGACCGCGGTGGCCGCCGTGATGGGGTCGTTCGCCGGGTACTTCGGCGGGTTCCTCAACACGGCGCTCCTCACCTTCATCGACCTCCTGCTCGTCCTTCCCGCCTTCCTCATCATCGCGATCCTGTCGCCGACGTTCCACGGACACAGCTGGCTCCTCCTGGTCCTGCTGCTCGCGGCCTTCCAGTGGATGATCACGGCGCGCATCGTGCGGGGCCTGACGCTGTCGCTCAAGGAGCGCGAGTTCGTCCGGGCCGCCCGCTACATGGGCGTGCCCGGCTGGCGCATCATCTTCCGGCACATCCTGCCCAACATGGCGTCGCTGCTCATCATCGACGCCACCGTGAACGTCAGTTCGCTCATCCTCGCCGAGGTCGGCCTGTCGTTCTTCGGCTTCGGGGTGCAGCCGCCCGACGTCTCGCTCGGCACCCTCATCGGCGACTACTCGGGCGCAGCCCTGACCTATCCGTGGGAGTTCTACTTCCCCGCGGGCCTCCTCGTGGCGCTCGTGCTGGCCATCAACCTCGTCGGCGACGGGCTGCGCAACGCCCTCGACCCGACCGAAGGAGCAAACGCCGCATCGTGACCGCCCAGGCCACCGACCATCCGCTGCTCGAGGTCACGAACCTGTCGGTCACCTTCCGGAGCGCGGCCGGACCGGTGGCGGCCGTCCGATCGCTCAGCTACCGCATGGAGCCGGGCGAGGTGCTCGGCCTGGTCGGCGAGTCCGGCTCCGGCAAGACGGTCTCGTCACTCGCCGTCATGGAGCTGCTGCCGGGCAACGCCCACGTCGCCGGCTCGGTGCGCTTCAAGGGCCGGGAGCTCGTCGGGCGATCGGACAAGGAGCTGTCCGAGATTCGCGGCCGCGGCATCTCGATGATCTTCCAGGACCCGCTCTCGGCATTCACGCCGGTATACCGGATCGGCGACCAGATCGCCGAGGCGATCCTCGTCCACGAGCGGGTCTCCGCCGACGCCGCAGGACGCCGGGCCGTGGAGCTGCTGGACATGGTCGGCATCCCCAACGCGCCGCAGCGCGCCTCGGCCTTCCCGCACGAGTTCTCCGGCGGCATGCGCCAGCGGGCGATGATCGCCATGGCGATCGCCAACCGTCCGTCGCTCATCATCGCCGACGAGCCGACCACGGCGCTCGACGTCACGATCCAGGCGCAGATCCTCGAGCTCCTGCGAACGGCCCAGCAGGTCACGGGCGCCGCCATCCTCCTCATCACGCACGACCTCGGCGTCGTGGCCGGCCTCGCCGATCGCGTCGCCGTCATGTACGCCGGCAAGCTCGTCGAGACCGGCGCCGTCGACGATGTCTTCTACGCGGCGCGGATGCCGTACACGCTCGGTCTGCTCGGCTCGATTCCGCGGCCCGACGTGAAGCGGACCCAGCCGCTCACGCCGATCGAGGGCAATCCGCCCTCCCTCATCGATCTCCCGCCGGGCTGCCCGTTCACGCCCCGGTGCCCCATGCGCATCGATCGGTGCGCCGAGGTCGAGCCCGAGCTGCTGGCCATGACCGCGTCCGGGCAGGACCACGCCGCCGCGTGCCACCGCAGCCAGGAGATCGAGGCGAATCGGATGACGAGCGCCGACGTGTTCCCCGTCACCGCGCCACCGGCGGCGGCGGCGGCGGCGATCCCCCGCGAGGCGCGCCCCGTGATGTTGGCCGTGGACGGCCTGGTGAAGCAGTTCCCCATCACCAAGGGCGTCGTGCTCCGGCGGCGGATCGGCACCGTGCACGCGGTCGACGGCATCACGTTCGACATCCGCGAGGGCGAGACGCTGGGACTGGTGGGCGAGTCCGGGTGCGGCAAGACCACCGCACTCATCGAGATCCTCAACCTCGTCCGCCCCCAGGCCGGCCGCATCGTCGTGATGGGGCACGACGTCGCGACGCTGACCGCCGCCGAGCGGTTCGCGATCCGCCGCGATCTGCAGGTCGTCTTCCAGGACCCGACCGCGTCGCTCGATCCGCGCATGCCCGTCGGCGACATCCTGGCCGAGCCGCTGCTCGCCCACGGCGTCGCGCCCGACGAGCGCGCCTCGCGCGTCCGCGAGGCGCTCGATCTGGTCGGCCTGGAGGCGGAGCACGCGAACCGCTATCCGCAGGCCTTCTCGGGCGGCCAGCGCCAGCGCATCGGCATCGCCCGCGCGCTCGTCCTGAAGCCCCGGATCCTCGTGCTCGACGAGCCGGTATCGGCGCTCGACGTGTCGATCCGCGCCGGCATCATCAACCTGCTCGAGCACCTCAGGGCCGAGCTGCACCTGTCCTACCTCTTCGTGGCGCACGATCTCGCGCTGGTGCGCCACATCGCGGACCGCGTGGCGGTGATGTACCTGGGCCGGCTCGCCGAGCTCGGCGGCGTCGACGCCGTCTTCGACGCGCCGACGCATCCATACACGCAGGCGCTGCTGTCCGCGGTCCCCATGCCGGATCCGCGCAAGGAGCGCGGACGCCACCGCGTCGTGCTCGAAGGCGACCTCCCGAGTCCCACCGATCCGCCGTCGGGCTGTCGCTTCCGCACGCGCTGCCCCAGGTTCGCTCACGAGCTCGGCGACGTCGAGCGGCGGCGGTGCGTCGAGGAGGTGCCGGAGCTGGTCGTCCGGTCCGGCGGACCCGATCACCTGGACGCTTGCCATTACTCGGCGGCGGAAACAAAGTAGGCTCAGGGCTCCGGACTCCGGGCTTCAGGCAGATCACGACGGCCGCGGGGCTCGGACCGGCCGGGAGCCAGAAGCCGGAAGCCAGAGCCGACAGGGGGCACCATTGAAACGCAGAAGTGGATTCGGTCTCGCGGTCTTGCTGTCGGCGGTCGTGCTGGTCGCGTCCGGCTGCGGCGGCAGCGGCAGCACGACGGCGACGAGCGGCGCGCCCGCCGCCGGCACCCCTCCCCCACCCGCCAAGGCGAACGACGTGCACTCCGTTCCGCGCGACCAGGTGCAGGACGGCGGCACCTTCACGTGGCCGATCGACAACATCACGGCGAACTTCAACTACAACGAGCTGGATGGCACCGACTTGAACGGCTCCTACATCATCGGCGCCCTCATGCCCAACCTCTACACGGCGGACGCGAGCGGCACGCCGGAGTGGGATCCGGACTACCTGGCGTCGGAACCGACGCTCGTCACCGATCCGAAGCAGATCGTCACCTACGACCTGAATCCGAAGGCGACGTGGTACGACGGGACGCCCATCACGTGGGAGGACATCTACTGGCAGTGGAAGGCGAGCAACGGGCGCGACCACGCCTACCGCATCTCGTCCGCCAACGGCTACGAGAACATCGAGAACGTCACGCGCGGCAAGAACGACTACGAGGCCGTCGTCACGTTCGGCAAGAAGTTCGCGGACTGGCAGGCGCTCTTTTCGCCGTTCTATCCGGCCTCGACCGACAAGAACCCGAAAGTCTTCAACGAGGGATGGAAGAACGGCCCCCTCACGACCGCCGGCCCCTTCAAGCTCGACAACATCAACCAGACGTCGAAGACGGTCACGCTGGTCCGCAACGACAAGTGGTGGGGCCAGCCGGCGAAGCTGGATCGCATCGTGTTCCGCGTCATCGAGCCCGACGCCCAGGTCGACGCGCTGGCCAACGGCGAGATCGACGCCATGGACGTCGGGCCCGCCGCGAGCAACTACCAGCGGGCCAGGGCCATCGAGAACGTCGATCTTCGGGTGGCGGGCGGCCCCAACTTCCGTCACCTCACCATGAACGGGACGAGCCCGAACCTGCAGGACGTGCGCGTCCGAACCGCCCTGGCGATGGGCATCGACCGCGCCGCGATCGCCAGCGCGATGCTCGGCCCGCTCGGGATGGCGCCCGACGTGCTGAACAACCACATCTTCATGGAGAACCAGCGTGGCTACCAGGACAACTCGGGCGAGGTCGGCAAGTACGACCCGAAGAAGGCCGCCGAGCTCCTGGACGAGGCCGGGTGGAAGCTGGACGGCGGCGTCCGCAAGAAGGACGGGAAGCCGCTCGACATCCGCCTGGTGATCCCCTCGGGCATCCAGACGTCTCGGCAGGAGTCCGAGCTCGTGCAGAACATGCTCGGGCAGCTGGGCGTCGCCGTGAACATCGATACCGTGCCCCTCAACGACTTCTTCGACAAGTACATCTCTCCCGGCCAGTTCGACTTCACGATCTTCTCGTGGATGGGCACGCCGTTCCCGATCAGCTCGTCGAAGTCCGTCTACGCGAAGCCGACGAAGAATGCCCAGGGCCAGCTCGACATCCAGCAGAACTACGCCCGGATTGGCAGCGACGAGATCGACCACCTGTTCGACGAGGCCGGCGCGGAGTTCGATCGTGCGAAGGCGATCGCGCTCGGGAACCAGATCGACGCCCTCATCTGGCAGGAAGTCCACTCGCTCACGCTCTACCAGCGGCCGGAGATCATCGCGACGCGGCGGAGCCTCGTGAACTTCGGGGCCTTCGGTCTCCAGACCCCGTGGACCTATCAGGACATCGGATGGGCGAAGCAGTGACATATCGAACAGGCTCTCGGCTCTGGGCTCTGGGCTCCCTGACAATCGCGGGGGCGGTCCTGCTCGTGACCGCGTCCGCCTGTGGCGGCAGCGGTGGCGGCCCCGGCGCGACGCCGCCAGGCGGTACCGGGAAGCCCCCGTCCGCGAAGGCGAACGACATCGTGCCCACGCCGCGCGACCGGATCCGGGACGGCGGCACCTTCACCTGGCCGCTCGACACGATGCCTGCCAACTTCAACGTGAACGAGATCGACGGCACGGACCAGAGCGGCGTGTGGGTGCTCTCCGCCCTCATGCCGAACCTCTACACGACCGATGCCGCCGGCTCCCCCGTGTGGAATCCGGACTACCTGGCTTCCGAGGCGACCCTCGCCACCGACCCGCAGGAGGTCGTCACCTACGAGCTGAACCCGAAGGCGCGGTGGTACGACGGGACGCCGATCACGTGGGAGGACCTGTACTGGCAGTGGAAGGCGAGCGGCGGCGCAGACCACGCCTATCGCATCTCGTCGGCGAACGGCTACGAGAACATCGGGAGCGTGACGAAAGGCAAGAACGACTACGAGGCCATCGTCACCTACAAGACGCCGTTCGCGGACTGGCAGGCGCTCTTCGCACCGTTCTACCCGGCAGCGACGAACAAGAACCCGGCGGTCTTCAACGACGGGTGGAAGGAGACGCTGCTCACCACCGCCGGACCGTTCAGACTGGATGCGATCGACCGGACATCACAGACGATCACGCTGGTCCGGAACGAGAAGTGGTGGGGCAACCGCGCCAAGCTGGACCGGATCGTGTTCCGCGTGATCCAGCCCGACGCGCAGATCGATGCGCTGGCCAACAACGAGATCGACGCGCTGGACCTCGCGTCCGACGCGAGCAAGTACCAGCGCGCCAGGGTCATGCCGGACATCGACCTCCGGGTGGCCGGCGGCCCGAACTTCACCCACTTGACCCTCAACGGCGCCAGCCCTCAACTGCAGGACGTCCGCGTCCGGCGGGCGCTCGCGATGGCCATCAATCGCCAGGCGATCGCCCGGGCCATGCTCTCGCCGCTCGGCATGCAGCCCACGGTGCTGAACAACCACATCTTCATGGAAAACCAGCACGGGTACGAGGACAACTCGGGCGACGTCGGTCGGTACGACCCCGCCCGGTCGGCGCAGTTGCTGGACGAGGCCGGCTGGACGCTCGACGGGAACGTCAGGAAGAAGGCGGGCGATGCCCTGACGATCCACCTCGTCATTCCGGCGGGGGTGCAGACCGCACGACAGATCGGCGAGCTGATTCAGAACATGCTGGCACAGGTCGGCGTCACGGTGGCGATCGAGACCGTGCCCTCCAACGACTTCTTCGACAAGTACGTGCGGCCCGGGCAGTTCGACTTCACGCTGTTCGCCTGGATGGGCACGCCGTTTCCCGTCAGCTCCGTCAAGTCCATCTACGTCAATCCGACCAGGAATGCGGAAGGCCAGCTGGACATCCAGCAGAACTACGCCCGGATCGGCAGCCCCGGGCTCGACGCCCTCATGCTGCGCGCGAGCCGGGAGTTCGATCGCGAGAAGGCCATCGCCCTCGCCAACCAGGCCGACGCCATGATCTGGCAGGAAGTCCACTCGCTGACGCTGTATCAGCGGCCCGAGATCGTGCCGACCCGCAAGGGTCTCGTGAACTTCGGCGCCTTCGGCTTCGAGACGCCCTGGGTCTATCAGGACATCGGGTGGGCGACGCCCTGAGGTTCGTGGCCGCCGCTCCACACCGGGCGCAACCCGGCGTCAGGCATCAGGCGTCGGACCGGCGAAACGCGATGCCCTTCTGCTCCGGTCCCAGCCAGATGATCACGGTGCCGATCAGGAGGATCGCCGTCACGAGGCCGCCCATCGCCTGCGCGTAGGTGAAGCGCTCGCCGAGCGCCGATTCGACGTAGGGGATGCTCGACGCGACGAGCACGCCGATCTGGTAGGCGAACCCCGGGAAGAAGCCGCGCAGGTTCCCCGGCGAGAGCTCGTTGATGTGCGCGGGAATCACGCCCCACGCCCCCTGCACGAAGAACTGCATCAGGAACACGCCGATCAGGATCCGGACGGTGCTGGATCCCGAGAGCCAGAACGGGACGACCAGCAGCGCCGCGAGCGTCGCCGTCACCATCGCGCGGCGCCGGCCCACGCGGTCCGAGTAGTACCCGAACACCAGCCCGCCGATGATGGCCCCGACCATGGACAGCGCGATGATGTCGGCGATCGACTTCTGTCCGAATCCGAACGTGCCGAGCAGCGTCGGGTAGATGTCCTGCGTGCCGTGGGCAATCAGGTTCATCATCGCCATCAGGGCGACGATGTAGAGGAACCGGCGCCAGTGCTGGAAGATCGAGCGCCAGTAGGCGCCCCACTCGGTGTGATGCTCGCGCCAGGCCTCGGACTCGCGCACGTGGGACCGGATGTAGAGCGACAGGATTGCCGGCAACCCCCCCAGGAAGAACAGGAACCGCCAGCCGTTCCCGGGCAGCATCGCGTTGAAGTACGGATAGATGAAGCGGAACCCGAGCGCCGCCACCAGGTTGCCGATCGCGTAGCCTTCCTGGAGCACCCCTGACAGCAGCCCCCGCAGCCGCGGCGACGCCGACTCGAGCGCGAGCGACGCGCCGACACCCCACTCGCCGCCCATGCCGATGCCGAAGAGCAGGCGAAGGAGCATGAACGTGCCGTACGTCGGGGCGATGCCGGACAGGACCGACACGCTGCCGTAGAAGATCACGTTGATCATCAGCGGCACGCGGCGGCCGAAGTGATCGGCCGCCAGGCCGAAGATGATCGCGCCCACCGGGCGCATCGCGAGCGACAGCGTCAGGGCGAGGGCAATCTCGGGCCGCGACCGGTGGTACGCCCGGGCAACGTCCTCGAGAACGTAGGTGAGGACGAAGTAGTCGAACGCGTCGAAGGTCCAGCCGAGGAAACCGGCCAGCACGGCGTTGCGCTGGTTCGCCCGCGCCACCTTGTCCATTCAGGCCCGACCTGCGTTGTTCACGGCGTGGAAGGTTAATACGCGCCGGCCGGATCGGCCAAGGCCTGTCTGGTGGCGGCTGCCCGCCCTTACGTCGCCGCGCCGGCCCCCAGCTGCTTGAACAGGCGCTCGCAGAGCTCCTGCCGCTGAACCAGCATGTGGCGGTATTCGTGCTGTTCGGTGCGCGCGACTTCCCGCTTCAGGCCCGACAGGTAATCGCTCAGGACATCCCTGAGGATGCCGGCTTCGGTGTCACTCAGCTGGAGCTGCATGGGGAACCTCCCTGCCTACAGGCTGACGCAAGACCCGTGCTGGCGCAAATGCGCCCGCTGTCGACGATCCGCCGGGCTTCGAGACCCGACGCGTCGGAATCCCGTCAAATCCCGTGTCCGCAGGCGCACCGGCGCCATCGTCCCGGGAGACGATCTTGCAGCGGTCGACGCTGACATCCACAGACACCCGCGGCGCACGCGCGAACACTGGAGCTTCGACATGACACCCCCATCGCCCGCACCCGACGTGCTCGACTTCGCCGACATCACGCTGGCCGACCTTCCGCGCGTCGGCGGGAAGAATGCGTCGCTCGGCGAGCTCTTCCGAGCGCTCCAGCCCAGGGGCGTCGGCGTGCTCGACGGCTTCGCCACCACCGCCGACGCGTACTGGCGTCTGCTCGACGCCGGCGGCCTCCGGGCCCGCCTGCAGTCGATCTTCTCGACCTTCGACGCCGAGAACCTCGCCGAGCTCGCCCACCGCGGCGAGGCCGCCCGGGCGGCCGTGCTCGAGACGACCCTGCCCGACAGCCTGCGCACGTCCATCCTCGCCGGCTACGACCGGCTGTGCGCGCGCGCGGGACGCGAGCCGGAGCTCGCCGTCCGCTCGTCGGCCACCGCCGAGGACCTGCCCGAGGCGTCCTTCGCCGGAGCGGCCGAGACCTTCCTCAACGTCCGCGGGCGCGAAGGTCTGCTCCGCGCCGTCCAGGCGTGCTACTCGTCGCTCTTCACGGATCGCGCGATCAGCTACCGGGCGCGGCTCGGCTACGACCAGCTCAAGGTCGCGCTCTCGGTCGGCGTCATGCCCATGGTGCGCTCCGACAAGGCGAGCTCCGGCGTGATCTTCACGCTGGACACCGAGTCCGGTTTCCGGGACGTCGTCACGGTCTCCGGGGTCTACGGCCTCGGCGAGTTCATCGTCCAGGGCGTCGTCACGCCTGACGAGTGGACGGTGTTCAAGCCGACGCTCGCGACCGGACATCGCGCGATCGTCAGCCGGAGCCTGGGCACCAAGGAGGTGCGCCTCGTCTACGCCGGCGGTACCAAGGCCACGCGCAGCGAGCCGACGCCCGCCGACGAGCGCGCGCGCTTCTGCCTGGGCGACGACGACGTGCTGACGCTGGCGCGGTGGGCCTGCCTGATCGAAGAGCACTACTCGACGCTCGCGGGGCACGCGCAGCCGATGGACATCGAGTGGGCCAAGGACGGCCTCACGGGCCAGCTGTTCATCGTCCAGGCGCGGCCCGAGACCGTACACTCCGCCAGGGCGCACACGTCCGTGGCGGAGGTGTACCACCTGACGGCCAAGCCCGGCGAACCGCTCGTGCGCGGCCAGGCCGTGGGTGAGCGCATCGGCAGCGGACGCGTGCGGGTGGTGCGGGAGGTGTCGGCCCTCGACGCCGTCCAGGATGGCGACGTGCTGGTCGCCGAGATGACCGATCCGGACTGGGAGCCGGTGATGCGCCGCGTGTCGGCCATCGTTACCGACAAGGGCGGGCGCACCGCCCACGCGGCCATCGTGTCCCGCGAGTTCGGCCTCCCGTGCATCGTCGGCACCGAGAACGCGACGCGCACGCTGCAGAGCGGCGCCGACGTGACGGTCTGCTGCGCCGAAGGCGCCGAAGGCCACGTCTACGCCGGTCGAGTGCCGTTCGAGGTCGCGCGCGTCGATGCCTCGCGCGTGCCCCAGACCCGCACGCACGTGATGCTGATCGTCGGCGATCCGAGCCGCGCCTTCGACCTGGCCCGCATCCCCAACCAGGGCGTGGGCCTGGCGCGCGCCGAGTTCGTCATCACCAACCACATCGGCATCCACCCGATGGCGCTCGTGCGCTATCCGCGCCTGAAGGATCCGCAGGTCGTCAAGGACATCGCGGCCCGGATCGGCCCCGAGGCGGCCGGCGACTTCTTCGTCCGGCGGTTCAGCGAGGGCATCGGACGCCTCGCGGCAGCGTTCTATCCCAAGCCGGTGATCGTGCGGATGAGCGACTTCAAGACCAACGAGTACGCGCAGCTCGTGGGCGGGGGGGAGTTCGAGCCGGCCGAGGAGAACCCGATGCTGGGCTTCCGCGGGGCCTCCCGGTACTACGACGAGCGCTACGCGGAGGGATTCGCCCTCGAGTGCGCCGCCATCCGACGCGCGCGCGGCGAGCTGGGTCTGACCAACATCAAGGTGATGATCCCGTTCTGCCGCACCGTGGACGAAGGCCGCCGCGTCATCGAGGTCATGGCGGCCAACGGGCTGCGGCAGGGCGAGGACGGCCTCGAGATCTACGCGATGTGCGAGGTCCCGTCGAACGCCATCCTGGCCGAGGCCTTCCTCCAGGTGTTCGACGGCTTCTCCATCGGGTCGAACGACCTCACGCAGCTGACGCTCGGCCTCGACCGCGACTCGGGCACCGTGGCCCGCCTGTTCGACGAGCGCAACGAGGCCGTACGCTGGATGATCGCACGTGCCATCGCGGCGGCGCGCAAGCTGCACAAGCCGATCGGAATCTGCGGTCAGGCGCCGTCGGACTATCCCGACTTCGCGGCCTGGCTGGTCGGCGAGGGCATCGACTCGATCTCGCTCAATCCGGACGTCGCCGTCGCCACCACGTTCCGCGTCGCGGCGGCCGAGGCCGGCGCCGGGGCGGCCGCCGCGAAAGGGGCCGCGCCTACTGCCGCAGAGTGAGCACCGGACAGCTCGCCCGGCGCACGACCTGGTTGACCGTCGATCCGAAGAACGCCCGGTCCAGCACGTTGTGCCCGTGAACGCCGATGACGATGAGGTCGACGTGCTCTTCGCTGGCGACGTCCAGGATCTGGACGTACGGCTTGCCGTTGGTCACTCTGGCGACGGGGCGGCGGGAGGCCCCGGGCCCGGTCGGCACGAGGCTCTCGAGGCGCGACGCCGCGGTCTCTTCGCTGTAGCGGCGGAACTCGGCGAGCGCCAGCGCCTGCTCCGGCGGGATCGCGGCGAAGTCCGGGGCCGGCGGCTCCGTCCACGGCCACTCGATCACGTGCAGCAGGTCGAGCTCGGCGTCCGACTCCTTGGCGAGCGAGGCCGCCAGCTGCACGGCCTGCAGGGACGACTCGGAGAAGTCCACCGCGCAGAGCAGGCGCTTGAACGGCAGCCGCGCGCGGGTCTGGGCGCGGGGCGGCACTGTGAGCACGGGGCACGGCGCCTTGCGCAGCACCTTCTCGGTGACCGAGCCCAGGACGAAGTGCTCGAAGCCGCCGAGTCCGTGCGTGCCCATGACGATCAGGTCCGCGGGCAGCCCCAGCGCGCACTCGAGGATGCGCTGCGTCGGATCGCCCGAGTCCACCAGCGGTTCCACCTCCACGCCGGCGGGGCCGTTGGCCGCGAACGTCTCGACGATCTCCTTGCGGGCCATCTGGCGCACGTCGGCGTCGTTGACGGCGCCTTCCTTCATGTGGACCGTCGCGAGGCCAGGCACCGCGACCGTGAGCGAGCTGAGCACGTGCAGCGCCGTCACGCGCGCGTGGTACCACGACGCGATCGCCATGGCCTGCGCCGCCGCGTGCGCCGACGTCTCCGAAAAATCGGTCGGACACAGAATCCGTTTGATATCCATTGTCAATACTCTACCCCGGGTTCTCGGGGTTCTCGGGGTGCTCGGGGTTCTCGGGGTTCTCGGTGCTCCGACGGCGTCGCGTTCATGCGCGGTCGCGCAGAAATGCCGTCGCCGCCGTCCTGAACGGCTGGGCGTGCTCGCCGAACACCGGAGCGTGGCCACCGCCCGGCACGACCCAGAGGGTCGAGCGCGGGATCGCCCGGCGCAGCTCGAAGGCCAGCGACACGGGATAGAGCGGGTCGCGGTCGCCGAAGACGATCAGGGTGTCGGCGGTGATCGTGCCCAGATACGGCGGCGTGAAGTTGACGTCGTCGTAACCGTCCGCCAGACCGCGCATCGTCTCGACGAGCTGCCGGATCTGCGGCTCGCCGCCCGTGTGGCTCCGGCGCATCCGCGCCATGTCGTCCGCGGTGAGCGACGCTTCGGAGAAGGCACGTTGAATCGCCCGGGCCTCCTCCGGAAGGTACGGCGGGGCGCTGACGATCACCATCGACGTAATCGCGGACGGGCGGCGGGTGGCCATGTGGAGCAGGACGATCCCGCCGCCGCTCAGTCCGAGGGCCTTGACGCTCGCGAGACCGAGGTGATCGAGCAGGGCCAGGATGTCGTCGGCGCACTGGCGGAACGTGAACGCGCCGGACGGGTCGATCGACGCGCCGTGCCCGCGCAGATCCGGCGCGATCAGGCGGAAGCCCTCCGGAACTTCCGGGAAGACGTGGCGCCAGTCGTCGCCACAGCCCATCCCGCCGTGCAGCCAGAGGAGCGGCTCTCCCTCTCCGACGGACTGCCAGTGCAGACCGATGCCGTTGACGTCGACTACCATCGCACGCTCCTGGCCCCAGGCGCGATTATCGTCGGCCTCCTTCGCAATTGCCAGCGTGGCAGTCGGGGTTCTCAGGGTTCTCGGGGTTCTCGCCGCGTTTTCGGGTCCACTGAGAATTCCTGGCCCCAATCGTGCCGCGCGTGGCGCCGTGGGCGTGCGACGGTTCGAAGCGGGAATTCTCACGCTTCCTGGCGATCGCGAACGGCTCGCTGCACGAGACAAAGTGCCACCTCGCCGAGGCGCACGATCGAGGCTATCTGGACGACGAACGCTACGACCGCCTGCTGCGCCTGTGCCTGCGGACGCTGAAAGCCAGCAACCGGCTGGTGCGCTACCTGAAGACCGCCGAAGCCCCAAATGCTCGAGGGTAGAAGAACCTCGAGAACCCCGAGAACCTCGAGAACCCTATAATTGACCCCTCCGTGGAACCCATTCTCGACGTCGCCCACCTCACGGTCCGGTTCGGCAGGACCACCGTGCTGTCGGACCTCGGATTTCAGGTGGATCCCGGGACGTCGCTCGCCATCCTCGGGCCGAACGGGGCCGGCAAGACCGTGCTGTTCCGCGCGCTCATCGGAGCGCTGCCCTACGAGGGCGCCATCCGGTGGAGGCGCGGCACGCGGATTGGGTATGTCCCGCAGAAGCTCGATCTCGAACGCGACGTCCCGGTCACCGGTATGGACTTTCTCCGCGCCCGCGCGGCGATCGCGCGTGAGGCCGATTCCGGCCTCTCGCGCATCCTGTCGCTCGTCGGCGTGACGCCCGACGTCGCGGCGCGGCCGATCGGCATTCTCTCGGGGGGACAGTTCCAGCGGCTGCTCGTCGGCTTCGCGCTGCTCGGCGACCCCACGGTGCTCCTGCTCGACGAGCCGACCGCGGGCGTCGACGAGCCGGGGCAGGAGCAGCTGAACGAGCTCGTCCGCCGGCTCCAGCAGGAGCAGGGCCTGACGGTGCTCTTCATCTCGCACGAGCTGTCGGTCGTCTACCGCTACGCGACGCAGGTGCTCTGCCTGGGCCGGATGCAGACCTGCGTCGGGCCCCCTCAGGCGATCCTCACGCCCGAACTGCTGCGGGAGCTGTACGGCACCTCGGTGGGGTACCACGTCCACGAACACTGAACATGCCTGCTGACGCCCTCCTCCTGGCGCTCGCGATGGCCGTGGCGGCCGGCCTCGTCGGCTGCTTCGCGGTCATGCGGCGCATGGCGCTCGCCGCCGATCCGCTCTCGCACGTCGCGCTCCCCGGCATCGGCGTGGCGCTGGCGCTCGGGATTCATCCGATCTTCGGTGCGGTCGCGATGCTCTTCTTCGGCGCGCTGCTCGTCTGGGCGCTCGAGGATCGGACGCGCGCCGCCACCGAGACCGTGATCGGCATCGTCTTCTCGGCCGCGCTGGCCGTCGGGAGCCTGACGACCTCCGGCGAGGACTTGGTCGACGCGCTCTTCGGCGGCGTCGGCGCCCTCAGCCGGGCCGAGCTGGTGTTCGGGGCCGTGGCGTCCGTCGTGATCGTCACCTTCATCCTCCGCCAGCGCAACAGCCTGGTGGTCGCGCTGATTTCACCCGACGTCGCGCGCACGGCGGGCGTGAATGTGAGGCGCCTGAACCTGCTGTACCTGGAGATGTTCGCCCTGACGATCGCGCTGGGACTGCGCTACCTGGGCGTCCTGCTGATGGGCGCGCTCATCATCGTCCCGGCGGCGACCGCCAAGCGGGTGGCCACGAACCTGAACGGGATGCTCGCCGTGTCGGTGGCCGTTGCCGTCCTGTCGACGGCGCTCGGCGCCTGGATGGCCGCGACGCTCCACCGCGAGAGCGGCCCGCTCATCGTCATGGTCGCGACCGCCGCCTATCTGCTGAGCCTCGTCCGCCGGGGGGACTGACGGGCTCCGGGCTCCGGGCCGACCACGGTGTCGCACTGCATCGTGTTCCGCCGAGAGCCGAGAGCCCAGAGCCGAGAGCCTTGAGCCCGTGACCTCGAGCCGCTACGGAGTCACCGTCACCTTCAGCATGGCCGTCGTCCAGCAGCACACCTCGCCGCCACCGCCGTCACCCGAGTAGTCGTTCACCGTGGCGTGGAGGAAGTAGTCGCCCGGCGCGCTGAATGTCGCCGTCGTCGTGGCTTTGCCCTCGAACGGCTGATCCACCTGACCGCCCTTGGTGATCTCGAACGTGGGCTCGGCCGCGCCGAACGTCACCTTGCCCGTTCCGCGGAACTGCGACCAGAGCATCCGGACCGGCGGCGGCGGGTTCCGCATCGGCGCGTTCGTGCCGCTCGTGTACTTGGCATCGTCGGTCGCCCAGACCTCGAGGGTCAGCGGCTGCGACACGCTCGTCGTCCGCGACTCCGCGGTCGCGATCGCGGCGACGGGCCCCTGGCTGGTCGGCCCGTGCTCGGAGAGCCTGACGACGGGCGGCGTGTTGCCGACGGCGACGTCGGTGAACGGACTCACGACGTAGTCGGGGTGCAGGCGGAGCGGGATCACGGTGCTCTGGCCGTTCACCACGATGGTCCACGTCAGCCGCTGGTCCGCCGACGTGAAGTCCTTCGGCACGGGCACGACGAACATGCCGTAGCGGCGCCCGTGCAGGAAGTGCGTCGGCTGGCCCTGGTCGGGGCCGCCGGGCTCGATGCGGTTGTTGGGCCCGATCGGGACGTCGATGTCCGTCTGCAGGTTGCGATTGAGATAGCCGACCAGGAAGCCGCGCCCGCCGCCGCCCGGGTTGTCGAACCAGCCCTCGAAGGCGCCGGTGATGCTGGTGCCGAAGGCCTTGGGGGGCTCGATGGGCAGCCGCTGCGCCGACAGCACGACGCCGGCCACGGCGACCGCCGCGCACAGGAACAGAACCGGATATCGATAGGACTTCATGCGCAGAACTCTCACTTGGGAAGGATGGACGCGACGGAGCCGGGCGCCTGGCCCGGCCCCGTCGCGCGCGGTTTGGAAACCGGCGTGTCTGACCTCGTTCGCTACTGCTGCTGCTGGGATCCCGACGCGGACTTCGCCTTGCGCTCGGCGATCAGCTGCTGGTACTCCTGGTCCGAGAGGTACGTGACGTTCATCCACGCGTGCGCCATCTCGTCCACGGTGCGGTCGCCGTAGCCGACCCACTGGTCGGGGTCGGGGTTGTTCTTGTTCGCGCGGGTGTTGTCGTACCACGCGGTGACGTGGATGATCGTCCCCTTCGGGAACACCGGCGCCGCATCGTCGGCGTAGATGTAGTTGGTCATCCAGTTGAAGTTGAAGTTGCCCACGTAGCTGACGATCTGCGTCGTGCCGTTGGGCAGGATCGCCTCGACCTGCATCGCCTTGCCGCGCAGGTGGAAGTGCGGCTGGAAGTTCTCGATGAGGGTGTTCTCCCTGAGCAGAGTGAACCCTTCCGTGTAGGCGATCGAGTTCGGCGGGATGTCGAGAGCGGGCGCGCCCGGCGCGCGCCGAATGCCGGTGAAGCCCACGAGGTAGCTGCGGTGACGCGGCTCCTGGCCTTTCGGGTAGAACCAGATGCCGATCTCGGAGCCCGTCGACGTGTCCTCGCCCGCGGCGTGAATGTGCTCGTCCCACGAGATCTTCTCGCCCGGGACCAGCAGCTTGCCGGTGTCGGGGCGGTAGAGGTCGTAGCCCTTGCCGATGGCCCACTCCATGAGCTGCGGGCGGCGGTTGACGAGGTCGTCGGGGTCGATGCCCGCGCCGCGCGCCGCGGGCCCGGCCGATGCCGTCGCCCCGGTCCCGGTATTCACGGCGTCCGGGTCGTTGTTCAGCACGAGGTACGCGATCGAGTGGTGCAGGGTCTTGCGGGCCTGAAGGCTGGTCGGCCGGATCTCGACCATCTTGACCCAGCGAGGCTCGCTGATGGGAATCTCGCTCATCGGACGCCACCAGACGTCCTGATGGGCGGCCGGCATCATGTACTCGTCGGCGCGGACGACCAGGTCCGGCGGCCCGAAGCCGTCCATCTGGCCGCGCCACTCGTTCGTCGTCGTGATCGGCTTGGCCGGCGGGATATCCTTCGGATCGCCCTGGGGCGCGCCGCCGTCGACCCAGCGCACGATCGTGTCGACCTGCTCATCGGTGAGCGACATGTCGTTCTTGAACTTCTGGATCCCGACGCTCTTGTCGATGTGCCAGGGCGGCATCTGGTGCGCCGCCACGCGCTCACGGATGTCGCGAGCCCACGGCCGCGCCTCCTGGTACGTGATGAGCGACATCGGCGCAATCGAGTTCGGCTGATGACAGTCCTGGCATTTCGCCTGGAAGATCGGCGCGATGTCCTTGCTGAACGTGACCTGTGCGGCGGCGCCGTCCGCCGCCAGGGCCGGTACTGCCATCGTGGCGATGGCGCCGAGCGCCGCCACGCTCGTCCGGGCGATGCGCCACCCTTTCCGTGTACCAGTCATTGAGCTCCCCTCCCCCTCGCCGAAAATATCGGCCAGTCTACTTTGTATTCTAATGTAACCGGGGTGTCGGACCGGAGATTTTTTGCGCTTTGGCGCGCGCGTGAACAGCGCGAAGGGCTCGCCGCCCCCGAGGAGGGTGCCGGGTTTCCGACGCGCGGGCAACGCGTCGCGATGTCGCGGAAAAGGTGCCAGGTCGCCGGGCGGCCGTCCTCGGAAACACGCTACAATTGAGTATTCGTTCCAGGCGATTCGTATCCTTTTCCGGGAGGCGCTGATAGATGCTCCGGGCGTGGCTCTGGTCCCTGATCCCGACCTTCCTGCTGGCGGTGCCGGCGACGACGGTCTACCTTCACCGAACGGTGACGCACCGCGCGCTGACCCTGCACCCGATCGCGGAGTGGTGGTTCAAGTTCACGAACTGGATCACGACCGGCGTCGACCCGGCCGTCTGGGCCGCGGTGCACCGGAAGCACCATGCCTTCTCGGACGTCGAGGTGGCGCCGAACAAGCGCGACCCGCACAGCCCGTGGCTGGAGGGCTTCTGGCACATCCAGCTCGGCAATGTCTGGTACTACCTAACCGAACTGCGCAAGCACCCCGAGACCCTGTCGCTCTTCGCGCGTGACATCCTCGCCAAGCGGACGTGGTGGGATCGCCACTTCTTCCGGCGCGGGTGGATGGGCCTGCTGGTCGGCACGGCGTTCCTCTGGGTCACGCTGGGCGTGCAGGCGCTGTTTCACCACAAGTCGCTCACCGACGCCCTGATCGAAGGCCTCGTCCTCGGCACGGCGGCCGCGCTCATCCACGCGGCCACGTTCGTCTTCCTGTTGAATCCGTCGATCAACGCGCTCTGCCACTGGCCGCACCGGTGGCTGGGGGGCTACCAGAACTCGCGCGCCGCGTACGCAATCAAGACGTTCAACAACTGGGTCGTCGCCCTGCTGACGGCGGGCGAGGGGTTCCACAACAACCACCACGGCCAGCAGGCCACCGCCCGCTTTGCCTGGACCAAGTGGGAAGCGGTCGCCGACTGGGGCTACTGGGCGGTCATCGTCCCGCTCCGATGGACCGGTCTCGCGACGAACATCCTGCTGCCCAAGCCCGCACAGAGCTGAGCACCCGGGACTCGGGGAACCGGGGAACTGCCGTTCCTCAGTTCCCCCGATCCGCCGTTTCCCGGTCGCCTCCGTAGTACCTGCTTGTATCGTCCCCGCCTGAAGAGCCACCCGCCGAGCGCGCCGCCCCACGACAGCACGTAGTGCATGCGGCCGAGATCGATCATCTCGATCAGGTTGCCGTCGAAGTCGCGCGCGAAGAAGAAGGTGTGGCCGCGCGGCGACCGCTCGGGCCTTCCGAGGCACTCGACGCCCTTGCCGATCAGGTAGTCGTACCACTTCTGCGTGTCGCGCACGTTGAAGCTGAAGTGCGTGAGCCCGACGCGGTTCCAGAGGATCGAGCCGGGCGGGAGCGCCGGCGTGAACCCGAAGATCTCGAGGATCCCGCCGCCCGGCACCCGCACCCAGCCGATCTTGCAGGAGGGTTGCGGCGCGTCGACGCCGAAGAACGTCCGCACGCGCTCGGGTGGGGCCTCGGAGACGCCCACGACCGGGCAGCCGAACACGTCCCAGTAGAACTGGACCGCCTTGTCGAAATCCGACACGGTGATGCCGATGTGGCTCAGGGATCGTGCTCTCACGCTCTCAACTCCGTGTCCTTGATGTGGTCCGCGACGCGCAGGGCCTGCGCGATGATCGTCAGCGCCGGGTTGACGGCGGCCGACGAAGGGAAGAACGAGGCGTCGACGACGAACAGGTTGCGCACCTCGTGCGATCGGCAGTACGGGTCGAGCACCGAGGCTGCCGGATCCGTGCCGAACACCAGCGTGCCGCACTGGTGCGTCGTGTTCTGCGCGCCGTGGGAGTGCGTGATCACGGTCCAGAAGCCCAGGCGCTTGAGGATCGTGGTCATCTCGCGCACGAGGCGCCGGTGGGCGTCCGTGTTGTTCGACTGGTAGGCGAGCCGGATCCGGCCGTCGCCCTCGACCGTGACCCGGTTGTCGGGCTGCGGCAGATCCTCGGACATCGCGAGCCAGTCCACGCCGCGGGCGACCCACCACTCGTAGGCCCACAGCGGAATCCAGGGGTACACGGTCTGCGCCATCACGCCATGCGTCCGCCCCTGCGACTGAATCTGTCCGAGCGGCGGCCGGCCGTCGGCGCCCCGCAGGTAGAAGTCGTTGATCGCCACGGTCTTCTGGAAGACCGTGTGGTTGGGCCGCAGCGGGTGGAACCCTTCCATCATGGTCGCCTGGTGCGCCATGTAGCGGCGGCCGACGAGCCCGGAGCCGTTGGCCAGGCCGGCGGGGTGCGCCCCGTTCGCCGACTGCAGGAGCAGCGCCGCGGAGTTCACCGCGCCGCACGAGACGACGAACAGGCCGCCCTCGACGCGGATGACCTCGCCGCCGCGCTCGACCTCGACGGCCTCGACCCGGTGCCCCGAGGGATCGGTGAGCAGGCGGCGCGCCCTTGCCTTGGTCCACAGCGAGAGCGTGGGCCGGCGCATCGCGTCGCGAACGGCGCACACCTCCGCGTCGCTCTTCCTGCGAAGACGGCAGGGGAACGAGTTGCACGTGTCGCACAGGACGCAGCCTCCCGGCTCGCCGGGGCGGATCAGCCCGAGCGGCAGGGGCGACGGATGCAGGCCGAGCCGGCGCAGCCCGGCGACCATCTCCGACATCTCCTCGGAATGCGGGATCGGCGCGTGCGGATAGGGGCCGCGGGGGGGTTCGGTGGGATCGAGGCCGGTCGCTCCGTGCACCTCGTAGAGGCGTTCGGCCTGGTCGTAGTACGGGGCGAGGGTGTCGTAGCCAATCGGCCAGGCCGGCGACACACCGCCCGGGTGCTCGGCCGCCTCGAAGTCTTCACGGCGCAGCCGGAAGAGAACGCTGCCCCAGAACTTGCTGTTCCCCCCGACGCAGTAGTGCGTGTAGGGCCGGAACGGCCGGCCCTGGCCGTCCAGCCAGCGCTCGGTCGTCCGGTAGCGGAGCTGGCGCCAGACGGCGTCCGGGCTCCAGTTCTCCTCCTCGGACGGCACGAAGTCGCCGCGCTCGAGCAGCAGGATCCGCGCCTCCGTCGCGGCGAGCGCCCTGGCGATCGTCCCGCCACCGGCGCCGCTCCCGATGATCACGATGTCGTAGTGCTCGCTCACGGCGCGGACTGCTCGCGGACGGCGTACACCTGATCCATCAGCCGCTGATCGTCCAGCGCCGCTTCGAGGCTCATCTGCGGGCGGCCGCCCTCGCGAATCGCCCGGACGAAGTCACGGTACATCGCCTGGTAGCCGCGGATGTCGCGCAGGCCCGGCACCATCGGCTGGAACCGCCGGCCCCGCGAGACGACGAACAGGCCGTTCGACTCGAACGTGATGACGCCGCCGCGTCCGAACAGCTTGGACAGGCGCAGGCCGTGGAAGAACGACGGGATCTCACGCGAGTAGTACAGGGTGCCGACGGCGCCGTTGTCGTAGCGGAAGGCGACCATCATGCTCTTCGCGCGCCGATCGACGCCGTCGCGTGACGCCGGTGGACGGAACCCGTGGACGCTGGTGATGCGCGGGCCGAGGCTGCCGGCGAGGTGAAGCCAGTGGATGCCCTCCTCGAAGAACGCGTCGCCGCCCGCCATCGCCTCGTCGTTGCGCCAGTCGTCGGCGGCCTTGAGCCGGTGCGCGATCGTCGTGAAGTGCGCGAACACCATGTCGCCGATCGCGCCCTCGGCCACGAGGCGCCGGAGGCACACGGCGAGGGGCTTGTAGTGATCGTTCTCGCCGACGAGCACGACGCGCCGCGCGCGATCGCGGGCCGCCGCCGCCGTCGCGAAATCCGCGGTCGCGGGAAACGCCGGTTTCTCGACGAGCACGTGCTTGCCGGCGTCGAGCGCACGCAGCGTCCATTCGAGGTGGTACCTGGGCGGCACGG
Organism: uncultured Acidobacteriota bacterium; assembly: GCA_963761615.1. Lineage (GTDB taxonomy): Bacteria > Acidobacteriota > Vicinamibacteria > Vicinamibacterales > CAVVIG01 > CAVXGU01. The sequence goes on along the minus strand of CAVXGU010000004.1, from coordinate 636,868 downwards.
CGACGACCACGGCGTCGACCGCCGGATCGGCGACGGCGGCGTCGTAGCTCGCGTAGCTGGCGGCGCCGCCGAACCGCCGCGCGTATTCCGCCGCCTTGGCCGCGTCGCGGCTCGCATAGCACGGCACGATCGCGGCGCGGAGCCGCCGCAGGTGCCGGCTGTGCACGCGCGTGATGAAGCCGCACCCCAGGAAAGCGACGCGGAGGGGCGGCGGAGACGGCAGCATGGCGGGAGTCATTGTACGGTGCCTTGGGCGCTCGGGGGCGCGTCTGCCCGGACGCGCGGAGACGGGAGCGCACAGTAGAATGCGCAGGCTTGGCCTCGCCGACAGCCGAGCGCCTCGCGCCGAAAGGAGTGGCATCGATGGAACGCAAGAAGGCGTCCGACTTCCCGCAGGAGCTCCTCGACATCTTCCACGAGTACGTCCATGGCGAGATCGACCGGCGCGGATTCCTCCAGCGGGCGAGCAAGTTCGCCGTCGGCGGGGTGACGGCGGCGGCGCTGTTCGACCAGCTCCGGCCCAACTACGCGTGGGCGCAGCAGGTCGCGCCGACCGACGGCCGCATCGCCACGAGCCGCGTCACGGTGCCCTCGCCCCAGGGCAACGGCGAGATCCGCGGCTACTTCGTCGAGCCCGCCAGCCGGAGCGGCAAGCGTCCGGGCGTCCTGGTCATCCACGAGAACCGCGGGCTGAACCCGTACATCGAGGATGTCGCGCGCCGGCTCGCGACGGCCAACTTCATCGCCTTCGCGCCCGACGGCCTCACCTCGGTGGGCGGCTATCCGGGCGACGACGAGAAGGGCGGCCAGCTCTTCCAGCAGGTCGATCGCGGCAAGATGACCGAGGACTTCGTCGCCTCCGCGCGCTGGCTCAAGGCACGGCCCGACTGCACCGGCAAGATCGGCGTCGTCGGCTTCTGCTTCGGCGGTGGAATCGCCAACACGCTGGCGACCCGCCTGCCGGATCTGGGCGCCGCCGTCGCGTTCTACGGCGCCGTGCCACCGCCCGCGGAGGTCGCCAAGATCAAGGCGCCGGTGCTCGTGCACCACGGGGAGCTGGACACGCGCCTGGCCGCCACCTGGCCCGACTACGACCGGATGCTCACGGCGGCCGGGGTGCCCCATGAAGGCTACATCTACAAGGGCGCCAACCACGGCTTCCACAACGACACGACCCCGCGCTACGACCAGGCCGCCGCCACGCTCGCCTGGCAGCGGACGATGGACTGGTTCAACCGGTATCTCAGGTAACGGGTGCCGGGCGCCAGGCACCGCGTGCCGGGTGCGGGTGCCGGGCACCAGGTGCCAGGTGCCGGGTGCAGGGTGCGGGGTGCCGTGCCCGGTGCCAGATGCCGGGTGCAGGGTGCGGGGTGCCGTACCCCGTGCCGGATGCCGGGTGGCGCACCTCACCCCGCATCGGGCACCCCGCACCCGCACCACGCGCCGGGCACCGGGCACCACGTACCCCGGCATCACGCACTCCGGCACCCGGCACCCGGCACCTGGCACCCCGGCACGCGCACCTGGCACCTGGTGCCTGGCGCCCGGCACCCGTGGTAGCCTATATACATGGGTTCCCATTCAAATGCGGCGGGAAGTCGCGAGAGCCGGGACATCCAGGCGATCCTCGATGCGATCCGGCACATCGTGCAGCGCCTGCGGGAGTCGTCGCGCGAGGCCGAGCGTCGCAACGGCCTCACGGCGGCCCAGATCTTCATCCTCGAGCTGCTGCGCGACCACGACGGGCTGTCCGTGAACGACCTGGCCGCGCGAACCTACACGCACCAGAGCTCGGTCTCGGTCGTCGTCTCGCGCCTGACACGGCGCGGGCTGGTGCGCGCGCGGCGGTCCCCGACCGACGGGCGGCGCCGCGCCCTGTCGATCACGCCCCGGGGCCGCACGGCCCTCCGGGCCGCCCCGGTCGCGGCGCAGACGGACATCATCGATGCCCTGCGCGCCCTGCCCGACGCAACGCGGCACGACCTGGCATCCACGATGCGGCGCATCGCCCGCGCGGTGGCGCACCGCGAGCGTCCCGTCATGTTCTTCGAGCGCAACGGCGGACGCTAGGGTGGCCGTCACTGCCCGCGCCTCGAGGCTGCGACGGTACCTGCCCGGCGTCCAGGACGACCTCGGCGCGGCCTACGGGCGCAACCTCCACAAGTGGCTCGCCATCGCGCCAGTCATCGGAGTCGTCACGGGTCTCCTGATCGTGGCGATCGTGACGGTGATCCTGCGCGCGATCTGGCCGATCGTCCTGGCCTGCTACCTCGGCCATCCGTGGACGATCGTCCCCGGGCTCGCAGCCGGCTTCACGATCACGGGCCTCATCATGCAGCGGCTGACGCCGGATCCCAACGAACACTCGACCGAAGAGATCATCCGCGCCTACCACCATCACGAAGGCGCCGTGGACATGGGCCCGTTCCTGCCCAAGCTGCTCGCGGCGATCACGACGGTCGGCTGCGGCGGCAGCGCGGCGCTCGAGGGCCCCAGCATCTACGGCGGCGGCGCGGTCGGATCCTGGCTGTGGACGAAGCTCCGGCGCCTGGCGCCGTCGGCGCGCGAGCGCCGCATCATGCTGATCAGCGGCGCCGCGGCCGGCATGGCGGCCGTGTTCCGTGCCCCGCTGACGGGCCTCGTCTTCGCCCTCGAGATGCCCTTCACCGACGACCTCGCCCACGAGGCGCTGCTCCCCTCGCTCATCGCCTCGGTCGTGGCCTACGCCACGCTCGCGTCGTGCCTCGGCGCCTCGCCCATCTTCGACTTCGCGAGCGCGGCCTCGTTCACGCGGGCCGACCTGGCGTGGTCCGCCGTGCTCGGGGCGGGCATCGGCCTCGTCGCGATGCTCTTCGCCATCGCGTTCCGCCGCGTGCGCGGCCGCGTCGTCCGCAGCCGGCGGCCGCACTGGCTCAAGCTGGCCGTCGGCGGCCTGCTGACCGGCCTCTGCGGGCTCGCCTTCGTGGCGGCGTTCAAGGACTCGCTCATCCCGATCGGCCCCAATTACGAGGCGGTCGGGTTGATCCTCGGCGCCGCCCATACGCCCGCGGAGCTCGTCACGTTCGGCGTCCTCAAGCTGACCGCCACGCTCTGTTCGCTCGCCTCGGGAGGCGTCAGCGCGATGTTCGTGCCGCTCTTCCTGACGGGCGAAGCGTTCGGCACGGCGTTCGGGCAGTGGATTCATGCCCCGTCGATCGACCTCTACGCGGCCGTCGGCATGGCATCCTTCATCGCCGCCGGCTACAAGACGCCCCTCGCCGCCGTCGTCTTCGTCGCGGAAGCCACCGGGGGACACGCCTTCATCGTTCCCGCGCTCATCGGCGCCGCGGTCGCGTACGCCGTGTCTGGCGACGCCTCGGTGTCAGGGGATCAGCGGCTGCACGAATGAGGCGCGGGGCGCGCCCCCGGCACGTTGCCGGGCGCGGGCCTGCAGCCGGGCGCCTGGATCTTCAGTGGTAGTACACCGCGTCGGCGGGCAGCTTCTCGGTGAGGTAGTCCTTGTCCTTGAACGGATAAGCGGGCCGCGGCTGCGAGTTGATGAAGGCGGCGATCTGCTGCGCCTGTTCGTCGGTCAGGCTGCCCGGGGCCAGATACGGCATCATGTACCGGATGATGCCCGCGAGGGTGTAGACGCGCGCCGCCCCCGCGCCGTCGTTCCAGGATCCCGGGCCCCACAGCGGACCCGGTTTCTTGTCGCCCACGCTCACGCCCTGGCCGTCCTTGCCGTGGCAGGAGACGCACTTGTCGGCGAAGAGCGTCTCCCCGCGCTTCGGGTCGAGCTTGTTCACCGGAATCAGATCCTTCGCGGCGATCGCGTTCTGGCCGCGCCAGGGCGGCTGGGTGCCCACCTCGACGCCGCGCGCCAGCCAGACCAGGTACGCCGACACCGCCAGCACTTCCGGGTCGGTGGGCTGCGCCTCCACCGCCCCGTCGCTCCCGGCCCCGTTCTCGCTCCGGATGAAGCAGTCGACGATGCGATCGGGCAGCGAGAAGAGACGGCCGGCGCGCTTGTTGTACTCGGGGAACACCTGGGCGATGGCGACGAGCGGCAGCGCCTTTTCCCGCTGGCCGCCGTTCAGGTGGCAGTTGCTGCAGGACATCTGGCCGCCGGTCAGGCGGGCCGCCTCTTTCGGCGTGTCGGTGAAGATCCGGAACCCCTGGCGGACGGCGTTCGCGACCGGCGACTTGCCGAGGGACGGGTCGGTCAGCGGGTTCTTCGGGTAGTCCCACGCCGCGACCATGGTCATGTTCGCGGGGACGAGCGGTCCATCCAGCGGGTACCAGGGGACGCCGGGCGTCGTCGGGCGCGGCGCCGAACATCCCGCCGCCAGGCCGACGACGAGCACGAGGAAGAGGCTCCTCAGATAAACTGTCATGGACGGAATCGAGCTGCTGGCGTTAGTGTAACGGTGTTCCGGGCCGGAGGCGAGCCCGCAAAGGTGAGGAGTTCCATGGCTGAGACACGCGACACCCTGGGGAGACGACGGTTCCTTTCGCGGAGCGGAGCCGCCGTGGCCGGGCTCGGCGCCGTCCTGGGCGGCCGCACCGCCGCCGTGGCGGCGCAGACGCCGCAGGCCGCGTCGGGCTTCCAGCCGGCGCGCCATCCCGAGGACGCCTGGCTCGACGAGGTTCCGGGCGTGCACCGCTTCTTCATGGATGCACCGACGGCGGATGGATTCGGCCGCGCGCTGTTCTTCGGCAACAACGTGTACGGCGTCAACGCCAGTGCCTACGGGTTGAAGGACAGCGAGATCGCCCTCATCATCTGCGCCCGTCACGAGTCGACGCCCTTCGCGTTCAACGACGCGATGTGGGCGAAGTACTCGGCGCAGCTGTCATCCCAGGCGGTGAAGAACGATCCGAAGACGAACCAGCCCGCGACCGTCAACCTGTACATGGCGTCGGGCTACGGCTCCCAGCTCGCCAGCCGCGGCATGACGCTGCAGCGGATGCTGGACCATGGTCTGCGGCTCGCGGTCTGCATGATGGCGACGCGCGGCATCTCGGGCGGCATCGCCCGCGCCACCGGCCAGTCGGCCGACGACGTCTACAAGGAGCTCACCTCGAATCTCGTGAGCGCCAACGCCCACATGGTCCCGGCCGGCATCGTTGCCGTGAACCGGGCGCAGGAGCATGGGTATTCGTTTTCGTTCGTGGCATGAGCCTGCGGCCATGCGCGCCTCGGGGACATGGGAATCCAAGGGCGAGCATCGGCGTCAGTTCGCGGTGGGGGGTGGGGCCCCACCGCCAGTGAAAGAGCAAGCGCCTGCGGCCATGCGAGCCCCAGGACATGGAGATCCGGGCGCGAGCATCGGCGTCAGTTCGCGGTGGGGGTGGGGCCCCACCGCCAGTGAAAGAGAGATGACAACCATGCGCAAGGTATTCGTTCTGGCCGCGGCCGTCGCCGTGCTGCTCGCCCCCGCCGCCGCGCGGGCCCAGCAGGTCGAGAAGATGGACGTCCCGGGCATCCGTAACTTCGCCCGCCTGCAGACGACCATCGCCTGCGGCGGCGCGACCACGCCGCAGGGCGTCGCCGAGATCAAGAAACTCGGGTTCGTGGCCGACATCGATCTGCGGGAACCGACCGAGCGGGACGCCAATATCGACGAGGAGGCGGCGGCCGCCAAGGCCGCCGGCATCCACTTCGTGAACGTCCCGATCAACGGCGCCAATCCGGATCCCGCGATGATCCAGAAGTTCCTCGCGGCCGTGACCGCGCCGGAGAACCAGCCGGCGTACATCCACTGCGCCAGCGGCAACCGCGCGGCGGCGATGTGGCTGATCAAGCGGATCGACGTGGACGGCTGGGACGTGGATCGCGCGAGCGCCGAAGCCGCGTCCCTCGGCCTGACGAGCTCGCGGCTCAAGACATTCGCGCTCGACTACGCGGCGAAGAACAAGAAGTAGAGACGGGTGCCGGCGCCTGGTGCCGCGTGCCCCCGGAGGACTCATGGCGATCGAGACGACTCGGCGTGACGTGCTGAAGACCGGGCTGGGCGCCGTGGGCCTGGGGCTGCTCGGGGTACCCGACTGGGTGCTGCCCGCCCTGGCGCAGGGCGAGGAGGCCGTGCCGTTCTCCGACGTGCCCGCCACCTTCAACACCGGATCGGGCGAGCGGCGGACGCTCGACACGCGCACGATCGACGGGCCGATCACGCCCGCCGATCAGTTCTTCACCACCCAGCACTACGGCCATCCCGACGTCGACCTGGCGGCGTACCGCCTCAGGATCTCGGGGCTGGTCGACCGGCCGCTCTCGCTGACGATCGACGACCTCAAGGCGATCGGATCGACCGAGCAGATGATCGGCTTCGAGTGCTCGGGCAATCGCGGACCGATCCAGGGCCTGTCGGGCAACGGCCGCTGGACCGGCGTCCCGCTCAAGACCGTGCTCAACCGCGCCGGCGTGAAGCCCGAAGCCCGCACGTTCATCTTCTTCGGGACCGACCGCAAGGAGGAGGACGTCGAGTTCCGCGGACGGACGAACAAGGTCGTGCAGCAGTTCGGGCGCGCGCTCAACCGCGAAATGGCCCTCGCGCCCGAGCCCCTGCTCGTGTGGGCGCTCAACGGCGCGCCGCTCACCAAGCCCCAGGGCCAGCCGCTGCGCCTGATCGTGCCGGGCTGGTACGCCGTCTCGAACGTGAAGTGGCTCTCCGAGATCTACATCCAGGAGGACGAGTACCTCGGCAACTTCCAGGCGCGGTGGTACCGGACCCTCAAGGGCGTGATGATCGACGGCGAGATGCACTGGATCGAGACCGCCGTCACCCGCATGCACCTCAAGTCGTTCATCGCGCGGCTCACGCACGCGGGGCCGCAGTACACGGCGCTCGGCGTCGTGCTGAACGACGGGACGCCCATCAAGTCCGTCGAAGTGAAAGTGGACGACGGCCCGTGGCAGCGGGCGACGCTGGACCCGGCCACGAGCGCGAAGTACGCATGGAAGCTGTTCCGCTATTCGTGGAGCGGCCCGGCCGCCGGCGAACACACCATCGTCTCGCGCGTGACCGACGTGAACGGTCAGGTGCAGCCGACCGCCGAAGATCTCGCGAACAAGAAGACCTTCCTCGAGGACAACTCGCAGACGGTTCGCAAGTTCACCGTCGCCTAGGAGCGGTATGGATCCGATCGAGGCGTTCAAGACCAGCCAGAAGGCGGGCTGGGCGCATTTCGCGCCGGTCCAGAGCCTGACGACGGCGCCGGCCGCGACGCTCGCCGCCTTCGCGCGGATCGCCGCCGGCCAGCGCGTCCTCGACGTGGGCTGCGGCACCGGCGTCGTCGCGGTCACCGCGGCGCGGCTCGGCGCCCGCGTGACGGGCGTGGACATGACCCCCGACCTGCTGGAGGCCGCGCAGGCCAACGCCCGGACCGCCAGCGTCCAGGTGGAGTTCCGGGAGGGCGACGCCGAAGCCCTTCCCTTCGACGACAACTCGTTCGACGTGGTCGTGAGCCAGTTCGGCCACATGTTCGCGCCACGGCCCGAACTGGCCATCGCCTCCATGCTCCGGGTGCTCCGGCCTGACGGGGTGATCGCGTTCGCCACCTGGCCGCCCGAACTGCTCGTCGGCCGGACGTTCGTGCTGCTCGGCCGCTACATGCCGCCTCCGCCGCCTGGCATCGCGCCGCCGCCGCAGTGGGGGGTGCCGGCGATCATCCGCGAGCGCCTCGGCGCAGCGGTCCGCGACATCGTCTTCGACACCGAGCGGATGCTCGTGCCCGCGCTCAGTCCGGCGCACCTGCGCGAGTTCCTGGAGCGCACGGTCGGGCCCTTCCGCAAGGCCGTCGAGATGCTCGAGGCGTCCGACCGTGGCAGGCTCGCCGAGCTCCGGCACGCCATGGAAGCCGTGATCGCCGACTACTTCGCCGGCAACCTCGTGCGCCAGGACTACCTGCTCACAAGGGCCGTCAAGAACTGACGCCATGCCGCTCTTCGAATACGCCTGCCGTGCCTGCGGTCACCGGTTCGAGTACCTGACGCGCGCCGACCAGAGGCCCGTGTGCCCCGCCTGTGCCGGCGAAGACCTGGAGAAGCAGCTGTCCGTGTTCGCGGTGGCGGTGGGATCCGGCCCGTCCGACCGACCCGCACGCAGTGCCGGGCCGTGCGGCGTCTGCGGCGATCCGCGGGGCCCCGGCTCGTGTTCGGCGAACTGACGCGACGTTTACTCGCGCCTGCCCTGCAGCGCGCAGCACGGGCCTGCAGGCTGGCTTGTACCCTGGCCGTGAGCGTAGTACTCTGACGCGAGGTCATTGACGGGCAGTACCCGCACCCGACGGCTCCGTGTGATTCTGGCCGCGATGCTCGCGGTCGCCATGACCGCCGCGTCCTCCCAAGCTCAGCAAAACGAGCCGGCGCTCGATCCCGCCGTCTTCCCCGTTCCCGCCGTGCTCCAGCCGAACGTCCGCTTCTGGCGGGCGATCTTCTCCAAGTACGACTCCACCCAGACGGTGATCCACGACGACACCAACCTCGACGTCATCTACGACGTGGTCGACGTCGGCGATCTCGTCGAGCAGGGTGCGTCGGACGTCGCGGTGGAGCGGGCACGGCGCGACCGCGTGCAGCGGGCGATCGAGAAGTATCAGGGAATCCTGCGGGCGCTCGCCGGCCAGCGCGGCGCGCAGGCCGACCCGGCCGACGAGGCCCGCGTGCGCGCCCTCTTCGCCGACGCCCAGCGCCCGTCGACCGACTTCCGTGCGGCCATCGACCGCGTGCGCGCCCAGGGCGGGCTGCGCGACACGTTCCGGGACGCCCTGCGCACCTCGGGCATGTTCATCCCCGGCATCGAGCGAATCCTCGCCAAGTACGGCGTGCCGACCGAGATTGCCCGCCTCCCCTTCGTGGAGTCGATGTTCAACTACGAGGCGCGCTCGAAGGCCGGGGCCTCCGGGGTCTGGCAGTTCACGAGGTCCACGGGCCGCCTCTACCTCCAGATCGGCCCCGCCGTGGACGAGCGATCGGACGTCTGGCTGGCCGCCGAGGGCGCGGCCAGGCTGCTCGCCGAGCACTACGGCCGCGTGCACAGCTGGCCGGTGGCGTTGACGGCCTACAATCACGGGATCGCCGGGATGGTGCGGGCGGTCAGCCAGGTCGGCAGCAACGACATCGGCGTCATCGTCGAGCGGTACCACTCGCCGAGCTTCGGGTTCGCGTCGAGGAACTTCTACGCGGAGTTCGTGGCGGTGGCGACTCTTTACGCCGAGCGCGACGAGGTCTTCCCCGAGGTGGACCCGCTGCCGGCGCTCGCCTTCGACGAGTTCATCCCCGGGAAGTACGTCTCGCTGCTCGACCTGGCGCACCTCACGGGCACGCCGGCCGCTCGCCTCGCCGACCTGAACCCGGCGCTCGACGCGGAGGTCGTGCAGGGGCACCTGCTCGTGCCGGCAAGCTACCCGCTGCGCGTGCCAGAGGGGCACCTCGCCGACTTCCGCGACGCATTCGACGAGCTGCCGGCGGCGCGCAAGCGCGACCGCCAGCTCGCGGTCACCTACCGGATCGACCACGGCGATACGCTCGGCTCGATCGCCCGCCGCTTCGGGACCTCGGTGTCGGCACTGCAGAACGCGAACCACCTGGGCCGGTCGACGCGGATCTACATCGGCCAGTCGCTGGACATTCCCAACGGCGGCGCCACCGGATGGTCGCCGCTCGTCTGGACCGGAGGCGACCGCGTGGCGTCCCGCGCGCGCAGCGCGGCCGTCCACGTCGTCCGGGCCGGCGAGACGCTGGGCCGGATCGCCGGCCGCTACGGCACCACGGTGCGCCAGCTGGTCGAGGCGAACGGTCTGGTCTCGACAGTGATCCAGGTGGGACAGCGGCTGGAGATTCCGAAGTAGGCTTCGGCGGGCACCCTCAGCGTCCCCGGAACCCGCCGCCTCCCCCGAAACCGCGGAAGCCGCCCCGGCGGAAGCGCGGCGGCTGCGGCGCGAGCGGAGATCGCGCCGTGGGAAGCTGCACGGTGGGGAGCCTGGCGCTCGTGACCACCGGCTGGCCGGCATCGAGCTTGCCGTTGAGGATCTCGGTGAACTGATCGCCCTGAGCGCCGATGCGCACGGGGGTCGGCTGGAGCCGGTCGTCGACGTAGTGCCAGACGGTGCCGGGCACCCCCTCGGCAGGTGTCGCGGCGGCGATCTGGCCGGCCGCCGGATCCGCCGGATCGTCGGCCGGCGGGTCGAGCGGCTTCTGGCCGAGCGCCTCGAGCACGTCCTGCGACGGACGGAAGGCCACCGCGTCGTTCGGGACGCGCAGGCAGCTGTCGCACTGCGGCATCGCGACGGTCGCGATCGCCGTCATGCCCGGACGCAGCTCCTCGGCAGGATTGCTGATCTGCACGATGGCCGTGTAGGTGATGACCCGCGGCTGGCGCATCCGCGTCAGCCCGTCGGAGCTCACCGTCGTCGTCGCCGCCTGGTCGGGCTGAAGGCGAACCTGCGACACCGTCCCCTGAAAGGTCTCGCCGGGAAACGCCTCGACGGAGAAAGTCGCCGATTGCCCCTTGTGGATGTCGGAGACCTCGTCTTCGTCGACCTGCAGCTCGAGCTGCAGGTGCTTGAAGTCCTGTGCGATCGTGAAGAGGACGGGCGCGTTCAGGCGCGCGGCGACCGTCTGGCCCACGTCCACGAGGCGCGCCACGACGATCCCGTCGATCGGCGATCGGATCACGGTGTAATCGAGGTTCACTTTCGCCTGGTCGAGCGACGCCTGCGCGACGACGACCTGCGACTGCGCCGAGCGGAGGCTGGCCTGGGCCTGCCCCACTGCCGCCTTCGCGTCCGCGAGGTCGATCGCCGTGACCAGGCCCTTCCGACTGAGCTCGGACGACCGCGTGTACTTCGTCTGCGCGTCGGTGAGGGCGGCCTGGTATCGGGCCTGGTCGGCCTTGGCCTGTGCGAGCGCGGCCTGCGCCTTGGCGTACTGGGCCCGGTAGGTGGACGGGTCGAGGTGCGCGACCACCTGGCCCTTGTGCACGATGGAGTTGTAGTCGGCCTCGAGCGACTGCACGGTGCCGGACACCTGGCTGCCGACGTCGACGGTCGACTCGGCCTCGATGGTGCCGGAGGCCACGATGTGCCGGGTGACGGGTCCGGTGGACACGTCGCCCGTCCTCACGATCACCGTCGGCTGGTCATCGGCGGACCTCGCCGCCACGCCCCACGTGACCGCCCCGGCGGCCAGAACTCCCACAATGCCAATGACGCTCCAACGATTCATGACATCCCTCGGCGAGTCGCGCAACCCCCGGTAGTCGTTGCAGTCCCAATTATCACCTGCCGGCACGCCTCCAGGCAATCTCCTTGCGCGACATTCGATGACAACCTCCCGGCCCCCGGCATGCCGCTCCGTTGCTCCGAATCTCCGGTCCTCAGCGCCTGCGTTTCTTCTGCTACCTTGGCGTCGTGCGCCAGACCTTCGTCCTCGACCGCGGCGACGCGGGGCGGCGGCTCGACCACGTGATCCGCCGGCATCTGGGCGGCGCCGACCGCGCGTCGCGAACGCGGGTGCAGGGGTGGATCGCCGCGGGCCGCGTCCAGGTGAACGGGCGCCCGGTCGACCGGCCCGCTGCGCGCGTCGCGTGCGGCGCGGTCGTCTCGATCGCGCGCCCGGACGCCCCCACGCCGAGGCGCACGCTCCGGGCCGAGGACGCGCCGATTGCGATCCTCTACGAGGACCGCTACCTGATGGCGGTCGACAAGCCCGCGGGGATCGTCGCCCATCCAGGCTTCCGGCATGCAGAGGGCACGATGATGAACGCGCTGGCGGGGCTGGCGCGCGAGTGGCCGGACGGCCATCGCCCCTCGCTCGTCGGCCGGCTCGACCAGTTCACGTCCGGCGTCATGATCGTGGCCAAGACCGGGGAGGCCCACAGGGCGCTTCAGCGGGCCCTGGCGGCGGACGAGGCCGCAAAGGACTACCTCGCGATCGTCTACGGGAAGGTCAAGTCGGCCCGCGGGCGCATCGAGCTCGGCATCGCGCCCGATCCGCGCGACCGGCGCCGGCGCGTCGCGTCGGAGACGGCCGGCTCGCCGAGCGTCACGCTCTTCGAGCGACGGGGGCGGATCGCCGCCGCCCCGGTGGGCCTCGCGCTCCTGCGCTGCAGGCTTCTCACCGGACGCACACACCAGATCCGCGTGCACCTCGCCGCCCGCGGCTGGCCGATCCTCGGCGACCGCGTCTACGGCGCCCCGCGCTGGCAGGACATCGGCGACTCCGCCCTCGCGGCACAGCTCTCGGCCTTTCCCCGCCAGGCGCTGCACGCCTGGCGCACGACCTTCAGACATCCCTGGACGGGCGACGCGTTGGAAATCACCGCGCCGATTCCGGAGGACCTGGGGGTGCTGATGCGGCTCTTCGCAGGGGGCTGGGAACTGACGCCGCAAGGCGCCCGACGCTGACGGTGGCTGTGGCCCAGCCGAGAGCCTACGGCGTTTTCGAGATTGATGTCGCCGCGAGATCGATGTCGCCGCGAGATCGGTGTCGCCCCGAGATCGGTGTAGCCGCGGACCTTCAGGTCCGCCAATCCGCAGCCGACCTGAAGGTCGGCCGCTACAGCGAAAACGGAAACCGCTCTAGCGGGCGCCCTTCATGGCCTCCACGCACCGCTCGAGGCTCGCGTGCATCTCGGCGGCGGGCAGGTGCGCGATGCGTCCGTGGCCCGGAAGGACCCACTCGAAGCGGTACCCGAGCAGACGCTCCATCGAACGCGTCTGCTCCGCCCAGGAGTCCCAGCAGACGTCGCGGAAGGCCGTGAGCCGCCCGCGCTCGGGCGACCAGGCGAGGTGATCGCCGGTGAAGAGCGCGCGCGCCCCGTACAGGAGCACCTGGTGCCCCCGCGTGTGGCCGGGCGTCGGGATCGAGAGCAGCTGGGCATCGAGGGGCAGGAGGTCGCGACCCGTGGTGACGCGCTCGACGCCGAGCCGCGCGGCGCCATCGGCCTCATGCATCACGCGCGGACAGCCGAAGTGCGCCGCGAACTTCGCGTGGTCGGCGATATCGTCGCGGTGCGAGAGGTACATGAGCGCGACGCCACCCATCGCCTCGAGCCGCCGCGCCAGCGGCGCGGTGAACCGCGGGGAATCCACCAGGACGTTGCCGCCGGCCTCCGGCGGTCGCACGATCAGATAGGACCAGGCGCCGAAGCTCGATTCGGCGGTGAAGCCGCAGAAGTACACGTTGTCGACGACCACCGACGGGAACGCACGCACGGCCTCGCGCGCGCTCCGGCCCGAGCGGGTGCCGATCGACGCCGTCGGACAGGCGACGAGCGCCATCAGCGCGCGCAGCTCGTCGGTTTCCGTCTGCGGCTGGCGGTAGACGCTCGACTGTCCCCCGTGATCGCGGAAGGTGTCCGGCGCGATCTGGCGGCACGCGTCGCAGTCGATGCACGAGGCATCGACGAAGAAGTCCCCGTCCACGTTCTCGTCGAGCCGCTCGCTGATCCGAGCCATCTCCCGTGATTGATGGCATACTCAACGAGAGATGACAAGCGCCGCCGCCCGCTGGATCGCGTTGCCGCTCCTCGTCCTGCTGCCGGCGGGATGCTCGAAGGCCCCGGAGGCGAAGGCGGCGGGCGAGGAGGTGGCGGCCGGCCAGGTTCGCCTCGTGGGCGAATCGGACAAGTACGACGTGACCGGGATGTACGAGCCGATTGTCCTCGACAGTGTAGAGCACCTGTCGCGAAACGAGGACAAGGTGATGGTCAACGGGCCCCACGGCGGGGTGGCGGTGACGCTGCCGTCAGACGCCGACACCTCCCAGCCCAATTCGCGGTGGCGGCTGGTCTCGGAGACGGACAACGACAAGGGCCGCCTGGTCACCTTCACGCACGAGTCCACGCTGGACCAGTTCGCGATCCAGCTGCCGCCGAGCGACGCCGAGCTCCACTCCGGCGCGTTCCTGGACCGGAAGGGCGGCGACGTCATGGTCTTTGCATGGGGCGAGAACGGGCACTGCTACTGGGGCTACGTCACCGTCAAACCCAAGAATCCGTAGGGCGCCCCGGCCGAACGGCCGCATCCAGAGTCTGGAACCTAGAGCGCACGCTACGGGGAGGCTTCACACCATGCGCAGACGGCGCGGCTGGCTCGTCACGGCGGTGATCGCGGCGGCATGCCTGGCGGGCGGGGTCACGCCCGCCGACGGGCAGTACTTCGGGCAGAACAAGGTCCAGTACCACAATCTGGATTTCCACGTTCTCTCGACCAACCACTTCGACGTCTATTTCTACACGCGCGAGCAGGCGGGCGCCGAGATCACGGCGCGGCTGGCCGAGCGCTGGTACTCGCGCCTGTCGAAGCTGTTCGACCACGACCTCCGGGGCCGCCAGCCGCTCATCCTGTACGCGTCGCCGGCCGACTTCCGGCAGACGAACCTGCTCGGCGACATCGGCGAGGCGACGGGCGGCGTGACCGAGTCGATTCGCCGCCGGATCATCATGCCGCTCGGCGGATTGCTCGAGGACACGAACCACGTCGTCGGCCACGAGCTCGTGCACGCATTCCAGTTCGACGTCACGGCGGAACCCGACGCGCCGCCCGGACAGAACGGCGCCCAGCAGCTCCCGCTGTGGTTCGTCGAGGGCATGGCCGAGTACTTCTCGCTCGGGCCCGTGGACCCCAACACGGCGATGTGGCTGCGCGACGCCGCCAGCCACGACAAGCTGCCGTCCATCAAGGACCTGAACGACCCGAAGTACTTCCCGTACCGCTGGGGCCAGGCGCTCTGGGCGTACGTCGGCGGCCGCTGGGGCGATCAGATCATTCCCAAGCTGCTCGTCAACGCCGCGATCGACGGCGACGTCGACGCTGCCTTCAAGAAGCTGCTCGAAATGGACACCAAGCAGCTGTCCGCCGCCTGGCAGGAGAGCATCCGCGACACCTATCGCGCGACGATCGCCTCCACCACGCGTCCCAGCGAGATCGGCAAGGTCGCCGTCGCGGGCAAGGGCCTCGGCGCCGACATGAACATCGGGCCGGCCCTCAGCCCCGACGGGAGCCGCATCGCCTTCCTCTCGCAGCGCAGCTTCTTCTCGACCGATCTCTTCATCGCCGACACCGCCAACGGCCAGACGATCCGCCGGCTGACGAGCACCGCGACCGACCCGCACTTCTCGAGCATCGAGTCGCTGGACTCCTCCGGGGCCTGGGACGCGACCGGCAAGCGCATCGCCATCGCGGCGATGACCGGCGGCACGCCCGCGGTCGCGATCTTCGACGCCGACAGCGGCAACAAGATCCAGGAGATCGATCTGCCCGGGATCGACCAGGTCCTCAATCCCGCCTGGTCGCCCGACGGGAAGCAGCTCGCCTTCACCGGCCTCAAGCAGGGGCTGACCGACCTCTACACCTACAACCTCGACACGAAGGCCCTGCGGCAGCTCACCAACGATGCGTACGCGGACCTGCAGCCGTCGTGGTCGCCGGACGGGCACGAGGTGGCCTTCGCCACCGACCGGTTCTCGACGAACCTGGACACGCTCGCCCTGGGCGCCTACGAGATTGGGATCGTCGACCTGAACGACGGACGCATCCGCCGCGTGACGGACGCCGGCCCTTCGGGCGGCTCGGCGATCAACCCGCAGTGGTCGCCGGACGGGCACGCCCTGTACGTCATCTCGAACCGCACGGGCATTCCCAACCTGTACCGCCTCGACCCGCAGTCGGGCGCGATGACGGCTCTCACCAACATCACGACGGGCGTGAGCGGGATCACCGCGACGAGCCCCGCGCTCACGGTGTCGACCAAGACCGGCGTCGCGGCGTTCAGCGTGTATGACGACGGCAACTACAACATCTACACGCTGGACCTGGCGACCCGCGCCGCGACCCAGGCCAGCGAGGCCACCAACGGCGGCGCGCTGCCGCCGCTCAAGCGGGAGCCGAGTCTCGTGGCCCAGATGCTGGGCGACCCCACCTTCGGCCTGCCGCCGGAGGAGAGCTATCCCGTCAAGCCGTACCACGCCGGCTTGAGCCTCGAGGGCGTGGGCCAGCCCGTGATCGCCGCGGGCGCCGACCGCTTCGGCGCGACGGTAGGCGGCGGCATCGCGCTGCAGTTCGCCGACATGCTGAACGACCACCAGCTCCTCACGGCCGTCCAGTACAACCAGGCGATCAGCGGCAGCCTGAGCGGCAACGACATCTCCGCGCAGGTCGCGTATCTCAATCAGGCGCACCGCCTGAACTGGGGCATCGTCGGCGGCCAGGTGCCGTATCTGAGCGGCGGGTACTCGATCGGCCTCGGCCAGACGACGGCCGGGGAGCCGATCGAGATCGACCAGGCGACGATCTATCGTCAGACCGAGCGGAGCGCCGCCGGCCTCGTCGCGTACCCGCTGGACCGGGCGCGCCGGGTGGAGTTCCAGGCCGGCGTCTCGCAGATCTCCTTCGAGCAGATCCTCGACACCACCGCCTATTCGCTGATCACGGGCGGGCTCGTGTCCCACACGAACGTCACGAACAGCGCGGCGCCGTCGCTGACGCTCGGCACCTCGTCGGCCGCCTACGTCTTCGACACGACGAACTTCGGCCCGACGAGCCCGGTCGAGGGGCAGCGGTACCGCGTGGAGGCCTCGCCGACGTTCGGGTCGCTCAACTTCACGAGCGTCACCGCCGACTACCGGCGCTACTTCATGCCGGTCTCCTTCTACACCATCGCGGCGCGCGTCATGCACTACGGGCGCTACGGATCGGGCGGCGAAGACACGCGGCTCTATCCGCTCTACATCGGTTATCCGGAGCTGGTGCGCGGCTACGACGTCAACTCGTTCACGGCGGCCGACTGCGGGAACAACACCAACGGGACCTGCCCGGCGTTCGACAACCTGCTCGGCAGCCGCATGCTGATCGGCAACCTGGAATTCCGCTTTCCGCTGCTGCGTCCCTTCCGCGCCGCGGCCTCGACGCGGATGTACGGCCCGCTGCCCGTCGAGGTGGCCCTCTTCGCTGACGGGGGCGTGGCGTGGAACAGCAACCAGTCGCCGTCGATCTTCGGCGGCGACCGCAAGGCCGTCACGAGCGCCGGCGTCGCGTTCCGCGTCAGCCTGTTCGGCTACGCCGTCGGCGAGTTCTCCTTCGCGCACCCGTTCCAGCGCCCGTCGCGCAACTGGATCTTCCAGTTCAGCCTCTCGCCGGGCTTCTAGCTGACGGAGGAACCGGGGAGCTGAGAAGCGGGAACCCCGCCGCCGGCGGGAAATGCGCTACGCTGAGGGCGTCATGCGAGCGTCGACGCCCTGGCTCCTCGCCGCGATGGCGCTGCCCGCCGTGGCCCTGGCCGGCTGCACGGCCGCCGCGGGCACCGGCCGGTACTTCGGCAAGACGGACCCGCCGGCCGGCCAGGTACTGCGCTACATCTCGGGCCCCGAACCGGAGTCCCTCGATCCCCAGGTGAGCACGGGACAGCCGGAGGCGCGGATCTACCTGGCGCTCTTCGAGGGTCTGACCGGCTACGACCCGAAGACCTCGCTCCCGACTCCGGCCATCGCGTCGAGCTGGGATGCCAACGGCGACAACACCGAATTCACCTTCCACCTCCGTCCCGACGCGCGCTGGTCCGACGGCACGCCGATCACGGCCGACGACTTCGTCTACAGCCTGCGCCGCGGCCTGTCGCCCGCATTCGCCGCGCGGAACGCCTACCTGGCCTACGGCATCGTCAACGCCGAGGCGTACAACGCGGGAAAGGCCAGGGCGGAGGACCTCGGGGTGGATGCGCTCGGCCCGCACACGCTGCGGATCCGGCTGCGCGAGCCCGAGCCGTTCCTGCCGGGCCTGCTGTGCAACCAGTTCTTCGCGGTGGTGCCGCGCCAGGCGATCGAGCAGTACGGCGACGCCTGGACCCGCCCGGGCCACCTCGTCGCGAGCGGCCCGTTTACGCTCGAGACCTGGCGGCCCTACGACGTCCTGACCGTGGTCAGGAACCCGATGTACTGGGACGCCGCGCGCGTCCGGCTCCAGCGCATCACCTTCTACCCCGTCGAAGACCAGACGACGATGATGAACCTGTACAAGGCGGGCGAGGTGGACGCCGTGTACAACCACATGGTGCCGCAGGCATGGATCGAGGGCATGCGGCAGTACGTCGACTACCAGGACGCACCCGAGCTCGCCAACGCCTACTACTGCTTCAACACGACGCGGCCGCCGATGAACGACGTGCGCGTCCGCAAGGCGTTCAACGCGGCGATCGACAAGGTGGGTCTGGCGCACTACCTGCACTACACGAAGCCATTGACGGGCTTCGTGCCCCAGGGCGTCTTCGAGGACTATCCCTATCCGAAAGGCGACCCGTTCGACCCGGCGCGCGCGCGCGCCCTGCTGGTCGAGGCCGGCTACCACGACGCGAACGGTGCCTACGACCCTTCGACGTTCCCGATCTCGGAGGTCGAGCTCACCTACAACACGAGCGCCGGCAATAAGAACATCGCGGAGTTCGTCCAGGCGCAGTGGAAGCAGCACCTGGGGCTGACCGTTCCGCTCAAGAACGTGGAGTGGCGAACGTTCCTCGACGCGCGGGCCAGGCTGCAGTACAAGGGCATCGCCCGAGGCGACTGGGTCGGTGATTACGTGGACCCCTACACGTTTCTCAACATCTTCTCGACGGCGGGATCGGACAACGGCACGGGCTGGACCGACGCCACGTACCAGAAGATGCTGTCGGACGCCAACCGGGAGCCCGATCCCGCGCGCCGCTACGCGCTCCTCGCCAGGGCGGAAAGCCACCTCCTCGAGGAGCAGCCCGTCATCCCCTTGCAGACGACGTCGACCAGCTTCCTGAAGAAGCCGTACGTGAAGGGGCTGTACGCGAATCCGCTCACGATGCATCCGTGGAAGTTCGTCTACATCGAGCACGACCCGGCGAGGTGGGACGGCGCGTCCGGCTCGGGGACCGGCTCCTGACGTGCTGCGGTTCGTCATCCGGCGGCTGCTCGTCGCCGTCCCCATGGTCTTCGTCGTCCTCTCGCTCACGTGGGGCCTGATTCGCCTGGCGCCCGGCAACTTCTACACCGGCGAGAAGCCGCTGCCACCCGCCGTCGAGCAGAACATCCGGGCGAAATACGGCCTGGACCGGCCGTGGTACGTGCAGTACGGGAAGATGCTCGCGAACACCGCACGCGGTGATTTCGGTACGTCCCTCGAGTACACGGGCCAGTCGGTCAACGGCATCCTCGTCGCGGCGCTGCCGGTGTCGGCCACGCTCGGGACGCTCGCGTACATGCTGGCGCTCCTGGTCGGGATCCCGTCTGGCGTGATCGCCGCGATGCGGCAGAACTCCCGGACGGACTACGCCTCGATGGCCGCGGCGATGATCGGAATTTCGCTGCCGAACTTCGTCCTCGGACCGATCCTCGGTCCTGGTCTTCTCGCTCACGTGGTTCTGGCTGCCCCCGGCGCGCTGGGGACTCGACCGGCACCTCATCCTGCCCGTGCTCACCCTGTCGGCCCTCTACATGGCGTACATTGCGAGGCTGACGCGATCGGGCATGCTCGAGGTGCTCCGGTCCAACTACATCCGCACGGCCCGCGCCAAGGGACTCCCCGAGCGGACGATCATCGTCCGCCACGCGCTCCGCGGCGGCCTCCTCCCGGTCGTCTCCTTCTCCGGGCCCGCGCTCGCGTTCCTCGTCATCGGCACGGTGGTCGTCGAACGGATCTTCGCCCTGCCCGGGCTGGGCAATTACTTCATCAACGCGAACCTCAACCGCGACGAGCCGCTCATTCTCGGGATCGTAGCCTTCACCTCGATCGCGATTCTGCTGTTCAACCTCCTGGTCGATATCGCCTACGGATTCATCGACCCGAGAATCCGCTACTGATGGCGGCGGACGACTTGGTCACGGTGGCCGATGCCGCCGGCGGCACCTCGCTCTGGCGCGACGCCTGGCGGCGGCTGAAGCGCAACCGGCTCGCGATGTTCGGTCTGTGGGTGGTGACCACCATGGTCGTCGGATGCCTCCTGGGCCCGCCGATCATCGCGCGCACGACCGGATATACGTACGACTACATCCCGACGGACCTGTCCCTCATCAAGGCGATGGCGCCGTTTACCGGACCCGACGGCGGCTTCTCCTGGACGCATCCGATGGGCACCGACACGGCTGGACGCGACCTGCTCGCCCGCGTGCTCATCGGCGGGCGCATCTCGCTGATGGTCGGGATCATCTCGACGCTCGTCTCCCTCGTCATCGGGATTGCGTTCGGCGCGACGGCCGGCTACGCGGGCGGCCGCGTCGACGAGATCATGATGCGGATCGTCGACGTGCTGTACGCCATTCCCTACATGATGGTCGTCATCGTCCTCCTGGCGTTCTTCGGCGGCCAGTCCCCGTTCGGACAGCTCGTGCTGCTGTTCGTCGCGCTCGGCGCGGTCTCCTGGCTCACGATGGCGCGTATCGTGCGCGGGCAGGTGATGTCGCTCAAGTCGCTCGAGTTCGTGCTGGCCGCGCGCGCCACCGGCGTATCGGCACCGAAGATCGTCCTCCGCCACCTGATTCCGAATGCGCTCGGGCCGGTCGTCGTCTACGCGACCCTCACCGTGCCGTCGGTCATGCTGCTCGAGGCGTTCCTGTCGTTTCTGGGCCTCGGCGTGCAGGCGCCGCTCGCCTCGTGGGGCAGCCTGTCCGCCGACGGCATCCAGAACATCGCCGTCTTCCCGTGGCAGCTGATCTTCCCGGGCTTGACGATGGCCCTGACGCTCGTCTCGTTGAACTTCCTCGGCGACGGCCTGCGCGACGCCCTGGACCCGCAGATGAGGAGGGGCTAGATGACCGACGCGTTATCGGCGCCGGCAGCCCTGCTGAGCGTCAAGGGTCTGCGGACGTGGTTCGACGAGGAAGGTCAGACCGCCAAAGCCGTGGATGGCGTGAGCTTCGACCTCAACCGCGGCGAGACCCTCGGCATCGTCGGCGAGTCGGGCTCGGGAAAGTCGGTGACCAGCCTCTCCATCCTCCGGCTCATCCCCTCGCCTCCCGGCCGCATCGTCGGCGGCGAGATCGTCTTCGACGGCGTGAACCTCCTGACGCTCCAGGACGAAGCGATGCGCAAGGTCCGCGGCAAGCGGATCGCGATGATCTTCCAGGACCCGATGACGTCCCTCAATCCGTTCATGCGGATTTCGGCGCAGCTGGCCGAAGTGACCCGGCTGCACCTGGGACACACGAGGGCGCAGGCGCGCGCCCACGCGATCCGCATGCTGGAGACGGTCGGGATTCCGGACGCGGCGACGCGCATCGACGGCTACCCGCACCAGTTCTCGGGCGGCATGCGCCAGCGCGTCATGATCGCCATGGCGCTCGCCTGCCGCCCCGAACTGCTCATTGCCGACGAGCCGACGACGGCGCTGGACGTGACCATTCAGGCCCAGATCCTGGACCTGATCCGCACCCTCAAGGGCGAGACCGGCAGCAGCGTCATCCTCATCACCCACGATCTCGGCGTCGTGGCCGGAATGGCCGACCGCATCCTGGTGATGTACGCGGGGCACGTCTTCGAGAGCGCTCCCACCCGGGAACTCTTCATGCGACCCGGCAATCCCTACACCATTGGCCTTCTGCTGTCGGTGCCGGACCCCTCGGAACCTGCCGGACGGGATCTGCACCAGATCCCGGGCCTGCCGCCTGATGTCGCCCACCTGCCGCCGGGCTGCCCGTTCGCACCCCGATGCGACCGGGCCGAGGACGTCTGTCATCGCGACTTCCCGCCGCTCGTCCAGTTGGCGCCCGGACACCAGTCGCTCTGCCACTTCGCGCGCGAGGTGTACGCGGGCGAACCGGCGTGACGACTCCCCTCGTCTCGGTGCAGGACCTGCAGGTCCACTTTCCCATCGGGGGCGGCACCCTCCTCGATCGCCTCACGGGCGGCAGTCCCGTGCCACAGGTCGTGCGGAGCGTCGACGGGGTGTCGTTCGACATCCGCCCGGGCGAGACGCTCGGCCTCGTCGGGGAGAGCGGCTGCGGCAAGACGACGCTGGGCCGCGCGATCCTGCGGCTGGTGGAGCCCACCGGCGGCCGGGTCACGTTCCGCGGCACGGAGATCACGGCGCTTCCGGCCGCGCGGCTGCGCCGCGAGCGCCGCCACATGCAGATGATCTTCCAGGACCCGTACGCCTCCCTCGACCCGCGGATGACCGTCGGCGAGATCATCGCCGAGCCCATCGAGACCTTCCGCCTGGCCGCTGGCCTGGCGTGCCGAGACCGCGTCCGGGAGCTGATGGCCGTCGTCGGCCTGAGCGAGCGGTTCATCAATCGCTATCCGCACGAGTTCTCCGGCGGGCAGCAGCAGCGCATCGGCATCGCGCGCGCCCTGGCCACCGAGCCCGACTTCATCGTGGCCGACGAGCCGATCTCGGCGCTCGACGTGTCGATCCAGGCGCAAATCCTCAACCTGATCGAGCGCCTCCGCCGCGAGCGCACCCTGACCTTCCTCTTCATCTCGCACGACCTGCGCGCGATCCGCCATACGTCGGACCGGGTCGCGGTGATGTATCTGGGGAAGATCGTCGAGGTGGCGGGGGCAACGGAGATCTACGACCGGCCGCTCATGCCGTATACGAAGGCGCTCATCTCGGCCGTGCCGCTGCCCGATCCCGACGCCGAGGCGCGCCGCCGTCGCATCGTGCTGCAGGGAGACGTCCCCTCCCCGATCGATCCGCCGTCAGGCTGCCGCTTCCACACGCGGTGCCCGTACGCCATCGAGGCGTGCGCGCAGTCGGAGCCGGCGCTCGTCGAGATCCAGCCGGATCACTGGGCTGCCTGCAGTCGCATCAGTGCCGAGCAGCCGGACATCGAGGCTGTCTAGAGCGGTCTTCGTTTTCGCTGTAGCGGCCGACCTTCAGGTCGGCTTCGCATTGGCGGACCTGACGGTCCGCGGCTGCACCGATCTCGGCGCGACATCGATCTCGAACACACTGTAGGGCGCTCCTGCCCGTCGGTGTCCGCCGCGTCAGGTTCGAGGGGGGCCGTCGCCGAGCTCGGGGAGATCCAGCAGCTCCGCGAGCGCGCGGACCTGCCGTTCGGGAGGCGGCACGTCCAGCGGCCACGGGTGCACGCCTTCCCGCCAGACCGCGGTGAGCCCGGCGTCGCGGGCGCCGATCACGTCGCCGCGTGGATGGTCTCCGACGAAGACGCAGGCCTGGGGCTCGACGCCGGCGTTGCGCGCGGCCAGATGGAAGATCCGCGCGTCCGGCTTCGACAGGCCCACGGCCTCGCTGATGACCACGGTCGAGAAGTACGGTCCGACCCCGAGCGTCTCGATCTTCGCCCGCTGCGACCGGACGCTGCCGTTCGTCACGATACCCATGCGATAGCCGCGCCCGGCGAGCGCGTCGAGCACCTCGACCAGTCCGTGGCATCCGACCGTGCAGGACGGGAAGACCGCCAGGTAGTGCTCGCGGATCTCCGCCGGGTCGGGGGCGGGGCGCCAGCCCGGCAGCTGCCTGAGGGCGTCGAAGACGTCCTGGCGCGGCGCGTAGCCCAGAGCGTCGAACGCGTCGATCGTCCGGGCGATTTCCGCCGGACTGGCATCGTCCAGCCGGTCGCCGAAGCGCAAGTGAAACCGGCCGGCGTACTCGCGGATGGACGCGAGCCGGTCGGTCAGCGTCTGATCGAGGTCGAACAGGACGCCCTCGATTCGCGTGCGACGGGCCGCGATCGACATCACCCGCTCAGACGCGACGCGGGCGCCGGCCGGCGCCGAGGTACCGGGCCTGCAGCGACGTCTCCGCGACCTGTCCCCGGCGGCGAGCGACGCGATAGGCGTCGGCTGTCGGACGCGAGCTGACCGCTTCCCTGAAGCGCGAGCCTTCGAAGTGCAGCGCCGCGCCGTCGTCGACTGCATAGCCGGCCGGCGCCCCTGCGGCCACGATCTCGTGGTACGCGGGGCGTCGGCCGGGTTCCCCGTCGTAGTGCGGGCAGGCCGTCCCGCGCAGGAGCCCCAATCCGTCCCGCAGAGTACTGCAGATCGCCGAAGGAGTCCGTCACGCCTCCCTCGAACCAGCACAGCATGCCGGCGCTGACGCCGCACAGGACCGCGCCGGAACGCCAGGCCCGACGCAGGAGCACGTCGAGGCCGTGGACGCGCCACATCGCGAGCAGGTTGGCCGTATTGCCGCCGCCCACGTAGAAGACGTCCTGTTCACGGACGAACGCCGCGAGGCCGGCGGTCGTGGACGGCCTGCGCGGCAGGCTCGTCGGATTCGAAAAACGTCAAGTCTGCCGGTACCGAGCGGCCGGCGAACGCGCGGTAGAACTTGACGATGTACTGGGCCGAATCGGCGCTTGCGGTCGGAATGAAGCACACGCGCGCCGGCTGCCGGCGGGCGAGGGACAGGATGAAGTCGTCGAGGAGCGGGTTGTCGGGCTCCATCGAGAACCCGCCTCCGCCGAGCGCCACGATATGTCCGGTCACGGTCAGGCCTCCCCGGCGGCCAGTCGGCAACCCACGTGAACGTCGCCGCCGGGCCGATCGACGTCGCGCACAGGGAGACGATTCGACTGGCTCAACCGATCTCCGCCCGGACGAGCGCCGCGCCGCTGGCGACCAGGACCTCCCAGTCCGGACCGTCCACGACGCCGGCCAGCGGGACCGGCTCGCCGGGCGCGGCGCCGTGCACGCCGAGGGCGAGATGCCACCAGCCGACGTCGTGCCACGTGCCGCGCTTGTAGCCCACCCGTTCGTAGACGCCGACCTTCGTGAAGCCGACCGCCTCGTGCAAGGCGACGCTGCCTGGATTGGGCAGCGTGATTCCGGCGTAGGCGTTCACGAAGCCTTGCGCCCGCAGGATCTCGAAGAGCGACGCGTACAGGCCGCGGCCCACGCCGCGGCGATGGTGGGCGGGGTCGATGTACACCGACGTGTCGACCGACCATCGATAGGCCGCCCGACCCCGATGCTGCGTGGCGTAGGCGTACCCGGCGATGCCGTCGCCAATCTCGCACACGAGCCACGGGTAGCCGGCCGTGGTCGCCGCGATCCGTCGCACCATCTCCTCGCGGGCCGGCGGGAGCGTCTCGAACGAGGTCGCCGTGTCCTCGACGAACGGCGCGTAGATCGCCGCGATCGCGCCCGCGTCCGCCTCGCGGGCCAGCCTGATTCGAGCCATCGCCTCCGCGTCCTCCAGACCCTGACGACCCGATGGTAGCACCCGGCCCCCGGGGCGGTGCTAGGCCCGGTCGTGATGGCGAATCGAGTCGACGAAGTCGGTCCCGCTCTTCCAGGCCAGGACCCCCATCGCCGTCATCATCATCAGGAGCGACGTCGTCGCGGCATCCACGCTCACCCTCCAGCGGCTGATCCAGGGCACGAGCGGCCCGGCGAACAGGACCGCCGTGGCGAGCGCCGCCCAGCGCCACAGGGTCATGTAGCCGAGCGCCGTAAAATCGCGGCCCTGGGCCCCCGCCATGATCGCGAGGTAGCGCAGCGTGCCTGCCTCGACGCCGGGCCGCAGAATCACCCAGCCCACGCCGACGACGAACAGCACGTAGAGGTGCCGCAGGGCGACCGGCAGGCGGTCGATCCGATCGCCGAGGCCGATCGCCTCGAGCGCCAGCCACAGGCTCGAGTAGACCGCCCAGGCCACGACGGTCCACCGGCCGCCGTGCCAGAGGCCCATGAGACAGAACCCGACGACCATGTTGAGATAGAGGCGCGGCGTCGGGTTGTCGCGTCCGGCGATCGGCAGATAGAGATAGTCGCGCAGCCACTGGACGAGCGTGACGTTCCAGTGGCGCCAGAAGTCCCGCATCGACGCCGCGGTATAGGGGCGGCGGAAGTTCTCCGGATAGCGGAAGCCCAGCATCCGCCCGAGCCCGATGGCCACGTCCGAGTAGCCCGAGAACTGGAAGTAGATCTGCAGTCCGTAGCACGCGGCGCCGAGCCACGCGGCATCGGTCGTGAGCTGCCACGACGGCTGCGCGAAGATCGCGTTGGCCGGCGCCGCCAGCGTCCCGCCCACCAGGACCGCCTTCACCAGTCCGGTGACGACGCGCCGGACGCCGTAGGTGAAGGGCCCCATGCCGACGGCGCGCCGGGCGCGCTGCGACGCGAAGTCCTTGAAGCGGATGATCGGCCCGGCGACCAGCAACGGGAACTGCAGGACGTACAGCGTGACGTCGATCGAGCGGTCGAAGGTGGCCTCGCCGCGTGAGGAATCGACGAGCGACGAGACGACGAGGCAGAAGAGCACGAGGGCCCCGGCCGGCGCGAACGCCGGCGCCGACCCCGGGAGCGCGAGGAACGCCTGACCGCCCGCCCAGACGAAGTACGCGCCGGCGCCGACCAGCACCCAGGTGCTCGCCTCCGACGCCCAGCCGAACCACCGCCTGGGCAATCGCTCCACCAGCAGCGCGAGATAGAAGGCCGCCAGGACGATCGGCAGGAAGACGAAGAGGAAGGCGGGCTGGTCGAACAGCACGGATCCCGCGATGCTATTCGACCGGCGATCGGAAGACAACCGCCCGGCCGCGCGGGACGCGACCGGGTGGCCTGGAGGGGTGCGCTACGGAGCGACCTTGACCTTCACGAGCGTGTTGGTCCAGCAGCAGCCCGCGGCCCCGGATCCGGTGCCGCCGGGCCCCGAGTAGTCGTTCGCGGTCAGCTGCAGCCAGTACTCGCCTGCCTGCGGGAAGGTGACGGTCGTGTCGCTCTTGCCGGACACTGGCTTGCCGATGGTGTCGCCGCCGCTCGTGAGCATGAACTTCGGCGTCGACTTCGCAAAGGTCGGGTCGGCGGGGCCGCGGTACAGAATCCATCTGAACCGGACGGGATCGCCGAGCCGCGAGCGCGGGGCATTGCTGCCGCTCGTGTAGATGTTGTCGTCGGTCGCCGAGATCGGAAGATCCATCGGCTTGCCGACCGTCGCCGTCTCATCGAACGAGGTGTTGATCGGTCCCTGGACCGTCTGGCCCTTCATGTCGAACTTGACCACCGGCGGCGTGTTATGTTCCGCGTCGTTGAGCACGTCGACGTTGAACTCCGGCTTGAAGTCCGTCGGGATCTGGATCTGCTTCCCGTTGGCCGTGATCGACCAGACGAACGGCTTGTCCTGCAGCGTGTAGCCCTTCGGCGCGGGGATGACGAAGAGGCCCCACTGGCGGCCGGTCAGGAAGTGTGTCGGCTGGCCGAGGTCGGGCCCGCCGGGCTGGACGTTGTTGTTCGGGCCGACAGGAATGTCGATGATCTGTTTGCTGTTGCGGTTGTAGTACCCGAACAGGAAGTTCTGCGAACCATCGGGGGCGTTGAACCATCCCTCGTAGGCGGGCGTGATGCTGTCACCGAACTCGGCATGCGGCTGACCGGGCAACACGATCGACTGCTGCGCGCCCACCACCGCCACCGCCGCCACCATCATCGCCGAAACTGCTGCTGCGCTGAGTACCCACGTCACCGACTTCATGCGATGCCTTCCCGCTCGCGCGAAAAAGGGCGGGGCGCCGCCCTGCAGGACGGCGCCCCGCGCGTCGTTGGACTACTGTTGCTGACTCCGGTTGGGAGTCTTCGAGTGTTTCTTCAGCCAGGCGGCGTACTCCTGGTCGGTGAGATACGTCACGTTCACCCACGCGTGGCCCATCTCGTCCACCGTCCGGTTGCCGTAGCCGACCCACTGGTTCGGATCGGGGTTGTTCCGGTTCCCCGCCGTGTTGTCGTACCAGGCGGTCACGTGGATGATCGTCCCCTTCGGGAACGCCGGCGCCGCATCGTCGGCGTAGACGTAGTTCGTCATCCAGTTGAAGTTGAAGTTCCGCACGAAGCTCACGACCTGGTGCTGGCCGTTCGGCAGGATGGCCTCGAGCTCCATCGCCTTCCCCCGCAGGTGCATGTGCGGCTGGAAGTTCTCGAGAATCGCGTTCTTCGTGAGCGTGGTGAAGCCCTCGGACATCGAGATGCTGTTCGGCCGGATGTCGAGACCCGAGCTGCCCGGGGTCCGGTCGCCGACCGCCTGGAACCCGACGAGATAGGTCTCCTTGCTCGGCTCCTGGCCCTTCGGATAGAACCAGATCGCAATCTGCGCGGCAGACGTGATCTGCTCGCCGACGGCGTGGATGTGCATCTCCCACGAGATCTTCTCGCCCGGTTCGATCCGCTTGCCGGTGCCCGCGCGGTACAGGTCGTAGGTCTTGCCGATCGCCCACTCCATCAGCTGCGGGCGCCGGTTGACCAGGGCATCGACCAGTGCGAGGTTCCGGCCCCCGCCGCCCGTGCCCGTGTTCACCTGGTCGGCCTCGTCCGCGTTCAGCTCGCGGTAGGCGATGATGTGATGGAAGATCCGCCGGCCGGGAGTCGTCGCGGGCCGGATCTCGACCGCCCGCACCCAGCGCGGCTCGGTGATGGGAATCGGCTGCTCCGGCCGCCACCAGACGTCCTGGTGCACCGGCGGCTCGGTCCACGACGGCGACGTGAGGACCAGGTCGGGCTGGCCCAGGCCGTCGATCACGCCCTTCCACTGGTTCGGATCCGGCATCTTCTTGGGCGGCGGCATGTCGGCCGGGTCGCCCTTCGGGGCGCCCTCGTCCACCCACTTCACGATCGTCGCGATCTGCGCGTCGCTCAGCGAGAAGTCGTTCTTGAACTTCTGGATGCCCACCGACTTGTCGATGTGCCAGGGCGGCATCTCGCGCTCCGACACCCGCTCACGGATGTCCCGGACCCACGGACGGGTCTCCTCGTACGTCATGAGCGACATCGGTGCGATGGATCCAGGCTGGTGGCAGTCCTGACACTTCGCCTGCAGAATCGGCGCGACGTCCTTGGTGAACGTCACGGTCGGCGGCGCGCCCGCCGCCAGGGCTGGCGCGGCCATGCACAGCGCGGCTGCCGACACGAAGCCGGCCTGCCACATGCCCCTCCAGCCCGTCCCCTTCGAACCTTCCATGTCACCCTCCTTGCCGGGTTCCCCAACATAGTTTGAGCTCAAACAATGTAGCACATATCGCTTTGTGCTCCAACCGTTTGTGCTCCAATCGTATGCACGAGTCAGTATCTCGCCGCGCGGCGTCGGCCGCAAGTCGTCGTGACAACTTTTACAAAATACCTGCGGCTGAGTTCCGATCGGGCGAGTTGTCTCGGTGTGTCTACGAACGGAGGGCGGCGACCGCAAGTACGCGTCGGCCGCGACAGAGGCGAGGCACCCGCCACGGTGGGCGGGCGCCTCGCAAGGTGTGCCGAACGGCTTACTGCTGCTGGCTCCGGTTGGGAGTCTTCGAGTGCTTCTTCAACCAGGCGGCGTACTCCTGATCGCTCAGGTAGGTCACGTTCACCCAGGCGTGGCCCATCTCGTCCACCGTCCGGTTGCCGTAGCCGACCCACTGGTTCGGATCGGGGTTGTTCCGGTTGCCTGCCGTGTTGTCGTACCAGGCAATCACGTGGATGATCGTCCCCTTCGGGAACGCCGGCGCCGCATCGTCGGCGTAGACGTAGTTCGTCATCCAGTTGAAGTTGAAGTTCCGCACGAAGCTGATCACCTGGTGGTTGCCGTTCGGCAGGATGGCTTCGATTTCCATCGCCTTCCCGCGCAGGTGCATGTGCGGCTGGAAGTTCTCGAGGATCGCGTTCTTCCGCAGCGTGGTGAAGCCTTCCGACATCGAGATGCTGTTCGGCCGGATGTCGAGACCCGAGCTGCCCTGGGTGTGGTCGCCGACCGCCGAGAATCCGACGAGATAGGTCTCCTTCGTCGGCTCCTGGCCCTTCGGATAGAACCAGATCGCGATCTGCGCGCCGGAGGTAATCTGCTCGCCGACGGCGTGGATGTGCATCTCCCACGAGATCTTCTCGCCCGGCTCGATCCGCTTGCCGGTGCCCGCGCGATACAGGTCGTAGCTCTTGCCGATGGCCCACTCCATCAACTGCGGGCGCGAGTTGACCAGGGTGTCCACCAGCGCGATGTTGCGCGACCCCGTGCCGGTGTTGACCTGGTCGGCCTCGTCCGCGTTCAGGATGCGGTGGGCGATGATGTGGTGCATGATCCGGCGGCCCGGAATCGTCGAGGGTCGAATCTCGACGGCCCGCACCCAGCGCGGCTCGGTGATCGGAATCGGCTGCTCCGGACGCCACCAGACGTCCTGGTGCACCGGCGGCTCCGTCCACATCGGCGACGTGATCACGAGATCCGGCTGGCCGAGCCCGTCGAGCACGCCCTTCCACTGGTTCGGATCCGGCATCTTCTTGGGCGGCGGCATGTCGGCCGGGTCACCCTTCGGCGCGCCCTCGTCCACCCACTTGACGATCGTCGCGACCTGCTCGTCGCTCAGCGAGAAGTCGTTCTTGAACTTCTGGATGCCCACCGACTTGTCGATGTGCCACGGCGGCATCTCGCGGTTGGCGACCCGCTCGCGGATGTCACGCACCCACGGGCGCGTCTCCTCGTAGGTCATGAGCGACATCGGCGCGATCGAGCCGGGCTGATGGCAGTCCTGACACTTCGCCTGCAGGATCGGCGCGACGTCCTTGGTGAACGTCACGGTCGGCGGCGCACCCGCCGCCAGGGCTGGCGCGGCCATGCACAGCGCAGCTGCCGACACGAGGCCGGCACGCCGCACGGCCCGCCAGCGTGGTCGCTTCGAACCTTCCATGTCACCCTCCTTGCCGGTCATTCGCCATCGCGCACCATCGCCACGTCGCGCGCTCACACCAGACAGACTGAGCCATTTGTGCTCCAATCATTGGTGCTCCAATGGTACGCATGAGGCGTGCAGTATCGCGCCGCGGCGCCGCGACTGCAAGGGTCTGTCGTGATTTTTACAAACGTCGACAAACGACGAGGAGCCCGCCCGATTCGGGTCGAATGGCCGAGGTCGCCGGATGCCGCCCTGCGGCCGCGGCGACGGCCCCGGAGGGAAGAACCGACGTGCGGCCGCTACCGCGCGGAGGGCCAGCGCGTGTCGATCGGCTTGGACGGATCCGCCGTGATCGCGAGCGCGGCGCAGTGGTGGTAGAAGTAGCCGCCGTCGGCGTTGTAGCCGTGCTGCGCCATGAACTCGATGACCTGCAGCGTGCACCTCGGGCAGGTGATGTTCGGCACGGACACGTCGGCCTCGAACGGCGCGGCAATCGCGGCGCGGTCGGTGTGGACGAACACGCCATCGGCGAGCACCGGCGGCTTCGGATCCTGGTCGATCACGGCCGACACCGACCGTGGGCCGTTCGCCGTGGCCTCCGTGGTGACGTCCGGCTCGGCCGGCAGTTCGCTGAGGGCGTTGACGGCGAGCGCCACGCGGTAGTGCCCCGGGTGAAAGACGGTCTCCTGCACTTCGATGTGCAGCGTGGTGCCGCCCTGGACCGGCGTGACGGCGCCGGACGGCGTGCCCGCGTCCGCGGACGTCCCGCCGCACGGTCCGAGCTTCTGGGGATTGCCGAGACGGTCCTGCTGCAGCGTCGGGGCCGGCTGCACGAGGACGAAGTGGGCACTCACCACGGCAGGCAGGGCGACCGCGACGAGGGCGGCCAGCGACAGACGGGCAAACGGCTGCATCACGGCTCCTTCGGGCTCTGGGCTCTGGGCTCTGGGCTCTGGGCTCTGGGCTCTGGGCTCTGGGCTCTGGGCTCTGGGCTCTGGGCTCTCAGAACCCCGGACGTGCTCGCGGTATTCCCGGCGGACCGTATGTCGATGCGAGGTGGAGTGTCTGGGAAAGCCGTCGAGACGGGTGGGAGGAGGCGGGGACGAACGGCGAACGGCCCCGGCCGCGCCACGTGGGCGGCCGGGGCGGTCGAAACATGCTTACTGCGTGACTTTGACCTTGAGGAGCGCGTTGGTCCAGCAGCACCCGGCCGCCCCGGATCCGGATCCACCCGGCCCGGAGTAGTCGTTCGCCACGATCTGGAGCCAGTAGTCGCCGGCCTCGGAGAAGGTGACCGTGGTATCGCCCTTGCCGGACACGGGCTTGCCGAGTTCAGCGCCGCCGGAGGTCACCTCGAACTTCGGCTCCGCCTTGGCGAAGGTGACGTCCGCGGGCCCTCGGTACAGGGTCCACGTGAACCGCACGGGATCGCCCATGCGGCTGCGCGGCGCGTTGCTGCCGCTCGTGTAGATGTTGTCGTCGTTCGCCAAGATCGGAAGGTCCAGCGGCTTGCCGACCGTCGCGGTCCGCTCGAACGACGTGTTCACCGGTCCCTGAACCGTCTGCCCGCGCTCATCGAACTTGATCACCGGCGGTGTGTTGTGCTCCGCGTCGCTGAAGACGTCGATGTTGTACTCAGGCTTGAAGTCCGTGGGGATCTGGACCTGCTGACCGTTGGCATTGATCGACCAGACGAACGGCTTGTCCTGCAGCGTGTAGGTCTTGGGGACGTTGATGGCGAACAGCCCCCAGTTGCGACCGGTCAGGAAATGCGTCGGCTGCCCGAGGTCGGGCCCTCCGGGCTGCACGTTGTTGTTCGGTCCGACCGGAATGTCGATGACCTGTTTGCTGTTGCGGTTGTAGTACCCGAACAGGAAGTTGTGAGAGCCGTCGGGAAGATCGTACCAACCCTCGAAGGCGGGCGTGACACTGTCGCCGAACTCCGCATGCGGCTGGCCGGGGAGCACGATCTGCTGGGCTCCCGCGACTGCGACGGCCACCGCCGAAACCGCTACTGCACCGAGTACCCACATCACCGACTTCATCGCGATACCTTCCCGCCCCTGTGAGAAAGGGCGAGGCACCCGCCCCCTTCGGCGGGTGCCTCGCGTCGTTGATCTACAGCGATCAGACAGCCGCCGTTACTGCTGCTGCTGACTCCGGTCCGGCGTCTTGGAGTGCTGCTTGAGCCAGTCAGCGTACTCCTGGTCGGAGAGGTAGGTCACGTTCACCCAGGCGTGGCCCATCTCGTCCACCGTGCGATCGCCGTAGCCGACCCACTGGTTCGGATCGGGGTTGTTCCGGTTGCCCGCCGTGTTGTCGTACCAGGCGGTCACGTGGATGATCGTCCCCTTCGGGAACGCCGGCGCCGCATCGTCGGCGTAGACGTAGTTCGTCATCCAGTTGAAGTTGAAGTTCCGCACGAAGCTGATCACCTGGTGGTTGCCGTTCGGCAGGATGGCTTCGATTTCCATCGCCTTCCCGCGCAGGTGCATGTGCGGCTGGAAGTTCTCGAGGATGGCCGGCTTGTTCAGCGTCGTGAAGCCTTCCGACATCGAGATGCTGTTCGGCCGGATGTCGAGACCCGAGCTGCCCGGGGTCCGGTCGCCGACGGCCTGGAAGCCGACGAGGTAGCTCTGCTTGGTCGGCTCCTGACCCTTCGGGTAGAACCAGATGGCCATCTGGGCGCCAGACGTGATCTGCTCACCGACGGCGTGGATGTGCATCTCCCACGAGATCTTCTCGCCCGGCTCGATCCGCTTGCCGGTGCCCGCGCGGTACATGTCGTAGCCCTTCCCGATGGCCCACTCCATGAGCTGCGGCCGGGCGTTGACGATGTTGTCGGCCAGCGCGAAGCGCGCGCCCTGGCCCGTGCCGGTGTTCACGGCATCGGCCTCGTCCGCGTTCAGCACGCGATAGGCGATGATGTGGTGCATGATCCGGCGGCCCGGAACCGTCGAGGGCCGGATCTCAACGGCCCGCACCCAGCGCGGCTCGGTGATGGGAATGGCCTGCTCCGGACGCCACCAGAGGTCCTGGTGCACCGGCGGCTCGGTCCACGACGGCGACGTGATGACGAGGTCGGGCTGGCCGAGACCGTCGACCACACCGCGCCACTCGTTCGGGTCCGCCAGTTTCTTGGGCGGCGGCATGTCGGCGGGGTCGCCCTTCGGGGCGCCTTCGTCCACCCACTTCACGATCGTCGCGATCTGCTCGTCGCTCAGCGAGAAGTCGTTCTTGAACTTCTGGATGCCGACGGACTTGTCGATGTGCCAGGGTGGCATCTCGCGCTGGGCCACCTTCTCGCGGATGTCGCGAACCCATGGACGGGCTTCTTCGTACGTGATGAGCGACATCGGCGCGATGGATCCTGGCTGGTGGCAATCCTGACACTTCGCCTGCAGGATTGGCGCGACGTCCTTCGTGAACGTCACGTCTGTCGGCGCGCCCGCTGCCAGAGCTGGCGCAGCCATGCACAGTGCGGCCGCCGAGACGAGGCCGGCCCGCCACACTCCCCGCCAGTGTGGCCCCTTCGAACCTTTCATGACACCCTCCTTGCAGGTCAAAACATTGGTGCTCAAACTAACCGTCCCCGTATCCCTTGCTGCTCCAACTGTATACACGAGCTGGGCTCGCCGTAAGTATCGCCTCGAGCGCCCCTGTACACAAGGCGTCGTGACAACTTTTTACGAAATGGCCTGCGGATGAGGCGAATCCGCCCACTTTCCTGGATCGGACCGCCGGACGGGCGTGCGCGCCCCTCCGGCTCCCCCGTGCGGCCACCTCAGGCGCGGCGCTCGAAGGTGCGGAACACGCGGTCCCAGAAGGTCGTGGTGATGCCGAAGTTGACGGACGGCCGGTGGTGATGGCGGTCGTGGAAGCGCTCGAGATCGTGGAAGTACGGCATCTGTCCGAGCTCGTCGACCGAGTGATGCTGCAGGTGGTGCAGCACCGCAAAGTAGTCATAACCGGCGTAGAGGCCAAAGACCAGCAGGGCGGCTGCCGTGGTCGGCAGCGCGAGGTCGAGCGCGCCGAAGATGGCCAGCGAGACCGTCATCATCACCAGGAGCGGGGCGCTGTACAGCGCCAGCGGGTGGGCATGGTGGCGCGCATGGCTGCGGCGGAAGACGGGAAACGGCCCGTGGAGCACCCACCGGTGCACGGCGTACTCCAAAAAACCGAAGCAGAAGAACCCGCCGACCGCCCACGCCAGGCCCGCGACCGGCGCGCCCTGGAAGCGTCTGACCGCGAACGCCAGCCAACCGAGCGGCGCGAGCAGGTCGGCGACCATCGCGATCCGGTAGTTCCACGAGCTGTCCACCAGGCGATCCCAGGTGCTGACCAGCGTGCGTCCGGATGAAGCCGCCATCGATACCGCCTATCTGAACCGCGAGAAGTCCCGACGGCGGCCCGGTCTGGCCGCCACCGACGATTATCGACGAAATCGCCGTCGAAATGGTTCTCGAAGCCTTCAGCGCTCGAGATCCGGCACCAGCACCACCTTCGGCGCCAGGTCCCAGTCGAACTCGTCGAGGCGCCGCGGGCCCAGACGCTCGACCTCCCGGAGGGCCACCGCCGCCGCGGCGAGGAGCGCCGCCACGTCGATCCGCTGACAGGCCGGCGCGAACGGCGCGAGGTACCGCGCGCCCCGCATCAGCATGTAGACCGTCCCGTGGTGATTCCCCCGTCGGAGGTGATGGAAAGCCACGCCGATCTGCAGGATCCCCTGATACAGGTAGCGGACGTCGCGCCGCTCGGCACGCCAGAGCAGCTCCAGGGTTTCGTGCTGCTCGAAGTACTCGCCGCGATTGAACTGCGCGACGCCCTCGAGGAGCGCCGGCGGAGGAGACTCGTCGTAGTAAGCGGGTCTCATGGTTCGGGCGCCCCCGCGAGCCTCCAGGTTCCCATCACCCCATCACCCCAATCACGATATCTCCAGATCTCCACCGCGCGCCGATTTTCCGGCAGGGCGCATGACTCCAACCTGACCCGCGCCGCGAGCGGTACGGGCACGGGAGTTGCGTCCGCGCGCCACCGGTGCCGGAAAGGCGGAGGGGCGCGGCCGCCGCGCGCTTCCCTCGCGCGATCGACGGACCCGGTCGATCGACGGAGGAGCTGATGAGCGAACACGGATGGCTGGCCGCCGAGCTCGAACGGCGCGGCGTGTCACGACGTGAGTTCCTGAGCTTCTGCGCCACCATGGCGGCGGCGCTGGCCCTGCCCGATTCCGTGGCGGCGCAGATCGCGCGCGCCATCACCTCCACCGACAAACCCGTGCTCGTCTGGCTCGAGTTCCAGGACTGCGCGGGCAACACCGAGTCCTTCCTGCGCGCCAGCCGTCCGACCGCCGCCGAGGTGGTCCTGGACCTGCTGTCGATCGACTATCACGAGACGATCATGGCGGCGGCCGGCGTCCAGGCCGAGCAGAACCTGGCGAACGTCGTCGACCAGCGCAAGGGCGGCTACATCGCCGTCGTCGAGGGCTCGATCCCGACCGGCGCGAACGGCGCGTACTGCACGATCGGCGGGAAGGCGGGGCTCGACATCGCGCGCGAGGTGTGCGGCGGCGCCGCGGCGACGATCGCGATCGGCACCTGCGCGTCGTTCGGCGGCATCCCCGCGGCGTCGCCGAACCCGACCGGCGCGCTCGGCGTGGCCGACGCCGTCCCGGGCGTGAAGAACCTGATCAACCTGTCGGCCTGCCCGGCCAACGTCGAGAACCTGACGGCGCTGCTCGTCCACTACCTGACGTTCAAGAGGTGGCCGGCGCTCGATCACCTCCGCCGGCCGCTCTTCGCGTACGGCACCTCGATTCACGATGCCTGCGAGCGCCGCGCGCACTACGACGCCGGCCAATACGTCGAGGCGTGGGGCGACCAGGGGCACCGCGACGGCTACTGCCTCTACAAGATGGGCTGCAAGGGGCCGGTCACCTTCCAGAACTGCCCCAACATCCTCTGGAACGGCGGGACCAACTGGCCGATCGGGTGCGGGCATCCGTGCATCGGCTGCGCGGAGCCGGATTTCTGGGACAAGATGACGCCCTTCTACCAGCACCTCTCGGGCATCCCGGGCTTCGGCGCCGCGTCCAACATCGACACCATCGGCATCGGTGCCGTCGCGGCGGTCGGCGCCGCGTTCGCGGGCCACGGCCTGATCCAGATCATGAAGCGCGTCGGCGACAAGGCCGAACCGATTCCGCCCAAGCCGTCGAAGGGAGAGCCGTCATGAGCCGCGTCGTCGTGGACCCGGTGACCCGCATCGAAGGGCACCTCCGGATCGAGGCCGAGGTCGACGGCGGTGTCGTCCGCGACGCCTGGTCGTCGTCGACGATGTTCCGCGGGATCGAGCTGATCCTGAAAGGGCGCGATCCTCGCGACGCGTGGGCGTTCACCCAGCGGATCTGCGGCGTGTGCACGACGGTACACGCCATCGCGTCCATCCGCGCCGTCGAGCACGCCATCGGCGCCGTGCCGCCGCCCAACGCGCGGCTCCTGCGGAACCTGATCATCGGTGCGCAGTGCATCCAGGACCACGTCATCCACTTCTACCACCTGCACGCGCTCGACTGGGTCGACATCGTCTCGGCACTGTCCGCCGACCCGGCGAAAACCTCGTCGCTCGCCGAGTCGATCTCGGACTGGCCGCTCTCGGGCGCGAAGTACTTCGCCGGCGTACGCGACCGGATCAAGGCGTTCGTCGATCGCGGACAGCTCGGGCCGTTCGCGAACGCCTACTGGGGCCACCCCGCGTACCGGCTGCCGCCGGAGGCGAACCTGATGGCGGTCGCGCACTATCTCGAGGCGCTCGACTGGCAGCGCGAGTTCATCAAGCTCCACGCGATCCTCGGCGGCAAGAACCCGCACCTCCAGAGCTTCCTCGTCGGCGGCATGGCGACGCCGGTCGATCCCGACAGCCAGGCGGCGCTCAACGCGGGAACGATCGCGGCCCTCAGGGAGCTGACGGCCAGGGCGCGCGACTTCGTCACGCGCGTCTATCTGCCCGACCTGCTCGCGGTCGCGTCCTTCTACAAGGACTGGGCAGGGTACGGTCGCGGCGTCGGGAACTACATGGCGTTCGGCGAGTACCCGGAGAACGACGCGCCGACGCCGGCGCTCTTCCTGCCGCAGGGAATCATCCGCGGCCGCGACATCTCGAAGATCGAGCCCTTCGACCAGACCCGGGTCGCCGAGTACATCACGCACTCGTGGTACGGCTACCAGGGCGGCGACGGCGTGTCGCTCCACCCGTTCGACGGCGAGACCACGCCCAACTACACGGGGCCGACGCCGCCCTACCAGCGGCTCGACACCGACAAGAAGTACTCGTGGCTCAAGGCGCCGCGCTATGGGGACGAACCGATGGAGGTCGGCCCGCTGGCGCGGATGCTGGTCGCGTACGTCTCCGGACACGCCCGCGTGAAGACGCTGGTCGACGGCGTCCTGACGAAGCTCGGCGTGGGCGCCGACGCCCTCTTCTCGACGCTCGGCCGCGTCGCGGCCCGGGGCATCGAGACGCAGGTCCTGGCCGAGAAGATGGACGACTGGGTCGAGGGGCTCGCGGCGAACATGGGCTCCGGGGAGCTCCGCATCCACGACAGCTCCAAGTGGGATCCGTCGACCTGGCCCGCCAGCGCGACCGGCGCCGGGCTGCACGAGGCGCCCCGTGGCGCGCTCAGCCACTGGGTGCACATCGAGCACGGGACGATCGCGAACTACCAGTGCGTCGTGCCGAGCACGTGGAACGCGGGGCCCCGCGACGCGGGCGGGCGCCGCGGTCCGTACGAGGAGGCGCTCGTCGGCACGCCGGTGGCCGATCCCCAGCGGCCGGTCGAGATCCTGCGCACCGTGCACTCCTTCGACCCGTGCATGGCCTGCGGCGTGCACGTGGTGGACGCCAGCCGCCGCGAGCTGGCGCGGGTGAAGGTCGTATGACGCCCGAATCCGACGGCGAGATCGTCCGCGTCTACGTGTGGCAGCGGCCCGTGCGCATCGCGCACTGGCTCATCGCGCTCTCGATCGTCGTGCTCGCCGCGACCGGGATCTACATCGGCCATCCGTTCATCACGGTCCCGGGCGAGGCCCGGTTCTCCTTCGTGATGGGCTGGGCCAAGGTGATCCACTTCTACGCCGCCGCGGTGTTCGTCACGGCGGTCGTCATGCGGGTCATCTGGATGTTCACGGGCAACAAGTACGCGCGCTGGGACAAGTTCGTCCCGGTGCACGCCACGCGGCGCCGCGGCGTCCCGGGCACCCTCTCGTTCTACCTGTTCGCCCAGGATACGCCGCCGAGCTACGTCGGCCACAACCCGCTGGCAGGCGTCACGTACGCGCTCGTGTACGTGCTGTACCTGATCGCCATCTTCACGGGACTGACGATGTACGCGTCCCACGCCGGCGTGACGTCGCCGCTCCGGTGGTTCACGGTGCTCGCGCCGGTCTTCGGCGGCTTCCAGACCGCGCGCTGGATTCACCACGTGACGATGTGGCTCCTCCTGGGCTTCGTGGTGCATCACGTCTACAGCGCGTGGCTGGTGGCGATCGTCGAGAAGATGGGCACGCTCGACTCGATCTTCAGCGGCTACAAATGGGTGCCCAGGAGCGCGCTCCGCCTCGGCCCCTACCGGTGGCTGCATCACGGGGACGTCGATGAATGAACCGGCCAGGCTCCTCGTGCTGGGCCTCGGCAACCTCCTGCTGGAGGACGATGGCGTCGGCGCCGCGGCCGTCGCGGAACTGAATGCGCGCTACGATGCTCCAGAAGGGACGCGCGTCCTCGACGGCGGCACGCTCGGACTCGCGCTGCTCCCCTATCTCGAGAATGCCGGCGTGGCCATCCTCGTCGACGCGATCCGCACGGGCGAGCCGCCCGGCACGTTCGTCCGCCTGGAGGGAGACGAGGTGCCGCCGGCCGTGGCGACCCGGTTGTCGCCGCACCAGGTGGGCGTCGCGGATCTGCTGGACGGGGCCCGCTGGCTGGACCGGTACCCGCGCCGCGTGATCCTCGTCGGGCTCGTGCCCGCGTCGATGGAGCTGGCCGTCGGCCTCTCGCCGCAGGTCGCCCCCGGCCTGCCCGGACTGGTCGACCGAATCGTCGAGGAGGCGGGAGCGCTGGGATTCCCCTTCCGCCCCAGGACCGATGAAACCGCTCGCGCTGAGCGCACTGCTGATGATCCTCTCCTGCCCGGCCTGCGGCGGTCCTGACCGCGACCTTCCGGCGGCGTACCGCCGGATCGCGGTGCCGTCCGCCACGCTGGACTCGCCGGCAGCCCGGGCGCGGGGCCGCGTGCTGTTCCTCGCGCACTGCGCGCTCTGCCACGGCGCGCGCGGCGACGGGCACGGCGTCCGCCGCGAGGGCCTCAGCCAGCCGCCGCGCGACTTCACCGACGCGGCGTGGCGCGCGTCCACGTCGCCCCGACGCGTCTTCTTCGCGATCCGCGAGGGTCTCGCCGGGACGCCGATGCCGGCGTGGAGGGCCCTGAGCCAGACGGACGCCTGGGATCTCACGGCGTACGTCCTATCGCTCGGAGCGCACCCATGACCCGGTCCCGGAGCACCGGCCGTGCATGAGCTGTCGGTCGCGCTGGCGCTCGTCGAGGCGGCCAGCGACCGGGCGCGCGGCCTCGGCGACGTCCGCGTCGACGCCGTCTACGTGCGCCTCGGCCCGCTCTCGGGCGTCGTCAAGGACGCCCTGCTCTTCTGCTTCGACCTGGCGGCCCAGGGGACCGCAATCGCCGGCGCCCGGCTGGAGATCGAGGACGTGCCGCTCGCCGCGTTCTGCCCGCAGTGCGGCGAGGACCGTGAGATCATCAGCGCACAGCACCTGCACTGCCCGGTCTGCGGCGCGGCGACGCCCGACGTGACCGGCGGCCGGGAGCTCGAGCTGACCGCGCTGGAGGTGGAGGACCGTGCCGCGCATCGTTGAGGTCCGCGAGGGCATCCTCAAGAAGAACGACCTGCTCGCCCGTGCGCTGCGCGCGCGGTTCGATGCGGCCGGCGTCTTCGTCGCGAGCCTGGTGTCGAGCCCGGGCGCCGGCAAGACGACGTTCCTGCAGAAGACGCTGGAGCGGCTCGCCGACCGGCGGCGCGCGGGCGTCCTCGTGGGCGATCTCGCGACGGACAACGACGCCAGGCGTCTCGCCGGGACCGGCGCGCGCGTGCGCCAGATCACGACCGGCACCGTCTGCCATCTCGAGGCCGAGATGATCGAGCGGGCGCTCGAAGAGGAAGGCTGGGACCTCGAAACGCTGGATCGGCTCTTCCTCGAGAACGTCGGCAATCTCGTCTGCCCGTCGAGCTACGACCTCGGCGAGCACGTCCGCGTGGTGCTCCTCTCGGTCACCGAAGGCGAGGACAAGCCGCTCAAGTACCCGACGATCTTCAACACGGCCGACCTGGCGATCGTGACGAAGACGGACCTCGCCGCCGCCGTCGAGTTCGATCGCGCCGCGGCGCGCCACAACATCCACGAGGTGCGCCCCGGCCTCGAGATCCTCGAAGTCTCCGCGAAGACGGGCGCCGGCATGGACGACTGGCTGGCGCGCCTCGACGAGCTGGCTTCGACACGCGGCCGCCGGAAATGAAGACCCCGGCCGGCCCCACCCGCCCCACCCGCGCAGCCGGCCCCACCCCGGGCGAGGTTCGCGCCCGCGTCGTCGTGCACGGCGCCGTCCAGGGGGTGGGATTCCGTCCGTTCGTCTACCGGCTGGCCGCCGACCTCGGGCTTTGCGGGTGGGTATCGAACACGGGGCACGGCGTGTTCGTCGAGATCGAAGGCACCCGCCCGACCGTCGATCGCTTTCTCGTCCTGCTCGACGAGGAGCGTCCGCCGCGGGCGGTCGTGGTGAGCCGCGAGTGCTCACTGCTCGACCCGGCGGGCTACGCGGGCTTCGAGATTCGCGAGAGCGAGACGGCCGCGCAGCCGTCGGCGTTCGTCCTCCCCGACATCGCCACCTGTTCCGACTGCCTGCGCGAGCTGCTCGACCCCGGCGACCGCCGGTTCCGCTATCCCTTCATCAACTGCACGAACTGCGGACCGCGGTTCACGATCGTCGAACGCCTGCCGTACGACCGGGCGCGGACCTCGATGAAGGCGTTCGCCATGTGCCCGGCGTGCGCGCGCGAGTACGGCGATCCACGCGATCGGCGCTTCCACGCCCAGCCGGATGCCTGTCGGGCGTGCGGTCCCTCGCTCGCGCTGTGGGACGGGACCGGCCACGTGCTCGCGGAGCGTGACGAGGCCCTTCGGCGTGCGGTCGACGCAATCGCCAGCGGCGCCATCGTCGCCGTGAAGGGCCTGGGCGGGTTTCACCTGATGGCCGGCGCGGCCGATGACGAGGCCGTACGGAGGCTGCGCGCGCGGAAGCACCGGGAGGAGAAGCCGTTCGCCCTGTTGTTTCCAGGCCTGGACGGCGTCGAGACCGAGTGTGTCGTCTCTCCGCTCGAGGCGCGCCTGCTCTGCTCGCCGGAGGCGCCGATCGTGCTGCTCGCGCGGCGCCGCGGACCGACGACGATCGCCCCGTCGGTGGCGCCGGGCAACCCGCAGCTCGGCGTCATGCTCCCGTGTACGCCGCTGCATCACCTGCTGATGCGCGATCTGGGCCGTCCCGTCATCGCGACGAGCGGTAACCTGACCGACGAGCCGATCTGCACCGACGAGCGCGAGGCGCTGACGAGGCTCGGCGGCGTCGCGGATCTCTTCCTCGTCCATGACCGGCCGATCGTCCGCCACGTGGACGATTCGATCGTCCGCGTGCTCGGCGGCCGCGAGATGGTGCTGCGGCGCGCTCGCGGATACGCCCCGCTGCCCGTCCCGCTGCCGGACGCGCCGCCGCCGACGCTGGCCGTCGGCGGTCATCTGAAGAACACGATCGGCCTCAGCGTCGGCCGCCAGTTCTTCCTCAGCCAGCACATCGGCGACCTCGAGACGCCGCAGGCCGCGGACGCCTTCGAGCGGACGATCGCCGCGTTCCGGGACCTCTATGGCGTTCAGCCCGCCCGGGTGGCGGCCGACCTGCATCCGGATTACCGCTCCACGCGGTACGCAACGGGGCTGGGGCTGCCGGTCCTGCGCGTCCAGCATCACTTCGCGCACGTGGCCGCCTGCATGGCCGAGAACGACCTGGAGGCGCCGGTGCTCGGCGTCGCATGGGACGGGACCGGCTACGGCACCGACGGCACGATCTGGGGCGGCGAGTTCCTCGTGCCGCGCGGCGGGGAATTCGAGCGCGTCGCCACCCTGCGGCCGTTCCGGTTGCCGGGCGGCGAGCGCGCGGTTCGCGAGCCGAGGCGAACCGCATTCGGCCTGCTGCACGCGATCTACGGCGCCGCGCTCGTCTCGCGCGGCGATCTCGCGCCGGTGGCGGCCTTCGAGGAGGCCGAACGGCGCGTGCTCGTGCAGATGCTCGCCAAGGGCCTCAACTCGCCCGTCACCTCGAGCGCCGGGCGCCTGTTCGACGCGGTCGCATCGCTCTGCGGCCTCTGCCATCGCATGAGCTTCGAGGGCCAGGCGGCCATGGCGCTGGAGTTCGCCGTCGATGAAGGGGCGGGCGGCCAGTACCCAGTCGGCTTCGTCGAAGGCGTCGGCGGCCCCCTCGTGGTCGACTGGGGGCCGACGATCGAGGCGATTGTCGAGGAGCGTGAACGTGGCGCGGCGACGGGAGTCATCGCGTCGCGCTTTCACCGCACCCTCGCGTCGGCGATCGTCGAGGTCGCCCGCCGCATGGAGCTTCCTCGCGTCGTGCTGACCGGCGGCTGCTTCCAGAACCGCTGCCTGCTGGAGCAGACAATCGGCGGCCTCGAGCGCGCGGGCCTCCGGGCGTACTGGCACCAGCGGGTGCCGCCCAACGACGGCGGCATCGCGCTCGGGCAGGCGGTCGTGGCAGGATGGGCGGTACCGGCGCGGGGCGCAGGACGCGTTGACTAGAGCGGTTTTCGTTTGGATGTACCGGCCGACCTTCAGGTCGGCTTCGCATTGGCGGACCTGAAGGTCCGCGGCTACACCGATCGCGGGGCGACATCGATCTCGAAAACGCTGTAGGGTGGGCGGGTGGACAGGTTTGATGGGCTTGGGCGGGACCCGGCCGCCGGGGAGAAAAGCCGGCGCCTGCGGCCAGGCGAGCCCGAGGACCTGCGAATCCGAGGGCGAGCATCGACGTCAGTTCGCGGCGGGGGCGCGGCCCCGCCGCCCGTGAGAGAAGCCGGCGCCTGCGGCCAGGCGAGCCCGAGGACCTGCGAATCCGAGGGCGAGCATCGGCGTCAGTTCGCGGCGGGGGTGGGGCCCCGCCGCCAGTGATGAATGCGAGGCCATCATGTGCCTAGCCGTTCCCGGGAAGATCGTGAGCATCCAGGGTGACGACCCGCTGCTGCGCACGGGACGCGTGGACTTCTCGGGCATCGTCAAGCAGGTGAACCTGGCGTACGTGCCCGACGCCCGGGTCGGCGACTACGTGCTGGTGCACGTCGGCTTCGCGATCAACACGATCGACGAAGCCGAGGCGCATCAGGTGTTCGACTATCTCCGGGAGATGGGCGAGCTCGCCGAGCTCGACGTCGACGGAGACGCGTCATGAAGTACATCGACGAATACCGCGACGCCGACGCGGCGGGCGCCTTCTCCCGGGCGCTGGCGAGGATCACCACGCGCCCCTGGACGCTGATGGAGGTCTGCGGCGGCCAGACGCACTCGATCGTCAAGTTCGGCGTCGACGACCTGCTGCCCGACGGCATCACGCTCGTGCACGGTCCGGGTTGTCCCGTGTGCGTCACCCCGCTCGAGCTGATCGAGAAAGCGATCGAGATCGCCTCGCGGCCCGGCGTGATCTTCTGCTCGTTCGGCGACATGCTGCGCGTGCCCGGGCGGACGCGCGATCTGCTCTCGGTCAAGGCCGGGGGCGGCGACGTCCGGATCGTCTACTCGCCGCTCGACGCCGTCGCCATCGCCCGCGCGCATCCGTCCCGCGAGGTCGTCTTCTTCGCCGTCGGCTTCGAGACGACCGCACCGGCCAACGCGATGGCGGTCTATCAGGCGGATGCCCAGGGCGTCACGAACTTCTCGCTGCTCGTCTCGCACGTCCTCGTGCCGCCGGCCATGGAGGCGATCCTCTCCTCGCCCAACAACCGCGTGCAGGGGTTCCTCGCGGCCGGACACGTCTGCACGGTCATGGGCTACACGGAGTACGAGCCGATCGCACGCCGCTATCGCGTGCCGATCGTGGTGACCGGGTTCGAGCCGGTGGACCTGCTGCAGGGCGTCTACCTGTGCGTGAAGCAGCTCGAGGACGGGCGCGCGG
The DNA here is from genome assembly GCA_963761615.1 of uncultured Acidobacteriota bacterium. Lineage (GTDB taxonomy): Bacteria > Acidobacteriota > Vicinamibacteria > Vicinamibacterales > CAVVIG01 > CAVXGU01. The sequence goes on along the minus strand of CAVXGU010000004.1, from coordinate 592,042 downwards.
AAGTCGAGAACCAGTACGCGCGGGCGGTCAGCCGGGACGGCAACCGGCCGGCGCAGCGTCTCGTGCGCGAGGTGTTCCGGATCGTGCCGCGCAAGTGGCGCGGCGTGGGCGAGATCCCGCAGAGCGGCCTCGCGCTGACCGATCGCTACGCCGCGTACGACGCCGAGAGCCGGTTCGGCGTCGCCGAGCTCACCGAGGACGAGCCCAGCGAGTGCATCAGCGGCCTCGTGCTCCAGGGCCTGACGAAGCCGCACGACTGCCCGGCCTTCGGCACGCGCTGCACACCGGAGCATCCGCTCGGCGCGACGATGGTCTCGTCGGAGGGTGCCTGCGCCGCGTACTACCGCTATCGCCGCCTGCAGGCGCACGAGCGGGTCCATGGCGCCTGAACGCTCGAAGGACGAGGCGGCCGGGTTCTCCTGCCCGATCCCGATCGCGCGCTACCCGCACGTGCTCCTCGCCCACGGCGGCGGCGGACATCTGATGCACCAGCTCATCGAGCAGATGTTCCTGCCGGCCTTCACGACGCGTCTCGAGACGCGCCACGACGGCGCCGTCTTCGACGTCGGCGGCGGACGCCTCGCGTTCACGACCGACTCGTACGTGGTCCGCCCGCTGTTCTTTCCGGGCGGAGACATCGGCGCGCTCGCCGTCAACGGCACGGTGAACGACCTGGCGATGTGCGGCGCCCGGGCGCGATTCCTGAGCGCCGGCTTCATCCTCGAGGAGGGCCTGCCGATGGAGACGCTCTGGCGGGTCGTCCAGTCGATGCAGCGGGCCGCCGCGGAGGCCGGCGTCGAGCTGGTGACCGGCGACACGAAGGTGGTCGATCGGGGCAAGGGCGACGGCATCTTCGTCAACACCGCCGGCATCGGCATCGTCGTGGCGCCGGCGCCCGTGTCGCCGGCGCGCGTGCGCGACGGCGACGCCGTGATCGTGAGCGGCGACCTCGGGCGCCACGGCATGGCGATCATGGCGGTGCGCGAGAACCTCGAGTTCGAGTCGTCCATCGAGAGCGACTGTGCGCCGCTGGTGGAGCCGGTGATGGCCCTCTTCGAGGACGGGATCGAGGTGCACTGCCTGCGCGACCTGACGCGCGGGGGCCTCGCGAGCGCCCTCGCCGAGATCGCGGAGGCGTCCGGCCGGTCGATCCACGTCGAGGAGCGCCGGATTCCCGTGCGCGAGGACGTGCGCGGCGCCTGCGAGATCCTCGGCTTCGATCCCCTCTACGTCGCCAACGAGGGCCGGTTCGTCGCCTTCGTGGCGGCCGCCGACGCCGGCCGGACCGTCGAGCGCCTCCGGCGCGATTCCCGCTGTCCGGACGCCGCGGTGATCGGCGCCGTCGGCGCCGAGACGACGGGCCTGGTCACGATGACGAGCCGCATCGGCGCCACGCGGATCGTGGACATGCTGACGGGCGAACAGCTGCCGAGAATCTGCTGACCGCCGCGCCCAGGCGCCCGACTCCTCCGCGCCTCACGTCAATGGCAATTCAGTCCGACGCTCCTCGACTGCGCCGCGGCGGAAGTGCCGATCACCGTCAGGGTGACGGTCGCGGTGAAGTGACGGCGTCGTGACGCGCGGGAGGCGGGGGAGCGTCCCTCAGTTCCTCAGGTTCTTCGTCGCTTCGTTCCTCAGTTCCTGATCGCCGAGCTTCTCGCCGTGCTCATCCATCACGAGGGGTGGGGGCTCGAACCCGGCGAGGTATTCGAACTGTCGCTGGAACTCCTCGAGGGGGACCCCCGCGACCGCGGCGAGCTTGGCGAGCTCGTGCGGGTCTTCGAAGTCGTCGCGGCGCAGGCGGATCATGTAGCGCCGCGCGATGGCGTAGCGGGTCGAGGCCACGTTCACCAGGCGGACGCGCGCGCGCCCGGTCTCGGCGTCGATGAGCTTCTCGAAGGGCACCGGCACGAAGTGCCCGCCGTCGAGCGACACCATCGCGGCGTTGCCGCCGGCGATGAGGTACTTCGCGGCGCAGTAGCCGAGATCCCGCGTGTACTCCATGTCGAACGGCACCGGGTCGGCGCAGCGCAGCTCGTACCCGATGTTCTTCGCCACGACGGTCGTCTTGATCCCGAAGCTCCTGAGGCGCTGCTGCACCTGGGCCTTGATGATCTCGCCCAGATTGACCTCGGCGATCCGGAGGTTGCCGTGCGCGTCGCGCTCGACGTCACGCAGGCCCTCGAGATCCTCGGTGGCCACGTCCAGGACGACGCCCTCGGCGATGATCGCCACGCCGTCGCGCCGGCCGTAGCTCAGGCGCTTGATGATCGCGCCGACGAGGGTGTCGACGATCGTCTTCAGCCGGAGCGGACGCGGGAACTCCTCGTTGATGAGCGTCAGCGTCGCGCCCGCGGCCTTGCCGATCCCGAGCGCCAGGTGCCCCGCCTTGCGCCCCATCGCGATCACGAAGTACCAGCGGGAGGTCGTCTTCGCGTCGACCATGAGGTTCTTCACGATCTCCACGCCGACGTGCCGGGCGGTCTGAAACCCGAAGGTGTCGATGTGCGACGGCAGCTCGAGGTCGTTGTCGATGGTCTTCGGCACGTGGACCACGCGCAGGCGCCCGTGGGCATGGCGTTCGAGCATCATCGCCGAGTAGGCGGTGTCGTCGCCGCCGATCGTGATGAGCTGCGAGACGTTCAGCCGCAGCAGCGACGTGATCGTGGCCTCCAGATACTCGGGCTTCGTCGTCGGATTCGCGCGCGAGATCCCGATGTGCGAGCCGCCGCGGAAGTGGATCCGGCTCACGGCGTCGATGGTCAGCGGCGTCACGTGCTCGATGTCGCCCCGCATGACCCACTCGAAGCCGTCGCGGAGGCCGAGCACGTCCAGCCCTTCCAGGCACGCGCGGATCGTCGCGGCGCCGATGACGCTGTTGATCCCTGGCGCGGGCCCTCCGCCCACCAGGATGGCGAGGTTCTTGTGGTGTTCCATGCGAGTCTCGGGCTTCTCGGGGTTCTCGGGGTTCTCAAGGTTCTCGGGGTTCTCTAGGTTCTCTCCCCCGTCTCACTTCCCTCTCCCCTCGAGCCACTGCGTGACCGTCGGCGTCTGCTGCGCCTCGAGGGCGATGCACTGGTCGATACGCTCCAGCGTCTGGCCGAGCGCTTTCTCCGCGACCGGCTGCGGATGCGCCGCGAAGAACGACTGGATGTCGCGGCGGGTGCCGGCGTCGCAGAAGGAGCCGAGCGATCCGATGAAGCCGGCGGCGGCTTCCGCGACGTGCAGTCTGGGCTCGAGCCGGGTCCAGTGCTCCTTCGCGAAGGCCCACGCGCGCGCCCGTGCGGCCGGGTTCTGGAAGAAGCGTGCGAGATACAGCCAGGCGTCCTGGTCGCGGATATCCGGGGTGAGGACGCGGTCGAGCGCCCGATCGATCAGCGCGGGGTCGCGGAACCGGGTCAGCGCGTACAGGTAGCGGTAATGATCCTCGGGATCCTTCGAGCTCGCCGCCGTGATCGCGAGCTTGTCGAACAGCGCCTCGTCGCCGCGGGACGCCGCCACCGACACTTCGACCGATGCCAGCTCGGGTTCGAGCGGCGCGCCGCCGGACAGCGCCCGGTCGAGCGCCGCCCGTGCCCGGGTCGCGACCTCGTCGTCGCCTCCGGGCCCGCCGAGGATGCCGATCACGACCGCCCGAAGGGACCGCGTCTCGTCGCTGTCTCCCGCACGCGCGACGAAGCCGAGATCGTCGAGCACGGGCCCCCACGTCGACCGGATGACCGCCGAAAGCGACGACCGCGTGGCGTCCGTCGTCAGGTACTGCTCGATGAACCCGAGGCGGCCCATCACCTCGTCGAGCACGCCCGACAGCGGCTCGCGGGCATATCCGGACGCGAGGCCGAGGTAGGCGCCCGCGCTCTGCATCCCCGACCGCACGAGCGCCCACTCGTCGGCCACGAGGGACAGGCGTTCGGGCCCGGTCAACCTGGTCTCCACGACGGGCGTGAGGGCCTGCAGCATCTCCGGCGCGTACGCCGTCCGGTAGTACCCCTGCCCGCCCGCGTTCGCCAGCAGCCACGCGTCGCAGCCGGCCCCGGCGTCCACCGTGAGGGAGGGGCGGGACAGGAGACGGCACGACGCGCCCGTCTGGCCGTCGCGGCGCAGGCACACCGGAATCTGCCACAGCTCGTCCGCGCCGCCGCCCGCCGCCGCGCCGTACCGGCGCTGTTCGAGGGTCACCTGCATCCGGCCGTCCCGGCAGCGGGACGACACGCCGACGAGCGGGGCGCCGGGCTGGGTGAGAAAGCTTCGGAAGATGCCGTCGACCGGCTTGCCGGAGGCGCCGGCAATCGCGTTCCAGAAGTCGGCGGACGTCGCGTTGCCGTAGGCGTGCGCCTCCAGGTACGCGTTGACGCCCTGGCGGAAGGTGTCCGGCCCCACGTAGCTCTCGACCATGCGCAGGATCGCGGCGCCCTTGACGTAGATGGTCTGGTCGAACGCGGCCTCGATCTGGGCCGGCGTGCTCACCTCGGCACTCACCGGCCGCGTGGATCCGAGAGCGTCCAGGCCCAGCGCCTCCTGGTCTTCGTCTTCCTCGTCCACCGGGACGTTCCACTCCGGCTTCCACGCCGCGAGCGGATGGTTGGCCATCCACGTCGCGAAGCCTTCGTTCAGCCAGATGTCGTTCCACCACGCCATCGTGACGAGATCGCCGAACCACTGGTGGGCCATCTCGTGCGCCACCGTCGACGCGATGCCCTCCTGGACGCCGACCGACGCCGTCTTCGCGTCGGCGAGCAGTTCGGTCTCCCGGAAGAAGATGGCCCCCGTGTTCTCCATGGCGCCTGCGGCGAAGTCCGGCACGGCGAGGAGGTCGAGCTTGCCGTACGGGTACTTGATCGTGAAGTACGAGTCGTAGAACGAGAGGATGTGCTCGGCGTCCTCGAGCGCCAGGGCGGTCAGATCCCGCTTGTCCGGCGGCGCGCACACGCGGACCGGGATCCCGTCGGCCGTGCCGGCGCGGCACGCGAAGTCGCCGACGGCCATCGCCACGAGATAGGAGGACATCTTCGGCGAGGTCGAGAACCGGATCGTGTGCCGGCCCCGACCGGGGCCGGGCGTGTCCGAGACCACCCGGCCGTTCGAGATCGCCGTGTCGCCGGCGTCGATCGCGACCGACAGGGAGAAGGTCGCCTTGAACGCCGGCTCGTCGAAGCAGGGAAACGCGCGGCGGGCGTCGGTCGACTCGAACTGCGTCACCGCGTAGGTGCGGCCGTTGCCCCTGCTCACGTAGAAGCCGCGGAGGTCGTGGTCGAGCGGCGCGCCGTACCGGATCCGAATCGTCGCCGGCCCCTGCGGCACCGCGCCGGGCGGGGTCAGCGTCGCCGTCTGACGCGTCCGGTCGAGCGTCACCGTCGCCGGCCGCGGCCCGGCGCCGGTGTCGATCGTCACCTCGTGAAAGTCGAGGCCGTTGGCGTTGAGAACGATGGACGCGCCCGGCTCACGGACGTCCACCTGAATCGTCTCGTCGCCGTCGAACCGCTCGTGTTGCAGATCGACCGACAGGGCGAGGTCGTAGTGCGAAGGGACGACGGTCGTCGGGAGCCGCTGCGCGAGGACCGGACGGGCAAGAAGGCACGCGACGAGCGCCAGACCGACGCACGGGAGCGCGGCCCGTCGCCGCAAGGGGCACATGTCGCCCAGATTATCACCCCCGGTTCCTCAGTTCCCCGGTTCCCGAGCGCCTCAGTTCCACTTGTATCCCCTCGTCCATTCCACGAATGCCTTGACGCGATCGGGGTTCGCGACGAGCCAGTCGCGGACGCCCGTGATCGGCGCGTTCTGGCACACCCAGTAGACGAACGGCTCCACGAGGTCCCGGCGCTTCAGCTCCACGAAGTAGGGCACGTAGTGCGAGCCGACGAACGACGACCCGCCCTTCGCGGCCGACGCCTGCACGGCGGCGAGGATGCGGTCCATCTGCACGACGAGGGCCCGGATCTCGTCCGTGCCCTGCCCCTGCGCCGCCACCAGCGCCTGATAGCTGGGCGCCAGCTGCGCGTCCACCTCCGCGAAGTTGCCTTCGTCGGTCTTCGACGGACCGACAGCGCCGGGCCCCGGCATCATGTCGCCCATCATGCCGAGCCCTCCGCGCAGCACGATCCGCCACAGGCCGTAGCCCTGCAGGGACTGCGCCGACGCGGGTTCGTAGATGAGGTAGGTCGACAGCGCGAGCAGCGCCGGCGTCTGGTAGCCGCCTTTCTGGAAGAGCTGGCCGAGGAGCAGGTGCGTGGACGGCGTCGTGGGATCCGCGACCACGCCTTGCTCGAGCGTGCGTCGGGCGTCCGGCTCGTTCTTGAGGCTTTCCAGGTAGGTGACGGCCATGTTGTAGTACAGGAAGCCCGCCCCCGGCGCGATCGCAATCCCTCTCTTGTAGGTGTCGATCGCCTGCTCGGACTGCCCGCTCGAGTCGAGCGCGGCGGCCATCAGGTCGTAGAACTCGGGCTGCAGCTCCGAGTCGTAGGCCGCACCGGCCCGCGCGACCTCGAGGCTCTTCGTGAAGTCCTTCTTCGCGAGATACGAGAACGCCATCTCGAACTGCGCCGTGACGTTGTCGGGGTTCTCGGCGAGCACGGTCTGGTACTTCGCGATGGCCTCGTCGAACTTGCCCTGGTCGTGCAGCGCCACGCCCGCCTTGATCGTCTCGTCCTGAGCCGGCGTGGAGGCGGCCGGCGTGCGCGCCGGCGCGGGCGCCTGCGCGAGGGCGGCCGCCGGCAGGAGGCACGCGAAGGCACACGCGAGCCACAGCTTTCCAGTCCTCGTCATCGGGTCCTTCCAGTCTGAAGCCGCGTCAGGCGAGCGCCCGCACGCGGTTGTTTTCGCTGTCGGAGATGTAGAGCACGCCGCCGTGATGACAGACGCCGTGCGGGCGAGCCAGACGGCACTGCCGCGGGTCGCCGTCGGGACCGTCGCCGCGCTGACCGGTGCCGACGAGGGTGGTGAGGATGCCGCGCCGATCGATGCGGCGAATCGCGTGGTTCTCCGTATCGGCCACGTACAAGCTGCCGTCGGCAGCGTACGCGATGCCCTTCGGGCCGTTGAAGGTCGCGGTCATCGCCGCTCCGCCGTCGCCCGAGAAGCCCGTTTTGCCGGTGCCCGCGATTCGATGCAGCCGCCGCGCCGCCAGGTCCATCCGGAAGACGGCATTGCCCTCGCGCAGCACCAGGTACACGTGCCCGTCCGGATCGGTGTCGAGCGAGCGCGGGCCGTTGAGCGGCACTTCGTCGAAGGCGCCCTCGTCCGGCGTGGCGCCCTTCTCGCCCGTCCCGGCCAGCGTCGTGATGAGGCCCGTCGTCATGTCGACCACGCGCACGCGCCGGTTCATGATGTCGCAGATGAGCAGCCGTCCGCGGGCATCGAACGCGATGCTGTGCGGCTGGTGCAGCATCGCCTTCGTCGCCGGGCCGCCGTCGCCGGAGAAGCCCGGGGTGCCGGTGCCCGCGACGGTCGAAACCAGGCCCGTCCGCGCGTCCACACGCCGGACGACGTGGGCGTCGCGCTCGACCAGGAACAGGTTGCGGCCCGCGTCGAACCGGATCTCGTGCGGCATCGTGAACGAGGCCTGGAGCGCCGGACCGCCATCGCCCCGATAGCCCTTCTCGCCGTTGCCGGCGATCGTCGTCAGCTGCCTCGACGCGAGATCGAGCCGGCGTGTACGCCCCGGATCCACTTCGACGAAGTACAGCGCGCCGTCGGGACCGACGACGAGGCCGTAGGGATCGGTGATGCGGGTGGCGCGCGCGTCGGCGATGGAAGGGTCGTAGCCGGCCTGACCGGTGCCGGCGATGGTCCGGATGCGCGGCCCCTGCGCGCGAAGCCTCGCGGCCCCGAGCGCAACGGCCATGGTCTGCAGGAACGCGCGGCGGGACTGGAGGCACATGGCTCGGGCGACGCGCGGATTATACGTCCGCCGCCGCCCCGCCGAGAGGGGTAGGATTGTCGGGCAGGCCCTCCGGAGCGTCCCGGCTCGTCCTGTCGTCATCATCGAGGAGGTTCGCCATGCGTCCAGCGCTGCTGTCGGCGATTGCGGTCGCCGCTCTCTCGGGGGCCGTCGGTCTGGCCGCCCAGGCCCAGGCGGCCGGTCCGTACAAGGTGGTCAAACAAGCGAGCGTCGGCGGAGAGGGAGGCTGGGACTACATCTACGCAGACGTCGCCGACCGGCGTCTCTTCATTCCACGGGGTGCGACCCGGGAGATCCCGGCGACGGCTGCGACCCCGGCCGTTCCGGCGGCGGCCGAGCGCATCATGGCCTACGACCTCGACACGCTCGCGCCCGTCGGCGAGATTCCCGACACGGGAGGCCAGGGCGTGGCCGTCTGTCCGGGCACCGGCCGCGGGTTCGCCAGCAGCCATCCGAGCCTGTCGATGTTCGACGTCAAGACGCTGCGTCTCGTCAAGAAGATCGACGTGCCGGAGGGCTTCCGCGCCGACGGCATCAACTGCGACGCGTTCGACGATCACGTCTACGTCTTCAGCCACCCGACGAAGAACGCGCTCGTCATCAACGGCGCCGATGGCGCGGTGCTCGGCACCGTCGACCTCGGCGGCACGCCGGAGCAGAGTGTGGCCGACGGTCGCGGTACGCTCTACGTGGTGATGCAGGCCGAGTCGAACGTGGCGGTCGTCGACGTCAAGACGATGAAGACGACGGCGCACTACGACTTCGCGGCGAAGGGCGGTCGCTGCAACGGCCTCGCCCTCGACGCGAAGAACGGCGTGCTCTTCATCGCCTGCGCGGCCTCGTCCATGGCGCCGCCGCAAGGCCAGCCCGCGCAGCCCACGATGATCGTCATGAGCGCGAAGGACGGACAGATCCTGACGACCCTGCCGCTGCCGGGAGGATCCGACGGCGCCCAGTTCAATCCCGCGACGATGGAAGCCTTCGCGACGCTGGGCAACGGACGCCTCGCCGTCGTGAAGGAGACGAGTCCGACGTCCTTCGAGATGGAGCAGGACCTGGAGACGATGAACGGCGCGCGGACCATCGCGCTCGATACGAAGACCGGCCACGTCTTCACGATGTCGCAGACGTTCGGCCCGCCGTCCCCGGCGCGCGCCGGCGCACCCCGGGGGCGCGGCGGTCGAGGCGCGGCCGTCCCCGGCTCGTTCACCATCCTGATGATTGGACGATGAACGGGATCCCCGAGCGTCTCCGGCGAGTCTTATTGAGATAGGGCGGCCGGGGCGCCGAGATCGACAGAAGCGCGAGCCGCAGGGCCGAGAGCCCAGAGGCGAGAGACGATATGTCCATTCGACCGGTCAAGGGTGTCATCGAGTCCACGCCGACCCTCGAAGGCGCGGGCGTCCGCCTGCGCCGGGCGTTCGGATTCGGCGACACCGACGAGTTCGATCCGTTCCTGCTCCTGGACGACTTCCGGAACGACAACCCGGAGGCCTACCTGGCGGGATTCCCGTGGCATCCGCATCGCGGGATCGAGACCATCACCTACGTGCTCGCCGGGACGGTCGAGCACGGCGACAGCCTCGGCAATCGCGGCGCCCTCGGCGCTGGGGACGTCCAGTGGATGACGGCGGGCAGCGGCATCCTGCACCAGGAGATGCCGAAGGGCGATCCGCAGGGCCGGATGCACGGCTTCCAGCTGTGGGCGAACCTCCCGGCGGCCCTCAAGATGACACACCCGCGCTACCAGGACATCGCCGCGGGGGACATCCCCGCGGTCACCGACGACGACGGCACGACGGTGCGGGTCGTGTGCGGGGACTTCTGGGGCGTGCGCGGCCCGGTCGAAGGCATCGCCGCCGATCCGCGCTACCTCGACGTCTCGGTGCCGCCGGGCCGGAGGAAGACCCTGAAGGTCGAGCTGGACCGCCACGCGTTCGCTTACGTCTTCGCCGGCTCCGGGAGCTTCCGCGAGTCCTCCGATCCACGGCCGGTCCCGACCGAGCAGGTCGGCGCGGGCGGCGAGGCGCAGGGACTGGACGAAGTGGGCAACCGGTCGCTCGTGCTGTTCGACCGCGGCGACGCCGTGACCGTGCAGGCCGGCGACCAGGGCATCCGCTTCCTGCTCGTGTCAGGCCGTCCGCTGCGCGAGCCGGTCGCGTGGCGCGGTCCGATCGTGATGAACACCCAGGAGGAGTTGCGTCAGGCGTTCGGCGAACTGCGGACGGGGACCTTCATCCGGCATCGGTGAGGCGGGCTACGTGGCGATGTTCTCCGCCCATTCACCACGCCTCATGAGCGGTTCCGGCCGGCCGTCGCGGGCGACGCCGTCGATGTCCAGCTGCCCGCTGCCGATCATGAAGTCCACGTGCGTCGCGCTGCGGTTCCCGCCGGCGGCCTCGAACGCCTGTGCGTCCATGTCCTCGCCGCCCTCGAGGGTGAACTTGTAGGCCGCGCCCAGCGCCAGGTGGCTGGCGGCGTTCTCGTCGAACAGGGTGTTGTAGAACAGGCGTCCCGCCTGCGAGACGGGCGAGCTGTGGGGCACCAGCGCGAGCTCGCCCAGCCGCGCGGCCCCAGGATCGGTGTCGACGAGCTGCTGCAGCATCTGCCGGCCCGACTTCGCCTCCACCTCCACGACCCGGCCGCCCTCGAAGCGCAGCGCGAAGTCCTCGATGAGCGTCCCGCCGTAGCTGAGCGGCTTCGAGGATCGGACCGTGCCGTCCACGCGCTCCCTGTGCGGCATCGTGAAGACTTCCTCCGTCGGAAGGTTCGGCGCGAAGGTGATGCCCGTCTGGCTCGTGCTCTGGCCGGCGACCCACAGATGGCCCTCGGGCAGCCCGATCGTCAGGCGGGTCCCGGGTCCCGTGTACTCCAGCGCGGTATAGCGCTTCGCATTCAGAAAGTCGCGCCGTGCGGCGAGCTCGGCGAGGTGGACCTGCCAGGCCGCGACGGGATCGGGCCGATCGAGCCGGCACATCCGCACGATCAGCTCCCACAGCCGCTCCACCTGCTCGTGCGCGGGAAGGGACGGGAACACGCGCGACGCCCAGCCGGATCCCGCCGCCGCGACGACCGTCCAGTTCGTCTGGTTCCGTGCGATCAGCTCGCGGAAGGGCTGGATGCTGCGAGCGGTCGCCTGCTGGAGCGCGCCGATGAGCTCCGGCGGCTGGCCCTTGAGCTGATCCGGATCGTTCGCGTAGACCGACAGCGTCGCCCCACCCGACTCGACGTGTTCGACCAGGGCGCGCGCGAGCCAGCGCGACACCTGGCCGAAGGAATCACGCGGCGCATGGCGGAAGCGCGTCACCTGCAGCGCCTCGTCGCCCCACAGGGTCTCGACGAGGGGCGCGCCGGCTCGATAGGCGCTCGCGGCGATGGCCCGGACCAGGGGCGCCGCCTCGAGGGAGGCGCCGCCGTTCGCGATGGGGCCGATGACGAGGAGGCGCTGCCCGGGCCGAAGGTTGAGGCCGACCGAGACGGCGAGGTCGCCGTAGGTCCCGAGCATCCGTTCGAACTCGGTCGTCATGACGTGATTCCCGCTCCCTCCGTTAGAATACCGGGCTGAAATGATACAGGCTCCCGGCTCTCGACTCCGGGCTCCCGGCCCGAGGAGACGAAAAACCATGAAAGCGAGATCGCTGATTCTGGCCGCCGCAGTACTGGCGGTGGCGGGCACCGCGTCGGCGCAGCGCGGCGGCGGGCGCGGCCCGGCACAGCCCGGCCTGACGCTGACGACCACGGCGTTTCCCGACGGCGGGGTCATCCCCGGGCGCTTCACGGCGTCGGTCGACAACCCCGTCTCGCCGAAGCTCGACTGGACGCACGTGCCCTCCGGCACGGTGAGCTTCGCGATGGTGATGCACGATCCGGACGTGGCGCGCCAGCGCAAGACCGAGGACATGCTGCACTGGCTGATCTTCAACATCCCGGGCTCGGCCACGGGGCTGCCCGAAGGCGTGCCCGCGAATGCGCAACTGCCCGACGGCACGGTCCAGGGCAAGAACGGGGGCGGCACCGTCGGCTACCGGGGACCGGGCGCGCCGGCGCAGGGCCCGGATCATCACTACACGTGGGAGCTCTTCGCGCTCGACACGAAGCTCACTCTCGGGCCGGACGCCACGCGGGATCAGGTCCTGGCCGCGATCGACGGCCACATCCTGGGGAAGGCCGTGCTCGTCGGCCGCTTCCATCGGTGAACCGGGCTCCGGACTCCGGGCTCCCGGCTCTCGCCTTGAGGTCGCGGTGATCGACGAACGCTGCCTCGAGGAGCGGTTCGTCCGCGCCTCGGGACCTGGCGGCCAGAACGTCAACAAGGTGGCGACGGCCGTGGAGCTGCGCTACGACGTCCGCGGCTCGTCGCTGCCGGACGACGTGAAGGCGCGCCTCGCGAAACTGGCGGGGCGGCGGATGACCGAGGCGGGTGTCCTCGTCATCGACAGCCGCGCGCTCCGCACGCAGGGTCAGAACCGGGAGGCCGCGCGCGAGCGGCTCGAGGCCTTGATCCAGCGCGCGATGCGCGCGCCGCGGAAGCGCACGCCCACCAGGCCGGGGCGCCAGGCGCGGGAGAAACGGCTGCACACGAAGAAGCGCCGCGGAGAATTGAAGGCCGCGCGCAGGACGCACGGAGACGAGTAGGCCACGGGCGCCCGGCTCTCGGACTAAGATCGTCCCGTGATTTGGCTCTGGGTGATCGCCGCCGTGCTCGGCGCGGTCGTGGTCTACGACCTCGTACAGCGACGGCATGCCGTCCTGCGCAACTTCCCCGTCATCGGACACTTTCGCTTCATGCTCGAGGCCATCGGCCCCGAGCTCCGCCAGTACATCGTCACCGACAACAACTCGGAGCGGCCGTTCAGCCGCGACCAGCGGCGCTGGGTGTACGCCTCGGCGAAGCGCGAGAACAACTACTTCGGCTTCGGCTCGGACAACGACATGGAGCTCGAGCCGAACTACCTGATCATCAAGCACCAGACGTTTCCGCTCAACTCCCCGCATCCGGGTGACGTCGGGTACGACCCGCTCTATCGGCTTCCGGCCGCGAAGGTCCTGGGCGCCGCGCGCGGGCGCGTCAAGGCGTTCCGGCCGGCGTCGGTCGTCAACGTGTCGGGGATGAGCTACGGCGCGCTGAGCGGCCCGGCCGTCGAAGCGCTCAACCGGGGCGTGAAGGCAGCCGGCTGTCTGCAGAACACGGGAGAAGGCGGTGTGTCGCCGTACCATCGCAACGGCGGCGATCTGATCTGGCAGATCGGCACGGGCTACTTCGGCTGCCGCGAGCTGGACGGGCACTTCAGCATGGCCAAGCTGAAGGAGACGGTCGCGGCCTGCCCGACGATCCGGGCCGTCGAGATCAAGCTGAGTCAGGGCGCCAAGCCGGGCGTCGGCGGCATCCTGCCCAAGGCGAAGATCTCGGCCGAGATTGCCGCGATCCGCGGCGTGCTTCGTGATCGCGACTGCATCAGCCCGCCACGGCACACGGCGTTCTGCGACACCGACGGCCTGCTGGACTTCGTGGAGGCGGTCGCGGGCGAGACCGGCCTGCCCGTCGGCATCAAGTCGGCCGTGGGCGACCTCGCGTTCTGGCGAGAGCTCGCGCGCCTGATGGCGCGCGGTGACCGCGGGGTGGACTTCGTCACGATCGACGGGGGCGAAGGCGGAACGGGCGCCGGCCCGCTCGTCTTCTCGGACCACGTGGCGCTGCCGTTCAAGGTGGGCTTCGGCCGCGTGTACAAGATCTTCGTCGAGCACGCCCTCCACCAGCGTGTCGCGTTCGCGGGATCGGGCAAGCTCGGCTTTCCCGAGGCGGCGCTCTTCGGGCTCGCGCTCGGCTGCGACGTCATCAACGTCGGCCGCGAAGCGATGCTCGCGATCGGGTGCATCCAGGCGCAGCGCTGTCACACGAACCGCTGCCCCACGGGCGTCGCGACACAGAACCGGTGGCTGACGCGCGGCCTCGACCCGACGCTCAAGTCCTCGCGCCTGGCCAACTACGTCGTCACGATGCGCAAGGAGCTGCTGGCCCTCAGCCACGCCTGCGGCGCGGTGCACCCCGCGCTCATCCCGTCCAGCCAGCTCGAGCTCCTCGACGCGCGCTTCGGCGCAAAGAGCCTGGCCGAGGTGTTCGGCTACGACGACGGAATGCCTTCCCTGTCGACCGAGGACCGGCGGGAGATCGTTCGATTGATGGCACTTCGGGAGACCGGGAACTGACGCCGCAAGGCGCCGGGCACAGCGACTATCATCACGACATGGCCGAAGTGTTGCAGATCGGGCAGATTGCCGAGCGCGCGGGGGTCAGCGTCGACACGATCCGACACTACGAGCGCCTCGGCGTGCTGCCCAGGGCCACCCGAACGGCCGCGGGCTACCGGCAGTTCCCCGCGTCCGCGGTGGACCGCGTCAAGCTGGTGCGTCATGCGCTGCGGTTCGGGTTTTCCCTGCGCGACGTCGCGGGATTCCTGAAGGTCCGGGCGGCAGGCGGCACACCTTGCCGCGATGTGCGCGTCGCGGCAGATCGCATCCTGGCGGCCGTCGACCGGCGGATCGCGGAACTGACGGCAGCCCGACAAGACATCAGGCGGACGATCCGGGACTGGGATCGCCGGCTGGCGCGCACGTCACCGGACCGGCCGGCGCACTTGCTGGAGGCGCTGCAGCGCGACGACCACTTGCCGGCCCGCCCTCCGCTCGCCAACGTCAAGACCCGGGCCTGACCCGCGAGCCGCTGCCGAACGGCGGCCTTGACCCTCGAACCAATTCGAGGGTTTATGCTGGTGTCATGAAAGTCCTGACCCGGCTCTCGCTGATCCTCGCCGTCGTCGGCATCGTCGTCGGGCCCGTCGCCGCGGCCCAGCAGCATCCAGCCATGCCTGCCGGGATGACGCACGAAGAGCACATGGCGCAGATGAAGAAGGAGGCCGAACTGAAACAGCGCGGCCAGATGGCCATGGGCTTCGACCAGGACAAGGCCACGCATCACTTCACGCTGACCGCCGAGGGTGGCGCAATCGCCGTCGACGCCAACGACGCGGCCGACGAGACGACCCTCGCTCAGATCCGGACGCACCTGCAGGAGATCGCCAGGGCGTTCGCGCAGGGCGACTTCGAGAAACCGCTCATGACCCACGGCGAAATGCCGCCCGGGGTGGCGACGATGCAGCGCCTCGAGGCGGCGATCACGTACACGTACCGAGGCCACCGGGCACGGGGGCGTCGTCCGGATTGCCTCGTCGAACGCCAACGCCCTGGACGCCATCCACGACTTCCTCCGGTATCAAATCACGGAGCACGAGACCGGCGATCCGGTTACGGTGCAGAAGTAGCCACTCCCGATGCGAGCGATACGTCATCGGCTCACGCGTTTCGCCGGCGGCTGGCTCGCACTCCAGCTCACGTTCGTGAGCGCCGCCCCGGTCGCCCTGTGCGCCGGCGCGTCGAGTGACGCCTCGGCCGTCCAGTGCACGTGCGCCCACGGCGACGGCGTGGAGTGCCCGATGCATCACGCGGCGCCGGGCCACGACTCCAACGCGTGCTCGTGCCGCAGCGCCTCCGACGACGGCCTCACCGTCATCGCATCGCTGCTCGGCGACAGCGCGGTCCTCACGGCACCCACCCGCGCCGCCGCCGAGCCGTCTCTCGGCGAACGGGCCGTCCAGCCCGCCCGGAGTCGCCCCCTCGACCTGTTCCTCGTCCCCGACGCACCCCCGCCTCGCGCGTAACTCCTCGTTCGCGTCGTGTCGATGCCCGGCGTCCGCCGGCCGCGTGGCGGGAGGTCCGCCCCGCGATCACGTCATCTCGAGGAGGGTGTGTGTATGCGATCACGAGCTCATCGGTCGGCAGTCGCAGGAGTGGCGCTCCTGTCTTTCGTCCTGTCATTTCCACCGCCCGGTGCGGCGCAAACGCCCCCGCGTCCCGAGGCGGCGCCCGGGCTCGCGGATCCCGGCGCGGTCACAGGCTTCGTCACGGATCCGGACGCCGCGCGCCTGCCTGGCGTCGTCGTGACGATCACCGAGGCCGAGAGCGGCGCGAGCGTGACCGTGGTCACCGGCGAACACGGCGGCTATCGCGGGACCGGGCTCCCGCCGGGGCGCTACGAGGTCCGCGCGGACCTGGACGGGTTCCAGACGCAGATCCTTCGGGACCTGGTCGTGGCCGAGGGACAGACCCGCGAAGTGGACTTCACGATGGCGCCGGCCACCTACAAGGACGTCGTGAGCGTGGTCGCGCCAGAAACGCGGGACGACATCCAGGCATCCGAGATCCGCGAGAGCACGGCGCGTGACATCGGCGAGGCCCTGTCCCACATGAACGGCATCTCGATGATCCGCAAGGGCGGCCTGGGCAACGACGTGGTCCTGCACGGGTACCGCGGGAAGGACCTCACCGTTCTCATCGACGGCCAGACAGTGTACGGCGCCTGCCCCAACGACATGGATCCGGCCGTCTTCCACGCGGACTTCGCCGAAGTCGATCACATCGAGGTCGGCAAGGGGCCGTTCGACGTCCTGAACCCGGGCAGCCTGGGCGGCGTCATCAACATCGTGACGAAGAAGCCGACGGAGGGATTCCACTCGGAATCGAACGTCTCCGCCGGGTCGTTCGGCTACCTCAACCCGTCCGGCACGATGTCGTACGGGAGCCGCCGCTGGTCCCTGCTTGGCGGCTACTCGTACCGGGCGTCGAATCCCTATCGCGACGCCTCCGGCGCGAGATTCACCGACTACGCGAACTACCGCCCGGCCAGCATCGACTCGCAGGCGTTCGGGGCGAACACCGGCTGGCTCCAGCTGTTTCTGTCGCCGCGCGCCGGGCACACCGTCCAGGTCTCGTACACCGGCCAGCAGGCCAACGACGTGCTGTACCCGTACCTGCAGATGGACGCCACCGGCGACCACGCCGACCGGTTCAGGGTCGGCTACGACGTGCCGAACGAAGGCGGACGAATCAGGGCGTTCTCCTCGGAGGCGTACTACACGCGCGTGTCCCACGCGATGACCGATCAATTCCGCACCTCGTCGATCGGCTCGCCGCGGCCGTACAGCATGATGACCCAAGCGGATTCGAGCGTGGCGGGCGGGAAGGTCCAGGCCGACATTGCCGGCGTCACCGCCGGCGTCGAAGTGTCGCGCCGGTGACCTGGAACGCCACGACGTCGATGATGGCCAGTCAGTTCCAGCCTCGATACGCCATCCCCGATGTCACCACGGACAGCGTCGGCGCGTACGTCGCGTACAGTCGGTCGCTCTCCGCGACGACGCGCCTGGACCTCGGCGGCCGCCTGGACTGGGCGCACAGCGCGGCCGACCCGGGCAAGGCAAACACGAATCTGTACTTCGCCTACAACGGAACCCGATCGACCTCGGCGTCGGACGTGATGCCGTCGGGAAGCCTCCGCGTGACTCATCGCGCCTCGGACAGCCTGAGAATCGGCGGCGGCATCGGCCACACCGAGCGGGTGCCCGATCCGCAGGAGCGCTATTACGGCCTCCAGCGCATGGGGTCGGACTGGGTGGGCAACCCGGCGCTCGCGCCCACCGGCAACACGGGCGTCAACGCCGACGTCACGTATCAGTATCGGCGAGCGGTCGCCTCCGTCAGCGTCTACCGCGACTGGCTCGACAACTTCATCACGGTCGGACCGCAACCGAAGATCAACGCGGTCAGCGGCGTGATGAATCAAACCGCACAGTCGTACCAGGCCGTGAGCGCCCGCATGACGAGCGGCGAGGCCAGCGTCACCTACTCGCTGTCCGATCGCTGGTTCGCGACGGCCAAGGCGGCGTACACACGCGGTACCGAAGACGCCAGACCCGGGTCACGGGATCACCGGCACCAACCTCCCCGAGATTCCGCCGCTCAACGGCTCGCTGGGGCTCCGGTACGATCGGGGAATGGTCTTTGGCGAGGCGGAACTCCTCGTGGCCGGTTCCCAGCGGCACGTCGACAGCGACCTGCTGGAACAGCCGACGCCCGGCTACGGCGTGCTCAATCTGCGCGCGGGGCGTCAGATCAGGTCGCTGCGTTTGACATTCGACATCGACAACGTCTTCGACAAGCTCTATCTCGACTATCTCTCGTACCTGCGGGATCCGTTCCGCTCGACGGTCCGGGTCCGGGAGCCCGGACGCAACGTCTATGTGAACGTGTCGTATCGCTTCTGAGCGGGCTGACGCACGGTGCTTGGAACTGACGCTGAAGAGTGCGGGGCCTCAGGCTGAGCGTGCTTCACAACCGCAGCACCCTGCCGTGCGAAAGCCGAGCACCGTGCCGCGTCAGCGTCCAGCCCGTTGTGGCGTCAGCGCCCGGCACCGTGCTGCGTGAGCGCCGGGCACCCCGGCGCGTCAAGGCCGAGTCAGCTGCGAGGCCGCGTGGGAATCGAGCAGAAAGAGCGGACGGGCGGCGAGGCGGGCAAGCCGGGCGACGGGGAGCGGAGAGGCGGGATCCTCGAGTGCGGCGCGGATCGCCTCGGCTTTCGATTCGCCGAAGGCGCCGACGACGATGCGGCGCGCGCCGGTGAGCACGGGAAGGGTCAGGCTCAGCCGGCGGCGCGGCGGCTTGGGAGAATCCTCGACCGCCACGACGAGCGCTTCCGAGTCGAGCGTCGGGTGTCCGGGAAACAGCGAGGCGACATGCCCGTCGGGACCGACGCCGAGGATCACGAGATCCAGACGTGGCGGCTGGCCGGCACGCCGCTCCAACTCGGCGGCGTAGCGTCGAGCCGCCCGCGCGAGATCGGGATCGTCGGCCGGCATGGGGTGGACCCGCTCGGGCGGCACACCTGCCGGCCAGAGCCAGAGCGCGGCGGCCACCCCGTAGTTCGATTCCGGGCTGGCTGGCGGCACGCCCCGTTCGTCGACCCAGAAGAACTCGGTCCGATCCCAGTCCACGTCGGCCGCCGCGAGCCTCGGAAAGAGCTCGGTTGCCACCGATCCGCCGGACAGCGCGAGCGTGAACGCCTCGCGCTCCGCCAACGCCGATCGGGCGTCGGCCTCGAGCACCGCGGCCAGCCGATCCGCGAGCGTGCCCGGGTCCGCGACTACAACGTCCGCGTCCATCCGCCCACTCCGGCGACGAGGCGATCGGCGTCCGCGGGCCCCCAGGTGCCGGGCTCGTACGGCAGCGGTGGCTGGTCGTCGGCCAGGACGGGATCCACGATCGCCCACGACTGTTCGACGATGTCCTGCCGGGCGAACAGGGTCGAGTCGCCCGCCAGGGCGTCGCCGATGAGACGCTCGTACGCGTCCATGCGCCCCCCGCTGCCTTGCTCGGGCCCCTCGACGACCGAGAGCTCGACGAGTTCCCCCGTCATGGCCTCCCCCGGTCGCTTGGCGCGCGCGCCGATGGCAATCGCGAGATTGGGCGTGAGGCGGAAGCGCACGTAGTTGCCGTCGGCGGGGCGCGCCTCCTGGAACACGACGGGCGGCGCCGGCTTCAGCTCCACGACGACTTCCGTGCAGGTCGTGGCCAGGGCCTTGCCGGCGCGGACCACGAACGGCACACCCTCCCAGCGCCACGAGTCGATGTGCAGCTGGAGCGCCGCGTAGGTCGGGACCCGGGAATCGGCCGCCACGCCCTTCGCGTCGTGGTAGCCGGCGAACTGCCCCTTGACGATCTCGTCGAGCGCCAGCGGCCGGATCGTCCGCAGCACCTTCGCCTGCTCGTCGCGAATGGCCTCGGCCCAGGTGGACGACGGCGCTTCCATGGCGAGGTAGCTCACCACTTCGAGCAGGTGGTTCTGTATCACGTCGCGCACGACGCCGAGCTCCTCGTACAGGCGGCCCCGCCCCTCGAGGCCGAACTGCTCGGCCATGGTGATCTGCACGCTGTCGACGTACTGGCGGTTCCAGATCGGCTCGAGGAAGGCGTTGGCGAACCGGAAGTACAGGATGTTCTGCACGGCCTCCTTCCCGAGAAAGTGATCGATTCGGAAGATGGACTGCTCGGGAAACGCAGCCAGCAGGGTCTTGTTCAGCGCACGCGCCGAGTCGAGATCGCGGCCGAACGGCTTCTCCACCACGACGCGCGCCGACTCGGTGCCCCCCCCGGCGGACAGCTGTTCGATGACGACCGGGAACAGGCCAGGCGGGATGGCGAGGTAATACAGCGGGTGCTTGGACCCGTCGATCGCGTCCCGCAGGCGGGTGAAGGTGCCGGGGTCCTTGTAGTCGCCCGACACGTGGCGGAGCAGCGCGGCGAGCTTTTCGAAGGCTTCCGGGTCGACGTCGCGCCGCGCGGCGACGCTGTCGCGCGCGCGCGCGACGAGCTGATCGTGGGTCCAGTCCGCCTTGGACACGCCGATGACCGGGATGTCGAGCCGTCCGCGCCGTACGAGGCCCAGCAGCGCGGGGAAGATCTTCTTGTGCGCCAGGTCGCCGCTGATGCCGAAGAGCACCAGCGCGTCCGGCGCCGGACCGGAGGGCGTCGTCATGACTTGACCTCCACGTGGCCGCCGAAGCCGAAGCGCATCGCCGAGAGCACCTTGTCGGCGAATTCGCCTTCGCCGCGCGACGCAAACCGCTCGAAGAGCGCCGACGCCAGGACGTGCGCGGGCACGGCCAGTTCGTTGGCGGCCTCCAGCGTCCAGCGGCCCTCGCCCGAGTCCGACACCCGGCCCTCGAAGCCGCCGAGCGCCGGGTCCTTGGCAAAGGCGGCGGCCGTGAGGTCGAGCAGCCACGACGCGATCACGCTGCCGCGCCGCCAGACGTCCGCGATGGCGCCGAGGTCGAGCTCGTATCGATACCACTCCGGGTGCCGGAGCGGCGCCGTCTCCGCGTTGACGGGGCGGTCGGTCCTGCCTGCGTTCGCGTGGTTGAGGATGTTGAGGCCCTCGGCGTACGCCGCCATGATCCCGTATTCGATTCCGTTATGGACCATCTTCACGAAGTGGCCGGCGCCAGGAGGGCCGCAGTGCAGGTAGCCCTTCGCGGCCGTGTCGTCGGGCCGGCCAGGCGTCGGGGGCACCGCGTCCGCGCCGGGCGCCAGGGCGGCGAAGAACGGATCCAGGCGACCGACGATCTCCGGCTCGCCGCCGATCATCAGGCAGAAGCCGCGCTCGAGCCCCCAGACGCCGCCGCTCGTCCCCATGTCCACGTAGTGCAGTCCGAGGGCGCGCAGGCGGTCGAAGCGGGTGATGTCGTCCTGGTAGTGCGAGTTCCCGCCGTCGATGACGGCGTCGCCCGCGCCGAGCAGCGGCACGAGCTCGTCGAGCACCCGCGAGACGACGCCGACCGGCACCATCAGGCAAATCGCGCGGGGCGCCTCGAGGGCGTCCACCAGCTCGGCGAGGGAGCCGCACGCCGTCATGCCGTCCTGCGCGACCGCCTTCACGGCACCGGGTGACGGATCGAAGCCCGCGCAGCGGATGCCGCGAGCCATGACGCGGCGCACCATGTTGGCGCCCATGCGCCCCAGCCCGACCATTCCGATTTGCATGCCCTGCCTCCTGACGTTCTCCTTACGGTACACGCTCCGCGGGCAACGGGGCGAGCGGGGAACCGGCGCTAGAATATCGCGCCGTGGGTCATCGCTGGCGGGTCGCCCGCTGGAGACGTCCAACCTTCCTCGGCCTGCTGTACGCCGCCATCAGCGTGGCGTTCTGTGCGCCGCTCTTCTCGCACCCCGACAACCTCGGACTCTTCGACTGGGATCAGCACTTGTTCTATTACGGGTCGGTGCTCAAGAGCATCGTCGAGTACCGGCCAACCCCCGTTCTGGAACCCGTGGTACTGCGGGGGAGACGTGCTGTGGCAGAACCCGCAGGTCGCGCTGGTGAGCCCCGCGTACCCGCTCGCCGGGTTGATGCCGCTCGCGCTGGCGATGAAGGTGAACGTGGTGATCCACTACGTGGTCGGGTTCGTGGGCATGCACCTGCTGCTCACCGAAGGGGTCGGCCTCTCGTCGCTGCCGCTCGTGGTGTGCCTCTCGTCGGTGTTCGTGCTCTCGGGCGCCCTGGCGCTGCACGTCGCCGCGGGGCACAGCGTCTTCCTCCCGGCGTTCTACCTGCCGCTTCTGCTGCTGTTCCTCCTGCACTCGCTCCGGTCGGGTTCGCTGCGCGACGCGGTCGCCGGCGCCGGTGTCTTCGCGTGGATCGTGTACGCGGGCGGGCTTCACGTCGTGCCGCTCGTCATCGTCTCGACGAGCGTGTTCGCCGCGTCGGCCGGCCTCCTGTGGCGCGACTGGCGTCCGGTGGTCGTCGCCGCGGTCGTCCTCGGCGTCGGCGCCGCCTGCGCCGGCCCGCGGCTGGTCCCGACGTCCCTCTTCGTCACGAGCGATCGGTTCGTGGACGCGAGATCGCGATCCGCGGACCGCATCTCGGCGCAGATCGCCTGGCACACCTACTTCGACGCCGATCACGCCGACGACCCGCCGTTTCCCGGCCAGCATTACGGGTGGCAGGAGTACGGCAACTACGTGGGCTGGCCGGGCGGGCTCGCGATTGCATTCGGCCTCGTGTGGACGCTGATCCGGCCCGGGCGTCGCGAGCCCTGGATCGGGCGAGCGATCTCGATCACCGCCCTCGCGCTCCTCGTCGTCTCCTTCGGCAACTTCAGCCGTGTCGCGCCGGCGGCGCTCCTCTCCCGCCTCCCGTTCTTCTCGAGCTTCCGCATTCCCAGTCGCTTCAGCATTGCGTTCGCCCTGTTCGGGGTCGTCGCCGCCGGATGGGCGGCGCGGGGCCTGGACCCGCTGCTCGCCGGCCGGACGGCCGGCGTGACGGCGGCTGTCCTCGCCGCCGCGATCGTCGGGCAGCTCGCCCTAGCCAATCGGTGGCGCTTCGAGAACCTGTTTCGCTTCGATCCGGCGCCGGCGGGCTTCCACCTGCTGGCGCGGCCGGGACCGCCGACGTACGACCTGGAACGCAATCCGACCGGCGCGGGATCGAAGATGTTCCGGTCGCTCATGTCCGGTCAGGCGTTCTACAACTGCTACGAGCCCCTCGAGGTGCGCCGGGTCGCCAACCCGCGGCAGCCGATCGTGGTGGCCAACGGCGACGCCCGGATCTTCAGGACCCGCTTCTCTCCGAACCGCGTGGAGTTCGCGGTAACCGTCGGCGACGCGCCGGCCGCGATCATGCTCAACGAGAACGATGTCGAGGGCTGGAGCAGCACGGCGGGCCCGGTCGTGCGGGATCGATCGGGGCGGCCCTCGGTCGTCCTCCTCCCTGGGGCGGCCGGCACGTTCGCCTTCTCGTTCTTCCCGCCCGGCCTGGGGGGCGGGGCGCTGCTCCTCGTGTCGGGGCTGGCCGCGGCTGCCTGGCTCTGGCGCCGTCGTTCGCTATACTGACCCCCGGACTCCCCCATGCCGACGCTGCGCGTACCCATCACCCGTTTCGCCGGATCGGCGGACGCTCCGCTCCCGGAGTACTTCTCGGAGCGAGCCGCCGGCATGGATCTGCCCGCCGCCATCGACGCCCCCGTGCGTCTCGAGCCCGGACGCTGGCAGCTCATCGGCTGCGGGTTTGCGATCGCGATTCCCCCGGGGTTCGAGGGCCAGGTGCGGCCGCGATCGGGCCTGGCCAGCCGCCACGGCGTCACCGTGCTGAACGCGCCTGGAACGATCGACAGCGACTACCGCGGCGAGGTGAAGGTGCTGCTCGTGAATCACGGTCCCGAGCCGTTCATCGTCACCTCGGGGATGCGGATCGCCCAGCTCGTCATCGCTCCGGTGGCGCAGGTGGAGTGGCAGATCGTCGCGGAGCTTCCGGAGACACCCAGGGGCTCCGGCGGCTTCGGACATACGGGACACTGAGGCTACGGCGTTTTCGAGATCGGGGTAGCCGCGGACCTTCAGGTCCGCCAATGCGAAGCCGACCTGAAGGTCGGCCGCTACAGCGAAACGAAAACCGCGCTAGAGCAACAGGGCTTCCGCCCGGTGGGCGTGGACCATGCCCTCCGAGGGCGACCACGCGAAGATCGTGAAGCGCCCGTCCTGCGACGCCACCATCGCGACGGCGTCGCGCTGATCCTGGACGAACTGCGCCGCCGACAGGTGGCGCGTGCCGCCGAGCAGGGTCGGGTGCAGCTCGATCGCCGGGCGGCCCTCGACCGGTTCGGTCGCCACGACCCGCTCGACCTGCGGTGCGGCGTCGCGCCTCGCGATCTTCGCGCCGAAGGCGAGGACATGGTAGCGGGTGGTCATGATCGCGGCGCCGTCGACGGCCGTGAGGCCGCCGAGCACGTCCACCGCGCCGGCCACGGCCTCGTACCAGCGGTGCGGATACTCCCCCGGGGCCGCCGCCATCAGGTCCGCGAGCTCGGCAAAGGGCGGAGACGCCGCGTAGGCGATCGGCTTCACGATCGATTCACGCCAGGCGTCGCCATCCGACGGCACGACGAGCAGGATGCCGCCCCGGCGATGGGCGCGCATCGATACCGCGATCTGCACCGGCACGTTGACGCCGGCGCGATCGTCGCGATCGCCCGCCCCCAGCATGGCCGCGAGAATCGGTGGACACTCGGGGCGACGCGACGCGTCCTCGTCGATCAGCTTGACCTCGTCGCCCTCGAGCACGGCGATGTTGACGAACTTGCCGGAGTCCTCCGCCCCGCGCTGGTGCTTCACCACGATGAGCCCCGGCTCGGCGACTTCGACGACCAGGCAGTACGTCGGGATCGCGCGCGTGGTCCCCCAGACGGCGAGGCCGTCGCCGCCGGGCCAGACGCCGAGATGCACACCGGCACGCTCGACCGCCGGCGCGACACGCGCCAGCGCCACGGGGCCGAGCGCCAGCGGCCGCTCGAAGAGCAGCGACGCCGGCGCCTGCGTCGGGGACACGAGCGCGAGCGAGATCTTCGGGACGTAGCCTTCTTCGCGCCGCAGGCTGCCCCAGAACGCCGCGTTCAGGATCGTCTCGAGCGCGTCGACCGAGGGCACGACCGTCGACGGCGAGAGGCCGCGATCGCGTGCCGCCTCGAGGTGCCGGACGAAGTGCGCCCGGATGCGCGGCGCCGCGGCGCGGGCCGCCGGATAGGCCTCGGTCATCCGGCTATTGTAGGGGCCAGACGCCTCGGCCCCGTCAACGCGCATCGTAGGGCAGCCCGACGTAGCGTGACTGCGGCATGTCGGGACGCATGATCACGGTCGTCGTCAGCAGCGTGATCGTGTAGCGGCCGCTGGCGTCGGTGCCCACAGTCGGAACCAGCCGGTTGCGCAAGTGCCAGTCGTAGACGTCGAACCAGACGTCGGTGCCGACTTCGATGAAGTCGGGGAACTTGCCCTGGGCTCGGAGGAACTGCTTCTGCTGGTCACGGACGGCCGCAATCTCGTGGAAGTCGCTCTGCGAGACCATCGCGTCGCGCAGCGCGCCCAGCTTGCCGACGATGTCCTCGATGCGTCGCGCCTCGTCGTCCAGTTGAGCCGCCGCTGCGGGACGGGCCTGCAGCGCCTCGGCGCCGAGCCATCCACCGAGTACGGCGCCGCCCAGCAACTGCCGTCGTGCCATCATGTGGACCTCCCAGGTTCCCGGTGTGCTCCGGTTCGCTGATATCATGCCGTGTTGTCTATGACTCGAACATTTCTCTTCGTCGGCGCGCTCGCGGGCGCGACGGGCGTCGGGCTCGGTGCGTTCGCGGCGCACGGCCTGCGCGGGCGGCTCTCCCCCGACATGCTCGCCGTCTTCGAAACCGGCGTGCGATACCAGATGTATCACGCGCTGGCGATCCTCGCGGTCGCGGCGCTCATCGGGCGCGTCGACAGCCGGCTGCTGCCCGCCGCGGGCTGGTCCTTCACCGCGGGCATCGTGCTCTTCTCCGGCAGCCTCTACGCGCTCGCCGTGTCCGGCGTATCCATCCTCGGCGCGATCACGCCGATCGGCGGCGTCGCGTTCCTCGCCGGCTGGGCCTGTCTGTTGATCGCGTCGTTCTGAGGCCCGTGCGCCCGGCTCGAGCCGTCTTCGTTTCGCTGTGGCGGCCGACCTTCAGGTCGGCTCCGCATCGGCGGACCTGAAGGTCCGCGGCGACACCGATCTCGGGGCGACACCGATCTCGAAAGCGCCGTAGGCCCGCATGAAGTAGTGGGCGCCGTCGCGGCCGACGGTGATCGGCGCGCCGAAGGCGTCGCTCAGCGGGCCGTCGGCGAGCATCGCGGCCTTGGGTCCGTCGGCCGCCACCCGGCCTGCCTTGATCAGCACCACCCGGTCGATCTCGGGCACGATTTCCTCCACGTGGTGGGTGACCAGCACGAGCGTGGTCCCTTCCGCCGCCACGCGGTTCACATCGTGGAGAAAGCGGTGGCGCGCCACCACGTCGAGACCCGCCGTGGGCTCGTCGAGCACCAGGGCGGCCGGCTCGCGGACCAGCGCGCGGGCGATCAGGATGCGACGCGCCTCCCCCGTCGACATCCGGTCCATCGTGCGGTCCGCGAGGTGGCTGGCGCCGACGCGGTCGAGCGCCTCGCCGGCGCGCCGGCGCATGGCCGCCGTCACGCGCACGTGCGCCTGGACGCCGTGGCTCGAGAAGAACGCCGACACCACGGCGTCCTCGCCCCGGATGCGTCCGTTGCTGTTCCCCGCGACGAACCGCTGATGGAGGTCGGCGGACACGACGCCCAGGCGCGACCGCAGGTCGAAGACGTCCCAGCGCTCTCCCCCGAACACCCGCACGGGCGCTGGGCCGCCCGGCCGCGCGAGCGCCCGGTCGTGGTGGGTCAGCAGATTGACGAGCGTCGTCTTGCCGGAGCCGTTGGGTCCGACGATGGCCGTGTGCTGGCCGGTCCGGATCGTGAGCGTCAGACCGTCGAGCGCGCGCGCCCCGTCCTTGACGACGACGGCGTCGGTGAGCTCGAGGACGGGCGCGCCGTCAATCGACACGATACAGGCATTCTACCCAACGCCGGGCGGCCGAACGCCCCTGTGCTAGATTCACGACATGATGCGTCGGCGAACGTCGTCCTTCGCGGGCGCGTGTGCGCTGGCCGCGCTGGCGGCGCGTCCGGCCGCAGCCGCCGACCTGCAGCCGCACACCCTGGCGTCGTTCCAGCGCTACGTGGAGTTGACCGACCGCCGGATCGCGACCGAGGTCGCCGAGCCCTCGTCGTTCCTCTGGTCCGACACCATCACCGACGCCGGGAAACGGCGCGACGTTCTCTCGCGGCTGCAGCGGGGGCTGGTGGTCGTCGAGAAGATGACGACCCTCGACGCCGGCCACGCCGTCAAGATCGACGACGGGCTGATTCACGACTGGATCGGCGTCGTCTTCGTGCCGGGCGCGACGGTCGCCGCCGCCGTCTCGCTGATGCAGGATTACGACGACCACGCGAGAATCTTCTCGCCGGCGATCGTCCAGTCGAAGACGCTGAGCCGCGACGGCGATCACTTCCGGGTGTTCCTCCGCTTCCACATGAAGACCGTGATCTCGGCGACGATTGACACCGAGAACGAGGTGGAGTTCGTCCGTCCGGCCTCCGACCGCGCCTACAGCAGCATCCGCAGCACGAAGGTGACCGAGGTCGCCGACCCTGGCGGGCCGGACGAGCACGAGCGACAACCCGGCCACGACAGCGGCTTCCTCTGGGCGATGAACACGTACTGGCGGTTTCTCGAACGCGACGGCGGGACCTACGTCCAGTGCGAGTCGGTGTCGCTCTCGCGCGACGTGCCCTTCGCCCTCGGCTGGATCATCAAGCCGTTCATCACCAAGGTACCGAAGGAAGCGCTCGGCTTCATGCTCGGCCGCGTCAAAGACACCCTGCAGAAATAGAAAGGGGGAGCGGATTCTGTCGATCCGCTCCCCCCGGTCGGTACTCCGGTGTGTCCCTGTCCTAGGGCAGGCTGTAGGCGACGTACCGGCCGCCGCCACCGTTGCCGCTCACCGCGACGACAATGTACTGCTTGCCGTTGATCGAGTAGGTCATCGGCGACCCGCTCTGATGCGCCGGCATCAGCACTTCGCCCTCGACCGCGCCCGTCTGCTTGTTGTAGGCCACCAGCTTCGCGGCGCGCGTGCCGTCGGGCTGGGTGGTCTCCTGCGGCTCGCCGACGACCACGACCGTCTTCGTGATCAGCTCGCCGACGTTGCCGCCCTGGCCGGTCTTCGGGATGTTGAGGCCCTTGAGCAGCGGGTTGTTCTTGATGTTGTCCGGCGTGTCACCGGCCGGCACCGAGAACAGCAGCTTACCGTCCTTCAGATCGATCGCCGACAGCACGCCGTAGGGCGGCTTGACGATCGGAAGACCGTCCAGGCCCTGCGTGAGGCCGCCGCGACCGCCGACGAACCCGCCACGGCCTCCCGCCGCCGCACCGCGACCGCCGCGGCCGGCTGCCGCACCGCGGCCCGCCGCGCCACGACCGCCGCGACCCGCCTCGGCGCCACGCGCGCTGGGCAGCCCGTAGTTCGGCTCGGCCTCCCAGCGCGGCTTCCGCGGCTGGGTCTGGTTCTCGACACGGATCGCTTCGAACTCTTCTTCAGTGAAGCTCCCGATGCTGACGTTCGAGTCGTTGGCCGGCATGTAGGCGATGCCCGTCTCCGGGTCGAAGCCCGCGCCCGGCCAGTTGATGCCGCCGCTGGTGTTGCCGATGTTGATCGCCCCAGCCCACTTCGAGTTCGGACCGGTCGGCGGCACGAACGGCGACTGCTCCCAGCGGTAGTGGCTCAGGTTGTCGAGCGCCTGCTGGTGGATGGCCGGCGTGAAGTCGACCACGTCGTTGGTGCTGATGAACGTCCGCGAGTAGGGCGGAGGCGCCGAAGGAATCGGCTGCGTGGGCGACGTCTTCTCGCCCGGGATGTCGGTCTGCGGAACCGGCGTCTCCGGGATCGGCCAGATCGGCTGGCCCGTGATCCGGTCGAAGACGTACAGCCAGCCCTGCTTGGTCGGCTGCGCCAGGAGCTTGCGCGGCTGCCCGTTGACCGACGTGTCAATCAGGAGCGACGCCGACGAGTTGTCGTCGTCCCACAGGCCGTGGTGCACCTGCTGGAAGTACCACTTGCGCTGGCCGGTGTGCAGGTCGACGGCGACGATGCTCTCGGCGAACAGGTCGTTGCCGGGCCGGTTGCCGCCGTACTCGTCGATCGTCGGCGTCTCGACCGGGAGGTACACGAGGTTGTTCGCCGGGTCGACGCTGATCTGCGTCCACACGCCGACGTTGCCGGTGTACTCCCACGAGCCCTCTTCCCACGTCTCGTTGCCGAACTCGCCCGGCTTCGGGATCGTGTTGAACCGCCAGAGCTGCTTGCCCGTCCGCACGTCGAACGCGCGCACCAGCCCCTTGACGTTCGTGCTGTAGCGGTAGCCCAGCCCCTCGAACATCGACGACCCGACGATCACCGTGTCGTTGACGACGGTCGGCGTCGAGTGCACGCCGATCTCGGCCTTTTCGAGGTCCACCTGCTTGTCGTTGCCGATGTAGGCGCCGACCTTCAGGTCGAGGATGCCGTGCGTGCCGAAGGTCTCGATCGGACGGCCCGTCTTGGCGTTCAGCTCGACCAGCCGGTAGCCGATCGTGATGTAGATGACGCGCTCGTCGCCGTGTCCGTCGGTCCAGTAGGACAGCCCGCGGCCCGACAGCTGACGGGGCGCCCACCGCGTGGCGCGCTCGCCCTCATCGAGATGGTAGGCCCACAGCAACTGGCCGGTCGTCGGGTTGAGCGCGACGACGGAACGGCTGGTGCCTGCCGTCGCGTACAGCGTGCCGTTGACCATGATCGGCGTGCCCTCGAGCTTGTTCTCGGGGCGCGGGCCCAGGTTATCGGTGCTGAACGTCCAGGCAATCTCGAGGTTCTTGAAGTTGCTGGCGTTGATCTGGTCGAGCGGTGAGTACCGGCTGCCATCCAGGCTGCCCGTGTAGCTCGGCCACTCGCCTTTCGCAGTGCTCGGTGCGTACGACTGCTGCGTCTGGCCGGAAAGCGTCGGCATCCCCCACACTGCCGCCGCCAGTAGCCCGCACGCTACCGTCAATCGAGTGAGCGTTCGTCCCATTAGACCTCCAAGGGTCGCAATGATATGCGATTACGCGGCTTTCCGCGCAGAGTCCGAATTGTGAAAAAACGGTCTATCGGCCCCACTTCGCCGTGTGTCGATTCGGAAATTATAGCGCCTCGCCTGGCGGGCCCGCCGCGGCGCCGCGGGCCGCGTCCGGCTGACTCGATGGTGGGAGCACAAAAGACGGGAACAGGCGGGAATCGCGCGATCGCACCGCCGGAAGACGCAGCGGACACGCCCGAAGGCGTGTCCGCTGACAGAACCAGACTTTATGGAAGAGTGTAAGCGACGTACTCGGCGCCGTCGGTGCCGCTGACCGCCACGATGATGTACTGCTTGCCGTTGACCGAGTAGGTCATCGGCGACCCGCTCTGATGCCCCGGCATCAGCACCGCGCCGACCACCGCCCCGTTGTTCTTGTCGAAGGCTTCCAGCTTCGCGGCGCGCGTGCCGTCGGGCTGGGTGGTCTCCGTCGGCTCACCGACGACGACGACCGTCTTGGTGATCAGTTCGCCCACGTTGCCGGTCTGGCCGGTCTTCGGAATGTCCAGACCCTTGAGCAGCGGGTTGTTCTTGATGTTGTCCGGCGTGCTGCCGCGCGTCACGCTGAACTTCAAGGTGCCGTTCTTGAGGTCGATCGCCGAGAGCACGCCGTAGGGCGGCTTGACGATCGGGAGCCCGTCGAGACCGACGCCCAGCCCGGCCCGGCCGCCCGGGAAGGCCGCCGCGCCGCCGCCCGCGCCCCGTCCTGCGGCGCCACGGCCGGCCGCCCCACGTCCTGCCGCCGCGGGCGCACCGCCACGGGCACTGGGGAGCCCGTAGTTCGGCTCGGCCTCCCAGCGCGGCTTCCGCGGCTGGGTCTGGTTCTCGACGCGGATCTGCTCGAACTCTTCCCGGGTGAAGGAACCAATCGACACGTTCGCGTCGCTCGCGGGCATGTAGGCGATGCCCGTCTCGGGATCGAAGCCCGCGCCCGGCCAGTTGATCCCGCCCGCCGTGTTGCCGATGTTGATCGCGCCGGCCCACTTCGAGTCCGGACCGGTCGGCGGCACGAACGGGGACTGCTCCCAGCGGTAGTGGCTCAGGTTGTCCAGCGCCTGCTGGTGGATGGCCGGCGTGAAGTCCACGACGTCGTCCTTGCTGATGAACGTCCGCGAGTAGGGCGGCGGCGCGGAGGGAATCGGCTGCGTCGGCGACGTCTTCTCGCCCGGGATGTCCGTCTGCGGAACCGGCGTCTCGACAATCGGCCAGATCGGCTCGCCCGTGATCCGGTCGAAGACGTACAGCCAGCCCTGCTTGGTCGGCTGCGCCAGGAGTTTCCGCGGCTGCCCGTTCACCGTCGTGTCGATCAGCAACGACGCCGACGAGTTGTCGAAGTCCCACAATCCGTGGTGCACCTGCTGGAAGTACCACTTGCGCTGGCCGGTATGCAGGTCGACGGCGACGATGCTCTCGGCGAACAGGTTATTGCCGGGGCGGTTGCCGCCATACTCGTCGATCGTCGGCGTCTCGACCGGCAGGTACACGAGGTTGTTCGCCGGGTCGACGCTGATCTGCGTCCACACGCCGGTGTTGCCCGAGTACTCCCACGAACCCTCCTCCCACGTCTCGTTGCCGAACTCACCCGGCTTCGGGATCGTGTCGAACCGCCAGAGCTGCTTGCCCGTCCGCACGTCGAACGCGCGCACCAGCCCCTTGACGTTCGTGCTGTAGCGGTAGCCCAGCCCCTCGAACATCGACGACCCGACGATCACCGTGTCGTTGACGACGGTCGGCGTCGAGTGCACGCCGATCTCGGCCTTTTCGAGGTCCACCTGCTTGTCGTTGCCGATGTAGGCGCCGACCTTCAGGTCGAGGATGCCGTGCGTGCCGAAGGTCTCGATCGGACGGCCCGTCTTGGCGTTCAGCTCGACCAGCCGGTAGCCGATCGTGATGTAGATGACGCGCTCGTCGCCGTGTCCGTCGGTCCAGTAGGACAGCCCGCGGCCCGAGAGCTGGCGCGGCGCCCACCGCGAGGCGCGATCACCTTCGTCGAGGTGATAGGTCCACAGGAGCTGGCCCGTCGCCGGATCGAGCGCCACGACGGAACGGCTGGTGCCTGCCGTCGCGTACAGCGTGCCGTTGACCATGATCGGCGTGCCCTCGAGCTTGTTCTCGGGGCGCGGACCCAGGTTGTTCGTGCTGAACGTCCAGGCAACCTCGAGGTTGTTGAAGTTGCTGGCGTTGATCTGGTCGAGCGGCGAGTACCGGCTGCCATCGAGGCTCGCCGTGTACATCGGCCATTCGCCGTTCGCCGTGCTCGGCATGCGCTGCTGTTGCTGCTGGCCCGACAGCGTCGGCGTCACCCACACCGCCACCGCCAGCAACCCGCACGCTGCCGCCAATCGAGTGATCGTTCGTCTCATCGGACCTCCGGGCGCGCCATGATAATCGATGACATTCCTCCGCGCGTGCAGAGTATCTGTCGGATGAGGCGAAGTCGCGACCCACAAGATAAGGTATGAAAACGCGAGAGGACCACAAGAACTGGTGAGATCCGGTGGGTTGCGGCTTCTGGTTCCGAAGCGTAGACTCGGCGCACGCTCGCACACCTGCAGCGGGGGGATCCATGGAACCGATTTCCCGCCGGACATTTCTCGAACGCACGGGAACAGCCGTCGCCGTCGCCACCACGCTTCCGCACGTCGCCGCGGCCGGCGCCGCCGACGCACCGCCGGCCCCGCAGACGACGATTCGCCTGACCGTGAACGGCTCGCCGCGGGAGATCGCGGTCGAAGATCGATCGACGCTCGCCGAAGTCCTGCGCGACCAGCTCGATCTGACCGGCACGAAGATCGGCTGTAACCGCGGCGAGTGCGGCGCCTGCACCGTGCTCCTCGACGGCAAGCCCGTGTACTCGTGCAGCCAGCTGGCGGTGTGGGTGGACGGGCGATCGATCCAGACCGTCGAGGGGCTCGCCCCGCAGGGGCACCTCAGCCCGCTGCAGGACGCGTTCGTCGAGCACGACGGCCCGCAGTGCGGCTTCTGCACGTCCGGCCAGCTGATGGCCGCCACGGCGCTGCTCGCGGCCAACCCGACGCCGACCCCCGCCGAGGCGCGCGCGGCGATGACGGGCAATCTCTGCCGCTGCTCGAACTACAACCGCTACATCGAGGCCGTCGTCGCGACAGGCGGCCGCAGCGCCCCGCCCCACGCGTCGACCGAGGGACTGCCGCCCCTGGCGGTCGTCGGCCGGCCCGCGCCGCGCATCGACGCCGTCGAGCGATCCACCGGCGCGGCCGCCTACACCGACGACGTGAAGCTGCCCGGGATGCTGTACGCGCAGGTGCTGCGCAGCCCCCACCCGCACGCGCGGATCCGGCGCATCGACACGAGCCGCGCACAGGCGCTGCCCGGCGTGCGCGCGATCCTCACGCACGAGACGACGCAGATCGTCTGGGGCGCCGGATCGGTGGCCGGGGGCCGCCAGTACAGCGATCAGATCAAGAAGATCACGAAGCACAAGCGCCCCATCTTCAGCAACCCCGTGCGCTTCGTCGGGGAGCCGGTCGCCGCCGTCGCCGCCGTCGATCGGCACATCGCCGAGGACGCGCTGCATCTGATCGACGTCGAGTACGAGCCGCTCCCCTTCGTGCTCGATCACGACGCCGCGCTCGAGCCGGGTGCGCCGCTCGTCTGGCCGGAGGGCAACCTCGCGCTCGACGCGAAGAACGAGCCGCAGCCGATGGTCGCCACCGAGGGCGACGTCGGCGCCGGGTTCGCCGCCGCGGACCGCGTGTTCGAGGATCGCTTCACGACCACGTTCGTGCACAACGCGCAGCTGGAGCCGCGCGCCGCGGTGGCCAGCTGGGACGGCGATTCGCTCACGCTCTACACGCCGACGCAGGGCATCTCCAACTGCCGCACCGACACGGCCCGCGATCTGGGGATCCCGGCCGAGAACGTGCGCGTGATCTGCCACTACATGGGCGGCGGGTTCGGCAACAAGAACCAGAACCAGGACGCCGACCTGATCGCGGCCGCCCTCGCAAGAGCCGCGGGCTCGCCCGTCAAGCTCGAGCTCTCGCGCTACGAGGACTTCGTCGGCGTGCACGGCCGCTGGCCGACGACGCAGAAGTACCGCGTGGGCGTCACGCACGACGGCACGCTGACGGCGATCGCGCTCGACGGCGTGAGCGGCATGGGGCCGTACCACAAGAGCTCGGGCGCCATCGGCGGCATGGACCTGTACCAGGTCGCGAACACGTCGAGCGTGATCCGGCCCGTCCACACCAACAAGACCGTCTCGGCGAACTTCCGCGGCCCGGAGTTCCCGCAGGGCTTCTACGGGATCCAGTCGATGATGGACTCGGTGGCCGACCAGCTGGGTCTGGACCCGGTGGAGTTCGTCCTCAAGAACATGGCGCGGACCGGGCGCGGCGGCGTCCCCTTCACCAACTACACCCTCGAGCAGTGCGTCCGCCGTGGCGCCGAGGCGTTCGGCTGGCAGCGCCGCTGGCACAAGCCCGGGGCCGATCCCGGGCCGGTCAAGCGCGGCGTCGGCATGGCGTTCATGGTGTTCCGGTCGCTCGTCGGCCGGAGCAGTGCAGTCATCAAGCTCGACGCGCGGGGGCGCTACGCCGTCCACGTCGGCGTGACCGACGTCGGCGCGGGCGCCAAGACGACGATGGCGATGATCGCGGCCGAAGCGCTCGGCGTCCCCCTCTCGTCGATCGATCTCGTCTGGGGCGACACCGACACCTGTCCCTATTCGGTCGGCGAGTCCGGCAGCCGCACGACCATCCAGACCGGCGACGCCGTTATCGCCGCGGCCAGGGATCTCAGGCAGCAGATCGCCGCCAAGGGCATGCCGACCGGCGACACGGTGCTCATCGCTTCCCAGACCCCGACCGAGCGCGTCGAGGGCAAGACGCGCGACGCCTTCGGCGCGCACTTCGTCGAGGTCGAGGCGGACGTGGAGCTCGGACGCGTGCACGTCACCGAGTATCTGGCCGTGCACGACGCCGGGCGCCTGATGAACCCGCTCACCGCCGCCAGCCAGATCAAGGGCGGCGCGATCATGGGCATCGGCATGGCCCTCCACGAGGATCTGATCTACGACCGCCGGTCGGGCAAGCCGCTGACCGCCGGCTTCTACGGCGCGCGCCTGTCGACGCACCTCGACGCGCCGGACGTCGACGTCATCTTCATCGAGACCGACGATGGCTACGGGCCCTACGGCGCCAAGAGCATCGGCGAGTCGGGCAAGGTGCCGGCAGTCGCCGCCGTCGCCAACGCGGTCTACAACGCGATCGGCCGCCGCGTGAAAGACCTGCCGATCACCCGCGACAAGATCCTGGGAGCCCTGGCATGAAGGCCTTCACCAACGCCAACCCGAAGGACGTCGCGGATGCCGTCGCGCTCGCCCGCCGCGCGCGCGCCGAGGGCCGCGCGGCGGCCTTCGCCGGCGGCGGCAGCGACCTGCTCGGGATGATGAAGGATCGGCTCGTCACGCCCGACGTCGTCGTGAACCTCAAGGCGATGGGGCGCGCGGCCGGGCTCGACCGCGTCGACGCCGGCCCGGCCGGCCTCCAGATCGGCGGGCTGGTCACGCTCGACGCGCTCGCCCGTCACGCCGAGGTGCGCGGACGCTACGCCGTGCTGGCCGAAGCCGCAGACGGCGTCGCGACGCCGCAGATCCGCAACGTCGGCACGCTCGCCGGCAACCTCTGCCAGCGCCCCTGGTGCTGGTACTATCGGAACGGCTTCCCCTGCTACAAGGCCGGAGGGAATCAGTGCTTCTCGTTCACGGGCGAGAACCGGTTCCACGCCATCTTCGGCGGCGGCCCGAGCTACATCGTGCATCCCTCCGACACGGCGCCGGCCCTCGTGGCCCTGGGCGCGACCTTCCATCTGGCCGGCCCCGGCGGCGATCGCGACGTGCCCGCGGCCGACTTCTTCCTGCTGCCCAGCCAGAACGCCGCCCGGGAGAACGTCCTCGGCGAGGGCGAGATGCTGGCGTCGGTGCGCGTCCCCGCGCCGGGCGGCGCCGTCCGCAGCACCTACCAGAAGGTGCTCGATCGCGAGGCGTGGACCCACGCCGTCGTGAGCGCCGCCGCGGTCCTCGAGATCGAGGGCGCAGTGTGCCGCCGGGCCCGTCTCGTCCTGGGCGGCGTCGCACCGATCCCGTGGCGGCTGCCGGCCGTCGAGCGGATCCTCGAAGGCCAGCGGATCACGCCGGCCCTCGCCGAGCGCGCCGGCGCCGCGGCCGTCGAAGGCGCGCGTCCCCTCGCCCACAACGCCTACAAGCTGCCGCTCACGAGGAACCTCGTCAAGAGAACGGTCGCGTCGTTCGTATAGGCTCTCGGCTCTGGGCTCTCGGCTCTCGGCTCTCGGCTCTCGGCTCTCGGCTCTCGGCTCTCGGCTCTCGGCTCTCGGCTCTCGGCTCTCGGCTCTCGGCTCTCGGCTCTCGGCTCTCGGCTCTCGGCCGGTCACGCCGTCACGCGGTGATCTGCCGAGGGCCTAGAGCCGGGAGCCGAGAGTCGTTAAGATCACGCCCATGGACTCCGCCCGCGCGTACTTCGAGCAGCTGAACCACGACTACAACGCCGTCCACAAGGCCAAGGAGGATCTCTTCTGGGCCACCTACATGGGCATCAGCGACGACCAGGCGGGGTTCGCCCGCGCCGAGGACGCCTTCAAGGGCTTCATCTCGGATCCGGCCAGGCTGCATGCCACGCGCGAGCACATCGTGCGGCTGCACGCGATGCCGCCCGGCACCGAGCGCGACCGGCTGTTGCACGGCCTGAACGGCTGGTTCGCGATGTTCGACGCCAACATCATCGACAACGACGAGGGCCGCGGTCTGATGCGCGCGCTCATCCAGGCCGAGGCCGCGCTCTTCGCGAAGCGCCGGGAGTGGGAACCCCGCCACGTCAACGACCGCGGCGAGCTGGAGCCGGCGACGCTCGCGATGCTCGCCACCAACCAGGCGACCAATCCGATCGAAGCCCGGCGGCGCAGCTCCTTCGATGCGTTCCGCGAGATCGAGCGCTGGGTGCTCGACCACGGCTTCCTCGATCTCGTGAAGCTGCGCAACCGGCTGGCCCGCGCCCTGGGCTACGACAACTATTTCGCCTTCAAGCTGCACAGGAACGAGCGGATGGCGCCCGAGTCGCTCGAAGCCATCCTGGACGACTTCATCGCCCGTACCCGTGCGGCCCGCGCGCGCAGCCTGGACGCCCTCCGGCAGGCGCACGGCGCCCAGGCGCTCCAGCCGTGGAACCTGCGGTTCTTCGCCACCGGCGGCGTCGTCCGCCAGATGGACCCGTACATGCCGTTCGGCCTCGCGCTCCGGCGCTGGGTGGAAAGCTTCCGCCGGCTCGGCATCCAGTTCCGCGGCGCGGTCATGCAACTCGACCTGCTCGAGCGTCCGGGCAAGTACCAGAACGGCTTCTGCCACGCGCCCGTCCCCGCCTGGGTGGACGAGCACGGCCGCTGGGTGCCCGCGCACGTCAACTTCACCTCCGAGGCCACGCCGAACCAGGTGGGCAGCGGGCTGCGTGCGATCAACACCCTCTTCCACGAGGGCGGCCACGCCGCGCAGTTCGCCAACGTCGTGCAGAACGCTCCCTGTTTCTCGCAGGAGTATCCCCCGACCTCGATGGCGTACGCCGAGACGCAGTCGATGTTCTGCGACAGCCTGCTCGACGATGCCGACTGGCTCGCCCGGTATGCCCGGACGGCGCAGGGCTCGCCCATTCCCGAGGCGTTGATTCGCGAGCGGGTGGCGAGCCGGCAGCCCATGCGCGCCTTCGAC
Organism: uncultured Acidobacteriota bacterium; assembly: GCA_963761615.1. GTDB lineage: Bacteria > Acidobacteriota > Vicinamibacteria > Vicinamibacterales > CAVVIG01 > CAVXGU01. The sequence goes on along the minus strand of CAVXGU010000004.1, from coordinate 554,438 downwards.
GAGTGTTCGATCGCCGTGGTGCCCTGCTTCGAGTCCGCGCTCTACGCGCTCTCCGACGCGGCGCTGACGCCCGACGCGGTGCTCGCGCTCGCGCGCGAGACGGAAGTCCGCGTGCTCGGCATCGAGAGCCCGCGTCCGATGCTCGCCATCCCGCACCTGCTCAACCAGGAGTCCGCCGCGTCGTACCAGGGCTACCTGCTCGCCCACATGGCCGTCTACCAGACGCGCGCGTTCTTCCTGCGGACCCACGGCTACCTCACCGACAATCCGGCGGTCGGCCCCGCGCTCGCCGAGCACTACTGGACGCCGGGCAACAGCGTGGACCACGATGCGACGCTGCGCAGCCTGACCGGCGAGGGCTTCTCGGCGCGTCACCTCGCCGAGGAGTGCAACCAATCGGTCGAGGAAGCCTGGACGCAGGCCCGCGCCTCGATCGCCGCCGCGGCGTCGCGGGAGTATCCGCACGACGTCCCGTCCTCACTCGACGCCGAGATCCGCATCGTCCATGGCACCGAGGTACTCGCCGACTCGAGCCAGGGTGAAGACGCGATGTGCGACCGGTTCGAGGCGTGGATCAGCGAGCGGTACCCCGCTCCAGGCTCGGGGCTCTAGCGGGCTCTCGGCTCTCGGCTCTGGCTCTGGGCTCTCGGCGAGTTCCGTGGCGCCGGTGCACTCGTGATCTGCCCGGAGCCTGAAGCCCGGAGTCCGAAGCCTAGTGCACTCGCTGCGACAGGACGCGCGTGAGCGCGGCGTCGAGCTGCTCGGTGGTGAACGGCTTGGGCAGGAACGGCGTGCGTGAGGCCGTCACGAGCCGCTGGAGCGTGGGATCGACGACGTCACCGCTCATGAAGACGAACGCGTCCAGCAGGTGCGGCTGGCGCCGCCGGATCATCTCGTAGAGGTCCGCGCCGGTGAGGGCGGGCATCTTCGCGTCGCAGAAGATCACGTCGTAGCGGCCGCGCCCGAGCAGGTCGGCGGCTTCGGCGCCGTCGCACGCCACTTCCACGGCGAATCCCCGCCGCGTGAGCAGCCGCTGCAGCAGGCCCCGCAAGCCGGCTTCGTCGTCGGCCACCAGCGCGTGGCGGCCCGTCATGTCGGCCCAGCAGTGTGTTCGGGCCGCCGCGGCGACGGGCTGCGAGACCTCGGTCGGCGGCAGCGTCAGCCGGAAGCACGCGCCCGGCCCGGTCGACACGAGCTCGAGCCGGCCGCCGTGCGACTCGGCGATGCCGAGCGCGATCGAGAGTCCCAGCCCGGTGCCCTGTCCGATCTCCTTCGTCGAGAAGAAGGGCTCGAAGATCTGGCCGACCAGCGCCGAGGGCACGCCCGGGCCGTTGTCGTGCACGTCGATCACGACGCCGGCGTCGGCCGCGGCCGTGCGCACCCACAACCGCCCGGCGACGCCCGCGGCCGCGATCGCCTGCTCGGCGTTCAGGAACAGGTTCAGCAGGATCTGCTGGATCTCCTCGCGGTTGACCATGACCGCCGGCAGGTCCTCACCGTAGTCGACCCGCAGATCGATGTTCGCCGTCGCGAAGTGGTAGTGACGCAGATCGACCGTGCCGCGCACCAGATCGTTGACGTCGGATACGTGGCGCTGGCTGGACGACCGGCGCACGAACGAAAGCAGGTTGTGGACGATGCGGGCGGCGCGGCCGGCCTCGCTGCGCACCTGCTCGAGGTCGAGCCGCTGCTGCTCGCGGCGTTCGCCATCCATGAGCAGCTCGGTGAAGCCGATGATCGACTGGAGCGGGTTGTTCAGCTCGTGCGCCACACCCGAGACGAGCTGCCCGACCGCCGCCAGCCGCTCGCTGTGAATGAGCTGCTCGCGCAGCCGCTGCTCGTTCGTGACGTCGCGCTCGACGCTGACCAGGTGCCCCGGCGAACCGGCGCCCTCACGCATCCCCACCATCGCCGACGAGGCGAGGTACGTGCTGCCGTCGCGGCGCCGCCGGACGAGCGTCCCGCGCCAGGCGCCGCCGGTGCGCGCGGCCTCGAGCACGACGCCGATCTGCTCGCGGGACGGCGGCGCGAGGAGGTCCGCTTCGGCGACGCCGGCGAGCTCCGCCGCCTCGTAGCCCAGCGCCCGGCCGAACGCCGGGTTCGCGTGCTCGATGCGCCCGTCGAGGGTCAGGATCGCGATCTGGTCGTCGGCCTGCTCGATCGCGGTCGCCAGCAGCCGGCGCCGGCGGTCCGCCGCGCGCGCCTCCCCGCGCTCGACGACCAGACGCGCCAGGAGCAGCGGCAGGACCGAGAAGACCGTGATCACCATGAACAGGTCGCGGAACGGTTCGAGCGGCCCGAGCGGGAGCACCTGGCGCAGGCCGTAGTCGAGCACGGGCGTCAGGCCGAGGGCGCCGAACACGATCCACGGTCGCGACGGCGTCTCTCCGGCGCCGTCGTCGTTGACGTCCGCCGCCGAGGAGGCGGGCGCGGCCTCGGCCGCCCACGGGAAGAAGGCGAACGGCAAGATCCACACGAGGTCGTACAGGAATCCCGAACGATAGAGGCCCTGCAGGATCTCGAGGCTGGAGATCGAGAGGATCACGAACTGCACGAAGAGACCGAGGGTCAGCCTCCGGTAGGTCGGGGCCCAGGGACCGCCGCGGGCGACGACCGCCGCAGTGGTCATGCCGGCCAGCGCGACGACCTGCTGGAACTCCGACAGGAGAAGGAGCGAGAGCGACGGCGCCCGGGATCCGAGCGGGATCAGGCCGGGACCGACGACGAAGTGCGAGTAGAGAAACCCGGTCATCACCGCGATACCGGCGATGTCCACGGCGGTGCTCGCCGTCACCCCCTCGCGCGAGCCGCGATGCGGCTGCGCCAGCAGGGCCAGCAGCGGCGCTGCCCCCCCGAACAGGGAGAACACCGAGTACCAGCCGAGCCAGGAGGTCTCGTGCGCAAGCAGCAGCTCGTCGACCGTCCAGCCGACGAGACCGACCGCCGACATGGTGAGACCGAGGGCGATTGTCGCCCAGAAGAGCCACTGGCAGCCCGCCCACTGGCGCCGGCGCCTGACGATGACCGCGACGCCCGCCGTGGGCGGCACGAGCAGCGCGACACCGCGGAACCACAGAAGCGCCGTCGGGTAGCCGTGGAGGCCCCAGCCGACGGCGACATAGGCCAGCGAATACACGACGCCCGCCGCGAGCCACGACATCGGTAGCTGTTTCGGCTGGTTCGGGATCGGGCGCCAGAGCCGGCACGGCCCTCCGCCCTGCCGCCGCGCGCAATGGTGTGCAGATCAGGACGCGCGGTCGAAGGTGACGGCGGTGACGGGGCCCTGGACGTCCACCCGGCTCGTGACCGTTCGTCCGTCGAGGTACGCCGTCACGATGTAGCTGCCCGGGTCGACGTCGTCGAACGAGAAGTCGCCGGAGTCCTCGGCCACGGTCACGTACGGCGTGGACGCCGCGAAGATCGCGGCGGCCATGCCGGGATGGATGTCGCAACCCACGATGTAGAAGCCGTCGCGCGGAAAGGTGAAGGTGTACTTGCCGCCGGTGGGGATGGCGACGTTGAACATCCCGTCCTTGGTCGCGGCCTCGCGCACGCGCACGTTGTGCAACGTGTCGTCGTTGTTCAGGAAGAGCACGGGCTGGCCCGTGCGCACCAGCAGGAGCGCGGGGACGAAGGTCTGGTTCTCCTGGTCCATCTGAGCCTGGTCGGCGGGCGGCGCGTACGTCTTCGGCGGGACGGGCGTGAGGGTCACGACCACGACGCCGGCGGAGGCGTGCGGCGCGGTGCCGCGCACTCGATGGCCGGCCGGCGCCGGCGCGGCCGCCTGGGACGCCTCCGCCGACGCTGGCGTCGAGGCCGGCGTCGAGCCCCCGGAGCACGCGGCGGCGGTCAGGCACGCCGCCACCAGTCCAGCCCGCAGCGCGGCGGTCACGCCCGCGTGCCCCGGAGCAGGCCGTATTCGAAGCTGTCGACCAGGGCGGCCAGGCTGGCCTCGATGATGTTGGCGTTGACGCCGATGGTGGTCCACCACCCGGCTCCGTCGGTCGACTCGATGAGCACGCGCGTCGTCGCGGCCGTGCCGACCGCCGAGTTCACGATCCGCACCTTGTAGTCGGTCAGGCGGACGCGCTCCAGCTCCGGGTAGAACTCCAGCAGGGCCGACCGCAGGGCGCCGTCGAGCGCGTTGACCGGGCCGTCGCCTTCGGCGACCGTGTGCGCCAGGTCGCTCCCCACGCGCACCTTGACCGTGGCCTCGCACAGCGACGAGGTGCCGTCGGTGCGCATCGACACGTGGTAGGCATCCACCACGAACGACGGCGGGCCGGGCTTCATGACCCGGGCGATGAGCAGCGCCAGGGAGCCGTCGGCCGCCTCGAACTCGTATCCCTCGTGCTCGAGCGTCTTGATGCGCTGCAGGATCGCGCGTAGCTCCGGCGTTTCGTTCGTCACCGTGAACCCGAGCTCGCGCGCCTTCATCACGATGTTGCTGCGGCCCGAGAGGTCGCTCACGAGGACGTGTCGCGTGTTGCCCACACGCGCCGGGTCGATGTGCTCGTAGCTCCGCAGGACCTTCTGCACGGCGTTGACGTGGGTGCCGCCCTTGTGGGAGAAGGCCGCCGACCCGACCCAGGGCAGGCGGGGGTTCGGCTGGAGGTTCGCGATCTCGTCGACGAACTGCGAGAGCTCGGTCAGCCGGGCGAGCGAGGCGGACGGCACCGACGTCCGGCGCAGCTTGAACTCCAGGTTCGGGATGACCGACGTCAGGTTGCAGTTGCCCGTGCGCTCGCCGTAGCCGTTCATCGTCCCCTGGACGTGCGTGGCGCCCGCCTCGACGGCGGCGAGGGCGTTGGCCACGCCGAGGCCGATGTCGTCGTGCGTGTGGATCCCGATCGGCCCCCGGAGACGTCCCCGCGCGCGACGGACGATCTCGGCGACCTCTCCCGGCAGGGAGCCGCCGTTGGTATCGCAGAGCGTCACGACGTCGGCGCCGGCGCGCTCGGCCGCCTCCCAGGTCTTCAAGGCGTATTCGGCGTCGTCCTTGTAGCCGTCGAAGGCGTGCTCGGCGTCGTAGACGACGAAGCGGCCGTGCGACTTCAGGTGCCGGACGGTGTCGGCCACCATGGCGAGGTTCTCGTCGGGCGTCGTCTGGAGCACCTCGAGGACGTGCAGCAGCCAGGTCTTGCCATAGATCGTCACCGCGGGAGTGCCCGCGTCGATCAGCAGCCGCACCTGCTCGTCGGCGTCGGCCCGGATGTCCTTCCGGCGCGTCGACCCGAAGGCGGCCAGGCGCGCGTGCGCGAACGTCCTGCCGCGCGCGCGCTCGAAGAACTCGATGTCGCGCGGGTTCGAGCCCGGCCAGCCGCCCTCGATGAAGTGCACGCCGAAGGCGTCGAGCCGCTCCGCGATGCGGAGCTTGTCGGCGACCGAGAACGAGACTCCCTGCCCCTGGGTGCCGTCGCGCAGCGTGGTGTCGTAGACGTCGATGGATTCCGCCACGGTTCTCCACCCATCTTAGCGTAGGCCTGCCGACCGTTTCGCCCGCGGGTTGTGTCATGATTGGCGGTTACTGGGTGCCGGGCACCAGGCGCCCTGTTCACTTATGCGCGTACTGAAATTCGGAGGCTCGTCACTCGCCACGCCGGCACGCGTGCGCGACGCGGCCGCAATCGTCGTCCAGGCCGCGCGCCACGAGCCCGTGGTCGTCGTGGTCTCGGCGTTCCAGGGCGTCACCAACCAGCTGCTGGCCTGCGCCAGGCTGGCCGAGCAGGGCGACGGCGGCTTCGAGCCGGCGTTCCGCGCGCTGGCGACGCGCCACCGGGCCGCGGTCCGCGCGCTCGTCACCGGACCGGGCCGCCGCCGGACGCTCGCCGCGATCGACGAGCTGCTCGCGCGCCTCCATGACGCCCTGCGCGGGATCCATCTGCTCCGGCAGTGCCCGCCGCCCGCGCTCGACCTGGTGGCCAGCTTCGGCGAACGGCTCTCGGCCTCGGTCTTCGCCGCGCATCTCGACCGGCGCGCCCCCGCAGTGTCCGTCGACGCGCGCGAGCTCGTGGTGACGGACGACCAGTTCACCGAGGCCAACGTCGTCTTCGCGCCGACGAACCGCGCGACGCGGCGGCGCCTCGGGGGTCTCCCCCGCCGACGCGGCCGGCGTCCCATCCCGGTCGTGACCGGCTTCATCGGGGCCACCCGCGACGGCCGCACCACGACCATCGGCCGGAACGGCTCGGACTACACCGCCGCCATCGTCGGCGCCGCGATTGGCGCGTCGGCGATCGAGATCTGGACCGACGTCGACGGCGTCCTCAGCGCCGACCCGCGGATCGTGCCCTCGGCGTTCGTGCTGCCGGAGATCAGCTACGAGGAGGCGATGGAGCTCTCGTACTTCGGCGCGAAGGTGATCCACTCGGCGACGATCGCACCGGCCATCGCCAAGGCCATTCCGATCCTGATCAAGAACACGCTGAACCCGTCGGCGCCGGGCACCCGCATCTCCCGCAAGACGGTCCACGACCGCGTGGCCAAGGGCATCACCTCGGTCGACGGCCTCTCGCTGCTGACGCTGCGGGGCGCGCGCATGGTGGGCGTGCCAGGCATCGCCGAGCGTCTCTTCCGGGTGCTGGCGGCGAGCCGCGTGAACGTGATCCTCATCTCGCAGGCGTCCTCCGAGCACACGATCTGCTTCGCCGTCCGCGCCGTCGACCAGGCGACCGCGGAACGGGCGATCCACGAGGAGTTCCGGTTCGAGCTGCGACAGACGCTGGCCGGGCTCGACGTCAAGGGCGGCCAGGCGATTGTCGCCGTCGTCGGCGACGGGATGCAGGGCGTACCGGGCGTGTCGGGCAAGGTGTTCGACGCCCTCGGCCGGCACAACATCAACGTCACGGCAATCGCCCAGGGCGCGTCGGAGCGGAACATCTCGTGCGTGATCGCCGCGGCGGACCAGGAGCGTGCGCTGAACGTCATCCACCAGGCGTTCTTCGAGGCGCGCAAGCGGCTCGCGCTCGCCGTGGTCGGCGTCGGCAACATCGGTGGCGCCCTGCTCGCGCAGCTCCGGCAGCAGCGCGCCTACCTGCTCGAGCAGGGCTTCGACGTGAGCGTCGTCGCGCTGGCCAACAGCCGGCGGGTCGTGGTCGACCCGGCCGGCATCAACCTGACGAAGTGGCGCGAGGCGCTGGGCCGGTCGCGCCGGCGGATGGATCCGGAAGGCCTCGCGCGCGAACTGGGACGCCTCTCCCTCGCCAACGCGGCGCTGGTCGACTGCACCGCCGATCCCGCGGTGGTCGACGCGTACGACGCGTTCGTCGACAACGACCTGCACATCATCACGCCGAACAAGCGCGCGAACGTGCTGCCGTGGCCCCGCTACACCGCGCTCATGGAGCGCCTGCGGCGCCGGCGCAAGCACTTCCTCTACGAGGCCAACGTCGGCGCGGGGCTGCCCGTCATGTCGACGCTGCGGGACCTGGTCGACAGCGGTGACCAGGTGCTGAAGATCGAGGGGATCTTCTCGGGCACCCTGAGCTACCTGTTCAACACGTTCGACGGATCGATGGCCTTCAGCGACCTGGTCCGCCAGGCCCTGACGCTCGGCTACACCGAACCCGATCCCCGCGACGATCTGTCCGGCGAGGACGTCGCGCGCAAGCTCCTCATCCTCGCGCGCCAGCTCGGGCTGCGGATGGACATCCGCGACGTGCGGGTCGACAGCCTCGTGCCGCGCGGCCTCGCCGCCGGCCGGTTCACGCCCGCCTTCTTCGCGGCCCTCGCGCGCCACGACGACGCGATGCGCGAGCGGTTCGAGGCGGCGCGGGCCAGAGGCGCGGTCCTCCGATACGTCGGATCGCTCGAGGACGGGCGGGCGAGCGCGGGGCTGCGCGAGTTCCCCGAGGGCCACCCGGTGGCGCGCGCGCGCGGCAGCGACAACATCATCGCCTTCACCACCAGGCGGTACAGCCGCACGCCGCTCGTCGTCCAGGGGCCCGGCGCCGGCGCCGACGTGACGGCGATGGGCGTCTTCTCGGACATCCTGAAGCTGCTGCACTATCTGCCGCACTAGGTTCCGGGCTCCCGTGAGTTAGACTGTCGGCGCGACCCGCGTCGACGAGAGCCCTGTGTCCCCTGCCACCCTCCGCACGCGCCTGCACGAACGTCTGAGCCGCTGGTTCTTCACGGGAACCGCCGAGCCCGCCGAGCCCGTCGAGCACGGCGACGCCGCCTCGCACGTCACCGACTGGTGGAAGGTGATGTGCCTGACCGGCGTGGACTATTTCTCGACGATCGCCTACCAGCCGAGCATCGCGTTCCTCGCGGCGGGTGCGCTCGCCCCGCTGGCCACGCTCGTCCTCATTCTCGTCACGATCTTCGGCGCGCTGCCCATGTACAACCGCGTCGCGGCCGTCAGCCCGCACGGGCAGGGCAGCATCTTCATGCTCGAGCAGCTCTTCCCCCGCTGGAAGGGCAAGCTCGTGGTCCTGTGCCTCCTCGGCTTCGCCGCCACCGACTTCGTGATCACCATCACCCTGTCGGCCGCCGACGCGAGCGCGCACCTCATCGAGAACCCGCTGACGCCCGCCTGGATCGACCACCCGATGCTCGTCACGATCGGGCTGCTGACGGTGCTGGGCGCCATCTTCCTGCGCGGCTTCCACGAGGCCATCGTGCTCGCCGTGGGGCTGGTGGCGACGTACCTGATGCTCAACGTGGTCGTCATCATCACGGGCCTGCGCGAGGTCGCCGCCCACCCCGAGGTCCTGGCCAACTGGCGATCGGCGCTGTTCGCGGCACACGGCAACCCCGTGATGATGATCGCCCTGGCCGCCCTGCTCTTTCCGAAGCTCGCGCTCGGTCTCTCGGGCTTCGAGACCGGCGTCGCCGTGATGCCCCTCGTCAAGGGGGATCCGACCGACACCGAAGAGCAGCCGACGGGACGGATCCGGAACACGAAGAAGCTGCTCCGCACCGCGGCGCTCATCATGAGCGTGATGCTCCTCGGGAGCACCCTCGTGAGCGTCCTCCTGATTCGTCCCGAGCTCTTCCAGAAAGGCGGGCCGGCCGACGGGCGCGCCCTCGCGTACCTCGCCCATGATCGCCTCGGGCCCGTGTTCGGCACGGCCTACGACATCAGCACGATTCCGATCCTGTGGTTCGCCGGCGCGTCCGCCATGGCCGGCCTCTTGAACCTGGTGCCCCGGTACCTGCCCCGCTACGGCATGGCGCCCGAGTGGGCGCGCGCCACCCGGCCCCTCGTCATCATCTTCACGGGCATCACCTTCTTCGTCACGTTCATCTTCAACGCGGACGTGGATGCGCAGGGCGGGCGCGTACGCGACTGGGGTGCTCGTGCTCATGAGCTCGGCGGCCCTCGCCGTCGCCGTCGCCGCCTGGCGGGCGCGGCACCGCTGGCCCGTCTTCGCCGCCATCACCGTGGTGTTCGTGTACACGACGGTCGCCAACATCTTCGAGCGTCCGGAGGGCATCAAGATCGCCTCCACGTTCATCCTGACGATCATCGCGACCTCGCTCGTCTCGCGGGCCCTCCGATCCACCGAGCTGCGCGTCCAGGGCGTGCAGCCCGACACCCTCGCGTCGAGCTTCATCGCCGACGCCGGACGACACGAGACCATCCGCATCATCGCGAACCGACCGGGCCCCGGGACGGTCCGCGAGTACGACGACAAGCTGCGCGAGGCGCGCGACGCCCACCACCTCCCCTCCGATTCGCCCGTGCTCTTCCTGGAAGTGCGGGCCGGCGACGCCTCGGAGTTCAGCGAGGTGCTCCACGTGCAGGGCGCGCGCGTGGACGGATACCGGGTGCTGCGGTGCCAGAGCCCGGCGATTCCGAACGCCATCGCCGCGCTGCTGCTGTACGTGCGCGACCAGACCGGCCAGATCCCCCACGCGTACTTCGGCTGGACCGAAGGCAATCCGATCACCTATCTCCTCAAGTTCCTCGCCTTCGGCGAGGGCGACACGGCGCCGGTCACCCGCGAGGTGCTCCGCCAGACCGAGCCCGACCCGCTCCGGCGCCCGCGCGTCCACGTCGGCTGACCCGCGCCGCCCCCCCGGCGCGTCCTCGATCGGGGAAAAGCCCCCACCGACGCGGCTTTTCCAGCGGAAATCCGTCGGCGCCGGGCTGCCGAACCCGGAAAACCGCGCCCCCAGCCGAGGTACGGTGTTTGCCTACTCTTGGATCGCCCGGATAAGGGCGAGGCCAACATGTTCGATCTGGTGACAGGACGCGTCGAACGACCATTCAGGGACCGAAAGCCGAGCGTGAGAGTCGGGTCGATCGTCGTGCACGTGGTCCTGCTGACGGCGATTTTCGCGATCCCTCTGCTCTTTGCCACCGAGCAGCTGCCGAAGGTCGGCCAGATCGCGGCCTTCGTCGTGACGGCGCCTTCTCCCGCCCCACCACCGCCGCCGCCGCCGCCCGCGCCGAAAGCGCGGCCGGCGCAGCCGCAGGCGAAGCCGGTTGAAGCCGCCAGCGCGATGGCTGCGCCGGTCGAGGCCCCGAGCGCCGTGCTCCCGGAGACACCCGTTCCGGTGAGCGATGCCACGGCGGGCGTGGTGGGCGGTGTCGAGGGAGGCGTCGTCGGCGGCGTGGCCGGCGGAATCGTCGGCGGACTCGTCGGAGCGCCGCCGCCTCCGCCGCCCGCGCCGAAGCCCGCGGCGCCGCCGGCGCCGGTGCGCGTGGGTGGACAGATTCAGACGCCCGAGCTCGTGACGCGCGTCGATCCGAAGTACCCACCGGTCGCCGTCGCAGCCAAGCTGACCGGCACCGTCATCCTGGAGATCACGGTGAACGAAGCCGGACGGGTGACCAACGTCAACGTGCTGCGGTCGCTGGGCCTTCTCGATCAGGCGGCCGTCGACGCCGTCAAGCAGTGGCAGTACTCCCCGCTCATGCTGAACGGCATCCCGACGCCCTTCATCGTCACCGTGACGGTGAACTTCAGCCTGAGACGGCCCGTGACGCCGGCACAGAACGTGGGCTAGGCCGGCGCCGCCTGGCCCGGCAGGGACGCTCGGAGCAGCCGCAGGAGGCGGTCCCAGTGGCGCTCCGAGGCGTCCCGGTCGTAGACGGGGACGTCGGAGACGGCAAACCCGTGCCGCACGTTCGGATAGATCTCCAGCTCGAACGTCGCACCCGCCTGCGTGAGTGCGGTCCGAACCCGCTCGCGCTCCTCGTCGGAAAAATGGGGATCGATGCCGGCGACGCCGATGTAGAGCGACGCGCGCATCTTCGGCGCCAGCAGGTGCGGGCTGTCGGGCTGGTCGGTGGCCAGCCGGGCCGCGTGAAACGCGCCGACGGCCGCCACGCGATCGGGATGGCGCCCCGCAGCCGTCAGCGCGAAGCCTCCGCCCATGCAGTAGCCCACGCACCCGACCTTCGTTCCCTTGACGGCCGGCTGCGTGGACAGGAAGTCGAGGCAGGCGGCCGTGTCGCGGGCGACCAGCGTCTGGTTGATCGACTGATACAGCGTGAACATCCGCTGGCGCTCGGGGCCCTCCTGGAACGCCGTGGCCGGATCGAGCGGCGGCTGAGGACCGGCGCGGTAGTACAGGTTCGGCAGGAGCACGTAGTAGCCGTTCGACGCCAGCCGCTCGGCCATCGAGACGAGGCCGGGGCGAATGCCTGGCGCGTCCATGTACACGATCACCGCCGGCCACTGTCCGCTCGCCGCGGGCTGAATCGCCCGCGCGTCCATCGTGCCGTCCGCCGTCTTGATCTGGACCGTTGTGTTTGTCATCGTCTCTCACGGGCGCCGGGGCCCCACCCCCGGCGCGAACTGACGCCGATGCCTCGGCTCGGATTCCGCCTGTCCTCACCTCGGCATGGCCGCAGGCGCGGACGTCTCTCACGGGCGCCGGGGCCCCACCCCCGGCGCGAACTGACGCCGATGCCTCGGCTCGGATCCGCCTGTCCTCACCTCGGCATGGCCGCAGGCGCGGATGTCTCTCACTGACGGGGCTGGCGTGCCATCGCGCCCGACCTTCCCCACGGCGCCCGACCGTGCGGTATCGTATCGCAAATGGAAACGGCTTTCCTCGCGGCCCTCGAGGCGATCGTCGGGCGTGCACACATGGTCCGCGACGCGGCGGAGCTCCTCACCTACGAGTCGGACGGCCTCGCGCGTCTGCGCGCACGGCCCGGCGCGGTGGTGCTGCCGGGCAGCGCAAGCGAAGTGCAGCAGGTCGTGCGCCTCTGTCATCAGCGGCGCGTGCCGTTCGTCGCCCGCGGCCACGGCACCGGGCTCTCGGGCGGCGCGCTCCCGGTCGAGGGCGGCGTGCTGATCGTCCTGACGCGCCTCAACCGCATCCTCGAGATCGACATCGCGAACCAGCGCGTGGTCGTCGAGCCGGGCGTGATGAACCTGGACGTCACACGCGCCGTCGCACCCCACGGCTACTACTACGCGCCCGACCCGTCGAGCCAGGTCATCTGCTCGATCGGCGGGAACGTCGCCGAGAACTCCGGCGGCGCGCACTGCCTCAAGTACGGCTTCACGGTGCACCACGTGCTCGGGCTGGAGGCCGTGCTGCCCGACGGCGAGCTGGTGCACCTGGGCGGTCCCGCCCTCGACGCGCCGGGGCTGGACCTGGTCGCGGCGCTCGTCGGCTCGGAAGGCACGCTGGCAGTCGTGACCCGCGTCACGCTGCGCATCCTCCGCGCCCCGGCACGCGTGCGCACGCTGCTCGCGGCGTTCGAGTCCACCGGCGCGGCCGGCGCCGCCGTCTCCGCGATCATCGCAGCCGGCATCATCCCGGCAGCCGTCGAGATGATGGACCGGCTGACGATCGAGGCGGCCGAGGCCGCCGTCAGCCCCGGATTCCCGCCCGCCGAGGCGGTGCTGATCGTGGAGCTCGACGGCGCCGCGGCCGAAGTCGACCTGCTGTTCGAGCTCGTCGAGGAGACGTGCCGCCAGGCCGGCGCGACGACCGTCCAGGTGGCGCGCGACGCCGACGCCCGCGCGCGCTTCTGGAAGGGACGCAAGGCCGCTTTCGCGGCGATGGGCCGCGTCTCGCCGAATTACTACGTGCAGGACGGCGTCATCCCGAGGACCACGCTGCCCGACGTGCTGGACAAGATCCGGGCACTCGAGCGGCGATCGGGACTGCGGATCGGCAACGTCTTTCACGCGGGCGACGGCAACCTGCATCCGCTGGTCTGCTACGACGAGTCGATCGAGGGCCAGGGGGCCCTGGCCGAACAGGTGGCCGCGGAGATCCTCAGCTACTGCATCGAGGCCGGAGGATCGATCACCGGCGAGCACGGCGTCGGCGCCGACAAGGCGCACCAGATGCCCAAGATGTTCACCGAGGACGATCTCGACACGATGCAGCTGGTGCGGTGCGCCTTCAACCCGCTCAACCTCTGCAACCCCGGCAAGGTGTTCCCCACGCCCAGGCTCTGCGGCGAAGTGCCCGGCCCGTACCGTGAACACCCGGCCGAGCGGGCGGGCCTCGCCGAGCGGTTCTGACCCGTGATTCGCCCCAACCTCCTCGAAGACGCGCAGGCGGCGCTCGGGCCCGACGCCGTCAGGCCCTCGACGGGGGCCGACGTCGTCGAAGGAATGCAGCCGCAGATCGTGATCGAGCCCGCCGATGCGGCCGCCGCGGCGGCGGCCCTGGCCTGGGCATCCGGCACGAAGCTGGCCGTCGTCGTCCGCGGCGGCGGCACCAAGCTCGACTGGGGCCCGGCACCGCATCGCTTCGACGTCCTCGTCGCCACGACGAAGCTGAATGCCGTCGTGGCGCACCGCCACGGCGACCTCACCGCGACGATCCAGGCCGGCGCGAGGCTGGCGGCCGTCAACGAGGTCCTCGCTCGGCACGGCCAGTGGCTGCCGCTCGATCCCGCCGACGCCGACCGCGCCACGATCGGCGGGCTCGTCGCCACCAACGACAGCGGTCCGCGGCGCCACCGTTACGGTGCGCCGCGGGATCTCATCATCGGCGTCGAGATGGCGCGCGCGGACGGGCGACTCGCCAAGGGCGGCGGCATCGTCGTCAAGAACGTGGCGGGCTACGACCTGCCCCGGCTGCTGACCGGGTCGTTCGGCAGTCTGGGCCTGATCGTCGCGGCCACGTTCAAGCTCTTTCCGCTGGCGCCGGCGTCGCGCACCCTCGTGGCATCGGTGGCCGAGCCCGGGGCGGCCGGCGAGCTGGCCGCCGCGCTTGCCGCCAGCCAGCTGACGCCGACGGCCGTCGAGATAGCCGGGCCGCCGTTCGAGATCCTCGTGCGCTTCGAGGCGCCCGAAGCCGCCATCGCGGCGCAGGTCGCCGAGGCGGCCACGCTGGCCCACGCGGCCGGCGCGTCCGCACGCGTCGTCTCGGGCGAAGACGAGGCGCGGCTCTGGGAGGCGCATGCCACGCGGTCACGCGGCGGCACGGGCTGCGTGCTGAAGGTCAACCTGCTGCCGTCCGATCTCGCGCCGACGCTCGCCTGGCTGAATCAGACGGCGCCGGCCGGCACGTGGACGATTGCCGGGCGGGCGGGTCTGGGGGTCCTCTACCTGCGCGTCGACGCGTCCGCCGAGTCGCAGGGGCGCCTCGTCAACGCCCTGCGCGAGCGCTTCCCCGCCGGCCGCGGCTCGGTTGTCGTCCTGCGCGCCACGCCCGAGCTCAAGAAGATGGTGGACGTCTGGGGACCCATCGGCGACGCCGCCCCACTCATGCGCGGCGTGAAACGCCAGTTCGATCCCGGCGGGGTCCTGAATCCCGGCAGAGGACCGGGGGGACTCGTGATGTGGTAATGTGGTAATGGGGTGATGGGGTGATGGAGTGATGGAGTGATGGAGTGATGGAGTGATGGGGTGATGGGGTAGTGGGGCGGTGGGGTGATGGCCCATCACCGCGTGACAGCGTATTCCCCCATTACCCCATTACCACATCACCCCATTACCACATTCGTAGCTTCATCCATCACTTCCATCAGGTGGGCGACTCGCATCGGCCGGCCGGCGGCTTCGAGGCCATCGGCGATCTGGAGCAGGCATCCGGGGTTGCTCGAGACGACGAGATCGGCGCCCGTGGCGAGGAGGTTGCGCACTTTGCGGTCCCGCAGCTCCCTGGCCGCCTCCGGCTGCAGCAGGTTGTAGACGCCGGCCGATCCGCAGCACAGTTCCGGCTCGGCGATCTCCCGGATCTCGACGCCCGGGATCGACGCCAGCAGTCGGCGTGGCTGGGCGCGCACGCGCTGGGCGTGCTGGAGGTGGCAGGCGTCGTGGTACGCGATGCGCCGCGGCATCTCGCGCCGCGGCGCTCGCGGACCGAGCGCGTCGAGCACCTCCGACACGTCCCGGCACTGCGCGGCGAAGCGGCGCGCCCGCTCGGCATAGGCCGGGTCGTCGGCCAGCAGCTCTCCGTAGTCCTTCATCGCCGAGCCGCACCCCGCCGCGTTGATCGCGATCTCGTCCACCGCCACCCGTTCGAAGGCGTCGATCGTCCGGCGTGCCAGGTCGCGCGCCTCCTCGCGCCGCCCCGCGTGCATCGACAGCGCGCCGCAGCAGCCTTGTCCGGGGGGCACGACGACGTCGCAGCCTTCCGACGCGAGCACGCGCGCGGTGGCGTCGTTCACGCCGGCGAAGAACACGCGCTGCACGCAGCCGAGCAGCAGCCCCACGGTCCGCCGGCGTTCGCCGGTGGCCGGCACGCGCGCCGGCAGCGGCGCCGACGGGGTGGGCGCCGCCGGCGGCGCCAGACGCTCCATGGCCCGAAGGCCTTCGGGCAGCCAGTCGAGCAGACCGGTTCGCCGCACGGCGCGCTGCAGGCCGGACCGCTGGTACCACCGCAGGGGCACGGCCGCCCGCGCGAGGCGCTCGGGGTACGGGAAGAGGGAGAAGATCAGGCGCTCGAGCGCGCGCCGGCCGACCGACGGCGTCGCCCGCGCGGCCGCCAGCGGTCGCGCGTCCGCGAGCAGCTGATCGTAGCGAACGCCTGACGGGCAGGCGGTCAGGCAGGCCATGCACCCGAGGCAGGTGTCGAAGTGGTGGGCGAACGCCGCCGGCGAGACGCCGCGGCCCTCGCGCTCCATCCGGATCAGGTGGATGCGCCCGCGCGGCGAGTCGGCTTCCTGTCCCCACAGGACGTAGGTCGGGCACGCGGGCAGACAGAAGCCGCAGTGCACGCAGTCGTCAACCGGGCTCTTCCTCTTCATCGACGTCTCGGTCCGTTCACCGTCTTCTCCCGCCCACCTCGTCGGGCACCGACGCGATCGCCTCCTCGAGGACGACCGGCGGCTTCTTCTTCGCGCGCGGGAAGGTCATCCTGAGCAGCGGCGGCGTCACCATGGTCGTCGCGAGGACCATGATGACCGAGGCGGAGAACACGTCCTCGCCGATGATGCCATGGCTCAGCCCGTAGCCCGCCACGATGAGGCCGACCTCGCCGCGGGAGATCATCCCGACGCCCACGCGGGTCGACTCGAGCGTGCTGAAGCCGAGGAGGCGCGCCAGCAGGCCGCACCCGACCGTCTTGCCGACGATCGCCACCAGGACCAGCACGATCGTGAAGAGCGCGTGCGGACCGAGGTCCCGCCCGTTGGCGCGCAGGCCGATGCTGATGAAGAACACGGGCACGAGGACGGAGTACGTGAGCGGGTGGACGCCCTCGTCGATCCGCTTCTTGAACCGGGTGCGCGTGAGCAGCACGCCGGCGAGGTACGACCCGGTGATGGCCGCGACGCCGCCCAGGTACTCGGCGGACCACGCGTACACGAAGGCGATCAGCGTGACCGTGGCGAGCAGCCCCTGGCTCACGCCGAGGCTGTCGGCCCACTTGATGATCGGTCCGAGGTAGCGTCCGATGAAGATGGCCACCGCGAAGTAGAGCACCATCCGCCCGACGATGAGGCCGACCGACGCCAGGTCGACGCGGCCCGACGCCTGGGCGAACGCCACGACGAGCGAGAGCACGATGATGCCCATCACGTCGTCGATCACGGCCGCGCCGAGGATCGTCGAGCCCTCGCGGGACTTCAGCACGCCGAGTTCCATCAGCGTCTGGGCCGAGATGCTGACGCTCGTCGCGGTGAGGATGGTGCCGATGAACACGCTCTCCCACCAGAGCGGCAGGCCGAAGGCCCTCGCGGTGACGATCCCGCCGACGAACGGGAGAACCACGCCGCCGAAGGCGGACCAGAAGGCGACTTTGCCCACGCGCGCCATCTCGTCGAGGTCCGTCTCGAGTCCGGCGACGAACATGAGCAGGATGACGCCGATCTCGGCGAGGTCCTGGATCACGGCGCCGAGCGGCGCGGTCGGCTCGGCGAGCGTCTGGGCGATCGGGGTCTGGAAGACGGGCCAGCCGAGGACGTTCAGGAGCGTGGGGCCCAGGATGAGGCCCGCGAGGATCTCGCCGAAGACGGCGGGCTGTCCGACGCGGTTGGCGGCGGCGCCGGCGAGCTTCGCGGCGGCGATGATGATCGACAGCAGCGCGAGAAGCTGCAGGACGTGACTCATGAGCCGCCGGGCATCCTACCATGCCGCCAGTCGACGAACGTGTCGCCGCCGGCCGGACGCTCCAACAATTCTGTGCCTTCTGCGGCTCGTCACGCGCGCGGCGCGCGGAATCGGCGCGCGTTGCGCGCGTGCGCGCGGCCGTACCGGAGGTAAGCTATGCGGAACGCATGGCGAACGCACGGTTCTACTCGGGCTGGCACGACGTGCCCGCGACGCCCGGCGGCTCCTCGCGCCAGCCGCCCGCCGCGGCCCTCGACGCCGCGCGCCGCGAGCTCGCCGACGAGACCGCGCAGGGGCGCGGCGGCCGCGACACGCTCGCGCGCTACTCGGACCGGTTCGACGGCATCGTCCGGCAGATCGTGGGCGACGCGCCGCATCCCGATCATCCCTTCGTGGTCGCGGCGCTCGGCGGCTACGGGCGCCGCCAGCTGTGCCTGCACTCCGACGTCGACCTGCTGATCGTCTTCGACGGCGCCATCGGGGAGGCGGAAGAGCGCTTCCTGCGCGGCGTCCTCGTGCCGCTGTGGGATCTGAAGCTCGTCCTCGGCCATCAGGTGCGCGAGGCCGGGGACTTCGACACCCTGGAATCGGACAACGCCGAGTTCCTCATGGCGATGCTCGACGCGCGGCCCGTGGCCGGCACCGTGCCGGTCTTCGAGCGGTGCCTCGAGGCGTTCCACACGCCCTCGGCGCATGCCTTCATCCTGCACGCGCTGCTGCGGCTCATCGACGAGCGGCATGCCCGGTTCAACGACACGCTCTATCAGCTGGAGCCCGACGTCAAGGACGCACCGGGCGCCCTGCGCGACCTGATGGCGACGCGGGCCATCGCGCAGCTCACCGACCCGACGCTGCTCCGCCAGAGCCCGCTCGACCCGGCGCGCCTCGACGAGGCCGAGGACTTCCTCCTGTCCGTCCGCTCGATCCTGCACCTGGACAGCCGGCGCAACCAGAACGTGCTCGGCCACGAGGTCCAGGAGCGCGCGGCCCAGACGCTCGGCTATCCGGGCTCGCTCCCCCAGCAGCAGGTCGAGCGCCTGATGGGCGATTACTTCCGCCACGCCCGCGTGATCGATCGTGCGCTCGGCTGGGCGCGCCGCGCGGCGCCGGTGCCGGTCGGCCCCAACCTCGGGCGCACGAGCGACGGCATCCGCTTCATCGATCTGCGCCAGGCCGCGGTCCAGCCCGCGACGTGGCCCGCGGCCTTCGCCGCCGCGCTCGACGAGGGCTGCGCCGTGAGCGACGACGCGCTGACCTGCATCCAGCAGCACGTCGAGCGCTACACGGCGGTCGACTTCTTCCCGACGCCGGCGTCGCGCACCGCGCTCGTCGCCCTGCTCGCGCCGCGTCCGGGACTCTACGAGCGCCTCTCCGAGATGCACGACTGCGGGCTGCTCGGACGGATCTTTCCCGAGTTCCAGGCGATCACGTACCGCGTGGTGCGCGACTTCTACCACAAGTACACGGTCGACGAGCACACGCTGCTCACGATCCGCAACCTCGAGCGGCTGACCGCCCCGTCGCCTGGACGCGAGCGGCTCGCCTCGCTGCTGAGCGATCTCGAGCAGCCGGAACTGCTGGTCCTCGCGCTGCTCTACCACGACGTCGGCAAGTGGCGGGACGAGGAACACGCGACCGAGAGCGTGCGGATGGCGCGGCGCATGGCGGACCGCCTCGAGCTCGACGCCGACGCCCGCGAGCTCGTCGAGTTCCTGATCGACCATCACCTCCAGATGTCCCAGGTCGCCTTCCGCCGCGACACCGAGGACCCGCAGATCGTCCGCCAGTTCGCCGAGCTGGTCGGCGTCGAGGACCGCCTCAAGATGCTGTGCCTCCTCACCGTCGCGGACATCGAGGCCGTCGGGCCCGAGACGCTGACACCGTGGAAAGAGGAGTTGCTCTGGCGCCTCTACGTCGACACCTACAACCAGATCACCCTCGGCTACGGCGACGAGGTGATCGGCCGCGGGCAGGCCGACCTGTCCGAGGTGCTCGCGCGCCGGCCGGCCGACGTGTCGGAGGACGAGGTGCACCAGTTCGTCGAGGGGCTGCCGCGCCGCTACCTGCGGATCTTCGGCCCCGACGACGTGTACCGCCACGTCCGGCTGATGCGCGACATCCATCCCGACGAGCTGCACGTGTCGCTCACCGACCGCGGGACCACGTGGGAGCTCACCGTCGCAACACTGGACCGCCCGTTGCTCTTCTCGAACGTCTCGGGCGTGCTCGCGTCGTACGGCATGGACATCCTGCGCGGCCAGGCGATGACGAACCCGAACGGCCTCGTCCTCGACGTCTTCGAGTTCACCGACGCCGAGCGCTTCTTCGGGCTCAATCGCGATGGCCAGGACCACTTCCTGCACACGCTCGAGGAGGTGGTGCTCGGGCGGCGCGACGTCACCGAGCGGCTCCGCCGCCGCGAGGAGAGCGTGCTCCACCGCCGGACGGCGCGCGTCGCGCCGGTCGTCCACTCCGACAACCGGTCGTCACGACGCTACACGATCGTGGACATCATCGCGGACGATGCGCTCGGCCTGCTCTACCGGATCAGCCGCGTCATCTCCCGGCACGGATGCGACGTCGATCTCGTGCTGATCTCGACCGAGGGCCACAAGGCCATCGACGTCTTTCATCTCACGAAGGCCGGGGTCAAGCTCTCCGAGGCGGACGAGCGCGCCCTCACGGCCGATCTGCAGCGCCTGCTGGAGGGCAACCATGAAGCTGATCAAGAGCATCATCCGGCCGAACAAGGTCGATGAAGTCAAGGACGCGCTCGGCAAGCTGAACATCTCCGGGATGACCGCCACCGAGGTCCGCGGCCACGGCAAGCAGAAGGGCCACACCGCGATCTACCGGGGCAAGGAGTACAACGTCAGCCTCCTGCCGAAAATCGAGATCGAGGTCGTCGTACCCGACCCGCTCGTCGACGACGCGATCAAGGCGATCATCGGCGCCGCCCGCACCGGCGAGATCGGCGACGGCCGGGTCTTCGTGATCCCCGTCGAACAGACCTACCGGATCCGCACCGGGGAGAAGGAAACCGCCTGAGCGCGGCTCCGGGTTTCCAGGGCCCCGGGATTTCGTGGATCCGGTCGAATCGTGTACCATCGGTGGGATCTCCGGAGCTTGCGCCATGAAGCGACTGTTACCCGTCGTTCTCCTCGTCGGCGCCGCCGGGGCCATCGTCTGGATGGCCCGGAATCCAGGGCCGTCGCAGCCGCAGGCCGCGCCGGCGGCCACGGCGACCGCCCCGATGTCGATGCCGGCGTCGGACTCCACCGCCGGGCCGGTCGCCCTGCAGTTCTTCCGGGACCCGAAGCCGGTGCCGACCTTCACCGCGCGCGACCTCGACGGCAACGAGCTCGACAGCGCGACCTACAAGGGCAAGGTCACCCTGGTCAACTACTGGGCGACCTGGTGCCCCCCCTGCCGCGCGGAAATCCCGTCGCTCATCGCGCTCCAGCAGAAGTACGGCGCCCAGATCCAGATCATCGGGGTCTCCGAGGATGACATCCCGCCGGCCCAGGTGAAGAAATTCACCGAGGACAACCACTTCAACTACCCGGTCGTGATGAACTCGCCGGCGCTCGAGAAGATCTTCACGGGCGTCGCCGCCCTGCCGACGTCGTTCATCGTCGATCGTGACGGCCGCCTGGTGCAGCGGCACGTCGGGATGCTGCAGGCCGACTACACCGAGGCCGAGCTGCGCCACCTGGCGGGCCTCCCCGTCGACGCGACGGTGGAAGAGATCGACCCGATGGCCGGCATGAAGCTCGACCTGTCCAACGCGCAGCTCGTGAGCATCCCCGGCGTCGACCTGTCCGGTCTGGCGCCCGCCGTCCGGTCCGCGGCCCTCGAGAAGCTGAACTCCGTCCAGTGCACCTGCGGCTGCGAGCTCTCGGTCGCCAAATGCCGGGTGGACGACTCGACGTGCAGCGTCAGCCTGCCGATGGCGCGCGACATCCTCGCCACATTCAAGTCCAACCCGTCCAACTGAGAGTCGTCATGACGATGAGACTTCGCCGCGCGGCCGGGCTCGCCGCGGCCGCGGCGGTCCTCGTGTCCGTCCAGCTCGCCGCCCAGCAGGCGCCGCCTGCGCCCCAGACGGTCATCCCGTTCGACACCGCCGTCCGCACGGGCACGCTGCCCAACGGCCTCACGTACTACGTGCGTCACAACGACGTGCCCGAACATCGGGTGGTGATGCGCCTGGTCGTCAAGGCGGGCTCCCTCTACGAGCAGGACGACCAGCAGGGGCTGGCCCACCTCATCGAGCACATGGCGTTCAACGGCAGCGCGCACTTCCCGCCGGGACAGCTGGTCTCGTATTTCGAGGCGGCCGGGGCCCGGCTCGGGCCCCACGTCAACGCCCAGACGGGCTTCGACGAGACCATCTACATGCTCGACCTGCCCACCGACAACGCCGACGTCGTGGCGCACGGCCTGACGGCGTTCGCGGACTTCGCGGGCGGCCTGACGCTCGACCCCGTCGAGGTCGAGAAGGAGAAGGGCGTCGTCATCGAGGAGTGGCGCGGCGGTCTCGGCGCGGCCTCCCGGCTGCGCGACAAGGAGACCCCGGTCCTGTACGCGGGCTCGCGCTACGCCGAGCGTCTGCCGATCGGCAAGCCCGAGGTGATCCGCGCGGCACCGACCGCACGCCTGCGGGCCTTCTACGACACCTGGTACCGGCCGGACCGCATGGCCGTGGTCGTCGTCGGCGACGTGGACCCGGCCGCCATGGAGCAGCAGATCCGCGCCGTGTTCGGGCCCCTCACGGCGCGCGCGCCGGCCGCGCCCGAACCGGACCACGGCGTCCCGATCGGATCGGGGCTGGCGGCGAGCGTCGCCACCGACCCCGAGGTGACTTCGTCGTCGGTGCAGATCATCGACAAGTTCCCGCACGAGCGCGAGGACCGCATCGTCGACTACCGGCGGACCCTCGTGCAGGGCCTGGTGTCCCAGATGATCAACGCGCGGCTCGACGAGCTGGGCCGCAAGCCCGCCGCGGCGTTTCTCGGCGCGGGCGCGAGCGGCGGCGCGCTCGGCCCGATGGTGGACACCTTCAGCATCGGCGCGAGCGTCCCCGACGGCGGCATCGACGCGGGTCTCCAGGCGATCGCCCTCGAGGCGACCCGGGTCCGCGAGTTCGGCTTCACCGCGTCGGAGCTGGATCGCGCGAAGCAGTCGCTGCTCGCCTTCTACAACCGCGCGTACAGCGAGCGCACGAAGACGGACAGCGGGTCCTACGCGGGCGAGTACATCCGCAACTTCCTGCAGGGCGAGCCGAGCCCGGGCATCACGTACGAATACAACCTCGTCCAGGCGCTCATGCCGGGCATCAGCGTCGACGAGGTGTCGACCATGGCGAAGTCGCTGATGAACGACAGCGGCCGCATCGTGCTCGCGGTGTCGCCCGACAAGGCGGGCATCGCGATCCCCACGGCCGCCGAGCTGCGGACGACGCTCGCCGGCGCGGACAAGGCGCCGGTCACCGCCTGGAACGACACGACGACGGATCGGAAGCTCATGCAGCAGGAGCCCGAGCCGGCCGCCGTGACCGCGCGCGGCGCCATTCCGGAGCTGGGCGTGACGACGGTGACGTTCGCCAACGGCGTCGAGGCCTGGTTGAAGCCGACCGACTTCAAGAACGACCAGGTCGTGTTCTCGCTGGCGGGCCTCGGCGGGGCGTCGGTCGCCGGCGAATCCGGCTACGACAGCGCGGCGCTCGCCGACAGCTTCGTGATGATGGGCGGCGTCGGCGGCCTGTCGCCGACCGACCTGCAGAAGGTGCTCGCGGGCAAGATCGCGAACGCACGGCCCTTCATTTCGCTCTCGACCCAGGGGATTTCCGGCTCGGCCACGCCCAAGGATCTGGAGACCGCGCTCCAGCTCCTCCATCAGGAGTTCACCGCGCCCAACGACGACCCCGACGCCCTGGCACTCATGAAGCGCCAGATCGCCGCCTCGCTCGCCAACCGCGACAAGAACCCGCTGCAGGTGTTCCGGGAGAAGGTCGCCGCCGTCAACACGTCCGACCACTACACGTCGCGGCCGCCGTCGCCCGATCTGGCGAACAAGCTCGACGCGAAGGCGATGGCCGACTTCTACCGCCAGCGCTTCTCGAACGCGGCCGACTTCCGGTTCACCATGGTCGGTGCATTCGACGTCGAGACGGTCGTCCCGCTCCTGGCGCGGTACGTGGGATCGCTGCCGTCGACGGGCGCGGCGACGTCGACCTTCAAGGACGTCGGCATCCACTTCCCCTCGTCCATCGAGCGCGCCGTCGTCCGGAAGGGATCCGAGCCGAGGAGCCAGGCGGTGATCGCGTTCTACGCCGATCCGCCGCGGAACTTCGACGGCGACGAGAGCCTCGACGCCGCCGTCACGGTGCTCGAGACGCGGCTGCGCGACATCCTGCGCGAGGATCTCGAGCCAGACCTACACCGTCTCGGTGAGCCGATCGCAGCCGCTGCCGCAGCGTGGGGCCGGCTACATCAGCGTGCGGTTCGGCGCCGCGCCCGAGAACATCGACTCGATGATCGACCGCGTGATCACGGTCGTGCAGGCGCTCCAGGCGCAGGGGCCGCCGGCCGACCTGGTGGCGAGCGCCAAGGAATCGGCGCTGCACGACTACCAGACCGCCACGACGAGCAACCAGTTCTGGCTCCGCCGCCTCGAGGCGGCGCGGCTCTTCGGCGAGAACCCCGACGAGATCCTCCACGAAAGCCAGAAGATCGACGCCGTCACGCCGGCCAGCGTGCAGCAGATGTTCAAGGAGTTCTTCCCGCTCGACCGGTACACCGTGGTGACGCTGCTGCCGGAGGAGACGAAGTAGGCTCTGGGCTCTAGGCGCTGGGCGCTGGGCGCTGGGGCCGGTTGTGGCGCAGACCTCCAGGTCTGCCGTCACTCGGCGCGCAGCGCTTCGGTGGGATCGACCTTCGCCGCTCGTCTGGCCGGCAGATAGCCGGCGGCCGCCGCCGCGGCACCCAGCAGAACGAGCACCGACACGATGCCGCCCCGAGCGGGAGGCGGACGCCGATCTCACGCGTCCGCCTGGTTACGCCGTACGCGATGACGCCGTAGAGGCCAATCACCGCGAGCAGGAGCGCCAGCAACGCCATGGCGGCGACGAGCAGTGAGTACGTGCGCGGACCCGCGAGCAATCTGGCGAGCACCTCGTCGGAGGTTCGAATCGCGGAGACCGCGACGCCGGGATCGACCAACGCCGCCAGGCTGCGAATCGCGCCAGCCATCGCGGCAGGTGGTCCGGCGGTGCGCGCGACCATCCACAGATACGGCCAGTTCGGACCGGGCTGGCGGAAGTCGGTGGACGGCGCGGTGTCGGCGGACGCGATCGTCTGGATGGCGCCCAGCGCGACGGCGGTGCCGAGCGAGGGGGCGGCGGCGAAGATCACGACGCGCGCATCGAGCGTGGTCTCGCCGAGCCTGGGGATCGTGAACGCCGCGCCGAGCAGCGCAACGAGCAGCCGGCTCGTCCACAGCGAGGCGAGCAGGCCCACGAGGCCGCCGCCAAGCGCCAGCAGGCCACTCTCGATGAGGAACTGCTGGAGCAGCCGGCCTCGTCCGGCTCAAGACGATGCGCTCGTATGCAGGGAACTGACGCCGTAACGCGCTGGGGACTCACGCTGCAACGTGCTAGGGCCTCACGCGGCAACGTGCTGGGGTCTCACGCCGTAACGTGCTGGGGCCTCACGCCGTAACGTGCTGGGGTCTCACGCCGTAACGTGCTGGGGCCTCACGCTGCAACGGGCTCAGCACGCTGCGAAAGCCCACCGGCACGTTGCGGCGACAGACGTCCCGCCCGTTGCGGCGACAGCCGTCCCGCCCGTTGCGGCAACAGCCGTCCCGCACGTTGCGGCGTGAGTTTCCAGCACGTTGCCGCGTCAGTGCCGAGCACTTTGCCCCGTCAGTGCCAAGCACGTTGCCGCGTCAGTGCCAAGCACCGTGCCGCGCCAGTCCCCAGCCCCCGCTCCGAGTCAGCTACTATGGCCTGGTGAGCCCTCTTCGGCTCGGCACGATCCTCGCCGGTCTGACGCTCGCCGCCGTCTCCGCCCGGCCCCTGCCCCAGCGTCGCCCGCCGGCGCCCTTCCAGAGCCGCGTGGATCTCGTCACCGTCAACGCCACGGTGACCGACGAGAACGGCGCGCTGGCGGCGGGCCTGCCGAAGGAGGCGTTCCAGGTCTACGAGGATGGCGTGCAGGTGCCGCTGTCGCAGTTCACCAGCGAGCGTGTTCCGATCAGCCTCGGGGTCCTGCTCGACGTGAGCGACAGCATGTACGGCGAGCGGATCGCGGAGGCGCGCGAAGCCGTGGAGCGTTTTCTCTTCGACCTGCTGTCGGACGAGGACGAGTTCTTCGTGCTCGCCTTCAACCACGAGCCGCGTCTGCTGACGCCGTGGACGAACGCGCCAGAGGAGGTCCGGCGGGCCCTCGACTCGCTCCATCCGAGCGGGGCCACCGCCGCCTACGACGCCATCATCGCGGCCTTGCCGGCCATCGCCCACCGCTCGCGACAGCGCGCCGCGCTGCTCATGATCTCGGACGGCGCCGACACGGCCAGCGACGCGTCGCTGCGCGACGTGCGATCGGCGCTGCTGCGCAGCGACGCGTTCGTGTACGCCATCGCGATCGACGCGCCCGACCGCCAGGCCATCAACACCCGCGTCAACGTCTCGGCGCTGCGCGAGATCACGGACGGCAGCGGCGGGGACACGGAGGTCGTTCAGAGCCCGGCCGATCTCGTCCAGGCCACGGCGCGGATCGCGCAGGAGTTGAACAGCCAGTACCTGCTCGGGTACGCGTCGCCGCACCCGCTCGATGGCCAGTTCCACAGCATCCGCGTCCGGGTGACGCGCGACGGCTATCACGTGCGCGCCAGAAACGGCTACGTGGCGGACAAGTAGCAGCCGGCAGTGTTACACTCAATGGTTCGGGACGGGGCTGCGGCGTGGTCGAGGCATGACGGCCATCACCCCGTCGCCGCATGAGGCCATCACCGCATCCCGTATGGTGGATGTAGCTCAAATGGTTAGAGCGCCGGACTGTGGCTCCGGAGGCTGCGGGTTCAAGTCCCGTCATCCACCCCACCAGCTGACACGGGCGCCGATGCTCCTGCTCCTCGCGGCCCTCGTCCTCGCGCCGTCCGGCCCCGCGGCCGGCCAGACGGCCCCCGTCCAGGTGTCCGTCAGGCAGAAAGCCCTCGTTCCCCTGTGTCTGGACGGCACACCGGTCGCCGCGGGGACCCGCGAGTGGCGTCTCGCCCCGGCGGAGCACACGCTCTCGTTCACGATGCAGAATCGGCCGCGGAGCGGCGCGCCGGGCACGAGCCCCGATCCCGGGATCGCGGCGCTCCACGTCACGCTCGACGCAGGCCACACGTACGAGATCGAGGTGCGCGCGCCCGCGATGACCTATGCCGAGCGCGAGTGGACCGCGGGCTCGTGGATCCCCGTCGTCCGCGACCGGACGGTCGACGCGATCGTCAGCGGCGATCCGGTCTGGCAGCGAACGGCCTGCGCCCGCTGAGGGCGTCCCGCCCGCGTCGGGGCCTCAGCGCGACGGCGGCGGCGGGGGGCGCAGAACCGGCGGCAAATCCGCGGCGGGTGCCGCCGGCGGACGCGGGACATCCAGCCACTCGTGGACGAGACGCCCGGCCGGATCCTGAAAGACCAGCACGGAGGCCGCCGCGCCGGTCAGCGCGAGCATCACGAGCGCCACGACGGCGACCGCACGCAAGACGACCGACGCCCCCGCGGCCGGACGGGGCTCTCCGCGCCAGCCTTTGTCCGCCGCCCGCACCATCGCCCCGGTCACGATGGCGGACGAAGCCGCCTGTGCGGCGGCAACGGCCCGGCCGCACAGAAGGTTGATCGCGCGCGGCACGCCCCGCGTCGCGCGCGCGACGGCGGACACCGCGTCGTCGTCGAAGGCCACGTCCACGTGTGGATTCGGGAGCGCGAGCTGGTGGGCGATGTAGGGGCCCACCTCGTCCGCGGGAAGCGGATCGACCTCGATGCGCGTCCAGATCCGCTCGTCGATCGCCCGGAACTGGCGCCGCACCCGTGCCGCCAGCTTGGGCCGGCCCACCAGCACGACCTGCAACAGGCGCAGCTCGCCCTCCTCGGTGATCCAGGACTCGATCGCTTCCAGCACCTCGCGGCTCGCGTCTTCGCCGGCGTCCAGCACCAGCAGCGCCGTCGCATGGAGCTCGGACAGCGAACGCAGGAACCCCCGCAGCGTCTTCGCGAGCTCGTCGCGTGACGCCGTGCGGGAGGCCCGGTCCCCGCTTGAGATGACGCCGAAGTCCGACAGCAGCGTCGTCAACAGGCCCTCGACCGGCAGCGCCGCGTCCGGGACGAACGACGTCTGCGTCCGGCTGTCCAGCTGCTCGAGTACCGCGCGACAGAGGATGGTCTTCCCGACGCCGGGACCACCGGTGACCAGCACCACGCCCTCGTGCCGGCGGATGGCTGACAGCAGCGCCTGGGCGGCCTCGTCGGCCGGCGTGCTCTGGAAGAACGCGTTCGGATCGGTCGAGGTCCCGAACGGCTGCTCCTGAACGTCGGAGCCCCAGCCGCTCGTCTGGTTCAGGCTCAGGTCCATCAAGGGCCTGCCACCTCGCCAGAACGTCCTCCAGCGGCACGGATTTGCACGCGGATTGGCCCTGGAACCTTGTCCGCTGAGCCACTCGAGCGTATCTTGTTACCGTTAGATGACTTTAGTGTCATATAAACGACCATCAAACGGCCTCTTGCTTCCATGATTTTCGCACTGCTCGGCGCTGTCGCCCTGCTCTATCTCATCCACCGGGCTTACTCCCGTCGCCTCGGGACGCTCGCGGCGCGACATCAGCGCACCGAGCAGGTCTCGGACCTTCATCTGGCGGTGGTCGAGGCGCTGGCCCGCGCGATCGACGCGAAGGATCAGACGGCGCAGTCGCACATCGGAAACGTGCTGGCCTACGTCACCGGCCTCGCGAAGGCGATGGACATGTCGGGGGACGATATCCAGGCGCTGCGGATGGCGGCGGTTCTGCACGACATCGGCAAGCTCGTCGTGCCCGAGCACATTCTCTCCAAGCCGGGCTCGCTGACGAGGGACGAGTTCGAGAAGATCCGCAGCCATCCCCAGGCCGGCGCCGACATCGTCTCGACCGTGCCGTTCCCGTACCCGGTGGCCCCGCTCATCCTGAGCCACCACGAACGGTGGGACGGCAAGGGTTACCCGCACGGCCTCGGGGGCGAGCAGATCCCCCTCGGCGCGCGGATTCTGGCGATCGCCGACTACTTCGACGCCATCACCACCGAGCGTCCGTACCACAAGGCGATGGCGCGCGACGGCGCGATCTCGATCATGCGGCACGAAGCCGGCCGGGCGTTCGATCCGCGTCTCGTCGAGGCCTTCATCGGGCTGCTGCCCGTCCTGACGGCGGAGGCCGCTTCGGCCACGGCCCGGCGCGACGTCTTCGACGAGATCGCGCACGCTCGCCGCGAGAGCCGGTCGCTCTACGAGGTCGCCGAGTCGATGGGCACCAGCCTTGGCGTACGGGACACCGCGGCCGGCATCACCGCGAAACTCGACGGCCTGGTGCCGTGGACGGCCTGCGCGCTGTTTCTCTACGAGGCCCGCACCGACGTGCTGCGCTGCCGCTACACCGCGGGTCCGGACGCCGCCCGCCTGCAGGATGCGGCCGTCCCCAACGGCCAGGGGCTGGTGGGGTGGGTGGCCACGAACGCACGGGCGCTCGTGAACGCCGACCCGCGGATCAGCTTCAAGGCGGCCGGCGTCGCCGCCGAGACCGAGCTGAAGTCGGCGCTCGTCTGCCCGCTCTTCGCCGGCAACACCTTCATCGGCTCGCTGGCCCTGTATCACCGCGACCACGACCGCTATACCGACGGCCATCGAAGTCTTCTCGAGCAGATTGCGCGACAGGCCGGTGCGGTCCTCCGGAACGCGATGGCCTTCGAGCAGGTCCAGGAGGAGTCGCTCACCGATGCGCTCACGGGCCTGCCGAACCGGCGCTCCATGTCCATGCACCTCTCGCGCGAGCTCGCCCGCGCGGGCCGCCTCAACGGCGAGTCCGCCGTCATCGTGATGGACGTCGACGACTTCAAGACCATCAACGACACCTACGGGCACGGCGTCGGCGACGCCGTCCTCCGCACAGTCGCCGCGGCGCTGCGCAGCTCGCTTCGGCCGTACGACCTCTGCGTCCGTTACGCCGGCGACGAGTTCATCATCGTCATCGCCGACTGCCGCCGCGAGATGGTGGACGCCAAGTGCCTCGAGCTCCGGCAGCGGGTGGCGGCCGTCACCTTCGAGGTCGCGCCGGGACGCCCGCTGGCGCTCAGCAGCAGCGCCGGGGCCTCGGTGTTCCCTCACGACGGAGGGACCTACGAAGCGCTGCTCGAGGTCGCCGACCAGCGGATGTACTTCGACAAGCAGGCCCGGCGATCCAGGGCGTGCCTCGAGCCGCTGGCGGATCGAGACGAGGACGAGGCGGCCGCCTGCGGGATACTGGTGGGCCCGCCCGTGCCGGAACCCCGGCCCGCCGCGGCGTCTCCGGCCGGCGCCTGACCCGCCCGGCACGCGGCGTCGAGGCCGCCGTGCTACATTTCGCCGTATGGCTCGCTGCGCCGTTCTGACGACGGTCTCGGATCGCCCGGGGCTGCTGTTCGGCCTCACGAAAGTCCTTGCCGATCACGACGCGAACATCACGTACGTGGACATCATCCCGCGCGCCGACCGCGATGCCGAGGTGTACCTGGAGTTCGCCACCGAGCATCCCCTCGAATCGGTGCTCGCCGACATGCAGCAGGTGCCCGGCGTCACGCGCGTCGAGCAGACCCCCTCGTTCGGCAAGATCTACGGCAAGCGCATCATCGTGATGGGCGGTGGCGCCCAGGTGGGCCAGGTCGCGATGGGCGCGATCGCGGAAGCCGACCGCCACAACATCCGCGGCGAGCGCATTTCGGTCGACACCATCCCGCTCGTCGGCGAGGACGCGCTCGCGAGCGCGGTGCGGTCGGTCGTGCGGCTGCCGCGCGTCCGGCTCCTCGTCCTGGCCGGCTCGCTCATGGGCGGAGACATCACGCGGGCCGTCGAAGAAGTGCGGCAGAAGGGCCTGATCGTGATCTCGCTCAACATGGCCGGCGGCGTTCCCGACGTGGCCGACCTGGTCGTGTCCGATCCCGTGCAGGCGGGCGTCATGGCCGTGATGGCGATCGCCGACACGGCCCGCTTCGACATCGTCCGCCAGCAGAAGCGGCGGTACTAGGTTTCCCGAGCTCGCAGCGGCATGACCGACAGAACGGACCTGGTGGAGCGGCGGCGGAAGTACATCGAACGGCAGATCGCGCTGAACAGGGGCGATGTCAACGTCCGCTTCCGGGGCCAGCCGCCGGAGGGCGACGGACCGCCCAACCGCCACGGCATGCCCAGGCTGCCCGTGGGGCAGCACGTCGTCGCCAACTGGCCCGTGCTCGACCTCGGGGACGTCCCGGAGGTCGCGCTCGACACCTGGACGCTCGAGATCGGCGGACTCGTCGAGAATCCGGTCACGCTGACGTGGGAGGAGTTCCTCGCGCTGCCGCAGGTCGACGACGTGAGCGATTTCCACTGCGTCACGACCTGGAGCCGGTACGACAATCACTGGCGGGGCGTGCGCTTCCGGACGCTCGCCGAGCTCGCCGTTCCTGCCGAGTCGGCCCGGTTCGTGTCGTGCACCGGCTACGACTTCATGCCCGGCACCTACATTCCGTACACCACGAACCTTCCCCTCGCCCGCGCCGTCGAAGACGACGTGCTGCTGGTCCACACGTGGGAAGGCCGGCCGCTTCCGCGGGAACACGGCGGGCCCTGCCGGATGATCACCCCGAAGCTCTACGCGTGGAAGGGCGCGAAGTGGATCCGCAAGATCGAGTTCCTGGCCGAGGATCGCCGCGGCTTCTGGGAAGTCCGCGGCTATTCCAACTCGGCCGAGCCCTGGTACAACGATCGGTACGCCACTGAATAGACCCGACCTGCGCCCGATGTTCGCGACGCTCGCCGACGGCCCGCTCGCGGATCCGGCCTTCGTCTACGAGCCGAAGTACGACGGCATCCGCGCCATCGTCGAGGTGGCCCCGCGGGAGGTACCGCGCATCTGGTCGCGGCTCGGGAACGACAAGACCGCCGAGTTTCCCGAGCTCGTCGCTGCCCTCGGGGCCTGGTCGACGCGCCTGGCCGGGCCCGCCGTCCTCGACGGCGAAGTCGTCGCGATCGACGCACAGGGAGCCCCGCGCGGCTTCCAGCAACTGCAGGGGCTGCACCGCAAGGGCGTGCGGCCGGCGTTCCGGGCGGCCTTCATCGCATTCGACCTCCTGTCCTCCGACTCCAGGGATCTGCGGGCACGGCCGCTCTCGGAACGCCGGGTGGCCTTGCAGACCCTCGTCGGGCGCGGACGTCCGCCGCTCTTCCGGATCGGCGAGCAGGTCCGGGCAGACGGGCGCGACTTGTGGAAGCAGGCGGTGGCCCGGGGCTGGGAGGGGCTGGTCGCGAAGCGGGCCGCGTCGCGCTATCTCCCCGGCAAGCGCACCTCGGACTGGCGCAAGCTCAAGATCACGCACGAGCAGGAGTTCGTCGTCGGCGGCTGGACCGAACCGCGCGAGTCGCGCCAGCACTTCGGCGCGCTCGTCCTCGGCGTGTTTGCCGACGCCGATGCCGGCCGCTCGGCGGGGACGTCCCGATCACGGCGCACGAGCCACCGTCGGTTGACGTACGTGGGCCATGTGGGCACCGGGTTCGACGACCAGGAACTGGCGCGCGTGATGGCGCGCCTCCGCCCGCTCGCCGCCGACGACTGCCCGTTCGAGCCGCCGCCGCCCGCGAACGAGCGCCCGCACTGGGTCACGCCCGTGCTCGTCGTGCAGGTGAAGTTCACCGAGTGGACCGGTGACGGGAACCTGCGCCACCCGGTCTACCTCGGTTTGCGTGACGACAAGCCCGCGCGCGCGATCAGGCGCGAGCGACCGGTGCCCGCGGATCCGCCGGGGGCGAGCGATCTGATCGACCAGCTGAATGCGCTGGAACGCGCGCGCAAGAGCGGCGACCTGCTCCTCGACGCCGGCGACCGGCTGCACGTCACCAATCTGCACAAGATCTTCTGGCCCGGCCCGAAGCTCACCAAGGGCGATCTCCTCCGCTACTACGCGCGCATCGCGCCGCAGATCCTGCCGGTCGTCGCCGATCGGCCGCTGGTCATGAAGCGCTCGCCGAACGGCGTGACCGCGCCGTTCTTCTACCAGCACCGGGCGCCCGACGACGTTCCGGCGGGCGTGCGGGTCGAGCACCTGGAGGACGACGACGTCCCGTCGCGGTTGGTGGGCGGAACGGCGAAGACGCTCCTGTACATGGCCCAGCTCGCGGCCATCTCCCAGGATCCGTGGTTTTCGCGCGTGCAGTCGTCCGACACGGCCGCGGAAGCCGCCCTCGATCTCGATCCCATGCCGGGCGTGAGTTTCGGGACCGTGCTCGACGTCGCGCGATGGATCCGCGACGAGCTGGAGGCGGTTGGCGTCGTCGGGTATCCGAAGACCTCCGGTGCCGAGGGACTGCACATCTACCTCCCGCTGCTGGACGGGACGCCCTTCGAAGCCGGCCGCATCTTCTGCCAGATCATCGCCACCTCCGTCGCGCACAAGCACCCGGCCGCGGCGACCATCGTCCGGTCCGTGCGCGCGCGCGGCACGCAGGTCTACGTCGACTATCTGCAGAACGTGCGCGGCAAGACGCTGGCCGCCGCCTACAGCGCCCGCGCCAGCGAGTACGCCGGCGTGTCGACTCCCCTCACCTGGCGCGAGGTGGACGGCGGCGTCCGGCGGGAGGACTTCACGATCCGGACGGTGCCGGATCGCGTCCGCGAAGTGGGCGATCTCTGGGCCGCGTGCCGGCGCGCGAAAGGCGTCAACCTCGAACGGGTTCTGCGGAAGCTCGAAGACGCCGCGCGAGCTGCTCCAGGAACAGGCCGACGTCGGTGACGACGCCGACCGACACGGCCGGCCCGCTGTTGACGACCTTGGCGGCCACCGAGGCGTTGATGTCCACGCAGACCAGCGGGATCGACGCCGGCAGCATGTGACCGGCCGCCGCGCCGTGCAGCATCGTGGACAGGACGAGCACGAGTTCCACGTCGGCGAGCGCCGCCCGGTAGCGCCGCTGCGCGTCGACGATGTCCATCACGGTGTCCGGCAGCGGCCCGTCGTCGCGGATGCTGCCGGCCAGCACGAAGGGGACGTCGTGCCGGATGCACTCGTACATCACGCCGGACGTCAGCACGCCGCGCTCGACGGCGGTGCGCAGGCTTCCCGCGCGCGAAATCGCGTTGATCGCCCGCATGTGGTGACGGTGCCCGCCCGTGATGCTCGCTCCGGAGTCGAGGTCCACGCCGAGCGAGGTCCCGTACAGCGCCTGTTCCACGTCGTGCACCGCGAGCGCGTTGCCCGCCAGGAGGACGCTCACGTAGCCGCCGCGTACCAGCTGGCAGAGATAGGGCCCGCCGCCGACGTGAACGACCACCGGGCCGGCCACGACCGCCATCCGCCCGCCCCGCGCCTTGATGTCCTCGAGCGCCGCCGCGACCGTCTCGACGGCCGTCTCCACGCGGTGCTCGGGCGACAGGTCGTGCGGCAGCGTGGACAGGCCCCATCGGTCGGAGGCAGATGCCACGCCGGCTCGAACGCCTCCGGTGCCGCAGACAACGGCATCCCCTTTCCGGAGGTCCTCCAGCGGCCGACACACCGCCCGGCTCTCGACGACGACGACGACCTCGTCGAGGCGCGGGCGCTCGACGGGAATCCAGCGTCCGTCGATGCGCACGTCGGTCGGCACGTTCGTGGCCCCGTAGAAGTCGTGCGGCGCGCAGCCGTCGGCCTCGGCGGGGCGAAGGATCAGGGTGTCGGGCATGGGACGGCTGGCTTTCGGCTCCCGGTCTGGACGCGCAACCCGGTAGGACAGCGTGGCTGGCCCGGAGCCCGAAGCCCAGAGCCGAAAGTCTGAGTGGTGCGCCCGACAGGATTCGAACCTGTGGCCTACGGCTCCGGAGGCCGTCGCTCTATCCAGCTGAGCTACGGGCGCACTCGACCAATTATATATGCGGCGGGCGGTGGCTACTGGACGGGAACCGTCGTCGCCGACGCGACGATGGGATTGGCGACCGCGGCGGTGGTGTCCTGCCACAGCGCGCCACGCTTGTCGCTGGCGAAGTACCGGGTGCCGCTGCGGCCCAGGGCGACCGGGTCCGCGCTGGAGAAGTACGAGTTCATCGGGTTGGCGATCGAGGCATTGCAGGTCTCCGCGGCGGTCCCGACCGGCCGGGTGCTGGGGTCCGCGTCGGCTGCGAGCGAAACGACGTAGCCGCTCTTGACCATCCCGTTGGTGCCCAGGTCCGGAGAGATGAAGCCCTGGGCGCTGCCTGTCGCCGGCTTCGCCAGGTCGTCGAGCGTCACCGCGAAGCCGCCGCCCGCGCAGCTCGAGGAATAGCTCGCTTCTCCGCTGTTGATGGCGCGGAGCGATCCGATGGCGGAGGCCTCGTTCCCGGCCATGCGCGCCCGCAGCAGTCCCGGGACGGCGATCGCGGCAATCACGCCAATGATCGCGACGACGATCAGCAACTCGATGAGCGTGAAGCCGGCGCCGTCGCGCGGGTGCATGGCAAAGTTGTGGTGCGCCCGGAGGGAGTCGAACCCCCGGCCTACAGGTTCGAAGCCTGTCGCTCTATCCAGCTGAGCTACGGGCGCATCGACGTGCGCCACGAGTGTAGCCCGTGCCGCCGAACGAGGCAACGGAAACGGCCAGGAACGTTCGAGCAGCTAACTCCGTAAGGTCCTGTAACGTCTCACCCGGCGCGCGGTATTCCCGGCTGGAGGGCTGCCTGTGATCTCGACGCTCCTGAGCGACATCAAGTACGGCGCGCGGATGCTGGTGAAGCGGCCGGGCCTCAGCGCGACCGCGATCCTCGCTCTGGCCCTGGGCATCGGCCTCACCACCACGATGTTCAGCATCGTCTGGGTGACGACACTCAAGGGCCTGCCCTATCCGGATGCCGACCGCCTGCTGCTGCTCAACCGGTCGCGACCCGCCCAGAACGTCCAGTTCCTGCCGGTCGAAATCCACGACTTCGCCGACTGGCGGAGCCAGCAGAAGAGCTTCGAGGATCTCTCGGCCTACTACAACGAGACGGTGGACGTGGCCGGCACCGAGGGGACGCCGATCCGGTACCTCGGCGCCTACACGGACTCCCGGCTGTTCGACATCCTCCGCGTCAAGCCCATCCTCGGGCGAACCTTCACCGAGGAGGAGACGAAGCCAGGTGCGCCGCAGGTGATGGTGCTGTCCTACCGCGCGTGGCAGAACCGTTTTCATAGCGATCCGGGCGTAATCGGCGAAGTGCGATACGTCAACGAGCAGCCGACGACCATCATCGGCGTGATGCCGAAGAACTTCGACTACCCGGGGTACCTGGACGCCTGGCTCCCGCTCCAGCTCGATCCGCTGGCGTATCCGCGCGGTGTGGGACCCCAGCTCGAGCAGACGCAGCTCTCGGCCGTCGGCCGGCTGAAGCCAGGCGTGACCTTAGATCAGGCCCAGGCGGAGATGTCGGGCATCGCCGCGCGGCTGGCGCAGGCGTACCCGGCGTCGAACGAAGGCATCGGTGTTCACCTGACGCCGCTCGTCCAGAGCTACATCGGGCGCCAGGCGGTCATCATGCTCTACACGATGCTGGGCGCGGTCTTCGGCGTGCTGCTGATCGCCTGCGCGAACGTCGCCAACCTGCTGCTGGCGCGGACGGTGCTGCGCACGAAGGAGATCGCCGTCCGCACGGCCCTCGGCGCGAGCCGGGTGCGCACCGTCTCGCAGCTTCTCGTGGAGACGCTGGTCCTGTCCGTCGTGGGAGCGGCGCTCGGGATCGTGCTGGCGCACTACTGCATCGGCGTTTTCAACGACGGACTCGAGCTCCAGAACCTGCCCGTCTGGATGCGCGCCTCGCTCGACCCGACCGTGCTGGCGTTCGTGCTGGGCATCACCTTCCTCTCGACGCTGATCGCGGGATCGGTGCCGGCGCTGCGGGCGTCGAGGACCAACATCAACGAAATCCTGAACGACGAGTCGCGCGGATCCTCGGGCGTGCGGCTCGGGCGGGTCAGCAAGGGGCTGGTCATCGCCGAGATCGCCCTGTCGTGCGGACTGCTGGTCGGCGCCGGCCTGATGATCCGGACCATCCTCAACGTCACGAACGTCGACTACGGCTTCGACACGAGCCACATCTACACGGCACGGGTGGGCCTCTTCGCGGCGCAGTACCCCACCAAGGTGTCGCAGATGCAGTTCTACGACGGCCTGCTCGACCAGATCGACGCGATGCCTGGCGTGAAGGCCGCGGTCCTGACGTCCGACCTGCCCGCGCGGGGATCGCAAATCCAGACGCTGTCGATCCAGGGCGTCCCCTATCCGACGCCGGACTCGCACCCGCGCGCCCGGCGCATCGTCATCACGCCGGGCTTCTTCAAGGTGTTCGACAAGCCGCCGGTCGAGGGCCGGTTCTTCACGCGGGCCGACTCGGCCGACAGCCAGCCGGTGGCGCTGGTCAACGAGCGCTTCGTGAAGCTCTTCTTCGCCGACAAGGATCCGCTCGGGCAGGCGGTCAAGCTCGGCGACGATCCGAACGAGCCCTGGCGCACCATCGTGGGCGTGGTGCCGGACATGCACGTGGGCGGCGCGATCACGCAGGGCGATCCCCACGACGAGGGGGTGTACGTCCCGCTCGCGCAGAACACCATCAACTTCATGAGTCTGATGGTGAAGACGGCGCAGGAACCGATGACCTACGCGACCCAAATCCAGGCGACCGTGAACAAGGTCGATCCGAACCTGCCGCTCTACTGGGTCCGGTCGCTGCGCGATCAGTACTCGCTCGACACGTGGTTCTTCCGCGCCTTCGGCACGCTGTTCCTGGCCTTCGGCGTGGCGGCGCTGGCGCTGGCGACGATCGGGCTGTACGGCGTGATGTCGTTCTCGGCGAGCAACCGCACGCGCGAGATCGGCGTGCGGATGGCGCTCGGCGCGGACGCGCGCAACGTGATGGGCCTCATGCTGCGACAGGGTGCGGTGCAGCTCGCGATCGGGCTCGCGATCGGCCTCGCCCTGGCGGCCGTGCTGGGGCAGGGGCTGCGGGCGCTGCTCTTCGGCGTCCGGCCGCTCGATCCGACGGTGATGGCGGCGGTCGTCGTGACGCTCGGCCTGGCGGGACTCGTCGCGTGCCTCATACCGGCCCGGCGCGCGACACGCGTGGATCCGATCGAGGCCCTGCGCTACGAATAGGGCGGCGGCGTTGTGCTAACATTCGGGGTTCCCCTGCCGGGCCGGTAGCTCAATTGGCAGAGCAGCAGACTCTTAATCTGCGGGTTGTGGGTTCGATTCCCACCCGGCTCACCAGATCGTCCCCCCGATTTGGCCTCAGTTCTGGCCTCGAGTTTTTCCGGCCTGACGCAAGACCTCGTCCAAGCGAGCCGCGGCACGTTCTTTCAACCGGAAATCGGGCACCAAGTGGGAGTACGTGTCGAGCGTGAGCTGCACCGAGGAGTGGCCGAGAAGCTCCTGGACGACCTTCGGGTGCTCGCCAGCGGCCAGCAGGATGGTGGCGCACGAATGCCGGAGGTCGTGGAGCCGGATGCGAGGGAGCTCGCCGGACTTGAGCAGCGCGTAGAACTCGCGCCGGACGTTTCGCTCGTCGAGAGGGCTGCCAATCGTGCTGGTGAAGACCAACCCGGTGCTCCTCCAGCGCTCGCCAGCCAGCAGCCGCTCCCGGTTCTGTGTGGCACGGTGCTTGACGAGAATCGCGACCACGCTGGCCGGGATCGAAACCAGGCGATAGCTGGTCTCGCTCTTCGGCTCGACCAGCTTGAGTTCGGTCGAACCTTCGGGTGTGACAACGCGCTGGAGCGACCGCCGAATGAACACGGTCGGCTTGTCCAGGTCCACGTCTTCCCAAGACAGACCCAGGGCTTCACCCAGGCGCACTCCCAGGGCGAGCATCGCGACGTACAGCGGGCCGAGCCGATGGTCCTCACAGACCCTCACGAACGTGTTCGCCTGGTCCGGGGCGAAGATGCGGACCTCCGTGCGGGTCCTGCGCGGCGGCTCGGTCAGTTTGACGACGTTGCGCGGGATGAGCAGCCACTTCTCGGCCTGCGACAAGGCCGAACGCAGCACAGCGCGGACGTGGCGCACCGTCCGGCCACTGAGACCTTCGGCGAGCTTCGCCGCGATGAGCCGCTGCTGGATTTCCTGAGGCGTCAGCTTGTCCAGGGGAATGAGCCCAATCGTCGGCACGATGTGCGCCTCGACCTGTTGCTTGTACAGCTCGTATGTCCTCGGCCGACACCGAGCCTTGACGCAGTCTTCCAGCCAGCGCCTCAAGAACCGCCCCAGCGGCTCCTTCCCCGCTCGGACGGGCAGGCCCAGGTCACGGATCTGCCGCGCCCTCTCGAACTCCTCGAGCACGGCTTTGCGCGTCGGGCCGTACACGTAGAGGCGTTTACCGGCGAGCAGGATCTCGCCGCGCCATCGGTTCTCCCGAGGGCGCCAGCTGACGCTCCCTTCCTGATTTCCCCGCCTACTCATCGAGTCACCTGCTTCAGCGTGCCGCAACACCCACCGTGTTGCTTGTGACCCAGTTGGCGAGGGCACGCTTCGGTACCCTGATGGCACGCCCGATGCGAATCACAGGCAGCTGGCCGCTCGCCATCATGGCATAGACCTGCGATCGACTGATGCCCAGCAACCTGGCAACCTCAACGGCGCGCAGGAGGACGACAGAGTCGACGTCGCTGCGCAAGGGGGCCGCCTGTTCCGCACCGACTGCCGTGTCCATACGCTACTCCAGCGACCACTCATCCAGCAGATGGCCAGACCTTGAATCGTTGAGCGCCGCTGTTCCCAAACCGCGGTGCCACAATACATCGTCGATGGTCCCGCCGGTGGCTATCAATTTCATCTGTGTTCTCCTGCCAGACCGCGATCAGGTCGAGCATCCGATCATCCACTTGCCACGGGATGATGTGCGCCGATGGAGCCGATGATGGCTGCCAAGACACCCACCACCCAGGCGCGATGTTCGAGAAGCGTCCTCACGCGCGGTCCCTACCCGTTGCGCGATCTTGCCTCTCGGCATGGTACGGCGCGTCGTGCGGGACTCAGCGGCACGGGACGATCCTTTCGTGAGCGTATCGTGCATCATCCCGTGATGCGTGGCGGCGATCGCCCGTCGATCGCCTCGTGATCACGGGTCCGAGACAGGAGCGACCCCGCGGGGCGGTACGCGGGCTGCCAGCAGCCCGGTCCGCCGGACAGGGGGTCGCTCCTGTCTCGGACCCTCGGTCCTCTGTGCCGCGACGCCACGCAGCGGCGCGGTCAACCCGCTGTCGTGCGGGCGCTTGCGGCCAGGCCGCTCGGATAACCGAGCGGCCCCGTGCCGGGAACCCGTACAGCACGGGCACGACAGCGGCGCCGCGTGGTTTACGTGGTCAGACATGGGCCTCCACCCCCTCCGTCGCCAGGTAGCGATGGGGCGCGACGACCGCCTCGAAGCGGGGATGCCTTGACCGTCGGCACCGGGGACGCCCTCGCGATCCAGGGCCGCCTCTCCCTCGACCAGCCATGCGGCGTAGGGTCGAGGTCCGCGCCGACCCGGGCGCGCCACGTCAGGAAGCGGTCGAGTCCCTCGGTCCGCAGTTCCGCCCAGGCCTCCCGTTCATAGAGGCGACGGAGCCGGAAGAACTCGCCGATGTCGTCGCGGGCGAGCCCGGGCGGCAGGTCCGCGGTGGCGCCGAAGGCGCGCCGGAAGACGCCGGCCGCCAGCGCGGTCTGCTGCGGCATCTCCCCGACATACACGACCCGCCAGCGTGGCAGGACGGCCAGCAGCGAGGCATGGTGGCGGAGGAAGGTGGTGAAGCCCGCCTGCGAGCGCGCCCCGTCATCCACGTAGGCACACACCACTGTGGAGCGGGCCCGGCGAGGTCCTGGACGGCGAACAGCACCGGCTCGGAAAAGTACCGCATGGTGTCCAGCGACGAGCGAAACTGCCGGACCGGATGCTGGGGTAAGCGCGCGCGGTCGATGCCGAGCCGGTCGCAGTAGGCGACCCGCTCGTCTTCCGTGGCCAGGACGGTCAGATCGGGACGCGCGGCGCCGAAGTCGAGGCTCATCAGGCGGACCTTGATGGCCAGCGCCGAGCGGCGGCGCCGGTCACTCGGCGTGGTCTCGGGCACGCCACGATAGAGCGCCTGCGAGGCCAGGTGATAGACGTGCGTCGTCCGGCAGAACGTATGGCGGGTCGCATGGCGGCGGGCGAGGAGGCGGCGCGTGAACTCGACGACCGCGCGCCCCTTGGTGCAGCCCATCCAGTCGAGGTACTGCCGCCGGATGAAGTAGCCGCCGTGGCGAGTCACGCATGCCAGGACGCCGCCTGCCGGGCGGATAGCCCACACCTTCGATGGCCACGGTGCGCGGATCCAGGGGCGTCATAGCGAGAAGATCTCCGCCACGACGCCGCGGTCCTCCAGGGCGGCGGTCAGGCGTCCGATTGGTGAGGCCGAGGCGCAGATGGTGAAGGCGGCCGGCCCCTTCTCGGGGTCATTCAGTGGCATCGGGCGCTCCTGTCGACGGAAGCCTCAGGCAAAAGGCGTGACAGGTCGCCACGAGTGGGGCCGGGACATGGCCACGACACCCGATTGGTCCGCACAACGTCTCGCCCCCGCATCTCTTTCTTCGAGGAACGTCTGCGGGCGTGGCACGTGGAGCGCGTCGTACAACAGGGTGCGCGTCAGCGCGGCCGGTCGCGCCAGGAGCCGTCGAGGGTCAGGTTTGGCCCTCAGGGTCAGGCCACAGGGTCAAACGTGACCCCGAACGATGTGCGGCCTCCCCGTCACGGGCGGCGCGCAAGCGGCGCTTCAGCCTCGAGAGCGAGATCCCGAGCTCCGCGGCAGCCCGGGCGCGGTCGCCGTCGTGGCGCGCGAGGACCGCGCGGACGTATGCCGTCTCGTGGGCCCGGAAGGGAGCCGGCGGGCGTCGGCTGGCGGCCCGCTCGCGTGCATCTCCTCCGGCAGGCCGTCCAGTTCGATTCTCGCCAGCGTGACCGCGCAGACTCGTTCCACGGCGTGCCCGGGTTCCAAGGATGTTGCCGGGCCAGGGATACAGGGCGGCGAGCGCCCGGGCCGTGTAGCCGATGATTGGACGGCCGACGCGCCGGGACGTCGTCGGCAGGAGGGCGCGCAGGGGTGCGTCTACCTGCCGGCATCTTCGGACGATTCACAAATAGAGAATAGCGCGGCCCTTGAGTCCGCAAAGAAGCCGAACCGAATCGCCTCTGACATTGCGGAACGATCACCTAACGAAGCACATCGCGAGTGGCACGTTCACCGATAGCGATCTCGCACGGTCGCGTGCTTCAGCATCGACAACGAGATCCCAAGGTCCGCGGCCGCCCTGACGCGGTCGCCGCCGTGGCGCTCGACGACCGCGCGACGAAACTGGCGAAAAACCGCGAGGCATCTGCAGAGCGACCGCGAAGACAGCCACACAGAAGACGGCCGGCAGCAGCTCTGAAATAACAAGCCACGGCCGAGAAGCGCTCGACGGGGCGAGGACAAGGGAGGTCGGCCACGAGACGAAGCGAGCCACGCACGCATCGGACCGGGGCTTCTTCGGCCGGCACGGTCGGACGACGTCGTCGCTGCGCCTCCCGAGCGGCTGTGACCGACGTCGCCGTCGAGGCAGGCCGGACGGAAGATACTCCTCTCGAGCCTCGAGTTCCAGGCGCGGTCTCTTCCCCATCACGGCGGACGCCGAGGTCAGCGCGCCCTGAGCTTAGCGACGTTCGCGCGCGCGATCGGCAGGCTGGCCGCGCAGGCGCAGTCGGTGACTGACAGGTCCAGCCGCACGGGCACTCCGTGGACCTCTTCTCCCGGAGGGCCTCGGCCTTGGCACTGGGCGAAATAACTGAGCAGCATCCACGCCGTCGGCGCCGGGTCGGCGCGCTGGTGACGTCGACCTCGGGGTCCGCGAGGCAGGTCGATCCGTTCCACGGCCTCGTGGACGGGCAGATCCTCGACAAGCTCTGACTTCCGCGTCCACGCGGTCGGCGTCGAGCACATGAAGACGCCGCTTCTGCACGACCCGGCCGTCCCGTTCGACGATGAACGAGGTCTGGAACGCGGTGGCACTGGTGAAGGTCTAGGACAATGTCGTGGAGTCGATCACGACCGGGTCGGTTAATCCTTGTGCTCTGGTGAGTCTTCTACCTGGCTCGGCGACGTCGTCCTGGAGCACGCCGACGATCCGGAGCTGGTCGCCGGACCTTCGCTTGGAAGCGCGACGGAGCGTCTCGTAGCTCCGGCGCGGGAGGCTGGACATGAATGTCGCTCAGAAATCAACGATTGGCTACCCTGCCCTCGAGGTTGGGCGCCATCGATCTGATCCGCGACGGGCAGGTCTTGTATGAGAAACCGATCGACGGACTCCGGACCGCGGAAGAATTCGCAGGCGGAATCCCGCCGCACGAACTGCTTCGAAGATGCTGCCGATGACGG
This sequence comes from uncultured Acidobacteriota bacterium, assembly GCA_963761615.1. GTDB lineage: Bacteria > Acidobacteriota > Vicinamibacteria > Vicinamibacterales > CAVVIG01 > CAVXGU01. The sequence goes on along the minus strand of CAVXGU010000004.1, from coordinate 511,370 downwards.
CGTGCAGCCTTGCCAGAGGGCTGTTGCCCGCGCACCTCGTCCACCAGAGACACCGATGAGGAGAAGAACGAGAAGCAGCTGTCTCACGAGGTGCTGTGCCTCACGAACCGAGGCAGCCCATTGGCCGCCCGCGCGCTCACCCTGACTCGCCCCGTCGTGCGGCTCAGGAGACCGTCGAGCTTGGGGATGTTGCGCCCCGCCGAGACCCAAGCAGCGGTCAGTCATGGCGAGGCTCCGACGCGGTGTTGGTGCTCGGCACGTAGTTGGTCCTTCGTCAGTTCGTGCTGGAGGGATATCGTCGCCGGCCTTCGTCGCGGGCGTCTTCATGTCATGCGGGACCGCATGCCGGTCGTGCGGAATCTGCAAAGTGGTTGATTGGACGGTGCACGCCGTCCCGCCCCTCTGGCGACGGCTCGACATCTTCCCGCTGGCGTCTGCAACGGCCCACGGCCCTCAGGGCAGTCAACCACCCCGCGTTTCTCGGCTAGATCGGAGATCTGGCCCGGCCTCAGCCGCGGCCGCGCCGTGGTACCCGCCGTCTTCACCCCGCATGGCAACGCCACCAGCGACCTCATTTATCACCCGAGCGGCCTGCGGCCGCGCGCGTAACCTTCCCCGCCGCAAACTGGGCCCGGCACGTTTCAGCGCTAGCGGCTCCTAATCGATTTTATCGTCCGCCGGTCGTCTTCCTGATGGTCAGGTCTTCTGGGTTCAGAACCTGCCCGCCCCAGCTCGGAGATCGAATCGCGATGGCACGCGCTCTAGATTCACATGTGTATCTAGCAGGCGAGGCAATGGTGAGGGTCTGTTGGTGGTCGCGAGATCAGCCGCTCTGGGGATGGGGCGCGCCGGTCGCCGGTCCGCGCGCTCCCGCGGCCGCCGCCCGCCTGCGTGGCGGTCGATGGTGCGATCGTGGAGGCCCATGGCCCGTACCGTCACGGCGGTGCGGTCTGTCACGGGCCGGATGGCCGAGGCGATGGCGTCTCCGTGGCTCGGCTTAGATCTGGCGCCTTGTGACTTCAGGACCTCACGCTGTACGTGCAGGGCAGCAGCGCAGCCGACATCGTGGCGACATCGGGGCCGGCTTCCGGACCGGCATGCTGCCGACGCCCACCGACAGTCACCTGTCGCGGAGCGACCGTCTGGCCCTGGTGCGTTCATCGTGTCGCTTCAGCGTGCCGCTGAGAGCGGCGGGCACGTGGTCGTGCGGGACGCGTGGCTTTAGGAAGCGTCGGTGAAGCCGATACGGCGGCCTATCTCACACCGAGAACGACTGTCGGAGCCGTGTCGCTCGTGGCTGCCTCCGTGGGTCCGCTGGCCACCACGAGCTGGACGCCATGCACGTGGACGACACCACGATGATGATGTCGATGGTGAAGGTGGAGCAGGTTGCGGTGCAGGCGGGCGGGGTGACGACGCTGAAACCCGGCGGCTTTCACATCGATGCTGGACAGCCTACGAAAGCTCTCTCGCCGGGAGATACAACTAACATCACCCTGCGGCTTTCCGACGGAACCATCAAGACCGGATCAGCCCAGGTGAGGAGCGGCGCGGCGGTGAGTCGCTGACACGTCGCGCTGACGAGGAGCAGGAGCATGTCGTGATACGAGCAAGACACGTCCGGGTCGCCGCCGCGATGGCGGCGGCCGTTGCCTGCGGGCGCCCTGATGCCGGGCCCGCGACCGTCGCTCGCGACCAGGGCGAGCCACCACCGGCCGTCAGCCTCCAGGACGTCACGCTTCGTGACTACGACTTCGGCGGAGACTTCACGCTGACCGACCAGAACGGCCACCCGTTCAGACTGTCCGGCGAGCGGGGAAGGTCGTGCTGATGTTCTTCGGCTACACGTCCTGTCCGGACGTGTGCCCGCTGACGATGTCGAAGATCGGCGAGCGCCATCGTACGCAGCGGTGCGAAGCGCGATGCCGTGCAGGTGCTGTTCATCACGGTCGACGTGGCACGAGACACGCCCGCCGTCCTCGCCGAATACGTGAAGAGCTTCGACGCCCCGCTCATCGGTCTGACGGGCACGCGCAAGCAGATCGATCGAGTGGTGAAGCAATACGACGCGTCATACACGATCTCGACGCCGCCAGGCTCCAGCGTGCCCCAGGTCAGTCACACCGCCTTCACCTATCTCATCGACAAGGACGGGAAGCTGCGGGGCCTGTTCGGGCCGGACGAAGCGACTGACACGATCGCCGCGGTACTCGAACGCGCCCTGCAGCTGCCGTCGTGAGTGCGTTCTCTTCGTGTCAACGGAACGACGCCTTACCGATGGTCGCCGTTTAACAGCCGACGCCGGAGGCGCCCAAGGGTGTGGCCACCGGTGGCTCCCGCGCCGGGACACCGATAATGAGTGAATTGCAGAAGGAGGAGCGAGTCATGCGTCATTTGCAATCCATCGTTCGAGGCACCGCGCGAGAGCTTGTCCCTCGCGGCTCGGTGATCGTGGCGGCGCTGCTTGCGGCCGTCGCCACGGGGTCCGCACAGCGGGCATCGTCTCCTGGTCTTCTCGAGACCATTTCCACGCACGCGAAGACGTTCCGGCGAGGCCGACTTCCCGGCCGTGTCGGGGTCTCCGACGATCGACCGGGGGACCAACCGAATCACGCTTCGCGGGCGGACTCGCACCTGACGGTCCTGGCCGGCCCAGAAGACAACATGATGTCGTCAATATCGCCGGCCTCGCGAACCCGGAACTCGTGGTGCCGGACGGCGCCCCGTCACGTTCACGGTGATCAACGTAGACGATGACATGAATCACGACTTCAAGGTGGCGTCAAAGGCGCCGCCCTATCCGGACGTCCCGGTCATCGGCGGGGACGCGGTGGGAACCGTTCCGTTGCGGCCTCACAAGGACGGGAAGCCCTTCAATGCGACAGAGCTCGTGGTGAAGGCGGCTCGCACCGGCCAGGGATACTACTTGTGCACGGTTCGCGGTCACGCGAAGGCCGGAATGTTCGGCAAGTTCACCGTCGCTCGGTAGCGCATTTACATGTCTGACAGCCTTGGAGAGAGTCCGCACGCGCAGCGATTTGGTCGACAGCCCGTGGAGGCAGACGTGATCCACAGTTGAAGGGAGGAGACGCGATGACGCGCAGACGAAGACTTGGTCGGCTGGCCGCAGGCGTGATGGCGGGTGTATTCGCGAGTGCGCTCGTCATCCACGCCCAGGCCAAGGGCGAACACGCCTTCCGCGGGAAGGTGGAATCCGTAGACCAGGCGACCAAGACGATCAGCGTCACCAACGAGAACATCGAGGGCTGGATGCCCCCGATGACGATGAGTTACAAGGTCGACGACGCTGTCCTGGCGAAGATGATGAAGGGCGACGAGGTCACCGCGACGGTCCACGACGGCGATTTCCAGCATCTGTACAGCGTCAAGGTGGAGGCGGCGACCGCTCGCCGACCGAGGAACTCCCGCCGCTCTCGTACGCATGCCCGTCGAAGGGCGAAGAAGCGGTCATTCTCGACAAGCCCGGCAAGTGTCCCAAGTCGGGAGCGGCTCTCTGCCGGTTCGCCTCGCCCTGGCGTACTCGTGCCTGAAGGTGGCGCTCTTCATCCGCGACAAACCCGGCATCTGCCCGATGACCACACGAAGCTCGTTTCCATTACCGTGGGCCTCTACTTCACCTGTAAGGATGACCCCAGCGTGAAAGCGCTCAATCCGGGGAAGTGCAAGGACCGCAGCGACCGCGTCAAGCTGTACGAGCGGCGTCCCCACGGCGACCACAATCCCCGTCATGGCGGCGCGTTCTTCATGTCAGCCGACCAGTGGCACCATCTCGAGGGGACGTTCGTCCACCCCGATATCTTCCGAGTGTACTTCTACGACGACATGTCGCGTCCACTCGTACCGAAGGGCTTCATTGCGAGCGTGGCACCTGCCGACGGCAACGGCACCCAGACGGGGACGGCGGAACCTCTCGCCCACGCGAAGGGCGCGCCGAGCAACTCGCTGCAGGTGGCGGTCAAGAAGACGGCGTGGCCGGAGAACCTCAAGTTCCACCTCCAGTTCGACCCGACCGACCCGGACGAGCTGTTCGACTTCACCTTTGCGGGCTACTCGAAGGAGCCATGAGCACCAGGTGATTTAGCAGCCCGAGCCAGCCAACCCTGACTGAGTGGCCCGGGCACTCTTGCGTTCATGTGCCGATGCGTCAATATCACGCGTCGTGACGCCACGGCTCTCCGGTAGTCTTGTGCAGCCTCGAGGTGGAGTTTCCTGGACGACGTGCGCACGCAGAGCACCGCGCCTCGCTCGACCCGTTCACGAAATTAGCGAACCGTGGAACGTGGGCGCAGCACGCACACCGGAGTGGACCACGCGTTTTGAGATGTCGGCCTCGACGGCTGGGCTAGGCTGAGCGGGATGCGCCCGTTCAGGCGTCACGTCGTCTCGTTGACGGTGGGATGGCTGCTTTTCCAGGCGGCCGGATTCGGCGTGACACCGGCCGCAGTGTGCTCGTCTGTCTGAGCACGGAGCAGCCAGGTCGCGGAGAGCTGCCGGAACCTCAGGCCCGGCCAGACGTGCCCGATGCATCCCGACGCCGGCAGCGATCGGGCGTGCCACGTCGGCACGACCTGTTCGATGCACGATCCGTCACTGCTCGCCATCGTCGCCGGGCTGGCCGGGCCCCTGCCGTCCACCTCCCGATGGCCGGCATCGCCCCAGCCGAACCGGTGGCCGACGTCGAGGTTTCGACCGTAGGCCGCGTCGTTCTTCCCGAACTGCCGCCACCGCGCTGCTGAACCCCCTTCGATCGACGCACGACCGATCGTAACGTCCTTCGCGTGGTGAACCTACACGACGCGAAGAGTGCTGTGTCGCGCGGAAACCCTCCCGCGGACAAGTTTCGGCAAGAGACGCGTCGGAGAGCAAAAGGAGAACTCAATGATCCGCAAGCATTCGGTCTCTGGTTCATCGTGGGCGTTATCGTGATCGCCGGCGGCGCCCATCCTGCAGGCACACAACAAACTGAGCCGCACGGAACCCAAGGACGGCGCGATGCTCAGCGTGTCGCCCGCGCACGTGCAGCTCTGGTTCGAGCAGAAGCCCGACCCGGCCGTGAGCATGATCGATCTGACCGGACCGTCCGGCAAGGTGACGATCGGCACCGTGCACGTCATGGACGACAAGTCCATCATGGCGGACATCTCGGGCGCGCTGCCTCCGGGTACCTACAAGGTCGCGTGGCAGACAGCCGGCGACGACGGGCATGTGTCGAAGGGCGAGTTCTCCTTCATGGTGCATGGACACGCGCAGTAGGGCGGATCGATGACGGAAGGATGGGCGCTGGCCGTCGAAGCAGCTGGTAATGCGGCGTCTATGCCTCGCTGCTGCTCACGGTCGGCGCCTGCGGGGCGCTCTGGCTTGCCTGCCACGTGCGTCGACGGCTCTCGGTTCAGCTTCTCTGTCGCAGCGGGCTGGAAGCGCGCTCGCCGAGCGTCGCCCGGTTCGCCGCGGCGAGCCTGCTCCTGTTTACGCCCTCACTGCCAGGCTGTGTCACCTTCGCGCGCACCGGAGCGACGTTTTCGGCTGGGCCGCGATCGTGACCTCGGATCGAGCTACGCCTCATCGCGATAAAGAAGCCGCTCGGATAGGAGGCTGACGAGATGAGATGCTGAGCGGCAGCGGCCCTCGTCGTTTCCACTCTGGCCATTAGACCGGGACGGAAGATGGGCTGGATCGCGACCACACTCACCACGGCGGCGGCGTGCGCGGCCCTGCCGTCGCTAGGACACGCGGCCGGATCGCCGACGCGGGTAGACCTCCACGCGCTGCACGCCCGCCGCAGCGGGCTGTGGCTGCGGACGCTCGGCACCATGGTGCTGAGCGACCAATGAGGCCGACGATCGCCAGGCGCCCTGCTACGGGGCGCCTCACGTATCACCCTGACCAGGGCCGGGCTCATCGTGGTGACCGGCCTCGTCACGGCGTCCGGATCTCCCTCGACGGTCCAAAAGCACTCTGGACGACCGCGTCCAGGCACGTGCTCCTCGTGAAGATCGCCATCGTGGCGGCCGCGATGGCCTGCGGCTACGTCGACTGGCGATCTCCTCCGTCGGCTGCGCGCCACAGAGTCCGCCCGGAAGATCTTCGGAACCCGGCGCCGCGAGCGTCCCGTCGATGGTGATCCTCGAACTCCTCCCCCTCTTCTTCGTTATCATCATCATCACGAGTGCGCTGACGGAACTGGCGCACCCGTGACGGCGAGCAGGGACTGGAACGGGCCCATCAGACACGGCACGGAAGTTGTGAAGGGCGACCTCGCGACTGTCCGGAACATGGAAGAAACGATGTGTCGGGAAGGGGGCATGGCGGCCTCATCCAACGCCGCCAATTACTTGATGATTAAATCATTGCGTATCAAGCACTTCAGGTGTTTTCGAGAAATTACTGTGCGAGACCTGAAGCACATGATATCGTCACCGGCAGGGACGCGACTGGGAAGACGTCCCTTGGAGTCCCTCTTCCTGGTCGGAGGCGGCTCCTCATTGATGGTTCTGGAGCTGCGCAGTTTTCGTGGCATGGGCGACAACTTACAGATCACCAACACCAGCCTGCCGCCATTGTGGGAAGAGCTCTTTTGGCGCTTTGATGCTCAGCATCGGATTGAGGTTGAGGGGGCTGGCTCGGCGCACGACTCTAGAACGCTGAAGATCTCGGATGTCGGGAATGGATCGCTGACGCGTTCCGTCGGGGAAGTCAGCGGTGCGTCAAGTGAAGAGTCTGAATGATCTGTGGATCCCAGTGGGACTTTGAAGGCCGCCTTAGCTTCACTGACAGGCCGAAGGTCACAACAGAGGGCCTACAGATTGGTAATCGCCTACACCAACCGACGTCGTCATGTTTCCAGCGAACTCTCTTTATATTCCGAAGAACAAGCCACCGACTGTCTCATCTTCAGCGGAAGAACAGACAGGCGAGCTGCTGGAACCATGGGCACCGTGTTCTCTGAGTTGGCGACATTACCGTCGAGAATAACGCCGGCGTTTCAATGATTCACGTCTCTGCCCATATATCGGGAGCCAGATGATTCCAATGGCTCTTCACTCAGTCAGCCTGATTGGTTCGTTGCGATTCTCTTGGGGATTGCCAGTGCGCCGAAGGGAATCGTCTTGGTGGACCAGCTCGAGAATGGACTCTTCTATGGGACGCTGCCTGCTCTTTGGAAGGCGATTCACAGGTTCGCCAATGGATACAAGACGCAGGTCTTCGTCACAACTCACAGCAGCGAGCGCCTGCAGGCTGCCGGGGGTGCAATCCACTCCGTCCAAGTGATTTTGCTCCGTCAGAGCAAACTTGGACGATCAGGCGAACGCTGGCTCGACACATTCTCAGGTGACAAGCTCGATGGAGCGTTCTAACAAAGGGTGGCGTTGCACTTGGAGCGGCGTCCATTCGATGGCCCAGAGCGGGCATTGATCGAGAGAAGCTAGCCGTTCGTGCGCTTCAGCTCGTCGCGTCGGGCCTGACCTTCTAGCGTGGCTTTCCGTGGCAGAGCCTGACTTTCGAGGAGGACTGCGATGGCCGTGACGAGTCGCGTCAAGCTCACGCTCGGTCCCTGCTGATCACCGCAGCCGCAGGATGGGGCTGGCAGGCGCGGGCACAAACCCAGATGGCGCCAACCAACGACGACCCGAATCCGTACCGGACGATTACCGACTACTTCAAGCTGCGGCGGGACGCACGTGGGGCTCGACGAGCGCCGTGGACATCGACAACGACGGCAGGACGATCCCGGGTCGCCGAACGCTGCGGCGCCACAGCTGTCACGACCGCGCCAGGGGCAGGTCGCCACTCGATCCGATTCTCCACTCCACGTCAACGGCAATCTGATCAAGAGCTTCGGCGCCGGGATGATCGTTGCGCGGCACGGCATCGACGTCGACCCAGCGGCCATCGGGTCACCACTATCAGGACATCGCCCCGGCCCAGCGCGCGGTCGAGCGGAGCTGGCCGGTGGCGTAGCCGGGCGTGGTGCCGGGGGCGGTCGCGCTGCGGGAAGGGGTTTCGTGCCGCAGGGCCGGCTGGACCGCTGCCTGGCGCGACCAGGGCTTCAGGTGTTCAGTTCAGCCCGAACCGCGAGCTCCTGATGACGATCGGCAAGCCTGGCGGCGCGACCTTCCCGGGTGCTGCTACCAGCCCAATGACGTCCTCGTCGCCCCCGACGGCGACATCTTCGTCGCCGAAGGTCATGCGAGCGCCCGGGGCAATGCGGCTGCGATCTTCAAGTTCGACCCCACGGAAAGCTGATCAAGACCTGGGCCAGTACGGCAGCGCTCGGCGAGTCGATCAGCCCTATGCCCTCGCCATGGACTCGAAGGGCTGCTCACGTGGGCGACCGGAACAACAACCGGATCCAGGCTGTTCGACCAGGACGGCCACTATATCCGCGAGGACCTACCAGGAAGCCGGCCCAGTGGCTGCTCATCAAGAACGACATCCTCTACTCGGCGGACTCGGAGTCCGAGCGGTGTCGCGCAACCACGACGGCTGAAGCGTGGCATCCGCATCGGCGCGATCGCGATGGGAAGATTATGGCCTTCATCCCGACCCGACGAGCGCGCGACGGGGACGAGTGCCGCGGGAGGGTGTCGCCGTCGACGAGGCGGTCAACATCTACGGCGCAGAGGTCGGTCCCGCGACGTCAAGAAATACGTGAAGAAGTGAGGTGACCTCTCTGGGGCGTGAATTCCCTGGGGAGAACGTCGAGACGCCTGCGCTTTCCCGCTGCCGTTTCGTCCGCGCGCTCGCCATCCCCTTCTTCGCCTGCCTGTTCGTGTGCGGTCTGGCCCGTTCAGGCGCCGCGCAGGTCACGGGGTTCGTCCTGTATTACGGCAAGAACAACATCCACTACGACACGTTCGAGTGGCACATCTATACGACCGAGCACTTCGAAATCTACTATTACCCGGAGACGCGACCGCACCTCGAGCAGATCGCCAGCGACGCGGAGAGCGCCTACCAGCACGTGAGCGCCGACCTGCGCCACGATTTGCCGAAGCGCGTGCCGCTCATCGTCTTCAAGACGCACAGTGACTTCGAGCAGGAGAACATCGACCCGGGAGGCGCCGAGGAAGGCGTCCTGGCCTTCGCGGAGCCGGACCGCAACCGGATGCTCCTGCCGATCGACTTGCCGTCAGACCAGCTGTACGGCCTGATCGTCGCACGAGCTAACGCACCAGTCTTCGAGTACGACATCCTGCCGACGGCGCTCGTCCGCCAGAACATCCGCTGTGGGTGGACGAAGGCGGTGCCGAAGACGAGCGCGGCGTCTGGGACCCGCTCGATCCTGATGACGATCCGGGACGCCGCCGATCACCGACACCATCCCGAAGACGACCCAGACCTGGGCCACGGTCCCGTCGGGCGGCGGGCGGCTTGTCCCCTACGATCGCGGGCACGCCGGCGGACGACTTCATCGCAGCCCGGTGGGGCGAGGAGGGCATCCGCACGTTCCTGTTCGCCCTGCGCAAGAGCGTGATTGGCAGGCGGCGACGACGCCTACAAGGCCGCCTTCCAGCTGTCGAGGACGAGTTCGATCAGGCCGTTCAACCGCGACCTGAAGGACCGCTTCCGCCCGTTCCGCGACAAGGAGCGGCCGGCCGACTACGGCCTCGCGCCTCTCGCCGAACCGGAGAAGACGCCGTTCGCCCAGGCGCTGTCGATTGCGCCGTCGCCGTCGGGGGATCTGCTCGCGGCGGTCACGGTCAACCGGAAGCGACCAGGAGATCGACATCGTCGCTCGTCTCGTCCAAGGACGGCTCGATCGTCCGCGACCTGACCGCGCGGCTTCAACAAGGACATGGGCTTCGATCGACATCGTGCAGATCGGCACGCTTCGTCATGCCCTGGCTGAGCTGGTCGCCGAGGTGATCCGCCTCGCGGTACTTCGTGCGCACCGAGAAGGAGTGCGCGCTCATCGTTCAGAACGTGCTCTACGCGCAAGATTGAGCTGCGGATCCCGATGAACACCGTCGACGAGCCGCAGTCGCCAGCATTCTCGCCGACGCCAGCGACGATCGCGTTCGCCGGCCCTGACCGGCGGCAGTCGGCGACATCTTCAGCGTCGATCTGGCCACCGCAGAGGTGACGGACCTCACGAATGATGCGTTCGCCGAGAGCGGTCCGACCTACGCGCCCGACGGCGCGCTCCATCATCTACAACGCCAGGGTCAGCGGCAACCAGAAGCTGTTCCGGCTCGATCTCGCGACCGGCAAAATGACGCAGATCACGTTCGGGACGCACGACGACACGGCGGCGCAGTTCGTCGATCCGCACACGATTGTCTTCTCGTCCACCGCCACTGACCCGCGCTGCCCCTCGAACCGGCGGTCGCGCGCAACGGCGACATCTACAACGTGTGGACGTTGAACCTCGACACCGGAGAGCTGCGCCATACACCGACGCGCTCGGCGGCGACTGGTCGCCCGTGGTGCTCAAGGGCGAGACCGAGGGCCAGGACCGGATCGCGTTCGTCATGTACTACAAGGGCGAATACGAATTCATACGATCCAGCTCAAGGAACCACTCCACACGGTCGCATCGTCAGATTTCGGGGCGCCCGGCCCGATTATCGACTTCGAGCCGCCGGTCACCGTGCACGTTCGTGCCGGCCAACGATCGCAAGAAGGGCCGATTCGAGAAGATGTTCCTCGCTGGCCGCCCGCCGGTCTCGATTGGCGTAACGAGCAACGGCGACGTCTTCGGTGGCACCCAGCTGACGATCAGCGACGTGCTCGGTGACAAGCAGTTCAACTTCTACGTCTCCTCGATCGCGCAGGACCCGGACGATGATGGCGGGGTACATCAACCTGGCGCACCGGCTCCAGTGGGCGGCCCAGGGTTACACCGAGACGCAGTTCTTCTACGGTCAGCCGGCGGCGTCTTCTACGACCCGACGCTCGCCCCGTTCATCAGCCGGAACGACGCCATCGCGACCCGGACCATCCAGGGCGGCACGATCATCGGCGTCGTACCCGCTCGACCGTGACCGCCGCCTCGAGCTGTCGGGCAGCCTCATTCACCTCAACGAGCAATACAGCGATGCGTCGATCCAGAACCTGCCGATGCCACCGGCCTCACCGGGCAGCAGCAGGTCTTCCGCAACGGCACCCTCGCGCCGCTGAGCCTCGCGTTCGTTCAGGAGACGACGATCTTCCGCGAGTATCGGTCCGCTCGCCGGCAACACGATGCGGCTGTCGTACGACGTCGCGCCGAAGATCGGCGGCCTGCTGTCGCGCCAGACGTTCAGCGCCGACGCGCGACACTACCTGCGCATCGGCACCAACGGCGTGCTGGCCACGCGTATCGACGGCTTCAAGAGCATCGGCTCGTATCCCGACTTCCAGTATTTTGGCGGAAACTCCGAGATGCGCGGGTACGACTACCTGTCCTTCGTGGGACAGAACGTCCTGTTCGCCAACGCCGAGCTGCGCTTCCCGATCATCCAGGCGGCGCTGACGCCTATCGGCGTCGTGGGCGGCGTGCGCGGCGTGTTCTTCGCGGACTTCGGCGCCGGCTGGTTCAACAACACCGGGTTCAAGTTCGGACGAGCCAGACCCAGACCGCGCAAGAGTACGCGGGCCTGGCGACCGATGGCAACGGCAATCCGATCCCGGATCCCGCAACCGGCCTTCCCGCCGCACTCTACGAACCCGTGACCGTGTCGGGCTTCCGCCTGGAGGACTCGCGTGCGTCGTACGGCGTCGGGCTCGAGACCTTCGCTCTGGGCTTTCCGATCCACTTCGACGGTCGTGGCGCACCCTGTTCAACAAGAACTGGGAGGACGTCGTGTTCGCCGACTCGGGCGGCAGTGCGGCGTTCCGCAAGCCGCGGTTCACGGTATGGGTCGGCTACGATTTCTGACGCACGGCCGGGTCGCCGTGACGCGCCGACGACCAGGGCCTGGCTGTCATGACCCGCAGCGATGGCGGTCAACAGGTAGAGCGCCGCGTCGGCGATGGCGCTCATCGGCGGTCTTTTCGCGGCCTGCGGGCCATCTGTGTGGCATGGCCACCACGGCCGCCCTGGGGGTGGTCGTCGTCCTGATTGGATTGGCCGTGGTCCAGCTCGAGCCGCCCGAGACGTTCTTCGGGTTCCGGGCGGGCGCCGACCACCACCTCGCACGCTGGCACCGCATCGCCAGTACACCAGGAAGCGGCGGCGAACTCTGACCGCGTCCGGCACCGGGAGCCCGGGATGACCACCGAGGGGCAGCCCTTCATCCTGCTGGACACCAGTTCCCCGGACACGACCGCCATCTCGACCCCTACCCCGAACTCGAGCGCCGCCTCCACCTCCAGCACGGAGCGCCCAGCGACGCTGAGCGTGACGCCATCCTCAACGAGGGCAAGGTCGCGGGACCCGTCACCTGGAGCCTGGATGCGACGGAGGTGGGCGCCGACGCAGATGTCGATCCAGCTCGTGCACCGGCTCGTGACGGACGATTCGCCGACGGTCCAGAAGATCCTGGACAACGTGATCTTCCGGCTCGCGCCCAGCCCGAATCCGCACGGCGAGGGGCGCTGTCACCGACCGGCTCAGCCACATCTCGGCACCTGGACGCGCACAGCCCGCTGCCGGTCCTCGACGAGCGTACGCGGGCCACGACAACAACCGCGACATGTCCATGTTCATCTGAAGGAGAGCCAGCTCACGGCCGGGCTCGTCTGGCACGACCGGGCCCCCACGGTCCGGCTCGACGAGCACGAGATGGCCAGGGACGGCCCACCATGTTCGTGATGCCGGCCACCCATCCGATCAACCCGACGTGGACCCGCTGATCTACCGGTGGAACACGGTTCTTGGGCAGTCGCAGGCCGCGGCCCTCGAGGCCGAAGGTAAGACCGGTATCATCCACAACTGGACTTACACCAACTTCTGGGAGGGCGCCATGGCCTGGTCGGGCTGGTGGCACAAACCGAGATTCCGACTGCTCACCGAAGTGGCGGGCGTCCGCATTGCCTCGCCCACCGATTCCAGCAACGCGCCACGCTCAACCAGCCGCCGGAGCGCCACGACGGCGCAGTCTTTTCCCTGGGCAACCTCCTGCCCCCGCCCACCGACGTCACGCCACGATTTGACTATCCGCAGCCGCTGGCTCGGCGGCCACTGGACGCTGCGTGACATCGTCGACTACGAGATGACCGCGACGATGGCCCTGCTCGACACGACCGCGGATTCGGCGTAAGTGCTGCTGCGCCAGATTGACCAGGTGAACCGGGAGACGGTCGACAACAGGCAAACAGGCAACCCGTCGGCGGTGCTCCTCCCGGTCGCCGGCCAGCGCGATCCGAGGGAGGTCGCGCATCTGGTCGACAAGCTCCCAAATCGGGGGGGTCCAGGTCTACCGCGCCGACAAGCCGTTCACGGCCGACAGCGTCCGCTACCAGGCGGGCACGTTCGTCATCCCGATGACACAGGTCTTCGCGCGGTCCGCGAAGGACCTGCTGGAGGTCCAGACGTATCCCGACGCGCCCCACGGCCAGACGGCGTCGGCGGACCCGTCGGACCCACGTGACCGCCTGGACGCTGGGGACAGACCAACTCGGCGTGCGCACTGAATTCGTCGCGGAGCCGTTGCCTCCGTCGTTGCCGCTCACACGGCTCACCGTGGCCCCAACTGTGGCCGGTGACGTGCGAGGCACCGGCACACACTACGCGTTCAGCTACGGCGGCGCGGATTCGGCGATTGCCGGTGGAACCGCTTGCTCGACGAGGGCGCGCGCGTGGTGCTGGACACGACGCCCACCGGGGCGCGCGCGCTGGTGACCGGAGCGGCGCGAACCCATCTCGCCATACAGCGTCGCGCGCGACCTGGGTCTGCACGTAACCGCCGAGGCGCGCCCGTCCGTCCCGAATCCGGAGACGGCCATGCCGCGTCGTGCGCCGCGGGTCGCCTTGTACCAACCGTGGACCGGCGACGGCATCGACGCCGGCTGGACGCGGTGGCTGCTGGAGCAGGACCACTTCCACCTCACGATTGTCCACAACGCGGACATTCGGGACGGCCGTCTGCGCAATCGCTTCGACGCGGTCGTCTTCGCCGACCAGGCATCCGCAGGAGATCCCCGCGGGGTTCGGGTCGAGCGGGATTCGGCCGCAGGACCCAGGCGGCATCGGTCAGACTGGGCCTGGCACAGCTGCAGTTGTTCGTCGCGCAGGGCGGCTCGCTCATCCTGATGGGCTCGGCCTGCGACCTCATGATCGGCCGCCTTCCGGTCCCCGTGCGCGACGTGAAGACGACCCTGTCATTCGACGAGCACAATGCGCCAGGCACGATCCTGCACATTCAGGTCGACATGCGCCATCCACTCGGCTACGGGATGCCGGCCGACACCTATGGCTTCGACCTCAACGGCCCCTTCTTCACGGTCGTCGACGGCTTCACGCCGTGGCACACGACGGTCGTCGCCCGCTATCCGAGCACGGGCGTCCTCGCATCGGCTTGGGCGACGGGCGCGGATTGCAGCGCCGGGACGCGCCGCCGTCGTGGCCATTGAGATGAACCCGGGCCGCCTGATTCCTCTTCGGGCTGCGACCCGCAGCACCGCGGCCAGACGCACGTGACGTTTCCCCTCCTGTTCAACGCGCTGGAACTGTCGGCGGTCGAGGGCGCGATTCCGGCGAGCGCGACGCAGTGAGCCGGGGCGTCAGCGCTCGAGACGCAGATCCTCCACGCCTAATCGTCCAGCCGATCCCGGGGAGGGCATTCGTCAGGTCCACGACGAACATCAGGTCCTGCACCGCGCTCAGATCCGGATGCGGGGGCCAGGCGCCATCGATAGGACGAAGGTCTGCAAAGGGGGCCACGACCGTCCGGACGTCGGGATCGAGACCTACACGGATTGGAGCCATCGCCAACCCGCTGCGTCACGGACCTGCACCGACATCCGAAGGGAACGATTTGCCCGGGCCTGAAACGCCAGGCGGCTGAAGCTCGCGATGTCCGACGGCGCCGAGTGCACCCCAGCCACGTACCGGCCGTCCGCGAGCACTCCTCGCCCAGCCTGAAGCGAATCTGGACGCCCGGGCGGGCCGGGTGCCGATTCGGAGTCCGGCGCAATTGTGATGGTCGAGCCACGTGCCTGCTCGGTCCGCCAGCCGTCCTGGGCCCCCGCCGGCAGCGTTTCGGATGCTGTGACGGCCGCGAGCGGCGGAACGGGGGGAGGAGTCTCTCTGGGGGACGCGTCAGGACGTAGATGGGATTGCTCACGATCGACGGCAGTGACCGCGCGCCGGAACCCTGCCGGTGGACCTCGACACGAAAGACCGCGGCCGTCAGCCGCCACGCGACTTCGCCTCACCGGCGTCGCGTGCGCATTGGAACGCCGTCGCGGAAGAGCACGATGGTCGCGTGCGAATCGTTGACGCGAGCCCGAAGGGCGGCACCGGGCCGTCCAGGATCAGGTCGTCTCCCTCGGCCGCCTCGTGGCCGCCGCTCCGGGCGGTAATCGGGGCCAACGCGGCGGGCCGCGCCAGCCCATCGATTGACGCCTAGCCGTGACCGGCCTCGATGGCGTTGAGCACGGTCTCGCGGTGCTCCGCCTGGCATCGCCGGTCATCGGCCCCGCCACCTCCGCGTGGACGGAGACTGCCCCGAAGCATGCCTGGTACGTCGGGAAGCGCGCAAGGGTCACTCCGGTCTGCGGATCGGCGGTGCTCAGTCCGACCCGTGCGTGCGCGTCCGCGCCAGCCAGTCCGGCAATCCGTCGCCCCGCCATTGTGAGGGTATCCCACCGCGTCAGGTTCTCGACCGGTCGCGTGACAAGAACACGAGGGTCTCGGCCGGCCGAAACGGATAGTGCGTCAAGGCGACGGCGAGTTCCCAAGGCGTCCGATGCCGTCGCTCGCTGTCGGCATTCATCCATTCGACGCCGTTGAACGGGAGATCCCAGGCCGTCCAGCGCAGCGCGGGCTTGGTCGATACGGATGGGCCACGATGCCGAATCCGCCCAGGCGGGCAACATCGGTCACGACGTCCCGCGCCCGCCGCCGAGGGGGTAGGGCGGTGGCGTGAGGCCCAGGGCCACGTAGTGGCCGCCGGCCGGCTGATTTCCACGGCGTCGATGCAGTACACCGGCGTGTACGCCTGGGGGCACAAAACGCCGGCGCCGGTGCCATGATTGGTGATGATGACGAAGCGCAGCCCGTCGCGCGCGGCCGCCGCCGCGACGTCCTCGATTGTGCCGCTGCCATCCGAGTGCACGGTGTGAATGTGATACGCGCCGGGGATGGCCGTGAACGTCCAGGCGGGGGCCGGGAGCATCGCGGCCTTGGGCGGGAGCGTCAAACAGACCAGCGTCACGGCCCCCACCCCGACGATGGCGGCCGCCCCGACGGCGCGAACTTTTTTCAGCTTCATCATCGGGGTGACCCGTCTCTATCTGCTGGAAGCCGGCGACGCTCAGAACTTCAGGAACCGCTCGCGCAGAACCCGCGACTGCAGCCGACTCACCTGCAGCTGTTGGCCGTTGCCGAGCACCACGACGTGCGTCCCGCCGGGCATCGCATTCACCTTGGTAATCAGGTCGACGTTGGCCAGCGTGCCCCGGCCAGCTGGATGAACCGCGCCGGGTCCAGGCGCCGCTCGAGGTCTTTGAGGCGGGACCAGATTCGTGTGCCGCTCGCCCCGGACCGTCGTGATTCCCAGCATCGCGCCATCGGCGACGGAATCCCACGCCATCTGGGCGACGGGGACGATCTACGACCTCCTCGCGACGGCGCACGGAAAACGCGCTCGAGATACGGAAGGCCGGCCGCCGCCTCGTAAGCGCTCAGCGCCGCGTCCACACCCGACACATCGGCCACGATTTCGGTGTGCTCGATCAGGTTCTTGGCGCGATTGAGCGTCTCCCGTAGCTGCGCCTTTTCCACGGGCTTCAGGAGATAGTCGACGGCATTCATCTCGAAGGCTCGAACGGGTGGTACTCTTCGTACGCCGTCACGAAGGCGACCAGCGGGGTCTCCTGCCGCTTGAGCAGACGGACGACGCCGAGGCCATCGAGCTCGGGCATCTGCCAGTCGAGAAGCGCAGGGTCCGGCTTCTCTTCGCCGATGGCGGCGACCGCCGCCCCGGCCCGTTGCGGCCTCAGGCTACCACCGCCACATCGTCGAAGGAATTCGGAGCAGGGCGATCAGAAACGACCGGGCCGGGCGTTCATGGTCGGCGACGAGGACCGAAGACTCCGCCAGCTGCTGACCCATTCGGCCACCTGACTCAGGTTGTGCCGGACGGCGGCCGCAGTGGCTGGAATCGCCGCCTCGAACGGTGCTCGTGCCCGCGCGACGTGTCGAACGTCAGTGTCGCCTTCTCCTCGCCGTCCTGACAGGCCAGTCGGCGCTCGACGTATCCACGACTCGACGCCCGACATGCGGCCACCAGCCAGCACGTCCCGCGCCGCACCGGCTGCCGGTGTCGTGCACGACCAGGAGCAAGCGTGGCGCGCCCGGGTTCGACAATTCCCGACGTGCGCTGAGCGACACTTCTCCCCCCGCACGCTGGGCGCGATGCAGTTGCTGGGCGGCCTTTTTTTGGAGTGGCTGCAGGACGAGCGGAGGCCCGCGGTTCGTGCGCGGCAACGGAGAGAAGTCGATGCGCACGCGCAGGCGCTCGTCGAACGAGCGCATACGATCTCCAGGTAGGACTCGACGATCTCGAGCTGATGTCCAAGGGTGGTGAACTCGCCTTCCAGATGGCCAGACGCAGCGCGTAGCGGCGTCGTGAGGCGCATGAGCGTCTGCGGGCGCCCGCCCTCGGCGGTACCCACTGATTCAGATCAGTCCCTGGATGCGTGGTCAGCGCATTGAACAGAAATGCGGGTTGAGCTGCGCCCGCAGCGCCGCCGCAACTCGGCCTCGCTCGCCAGCTTGGCACTCTCCTGCTCCGGAACCTCCCGCTCGTGGCGTTCACTGGTCATCGGGATCGCGTTGATCCAGCAGGCCACCCATGACCGCGATGGCGTCGAGCGCCGCGAGGTAGTCCGACAGCAGCAGCCCTCCACCAGTAAGCTCGGCGACCGACAGGGCGTAGCGGGGACGTTCGCTGGTTGGCACGAGAACCAGCGCGACGGCGCCGGGCCGCTGGCCGGACAGGGCCGCGGTGCCATCGCCTGTCAGGACCGCCGACCCCGAGAGGTCGTACAGGCTCACCCAGTTCGCATTCCCGCCACCTGACGGATCGGGCGCTCAGCGCCGGCCCGAGCTGGGCACAGACATCGCCGAGCAAGGACGGTACATCGTCGTGCGTCTGCGCGCGTCTGGAGATCGTGGTCCGCAGGACGCCATAGTCGGGTCGCTCGAGCACCACGGCATCGACGAACCACACCGCGGTGCGCCTGATGGCCGGATAAAGGAGTGCCGCAGCGACCGACAGGCAGACGAGAGCGCCGACCTGCAACGGGTCGGCGCGCGTGAAGGTCGCGAACGCCGATGATCGCGCGCCAAAGATCGCGATCGTTCCACACGAAAGACCGACCACCGCCAGTAAGGAGAGGGCCCGCTTGAGGAACAAATCGGCCAAGGCAAATGGGTAATCCTGATACAGGATGGCGAACGCCAGCGGCACGGAGGCGTGGTGGCCGAGGAGCTCGACCGCCCATGAGCGCTCGCCTCCCTGCAGGAAGCCACTGAGATGGAGGGCCGAGAACGCGAACATGGCCAGCGCCGCGATCCAGAGGGCGCGCCGCCCTCCGGGCTGGCGTCGCGTGACGCGTGCCAGCGGGACCGCCAGCACCACGAAGGTGCAGGTCAGCAGACGCAGTCCGGCCACTGATGGCACCGCCTCTCCGGTCGCCCACGCGCGGCCATGAAGGATGGTCGCCGCGACGCTGGCCGCATAGGCGATCGTCACGATCGCCCGACGCAACGGGGTCCAGACGCTGGGGCCGCGCAGCACTGAGTGCACGACGACCGTCGGGAGGAACCCGAGCGCGCTGAAGCCAATCGCGGCCACCAGCGGAAACGGATGCACAATCCCGACTTTCGGTAGCTCGTGCGCGGGAAGGATACACAGGTTCCACAGCAGTCCGAGAATCGCGGTCGCCAGGAGCAGGGGATCGACGGTCGACGCGACGCTGGACGCCCGCCCCGCCCGCACCACCATGGCGAGCAGCATGGCGTACAGGACGACGCCCGTGCTCAACCCGACGAGGTTCAGGAGCTCACCCATCGGACCCGCCCATGTCCACGATGCGCTGAAGGAGTTCCCGGTCGGGCGCGCGCCGCATGGCCCGGCGAATCCGTCTGCCCAGATGGTCAGCCGTCCTCCAGGAGACCGCGGCGCCACGCGCCAACTGGGCCGCGGTGACGTCGTCTCCGGCGTTCAAGATCAGCGCGATGGCCACGAACCACCGTCGAAGGTCCAGGCGGGTGCGATGAAAGAGCGTGTTGACGGTGACGCTGAACGACGTGTTGCAGGCATTGCAGTGATACCGCCCGTCGTACGTGGCTCGGCTGACGCGGTCGGATGAGCAATACGGACACGTCGGACGCCCGTCCCAGCGCACGCGCTCGAGATGTGCCAGACAGGCGGCTTCTGTCGGGAACGGGTTGTCGATGAATGGCCGTTCTCGAGTGGGCCTCGCACGTATCACGTCCCCTCCCCCGTCTGTGGACCGCAGGGCGTCAGCTCAAGGCGGCCGCGGCCACTCCACTCACCGCGTGGGCGCGCACCCGAGCCCGTTCGACAAGTCGGGCCGAATTCAGGATGAAGAGCATCTCCGACGTAACGTGGACCAACGCCGCAAGGACCGGCGTCAACACCCCGACGGCGGCCAGGGCGACGCCCGCGGTGTCCACGAGCAGCGTGCCCCAGAAATTCGGAGAATGATTGCGTGCGTGCGCCGCGCGAGCCGCACGGTCTGCACGAACTTCAGCAGGTCGTTGCCGATGAGGACGATGTCCGCGCTGTCCTGGGCCACGTCCGTGCCGGACCCCATCGCCACGCCGACCCCGGCGGCCACTAGCGCCGGCGCATCATTCACGCCGTCCCCGACCATGGCGACGTGTCTCGGTACGCGACATCGCACGCACTCGAGCCGCCTTAGCGTCGGGCATCAGCCCTGCCTCGAATTCATCGACGCGCGGATCTCGCGCGATGCGCTCCGCCACCAGCTGCGAGTCCCCGGTCAGCAGGCACGATCGAATGCCCGAACGACCGGAGCTCGGCGATCGCTGCCTTGGCTTCCGGCCGGGGCACGTCAGCCAGGGCTATCGAGCCCAGAAAGCGCCCGTGACATACGACGAACACATTCGTCGCACAACGGACTTCCACCGCCCCCTCCAGAGGTCGGCCGCCACCGACGAACTCGCGGTTCCCAACACGAATCTCCCCGCCGCCCCACGTCGCCAGCACGCCCTGACCTGGTATGGACATGAATCGGAGCGGCTCCCGAACGGCGAACCCGCGCGCTCGCATGTTTCGCGATCGCGCTACCAACGGGATGTTCCGATCGCGCCTCGGCGATAATGGCCGCCTCGATCACCTTGCGAATCGACACACCGTCGCGGGAGAGACCCTCTGGACGCGCAGGTCGCCGGACGTGACGGTGCCGTCTTGTCGAGCACCACCGGGTCGATCGACCAGAGTGCCTCGAGACGAATCCCCCCTTTGATGACACAGCCGAACCGCGCAGCCCGACCGATCGCCTCGACCATGGCCAGCGGTTTCCCCGCGGCTACACCGCAGGCGCCAGCGACGATGATGACGGCAATCGTCGCGCGGAGATCATGGGTCACCAAGAACGTGACGACGGCGGCGGCCATCGCCCTGTACATGAGATACCCGGCCAGCCGATCCGGAATCTTCTGGATTGGCGCCCGTTGTCGGTCCGCGCGTTGACCGCCTCGACGATTTGGCCGAACGTCGTATCGCGCCCCATTCGCTCCCATTCGATGCTGATCGCGCCGGACAGGTTCATACTGCCCGCGAACACCCGACGTCCAGGCCGCACGTCGACGGGCACCGACTCGCCGGTGATTGTGGCTTGATCCACTGACGACTCGCCGTCCACGACGAGACCGTCTACGGGAATCGACCGCCCGGCCGGACAAATACCGGATCGCCGACGGCAACTCGTCGAGCCCGATCTCGACGAGCTGCCCCTCGCGGCGGACGGACACCCGCCGAGGTAGGAACTGCATCAGATCCGTGAGCGCCCGACGCCCACGGGAGACGGTGAGGTGTTCCAGATCTTCAGCCGCGAGCACGAATCCGGTGATCAGCAACGCGGTGAACACCTCGCCGATTGCCAGGGCCGCGACGAGCGCAATCGTCATCGAGAGCTCCATCGTCATGCGCCGATTGAGGAGGTCCTCGATGGCGTCTTTGAAGATCGAATACCCGGCCGCGACCGTCACGGCCGCGCCGGCGATGCCAGGATGGCCGAACGCGCGCCACGCGCCGCTCCCGATGGCGGCCGCCGTTCCGACGACGACGAGGATGCGCGCCACGTCAGCAGCGGGAATCAAGGGGCCCAATGCCACCGTGCTGGCGCGGACCGCCGTCATCTCGCGATTCGCGACGGCCCGACCAGGGGATGTCATGAGCGATCAGAACGTCACGCCGAGTTCGACCTGATAGGAGCGGGGCGTGACGAAGTGCGTGCCACTGAACGTGGAGAGAAAGTTGTAGAGCGCCTCCTTGTTGGTCAGGTTGATCACGCTGAAGTGCAGGCGGACCTTCGCCCGGTCCCCACCGAAGATGTTGTCGACGCCGGCGCCGAGATTGAAGAGGCTGCGGGGCGCAATCCTGGGCGGGTTCGTCACATCGTCCTCCGTGCCCTCAGCCGGGATGTTCAAGCGGGTTGCCCCGTAGTTTCCCGTCGTGCACTCGGCCGCTGTCAGCGGATTCCCGAGGCTCGCGGACTGCCCCCCACAGTAGAAGCCGATGGCGGCCTGCTGGTCCGCCGTCAAGCTCAGCGCGTCCTCCAGGCTGCCGACGGCTCCGGCGACGAGACCCGAGTCGTAGCGCCACGTGAGTGCGGTCCATACGCCCCGGGCCTTGTTGAACTTGTACCGGAAGTTCGTCGTCGAGTTGAATGCTCTGATCGTGGTCGATGCGGAAGTCCCCCCCCCGGCTGCTCCAGCAGCACACCGCCGACGCCTGGAGGCGAGAAGATGGCATTGGTGTGCGCCATCACCACGAAGGCACTGAAGCCGCGGTGCTCGACGAGATCGACGCGTCCCGTGAATCCATTAATGCGCGAGTGGTCCCAGGCAACGGGAAACACAATCGGGTATTGAACAGCACGTTGAAGTCGTAGCCGTTCTGGGTGTGCTTATTGAAATAGCCGAAGTCGGCGACCACCCACGTCCCGAACGCTTGCTGAATACCGATTTCCCCTTCCTTGCGATGCCCGGGCGGCGGCGCCTGCCCCTCCCCGACGAGCGCCCCGCTCTGAGCCGTAGCCGGCAGACAGCAGCAAATTCTCGTTGTAGGGGGTCTCGAGCGTCCGACCCCACGAGGCGCGCAGGATCGTGTTGGCGGGGGAACCGCGTACGACACACCGAGGCGCGGCTGAAGCAGGGAATCGGTGGTCAGTCCGTCGTAGTGGTCGAACCGCAGGCCCAGCTTCGCCGTCACGTCGCCGGCCTTGATCTCGTCCTGCGCGTAGAGGCCCTCGGGACTTATCGTCTTCGAACCGTCGAAGACGAACAGCTATCCGCCGTTCGTGAGATCGTAGGGCGCGAGCGCCGGATCGAAGTTGCCGCTCTCGTCGGCAAAGGACGGGTCGGTCGGGTCGGTAATGCCGAACGTGAAATGCTCGTTGAGCGCCGTGGCATTTACCTCGCCGCCGATCTTCAGGTTGTGGTGAGTCGTCGTGTACGCGAGGTCCGCTTTCGCGCCGTAGTTCGTCAACTTCCGGTCCTGCGACACCGTCGCCGGAAGGTCAGCGAAGGGATCGCCGCTCGGCAGGTATGTCACGTGGTCCCGCCGCACGTACGCGTTGGCGGTGAACAGCGTTTGCGCGCCGATGATGCGCGAGACCCGGGCGCCACGTTGAACGACGCAATGTTCTGATGCTGCCGTTGGTCGATCGCGTATCGTACGTATTCGGCACGTCGAACGACGAGCGACCGTACTGAAGGTTCAGGTGCACCGTGCCCCGATCGGTCGGCCGAACGTCGAAGCGATCGAACACCGACTGCTTGTCGCCGGTGTCGTGCAACGCCGCGAACTCCGGCGGATCCAGGAAGCGGTCGGTGCGGGTCCCGCTGACCGAGAGGAAGTTCCCCACCGTGCGGGTACCGGCCCCGATGTTCAGGTCCAGGGTCGGGGTCGAGAACGACCCGTAGCCGACCGTCAACGTGCCGGCCGGTTTCGCCTCGTCCAACCCCGACTTGGTCACGATATGAACGACCAGGCTGGTCTTGTCGCCATATTCCGCCGGCGCCACGCCTGTGATGACCTCCATCGACTCGACGGCGTCCTGCGAGATCTGATCGAGTAGATCCGGCTCTGCTGGTCGTTCACGGGTTGGTTGTCGATCGAAAACTGCGTCTGCGCGTGATCGCCCACCGGATGAAAGAATCCGTTCGAGTCCGCGACGACGCCCGGCGAGGCGAGCGTGATGACCTGGTTCAGGCCGCCTGAGGCCTCGATCGGCATCTTCTCCACCGCGCTCGCGTCGATATCCGTGTGCGCCGTCGGATCGCGCTCCATCAAATCCTGGGCTTGTCCGACGACGTTCACCGACGTGGTTACGCCGACCGCCAGGGTCAAATCGACCTCGATCGGCACGCCGGACCGCACGTCGACGTCGCGCGTGGCCGGTTGAAAGCCTTGCGGCGCGGCGGAGATGCGATAGGGGTTCTGGGGCAGGTTGCTGAACACATAGTGCCCCTGCGCATCGGTCGTGGTCGTCCGCGAGAAACCCGAGACCGGGTTGCTGATCGTCACGTCGACCGCCTGCATCACACCACCCGTCGGATCCTTCACCGTGCCCTGGACGGTCCCCGCGCCGCCCAATCCCTGACTGCGCGCAGGTGCGGCCATCAGACCGATATAGACTGCCGCCACCCCCGCGATCCAGCTCCTGCGAATTCTCCCGTTGGCCATATGCCCTCGTTTCCGAACGAAGCGTTGAGGGCAGGATGCTAGCAATCTGGCTCGGAACGGTCGACGCAAAATGAATGAATGGTCGGTTTGACGGCGTGAGTGTTCGGTGCCTCTGAATGAAGTGCTGCCGACACAGATGCGCTGTACGCGGCAGATCGGGTGGGGGGGCGGGCTGCGGGATCGGTTCTTCGCGAATCTCAGCCAGTAGGCGCCACTTGACACCGACCGTGAGGTCGCCGATACCGCCGCCGGCGCCGTCCCCTGGTGCGCCGACGTACCCGCTCGACACGTCAAGCTGCACATAAGACGCGGCGCCAATCTTCAATGCGTACTGTCGACGTCTCACTGCACCGACAAGGAGGACGTCCACTCGTCGGCGGTCGGCTAACTGATTAGAACGGCACGGTCACCTGGAACTGCAGCGATCGGGGCGTGACGAAGTGCGTGCCTGAAAACGTCGACAGAAAATTGTACAGCGCGACCGTATCCAGGAGGTTGATGACGGTGAGCCGGAGGCGCAGGGGGACACGCCCAACCTTGAGCGTGTCGAGACCGACCGCGACGTCGAACAGCTGATGCGGTACCGATCCGTGGCGGATTCGTCGCATCGTTCTCCGTCCCTGCCGCCGGAATATTGATCCGCGTGGCTCCGAACGTCGAGGCGCTGCAGCTCCGCAGAGATTGGGCCTCCGTCGCCACCGTGCTGCCGCAATACAAGCCGATCGCCGCTTGTTCATCGCCCGTCAACTGCAAAGCGGCTTGATAGGTTGGTACTGCCACGGCGACCAGTCCGCTATCGTAGCGCCATGTCAGGCCTGCCCAGAATCCGAGCGAACGGCGGTTCCGGTATTCCAGATGGGTATTGGCCTGAAAGGGCTCGTCATGATCCGGTTGGGCCACGGGTGCGTAGGCCGTGCTGAACCGCAGGCCCCCGAGCTCGGGTCCAAAGAGCAGGGCCTGTGTGTGGGAGAGCGTCGTATAGAATTGCCACCCGTGCGATTCGGGGAGCGAGAGGCGCACGAGGCCACCCTGGTGCGTCGATTTGCGGAACTGCGTCGGGAACGCCAGCGGGGTGTTGAAGATGACATCGAAGTCGTAGGCCCCATCCGTAAATTTCCAGTAGTACTCCGCGTCGATTTGTACGCCATGCCACGCGCGTTGCTGGACGCCCACGTCGGTACTGATTGCGACGCGCCGGCGTCAGGGGCGCGCCGCCCACGCTGCCCAGAACGCCGCCGCCGAATCCGCCACTCCCGGTCGAACTGGCCAGAACGAGGTTCTCGTTGTACGGCGTCAGGAACATACGCCCGTACCACGCCCGTAACACCGTCCCACTCCGCCCGATCCGGTACGCGGTCCCCAGTCGAGGTTGCACACCCGTCGCTCGGCTCAAGCCGTCGTAGACATCGAACCGGAGCCCCGCGTTCAGATCCCAGTTCCCCAACTGGGCGGAGTCCTGCAGATACGTCGCCCACTGCGCGATGCGACCCGTGCCTTGAAAATCGAAGAGCGATCCGCCTCGCGTGAGGTCGTACGGCAGCAGGCCCGGCAGAAACCCGGTGTTGCCGACAAGACCTCGTCCGGCACACTGCGACGGATCGCGGAGCGTGGTATCAGGGGACGGATCACCGCCCACGGTGACACACGGCGTATTGAACGTCGGATCGGTCAGGCCCGTCTGGAACTGTTCCGCGAGCCACGTCGTCGTCTCTTGCAGACCGAGCTTGATCGTCTGTGCGCTCGCAGCATAGGACAGCGCCACCTTTGCACCGGCATTGGTCAGCGTGCGGCGTTGCGACAACACCGCGGGCTGATCGTCGAAGACATTGGGACTGCCGTTGGTACTGAACCGTGTCGCGACGCAGCCACGTATTGATTTCGACCACGGCATGGGAACTCAGGGTTCGCGTGAGGGACGGGGCCACATTGAAACTGTATTGATGCTGTTGCTGGTCTTGTCCGGCCGCCTGCTGATCGTAGGTGTTGGGGGCCTGGAAGACCGAGTGGGCGGCGAACACATTGAGTTGGAGACCGGTTCGCGCGGATGGACGCGCGTCGAATCGATCAAACAGGTCGTAGACGTTGCCTTGCGCATGCAGCGGTGCGACCTCTGGGGTGTCGAGGAACCGCGCGCTGGCCAGGCCGTCGATGGCCAAGAAGTTGCCGAAGCGCTGCGACCCGGCGCCAAGGGTGAGCGATGCCGTCGGCGTATTGAACGAGCTGTACCCGAGGGAGACCGAGCCCGTGGGCGGATGAAGGCCCAGTCCGGAACGCGTCGTGGCGTTCACGACGAGACTGGTCTTGTCGCCGAATTCGGCCGAAGGCACACCCGTCACCACATCCATCGATTGGATCGCGTCTTGCGGCAATTGATTGGAGAATGTCCGGCTCTGCTGATCGGTAATGGGCTGGCCATCGACGCTGAACGACGTTTCAGCATGTTCACCCAGCGGATGGATGCTCCCATTCGAATCAGCCGCGACGCCCGGCGTCGTCAGCGTGATCAGGGAACTGAGTCCCGCGTTCACGCTTTCGCTCGGAAGGGTTTCGATCACGCGGCGGCCGACAGGGGTGTGCATCGTCGCGCTGGCCGGGAGGTCTGCGGTGGAGCCTACGACCGAGACCTGCTCCTGCAGACCGGAGAGTCCCAGCACGATCAGTAAGGGTGCGTGCGCCTGAGCGTCCACGGTCACGCGCTGCTCGGCGGGTGCGAAGCCGGGAAACGTGACCACGAGCCGATAGGTCCCAACGGGTACGTCGAGGAAGTCGAATGTCCCATCGGCGCCGGAGACCGCCGACCGGGTGGCCGTCGATCCCGGCAGGCGCAGTTCCACCGTAGCGCCGGGCAGCACGAGGCCAGTGGCGTCACGGACGACGCCGCGAACGGATCCCGCGGGCGCGGCGCGCTGGGCGGCGAGGAGCGGTCCCCAGGCGATCAGGAGCAACGCGAGCCCAAGAGGGGTGACTCGGGGCATTCGAGATTTAGTGTAGACTAATATTTTAGTTAGTCAATGCTGGCCACCAAACACATATGACTGAACCACCCAATCAGTCCGCGCCGGTGCGCGCGGGGCGCCACGCGCAAGATCTGTCGCTTGAAGGGATCCACGGCAGCGTGGAAGTGCCCCATGCCCGTATGGGGTTCTGGAAGCAGCTCGTCGCTTTCTACGGGCCCGGCATTCTGGTCAGCGTCGCGTACATGGACCCCGGCAACTGGGGCACCGACCTGCAGGGGGGCGCACAGTTCAAGTACCAGCTGCTCTGGGTGGTCGCCCTGGCCAGTCTGATGGCGATTTTCCTGCAGGTGATCGCCGCCCGCGTGGGTGTGGTCACGGGGCGCGACCTCGCCCAGTGCTGTTACGACTGGTACCCCAAATGGACGCGCATCCCCAACTGGCTCCTGGCCGAGGTGGCGATCATCGCCTGCGACCTGGCCGAAGTGCTGGGGAGCGCGGTGGCGCTCAACCTGCTGTTCCACATCCCGCTGCTGTGGGCGGTGATCATCACCGGCGTCGATGTTCTGCTGCTCCTCGCGCTGCAGCGGTTCGGCATACGAACCGTGGAGGCGGTCGTGTTCCTGCTCGTGGCCACGATTGGCGTGTGTTACTTCATCGAGATCTTCGTCCTCCCGCAGACGCAGCCCAGCTTCGCCGAGATGGGGCGGGCGATCATCTCGCCCAGCCTGGGCACGCCGGCCATGGTCTACGTGGCCATCGGCATCATCGGGGCGACCGTGATGCCGCACGTACTCTATCTGCACCCGGCGCTCGTGCAGAGCCGGCGCTTCCAGAAAGACGACGCGTCCATCCGGAACGCGATCCAGTTCAACACGATCGACGCCGCGGTGAACCTGGCGGTCGCGTTCCTGGTCAACGCCGCGATCCTCGTGCTCGCGGCGATTGTCTTCTATGGCAAGTCGAGCGTCACGGTGGCCGGGGGGGGCGTCGTGCCGCTGAACGCGACCACCGACTGGATCCGCGCCGCCTACCTGACCCTGGCCCCGCTGCTCGGGACCGTGGCGGCGAGCACGCTGTTCGCCGTCGCCTTGCTGGCCAGCGGTCAGAGTGCGACGATTGTGGGGACGCTCGCCGGCCAGGTCGTCATGGAAGGGTTCATGCGCTGGCGCATCTCGCCCGCCGCCCGCCGGTTGATCACCCGGTCGCTCGCGATCGTTCCGACGGTCGTCTTCATCGCGATCCGCGGAGCGGACAACGTCAATGATCTGCTGGTGCTGAGCCAGGTCGTGCTGGCCCTCCAGCTTCCATTCGCGATGTTTCCCCTGCTACACTTCGCCAGTTCCCGCAAGCGGATGGGTACGTGGCGACTGGGCTGGTTCCTGCTCGTCGCCGGATGGGGCTCGGCGCTGTTCATCACTGCCTTCGACTTCTATGGACTGCCTTCGGCCGTGGCGCAGGCGGTGCAGGTCCTTGTGGGCCACTAGTCCGAACCGGAGTGCCCCGTGTACAGCAAGATCTTGGTGACACTCGACGCGACGGCGACCGACAGGGCGATCATCGAACACGTGATTCCGCTCGCCAAGATGGCCCACAGTCACGTCGTCCTGTTGCACGTGGCCGACGGCTGGGCGGCGCGCACCTACGGGGCCGACGCGATCAGCCCCGAGATTCGCGAAGACACGGCCTATCTCGAAACGGTCTGCAAGGAATTCAAGGACGCCGGGATTTCCGCCGAGTCCGAGTTGGCGTACGGTGACCCGGTGACCGAGATCGTGAAGTGGGTGGAGGAGAAGCAGTGCGACCTGGTGGCGATGAGTACACACGGCCACCGGCTCCTCGCCGACCTCTTCCTGGGCGTCACCGCGACGCGCGTGCAACATCGGCTCACCGTGCCGGTGTTGCTGCTGCGGGCCAGGTGATGGCACCCCGTCCAGCGCCGGCGCTCACCGCGCCGGTGGAAGACTACCTCAAATCGATCTACGAACTGGAACGCAGCGGGAGCGCCGCGGGCACGAACGAGATCGCCGCGGCGCTCGGTATCGCTCCCGCGTCGGTCAGCGGCATGATCCGCCGCCTGGCCGAGCAAGGGCTCATCACGCACGAGCGGTATCGCGGTGTACGGCTCAGCGAGGCCGGGCGCGCGGCCGCCTTGCGCACGATCCGCAGGCACCGCGTGATCGAGGCGTACCTCGCGCAGGCCCTCCACTATCCCTGGGACCGTGTGCACCAGGAAGCCGAGCGGTTGGAGCACGCTGCGTCGGACGAGTTGGTGGATCGCATGGCGACGGCCATCGGCGAGCCGGAGACCGACCCGCACGGGGCGCCGATCCCGGGCGCCGACGGTTCGATGGACGAACGACGACTGGTCTCGCTTGACGACCTCCCCGAAGGATCGGACGTGCGCGTGCAGCGCGTGGAGGACGACGATCCGGGCCGGCTGCGCTATCTGGGCGGGCTGGGTATCCGCCCCGGCGCACGCGTTCAGGTTGCGGGGCGGGCCCCGTATGGCGGACCGATCACACTGCGCGTGGAGGACACGCGGCGGCAGATCGGCTCTGACCTGGCGCGGCACGTGCTCGTGATGCCGCCCGCGCCGGTGGCGTTGGAGCCTGCCAGCACGGCTCGTGCCACTCGTCGCGACACGGACCCGTCGCGGAAGGGCGCAGACGCCGGCGGGCGCGCGAAGCGCAACCATCGCCCGGCCCGTGCAGGTCGCCGCGCGTCGCGCGATGCCGATTGATCTGAATGTTCAGGTTCGCAGGAAGGAACGACGATCGCGCGTACCTGGAACGCGTCGCGAAAGACTTGCGCGCCACCGGCCTGCAGGACTCAGACCGAGGCTGCACCGTTTCTGAGAGTGAGGAAACACTCTGGACGCCCCCCGTTGCCACAATGTTGTCGAGACCGAGGTCGATTCGAGAGGAGTCCCGGCAATGCAAGCGGATGCTTTCACGGTGATGAGTCGGTGAGTCGGCAGGAACTCCATCACAGAGTTCGATTATCTCGCGCGCACCGACGACGTGGCGAGACCCAGGAACACGATCGCGGCACGATTGAGACGAACCATATCTTCTTCAGCCAGACGGCCAACCCGCGTCTCCAACTTCGTGCGTGACACGGTCGTGATCTTGTCGACCATTAACTGACTCGCCACTCGCAATCCGTTATCCTCCGACGGTTCGACGGGCAGACGCATCAGCGGCGCATCGATCGTGGCGGTTGTGAACGGACAGACCGTGACCGAGCGCGTCACGTCAAAGACATCATCCTGGAGAATGACGACCGGCCGCGGTTTGCCCGCGTAGTCCGGTCCGCCCGCAGCCGTCCAGACCTCGCCGCGCTTCATGCAGGATGCCATTCTGAGATCGCGTCAACGAACGCCTGGTCTTCAGGCTCGTGCGCATCGCTGGCGACGACAAGCGACTGCCGGTGGGCCTCACGGACGAACGTGCGTGAGCGGACATCCGGCACCCAAATCTGGAGTGGGCGCAATCCGCGGCGGCGCAAGCGGTTGCGATGCGCGCGCACCTTGTCGCGAGACTTCGACGGACGGGTGGTTCGCATGAGGCTTCCTTTGGTTACATGTAACCTACCACAGTCGCGACGGCTGACGCGAGGACGCGCGCGAGCGCACACCGCCGAGACCCCATGGACGCGGCCAGCGCCGTGGACACGCGAACCCGTCCCCTGCTCCCTCTTCTTGACCTCAGTTTTGACCTCAGTTTGGATCGTCCACCGTGTATGGTCCAATCCAGGACGTCCAGAATGGTTCGAGAAATGACGGGGTACTGACTCGCTGGATCCGGGTGGACGACCCTCTGGGTCATCTCTTAATCTGCGGGTTGTGGGTTCGATTCCCACCCGGCTCACCAGCTCTCAATCTTCTCGACATCCGGACGGCGATCGCTCTCCGAGGAAAGGCCCATGACCCGCAGATGCGAGGAGTTCCTGCGAGCCAGACCGGCGGGGCTCACGCGGGCGGTCCTGGTTGATCGGAACAGAACTCCTCGAGGACCGCGGCGAGCTCGCGCCACGCCCCTCCTTCCAGAACATGCGCGGCCGTGGGCAGCAGCCCCTCGCGGGACTGCGGGAGCGTCTTCCGGAGCGCCACGAGGGCGGGCAGAAAGGTGGCACGCGATCGCCCTCCCCGCAGCAGCAGGACGGGCGCGCGCACTCGCGTGAACGCTTCGTAGTCCACGCGGTACGCGGCGCCTGTCCGAAGGTCGCCCGCGATCTGCCCGCTCCTGCGCGACATGTCCTGCCGGACGCTCACGGGAAGGAGCTTCCAGCGAGCCTCGCCCATGGTCAGTCCATAGAAATGCTCGGCGGCTTGCTCGGGACGTCCGTCTCCGATCAAGCGATCGACGCGATCGGTCAGGTCCCTCGTCACTGCCCGGGCCCGGTCGCCGCACGCCAACGCGGGCTCGAACAGAATCGCGCTGCGCACCAACTCGGGACGGCGAATCAGCAGCTCGAGCGCGATGAGACATCCGAAGGAGGCTCCGCACACGTGTGTCGGACCGGTACCCAGGCTCTCGATGAGGTCCGCAGCATCCGCGGCGTGGTCCTGTACGCTGGGCCAGGGATCGCCGTCGGCGATCGCCCAGGTCCCCGCGCCCCGGCGGTCGTACGACGTCACCCGAATACGCTCGCCGAGCAATCCGATCAGCGGACGCCAGATCGACTTGTCGGCGCCGGTCGCGTGCATCAGCAGCAGATCGGTCCCGCGTCCTTCGCGCTGGATGGCTCCGGGAGGCGGGATCACGATGAAGGGGTGTCGCTCTTGCGCTTCCTGCCCCACGAGGCAGGTCGACGCCCGGCAACGAGCTTGGACATCGCTTCTCTCGCGGACGCCTTGATCTCTTCCGGGAGATCGAACGGCAGGAACGCCCGCAACATCACGTCGTCATCTCCAACCATCCCCGGCAGGCCCTCTTCGTGCAGACCGTAGTTTCTCCGCGCGCCCGGCAGCGTGATGCGACGGTTCTTCTCCGACGCGCGAATCGTTCCCATCGGGTCGCCGCCGCCCTGAACGATCCGCGCCTGCTCCAGCAGCTTCCTGCGAAACATGATGACGCCGGCATCGGTTGCCGACAGCCGCTCGCTCGTGCGGTCCACCAGCGGGCCAAGGCCCAGCCACGCGGCGCAGTCCTGGCTGATCAGATGGCTGCCAACGTCCTTCGTCGGACCGCCCTCGGCGGCCAGCGTGGCGCGCGTGCGATGACAGGGAATCTCCGTCTGCTCGAACTCGGTCTTCGGAGCGATGACGACCTGTCCGAACGGCGTTTTCCAGCTCGTAATCGTGAGCCGGTAGGCCACGAGCGTATTGACGTCGTCGATCGGAACCAGCCACGTGAGGTACCAGCCCTGACCGCCGGCGCCGTCGATGTTCGGAAAGAGGACCGTGCGATCCGCCAGCCACCGATCCGAACCCTCGAGCTTCCGCTGGAATACGACGCCGTACTCGAAGTCGAGCCATCGGAACGCCACGTGCCGGGGGCGGGATTCGGGTACCTCCTGTCCGCGCACGCGATACGACCACCGATCGTGGAGCCACTCGACATGAACCGGATCGTAGAAGCCCTCCATGATCTGGAGCCAGTGGCAGGGCGCATGCAGGAAGGACACGATCGTGTACCCGGGAACATAGAACCCCGCCCAGTCCGGGAGGAGCGGCGCGGGCTGCGGCCCCAGGTAGGCCCAGACCAGGCCGCCCAGCACCTGGACGGGATAGCACGTCGTCCGTATCTTCTCCTTGAACGCCGAGCCCCCGGCCTGCGTCTCTTCGAACGGCTGCTCGACGCACGCCCCGCATTCGTCGAACCTCCAGCCGTGATAGCTGCACCGAAGACCACAGTCCTCGATCGTGCCGTATGCGAGATCGAAGCCCCGGTGCGGACAGCGGCGATCGAGCATGCCGTAACGGCCCTGCCCGTCCTTGTAGATCACCAGATCCTCGCCGAGGATTCGTACCGGCAGAACGGGCTGACGATCCAGTTCTGACGCGCCGGCGACCGGCATCCAGTAGCGGCGCATGAGCTCGCCGACGGCCGTGCCGCCGGCCACCTCGGCAAGCATCCGGGCCTCTGTCGGGTCAGCCATGTGACCGCTCTTCGGACAGCGCCCCGATCCGATACGCGTTGTCATCCCGCGAGATCATCCCGTGGAGACCTCGCTCCGGCCGGCGCGCAGGCCTTGCAGGTCGATCTTCCCTCGCAGCGTCTTCGGCAGGCTCGCGTGAAACGTGAACCGGGCGGGAATCATGTAAGCGGGAAGCTTCCCCGCGCAGAATTCCTTGAGCTCGACGATGGACGGCCGCTCGCCGGTCGTCGTGCTGACGTGCGCAACGAGCGCCGGGCCGGACTCCGTCTCCGCCGGTACCACCGCAGCTTCCTTGATGGCCGCGTGCTGGTACAGTCGCGCCTCGATCTCGCCCGGCTCGACGCGGTAGCCTCGAACCTTGATCATCCGGCCAATCCGGCCCGCGAAGCGCAGATCGCCCGTCGACCGCTCGACGGCCCGGTCGCTCGTCCGGAACCACGGTTCGCCACCGTCCGCGGCCGGGGTCAGACCGGCCCCCGGGCGCCTCCAGTAGCCGGCGGCCAAGCCGCCGCCGCGCAGCTGCAGCTCACCGACGGCTCCCGGCGGCGCCGGCCTTCCGTCCTCCCCCACGATACGAGCCTCGTAGTGCTCGCACAGACGACCGATCGGCGGCGGCTCGGTGAGATCGCCGATCGAAGGAAGCTCCCAGAACGCCGCCACGTTCGCCTCGGTGGAGCCGTAGAAGTTGAAGTATCGCGGATGCGGCAGCCGGCGGCGGAGGGCATTCAGCCTGGCCAGCGGAAACACTTCGCCGGCGAACGCCAGGATCCGGAGCGAGCCGAGATCGCGCGACTCGAGGCCGTCCATCTCGGCGATCAGCGAGAGAATCGCCGGTGCGGAGAACCAGATACTGACACGCTCACGCGCGATCAGATCGGCGACGGATGGCGCGTGCTGCCGGACCTGATCGGGTACGAGAACCAGGGCCGCGCCGCATCCCAGGCTGGAGTAGATGTCGAACAGCGACATGCCGAAGTTGAACTGTGCGTGGTTCGCGTACACGTCGTCACGGGTCGGGGCCAGCAACCGGTGGCTCCACGCGGCATGCGCCGCGATCGCCTTGCGGCTCATCATCCATGCCTTCGGTTGTCCCGTCGTGCCGGATGTATAGAGAAGGCAGGCGATGTCGGGCCGCGATGGCAGCCCGTCCTGGCGCGTCACACCCTCGGATCCGCTGCCCGAGGTCGCCCATGCGTCGACGGCTCTCCCGAGGCCCACGGGGCCGAGCCGCTGAACCGCCGCGTCGCCGCCCCCGAGTCTGCGCATCGCATCCCGGTACGCGGGCTCGAACCGGTCTTCGACGAACGTCGTCTGCACGGCGCAGTCGACGTGACTCTCCGCGATCCTGTCGACCGGCGCGCGCGGATCGACTGGAACGTAGACGCACGAGGCCCGGAGGACACCCAGCATCGCGCCAATCGCGTCCGCCGATCGGCGGAGGTAGATGCCGACGCGCGCGCCGGGACTGACGCCGAGGGCCTTCAGTCGGTCCGCGACACGGGACGCCGTCTCGTCGAGATGGGCGTATGACACCGCGCCGGCGCCGGGCTCCACGACGGCCGGCCGATCATCGGACGCGAAAAGCGTTCCCGGCATAAGTGACATCAGGCCGACACAGGTCGACCGCCTGTGACCGCCGGCCGTGTCAGGTCGACTTCGGCCATCAACTTTACCATCAGGCGGACGTACGGCTCCGCCCATCGCGACTCGGAATCGGGCTGCCATCGCGCGTACAGACGGCGATGCCTCTCGAGCAGCGAAGCAAGCTCTCTCGCGGCGATGGTCGGACGGCCCCAGGCGAGCGTCGTCTGCGAGGCCAGATTGCGGTTCTGAACGCTCAGCGTCGCGGGAATCCGCTTCACGTCGCCGGGATGCGCCTCGACGAACGTGCTGGCGTGAACGTGATTGAGCGCCAGCGGAACCAGGGCCGGCTCGCTGCGGATCGCGTAGTTGTTCGTCTTGCAGACGTGCTTTTCGGCGCGGCCGAGGAGCCGGCCGAGCCCGTGCCGGATCCGATTCACGGGCGACGTCGATTCGAGCACCGTCCGCGACCAGAGATAGGCCGCCGCACCGGGTTCATAGGCGCGTTGGAGGCGAACGGCGAGATCGGGCGCCAGCCAGTCGTCGTCGTCCACGGGAACGATCAGGTGTCCGGCCGGCACGTCGTCGAGGTTCGAGCAGGTCGCTCCCTCCACCTGGGTGAAGTTGAGCTGCGCGATGGTCTTCAGCCGATGGCGAAACTCGTGGTACGGCATGGTGAACGTGGCGTTCCAGGTCTCGAACTTCGGCCGGAATCGGGGAATGATGCGGGCCTTGACGAGCGCCTCGTCGTGCCAATCGAGCGTCTGGCGGAAGCAGATGTGAACGACCGGCGCTGCCGTCATCGCGTCGCTTCCCTCCGTCGAGCGCGCAGGACGAGACAGCCGATCGTGCCGCGGTGATAACATCCGGCGGCGTGTCGCTCGTTCGCAGCGCGGGGAGAACGGTCCACCGTGTCGTCGGCGACCTCACTCGAGGACGCTTCGACAGACCCGGGACTGGTATCCCGCTCGATCTCGTGCTCCGGGCGCAGGCGAGACTCGCCCGGGTCGACGCCTTCAGGCGTTCGGCATTCGGCGAAGAGCTCGATCTGCTCGACCGGTTCCTCGCTGACCGCGGGATCGTGGATCCCGCGGAGGTCGAGAAGGCCCATCGAGAACGAACCGTCGCCAGCATCCTCCGCCGCATCCGCTCCTACTACCGAACGCTGCCGGCGGCTCGCCTGCGGACGTGGCTGCCGCTGGCCGACGAGGTAGAGCCCGTTCTCAGAGGAGGAGCGCTTCTGGTGGGCGCTCACTTCGGAGGGGGACTTCTCACCGTCAAAGCGCTCTCGCAGGTCCACGCCCCCATGTTCGCAGTGTTTCACTCTCATCGGCACTCGCCGCTGCACATCGACGGCGTCGAAGTCTGCGACCTCCGGCACGAGTCTCATCGACGCGCAGTGTCGGGCGCGTGGGCGACGTTACGGCGTGGAGGCATCGTCTTTCTGGCTGCGGACCGGTCCTCCGGGAGTTCGGAGAGTGACATCGCAGTCGACGTGCTCGGGCGTACACAGCGGATCGCCAGAGGGTTCGCCGAGCTTGCCGTCGCCGCTGCGGTCCCGGCAATTCCCGCCTTCTCCCGCGTCGAGGAGACTGGGCGGATCGTCACATGGGTCGAACCGGCCCTGCCGACGGCCGGGAGCAGCTACAGAGACCGTGTCGCGAGCCTCGCACGCGCCTACGCCGAACGACTCTCGGAGCTCTTCACCCGCTATCCGGGGAACGTGCCGCCGGTGGTCATCCGCCGCCGCCTGGAGCCCGAAGTTCCTCCACGAGCTTGACGATCCTGTCCACGGTGTCCAGCCTGTCGACGGACAGGTCGTCGGGTCGCAGCGCCACCGAGTATTCCGTCTCCAGAAACGCCGCGATCTCGAGCGTCGCGAGCGATGACACGATGCCCGTGGTCAGGAGCGACGTCGAGTCCTTCAGCGACTCCGGGGGCTCGCCGACGAGAAAGGTCTCCAGAATGAACCGGCGGACGGTCTGCCGGACGTCGTCACTACTCGTCATCTCTCGTCCTCTATCCTCGTCGATGCAGGAGGCCCTGCTGGCTGTCGAGCCATCCGTGGGCTCGTCGCGAGTAGAAGCCCATCAGCAGGCGATCGTAGACGAGCTTGCCCAGCTCGGTCAGCGTGATCCGTACTCCATCATCCTCTACCAGCTCGGCGCCGCGAAGGCGCTCGAGACGTGCTCCGTAGTCGTGGTCGATCGATGCTCCAAAGGCCGCGGCATACGCCGCACGATCGAGCGGCCTGCCGTTCGCCAGTGAGCCCGCGATGAACTGCGTCTTCAGGTCGTCGGTCTCGAGATCGAACACCGACTGCACGGGGCTCAGACCCGCTTCGACGCGGCGCACGTACTCGTCGGCGTTGTCGTGGTTGCGATACACCGCCCGGCCGAGCTGCGAGCGCGCGCTCATGCCGACGCCGAGCTCGAATGTCAGCATCTCCCGTCTCGCCGGGCGCTCGTGCCATACGGGCGCGTCGCTGTCCGCACGCCTGAAGGCGTAGCACCGCGTCTGCGCGAATCCGGCGTCCTCGGCCGCCTGCTTGACGAACGCCCTCCACCGCATGACGCGCGCCAGATCCAGTCGCTCCCCGGGATCGAGCTGCGCGGCCACGACGGTCCGGTCGTTGAGCCGCAATCCGTACAGACAGACCGTATCCGCGCCCGTTCGGGCGACGGCCTCGAGATCGCGGCGGAAGCTTTCCTCCGTCTGCCCGGGAAGCCCGTAAATCAGATCGACGTTCAGCGCGAGACCGGCGTCGGCGACCTTCCGACACGCCGCCAGCCCCTGTTCCGGCGTGTGGCGGCGCTGCACCGAGTCGAGGACATCCCCATCCAGACTCTCGATGCCGATGCTGACGCGCCCCACGCCTCGCTCCCGCAGCACTCGCACGTGCGCGTCGGTGAGCGAATCCGGAGACGCTTCGAGCGTGTGAACGCTGCCTGGCGTGGGCGGCATCCGCTCCAGGACAGCCGTGAGGACCTCCTCGAGCAGGTCGGCCGGAAGGGCCGTCGGCGTCCCTCCTCCGACGGTGAGCCGCGACAGAGGGGTGCCGGCAGGCACCCATTCCAGCTCCCGAGCCAGGGCCGCCACATAGCGTTCCATCTCGTTCCGCTTCGCTCCCGTTCGAACGGCGTAGAAGCAGAACGTGCAGTGATAATTGCAGAACGGAATGTGCACGTACAGCCGCTGCGGTTCCGCCGGCGGCAGGGGGCGCGTGGCGCAAGGCCGCGCGACGAAGTTCTGAACGGCCCACGGATACACGATCGGCGTCGTGTACGCGCGGTCGGGCGTCCCCTGAATCGCATCCGCGACGCGCTCGAGAATCGGGTTTGAAATCGACACCGGCATACACACCGCAACTCGTCCGCCGCTCGTCCTGGCGCGCGGCAGCAGAATGCCGCGCACCGTAAGGTATCATGCTCCGCTGAAGCTTCAGTCAATGAGTGACGACCGCCTGCACGAGGCTCTCGCGGCGCTCGCAGGACGTGGTCTCGAGTGCACGCGCATGGAGCCGCTCTCACGGCGGACCACGGGCCGCAAGAGCCGGCGGCGGGCCTATCGAGCCATCCTGGCCGACGACTCCTCGATCAAAGTGCGGTGCTTCGAAAGCGACGAAGCCGCCGCGAGTCTTGCCGACATCCGCAGGCACCTGCCTCCGGAGTTCGGGCCGGTCATTGCCCGGGACGGTGACATTCTGCTCGAACAGTGGATTGACGGCCGCGACATCCCGCCGGCGCAGGCGATTCTCGCAAGCCGAGGACCTCGGCGCCATCCTCGGCCGGCTTCACGCCACTTCATTCCCCGGCGGCGGCCGGATTGTGGCGACGCGGCGGCGCGCCGAGGAAGCAGTCGCCCACCTCGGGCGGCTCGCATCGGCGGGAGTGATTTCCTCCACGCTGAGGGCGGCACTGGAGGCGGACGTCTGGCGGACCGATCCCCGTGAGGGTCCTCAGACCGTCGTCCACCGTGACTACTGTCCCGAGAACTTCCTCGTCGGTACCCGGGGTGATCTGCACGTCGTCGACAACGAGTGGGTCGGGCTCGAGGCGCCGGGCCTCGACCTCGCGCGCACATGGTCGCGCTGGCCGATGCCCGCGGACGTCTGGCGCCGGTTCCTGGCCGGCTATGCCTCGACCGCACCGGCGGATCCCGGTCCTCTTCGCTTCTGGCAGATCGTCATGGCGGCAGCCGGCGCCGCAATCCGGCTGGCCGCGCCGGCAGACGACCTGGCCGAACCCGTGGCCCGGCTTCGCGAGCTCGCGATGGCATCGCAGACCTAGGAGCCCGGTGCACAGCCGGACAATTGTCGTCTTCTCGCCGGGCGGTGGACACGCGGAGCGTCTGCTGCCGCTGGTGACCGGCCTCGCGAGACGGGGCCTCGACGTGCACGTCATGACCCGGCCCGAAGCCGCCGGGCGGGTCACGACCGCTGGAGGCATCTTCCACGACCTCTTTGCCGAGTACCCGCTCGAGGCCGCCGACTCGGAGTCGATTCCACAGCCATGCCGTTTCGTCTCGTTTGCCGCGCGCTATGTCGAGCAGCTGACCGGCGACGTCGCGGCGCTCCAGCCGGCGCTCATCGTGTACGACTCGTTCATGGTCGTCGCGCCGTTGATCGCGCAGCGCCTGGGCATCCCGTGGATTGGCATGCGCGCCGGCCACGCCCAGATTCCCGGCGCGGCAATGGCAGAAGCCGAGCGCAATCCTCGCGTCGTCGTCTCCGCTGCCTGCCGCGAGGCCGTCGAAACGCTGCGCACGAAAGAGGGACTGGCGGACGCGAATCCGTTCTCGTACCTGGACGGAGTCAGCCCGCACCTGAATCTCTATCCGGAGCCACCACAGTTCATCGACGAACCGGCGCGCCGGGCGTTCGAACCCATCGCGTTCTTCGGTTCGCTGGCTCCCGGACTGCGCGAGGCGCTGTCGACGGAGCGGCCGTTGCTTCGGCGCGGCAACGCCACGCGCGTCTACGTGTCGTTCGGCACGGCCATCTGGCGGTATCATGCAGAAGTCGCGCTGGCGGCCATGCGGAGCCTGTCGGACGTGCTGTCAGACGCGGGTGTGGAGGCGTTGTTCAGCCTGGGACGCCACGAGGTGGACCCGGCCGCGCTGGAGCACATCCGGCGTCCGAACGTTCGCGTGGAACATTTCGTGGATCAGTGGGGCGCACTCAAGGATGCTGACGTGTTCGTGACGCATCATGGCCTGAACTCCACGCACGAGGCTGTCTATCACCGCGTGCCGATGCTCTCGTATCCGTTCTTCGGCGATCAGCCTGCGATGGCCAGGACCTGCAGGGACCTGGGACTGTCTGTCCCCCTGTCCGACGCTCCCCTCGCGCCGCTCGACCCGGCCCTCATCCGTCGCGGACTGGAGCGCCTCGCAGCCGAGGGCGACGTGTTCGAGGCGCAGCTGTCGGAGGCCCGCCGATGGGAAATCGAAGCCGTCGAGAACCGGGAGACCGTTTTCGATCGCCTGATGGAGATGGCATGAGCGCCTCGAGCGGCGGCCCTCCGGCCCGGACACCGATCGTCGTGAGCGGCCGGCGTGAAGGGCTGGCAAACGTGCCCTTCCACGAAGAAGGGCCGCTCACCCGCTGGCTGATGGCGAGTGCCGCCCTCCATCCGGACATAGGCACCTATATCGCGGTTCACCAGTTCTCGGACGTCGAGCCGGCCTCACGCGACTACTGCGAAGTCCACGTGCACGACTACGACGAGATCAACGTCTTCTACACCGACTCCGAGCTGCGCGTCGAAGTGCGTCTGGGTGAGGAATTGATTCAGGTCGACGCGCCCGCAACGGTCTTCGTACCGGCGGGCACACCCCACGCGGCCAATGTCAAGTCCGGCACGGGAATCATGGTGGCGATTCTCTTCGGCGGCACTTTCAAGGCCGTCGGCGGCAAGACCCGAAGCAAGGCTGCTGGCCGCACGCCGTGACGGCCGCAGCCCGCCCCGGCGGCTGCTGGCCGACGCCGGAACAGACGCTGCTCCTCCAGGCGGCCCTCCTCGAAGGCGACGTCGCCGATCGCGCGCTCGAGCGATGGTGCTCCGACACGACGTTCGAGACGCTCGATCGGGTATCCACGCGGCTGTTGCCGCTGCTCTACACGCGACTGCGGAAGGCCTGTCCCTCCCATCCTCTCCTGCCCCGTCTGCAGGCGCCCTACAACCGCACGACTTCGCGGAACCAGGCGCTGATGACGACGGCCGGAGCAGCCGTCCGGGTCCTGCGAGGCGCCGGGATCGACACGATGCTCCTGAAGGGCATGGCGTTGATCGCCAACGGCCTGACGCCGCTCGGCGCACGTCCGATGGCCGACTGCGATCTCCTCGTCCCTGAGGATCGGGCCCTCGACGCTCGTGACGCGCTGGTCGGCGCTGGCTGGACGCTCGAACAGCGGCTGGACGCCGGTCTGCTCCATCTTCGCCATTCGGCCCCACTGCGGGACCCGCATGGGCGCCGGGTCGACCTCCACTGGCACGTTCTGGCCGCGTGCTGTACTCCGGGCTCGGATGTCGACTTCTGGCGGGCGGCGGTCCCGGCCCAACTCGACGGCGTCGCGACGCACACACTCTGCGCAACCGACATCGTGCTGCATGCCTGCGTCCACGGTCTCGAATGGAGCATCATTCCTCCGATTCGATGGGTCGCCGATGCGATGACGGCGATTCAGTCGAGCGCGGTGAGCATCGACTGGAACCGGCTCGTCAGCCAGGCAACGCATCGGACGCTCGTGCTGCCCGTGCGCGACGCGCTGCGCTTTCTGTCGGACACGTTTGCCGCTCCCGTCCCGGCCTCTGCCCTCCGGCAACTCTCGCTTGCCCCCGTTCCCCGGTGGGCCATTCACGAACACCGCATCAAAATGCGCCGGCGAAGCCGGGCGCGCCAGGTCCTCTTTCACTGGTTCCACCATCGACGTCTCAGCAATTCCGGATCCGTCCTGAAGGATCTCGTCCGGGTGCCGTCGTACGTCGCGCGCCGGTGGGGGAGCAGCCCGGACGGACCCCGAACGCCGGCACGGTGCACGGCCGGCTTCCGGTTTGGCCCGGTCGTCGTGGACGTCGATGGCGGTTCGACCGCGATCACGGAGTGGCTTCGAGA
Organism: uncultured Acidobacteriota bacterium; assembly: GCA_963761615.1. Classification (GTDB taxonomy): domain Bacteria; phylum Acidobacteriota; class Vicinamibacteria; order Vicinamibacterales; family CAVVIG01; genus CAVXGU01. Next base: position 469,540 of record CAVXGU010000004.1, on the reverse strand, counting down.
GTTCTTGTCTCCCGCAATCGGGGCCACGACTGCCGGAGCGGGCGCCCTCCAGATCCGGCTGACACCGTCGCACGGACTGTACGAGATGCCCGCAGCCGGACCCTCTCGAACGGCCAGATCGGTTCCCTGCTTCTCCCTCGATCGGCGGCTGATCGCGTTACCGGGCTGGCAGGACGGCGAGACTCTCGTGGTGGCCGATGCGCACCACCGCTGCGTCTACGGCATTCGCGGGCGCACGATCGGCGTCGTGGGCGATCCCGACGATCGCCTGGTGCGGATCGCATTGATGAGGGTCGTCCGGGAGGCACTGACCGCATTCAGGCGCGCACGTGGATCGCTCCTGGATCTGCACGCGGCCGCGTTCGAGACGGCCGGCCGCGCCCTGCTCATCGCCGGCCCCCGCCATTCGGGAAAGACCACGCTGCTCTGCTACGCGCTGATCTCGGGCAGATCCCGGCTGATCGCCAACGACCGTGTGCTGGTGGAGGCGGGCGACGGGCCGCCAGAGGCGCTCGGCGTCCCCACGCTCACGTCGATACGCCCGGACACGATCCGTTTCTTCCCTCAGCTGGACAGCCTCACGGAGCCTGGGCTGTCCCCTTCGCGGTTGGCGGCCGGTCTCGGCGCGAGCAGCGTGGCGAGTGCCCCCCTGGCAGGCATTGTCTTCCCCGAGTTCACAGACACCGTCGAATCATGGAGCCTCGAGGAGCTGTCGGACGCCGAGGGGATGGACCGCCTCGACGGGTGCATCTACGGCGGATCTCGCGATGCAGCAGTCCCCACCATCTTCGAGGAGCTCGCAGGATACTCGACGTCACACACGAAACCCCGCGCGCTGGCGGATCGGCTCTCGGGCCGCGTGCGATTCCTCCGCTGCCGGCTCGGCAGTGGCGCCTACCATCGGCCTGCCTGCGAGTGGATGGACGCGCTCTCGCGCGCCGTTGGCGAAGCGCCGTCCATCGACTGAAGCGCGGGCGCCGAGACGGGGGCGGGTCGACCTGCGGGACCGGCGGACGGCCACTGGAACGTCTTCCGCTCGTCCATTCCAGACGGCCAACAGGACGCTCATCCCCCGCCTCGCTGAGATCGCTCGCACACACCGGATGACGCCGTAACGCCAGCGTCCAGTACCGGCGGATCGTTTCTAGCGTGCGCTGTCTGGGTCGGGGCGGATCAGGCGATCGGCTCGCGCGTGCAAATACTGCGACCAGGCGTCTGACAGCCGTGGGACGTTGGCCAGTTCGAGAGCCTGCTGGGCATCGTGCACGTCGTGATGAAGGACCCGGTTGGCCCGTGCGACCGGCCAGTCGGCATTCGGGCGATCGAGCAACGTCACCGGCATCCCGCTCGCGATCCAACCCGGCTTGATCACGCGCAGATACCACCCCGATCGGCCATTCGCGATCACGAGGCTCGGCAGTTCGTGCATCCGCCAGCGTCGGGCCAGCTTCCAGCAGGGCTGCCGCGGTTGACTGACCTCGAACTGGGCCTCCCCGATGCGCAACACGTCGCCGATGTGTACCGACGCTTCGTCGAGCCCGGCAATGGTCAGGTTCTCACCGAAGGCGCCGTGCGGCAGGGCGCGGCCCAAGTCGCGCCGCCAGTGCCCGTAATGATCGGCGCTGTAGGCCAGCACCGCCTTGTCGATTCCGCCGTGATTGACCAGGTCCGCTTGGCCGTCGCCCACCAGGTTCGTCGGACCCGCGAACACCGGGCCCGCAACCGGCATCTTGAAGAAGCCCGTGGTCCAGACTGCATCGTGGGAATCCGTGGCGTCGGCGGACCCATGGCGCGCGGGCAGGCCGACCTGGATCGACAGGATGCTGGGGGGCAGGGCCCTCGGCGTGAGCACTCTCTCGGCCACGCGTCAGGCCGGTCGGATCATCGTCAGCAGCATCTTGAGCGGCGTGCGGGCGACGCCGCCGCTGCCTCGTTTGAGCAGCGTGCGGCTGACGACCGATTCGGCCTGGCACTGGACCAGCGCCAGCGGTTCGACCGGGGCAACGGCCGGCATTTCAGCGGGATTCGACACGGTCACCTCCGGTTAGACGGGAATCGTCAGGTCGGGCATTTCGCGCGCGCTGAACAGGCGCCGGCATGGCCCGGCGATCCAGCGCGCCCAACGCGCCGACCGGCCGACACGCGCGCTGTCGGTCGCAATCCCGGTGTTCGCGTACATTTGCCGGTACAGCTTCGAGATCAGGACGAACGCCAGCCTCGACTTCAGCGACTCGACGCAGTGCGCCCGGTCCCAGATATTCGGCAGGCTGTAGAAGCGATCCCACGCGCGCTGCGTGCCGCGCCGGATGTCGTCCCCCGACATCGTCGGATGCGGCGTGTACACTTTCGGCCGCTGGCCCTGCGGAATCAGCCAGTGACGCGTGAGCGGCACGCCGTCAATCCGCGTCGGATCACGAGCCATCTCGTGCTCCCAGGCGGCGAAGTCGGTCGTTCCGGGAAATGGCGTGAGCATGACGAACTGCGCAAAAGTGACGCCCGACTGCTGCGCGACCGCGACGGTCGCGTCGAAAGTGTTCTCGCGATCGCTCGGCAGGCCGAAGATGAACGAGCCAAGCACGTGGACGCCATGGTGCCGGAACGCGCGCAGCCGGTCCACGAGCTCGTCGCCGGCGGCATTGAATCCCTTGTGGACGTCCTTCAGGCCGTCCGGCGTCACCGCTTCGACCCCGACCAGCGCGCCCTTGATGCGCGCCCGGCGCATGGCGTCGAGGAATTCGGGATCCTCCCCCGCCTCCATCGTGATCTGTGTAAAGAACACCATGTCGTCGGGCAGCGCGGCCAGGCGGCGCATCAGCTCGAAGCGCTCCTCGCGGATCGCCTTCAGCGACCGGAACTGCGCCTGATCGGCGCGCCGCGCGGCCATGCGGAGATCGGTCAGCGTGACGGGATAGAAGTTGTCGTCCGCCAGCGCGATGAATCGGAACCCGCGCCGCCGCAACTCGACGATCTCTTCGACGACGATGTCACTCGCGCGCTGGCGGGGACGCTGACCATCGGTCTTCCACACGGAGCAGAACGAGCAGTGCTTCGGACAGCCGCGCACCGTCTGCACCGACGCCCACATGTACCGCCGCGGTGGCATCAGATCCCAGCGCGCAGGCAGCAGATCCTCCGGCTCGACCTGTCCGCCCTCGTAGACCGGTTCCAACCGGCCGGCCGTGGCCGCCTCGAGCACGTGCGCCCAGACGACATCGCCGTCGCCCTTGACCACGGCATGCGCGCCCCCGAGCTCGCGCGCCTCCTCCGGAAAGAGCGTCGCGTGGATCCCGCCGAACACGACGATGGCGCCGGCCTTCCGTGCCGCCGTGCCGATCTCGTAGCCCCGCAGCGCATTGCCGGTATGGATCCCGATGCCGACGATGTCCCCACTGGCGATCGTCGAGACGTCGAGGGGCTCGAGCGTTTCGTCCGTGATGACCGGGTCCCCAAACCGCATGGGCGTCGCCCGCGCCAGGACGTACAGCCAGCGCGGCGTGATGACGCCAATGCCGAACGACACGTGGCTCGGATTGATCAGATGGATGTTCACGCGTTCGCCTCGAGAGATGTGTTCAACAGCCGGATGAGCGACGGCGCCCGCGGCAGGAAGTCGGCCAGGGTATATTCGTCGAGCGCCGCCACGAAGGCCCGCTGGGCGCGCTTCAGCGCGCCCTTCAGGCCGCACGCCGGCTCGATGGGGCACGTGTTACGCGCCCGGTCGAAGCACTCCACCAGATCCCAATGCGGTTCCGTCGCCCGGATCACGCGGCCGACGTTGATGTCGGCGGGCGCCCTGTTGAGCCGCAGCCCCCCATGCCGGCCGCGGACGGTGACGACAAGCCCCTCGTCGACCATGTGCTGCACCACTTTCACCATGATGTGGGGTGAGACCCCGTACGCCCGGCTGACCTCGGCGACCGAGACGATCCGGTTCTCGTGCAGACCCAGGTACAGCAGCAGACGGAGCGAGCAATCCGAGAATTTCGTCAGTCTCACGGCAATTTCCCCTGCGTCCTGTTGGCATCATAGTATTAATATGTATCCAACATACACGATTTAATTCGAACCGCAGGAGTCAGGCATGCCCATCCACATCGGTGCGCGTCCGGATCACGACTTCGAGCAGCCCCTCGGGCTGCTGAGCGACTGTCATCGGCGGATCGAGCACTTCCTGGACGTGCTCGTGGCCGTCGAGCGACAGCGTGCTGGCGCGTCGCTGCAGGCCTCCGAGCACCAGGCGCTCGAGGGTGCGCTGCGGTATTTTGCGGTTGCCGCGCCTACGCATACGGCCGACGAGGAAGAGAGCCTGTTCCCCCGGCTTCGGGCGAGCGGTGCGCCCGCCGCGGCCGGGACAGCCGAGATCATGGCCCGCCTCGAACGCGATCACGCCGCGGCGGACCATCATCAGGCCACGATCGAACGCCTCGGGCGGCGATGGCTCGACCAGGGGCGCCTCAGCAAGGCGGATGCCGGCGAACTTCGGGAGCATCTGGCCGCGCTCCAGGCTCTCTATCGCGAGCACATCGGTGTCGAGGATCGCGATCTGTTCCCGGCCGCCGGCCAGGCGCTGTCGCCAGCGGAGCTCGCCGAGGTAGGCCGTGAGATGGCGGCACGTCGCGAGCGACCCCCTCGGCCGTGAGCAGGACCGTCGGCTGTGCCGACACCGTTTCTGTGAGGGCCTCCCCGCGTACCCCATTTGGCGGGCGGCCTGGCCTTCGATGCGATTCCGTTCGTCGGCGCCGGCGCCTGGTGCTTGCTGGCCGCGGCCCTCGTCGACACCTTCACTGTGGTCCGAATCCTGCGCCACGCATCTTAGACGTCGGATGATGGCGTGTGGTTGCGGCAGGATACATGACGTGCGTGCCTGTAACACGGGCAAACGGCGTCAGGATATGAGGCCGCGAGCGAACGCGGCTGGTAATCTCGTTCGCCTGGATGCCTCTCGCCAGCAACGCGTCCGCAATCAGTGTCCGGTGGCAACGCCACGGCACCGCCTCGGCGCACATCAAGACGACGCGCTCCCGTTGCGCCAGGTCGATACACGCCTCCAGGCTGTCCTCGAATGCTGCGGTCTGCATGTAGTCGGCATAGCCACGGAAGCTGGTGTTGCGCCAGGCCGTGTTGATGGAATCAGGCCGCGGACGGCGCAGACCACCCAATCCCGGCATGTGCCGATAGTGGATGTGCCGGCGGTGAAGCGCTGGAGACAACTGGTCGCGATTGAACTGGGGATTGTGTCGTGACCGTGGAATCGTCCGCACGTCGAGGACGCGCTGCACGCCGTGCGCCCGGAGGAGGCGCACGAACTCGTCGATCGGGCGCGTGGAGTGCCCGATGGTGAAGATCTTCAAGCGTGCGACATCACGCCGTCGATGGGTCTGCGTCATCGGCGATGGCTGGCGCCCGGTGGGTTCCGATGACCCTCTCCCAAGACCTTCCCGAACCCGTCCGGCAACTGGGGCAAGTGCCCCTGTCCTCACGAGGGCCCGGGTGAAGCTGACGCAGTCAGCCCCCGAGGGCCATCAGGTGGTTCTCCGCATCCTCGTGGCCGGCGACGCGTTCGGCGGTGCCGGCACGTTTGGAGATCTGACGTATCCGGTCAGCGCCGAGGCGGTTGAGCCCGCGACGGCTCTCCATCTTTGCCTGCGCCGACCGACCGGGCTGAGGATCTACCGTTTCTTGGACAGCGCATACTCGGCCGCTTGTTGAACAGACAGCTTCTGCGTGTGAAACGCCCCAAGTGTCTTCCTCGAGCCCAACGTCGCACTGCAGTACGGGCAAGTGATGCCCTCGTGCTCCTGAAACGGCTTGCCGCCACGACCTGTCACGAGAAACGGTCGATCACACGACAGGCACTCCTCGATGCGACCGAGCCTCATGAGGCTACGGTAACACTTCCAGCACGTCAGACGCCCGCAATCGGCGGTCGCGGACGTCCCACCACCTCAATCCCGGATTCGGCGAGAGAATTGGGAATTCGAGACCCGACGGCGCCGCGCGTCCCTTCACCCATCGCCATCGTCGAGCTCGTCCCAGCGACGACGAAGGCGGGCGCGCCGGTACATGGTCGCCACGAACGCGGCACATGCCAGCAGGAGGATGGCCATCCAGAGCACCTGCCCGCTCGCCATCAGGGGAATCCACTCGGTGACGCGGCGATACACGCTCCACGCCGCCTGCGCGGCCTGGTCCACCGTCTCCCCGGTCTCGAGGGTGAAGGCCAGGTCGAACGGCACGCCTTCGGCCACGTGCGCGGCGATGGCGCCTGGCACGCCCGGACCGTGGCGTCTGCGGACGTCGACGACGATCGCGGCCGCCAGCAGATACGCCTCGTCGTTCTGCGACTCGCTGTCGGACTCGAAGAGCGCGGCGACGTCGGTCACCGCCGGACGCGAGAGCGCCGCCCCGAGCAAGCGCATCTGACCGGTGAATCCCCACTGGCTGCCGACAGTCTCGGCCACGCCCTCCTGGAACCACCGCGGCAGCGCGTGCCCACCGGCCCGGGCGTCGAGCGCGAGGTGGACGATTTCGTGGCGGAGCACCGACTCGATCGAGTCGTTGGGATCAGCGGACACGCGCGAGGGAAATATGAGGATGTCGTGCCCGCCGAACGCCTCCCCGACGACCCATGTCGGCACGGCGCGGGCGCGCGGATCCTCCTCGTCCACGAGCGACACGTGGACGCGGCCTGGCAACGCCAGGCCCGCGGCGGCGAGCGACGCCTCGAGACCCCGCGGGTCGAACGTCCGCACCCGCGCGGCGTACGGCATCAACGCGTCCGGCGCGTCGATCGTCAGGTCGAATCCGGCAGCGCGTCCGACTCCGCCCAGAACGATGCCGGCCAGCAGGAGTCCGATTGTCGGACGCCGGGAGTTCACAATCACGACGGTCAGGTCCTGAGGAAGGCGACGAGCCAGGCGCGACCGAACGGGTCGACGCACGACTGTCGAGCGGTCATCTTCGCATGGACACATCGAGACAGGTCTCGCCGGCGGGTCATCCCTCGGCCCAGTCTTTGCACAAGACGCAGTCGCAAGTGCGTAGAATAGAGCTGTACACTGAGAACAGTGACGCGGAGCTAGGGAGAAGGGAGGGTGCGAATGTCGAAGGGTACATCGATGAAGAAGGAACAGCGGAAGCCAAAGAAGAAACGCTAGGCATATTCCGGACTCTTCGATGAGCGAGTCACGTTCGACATGCCGCCTCGCGAGGCGCCCCTCGCCGGATGCGCTCTGATCGTCACAACGCGATCGAGCGCATCTTCGGTGCGGTCACGCGCGATCTTCTCGTCCGCCAGCGCCGTGGCTGGGCGGGTGCGATGACGCAGCGGTCATAGCACGCCTGCAAGTTCCTCGGCGAACCCTGCTTCGGCCACCTCCGCTATGCGACCTACTCTCGGTACGGCAAGCGCAACTGCCACCCGTATGTTCGCCGGCATGCGGTGGCCGGCCGCATCTCGCCATCGGCGGCAACCTCAACATGACCAACTCGACCGAGCTTGCACATTTGCGACATCACGCGCGGCGTGGTGAAGCCGACGGACACGCTGGTAGCAATCGACGATTCGATCGTAAGCGGGACGACCTTGCGGGAGTCGATCGTCACGATCCTGAGTAGGCTCAACCCCTCCCGGATCATCGTCGCGTTGGAGCAGTTGGAGCATCAGCGACTTTAGTGTAGGCTAACATTTTAGTTAGTCAATACTCGCCACCAGCCACATGACTGAACCATCCAATGAGTCCGCGCCGGCGCGCGCGGGACGCCACGCGCAGGATCTGTCGCTTGAAGGGATCCACGGCAGCGTGGAAGTGCCCCATGCCCGTATGGGGTTCTGGAAGCAGCTCGTCGCTTTCTACGGCCCCGGCATTCTGGTCAGCGTCGCGTACATGGACCCCGGCAACTGGGGCACCGACCTGCAGGGGGGTGCACAGTTCAAGTACCAGCTGCTCTGGGTGGTCGCCCTGGCCAGCCTGATGGCGATCTTTCTGCAGGTGATCGCCGCCCGCGTGGGTGTGGTCACCGGGCGCGACCTCGCCCAGTGCTGTTACGACTGGTACCCCAAATGGACCCGCATCCCCAACTGGCTCCTGGCCGAGGTGGCGATCATCGCCTGCGACCTGGCCGAAGTGCTGGGGAGCGCGGTGGCGCTCAACCTGCTGTTCCACATCCCGCTGCTGTGGGCGGTGATCATCACCGGCGTCGATGTTCTGCTGCTCCTCGCGCTGCAGCGGTTCGGCATACGGACCGTGGAGGCGGTCGTGTTCCTGCTCGTGGCCACGATTGGCGTGTGTTACTTCATCGAGATCTTCGTCCTCCCGCAGACGCAGCCCAGCTTCGCCGAGATGGGGCGGGCGATCATCTCTCCCAGCCTGGGCACGCCGGCCATGGTCTACGTGGCCATCGGCATCATCGGGGCGACCGTGATGCCGCACGTACTCTATCTGCACCCGGCGCTCGTGCAGAGCCGGCGCTTCCAGAAAGACGACGCGTCCATCCGGAACGCGATCCAGTTCAACACGATCGACGCCGCGGTGAACCTGGCGGTCGCGTTCCTGGTCAACGCCGCGATCCTCGTGCTCGCGGCGATTGTCTTCTATGGCAAGTCGAGCGTCACGGTGGCCGGGGGGGGCGTCGTGCCGCTGAACGCGACCACCGACTGGATCCGCGCCGCCTACCTGACCCTGGCCCCGCTGCTCGGGACCGTGGCGGCGAGCACGCTGTTCGCCGTCGCCTTGCTGGCCAGCGGTCAGAGTGCGACGATTGTGGGGACGCTCGCCGGCCAGGTCGTCATGGAAGGGTTCATGCGCTGGCGCATCTCGCCCGCCGCCCGCCGGTTGATCACCCGGTCGCTCGCGATCGTTCCGACGGTCATCTTCATCGCGATCCGCGGGGCGGACAACGTCAATGATCTGCTGGTGCTGAGCCAGGTCGTGCTGGCCCTCCAGCTTCCATTCGCGATGTTTCCCCTGCTACACTTCGCGAGTTCCCGCAAGCGGATGGGTACGTGGCGACTGGGCTGGTTCCTGCTCGTCGCCGGATGGGGCTCGGCGCTGTTCATCACTGCCTTCGACTTCTATGGACTGCCTTCGGCCGTGGCGCAGGCGGTGCAGGTCCTTGTGGGCCACTAGTCCGAACCGGAGTGCCCCGTGTACAGCAAGATCTTGGTGACACTCGACGCGACGGCGACCGACAGGGCGATCATCGAACACGTGATTCCGCTCGCCAAGATGGCCCACAGTCACGTCGTCCTGTTGCACGTGGCCGACGGCTGGGCGGCGCGCACCTACGGGGCCGACGCGATCAGCCCCGAGATTCGCGAAGACACGGCCTATCTCGAAACGGTCTGCAAGGAATTCAAGGACGCCGGGATTTCCGCCGAGTCCGAGTTGGCGTACGGTGACCCGGTGACCGAGATCGTGAAGTGGGTGGAGGAGAAGCAGTGCGACCTGGTGGCGATGAGTACACACGGCCACCGGCTCCTCGCCGACCTCTTCCTGGGCGTCACCGCGACGCGCGTGCAACATCGGCTCACCGTGCCGGTGTTGCTGCTGCGGGCCAGGTGATGGCACCCCGTCCAGCGCCGGCGCTCACCGCGCCGGTGGAAGACTACCTCAAATCGATCTACGAACTGGAACGCAGCGGGAGCGCCGCGGGCACGAACGAGATCGCCGCGGCGCTCGGTATCGCTCCCGCGTCGGTCAGCGGCATGATCCGCCGCCTGGCCGAGCAAGGGCTCATCACGCACGAGCGGTATCGCGGTGTACGGCTCAGCGAGGCCGGGCGCGCGGCCGCCTTGCGCACGATCCGCAGGCACCGCGTGATCGAGGCGTACCTCGCGCAGGCCCTCCACTATCCCTGGGACCGTGTGCACCAGGAAGCCGAGCGGTTGGAGCACGCTGCGTCGGACGAGTTGGTGGATCGCATGGCGACGGCCATCGGCGAGCCGGAGACCGACCCGCACGGGGCGCCGATCCCGGGCGCCGACGGTTCGATGGACGAACGACGACTGGTCTCGCTTGACGACCTCCCCGAAGGATCGGACGTGCGCGTGCAGCGCGTGGAGGACGATGATCCGGGCCGGCTGCGCTATCTGGGCGGGCTGGGTATCCGCCCCGGCGCCCGCGTTCAGGTTGCGGGGCGCGCCCCCTATGGTGGGCCGATCACACTGCGCGTGGAGGACACACGGCGGCAGATCGGCCCTGACCTGGCGCGGCACGTGCTCGTGATGCCGCCCGCGCCGGCGGCGTTGGAGCCTGCCAGCACGGCTCGCGCCACTCGTCGCGACACGGACCCGTCGCGGAAGGGCGCAGACGCCGGCGGGCGCGCGAAGCGCAACCATCGCCCGGCCCGTGCAGGCCGCCGCGCATCGCGCGATGCCGACTGATGTGAATGTTCAGATCGGAACACGGCATCGGCGAGGTCGACGAGCGATGTATCGGCGAATCCTCGGGGCGCGGAAAACAGCAAGGCCGACGAGAGCCCACTACCCAACGCGCGAAGATCCGGGCGGACGACCCTCTGGGTCATCTCTCAATCTGAGGGTTGTGGGTTCGATTCCCACCTGGCTCACCGGCAATTTCCAGTAGATCGCATCTCTCCGTCGAACGACGGCAGCGGTGTCCGCTCGGGATTGCCGGCGAATGCGTCTTCGACGGTGCAGCAGCGCGCCCAGTCATCCGCGCTGTGGATCGTCACCGGGTCCGGTGGGCGGCCCGTGAAGACGTCGGGATGCGCGCGCCTGCGCGCGAAGTCGAAACCGGCGTAGACCTCGTAGTCGTGGAGCGTCCGCTCTGTGCCGAGGCCGTACGGCCCGAGGCTGTCGGACTCGTCGCTGTAGATGAGTCTGCGGAGTCTCTCGAAGGCGACGACGTTCTTGGCGTCAACGACGTGCCGGCCCTTTTCCCAGTGGCGACGGGGCGGAGCGTCGCGATGCAGCATGTGCCAGACGACAATCCCGGAGGGCGCCCAGAGATCGTAGCCCGCCGTGAACGAGCGCACCGTCAGGCTCAGCTCCTCGCCCCAGTAGTAGTGATCGGGATCCTGCGGGACGTCCTCGTTCCAACGGCCGAGCGTGAAGACGAAGTTGCCGGAAACGAACCGGTTGCGGCCCGGCACGTTCTGGTACGGCGGCCCGAAGTCGAACCAGGGAGCCCACCCCACCTCGGCGCTCCAGTGGTTGACGCGCGTGGTCGGCACGCCGCGCGCCGTGTCGCGCTGCACGCGCCCCTCATCGTCATGCCAGAAGAGGGGCGAGTTCACCGTCAGCAGCGGCTTCCGGGCCGGGAGCGCCTCGAGCATGGCGATCAGCCGTGCGTCCCAGCGCGGCTCGAACCTCATGTGCGAGTCGATCTGCAGCGTGAACGCCTCGCCCTCCCATAACCGCTGAGCCCGGCTCCGGGCCCACGTCCCGCCCTCGCTCTGCACGATCGTGTGGTCGTCGAAGCGGAAGCGACGATCGGCCCGGAAGGCGTCGAGCGCGATCGGCACAGCCGGATCCGCCTGCCAGCAGACGCCGAACCGCAGATCGGCAGGCCATCGGGCGTTGTCGAGACAGCCGCGCAGGGTTCTCGGGAGCTCCGGATCGGCGTACGAAGCGATGGAGACGAAGATCATCGAGACACGTCAGCCTAGCACTCCCGGAAGGAGACGGCGGGAAACCGACGCGGCATGCCCCTTCTGTCTGTGAGAGAATCAGCCTCTCCGGTACGACAGTCGAATCGCGGGGGGGACCATGAGTGACGACCAGAAGACGCGCGAGGAACTGCTGTCGGAACTGCAGGCACTGCGCGACCGAATTGCCGAGCTCGAAGGACGGAGTTCTGGCGCCTCCTCCTCGGAACCGTCCGGGAGTGAGGACTCGCCGAGCCACCCGAGCAGGCGCCAGCTGATTGGCTGGGTGACGCCCGTCGTCCTGACCAGCGCGGCCCTCCCGAAGACGCTCTACGCGCAGGGCTTTGGCCCCCCGTCGCCGCCGCCGCCTGCGCCGACGCCCATCCCCACGCCCGGGCCGACGCCGCAGCCCACGCCACTGCCGCAGCCCACCCAAGACCGACGCCCGCGCCGACGCCATTCCCGACGCCGACGCCCGGGCCGCCCGCGTAGGAACGCAGGCCGGTGGCCCGGCAGTCGCCCGCACTCGATTCACTGGAGGCGCGCCCGAAGCACCGCGAGGGTGTCGTGCTCTGCCCGATGTTGGACGAGGCAGTGCTGCTGCCCCCATCGGCGGACCGCGCGTTCTTCCTCAACCCGTCCGCGCTGGCCATCTGGAAACTGTGCGACGGCACGCGACGCGTTCAGGACATCCTCGGCGAGCTGCAGGACCGGTACGACGCGCCCGAACCGGATCTGCTGGTCGATCTGCGCACCACACTCGCGCAACTGGATCGGGCCGGCCTCATCGATCTCGGCGATGCAGCGTTCCCCGTCGTTCCGTGCGTGAAGTTCGTCATGGGAGTGGAGGACACGGTCTACTTCCACTGGCAGCTCGCCATCCTGTTCGAGTCCCTGGCCGGCAAACTCCCCCCGGGATGGGAAGCCGCGGTGGTCGTCTGTAACGACGGACGGGCGCTGTCGGACAGGCTCCGCCAGATCCTGTCCGTGTACGGAGTCCGGCACTACGCGGCCCCCGACCATCCGACGCGGCAGGTCATGGACTTCTCGAGCGGCGACGACCGCTACGCGCCGCTGAACAACATCGAGGCCCTGAGGGCCGTCTCTGCCCACATCGGCGACGGTGAGATGGTCTGCCTGATGGACACGGACATCTTCCTGTACGGGGAATTGCGGCGCGAGATCTTCCCCACGGGAAACGCCGTCGCCCGGAACTGGATCGTCGAACAGGATCGGTATTTCTCGTTCGGCAGCGAAACGGTCGGCGTCGACCTGCAACAACTGCTCGCGGCGATGGGCTGCACGAAGCCCTTCCTGCCGGGCGCCGTCACGATCTTCCTCACGGCCGAGACGGTCAGGAACGCGAAGTTCGTTCAGGACTGTTTCCGCTTCACGCAAGTGCTCTTCCTGCTCGGCCAGATCCTCGGCGTGCCCAAGGTGTGGACGGCGCACATGGCGTCGTTCGCCCTCGCGATGACCGTCAACGACATCGACTACAGCGTCCTGTCCGCGTCCGAGCTTTCCACGGGGCACAGCGCCGACGAGCGAATCGGCCAGGGCACCTGGTATCACTACTTTCACGACCTCGCTGACGGAGGCGACGGCGCCTTTGCGGGTTCCTCGTGGTGCAAGCAGCAGTACTTCGACCGCGACCTGCTCGACCAGGACCTGACGCAACGTGCAGCCGAGGCGCGGACCGATCACGAACGGTACCTCTTCGATCTCGCAGAGCGGGCCCGGAGGAAGCTGCATGCGTAAGGCTCCCGATCACCTCGAGTCGCTGACCGTCAAGCAGCAGGCGGTCGTGCCCACGTTCGGCCTGGGGTTCCTGAAGGCGCGCGTGCCGGAGCCCGTCCGCCGCGGGATCACCGAGCACTTCAACCGTGCCCGGCCCCTGTCGCGCCCGGAAGAACGGACCGAGTACCTGCAGGCGAGCGATGCGGACGAGACGCCTTCCCTGCTGCTCGAGGACCCCGGGTTCAATCGGGGCATCCTCGATGCGCTGCGCCCGGTCCACGAACAATGGGCGGGCACGGCGCTGCGCGGGAGCGCGTGCTACGGGATTCGTGTCTACCTGAAGGGCAGCTACCTCTACAACCACGTGGACCGGATCGACACACACGTGATCAGCTCGACGATCTGCGTCGACCAGGATCTTTCGTCGCCGTGGCCGCTCTACATCGAAGATCTGGAAGGCAGGCCGCACGAGGTCGTCATGGCCCCCGGCGACATGGTGTTCTACGAAAGCGCTCGCCTGAGACACGGGCGTCCGTACCCGCTCGACGGCGCCTTCTACGCCGGCATGTTCGTGCACTATGCGCCGCTCGACTGGCGGTACACCGCGGCCGACCTGCGGTGACGAGCGCCGTGCGGTACCTGTCCTACCACACCTACTGCTCCGGCCGGGCCGGCCTCAGCAACGGCATCATGTCGATCGAGATCGGCGTGATCCTGTCCGCCCTGATGGACCGGGTGCTGGTGCTCGAGGGCAACGTCTCCCCGACGGCCAATCTCGTCGACCACGGCGACCTCGTCGCCGGCGGGGCCCCAAGCCGGATCACGGACCTGTTCGATCTGCCGGTCCCGTGGATGGAGGCCGACTCCTGCAGCCTCGGCGATCTCGACGCCGTGGAGCTCTCGCCGACCGGCTTGTGGGACGCGGTCTTCTTCTACCCTCCGGATCTCGACACCGCGAGCGACGACTTTCGAGCGTTCGCCAGGGGCCGCACGTGCTGGCTGACCTACGGCGACGAGCTCGCCGCGTCGCCCGTCGTCCGCCTCTCCGGAGGCCCGGACAGACTCTACAACCTGAGCTTCTACTCTTACTTCTTCTACCTGGACGCGCGCGCCCGCCGCAGGGTCGAGGACGTCCTGCGCGGGATGACGCCGAAGCGCGCCCTGGCCGAGTTCGCCGAGCGCGTGGCGCGCACGCTCGGAGCGTTCAATGCGGTCCACGTGCGGCGCGGCGACTTCAAGGACACCTACGGCGTGACGACGCGGGATCGGCGCCCGGAGCACGCCATCGAGGCGCTGGACCAGCAGTTCTCGCGCGAAGACGTGCTCCTCGTCCTCACCGACGAGCGGACCGACCCGTTCTTCGACGAGATCCGGCGGGCCTACCCCCGCAGCGTGTTCGCCGACGATCTCATCCTCCGCGAACACGGCGCGGACTTCGCCCGGCTGCCCTGCCGGGACCGCATCGCGGTCGCGTTCCTCTCGCAGTTGATGGCGGCCGAGGCGAAGGACTTCGTCGGCACGATGACGAGCACGTTCACCGCCCTCATCCAGCGCTATCGCGGCAACCGGGGCACGGGCCGCGACTTCAAGTTCCTGTGGAACGAGCTGCCCGACGACGGGACTCCCCTCGAGCGCGGCAGGCACGCGCTCAGCGACTGCGTGCCGATGGCCCGGGGCGTCATGCTCGACGAGTTCGACGGACCGTATTCCTGGAACCGGGTCAACCAGCGGATCAATCCCGCCTGGATGCGGGAATGGCCCGAAGCATTCCTCTCGCCTCCCGCGCCAGGCGGGCTCTCCGGGGAGCATCCGCTGCCGGCGACTGCCCGCGTTCCTGCGCCCGTCGCCGCCGGCGATTGGGACTCGCTGTTCATCAATTTCGGCGACCACCAGGTGGAGGTCGTCGCCCCGGCGCGCGCGGTGCGTGAGGCCGTCGAGGAGCGGTTCCGGCCGATGATCGGCGCCCGCCGCGGACCCCTGGTCGGCACGATCCGGGCGCATCGCGAGCACGACGCCGGGTGGGTGAGAGACGATGACGGGACGTGCCCGGCGGCGACGCTCTCCGACATGATGAGCGTGCTGAACCGGGCCGTCGTCCGGTGCTTCATGCGCGCCCGGACGGACCTGGTGTGGCTGCACGCGGCGGCGGTGCATCGCGCGGGACGTGCACTGGTGCTGGTCGGTCCGTGGGGCCGCGGGAAGAGCACCATGTCGGCGAGCCTGCTCGAGCTGGGGTGGACGTACCTGTCCGACGACATCGCACCGATCGACCCGGCGACGCTGGCCGTGCACCCGTTTCCGAAGACGCTTCGGATCCGCGAGCCGGCGGGCCGCGCACTGGACGCCGGGGACGTCGCGAGGCTGAGAAAGCAGGCGATCCCGCTGCGGCAGACGGACATCGCGGCGCATCCCACGGCGTGCGGCGGCGTGATCTTCCCCCGGTTCGGCTGCGACGCGCCGAATCGTCTTTCGCCGTGCCGCGCGCCGATGGCGGCGCTCGAACTGCTTCCAGGCTGCCTGAGCTTCGCGCAGCATCCGGAAGCCGCGCTCCGGCTCGCCGGCGCGCTCGCCCAGGCCGTGCCGGCGTTCCACCTCTCGTTCCAGGACAGTCGGATGGCGGCGGAGCTTCTGACGGAACGGTTTGCGCTGTCGCACGCAGGCTAGCGGCGGCGCGCCGAAAGGATCAGCGATGAAGGCACAGCAGACGTCGAGCGTCCTGGACGAGACGGGTGACCGGGTCAGAGACGTGGAGGTCGAGATCCTGCTGAACGGCGGTCACCGCTACGTCGTCACGCTGGCGTCGGATTCGACCATTCTCGTGAACCTCGTGCGGTCGCTGGCGGCCAAGCTCGACGGGACCGCGGCTCAGGACGCGGCGCTGTTCCAGATCCCGCTTCGGGACGGGCGAACAGCCTTGACGTTCTGCGACCGCGACCTCGTGGCCATCACGACCACGCCCCCGGTCCTCGCCCAGGCCGGCGACCCGGTGTGGAGGCTCAGGCCCTCGATCGAGGCGCCACCGCCAGCGGCGGCGGCGCCGGCGGCGACGACCGTCCCGACGCGGTGGCTCCAGATCGACGACGTCCTCGGGGCGGATGACCTCGCGCGGCTCATCGACTTCGCGCTCGCCCGGGAGGAACAGTTGCGTCCGAGCGAGGTCACCACGAAAGTCGAGGGCTATCGCCGGTCGCGAGTGCTCTTCGACTTCCCCGAGTTCAGCGAGCTCATTCTGGGCCGGGTCCGGGCCTATCTGCCGGCCGCCCTGCGCACGCTGGCGGTACCGCCCTTCCACGTGGCGAAGATCGAGGCGCAGCTGACGGCTCACAACGACCGCGACTACTTCAAGGTCCATCCCGACAGCGGGTCGGAGGACACGGCGACCCGGGAGCTCACGTTCGTCTACTACTTCAATCGCGAGCCGAAGGGATATACCGGTGGAGAGCTGGTGCTGTACGACTCGCGGCTCGTCAACGGGGCGCTGGAAAAGGACGAGTCGTTTTCCGTCGTCGAGCCGAGGCGGAACAGCATGGTCCTCTTCCCGAGCTACTGCCACCACGAAGTGCTCCCGGTGAAGTGCCCGTCCAGGGCATTCGCGGACAGCCGGTTCACGATCAACGGCTGGGTGCGTCGGGACGGCTAGTCCGGCGCGGACGCGTAGCACGCCCGCAGCGCCTCGTTCGCCAGCGGCAGCACCGCGCTGTAGAGGAACACGCTGCGGCAGGCCTCGGCCCGCCGGCGGATCTCGTCCACCGGGACGTCAGCGGGATTCCTCACCGGGTCGCGGGAATCCAGCAACCTCGCGTCCGCCGAGACCTCCGCGATCATCCGGGTCAGGGCCTCGACGTCGTCAGGCACCGACACCATCGGAAACAGCGGCCGCCGAGTACGGTCGCGCATGGCGAACTCGTGATGGTCGTGCTTGGACCACGAGTACGAACCGATCGAAAGTCTCTGGCAGTAGTGCACGACGACGAGCGGAAAGCCGAAGCGGGGGCGTCCCCCGGCGTCAACCGACGCCAGGTCCCACGGCTCGTTCCCGTCGAACGGCGAGGAGATCATGAGGGGCAGCCGCGTATGCGGCAGGCCGAGCCGGATCGTCGCGATGGCATACGCGTACATGTCCGTGCACCAGCCGGCGAGGTCCGCGACCTGCGGGTCGCGCCTGATGCGCTCCATGACGTCCACCCACACCGGAGCGATGGCCTGCAGGTCCCGGCCGTAGAGGATGTACGGTGCGCCGATGGCGATGTTGGCTCGAACGACGTCGCCGGCCCCGGAACACCGGCCCTCGCAGAACCGGTCGGCCCAGGTGTCCAGGAAGCACGAACCGATGCCGTAGCCCGCCGCGAGCGGGCCGCGTGCGGCCACCTGCTCGAACAACGCGTTCCACGACTCCCGGGATCCCACCAGTACCTGATCCGGGTCGAGGAGTACCACGATCTCGTCCGGATCGATGTAGCCCGGCATGTGCTCGAAGATGTGCACGAGACTGTGCGGCCGATTGCGCAGCGGGTACGAGTCCCCGTGGAGCGGATCGAACCTGGGCACGCGCACGACGCCGCAGTCGGCGCGTGCACCCGCCGGCGGCCGCCAGTCGTCTCCGGCACTGACAATCCGGGTGATCCGGCCCCCGAGACCGCCCAGTCGATGGCTGTGCAGCAGCACCTCCGACTGCCAGTCGTGAAACGCGGAGCCCTCCGTCGAGAAGATGTAATGGCGCCGGATGCCGGTCGTCATGCGTGTGCCTTCTCGTGCTCGCGAACGTCGGCGCTGAAATGGCGCCGGTGAAAGGCTTCCAGCTGCCAGATCCGCTGGGCATGGAAGTGGTAGTGGTACGTCTGCGGCCGCGGGATCTGATCGACCGGGGGCGACAGGACGTAGTCGGTCAGGCCGCGGCCGTAGGGAATCACGAAGGTCTGACCGCTGGTCGCCCGTTCGCCCGCGGCAATCCGTCTGCAGATGTCGCGCACCGGTTCGTGGCTGTGGTGTTCGGCAATCCAGCGCCCGATGGCGACATCGTCCGGCTCCACGCCGTCGTTCGCGGCGATGATCGCCCCGGCATGCCGCGAAAGATCCGCCGCGAGGTCCCGTGACAGCAGCATCGACGCGCCCGAGACGAACGGGGCGCCGCTGGCGGCGTGGATCCCCAGCGGCCCCTGGTACACCCCGCTGGCCGGCAGCTCGTTGACATACCCACGCAGCACGCCGACGTCCACGTAACTGCACGCGCAGACCGTGTAGACGAAGTCATAGTGCCCGTCATTTGCGAGGTAGCCGAACGCGATGAGACGCTTGCGCAGCACGCAGTCGCGCTGCTCGGCGAGAAGGTCGGCTGCGCCGCAGAGGATGACGTCGCCCGACACCCAGGCCTCGTGCTCGCGCAGGCTCGGCCCCGGCCGTCCGATCAGCTCCTCGATGCCCATGACGCCGGGAGCGGGGTTCACGCGCTGCGTGCCGTAGACGTAGTAGATGTCGACGGCGTCGGTGGACGTGGCCCCCCAGGTCGAGCGGATCGCTCGAATGCACCGGCTGTACTCCGGAAGGAGGCAGCCGACCACCAGAATGGCGACCCGGGGCCCCGACGCGGGGTGAGACCGACGTGCGACAGCCGGCGAAGCGCCTGCACTCGGGCGCGGGGCGTGCGGCACAGGGAGGCCGTGTCGGCGGGCGGTTCCCCGACCGGCAGACACACCCTCCGGCCGGCGGCGGTGAAGATAGGCCGCGCCACGGCGCAGGGCCTCGGCGATTTCGTACGGCAGGCGTGGTGCCCCGTCGATCCGGCCGCCGACCCCGACCGTTGCCTCGATCGGCAGCGGCCAGCGCTCGACAAGTGCCCGGAGCATCGGACCCGGCTTGCGGGCGATCTGGTCCATCGGCGTGCGTGATCCCTTCGGGCGCGGCCCCTGGCCCCAGGTCGAGAGCACGCTCCGGGCCAGCCAGCGAGGGAGTGAACGGCATCTCGCGCTCGCGGGAACGTGGGAGACGTCCAGACCCAGCACCTCGTGAGCGAGCGCGACCGCCGCCCGGCACCAGTCCCCGCGGGGCGACCCTGCGCCGAAGTAATCCCAGTCGAAGTCGGGCGGCACCGCGGCCGCGAGGACGGCAACGTCGCACAGCCAGGTCGGACGGATCACGCCCTCCGCGAGCGCGTGCAGACACACGAGCCGCAGATGATCCTCGGGACCGAACACGCGGACGCCGGCCGACCCCACCAGGGCGAGGCGGGAACGGGCAAAGACGATGTCGGCGTCGCGATCGTCCAGGTAGCTCATGCCCGGATGCACGTCCACGGCGAAGATGCGTCCGGGCGATCGGGCCGCGAGAACGGCGAGGAAGCGCGAATGGTCGCGCCGGCGCAGGTAGAAATCGAAGTCGCTGTAGGGACGAAGGCCGAGCGACGGGTACGCGCGGGCGACCGACCATCCCTTGCCGAGGACCACGTCCAGCCCCGCGGCCGAGATCTCCCGGGATAGCTCCTCGAGCTCGACGTTGGCGATTGCCGCCCGCATGGCGTCCGCGCGATAGGCGCCCACCAGTTCGGCGGCCCCGGGGCTGCCCGCCGCGGCCGAGGCCCGCAGGGCCCACCAGGCCAGCGGACCCGCCCCGGACCTCAGAAGGAGGGGTACGATGTCGGCGACGTCCTGCGGGGCGATTGCGTCGGCGCCTCGTCCCTGCGTCGCCGCCGCGAGTATGTCGGCGACGAGACGGCCGCGAGCGTGGGTCCGGTTGGGCCAGCGTGGCAACGTCATTATTAGATACCAGTTGGATGCCAGACCGTTGGCGGGCCCGGGCAGTCAAAACATGCGTTGCCGGCGAACACGTTGAACATGGCTGAGCTCGACGCAGGCGCGCCTGCCCCGGGCCCGCGGTCGTCCCGGCGGCGGCAGATCGGCGTGGGCGTGCTCGCGGTCAGCGTCGCGTACAGCGCAGTCGACCTCCTCGGCTGGCTGCATCCGGTGCTCCTCCGAATGGCCATCCACGCCGGACTCCGCCACCGGGCGGCCGTCGTGCTGGGGTCGCTCACGTTCAAGGCCCTGATCCTGTTCGCCGGCGCCGTGCTCGCGTTCTGGCCGGAACGGGACGACCGCCGACGCGGCGGAACCAGGAGGTAGAACGCCCGCATGAACATTTCCCTCGATGGCAAGCGCGCGCTGGTGACGGGCGGCAATTCCGGGATCGGCGAAGCGATCGTCCTCGCCCTCGCCGATGCCGGTGCCAGGGTGGCGATCAACTACGTCGCCCATCCGGAGGCGGCCGAGGCGATCGCGGGGCGAATCGGCGCGGCACGGGCCACGACGGTCAAGGCCGACGTCGCCGATCCCGCCGCCGTCGCGGACATGTTCGCGCAGGTCGACCGAACCTGGGGCGGTCTCGACATCCTCGTGAACAACGCGGGCGTCGACGGCAAGCGCGCGGCGGCCTGGGACGCCGACCCGGCCGACTGGCGCCGCGTCGTCGAGATCAACCTGTTCGGCGCGTTCTACTGCGCGCGCGAGGCCTTGAAGCGCATGGTGCCCGCCAGGTCGGGCGTCATCCTGAACGTCAGCTCCGTGCACGAGATCATCGCGTGGTCGGGGTACAGCGCGTACACGGCGAGCAAGGCGGCGATCGGCATGCTCACCAAGACGCTCGCGCAGGAAGCGGCGCCCTCCGGCGTGCGCGTGCTCGCCGTGGGCCCGGGAGCCGTCAAGACGCCGATCAACCAGTCCGTCTGGAGCGATCCGGCGAACATGCGGGACCTGCTGGAGAAGGTTCCACTCGGACGCATCGGCACGCCCGACGAGATCGCCCGGCTGGTCGTCGCGCTCGTCTCGGACGTCGGATCGTACGTGACCGGCCGCACGCTGTTCGTGGACGGCGGCATGACCGACTATCCCGACTTCAGTCATGGCGGCTGACGATCCCGCCGAGCGGATTCCCTCGGCGCCGGGATGCCCCGGCATCGTGCCGCGATGGACGTCGAGCGCCAAGACCGGTGTGGGAACGGCGGCGGGGCGGCGGAGCCGGATCTGGTTCGCCATCAGCCACGGCATCGTCAACGAGATCTACTACCCGACGATCGACACGGCCTGCACGCGTGACCTCGGGCTGATCGTCACCGATGGACGAGAGTTCTTCTCCGAAGAAAAGCGGGACGCCGAGAGCACGGTCCGGTGGATCGCCGACGGCGTACCGGGCTTCCTCCTCTCCAACACGTGCCTGAAGGGTCGATACCGCCTCGAAAAGACCATCCTCGCCGACCCGGATCGCGACGTCTTCCTGCAGCGAACCCGGTTCGTCCCGCTCGCGGGGAGCCTGGCGGACTACCGTCTGTATACCCTGCTGGCGCCGCATCTCGGCAACCGGGGCTACGGGAACTCGGCGTGGATCGCGAGTCCCGGGGGAACGCCGATCGCCGTCGCACAGCGGGACGGGACGGCGCTGGCGCTCGCCTGCTCGTCGCCCTGGCTCACGCTCTCCGTGGGATACGTCGGATGTTCGGACGGCTGGCAGGACCTGAAGGTGCACCGGCAGTTGACGGCGGAGTACGCGCGGGCCGACGCCGGCAACGTCGCCATCACTGCGGAGGTCGACCTCGCCGCCACGAACGGATCGTTCGTGATCGCCCTGGGCTTCGGCGAGTCGCCCGAACAGGCGATTGAAGCGGCCCGGGACAGTCTCGCCCGGGACTTCGGCGCAATCGAGCGGAAGTACATCGACGGATGGCGGACGTGGCAGGACGCCCTCTCCCCGTCATGCGTCGAAGGCGCCGAAGGTGCCGGCCTCTCCGCCGCCAGTGCGGCCGTTCTGGCCACGCACGAGTCGAAGAGCACGCCGGGCGGCATCATCGCCAGCCTGTCGATTCCCTGGGGCGACGCCAGGGGCGATGACGACCTCGGCGGCTACCACCTGGTGTGGCCGCGCGACCTGGTCGAGATCGCGGGCGGGCTGATGGCGGTCGGCGCGGCGCAGCACGCGAAGCGCGTGCTGCAGTTCCTGAAGGCGACCCAGTCGCCGGATGGACACTGGAACCAGAACATGTGGATCGACGGCCGCCCGTACTGGGACAACGTGCAGCTGGACGAGTCGGCGCTCCCCATCCTGCTCGTGGACCTGGCGAGGCGCGAGGGCGTGATCACGCCGGCCGAGTACGCGGAGCTCTGGCCGATGGTGTTCACGGCGGCTCGCTTCGTGGCGACGAGCGGTCCGATCACGGCCCAGGACCGCTGGGAGGAGGATCCGGGGTACTCGCCGTTCACGCTCGCGGCGTCGATCGCGTCCCTGCTCGCCGCCGCCGACATGGCCGACGAATTCCACGAATCGGCGGCCGGCGTGTACTTCCGCGAGGTGGCCGACTACTGGAACGCGTCGATCGAGCGCTGGTGCTTCATCGGCGGGACCGATCTCTGCGACCGCGTCGGCGCAGGCGGCTACTACGTGCGCATCGCGCCGCCGGACCGGGCCACGGGACCGTCACCGATGATGGGGTACGTCCCGATCAAGAACCGGCCGCCCGGACAGAGCGACGAACCGGCGGCCGAGATCGTCAGCACCGACGCCCTCTCGCTCGTGAGGTTCGGTCTCCGCGCGCCCGACGACCCTCGCATCCTGGAGACGGTGAAAGTCGTCGATGCGCTGCTCGAGGTCGACCTTCCGGGCGGCACCGCGTGGCACCGGTACAACGACGATGGGTACGGCGAGCAGGCGGACGGGTCGGCCTTCACCGGAACCGGCATCGGCCGGGCGTGGCCGCTGCTGGCGGGCGAGCGCGCCCACTACGAGCTGGCGGCCGGCAACACGGCCGCGGCCCTGCGCCTGTTGCAGGCGATGGAGCACTTCGCCGGCGCGTCGGGTCTCATCCCCGAGCAGGTGTGGGACAGTGAAGACATTCCGGACAAGGAGCTGTTTCGCGGCAAGCCTTCCCACTCGGCCATGCCGCTCGTGTGGGCGCACGCCGAGTACCTCAAGCTCCGTCGCTCGCTGTGCGACGGCCGGGTCTTCGACACACCCGTGCAGACGGCCGCACGGTATCGACAGGGCTCCAGCTACCGTTGCCACCTCTGGCGGTTCAACGCCAAGTGCCGGACCCTGCCGCAGGGGAAGGTTCTGCGGATCGAGGTCCTGTCGCCGGCGACCGTGCGGTGGACCGACGACGACTGGCGAACCATGGCCGACACCGCGACGCGCGACACGGGCCTCGGGATCCACGTCGTGGAGCTGGACACCGAAGCCCTTCCGGTCGGTTCGGCCGTCACGTTCACGTTCCACTGGTCGATCGCGGACCGGTGGGAGGGCTCGAATTTCTGCGTGACGGTGCGGTCTCCCGTGTGAGCTCGTCGAGCGAGGCCGATGCGGAAGCGACCGGCCCGCTCGACGCGTCGCGCGCAGCTCGACTAGGCCGCTCCAGCCCGCCGGTGCCGACGAACGCGGCGGACGTCGCGTCTGACGTCCCGGCGGTCCTGCCGCAGATCGCGGCGATCCTGTCTGATGTCCCGCGCCTGCCGCCGGGCGGCGCCGTCCCGCCCGTGGACGCGGTCCCGTCGCAGCTCGACGTGGTCCCTCGCCAGATCGGCACGGTCGGATCGAATGTCCCGGGTGTCCTGCCGGATGTCGCGCCGGCCACCGTCCTGCGCGAACACCGGCGCGGCGCCGAGCAGCAACGTGCACACAATCGCCCCCGCGATGCCCCGCTTCATATGCCCCCTCGATTCCGGCGCTGGCACGCCCTCGAAGCCATGCTTCAGCTACGTTGGACCGGAATTCGCAGGGAAGGTTACACGCCGTCGTCGGCACGAGCCGCTCAGCTCGCGCGGGCGGCCGACGAGGCCTATGATCGAGCTGGAGACTTGCGACAGAGGAGGCCTGACATGGATCTGAAGTCGTTCCATCTCGTGTTCATCACGTTGTCGGTGATCCTGCTCGCGGGGGTCGTCGGCTGGTCCGTGCGCGCCGATCACTGGGCGATGGCCCTGATCTCGCTGGCGGCCGGCGTCGGGCTCATCGCCTACGAGCGGTACTTCGTGGCCAAGACCCACGACATCGGGACGCACTAGCGTCACTGGACGCGCGTGCCGAGCACGAGCATGACCACCTGGTCGTAGCTGCCGGCGCCCGCTTCGATGCGGTTGGCACGCAAATACTGATCGTAGGCCCGCCAACCCACGGTCGAAATGCGCGGGCTCAGCTGACGCTGCAGGCGCGCCTGAATCGCCTGCAGGTCGGCGCGGGGCCCCTCGCCGAGCGAGACCGTGACCGCGTCGCGCGCCCGGGCCGGCACGGCCCGCTCCACTTCCCCGTACAGAAAGAGCCAGCCGCTGTACTGATCGGGCGGAGGGCCGTCCAGGCACGCCAGGTACCCCACGAAGTTCGCCTCCCCCTCGTCCGCGAAGCCGGCCAGGTGCGCCCACTCGTGGGCGACGACGAGCGGCCGCTCGAACGGCAGGAGCTCGTCGTTGACCAGGGTCTCGAGGAAGTACGGGTCGGTCATGCCCTCGACGCCGGCGCGGCGGAAGTACCAGTCGAGGAGCGTCGCCTTCGGCCGACCCAGCTCGACGTGGCGCCGCACGCCGACCGTGGCGGCCGCTGCCTCGAACCCGCGGGCCAGGTCGGGATCGATCGAGAGCGCCGCCGGCCACCCGGCCTTGTGCGCCGGGTCATGGAGGGCGTTCAGGCGCGCCACCGTGGTGGCCAGCAGCGCGCGCGCGGCCTCGGGCGTCACGCGGGTGCGATCGAAGTCGAGCTTGTGGGTGAGCGGAACGCGGCGATAGTTGAGGCCCCAGACAGCGAGGAATACGAGATACAGCACGGCCGCCCAGACCGCCGTCCGCACCACGGTGCGCGCTGCCACCCACAGCCACCCGTGCTCATGCCGGCGCGCCGCGTCGAAGGCGAGGGCGACCACCCACGCCACGACACCGCCGACGATCAGCGCGTCGAGCAGCGCGAAGGGCACCCGGTTGGACAGGGACGTGATGGCCGCCTGCACCGGCGGGTACACGCCGGTCGAGTACCAGCGCTCGACCGCCTGGGTGGGCAGCGGCGCAAAGGCCGCGGCCAGTGCGAGAACGACGGCCACGAACCGGACAATCACGTCGCAGCCGTCCCCGCGTCAGACCTGAAGCTCGCGCCGGAAGAAGGCGAGCGTCTTCTTCCAGGCGTCCGTGGCCGCGGACGCGTCGTACACCTCCGGCCGGACGTCGTTGAAGAAGGCGTGCTGCGCGTCCGAGTACGTGTGGAACTCGTGGCGCTTGCCGAGCGCCGTCAACTGGCGGTCGAGCGCCTCGACGACGGCCGGGCTGACGAACGTGTCCTTGCCCGCATAGATGCCCAGGACGGGAGCCTGAAGCGCGGCGAGGTCCGGCTTGACCGCCGGATGGCCCCCGTAGAAGACGACGCAGGCGCCGACCTCGGGGTTGCCGCACGCGGCGAACAGCGACAGCGCACCGCCCATGCAGAAGCCGATCGTGCCCACCTTCTTCCCGTGCGTCTCGGGGCGGCTGGCGACGAAGTCGATCGCCGCACCCAGATCCCGGGCCGCATCGTCGATGCGCATCGCCATCATCAGCTTGCCCGCCTGATCGGGCGACTTCGTGCTCTCGCCGTGGTAGAGATCCGGGGCGAACGCGACGAAGCCCGCCTCGGCGAGCCGATCCGCGATGTGCTCGATGTGCGGCACGAGGCCCCACCACTCCTGGATCACCACGACGCCGGGGCCAGGCTGGGCCGGCGTCGCGAGATATCCAGGGGCGCTGCCCCCGTTGACGGGAAAGGTCGTCCGTTCACCCATGATCACCCTCCGAACTATTCCGGCTAACGGTATCGGGTTCCGGGGCCAGCGTCCAGCGGGGCCGGCGGGTGTGCGGGCGGGGGGCGAAGGCGATCAGTGACCGGCGGGCTTCGACGGATCGGCGGGCGGCCGCGTCGCGGGCGGGTACCGGCCGGTCTCGTGCGCGTGGCCGTCGACGTAGCTGCTGAGGAAGAAGGCGATGCCCATGCACGCGATGAAGAGGCCGACGCCGAGGCCCTCGCGGGGACTTTCGAGGCCGATGAGGAACATCAGGCCGACCCCGACGCCCATCAGGATGACGCCCGCCCGGCGGTAGCGTCCCGGCGACTTGCGGCCCATCCAGCTCTCGTCCGTGACGGCGTCACGGACGGCGCTGTACCGGTCGAACCGGCTCATGACCTCGTCGAATTTCCTGGGGTCGGACTCGGGGGACGGCACCAGACCCCGTTCGATCATCGCGATACGCTCGCGAATCTCGAGCTCCCGCACCCTCGCGCGGGCCATGGCGTGGACGATGGCGGTCACGAACGCCCCGATAATCGCCGTGAGGGGCAGCAGGACGCCGACCCACACCCAATTCCGGTACATGGGGTCTCCTTGGAGAGGCTCGAGTCTGACCTGATTAGACTGGCGCCGTCATGGAATTGTTTCACGGCCTGCGGATGAAACAATTCTCACCCACACATGTTCTAATGATCGTGGCGGATGGACGCCACCTATGAGCGCGAGCTCGTCGAACGCTGCCGGCGCGGGGACGAAGGGGCGTTCCAGGAACTGGTCGACCGGTACAAGGACCTGGTCTTCGGGCTGATCGCCCGGACGGTGCCCGACCGATCGCGGGCCGAGGATCTGGCGCAGGACGTCTTCCTGCGCGTGTATCGCGGGCTGCCCTACTTCCGGGGCGACGCGCGGCTGTCGACCTGGCTCTATCGGATCGTCGCCAACACGTGCGCCCAGGATCAGGCGCGGCGGGCGCCGCCGACGGTTCCGCTGGTGACCGACGGCGGGGCGACGCCACCGGCCGCGCGGTCGAGCGACCGCCGGTTCGTGGACCTCGAGGTCCGCGACCGGCTCGACAAGGCCATTGCCCGCCTCCCGGCGCACTACCGGCTGATCGTGGCGGCGCACTACCTGCAGGGCGTCCAGTACCAGGATCTCGCCGACGCGCTGCACGTGCCGCTCGGGACGCTCAAGACGCAGCTGCACCGGGCCAAGCAGCAGCTGCGGCGATTGCTGGAGACGGAGCTCAGGTGACGCCCGTAGCCGGGGCTGAGGCGACAATCGCTGCCATGTTCTGCGACGAAGTCCTGGAACTGATCGAACCGATCGCCGCCGGCGAGGTGACGCCCGAGGGGCGCGTGGCGGCGCACCTGGCCACGTGCGCCGACTGTGCCGCGGCCCTCGAGGACGCGCGGCGCGTGGAGGACGCGTTGCGCGCCCAGCCGGCGCCCCGGGCGCCGGCGCAGTTCACGAGCCACGTGCTGTCGCGCGTCCGGCGCGAGCGCTGGCGCAGCGAGCAGGCCGTGGACCTCGGCTTCAACGTGACGATCGTGGTGGCCGCCGTCGCGATCCTGGCGGGCGGCGCCGTCGCCCTTCACCTGGCGGGCATGGACGCGGCCCTGGGCGACGCGATGAACCTCCTGGGACGGGGCGCGTCCGCGCTGGCGCGGCGCGTGGCGCCGTCGGTGCCGCTCTACGCGGGCGCGGCGGCGCTGCTCGTCACGGCGCTGGGCATCTGGTGGTGGGCGGAGCGGGATGCCGTCTGACGGCCGCCCGCTGCTCAAGTGGGCGGGCGGCAAGCGCCAGCTCCTCCCCGAGCTCCGGCGGTACTATCCCCCGTCATTCGGCCGCTACCTCGAGCCGTTCTTCGGCAGCGGCGCGGTCTTCTTCGACCTCCACGCGTCGGGTCGGCTCGCGGGTCATGACGCGCTGCTGGTCGACTCCAATCCCGACCTGATCGGCTGCTACCGGATGGTGCGGGACCGGCCGGACGAGGTCGCCCTGGCCCTGGATGGGCTGGCCGAGGCGCACGTCCGCGGCGGGCCCCGGCACTACTACGAGATGCGGGACCGCCGGTTCAATCCGCTCCGGGAGCAGCAGCGGCGGCCGGGCGGGCGCATCGCCTACACGCCCGACCTGGCGGCGCTGCTCATCTATCTCAACCGCACGGGCTTCAACGGCCTCTTCCGTCTGAACGCGCGCGGCGTCTTCAACGTGCCCGCCGGTCGCTACGCACGGCCGCGCATCAACGATCGCGATCGCCTCGCCCGCGTGGCCGCCGCGCTGGCGGCGCCCAGGGTGCGGCTTCGTCTCGCCTCGTTCGAGCGCGCGGGCGAGGTGGCGGCCGCCGGCGACTTCGTCTACATCGATCCGCCGTACGCGCCCGTGAGCCCGACGGCGAACTTCACCGCGTACACCGCGGCACGCTTCGGCGACGCCGAGCAGCGGCGGCTGCAGGAGATGGTGATCGCGCTGGCGCGCCGCGGGTGCCACGTCCTGCTCAGCAACTCGACGGCGGCGGCGATCCTCGCGCTCTACGAGACGAGTGCGGCCGCGCGGGCCGCGGGTCTCCGTGCGTTCCGCGTGCCGGCCCGCCGGGCGATCAACCGCGATCCGCGCGGACGCGGCGTGCTGCTCGAGCTGCTCGTGACCAACATCGAGCCCGCCGCGCCGGCCGCCCCGCTGCGCGCAGGGGTGTGCTAGGCTGATTGACAAACGCGAAAGTGGCGGAACTGGCAGACGCGCCGGACTTAGGATCCGGTAGCCGAGAGGCTTTGGGGGTTCAAATCCCCCCTTTCGCACCAGCGCCCGGCACTCAGCACTCAGCACCTGGCGCGCGGCACTCAGCACCGCCACCTGGAACCCGGCGCCTGGTGCCCGACACCCGAACCCATGAAAGCTGATCTCGTCGACATCAACGACACCCGGAAAGACCTCACGGTCGAAATTCCCGAGCGACGTCGTGGACGCGGAAATCGACCGCGTCGCGAAGAGCTACTCGCGGCGGGCGCGCATCCCCGGGTTCCGTCCCGGCAAGGCGCCGGCGCGGATCGTCAAGCAGCGCTTCAAGGACCAGATCCTCCACGACGTGGCGCACGACCTCATCCCGCGCACGGTCGGCGACCTGCTGCGCGAGCGCGGCGTCGAGGCGGTGGACACGCCCGACATCCGCGACGTGACCGTCGAGGAGGGCCAGCCGCTCACCTTCACGGCATCGTTCGACACGCTGCCGGCGTTCGATCCGGGCGACTACACGACGCTGTCGCTCACGCGGTCGTCGAGCGTGGTCGAGGAGGGCGCCGTGGACCAGGCGCTCGAGCGGCTGCGGCAGCGCGCCGCGCGCTACGAGCCGGTCGAGGGGCGCGGCGTGGATCACGGCGACACGGCGGTGCTGGACCTCGCGCGGCACGACCCGGACGGCGAGACGCACACGCACCCGGACGTGAGCATCGAGCTCGGGGCGAGCGCCAACCCGCCGGGCTTCGACGAGCAGATCCTCGGCCTCGAGCCGGGCGCGTCGAAGACGTTCACCATCCACTATCCGGCCGACCATGCCGTCGCGGAGCTGGCCGACAAGGACGTCACGTACACGGTGACGATCAAGGCGATCAAGCGCCGCGTCGTGCCGGCGCTGGACGACGAGTTGGCGAAGGACCTCGGGGACTTCGCGACGCTCGACGCGCTGCGGGCGCGCGTCCGCGCGGATCTCGAGCGCGAGGCGCGGCAGTCGGCGGAGCGGCGCGCTGCGCGCGTCGCTGATGAAGCAGCTCGCCGCGCGCGTGCCGTTCGAGGTGCCGCACGACGCTGGTCGAGCGCGAGCTCGACCAGCGCGTCGAGGACTTCGTGCGGCGGCTGTCGAGCAGGGCATCGACCCGCGCCAGACGGGCGTCGACTGGGCGGCCTTCCGCGAGAACCAGCGGGAGGCGGCCCGCGAGTCTCGTCGCGGGGACGCTCGTGCTCGACGAAGTGGCGCGGCGCGAGGAGCTCGAGGTGCCCGACGCGGACGTCGATCGGGAAGTCGAGCGCTACGCGGCCGAGGTCGGACGGACGGTGCCGGCCGTGCGGGCGCGGCTCGAACAGGACGGCGGGGTCTCGCGGCTGCGCGCCGGGCTGCGGCGGGAGAAGTCCGTTGACTTCCTTCTCGCGCGTGCTAGAATCGCCGAAGAAGCCTCAGAGCCCCTCGCACGAGCCGTTTCCCCAGACCTGACAACAGTTTCCATGCCTTATGTCCCACGTTCCGCCGGATGCGCGCATGCAGCTCGTGCCGATGGTCGTCGAGCAGACGAACCGGGGCGAGCGGGCCTACGACATCTTCTCGCGGCTGCTCAAAGACAGCATCATCTTCATCGGCACGCCGATCGACGACAGGGTGGCGAACCTGGCGATCGCGCAGATGCTGTTCCTCGAGGCCGAGGACCCGGACCGGGACATCAAGCTCTACATCAACAGCCCGGGCGGGTCGATTACGGCGGGAATGGCGATCTACGACACGATGCAGTTCATCAAGCCGGACGTCGAGACGACCTGCATCGGGCAGGCGGCGTCGATGGCGGCGGTGCTGCTGGCGGCCGGGGCGAAGGGCAAGCGGTTTTCGCTCCCGAATTCACGGATTGTCATTCATCAGCCCCTGATGTCTGGTTTGGCCGGCCAAGCGACCGATATTGATATTGCGGCGCGGGAGATCCTGCGGATGCGCGAGCGGATCAACGAAATCCTCGTGCATCACACCGGCCAGACCCTGAAGCGTATCCAGGAAGACACAGAGCGCGACTACATCATGTCGGCCGACCAGGGGAAGGAATACGGTATCATTGATGATGTCATCCGGAAGAGGGCCTAGGTAATGGTCAAGAAGAGCGGAGAGACCGAAGTTCTCCGGTGCTCGTTCTGCAACAAGGACCAGAACGACGTCCGCAAGCTCATCGCGGGCCCGACCGTGTTCATCTGCGACGAGTGCGTCGAGGTCTGCAACGACATCATCGCGGACGACAACCGCTTCGAGAACCGGGGCACCCGTTCGTCGCTGCCGACGCCGCAGGAAATCAAGAAGTTCCTCGACGAGTACGTCATCGGCCAGGAGCGGACGAAGAAGAAGCTCGCCGTCGCGGTCTACAACCACTACAAGCGGATCGAGATCCAGAAGCAGCCGCGCAGCCGCAACGACATCGAGCTGACCAAGTCGAACATCCTGCTCATCGGCCCGACCGGGACCGGCAAGACGCTGCTCGCGCAGACGCTGGCCAAGCTCCTGTCGGTGCCCTTCACGATCGTCGACGCGACGACGCTCACCGAGGCCGGCTACGTCGGCGAGGACGTCGAGAACATCATCCTCAAGCTGCTCCAGGCGGCCGGCGGCGACATCGAGAAGTGCCAGCAGGGCATCATCTACATCGACGAGGTCGACAAGATCTGCCGCAAGGACGAGAACCCGTCCATCACGCGCGACGTGTCGGGTGAGGGCGTCCAGCAGGCGCTCCTGAAGATCCTCGAGGGCACGGTCGCCAACGTGCCGCCCCAGGGCGGGCGCAAGCACCCGCACCAGGAGTTCTTCCAGGTCGACACGACGCAACATCCTGTTCATCTGCGGCGGCGCCTTCGTCGGCCTCGACAAGCAGATCGAGCGGCGCGTCGGCAAGAAGACGCTCGGGCTTCCGCGCGGACGTGAAGTCGCACGCGCGCGCGCGACGTCGGCGCCACGCTCGAGCACCTCGAGCCCGAGGATCTCGATCCGCTACGGCCTCATCCCCGAGTTCGTCGGGCGCCTGCCGGTCATCGGCACGCTGCACGAGCTCGACAGGGCCGCGCTCGTCCAGATCCTCACGCAGCCGCGCAACGCGATCACGCGGCAGTACGTGAAGCTCTTCGAGTACGAGAACGTGAAGCTCCGCTTCGCCGACGACGCCCTGGAGGCCATCGCCGAGTCGGCGCTCGAGCGCAAGATCGGCGCCCGCGGCCTCCGGATGATCATCGAGGAGCTGATGCTCGACCTGATGTACCAGGTGCCGACGCAGAAGAAGGTGCGCGAGGTCACGATCACGCGGGAGACGGTCCTCGCCAAGGACAAGCCGATCGCGCTCATCGAGAAAGCCGGGTAGCCCGTGGAGAACCCGTTGGAAGTCTACGAAACCCTCCCGATCGTCCCGCTTCGCGACGTCGTCGTCTTCCCGCACATGATGATGCCGTTCGTCATCGGCCGGCCGAGCTCCACGCGGGCGCTCGAGCACGCGCTGCTGAAGGACAAGCGCATCTTCCTCGCGGCCCAGCACGACGCCTCGGTGGACGACCCGCGTCCCGAGGACATCTACACGATGGGCTGCGTGGCCAACGTGGTCCAGAGCCTGAAGCTCCCCGACGGCAACATCAAGGTGCTCGTCGAGGGCGTGGACCGGGCCCGCGCCGTCGAGTGGAAGGAAGACAAGGGCTTCTACCGCGTCGTCGTCAAGGTGCTGCCGAAGCAGCGCGAGGCGGGCGCGGAGGCCGAGAGCACGATGAGCCGCGTCGTGTCGCTGTTCGAGCAGTACGTGAAGCTCTCGAACAACCTGCACTACGACGCGATGATCGCCGCGGTCCGCGTGGACGACCCCGGCAAGCTCGCCGACACGATCGCCGCCCACCTGCTGGTCGGCGTGGACGAGAAGCAGAACCTGCTCGAGATCATCTCGCCCCTCGAGCGGCTCAACCGCATCGCCGGCATCCTCGAGATCGAGGTCGACAAGCTCCAGGTGGACCGCCGCATCCAGTCTCGCGTGAAGAAGCAGATGGAGAAGGCGCAGAAGGAGTACTACCTCAACGAGAAGATGAAGGCGATCCAGAAGGAACTGGGCCGCAAGGACGAGAAGGGCAACGAGATCGACGAGCTGAAGAAGAAGATCGAGCAGGCGCGGATGCCGAAGGACGTCGAGGAGAAGGCGATCCAGGAGCTGAAGCGTCTCGAGGCGATGCCGCCGATGTCGGCCGAGGCGACCGTCTCGCGCAACTACCTCGACTGGCTGATCGCCGTGCCCTGGCACAAGAAGACGCGCGAGAGCCGCGACCTGAAGCGGGCCGAGGAGATCCTCAACGAGGACCACTACGGCCTCGAGAAGATCAAGGAGCGGATCCTCGAGTTCCTCGCGGTCCGCGCCCTGGTCAAGAAGCCGAAGGCGACGATCCTGACGTTCTCCGGACCGCCCGGAGTCGGCAAGACGTCGCTCGCCAAGTCGATCGCCCGCGCGATGAACCGCAAGTTCGTCCGGCTGTCGCTCGGCGGCGTCCGCGACGAGGCCGAGATCCGCGGCCACCGCCGCACCTACATCGGCGCCTTCCCCGGCCAGATCATCCAGATGATGAAGAAGGCCGGCACGATGAACCCGGTCTTCCTCCTGGACGAAGTCGACAAGATGTCGATGGACTTCCGGGGCGACCCGTCGGCCGCGCTCCTCGAGGTGCTCGACCCGGAACAGAACCACACGTTCCTCGATCACTACCTCGACGTCGAGTACGACCTGTCGCACGTGATGTTCATCTGCACGGCCAACGTCCTCCACACGATCCCGCAGGCGCTGCGCGACCGCATGGAGGTGCTCCAGCTCGCCGGCTACACCGAGATCGAGAAGGTGGAGATCGCCAAGCGCTTCCTCGCGCCGAAGGCCGATCGAGGGCGTCGGGCTGACGAAGGACAACATCGCCTTCACCGACGAGGCCATCCAGACGGTCATCCAGCGCTACACGCGCGAGGCCGGCGTCCGGAACCTCGAGCGCGAGATCTCGTCGATCTGCCGCAAGGTCGCGCGCAAGGTGGTCGCCGAGGGCAGGCAGTTCAGCGAGGAGATCACCGCCGGACAAGGTCACCCAGTACCTGGGCGTGCCGCGCTATCGCAACACGATGGCCGAGGAGTCGAACGAGATCGGCATCGCGACGGGCCTGGCCTGGACCGAGGTCGGCGGCGAGATCCTCGTGACCGAGGCGACGCTCATGCCCGGCAAGGGGCACCTGACGCTCACCGGCAAGCTCGGCGACGTCATGCAGGAGTCGGCGCAGGCGGCGATGAGCTACGTCCGGTCGAAGGCCGAGGAATTCGGCATCCCGAAGGACTTCACGCGCAAGACCGACGTCCACGTGCACGTGCCCGAGGGCGCGATCCCGAAGGACGGCCCGTCGGCCGGCATCACGCTCGCCACGGCGCTCGTCTCGGCGCTCTCGCGCGTGCCGGTCCGCAAGGACGTCGCGATGACGGGCGAGATCACGCTTCGCGGCAAGGTGCTGCCGATCGGAGGGGTGAAGGAGAAGGTGCTCGCCGCGCACCGGGCGGGCATCAAGAACATCATTCTGCCGAAGGACAACGAGAAGGACCTGGCGGACATCCCGAAGAACGTGCTGGACACGTTGAACGTCTACATGGTCCAGACGATGGACGAGGTATTGAAGACCGCGCTGGTCGAGCCGCTGGCCACGCGCCTGCCGGCCGACGCCGAAGCCGGGCCGGTCGAAGACGCCCTCAGCGACGACACCATCACACATTGATGGGCCGGTCGAACAGGTAGGGGTGGTCAGGCAGGTGGTTGGCGGCCAATCGCCCCGCCCACCCTGCCCGCCCGGCCCGCCCGACCAGCCCTTTGAAAATCACCGCTGAGTTCGTCACGAGCGCGGCCGACGCCGCGGGCGTGCCGCGAGACACGCTGCCGCACCTGGCCCTGGTCGGGCGGTCGAACGTCGGGAAATCCAGTCTGATCAACGCACTCGCCCGCGGCCGCGTGGCGCGGACGAGCGCCACGCCGGGCAAGACCAGGCTGGTGAACGTCTACCGGATGACCCACGGGGACCGGAGGCCGTTCTACCTCGTGGATCTGCCCGGATACGGCTACGCGCGAGGGGGCAGCGACGATTTTGCGCGGCTGGTCGGCGAGTACCTGGCGTCCGCCCGGAGCCGGGCGTCGACGCGCGAGGCCGAGGGACCGGACGGCCGTGGCCAGGCGCGACTGGACAGTGGCATGACGGGCGCCATCCTGCTCGTCGACGCCCGGCATCCTGGCCTCGAGAACGATCGGCGGGCGTGGCAGTGGCTGGGCGACGCGGTCGGGATGGCTGCTATCGTCGCGACCAAGGTCGACAAGCTCGCGCGCGGCGAACGGATCCGCGCACTGAGGGAGATGGAATCCGTGTTTGACAGTGCCGTGCTGCCGGTCTCGGCGGTCACGGGCGAAGGAATGGACAAGCTGTGGAATCTGATCGACAAACTCACGACACCCAACAGACCGCGCAGCCGCAGGGCGTAGCCGCCCAGGCGCCGCCGAAGGGCAACGGCGCCGCCGCGCCGCCCGAAAAGATCGAGCGCATCGACCTGGCCACGCTCAAAGACATGAGCGTCGGCGCCCTGACCAAGGTCGCCAAGCAGCTCGACGTTCCCGGGGCGACCGGCATGCGCAAGCAGGAGCTGATCTTCGAGATCCTGAAGGCCCGCGCCGAGAAGAGCGGACTCATCTTCTCGGAGGGCGTGCTGGAGGTGCTGCCGGACGGCTTCGGGTTCCTTCGCGCACCCGACTACAACTACCTGCCCGGCCCGGACGACATCTACGTGTCGCCGTCGCAGATCCGGAAGTTCGACCTGCACACGGGCGACACCGTCTCCGGGCAGATCCGGCCGCCGAAGGACGGCGAGCGCTACTTCGCGCTCATCAAGGTCGAGGCGGTCAACTTCGAGCCGCCCGAGCGCGCGCGGGAGAAGGTGTTCTTCGAGAACCTCACGCCGCTCTACCCGCAGAACAAGATCTCGCTCGAGACCGACGCCGAGAACCTCTCGGCGCGCGTCCTCGACCTGATGGTCCCGATCGGCAAGGGCCAGCGCGGTCTGATCGTCGCGCCGCCTCGCACGGGCAAGACGATGCTGCTGCAGAACATCGCCAACAGCATCACGCATAACCACCCCGAGGTGTACCTCATCGTCCTGCTCATCGACGAGCGGCCGGAGGAAGTCACCGACATGCAGCGCTCGGTGCGCGGCGAGGTGATCTCGTCGACGTTCGACGAGCCCGCGCAGCGCCACGTGCAGGTGGCCGAGATGGTC
Organism: uncultured Acidobacteriota bacterium; assembly: GCA_963761615.1. Taxonomy (GTDB): domain Bacteria; phylum Acidobacteriota; class Vicinamibacteria; order Vicinamibacterales; family CAVVIG01; genus CAVXGU01. The sequence continues at coordinate 433,384 of CAVXGU010000004.1, read as the reverse complement.
ATCGAGAAGGCCAAGCGGCTGGTCGAGCACCAGAAGGACGTCGTGATCCTGCTCGACTCGATCACCCGCCTGGCGCGCGCCTATAACACGATCGTGCCGCCGTCGGGCAAGGTGCTCTCGGGCGGCGTCGACAGCAACGCCCTGCAGCGGCCGAAGCGGTTCTTCGGGGCGGCGCGCAACATCGAGGAAGGCGGCTCGCTGACGATCATCTCCACCGCGCTCGTCGACACGGGCTCGCGCATGGACGAGGTCATCTTCGAGGAGTTCAAGGGCACCGGCAACCTCGAGATCCACCTGGACCGGAAGCTCACCGACCGCCGCGTGTTCCCGTCGATCGATATCCAGAAGAGCGGCACCCGCAAGGAAGAGCTGCTGCTCTCGAAGGACGACCTGAACCGCGTGTGGGTGCTCCGCAAGGTGCTGACGCCGCTCTCTCCGGTCGAGGCCATGGAGCTGCTGCTCTCGCGGATGGCCAAGACGAAGAGCAACCAGGAGTTCCTGGCGTCGATGTCGGGCGGCAAGTCCTGACGCTCGCGGGTCTCGCACCCGCTCGACGCGGCCGCGCCACGGAGTGAGGCATGCGCCATCGCACGTTCGGACGGGCGGGGTGGCCGGTTTCCGAGATCGGCTACGGCATGTGGGGCATGGGGGGCTGGACGGGCTCGGACGACGAAGAGTCGCTGGCCTCGCTCGCGCTCGCGGTATCGCTCGGGTGCACCTTCTTCGACACCGCCTGGGTGTACGGCGCGGGCCGCAGCGAGCGCCTGCTCGGCGAGACCCTCCGGACACATCGCGGCACGCGGATTCACGTCGCCACCAAGGTGCCGCCGAAGAACATGACGTGGCCGGCACGAGACGGCGACTCCGCCGCCGACACCTACCCCGCCGATCACATCCGCGCGTTCACCGAGAAGAGCCTGGTGAACCTCGGGGTCTCGTCGATCGACCTTCAGCAGCTCCACGTGTGGAGCGACTCGTGGGCCGACGATGACGGCTGGCAGCGAGCCGCGGACGACCTCAAGCGGGAGGGCCTCATCCGGGCGTTCGGCATCAGCGTGAACCGCTGGGAGCCGGTCAACGTGATGCGCGCGCTCCGGACGGGCCTCGTCGACGCCGTCCAGGTCGTCTACAACATCTTCGACCAGTCGGCCGAGGATGTCCTGTTCCCGTTCTGTCAAGAGCGGCATATCGCCGTCATCGCCCGCGTCCCCCTCGACGAGGGCGGACTCACCGGGACGCTGAAAGCCGACTCCACGTGGCCGGAGGGCGACTGGCGGAACGCCTACTTCACGCCCGGGCGGCTCGCCGAGACGCTCGAACGGGCGGCGCGACTGATGCCCCTCGTGCCCGACGGCATGGACCTGCCCGAGCTGGCGCTGCGCTTCGTCCTCGCGCATCCGGCCGTGTCGACGACCATTCCCGGCATGCGCAAGCCGCGGCACGTCGAGCGGAACCTGGCTGCCGGCGACGGCGCTCCCCTGCCGCCGCGGCTGCTCGACGCCCTGAGACGGCACCGGTGGGACCGCCTGGCGACCCCGGTGTGAGCGCGTGGTATACTATCGGTTTGGGGTAGTCGCGAAGGAGTCAACAGTGAAGCAAGGCATCCATCCCAAGTACCACGAAGTCGAGGTCCGGTGCGCCTGCGGCGCGAGCTGGAAGACGCGGTCGACGAAGCCGGAGCTCCACCTCGAAATCTGTTCGAACTGCCACCCGTTCTTCACCGGCCGGCAGAAGCTGATCGACACGGAAGGGCGCGTGGAGCGGTTCACCAAGAAGTACGGCGTGCAGACGTCGGAAAGCCGCAAGAAGGCCGCGAAGGCGAAGAAGGCGGCGGCAGCCGCCGCCCACTAGAGGGATTTTCGTTTCGCGGTAGCGGCCGACCTTCAGGTCGGCTTCTCATTGGCGGACCTGAAGGTCCGCGGCTACACCGATCTCGGGGCGATATCGATCTCGAAAAGGCTGTAGGCTCCCCTCCGACTCAGTCGAGCAGCGGCGACCGCCCGAGCTTCCGGTCCAGCCGGGCCAGGCGGTGCCGCATCGCCCTCCTCCACGACGCACGCTCGCCGAATTCGAGACTCCGCAGGGCGAAACTGCGCGCGACCACGAGATCCCGCGCCCGGTGCTCGTGGTACACCGCGAGCGCCCGGGCGGCCTCCCGGGCGGCCGCCGGTGGACAGTCCTGCACCTCGAGCACCCCCTGCCAGTACTGCGCCGCCTCGTCGAACCGGTGCGCGCGGCGCTCGTCGACGGCGAGGGCTCGAAGGGCCGCGGCCCGTACGTCTGGCGGCGCCACTCCCGACGCCGCGCGCTCGAAGGCCCCACGCGCACGCTCCCGCTCCCCGGCGCGCTCGTACAGCTGTCCGAGCGCAAGCGCCTCGCGGGCATCGCGAACCGCCTCGTGCCCCGTGGCGCCGAGGTGCAGCAGGCGCGCCGTCAGCCCCGCCAGCGAGAGCAGATCGAGCCGGTTGTGCTCCAGAACGTCCTCCAGCGGCGCCGCTTCGCCATCCCGCAGGAACTGGAAGTACCGCCCTGGAATCTCGAAGCCCGGGACGTCCCCCGTGCGCCCCGCGCCCAGCACCTGCGCCTCCAGCACACCCAGCGCGCACCCCGCATCGTCGCGCCAGAACCGGCGCGCCGCGTGCAGCACGTCCAGATGAGGCAGGCCCGCACCGGGCCACGGCCGCCTGTGAAAGAGATACCGCGTCTCGAGGATCGGAGCATCGAACGACCTGCCGTTGAAGCTCACGAGGCCGCCGGCGCCGGCGAACTCGCGGGTGACTGCCTCGAGCAGACAGGGCTCGCCCGCCGTGCACGCGAGCAGGTACTGGCGGGTGACGAAGCCGCCGTCGGCATCGAACCAGCCGCAGCCGACGAGGAATGCGAGCGTCCCTGCCCCGCCGCTCAGGCCGGTCGTCTCCAAGTCGAAGAACAAGAGGGGCGTGCTGACGGATTCCGGTCCGCAGAACAACGCGGCCGCCCCGCCTGCCGCGGCCGCCTCGCGCGCCAGATCGCCGACGCTCCGCCGTCCATGCCGCTGGGCCGGCCCGCGCCGGCGTTCGACCACCAGGAACGGCGTCGACCCGTCGCCCGCCCACCGGCCGCCGAGCTGTTCGGCGACGCGCGGATCGGCCGCGCCGGCGGCCCGCACGGAGGGAGCGCGCGGCGGAACCGCGCCCGGCGTGCCGATGACGGCACGGATCCGATCGGCGAACGTGGATCGATCCATGACTCAGACCGCAGCCGCACCGGCCATCAGCAGATCAAGAATTCGGAGCGCGGCGGCCTTCGCGAGGGGTCCGGTGTCGCCGATGGGGCCGACGCAGCCGGGGCACCCCTGCTCGCAGCCGCACTCGGCGATGAGTCGGCGCGTGCCCTCCGCCAGCTCGTCGTGCATCCGGAAGAGCGGCGCCGAGAAGCCGATGCCGCCCGGATAGTTGTCGTAGATGAAGATCCGCTGCGTGTCGTCGACGCCGGGCTCCGCGGCCGTATCGATGGAAATGCCGATATCGTGGCGATCGCACATGAGCAGCAGCTGTGCCACCTGCCGCATGGCGTACGCGAGCCCGACGACGCCGTCGCGGCGATCGTCCGCGGCGTACGGCAGCCGCGCCATCACGGCGGGCGGGACCGTGAGCCAGTAGGCCGTGGTATGCATCTGCTGCTCGGGCAGGTCCAGCTCCCCGGACCCGACATTCTCGTTCGTGTAGAACTTGATCTTCTTGAAGCCGACGACGCGGGAGACCACGTGGACTTCTCCATGTGCCGCCCCCGGGCGATCGTCTCCCACTGGCGGCGGGGCCACGCTCCCGCCGCGAGCCGACGCCGATCCTCGCCCTCGGATCTCCAGATCCTCGGGCTCGGATGGCCGCAGGCGCTCATCGAAGACATCTAGCACCGTCACCTTCGTGTAGGTGATGGCATCGGTGTAGTAGTCGCAGTCGATTTCGCGGACAAAGGCCTTCCGCCCGTCGAAGTCGAGGCGCTCGACCTGGAAGAGCCGGCCCTCCACGAGGTAGATCGCCTTGGGGTGCAGAGTGGCGGGACCGCTCGTGAAGTCCGTCTCGCCGATCACGCGCGTCTCGTCGGTCACGTCGACCACCACGAAGTTGTCCGACGAGATGGAGCGCAGGCTGACGGCGTCGGCGGGATAGGACTCGTTCGTCCAGGTCCAGTGCCCAACTTCTCGCGGGGCCCCATCGTCGCCGGATTCGAGATCCTCGGTGCCGCCGGACTTGTACACCAACCCCTGCTCGGCAAGCAGCGCCAGGACTTCCTGGACGTCGTGGCGGCCGAACTGCTCGGACGTCGTGAACGGCAGCTCGAACGCGGCGCACTTGATGTGGTCGACCAGGATGTGGAGGTTGTCCGGATCGATAAGGGCGCGCTCGGGCGAGGCATCGAAGAAATACGACGGGTTGCGTACGACGAACTGGTCGAGCGGCGCGCTGCTGGCCACCATGACCGCCGCGGATCGGCTCGAGCGGCGACCAGCCCGGCCGGCCCGCTGCCACGTGGCGGCGATGGTGCCGGGGTAGCCGGCCAGCACGGCCACGTCGAGCGCCCCGATGTCGATGCCGAGCTCGAGCGCATTCGTCGAGACGACGGCTCTCACGCGGCCCTCACGCAGGCCCCGTTCGATCTCCCGCCTCCGGTTCGGCAGATAGCCGCCCCGGTATCCCCGCACCTGCTCCGGCCTGCCCGGCTCGCCGTCGAAGTCGTCCTTGAGGTAGGTCGTCAGAATCTCCGTGGACAGGCGGCTCTGGGCGAACACGATGACCTGGAGTTGACGCTTCAGGAACTCCGACGCAATGCCCCGCGTTTCAGCGAGATACGACCGGCGAATCCCCAGCTGCTGGTTCACGACCGGCGGGTTGACGAAGACGAAGAACTTCTCGCCCCTGGGCGCCCCGCTTCGGGCGACCACCTCGAACGGCCGCTCGGTGAGCCGCTCCGCCAGCTCTCGCGGGTTCGCGATCGTCGCCGACGAGCAGAGGAACACGGGCGCGGATCCGTAGTGGCGGCAGATGCGGTCGAGGCGCCGCAGCACGTTGCACAGGTGGCTTCCGAAAACGCCGCGATAGGCGTGCAGCTCATCGATGATCACGTACCGCAGGTTCTCGAACAGCTTGGCCCAGCGCGGATGATGCGGCAGGATGCCCGAGTGGAGCATGTCCGGATTGCTCAGCACGAGGTGGGCCCGCGCCCGGATCGTCCGCCTCGCATCCTGCGGCGTGTCGCCGTCGTAGGTGAAGACCCCGATCGCCTCACCCGAGGCTGCCGTGACGGCATCGGTCAGACCGGTCAGCTCGGCGAGCTGATCCTGAGCCAGCGCCTTCGTCGGAAACAGATACAGCGCCCGGCTGGAGGGATCCGTCAGGATCGCGTCGATCACCGGCGCGTTGTAGCAGAGCGTCTTGCCCGACGCCGTCGGCGTCGTCACGACCACGTTGCGACCGGCGAGGGCGTGGGCGATTGCTTCGGCCTGGTGCGCGTAGAGCGCGGAGACACCGCGAGTCGTCAGCGCCGTTCGAAGACGCTCGTCGAGCCCGTCCGGAAACGGTGCGTACTCCGCAGGCACCGGCGGCATCCGCCGCACGGCGGTGATGTGCAGGTCGGGCGTATCGGGACGCTCGGGTGGCCGTCCGGGCGCGAGGCGCTCGAGCGCTGCGTCGAGCGCCGCGTCTCGTCGGGACCGGCGGGCGAGCTCGGTGCTCTCACCCCCTGAACTCCCCGAGCGCTCCTCCGCCATGGCCCGCCATGCTAGCAGGCACACCTGGGGCGATCAAGTGGTGAAAGATGACGAAAATCCTTGGTAACTGACGCGGTCTGGTGGCGAGATCGCGCCGCAAGGCGCCTGGAGCGACCCTCTGTGGGCTGGGGGACCGACGCTGCAGACTGCCGAGGACTGAGGCGGAAGGGTGCTGTGCCAAGCGCCGGGTCGGCGACGGCGCCGCGATCGATCCGCGCTGCACCTTGGCAACTCCGTTCAGCACGCTGCTGGATTCACCGGGCACCGTACCCGATCGCATCGGGCACGTTGCTCGATCCACGCGGCACCTAGCTGAATCCGCGGCGCACTTTGCGAGATCCACCCAGCACCTCCGTGCTACTCTGAGTGAGTTCGGTCGATAGAGTTGCCGAGGAGCTCCGACGAATGAGCGTCCGTGAGCCGCGCGTGCGGCGCCGAGGGTTCTTCCTCCACTCGGATACCGGGGAGTCCGATATCGCCGAACACGACGATGCGGAAGGATTCGTGGTCCGCACGCGAACGCCGAGGACCTCGACGCGCCAGTCGACCCGCGTGGTCGCCTCGGGCCGGTCGCGTTCGGGACTCACCGGCGAGGCCGAAGAGAGCCGTCCGGCTATCAGATCAGGGAGCGTGACTGGCAGCCGTCAACGGTCACACTTGCCCCGCTGATCCAGCTCGCTTTCCGCGAGACCAGAAACGCCACCACGGCCCCGACTTCTTCGGGGCGCCCGAACCGCCCGAACGGCAGCTCCCGATTCACGAAGTCCGCGATGCCTTCCGGATCCGTCTCCTGGCGGCGGGCCCACGACCCGCCCGGGAACAGAATCGATCCGGGCGCCACGCTGTTCACGCGGATGTTGTCGCCGGCGAGCTCCCGCGCGAGCGCCTTCGCCAGGCTGATCTCGGCGGCCTTGACCGCGTTGTAGGTCATGCGGCCCCCCGCTTCGCGCCCGTAGATCGAGGCGATCATCACGATCGCACCGCCGCCGCGACGCCGCATGATCGGGGCCGCCAGCCGGGAGGCGCGAATCGCGGGGAAGAGCGTCTGGTCGACGGCCTCCTGCCACTGGGCGTCCGTCGTGTTCTCCAGCCCCCCGCCGCGTCCCAGGCCGACGTTGTTCACGAGGATGTCGAGGCCGCCGAAGGCCTCCTCGGTCCGCCGGAAGAGCTCGGCGACGCCCTCCGCAGTCGACACGTCGAGCGCGACCGCGAGCACGCGGTCGTCCGAACCCGCCAAGTGCCGCAGGCGACCAGCGGCCTCCTCGAGCGTCGCGGCGCCGCGGGCGCAGATCGACACGCGGCAGCCCTCCCGGACGAGCGCATCGGCCGCGGCCAACCCCAGGCCGCGGCTCCCGCCGGTCACGATGGCGATCTGGTCGGCCAGCTCTAGGTCCATGGTCCCTCGCGGCGGCACGCGGCACCGGCCACCCGGTGTCTGGTCCCCGGCACCCTTACCGTCCCGTGAGGTCGTTCAGGCGCCAGTCGAACGGGATGTACCGGAGCTTGAAGTCGTTGCGTTCGAGGAAGGTGCGTTCGAACGGGAGCAGCTTGGGCTGAATGTAGCTGAGGATGGCGCGCTCGATCGGGCTCCGGTCGGCGAAGGCCGCCGGCGCCTTGTCGGCATAAGCGGCGACGAACTCGCGCGACCGCCACGAGAAGATCGAGCTGGCCGACAGCGTGCCGGCGTCTGGATCGATCACGGCGCACTGCGACCGCTCGTCGCACTCGAGAGCCACGGCGGCCAGCTGGGACTCGAGACGGTCGGCCGTGTAGGCCTCGCTCCGCAGGCGCCCGCCCCCGATGGACCCCCGCCCCAGCGCGAAGAAGACCCGCGGATCCCCGAAAGCCGGCAGGACCTGCTGTTCGATCTGGTCCAGCGTGACGGTCCGTCCGCCGACGTGGTGCGTGGTCCGTTCGAAGGCGCCCGGGATCTGCCGGATGCTCCCGGCCGGATACTCCTTCGACACGCGGGGGATCGGATAGTGGTCGATGACCGTCTGGATCACGAGGGCGTTGTAGGCGTTGATCCAGAAGGCGATCTGGCCCTCGCGCGGCATCCGGTCGACGGACGCCGTCGCGAGCGACGCCACGTATCGATCGAGCGTCGTCCGCAGACCCTTGACGGTGCGGTAGTAGACGAGACCGTCGCGGACGTACGTGTCGAGGAGCCGATCGTACGCCGCGTCGCGGGTCGGAACCTGCGGCGGCGGGGCCTGGGCCACTCCGACGAGCGGCCGCAGCATCGCCACCGCGGCAATCGCCGCCAGCAGCGTCACGCCTGTGCGTCTGCGCATCCGAGCGACTATACCCGATGGGCGAGGAAGCGTGCGAGCGACTCGTTGAACGCGTCCGGCGTTTCCAGGCTCGGCAGGTGGCCCGCCCGCGGCAGCACGACGAGCTGGGCGCCGGCGATCCCGCGCTGAAGAGACTCGGCGGACGCCGGAGGTGTCAGCGCGTCCTCTTCGCCGACGACCACCAGCGTCGGACAGCGTACGGTGGCGAGGAGCGCGGTCGAATCGGCGCGCTTCATCATCGAGGTCAACGCCCCCGCGATGGCGGCCGGGTTCTGGGCGCCCATCAATTCGCGCACGAACGCGGCGACGGCGGGACGCTCCTCCAGAGTCGTGCGACCCACGAGCCTCGGCAGCATCTCGTCAGCGACGGCGCCGACGCCCTGGTCGTGCAATGTCGCCAGCATGCGCCGGCGCCCGTCGACTCCCTCTGGCGTGTCGGCCTGCGACCGGGTGTCGGCCAGGATCAGGCCCTTGACGTAGTGCGGCGCCAGGCGGAGGAGCGCGAACGCGACGTAGCCTCCCATGGAGACACCGCCGATGACGGCGTCGTGGATGTGCAGCGCGTCGAGCAGGTCGACGATGTCGGCGACGTAGTCGTCCATCGACGCGGCAGGCGGGTCGGCGTTGCCGTCTCCGAAGCCGCGGAGGTCCGGTGCGATCACGCGCCAGCCGCCGTCGGCGAGGGCGAGCTGCGGCTCCCACATGCGGGCCGCGAGAGGAAAGGCGTGGAGGAGGACGAGGGTGCCGCGGGGCCGCTCTCGCGCGGAGGGCCCTCGCGGCGGCGCGTCGAGGTAGCGAAGGCGTCCTGCGGTTGGCACGCCCTATTGTATCGTCGGGCGCCAGGTGCCGGGGACGGCGGTGTCCGGCGCCTGGCGCCCGGTTCGGCTAGCGGCCGCGGCCCATCCGTCCCATGCTCGATCGCTCGGTCGAGGGCGGAACCATGCCCTTGGCACGCATGTAGACGGCCGTCGTGCCGTACATCTCGTTGTTGTGGATCACGATGTTCGCGGCCAGCGCCCCGCGGCTGATCTGACCGCGGCCCTGCGTCACGAACTCGTTCTGGTTCGACTCGTTGAGCGACGTGAACACGCCGTCGCACAGGGCGAACGAGTCGGCGAGCGCCTTGACGAACTCGGCCTTCGTCTTGAGCTCCTTTTCGAGATCCTTGCCCTGCATCGGGTTGGGTTCGCCCTTGAACGCCGAGCAGTAGCCGAACTGCACGCTGGCGGTGTGCGCGAAGAGCTGGCCGAAGGTCCGCAGTTCCGGCGCGGGCCCCGGCTTGAAGCCGTAGTCGGCCTCGGGCATCTCGCCGGCGGCCGCCGTCAGGTTCGCCTTCACGCTGTTGTACGCCCGCTGCAGATCCGCAGCGAGGTCCAGCTTCTGATTGGCGCCGGGCGGCTGCGCGATGGCGGCGGCTGCCATCAACAGAAATCCGGAGGTGAGACACAGGACGCGTTTCATCTGGTTTCTCCTTGGAGACATACGGACGAGCCGGGCCCCGACTGTACGCTCGGCGCCCCGCTTCAGGCAAGCCGGCGCCGGGAATTTCACAATCCCGGCGCTCAGGCCGCGCGCGTGGTGCCCCCGGGACCCTGGCGGATCTCGCCGGGTGTCGAGAAGTCGAGGGACCGCGCCGGCAGCACCGTGCGGCGCGACCACCAGTGGGTCCGGACGATGACCGCCAGGAGGAGCCGCTCCGACACTTCCACCTCGACGCCCGCCAGCCGCCCCGTCTGACGACCGCCGTTGCGCACGGCTGTCGATCGGCTGAGCTGGACGACGTCGCGCACGGGCGGCATCGGCGTGTCGTCCGCGTACGGCCGGAGCTCGATTTCTCCGTCGTCGTGAACGTGGGAGACGTCGGTGACCGCGCGGCTCTGCGCAGCCGGGCTCAGGTCGCCGTCTGGTGAGTAGATGATGCGCCGGATCCGCAGCGTGACCGGTTCGAGTTCGAACGCCGCCAGTCGTCCCACGCGGTTGCCGTGTTCGCGAACGTGGGACCCGAGCAACAATTCCATGGGGGCCTCCGTTCCTGTGGCAGGACCTCAGCCTACCACCGGCCCGCCCGGGGCGTACGAAAAAGAGGGCCGGACTCCTCGGAGTCCGGCCCTCGACGTGACCGCGTGATTCGGCGAATCCCCGTGGCGATCCCGGCCCTAGGCGCAGCCCGAGGTATTGCCGCAGTTCACGCACTTGTAGCAGGCGCCGCTGCGGATCATGATCGAGCCGCAGGTCGAACAGGGCGGGGCGTCCTCCTGGTTCTGGATGGTCGAGAAGGGCGCGGCCAGATCCGTCGGCGGCGCCGCCGACACGACCGGCGCGGCAGCGACGGCCGGCGTCTCGGCCTCGTGCCCGTTGTGGTCCTCGAGCTCACGGCCGTTCACCCCGGCGTGGAACTGCGCTTCCGGCGACAGGAACTTCGTCGCCATCCAGCGGAAGATGTAGTCCACGATCGACTTCGCGAACCGCACCTCCGGATTGCGCGTCATGCCGGACGGCTCGAACCGCACGTGGCTGAACTTGTCCACGAGCGCCTGGAGCGGCACGCCGTACTGCAGGGCGTAGGAGATCGCCTGCGCGAACGCGTCGGCGAAGCCGGAAATCGTCGAGCCCTCCTTGGCCATGACCAGGAAGATCTCGCCGGGCTGGCCGTCCTCGAAGAGCCCCACCGTGATGTAGCCCTCGTGGCCGGCGATGTCGAACTTGTGGGTGATCGCCTGGCGCTCGTCCGGCAGCTTGTGGCGCACCGGCCGGCTCACGGCCTGGGCCGCCTGCGCCGCGATCTCGGCCGGCAGCTTGTCCTTCGACGTATTGAGCGGCTGCGTGCGCTTGCTGCCGTCCCGGTAGATCGAGATCGCCTTCGCGCCCAGCTTCCACGACTGGATGTACGCCTGCGTGATCTCGTCGACGGTCGCCTCCTTGGGCACGTTGACCGTCTTGCTGATGGCGCCCGAAATGAAGGGCTGCGTCGCGCCCATCATCTTGATGTGGCCCATGTAGTGGATCGAGCGCTGGCCCTTGGCCGCCTTGAACGCGCAGTCGAACACCGGCAGATGCGCCTCGCGCAGCCCGGGCGCCCCCTCGATCGTCTCGTTGCGATCGATGTAGTCGGTGATCGCGTCGATCTGCGCCTGCGTGTAGCCGAGCTTCCTGAGCGCCATCGGCACGGTCTGGTTGACGATCTTCATCAGCCCGCCGCCGACCAGCTTCTTGTACTTGACGAGCGCGATGTCCGGCTCGACGCCGGTGGTGTCGCAGTCCATCATGAAGCCGATCGTGCCGGTCGGAGCGAGGACCGTCGCCTGCGCATTGCGGTACCCGAACGACTCACCGAGCTCGACGGCATCGTCCCAGGAGGCCTTCGCCGTGCCGTACAGGTCGGCAGGCACGTTGCGCGGGTTGACGTCGCGCATCGAGTCGCGATGCTTCCGCATCACGCGCAGGAACGGCTCGCCGTTCCCGTCGTAGCCGGCGAACGGCCCGCCGTGGTCGCGCGCGATCCGCGCCGACTGCGCATAGGCCTCGCCGGTCATCAGCGCGGTGAGCGCCGCGGCGTAGTCGCGGCCCGCGTCGCTGTCGTACGGCAGCCCGCGCGACATCAGCAGCGCGCCCAGGTTCGCGTAGCCCAGGCCCAGCGGCCGGTAGTCGTGGCTGTTCTTCCCGATGGCCGGGGTCGGATAGCTCGCGTTGTCGACGATGATCTCCTGCGCCGTGATGAGCGTCCGGATCGCCGCCTTGTAGCCGACGACGTCGAACTCGCCGTCCTCGCGGACGAACTTCATCAGGTTGATCGACGCCAGGTTGCACGCCGAGTCGTTGAGGAACATGTACTCGGAGCACGGATTGCTCGCGTAGATGCGGTCCGTCTCCGGGCACGTGTGCCACTCGTTGATCGTCGTGTCGAACTGCATGCCGGGATCGCCGCAGATGTGGGTGCCTTCCGCGATGAGCCGCATGAGCTCGCGGGCGCGGTACGTGCCCACGACCTCTCCCGTCGTCACCGCGTGGGTCTCCCAGACGCCGTCGTCGAGCACCGCGCGCATGAAGTCGTCGGTCACCCGGACGCTGTTGTTCGAGTTCTGGAAGAAAACCGACGAGTACGCGGGGCCCGTGAAGCTGCCGTCGTAGCCGGAGTCGATGAGGGCCCAGGCCTTCTTCTCCTCCTCCACCTTGCAGTTGATGAACTCGACGATGTCGGGGTGATCCGCGTTGAGGATCACCATCTTGGCCGCGCGGCGCGTCTTGCCACCCGACTTGATCACGCCCGCGAAGGCGTCGTAGCCCTTCATGAACGACACGGGGCCCGAGGCCGTGCCCCCGCCCGCCAAGAGCTCCTTGGAGGAGCGAATCGGCGAGAGGTTGGTCCCCGTGCCCGACCCGAACTTGAACAGCATCCCCTCGGTCCGGGCCAGCGTCAGGATCGAGTCCATCGTGTCCTTCACCGAATTGATGAAGCACGCCGAGCACTGCGGCGCCTTCTCGAAGCCGCAGTTGAACCACACCGGGCTGTTGAAGGCCGCCTTCTGGTACACCAGGATGTGCTTCAGATCGGCGCTGAACGCCTGCAGATCCTCCTCGGACGCGAAGTACTTCTGCGTCTGCGCCCAGCCGGCAATCGTGCTCACGACGCGGCCGATGAGCTGCTTCACGCTGCGCTCGCGCTCCGGCGTCCCGAGCTGCCCACGGAAATACTTGGACACGACGATGTTGGTCGCCTGCTGCGACCAGAAGCTCGGGAACTCCACGCCGCGCTGCTCGAAGACCACCTCGCCGCGCTCGTTCCCGATGATCGCGTCCCGCAGCTCCCAGGTGACCTCGTCGAACGAGTCCACCCCGGGCTCGGTGAAGAACCGGGGAAACGCCAGGCCCGGCGCCGGCGACTTGCCACGGCTCCGTCCCTCCGCGGCGTCCGCCCGCTCCGAGCCACGCGGCTCCCCGCGAGCCGGAGACATGGGCTCGACGGCTCCACTTTCGACTGTCTGCTGGCTGGCACCTGCGGCCTGGAAGGCAGCGCCCTCTTTCATGTCCCCTCCACTCGCACCGTTGACGACCGCCCCCCGCCCCGGGGGCAGCCGTTGGTCTCTGGTCGGAAATCGTGACGCCGGCAGACCCGATCGTGGGGACCAAGCCCCCACATCCTGGCGAGAAGCTGGGAGTTGCTCGCTCGTTCGCCTGTCGCGCTACGGCCGACCACTATGCCCCCCGCCATCTGGTTTGTCAAGCGTGTAAACACCACATATTGTGCCTCTCTTTTAGGTCACTCGCAAGATGTTGGCATTCTTGTTGATCCACTCACCCGGCGCCTCACGCTAGAATGACGTCATATTCGTGGCGATGGACGCCCCCGATCCGTCTTCAGACGCCCCGCCGGCCGGTCCGACCGCCGACAATCCGCCCACCGGCCCGCGGGCCCTGGAACACCCGCCTCTCGCCGACCGCGCCGTCGCCCTCATCGAAGTCGCGCTGTGCTCCGACTATCCGACCCAGCTCGTCCTCGGCGCGCTCTTCGCCGCGCTGCACTACGGGCCGACCGCGACCGGCGGCCAGCTGACGATCGGGTACGTCTCGCTGCTCTCGTTTGCCGACACGCTGCTGCTGCTCGGCCTCATCCATGTGCTGATGCGCGCACGCGGTGAGCGCTGGCGCGACCTGCTCTTCGGCGGCCACCCGATCGGGCCCGAGCTCCGCCTCGGCCTGCCCCTGGCCCTCCTGGCGCTCGTCGTCGCCTTCACCGTGCTCGCGCTCGTCCTGGCCTTCGCGCCCTGGATGCACACCGTCGTGCGAAACCCGCTGCAGCAGATGATCCAGACGCCGCGCGATGCCCTGCTCTTCGCTGCCGTCGTCGTGATCGCCGGCGGGGTCCGGGAAGAGATCCAGCGCGCGTTCCTCCTGGGGCGCTTCGAGCGCTGGCTCGGCGGCGACGCCGTCGGCATCGTCGTCACCAGCATCTCCTTCGGCTTCGGCCACCTGCTGCAGGGCGCCGACGCCGCGCTGGCCACCGGTGCGATGGGTGCGCTCTGGGGATGGGTCTACCTGAAGCGCCGCTCTGTCGTGGCGCCGATGGTGAGCCACGCGGGCTTCAATCTGCTGGAGATCGCGCAGTTCCTGCTCGTGGGCCGATAGACGGGCTCCTCAGTTCCTCCCGGCGTCGGGTCCCTGCTGGCGCGTGGCGTAGAGGTTGACGATGTCGGAGCGGCTCCGAAGGCTGCTGACCCAGTCGTCCACGAGCGCCTGCTGGCGCGAGGCGTTGATGGCGGCGACCACGCGCGGACGCACCTGGTCCAGGGGGCCGGGCTGACCGTTGACCGCGAAGTCGCCCTGGTGCGCCTGGTAGTAGTCGCCGACCTCCTGTTCGGTCGGCGGCGGCACCGAGAACCGCAGGTCCAAATACTCCCGCAGACGAAGATTCTGGCGAACCAGTTCGCGCAGGTGGGCCTGGTCCACGCCGGAGCGCGCCAGCGCCGCGTCGAACGCCGGCTGGGACGGGAACCGCGCGCGGATCTCCGCCACGCCCCGATCGATGGCGTCGGCCGCGGGCTCCGGCGGGGAGAACCGATCCACCTCCGTGAGGATCAGCGTCCGGTCGATCAGGTCCTCGAGCACCGGTCCGACCCAGTTGGAGCCGGTCACCGCCGGCACGATCCCGAGGTCGTGCGCCGCGGTCACGTCGCTCAGCGTGATCACCGTGCCCGACACGACGGCGAGCACGCGGTCGATCACCTCGGCCGCCGCCGGCGCGGCGACGCAGGTGATCCCGGCGCCGATCGCGAGCCAGATGCCGATGGACCGAATCCTCCCGGTCGCCCGGCGAGCGCGGTTTTCGTTTCGCCGTAGCGGCCGACCTTCAGGCCGGCTTCGCATTGGCGGACCTGAAGGTCCGCGGCTGCACCGATCTCGAGGCGACATCGATCTCGAAAACGCTGTCGTCAATCTGCTTCCCCTCTCCCGTGTGCCCGCAAGCGGGCGCTGCGCACCCGCGGCGGAGGCGCTTCCCTCCGCCTGCCCTCCTAGAACGCCTGCCCGAAGCTCAGGTGGAACGCCGTGAGGCCTTCGCCCGGCTGGCGGTGGATCTTGAACCCGAGGTCGGCGCGAATCGGACCGAACGGCGACCCGAACCGGATGCCGAACCCGACCGAGTTCCTGAGCGCGCCGAGGTCGATGTCTCCCACGTGCTGGAACACGTTGCCGCTGTCGACGAATCCGACCGCGCCCAGCTGGCCCCAGAGCGGCACGCGCATCTCGGCGTTCAGGATGACCAGGCCGTCGCCGCCGATCGGGAAGCCTTCCGCGATCGTCTCCGGGGTGCCCAGCTGGTCGAGCGCGAACCCGCGGACGGTCGTGTCGCCGCCGGCGAAGAAGCGCTCGCTCTCCGGCAGTACGTCCACGGCGATCGTCTGGCGCGACCCGTCGTCCAGCGTCTGGATGACCTGACGCGGGAAGCCCATGCCCACGCGCACGCTCCCGGCGAAGACCGTGCCGCGCGCGTGCGGCACCGTGTGGTAGGCCTGCCCGCTGAGGAACAGCTTGGTGAAGCCCGCCTCCGACCCCAGGTCGAGGGCGGCGAGCTGCGCGTTGGCGCTGAGCAGGAACCCGTTCGACGGGCTCAGGGTATCGTTGCGCGTGTCGCGGATGATCGACGCCGTGACCGACGACAGGCGGTACTTGCTGAACGTGCGATCGAGCAGGTTCTGGGCGCTCGGGTCGACGCTCACGTCGAACACCTGTGTGCGCTGCAGCTGATAGCTCCCCGTGGCGAAGACCGAGCTCGTGATGCGCCGCGAGAGGGTGGTGCTGGCCCCGCGGCGGGCGAAGTTGAAGCTGGACCGGATCTGCTGCTCCAGCGTGCCGCTCGCCGAGAAGTCCGCGTCGGTGCCGGCCAGTCGGGGCTCGCGGTACGTGCCGACGACCCGGTACTCGGGGAAGCCGAAGCCCCCGCCGGTCTGGGGCTGCGGCTGATCGGCGAAGAACGGCGAGTCCTTGGGATAGAGGCTCACGCTCGTCGAGAACGTGAGCGTGCGGTTCTTCCCGAACAGGTTGTTGCGCGTGATGTCGAAGGATGCGCGCGGGGCGACCTCGAAGCGCTCGGAGGCCACGCCGCCCGTGTCCTGGCTCCGCACGACGCGCAGCCGGCCCTCCACGCCCGCGCCGTACCCGATCGTCGTCGCCGGCGCCTCCTCGACGGTGACGAGGATGTCCCGCCGGTTGCCGCTGCCGTGCGGGACCTGTTCGATCCGGACCCGCCTGAACAGTCCCAGCGCCACCAGGCGCTGCTGGCTGTCGTTCAGCGCGGACCGCCCGATCGGGTCGCCGGGGTGCAGCTGGATCGCGCGCAGAATCGTGTCGGGGCTCGTGTGGGCGTTGCCGATCAGCACGATGTGGTCGACGAAGACCCGCGGCCCTTCCTGGATCGCAAACTCGATGTCGGCGCCGGTGAGCCCGGCGTTGAAGTGCGGCACCGCGGAGACCGTCGTCGACGGATAGCCCAGGTCCGCATAGTGCCCGACGAGAGCGTCCTGATCGGCGACGAGCTGCGTCGCCACGTACGGCTGCCCCGTCTCGAGGCCCACGACGCGCTGCAGATCGGCCGTCGCCACGGTCGCGTTGCCCGTGAACTCGATGCCCGTGATCAGCGTCCGGGCGCCCTCGGTCACCGTGATCTTGACGGCGAGGGCGATCTCGTCCGCCTTCGACTGGCTCGCGATCGGGGCGGAGGCCGCCGTCGCCGACGCCGAGGCGAAGCCCTGCCGCCGGTAGGCCGCCTGGATGGCGGCGGCGTCGGCGTTCAGGGCCGCCTGCGAGAACGGTCCTCCCGCGCGCGTCCGCAGGAGCGGCAGGAGCGCCTCGGTCGGAATCGAGGCGTTGCCGCTGACGTCGAACGTCGCGACCCGGTACGCCGCGCCCTTGTGGACGAGGAACGTGATGCGCAGCCGTCCCCCGGTCTCCTCGCGCGTGTAGGGCGCCGCCGCGTCCCGGTATCCCTGGCCCCGCAGGAACGCCTCGATGCGGAGGCTCGAGTCCTCGAGCAGGTCCTCGTCCGCCGAGCCCTCGCGTTCGACGGGCACGAGGTCAGCCAGCCGGTTTGCGGGCAGCTGGTCGCCGGCGAAGACGATCTGGACCACCGGACCCTGGTCCACGGTCAGCGTCAGCTGCGCGCGGCGATCGTCGTCGCTCATCTCGGCCGAGGACGTGATCTTGGCGAGGTAGTGCGAGCTCTTGCGGCGGTTCTCCAGGTAGCGGTCGAACCGGTCCTCGATCCGCTGTCGCTCGGTACGGGTCGCCCTGCGCGACGTCCAGCATGTCGAGCAGCGCGCCGCGCGACACGCCGGCGTCGCCGTCGACGACGATCGACGCGATGGTGCTCCGCGGCCCCGGATCCGTGTTGAAGACGAGCGTCGCCCGGTCCGGATGATGGAAGATCTCGGCGTGCGGGTCCACCCGGGCGTGGAGATAGCCCACGTCGGCGAGCTGATCGGCGACGACCCGGGCCATCTCGTCGGCCCGCCCGAGCGACGGCGACACGCCGTAGCGGTCGACGACGGCCCGTCGGAGGGCGCCGGTGTCGACCCCGGGCTGGTCGGTGTTGCCGGTGAAGGTGATCCGGGTGACGGGATGCACGGGCGTCAGGTCGTACCGGAGCGCGACGCCGCCCGCGGCGGGCGAGGCGTCCACCTGGACGTCCTCGAACCGTCCCAGGCTGAACAGCCGACCGATGGTCTCCCGCACCTCCGTCATCGACAGCGGGTGGCCCGGCATCGACGTCACGAGATCGCCGAGGGACTCGTCGGTCGTCTGCTGGCCCTCGATCGTCAGGGTCACCGACACCACCGGCTTGCCGAGGTAGTCCGCGACGGCGGCCCGGACGGTGGCCGGCCGCGCCAGCGCGATCGCCAGCGCGCACAGCCACAGGGCCGCCACGCGCCTCAAAACGAGTGCCTCACGCGGAACTCGAGCGCGTACGTCTGCTGATCCTCGTTGCGTGACAGAATCCACGACCACCGATCGCTCTGATCGTACTCGAGCAGGATGATCTGATCGTTGATGGGCGAGGTGAGCCCCAGGCTGCGGGAGAAGGTCAGGTAGACGCGATCCGAGATGCGCTTGCCGATCGTCACGCGGGCGGTGGGATTGAGCCGCGAGGTCTGCGCGTAGGGGTCGGTGAACGACGGCGACAGCTGGAACGTGTCCACGCCGAAGGTCTGCTCGACCACCTTGCCGACCTCGGCCGACAGCGAGCCCGTCAGCGCCTGGGTGGCCCGCGCGGCGAGGATGTCGGTCTGCGCCTGGTTCGGGTTCTGCAGCTGCTGCAGCTCGACGTCGCCCGGTCCCTGCACCTGCGTGCGCCGGGCGTCGCTCAGGAGCAGCGCCAGCACGTCGCTCTCCGGCAGGGGCGGCTCGCTCCGGAGCGGTACCTGCATCTGGCGCATCGTCCCCACGGCACCGACCGTGACGAGGTAGGTCTGCCCCGGCACGCGCACGTTGGTCTCGGCTTCGACGTCGAAGAACGGCTCGATGCGCGATGGATTGGTGAAGTCGACCGTCCCGTGCGTGACCCGATAGCGGCGGCCTTCGAAGGTCAGGTCGCCGCGCTCGATATCCGCGCGCCCGAAGAGCACCGGGCGCTCGTAGGTGCCGCTCAACGTCAGATCGGCGCTCGCGACGAGGCGCAGCAGGTTGTTGTCCACCCGCAGGGTCGACGGCACGAGGATGCGCAGGTCGAAGCGCAGCGGCAGCTGCGAGGCGACCGACGCCGGACCGGCGCCGCCGGCCCCCGAGCCCCCGCCGGCCAGGTCGAAGATGCTGCCCGGCGTCTCGAAGGGACGCGTCCACTCGGCGCTCTGCACGGTCACCGTGCCGCCGAGCGTCGGCGAGGCGAACGTGCCGCGCAGCACGAGATCGCCATCGATCTGCGATCGGACCCCCTCGGGATAGCGGAGCCGGACGCCCTGCCCGCGCACGGTCACGTTGAGATCGGTCGGCTTGTAGCCGTCGAAGCCCACGCGCCCGCCGAACTGCAGGTGTCCGCCGCCGAGGGTCGCGCTGAGGTCGTCGAAGCGCACGCCGCGCTCGTCGAAGTACACCGTGCCGTTGATGGCGTCGAGGGCCGCGGGGAGCGCGAAGTGCCGGACGCGGCCGTCGGTGATCGTCGCGCTGCCGGTGACGACGGGCTTGCTCAGGGAGCCGTCGATGGCCGCCGTCAGCTGGGCGCGGCCGGAGCCGCGCATGTTGTCGGAGAACGCCTGCAGGATCCCCAGGTTCGCGTCGCCGCTCGCGCGCAGGGCGATGTGGTCGTCGACCGGGCTCACCGTGCCGGACACCTTGAGCTGCGTGTCGACCCCCACGAGCTGCAGGTTCTGCACCGTCAGACGATCCTGATCGAGCGCCAGGCTGATCGGTCCGTTGTTGCGGAGCTCGTAGTCGAACAGCCGCATGTCCAGGGTGTCGACGGTCGCGTCCACCACGAGGTGGCGGACGTCGGACAGCTCGCCGACGATGCGCAGGCCGCCGGTGGCGACCGCCGTGGTGAAGGGCGACAACTGCGGCACGAAGAGCCGGACGTAGGGGTCGAGCGAGCTGTCGTGGAAGCGGAAGGTCAGCTCCGAGTCGAGCTGGGGCGTCAGGGCGATCCGGCCCGACCCCGTGATCGCGACGCGCGGCGAGGCGGCCTCCACCTGGCCGCTCAGCTCTTCGCCCTGCAGGAGCAGGTTGCCGCTCGCGTCACCGATGCCCTCGTCGCCGATGAACAGGTCGGCGACGTCGAACTTCACGTCGAACCGCGGCTCGTCGAACGTGGCGCTCCCGTTGGCCGTGAAGTTCGCCATCCCCGTGAGCGGCTCCTTCCCGTAGTGGAGCATCGCCATGTCCTCGACCGGGAGGTGACGCCCGGCGGCGTTGAACGAGTACGTCCCGTCCCAGCCGATGTAGGCCGCGCCCGTCACCGTCCCGCTGGACTTCCGGATCGTCACCCCGTCGAGGCGCACGCCCGTCCCGTCGAACCGGAGCGACGCCTCGGCGTGCTCGAACGGCTCTCCCCACGCCGTGCCGTGCTCGATCGTCATCCCGCCGAAGCCGATCGGCCGGACGTACTGACCGGTCAAGTGGAACTCACCCGACATCAGACCGGACACCGGATACGTGTCGATCTCGAACGCGTGCCGCAGGCTGTCGAGGTCGTGGTTCGTCACCCGGAACCGCGCGTCGATCTCCTCCCCGCCGTCCGCGCGCGGATAGCCGAGCGAGAACAGTCCGTCGGCCCGGATCACCGAGCCGCCCGACGTGATCACGCCGTTCTCGATCGTCACGTAGCTGTTCTCGACGACGAGGTGGGCCGTCCCGTCGCCCCACCAGGTATCCCAGGCCCGCAGGTCCTCGCCGCGGAACTCCCCCTCGACGCGCGGGCGGCTGAACTCGCCCGTCATCTCTCCCTGGAAGTCGCCGCGCCCCCCGAAGGCCACGGGGCCGGTCCTGGAGCCGAAGTCGGTCAGGATCCCGGCGAGCACCAGGTCGCTCTCCTGCCAGTCGCGGCTGAAGGCGCGGAAGCCGATGCGCGTCGACGGCCCCCACGCCGTCGAGCCCTCGAAGGAGACGGCCGTGGCCTCGGTCGCGAACTGGCTCGGATCGATCTCGAGGCCGTGGTCGTCGAAGCGGAAGGCGATGTCGCTCGAGACCGCCGTGTGGGCGGCGAGCGGGAGGGCGGCGAACGGCCCCCACGGGCGTTCGGTCCCGCCGGCGTCGCTGTCGCGCGAGGCGAGCGCCGGCGTCATCATGCGGGTGCCCGGCGGCGCCGTCACGACGATCCGGCCGCTGCCGCTCCGCTCGTCCAGGTGTCCGAGCGGCCAGTCGATCGCGGCGCGCCCGGAGGCCGCGCCGGCGAAGCGCAGGCCCGAGAGCCGCTCGAAGTCGCTGAGCTTCGCCAGGTCGACGCCGTCATAGGTCGCCTTGAAGCTGGAGCGCGAGGGCTGTCCCCGGGCGCGCGGCCGGATGCTGTAGGCAAGCGTCGTCGATCCACCGAAGAACCGGGAGCCGGCATCCCACACGTCGAAGCCGTCGCCCGTCCAGTGCAGGCGCCCGTACAGCCCCGGGAACGGATACGTGAGCGCGCCCGCCTTCACGCCGATCTGGTTGCTGAGGAACGTCCCCGACAGGTCGTGGCCGCCCTTGAAGAGGTGGAAGATGCCGGCGAAGTCGCCCTGGCCGGTGAGATCGAAGGACTCGTCCGCGAAGAACAGCTGCCGCATCCGCGGGAAGTCGACGTGCGACTTCACCTGGTAGGTCTGCTCCGGCCAGTGCGCCATGTCCACGTCGCCGCTCACCACGCTCGTGGCGCCGTCGGTCTCCAGGTCGATCCGGCTGAGACGGATGTGGCTGTTGTCGATGACGAACTGGGCCTTGAAGTTCGCCCACATCGGCTCGAAGTCCTGGATCTTGACGGTGCCGTCCGTGAACGTCGCGGTGCCGTGGTACTGCGGCAGGTTGCCGATCGTGATGTCGATGTGGCGGGCGTCGACGCTCCACGGCGTCTGGTGATCCTCGTAGGCGAACTCGCCCCGGTAGGCGTGGACCCACTTCACGGTCGTTCGGACGGGACGCGGACCCGGTGGACGCTTCGACGCGCGGACGAAGCTGGGAAAGCTCTGCTCCCCGTCCCACTGCTCGACGAGCATCTTCCAGTCGACGATCTCCACGCTCGAGATGGTGACCTCGCGGTCGAGGAGCGTGCGCCAGTCGAAGGTGACGGCGATCTGCTTCGCCGTCATGAACGGGCGGTCGCCCTTGTGCAGCCCGCCGATCGTCAGGTCGTCGACGTCGACGCGTCCGCCGAGCAGTCCCCCGAGCAGGTGGATGTGGAGCCCGCCGATGGTGATGGGCCGGTCGAGGTAGCGGGAGCCCTGATCCTCGGCCAGCTTGCGCACGGCCGGGCCGAGGTCGATCGTCATCGTGCTCACGACCACGACGGCGAGGACCACCGCCGCGATCGATACGGCAAGGCCGGCGTAGCGCACCGCCGGATGCCGACGCAGCCACGCGAAGAGCTTCACTGCACCAGAACCAGCAGGGCCCCGGCGTCGACCGACGCCCCTTCACGCACATGGACCTCGGCGACGGTGCCGTCCCGACCCGCGCGCAGCTCGTTTTCCATCTTCATCGCCTCGACCACCACCAGCGGCTGGCGGGCGCGAACGGTCTCTCCCGATTGTACGAAGACACGCAGGATTTTGCCCGACATCGGCGCGACCACCCGCTGCGGGCCATCCCCGGTGTGCGCGCCGGCGTCGGCACGACCCCAGCGGCGGCGGCCGTTCAGCGCCACGTCGACCGGGACCCCGTCGACGCGGACGGTGAGGTGTCCTGTCGACGGCTCCGGCGCGACGGCGACCTCGTGGCTCGGGCCGCCCGTGCCCGGCCGTCCGGGGGCATCGAGGATGAGCGACAGCGTCTGCGCGTCGATCCGGACGGCGTCGACGTACCAGGTCCGCCCGTCGACGGAGACCTCGAAGGCGGCGCCGACGCGCGTCACGGCGACCTGACGCCTCCGGCCGTTCACCTCGACTTCGTACTGCATCTCAGTGGAGTCCCTCGGCGCGGGCCGCGGTCTTCCAGCGCCCGCCGCCGGGAGCCGCGGGGGCCCGGCCCTCGCCGCCAGCGGCCACGCCGCCCGGCAGCACGGCCTGGAGGGCGGCGGCAATGGCCGCGACCTCTTCGGCCGCGGGCCCCGCCGGCTGGAAGGGCTCGCTGCCCCGCGCCTTCAGGATCTCATCGAGAAAGGCGGTGTGGAAGTGCCCGTCGGCGAAGGCGGGCTGCTCGAACAGCCAGGCGAAGAACGGCAGGGTCGTGCGGATGCCGGAGACCAGGTACTCGCCCACGGCGCGGCGCATCCGGGCGACAGCCCGAGGCCGGTCTTCCGCCCAGGCGATGAGCTTGGAGATCATCGGATCGTAGAAGATGGGGACCTCCAGCCCGGCCGCCACTCCGGAATCGTCGCGGATGCCGGGTCCCGCGGGCGCACGCAGCTGACGGATGCGTCCCGGCGAGGGCAGGAAGTTGTTGTCGGGATCCTCGGCGTACACGCGGCACTCGATCGCGTGGCCGCGGGGCCGCAGGAGCGCGTCGGGATCCAGATCGAGGGGCTCGCCCCGCGCGAGGCGGATCTGCCAGTGCACCAGGTCGACGCCCGTGACCATCTCGGTGACCGGATGCTCGACCTGCAGGCGCGTGTTCATCTCGAGGAAGTAGAACCGCCCGCCGGCGTCGAGCAGGAACTCGATCGTGCCGGCGCTCGTGTAGCCCACCGATCGGGCGACGGCGGCGGCGGCGGCGGTGATGGCGCGGCGCAGCTCCGGCGTCACGACGGGCGAGGGGCTCTCTTCGACGACCTTCTGGTGGCGCCGCTGGATCGAGCACTCGCGCTCCACGAACGGCACGACCGTGCCGTGCGCGTCGCCGAGGAGCTGGACCTCGATGTGGCGCGGCCGCTCCAGCCGCCGCTCCAGGTAGACGGCCGCGTCGCCGAACGCGCTGTCGGCCTCCGAGCGGGCGGCGCGCAGCGCGCCGGCCAGGTCTGCGGGGTCCGTCACGGTGCGCATGCCCTTGCCGCCGCCACCCGCGACGGCCTTGACGAGCAGGGGATAGCCGATGGCCGCCGCGTCGGCGGCGACGGCCTCGGGCGCCGCGCCGGGGTCGAGGGGCGCGGCGGTGCCGGGCACGACCGGCACGCCCGCCCGGATGGCCGCGTCGCGCGCCGCCGTCTTGCTGCCCATGAGCGCGATGGTCCCCGGCGACGGTCCGATGAAGGTCAGGCCGGCGTCGGCCACGGCGGCGGCGAACCCCTCGTTCTCCGCCAGGAAGCCGTAGCCGGGATGCACGGCGTCGGCCCCGGCGCGCCGGGCGGCGTCGAGGATCCGGCCGGTGCTCAGATAGCTCTCCCGGGGCGCGCTCGGTCCGATCGGGTACGCCTCGTCCGCGGCCCGGACGTGGAGCGCCGTGCGATCGCACTCGGAGTACACCGCGACCGACGACAGCCCCATCTCGCGGCACGCGCGGATCACGCGCACGGCAATCTCGCCGCGATTCGCGATGAGGATCTTGCGCATCAGAGCGGAATGTTGCCGTGCTTCTTCGGCGGGTTGCGGTCCCGTTTGTTCTCGAGGTTCCTGAGCGCCGTCACGAGCTTGCGGCGGGTCTCGCGCGGGCGGATCACTTCGTCGAGGAAGCCGCGGCCCGCCGCGACGTACGGGTTGGCGAACTTCTCGCGGAACTCCGCGACCCGCTCCGCGCGGGCGGCGGCGGGGTCCGGGGCCGCCTCGAGCTCGCGCCGGTAGAGGATGTTGACCGCGCCCTCGGGTCCCATCACCGCCAGCTCGGCCGTCGGCCAGGCGTAGTTGAAGTCCGTGCGGATGTGCTTGCTGGCCATCACGCAGTACGCCCCGCCGTACGCCTTGCGGGTCACGACGGTCACCTTGGGCACGGTGGCCTCCGCGAAGGCGTAGAGCAGCTTCGCACCGTGACGGATGATGCCGCCGTACTCCTGAACGGTGCCGGGCAGGAACCCGGGCACGTCCTCGAAGGTGACGAGCGGCACGTTGAAGGCGTCGCAGAAACGCACGAAGCGCGCCGCCTTGACCGACGCGTTGATGTCGAGCGTGCCCGCGAGCACGGCCGGCTGGTTCGCCACCAGCCCGACCGGCCGGCCGTCCAGGCGCGCGAACCCCACCACGATGTTCCGCGCGTAGTGCTGGTGCACCTCCAGGAACACCCCCTCGTCGACGACCGCGTGGATGACGTCGAGCATGTCGTAGGGCTGGTTGGGGGATGCCGGGACGATCGTGTCGAGCGCGGGCGCCTCGCGGTCGCCCGGGTCGGCGCTCTCTACGCGCGGCGGGTCGTCGAGGTTGTTCGACGGGAGGTAGGCGAGCAGCGCGCGAATCAGCGACAGGCACTCGCGGTCGTCGTCCACCGCGAAGTGCGCGACGCCGCTCGTCGCGTTGTGCGTCATGGCGCCGCCGAGCTCGTCCTTGGTCACCTCCTCGTGGGTCACCGTCCGGATCACGTCGGGCCCCGTCACGAACATGTAGCTCGTGTTGCGTACCATGATCGTGAAGTCGGTGATCGCGGGCGAGTAGACGGCGCCGCCCGCGCACGGGCCCATGATGGCGGAGATCTGCGGCACGACCCCCGAGGCCAGCGTGTTGCGCAGGAAGATGTCGGCGTAGCCGCCGAGCGACAGCACGCCCTCCTGGATGCGCGCCCCGCCCGAGTCGTTCAGGCCGACGATCGGCGCGCCCAGGCGGGTGGCCGCGTCCATGATCTTGACGATCTTCTGGGCGTTGGTCTCCGACAGGGAGCCGCCGAACACGGTGAAGTCCTGCGCGAAGGCGAACACCTGGCGGCCCTCGACGAGGCCGTGACCGGCGACCACGCCGTCGCCCGGCACGACCTGCGCGGCCATGCCGAAGTCGAGGCAGCGGTGGGTGACGAGCTTGTCGACCTCCTCGAACGTGCCGGGGTCGAACAGCAAGTCGATGCGCTCGCGGGCCGTGAGCTTGCCGCCCTCGTGCTGGCGCTTGAGGCGTTCGGCGCCGCCGCCGATCTCGGCGCGGCGCTCCAGGTCGGCGAGCACGTCGTGTGGGTTCATCTAGACCTTCGTAGCGTGCGCCTGCTCCCAGTCCTTGAGGAACTTGGCCAGCCCGATGTCGGTGAGCGGGTGGTTGAACATCTGGTCGATCACCGCGGGCGGGCAGGTGGCGACGTCCGCGCCCATCCGCGCCGCCTCGACGACGTGCATGGGATGGCGGCAGCTGGCCACGAGCACCTCGGTCGTGAACTCGTAGTTGTCGTAGATCTGCACGATCTCCCGGATGAGCTCCATGCCGCTCGTCGCGATGTCGTCGAGGCGTCCGACGAAGGGGCTGACGAAGGTGGCGCCGGCCTTCGCGGCGAGCAGCGCCTGCGCCGCCGAGAAGCAGAGGGTCACATTGACGCGGATGCCCTCGCTCGAGAGCGCCTTGCAGGCCGTGATGCCCGCGCGCGTCAGCGGCACCTTCACGACCATGTGCGGATCGATGCCCGCGATCTCGCGGCCCTCCCGCAGCATCCCCGGCACGTCGGTGGCCGTCACT
The DNA here is from genome assembly GCA_963761615.1 of uncultured Acidobacteriota bacterium. Classification (GTDB taxonomy): domain Bacteria; phylum Acidobacteriota; class Vicinamibacteria; order Vicinamibacterales; family CAVVIG01; genus CAVXGU01. Next base: position 407,228 of record CAVXGU010000004.1, on the reverse strand, counting down.
TCCCCGCTGACCGGGCCCTGCACGATCTGGCAGATCCGCTTCAGATTCGCGCGGTAGTCCCCGCCGGCCTTCGCCAGCAGCGACGGGTTGGTCGTCACGCCGTCGAGAATGCCCAGGGCCGCAATGGCCTCGATGTCCTTGATGTTCCCGGTGTCGACGAACAGCTTCATGGCCTACTCCTCTTCCACGGGATTCGTGAGCTCGCCCACGCCCTCGACCTTGACGGTGACGACGTCGCCCGCCTGCAGCGGGCCGATGCCCGACGGCGTCCCCGTCGACAGGATGTCGCCGGGTTCGAGCGTCATCACGAACGTCACGAACTCGATGAGCGCCTCGATGCCGAAGATGAGATGGCTCGTGTCCGACGCCTGACGCCGCACGCCGTTCACCCAGCCCTCCACGCGCCGCGGCGCGGGCGGGAGTCCGACGGCGACACACGGACCGACGGGGGCGAAGGTGTCGAAGCCCTTGCAGCGCGTGTACTGCGACTCCTTGTTCTGGAGATCGCGCGCCGTCACGTCGTTCACGGCGATGAGGCCCAGCACCGCGTCCCAGGCGCGGGCCGCCGGGACGCGGTGCGACCGCCGCCCGATGACGACGCCCACTTCGGCTTCATGATCCACCCGCCCCACGCCGGGTGGCAACCTGATCGGCGCGCCCGGCCCGATGACGGCCGTCGACGGCTTGATGAAGATGAGCGGCTCGGCCGGCAGCGGCTTGCCGGTCTCCGCTGCGTGGTCGCGGTAGTTGAGTCCGACGCAGACGACCTTCGACGGCCGGACGGGCGCCAGAAGCTCGACGGCCCCGAGACCGCCGGTGACGGGCGCCCCGGCTGCGTAGCGGCCGAAGAGGTCGCCCTCGAGACGCCGCAGATCGCCGTCCCGTTCGACGGCATGAAAGATCTCGCCGCCGTGGCGCACGCGGTAGAGGCGATCCATGCCGGCCGTCATTCTACGTCAGCGCGCCGATTCCTCGACGGGCTGGGACGGCGCGCTGTGATTCCCCGCGCGGTCGACGGCCTCGACGGCATACACGTAGCGAGAGCCGGACGGCACCTGGTCCCGGAAGTTGGTGTCCGGAATGGGAGCCGGCGTGATCGGCGCGAGCGTCGCCGCGGTGGCGCCCCGCAGCACCAGATAGCCCGCCAGATCCGACGCGGGACTCGCCTCCCAGATGAGATTGATGGCGCCGTCGGACCCGACCGCCCGCAGCGCCGACGGCGCCGGCGGTGGAAACCGATCGACGAGCGTCACGCACGCAGGTGCCGACGGCCGGCTCTCGACGGGCAGCCGGTCGATCGTCTCGATCGCGGCCACGGTGTAGCAGCGCTCGGCGCCCCAGACCATCCGGGCATCCTGGTAGCGGCCGACCGGCAACGGAGACGGGGTCAGACGGACCGGCTGGCCCGTCGCGCCCGCGGGCGGCACCTCGTCAACCTCGTAGCTGACGGATCGCAGCGGCGTCCCGGTCCACTGCGACGGCAGCAGGCCCTGCGCCTCCTCCACCGGCGGCGCCGACCACGCGAGCGTCACCGCGGTCTCGTCGTAGGTGACCGACAGACCGGCCGGCGGCTCCGGAGCCGCAGCCAGGGGCACGGACACCCGCCGCGAGAACGCGCCGGGGCGCCCGTGCGTCGTGATGCCGACCGCCACGTAGGTGCGCTCCGGCACGGGGGGCGGACCGCTCACCAGCAGGGGCGGTCCGGCGGGCTCCGTCGCCGCGGGGGCCTTCCGCCGCGCCGGCAGCTGCAGCGGCTCCCGGCTCGCCGGCGTGATCGCCTCCCGCAGCGAAGCCGGCGCGCCCTGGTCGAGACCCGCGCCCTGCGGCGGCTCCATGTCCTCGACGGGCTCGTCGGGCTCGATGACCAGGTTCGGATCCCGCGGCGCCTTCACGGCGACGCTGCCCACCTTCGTCCCGTACCGGACCACCTGGAGGTCGGTCGGCTCGGCGCTGCCGGTCCAGGCGTACACGTCGACGCGCTCGAGATCGGCGGGGCGCGTGCCGTCGGTGTTCGCGGCGGGTACCGTGAAGCGGATGTCCACCTCGTCGCCGCGGCGCGCGGCCGTGAACTCCCCGGGGGGCGCCGGGGTGTACACGAGCGGAGGCAGGGGCGGCCCCTTCTTCCCGCAGGCCGACGCGAGGGCGCCGGCCAGAAGCGCCCCGAGCACCGTGAGTCGAAGGCCCTGCGCCGGCCGCGGCCGCACGCGGCTCACAAAATGTACCGGGACAGGTCTTCGTTCTTCACGATGTCGGCCAGCATCGCCGTGACGTAAGCCTCGTCGATGGTGACGCGCTTCTCGACGAGGTCCGGGCCTTCGAACGAGATGTCGTCGAGCAGCTTCTCCATCACGGTGTGCAGGCGGCGCGCGCCGATGTTCTCGGTGCGCTCGTTGACGAGCGCGGCGAAGTTCGCGATGGCGCGCACCGCGCCGTCGGTGAAGTCGAGGGTGATGCCCTCGGTCTCCATGAGGGCCCGGTACTGTTTGACGAGCGCGCTCCGCGGCTCGGTGAGAATGCGCACGAACTCGTCGCGCCCGAGCGCCTCGAGCTCCACGCGGATCGGGAAGCGGCCCTGCAGCTCCGGAATCAGATCGGACGGCTTCGAGACGTGGAACGCCCCCGCGGCGATGAACAGGATGTGATCGGTCCGCACCATCCCGTGCTTGCTGTTGACCGTCGTGCCCTCGACGATCGGCAGGATGTCGCGCTGCACCCCCTCGCGGCTCACGTCGGGGCCGTGGCCGCCCTCGCGGCCGGCGATCTTGTCGATCTCGTCGATGAAGATGATGCCGGACTCCTCGACGCGCTCGACCGCCGTGCGGGCGACGCTCTCCATGTCGATCAGCTTCTGCTGCTCCTCCTGCACGAGATACTCGAGCGCCTCGGGCACCTTCGTGCGCCGCTTCTTCGTCTTGCCCTGGAAGAGCCCCGGCAGCATGTCCTTCAGGTTGATGTCGACCTCTTCGACCGAGGAGCCCGCGATGATCTCGAGCGAGGGGAACGCTTTTTCCCGGACGTCGAGCTCCACGATGCGCTGGTCGAGGCGGCCCGACCGCAGCTGCTCGCGGAAGCGCTCGCGCGTCTGCTGCTGACGCTCGCGCGCGGCCACCGCGTCCTCGTCGGGCGCAATCGGGTGCGTCGGCGGCAGCAGGAGATCCAGGAGCCGCTCCTCGGCGTGCTCCGCCGCCTTCGCGCGGACGTCCTCGAGGCGCTCGCTCCGGATCATCTCGACGGCCAGCTCCACGAGGTCGCGCACCATGGACTCGACGTCGCGGCCGACGTAGCCGACTTCGGTGAACTTGGAGGCCTCGACCTTGATGAACGGCGACTGCGCGAGCCGGGCGAGCCGCCGCGCGATCTCGGTCTTCCCCACCCCGGTCGGCCCGATCATCAGGATGTTCTTCGGGGCGATCTCCTCGGCCATTTCCGGCGGGAGCTTCTGCCGGCGCATCCGGTTGCGCAGCGCGATTGCCACGGCCCGCTTGGCGGCCGCCTGCCCGATCACGAACTTGTCGAGCTCAATCACGATCTGCCGGGGCGTCAAGGCGTCGAGGGAGGTTTGCGTCGTTTCCGGGAGGTAAATCGGCACTCAGAGCTCTTCGACAAGGATGTGGGTGTTCGTGTAGATGCAGATGTCGCCCGCGATGGCCATGGCCTTCTCGGCGATCGCGCGCGCGTCGAGGTCCGTGTTCGCGACCAGGGCCTTCGCCGCGGCGAGCGCGTACGGTCCGCCCGATCCGATCGCCGTGACGCCATCGTCGGGCTCGATCAGATCACCCGTTCCGGACAGCAAGAACGTGGCCGACTTGTCGACGACGATCAGCATGGCCTCGAGCCGCCGCAGCACGCGGTCGCTGCGCCAGTCCTTGGCCAGCTCGACGGCCGAACGCTCGAGGTTGCCGCGGTACTGCTCCAGCTTGGATTCGAAGCGCGCGAACAGCGCGAAGGAATCGGCCGCCGAACCGGCGAAGCCGGCCAGAATCCGGTCGTTGTAGAGGCGCCGGATCTTGCGCGCGCCCTGCTTGACCACCGTCTGACCGAACGTCACCTGGCCGTCGCCGGCCAGAACGGCCCGGTCCCGGTGGCGAACCGCAAGAATCGTGGTGCTGTGAAACACGTGTTTTCTGACTGTATCGGCCGCGGATCGGGGTGTCAAGAAAACGGGACGCGTGAACCCATCGGGTGACAGCACGGGGCCGCTAACAGGCCGGAATGCCGGCAGTTCCAGTCGTTTCCCGGCGCTCGCGCGAGCGGGCGGATTGGCAGGGGGGTTGCTATTTCATCGAGTGCGAGCCGGGTCGTCTGCACGTGCCACGTGGAAACGCACGTGAGAGAGAAGAGCCTACCGATGACCACCTCAACCACCCGCTGGCTGCGCCCGTTGGCCCTGGCCCTGGTGCCGGTCGTGCTGCTCGCGCTGCCGTCGGCGGCATCGGCGCAGCGGCGCGGCCGCGGTCCCGTGACCGTCGTCGTGCCGGGCGGCTTCTACGGCCCGCTCTACGATCCGTTCTACGGCCCCTTCGACGGGCCGTACTACCCGGGTCCGTACGGCCCGGGCTACTACGCGCGCGACGGGGGTGTGCGCCTGAAGGTGCGGCCCCGCGACGCGAGCGTCTATGTCGACGGCTACTACGCAGGCATCGTGGACGACTTCGACGGCGTCTTCCAGTCGCTCTCGCTCGAGCCCGGTGGACATCACATCGAGATTCGGATGCCGGGTTACCGCACGCTCAGCGTCGACCTGCACATCCAGCGGGGGCACACGATGACGTATCATGCCGACCTCGTCCCCGATCAGCCATGACCGCTGCCTGAGGCGGCCGACCAAAAGGGAGCATGGTGATGCGCGATCTCATCCGGACACATCGAACGTTGACAGGCCTGACGCTCGTCGCGGCCGCGGCGCTGTGGCTGGCGGCGGCGCCGGCCTCCGCCCAGCGCGCCGAGCCGCGCGGCGGCGGCGGCGCCAGGGCGCCGCACGCCGAATCCGGCGGTCGGGCCCCGAGCGGGCCGCCGGCGGCCCAGGGACCCGCGCGGCCCCGCGGCAGCGACCGCGGCACGGTGGGTCGGGCGGTCCCTCGGGGATCGGTACGCGGCGGCACGCCCTACCGGTACCGGGCACCGGCGTACGTCTACGGCGGCTACGGCTACCCGTGGTGGGGCTACGGCGGCATCGGCTTCGGCCTCTACGGGGGCTACTACGGCCCGTACGGATGGTACGACCCCTGGTGGTACGGCGGCGCCTACCCGTCCGCCTATCCCGGGTACTATCCCGGCCGGTATCGTGAGGGCGAAGTCCGGCTGGAAGTGAAGCCGCGCCAGGCGTCGGTCTACGTCGACGGCTACTACGCCGGCATCGTCGACGACTTCGACGGCCTGTTCCAGCGGCTGCACCTGGAGTCCGGGGGGCACCACATCGAGATCCGGCTGGACGGCTACCAGACGCTGACCGTGGATCTGCACGTGCAGCCCGGACGGACGGTCACGTATCGGGGTCAGTTGAAGAAGCTTCCCTGAGGGGCGACGACGCGCTCGTGCGGCGCGGCCGACGCCGCGCCGCTCAGGGCGTGACGAGCTTCCGGTCGATGGGGTACTCGCCGATCTTGGTCCACTGCGTCGAGCCGTACTTCGCGAAGATGTCGGCTTTGACGTCCACGAACTGGCTGTTCTGCAGCATCTCGGGGCGCGTCTCGGTGCCGGTGTAGCCAAGCTGGGACTTCGCCTCGAGCTTGTCGCTCGTCGCGCCCGCCGCAAGCCCGCTCGATCCCGCCACCGGCAGGAACATCGATCCCCAGTCCTGCGTCTCGTTGACCCGCCGAAACACGACGTTCACCTGGAGGCTGCCGAGCGCTTGGCTGCCCTGATTGTGGAGGGTGAACGCGGCGTAGGGGACGATCTTGTTCTTGCCGTCGACGACGCCGGCGTCCACCCAGCCCGTGGAGACGCCGCCGACCTGGACGGCCTTGGCGAGATCGACCGATGGCCCGCACGCCGCGGAGACCGCGCAGATCGCGGTGAGGAGCAGGAGCGAGATCAGCCCGCGCATGCGGGCTATTCTAGAACACCCCGACCTGCACGTGCTTGACCGCCTCGTCCCTGGTGTACCGGCCGGCGCGGAACGCCGCCAGGTCGTCGCCGCGGACGCGAAGGATCATGGTGAACTGGCCGTCGGCGGGCCCGACCATCGGCCGATCCTCGTTGGTCCGCAGCGCCACGGTCAGCCACTCCTCGGGGCCGATGGCGAGCGACCCGGCGTACTGGAGCATCGCGTCCACCACCTGCTCGCGCACTTCGTCGTGATATGCCTCGCCCCAGTCCGTGGTCATGCTGTCGGGGGCGGGCGCCGGCGACGCCGGCGCGGAGGCCACGGGCGTCGTCGCCCCCGCCGGGTGCACGCCGGCTGCCGGCGCGGCGGCGTCCGACGCGGCGGTCAGCGGCGCGATCTGCAGCTCGATCCGCTCGAGGGCCTGCTTGAGCTTCTCGTCGCCCGCGCTGTCGACGTGCGCCTTCAGCACGTTGAACGCGCTCGTCAGGGCGAGGTCGTTCTGATCGAGCGTCTGGAAGATCCACATGGTGCCCTGCAGCGTGGGAACCGCCACGTCGAAGAAGACGCCGTAGCCCTGCAGCCGGAACCCGCGGGCGCGGGCGTTCTCGCTGATGAGCGGCATCTGCGTCGGCAGGACCGCCTGCAGGCGATCGCGAATCACGGTCGCGCCGTGCTCCACGGCGCCCTCGAGCATGCGCTCCATTTGGGTGATCTGGTACCGCTGCTGCTGAAGCGTCGCGTCAGCGGCCTTCGACTGCGCCGCCAGGTTCGCCGCCGTCACCCCGCCGAGGGCGACCGCCGCCGCCACCACGCGGATCCGGGTCGTGGTCTTCCGCCTCACACCTGCCTCCACGGGACTCGGGCTCCTCACTTCTGCGACGAGACCTGCATGACGTAGTTGTTCAACTGCTCGCGCTGCTTCAGCAGCTCGACGCCCATGTCGTTCTGGAGCTGTCCGAGCGTGCGATTGATGTTGACGAGGTCGGAGCGCCGCTGGGTGTTCACGTCGCGCACCACTTCGCCGACCCGGAGCGCGAGCTCGCGCTGGTTCCGGCTGTCGCTCTGCGCGATCAGGCTGCGAACCTGGCGGAGCAGGGCCTCGTCGTGGGCTGGCACGGCCGCAGCCGCCGGCACGGGCGCGGCGGGCTGGCTCTGGGCGGCAGCCGTCTTCACCTCGGTGATCTCCGACTGCAGCTGCGACTCGAGCGCCGCGAGATCGGCGCGCCACGGCGCCGCCGTCGGGGTCGAAACCGCGGCCGACGCCGGCGCGGGCCACCAGCCGCTCCGAATCGTCAGGCCCGCGGCGCCGTACGTGACGTCCAGATTCGCCAGCCCCGTGGACAGTCCGATGATGAGGGAGGCTGCCGCGACCTGGGCCCAGACCGGCATCTCACCCAGCGCGCCCCACAGGCTCCGTTTCCTCGGCGGCGCCGGACGCCGGGGCGCGGTCAGGGCCTCGGCCGGTTCCGGCGGGGCCCACTCGGCGAGCCGTCCGCGCACGCCGCGCAGCTCGTCGAGCTCCTCGCGGCAGCGTCCGCACGCGGCGAGATGCGCGTCGAACGCCTGCACGGCTGGACCGTCCTCGCCGTACAGGTAGCTCATCAGCGTGCCTTCACGGTCGCCCGCATAGTCGCAGTCGGTCCGGTTGGTGTGGTCCTTCATGGCAGTTTCAAACCCTGCTGTCGTTACCGAGTTCACGCCGCAGCACGGCCAGGCCCTGGTAGAGCCGTGTCTTCACCGTACTCAATGGACAGCCGACGAGGTCGGCAATCTCCTGAAACGTGAGGCCGTGGTACTCCTTCAGAATGATGGCCGTTCGCTGCTCGTCGGGCAGCCGCTTCATGGCGCGCTCCACGATTCGCGTCAGATCGCGGCGCGCCACCAGGTCTTCGATGGATTCGGAGGGCTCGCGAATCGCCGCGAGGTCGGCCAGATCGGTGTCCTCCGCCAGCTGTACGACAGGTGTCCGGCGGTCTCGCCGCACCCAGTCGCGGCACAGGTTGAGAGCGATGCGATACAGCCACGACGAGAACTTGGCCTGGCCGCGAAAGCCGTTCAGCGCGCGGAACGCGCGGAGGAACGTCTCCTGGCAGACATCCCGTGCGTCCTCCTCGCGCCCAATCACGCGATACGCGAGCGCGTAGATGGGGCGCTCCCAGCGGAGCACGAGTTCGTTGAAACTGTCGGAGTCGCCGCCGACCGATCGGGCGACGAGTTCCTCGTCCGTCCACGTCATGCGGATCGCGGCGGGGGCCTCTTTTTCTACTTCTCTTAGACGGTCGGGGGGGTCCGGTAGTCGGTCTCCGTCACCCACCTTCGCATTATAGCGATAACCAGCTGGTGAATAATCACTTAGCCGTTCGGGGCGGCCACCGGCGGATGTGGCGCCGCGCGGACCGGCGCGGTACAATCGCGCCCGCGGCAATCCCGTCCCCATGCCACGAGACACGCGCAGCCGCCGGCGCCAGCGGCCTGCGTCCCGCGCGAAAGGCGCCCACCGGCGCCGCGCCCTGCCGCCCCACCCGCGCGGCGGCGCCGCGCTCTGGTCGCAACTGGCGCGGGCGACACAGGCGGGCGAGCTGCTGCCCCGGCTCCACCAGTACGTGCTCGACCGGACCGGCGGCTGCTGCTCGTTGATCTTCCGCCACAATCCACGCGACGGCGCGCTGCTCGCCACCTCGGGGTTCAGGCTCGACGAACTGCGCACCGACGTCTGGTGCCCCGGCGAGGCCGACGCCGATCTCATCGGCAGGGCCTTCGCGGATGGCGCGCCGGCCCGGGCCGACGATCTCCGCGCGGAGGCTCCCGAGCTCTACGCGCGGCTCGGCACGAAGGCGGCCGTCGTCTGCCCGCTCGCCCACGAAGGCGAGCGTCTGGGCCTGCTCGCCATCGGCTTCGACCGGGCGCCGCGGGAGCCCCGCGCGGCGACGCGCGAGGCTGTCGACGCCGTCGTGACGGCGCTGAACCTTCTGCGGCTCCGGGAGGGCGACGCGGTCCAGCGCGACCTGCGCGTCCTGCTGGACGAGGTCGCCGAGAGCCTGTCCTCCACGTTGAGCCTGCAGGCGGGACTGGACATCGTCTGCCGCGGCGCCAACCGCCTGTTCGGCGCAGACTGCACGTCGGTGTGGATTCACGAGCGGCGCGCGCGCGACCTGGTGCTCCAGGCCTCGTCCGACATGGTGCGGGCGGCGCGGGGCAGCCGCGTCAGCGCGGACGATCTGCTGGCGCCGGCGGCGGCCGCGATGCGGCGGGCCCGCGCCGAGATGCACGGCGCCGGCGGCGAGTCGCGGACGGTCACCGTCACGGTGCCGCTGCGCGGCACGCGGCGCGCGCTGGGCACGATGGTACTCGACGGGGTCCGCGTCGAGCCGGGGAGCGAGATCGACCTGCTCGACCGGGCCGACGCCCTGGGGCAGCGCGTGTCGAGCGCGGTCGAGAACCTCCAGCTCCTCGACGATGTCATCCGGTCGCGGCGGGAGCTGGAGAACACCTTCGACTCGATCGCCCATCTCGTCGCCGTCGCCGACCGGCGCGGCCGGATCGTGCACGTGAATCAACCGTTCGCCAACCGTCTCGGGCTGTCGAGCGAACAGCTCCTCGACCGGCCGCTCGCCGACTTCATCGGCCCCGAGCTCGCGGCCTGGCTGGCCGGGCGGGACACGGCCGCGACGGAGACCGCCGACGGTGCGGCCTCGACGCTCGACGTCGTCGACCCGGTGCTGCAGGGGCCGTTCACGGTCACCGTCACCGACCTGCTCGATCCGGAGCGGCGGCGGATCGGCAGCGTGATGGTGGCCCGCGACCTGACGTCGCAGACGAAGCTCGAGAGCGAGCGCGAGGAGCTGCGCCGACGGCTCACGCAGTCGGAGAAGCTGGTCGCCCTCGGGCAGTTCGTGGCGGGCATCGCCCACGAGTTGAACAATCCCCTGCAGGGCGTGCTCGGCCACCTGGAGCTGCTGCGCGCCACGGGCGCGTTCCCGAAGCACCTGCGCCGCGAGGTGCAGACGATCTACCGCGAGGCAGACCGCGCCGCCAAGATCGTCACGCAACCTGCTCGTCTTCGCGGGGTCCCAGCGCGGCGCGCGGCGGCCGGTGAGCGTCAACGCCGTGCTGTACAAGGTGGTGGCGCTGCGGGCGCGGGCGTGCCGCAGCGCGGGCATCGAAATCGTGCGACACTATGACGACAAGCTGCCGCGCGTGCAGAGCAATCCTCTGCTGCTCCACCAGGTGTTCCTGAACATGGTGGTCAACGCCGAGCACGCGGTGGCGGCGACCGGCCGGCCCGGCCGGATCGAGATCACGACGACGAAGATCGGCGCCGGCGACCGCGTGCTCGTGACGGTGCGCGACACCGGCGAAGGGATTCCTCCGGACGCGCTGTCGCGCATCTTCGAGCCGTTCTACACGACGAAGGAAGCGGGCAAGGGCACGGGACTGGGATTGGCGATTGCCTACGGCATCATTCAGGACCACGGCGGCCACATCACGGCGTCGAACCACGCCGACGGGGGCGCGGTCATGAGCGTCGAGCTCCCGTCCGCGCCAGGGCGGGCCCGATGATCGACGAGACGTTCCTGACGACCGAGGAAGTCCTGGAGTACCTCCAGGTGAACCTCCGGACCGTGTACCGGCTGATCAAGGCCGGCAAGATCCCGGCGGTGCGCGTCGGCCGCCAGTGGCGGTTCCGCAAGCGCGACATCGACGCGTGGCTCGACAGCCAGCGTCCCCGCGGCGGCCGGCCCTCGCCCGCCGCCGCGGCGGTGCCCCGGTCGGACGGCGCCGACGGCCGGCCGCGGATCCTCGTGGTCGACGACGAGGCCAGCATCCGCGATCTGCTGTCGAAGACCCTCGCGCTCGCCGAGTACGACGTGGACGTCTCACCCGACGGGCGATCGGCGCTCGACCGCATGCGGATGCATCCCTACGACCTGCTCATCGTCGATCTGAAGATGCCCGGCATCGACGGCCTCGCCGTCATCCGCGAAGCCAAGCGCTACAAGACGGATCTGCCGGTCATCATCATCACCGGATTCTCCACCGAGGCGGCCGCCATCGAAGCCGTGAACCTCGGCGTCGCCGGCTACCTGACCAAGCCGTTCCGCGTCCCGCAGGTGCTCGCGGCCGCCGCCAAGGCGCTCGGCGAATAGCGGATGATCCAGCTCCAGAACCTGACCAAGGCGTTCGGCGGCCGCGTTCTCCTCGACAACGTCACCTGGCAGATTACCGATCGCGAACGGGTCGGGCTGTGCGGACCCAACGGCGCGGGCAAGACCACGCTGCTGCGCATGATGGCGGGGCTCGAAGAGCCGGACTCGGGCGCCATCCTGAAGCCGGCCGCCCTCACCGTCGGCTACCTGCCGCAGGACGGCCTCACGCACCTCGGACGCACGGTGTTCGACGAAGCGTCCAGCGCGTTCGGCGCGCTGCTCGGGATGAAGACCGAGATGCACGACCTCGAGGGCCGGCTCGGCGATCCGGCCATCCCCGAGTCCGAACACGAGGCGATGCTCGCGCGCTACGCCGACCTGCAGGACCACTTCCGCCTGGGCGACGGCTACAGCATCGACCTCAAGACGACCGCCGTCCTGCAGGGCCTCGGGTTCGCGCAGGCCGACTTCGACCGCCCGACCGACGCCTTCTCGGGCGGCTGGCAGATGCGCATCGCGCTCGCCAAGCTGCTGCTCGGGCAGCCGGGGCTCCTGCTGCTCGACGAGCCCACCAACCACCTCGACCTGGAAGCCCGGAACTGGCTGGAGACCTACCTCAACCAGTACCCGCACGCAGTGATCCTCGTCTCGCACGATCGCTACTTCCTCGACGCGGTCGTCACGCGGATCGCCGATCTGACGCTGCGCACGCTCACCGACTACCCCGGCAACTACAGCAGCTACCTGGTCGAGCACGATGCGCGCATCGAGGCGCTCCGCAAGGCGAAGCGCGAGCAGGACGAGGAGGTCGCGCGCATCAGGATGTTCATCGACCGGTTCCGCTACCAGGCCACCAAGGCCGCCCAGGTGCAGAGCCGGATCAAGCTGCTCGAGAAGGTGGTCCCAATCGAGGTGCCGGAGGAGCGCAAGCGGATCCACTTCCACTTTCCGTCCTGTGGCAAGAGCGGCCGCACGGTCCTCGAGCTCAGAGCCGCCGCCAAGGCGTACGGCGACGTCCGGGTCTTCGCGGGGGTGCACCTGCACGTCGAACGCGGCGATCGGATCGCGATCGTCGGGCCGAACGGCACGGGGAAGTCCACCCTGATGCGGATGCTCTCGGGCGAAGAGGCGCCCGACCGCGGCGAGCGCGTCGTCGGACACAACGTCGTCATGCAGTACTTCGCGCAGGACGAAGCCACGCGGATGGATCCCGCCCCGACCGTGTACGAAACGCTCGCCGCCGGCTCGCCGCTCGACATGGTGCCGGCGATCCGCAGCATCCTCGGCGGCTTCCTCTTCTCGGGCGACGATGTCTACAAGCGCGTGCGGATGCTGTCGGGCGGCGAGCGCACCCGGCTCGCGGTGGCGCGCATGCTGCTGCGCCCCTCGAACACCCTGCTCCTCGACGAGCCGACCAACCATCTCGATCTCGACTCGAAAGAGGTCCTGCTCGACGCGCTCGCCGACTACGGGGGCACGCTGATCTTCGTCTCGCACGATCGTTACTTCGTCGAGCGCCTCGCCACACGCATCGTCGAGGTGGGCGGGGGCGGCGCCACGTCGTACCCGGGCACGTACGCCGAGTTCCTGTGGCACAAGAGCGAGGCGGCCCGCCAGGCGAGGGAGACGCCGGCGCCCGCCGCCCGACACGCCCCGGCGTCCCGCCAGCAGCGGGCCGGGAAGCCGGAGACGCCGGCGGCGTCGCGGGAGGCGAAGAAGCGCGCCGATGCCGAGTCGCGGCGTCAGACGCGCGTGACCGAGGCCCGCCGCAAGAAGATCGATGCGCTCGAGACCCGCATCGCCGAGTGCGAGCGCGAAATGCGCGATCTCGAGGCGGCCATGGCGGCCCCGGGGTTCTACGCGGACCGCGCCCGGGCCCAGCCGGTCCTCGACCGCCACCAGAGCCTCATGTGGCAGGTTGGAGACCTGATGCACGAATGGGAAGAGCTGCAGACCGCCGACGCCGGCTCCAAGAGCTGAGCTCCGCACGATCGCGTAATCCAATTACATTTTTGTTATACTGCGGCCGGCGAAGGGCAGGCGCAAGCCCGGCTTTTCCAGTCGATTAGCCGGCCCCGACGAGGGGGTACATGGTTTGCCTTTCTCGTCGACGCTCGACGTGTGCCGCTGATTCATGGCCAAACGATCAAAGCCGCCCGCGAGGGGCAACCTCCGCCGCCGCACGCCCGTGCGGGTCCGGGTCCGTCCGGCGCGACGCCGGGGTGTCCCCGACGACCGGTTCTTCCGCCACATCGTCGACAGCCTGCGCAACGGCGTGATCGTGATTCACCGCGACGGCACGCTGGCGCTGATCAACGACGAGGCCTATCGCATCTTCGCGCTGCCCCCTGACGGGGGTGACGTCGGCCGCCCCTTCACCGACGTGCTGCGCCACCGTCCCGACATCGTGCGGGTCCTGGCGGCGGCGTTCGAGCTCAGCACGCTGCCCAACCGCGCCGACCTGCGTCTGAAGGACCTCGACCGCGTGATCGGCTACACGCTCTCCCTCGTGCGCGACGACGGCGGGGACGTGGTGGGCGCGGTGATGTTCTTCAAGGACCTGACCCAGGTCGAGCAAATCGAGGAGCGCGAGCGGCTGCGCGACCGCCTCGCGTCGCTCGGAGAGATGGCGGCGGGGATCGCGCACGAACTGAAGAACCCGCTGGCCGGCATCGAGGTGATGGCGGGCCTGTTGCGGCGCCAGGTGCCGGACGCGCCGGGAGCCCAGTCGCTGCTGGCCGACATCATCAGCGAGGCGAAGCTGGCCAACGCGATCGTGGTGGAGATGCTCGAGTACGTGCGGCCGATCCGGCTGCAGGTCGAGTGCACGCGCCTGGCCGACGTCCTGCACCAGGCCGTGACCATGGCCGAGACCAAGGTGACGCGCGGTGCGGTGAGCGTCGAGGTCTCGATCGAGTCGGACGTCCCCGACGTGGAAGGCGATCCCCATCAACTGTGCCAGGTCTTCACCAACCTGCTGACCAACGCCTTCGACGCCCTCGACGGGCGCGGGCAGGTCACGATCACGGCGACGACGGCGCTGAACGGCGAGGTCGGGCGCGATCGGCCCAACGTGCCCGCGGTGGTCGTCGACGTCGTCGACAACGGACCGGGGGTGCCGACCGATCTGACCGATCGCATCTTCAACCCGTTCGTCACGACCAAGGCCAAGGGCTCGGGGCTGGGACTGGCCATCGTCCGCAAGATCATCGACGCACACGACGGGCGGATCGACGTGAGCAGCCAGGCGGGCGAGGGCACGCGGTTCCGCGTCATGCTGCCGGTCGCCAGCGCCGCGACGTGGTTCAAGTAGACGAACGACGCGAGGAACGACATGGGACGCATTCTGATTGCCGACGATCACGACGCGCTGCGGCGCGGACTCGCCCGCGGGCTGGCCGAGACCGGTCACGAGGTCGAGGAGGCTTCCAACGGCAACGCCGCGATCGAGAAGCTGCACGAGGGCTACTTCGACGTCGTGCTGAGCGACCTCAAGATGGGCGGCAGCGACGGCCTGTCCGTGCTGCGGACCACGCGCGCCCTGCACCCCACCACGGCGGTGATTCTGATGACGGCATTCGGGTCCGTGAACACGGCGGTCGAGGCCATGAAGAACGGCGCGTTCGACTATGTCCAGAAGCCGTTCGAGCTCGAGGAGATGGAGGTCAAGATCGAGAAGGCCCTCGAGGTGCGGCGCCTGCACCGCGAGCTGGAATTCCTCCGGGACGCCCAGCACGACATCTACGACTTCGACCGGATCGTCGGGTTCGAGCGAGGCGCTCAAGCGGGTCCTCGACGTGGTCCGGAAAGTCGCCAAGAGCAACACCACCGTGCTCATCCACGGTGAGACGGGCACGGGCAAGGAGCTCATCGCCGGCGCCATCCACCACAACTCGCTGCGCAGCGCCCGCAACTTCGTGAAGGTCAACTGCGCCGCGCTGCAGGAGAACCTGCTCGAATCGGAGCTCTTCGGCCACGAGAAGGGCGCCTTCACCGGCGCCGACAAGCAGCGCATCGGCCGGTTCGAGCAGGCCGACGGCGGCACGCTCTTCCTCGACGAGATCGGCGACATGAGCCCGAGCACGCAGGCCAAGATCCTGCGCGTGCTGCAGGAGCACGAGTTCGAGCGGCTCGGCGGGACGCGCACGCTGCGGGTGGACGTGCGGCTGATCGCCGCCACCAACCGCGACCTGCAGGCCATGGTCGCCGCGTCGCAGTTCCGCGAAGACCTCTACTACCGCCTGAACGTCGTGTCGATCGAGGTGCCGCCGCTGCGGGAGCGCAAGGACGACATCGTCCCGCTGGCGACGGCCTTCATCGGGCGCTTCTCGGGCGAGCTGAAGAAGAAGATCGACGGCCTGGAGCCGGACGCCCAGAAGCTGCTGATGCGGTACAACTGGCCGGGGAACATCCGCGAGCTGGAGAACACGATCGAGCGGGCGATGCTGCTCGCCGAAGGCCACGCGATCTCCACGCCCGACCTGCGCCTCGGCGAGACGTCGACGACGGGCGGCCGCGAGACGCCGATCGTCAAGATCCCGCCCACCGGCATCCCGCTCGAGGACATCGAGCGCAACGCCCTCGTCGAAGCCCTCAAGATGTCCAACTGGGTCCAGAAGGACGCGGCCGAGCTGCTCTCGATCAGCCCGCGCGTGATGAACTACAAGATCAAGACCCTCGGCATCGAGTTCCCGCGCCGCCGGTCGATCGTCGCGCAGGCCGTCGGGTCCTAAGCGGCTTTCGTTTCGCGGTAGCGCCGACCTTCAGGTCGGCGTCGCCTTGGCGGACCTGAAGGTCCGCGGTTACACCGATCTCGGGGCGACATCGAACTCGAACACGCGGTAGCCGCGCTCAGCGCGCCCGGGGGTGGCTCCGGCGGTAGACGTCGAGGAGCTGCGCCGCGTTGACGTGGGTGTAGCGTTGCGTCGTCGACAACTGCGCGTGCCCGAGGAGCTCCTGGATCGCGCGCAGGTCGGCGCCCCGCTGGAGCAGGTGCGTCGCGAAGGAGTGCCGGAGCGCGTGCGGGCTCACGCCGATGCGCGCGCCGCAGGCGGCCACGTACCGGCGCACCACGCGGTCGATGCCGCGGGGGGTCAGGCGGCCGCCACGATAATTCACGAACACCGGCTCGCGGGCCGGCGCGCCACGCCGCACGCCCGTGTCGGCCGACCGCACGATGGACTCGCGATCCTTCAGGTACGCGGCGAGGGCCGACGCCGACGCCCTGTTGAACGGCACCAGCCTCGGCTTGCCGCCCTTGCCGACGACCCGCACCATGCGCGCGCTCAGGTTCAGGTCCTCCAGGTTCAGACCGGCGAGCTCGCTCAGCCGGAGTCCAGAGGCGTAGAAGACCTCCAGAATCGCACGGTCGCGCCGCCCGAGCGGCGTGTCGATCGAGGCCGCCTCGATCAGGGCGGTCATCTCCGCCTCCGACAGGTGCGCGGGCATCCGGACCTCGCGCTTCGGCGTCGCGACGAGGCCGCCCGGATCGCCTTCGAGCAGACCCTCCCGCCGCAGGTAGCGGAGGAACGACCGGACCGCCGCCAGCTTGCGCGCCGCCGTCGCCTTCGACTGTCCCCCGGCGTACAGCACGGACAGGAACCCGCGGATCGCGCCGCGATCGAGCGCCTCGGCGGTCAACGCGGTTCGCGCCACGCCGGCCTGTCCGGCCACGTGGCTGAGGAACTGCGAGATGTCGCCGTCGTAGGCGCGGACCGTGTGGGGCGAGGCGTTGCGGTTGAGCCGCAGCCAGGCGAGAAAGGCCTTGAGGTGATCCGGCAGGGTCGTGCGAGCGGCGCGCATCAGCGGCCCGCGGCGGCGGGCCGGGAACGCGCCGCCAGCCAGCCCTCCAGATCGGCCAGCGCGCGGTCGGCCAGCGCCCGCTTGCGCGCCGCGCGCTCCCTGGGCTGCGGCACGAGCGGCTCCATGATCCCGAACGTGATGTTCGACGGATCGTAGTGCGCGCCGTCGGCGTGCGACACGTAGTACGCGAGCGCGCCGATCGCGGTCGTCCTCGGCGGCACCGAGAGCGGCTCCCCGGCGGCGAGCGCCGCGGCGTTCAGCCCGGCGAGGAGCCCGGACGCCGCCGACTCCACGTAGCCCTCGACGCCCGACATCTGGCCGGCGAGAAAGACGGCCGGTCGCTGGCGCAGCTGCCCGGTCGGCGCGAGAACCCGCGGGCCGTTCACGTAGGTGTTCCGGTGCACCATGCCGTAGCGGACGAACTCGGCGCGCTCGAGTCCCGGGATGAGCCTGAGGACGCGCGCCTGCTCGCCCCACTTGAGCTGCGTCTGGAATCCCACCAGCGAATAGTGATCGCCCGCCAGGGTGTCCTGGCGGAGCTGGACGGCGGCGTACGGCTGTCGCCCGGTCGCGGGGTCGACGAGACCGACCGGCTTCATCGGCCCGAATCGGAGCGTGTCGACGCCGCGGTGCGCCATGACCTCGATCGGCAGACACCCCTCGAAGAAACGCTCCTTGTCGAAGTCGTGGACGGTCGCCGACTCCGCACCCGTCAACGCCTCGTAGAAGCGCTCGTATTCCGCCTTCGTGAGCGGGCAGTTCAGGTAGTCGCCCTGCCCGTCGTCTCCGCACGCCGCGCCATCCGGAGCGAGGCTCCGGTTCCAGCGAGAGGCGCGGAACACGCGGTCCCTGTCGATCGTCTCGGCCAGCACGATGGGGCTGATCGCGTCGTAGAAGTAGAGCGCATCCTGTCCCACGAGCCGGGCGAGGTCGGCCGCCAGCGCGTCGGCCGTGAGCGGCCCGGTGGCCAGGACGACGGGGTCGCGCGGGGTCGCGGGCGGCACCGCCGGCACTTCCCCGCGAACGACGGTGACGAGCGGATGCGTCGAGACCGCGTGCGTGACGAGCGCGGCAAAGCGCTCCCGATCGACGGCGAGCGCCGCCCCGGCCGGCACGCGGCTCGACTCGGCGCATCGCATCACGAGGGATCCGAGGCGGCGCATTTCCGCCTTCAGCAGGCCGACCGCGTTGTCCAGCTTGTCGCCGCGGAACGAATTGCTGCACACCAGTTCGGCCAGCCGGTCGGTCTTGTGGACCGCGGTCGGGCGATCCGGACGCATTTCGTGCAGCGTCACGGCCGCGCCGCGCTCGGCGGCCTGCCACGCGGCTTCCGATCCCGCGAGTCCGCCGCCGACGATGGTGATCATGTCCGGGTTCTCGGGGTTCTCCGGGTTCTCCGGGTTCTCGGGGTTCCCGGGGTTCTCGGAGTTCCCGGGTGCTCGAGGCTCAGACCGAGACGGTCTCGACCAGCTCTTCCTGCCGCGAGTAGTCGCATGTCTCGTTCTGGCAGAGGAGCTGCCGGCCGTGCTTCTTCGTGATCTTCTCGACGAGGAAGGGCGCGCCGCACTTGGGACAGGGCTCCGGCACGGGTCGGTTCCAGCTGACGAAGTCGCAGTCGGGATAGTTCGAGCAGCCGAAGAACAGCTTCCCCCGCTTCGACTTGCGCTCGACGATCTCGCCGCCCTTGTCGCCGTCCTTGGGACACTTCACGCCGATCGTCTTGTGCTTGATGTAGCGGCACGTCGGATAGTTCGTGCACGCGGTGAACTCGCCGAACCGCCCCTGCTTGATCACGAGGTGGCTGCCGCACCGCGGGCACTTCTCCTCGAGGATCTGGTCGGGCTTGGCCGCCTTCAGCCCGCCCTGCCTGGTCGCGATCAGCTTCCGGGTGGTCTTGCACTCGGGGTACCCGGAGCAGGCGAGGAACTGGCCGAAGCGCCCGCGCTTGACCACCATCGGCCGGCCGCAGTTCTCGCAGGGCTCGATCTCCTCCTCGCCGGCCTCGCCCTCGGGCTCGCTCTTCTCGAGCTCGCGGGTGTTGGTGCACTCCGGGTAGGCGCTGCAGGCGAGGAACGGGCCGAACTTGCCGACCTTGATGAGCATCGGCGATCCGCACCGCTCGCAGACCTCGTCGGTCTTGATGCCCTCCTTGAGGTTCTGCATCTCCTTGTCGGCGCGCGTCAGGTCCTTGTTGAACTTCGTGTAGAACTCGGCCAGGGTCTCGACGTAGCCGGTCTTCCCCTGCTCGATCCGATCCAGGCCGTCCTCGAGAGTGCGCGTGTACTCCACGTCGAGAATGTCGTTGAAGCTCTTGGTGAGCAGATCGGTGATGATCCGTCCGAGCGAGGTCGGCTTGAACTTGCCGTCGATCCGGTTCACGTAGTCGCGATCCTGCAGCACGCCGATGATCGCGGCGTACGTGCTCGGCCGCCCGATGCCGTTCTCCTCGAGCTCCTTGACGAGCGTCGCCTCGGTGAACCGCGGCGGCGGCTGGGTGAACTTCTGCTCGGGTCGCAGCGCCTTGAGCTCCAGCCGGTCCCCTTCGGCGAGCGGCGGCAGCACGCCGGACGCCGAGTCCTCCTCGTCTCCGTCCTTCTCCTTCTCGGACGACTCGCCCGGCGTCAGCCCGTAGGTGGCCATCCAGCCGGCGAACTTCGGCACCGTGCCCTTCACGCGGAACACGTAGCCGCCGGCGGCCACGTCGACGATGGTCTCGTCGAAGGTCGCGGGCGTCATCTGCGACGCGACGAACCGGTTCCAGATGAGGCGGTAGAGCGAGTACTGATCCGGCGTGAGGTACGGCTTCACCGTCTCGGGGTCGTACTGCATCGAGGTCGGACGGATGGCTTCGTGCGCATCCTGCGCGTCCGCCTTCGACTTGTAGAAGTTGGCCTTCTCGGGGAGATAGTCGTCGCCGAACGCCTTCGCGATGTGCTCGCGCACCGCGGTGAGCGCCTCGTCGGCCACCCGCACCGAGTCGGTGCGCATGTAGGTGATGAGCCCGATCGGGCCGTCGACGCCCAGGCCCGGCAGCTCGATTCCCTCGTAGAGCTGCTGGGCGAGCATCATCGTCTTCTTCACCGGGAACCGCGCGGTCTGCTGCAGTTTGCTCGTGATGAACGGCGGCGCGGCGTGGCGCTTGCGCTCCTTGACCGACACGGACGCGACCCGCCACTCGGCGCGCTCCAGGTCGGCGAGCACGGCCTTCGACTCGCTCTCGTTGGCGACCTTGATCGTCTCGCCGCCCTTCTTGAGCAGCTTGGCGTCGAACTCCGGCGGCTGCGGCCCGGCCAGGCGCGCGAAGACGTGCCAGTACTCCTCCGGGACGAACTTCTCGATCTCGGCCTCGCGGTCGCAGACCAGGCGCAGGGCGACGGACTGCACGCGGCCGGCGCTCAGGCCGCGGCGGACCTTGTCCCACAGCAGCGGGCTGATCTTGTAGCCCACCAGCCGATCGAGCACGCGCCGCGCGCGCTGGGCGTCGACCATCCGCTCGTCGATCTCCTTGGGATGCTTGAACGCTTCCTGGACCGCCTTCTTCGTGATCTCGTTGAACATGAGGCGGTGGATCTTCCGGTTCTTGCCCCCGAGCTCCTTCGCCAGGTGCCAGCCGATCGCCTCGCCTTCGCGGTCCGGGTCGGTCGCGACGTAGATTTCCGTCGCGCCCTTCGCGGCGTCCTTGAGCTCCTTGATGACCTTCTTCCGCGTCGGGATGGACTCGTACTCCTCCGCGAAGTCGTTGTCGACCTCGACCCCGAGCTTGCTTTTCGGCAGGTCGCGGATGTGGCCCATCGACGCCACGACCTTGTAGTCCTTGCCGAGATACTTGTTGATGGTCTTCGCCTTCGCCGGCGACTCCACCACGACCAGCGCCTTTGCCATCTCTCTTTCACCCTAACACGAGCTGTCAACCCGCACGAATCGGCCGCCCCCGGCGCGCCGGATCGCGCCTGCGAGCTCGAGCGCCAGCAACCGGGGCAGCAATCGCGCCGTCGACAGCCCCGATCGATCGGCGATGGCGTCGAGATCGCACGCCTCGCCCGGGGCCAGACAGGCCAGGACCGGGTCGGACGGGGACCCGCCCGCTCGCCCGGACCCGTCCGGGGCCGGCAGTCCGAGCTCCTCGAGCACGTCCGCCGCACACTCGACGATCCGGGCGCCGTCGCGCAGCAGCGCGTGCGCGCCGCGGTTGCGGCCCCCCAGCACCGGCCCCGGCACGGCCAGCACGTCGCGTCCCTGTTCGAGCGCCGCGCGCGCCGTGATGAGCGACCCGCTCTTCTCGCCCGCCTCGACGACGACGACCGCCCGCGAGAGCCCGCTGATGATCCGGTTGCGCCGCGGGAAGAAGTGAGCGAGCGGCGGCGTACCCGGCACGAGCTCGCTCAGCAGCGCGCCCCTCGGCTCGATCTCGCGCGCGAGGCCAGCGTGCTCCCGCGGATAGACGATGTCGACGCCCGAACCGAAGACGGCGACCGTGGTGCCCTCCGCTTCGAGGGCGCCCTGGTGCGCCGCCCGGTCCACGCCGCGCGCGAGGCCGCTCACGATCGTCAGCCCGGCCTCGGCCAGGTCCGCGCCGAGACGCCGGGCCACCGCCAGGGCGTGTTCGGAAGCCGCGCGTGATCCGACGAGGGCGACGGCCGGCCGGGCGAGCACGTCCAGCCGCCCGCGGATCCAGAGCACGAACGGCGGGTCCGGGATCGCGGCGAGCGCGGGCGGGTACGCCGGGTCGCTCCACCCGACGGCCGACACGCCGCGCACGGCACCGCGCGTCAGGGCCGCCGTGCCGTCGGCCGCCGTCGGCGCTCCGGCGGACGAGCCGAAGTCGCGTGCGAGGCGAGAGAGAACCATCGCCGGCGGTTCACCGGCGCGAAGAAGATCGTGGGCGGGGCGCCACCACGACGGCGGCGACAGGGACAGGGCGACGAGCTCGGGCAGGTCGAGCATACAGCCTCGCGTTCCGCGGCCGTCGGCGCACCCGCGAGCGCGGCGACCGTGGCGAGAACGGAAGCCCGACCTCTCATCTATTATACGGTCCCGTCTTCCCGCGTCCGGGGTCCGAACCGGGCGAAGAGCCTTGAAAGTCGCGAAGTCGACTCGCTATAGTTGGTTCACACCACATGTTTCTGCGGTTATCCGCGCTGTCGCTGGCGGTCCTGCTCCTGGCGACGCCGGCGCTCGCCGACGCGCGGAAGGACGCCCGCGAACAGGTCGCCTTCGGCATCAGCGTCGCGCAGAAGGGGTTGTGGCGCGAGGCCATCTACCGATGGGAGCGCGCGGTCGCGATCGATCCCACCTACGCCCAGGCCTACAACGACCTCGCCGTGGCGTACGAGCACGAAGGCAATCTGGACCAGGCGCGGCAGGCCTACGAGAAGGCGCTCAAACTCGACCCGGGCAACGAGCAAATCAAACAGAACTACGACCTGTTCAAGGAAATCAATGAGCGCGCGGCGGCCAGGGATCGGGATCACTCCTAGCGCGCGGCTCTGGGGCGCCGTGGCGCTTGCCGCGCTCGTCGTCGCCGGCTGCGGGCCGTCGATGTTCGAGATCCCGATCGAGACGCCGATCAAGGCGAAGCTCGACACGTCGCCGTTCCAGCGCGTCCTGATCGCGGGCTTCGTCGCCGGGGGCGACGAGGACGTCGACACCAATCAGGAGACGGTCCGGCTGCTGCGCAGCCAGTTGCGCACGAAGTCGTCGCTCCGCGTCATCGACGCCGACGTCCTCGACCTGGAGGCGGTCGCGCGCCAGCAGAACGCCGAGGCGAACGCCGGCACGCCCGCCGACGCCGATCGCACCCCGCTGCCCGAGAAGATCCACAGCGAGAAGGATCTCGACTCGTACGCGCGGCTCTTCGCCAACGTCGCCTACTGGAAGAAGCTCGGCGAAGAGTTCCAGAACCCGCTGATCGTGACCGGCACGGTGCTCTTCGTGCCGAACGACCGCTCCGGCTACGTGCAGCGCGAGACCGAGGTCTTCGACGCCTTCGGCCGGCGCAGCGTCGTCCCGACCCGGGAGTTCGAGGAGCGCAAGGGCTTCGTCCTGGCGCCGAAGTTCATCTTCATCGACGGGCGCACCGGGACGACGATGTACTCGGAGACCTATCACGAGGAAGTCCTCTACAACGCGCAGACCAACACGCCCGCGCTCTCTTCGTACTTCGAGCTCATGGACCGCGTCGTCCCCAACTTCCTGAGCGCCCTCAGCAGCCAGAAGGTCCGCGGCACGCGGATCCTGCTCGAATAGGCGCCGGCGGTCCCGGGCGACCGCGTCCTTTACAGCCGGGGCGGGCGACGCTACACTAGTTCCTTTGCACAGGTGGCGATCATGTACGCAATCATCCAGACGGCCGGCCGGCAGCACCGGGTCACCCCCGGGGGAACCGTGCTGCTCGAGGGCACGGCCGGCGAGCCGGGCGCGACGCTGACGCTCGATCAGGTCCTGCTGGTCGAGAAGGACGGCGGCGAGGTCCTGGCCGGTGCGCCGTTCGTCGCCGGCGCCCGCGTCGAGGCGGTCGTCGACGGCGAGGCCCGCGGGCCGAAGATCCGCGTCTTCAAGAAGAAGCGGCGCAAGGGCATGCGCCGGACCCGTGGACATCGCTCCACCTACACGCGGGTGCGCATCACCGGCATCGTCACGTAGGGATTAGCAGTCATGGCTCACAAAAAAGGACAGGGGAGCTCCCGCAACGGCCGCGACTCGAACTCGCAGCGGCTGGGCGTGAAGGCCCACGACGGCAACATCGTCACCGGCGGCACGATCATCGTGCGTCAGCGCGGCCGCCGCTTCCGGCCGGGCCTCAACGCCGGTCGCGGCAAGGACGACACGATCTTCGCGACGGCCGCCGGCCGCGTCCGGTTCGAGGACCACGGCGCCCGCGGGCGTGTGATCAGCGTCATTCCGCTGGAGTAACGCGCACCTGTTCGTCGACGAAGTCGAGATTCACGTCGCCGCCGGCGACGGTGGCCGGGGGTGCCTGGCATTCCGCCGCGAGAAGTTCGTGCCGCGAGGCGGCCCGAGCGGCGGCGACGGCGGCCGCGGCGGTTCGGTCTACATCGTCGCCAGCCCGCACACCAACACCCTCATCAGCTACCGGTTCCACCCGGAGTTCACCGCGAGGCGCGGCGAGCACGGGCAAGGGTCGAACCGCACCGGCGCCAATGGCGACGATCTCGTGCTGGACGTCCCGATCGGGACGCTGGTGTACGAGAAGCCGGCCGAGGACGGCGCGCCCGTGCTGCTCGCGGACCTCGCGGTGGAAGGCCAGCGCGTCTGCGTCGCGCAGGGGGGCCGCGGCGGGCGGGGCAATGCGCGGTTCGCGACGTCGACCAATCGCGCGCCGCGGCGCGTCGAGCCGGGCCAGCCCGGCGAGGTCAAGGATCTTCGCCTCGAGCTCAAGCTGCTGGCGGATGTCGGGCTGGTCGGGTTCCCCAACGCCGGCAAGTCCACGTTGATCGCCCACGTCTCCGCCGCCCGGCCGAAGATCGCCGACTATCCATTCACCACGCTCACACCCAACCTGGGCGTCGTGCGCCTGGACCGGGATCGCAGCTTCGTGCTGGCGGACGTGCCCGGGCTGATCGAAGGCGCGCACAGCGGGCACGGCCTGGGACACCAATTCCTTCGGCACCTCGAGCGGACGAAGGTGCTGGTCCACATCGTGGACGTCTCGGGCGCGTCCGGGCGCGTCCCCGCCGAGGATCTCGACACGGTGCGGCGCGAGCTCGAGCTGTTCGACGCGCCGCTCGCGGCCAAGCCCCAGATTGTCGCGGCCAACAAGATCGATGCGGCCGATCCGGCCGACGGCGACGGCGCGATCGGCGGCCTGGAGCGGCGCGCGGTCGAGCTGGGACTCCCCCTCTACAGGATCTCTGGCGCGACGGGCGCGGGCGTCCGCGAGCTGCTGGAGGCGATGTGGCAGCGGCTGTGAGGCGCCGCATCGGGCTTCTCGGCGGCACCTTCGATCCCATTCACGCCGGACACGTCGATGCCGCCTCGGCCGCCCAGTCCGCGCTGGGCCTGGCCGAGATCTGGATCGTGCCGTCCCGCATCCCGCCGCACCGGCCGCAGCCGGCGGCGTCGAGCTATCACCGCTTCGCGATGGCGGCGCTCGCGGTGGCCGACCACCCTGGGTGGTGCGTCTCGGACGTCGAGCTGCTGCGGAGCGCGCCCTCGTACACCGCCGACACCCTCGCCTGGTTCCACGGTCGAGGCTACGCGCCGGACGATCTCGTCTTCATCGTGGGGACGGACGCCTTCGTGGAGATCGAGGCCTGGCACGCGTATCCGCAGGTCCTGGCTGCGGCGAACTTCGCGGTCGTCTCGCGTCCCGGATCGCCGGCCACCTCGATCGCCGGGCGCATGCCGTCTCTCGCGCCGCGCATCGCGGGCGCCCTGGCAGACCGCGCGGGCACGTCGATCGTGTTGATCGATCGGCGGACCGCCGATGTGTCAGCCACTGCCATCCGCCGTCTGATCGCCTCGGGGGGATCTCCCGCCGGGCTGGTACCCGACGCGGTCGCGCAACACATTGAGCGGCACGGGCTTTACGCGCCGGCGCCGTCCGGATCCGAACCACGCCCGGCGGGCGCCGGGCCACAGGCAGACAGGTTGCATGGCAAAAGCTGAGACCGCGTCGAAGAGCCGATCGCGCCGCGCCCTGCCACCGCTCATCGAGGGCGCCATCCAGGCGGCAGATGCGAAAAAGGCCGCGGACATCGCCCTGCTGGACCTGCGTAAGGCGGACGCGTTCACCGACTACTTCGTGATCTGCTCAGGCCAGAACCCTCGGCAGATCCGCGCGATCGCCGACGCGGTGATGGAGGCGCTCGCCGCACGTGGCGCCAGGCCGTCGCACCTCGAGGGTTACGAGCGATCCGAGTGGGTCCTGATCGACTACTTCGACTTCGTAGTGCACATCTTCTCGCCCGAGGCCAGGCTCTTCTACGGTCTCGAGCGGCTCTGGGGAAGCGCGGAACACCTGCCGGTCCCGGCCTCGTCCTGACCGGCGGCGTTCGCGCCGGACTCGATGCCCTTCTCGCTGTCCTGCTCGCGCCGGCCTGCGCGGCCTGCGGCGCACCGCTGGCGCGGCCGACGCGCGGCCCGGTCTGTGACGCCTGCTGGTCCGCGATCCGTCCGCTGACGCCTCCCCTCTGCGACGCCTGCGGCGATCCGCTGCGCACCTGGCGGGCGCGGGCCGGTGGCAGCCGCTGTCCGCGCTGCCGCCGCGCGCGACGGTCGGTCGATCGGGCTCTCGCGGTCGGCGAGTACGAGGGTGCGCTGCGGGCGATCATCCACGCGCTCAAGTACGAGGGCCGGCGATCGGTGGCGGCGCCCCTGGCGGCGCTGATGCGGCGGCGCGGTGCCGGGGTACTGGAAGGCGCCGACGCGGTCGTCCCGGTCCCGCTCCACTGGATCCGCCGCCGCGTGCGGGGGTTCAACCAGGCCGCCGATCTCGCGCGGCATCTGGGCCCGCGTCCGGTGGCCGCCATCCGCCGCGTGCGCGCGACGCCGACCCAGACGGCACTGCCGGCCTCCCGCCGCCATCAGAACGTCCGCGCGGCGTTCGCCGTCACGGCGGCGGGCGAGCGTCTCGCCGGTGCGACGGTCGTGCTCGTCGACGACGTGAGCACGACGGGGGCGACGCTGGACGCGTGCGCCCGGGCGTTGAAGGCAGCGGGCGTGCGCGAGGTCCGCGCCCTCACGGCAGGTCGAGTCGTGACCGGACGGCGCTGAACACGTCGGCGGCGATGCGATCCCGGGTGCGCTCACCGTCGAGCTGCACCCAGCCGCCCGCTTCCGCCTGGCGGCGGTAGCTGTCGCGCACCCGCGCCTGCATCGCGAGGTCGCGCTCGTACCGATCGCGGTCGACGGCCTTTCGGCCGACGGCCGTGTCGGGCGCGATGTCGAGGAGAATCGTGAGATCCGGCACGGGCAGGAACTTCTGCGTGTCGACGAGCCAGGGGACGTCCAGCCCCTGTGCTTCGCCGTAGGCGATGCTCGACGCCGTGTAGCGGTCGCAGACCAGCACCAGCCCGCCTTCCAGCCATCGCCGGAGATCGGGCTTTCGCTCGTAGCGGTTGGCGATGTACAGGAGCTGCATGACGTCGGCTCCGTACTCCCGCTCGCCCTGGAGCGCGCGTGCGATCTCCTCGCCGATGGACGTCGCGTAGTCGGGGAACGAGACGAGCCTCGCCTTCCGGCCCTCCTGCTTCAGGCGGTCGCGCAGCATCTCGGCCTGGGTCTGCTTGCCGCTTTGATCGAGCCCCTCGAATACGATGAGTCTCCCGGCCGGTGTGCTCTCCCCCATGGCGTCGATGCTGCCTCCTTCGCGCCTTACGCTTCCAAGCCGAGCATGTCGTCGACGGTCTGGCGGCGGCGGATGATCCGCCAGGCGCCATTTTCGACGAGCACCTCGGCCGGCTGCGGGCGCCGATTGTAGTTCGACGCCATGGCCGATCCGTACGCGCCGGCGTCGCGGATCGCGACGAGGTCGCCCACCGCCAGCGGCGGCAGGGCCCGGTCGCGGCCGACGACGTCGCTGCTCTCGCAAACTGGACCCACGACGTCGTACGTGCGAGGCTCGCCCCGCGCCGGGCGCACGGCCTCGATCCGGTGGAAGGCGCCGTACAGCGCCGGCCGCATCAGCTCGGTCATCCCGGCGTCGATCACGGCGAACTGGCTCGACTCGTCGCGGGGCTTGATGTCGATCACACGCGCGATCAGCACGCCGGCCGGTCCGACAATCCATCGACCGGGCTCCACGACAATCGGCAGATCCGTCGAGCGCACGGCGTCGACGAGCGCCGACGCGTACGCCGCGGGCGCCGGCACCACGTCGCCGTCCCGATAGGCGATGCCGAGACCGCCGCCGAGGTCCAGGTACTCCAGCGCGACGCCCCCGGCACGCGCGGCGTTCGCGAGATCCGCGAGGACACGGGCGGCACGAGCCAGCGGCTCGAGCGTCGTGATCTGGGATCCGACGTGCACGTGCACGGCCACGAGCGCGAGCGAGCGCCGCGCCGCGAAGCCGGCGAGCAGCGCCCGCGCGTCGGCGAGCGGAATGCCGAACTTGCTGGCCTTGTGGCCGGTCGAGATGTGCGGGTGGCTGTGCGCCTCGATGTCCGGGTTCACCCGCAGCGCCACGCGCGCCACCACGCCCCGGCTCGCCGCAATCCCCTCGATCCGATCCAGTTCGCCGGCCGACTCGGCGTTGATGGCCTTCAGGCCGAGGGGCACGGCGCGTTCCAGCTCGCCGGGCGACTTGCCGACGCCGGTGAAGACGATGTCCGAGGCGGCGAATCCCGCCCGCCGGGCGACCTCGATCTCCCAGATCGAGTTGGCGTCGGCGGCGGCGCCCGCCCCGGCCAGCAGCCTGGCCAGCGCGAGCGTCGAGTTGGCCTTCAGGGCGTAGTGCAGCCGGTGCGGATACGGGCCGAAGGCCGCGTCGAGCGCGCGGTAGCGCGACACGATCTCCGCTGCGCTGTAGACGTAGACCGGCGTGCCCACGGCGTCGGCGATCGCCGAGAGCGGGAGACCGTCGCACGCGAGCGCGTTCGCGGCGTCGGGAGCGGACGCGAAGCCAGGCACGGCAATGTATCCTATACTAGCGGGCCCGGTTCCCCTCATGCCTCCAGATACTCACGCGCCATCGGAGCCCATCGAGACCCTGATTCAGCGCGCGCTGCGCGGCGATCAGCGCGCGTGGGAGGACATCGTCCGCCAGTACTGGCGGCGCGTCTTCAACGTGGCGTACAAGTTCGTCGGCCGGCACGACGAGGCGGAAGATCTCACGCAGGACATCTTCCTGAAGATCTTCAAGTCGCTCGACACCTTCGATCGCCGGGCGAACTTCCAGACCTGGCTGATCAGCGTCAGCCGGAACCTGTGCATCGATCACTATCGCAGCGTCCGCAAGGAGCGCGAGGTCATCGACCGGCATGCCGATGCCAGCACGCTCTCGCCGGTGTCCCACGAGCCCGGCCCGATCGCCGCGCTCGAGCAGCACGACCGCGTCGTGCTGCTCCGCCGGGCGCTGCAGGACCTGCCGGAGACCCTCCGGTCGGCGGTGGTGATGCGGGACCTGCAGGAGCTCTCCTACCAGGAGATCGCCGATCGGCTGAAGCTGCCGGAGGGCACCGTGAAATCGCGTATCAACCGGGGGCGCACCGAGCTCGCGCGCCGGGTGCGGCGGCTGCGAGGCGAAGATTTCCGTCCAACAGGAGCGTGCTGATGCAGATGACCACCGACCAGTCCGGCGCCGTCTCGATCGTCCGTGTCGGCGAGACCCGCCTGATGTATCCCCTGCTCCAGGACTTCTCGTCCGCCGTGACCGCCCTCGTCGCCGACGGCCGCCGGGCCATCCTGATCGACCTCGCGCCCGTCACGTACGTCGACAGCGCGACCATCGGTTGCCTCATGGACCTCTATCGCCAGGTCCACGCCGCCGGGGGCCGGCTGAAGCTGTCCGGCGTCCAGAAGCGCGTCGAGACCATGCTGACCCTGACCGGCGCCAACAGCTTCATGGAGATCTATGCCGACGAGGCGTCGGCCGTCAAAAGCTTCGGAGCCTGACCCATGCGCACCATCAAGACCACGACCGGAGCCGAGATCCCGCTCGACGGCGACCTGCTCGCCGTCATGGAGGTGCTCCACCACGAGGTGACCGTTCGCCGCGAGCTCGATCGCACCTTCGAGGACATGGTGCGGGAGATCCAGCACCTCATCCAGCAGATGACCGACGAGGAGCGCCGCACGTACCTGGCCGAAAGCCTCTTCCTGAACACGGTGCGCTACGAGAACGACAAGCTCGAGGCGTACATGAAGAAGCTCACCAGCAAGTGAGCCGATGTCGCTGAACTTCCTCGCCACGCGCTTCGAGTGCTCGTGGCCCTGGTCGATGCTCGTGATGCTGTGCGACGGCCGGCTCGTCTGCGGGTGCGCCGACCCGTACGGCCATCGCGTGCTCGGCGACGCGAGGCGGAACACGCTGGCCGAGGTCTGGGCGGGGCCCACCGTGACGACGCTGCGCGAGGACCTGAACCGCGGCGGGTCGACCTTCTGCGGCGACTGCGCCCTCAAGAGGCCGCTCGCGAAGGGCCAGGCCGCGCCGATCCGCCCGCTCGACGCGGGACGGCTGCCGGGGCGCATGTTCATCGAATGCACCGCGGCCTGCAACATCTCGTGCTTCGAGGCGTGCTGCGCGCCCGAGACCGGCATCACCCGGACCCGCCAGACAGGCATGCTCGATTTCGACCTCTTCACGCGCGTGATCGACGAGGCGGGCCCGTTCCTCGGCCGCGTCGACTTCTTCAACTACGGCGAGGCCTTCCTGAACAAGCGCGCGGTCGAGATGTGCGAGTACCTCAAGGCGCGCTACCCGCACATCTACCTCTATACCAGCACGAACGGCCTCGCCTTCACCGAGGCGCAGGCGCGGCGGCTCGTCCGCTCCGGCATCGACGAAGTGACGTTCTCGATCGACGGCGCCTCGCAGGCGGCCTACGAGCGATACCGCCAGCGGGGCCGCTTCGACGTCGCGATCGCCAACCTGCGCGCCATGGCGGACGAGAAGCGGAAGTCGGAGCGGGACCTGCCGTTCCTGAATTGGCGCTACATCCTCTTCACCTGGAACGACAGCGACGAGGAGATGGCGCGGGCGCGCGCGCTCGCCGCCGAGGTCGGCGTCGATCGCCTCTGCTGGGAGTTGACCGACCACCCCGAGTCGGCCTACTCCCGCCGCTTCGTGCCTGGTTCCGCGGATCTGGCGGCAATTCTGCCGGAGACCTGGGACCACAACAATCTCGGCAACGCCATCCCCGGCGCCACGCCGAAGGCGAGGATCGACGTCAGGACGTGGTGGCCGGGACGCCCCATCGTCGCCCGCACCGGCCGTCCCCTGCGGGTACGCACGCGCGTCCAGAACCTGTCGACGCGCGCCTTCCCCGCGGCGGCCACCTACGGCCGGCGGCTCGTCCGCCTCGGCGCGCAGCTCTGCGACGCCCAGGGCGCCCTGTTGAATCTCGACTATGCCCGGGCCGATCTGCCCGGGGCGCTCGCCCCGGGCGAGAGCGCGGAGGTGCCGATCGAGATCCCCTCCAGCCAGGCGCCCGGACGCTACCGGCTGAAGTTCGACCTGGTCTACGAGGGCGTGGACTGGTTCGAGCGGTGCGGCTCGCCCACGACCACGCGCGAGTTCCTGGTCAGGTAGCGGAGCGCCAGGCGCTCACCGACGACTCTCCCGGCGTCCTCCGGTCCGGAGGACATCGGGAGCCGGTCGTCGGCGCGATGGAATGACTAGTTGGCGAGCCGGGGCGACGGCACGGCGTTCTTGCCGGGCAGGGCGGAGGCGACGCCCTCGTCGGGCGCTTCGACCAGGCGCCAGCAGCCGTTCTCCTGCAGGATCTTCGCGGCGAACTCGGTGTGGAGCGCATGGCCGGCGCGATGCGCCACCAGGTGTCCGACGACGGGGAACCCGACGAGCGCGAGGTCGCCGATCGCGTCGAGGATCTTGTGGCGCACGAACTCGTCCTCGAAGCGCAGGGCGTTGTTCAGCACGCCGGTCTCGCCGAGCACGATCGCGTTCTCGAGCGATCCGCCGAGCGCCAGGCCGTTCTGCCGCAGCATCTCCACGTCCTTCAGGAACGTGAACGTCCGCGCCGGCGCCACCTCCTCGACGAACGAGTCCTCGGTGATGCGCAGCGTCCGCGACTGGTGGCGGAGCAGCGGATGGTCGTAGCTGATGCTGTAGGTGACCTTGAAGTGATCGGACGGGAAGAGCGCGATCCGCTTGTCGCCGCGCGAGAGCGCGATGGGCCGGACGATCTTCAGATAGCGGCGCGCCGCCTGGAGGCGCTTCACGCCGGCTTCCTGGATGAGATAGATGAACGGCGCGGCGCTGCCGTCCATGATCGGCACTTCCGGCGAGTTCAGCTCGATGAGGACGTTGTCGACGCCCATGCTGACGAGCGCCGCCAGCAGGTGCTCGACGGTTTCGACCGACACGTCGTTGCGCGCCAGTCCGGTCGCCAGCTGGATGCCGGCGAGGTGCTGGACCGTGGCGGGCACCTCGTGGTCACCGCGGTCGGTCCGGCGGAAGCGCACGCCGAAATCGGCGGGCGCGGGCTTGAGTGAGAGATGAACTTTGTTGCCGGAATGGAGACCGATTCCGACGCAGGAAATGGGGCGGCGAAGCGTACGTTGTGCGTCCATGAGCCTCTAAGCGGAGCCGAAGCGAGCGTAGAGGGCGAGAGCAAACTTGATGCCCGAGGACGCCGCACGCGGACCGGTCGAGTAACTACCTTTATCGACAGTCACTTACGTCAAAATTTGCGACCTGTTCAACCCCAACCGGCGGGAAGGTTTGTGGTACTGCCACCACATTGCTTCCGCTCAAGGTTGTGGTCATCCTACCACAGGCTTCAGCCGGCTTCCGATCGAATTGGCCGGCCCGTTTCGGCGCCCAGGATGGCCGCCAGGAAGCGCCCGGTCGCGGAGCCATCCTGTCGCGCCACGTCCTCCGGCGCACCCTCGGCGATGACGCGTCCGCCGGCGTCGCCGCCCTCGGGCCCCAGGTCGATCACGTGGTCCGCGCACTTGATGACGTCGAGGTTGTGTTCAATCACCACGACGGTGTTGCCCTGGTCGACCAGCTGGCCCAGCACGTCGAGCAGCTTGCGCGTGTCCTCGAAGTGGAGGCCCGTCGTCGGCTCGTCGAGGATGTACAGCGTCCGGCCGGTTCCGCGCTTGGACAGCTCCTTGGCGAGCTTCACGCGCTGCGCCTCTCCGCCCGACAGCGTCGTCGCGGACTGGCCCAGCTCGATGTAGCCGAGGCCCACCGACTGCAGCGTCCGCAGCTTGTGCGCGATCGGCGGGAAGTTCTCGACCAGCGGCAGGGCCTGGTCGACGGTGAGCTCGAGCATGTCGGCGATGGACTTGCCGCGGTACTTGATCTCGAGCGTTTCCCGGTTGTAGCGGCGGCCCTTGCACTGCTCGCAGGTGACGTACACGTCCGGCAGGAAGTGCATCTCGATCGCGATCACGCCGTCGCCCTGGCAGGCCTCGCAGCGCCCGCCCTTGACGTTGAACGAGAAGCGGCCCGGCCGGAATCCCCGCGCCTTCGCCTCCGGCATCATGGCGAAGAGGTCGCGGATGAACGTGAACACGCCCGTGTACGTCGCGGGGTTCGAGCGGGGCGTCCGGCCGATCGGCGACTGGTCGATCTCGATGACCTTGTCGATGTACTCGGCGCCGTCGATGGCGTCGTGCGCGCCCGGCTCGGCCGCCGCCTTGTAGAGCGTGCGCGCCAGAGCGCGGTAGAGGATGTCGTTGACGAGCGTCGACTTGCCCGATCCGCTGACGCCCGTCACGGTGGTGAGCACGCCGAGCGGGATCCGGACGTCGAGGTTCTTCAGATTGTTCTCGCGCGCCCCGCGGATCACCAGCTCGCCCTTCAGCCCCGGCGGCGCCGTCCGGCGCGCGGCGGGAATCGGGATCGACCGCGCCCCGGTGAGATACGCCCCGGTGAGCGAGGCGTCTCCGTCGCGCAGGAGCTCGCGCGGCGTGCCCTGGAAGATGACCTCGCCGCCGTGCTCGCCAGCGCCCGGGCCGAGGTCGATCACGTAGTCCGCCGTGCGGATCGTCTCCTCGTCGTGCTCGACCACCACGACGGTGTTCCCGAGGTCTCGGAGGCGCGAGAGCGTGCCGAGCAGCTTCCGGTTGTCGCGCTGGTGCAGGCCGATCGACGGCTCGTCGAGCACGTAGAGCACGCCCGTCAGGTTCGCCCCGATCTGCGTGGCGAGCCGGATGCGCTGGCCCTCTCCGCCCGAGAGGGTGGCCGCGCTGCGGCCGAGCGTCAGATACCCCACGCCGACGTCGTGCAGGAACCGCAGCCGGTCCCGGATCTCCCGCACGACCCGCTCGGCGATGAGGGCTTCCCGGTCGGTGAGCCGCAGCCCGTCGACGACCTGCAGCGCCTCGGAGATCGGCAGGTTCACGTACTCGGCCACCGTCCGCCCCTTGACCTTGACCGCCAGGCTCTCGGGCTTCAGGCGTTGGCCGTGGCATCGCGGGCACGGGCGCAGCGACCGGTACGGCTCGAGCTCCTCCTGCTCCGCCCAGGTGCCCTCGTCGTAGCGGCGCCGCAGGTTCGGGATGAGCCCCTCGAACCGCAGGCGGCCGCGCAGACCGCCGGTGCCGAAGAGCACGATGTCGCGCTGCTTCTTCGAGAGCTTCCCGAACGGCACCTCGAGGTCGATCCCGAAGTCCTTGGACAGCTTCTGGAGGGCCTCGCGGACCAGCTTGCGATCGCCGCGCGCCCACGGCGCGATCGCTCCGCCGGCGAGCGGGACGCGGTCGTCGGGGACGACGCGCGCCGGGTCGAAGTCCACCATGGCCCCCAGACCCTGGCACTCGGGGCACGCGCCGTGCGGGGAATTGAACGAGAAGGCGCGCGGCGTCATCTCGGGCATGCTCAGGCCGCAGTCGACGCACGCCAGCCGGCTGGAGAACAGGCGATCACCCTCGTCGAAGGAGTTGATCACGACGATGCCGTCGGCGAGCGTCAGCGCCGCGTCGAGCGATTCCATGAGGCGCCGCTCGACGCCACTGCGGACGATCAACCGGTCGACCACCACCTCGATGGTGTGGTTCCGCCGGCGATCCAGCTTGATGTCCTCCTCGAAGGATCGGAAGACGCCGTCGACGCGGACCTTGGTGTAGCCGCGCTGGCGGAGGGCGGCGAGCTCCTTCTTGAATTCCCCCTTGCGGCCGCGGACGATCGGCGCGAGCACGTTGATCCGGGCGTCCTGCGGATAGAGCAGGACCATGTCGGCGATGCGCTCGAGCGACTGGCTCGCGATCTCCTTGCCGCAGTTCGCGCAGTGGGGCACGCCGATGTTCGCGAAGAGGAGCCGCAGGTAGTCGTAGATCTCGGTGACCGTGCCGACCGTCGACCGCGGGTTCGACCCGGTGGTCTTCTGCTCGATGGAGATGGCCGGCGACAGGCCGTCGATCAGATCGACGTCCGGCTTCTCCATCTGCTCCAGGAACTGGCGCGCGTAGGCGCTGAGCGACTCGACGTAGCGGCGCTGCCCCTCGGCGTAGATCGTGTCGAAGGCGAGCGACGACTTCCCCGATCCCGACAGACCGGTGATCACCACCAGCTTGCGGCGCGGGATGTCGACGTCGATGTTCTTGAGGTTGTGGACCCGGGCCCCCCGAACGGCAATCCAGTCATGGGCCATCCCGACAGCGTAGCACGGCCGGTGGTATCCTCCGCCTGTCATGCGCGGCCTCTTCCGGACCAAGAGCCTCGACGCCATCATGGCCGAGAGCGCGCCGCCCGAACACCAGCTCAAACGGTCCCTCGGATCCCTCGACGTCGTCCTGCTCGGCATCGGCGCCATCGTCGGGGCCGGCATCTTCGCGACGATCGGCACGGCGGCGGCCGGCGACGCCGCCAGGCCCGGCGCCGGACCGGCCCTCATCGTGTCGTTCATCCTGACCGGGATCGCGTGTGGCTTCGCGGCGCTCTGCTACGCCGAGTTCGCCGCGATGGTCCCCATCTCGGGGAGCGCCTACACCTACGCGTACGCGACGCTGGGCGAGATCGTCGCCTGGATCATCGGCTGGGATCTGATCATCGAGTACGCCGTGGGCAACGTGGCCGTCGCCATCAGCTGGGGCAACTACTTCAAGACCTTCGTCGCCGGCTTCGGCATCGCCATCCCGGCGTGGATCTCGACCGACTACCGGACCGCGGCCAGGATTCCCGGTCTCTTCGAGAGCGCCCCGCACCTGTTCGGCGTCCCGATCGTCTTCAACGTGCTGGCGTTCGCCATCGTCGCCGCGCTGACCGTCGTGCTCGTGATCGGCATCCGGGAGAGCGCCCGGATGAACGCGGTCATGGTGATCCTCAAGCTGATCGTGCTGGCGATCTTCGTCGCCGTCGGCCTGGGCTACACGCACCCCGAGAACTGGAAGCCGTTCGCCCCCAACGGCTGGGCCGGCATCCAGGCGGGCGCGGCCATCGTCTTCTTCGCCTACATCGGATTCGACGCGGTGTCGACGGTGGCCGAAGAGGTCCGCGATCCCGACGCGCGACCTGCCGATCGGCATCATCGGCTCGCTCGTGATCTGCACCATCATCTACATCGTCGTCGCCGCCGTCTTCACGGGCATCATTCCCTACCGCGCCCTGGTGCAGCGTCTGGCGACCGAGCAGGCCGAGCCGCTGACGCTGGCGCTGCAGTACGCGAACATCGAGCGGTGGGGCGGCTTCTTCGTCGGCCTGGTCGCCTTCGGATCCGTCGTCGCGCACACGGCCGTGCTCCTGGTGTTCCAGCTCGGCCAGCCGCGCATCTTCTTCTCCATGGCGCGCGACGGCCTCCTGCCGCCCAGCTTCGCCAAGGTGCACCCGCGGTTCCGGACGCCGCACGTGACCACGATCCTCACGGGCGCCGCGGTGGGCGTCTGCGCGATGTTCACGAGCATCGACGAGATGGTCGACTTGACCAACATCGGCACGCTGTCGGCCTTCATCCTCGTGTGCCTGGGGATCATCGTCCTGCGGAAGAAGGACCCCGACCGGCCGCGCGCGTTCCGGACGCCGTTCGTCCCGCTCGTGCCCGTCCTGGGGATCGTGTCCTGCGCCTACCTGATGCTGGGGCTTCCGCTGATCACGTGGATCCGGTTCGCGGTGTGGCTGGTCGTCGGGCTGACGATCTACGTCCTGTACGGCTTCCGGCGCAGCGGCCTCAACCGCGTCGCGTAGCGACCGGCTCGCGCAGCATGAGCCGGTAGGCCGTCTCGTTGGTGCAGACGACGAGCTGGTGCGGCCCGAACGCCACGCCGACGAGGCCGGGGCCGGCAAGCACGAGCTCCGGCGTGCCTCCCTCGGCCACGCGGTACAGCCCGCTGGCGCCCGCCAGCGCCTCGACGACGAACAGCTGCCCGGAGGGCCCGAAGGCGATCCCCTGCGGCCGTCCGAAACCGGCAGCCCGGACCGTGACGTCGCCGTCCGCACCGATCGCGTACACGACGTCCGCGGACGCCAGGGTCGGTGCGGTGACGCAGAGCGCGCCGTCAGGGGCGAGCGCGAGATGGAACGCCGCCACGCTGCCCGGCAGCTCCGCGAGCCGCGTGGCGGTCCCGTCCGGCCTGACCTTGAAGATCGTGCCGGATCGATCGCCGACGAAGAGCGTCCCGTCCGGCGCGAAGGCCAGCCCGCACGCGACGCCGAGGTCCGTCGCATACGGCGACGGCTGCCCGCCCGCGGAGACGCGGTAGACGGTCCCTTCGAACCGGCTGGACACGTACAGCGCGCCGTCCGGCCCGATCGCCATCGAGGTCGCGTTGACGATGCCGGAGGCGAAGGGCTCGCGCGTGCCGTCGGGACGCACCCGGAAGATCGAGACGGGCGATTCCTGTCCGCGGCGCCCGCTGAAGGTGACGTAGAGGTTCCCGTCGGCATCGAAGACGGGGTTGTCGACCTGGTGCAGTCCCGTCGCCAGGGGGACCGCCACGTCGACGAAAGCGGTCTCGCCGATCAGTCCGTCGATGCGGACCGGCACGCGCCCCTCCACGCCGGGCGGCACGAGGGCGCCGATGCGTGACGGCGAGGCGTAGACGACGCGCGCGTGCGACTCGCCCATGCGAACGCCCGGCAGCGACGATTGGTCGATCGGGAAATCCGAGCCGTCGATGGTGACGCGTCCGCCCTCGATGGCCCACGAAGGCAGGATGGCAGCAACGCGAGCGGGCATTGTCAGGCGCTAGGTTGTCCAGTTTCGCAAAGGTGTTGACACTTCCATCCACGCGTTCATGCGGCCACCGCTCCATGAAAGACGGTGGCCGGCGTGCGACCACGGAGCCGATACCCACGATGGGTCCGCTCGTAGTTGTAGAACTGCAGGAAGCGGTCGAGCGAGCCGTGCAGGGTCCGCCGGCTGGTGAAGTACTGCCGACGAAACGCGATGCGCCAGTGCTCGTGCAAGATCGTCTTCTGCAGCCGTTCGACGAAGCCGTTGGTCCAGGCGTGGCGCGGCTTCGTGCGCGTCACGCGAATGCCGAGACGCGCGCAGCCGGCGGCAAAGGCGCCCTTGAATTCTTTGCCGTTGTCCGTGAGCACCCGCTGCAACCGCCAGCCGGCGTGGCGATAGGTCGGTCGCACGACCTCGCGCAGGAAGGCCAGGACTGCCCGCGCCGTGACCTCGCCGAAGATCAGGCGCGCCCACCCGAACGACGACGCGGCATCACACCCCGTGATTTGCCACACCTTGCCGACGCCTTTGAGCTTCCCGACATAAAAGGTATCGAGCGACAGCAGATCGCCCGGCTGCGCCGCTATCTGTTTTGATGGAGCACCGCTAGGTGTCGTCCAGTTCGAGGTTCCAGTACAGGTAATCACGCCAGCTCTCGGGAGCGTTCCGCAGGCCGACGGTAATCCGGATCGCGGGTGCCGACTCGGGGCGCTTGGGCAGGCGCGACAGGTGCATGCCGGCTTCCTCCGGCGTCCGTCCCCCCTTGCGCCGGTTGCAGGTCACGCAGCAGGTGACGATGTTCTCCCAGTCTTTCCGGCCGCCCTGGGCGACCGGCACCACATGATCGAAGGTGAGCTCGCTCGTGGGATAGGCGTCGCCGCAGTACCTGACACCGGTGATCGTCGCGCGCGTAGATATTGGCGCGCGAGAACGGCACGTAGTCGAACCGGCGCTTGATCTTGATGTAGCGCAGGAGGCGGATGACCGACGGCAGCTTGAAGCTGATGGAGACGGCGCGGATCTCGCGGTCGTAGACGGAGATCACCTCGACCTTGCCCTGACAGAGCAGCGTGATCGCCTTCTGCCAGTTGACGATCTTGAGGGGCTCGTACGACGCGTTGAGGAGCAGCGTCTGTTCCATGGCCGGTCGTTTGAATCATGCCCGACGCCTCGCGGGAGTGTCAAGTTGATGACGCCGTAAATGGTTTGAAAACGGCCGGTTAGCCGCCATCTGTGGCGCCGGCGGCGTCCAACCGATAGCATCGGAGGTGCCCATGATTGCCCGGCTCGCGCGCGGGGTGAGAGCGGCAGCCGCGGTCTGCGGCCTGACCGTCCTGGCGGCGGGGTGCGCGTCGGCCCCGACCTCCGCGGGCACGGTTCCCGTCCCGCGACCGTTCCCCGTGCCGGGAGGAACGGCACCGGCCGGCGCCCCGGAGGTCGCGCCGGTGCCGCCGCATCCGCCGAACACGTTCGACCAGGTACTCCCTGGTCGGCCTGGCGCTCGGCTACCGGGGCACGCCCTACACGTTCGGCGGTTCGGATCCCGCAACCGGATTCGACTGCAGCGGGTTCACGCAGTACATCTTCGGCCAGTACGGCATCGTTCTCCCGCGCAACGTGACGGAACAGTTCAAGGTGGGCGCTCCCGTCAAGATCCGGAACGTCCGCCCCGGGGATCTCCTCTTCTTCACGACCGACGCACCCGGCGCCTCGCACGTGGCGATTGCAATCGGCGACGGCGAGTTCGTCCACGCGCCGAGCTCGACCGGCGTCGTGCGCGTGGAGCACCTCGACTCGTCCTACTGGTCGCGCCGGTTCGTCGGGGCCCGCCGCGTGGAGGCCAACTGAAGCCGCGACGGCGCTACTCGCCGGCCGCCCCCATGCGCGAGAGGATGATCCGCTGGCGTCGCACGAGCCCGCGCGACGGCTTCGCCGGATTCAGCACCCTCGGGTTGATGATCGCCGCCGCCAGCATCGCCGCCTGCTCGCGGTCGAGCGCCGAGGCCGGCACGCCGAAGTAGGTGCGCGCCGCCGCCTCGGCCCCCCAGATGCCGTCGCCCCATTCGATGACGTTCAGGTAGATCTCGAAGATGCGCCGCTTGGGCAGCTCGGCCTCGAGGCGGCGCGTGATGAGCACCTCCTCGAGCTTGCGCAACGGGTTGCGCGACGGCGAAAGGTACAGGTTCTTCGCCAGCTGCTGCGTGATGGTGCTCGCGCCCCGCAGCACCTCGCCGCGCCGCCAGTTGAGCGCAATCGACTCGCGGATCTGCACCCAGTCGAGTCCGTCGTGCTGCCAGAACGCGTCGTCCTCGGCGACGACCACGGCGCGCTTCAGGTTGTCCGCGATCTGATTGTAGGGAACCCAGATCTGATCGTGACGAAGGTGACGGCCCTGGGCCGCCGCTTCGCGGGCGCGGAGCTCCATGAACGCCGTCGTCCGTGGGTTCGTCGTCCGAAGGGGGCGGACGTCCGGCAGCCCGAGGTAGACGTACAGCAGACACCCGAAGCCGACGGCAGCGGCCCCGAGCAGCGAGCGCCAAATGCGGCGCACTCATTCCCCCTTGCGCCGGAGTCCCGGCCCCGGCGCGAACGGACGTCGACGCGCGCGCCCGGACGTCCCTCTCCCCGGGCTCACAGGTCCGCCGGCGCTCCCGCCGACCACGCGCGACGCTACCCCGGCACGACGATCTTCAGACGCTCCCCGACACGCGGCTGGTCGTTCACGTCGTGGCCGTTCATGATCGCGAGCGTCGTCGCCTTCGCGGCGCCTTGACCCTCGCGCTCGGCGATCGACGTCCAGCCGTCGCCGGCGCGGACCGTGTAGAAGTCCACGCGGCTGGCGTGAATGCTCTCCGCCTCGGCCCGGCTGAGGGGGCGGAACGACTGGATGGCCGTGGTGAACGCGGCAGACACGCCGTCGAAGGCGCTCGACGGCGCGATGCCTGCCACGACGTACATCGCGCCCTCGTGCGCGATGTGGGCGGCGCGCATCGACACCGCCCCCACGTCGGACATCGAGCCGGTGTAGAGGCCGACGAAGGCGTTCAGGCCGTGAATCGTCTCGCCCGATCCGCTCACGGCGCGGAAGCCCGCGTTTCGCATCGTGGTGTCGGCCACGGCGCGAGGGGGACGTCCGCCCGCCCCGTCGATCGTCTGCAGCAGCATCAGCGCCCTGGCGCCGGGCTGCTGCGCCACGACCTCGGTCGGCCGATTCGTCACGTCCCACCCCTGCGGGAAGTCGATCGCGAAGCCCAGGCCGGGATGGAGGAACTGCGAGGCGCGGACGAGGCCCTGGGCGGGATTGTCGCCGTACATCAAGCCATCGAGGTGGCTCAGGAAGGCGTCGCGATTGGTCGCGAACGACGTCCGCCCCGCTTCCGCCTGCGAAACGGCAGCGTCGACGCGCTCGACCCGGTCGGGCGCCGGGGGATGCGTCTGGAGCCAGTTCGGCACGCCCCGGCTGTCCGACACGTTCTCGATGCGTCCGAGCGTCGTGAGCATCGCGGGCACGCCTTCGGGGTCCCAGCCGGCTCGTGCGGCGTAGCGCACGCCGAGCCCGTCCGCCTGCAGCTCGTCGTCGCGGCCGTACTTGAGGAACAGGACGCCGAGGCCGGCCTGTCCGAGATCCGCGAACGGCCGCGCCTCGGGTACGAAGAGGCTGCCCACGACGAGGCCCAGGCCGGCGCCGACCTGCCGCGAGTACTGCGTCGCGGCATGGCGCGCCGTGACGTGGCCGATCTCGTGGCCGAGCACGCCGGCGAGCTGGGCCTCGCTGCCCAGGTACGGCAGGATGCCGCGGGTGATGTAGATGTACCCGCCCGGGAGCGCGAAGGCGTTGACGGCCGGCGAGTCGACGACCGTGAAGTGCCAGGGCAGATCCGGCCGCTCGCTCACCTGCGCGAGCGCGAGCCCCACGCCGGAGATGTACTGCTGGAGGCCCGGGTCATCGTAGACGCCCATGTCCTTGCGGACGTCGACGTCCTGCTGCCGGCCGATCTGGATCTCCTGCGCCTCGCTCATCAGCGAGAACTGGCGCTCGCCGGTGGCCGGGTTGACCGCGCACCCGGCCACGAGCGCGGCCAGGGCCGCGATCGCCGGAGCCCGCCCCGTCATCAGCTCGCGCGCCCTGCCTTGGCAACGGTCCGGCCCTGCGCGGTCAGGGCCCGCTCGAGCGCGCCCAGCAGCAGGACGACGAGCCGCGCTTCCGATCCGGCACCCATGAGACCGACGCGCCAGATCTGTCCGGCCAGCGGTCCGAGCCCGGCGCCAATCTCGATGCTGTACTGCTCCAGGAGGTACTCGCGCACGCCTGCCTCGTCCACGCCGTCGGGCACCCGGACGGTATTCAGCGACCAGAGCCGATCGGCCTCGTCCGGCAGCAGCGTGAGGTCGAGGTTCGCGAGACCCCCGACGAACGCCTTGTGATTGGCGTGATGCCGGTTCCACCGGGCTTCGAGACCTTCTTCCTCGACGACCGCCAGCGCCTCGGAGATCGCATACACCATCGTGGACGACATCGTGTGGTGGTACTTGCGCTGCACCCAGAACTCTTCGAGCAGCGAGACGTCGAGGTAGAAGCTGCGGCACTTCACCTTCTTCTCGAGCGCCCGCGGGGTGAACACGATCGGCGCCAGACCCGACGGCGCGCCGAGACCCTTCTGCGAGCACGAATAGACGACGTCGAGCCCCCACGCCGCGACGTCGAGCGGGACGGCGCCGAACGTCGTCACGGCGTCGACGATGCTGAGGGCGTCGTGCGAGCGGACCACCTCGGCCATCTCCTTCACCGGATTCACGACGCCGGTCGACGTCTCGCCGTGGACCATCGCCACGACGTCGGTCGGGCCTGCGTCCAGCGCCCGCTCCAGCGCGGTCGGGTCGCACGCCTTGCCCCACTCGACCTGGAGGCGATGGACGGTGGCGCCGTAGCGCTCGCACATCTGCGCGAGCCGATTCCCGAAGTAGCCGTTGACGACCACCAGGACGTTCGTGCCGCGCTGGACCAGATTGGCCACCGCGCACTCCATCCCCGACGTCCCCGTCCCGGAGACCGTGAACGCGAACGAGTCTCCGGGGGCCCGGAACAGCCTGACCAGCCGCGCGCGCACGTCGTCGAGCAGCCTGATCATCAGCGGGTCGAGGTGGCTGAGCGTCGGCGAGGCCATGGCGCGCATGACACGCGGTTCGGTCGGGCTCGGCCCCGGGCCGAGAAGGATGCGGTTGATGTCGGGTAGCAGGCTCATGCGGGGACTCCTTCGAACTGGGCGAGCGCATCTTTGATGGTGAGGACGGCGGTGTCGGACAGCGGCATCAGCGGCGGACGCGGATCCCCGACGTCCACGCCAACGACGTGCAGCGCGGCTTTGAGACCCGGGACGCCGTACGTGCTGCTGAGCAGCCTGGCGATCGGCACCAGACGGTGCTGCAGGAGGCGCGCCTCCTCGTGCTGCCCCGCCTGAACCAGATCGTACACGCGCACGCAGGCCTCAGGCAGCACCCCCGCCAGCGCCAGGATGCCTCCCGCCGCGCCCACCGACAGCGCGGCGTAGAACGTGAGGGCGGACCCGGCGAACACGCGGAAGTCCTTCGGCGTGCCGGCGACGAACTCCGCGATCTGACCGATGTCGCCGCCGGATTCCTTGATGCCGACGATGTTGGGGTGCTGGGACAGCTTTTCGACCGCCGCCGGAGCCAGGTTCACCCCGGTGACCGCCGTGAAGTTGTACAGCAGCACCGGGACCGGCGACTCCTCGGCCACGGCCGCGTAGTGCGTCACCAGGGACGGCGTGGTCATCTGCACCTTGTAGAAGCCCGGCGTCCGCACGAGGACGGCGTCCGCGCCGAGCTGGGCTGCCCGCTTGGACGCCCGGATCGCGGCGCGAGTCGACTCGCGGCCGGTGCCGACGATCAGCGTCCGATCGCGGGGAACCGCGTCGCGGGCGACGCCGATCGTCCGCTCCGATTCGTCCTCGTCCAGCATGACCGCTTCGCCATTCGATCCCAGCACGACGACGCCCGCGAGCGGGCTCTTCATCCAGTGTTCGAGCGCGGCGCGGAGGCGCCCCCCGTCGAGCGCGTCATTGTGATCGAAAGGCGTCGGAACCGGCGCGAAGACCCCGGTGAGTTTCATGCGGTCGATTGTAGTGCAGCGTGCCGGGCGGCCGTCCTTCCGGCAGTCCGAGCGCGCCGGCGGATGCCAGAGGGCGTCCAAGTCAGGCCGAATTCTGGCCGCATGGCCAAAAAACTGGCCACCTGAATTGTCGTGAAAAGCGCTGCAGCGCTCACAGATTCCGTGCAATTTGCACGCCCTGGCACGTGTCTGCCGACCGTCTCAGACAGATTCTTGGCCAGCTTCGAGGTCAGGCGCCTGTCTGGCTGGGCGTCAGAGCAGACGACAACATCAACTCCATCAGCAA
The DNA here is from genome assembly GCA_963761615.1 of uncultured Acidobacteriota bacterium. Lineage (GTDB taxonomy): Bacteria > Acidobacteriota > Vicinamibacteria > Vicinamibacterales > CAVVIG01 > CAVXGU01. The sequence goes on along the minus strand of CAVXGU010000004.1, from coordinate 363,058 downwards.
CTTAACGAGCATCGACCTTGCTGGACCTCAATCGGGTGCGGCGGGCATCGTCCCTGCCATATCACTACGCCATCGGGACCGGACTGAGGAGCTTTCGGCATGGTGCCCATTCAGGACGCTGACAACCTCGAACCGCAGATTGGCCGCAGCGTGTCGCTGGACCACGCGGCGGAGCTGCTGGGCGTCTCCCGGCGGACCATCTACAACCGGATCCGGGACGGCCGGCTGCAGACCATCCGGACGATCGGTGGATCGCAGCGAGTGCTCATCGCCTCGGTCCTCGAGACACGCGGCCGCGCGGCCTGTCGCGGCTGACCTCTTCCACCCACGGAGACACCCACGTGACCTCTCCCCTTTCGGCGACGGTTCGGGCGACGGCAAGACGGGCGACGGCAGTGGCGGCTGCCACGCTGATGCTGCTGGCCGCGCGGCCGGCCCTCGCCCAGCACCACGCCCGCCTGAGCTCGGTGCTGCAGCACAAGCTCGAGGCGGGTTCGCAGCAGATCGACGTCATCGTCGACGGCAGCCAGGCGACGATCGACGCGATCGCCCAGCGCTACAACCTGACCGTCCACAAGCGGCTGACGAGCGGCGGCGTGTTCCAGGTGAACGCCGGCCAGCTGGCGGCCATCCAGTCCGACGACCTCGTGGATCACCTGTCGGAGGACGCGACGATCCACGGCCAGGTGGAGGACGTGACGGCGGCGAGCATCGGCGCGGATCAGCTGTGGGCCGGCGCCGGCGCGCTGCCTCCGCTGTCGGGCAAGGGCGTGGGGGTGGCGGTCATCGACTCGGGGATGGATCTGAATCACCCGGCCCTGCGCGGCAAGGTGGTGGTCAGCGTCGACTTCACGGGCAGCGGCTCGGCGATGGACGGGTTCGGGCACGGCACGCACGTGGCGGGGATCATCGCCATGCGGGCCGGGCAGACGCCCGACACGAGCACGCTGCAGGGCATCGCGTACGGCGTGTCGCTCATCAATCTCAAGGTGCTCGACTCGACCGGCAGCGGGTCGGCGAGCAACGTGGTGGAAGCGATCGACTGGGCCATCGCGCACCGCCGTCAGTTCAACATCCGGATCATCAACTTGTCGCTCGGCGCTCCGGCGACGGCGCCGGCGGCGGACGATCCCATGTGTGAAGCGGTGCAGCGGGCGGTGATGGCCGGGATCACGGTCGTCGCGGCGGCCGGGAACTACGGGCAGACGAGCGACGGCAAGACGGTCATGGGCAGCATCACCTCGCCGGGCGACAGCCCGTACGCGATCACGGTGGGGGCGATTGACACGCACGGAACGGCGGAGCGGAGCGACGACACGCTGGCGTCGTACAGCTCGCGGGGCCCGACGTTGTTCGACGGGCTGATGAAGCCGGATCTGGCGGCGCCGGGCAGTCACATCGTCTCGCTGGAAGCGAACGGGTCGTATTTGCAGTCGCTCCTGCCGGAGCGGCACGTGGCGGGCGGGCCGACGGACGGCTACATCCAGCTGTCGGGAACGAGCATGGCCGCGGCGGTGGCGAGCGGGGCCGCGGCGCTCCTGCTGGACGAGCGGGGATCGCTGTCGCCGCGGGATGTGAAGGGCGTGCTGCAGGCGTCGAGCGCGTTCATGGCGGACGTGGGCATGGCCGGCGCCGGCGCCGGGAGCATGAACGTGCTCAAGGCGGCCGTCACAATCGAAGGCATATTCGGCGTCGGTCGCCAGCCGGGTGGTCCAAGCCTGTCACGGTCTGGTGGCACTAGCTCCATCGGCACTGGCCTCGTCTCGTCGGGCTCGATCGTCTGGGGCTCCTGGTCGAAGGACTCAATCGTGTGGGGGAGCTGGGCGAAGGACTCCATCGTCTGGGGAAGCCGAGCTAACGATTCGATCGTTTGGGGTAACTCGATCGTCTGGGGAAGCTGGGCCAAGGACTCCATAGTCTGGGGCAGCTGGGCGAAGGACTCTATCGTCTGGGGCAGTTCGATCGTCTGGGGGAGTTGGGCCAAGGACTCCATAGTGTGGGGCAATTGGGCAAAGGACTCGATTGTGTGGGGAAACTCAATCGTCTGGGGGGCGTCCCTCACATCCGTATCGCCCGAGTCCATCGTGTGGGGCGCGTCAGCGTCGAACTCCATCGTGTGGGGAAGTTCAGCGGGCGCAGGAGGCGCCCAGTGAATCCGTAACCCTTTCCAACCCAGTGATTTACGCAGCACGATCAGGAGGAAGACGAATGAAAGCCATCATCGTTTGGGACTAGACGGCCGATAGATCGGAGCGCATGGCTCCAGCCCCTGGATTCTCGCGACTGGGTCGCGTCTACTTGTTTTTGGTAATCGCGGGCGGGTTCTTGGTGATTGGTGTGTCCATTCACCGGATCTACCAGGAGCCGCTTGGCTACGAGTGGTTTCTGTTGGCAGCGCTGACCCTGATCAGCGGTTCAGCGAACGTTAAGCTTCCCTCGTCGCACGCCTCTATTTCCATTTCGGAGACGTTCGTTTTCACGGCGGTCCTATTGTACGGGTCCGCCGCGGGCACGCTCATCGTCGCCCTCGATGGGCTGGTCATATCCTTCTGGATAGCAAAGCGACATCGGGAACCGCTCCGCGTTCTCTTCAACATGTCAGCGCCAGCAGTGTCCGCCTGGTGCTCCTCCGAACTCTTTTTCTATCTCGCAGGCATCAAGCCGCTTGTGCAAGAGGCGGCGACGCTCGACCGAATCCTGCCAGCCTTGGTGGTCTTTGCGATTGCCTACTTCGGCCTGAACAGTTGGCTCATCGCTTTTGTCATTGCGCTTGAAAAACGTGTAAGCGCAGTTAGAGTCTGGCTTGACAGCCTCTTGTGGCTTTCGCTGAACTACTTCTGCGGGGCGTCGGTTGCGGTTCTCATCGTTGTCTACAATCGCTCAATCAACCTCGGATATCTTGGCGTCATCGTTCCACTCCTCTTGGTCTTGTACTTCACCTTCAAGACCGCCATGGCGCGCGTCGAGGATGCGAGTCGACACGTGGAGCAACTCAACACGCTGTATCTTTCCACTATCGAAACGCTAGCGATGGCGATCGACGCCAAAGATCAGATCACGCACGGCCACATTCGGCGTGTGCAGATCTGCGCAGTCCGCCTTGCTCGTCGACTGGGCGTCTCAGACGAACGGCTCATCAAAGCGATCGAAGCCGCGGCCCTCCTGCACGATATGGGCAAACTGGCCGTTCCCGAATACATTTTGAATAAGCCAGGCAAACTGACAAGCGCGGAATTCGAGAAGATGAAGTTGCATGCTGCTGTCGGCGCTGACATTCTGTCGGCTATCGACTTTCCTTACCCGGTGGTACCGATCGTCAGACACCATCACGAGAACTGGAACGGAAGCGGCTACCCAGATGGCCTGAGAGGAACCGACATTCCTATGGGCGCGCGGATCCTTGCCGTCGTGGACTGCTTTGATGCGCTAACATCTGACAGGCCTTACCGCCCACGCCTATCCACGGAAGATGCCCTCGCAATTCTTCTTGAACGACGAGGGACAATGTACGACCCGCTGATCGTAGACACGTTCACTAGAGTGCACGATCAGATTGTTCCCGATCCTTCACCGGATGCCGTGTCAAAAGGTGCGCTGCCAGAGCTCGGCGCACTTAGCCACCTCTCAACCGAAGGAACAGTCGGCCTCGACAACATCGCGTCCAGCTCGGACGAAATGTTGACACTGTACGAGTTGGCTCGAGATCTTGTCGGGCAGCCAAGCGTCGGTGGTGCTGCTGAAGCTGTGGCAAAACACCTGCGGCGACTTATCCCCTTTTCCCTAGCTGTGCTTTTTGTTCACGACCTTTCGACTGACGAACTCGTTGCCAAGCACGCAATCGGTGACGCCGCGCCGGTCGTTAAGGGTCTGACAATCTCGCTCGGCCAGAGACTTAGTGGGTGGGTGGCGGCGAACCGTCAGACCATTGTCAACTCCGATCCGTCACTGGACCTTGGAGAAGTTGCCCGTCGGGCAGTGCCCCGCTTGAGAAGCTGTCTAAGTACTCCCCTCGTTTGTGGCGGTCAGTTAGTCGGCGTCTTGTCGCTGTACTCGGGAGCGATAAACGGCTTCTCAGACGATCACAGGAGAATTGCCGAGGCCGTCGCACGGCAGACCGCCCAAACGTTCCAAGCCGCCACACAAAGTGAGACTGATAAACGCGACGATGTGGCGGAACTGCCGACGACAAGACAACTTGAGTCCCTCGTGCAATCAGATTCCCGCCACAAGGGCACCGCCAGACTCGTCCTGCTCGAAATTCTTGCCAGCGAAGGCGATGACGCTCCGCGCGATCAGTTCTTCCGGGAGCATGTTCTCAAACATGCCGCACAACACGCGCGCATTGAATTGAAAGAGGGAGATCTTCTCTTTAGGAGCGACGGTGGAGGGCTTGGAGTTCTGATAGGTCCGCGGAATCCGATAGCCCCAAGTGATCTCGTAAACCGGATCAAAGCCGGACTGGACTCACATCCATTCGTCAAGCGTGACGGCACAGTGATTTCAGTCGATCTTCAATGGGCCGCGGTGACCGTGGATTCTGGCGGCGTCACCCTTACAGAGGCTATCTCCGCGGCTCGCCAACGAAGCTTCGGGCATATCTCCGCGTCCTCCAGCCGTAACGTCCACTAGCAGGATGCTGAAATTCGAAGGTTCATGACGACTTCCGCACTCGATTCAAGGTCCGACTCGTGTCGTCGATCGACCGTCGCGGTGCTGATCGGTGCGCTCGGGTCATGCGGTGGTCTCCAACGTGCGCATGCGAACCATGTTGTAGGCCGCCGCCGCGAAGAGGAACTGCCAGTTCACGCGGGCCCCGCCACGATGACGGAGCTTGCAAAGCCCGCCGACCGTCTTCATCCAGCCAAAGACTTCTTCGATGCGTTTGCGCACGCGTTGACTGATGTCGTAGCCGGCGTGCCGCGTCGTCCGTCCGTCCAGGGTGCGGCTTCTCTTCTTGAGCGCGATGTGCGGCGTGGCCCCGAGGTCCCGCAGGGTCTCGATAAAGCCGCGCGTGTCGTAGCCTTTGTCCCCGCCGACGGTCACGCGTCGAGACGGCAGACCGGCGACCAGGCCGAGGGCCGCGTCGCGCTCGCCGGTGCCGGTCGCCAGAACGACGCAGGCGTCGACCACCAGCCCGTGGCGATTCTCCATCAGCACTTCACCGAGATAGGCCAGCTTGGCTTCGTGGCCCTTCGCCTTCTTAAACAGCCGGCTGTCGGGATCGGTCGTCGACTGATGCGTCTGATTCGAGCGCCGTTCCCCATGGAAATTGATCGTCGGATTCCCGCGATCGTCGGGCGGTTCGCGCGGCTGATCCTTGCGCGTGAAACTCTTCTGGCCCGCCCACGCCTCCAGCAAGGTCCCGTCGACGGTGAAATGCTCGGCGGACAGCAGGCGACGGCCACGGGCCTGCGCCACGACATCCTCAAAGAAGGCTCGCGCGATGTCGCCCTCAAGCAGCCGGTCGCGATTCTTGGTGAACGTCGTGGGCACCCACACCGCATCGTCCATGCCCAGGCCGACAAACCAGCGAAACAGCAGGTTGTATTCGAGCTGTTCGATCAGCATCCGCTCGCTGCGCACCGAATAGAGCACTTGGAGCAACAGCGCCCGCAACAGATGCTCCGGTGGGATCGAGGCCCGGCCCGTCTTGGCATACATGGCCTCAAACCGCGGCGACAACCGGCGCAAGGCCTCATCCGTCATGGTGCGAATCGCCCGCAGCGGATGATCGGCCGGCACGCGTTGCTCCGGCGACAGATAGCTAAACAAGTGGCCGCTCTGCTCGTCGTCTCCGCGCACGCGCACGCTCCTTGGAAGAGGGGTGCGCCGATCGTAGTACGACCGAATCGACTTGTCGATCGGGTCATGAGCCGTTTTTCAGCATCCTGCTAGTGTCCCGTACCAGTGGTTCGTAGCATAACTTGTTGATCATGGACGGCACTCGTTCGAGCCGCGAAGTGCGCGATGCTGGCCAGGATTTCATCGGCCGTCTTCTTCCACACGTACGGCCGGCCGGCGGTGTTCGAAGCCTCGATGAAGGTCCGAATGGCCGTCTCGAGCGCACGCACACTGCTGTGCACGCCACGCCGGAGCTGCTGCGTCTCGAGCGCCGCGAACCAGCGCTCGACGAGATTCAGCCACGACGCGTACGTCGGCGTGAAGTGCGGATGGAACCGCGGATGCCGAACGAACCAGCGTTTGATCGAGGCGGTCTTGTGTGTGCCGTAGTTATCCATGATCACGTGCACGTCGAGATCGGCTGGCACGCGGTCGTCGAGCGCGGTCAGAAAGTCGCGAAACTCGATCGCGCGGTGACGCCGCCGGAGCTGGCCGAGCACGAGCCCCGTCTTCACGTCCAGGGCGGCGAACAGCGACGTCGTGCCGTGTCGCTTGTAATCGTGCGTCCGTCGCTCGGCTTGGCCCGGGCGCAAGGGCAACAGCGGCGCCGTCCGGTCCAAGGCTTGGATTTGAGGTTTTTCATCGACACAGAACACGGCGGCGTGCGCCGGCGGGTTCAGATACAACCCGACGATGTCACGAATCTTGTCGACCAACAGCGGATCCGGCGAGAGCTTGAACGTCGTCGTCCGATGCGGCTGCAACCCGAAGGCCTGCCAAGTCCGATGCACACTCATCGGACTGACGCCGGTGGCTCTCGCGAGACTCCGCGTGCTCCAGTGCGTCGCGCCGACCGGCGCACTCTCCAAGGTCCGGATCACAATGTCTTCGACTTGCGCATCGGTGATCGTGCGCGGCGCGCCCGGTCGTGGCTCGTCCAGCAGTCCGTCCAACCGCTTGTCGATGAAGCGCTGGCGCCAGCGCCCGACGGTGGGCTTCGCCAGATGCAGCTTCCGAGCGACCGTCGTGTTGTCCAAGCCGCTGCCGCACGCCAACACGATCCGCGCCCGTCGCGCCGCCTGCGGCGCCGTGCGCGATCGGTGCGCCATCGACTCCAGTCCCTGTCGTTCGCTCTCGGTGATCACCAACACCGCTTTGGGTCGGGCCATTCGTGTCCTCCAATGGCCGAGTACGACCGAGAGCGTACTGTTATTTACACAACTTCAGGGACGGGACACTAGTAGTAGTAGCTATTGAAAAGCAGGTAGACATTTGACGACAATTTGAGTCGGGGGCGCGGGAAACCTGCGGCGGTCGCCGCGTGCTTCCAGGAGGGCCGCTATGAACGGGATGGATACCGTCAAGGCGCTCGTGCGTACCGGCGAGTTCAAACGGGCGCTGCAGACGCTGTTGGAGCTAGCACCTTCTTGCACGAACAATCCGGACACCCAAATCCTCCGCCTCGAACTTTTTGAACAGACCGGAAGACACCATCAGGCAAGGCTTCTCGCCCAGGGACTTCTCGAGAATAGGGTTCTCACGACAGGAAGCCAAGCCGCTTGTGAATATGTGCTGGGTCGTTTGGACTGGGTCGGAGGCAACGTGGAGTCCTCGATTGGCCACTTTCAGCGGTCCATCGAGCTAGCAACGTCAGCCCGTGACTTTCAGCGCGCGTGCTGGTCACGAATGAGATTGCTACCGATCATTGCGGACAGGTGTAGCTTGGACGGAGCCTCGCCGTTTCTAGCCGAGACACGCGATGCTGTGGCGAAAGCTGGAGACTCAATCCTATCTGCTGCCTTGCACGCCGTTGCGGCGCAGATGGCCGCCAAGAGGGGCCTCTTTTCGCTGGCACAGCAACATTCTACGTGCGGTGCGTCTTTGCTGGAGCGAAGTCCGAACGTCTGGCTGTCAGGAATTTTGGAGAACGACCAGTGTGCGGTTGCGATTCTCCTTTCAGACTTAGACGCGGGCTTCAAACATGGGACGAGAGCGCTGCAAATGGCACAAGCCAGCGGCTCGGCAACGCTCCAGCGGGCGTGTTTGATCAACCTGAGCAATCTTGCGTACTCAACTGGAGACTTCGATAGGTCTCTTGAATACGCACAGGACGCACGCAAGGTGCTTCCGCTCGGAGGCGAGCACTACGCGGCAGACTTGGACAACTTGGCGAGAATTCGACTGGCGCAGGGAGAGGTCGTTGCGTGTCAAAGGCTTTTGGAGGAACTGGATCGGTCGCGCACTTCGGCGAACCGCTTGACCTATGTTCATCGCCATTCACTGCTGACCAAGGCAAGTCTTCTACTTCGTCAAGGCCGCTTCGAGGACGCACGTTCAGGTGTGCACGTGCTCAAAGAACTGGCCAAGCAGGCCGACGATCATGTCCTCAGTAAGTCAGCCGCTTTGATGGAAATTGAGCTTCTTCACGAACTCGGAGTTGGCAGTGAAGCGGCTGGATCCCTCTGTGACATGAGCAAAGGCCTTGCCGGGGCTCCACTTGATCTCTACGCCCACTATGAGCGCGTCCTGGCCTGCGCGCTCGCCGGCGCCGGCGACATCGCCGCGGGGCGGACACACATGGAGCGGGCTCGGCGCATCTACGCGGGACTGCGGACCAAGCCCGGACTGATCGAGCTCGGTCGGCGCTGGGACGCCGCATGCGCCACGGCGCCGGCCGCTGCGCCGCTCGACCACCCGCCGCCCGCGACCGGCGCCGCCAGGGCCGCCGTCCAGAGCCTCGCGGGCCTGCTCCTCACCGCCGGACGCCCCGAGCTCCTCGCGCGAGAAATGCACCAGGTCCTCATCGACACCGCCGCCGTCGACCACGCCGCCGTCCTCGCCTATACCGACAATCACCCGACCGTCGTCGACGAGACGGGCGTCGCCGGGGCCGGTGCGCGCGAGCGGCGGTTCGCCGTCGGCGCCACCGGCGATCGACGGTTCGAGCTCGTCGCAACGCCGCGCCCGGACCTCGAGGCCGCCGCCACCGTCGACGCCCTCGGCCTGATCCTGGCCGCCGTCCGCGAGATCGAACAGGCCCGCGCCGAGCGCGAGGACCGCACGGCCCTCTGGCCGGCCGAGGACGATGACGACGGCGACGGGCGCGTGGCGAGCGGACAGCTCCGCGACCTGTTCCAGTTCGCGCGGCGGGTCGCCACGACCAGCGTCGCCGTCCTCATCAGCGGCGAGAGCGGCACCGGCAAGGAGGTCCTCGCGCGCGCCATCCATCGCTACTCCGCGCGCACGACCCGGCCGTTCGTGCCGTTCAACTGCGCCGCCATTCCTCGCGACCTCGTCGAGAGCCAGCTCTTCGGACACCGGCGCGGCTCGTTCACCGGCGCCGATCGCGACCATCTCGGCGTCGTCCGCAGCGCCGCCGGCGGAACGCTCTTCCTCGACGAGATTGGCGAACTGGGCCTCGACCTGCAGCCCAAGCTGCTGCGCTTCCTCGAATCGGGCGAGGTCTCGCCCATCGGCGAGGCCGCCCCCCTCGCCGTCGACGTCCGCATCGTCGCCGCCACGAACAAGGACCTCGAACACGAGGTGCGCGAGGGCCGCTTTCGCGAGGATCTCTTCTACCGCCTCAACGTCGTCCGCCTGCGCATCCCGCCCCTCCGCGAGCGGCGGGATGAGATTCCCGCGATGGTCCGCCACTTCACGGCCCGCGCGGCCGAAGAGTTCCGCAAGGGCTCCGTGCGGGTCGCGCAGGCGACGCTCGAGCACCTCCTCCTGTACCACTGGCCCGGCAACGTCCGCCAGCTGCAGAACGAGCTGCGACGAATGGTCGCGCTGGCCGAGCCGAACGCGATCCTCCAGCCCTCGGACCTGACCGAGGCCATCACCCAGGCGGGCCCGCACGGCCGGTCGGCCCACGAGGAGATTGGTCCGGTGGGCCCCCTTGCTCCCGAGCTCGAGCGCATCGAGCGCCGGATGATCAAAGCCGCGCTGACCGCCCATGGCGGACGCCTCGAGGCGGCAGCCCGGGCTTTGGGCATCTCCCGAAAGGGCCTCTACCTAAAGCGTCAGCGCCTCGGGATCTGACCAGGAGCGCGCTGGAGAGTTCCATACCGCCGCATCCTCGTCGCCGTACAATCGCCATGTCCACCTACGGGCATCGCTTCCTCGCGGACATCCTCGAGGGCGCCACCGCCGACAAGGTGCGGCACGTCGTGAACATCCCGGTGCTGCTGCTCGAGGCGTCACCCGCGCCCTGATCCCTCGCCCCAATCGAAGAATTTCACTGGGATCGAGACGGTCGCCTGTGTACACTCTGGGCCGCCAGTCGATCCACCCCGGTCACGCCCGGCATCGAGCCCCGGTGCCGGCCATCGGACGCCTTCACGATGCCGTCACCGCGCAAGCCCGGCAAACGCGGACGTCCCCACAAGTTCGGACGTCAGGGCGTTCTCGTCGCCGTCACCCTGCCCGAGGACGTCGTCCAGGGCCTGCGCAAGCTGCACGCCGATCTCGGCTGGGCCATCGTCACCCTCTTCGAGAAGACCCACAAGACCCGCGCCCACGAGGACACGACACGCGACGATGCGGAGCTGGCGGTCGTCGGACGCCGCCTGGCGCTAATCGTCGTCAACGCGCACGCCTTCGCCAAGCTGCCGGGTGTCAACGTGGTGCCCCTGTACGGCGATCGCGCGTTTCTCGCGCTCGAGCCGGGTCACGGGATCTCCGACCTGGAGCTGGCGGTCATCGACCGGCTGGAATCACCGACGCTCGAAAAGGGCGAGCGCAAGGTGCTCGCCAGCCTGCGGCAGCGCCTGCGCGAGTGGCGCAACGATCCCAGCCTGCGGTGCGACTCGCGCGCGATCATCGTCCTGGAGCGGGTAGGGAGGCCCCGGCGAGGGACCCGACGCCCGCGGGACTGACCCCGCCGCCGCGCCGATCCGGTCCCATCAGCCGAAGTCGCGAGCCAGCCAGAGGGCGGTGCCCGCCCAGAGAGCCACCAGCGGCAACAGGCTGCGCAGCCCGGGAAGCCCGATCAGCTCGCCGAGGTTCCAGGCGGCGTGACGGATCCGGTGTCCGCGCAGGAGACCGGGCACCGCGCTGCGAGTCACGAAGGTCTGGTGGTTGAGCGACAAGTCGGCGGCGCGACACGCCGGCCACAATGAGCTCGACTACGGGATCCTGGAGGTTGGACAGTCAGCGCGATCCCGCGCCGGCTGTCGGGGTTCAGACGGACTGCACTGGCGAGCGCGGCGCACCGGCGGGAGCGGGCAGCGCAGGGGAACATGTCTCGTGGCGACCCCGGCGAGCTGAGTTTCTTGTAGATATGTACACAACAAGCGAATTACTTCCATAAAATCTTGGGAGACAATGCTGGACCTTCGCAGACAGGGACGGGCGGGGGCCGATACGGCCGGGGCGGGTCGCCGTACGGTCGAGGTCCGGGGCGATGCGGCGAGCGGCCGCGTCAGAGAACGGCGCTAATCGGCGACAATCGCGTCCACGTGGATCGTGCCGGTCGCCGCGTCGAGCGTCCCGTCGACGCGGACACGCCGGCCGGCGAACGCCTGCGGCTTCTGCTGATCGCTCAGCTTGTAGACGGTCCGTCCGTCGTACAGCACGTAGGTCGCGCCGTGCGCGTCGATGCACGCCGCGACGCACTCCGCGTCGGTCGACCCCATCCGCATCTGGGAATGGTCGGCGTGATCGCACTCGCTGTCGGTGATCGTGCCCGTGAACGTCTGGCGGCCCTGCGCCGCCGAGAGGGACAGGAGCGCCGCGAGGAGCGGCAGCAGGCGGGTCGTGGAAGCGGGCATGGGCGTGAAGGCGGGGAGGGCGGCGCGGGGCGCCGCCCTCGAACGTCCGCTACTCGCCGGGAATCATGAGGTGGGCCGTGGACGTGCCCGCGTTCATGATCCAGACGCCGCCCTGCTTGCCGTTTTCGGGCAGTCCCATCGTCTTGGTGGTCGCATCCGGCACGGCGATCGTGGTGTGCAGGCGCGCATGCTCCTTGTCGGGGCCCTGGAAGTGGTACCACACGGACCCGAACTCGGGCTTCACGCGCGTCCCGCTGGCTTCTTCTTCCTTGAGCATCGCTTCGCTCTTGGCCTTGTCGCCGGTCGCTTCGGCCTTCATGTTCTGCGCGACGCGATCGAGGTTCGCCATGCTGGTGCACTCGATCGAGAACGGCTGCTGCAGCGGGAAGCCCGACCGGTCGTAGCACACCAGGTTATTGGTGCCCTTCTTCACGACTTCATAGGTGTGGTCCGGCTTCCACTTGACGACGCTCGCGTCCGCCCGGAGACGGGCCGGCAGCGCCGACAGGACGGTGTCGTTGTCGTTCATCGGCATCTGCGCGAATGCGCTGGACGACACGGCCATCACGGCGAGCACAACGAGGGCAATGCGTTTCATGCGAGTCCTCCACTTTTCCATCCGTTCACTCTCCACCCCGGCGACGATAATCGAACGAGGATAGCACGGTCAGGTGGACGCGCCGGCCAGAATCCCCTGCAGGGTCGCCCGGTCGATGTTCCCGCCGCTCATCACGCAGACGACCTTCCGGCCGTGCAGCGCGCCGCGCCGTTTCATCGCCGCCGCCAGCGACGCCGCGCCCGCTCCCTCCGCGAGGTTGTGGGTCGTGCGCAGGGCCAGTCGGACGCCCTCCGCCAGCTCCTCCTCCGAGAGCGTGACCACGTCGTCGAGCTCCGCCGACAGAATGCCGAACGGCAGATCGAAGGTTACGCGCGTGGCCATGCCCTCGGCGAAGGTCGCCGCCGAGTCGCCGACCACGCGAGCACCGGTCCGCCAGGACCTCGCGAAGGCGTCGGCGCGCTCGGCCTGGACGCCGATCACGTGCGCCCGGCGTCCCAGGGCGCTGCGGACGATCGCGCAGCCGCTCGCGCCGCTGCCGCCGCCGATCGGCACCAGGACGACGTCCGCGTCCGGCAGCGCGTCGAAGATCTCCAGGGCATAGGTCGCCACGCCGGCGACGAGCGCCGGCTCGTTGGCCGAGTGCACGTAGCGCAGCCCCCGCGCCCGCTGGAGATCCTCGACGCGCTCGCGCGCCGCGTCGAAGTCGCGCCCGAATTCCATCACGTCGGCGCCGAACGCCCGCATCGCGGCGTTCTTCTCCGGATTGTTGCCCACCGGCACGACGATCGTGCAGGGTACCCGCGCACGGCGGCAGGCGAACGCGAGGGACTGGCCGTGATTGCCGGTCGTCGCCGTGATGACGCCGCGGCGCTCGTCGGCCGACAGCCCGGCCACCAGGTTCAGCCCCCCGCGGACCTTGAACGCGCCGGTCGGGTTGTGGTTCTCGTGCTTCACGTACACGTCGAGGCCGGTTTCGGCCGACAGCAGCGGATGCTGCAGGAGCGGCGTCGGGGCGAGCACCTCGTACACGTGGCGGCGCGCCGCGTACACGTCGTCGATCGTCGGCGGACGCATGCGATCAGGATCGCCCGAGCAGGGCCTCGATCTGCCGGAGATGATTCAGATCGTGCCCCGCGTTCAGGCGGATCAGGTGCGCGACGCTCTCGCGTCCGCGCTCGGCGTGCATCCCGTGGTGCTCGAGCGCCGCAGGGGCCACGGCTCGCAGCAGACGCAGGTTGCCGCGGCGGTTCGCCTCGAAGAGATCGAGCGACTCGGCGACCGGCGCGCCGTCGTACCTGAACGCCGACGCCCAGACGTTCTGATCGAAGGGCTGCAGCGCGACGCCGTCGGTCGCCAGGATGCTCCGCAACCGCCATCCCGCGACGACCTCGCAGTCCGCCAGATGCGCCAGGATCTCCGCCACCGACCAGCGGTCGGGTGCCGGCCTCCGGGTCAGATCGTCGGGCTGGCCGCCGGCAACGAGATGCCGGAGACGCGTCGGCGTGGTGGCGAGCACCTGCCACGGGTCCTCGCCCGACACGTTCGACAGGATTCGATCGATGTACTGCTGCGCGGTCTCGCTCATCCGTCCAGTCTACGCTGTCGCCCTGCAGGCGCACCCCGCAAGTGCACTAGGATCACGCGAAGCCGGCCGACTCATGCCCAGCCCCTTCTCCGGCGACTATTTCACGGCGCGGCAGCGCTTCCGCCAGGCGGTCGCGGACGCCGGCGGCCGGCTGACATCGCTCGCCCTCGCCGCCCGCGGCCCGGACGGCGAGGTCCTGACGATCGAGATCGGATGGTTCGGACCCGACAATCCTGCCCGGGCGATTCTGCACGCCTCCGGCGTCCACGGCGTCGAAGCCTTCGCCGGCTCCGCCATTCAACTGCAGTGGCTCGCCGACGGCCTCGACCTGCCCTCGGACTGTGCCGCCGTGATCGTCCACGTGGTCGACCCGTACGGCATGGCCTGGGGCCGCCGCGTGAATGCGCGCAACGTGGACCTCAATCGCAACTGCCTGGGACCCGGCGATCCGTACGCGGGTGCCCCCGAGGGATATGCCGCGCTGAACGACTTCGTCAACCCGTCTGGCGCCGCGCCCGACGCCTGGTTCCACGTCCGGGCGGCCTGGCTCGCCTGCCGCCACGGCCTGCCCGCCCTGCGCCAGGCGATCGCGGGCGGTCAGTACGCGAACCCGAAGGGGTTGTTCTTCGGAGGCTCGTCGCTCGAGGAGGAGCCGCGTCTGCTGCGCGAGCTCCTTTGCTCCCGGCTGCCGGGCGTCCGGCGTCTCGTCGGAATCGATGTGCACACGGGCCTCGGCCCCTTCGCCCGCGACACGCTGTTCGTCAACGACCCGCCCGACTCACCGGCATTCGGCGCACTGAGCGGCGCCTGCGGGCGGATCGTATCGCCGGATCCGCGCCGGCCGTCGGGCTATCGCGCCAGGGGCACCTTCGACGCCATCGTCCGCCAGGCGCTGCCCGGCGCGCAGGTGCTCTTCGTCGTCCAGGAGTTCGGCACCTACTCGCCCCTACCGGTCTTCCGGGCGCTTCGCCTCGAGAACTGGCGTTTTCACCATCGCGGTGGCGGGAACAAGGCGACGGGCACGGGCGAGCTCGTCCCGATCTTCTCGCCGGGAGACGCGGCGTGGCGCGCGGCCGTGCTCGACCGCGGCCGAGCCCTCATCGAGGGGGCGATCCGCCTCGCGGGCGGCGAGTGACACCGATTGCAAAGGCGCAGGCGCTGCAGTAGTGTTCCGACCGCACCCGCTTGCAGGAGGCTCCATGAAGACAGCAGTCATCGGATTGACGACCGTCCTGGTTCTCGCGTCGGGATCGTTCGGACCGGCCGCCGCGGACTCTCCAGCGCCGCTGCTGGTGCCCGGGTACAGGGCGGCCCGGGATCTGCCCGGCGCGCACGAGCTGCCGGATCCGAAGACGGACTACAAGGTGATCTTCGCGGACGGCCAGGATCCCAAGGATCCGGCCGACATCAACCCGATGCTCCCGACGATCGCGACCTACGTCAACACGCTGGGGAAGTACGGCGTGCCGCCGGAGCACCGACACATCGTCGTCATGTTCCACCAGCGCACGCCGGGCATCGGCATCGTGATGACCAACGACGCCTACAAGGCGCGCTACCACCACGACAATCCCAACGTGGCGCTGCTCCACGCCCTCAGGCAGGCGGGCGTCGAGATCCACGTGTGCGGTCAGGGTCTGCTCGCCCAGAAGATCGATCCCAAGGACGTCAATCCGGACGTCCAGGTGGATCTCTGGGCGATGACGACGCTCGTGAATCTGCAGCTGCGGGGATACGTGCGCGTCGGCTGATCGCGACGGCGCGCGCGGCGCGCAGGCTCACGGCTCGTTCATCACCGCCGAGACGAAGTCGAGCTTGTCTTCCTCGAATGCAGGTCTGAGCTGGGGCCCGTCGGTGCCGAACTCCATGAACGCGTAGTTCGAGACACCGATGGGCTCCCAGTCGGGACCGCCGGGAATGGTCGGAGAGCCGGTCCTGGCGAACGCGACCCACGCCGCGCTGATGTCGCGCGAGATCGTCTTCGCCTCCGGCGGGTCGGCCGGCCGCAGCCTCCCGAACACGTACCGCAGCTCGCCGCCGTGCGGCACACCGGGCGCACCGGCGCGCCGGTCCGGCGGCAGATACGAGAAGTAGTAGCCGTACGCACGCTGGCCGATCCGGGCCATCAGCCGCCCGAGGTAGCGCACCGGTTCGGTGACCTGCATGTCCGTCACGAGGTCCAGCGCGGCGAGCCCCTCGTCGCGGTTTCCCGTCACGTACAGGGCCCGCGCACGCGCCGCGTCGCCGGTGCGATCGAACACCGCCTGCGGGCGATTCCGCGCCTGGGGGAACAGACTGGCCTCGTCGCTGTTCCCACCGGCGAGGTACGGCACGTTCGCCTGGTCCCCGTGCGCGAACGTGCGCGCGATCTGATCCAGCAGCAGCCTTCCGTCGACGATGGGATACGGCAGCGCGGCGGCGTCACCGCCGCCACCGCTCGCCGGGGCTGGCGGCGTCAGCACGGCGTCGGCCGGCAGCGCGCGAAGCGCCGCGGCGGCGGCCAGCCCGGTGCCGGTGATTCCGTGGGCCCGGGCGAACGCGGCGCCGCGCGCTTCCGCCGTCTCCAGGGTGATTCCCACCGTGTGTCCGAAGCCGGACTCCGAGATCGCCTTTTCGAAGAGCCCGTTGGCCGCCGGTGTCGCCATCAGGGCGTTCACCGAGATGCCGCCGGCCGACTCCCCGAAGATCGTCACGTTGCGCGCGTCGCCGCCGAATACCTGGATGTTGTCGCGCACCCACTCCAGCGCGGCCACCTGGTCCATGATTCCGTAGTTGCCCCGCAGCAGGTTCGGGTCTTCCGCCGAGATCGCCGGGTGTGCGAAGAACCCGAAGCGCCCCAGGCGGTACTGAATCGACACGAACACGACGCCCTGCCCGGCAAAGCTCGCACCGGAGTACAGCGGAGCGCGGGCCGACCCCTGCGTGAAGGCGCCGCCGTGGATCCAGACCATCACCGGCAGCCGATCGGCCGGCGACGCCGCCGGCGTCCAGACGTTCAGCGTCAGGCAGTCTTCGCTCTGGACCTGGTCGTTCGCAGGCGTCCGGCCGCCCTGCAGGCAGGCGGGCCCGAATGCCATCGCCGGCTTCACGCCGTTCCACGGGATGACGTGCTGGGGCGGCTTCCAGCGGCGCGGTCCGACAGGAGGCGCCGCGAACGGGATGCCGCGATAGACGGCTACGCCGTCCTCGACGACACCCTGGATCCGGCCGCCCGTCACGGTCACCGTCGGCCCCGCGGGAGCATCGGCGAGCGCCAGCGCCGCCACGGCTGCCGAGACTGCAGCCAGGCGCCCGACGTGACGTGCCATCGCTCCTCGCATCTTCACCTCGTTCGAGCGCGCGCCCGCCGGATGCTCAGGGCAGTTGAATGCGGAACAGATTCCGGTGCGCGACGGTCCGCGTGTACACGAAGGCGTCGTCCGAGGGCCCGGGCGCGACTTCCTGACCGGCCGACAGGTCCACGATGCGGCTGCCGGGCACACGGGCGGCATCGTCCACGGATTCGATACCCCCGGGAGGCAGCCAGGGCAGCGACGCCTTGTTCGGCACCGGAATCGCCAGGGCCGCGCCGCGGTTGTCGTCGTGGATGGTCCCGACGTAGAAGAAGCGTCCGTCGGGCGTCCAACTGGCCGTGCAGATCGCCGGACAGAATCCGCCGCATCGCCCCGCCACGCACCGGGACCGCCACGACTTCCGCGTTCTTCGAGACCTCGTCGACCGGAATCATGGTCACCAGCCACTCACGATCCGGCGACATGCCCCTCAGGCTCATGATCGAGCCGGAGATGAGCTTCTTTCGCCCCGAGCCGTCGGTCTTCATCGTGAACAGATAGTTGGCATGGCCGTCCGACATTCTGAACAGGATGTCTCCCTGCGGGCCGAACCACGGCGTGTCTTCGCCTGAGGAGGACAGCATCCGCGGCGCCGAGCGGTGATCGCTCGGGGCGAGCCAGAGTCCGGATCGCCCGTCGGCCGGGCGCCGCGCCGCGAAGACCACCTGCGTGCCGTCCGGCGACACGTCGTAGGCAGTGATGAGGAAGCCCTGAACGAGGGGCTCCCGCGCGCCGGAACCGAGGTCGCTGACCCAGAGTTCGCTGGCCGGCGTCGGAGACGTGCGCCGGAGCAGGTAGTAGAGTTGCCTGCCGTCACGCGAGAACATGAGGCGCGACGCATAGCCTTCCGACAGGAGCAGCCGGTCGCCCGTCGCCTCGTGTATCCACACGCCGCTCTCGCTCATCCCGACCGAGGTGACCAGCGAGCGGCCGTCGGCGCTCATGGCGATGCCGGTCTCCTCGGCCGGCCCGAAGGTCACCTGCTCCGCTCTGCCGTCGGGAAACGCCTGGCGCCAGACGTGGCTGGAGCCGTTCACCGTCGCCGTGAAGTACATCTCCCGGCCGTCGGGCGACCAGGCGGCCGACGTGCACGCGCCCTCGGGCCCGACCGCCCGTCCGGACGACGTGCCGTCGAAGGGAACCAGGCGGCAGCGCTGCCACGCGCCGGTCGGCCCCATCTCGACGATCAGCGTCCACCGGCCGTCGGGCGACGCATAGCCGTAATGGGCCATGCCGCGCTCGTGCTCGGGCAGGTAGATCGGTCTCACCTCCGCCCGGCTGTCGGTGGCGGTCACGAGTCCCATGTGGAGTCCGGAGGTGATCTGCGCGAAGAGCACGTGATGCACGTCCAGCCACGTGAGGCCCGCCGCGTTCGTCAGCAGCGGCTGGGGCTCGCCGCCGAGCGGAGAAATCGCCATCGTGTTCCATCCACGCTCCGGATCCGCGACCGTGTAGGTGATCCGCGCGCCGTCGGGTGCGAAGGCCGGGCCGTACTTCGGCAGCGCGTCGTGCGTCAACTGCACGGGATCACCCGAGATCAGCAGCTTCGAGTAGACCTCGGCCGAGATGGGAAGCCCCATTTCGCGCGCGCGCAGGAACGCGATCATCCGGCCGTCCGGGGACAGCGCGGGCGCGAAGGCGCTGTCGCTGAAATTCGTGATTTGCGTGTAGGTGACCGGCCCGGGCTTTCGGGTGAGGGCGCTGCGCGCGGCGAGGGCGGCCGCGACGAGCGCCGCCACGACCGCGAACGCCGCCAGGGGCCGCCAGCGGGCCGTTGCCGCACCCGACGGAGGAGGGGGAAGGGACCTGGCCGCCGGCGAGACCTCGGCGGGCGCCGCCCCGGCCGGCATGGCGCCGTTGGTCATCCGTTCGACCGGCGCGACGAATCGATATCCTCGCCTGGGAACGGTCTCGATGAAGCGAGGGCTGTCCGCCGAGTCACCGAGCGCCTCGCGAATCCTGCCGATGGCGTTGTTCAGGCTGTGGTCGAACTCGACGAAGGTGTTCTCGTCCCAGAGGCGTCGGCGGAGCTCATCCCGCGTCACGAGGTTCGGATACTGCTCGAGCAGCACCGAGAGCACCTCGAACGGCTGATCCTGCACCTTCAGCCTCGAGCCGTTCTTGCGGAGCGCCCGCCCCGGCAGATCGACTTCGAACACCCCGAACCGGTAACCGGCTGCTTCTTCCGGCACAGACCCAGACCTCGGCGGCAAGGCCCCGAGTATAGCCCGTGAACGGCGGCGGGGAGTACGCCGGATTCGTCCGAGAGCCGAGACTCCAAGTCGTTGCAATCGCACAGGTTGACGGATGAGATGCGCGAGAATCCTCGTGCCTTGCCCCGCCCGCGGCGTCAGCGCAGTCTCGGCGCGCATGTCAGGCGACCCGCCCGACGAAAGGAGCATCCGATGCACTTCTCCCGTACGTTGACGAAGAACCGCCCAGGGCCCCTGGCGCGGACGGCCCTCGCGGCCTTTCTGGTGTACGGCACGCTCGGCGTGGCCACGGCGCGTGCGGCCTGCGGACCCGACGCCAGCCAGCTTCCGCAGGCCACGCCAGCCCAGGACGGCGTACTCGTTCCGGTCACCTACCAGCTCGTGCCCACGGCAGGCCCCGGCGGCGAGGACAACGCAATCGTCGGGATGTGGGCCGTCCAGTTCATCGCCGAGCCGGGCGATGTGGTGATCGACCACGCGCTGGCCCAGTGGCACAGCGACGGAACCGAGATCATGAACTCCTCCCGGGAGCCCCTGACGGGCAGCTTCTGCCTCGGCGTCTGGAAGAAGACGGGCAAGTCGTATCACCTCAATCACTACGCGATGTCCTGGGATGCGACCGGGATGACCTTTCTGGGCATTACCAACATCCGTGAAGACGTGACGGTCCACGACCACGGCAACACCTACTCGGGGACGTTCACATTCGAACAGTTCGACCCCGACGGCAACGACCTCGGACCAGTGGCCGCCGGCAACATCGTCGCCCAACGCCTCATGCCGTAGACCGGGCGCAAATCCACCGTGGGCCGCGGGACGGTGTGGGCCGCCGTCCCGCGAGTCACCGGCCCGCGGCATCGGCTACCATAGCGACCCGTGCCCCACGACCTGCCTTCCCTCGCTCCGCCGCGCGAATCCGCCGTCGACCGCTTCCTGCGCTACGTCCGCGTCGACACCCAGTCGCGTGAAGGCGAGTCGACCGTGCCGAGCACGCCCGGCCAGTGGACGCTGGCGCGCCAGCTCGTCCGTGAGCTGCAGGACCTGGGCGTCGCCGACGTGCGCCTGAGCGACGCCTGCATGGTCTACGCGACGCTGCCAGGCACCATCGCGGGCCCCGACGCGCCGCCGGTCGTGGGGTTCATGGCCCACGTGGACACGTCGCCGGCGGTGTCCGGCGCGAACGTCACGCCGGTCGTCCACGCGAACTACCAGGGCGGCGACATCGTGCTGCCCGGCGATCCGTCGCAGGTCATCGCCGCGGCCGGTCACCCAGCTCTCGCCGGGATGATCGGCGACGACATCATCACGACCGACGGCACGACGCTGCTCGGGTCGGACGACAAGGCGGGCGTCGCCGCGATCATGACGATGGTCGACGTCTTGCAGCGCAGTCCCGGGATGCCGCGCGGCACCGTCGCCGTCGCGTTCACGGCGGACGAGGAAGTGGGCGTCGGGATCGATCGCTTCGACGTCGCCGCGTTCGGCGCCTCGTGCGCCTACACCGTGGACGGCGAGGCGCTCGGCGAGATCAACCACGAGACCTGGAACGCGAGGCTCGCCACGGTGACGTTTCACGGGGTGAGCGCCCACCCGGGCACGGCCAAGGACGTGATGGTGAACGCCGCCTACGCGCTCGGCGACTTCCTGACGCGCGTTCCCGCCGACCTCAGGCCGGAGCACACCGAGGCCCGCGCGGGCTTCGTCCATCCCTACGCCGGTTCGATCGACGTCGCGGCGTCGACGGTCAAGGTCATCCTGCGGGACTTCGACGTGGCGGGACCGACGGGCCTCGACGCCAAGGAGCGGCTGGTCCGGGATCTCGCCGCCGCCAGCGCCGCGCGCGTGCCCGGCGTGCGCGCGGACGTCGACGTCAGGGATCAATATCGGAACATGAACGAGATCCTGAAGGATCGGCCGCAACTCGTCGAGTACGCGCTGGAGGCTGCGCGCCGGGCAGGCCTCGAGCCGCGAACGCGGCCCATTCGGGGCGGCACCGACGGATCGAAGCTCACCTTCCGCGGCCTGCCGTGTCCCAACATCTTCACCGGCGGGCACAACTTCCACAGCACGCTCGAGTTCAATTCCCGCCGCGGACTCGAGAAGACGACCGAGACGCTGGTGCACCTGGTGCAGGTGTTCGCAGAGGGGGGAAGACAGCCATGAGACTCCGGGGCAACGTCGCCGCGCTGCTCATCGCCGCATCCGCATCGCTCGCCGTCCTCCACGCACAGCAGACCGACTCGCTCGCCTCGTCCATCCACATCGCCGACAGCTACCGCGTCGCCGCGGGCGTGACGTATCGGACGGTGGCCGGCGTCGAGGACACGCTGGATGTCTACCAGTCGCGGACGGCGACGGCACCGAACGCGACGCTCGTCTTCATTCACGGCGGCAACTGGGTCGGCGGCAGCAGGATCGCCAGCTCGCTCATGATCCTGCCCTTCCTCGACATGGGCTGGAACGTGGTCAACGTCGACTACCGGCTCCTCCACACGGCGCCGGCGCCCGCCGGCGCGGACGACTGCTTCTGCGCCTTGCGCTGGGTCTACCAGCACGCGACGCAATACAACATCGACACCTCGCGCCTGGTAGTGAGCGGCAACTCCGCCGGCGGCCATCTGGCGCTGCTCCTCGCGATGGCCCCGGCCAGCGCGGGATTCGGCGCCGATTGTCCCGGTCCGGACGACCTCCGTGTGGCCGGCGTCATCAACTGGTACGGCTTCTCCGATCTCGTCGATCTCCTCGGCGGACCGAACGCGCGACCGGCGGTTCAGAACTGGATCGGCGCCGGCGCCGATCGCGAGGCGCTCGCCAGGCGGCTGTCTCCCATCACCTATGTGCGCCAGGGTGAGCCGCCGATCCTGACGATTCAGGGAGACGCGGATCCCACCTCGCCGTACGCGGACACGGTCCGGTTGCACCAGGCGCTCACCGCGGCGGGCGTTCCCAATCGCCTGCTGACCGTGCCCGGCGGCAAGCACGGCGGGTTCACCGACGAGGAGACGCGCACGATCTACCAGGGAATCCGGCAGTTCCTGCACGAGCACGGCCTGCCGTAGTCGACCCGTCCGAACCGCGGGCCGGCTCCGCTCGTCTATGGAGCCATATGGCGAGCGGCGTTCGCGTCGGCCTCCGGCTCCTCTGGAAGGACAAGACCTTCACCCTGGCGAGCGTCGCGACGCTCGCCCTCTGCATCGGCGCCAACGTCGCGCTCTTCGCGATCGTCGACCACGTCCTGCTCCAGCCTTTTCCGTGGCCGAACGCCGACCGCATCATGCTGATCGCGAATCAGTACCCCGGCGCGAGCGTCGGACACAGCACGAACGCCGGAGTCCCCGACTACTACGACCGCCTGCGGGAAACCACGGTGTTCGACGCGCAGGCGATGTACGACTGGGACAACGCCAGCATCAACGACAGCGGAACGCCGGCCCGCATCCGCCTGATGGACGTCACGCCGTCCTTCTTCCACGTGGTGGGCGTGCCGGCGGCGCTGGGCCGGACCTTCACGGACCCTGAGGGCGAGGTCGGCAACGAGCACGAAGCCATCCTGAGCGACGCCTTCTGGCAGACCGCCTTCGGCGGCGACCCTCACGTGGTCGGCCGCGACGTCCGCCTCGACAGCCAGCCTTACACGATTGTCGGCGTCATGCCCCGGTCGTTCTCGTTTCTCGACAACGACCGCGAGCCCGTCCGGTTGTGGCGGCCGCTGGCCTTCACCGACGAGCAGAAGTCCGACGCCCACCGCCACAACAACAGCTGGCACGACATCGGCCTGCTGAAATCGGACGCGACCGTCGCCGAGGCCCAGCAGCAGGTCGATGCCATCAACGCCCGCAACCTCGACCGGTTCCCGCAGTACCGCGAGCTCCTGATCAACGCGCGCTTTCACACCACGGTCACGCCGCTTCGCGACGAAGTCGTGCGCGACGTGAAGCCCACGCTCTATCTGCTCTGGGGCGGCGCGCTCTTCGTGCTCCTCATCGGCTTCGTCAACGTCGCCAATCTCGTGCTGGTGCGCACCTCGGCCCGGCTCCGCGAGCTCGTGACCCGCATCGCGCTCGGCGCGGGCCGCTGGCAGATCGTGCGCCAGCTCGTCACGGAGAACGTCGTCCTCACCACGATCTCGGCCGTGGTGGGACTGCTCGTGGGCTTCGCGGCGCTGCGCCTGCTCGGCACGATGCAGATGCTCGGCCTGCCGCGCGCGACCGAAATCCGGATCGACGGGGTCGTCGTCGCCGCCACGCTCGCGGCCACGGCCGTGCTGGGCGTCGTGCTCGGACTCATCCCCGTGGTGCGGCTGGCCGGCGTGAACCCCTCGGTCGTCCTGAACGAACAGGGACGCAGCGGCTCGGGCGGCAGAAAGACCCGCCTGGTCCGCCGCACGTTCGTCGTCGCGCAGGTAGCCTTCGCGTTCGTCCTGGTGGTGGGTGCCGGTCTGCTGCTGGCCAGCTTCCGTCGGGTCCTGGCCGTCGATCCGGGCTTCCGGCCGGACCACGTGCTCACGGCCGGGGTCATCCTTCCCGAGACGCGGTACCCGAAGGACGAGTCGGTCGTGGCCTTCGCCAACCGCGTACTCGATCGGCTCCGGGCCCTGCCCGGCGTGGCGAGCGCCGGGGCGACAGATACCATTCCGTTCGGCGGCCACCACAGCGACAGCGTGATCATCGCCGAGGGCCACCAGATGCAGCCCGGCGAGTCGCTGGTTTCGCCCGATCAGGTGGTCGTCTCGCCCGGGTACTTCCAGGCCATGGGCGCGACGCTCGTGCGCGGGCGATTCTTCGACGAGCGCGACGCCGCGGATGCCCCGAAGACCGTCATCGTCGACGAGAAGCTCGCCAATCACTTCTGGCCGGGTCAGGATCCGATTGGCCGGCGCCTGTACCAGCCCCAGGACGCGAACCACCTGTTCGCAACCGACAAGACCGTCTTCATCACGGTCGTCGGCGTCGTCCACGACCTGAAGCTGGCGAACCTCATCGAAGGCAACGGATCGGTCGGCGCCTACTTCTTCCCTGAGGCGCAGCAGGCCCGGCGCGCGCTCGTCTACGCGGTCAGAACGAAGGGCGATCCGGCGGCGATGGCAGGCTCGGTCCGGGCGGCGATCGACGGCCTGGATCCGCAACTGCCGGTCTTCGACGTCCAGACGATGGCGGAGCGGATGGACGCGTCGCTGGCGGGTCAGCGCTCGGCGATGCTGCTGGCGATGGCGTTCGGTGTCGTCGCGCTGCTGCTGTCGGCGATTGGCGTCTACGGCGTCCTGGCGTACCTCGTGGCGCAGCGCACGAAGGAAATCGGCATCCGCATCGCGCTCGGCAGCAGTCGCGCGGCGGTGTTCCGCCTCGTGCTCCAGGAAGGCCTGGCGCTGGTCGCCGCCGGCTTCCTGCTCGGCGGGATCGGGATCGTCGCGCTCAAGCGCGGACTCGACAGCCTGCTGTTCGGGGTCAGCGCCGCCGACCCGGGCGTGCTGATCCTGACGACGATGCTCCTCGCGATCGTCGCGCTGGCCGCGGGCGCGCTGCCGGCGCGCCGCGCGACCCGAATCGACCCGACCGTCGCGCTCGCCGAGTAGAACGCGCGCCTAGGGACGCGTCCACTTCGCCAGCAGCGCCTGGCGGTCGAGCTTCCGTCCCTCGAGGTACACGTCCGCGATCCGCCGCAGGTTGTGAATGTCATCGAGCGGGTTCGCGTCCAGAACCAGGAAGTCGGCCCGCTTGCCGACGGCGAGCGTGCCGACGTCGTCGAGGCGCAATGCCTCGGCCGGACGCGACGTCGCCGCGATGATGGCGTCGGCCGGCGACAGGCCCATCGCCACCCAGTGCTCGATCTCGTGGTGATCGCCGGACCCGAAGGTGTCGCCGGGGCGGATGCCGGCGTCGGTGCCGAGGATCAGCCGCGCGCCCGCGTGGATCATCGTCATGAAGTTGGCCGCGAGGCGCGCCTCGCGCGCGGCCGCGTTCGGATTGACGCGGCACGCGTGCGCCTTGATGTCGGCGATGATGCTCGCCGACAGCGACTGCGTGAAGAACGGATCGCCGTCGCACACCTCGGGACGATCGCCGAGCGCGATGACGGTCGCCCAGTACGGCTTCTTCTGCTCGACGAGCTCCCTGAGCTCGTCGTCGATCGGAGCGTTCTGGACCATGTGAATGAGGACGTCGACGCCGGCGCGCAGGGCGTCCTTCTGGTCCCGCAGCGTCGTGGCGTGGGCGTGCACGTAGATCCCGTCCTTGTGCGCCTCGGCGACCACGGCTTCGTACACCTGCGGCGGCATGGCCGGATACGAGCCGCCCCGGTCGCCGAACCAGACCTTCACCTGGCGGATGCCCTTCGCGTGGACGTCCGCCACGGCGGCGCGGGCCTCGGTCGCGCGCGTCACCTCGTAGTTGGCGTGCAGCGGGCGCGTCCCGGCGATCAGGATGTCGTCAGGTCCGCCCTCGGGCGGGACGATGCCGGCGTTGAACCAGAACCGGGCGGCGGGTGCGAAGTCGCGCGCGGCCTGGTCGGCCTGGAACTGCAGCGCCAGCCCGACCGGGGCGGTGCCGCCGTCGTCGACGGTGCCGGTGCCGTAGAACGCCTCGCGCTCCAGGTGATCGAGCAGGTTCTGCGGCGTGAAGTTGTCGGGCAGGGCCTCGCCCGTCGCCTTCGTGTACTTCTCGTAGCCGAAGTGGGCGTGGGCGTTGACCAGCGCCGGCATGACCGTCTTGCCCGTCAGATCGACGCGCGCCGCACCGGCGGGCGCCGGGACCGCTCCCCGCCTGCCGATCGCGCGGATCCGCCCGCTGTCGACGAGGAACGCGCCGTTCTCGATGGGCGCGCTGGCGTCGCCGATGATGAGGCGCGCGCCCTCGTAGAGCACCGGCCCCGGCGGAGCGGGCGCCTGTGCCCCTGCCCCGACCGATGCCAGCCCGACCGCCAGACCGATCGCCGTCGTCACTCGACGCACCGTCCACCTCCCGCCTGCCGCCCGAGCCGCGACGCGATTCTATACCTGCGGGCTTCATCTACAATGATGCGGCCGACTCGGACGGCCCTTCCCTGGAGGACAGTGATGCGCAGCCAGATCGCCCTGATCGCCGTCGGCGCCGCGTGCCTCGTTGCCGGCGCAGCGGGAACCGCCCGGGCGCAGGCTCCCGGGCCGGCCGCCGGAGGCAGCGTGGTCGTCGCCAATCCGCACTACGTCTCGATCCCGCTGGAGATCGATGTCGACCGTCCTGCCGCGCAGGTCTGGGCGCGCATCGGCAAGTTCTGCGACATCGGCGAGTGGCTGCGGGTCCCCTGCACGATCACGTCGGGCACCGACGGCGAGCTCGGGGCGGTGCGCTCGGTCGCCGGAGAAGTGCTCGTCGGCAAGACCGATCTCTCCTATACCTATACGCAGACACCGCGGGAGGGCCGCCCCTACAACCTCTACCACGGGACGCTCGCGGTCCGGCCGGTCACGGCCGCGACGTCGAAGATCGTCTACACGCTCTTCTTCGACAACTCCATACTGCCCGACGACGCGGCGCGCCAGGCCGACATCGCTCGCCGGACGGCGCAGTTCACGGCGGCCATCCAGAACATGAAGATCCTCGCCGAGGGCGGCACGCTGCCGCAGGCGCCCGCGCGCGGGGCTCGAGGCGGCGGCCGCCACTAGCTCCAATGGTGGAGGTCGCGATCCTCGGCGACTACGCGGTCTTCGCGGTCGAGGGCCTCGACAAGCTCTGGGCCTTCCGCAGCCGGATCGAGATTCCGGTGACCCACATCCTCGACGCGGAGTTCGATCCCGACAAGGTCGGGCGCTGGTGGCACGGCTGGAAGCTGCTCGGGACCGAGTTGCCGGGGCTCTTTGCCGCCGGCACCTTCCGGTATCACGGCGAGCTGGTGTTCTGGGACGTCAGCGATCCGCACAGGACCGTGATCGTGACGCTGGATCACGAGCGCTACAAGAAGCTGATCGTCGAGGTCGACGATCCGCCGACGGTGGTGGAGCGTCTTCGGGCCGCGCGGCGGGCCTGACGGCCCGCGGTGCGCGCGTCAGCGGGGACGGGCCTCGAGCTCGGCCCAGCGTGCGTACAGCGCCGACCGCTCGCGCTCGGCGGCGTCGGCGCGCGCCAGCGCCGCCGCGATCTCCGCGGTGTCCCGTTTGTAGAACTCCGGATCCGAGATCGTGGCTGCCAGCGACTGCTGTTCGGCCTCGAGCGCCTCGATCCGGCCCGGCATCTCTTCGAGCTCACGCCGTTCCCGGTAGGACAACCTCTTCGGTGCGTCCGGGCGCGCGGCCGCGGCCTCCGGCGGACGCGCGGCCTCGCCCCGCCCGGGCGGGGACGGCGGCGCAGCGCCGGCAGGACGCTGACGCAGCCAGTCCTCGTAGCCGCCGACGTACTCCGTGACGGCGCCCTCGCCCTCGAACACGAACGTGCTCGTCACGACGTGGTCCAGGAAGACGCGATCGTGGCTCACCAGCAGGAGCGTGCCCGGCCACTCGACGAGCTGCGCCTCGAGCAGCTCGAGCGTCTCGAGATCGAGATCGTTCGTGGGCTCGTCGAGCACGAGCAGGTTCGCGGGCCGGGTGAACAGCCGCGCCAGCAGCAGGCGATTGCGCTCGCCGCCCGAGAGGGCCTTGACCGGCGACTGCGCCCTCTCCGGCGGAAACAGGAAGTCGCGCAGGTACGCGTTGACGTGGCGCGAGCGGCCGTTGACCGTCACCGTGTCGTTTCCGTCGCCGACCGTGTCGAACACCGTCCGGTCGGGATCGAGCTGCTCGCGCTGTTGATCGTAGTACGCGATCTCGACGTTGGCGCCGCGCCGGACCTCGCCGGCGTCCGGGGCGATCTCCCCCAGCAGCAGCCGCAGCAGCGTCGTCTTGCCGGCGCCGTTGGGGCCGATGAGCCCGACGCGATCGCCTCGCACGATGCGGGCGGAGAACCCTTTCACGACGGGCGCCGCTCCGAACGACTTGCCGACGTCGTCCACCTCGAGCACGACGCGGCCGGACGGGTCCGCGCGTTCGATCTGCAGACGAACGGCGCCCATCGCCTCGCGGCGCGCCGCGCGCGCCTCCCGCATCGCCATCAGCGCGCGGACGCGACCTTCGTCGCGTGTCCGTCGCGCCTTGATGCCCTGGCGCAGCCACGCCTCCTCGCCCGCCAGGCGCTTGTCGAACTTGTCCTCGCGGACGCCCTCGGCGGCGAGCGACTCGTCCCTGCGTCGCAGGAAGGTCGCGTAGTCGCCGGGCCACGACGTCACCCGGCCGCGGTCGAGCTCGACGATCCGTGTCGCGAGACGCTGGAGAAACGCCCGGTCGTGCGTGACGAACACGACCGCGCCCGCGTACTGCGACAGGAAGTCTTCGAGCCAGACGATCGCCTCGATGTCGAGATGGTTGGTCGGCTCGTCGAGCAGCAGCACGTCGGGCTCGGCGACCAGCGCCCGCGCCAGCAGGACGCGGCGGCGCCATCCGCCGGACAGCGTGTCGACGGTGGCGTCGGGCGGCAGATCGAGCCGCGACACCACGAGCTCGACCCGCTGCTCGAGCCGCCAGCCGTCCCGTTCGTCGAGCTCGTGGTGCAGCCGGCCGAGACGCTCGAGCGCCGCGGCCGTGCCCGATTCGGCGACGGCGACCGCGGCCCGGTGGTAGCCGGCCACGAGCTCGCCCAGGTCGCCGAGCCCCTCGGACACGACGTCGAGGACCGTGCGATCGGTCGAGAGGGGCACGTCCTGATCGAGCCTGGCGGTGCGCAGCCCGGGTTCCACCCGGACGGACCCGGCGTCCGGTACGAGCTCGCCGGCCAGGACGCGCAGCAGGGTGGACTTGCCGGCCCCGTTCCGGCCGACCACGGAGACGCGATCCCCCCGCGCGATCTGCAGCGCCGCCCGGTCGAGGAGCGGCAGATGGCCGAAGGCCAGCGAGACGTCATGGAGAGTGATCAGGGGCATGGCCGACGGGTATGGACGAGCGGATCGAAGCGTACCACCTTGCGCCCGGACGGGGTCGGCGCTAGCATCTGCCACATGAAGCTGACATTCCTCGCCCTTTCCGCCGCCGCGATCGCGGTGGCGGCCACCGCCGTGGTCTCGGCGCAGAACACGAACATGGAGCGCGGCAAGTACCTGGTCGAACAGGTCGCCCGCTGCCAGGAGTGCCACACGGCCAAGAAGGACGATGGCACGTTCGACACCTCGAAATGGCTCAAAGGCGGCATGCTGACGATCAAGCCCGTCACCGAGATCAAGGGCTGGCACGCCGCGGCGCCCAACATCACGTCCACCAGCGCGCTCTGGCAGCGCTGGGGCCAGGACGGCATGGTGAAGTTCCTCGAAACGGCCACGAACCCGCGCGGCGGCAAGGCCGGCGCGCCGATGCCCGCCTACACGATGTCCCACGACGACGCGGTCGCGGTGGCGGCCTATCTGAAGTCGCTGCCGTAGGAGATTGCCGATGAAGGTGCGACGCTTTCTACCGCTCGTCCTCCTGCTGATCGTCGTCGTCGTTCCCGTCAAGGCCGACTCGCCGGCCTTCGCCAAGCACGGCATGGTGGTCGCGATGGAGGGCACGGCCACCGGCGCGGGCATCCAGGTGCTCAAGGCAGGCGGCAATGCCGTCGACGCCGCCGTCGCGGTCGGCTTCGCCCTCGCCGTGACGCATCCCTTCGCGGGCAACATCGGCGGCGGCGGCTACATGATCATCCACATGGCCGACGGGCGGAACACGTTCATCGACTTCCGCGAGCGTGCGCCGCTGGCGGCGACCCACGACATGTACCTGGACGCCAAGGGCAATCCGACGCGCGACAGCCTCGAGGGTTGGCGCTCGTCCGGCGTGCCCGGCACGGTGCGCGGTTTCGAGATGGCCGTGAAGAAGTACGGCAAGAAGACGTGGGCCGAAGACATGGCCCCCGCCATCGATCTGGCGTCGAACGGGTTCACGCTGTCCTACACCCAGGCGGAAACCACCCACTGGGGACTCCGGTCGCGGGGCCTGAGCCGCGATCCCGAGTCGAAGCGGATCTACCAGCGCGACGGCAACTACTACCAGATGGGCGATACGCTGAAGCTCCCCGAGCTCGCAGCGACCCTCACGCGCATCTCGAAGAACGGCGCGGACGAGTTCTACGAGGGCGAGACGGCCAAGCGCTTCGCCGAGGAAGAAGCGAAGCACGGGGGCCTCATCACGCTCGCCGACCTCAAGGACTACAAGGCGATCGAGCGCACGCCGGTCTCCGGCCAGTACCACGGGTATACCGTGCTCTCCGCTCCCCCGTCGAGCTCGGGGGGCACCACGCTCCTGGAGATGCTCGGCATTCTCGACGGCACCGGCTACGAGAAGGACGGCGCCGGCTCGGCGTCCGAGATCCACTACCTGGCCGAGGCGATGCGTCGGGCGTACGCGGATCGCAACACGTACCTCGGCGATCCGGCCTTCGTGAAGAACCCGATCGCCGGCCTGCTCGATCCGGCCTACCTCGCCAAGCTCCGCTCGACGATTGATCCGGTGCGCGCGACGCCGAGCGATCAGGTCAAGCCGGGCAAGCCGGCGGGCGCCGAGACGATGGACACGACGAACTTCTCGGTGGTGGACGGCGAGGGCAACGCGGCGGTGGTCACCTATACCCTCAACGGCGGCTTCGGCAACGGGATCACGGTTCCCGGGCTCGGCTTCCTCCTCAACAACGAGATGGACGACTTCGCGTCGAAGCCGGGGACGCCGAACGGCTTCGGCCTGGTCCAGGGAGAGGCCAACTCGATCGCGCCGGGCAAGCGGCCGCTCTCGTCGATGGACCCGACCATCCTGCTCAAGGACGGGAAGCTGTTCATGACCGTCGGCGCGCCCGGCGGCTCGCGCATTCCCACGGCCGTCCTCCAGACGATCCTGGATGTCGTGGACTTCCACATGAACGTGCAGCAGGCGGTCGACTTCCCGCGCGTCCACCATCAGTGGCTGCCGGACAGGCTGTCGCTCGAGCCCGGCATTTCGCCGGACACGGTGGCGCTCCTCAAGGAGCGCGGGTACAGCGTGGATTCGCGCGGCGGGGCCGAGGTGGACGCCATCGTCGATGATGGAGGATGGCTGCAGGGCGCCTGCGACGCGCGGATTCCCAACGGCAAGGCCATCGGGTACTGACACGTGGTCGGAGCTCCGGCCGCCGGAGGAGATTCTTGATGAAGATGCGACGCTTTCTGCCCCTCGTCCTCCTGCTTCTCGTTGTCGTCGTTCCGGTCAGGGCCGACTCGCCCGTCCACGCCAAGCACGGCATGGTGGTCGCGATGGAGGCCACGGCGACCGGCGCGGGCATCCAGGTGCTCAAGGCAGGCGGCAATGCCGTCGACGCCGCCGTCGCGGTCGGCTTCGCGCTGGCGGTGACGCATCCCTCGGCGGGCAACATCGGCGGCGGCGGCTACATGCTCATCCACATGGCCGACGGACGGAACACGTTCATCGACTTCCGGGAGAAGGCACCCATGGGGGCGAGCCACGACATGTACCTCGACGCCAAGGGCAATCCGACGCGGGACAGCCTCGAGGGTTGGCGCGCGTCCGGCGTCCCGGGCACGGTCCGCGGCTTCGAAATGGCCGTCAAGAAGTACGGCAAGAAGACATGGGCGGAGGACATGGCGCCCGCGATCGACCTGGCATCGAACGGCTACGAGGTGTCGTACGCCCTGGCCGAGTCGCTCCAGCGTTCGCGCAACCTGGGACGCGACCCCGAGTCGAAGCGCATCTACCAGCGCGACGGCAACTACTATCAGATGGGCGACACGATCAAGCTGCCGGAGCTGGCCGCGACACTCGGCCGGATCGCCAAGAACGGCGCCGACGAGTTCTACGAAGGCGAGACCGCCAGGCGCCTCGCGGACGCGGAAGCGAAGAACGGCGGCCTGATCACGCTGGCCGACCTCAAGGACTACAAGGCTATCGAACGCGAGCCGGTGAGCGGCCAGTATCACGGCTACACGATTCTGTCGGCGCCGCCATCGAGCTCCGGCGGGGTCACCATCCTCGAGATGCTCGGCATCCTCGACGGCACGGGCTTCGAGAAGGACGGCCCCGGGTCGGCGACCGAAATCCACTACCTGGCCGAAGCGATGCGCCGGGCCTACGCGGACCGCAACACCTACCTCGGCGACCCGGCCTTCGTGAAGAATCCGATTGCGGGTCTCCTCGATCCGTCGTATCTCGCGCACCTGCGCTCGACGATCGACCCGGTGCAGGCGACGCCGAGCAGCGAGATCAAGCCGGGTCACCCCGCGGGCGTGGAGAGCATGCAGACCACGCACTTCTCGGTCGTGGACGGCGAGGGCAACGCCGTCGCGGTCACCTACACGCTGAACGGCGGGTTCGGCAACGGGATCACCGCGCCCGGCGACGGCTTCCTGTTGAACAACGAGATGGACGACTTCGCCTCGAAGCCCGGTACCCCGAACATGTTCGGGCTGGTGCAGGGCGAGGCCAACTCGATCGCCCCCGGCAAGCGTCCGCTCTCGTCGATGTCGCCGACGATCCTGCTCAAGGACGGCAAGCTGTTCATGACCGTCGGCGCGCCCGGCGGCTCCCGCATCCCGACGTCGGTCATGCAGGTGATCATCAACGTCGTGGACTTCCACATGAACGTGCAGGACGCGGTCGACTTCCCGCGCGTCCACCATCAGTGGCTGCCGGACAAGCTGTCGATCGAGCGCGACATCTCGCCGGACACCGTCGCGATCCTCAAGTCGCACGGCTACGAGGTGGACTATCCCCGCAACGCCATCGGCGCGGAGGTGGACGCCATCCTGAGCGATGGCGGGTGGCTGCAGGGTGCGTCCGACCCGCGCGTCGCCAACGGCAAGGCGGTCGGGTACTGACCGGGTTGCCGGGACTCGGACGGCCGATCGCCCTCGCCTGCCTGGGCGTGCTCGTCCAGGCGGGCTGCACGACCGGATCGGGATCCGCCCCGTCCGGCGTGACGCCGTCGGCGTCGATCGCCGGACGGGTCACCGACGCCATCAGCGGCGTCCCCGTCGCCGGGGCGCGTCTCCTCCTGCGCGACACGGGCGAACAGGCATCGGTCGCGGCCGACGGGTCGTTCACCCTGCCCGCGTCCGCGTCGGCCGGCTCCCGCGTCGAGATCGATGCGCCCGGCTACTGGACCCGCGCCACGAGAGTCGACACCGCAGCGTCGGCAGCGGCGGCCATCGACGTACTCCCCGACGGCGAGGGGTTCAGCCTTCCCTTCTTCGACTACGTGTTCCGCCAGGCCTGCCAGGAACCC
The DNA here is from genome assembly GCA_963761615.1 of uncultured Acidobacteriota bacterium. GTDB lineage: Bacteria > Acidobacteriota > Vicinamibacteria > Vicinamibacterales > CAVVIG01 > CAVXGU01. Next base: position 329,523 of record CAVXGU010000004.1, on the reverse strand, counting down.
GCGACGCTCGGCACCACCCGATGGGTCACCCAGCCCACCTTCGAGATCTGGACCCAGACATTCTCCTGCGCCGCCGAGTGGCCGGGACAGACCTACGGCTGCCTCTCCATCCAGGCGACGGAGACGCCCGCACCGGTGGCGTTCACGCAGGCAGTCACCACCGTCCTGGACGAGGACGTGACGCAGTACACGGGCAGCGTGCTGTCCGGCGTCCCGGTCGTGCAGCGGACGTTCGCGGCGGGCACGATCGTCACGTATCCCGACGACGTGTTCGCGGGGGGACGCGTGGCGATCGTCTACGTCGACCGGGACGATCGCGGGTCGATTGGCGCCGCCCGCCTCGGCTCGTCGACGAGCATCACCTCGGGCTACATCCAGATCCTCGGCACGGGTTGGTCGGATCTCACCGGCCTGGTGAGCCACGAGGTCGCGCACACGCTCGGGTACTGGCACCCCTGCGGCACCTCGGCGGTGCCGCTCCCGTCGACCATGCGGGACTTCACGCGCCCGAGTGCCGCCGACCGCCTGCACGGACGGATCCTCTACCACCGCCCGTCCGGCAGCGACAGCCCCGACACCGACCCCGATACGTACGTGGTCAATGCCGTGGCCTCGGCGACAACGGTCGTCGCGCACTGAGGTCCTGCGTTCCCCGCTTCCTCGGGTCCCCTACAGCGTTTTCGAGATCGATGTCGCCCCGAGATCGGTGCAGCCGCGGACCTTCAGGCCCGCCAAGGCGAGACCGACCTGAAGGTCGGCCGCTACAGCGAAACGAAAACCGCGCTAGCGTTCTCCCCACGGATTGGCGAAGCGGGGATCGCGGAGCACGGCCTCGTCGGTGAGCGAGTCCAGGAACGCCAGCAGGTCGGACTTCTCGCCGGCCGTGAGCGAAAATCCGCGGACGAGTGGGCTCTTGTTCGGATTGTCGTGGCCGACCCCGCGATCCGGTCCGCCGGCGATCGTCCGTCCGCCAGCCGCGTAGTGATCGACGACGTCGGACAGCGTCGCGATGCTCCCGTCGTGCATGTAGGGTGCGGTGACCGCGATGTTGCGAAGGGTCGGCGCCTTGAACTTCCCGACGTCCGCGGCCTTGCCGGTGATCCGATGGAGCCCGGTATCGGAGGGGGGATACGACAGCACGCCCGCCAGGTTGTACAGTCCGGTGTTGTGCAACTCGACGGGCGGCAGGTTGCGGGCGCCCTCGAAATCGACCGCCCCGGAGAACGTGAAGCCCCCGTGGCATCGGAAGCAGGAGAGCGGCTCGCTGAAGAAGAGCCGTTCGCCGCGCCTGGCCGCAGGCGAGACCGCGCTGTCGTCGCGATCGTCGTGATAGCGGTCGTACGGCGACCGCGCGGAGATGATTGTCCGCTCGAAGGCGGCCAGGGCGCGCGTGACGTGGTCGACGGTGAACGGGTTCCTGTCGCCGGGGAACGCCGACGGGAACAGCTCCCGGTACCGGCGAACGGTTCGCAGGCGGGCGACGAGCGCCGAACCGGGGCGCACCAGGCCCAGCTCGACGGGGTGATCGCCGAACATCGGCACGAGCGCCTGGTCCTCGAGGCGTGTCAACGCGGGGTTGGCCCACGTGAGCGCCGCCGCGTACGCCACGTTCACCAGGCTCATGCTGCTGCGGACGTTGGCTTCGCCGGTGTCCCCGACCGCGTGGGCCCGGCCGTCGGTGAAGGCCTTCGCCTGCTGATGGCAGCTCGCGCACGAGTAGGTCCCGTTGCCCGAGAGCCGCGTGTCGTAGAACAGGCGCCTGCCCAGTTCGACCTTCGCCACGCTCATCGGGTTGTCGGCCGGCACCTTGGGCGGCGGAAACCCGGGCGGCAGCTGCCACGAGAACGCGGCCGGCGCCCGCGCGGTGCCCACGGCAACCGACGCCGCGAAGACGGCAGCGGCAATCGACGCACGAAGCGGCAGGCCGGTCATGGCGACGTCCGGAGGCGGACGACCTGCAGCCGCTGCAGCATGCGGATCGAGCGGGCGCCGCGGGTGTCGCCCGGCGCCACGATCCGGAACGGACCCTGGAAGTCGAAGAGCGGCTTGCCGCCGACGCTGTCCGCGACGATGATCCGGCTGCCGGTGAACGCGGGATCGAGCTCGGCGAGCGAGAACACCACCTGATACCCGTCGCTCGCGGTCGCCAGCACGTACGACGCGACCGCGCCGCCCGTCAGGTCGCGGCCGAGCGGCGCACCCGCCCGCGCCAGGACGGCTCCGACCAGCACGCCTTCGTACCGAACCGGCTGTCCGTCTTCGGTCACGATCACTTCCGTCCGCGGCATCGATCGCAAGTCGGCGGCGGTGAGCGTCAGCGGCGTCGGCACGTCGCCCACGACGGCGAGCGTCGCCGGCGACCCGCTCTGCGCGCCGGCCGTCACCGCCACGGCGAGCGCCGCCGCGATCTGCATCGTCATCCATCCGTGTCTCATCGGTCGCTCCCGACGCGGATTCTACGACCGGATTAGAGACAACTCAAATCGACTATACGAATCGAATCGTTTTGCTTCATTACGACTTGATCATGTAAAACAGGCGCCCATGCAGACATCGCGGCTCGTCCGATCCGTCCTCCCGATCGCCGCCGTCACGGTCCTCCTCGCCGCGGGCAGCGCCCCGGCACGTGCGCGGTCCGGCTCGCGGACTCCCGACTGGTCGCGCCGCCTCGCGGACCTGGGTCGCCAGGTCGCCGCGCTGCGAGCGGACGATCTGGCCGGCCGATCCGCCACGGCCGCTGGCCTCGCTGCGTTCGATCGCGAGGTCACGGACTGGCTGACGGCGCGCGGCCTCACGGTCGGCCAGGCGCCGCCACCCTCGACGCGTCCCGCCGATCTCGTCGTGGAGCTGTCGCGGGTGCGCGCCCTGGTGGCGCAGGCGGAGAGCGGGGCCTTCTATCTGGGCCGGGTCGACATCGCCGTCACGGGCGCGTCGCCGGCCGGAGGCGTCGGCACGATTGGGGCATCCGACATGCGATCGCTGGACGCCCGGACCGTGACCGACACGCTCGCGGCCGTGCCTGGTGTGAGCCTGTATCGCGTGGGCCCGCGAAACGAGGGCGCCGCGTATCTCAGGGGCTTCGACCTGCGTCAGGTGCCGCTCTTCATCGACGGCGTCCCGGTGTACGTGCCGTACGACGGCTACGTGGACCTCGACCGGTTCGTGACGGCCGACCTCGCCGAGGTGCGTGTGACCAGGGGCATGACCTCGGCGCTCATCGGGCCCAACGCCCTCGGTGGCGCGATCAACCTGGTCACGCGCCGGCCGACGCGTCCCGTCGAGGGGTCGGTGCACCTGGGCGACGCCAGCGGCCACGAGCGGGCCGTCGACGGCGACGTCGGCGGAATGCGCCAGGGCTGGTACTTCTACGGCGCCGCGTCGTGGCTCCAGGCCGACGACTTTCCCCTGCCCGGCGGCTTCGTCCCGACGGCGCTCGAGCACGGCGGCGCGCGCGACCACTCGTCGCGCCGCGACGCGCTCGTCAACGGCAAGGTCGCCCTCACGCCGTCGGGTGCCGGCGAGTACGCGATCAACTACACGCGCCAGCGCGCCCGCAAGGATGTTCCCGCGTACGCCGGCACGGACAGCGCGGTGAAGGCGCGCTTCTGGACGTGGCCGGCCTGGGACAAGGACAGCGTCTACTTCGCCGGGAACACGCCGCTCCCCGGATCCCAGTACCTCCGCTCACGCGTGTACTACGATCGCTTCTACAACGAGCTCGACTCCTACGACGACGCGACCTACCTGACGATCACGCGGCCCTACGCGTTCCGGAGCATCTACGACGACTACACCGACGGTGCGAGCGGCGAATACGGCGTGGACCTGGCCAGACAGACGCTCCGGGCGTCGGCCTCGATCAAGGAGGACATCCACCGCGAGCACAACATCGGCGAGCCGGTCCGTCACTTCGACAACCGCACGATCTCGACGGGCGTCGAGGACACCATCGCCATCTCGTCCGCCGTCAGCCTCGTCGCGGGCGTCAGCGTCGATCACCAGGAGACGCGGCGCGCCGAGGACTTCGTCAGCGGCGTCGTGACGCCCTTTCCCCTCGGCCACGCCGGCGGCGTGAACCCGCAGGCGGCCGTCTCCGTGGCGGCGCGGGGCGGCGGCCAGTTCCGGTTCGCCGCGTACCACAAGACCCGGCTGCCCGCGATCAAGGATCGCTACTCGTACCGCATGGGCTCGGCCGTGCCCAACCCGGACCTGCGCGCCGAGCGCGCGACCACCGGTGAAGTCGGGTACAGCTCCCCGCTCGGACGCGCCGGCTCCGTCGACGTCACGGCCTTCTACACGGCGGTCACCGATCTCGTGCAGCCGTTCTACCTGCAGCCCAGCCTGTTCCAGCTCCAGAACGTCGGCGACGTGCGCAACACGGGCCTCGAGGCCGAGTGGCGGGCCCGGATGGCGCGCGGCCTGCAGACGACGCTCGGCTACTGGTACCTCCACCGACACGCGGTGCACGACACGGGCGTGCCGCTCCTGAACACGCCCGCGCACTCGGTGTTCGCCGAAGCGATCTACTCGGGAGTCCCGCGCCTGCAGCTCGTCGGCGCGATCAACGGTGTATCCTCACGTCTGGTGCGGGACGACGCCGGCGCGGCGGGCACGCTCGCAGGATTCGCGACGATCGACGCGAAGGCGTCGTTCGCGCTGCGGCCGGGTCTCGACGCCGAGGCGAGCGGCCAGAACCTCCTGGACGAGAACTACTCGCTGTACCCGGGCTTCCCGGAAGCCGGGCGCACGCTCCGAGTCGGGCTGCGCTATCGCTTCTGAGCGGGCGACACACGCGTCGACACACACGTCCGTTGCCGGCCCGCTGCCTGCGTGATACGTTACGCGCGATTCGCTGGGCCTGGAACCCCGGGGGCACAACCTTCTCGAGGCAGCTACTCGGAACCAGGACCGCCGTTTGCCGGCCATCCGGGTGCCGACCATCCCGATTCGGCATGTCGATCCGACCGTTGCCCATTCGACGAGTGGATGGGAACGTGGCGGCTCGACTCGCCCGAAGGAGGTGCGGCGCTGCCGCCTGTGGTCCTCCGGCGGCCCGTTCCTGGGAGTGCCGGTTTTCGTTCAACTTGTTGGCGCAATGCGGCCGGCTGGTCGGCCGCCGTGGCCACGTGAGGAGGGACGTCATGCGGTTTCTGGGACTGGTACGAACGACCGAAGGTCAGGGAGCGCCTCCGCGGCCGATGATGGACGCGATGGGCAAGTTCATCGAGTCGTCGCTCGCGGATGGCTCGCTCATCCAGACCGGCGGTCTCGCCGCGACGTCGGGCGGCGCCCGGATCCGGCAGTCCGGTGGCCGACTTCATCTCACCGATGGACCGTTCACCGAAACGAAGGAAGTGATCGGAGGCTACGCTATTCTCGAAGCGCCGTCACGCGAAGCGGCGGTGGAGATCATGCGCAAGTTCATGCAGCTGCACGAGAGGCACTGGCCCGAGTGGGAGGGCGAGTGCGAGCTTCGCGAGATGGTCTTCGTGACGCCGTGACGGCGGCGCGCAGGTGATGGGCCGTCGACGTCCCGTCCGGCCGCTTCCCGATTCCGCGCTCACCGGCGCATCCGTTTGGCCGTGATAGCCTTGGCGAACGGGCTGACGTGAGTTCACGTCGGCGATCGTGAATCCGGATTGGACGGCACATGGCTGACGAAGACATCAAGGCCGAACTGGCACGACTCCGCGCCGAGAACGAACGCCTCAAGAGCAGACCGGCGCGCGGCACGTCACTGAAGGTGAGCGAAAAAGGCGGCGTGTCGGTGTACGGTCTCGGGCGCTTTCCGGTGACGCTCTACAAGGAGCAGTGGACGAAGCTGCTGGCTCTCGCGGACGACATCAAGGCGTTCATCGAAGAACATGACGCCGAGTTGAAGTCGAAGCCGGAATGAACCACCCGGAGCGCTAGCCCAGGGAGCCCTGGCGGAACTGCCCCGCGAACTCGATGAAGCGATCGACGTCGGCGGCGTTGGAAACGATGCCGAGGGAGACGCGGACGGCGCCGCTGCTCTTGCCGTCGATGCACAGGCGGAAATCGTCGAGCGTCAGCCGCGCCTGATGCTCGGGCTGGTGGAAACAGCTCGACAGCTCGGTCCCGGTGATCCCGAGCGCCACCTCGCCGCCGCCGGGGTTGCAGAAGCACCCGGTCCTCAGTGAGATCTGCGCCGCGTTGGCGCGCGCCTCGACCGCGCGGTGATCGATCGCCTTGCCGTTGCGGTCGTAGAAGTTGAACGTGACGATGCCGCCGCGTCGATCGACCGAGTGCGGGCCGAAGATCCGCGCCACCGGCGTCCCGTTCGCGTGCTCGAGACCGACCAGGCGATCGAGCAGCCAGCCGGTCAGGAGCGACACGCGCTCGTGGATCAGGGGCAGGCCCACCGACGTGATGTGCTCGAAGCCCAGCACCACCGCCGGCAGGTTGAGGTAGTCCAGCGTGCCGTCCTCGAACGCGGTCTCGTTGTCCGCGAGGTAGTGCTTGTCGCCCTGCACGGAGGCGACGGTGATCGTGCCCCCGGCGAACCACGGCCGCCGCAGCCGGGCCAGCGCCGCGCGCCGGGCCAGCAGGCAGCCGACGCCTGTCGGGTACCCGAAGATCTTGTAGAAGGACTGCACGACGAAGTCCGGCTTCACGCGGCCCAGGTCGAGCCGGTTCGTCGGCGTGAACGCCGCCGCGTCGAGCAGCACGTCCCATCCCCGCTCGCGGGCACGGGCGACCCACGAGAGCGGATGCTGCACCCCCGAGAAGTTGGACTGGGCCGGGTATGCGAAGAGCGCCCCGCCCGTCGCGGGCGGACGATCGAGCTCTGCCGCCAGGGCGGCCTCGTCCACGCGCATCTCCGGCAGCACCACGGGCACGTACGTCGTGCACGCGCCTCGGGCGCGGGCGAACTCGCGGATGCCGTTCACCGAGTTGTGGTTGTCGAAGGTGAGCAGGAACCGGCCGCCGGGGCCGAACGGGTACGACTCGCCGACCAGCTTGAGGGCCTCGCTCGCGTTCGCCGTGAACACGACCACCCACTCGTCCGGCGACGCGTTGAAGAACTCGAGCACGGCCCGCCGGGCCCGATCCGCCAGCTCGGTCGACCGCGACGAGCTGGGATTGGTGGAGTGCGGGTTGCCGAAGACGCCGTCGCGGAGCATCGCCATGTGCCGCTCCACCTGGGACACGGCGTACAGCGAGCCCGCGGTGTAGTCGAGGTACACGTCGCCGTTCTGCTCGAGGCGCCCGTATTCCCGGGCCCGCAGCGCGTCGATGGCCGACGTCCCCGCATACGCCGGATAGGTGTCGACGATGCTCATCTCAGGAAAGAATGCCACGGATCCTCGATCTCGTGCACGAGAGCCGCGCGCCATGCCTCCGGAGCCCGCCTGGGCCCCGGGGCCAGAGCCGCGTTATGATGCGTCCCGCAAGGACGGTCCCATGAGAAACCTGAAGACGCTGGTATTGGCGGGCGCCGTAGCGGCGGCCGTCACCTTCCCCGCGGCCCGGGCCGGAGCGCAGGCTACCAGGCGGTACCAGGCGCGGCTGACCGCGGTGCCACACACCGTGCAGCAGCTCGAGACCCTGGCCGGGTCGGGGTCGGCCACGGCGACGCTCGCGGGCACGAAACTGACCATTTCCGGAACCTTCGAGGGACTGCCGTCGGCAGCGACCAGGGCCGAGCTGCACCAGGGGCGGCCCGGAGTGCCGGGGCCGATGGTGTCGGCGCTGACGATCTCCACCGACACCAAGGGCACCATCACCGGCACCGTCACCCTGACGGCGGCGCAGGCGCAGGACCTCCAGAAGGACTGGCTCTACATCCAGCTGTACTCCGAGAAGGCGCCCGACGGCCATCTGCGGGGCTGGCTGTTCCCGGAGGAGAGCTCACGATGACCCGCGCGTCGGCCTCGACACGATTCCTGCTCGCCCTGGCGACCGTCACCGCGCTGGCCGCGGCGCTGACCGCAGGACAGGCGCCCGCCTCCGTCTACACCGCGGCCCAGGCGGCCGAGGGCCGTGCGCTCTACACGGCCAACTGCGAGAGCTGCCACATGACCGACCTCGGCGGGCGCAACGAAGCGCCGCCGCTCGCGGGCCCCAACTTCATGAACACCTGGCGGGCCCGCACCACCGCGGATCTCGTCCAGTACATGAACACCATGCCGCCTGGCGGCCCCGCCTTGAGCAACGACGAGTACCTTGCGATCGCCGCCTACGTGCTGCAGGCCAATGGCGCGCCCGCCGGCCCGCAGGCGCTCGCGATCGCGACGGTCGTGCCGATCGGGTCGGTGGCCACCGGGCAGGCGCCGCCGCAGTTCGCGCAGGCCGGACGCGGGGGCGGCGCCGGCGGCCGGGGCGGGGCGCCCGGCGGCCGGGGCGGCGTAGGCGGTCGCGGCGGCCGCGGGGGTCCCGCGCCGGTGCGCGGGCTGACCGTCGAGGGGCACATCACGAACTACACGCCCGTCACCGACGCGATGCTGCGCAACGAGCCGCCGGGCGACTGGCTGATGGCGCGCCGGAACTACCAGGGCTGGAGCTACAGCCCGCTCACGTCGATCACGCGCGACAACGTGAAGAACCTGCGGCTGGCGTGGGTCTGGAACATGAACGACGAGGGCGGCGCGAACGAGCCGACGCCCATCGTGCACGACGGGATCATGTACCTGACCAATACCGGCAACGTGATGCAGGCGCTCGACGCGAAGACCGGCGACCTCCTGTGGGAGAACCACGTCGGTCCGGAGGAGCAGGTCGGCATCGCCGCCATGCGCAACGCGGCGATCTACCAGGACAAGATCTTCATGGCGACGACCGACGCCAGGCTCGTGGCGCTCGACGCGAAGACCGGGCGGAAGATCTGGGACGTCGTCGTCGGCGACCACAACCAGGGCTACGCGAACACCGCGGGCCCGATCGTGATCAACGGAAAAGTGCTGCAGGGCCTCGCGGGCTGCGATCGCTACGGCCAGGAAGCGTGCCGGATCAGCGCCTTCGACGCCAACGACGGCCACCTGCTCTGGAAGTTCCACACGATCGCCCGGTCGGGCGACCCCGGCGCCGACACGTGGGGCGGTCTGCCCGACAACCTCCGCGTCGGCGGCGAGACCTGGATTGCGGGCACCTACGATCCCGATCTGAACATCACGTACTGGGGCACGGCGCAGCCCAAGCCGTGGATGCCGGCGAGCCGCGGCACCTCGGTGTTCGACGCGGCGCTCTACGGCGAGTCGACGCTCGCGCTCAATCCGGACACCGGGAAGCTCATCTGGTACCACCAGTACATCCCGGGCGAGTCACTCGACCAGGACGAGGTGTTCGAGCGGGTGCTGGTGGACATCGGCGACCAGAAGGACCTGTTCAACATCGGCAAGGCCGGGATTCTCTGGAAGCTCGATCGCACGACGGGCAAGTACCTCGGCCACGTCGAAACCCTGCTGCAGAACGTCTTCGACCGCATCGACCCGACCACGGGCCAGCCGACGTACCGCGCCGACATCGTCGAGCAGAAGACCAAGGAGTGGATCTCGGCCTGCCCGAGCACCGAGGGCGGCCACAACTGGCAGGCGATGAGCTACAACCCGCCGGCCGGTCTGCTCGTGATTCCGCTCAGCCAGTCGTGCATGGAGATGTCGGGCCGCGACATCGCGAAGACCGACGGATCGGGCGGCACGGGCGCCGACCGCCGATTCTTCGAGATGCCGGGCTCGAACGGCAACGTCGGCCGCCTGGTGGCCTACGACGTGGCCACGATGAAGCAGAAGTGGAGCATCGAGCAGCGCCCGGCCTTCCTGACGGCGGCGCTGACGACGGCGACCGGCGTGGGCTTCATCGGCGATCTGAACCGTGTGTTCCGCGCCTTCGACGTGCGGACCGGCGAGACGCTGTGGCAGACCCGCCTCGGCACGTCGGTCCAGGGCTACCCGGTGACCTTCTCCGTGGACGGCAAGCAGTATGTCGCGGTAACGACCGGGACGGGCGGCGGAAGCCCGCGGCTGGTGCCGCGGACGATCACGCCCGAGATCAACACGCCGGACCACGGCAACGCGGTCTATGTGTTCGAGCTGCCGTAGAGGGTGCCGGGCTCCGGGCACCGGGTGCCACGTGCTGGTGCCAGGTGCCCGGCGCCCGTTTCACCGCATCATCGATCCGGCCCACAGCGGCCGGCCGTTCTCGTCGCGCAGCGTCATCGTCTGATTGCCCCTCTTGATTTCGCGGGCGACGAGCGTGTCCTTGTCGGTCATGGTCGCCATGTCGTGCATCGCCTGCCGTGAGCCGGTGATGGTGAGCTCGTCGCCTTTCGCGAACGTGTAGTGCTGCTCGTCCAGCCACGCCTTGGGTCCGAGACGCACCTCGACCGTATCGGCCCCGGACTTGAACATCAGGTGCAGTCCCGCCCCCATTCCCATGCCCTGCTGGTCGACCACATCGGTGACCGTGCCCGTCAGCGTCACTTCCTTGGCCTTGTCGTAGCCCATGCCCATGCCCATGCCCATGCCGCGTCCGCGCCCCTGCGCCTGGACGAGCGCCGGCATGGCGACGCTGAACGCCGCGACGCCAATCAACAATCGCAACCGGAGTGACATCGTCGTCTTCCTTCCGCGGCCCGAGCGCACGCGCGCCGAAAAACCGGCACATCCAGGGCCGCACTGGCTACTGAGGCAAGAGGAGATACCACCGGCCCTGGCCTCCGGGCTTCGGCTCTCGGAGCGGGCACCGGCCAGCCGCCAGGCAGCCGGCGACCGACACCAGGCCTTACCTGATCCGCTCGATCTTCCTGACCGTGTGGCCCGTGACGCGACCGCTGACCGTGCGGCCGGGCACGGTCTCGCCGACGTAGATGTTGCCGTCCTTGTCGACGGCGACGCCCTCGGCGAGCGCATCCTCGAACTTGTACCTGATGGATCCGTCCCGCGCGCTGCCCACGAAGACGCCCTTGCGGTCGTTGTAGTCCACGACGTAGAGCGTGTCGTCCGGGGCGATGAAGATGCCGCTCGGCGAGCCGAACTGGGTCCATTGGTCGATGAAGTTCCCGTCCTGATCGAAGATCTGGATCCGCTTGTTGGACCGATCGCCGACGAAGAGCCGGCCCTGCGAGTCGAAGAAGATCGTGTGCGGAACGTTGAACTCGCCGGGGCCGCTGCCCTTGCGTCCCCATGCCTTGATGAACGTGCCGTCGGGCGCGAACTTGACGATGCGCGAGTTCACGTGGCCGTCGGCCACGAAGATGTCGCCGTCCGGCGCGACGGCGACGTCGGTCGGCCCGTTGAACGTGTCGGGGCCATCGCCGGCGACGCCGGCGGTGCCGAGCGTCATCAGCAGCCGGCCGTCGCGGGTGAACTTGAACACCTGCTCGCCCTTCCCGTCGCGGGCGGCTCCGTCGGTAATCCAGAGGAAGCCGTTGCGGTCCACGCGGATCCCGTGCGGCCAGACGAACATGCCCTGTCCCCACATCGTGAGGACGTGTCCTGCCGCATCCAGCTCGACGACGGGCGGCGATCCGCGGTGGAACGCGAACAGGCGGCCGGCGGCGTCGATGGTCATCCCCGGCACTTCGCCGTAACTGAGACCGCCGGGCAGTCGCCCCCAGCCCTCGACGAGCCGGTAGGGCCCCGGGGCGATCGACTGGGCGAGTGGGATGGTGGGTCGCGCGCAGACGAGAGCGGCGGCGAGAAGCGCGATCGCGGCGAAGCGGCGGCTCATGATCGATCTCCTGTCCGGGAGACGTGCGGATGCGCGGGGCGGTATTATAGAGCGCGATGGGACCCGCGCGCCGCCGGCGGCTGATCCTCTTCGTGGCGTGCGCGGTGGTCGTCTGCGCCTCGCTGGCGTACGCACAGTTCATTTTCCGCGGGGGCGGCGGATTCCGCCGGATCCGGCCCAAGTGGGCGACGGCCGACGACTTCGACGGCTCCTTCAACTACTGCCGCGGCTACTACCGGAGCAACCGCCGCGAGGCCGGCGGATTGGGCGCCGACACCGACTACCCCGGCGCCGACAACAACTTCTCGGTGCGGCTCGGCGAGCTCACCAAGGTCCACGTCAAGATGGATGCGGAGGACCAGCCGGACATCGTCGTGGTGCGGCTGACCGATCCGCTCCTGTTCAACTGCGGCATTCTCTACATGGAGGACGTCGGTACCGCCCGCTTCGCGCCCGACGAAGTCGACGCCCTGCGCGCCTACCTGCTCAAGGGCGGCTTCCTGGAGGTGGACGACTTCTGGGGCACGCGCGCGTGGGACCAGTGGGCGGAGGAGATAGCCCGCGTGCTGCCGCCGGGCCAGTATCCGATCTTCGACATCACGGCGGATCATCCCCTGATGCACATGATGTTCAACCTGGACAAGGTCGAGCAGGTCTCGTCGATCCAGTTCTGGCGCTCGACCGGCGGCGGCACCTCGGAGCGGGGCTTCGACAGCCCGCATCCCAACTTCCGCGGAATCGCCGACGCGAATGGCCGCCTCATGGTCGTGATGGCGCACAACACCGACATCCCGGACACGTGGGAGCGCGAGGGCGAGAGCGCCGAGTACTTCGCGCGCTTCTCGCCCAACGGCTACGCCCTCGGCGTCAACATCGCGCTGTATGCGATGACGCACTAGACACGGGCACCGGGCACCGGGCGCCGGGCGTCGGGTGCCGGGTGCGGGTGCTGGGCTCCAGGTGCTGGGTGCCGGGTGCGCGGGACCCAGGACTCTCCCTCTGACCGGTGGCCAGCGGGATTTCGTATCAGGCACACGGCCCGTCGGCAGCACGCGGTTTGTCGGCGCCCGGCATGTCGGCGCCTGGCGCTTGGCACGCGCGCCTCGCACCTTGGTACCTGGGCCGGCACCCGTCACTTCATGACTCCAGGAACCGTTCTCGCCGTCCTCTGGATTGGCTGGATCGTCTCGTGGATCGCGGCGTCCGTCTGGACGAGCCGCACCGTGGGAAGCCCGGGCGCAGGCGCGCACCTGCTCTACCGGCTGCTCCTCACGGCGGGCGCCGTGCTCATGATGCTGTCCGACAGGCAGACGCGCGTCCTTCCCCTGCTTCCGGCTCCGGGGCCCTTCGAGGCCTGGACCCTCGTCGCCGTCACGGCGTGCGGCCTGACGTTCACCTGGTGGGCACGACTGCGCATCGGCCGTCTCTGGTCGAGCAACATCACGCTGAAGACCGGCCACTACGTCGTGGACACCGGACCGTACGCGATCGTCCGCCATCCGATCTATTCCGGGCTCATCCTCGCAGCCCTCGCCACGGCACTGGCACGCGACCTGCTCGCCGCAATCGCCGGCGCGGCCCTCATCACGATCGGCTGCTGGATCAAGGCCCGGATCGAAGAGCGGTTGCTGCGCAACGAGCTCGGCGCAGACGCGTACGCCGCCTACGCGCGCCGCGTCCCGATGCTCGTGCCGTCGTGGCGTCGCCGCGGCGCGACGGTCGTGGCGCTCCTCGTGGTGCTGTGGACCCGGCCCGTCGGCGCGGCGCCCGCCGAGCCGGACTTCACCGGGGCGGTGGACGCGGCCGCCTCGCTGCCCCGCCTGCGCAGCCTGCTGGTCGCCTGGCACGACACCCTGGTCGTGGAGCGCTACTTCCACGGCGCCCGCGCCGCCCGGCCCGCGAATCTGAAGTCGGCGTCCAAGAGCGTCATCTCGGCGCTGGTCGGGATCGCGATCGATCGCGGGCTCGTCCGCGGCGTCGATCAGCCGATCGGCGCCTTCTTCGGGAGCGACCTGACCGGCCCCGACGCCCGGCGCAAGGGTGCGATCACGATCGAGGACCTGTTGACCATGCGATCGGGGCTGGAGTCGACGAGCAACCGCAATTACGGCGGCTGGGTACTGAGCCGCAACTGGGTGGCCAGTGCGCTCTCCCGGCGCCTCGTCGCAGAGCCGGGGACGCGCATGATCTACAGCACCGGCAACTCGCACCTGATCTCGGCGATCCTGACGAAGGCCACCCACCAGAGCACGTGGCAGTTCGCCGAGCAGGCCCTGGCCGATCCGCTGGGCTTCCGCCTCGACCAGTGGCCGCGGGATCCACAAGGCATCTACTTCGGCGGCAACGACATGCTGATGACGCCGCGACAGATGCTGGCGTTCGGGGAGCTGTACCTGCACGAGGGACGGGCGGGCGGACGCCAGGTGGTCCCGGCGTCCTGGGTGAAGGCGTCGTTCGTGCCTCGCACCGAATCGCCGCGGGCCGGGGACCGATCGTACGGTTACGGCTGGTGGATCCGCGATCTCGCCGGCCATCCCGCGTACTACGCCTGGGGCTACGGCGGCCAGTTCATCTTCGTCGTTCCCGATCTCGATCTCGTCGTGGTCGCCACGTCGGTGAGCACGGCCAGCCCGCGAAACAGCGACCGCCGCGGCCACAACCGGGCGATCTACGACCTCGTGGAGCACGACATCATCCCGCCGATCGCCAGCAGCCAATAGTCGCCTGCCACCCTCTGGGCAGGCCTGAAGGCCTGCGCCACCGGTTGCGAAGAGAGGTGTCGCGGAGGGCTTCGGCCCTGCCAGGGGGACTGCGGACCGACGGCGCGTCAGCGGGTGAGGTAGAAGTGCACGGCCGGCGTGATGATGAGCGACAGGACCATCGAGATCAGGATGCCGCCGATGACGGCGACGGCGAGCGGCTGCAGCATCTGGGAGCCGGACCCGATGGCGAAGGCGAGCGGCGCCATGCCGGCGACCGCGGCCAGCGCCGTCATCGTGATCGGCCGCAGGCGGCGGCGGCCGGCCTGAATCATCGCCTCTTCGGCGCTCATGCCGAGCTCGCGGAACTTGTGATCCGCGTCGAGCAGCAGGATCCCGTTCTTGGCGACAATGCCGACGACCATGATGAGGCCCATGAACGACGTCACGTTGAACGTGATGCCGGCGAGGAGCAGGGCGAAGAAGACGCCAGCCGTCGAGAGCAGGGCGGACGCGAGGATGGCGGTCGGCGCCGCGAACGACCCGAACTCGACCAGGAGCACGGCAAACACCAGCACCAGCGCGAGCACCAGCACGAGCGAGAGGTCGCGGAACGACTGCTGCTGCTGGGCGTAGAGCCCGCCGTACTCCACGCGGATCGACGGCGGCAGGTGCATGTCGGCGATCGCGGCCTGCACCTTGGCGATGCCGGTGCCGAGCGACATGCCCTCGAGCCGCGCAGTCACGTCCACCTCGCGCTGCAGGTTCTGACGCAGGATCTCGGTCTGGCCGGGCTCTTCCGTCACCGTCGCGAGCGAACCCAGCGTGGCCGTGTGCCCGGTGGAGCTCACGAGCAGCGTGTTTTTCATCGCGTCGAGCGACGTGCGGTTCGCGGCGGGGAACCGCACGCGGATGTTGTAGGCGCGGTCATTCGCCACCACCGGCGTCGGCGCGACGTCGCCGAGGAGGATAGCCCCCGCGTCGGCCGAGACCTCCTCCGGCGTGAACCCGGCCTGGGCGGCGACGGTCGGGTTCACGTGAAACGTGACCGCCGGGCCGCTCACCGAGTTCTCGATGCCGTTGAGGATGTCCACGACCCCGTCGATCTTCCCGATCCGGTCGGCCACCTCCGGCGCCGTCCGGTTCAGGAGGTCGGCGTCCTCCGAAAAGAGTTTCAGATCGATCGGGTCCGGGCTGCCCGTGAGGTCGCCAATCATGTCTTCGAGGACCTGGAAGAAGTCGACGTCCAGCTCCGGCTCGCTCTGGGTGATCCGGCGGCGCACTTCCGAGATGACATCGTCGACGCTGCGCGACCGGTTCGGCTTGAGTTTCACCGAGATGTCGCCTGTGTTCGCCTCGGTCACCGCGGCGAGCCCGAGCTGCAACCCCGTGCGGCGCGACGTGCTCTCGACCTCGGGAATGGAATGGATCACCTGCAGCACGTGCGTGATGACACGGTTGGTCTCGCTGAGCGAGCTGCCGGCCGGCATGATGTAGTCGAACACGAAGCCGCCTTCGTCCATCGACGGCAACAGGTCCGATCCAAGGGCCCGGTACGACAGGAACGACAGCACGATGAGGATGGCGCTGCCGGCCGCGAGCCACCAGGGGTGCGCCAGCGCCCGCCGCAGCCAAACCTCGTAGCGACGGATCACGTGGCCGAAGAAGCCGTGCATCGACGCCTCTTCGGCGGCGAGCACGTGCTGCAGTTCCTCCTCGCGCGTCCGGGCCGGCGGCCGTTCGTGGACGGCGGCGTGGCGGCGGATGAAGAACTGGCTGAGGGTGGGCGTCCAGGTCAGCGCCAGCGCCAGCGACGTGAGCAGCGCGACGCCCATCGTGATCGCCAGGGCCCGGAAGAAGACGCCGATCACGCCCGTGATGGCGACGAGCGGCAGGAAGACCACGATCGGCGTGACGGTCGAGCCGACGAGCGGCACGGTCAGCTCGTCGAGAGCCCGCCGGACGGCCGCCAGACGGGCCTGCCCGGCGTCCCGATGCAGCACGATGTTCTCGACCACGACCACCGCATCGTCGATGACCAATCCGACCGCGGCGGCGAGGCCCCCGAGGGTCATCAGGTTGAAGGTCTGGCCCGTCGCATCGAGCACGATGAATGTGATCATCAGCGTGACGGGGATGACCAGACCGGCGACGAGCGATGAACCCCAGTCGTGCAGGAAGATGACGAGGATGATCGAGGCGAGGAGGATGCCCAGCAGGACGGCGTCCCGCACGCTCGCGATGGCGGCCGTGACCAGCTCGGACTGGTCGTAGTACGGCTCGATGTGCACGTCGGAGGGCAGCGACGTCTTCAGCGCCTCGACCTCCTGGTGCACGCCGTCGGCGACCTGGACCGTGTTGCTGTCGGGCTGGCGACTGATTTCGAGCAGGACGGCGGGCTTCATGTCCGCCGTGACAATCGTGTAGACGGGCTCGGCCGATGGTATGACGTCGGCCACGTCGCCGATGTGAATCGGCACGCCGGCCGGGCTGTTCTTGACGGCGATGCCCGCCAGGCCCTCGGGCGTCTGCACCTGGCCGGTGACCAGGCCCAGGAACAGCTGGTGCTGGCGCTCGAGCAGGCCCGGCGAGTCGACCAGGTTCGTCCGGCCGACCGAATCGAGCAGATCGGTGACCGTGATGCCGGTGCGCAGCAGATCGCCCGGGCGCGGCATGATCTGGAATTCGGGCGCCTGGCCGCCCATGATGCGGATCGACGAGACGCCGTTCTGCCGGTTCAGCCGCGGCTTCACCTCGTACGTCGCGAGCTCCCAAAGCTGGGACAGTGATTCCTTGTCCGACGTGAGGCTGTAGCCGAGCACCGGAAAGCTCGCGAACGTCAGCCGGTGGGTCTCGATCTGCGCCGTCGGCGGCAGCGACGAACGGATTTGCGCCAGGGCGGCATCTACACGCTGCAGCGTCTCGACCATGTCGTGCTGCCAGTCGAAGTACAGGTCGATTTCCGCCGAGCCGCGGCTCGTGGTCGACCGCACCTGCTGGAGCCCGAGCACGCTGTTGACCGCTTCCTCGACCGGACGCGTGATCGTCACCAGCATCTGGTCGATCGGCATCACGCCGTTGTCGATGCCGATGATCACCCGCGGGAAGTTCGTGTCCGGGAAGACCGCGATGGGAATCCGGACCGCCAGGTAGCTGCCAGCCACGGCCAGGGCGACGATCAGGAAGATCAGCGGCTTGGCGTGGCGCGCGAACCAGTGCTCGCGGGGCGGCCCTTCCTCGAAGATCGGCGTCTCCGGTCCCGCTCATGCCTGGGCTACTTTCCGTCCGCGCCCTTGGCGGGCGACGACGCCGGCGCGGCAACCTGAACCTCGGTGCCGTCCTCGAGACCGAAGGCACCGACCGTGACCACCGTTTCGCCCACCTTGAGGCCGCTCGTGATCTGGGTCGCGGCCGTTCTCGGTCACGCCGACCTCCACGGGCCGCGTGTGGGCCTTCTTGTCGGTCCCCACGACCATCACCGACCGGGCGCCGCTCTCGTCGGTCAGGATGGCATCCTGCGGCACCACGACGGCGTCGGGGACGGTCCGCGCGACGATATCGACGCGCACGCTGGTGCCGGGCTTCAGCCGGCCCTCCGGGTTCGGTACCTGCACCCAGACCTGCATCGTCGTACTGGCCGGGTCGAGCGCCGGGCTCACCACCGTCACCTTCCCGCCGACGGGCGCGTCGCCGCCAGGTACCGTCAGCGTCGCCGCGTCGCCCATCGAGACCTCGCTCGCCTGCTCTACGGGGACTGGAGCCCGCGCCACGACGGCGGAGGTGTCCATGACGGTCAGGAGCGGTGAGCCGGGCTGCGCCATCTCCCCGGCGTAGAACGGCCGATCGGTGATGTAACCGTCGATAGGGCTGCGGATTGTCGCGTAGCTCAGCTGGGCCTCCGCCGCCTCGTACTGGCCCTTGGCCGAAGCCAGCTGCGCCTCGGCACCTTTCAGCGTCTGCGCCTGCGTCACGGCCTGCAGGGCGTCGAGGTGCTGTTTCGCGACGTCGTAGGCGCTCTGGGCCTGGGCGAGCGCGACGCGTGCGCTCTCCAGATCGCGCTGGGGCAGCGCGCCCTGCTCGAGGAGCCGCTGACGATCGCTGAACACCTGCTGCTGCGCGTCGAGCGCCGCCTTCGACGTCGTCACGTCGAGCTGCGCTTTCTGCAGGTCGGCCGGGACGCTGGCCTGCCTCGTGGTCTCGTAGCTCGCCTGCGCCTGCTCGTACAGGCCCTGATCCTGCGCGACTGCGGCGGCGAGGTCCTGGTGCTCGAGCACGACGAGGATCTGTCCCTTCTTCACCTGCGCGCCGCGCTGGACGTAGAACCGCTCCACCGGCGCGCTGATTTTCGGCACGATTGCCGCCTGCTGAAGGGGATAGAGCACGGCGGCGGCCGTGACGATCTCGGCGATCGGCGTCTGTTCCGCCTGGGCCGTCTGGACGGTCACGACTGGCGCGGTCTCCGGCGACTCACCCGCGCAGCCGACCGCGGCGGCGACGAGGGGGGTCAGGACGACGGCAAGCGCGGCGCGCCTGACGCCGCCTCGGTAAACTTCGAATCGCCGCGCAAGGATCATCGGAACGTCCCCGTCAGTGTCTGGAGGGTAGCCAGCGCCAGGCGGTACCGGGCCCGGCCGTCGTCGAACGCGTTGCGGCTGTCGACGAGCGTGGTCTGCGCGTCCACGACCTCGAGCACGGTCGCCTCGCCGGCCTGATAGCGGAGGGTCGTGAGGCGCAGGCTCTCGGCGGCGAGATCCGCGGAGCGCTGCAGCGAGTCGAGCTCGGCGCGCGCCGCCCGGGCTTCCTGGTAGTAGCTGTCGAGATCGGCCAGCAGCTGCCGCTGGGCGAAGCTCAGATCCGTCGTCGCCTGGCGCTGGCGCAGGTGCGCCGAGGCGATATCGCCCTGCGACGCGCCCCAGTTCCAGAGGGGCACGTTCACCGACGCAATCACGCTGTAGCCGAGGTTCTTCACGCCGTTGGTCGAGGCGGCGAACTGGCTCGCGTCGATGCCGTAGAAGTAGTCCATGGCCAGGGAAGGCAGAATCCGTCCCCGCGCAGCCCACACGTCCTCGCCGGCCTGTCGCAGCGCGGCCTGCGCGGCGGCGATGTCCGGATTGTTGTGCGCCGCCTGCGCCTGCATCGTGTCGAGATCGGGGAGCGCCGCCGGCGTGTCAAGGTCGTCGACGACCGAGAAGGCCGTCTCGTACGTCGGGAAGATCACGATCGCCAGCTCGTTGCGCGCGGTGCGAAGGGCGAGCTCGGCCTCCTGCAGCTCGCGTCCGCGCTGCTCGGCCTGCAGCTGGGCCTTGATCACATCGGAGTGCGCCGCCTCGCCGCCGCGCTCGCGATCCTGACTGATCGTCAGGAACCGCTGCGCGTCGGCTTGAGCCTGCTGCGCCGTCGCCACTTTCCGCTGCGTCACCACCACGTCGTCGTAGCGGGTGACGACGGTCACGACGAGGCCACGCTGGGCGATGTCCGCCTGGGCGCGCGCGAAGTCCTCGCCTGCGGCGGCGCTGCGGTACTCGGCGGCCTGGCCGACGCCGATCTCGTGATGGACGTCGGCCTGGTTGAAGAACTCGTGCCGGCCGTTGTTGGCAACGTAGACGCCCGTGTCGGTGCCGTTGGGCTGCGTGTAGATGAAGCTGTTGAGCGAGCTGAGGCTCGGCAGCAGCAGCGACCGCGCCGTCAGGCGCGACGCGTGCGCCGCGCCGGTGGCCGACGCCGCGGCGGCGAGCTCGGGGCTGTTCGCCTGCGCCATCTTGAGGGCATCGTCGAGGGTGATTGTACGGGTCGCGGCGGAGGGGGCTGGCGTGGCCGGCGCCTGCGCCATGACCGGGGCCACGGCCAGCGCGGACAACACGAACGGCACACCCCACCACGGGGCGCGCACGCGGCGCCGGATCTCAGTTGCCATGCGAGCCACACACCAGCATCTTGATGGTTTCAGGCGCCGCGCCGGCAGGATATGGAGGACGCCCACGGAAGTGTAGTCGCAGAATCATGACACGGCGATGAACAGTCCGGCTGGCGCGGAGGCTACGCGGGGCGAACTGCGCCCCGGTGGAGGGTGATACGAAACGTGGCGCCTCCCCCCGGCGTGTCGTGGTACTCCAGGCGGCCGCCGTGGGCACCGACCGCCCAGGCGGCGATGGCCAGACCGAGGCCGGCACCGCCAGCCGTCCGCTCGCGCGCGGGGTCGACACGGTAGAAGCGCTCGAAGATCCTCGCCCGGTGCGCCGGGGGCACCCCGGGCCCACGGTCGACGACGTCCAGGATCGCCTCTTCGCCGCTGACCGCGCACGTCAGGCCGATCGGCAGACCCGCGGGGCCGTGCGCGATGGCGTTGTCCACGAGGTTGACGAGCGCCTGGCGCAGAACGAGCCGGTCGGCCTCGAGGAGGATGGCTGGCCCCTCCACGAGAAGGTGCTGCCCCTTCTCTTCCGCCAGCACGGACAAGTGGGTGGCGACGTCCGCCGCAAGCTCCCGGAGGTCGATTGTGGCGAGCGAGAGCGGGAGGCGCCCGGTGTCGGCGCGCGAGAGGGTGAGCAAGGCGTCGACCAGCCTCGTCATGCGGTCGGCCTCCTCGAGCATGCTCCCGACGACTTCGCGGTAGCCGTCGACGTCCAGACGGTCGCGCAGCCCGGTCTCGCCGACGCTGCGGATCGCCGTCAGCGGCGTGCGGAGCTCGTGCGACGCGTCGGCGGTGAACTGCCGCGTGCGTTCGAAGGAAGCCTGCAGCCGTGCGAGCAGATCGTTGAGGACCAGGGCGAGGCGCCCCAGCTCGTCGCCGGGATTGTCGACGGGGAGCCGCTCGTCGAGGCGCTCCGCGCTGATGGCACGCGCACGCTCCGCCATCCGATCGACTGGCGCCAGCGCCCGCCGTGCGAGCAGATAGCCGCCGGCGCCGGCCAGCGCGACACCCACCGGCGCCCCCGCGAGCAGGACGACGGCCAGCTCCCCCAACTCGCGTCGCATCTGCGCGTCCGCGCTCGCCTCCTGCGCGCTCAGCACCGTCCCCGCGACGCCGAGCGTCTCGGACGTCTGCAGCCCGCGCTCGATCGTCTCGTGAAAGCTCTGCCGCACGAAGAGGAAGACGGCCGCGGCGTACGCCGCCAGCGCGACCGCGGTGGCGCCCACGTACCAGAGCGTCAGCCGGACGCGCACGCTGCGGGGGCGAAGCGCTGCGGTCACGGCTCGCACTCCTGGAGAAGGAACCCGAGCCCGCGGATGGTGTGAATGAGCCGCGGTGAGCGATCCGCGTCGACCTTCTTGCGGAGCCGCATCACGTGCACATCGATGACGTTGTCGAGCGGCGTCACGCGCCGTGGCTCCTTCCAGACCTCGCGCGAGATCGTGTCCCGCGACACCGGACAGCCCTGGTAGCGCATGAGGCACTCCAGCAGGTCGTACTCGCGGGGCGCCAGATCGACGCGCGTCCCGCCGCGAGTCACTTCGCGGGTGATCCGGTCCAGGCGCAGATCGGCGCAGGCGAGCTGCACGAGAGGCGCTGCCCGGCTGCGCCGCAGCAGCGCCCGTACCCGGGCGACCAGTTCGGGAAACGCGAACGGCTTGACCAGGTAGTCGTCGGCGCCGCGGTCGAGACCCTCCACCCGGTCCTCGAGTGCATCCTTGGCCGTCAGCACGAGCACGGGCGTGCGACTGCCGCGGGCGCGCAGTGCCGCGAGCACGGAGAGCCCGTCACGGCCCGGGAGCATGATGTCCAGTACCACCAGGTCGAACGCCTCCGTGCCTGCCCGGCGCAGGCCGTCCGAGCCCGTCTCCGAGACGTCCACGTCGTGGCCCTCGGCCGTCAGCCACCGGGCGACGGCCGCCGAGATCTTCCGCTCGTCCTCGACGACGAGGATTCTCACGAGGTCTCGCTTCCTTCGTGCAGCACGCTCACCCCATGGTACGGCGCCTGTCCGGGCCCGCTCCTGCCTGAACAAGAATTCAGGCGACTTTCTTCCGCCTCCCCCGACGGTCGATCCTAGAATGAACCGCCATGACGCGCACCCTGTCGGGAACCCTCGTCGGACTGGTCGCCGCGGGACTCTGCCTCGGCCTGACCGGACTCTCGGCCCAGGCGCCGCCGGCCCGCGCGCTGCCGGCGTACGTGGGGTCGGAGGCCTGCGCGCGCTGCCACGGCGCGATCTACAACCGCTGGAAGCAGACGCCGATGGCGAACGTGGTGGTGGATCCCAGGACCCATCCCGACGCCATCATCCCGGACCTCAGTCAGCCGAACCCGCTGGTGACGTTCACCAAGGACGACATCGCGTTCGTCTATGGGCACCTGTGGAAGCAGCGGTACTTCAAGAAGGTCGGCAACGACTACTTCCCGCTGCCGGCGCAGTGGGACGTCACCAACAAGGTGTGGCGCCGCTACGTCGTCCCTTCGAGCGGCGCCGACTGGTGGGCGCCGTTCTATCCCGATCCGGGCGACAACTCGAAGCGGCCGACGGGTCCGCTCTGCGACGGCTGCCACTCGGTGAACTACGACATCCGGACCAAGACGGTCACCGAGTGGAACGTCGGCTGCGAGCGGTGCCACGGGCCGGGCGGCGACCACGTCAAGGCGCCGAGCCGCACGAACATCGTCAACCCGGCGCGGCTGGATGCGACCGATGCCGTCGACACGTGCGTGCAGTGCCACTCGCAGGGGCAGCCGCTCTCGAATCCGATCCAGGGCCAGTACTACGACTGGCCCGTCGGCTACCACGTCGGCCTCAGACTGAGCGACTACTGGAGGCTCGAGGATCACAAGCTCGGCGACACGTCGTTCATGTACTTCGCCGACGGCACCGCGCACAAGAACCGGATGCAGGGCAACGACTTCGTGCAGAGCGTGATGTACGAGCGCGGCGTCACGTGCTTCGACTGCCACGACGTCCACGGCACGGGCAACTACGCGCAGCTCGTCAAGCCGGCCGACACGCTCTGCCTGACCTGCCACGGACCGAACTCGCCGAACGGACCGCACGCCGCGACGATCGAGCAGCACACGCACCACCAGGCGGGGTCCGCCGGCGACCAGTGCGTCGCCTGCCACATGCCCAAGATCGAAACCGAGGGCGTGCCCAACACGAACATCTCCAGCCACACCTTCAAGTTCATCTCGCCAGCCGAGACCGAGCGCTCGAATGTTCCGAACGCCTGCACGACCTGCCACACCGACAAGTCGAACGACTGGGCGCTCCAGGCCCTCAAGGGCTGGCGCGAGTTCTCGCCCTGGCGCGTCGCCCAATAGCGCCAGCGAATGTGGTGATGGGGCGGTGCGCTCATGGGGTAAGGTGGGGGCACGCTGACGCGTGACCATGTGATGCTCCACCACGACATCACCCCACCATCCCATCGCCCCATGCGAGAGACCGCTCACCGCCGCCTTCTCCGCGCATCGAGGTCCGCTGGCCTGCTCGCGGTGGCCCTCCTGGCTACCGCCCTCGCGCCAGCGGCGCAGCAGCCGCTGCCGACCGCGTCGCCCGAGTCCGTCGGCCTGTCGTCGGCGAGGCTCGAGCGGCTCCACGCCGGAATGCAGGCCCTCGTCGATCGCCATCAGGTGGCCGGCACGGTGACGCTGGTCGCGCGGGACGGCCGGGTGGTCGATGTGCACGCCTCCGGCTTCCAGGATCTCGATGGGCGGACGCCGATGCGTCCCGACACGATCTTCCGCATCGCCTCGATGACCAAGCCGGTGACGAGCGTCGCGATCCTGATGCTCTACGAAGAAGGCCGGCTGCTGCTGACCGATCCGGTGTCGCGGTACATCCCGGCCTTCCGCCAGATGACCGTGGCCGGGCGCGGAGCGGACGCCGTCGCGGCGCCGGCGCGCCGGCGGATCACAATCCAGGACCTGCTCACGCATCGATCGGGATTGACCTACGGCTTCCTGAACGGCGGCCAGGTGGGGAACGCCTACCGGGCCGCCGGGGTCTCCGACGGCCTGGACGCCGCCGACGTGACGCTCGAGGAGAACGTGAACCGGCTCGCCGCGCAGCCGCTGGTCAGCCAGCCTGGCGAGGCCTGGAACTACAGCCTGTCCGACGATGTGCTCGGACGGGTGATCGAGGTCGTGTCGGGCCAGACCTTCGACGCCTTCCTGCGGGACCGCATCTTCACGCCGCTGGGCATGACCGATACGAGCTTCGACGTACCGGCGTCGAAGTGGAGCCGCTTCGCGGGGCTCTACACGCCGGACCGGGCCGGGGGCCTCAGGGCCGTCGGAGACGAGGCCATCGGCAACACGATCATCTCCGCATTCACCTCGTACCGCACGCCGAAGAAGTACCTGTCGGGAGGCGCCGGCCTCACGTCGACGGCCGCGGACTACGCGCGCTTCGCGCAGATGCTCCTGAACGGCGGTGCGCTGAACGGCGTGCGCCTGCTCGGTCCCAAGACGGTCGAGCTGATGACGACATCGCACACGGCAGATCTCCCGTCGGGCGGCGTCATGGGCGCAGGGATGAACTGGGGCCTCGGCGTCCGCATGGTCGCGAACCTCGCGGACGCGCAGATGCTGGGCTCGACCGGCATGTATGGGTGGATCGGGATCTACGGCACGACCTTCTGGGTGGATCCGCGGGAGCACCTCGTCATGGTGATGATGGTGCAGCGCTATCCCGGGTCGCCCGCGGGTGCGGTCTTCGAGCCCCTCGTCTACCAGGCCCTCACGCGGAGCTACGTGGACGCGCGCTGAACGGAGTCCGCGGCTCCCGGACAAGGCAACGCCCGCGACGCGGAAGCCTCCGCGCGCGGGCGTCGTCACGTTCGTGTGCGCTCCCGATCAGGGATGCGCGTCCTGGCGAGAGCCAGGATCGTTCAATCCGCTCTCAGACGAAATCGCGCCTCAGCGCGTGCGTCCGTGCGCCGAGACGCCCGTCGGGCCCGGTGGGCTGTCTCGTTCCATGTCCCACTAATACCGCCGCCGGGGCCGCGGGTCAAGCCCGTCCCTTGACCAGGCGCAGCTCGAAGCCGATGCCGTCGGCGGCGATCTCGCCCATCGGGCGGCGCCGACGCCGGCCTTCGCCGGACGCTATCCGAGCCTGATCGATTCGCCGAAGGCCGGCACGTGGAAGCGCGCGCCCTCCACGCCGTGCGCGCGGAGAGCGGCGTCGAGCGCGCTCAGGGGTTCGTCGATGCCTTCGGCCGTCATGTGGAAGGTGCCGAAGTGCATCCCGAGGCTGCGGCACGCGTGCAGATCGAGGTGCGCCCGGACGGCTTCCTCGGGATTCATGTGGGCGGCCTGCATGAACCAGCGCGGTTCGTATGATCCGATCGGCAGCAGCGCCAGATCGATCGGGCCGAGCCGCTCGCGGATGCTTTCGAAGAAGTCTCCGTAGGCCGTGTCGCCCGCGAAGAAGATCCGCCGGCCTCCGGCGGCGAACACGAATCCGCCCCACAGCGCGCGGTTGCGGTCCCACGGATGCCTGGCGGAAAAGTGGTGCGCCGGCGTCAGCGTGACCGGGAGCGGCGCGGAGGCCGCCGTGTCCCACCAGTCGAGCTCCTCGACACGACGAATCCCCGCGGACCGCACCAGCGCGCCGTTCCCGATCGGCGTCACGACGAGAGGGTCGAAGCGCGCCGCCAGCCGGCCGAGCGTGCGCAGATCGCAGTGGTCGTAGTGATTGTGGCTCAGCAGGACGAGCGCGATTGGCGGCAAGTCGTCGAAGGGCACCGCCGGCGGGCGAACACGGCGGGGGCCGAGCGCGTTCCAGGGACCGGCGCGGTCCCCGAACATGGGATCGGTCAGGAGGTTCCCTGCCGGCGTCTGAATCAGGAACGTGGAGTGGCCGACGAAGCTGAAAACCGCCGCGGCGCCGTCGAGGTCCGCCGGCCGGTGCGGGGGCTGGTCGATGTGCGCGGGCCACGGCGCGCGCTTCTCGAGAAGCATCCGCGGAACGGCCGAGAACGGCCGCGGGGGCGTGCCGCCGGGATTGAAGAACCGTCTGCCGTCGAAGTGGTCGCTCGTCGACCGCGTCATCGTGGTGTCGTCGGCCGGGTTCGTCCTCGCCTCAGTTGAGGAACTTGACGCCCACACGCGCGGGGCGTCCTTCGCCCGGCGGCGTGGCCCACACGACGGTGGCCGCGTGCACGACCTGCAGGGTCGGCTCCCTGGACAGCTCGAACGCCAGACACAGCTCCACGTGCTCGTCGGGGATGAACCGGTCCATCGTCCTGAACGACAGGCCGTCGGCACTGATGTCGACGGTCATGCCGTCGCGCGTGTCGGTGCGCACGCGGGCCAGACAAGGATAGCGCACCGCGCGCCGCCGGTCGCGCGCGGCGGGGGTGACGTACTTCCAGCGGTCGGTGGATCGCGTCGGGGGAGCTTCCACGTTCCATTGTTATCGGACGCTCGCCGGTCGACCTTGAGACGGGGCCGTGGCAACGGCGCAAGCCCGTCGGGAGCACGGCCGTCTCCCCATTCGGGTGATGCGCGCCAGGCGATCCATGTGCCACGATGCGGTCCATGACCACTGATTTGCTCTCCTCGCTCTCGACTTCCCTTGCCGACGCGGTCGATCTGGCGGCGCCGTCCGTCGTGCAGGTCCAGGGCCGGCGCCGGCCGGTCAGCGGACTCGTCCATGCCGCCGACGTCGTCGTGACGATGGTGCGCGCGCTCGGACGCGGCGACGGCCTCCACGTGCGCCGCCACGACGGGCAGCTCTTCGAGGCCGAGCTGGCCGGATGGGATCCGACCACCGGGCTGGCGGTGCTGCGCGTGTCCGGTCTCGACGGCGTGCCGATCGCGCTGGCGGCCGCGTCGCCGCGCGTCGGCCATCTCGCGCTGGCGATCGCGCGGTCGTGGAGCAACGCCGTCACCGCGAGCGCCGGGATCGTCTCCGTCATCGGCGGCCCGCTCAGGACGGGACGGCACCGTTCGATCGACCAGGTGATCCGCACGACCGCTCCGATGCACGACGGCTTTGCGGGTGGCGCCTTCACCGACACCGCCGGGGCGCTCGTCGGCGTGGCGACCGCAGCCGCGATCCGCGGGCTGTCGATCGTGATTCCGGCGTCCACCGCCTGGACGACGGCCGCGACCGTGCTGAAGCACGGCCGACTCAGGCGTGGGTATCTCGGCATCGCCGGTCAGCCCGTGCAACTGCCGGAGGGCCAGGCACCCGGGCGGCAGTCCGAAGCCCTCCTGGTCGTCGCCGTGACCGGCGACAGTCCAGCCGCGACGGCGGGGATTCTCGTGGGCGACGTGCTGCTCGCGTTCGACGGCGAGCCGATTCGATCGCCGGAGGATCTGCTCGACCTGCTCGCGGGAGACCGCGTGGGACGATCGGTGTCGCTGCTCCTCCTGCGCGGCGGGCGCCAGCAGGAGATCGCCGTGACCGTCGGCGAACGTCCCGCGCGTTGATGCGCATCCTCCTCGTCGGCGGCCGCCAGTGGCGCGCGCGCCAGCGCGCCGAGCTCGAAGGGATCGAGATCGTCGCCGAGTTCGCGACGGTCGCCGCCGCCGAGGCCGCGGGCCTCGATGTCGATGCGTTCCTGGTCGAGGCCGACGGCGGCGAACCCACGGCGGCCGCGAAGCGCGGGCCGGATCCGGACGTCGAGCCGCTCACCGCACGGGAGATTCAGGTGCTCGAGCTGCTGGCCGAGGGGCTGTCCAACAAGGCGGTCGCAGACCGGCTCGGCATCAGCGACCAGACGGTCAAGTTCCACGTCGCGTCGCTCTCGGGCAAGCTCGGGGCGCGCAATCGAACCGACGCCGTCCGCCTCGCCGTGCGCAGGGGACTCATCGCGATGTGACGCAATGGCATGATGACATCAGCCCATCACCCTCCCCTCTTGCGACAGATGTAGGTGAAGCTCTGCCATCCCGGTCCCGCGGCGTTGTCGTCGAGCGCCTGCAGCAGCACGCCCCCGCAGGACCGGATCGTCTCCTCCACGTCGGCGCGCGGCACGACGTGCATCTCGAAGCGCGGAGTGCCTCCGCGCAGCCGGCGCCTGA
Source organism: uncultured Acidobacteriota bacterium (assembly GCA_963761615.1). Classification (GTDB taxonomy): domain Bacteria; phylum Acidobacteriota; class Vicinamibacteria; order Vicinamibacterales; family CAVVIG01; genus CAVXGU01. The sequence goes on along the minus strand of CAVXGU010000004.1, from coordinate 301,179 downwards.
GACGGCTGAACAGGGATGTGCGCGTTACGCCCTCCGCGCGGCTCGATCCGGCCGCGCCGGCCGCGGCAGACACACCGGCCACTCGCCTGTCTCCGGTCACGGTAACGAGCGTTCGCGCCGTCGGCGATCCCTTGTGTGCAAACCAGGCCACGTGCTCCTGGACGAGATCGAGCTCCAGCAGGTAGCGCCCGGGTGCCTCCGGCGCCCGGACGGCGATCGCGATGTCGACCGTCTCGCCCGCCGCGAGGTCACGCGGCAGCCGGGCCCTCGCATCGTCGTCGACGACTCTGGTGCCGTCCTCGCGCAGCCAGTGGTTGCCGAGACAGAGGTGCCGTCCCGCAGGTATGTCGTGCCGCCAGGTCGTGTCGCCACGGTTCGTCACGCGCGCGAGGACGGTGGCGAGAGCGGACGCGTCGAGCGTCGCCGGCGGATTCGGCAACTCGATCGCAGCGGCGAAGGCCGAACCCGGCAGGGGCCCGGCATCCGCGAGGTCCTCCACGGTCCACCGGCGTGCCGGCAGCTGAAAGACGACGAGGCCGCCGGTCCTGCAGACGCGAAAGAACTCCGCGACGTAGCGCCGCGCGTTGTCCGGCGGAACGTGCTGGAGGACCAGGCACGAGTGGACGACGTCGAAGGACCCTGCCGGGAAGCGGCGCAGGTCTGGCGCGCGGTTCACGACGAACTCGACGCCGCCGCCCGCCGGCGCCAGCTGGTTCGCCCGTTCGATCATCGATGCGGCGACATCGACGCCCACCGTCCGTCTGAAGTGCGCGGCGAGCGGGATCGTGAGCCGGCCCACGCCGCAGCCGAAGTCGAGACAGTCCCCGGGCTCGAACGCGGCTCGTGCATCGGCGAGGCTCCGGAGGAGCCGCTCCACGTGCAGGCGTCCTGAGGCGAAGAACTCGTCCGCGCTCCACTTCCCACCGGACTTCGCTGGGTCGGACAGCACGCCGTACAGCGGGTCCGAATCGCCGAGCGCTTCCCAGTCCTTCGCGAGCGCGTGGAGTCCGCGGGTCATCGTGTCCGAGACGCTACCGCTCCGTCGGCGCAGCCGCTCCACGGGTTCAGATTGTCGCAGAAGACGACGATGACCGGCCGTCGCGTCCTGCCACTGGCTCCGGCAGGGCGCGGGAGCCTGCTACGCGACGGCGGCGGCGGCGAGACTCGGGCGCCGTCCGCTCTCGACGAGTCTCGCCAGGCGCTGCACCATCCAGACCACGCGCTCGAACGTGCTCGTGACGTCGAGCAGCACCGCCCGGTCGGCCGCGCTCACGTCCGTTTCGTCGGCCAGGAAGCCCTGGCGGATGCGCTCGACCAGGTCGCTGCGATCGCCCGTGATGTGCGACAGGAGCTCGAGGGCCTCGCGGTCGCCGGACTCCAGGGCGTCGAGCATCGTCATCAGGACGAAGTCGAGCCCCTCGACGAAGCGCGCGACCAGTCCGCCGAGTCGGCTCTCGAGCGGCACGGCCGTGATCGCCGACTGGAGCGCCCGCAGGCTGTCTTCGAGATAGACGATGAGCGTCAGACGGTTCTCGAGCTTCGTGAGGCGCTCGGTCTCACCCGCTCCGAGCTGCTGGTGGACGAGGTCCTGCTGGAACTGCTCGACGCGCGCGGCCACCGTCGCGAACGGCGCCTCGATGCCTCCCGCGGCCGCGCGCTCGGGCGAGCCCGGGCCGGCCCGCATCGCCTCGGTGTAGCCACGGAGGCGCCGGGCGAGCCGCAGCTGCTCCTGCTCGATCAAGTCGAGCGCGGTCGCCGGCTCGCTCAGGGCCTCGTCGTAGAGATACTTCGGCTTCGAGAGATCGTCGTGCGCATCGGGCGGCAGCCAGGACTCCAGAAGCCGCAGAACGGGCGTCTGCAGGATCGAGAAGACGGCGGCCATCGTCAGGTTGAACACCAGGACGACCAGGGCCATCTGCTGGCCGGGTCGACTGGCGAGGTGTTCCACGAGCGCCCGGACCAGTGGCACGCCTCCGAGCGCCTCGACGTACAGCAGCACGACGAAGAGCGCCGTGCCGGTGATCTTGAACAGATCCTGATACGCGGTGAGCTGCCGGGCCGAGCCCTTCAGCGCGCTCGACAGCACCATCCTCGCGAACGTGGACCCCACGTTGGCGCCGTACAGGGCCATCATCGTCGGGAACGATCCGAGCAGTCCGGCCTGCACCGCTCCGATGACCAGAATCGAGACGGCGGTCGACGACTGCGTCACGAAGGAGAGGGCGGCGCCGCCCAGGAAGGGCAGCAGGAGCGACTGATTGCCGTTGAGCGCGCCGGCGAACCACGGCAGCGTCTTGAGCGGCTCGGCGCCCAGGCGCATGAGCTCGATGCCGTAGAACAGCATGCCGACGCCGAAGATGGCGCCGAGCCCTTCGTTCCTGTGCGAGCGATCGAACGCGAAGGCGGCGCCGGCCAGGCCGACCAGGTACAGGATGGCGAGCCGCAGGTCGAGCACGGCGACGAAGATCAGGGCGCAGCAGCCGACGTTGGCCCAGGTCACGACCGGCAGGGCCCGCCGCACGCTGGTCAGCCCGCTCGTCACGAGGCTCACCAGCATGAAGACCACGCCGGACGTGCTCTGCACGAGCGCGCCCGTCATCAGCCCGACCCCGCCTGCCACCCAGGCGCTGCGCGTCAGCCGGCCGACGACCGCGCGCACGTGACGGCCGGTCATCTGCCGCAGGTTGGCATCGACCATCCGCAGGCCGCTGAAGAACAGACCGAGCCCGGCGACGATGTTGGCTGCGATGGAGTTCAACACGCCGCCGTCGCCCGTCAGCGCGCCGCGGTGGGATGGGTGGGTGACGCGGTCCCGGACTCAGGCATCGGTCAGCCGCGGCGACACCGCGGCGAGCGCCTCCGCCTCGGTTGCACAGATGGGAATGACCTGCCGCAGGGAGACGAGCTCGAAGACCTGGTTCACCGGATCCTGGACGCCGTACAGCGCGAGCGCCGCATGGCGCATCTTGAGACTCCGCGCCGTCGACACCAGCATCCGGATGCCCATCGACGCGATGAAGTCGACCTTGGAGCAATCGATGATGGCGCTGTTGCCCGCCGGCACGAGGGCCGCGACGAGGCGCGTCTCGACGCGATCGACACCCGGCGTGTCCAGACGGCCCTCGAGCGCGACCTTGACGAGATGCTCCCCCAGGGGGCTGACCTCCATCTGCATACGGACCCCTCCCTCGGCGCCGGCGCCGTGATTCTGCGGCCTCGCCGGCGACGAGGTTTCTAGCTTACGTCGGCGTCGCTACGAACTTGTGACGGGAACGTTACAACCATCAACGAGAAATCGTCGTCGAGGGGGCCTGGCCTGGCGGCATCCTTGACGGTCCGATACAGGCGATCGGCCTCGGATGCCCCGGCCACGGGGGGCTGGAGGATGAGGGGAAGAAAGTCGGAGAGCGCCCAGCGGCTCTCGTCCTTCGCGACGATTTCGAAGACCCCGTCGCTGAAGAGGTAGATCCGCGCGCCGTCGGGAACGGTCGTCTGCAGGGTCTGATAGGCCTGGTCGGTCAGCGCGCCGATCATCAGCGCGGGGACGCCGAGCGGCTGCTCGGCGCTCCGGTCGGCCGGCACGAGGTACGCCGGGTGGTGCCCCGCCGAGCCGTACGTCAGGATCCGGTCGCTGGGGCGGTACACGCCGTACCACATCGTGAAGAACATGCCGTTGTGGCTGTCCATCTGGAAGCGGGTGTTCAGGTTGGACAGCACGGCGCCGGGCTCGTGAAAGTCGACGTTCGGCAGCGCCCGCTGGCGCAACACGTTCAGCACCGCCACCGAGTGCATCGCCGATCCGACGCCGTGTCCGGACACGTCGATCAGGTAGAAGGCGAACGAGTCCGCGTCGAGCCAGTGATAGCCGAACGCGTCGCCGCCGAGCTTGGCCGACGGGACGAACCGCCATTCGGTGCGCACGGGCCCGTCCGTGATGGGAGGCGGCAGCAGCGAGAGCACGTAGTTGCTGGCCCGGTGGAGGTCGCGATCCAGCTCCAGCGTCCGCTCCGCGGCGCGCTGGCTGCGCCGCTCGTACTTGAGCAGCTGGCTGCCGACGCGGATGATGCCGCCCTCCGGCACGGGCGTCGGCGCGGTGATGCGCTCCGGGCCGACGAAGGTCCCGTTGGTCGACCCCAGATCCTCGGCGATGACCTCGCCGTTGACGAGCGAGACCCGCGCGTGGCGCCGCGACAGCTCGGCGTCGGCGAAGACGAGCGTCTGGCGCTGGTCGCGGCCAATCGTGACGGGCTCGGCACCGATCTCCACGAGCTTGCCCGGCTCGGTGCCGGACAGCATCACCAGGTAGTGTCCCATCGTGTCCGCGGCCGGAACCAGCTGGCTCGGCACGGCACCACGGATGACGATCGTGCGGTTGAACTCGTCTTCGGGAGGTGTCACGGAGGATTCCTCAGTCTCTGGCGGAGCATACGCAATGCCCGGCCTCGAACGCAAGGGCGCCGCGAGCGTCGCGGCGTCTGCGGCGCCGGTTCGAGCGGGCGCCGGTGATCACGACGAGATGCGAGGCGGCCGGACGTCGGCACGCGGCATACCCGACACCACCCGCCGATAACGACGGTACTGCCGCCAGGCCTGGCCGAACACGTCGGCGCGGCGGGCCCGGCGAACGGCCGCGGCCCACGTCGTCGGCCGGCTCGTCCGCCACCACACCGCGCTGCCCAGGTAGCGCGCCCGGCCCTTCCAGTCGTCCTGCAGCAGGAGCATGAGCCCCGTCTTGGTCAGGGCGTCGAGATCGAAGAGACCCTCGCTGGCCTGGAACACGCGGCGCCAGGCCACGGCCTCGGCGCGGCGGGCCCCGGCGTCGACCGGCGCCCTCTCGAGGAACGCGGCCGGGACCGGCAGGTCCAGACCGGACGTCAGGACGCGCACGGGAACCCAGAAAGCGCGGGGCGCGCCGCTCCCGTCGGCCCAGGCAGCCAGCCGCTCCCAGTCGAACGCCGCCTCGTCCTGGACGGCCTGGATCAGATCCCAGGCGGTCTTCAGGCCGAACGAGAAGAACGACGCCGACAGGTGCACGGCGGCGTGCAGCGCAGACGCCTCGGGACCCAGCGTCGCGAGCGCACCGCTCCCCGGGAGGGGACGCGCCGTCGCGAGCATGTCGCGCTCGGGCAGCCTCCAGACCGCCGGCATGATCCGCGTGTGAATCTCGACCGGCACGCCCCGCCAGAAGATCGGCTCCAGATGGTGGTTGGTGCTCGGTCCGCCGTCGCGCACGCCGCTGGCGCCGCGGTCGACGAGGCGCCTCCGGAGCTCCACGGCGAGCCCCGGATTGACCAGCACGTCGACATCGGAGGTCGCGCGAGGGGCCCGGCCCTCCGGCGCGCGCACGAGCAGCGCCGCTCCCTTCAGGAGCACGCCCCGGCCGCCGAGCTCTCCGAGGGCGTCGGCCACCTCGGCGATCGCCTCGCGCTGCACGATCTCGCGGAGTGCGTCCGACAACGCGCGCTGCGCCAGCTCCTTCATGAAGAACGCGGGCGCCCACGTCGTCACGGGGGGTTCCGCGAGGAGACGGCCGAATGGCCGTGTCAGCCCACAGCCGGCGAGGTAGGTGGCCAGACGGCGCCAGTCCAGATGGGCATGCCTGAGCACGCGGACGGCGTCGGCCTCGAAGGCCCCGCGCGACAGGGCGCCGAAGAACACGCGCGCGGCGGCCGGCCCGTTGATGTGGCTGAACGTCAGCTCGCCGCCCCGCTGGTTACCGTCGATCACGCGCGAGACCGCGGCCCGCACCGCGGCGGCCTCCGGGCCGCTCAGCCGCTCGCGCAGCGCAGACACCGCCTCCGGGCTGCTCGTGACGTGCAGGCACAGGTCGCAGATGCCGGAGTAGCGGGGCCGGAACGGAAAGTTCTCGAATCCCGGCGTCCGCTGGAGCTCGTCGCGCAGTCCTGCCGGCCCTGACGTGCGGATGACGTCGAGGATCGCATCCTGCCGGTGACGCTCGAGGAGCCGGCCGAGCGGCTCCGTGCGGAGGGATCCCACCACCAGCGGCGATCCGGGCGCCTCGAAGTACGCGGGCCCCGGACACGCGAGCAGGCGCCCGTCGTCGGTCACCATGGGAAACGAGCAGGCGGTGCAGAAGCCGGTCGTGTCGCCGTCGGGATTCGCCGGCAGACCGCGCGCCCGCCCGACGGGCTGGAGATCGTAGACGCGGAGCCGGGCACTGCCGGCCGGCCCCAGGCGCCTCGTGATGGGCGCGAGATCCACGTCCCCGGCGCCGCGCAGCGCGTTGAGGTTCATCGGCAGCGACAGCGCGTCGGCCGCCTGCGCGATGTGCAGGGCCGGCTCGGGCCCCTGGAAGTCGGCGTGATAGGCGTCGTAGCTGACCGTGAGACCGCGCAGCCCCGCCCGCGCGAGCGCGCGCAGGTGTCCGTTCGCGCGGGCCGGCGTGCGGCCCCAGAAGCCGTTGGTGGTGATGGCGCTCGACATGCCGAGACGCGTGCACTCGCGCACGAGCTTCAGGACGATCGGCGAACGCAGCATGGGCTCGCCGCCGGTGAACCGGATCGTCTCCACCCCGGCCACCGCTGCCTGGCGCACCCAGTCGACCAGTTCGTCCTCGGTCGGCTCGCCGGCGATGTCGGGGCCGCTCTCGACGCTGCAGTGCGCGCAGGTCATGTTGCACCGGCGCGTCACCATCATCGCGACGTTGCGCTCGACCGGCCGCGGACGATCGTCGGCGGCGCGGCTGCTCACGCGAGCTCTCCTCCCGCCAGCCGCTCCACGGCATCCGCCATGTCGGAGATCGACGCGCGCTTGAGATCGAAGGCAGGCACGCGTTGCGCGAACGACGCCACGCGGGCCATCACCCGCGCGTCGAGGCGCCCGGCAGCGTTCAGATACGGCAGGAGGGCCAGCGCCGCATGGGCGGGCACGATGGGCACCAGCAGCGCTCCACCCGCGTCGGCGCCGTTCCGGGCCAGGAAGACCCAGGCGGCGACCCGCGCGGCCGGCGCGGGAGTGTCGCGATCGGCGGCGTGGAACATCAGCCCCTCGGCGGTCGGCTCGTTCGCCGGCGCAGCCTGCACGTCCCGCCACAGGTCCTCGCCCAGAATCGACTGGCTGGAGGCACGCAGGGCGACCCGGCGCGGCACGGACCACGCCCGCGCCTCGTCGAGATCGATCGACACGCCATCGTCTCCGTGCAGGAGGAATCCGCGCCGCCAGAGGGCGCACGCCAGCGTGGACTTGCCGGCACCGCTCGGCCCGCAGATGACGACCCCCCGGCCGTCGCGCGACACCAGAGCGCCGTGCGCCAGGGCGAGATTGGACGGGGCCTCGCACAGGGCCAGAACGGCGAGGGCTTCGACGAGCCTGATGGCGTCCTCGAGCGTCGGCCGGAGCCGAACCGTCCCATCGGCGTCGGCGCAAACTTCCCAGGGGCCCGACTCACCGGACGTCTGAACCGACCATCCGCCTGCCGGCACCGGGTCGTCTGCAATCGATGTCCAGGGACGAAAGACGACCGACGCCCGCGCGAGCACGCGCGGGTCGGACGAGCGGATCTCGAACACGAACGGCCCGTGCCCCCAGCGGACGCTCGTCGTCGCGCCGGAGGCCGCACAGGCGGCCGCGCTGTCTCTCAAGTGGTCTGCGAGAAGAACGGGATGCCCGCGTACTGGACCTCGCGGACGAGGTCGTCCGAGGTCAGCACACGCTCGACCCGTGGCGGCTGATAGTCATGAGGCGCTTCCGCGTGGCGCTCGGCAGTCGGGTTGTTCTGTTCCATACGTGCCTCATCTGTGCGCACGAATCGTCTGTCAGGGCTTTCGCGGCCCGTTCTAGCCTTGGGCCAGGTCGAGCGACAGGTTCTGACCCGCGTAGTGCACCTCGCGCGCGAGATCGTCCGAGGTGAGCACCCGCTCGATCTGCGGCGGCTCGTAGGCAACGGGCTGTTCGACGGTCGGCATGTTGTCCTGTTCCATTGCGTCCTCATCCTCCTCTTCGGTGTACCGGATCACGAATCGAGCGACACCATCGCGTGCTTCTGCATCTCTGCCAGGAATGCGGACACGTCGCGGGCGGCGTCTTCTGCGGAGAGCCCGGGGAACCGCTCGCAGAGATCCTCGGCCAGACGCGAGACGGTCTGCGGTGTCTCCAGCTTCTCCCAGATGCGCCCGCCTGTCGGATTCAGCACCACGGCGGTTCGCGAGACGCGATGGTAGAGCACGACCCGGTCCCCCACCGTCATCGCGGACGCGTCGGGCTGCCGGGCGCAGACTGCTTCAGGAGACGCCACGAGCCCCGCTAGCCGACTTCGCTGGTGTCGAACGAGAGGCTTCCGGCGTACTGCACTTCGCGCGCCAGGTCCTCAGCGCTCAGCACCCGTTCGACCTTCGGGGGCTCGTATGCGGCCGGTGTCTTCGGACGGTCGTCGTTCAGATCGGGATTCACTCGTGTCATCAGTGCTCCCCTGGTTCGCCAGTGGCGAGTCTCGGTCTAGACGTCGGCGACCGACACGCTGCCGGCGTACTGGACTTCGCGAGTCAGATCGTCGGCGCTCATCAGCCGTTCGATCTTCGGTGCTTCGTAGCCGCTCGGGCCGTTCGAACCGGTTTCAGGCGTCTCGACGACTGGCATGGCGAACCTCCGTGTCTATTCGAGCGGTCAGTGTAGCTCAAAACATCGGTCCACGGTAGAACCGCCGGAGCCAGATGCCCAGGGTGGCGAGACGCCAGACCCGGCCCACGTCGGCACTGGTCCCGCCCGCGAGGCAGCGCCCGTAGACCGCCCGCATTGACTCTGGAGGGACGTACGGAGCCAGGAGCTCCGTGGCGTCCCGCATCGCCGCGTCGAGCCTACCTCGGCCGTATACGGCCAGCGCGCTGGTGACCATGAGATCGAGCCGGGTCTTCGACTGCCGGTTCCGGACGATTGGAGGCAGCAGCGGCCCGACGGCGTGCCGCATGACGACGCGCGTCCGGTCCTGGCGGACCTTCTGATCCGCCGGCAGGGACAGGCAGTACTCCATGAGGCGGCGATCGAAGAACGGGTCGCGCAGCTCGACGCCCGTTCGGAGGGCCGAGGCGGCGAGGGCATCCTGGACGTCGGCGAGACGCGGCGAGATCAGGGCGCGCCAGTGCTCGCGTCGCGCGGGCTCGAGGGTCAGTCCGCGTCCGATCGCCTCCGCGGCGCGGGCGCGGTCGTCGAGCGCGATCCGCCGTGCGAAGTCGGCGCGCAGCAGCGCGGGACGCCCGAGGGCGCCGCGGTACCGCAGGCGGTTCCAGGTGACGCGCACGCCGGCCGGCGCGACCAGCGCCATCACGCGGCGCGCCAGCGTCAACCGGTGCCGTGCCGATCCCGCGGCCCGCACGTGGCGGCTCAGCGCGACCCAGCGTCCGGCGCGCGCCAGTCCGGCGAGGTGGCCCAACCCGTGAGACACGACCAGGTCGCCGCCGGTGCCCTCGAGAAACGTCCGGGCGCCGTCGCGGCGCGCAGCGCGGTAGAGGGCAGCGTGCATGTAGTATCCGGACGCCTGGAAGGTCTCGTCCTCCAGCCCGGGCAGATCATCGAGGTCGCCGAGCGGATCCAGCTGGTCGCCCCAGACGCCCCTCGGCGAGAGGCCGCCTTGATTGACCAGGGCGGACACGTACTCACTCTCGTCGCAACCGGGGACGGTCGGGAACCGCGCCGTGTAGGTCCAGAGCGGACCACGCGCCTCTGCCCGCCTGAGGGCGCGGGCGACGGCGACCACCGACGACGAATCGAGCCCACCGCTGAGCGCCGCGGCCACGGGCAGCGATCCGCGCAGGCGATCCTGCACGGAGGCCGTGAACCGCTCGAGGAATTCGTCCGCGTACTCGGCGTCGGATCGGCCGGCGAGCGCGCGGGCGGGATCCAGCCGCCAGTACGCCCGCGGCGTGCCGCCGCGCTCGGTCACCGTCAGGCTGTGGCCGGCAGGAAGCCGCAGGATCCCCTCGAAGGACGTCGACACGAGATCGTTGGCGGCGGCGACGAACACGGCGGCGATCCTCACTTCGTCGAGCCGTCTCGGGACCCCGGGCACGCGCAGGATCGGACCCGTGCCCGAGGCCGCCGCGAACAGCCGCGGCGACAGGTGATAGTAGAGGGGCTTCATGCCCGCGGTATCGCGGGCGCAGAACACCACGCGCCGCCGGGCGTCCCACAGCACGAAAGCGAAGTCGCCGTGGAGGTGTACGGGGGCGTCCTCGCCCCACCGCTCCCAGGCCAGGAGGATCAGGGCGCCGTCGTCCAATCCGCTTCCTTCCGGCAGCCCGAGCTCGCCGGCGAGGTCGGCGCGACTGTCCAGGCGCACGTCGGCGACGAGCGTGACGGCGCCCGACCGGTCGCGAACCGGGTACGCTTCGGGAGGCGGCACGTCGGTGTGGAGCGAGCGCTGCACCAGACCGATGGCGCCGTCGGACCAGACGCCCACGGCGTCGGCGGGGACCGGGTGAAGGCGCGCGGAGACGCGGTCGAGCGACTCCCGGTCGAGCGGAGCGCCGTCGATGTGCCACACTGCCGCGATCCCGCTCACCGGTCCGCCAATCTCATGGGATGCCGACGACCGGCGCGATTATAGGCCGGCGTCTGACGCGGCCAATCACCGCGCGAGGAGAGACGATTTCGTGCCCGGGCTTGCGGAGCTGACGCGGCTGATTCTCGAGTACCGCTACTGGATCCTGTTGCCGCTCTCGTTCGTCGAGGGGCCGGTCACGGCGTTCCTCGCCGGCACCCTGGCATCAGCGGGCTACTTCAACATCTTCGCCCTCGCAGCGTTCTTCTTCGTGCGCGACGTCGCGGTCGACCTCGGATGCTACGCGCTCGGCTACCGCGGCGGCCAGACGGCATGGGCACGCCGTCTGCTGGCGCGGCTGGGCGTCGCGGAGGCGCAATTGGACGACGTGCGATTGCTGTGGACGTCCCGGCCGGGATTGACCATGGTCCTCGGCAAGCTCTCGTACGGCGTCGCCGCCGGGTTCATCGTCGTCGCGGGCCTCGTGCGGATGCCGCTCCCCACGTTCCTGGCGTACGGGTCGGCCGTGGCGGTCGTGCACTACGGCGCGCTGCTGGCCGTCGGGTACTTCTTCGGCGCCACGTTCGGCGGCGCCCTCGAGAACATCGTCCAGCGGATTCCGGAAGCGCTCCTGGGCCTGTCGGTCCTCGCGGTGGCCTACTACCTGTTCAGGCGGCGCGTCGGCCGCACGCTTCGGGACGAAGGGCGAAAGGCCCGCGCCTGACCGCTCAGGGAGACCGGCCGCGCTGCCGGCAGGCCGATTCGAACAGCTGCTCCCAGTCCGCGGCCACGCTGGCCGGCGAGAAGCGCTTCACGAAGGCGACGCCGGCGCGTCCCATGCGGCGCCGCACCTCGTCTTGCCCGAGCAGCTCGACGAGGCGCGCGGCCAGCGCGTCGACATCGTCGGGCTCGACGAGCGACGCCGCCTCGGGAGAGGCGAAGGCGATCAGCCCGCGCGACCGCGCGGCGATCGCCGCCACGCCGTGCGCGAACGCCCGCATCAGGGACAGGGACTGGCTCTCCGCCGTGGACATCACGACGTACACGTCCGCGGCGTCGTAGAGGCGATCGAGTGTCGGCGCCGGAACGAAGCCGAGGAACCGGACGCGACCGGCAATTCCCAGACCGGACGCGAGACGCTTGAGGAGCGACTCGTTCGAGCCGCGCCCGGTGATCACGAGTGTGGCGCCCGGGAGCGTCGGCAGGGCGCGCGCGAACGCCCGGACGATCACGTCGACCTTCTTCTCCGGCGCGAGCCGCCCGGAGACGAGCACCATCGGACCGTGAATCTGCAGGACTTCGCGCGCGGCGCAGCGCGCCGCCGGGCTCGTCGGCGCCGGTGCGATCGCCAGCGGGTTCGCCTGCGCGCGGCCGTCGGCGCGGAGCCCGAAGCGCCGCATGTCCTCGAGGAGCCCGGCGTATGGTGCGGTCACGATGGCGCAGTGGTCGTAGTACCAGCTCTCGTACCGCTGCGCGACGCGGATGGCCATCGCGCCGTGAATGGGCAGGTAGCGGACGAACTCGCTGATCGGCGTGTGATTGGTCCCGACGAGCGCGGCGCCGGATCGGCGCGCCGCGAGCACGGCTTCGAGTCCGGTGCCGTAGGGCGACTGCGTGTGCACGACGTCCGGCTGGAATGCCCGGAGCGAGGGCAGGGACGCGCCGACCGGCAGCGCGATCCGCCCCTGCCCCGTCGGCGAGTTGAAGAACGGCACCGACGGCAGCCGGACCACGGGCAGTCGGTCGCGCGCCGGATCGCGGCCGGGTTCGTAGCTCGCGCCGGGATACCAGGGCGCCACGTACAGAATCCCATGTCCGCGCCTGGCGAGCTCCGTCCCGGTCGTGATGATCGACTCGGAGATCCCGCTGATCTCCGGATAGAAGTTGTCGCTGAAGAAGGCGATGCGCATGCCGCTCAGGCAGACCGGGCCAGCATCGACTCGAGAAGGCCGGGAATCTCGAAGATGGCGCGATTGCGGATCCGGGCGACGTTCGCTCGATAGGCGTCGAGCGACTGCCGGAGCTCCGCGACCGCGCCGACGACCTGGCGGAAGCTGCGAACGATCACGCCGAGGCGCTCGTCGCGCACCCACTCCGCGTTGAACCGCTCCTGGGGCAAGGTCCACCCGTTCAGCTCGACGACCGCCGGCAGGCCCATCGCGAACGCCTCGCTCAGGCTCCCGGGACCCGGCTTGCCGATGAAGAAGTCCGAGGCGTGCATCAACCGCGGAATCTCGGACGTGAAGCCCTCGACGCGCACCGGCAGCCGCCACGTCCGGCGGCGCAGATCCGCCTCGAGGGCGGCGTTGCGCCCGCACACGAGAATCAGCTGCAGGTCGAGATCCGAGGCGTCGAGCCTCCGGGCGATTCGGCCGATGGCCGCCGACCCCTGCCCGCCGAGCAGCACGATGCCAGTCAGCGTGTCGGGGCGCAGCCCCAGACGTGCCCGTCCCACCGTCCGCGGGACCGTGATGGGCTCGTAGAAGTCGCGGCGGAGGATCATCCCCGAGGTCGACAGCACCCGGTCGGCGGCGTGGCCGAGCGCGAGCGCCTGTTCGACGGCCCGCCGGCTGCCGCAGATGAAGTCCTGCGGTTCGCGCTCCATCCAGAAGTGGGGTGGATAGTCGGCGAGGTCGGTGAGGAGCGTGACGAACGGCACGGTCCCGAGGGCGCGGCGGACGCTCTCGGCGATCGCCCGGTTGAAGTTGGGCACCAGCGAGACGACGAGGGCGGGCCTGGTCTGGCGCCAGTGCGCCATGAGCATCTCCACCAGACGCCGGTGGTACAGGCGAACGAGCAGCTGGATCGCGCGCAGCAGCGGGACGGCGCCGAACGTCCGTCCGCTCTTCAGGTAGCGGTTGTAGCCGTCCTGCAGGGAGATGCCGGAGACCGTCCGGACAATGTCGAGCGGGGCGAGCAGCTCGCCGAGGTTGAGGAGCACGGGCTCCCAGGGCGCGGCCTCGCGCTCCAGCGCATCCTGCAGCGCCGTTGCCGCCGCGCGGTGGCCGCCTCCGGCGTCGAAGAAGATCAGCTCGACGCGCCGGCTACTCACGGCGTCTGCCCTGGAACCCCGCGTGCATCAAGACACGAGCAGACAAAGTCTACGGTACGCCCGCCGCGAACGCCAAAACCCGGGCGATTTCCGGCGTGGCCCGTCGAAAGATTTCCCTCCGGCGATCGGGTCGCGTGCTACGATCCCGATGCTTGAAGCCACGCGGGTCGAAGACTCTTCGCGTCCTCCTCGTCTATCCCTGCCGGGACGCGGACTCGCGCGTACGCACCCAGTTCAGCCAGGAGCGGGTGCACCAGTTGCTCGTCTGGCCGTTCCGGGTCCGATCCTACGGGCTCGCCTTCAACGGCCTCGAGACGCTCGCCGCGCTCACGCCGGACTGGGTCGACCTCACCGTCGTCAACGAGAACCTCGACACGATCGATTTCGAGGGCGACTACGACCTGGTCGCGCTGACGGTGATGGTGACCAACGCGACGCGGGCCTGCCAGATCGCGGATCTGTTCCGGGCCCGCGGCGTCAAGGTGGTCATGGGCGGGTACTACCCGTACATGGTGAGCGACCACGCGCTGAACCACGCCGATGCCATCTGCGTGTCGGAAGCCGAGCACGTGTGGGCCGACATGCTCGCCGACGCCCGGGACGGCACGCTGAAGCCGGTTTACGAGCAGACGGCCAAGACCGACATGTCGGAGATCATGCACCTGCCCAAGCCGAACCGGCGGCGGTGGATGCGCTACGTGTCGCTCACCCTGCAGGCGAGCCGGGGCTGCCCCTTCGACTGCGAGTTCTGCTCCATCGTCGCGATGCTCGGCCACACGATGCGCTACAAGAAGCCCGAGGCGATCGTCGCGGAGCTCGAGCAGATCTACCGCCACGACCTCGTGGGCCGCTTCGCGCGCCGTCCCATCTTCTTCGTCGACGACAACATCTTCGGCAACCCCACGCACTTCAAGGCGATCTGCCGCGCGATCATCGCCCTCAACAAGCGCTACCCCGGCTTCCACGCCTCGTTCGGATCGCAGCTGACGATCAACGTCTCGAAGGACAAGGAAGCCCTCGAGCTGATGCGCGAGGCGGGCTTCTACAACATCTTCATCGGCCTCGAGAGCACGAGCGTCGAGGTGCTCCGGTCGTACAAGAAGTTCCACAACGTGGCGTTCGACTACGACGAGGCGATCGGCCGGCTTCGCGAGTACGGGATGGAGGCGATCGCCAGCTTCATCTTCGGCACCGACGCCGAGACGACGGACTGTTTCGACGCCGCGTTCGACTTCTTCGACCGCAACAACATCCTGTTCCCCTACTTCAACATCCTCACACCCATCGGCCGGCAGTGGAAGCGCTACCTGATGGAAGGCCGGCTCCTCACCGTGAAGCCGCGCATGTACGACGCGCACCACACGGTGTTCGTGCCGGCCAAGATGCGGCCGATCGAGCTGCAGCAGGGCTTCATCGACCTCGTCGATCGCGTGCTGAGCTACGAGCAGATCAAGAAGCGCCTCATCGGATCGGCGGGGCGCCCGGCGGCGGGAGGGCGGCGGCTGTCCCGCGTCGCCGAAATGGCGCTCTACTACAAGATCGCGGCGACGCTGAAGCTGCAGGGTGACCTCGAAGGCCTGCGCTTCGTGCAGGACCTCAAGCCCTACGTGGAGCGCGGCGCGATCTCGATGACCTCGATCGTCATGCAGCTCGATCAGCACGACTTCGCCGTGCGCAACCGCCTGACCCTCGCCGAGCACCGCTACAGCCTCGACGTCCCCTCCTGGGAAGAGCGCGGGCCGTCGGCCGGCTACACCGAAGAGTCCATCGCCGCCGAAATCGCCGCCACCGTGCGTTGAGGCCGGCCATCGACAATTGATCGCATGAGCAGAAAAGCGTGGCCGGCGCTGCTGGTGCTGGCTCTCATCGTGATCGGCTGGCTCCCGGGTCCGCGCGCCGCGATCGTCGGCGGCCTGACCCTGCTCGCCTCGGGACACCTCGGCGACTTCCAGCACTACCTGACGTCGCTCGGCATCTGGGGCCCGCTCATGTCCGGCCTCCTGATGGTCCTTCTCTCGATCGCCATCCCCATCCCGGCCACCATCCTGATGATCGCCAACGGGCTCGCCTTCGGCGTCTGGGTGGGGATGCTGGTGTCGTTCGTGGGAACGCTGGGCGGCGCGATCGGCGCGTATCTCATCGGGCGGACGCTGGGGCGCGCCGTCGCCGAGCGCCTGCTGCCCGCCAGCAGCCTGGACGTCGCCGACCGGTTCATGGCGAACCGTGGCGGCTGGGCGATCGTGCTCGGTCACTGGGTCCCCGGCGTCCCGTGCGATCCGGTCAGCTACGTCGCCGGCATGGTGCGCCTGCCGTTCCTGCCGTTCGTGCTGCTGACGACCGTCGGCCTCGTGCCCGCCGACTACGCCGCGGCGTTCCTGGGCGCCGAGGCAGCCGCGATCGACATCGGGCCCGGAGTGTGGCTGGCGGTCGGAGCCGTGGCCGTGGGCGGGTGGATCGTCTGGCGCGTCATCCGTCGCGGACGCCAGCGCGACTCCATCGCCACCGGCGACGCGACGTAGCCCCCGTGCTCCCTTCAGGGCGCGCGCCGCGGCCCTCCGGTGCCCGGCGCCCGTCTCAGTGCGTCATCGCATAGACGAGCGCGTCGACCCCGAACGCATACCCTTCGATCGAGAAGTCCAGGAAGTACTGGTGGTTCGTCGCCTCTTCCTCGAACGCATCGCCGAAGTCGGTGTTGTGGGTCATCAGCACGAGAATGCGCCCGCGCTCGTCACGGATCGCGCGGACGTGCGGCACCGCGCTGTCGGCGCCGCGCTCGGAGGTCCCGCCCTCGGAGTACATCCAGTACCGGATACCGGGAATCTGCGGAACGCGCGGCACGTCGAGGACCATGTGGAAGAGGGGATCGTCGAGCGGCACGTCGACGATGGGGTACTTGTCGGGCGGCAGGGCCTTGGCGATCTGCGCCGACCAGAACTTCCACGCGTACTCGCCCCAGAAATCGTCCGCCCAGAGGAACCCGCCCTTCAGCACGTAGTCCCGAAGGTGCGCGGCCTCCTGATCGTCGAAGTAGGCGCCGCCCGGCTCGGTCATCATGATGAACGGGCAGTGATAGAGCTCCGGGTCGGTGAGTCGCACCAGCAGGTGCTTGGTCTCGCCGTCGGCGTCCTTGCCGACCGACGTCGTCGTCAGCTCCGACAGCCGGGTCGACAGGTTCTCGTCGGCGCGCGGCCAGTCGACTTCCCACCCGGCGCCGTCGCCGTCCGGCGCGTTGCGAAACACGATGCGGCAGAACTGGAAGCTGCCGTCGAAGTCATCCGGCTTCGCGAAGTCGACGGACGGGCCGAAGCGACCGAATCCTCCTCGCCGGAACTGCGCGGCGCCGATCGAGGCGACGAGCAGGACGCCCACGGCCAGCACGGCGGGACGCCACGAGCGCGAGCGCAGCCTCCGCACGCGCGCGGCGTTCGTTCGATCGGCGCGATCGGAGGGCACCCGCCCAGTCTATGGCGTAACAGGGACACGGCGCGCGTGTAATCGGTTGTCTTTCCGGGACCCGGTCGAGGGTGCCGCCGCGCGTGCCTACTCGTAGCGCAGGGCCGTGATCGGGTCGACGCGGGACGCGCGGCGCGCGGGCACGTACGCGGCCAGCAGCGTGATCGCCAGCACCACAACGCCCACGATCGCGAGACCGACCAGGTCCGTGCCGGGCCGGGTCGCCCCGCCCGGAAACATCGCGCGCAGCACCCGTCCGGCGCCGATGGCGCCGACCAGACCGAGGGCCAGGCCCGCGCCCGCGAGCGTCGCGCCCTGCCCGAGCACCATGCGCAGCACCGCCCCGCGATCGGCGCCGATTGCCATTCGGATCCCGATCTCGCGCGTCCGCCGCATCACCGCATAGGACATGAGGCCGTAGATGCCGACGATCGCGAGGCCCAGCCCCATCAGCCCCATGGCGGCGACAGTGCCGATGACGATGTCGAAGATGCTGACCGCCCGCATGCGGTAGAACTCGCTCATCGTGCGCACGTTGAAGATTGGCTGGTTCCGATCCAGGTCCCGCACCACGTCGCGCAGTGGCGCGGCCAGCGCGGCGGGATCGTCGCCGATCGACTGCGCCAGCAGGGTCATGTTCGATCGCGGGTGCTGTTGGTACGGCATGTACACGAAGTCGGTGGGCGGCTCGGCCAGCCAGATGTACTTGCTCTCCTTCGCGACGCCGACGATCTGCACCCAGGGACGTCCCGGCGCGGCGGCCAGCTGGAACCGCTTGCCGAGCGCGCTGGCGTCGGGCCAGTACTTCCGCGCCAGGCTCTCGTTCACGACGGCCACGAGCGGCGTGCCGTCGCGATCCCGCTCGGTAAACGCGCGCCCCTCGACGATCGGAATGTCCATCACGTCGAAGTACCGCTCGTCGACGATGGCGTCGAGCACGCCGATGCTGTCCTGCCCCGTCGGCAGCTGGTGTCCCTCCGGCACGATGGACGTCGAACCGACGCTGTCGGTCGACATCGGGACCGTCGAGGACAGCGCGGCCAACCGGACGCCCGGCACCTCGCGCGCCCTGTCGCCCAGGCGCTCGAAGAACACCCGGCTGTCCACGTCGGAGTAGTGAACGAGGCTCGTGTCGAGCCCCATCATCAGCACGTGATCCGTGCGGTAGCCGGGTCCCGATCCCACCTGCCGGATGAAGCTGCGATACATGAAGGTGGCCACCACCAGCAGGATCACCGACACGGCCACCTGCGCGCCCACGAGGAGGCGCCGGCCGAGGCGGCGCTGCGAGCCGCCCATGTCCGCGTCGCCGGTCTTCATCGCCGTGTTGAGATCGAGCCGCGTCGTCTGCAGCGCAGGGACGAGGCCGAAGAGCAACGCGCTCGCGGCGGCGACGATCAGGCTGAACACGAGCGCGCGCCGGTCGAGCTGAAAGTCGAGCGACACGGGCAGGTCCGACGGGATCTGGATGTGCTGAAACACGCGGACCCCCGCGTACCCGACGGCGACGCCCAGGACGCCCCCGCCGACGGCAATCAGGAGGCTCTCGGTGATCAGCTGGCGCACCAGCCGCACGCGTCCCGCGCCGATCGCCAGGCGGAGCGCGATTTCTCTGGCACGCGCGGGCGCGCGGCTCGTGAGCAGTCCCGCCACGTTCGCACAGGCGACGAACAGCACGGCCAGCGCCAGCGTGCTCAGCATCACGATGAGCATCGCGTCGGGCGGTGACTGGGCGACCCGGCTCTGCAGCTCCGTGCGCACGGCGAGGACGCGGTTCTCGTTCGTCTGCGGGTACTCGCGCGCCAGATCGGCGCCGATCGCCGACAGTTCCGCCTGCGCCTGCGTCAGGCCGACCCCCGGCGCGAGGCGTCCCTTGATCGTCACCTCCTGCAGGCTCCGATCCTCGAGCGGGTGCACCTTGGGATTCCCCGACAGCGCGGGCCACATCATGATCGGGGCGTAGAAGTCGTTGCGGACGAACTGATTGATGCCGGTGAAGCTCGCCGGGACGATGCCGATGACCGTGAAGGGGATGCCGTTCAATCGAATGCGGCGCCCCAGCACGGCGGGATCGCCGCCGAGCTCGCGCTGCCAGAAGTCATAGCCCAGCACGACGACCGCGTCACGGTCGGGCACCTGGTCTTCCTCCGCCCTGAACGCGCGGCCGAGCATCGGCTGGACGCCCATCAGGGAAAAGAAGTTGCCGCTGACGAGCAGGCCGAGCTTCAGCTTCGGCAGCGCGGCCGGATCCGTCGCGACGCCCGCCGTGATGCCGCTCGAGGCGGTCAGCCCCTCGAAGCTCTTCGCGCGATCGCGCAGATCCTCGTACTCGCGGTACGACGCGGCGAGGCTGGTGAAGCCTTCCACCGAGACCGTGTCCCCGACGGTGACGATCTCGTTCGGCCGGGCCACGGGCAGCGGGCGAAGCAGGAGGGCATCGGCCCAGCTGAAGGCGGCGACGTTGGCGCCGATGCCCGTGGCGAGCGACAGCATCGCCACCAGGGTGAATCCCGGGCTCCGCGCCAGGACGCGGCTGCCGTAGCGGACGTCCTGCCAGAGCCGTTCGAACCACGCGATGATCCACACGACGCGCGCCTCCAGAAATCGGTGCGGGGATCGGGCTTCGTCGGATTTTAGACGGCCCGTGCCCGCCGGAGGTTCGACGCGCGCCCACCTGCCCTACAATCGGAGGCTGACTGCCCGCAAGGAGGGTCCGGCACATGTCACCATCCAGAATCATCCGAGTCGCTTTCACGATTGCTGCGCTCGCGCTCGCCCCGGCGACCTGGGCACAGGCGCCCCCGCAGGCTCCATTCGTGGTCTCGCAGCTCAGGCCGAACGTGTACTGGGTCAACGGCGGCGGCGGCAACAGCGGCATCATCATCGGCGCGAGCGGCGTCATCGTCATCGATGCCAAGACGACGCCGGCCGGCGGCAAGGAGCTGCTGGAGGACGTCGCCAAGCTGACGCCGAAGCCGGTGACGACGCTCATCGAAACGCACAGCGACGCCGATCACGTGAACGGCGCGGCGTCGTTCCCGGCCGGGATCACGATCATCGCGCACGAGAACAACAAGAAGGAGCAGGAGGCCGCGCTGGCCGCCGGCGGGCGCGGCGCGCCTCCGGCCGACAAGCTGCCGACCCGGATCGTCACCAGGGACCGGGAAGACTTGACCATCGACGGCGTCAAGCTGGAGCTGCTGCACTGGGCTCCGGCGCACACGAGCGGCGACCTCGTCGTCTATCTCCCCGCCGAACAGCTGGTCTTCACGGGCGACATCTTCGCGCTGCAGCTTCCCGATCCGCTGATCCACCTCGAGAAGCACGGATCGTCGGCCGGCTGGATCACGTCGGCCAAGGGCATTGCCGCGCTCGACGCCAGCCAGTTCGTGCCCGGACACGGCGACGTGCAGACGAAGGCGCAGATCGAGGCGCGCATCACGTCGGCCGAAGCCAAGCGCGCGCGGATCGCGGCGATGGTGAAAGAGGGCAAGTCCCTCGCCGACATCCAGGCGGCCGTGGATCCGCCCCTCGCCGCGGCCGCCGGCGGCGGAGGCCGGCCCCGCTTCGCCACGTTCACCGAAGTCGTCTACCGGGAGCTGACGGGGAAATAGCGGCTCGCCGTTGCGGCCAACAGACCGTCGCACGCCGCCTCGATGCAACGGCGCGCACCCTCGTCGTCGCCGTACGAGAGGTCGAAGCCCCGCGCCGACCGAAGGGCGGCGACGAGCGCGCTCACGGCGGCGCCGCGGCCGGCGCGCGGCATGACGCACGCGGACATCGCCTCGCGAACGACGGTCGTCGGTCCGATCGGACGGATCGACGACCTGCCGCCAAGGTTGCTCCTCAGCAGGACGACGACATCCACCGGTCCGTGCCGGATCTCCCATGGCCGCCCGAGGGTCCGCGGATCCAGGTTGTAGGCCCGTCCGCCGCGCCCGTCTTCGTGGAACGGCGCAGACAGCACCTCCCTGGCGATCTCGGGCACGCGCGGAACGTCCCCGGCGTTCACCCGAAGACCGCGCGGTCGCGCAATCACCCCGCCGGCGAGCGCGAACACGTGCGCGTCGCCCTCGACCGCGGCCCCCGCCAGCATGAGGCGCAGCACCAGCGCGGTCGTGCCGACACGGTTGGGACCGAGGAGCAGCATCCGGCGCCCCTGGCGGCGCAGGCAGGCCGCGCGGATCACCGGCGCCCCGGGGTAATCCTCCATCGCCTGCTCGAACAGCCGGCCGTCCAGATACCGAACGACCTCGCGGAGCGTCAGCTCCTCGCGAGGCTCGCGATCGGGCTGCGCGATGCGATGGCGGCCACGGTGGCGGTCCAGTCCGACGCGCACCAGGCCGACCGGACCGCGGGCCTCCACCTCCGGGTCACATTCCAGGTATCGCACCGCGGACCAGACGGCCGGGTCGCCCGTCGTGAAGACGATCCGCCGGCAGGAGCTGCGGGCGAGCACTTCGTACGGCATCTGCCCTGCTAGGAGTTCCTCCGGTAGCGCACCGAGTCCAGCGCGGTGGATCCCGCGCTGCCGCCCGTCCGCACGAGCCGCGTCCGCCGGGCCTCCACGAGCGGCGGCAGCATGGCTTCGACCTCGCGCCGCCAGGGCTCCGCAGGCGGGTGCGCCTGCAGCCAGCCCGCCACCGCCTCCGCCACATCGTCGAACACGCGGTTCAGCAGCGTGAGCGTCCCGCGAATCTCGCTCGCGAGGGCCGGGTCGAAGCCGGTCGCGAACAGGCTCGGATCCAGAAGCGGCGCGACGTGATCCGCGGCACTCCGCGCGCGCGGCTCCGGCGGCCACGTCGTCGGCGCGCTCGCCGCGACGAGCCTGGCGTCGAACGGATCCCCGCACACCGAGCCGCCGCGCCACGTCCCGTCGGGATCGGGCCTCAGCCCGACGGTGAGGCGGACGTCCGAGAACAGCTGGAGCGCAGGCTCGCGATCGCCGACGACGGCCCAGTGCTGTTCGCAGGGGCCCCGGCCTTCGCCGATGCGCCCCCCCGACAGCAGCTCCAGGGTTCGGGCCTGACCGGAGACCGAGTACTGGAAGCGTCTGGCGTCGATCAGCTCGCGCTCCACCGCCCGTGCGGTCGCCGAGCGGGCGGGAGCATGGAACACGGCGCCCGTCCACCGGCGCCGGAGCTCCGCGAGGGCCACCTGACACGCCGCGTCGATCTCGGGATCGGCAACCGGCTGATTGGCGCCGGAGAGATTCCACTTCGACCCCGTGCGGTGGTGGACGAAGGGCTCGCCGCGCTCGTCGCGCTGGACGAGATCATCGCCGAGCTGAAATGGCCGTGACGCGACGAGCGCGACGGGGCGCCCGAGCAGGCGCCCCGCCAGGAGATACGAGTCCTTGTCGCCATAGATCAGCTCGTAGAGCTCCTCCCAGTGTTCGTTGAGCAGGACGGCGACGTCGAGCACGTCCCACGCCCTGGCCTTGTCGATCGCGAGAACGCTCGACTCCGCGCTGATCGTGTCGGCCGCCTCGAGGCCAAGCGCGCTCCACACGGGATTCTCCCTCGTGATGTCGAGGACGTCGGGCCACAGCAGAAGTCCGCCGCGGCGATAGGCCTCCCATTCGAACGCCGCCTCCGGATCGGCCAGCGGGACGGCGTCGGCGTCGAGAAAGAGCACCTCGCGGAACCGGCTTTGCGCGATGGCGTACGGCTTGAGCGGCCACCCCCCACAGACGCGCCCGGGCCGATCGGCGACGACGATGTCCGCGTCGACGACTTCCACGCCCTCCTCTTCCAGGATGAGCTGCATGCCCTCGCTCATTTCGCTCCGGCCGGCGTGCCAGACCTGAATCGGCAGACTCGAGTGCAGGACGCGCCGCAGGACCCAGATGAGCACCCAGGCGCACGTGAAGTAGCGGCTCCCCCCGGCGCAGGTGACGACGCCCCGCCCCGTGTATCGCTCGGCGGGGTAGGGCCGGGGCGACCGAAGACGATCGGCGAGTGCCTGGGTCAGCGACGGCAGCGTCACGATGCGCGGGATCTTCGCACAGGGCGGGCTCGCGCGCCGCTACAATAGCCCGCCGACGATCGAGGCCTCTCCATGGATACGGTAGTCGTCCTCACGGTGATCAAGGACGCCGCCAGGCGTCTCGACACGTACTTCGACTCGCTCGCGCGGCTGACGTATCCGCCGGACCGTCTGTCCCTCGGCTTTCTCGAGGGCGACAGCCAGGACGACACGTTTGCCGCCCTGCAGTCGCGAATGCCCGACCTGCAGCGCCGGTACCGGCGGGCGCGCCTCTGGAAGCGCGACTTCGGCTTTCAGATCCCGCGAGGCCTGCCGCGCTGGGCGTCCATCATCCAGATTCCGCGCCGCGCGGTGATCTCGAGGAGCCGGAACCATCTGCTCTCGCGAGCCCTCGACGACGAGGACTGGGTGCTCTGGCTGGACGCGGATGTCGTCGAGTACCCGCCAGGCATCATCGAGCGCCTGCTGTCGGTCGGGCGCGACATCGTCCATCCCCACTGTGTGCGGACGTATGGCGGCCCGACGTTCGATCTGAACGCGTGGCGGGACCACGGCCGCGTCCACATGGAGGACCTGCGGGGAGGCCCCGACCTCGTACGACTGGACGCGGTCGGCGGCACGATGCTGCTGGTGCGCGCGGACGCGCACCGGGACGGCCTGATCTTCCCGCCGTACCTCTACGGCGGGCGCAGCCCCCTGGTGCGCGATCCCAACCCGTGGGTCACCGAAGTCGTGGGAGAGCTGGATACCGAAGGGCTCGGCATCATGGCCCATGACATGGGCTATCAGTGCTGGGGTCTCCCCAATCTCGAGATCCGTCACGCGGAAGACTGAATGATCGACGCCGTGACCGCGGGATCGAGCCGACGCCCCCGCGCCCTCTTCGTTGCGCCCACGACACCGGCCGATTCCGGCAACGGGCTGGCCATGCGCTCCGCGGTGCTCCTCGAGGCGCTGGCGCAGGAGTGCGATGTCACGCTGATGGTCGTTCCGGTGTCCGGACCGGCACCGGACCAGTGGCCGCGTGCCCTGGTCGACCGCACCGTCGAGCGGATGTGCCTCCCGCCGAGACCGGGCCGAGGCGATCCGCGGGCGGGCGCTGACGCGCCCAGGGAAGACTCTCGGACTCTGCGAGAGCTGTTCCTGTTGCCGGCGCTCGCGCGGGCGGCCGGCGACCATGTCGAGGAGGCGCGGCACCTGTTCGCCGACCGACCGGCGTTCGACGTCGTGCTCGTCATGCGGCTGTACCTCGCCCCGTTCGTCGCGGCCTGCTCCTCTCCGCGCCTGGCCCTGCTCGATCTGGACGACGACGAAGTCTCGACGCGGCGGCGTCTCGCCGCGCGGCACGCGGAGCTCGGGCACATCGCCGCGTCGGACGCAGAGGCCGCGGAGGCCGACAAGTACCGGATCCTCGAGTCGAGGTGGGTGTCGTCGTTCGATACGCTCTTCACCTGTTCGGCGCGCGACCGGGAGGCGGTCGCGGCGCGTTCGGGTCACCCGTCGGTGCACGTCGTTCCGAACGGCGTTCGCGTGTCCCGTGATGCCCGCGCCCTCGGGGGGACACCCGACGGGTGCGTCCACCTGGTCTTCGTCGGCTCGCTCGGCTACTTCCCGAACGTCGACGCGGCGACCACTCTCTGCCGAGAAATCCTTCCCGCCGTTCGGGCGCGTCTCGGCACCGCCGCGTACGTGGACCTGATCGGCGCCCGGCCCGACCCGACCGTGCTCGAGCTCGGCCGGCTCGACGGCGTCGCCGTCCACCCCGACGTCGAGGACGTGGCGCCGTTCTACCGGCGCGCCCACGCCGCCGTTGTGCCCCTTCGTGCGGGCGGCGGCACACGCCTCAAGATCCTCGAGGCCTTCGCCAGTGGCGTGCCGGTGGTTTCCACGTCTCTCGGCGCCGAAGGCCTCGACGTGGTCGCGGGACGGCATCTCCTGATGGCGGAGGGGCCCGCGGAGATCGCCGACGCGTGCTGTCGGATCGTGCGCGAGCCGGATCTCGCGCGGCGCATCCAGCGGGAGGCGGCTGCGCTGGTGGCTTCGGCGTACGACGCCTCCGTCGTGGCCGGACGGGTGGCGGCCCTGGTGCGTGAACACCTGCGCGGAGCTCCGCAACGGCCCGGTCCCCCCGTTGACTTGGTGTGACCACCGATTCCACAATCAGCGACCGGAGCGCACGATGGACTGGAACTGGGTGCCGAAGAGAGCCGACGGGCTCGAGGTCAACGACCTGCCGGACGGTTACATCGTCTATCAACAGGAGACCGACCGCGTCCACTACCTCAATCGCACCGCGGTCCTGGTGTTCGAAATGTGCGACGGCCACCTGGCCGCCGGCGCGATCGTGGACGCCCTGAAGAACGCGTACGACCTCACCACGGCACCGACCGACGAAGTCGAGAGCTGCCTCACCAAACTCCGCGACGAGGGTCTCATCCGTCCGCTCTGATGGTCCAGGCGCCTCCAACCGATGACACTCGAGCGCTCGATCCAGCTCGTGGCGTGCGGGTTCCTCGTATCGACGGACGACGCGTCGTTCGTCGAGCGTCTGGATCGGCTGATGCCGAGCGCGGTACAGGATCATCCGGTGACGCGCCGGCACTCGTTCCACGCGCTCGGCGGCGGCGACCGGTGGCGGGTGAGCGAAGACGGCTGCGCGCCCGAGATCTTCCCCGACGTCGATCAGGCCGTCGACTTCGTCAACCGCCGGCTGCACGAGCTCGCGCTCGATGCGCTCGCCGATTACACCAAGGTTCACGCGGGCTGCGGGACGTGGCACGGCCGCCGGTTCCTCGTCGTGGGCGACCGGGGCGCGGGCAAGACGACGCTGATGACGCGACTGCTCTTCGAGGGCTGCGGCGTCGAAGGCGACGAGATGGTCCTCCTGCGCGACGGCGAGGCCGTGGCCTACCCCCGGCGATTCGGGATTCCGCCGCCGCACGCTGCGACTGGTGCCGCAGGTGGGTGCGCTCGCGCCTCGTCTGTTGGAGGGACCGGAGGCCGATTGGCCGGGGGGATTTCACGTGCTTGCATTCGACCCTGCCGAGCTCGACCTCCGGTGGCGAATCACCCCCGGTTCGGTCGACGTGGTCCTCTGCCTGATTCCGCACCATCGCGGGCCGACGCGCGTCCAGCCGTGCCCAACACCCCTGACCCTTCAGCGCGTGCTGGCGCAGTCGGCGCCGCCGGACGCGGGCCACGGGGCCTGGGCTCGTGACGTCGGAACCCTCGTCGGGCATGCCACCGCGTACGAAATCACCGTCGGGGACCTTGACTCCGCTGTCGCTTGTGTGCGTGAATGTGTCCTCGGCAATCGGCTTCAGCGGGGGAGCGAACATGGCGACCAGTGACAAGGACGGTCTCGACAAAGCCCTGGAACATGTCGACCCGAACAAGCGCGCGTTCCTGAAGGCGCTCGTCGCCGGAACGGCGTTCGGGGCTCCGCTGGTCATGTCCTTCTCGATGAAGGGCGTGTCCGCGTACAACGTGCACGCACAGGCCGCGTCCAACATCACACTCCCTTCTTCCCCGGGCTAGCCCCCCACGTCGTTGGCGGCTTTGTCCGCGACCCTCATCGTCCGCGACGAGGCGTCGACGCTGCCTTCTTGCCTCGCCTCGCTCGACGGACTCGTCGACGAGATCGTCGTCGTCGACACAGGGTCAACGGACGAGAGCCCGCAGATCGCCGCCCGGTTCGGAGCGCGCGTCGTTCACGAGGCCTGGCACGGCGATTTCTCTGCCGCCAGAAACGCCGCCCTGTCGTACGCACGCGGCGACTGGATTCTCTACATCGATGCCGACGAGCGCGCGCGGCCTCTGAGCCGGGACGCGCTGGCGGCGACGCTGGACGACTCCGCCCTCGTCGCTGCGACCGTGAAGTTCCGGTGTCGAACCGGCTTCACCCAGTACCGCGAGTGCCGCCTGTTCCGGAACGACGCGCGCATCCGCTTCCGAAACGTCATCCACGAAACGATGCTCCCCGACATCCACGCCGTGATGCGCGAGGACGGAACGCGCATCGGCGCGTCCGACCTCGCACTCGACCACTACGGGTACGACGGGGATCAGGCACGCAAGCACGCGCGGAACGCCCCCCTGCTCCGGGCGCGGCTGTTGCAGGATCCAGGCCACGTCTATTCGTGGAATCACCTCGGACAGGTGCTCGAAGGCCTGGGGGACCACGCGGGCGCGACGGCGGCGTGGCGGCGGGCGACCGACATCGTGCGGGCCGCCCGGGTGCGGAGTCCGCTCGACGCCCTGCCCTACGGGTCGCTGCTGGTCGGATCGAACCCCGCTGACCCCGCGCTCCTCGACGAGGCGCTGGAGCGGTTTCCAGACGACTGTCTCTTCCGCTGGCTCCAGGGGCGGCGGTTGCTCGACGCCGGACGATACGCCGAGGCGCTCGCCGTTCTCGAAGATCTCGCGAACACGGACGCCGAGACGTACTGCTCGGACGACGGGGTCGCCTACGACGTCCGGATTTTCGGCGCCGCCGCCAGCGAAGCCGTCGCGCTCTGCCTGTTCAAACTGCGGCGCTACGACGAGAGCGCCCGCTACTACGCACGGGCCTGCGCGCTCGACCCGGGAAACCCGGCTCACGTCGTCAAGCAACGTCTCGCGCTGGCGCGGGCGGGCCGGCCCGCCGCGGCGGACGCAGAGGCCGACGACCTCTCGCAGGCGCGGTCGTGAACGCGGAGGACGCCGCCTGGATCGCGGCGTGCCGGTGGTTCGTTCGCCTCGCATCCGACCCGGATCTCGAGATCGATTCCCAGGCCGCGATTGCGTTCGACCGCGCCGGGCAGGACTGGGAGCGCCTCGGCGAGTGTCTGTGCGGAAGCGGTCTGGCGCGGCCGCTTGCCGGCATCCTCAATGCGCCGGTGCTGAGGCGGTCCGTTCCGGAGACGTTTCTCGACACCCTGTCGCGACGAGCGATGTTCGATCTCGTGCGCGAACGCGCGCAGAGAGACGCGATTGCGCAGGTCGGCTCGGCCCTGCGGGAGCTCGGGGGACGCGGCGTGCTGCTCAAGGGTTCCGCGTTCCTCATGCGCGCGCCCGCACGCGCCGTTGCGCGGGCGACGTCGGATGTCGACGTTCTCGTCGAGCCCGATCTGGCGCCGGTCCTGCGGAGCCGACTCCTCGCGCGCGGATTCGAGGGACCGGAGAACGCGGGCCCCAGCGCGCCGCACCATCTGGAGCCGATCGCGTTCCACGGCGCCGCCATCGAGATCCACACGCGGATGATGCCGGCGTTCTGGGGTCTGCCGGAGGCCAGTCTGCTCGAGGACGTACGTCCCGTCGCCACGTCGGATGACTTCGGGGTGCCCGGACCGCAGGCGTTGCTCTTTCACTCGATGGTGCATGCCTCCGCGTCGTTCTTCTCCTTCGGACTGAAGACGGCGTGGGATCTGCTCGCCGTTCTCCGAGGCGAACCAGCCTTCGACTGGTCGCGTCTGCTGCCGTGGAGCGCTGCCATGGGGGCGCCTCGGGCGTTCTGGGCGCCGCTCGGCGCGCTCACGCGTGCCCTGGACGTGCCGGTCCCTCCCTTCTTCCTGGAGCGCGGGCCGCGCGACGCCGGCGCTCGGCGGGTCGAGGCCCTCGCGAGACACCGTCTCTTCAGCTCGACGGAAGGGCTGTTCGATCTCGACTTCCTGACGAAAGCTGGCACCACGCTGCTGCTCCTCGACAGGTCGTCGAGCCGCCTGCGGTACGTCGCAACGGCTCTCTGGTGGCGCGCGAGCCGGCCGGCCACCTGGGCCGCGGCCGCCGGCCGGGCCAGGCGGGCGCATGCACTGCGGCAGGCATGGTGGCGGTACCGGCGATACCGGCAATCGATCCGGAGAGAGGCCGACGCTCGACGGCGTCCATGACGCCCTCCAGCGATCGCCCTGCTGCTCCGAGCGCAGGAGGACGACCGGGTCGGCCTTCGCCGCGCGCCGCGCCGGAAGCCCGCGCCGGCGACCCCGATGGTCGCGATCAGCTGTTTTTCACCGGTCCGCGGCGCGCGATCCTCTCGCCGGTTCGCGGCCTATCTGTCAGCCGCCGGACGCGCCTTCACCGGGGCGGCAGGCTCGACCCACTGGCCGTTCAGCCTGACGACGATCCGGCCCGTCGGGCGGCCCGAGAGCCGATTGGTGCCGTCCACCCTGAAGCCGATGTCGTTTCCGCTGAGAACATGCGGCTGCGCCGGCGCCGGCGCCGTCACCTGAGCGGTCGCGGCGGCGGCCAGGGCTCCGACCAGCGCGAGCGACAGCACCCACATCACGAACAGCTTCCCCATGCGCGACCCCCTTTATCGGATGCAGCCGGACGGTCTCGCGACGTGCCGGCAATCCTTGTGACGCCGCGCCCTCTGCCAGGGTCTTCCCCGTCACGGTCTTTTCCCACTTGCCGGGGAGTGAGCCGCCGCCGGGCTCCCGGCGGTGGTTCATCGATGCATCGCGATCGCGTCGACAGGCATGGTCGGCGTCCAGGCACGACCTTTGCGGAGGTCAGGACCGGCATGTCGCGCCACCTGGAGGTTGCCAGATGTCCGTCAAGGTCGAAGGACGCGTGAAGCAGGGCTTCGAGTCCGTGCGTGCCGCATTCGAGAAGAACTTCGCCGGGCGCGGCGAGCTCGGCGGCGCGTGCTGCGTCTATCTGCACGGCGAGCCGGTCGTCGATCTCTGGGGCGGCATCAGGAACAAGGCGACCGGCGAGCCCTGGGAGCGCGACACGATGGTGATCGTGTACTCGACGACCAAGGGCCTCGCCGCCATGACGATGGCCCTGGCGCATTCGCGGGGATGGCTCGACTACGAAGCACGCGTGGCCGACTACTGGCCGGAATTCGCGCAGCGGGGCAAGGCCGGCATCACCGTCCGGCAGCTGCTCGCGCACCAGGCCGGACTCTATGCGCTCGACGTCCCCGTCGATCTCGGCCTCGTCTCGGATCCCAATCGGCTGGCCGTCGTGCTCGCCCGCCAGCAGCCTGCCTGGGAACCCGGCACGCGCCAGGGGTATCACGCGATCACGCTGGGGTTCTACGAGGGAGAAATCCTGCGCCGCATCGACCCGCAGCATCGCAGCCTCGGACGCGTCTTCCAGGACGAGATCGCCTCGCCGCTGGGGCTGGACGTGTACATCCGCCTGCCCGAGTCGGTCCCGGACTCGCGGCTGGCAACCATCGCCCGGCCGACGTTCGCCGACATGCTGCACGGTTTCGGGCTTCGATTCATGCTCGCGGCGATGAATCCGCGATTGAAGGTCGCGCGCGCATTGCGGGGCTCCATGCTGCCTCACGACGAGCGTCGCGTCTACGTGCGCGATGTGGAGGTGCCCTCGGGCAGCGGCGTCGGCACCGCGCGCGCCATCGCGCGCGCCTACAGCACGTTCGCCACGGGCGGACGGGAACTCGGGCTGCGCCGGGCGACGCTGGATCTGCTCGAGGCTCCCGCCACTCCCCCCGTGCGCGGCTTCCACGACGAGTGCCTGAAGAGCAACGACGTCCAGTTCTCGCTGGGCTTCATGAAGTCGACGGCGGAATGGCCCTTCGGCAGCGTGCGCGCTTACGGCGCGCCCGGGGCCGGCGGATCGCTGGGCTTCGCGGATCCCGAGGCCGGCGTCGGATACGCCTATGTGACGAGCCAGATGGGCACGCGGCTCACCGGAGACCCTCGCGACGTCGCGCTCAGGGACGCGCTCTACGCGGCGATCGGGCGATCACCGGCGCCCGTCCGCGACCACGCGTCCGCCGCGGCCTGACGCGCGGTGGTCCGCTCAGCTCTTCGGGACGACGCCGCCGGGCGTCAGCTTGTCGACGACCTCCGGAAGGAACTGCGCCAGCTTCTGCGCCAGGACGTCGGACGACAAACCCGTCTTCGCGGTCAGCTGCTGCATCAGATCGCTGCCCAGCGCCTGCTGGATCTGATCGCCCGACACCGGGGCGTTCGCACCTGTCCCGACCCAGGACTGCACGGTCGACGCGAGGCCGGCCTTCTCGAACTTCGACACGATTCCGCTGACCCCGCCGTTCTGCGCGACGAACTGATTGACGAGCGTGGCCATCTCGCCGCCGACGAGTCCGCCCAGCATGCCATCCAAGAGTCCCATTGCAGGCCCTCCCCCTGAAGAGTGTGTCTGCAACAGCTTACACGCGTTGGCGTACGGACGGCCGACCGCCGCCGCGCGCCGGCGCTCCTCGCGCTCCCCGCACAACGTTTCCCACCGGCCGGCGACTCCTGCTCATCCACGTCATTTCCCGTGGCCAAACGCACGAGGCCGGCCGTATCGTGGAGAGTCATGGCCATCGCCCGCACGATCGCCGCATCCGTTCACGGTCGATATCTGATCGAAATGCCCACGCACGCCATGCCAGCCGGCGTGATCGCCGGATGCCACGGCTATGCCGAGACGGCCGAGATCCAGATGGAGCGGCTGCGCGGCATTCCTGGCGCGGACCGCTGGGCCCTCGTCTCGATCCAGGCGCTGCACCCTTTCTACCGGGGACGTCCCGCCGACGTCGTGGCGAGCTGGATGACGCGTCAGGATCGCGAGTTGGCGATTCGGGACAACGTCGGCTACGTGGAGGCCGTCATCGACGAAGTCGCCCGAGACGCGCAGGTGGACCTGCCCGTTCTCTACACCGGGTTCTCGCAGGGTGTCGCGATGGCGTTTCGCGCGGCGTGCGCGGCGACCCGCACCGTGCTCGGCGTCGTCGCGGTCGGCGGCGACGTGCCTCCGGAGCTGTCGGCCGACACGCTGCGCCGGCTGCCGACGGTGCTCGTGGCCCGCGGCGGGCACGATGTGCTGTACACGTCCGACCAGTGGGCCGCCGACCAGACGCGACTGCGTGCGGCGGGTGTCGCGGTCCGGACCCTGACGTTCGACGGCGGCCACGAGTGGCACCCGGACGTGAGCCGCGAGACCGCGGCGATCGTTTCCTGAGAGGCGCCCCGACTCCGAGCGGCGGTCGAAAAAACCGTCAGCCGTGTTCCATTATCGGGCACGCGTGCGCGCCGGATCGCGGAGGCGGCTCGCCGTTTTTCGCATATTCCGTGACCTCGTCCGATGGCGGCCGGTTTGCAGCACCGCGCCCCAAACCTGGCTCGAGGCCCCGGATGGAATCGATCCTTCCCCCACGATTGGTCGCGCCGTCTCCCCCGTTGAAGTCCGATGCTGTACGGCCCGCCCCCGAGGCGGCGGAGCGCCGGTTGCGTCTGATCATCGAGTCGGCGCCGGCCGGCCTCATGCTGATGGATCCATCGGGACCGGTCGTGGCGGCGAATCGCGCATGGCTGTCGCTGCTCGGACTGGAAGACCCGATCGCCATCGTGGGCCGGTCCGCCGACAGCGTGATCTCCGAGGAAGGCCGCGAGCAGTTTGCCGCGTTCGTCGAAGGCGTGGCCCGAGGCGAAGCGGGAGCGCTCGAGTACGACGCCGTCTGTCCCGATGGAAGCACGCGCCGTCTCGAAATGCGCGCGGTGCCGATCCCTCGCGCCGACGGCACGCCCCTCCTTCTGACGGCGAGCGCGGACGTGAGCGACCGCGGCCGGCTGGCCGCCGCCGGCGAGGAGTGGCGATCGCGCTACGGAAAGCTCGCCATCCAGCACGATCGGTTGAAAGGCGCCCTGCATGCCGCCGAGGTCTCGCTGGCGGCCGAACAGGCGCGCGTCGCGCAGCTGCTCGAGGAGCGGGACGAATGGCGCGCAGCCCTCGCCGGGATCCTGCGCGGCGCCAAGGACACGCAGGAGCAGGCGCAGGCGCTGCTCGACAGGTCCCGGGCTCTGCGCCTCGTCGCGCCCGGCTCGTCGGATCCCGCCGCCGGGCAGGACGACGTCCCCCGAACGGCCACCGGCGCGGCGTCGGCTGGCGCCTGATGGGGACGACAGAACCTGCGGCCGTGACCACCGATCCTGAGTCGGGCAACGCGCCGGATCGCCGGCGATCCCCCCGACGGACGCTGTCGGATCTGCCCGTCATCACGGGCGTGACGGTGGCCTCGGAACCCGTGAAGGTGCTGAACGTATCGGCCGTCGGCGTCCTCATCGAGTGCGAGCGGCGACTGTTCCCGCGTGTGGCCGGACAGCTCGAGATTCAGCGCGAGGAGGGCGCGCGGCGCGTGAACGGGCGGGTGGTGCGATCGGAGGTCGCGCGGTTCGACGAGCGATCGGTCCAGTACCGCCTCGCGATCGCGTTCGAGACGCCGCTGGACTTCATCGATCGGGCGGCCCCGGCTCGTGAGCCGGAGCCGCCCCCACTGGATTTCGGCACGCCCGCCCTGGCGGTCGACGATGTGGGCGAGCGTCTCGAGCGCCACTTCGCGGTCAACGCCTGGACCGCGTGACGCGAAGGCGGGAAGACGCTAGCGGTGATCCCGCCGATCGTCGCGGCGATCGCCCCGGTCGTCGCGACCGGGGCGCCCGGCGGGCGCCCTGATGACGAGCGGACGCTCGAGCCTGAACGTGAGCACCGATCCACGAGGAACGTGGATCTCGCGGCCGTTCGCGGCGAGGGCGAGACCCGTCGCCGCTCCCGCCGCGGCGCCAATGGCGGCACCCTTGCCGCCGCCGGCAATCGCGCCGACGATGGTGCCAATCACCGCACCGCTGCCGGCGGCCGCCGCCACGTCGCCGCCGTGGTCACGATCGCGCGGCGCTTCGACGCGCTCGGGCGTGGCGGCCACGATGTAGCGCACACCGTGCGCGTAGATGGAATCGAGATCGAGAATCAGGTCGCCGTCCCGGGCGGTCCTGACGACGAGATCCACCCGGGAACCGCGTGGAATCGCCGGGACCGACAGCCGCCGGTAGTCGTCCCACACGTCGTTCTCCACGACACCCGCGTAGACGCGGCCCCCGACGCGGTTGACCTCGATCGGGTTCGTGACGCGAACCGTCACATACGAGCCCGGGTCGATTCTGGACAGTCGGGAAGTATTGCCCGACCAGTCCATGTCGCGCCAGTCCTGCGCGGGGGCGCTCTGCGCCAGGCAGAACACGGCAATCGTCAGAATGGCGCCAATTGCCGTGGCACGGCGTGCGCCGGACATCAGTCGGTTGCTCATTGGTTCCTCCGCGGTTGAGTCCTGCAAGCCAGGGACCAGGTGGGTTCCGGGCTTCGGGCTCTCGGCTCTGGGCTCGATCAACGTTCCATCGCGCCCTGATACGGGATCACCTGACCCGCCACGATCTGCACGTCGAAGCTCATCGTCTGATAGCCGGGCGCGCGGAGCTCGATGTGGTGCGGCCCGGCGGGCAGCCCGAGGGGCTGGCTGCTGGGCGTGAATTCGCCCACCGTGCCGACCGCGTTTCCGTCCACGAAGACCTGCGCGGTGGACGGTGCGATGTCGAAGCTCAGGCCGCCCATGTCGGACTGCCCGGGCTGGACCTGGATCGGACCCTGGGGTGACGTCGATCCGCTCGGGGGATAGGCCGCGGGCGGTGGTGGATAGGCCGGAGCGGTCGCCGACGGATCGTCGTACCCGTACGGGGCGTACGACGGGTCGTACGGATACGGATAGCCGTACGGGGCGTAGTACGGGCTCGCGTAGCCGTACGGAGAGTAGTAGGGGTCGTACGCGTAGAACGGATCGAAGTACGCGTACGAGTAGGCGATCGGATAGCCGGCCCACAGGCCGAACGACAGGCGTACGCGCGGCCGGAACGTGTAGTACGGACGGACGAAGCGCGTGGGGGCCACGCCGACGTAGCCGCGCACGGGGGCGCGCCTCGCGAAGTCGCGCGTCACGAACCCACGCGTGACGGGCCCACGCTGGACGCCGCGCGTCTCGAAGCCGCGTGTGGCGAATCCCCGCTCCACGCCACCCGGCTCGGCGCGTCGCGGTACGGCCTCGCCTCGCGCGACCGGCGCGCGACCGGTCGAATCACGGTGCGGCCCCGCGGCGCTGCCCGCTCGCGGGCCCGCGTCGCGCGACTGCCCCCGGGTCACGGCCCTGCCGCTGCGGTGTTGTCCGCTGTCGCGGTGCTGAGCCATCGCTGACGGGGCGACGCCGACGCAGAGCGCCAGTGCGGCAGTTGCGACGAGCATCTTCGAAGGGTTCATGGGGGCTCTCCTTCCTCGTCCCATGCTACCGGCAAATCGCTTGCCAACGTCGCATCAGAAATTTGTCACCAAAAGTCGGCGCATTTGGCAAGCCCGTCGCTGCGGAGCACAATCCGCAGGGGGACGGCGTCACCAGACGAGGTCACATCCATGCTCAGGCGTATTTCGCGACGATCCCTGGGACCGACGGCAGGCCCTTCTGGATGTCCTCGGCACTCATGACCGGCACCAGTTCGACGCTGCCGCGCAGTGCGAACCAGATTCGTTCGGACACTTCCACGATCTGGGACGAGTCGCTCATGTTGATGATGAAGTGACCAGCGCGCAGCCCATCGTGAGGATAGAAGTAGGCAGCCTCGGGCTTCAGATCCTCCATGAGCTGCGGGAGCAGTTTGCCGATGCGCCCGCCCTTCAGTGCCTCGTTGCCGCCTTCGGTTGGGATCGTGAACTTGACCATCACTCGCATGCCATCCTCCTTGGTCGCCGTCGATCAGGCGGATTCTAGACCGGTCTTCGTTTCGCCGTGGCGGCCGATCTTCAGGTCGGCTTCGCATTGGCGGACCTGAAGGTCCGCCGCGACACCGATCTCGGGGCGACACCGATCTCGAAAACGCTGTAGCGCCACAGTCGCGGAGACGCGGTCGCAAACGCGCCACAAGCAAGCCGGCAAGCCCCGAACAATGACCTGGTCGAGTCGTTCTCGCCCCAGCTACCGCTGCCGAACCGCCTTCCACGCCGGAACCACCGACGCGGGTCTCTGCGGCACGGTCGGCTGACTCGGCGCGGGTGGGACGGCTGGGGGTGCGCTGCTGGTTCTCGTGAAGACCGCGGAGGGAACGGAGCCGCCCTGGTGCGCGCTGCCGAACGTGCCGCTCGGGCAGCCGTCGTAGTACGCCCGGAGCGTACCGCCGCTTCGCACGAGCTCGGGATCGGCGCAGCCGAGCAGGTTCGTCCACGTCTCGTTGGAGAACGTGAGGCCGTCGGTCGACGTGCTCGTCCAGAGTCCGTACGAGGTCGAGTGATCGGCCCCGCCGTCCGGGAAGCGCACGTACATCAGGAGGACGGACCCATCCGGGTTGAGAATCGCCGACGGATGGTACGGGGAGCCCGGCGCGCCGGCCGGGCTCGCACCGGCCGCGATCCTGACGCCGCCATCCATCGTCCAGCTGAGGGTGTCGGATGACGTGGCGCTGACGATCGCGTCGGGCCCTCCGGAAATCTGACCGGCCGTCCCGCCTCCCATTCCGAAGTACGCCCGATAGAGGCCTCCCTGTCGAACGACGCTGAAGCCGCTGAATCCCGAGCCGGCAAGCCGCACGCCGTCGTCATAGGTCCAGGTCAACGCGTCGTCTTGACTCACGGCACTGTATTCGCCGGCGTTCGCGCCCTGCGCCGATCCGAACAGCCTTACGCTGCCATCGTCGAGTCGCAGCACGTGAACCAGCGACAGGTGTGCGTTCGCCTGGCCGTCGGGAGAATTCGCGAACGGGCGCGTTCCGGAGTCCGGGGTGAAGCCCAAGCCGTCGGGAGACGACTCGCTCAGGTACGCCTGCAGCCCGTGCGAGAAGATGATTCTGAGGCCGCCGCCCGGCAGGGGGATGGCGGCGCCATCGGCAAACGACTGGTCTCCGGGCGCACCGAAGTCCGCGCTGCTGAAGCGAGGACCTTCGTCGACCCAGGGCGCCGCGGTCGCGCTGACGGTCAGCGAGAACGTGGTCGAGACCGTGCCCTCGCTCGCCGTGATCTGGGTGACGCCGTTGGCGACCGCCGTCACGAGTCCCGCCGTCGTGCCGGCCGCGCCGACGGTCGCGACGCCAGGATTCGAAGACTGATACATCACGAGGAACGTCACGTCCTTGCCGGAGGCGTCGCTCGTCTGGAGCTGATACGTCTGCCCGATGCCGGTGAGCGTGTGGACGCCGTTGACGGTCAGCGACGTGGTCGGCGAGCTCGGCGCCGTCGGCGACGTCGTGCCGCCGGAGGACCCTGACTTCGAGCAGCCGCTGCCAGCCAGCAGGGTGATCGACAGCGCGGACCCGGCGAGCACCAAAAGCCTCCGCGGCATGATGCGCTCCTTGTGTGCAGGTTGGGGTCGTGCGAGGAGTGGGACGGTGACGCGCCTGGACTTCGAGCGCCCCCAGGGGGCCGCGGCCGCAAGCCGAGTCGCCGCTGTGGCGCCCGAGCGCCACGTGGACGCCATATCCGATGGTCCGGCGTGAAGGGCCGCCAGAATACGCTCGCGGTCCCCAGGGCGTCAAGTGCCGGTCACGTCACCGGCGGGCGAGTCGTGTCCGCGACGGCCGCCGACGGCCCTCGCGCCGCAGCTCGGTCAACAGCCCTCGCGTGCTGACCAGGTGGTTGTTGAAGATGCGACGCGCGACGTCCAGCAGGTCGGCGACCAGCGGGTCCCGCAGGGCGTATCGGACCGACGGCCCCTCTTTCTGCGCGGCGACGATGCCGCGGTTGCGCAGCACGGCGAGCTGCTGGGAGACGAGCGGCTGGTCGAGCGTCAAGGCGTCCTGCAGCTCCTGCACCGTGCGTCCGCCCGACGCGAGGATCTCGAGGATTCGGATGCGGGTGGGATGGGCGAGGGCGCGGAAGAACCCCGCCTTGAACACCTGGAGCTCTCCGGCCGCCCCTCCGCCCGCCCCTGCCGCCCGCGACACGACCGCATGATAGCGCAATATAGCAATATTGCTATACTTGCACGTTCGCCGATGCCCGACCACGCCGGCCCGCAGGATGCGGGCCCGTCCGACCACCCGATCGCCCGGGTCATCGACCGTCTGGCCCACCGGCTGCCGGCGCAGGGGCCGATCAGCATCTTCATCCATCACAACACGCTGCACGCCTTCGAGCACCTGCCCTTCGAGGAGGCCGTGGCCGACGCCGCCATCACCCTCGGGCGCGAGCCGTTCCTCGCCGAGGGGCGATACCGCGACAAGCTCGCCTCGGGCCGCATTCTGGTCGAGGACGTGGACGCCCTCCTCGAGGAGGCGCTCGGCCCGGGGGGACGGGAGGACGTCGCCGGCGTCGGGACCCGCTTCGATCTCTGGCGTGCCGTCGTGCTGCACGGCATCCCGGCCGCAACCGGACGGGAGCTCCAGTGGATCCTCGACGAGACCGCCGCGCTGTCGCGGTTCCGTCCGGATCTCCCGGCCTCCGCCAGGGCGGCCCTGACCGACGCGATCGATCCATCCGAACTCCCCGGAGACGAGCGGCACGCCGTGCGCCGCCTCTGGCGTGCGTGCCTCGACGCGGCCGGTCGTGCCCGCACCCCACCGCCCGCCGCGCCCGGCGCCGCCCCGGTCCGGCATCGCGACTGGCTCCTGGCGACGCGCCGCCTCGACACCGACGCCTGGATCCACCCGCCGCTCATCCGCTTCCTCGCGGGTTACCTCGACCAGGGGCTGGCACCGTGGACGATGCCCGACCGGCATCTCGGCATCCACGGCTGCTTCCTGGAGCTTTACCGCACCGGGCTCGCCGCGCACTGCGGTCGATGGGCCGCGACGCTGCCGCGCCTCGTCGCCGACGACCACGCCGCGGGACGCGGCGCGCTCGACTCGCTCGCGAACTCCCTGGCCGACCTCGGCGTCGCGGAAGACGAGGCCGACGCCTATCTCGGCAGCGAGCTCCTGGCGCTGCGGGGCTGGGCGGGCATCGTCCGCCAGATCGAAGAGCGGCCCGACCGCGTGCCGACGCTCGATCTCACGGTCACGCTCCGCGGATATCTCGCCGTCCGCCTGCTGTTCGAGCGCGCCGCGCTCGCCGACGCGGCGCGGCAGGTGTCCTTTCACGGCCCGCTGGCCGGGCTCCGTCCATGGCTCCGTGACGAACTTCCCGGTCCGGCGTCGCCGACGCCCTCCGACCGGGCGTGGCCGCTCTTTCACCTCGCCCAGCTCTGCGGCGTCGACGCCTCGATCGTGACGCAGTGGACGGCGGGCCAGGTGGCCGAGATCGAGTCCGAGCTCGGTGAGGTCGACGCCCTCTGCCGGCGGACCCTGCATCAGGCCTTCGAGCGAACGATTCGGCATCGGGTGTACGACGCCCTCGCGCATCACGCGCCACGGCCCGTCGACGCCACGCCGGCCTTCCAGGCGGTGTTCTGCATCGACGAGCGGGAGGAGTCCTTCCGGCGCCATCTGGAGGAAGTCGAGCCGCAGTGCGAGACCTTCGGCGCGCCGGGCTTCTTCAACGTCGCGATGTACCACCAGGGCGCGTCGGACGCGCATCCGCGGCCGCTGTGCCCGGTGACGATCCGCCCGGAGCACTACGTCGCCGAAGTCGAGGAAGCCCCGGAGGCGCTGCCGGGGCGCTCGAGGCGTCTGCACCGGCGGGCCGCCGGGTTCCTCGGCTACAACGTGCACGCCGGGAGCCGTCTGCCCGTTCGCGGCGCGCTGTTGATGACGCTGTTCGGCTGGCTCTCGCTCGTCCCGCTGGTCCTGCGCGTCGTGTTCCCGTGGCTCTCCTCCCGGTGGAGCGTCGTGCGGACGCCGCCGCTTCCTGCCCCGCGAACCCGCCTGCAGTTGAGCCGCGACACGCGCCGGCCGCCGATCGGCAGCTACTCCGGCTTCACCGTCCGGGAAATGGCCGGCATCGTGCGTCGCGTTCTGGAGGACATCGGGATCGCCGGCCGCCTCTCCCCGCTCGTGCTGGTGTTCGGACACGGATCGGTGAGCCTGAACAACCCGCACGAATCAGCCCACGACTGCGGCGCCTGCGGCGGCGGGCGCGGCGGGCCGAACGCCCGCGCGTTCGCCCAGATGGCCAACGATCCACGCGTGCGCCAGGCGCTGGCGGCGGAGGGCGTGGCGATCGGCGACGGCACTTGGTTCGTCGGCGCCCAGCGCAACACCTGCGACAACACGGTGACGTATTACGACGACGACCTGGTGCCCGCGCGCTGGCGCGAGGCCTTCGCGCGCGCGACACGTGCCGTCGACACCGCGAGGCGGCGCGAGGCCCACGAGCGGTGCCGCCGCTTCGACGCGGTGCCGCGCTGGTACCCGCCCGCCGCGGCGCTCGCTCACGTCCAGGGGCGTGCCGCGGACCTGGCGCAGCCGCGCCCGGAGTACGGCCACGCCACCAACGCGTTCTGCATCATCGGCCGGCGTGCCCGAACGCGCGGGCTGTTCCTGGATCGTCGCGCGTTCCTGTCGTCGTACGACCCGACGCGGGACGGCGACGGCGCGGTCCTGGCCCGCGTGATGGCCGCGGTCGTGCCGGTCGTGGCCGGGATCAACCTGGAGTACTACTTCAGCTACGTCGATCCATCCGGCTACGGCTGCGGCACGAAGCTGCCGCACAACGTCACGTCGCTCCTCGGCGTGATGGACGGCGCGCAGAGCGACTTGCGCACGGGGCTCCCCTGGCAGATGGTCGAGATCCACGAGCCCACGCGTCTCGCCATCGTCGTGGAAGGCACGCCCGATCGCGTCGGTCGCGTCGTCGGCGAGAACGCGACGCTCGATCGGCTGGTGCGCAACCGCTGGATCTGGCTGGCGTGTCTCGATCCCCACTCGGGCGCGCTGTGGGAACTTGGCCCCTCGGGGTTCGTCCTCCGAAGGCCGGAACGTCCCCTCACGTCGGTCGTCGGCGATTCGGCCGCGTGGTACCAGGGCAAGCGCGGATTCCTCGCTCCGGTGGCCATCGTTCCAGCGCCGGCGTCGAACCCGACTCGCACGGGCGCACCGCCCGATTCGCCGGCACGGGCGCGATGAGTCCGATCGCAACGCTGGTGACCGTCGGGGTCGGGTCGCCGGCAGCGCTGTTCCTCCTGCTCGGCGGCGCCTCGCTCGTCAACCGGCCGCTCCCCGAGCGGTGGACCGGCAGGTTGGCCGGCGCCAGCATGACGCTCGCGTGCGCGTCCCTGCTCGCGGCGCTCGTGGTGCACGGGGTGTCCGGCCGCGGCTCGCAGGTCGTGTCGTACGGCGCCTGGTCGACGGGTCACGCCGGCGGCATCGCGATCGAGCTCTCGATCGATCGCGTGTCCCTCGGCTTCGCCGCGCTCTGTGCCGTGATCGCGGGGGTCGTCTCGGCGTTCTCGAACCGGTACCTGCACCGGGAGGCCGGCTACAACCGGTACTTCGTGCTGCTGGCGATGTTCGTGACCGGGATGCTCCTCGTCGCCCTGGCGGGGAACGTCGAGGTGCTGCTCGTCGGATGGGAGCTCGTCGGCCTGAGCTCCGCGCTGCTCGTGGCGTTCTTCCACGAGCGGCCGGCGCCGGTGTCGAACGCGCTGCGGGTGCTGTCGGTGTACCGCGTGAGCGACGCCGCGATGCTGGCGGCGGCGGTCCTCCTGCGGCACCTCGCCGGCAGCGACAGCCTCTCGCTGCTGTTCGGCGGCGCGAAGCCCGGCCAGGCGCTGGCCCTGACCGGCGCGCATGCCACGGTCATCGCGGTGCTCCTCATCGTGGCCGTGGCCGGCAAGAGCGCGCTGCTGCCGTTCTCGGGGTGGCTGCCGCGCGCGATGGAGGGCCCGACTCCGTCGAGCGCCGTCTACTACGGCTCTCTCTCCGTGCACGCCGGGTGCTTCCTGCTGCTGCGCGCGGCGCCCCTGCTGGAGCAGGCGCCGGCCGCCCGCGTGCTGGCCGGCGCCCTGGGACTGGCGACGGCCGTCTTCGCCGGCCTCGCCACCCGCGTGCAGAGCGATGTCAAGTCGTCGCTCGCCTATGCCTCCCTCACCCAGGTCGCCTTGATCGTCGTGGAGATCGCGATCGGATGGTACGTGGTGGCGTTCGTCCATCTGGTCGGGCACGCCTCGTTCCGGCTGCTGCAGTTCCTGAGCGCTCCGAACGTCCTGCACGACCTGCACGGAATGGAAGATGCCATCGGTCACCGCCAGGAGCGGGAAGGCCCGGTGATCCGTCTGATCCCGGAGCGGCTGCGCCACCGTCTGTTTCTCGCCGCGCTGGAGCGTGGCTTCCTCGACGCGTGGCTCGACCGCGTCATCGTCGGACCGTTCACGACGGCGGCGCGCGGGCTGAGCCGCCTCGATGGATGGCTCTGCCAGGCCCTCGTGCCGATGGAGTGGCCGGCGTCCGCGCCCGGAGGCGACGATCGCGATGAGTAACCCCGGCCCCTGGCTCGCGCTCGCCGCGGCGCTGCCCGCCCTGGTCATCGGTCTCTCGTTCGTCGACCGAGAGGTCGAGCGCCTTCGACGCCTGGCGGTCGGCGCCGCGGGCCTCATGCTCGCGGCCACGGTCGTCGTCGCCGTCTTGCCCGGGCTCCACGACCTGTCCCTCCGCACGTCGCGCCTCAGCTGGGTACCGGGCGGAGAGTCGATTCTGCGTGTCGACACGCTGTCGGCGGCCCTGCTGCCCCTCGCCGCGGCCCTCTGGCTGCTCACCGTCGCGGTGACGCCGCGGGCATCGCTGGATCGCCGCGGCCTCCGCCGGGCGGCCCTCGCCACGCTGCTCACGCTCGCATCCTTTCTCACCGAGAGCGCCGTGGCGCTCTTCCTCCTGTCGGCGGCGTCCGTGTGGACGCTGCTCGACGCCCTCGGCGACCCGGCGCATCGCGATCAACGCCGGATCGCCGCGGCCTATCTCGGTGCCTCCACCCTGCTGCTCGGCGCCGGCGTCGCACTGTTCGTCGGACCGTTCGCCGGGAACGTGGCGGTCGCGACGACGGGCATGTGGCTGATCGTGGCGGCGGCGCTCGTGCGCAAGGGGATCGTGCCGTTCCACGCATGGGTCCCGGAAGTCTTCGACCGCGGCCGGCTCGGGCCCGCCATCCTCTTCAACGCGCCACAGGTGGGTGCGTACATCACCGTCGTGCTCATCGTCCCGCGCGCGTCCGGGGAGATGCTGCGCGTCATCGCGGTGCTCGCGCTCGGAACAGCCGTCTACGGCGCGGCGCTCGCCCTGGTCCAGTCGAGCGCCCGGCGCGCGTGCGGGTACCTGTTCATGAGCCAGTCGGCCCTGGTGATGGCGGGCCTCGACTGCACGAGCACGAGCGCCCTGGCGGGTGGACTGCTGGTCTGGCTGTCGGCGGGGCTCGGGTTCGCCGGCCTCGCGCGCGTCATCCTCGTGCTCGAAGCGC
Organism: uncultured Acidobacteriota bacterium; assembly: GCA_963761615.1. Lineage (GTDB taxonomy): Bacteria > Acidobacteriota > Vicinamibacteria > Vicinamibacterales > CAVVIG01 > CAVXGU01. The sequence continues at coordinate 258,109 of CAVXGU010000004.1, read as the reverse complement.
GCCGGGGCCGGCTCGATCTGACGTCCTATCACGGCGGCTACGAGCGCATGCCGCTCCTGGCGGTGAGCTTCCTCTGCCTCGGACTCGCGTGCACCGGCTTTCCCGGCACGCTCGGCTTCGTCGGTCAGGAACTGCTCGTGAACGGCGCGGTCGACGCCTTTCCGGTGATGGGATTCGCCGTCGTGGCGGCGTCGGCGCTGACCGGGCTGACCATCGTCCGGATGTACTTCGCGCTCTTCTGCGGCCGCCGCGAGCCGGACGCGGGTCCGCGATTCGGTCTGACGCGGCGAGAAGCGTGGACCTTCGCAGCGCTCGTCCTGGCACTCGTCGGCTTCGGCCTCGCGCCACGTCCGCTCGTCGACTCGCGCGTCGCGGCGAGCGATCGCATCCTGCGACAGCGCGACGTCCGCATGGGGCGACCGTTCCAGACGCGCCGCGGTCTGTAACGCCGTGTCTTCCGGAACCCCCTTTGCAACGAATCACGATCGTTGCAGTAGCAAGGAGGTATCCGATGAAGAAGCTGATCGGCGCAGGAGTCGCAATCGCCGCGGTGTTCCTGCTGAGCGGAGCCCATCCGGCATGGGCACAAGCTCAGCAGCCGATGGAGTTCACTGTCACCGTCACAGGACATGCCGGCGTCGTCCGCGGATCGCCGTCGGACCACTTCATGTTCTTCAGTGGCCCGATCGAGATTCCGGGCGTCGGACTGAAGCCGGGGACTTACGTGTTCCAGATGGTGGAGCCCTCGATCGTGCGCGTCCTGAGCCAGGATCGCTCCACGGTGTACGCGACGTTCTTCACCACGCCGGTGCAGAGGCCCGTGTCGAGCGACAAGGAGCAGATGACGCTCGAGCGGACATCCGCCGGCGCTCCCGCACGGATCGCTGCGTGGTACCTGCCCAATCACTCGGACGGCGTCGCGCCGCTCTACCCACAGGAGGCGGCGACGAGCGCGCCGGCCGAAAGCCCGGCGCCTCGGCCAATCGGCTAGGCCGGCACCGCCGGCACGCCCCCGGTCGGGGGACGTGCCGGCCGTTCGGGAGGGCATCCATCCGCCGACCGGCGCGTGTATCCTAGGTGCCCTGATGGAGCCGACCCTCCGCATCGAGAACCGCGCGCAGCTGATCTACCTCCTGACGGAGGCGGCGGAAATCGAGCACGGCGTCATGTGCTGCTACCTGTTCACGGCCTTCAGCCTGAAGAGCAGCACGGACGAAGGGATCACGGACGCGCAGCTGCGCAAGATCCGGCGCTGGAGCCGCCTGCTGCGCGGCGTCGCCGTCCAGGAGATGCTCCATCTGGGCGCCGTGTGCAATCTCCTGACGGCGATCGGCGGGGCACCCCACCTCCGGCGCCCGAACTTCCCGATCCGGATGGATCGGCGCGGTGGGTTTCACCTACGACTGGCGCCGTTCAGTCTCGACACGATGGAGCAGTTCATCGCCATCGAGGAGCCCGACGATCTCGTCGGCGCGGACGGCAGGGTCGCCCGCAGTCTCCCCGCCGCCGTTCGACCGCAGCTCAGCGACATCTTCGCGACCGAGCGCGAATACCACACCCAGGGCCGCCTCTACCGGGGCATCGAGGACGGCTTCGTCTATCTGGCGCAGAAGTACGGCGAGCGCGGGCTCTTCATCGGCCGTCCCGACATGCAGACGGCGGCGCCCGCCCACTTCGAAAGCCTGCCCGAGCTGACGCCGGTCACCGATCTCGCGTCGGCGCAGCAGGCGATCAACGTGATCGTCGTCCAGGGGGAAGGCGCGAGCCGCGACACGCCCGACTCGCACTACAGCAAGTTCGTCACGATCTGGCGGGAGTGCAAGGACGCCCTGGCCGAGGATCCCGGATTCCAGCCGGCGCGACCGGTCCTGGCCAACCCCTACGCCCTGCCGCCGAGCGACAAGACCGACACCGAGGATCTCAACTTCATCGACGATCCGGACACGGCCGAGCTGAGCAACCTCGCCGACGCGTGCTACGAGCTGATGACGCAGGTCCTGGGGCGGCTCTTCGTGCACGGCGAGGAGTCGAACGAGCAGTTGCAGCGGCTGTCCCGAGCCGCCGAGTCGCTGATGATGGACATCGTCGCGCCGCTGGCCGACGCCTTGACGAAGTCGCCCGCCGGGCCGTCGCACCCGGGCAAGACGGCCGGGATCAGCTTCCGGCTGTCGCGGGGCGCGACGATCCCGACGCACGGGGACGCGGCCCGGACGGTCTTTCGCGAACGGCTGGGAGAGCTCGGGGCGTACTGCGGCTTCCTCCAGGCTCGCGATCGAGCGCCGGCGGTGCTCGCGTCCGTCAGGACCGCCCTTGCGGGGATCGCCAAGAGCCTCGCGGCGACGTAAGCGCCTACTCGGCCAGCCGCTCCGCCGTCTCCGCCAGCCGCAGCGCCAGGATCTGGAGCAGCCGAAGCGCGAGCTTCGGCTCCTTCTCCAGATAGTCGAGGAAGATCCACCGGTCGATGCCGACGCATTCCGTCGTTTCGAGCGCCCGCACCGACGCGGTGCGCGGCCACTCGCCCAGGAGCGCCATCTCGCCGATCGGCTCGCCGGCGCCGAGCGTCGCGACGACGCGCGGCTGCGGCGTCCCGAGGCCCTTGACGACTTCGGCGCTCCCGGAGAGGACGATGAACATGCCGTTCCCCGTGCGGCCTTCCTCGACGATCAGGTCCCCGGGCTCGAACGTCTTCCGGAAGGTGAAGCCCGCCAGGGACTCGATCGCCTTGGCATCGAGCCCTGCGAACAGCGGCACGTCGGCGAGCACGTCTGCAATCGACATTGAGGCCTCGTGTCAGCCGATGTGGAACTCGTCGCCGACGACCTGCACGCCGTACGACGGGACCGACTCCCGGGGAGGCCCGCCGACGACCTCGCCGCTCGTCACGTCGAACTGACCGCCGTGGCACGGGCACGTCACGGTCGTGCCGGACAGCTCCCCTTCCGAGAGCGAGCATCCGCGATGCGTGCAGCGGTCGCCGATCGCGAACAGACGTCCGTCCACGTTGGCCACCGCCACGGGCTTTCCGTCGACCTCGATTCCCACCAGCTGACCGGCCGCGACCTGACTGACCTTCCCGACGAACGCCATGATCCCTCCCTGGCCGACCGTTGCCGCCGGACCGGCTTCGAATCGGATGCGCTTCGATTGACGTACGTAGCGCAGGCCTTCAGGCCTGCCGTTCGTTGCGGACCTGAAGGTCCGCACTACACCACCAGGTCCGCTAGCGGACCTGAAGGTCCGCGCTGCATCGCGACTAGGATACGTGCATCGGCGCACCTGCCGCCAGAGTCGCTCTACACGCGAAGACGGTCCAGATCGGAGGCCACCAGCGCACGCGCGTCGCGCGCGGCGGCGATGGGCCCGTCGACGTGGCTCAGAATCGTTCTTGCCTCGGCGCGTGCGTGCACGACCACGGCCGGGACGTCTTCGACCGCGAGATGCACCGGGTCGCCGCGCTGCGAGCAGTTGAGCACCACCACGTCGGCGCCGGCGACCACGTTCAGCAACCCGCGACACATCACGGAATCGCCCGAGTACGCGAGCGTGCGCCCGCCGATCCGGGCGCGATAGGCGAAGCAGCGCAGCGATGACACGTGCTCGACCTCGAAGGCCTCGAACGGCAGCCCCGCCACCTCGCCGCTCGCGCCATCGGCCACCTCGGTGTAGCGCCGGCGGTACTCCCGCGCGCGCCGGGGCAGCCCGGGGAAGGCGAGATCCAGCAGGTGCTCGGTCCTGGCTTCGATGCCCGGCGGGCCGACGATCTGCAGGTCCTCCTCGCGGCCGGCGATCCAGTACTCCAGGAGCAGGAACGGCAGCCCGAAGAAGTGATCGGCGTGGAAGTGGGTGATCAGGACCGCCTGCAGGCCGGCCGGATCCACGCGTGCCTTCTTCAGCTGCTGGAGCGTCGCCGCCCCTGCGTCGAACAGATACCGGCCGTCGACGACGAAGCCGCTGGTCGCCCGTCCGTCATGGGACGTCGCGTTGCCCGTGCCGAGGAACAGGAGGTCCAGACTCACTTCCACTGGACCGTCACGACCTCCACCGGGTCGGCGATGCCTTTCAAGGTGACCTGGCGCGGCTCGGAGGCGGTAAATCGCGGCGTCATCGACTGGCGGCTGGCGAGGATCTCGCCGCCCTCCGCCAGCGCCGCGATTCGCGCCGCTTCGTGAACGCCTTTCCCGGAGAAGTTGCTCCCCACTCTGGTGGCATCGGCCGTGTGGATCCCGATGCGAACCTGCGGCGAGAAGCCCTGGGCCCGCCGGTGCTCCGCCAGCTCCCGCTGGAGGGCGACGGCGCAGGCGAGCGCGGCATCGGCCGTCTTGAACTCGACGAAGAACCCATCGCCGGTGGAGACGACCTCGGTCCCGTCGTGCGCGACGAAGACGGCGCGCAGCGTCTCGTTGTGCCACCGCAGCAGTGCGTCCCAGGCCTCGTCGCCGATCGCCTCGACCAGGTTGGTCGACTTCACGATGTCCGTGAACATGAACGTCTCGGCGACCCGGACGGATCCGACCGTCTGCCTGGCGCGGAGCTGCCAGGGCAGCAGCTCTTCGACGTCCTCCAGCACGATGGCCTGGGTCGGACAGGACAGGGCGGCTTCCCTGAGGATCTCCTCGTCGACGCTCGTGGCATCGACGAGCGCCACCTTGAAGAACTCGCCCTCGAGCCAGTCGAACGCGGTCGGCGCGATGGTGATGCAGTTGCCCGCCCCGATGCAGCGGGAGCGTTCGATGCGAACCTGAAGCACGGCTAGACCATCCCTCCTGCGATCGCCGTCACCGTCGCGCCCGCGCGGGACGACGCGCCGATTCTGACGAACAACTCCGCCAGCCGCAGGGACACGACCCGCTCCGGAGCGCCAATCTCCCTGGCGATCTCCTTGTTGGTGCGTCCTTCGACGACGAGCCGAAGGAGCTGGACGTCCTCCTCGGAAAGGTCGGTCTGTTTCTGCTCCCGGCTGTCGGTGCCCGGGTCGACGACGGGCCCTGCGAGGAGGGCCAGCTCGCGTCCGATCCCGAACCTGAACCAGTCACCCCGCACGTCGTCGCTCAGGATTCGCTGGGCGTGGAGCCTGAGCAGCAGCTGCAGACGCTCCTGCAGCGCCCGGGCTTCCGCGTCCGATCCCGCCACGAGAACCGCCTCGGCGGCCGGAAGCAGGACGTCCAGGTTCATGTCCTCTCGCATCGCGGTGTCCAGCTCGGCGAGGGCGCGCCTGCCGGCTTCCGCCGCCGCGTCGGTCTCCCCCCTCACCAGCGCCACCCGGGCCAGGGCCGCGTGGGCCTGCGGCCGCCACGGGGCGTGGCCGGGGAGCGCCGCCGCGTCCTGCAGGACCGTCCGCGCGGCTTGCTCCGCGACGGCGAGGAGGGCGTCGTCTTTCCGATCGCGTCCGAGCCGCGCCGATTCCGAGGCCAGCCAGGCGAGCGCCTCGCATCGTTCCGCGGGGCGCTCGTCGTCCAGGGCCATGCGCGCGGCGTGAGTCAGATGCTGCTGCACGCCGTCGGCGTCGCCGGCCCGCCCGAGGACGAGGCCCCGCCAGAACTCGAGGCGCCGGGCCCGCGTCCGCGTTGGTGCGGCCGCGGCGACCGTCGCCGCCAGATCCAGCCATCGGCGGGCTTCTTCTTTCCGGTCGAGCTGCGCGTTCGTGCGGGCCATGCCTCCGGCGGCCGCGAATTCGATTGCCCGCTCGCCGGCCGCGCGCGCCGCGCGGAACGCTTCGTCACCCTTCGCCAGGGCGACGTCCGGAATCCCCTTGGCGAACGCGTAGACGTGGGATCCGAACAGCATCTGGGCCTCGGCGAGCGCGCGGTCGCTCTCCTTGGTGAACGACTTGAGCTTTTCCACGAGGCGCCGGATGTCCTCGACGCGCGCGGCCGAGCCCGTGACGTGAACCTCCGGCGCCCAGCTCGTCAGGGCCATGGCGATGACGGTGGCCATCGCGCCCTGGCGGTCGCCCAGACGCTCGAAGATCTCGAGCGCCCGCTCGAAGTGGCCGTTGGCTCTGGCCATCAGCTCCGGACCGACCGGCAGCGTGCGCAGGACGTCGTCCAGCGGTTCACCCGCCACCACCCGGCGCATGACCGAAATGTGCTCCCCGGCCGCGACCGCGCCCACGAACCACTGTCGAAGGCGCGAGAGCGCGATGACGCCGAGCTCGCGACTGGTCGCGGCGAGCATGGGATCGTCCTGCCGGCGCTCGGCGAGCACCAGGGCGCGCTGATAGGCCGCCTCGGCGCCGTCCAGATCCGACTCGGTCGGCGTCTGGGCGAAGCCCGCCCCCATCTCGACCCGGAGCAGATCCTGACCGAGCTCGATGCACGCCGCCAGCTCCACGGCCTCGTCGCCCTGGGCCGACGCCGACTCCCGGACCTGACGCGAGATCTCGGCCGCGCCGTCCTCGTCGTGCGAGAGGCGGAGCGCTCCCGCGCGGCGCAGCCGGACCTCGAACCCGAGGTGGGCATCGGCGAGCGCGTCGGCGAGCGCACCGAGCTCCGACAGGATCTCGAGCCGTTGATCCTGGCGCCGGAGCATCTGCAGGGCGTCGTCCTGCAGGCAGAGCAGCGCCACCCGGTCCCGTGGAGCCGATGCCACGGGCAGCGCCCGGCGAACCAGGCTCAGCACCTCCTCCGGGGCCTTGGCCTCGATCGCCGCGCGCGCCGCGTCGATCGAGAAGCGCAGGCACGAGGCGGTTCGCCCCGCCAGGAGGGCGTGCTGGCTGAGCAGCGAGAGGCTTCCTTTCGGCGGCTCGCCGCCGTCGCCCACCAGCATGTCCACGATCGCACCGTGAACCGCCCGCCGCCGAGTCGTCGGCAGTCCGATGACCAGGGTCTCCCGGATCTGATCGTGGGTGAAGCTGTAGTCGGCGGGCGATTCGCGCGGCTGCTCGACCAGCAACCCGGCGTCGACGGCCGGCTGGAGCGCGTCGGCGAGCGCGTCGGCGTCGCCTCCTTCGCCGAGGCGAAGCCGGAGGTCCGCGAGGTCGCGGAGGCTGAATGTGCGTCCGAGGACGCCCGCCTCGGCGAGGATCGCTCTCGCGGCGTCGGGGAGGTGCACGGCCCGCCGATCGATGAGCGTTCGCACGGCCGACGGCAGCAGGCGCTCCGCGTTGGGCGCCAGGCGCCAGATCCCGTCGACCTGCCGGATGAGGCCGTTCTCGCGATAGACGTGCGCCTGTTCGGACAGCACGAACGGCAGGCCCTCCGCCTGGGCGTGCATGACGGCGACGCTGGCCGGCTCGAGCGGTCCGCCGAAGGCCTGCTGCAGGAATTCCACCGACTGCGCCTGCGTGAAGCGCTTGAGCTTCAGCCGCCGGACGAGGCCCATGCGCTCGAGGTCGGCGAGTAGCGTCACCGCCTCGTTGACGAACGCCACCTCCGACGGCCTGATCGCGACCACCAGCAGAATCCGGCTGGCGCCGTCCGCGCGCGCCACGTAGCGCAGCAGTCGCAGACTGTCTCCGTCGACCCACTGCAGATCGTCGATGATCAACAGGACCGGATGCTCGGCGGCGATCAGACGGAACGCCGCTCCCGCCAGGTCGAAGATGCGCAGGAGCTTCCGATCGGGCGGGAGACTCGCCAGGCCGGGGTCCTCGGGGTTCGCCAGGACGTGTGCGATCCGTTCGAGCGCCTGCGCGGCGTCGGCCGACAGCCCCTCGGCGATCCCGGGGCAGGCAAAGATGCTGCGTGCGAGGAGGAACGGCCCGCGGATCTCCTCGTCGGCCGTGACCGCCATCGACACGAAGCCGTGCGTGCGGGCCATCGATTCGACGGCGAGCAGAAGGCGCGTCTTGCCGATGCCGGGCTCGCCCTCGAGCGTCAGGCAGGAGAGGCCGCGCTCGGCGGCGGCGAGCTCCTCGTCGACCGCGGCGAGCTCGCGGGTCCGTCCGACGACGGCCCCCGCGACGCGTCCCGCATACAGGCCGAGCGAGCAGAGCGGCGAGGAGGCGGCGTCGAGCGGCGACGGCGGCTCAGGCATCCGGAGCGTTCCACCCGAATACTGACACCGGAGGCACCCTCAGGGCGCCCGGAATCCGATCTTGCGGTGCGTCCCGTCGCAAAACGGCCCGTTCGACGTCCGTCCGCAGCGACACACCGCGGCGCGCGTATCTTCGCGGATCGGCTCCCCTCCGGCGCCGACGAACTTCAGGCGGCCACGCAGATACAGCGGCCCGTCCGGCTGCCGCTCGACCGTCGTGTGCTCTGGAACGGGTTCCTGCTCGCCGCCATCGACGCGCCGAACGTGCAGGGCGCCGGTCGGACACTGCATCACGGCCTGGGCGATGCGGTCGGCGCTCGCCGCCTCCACGAGAATCCACGGTCGCCGCGTGACGTCGAATACCTCCGGCTCGGCGTCCAGGCACTTCGCGGCATGGATGCAGTACGCGGGCTCCCACAGGACGACGATGTGCTCGCCCCGGTATTCCTTCAGCACGTCCGGGCGCATCCGCTCTTCGCGCGGCATCACAGGCTCCAGCCGCAACCTCGTCAGGACGTCGTGCCGGCGCCTCGCTGTCCTTCCAGCGTGATCTGCGGTCGACAGTCGCTCGATGCTACCACGCGCGGGCGGACGCGCGTGGATCGCCCCGTCGGCCGGGTGTAGGATGTCCGCGCGAGTCCCACGACGCGCATGGAGCCCAGAATGCCCGAACGCCACATGAAGACGATGGACGGCAACGAGGCGGCGGCGTCCGTCGCCCACCGCATGAGCGAGGTGATCGCGATCTATCCCATCACGCCGGCGTCGCCGATGGGGGAGCTCGCCGACGAGTGGTCCGCTCAGGGCCGCACCAACCTCTGGGGCCACACGCCCGACGTGATCGAGATGCAGTCGGAAGCCGGCGCCGCCGGCGCGGTCCACGGCGCGCTGCAGGGGGGCGCGATGGGCACGACGTTCACGGCGTCGCAGGGCCTGCTCCTCATGATCCCCAACATGTTCAAGATCGCGGGCGAGCTCACGCCGTTCACGATGCACGTGGCGGCCCGGACGATCGCCACCCACGCCCTGTCGATCTTCGGCGACCACTCGGACGTCATGGCGTGTCGCGCCACCGGCTTCGCGATGCTCGCGGCCGCGTCCGTGCAGGAAGCGCACGACTTCGCGGCGGTCGCCCACGCCGCCACGCTCGCGTCGCGCATCCCGTTCCTCCACTTCTTCGACGGTTTCCGTACCTCGCACGAGGTCTCGAAGATCGAGACGCTCGAGGACGACGACCTGCGGGCGCTCGTCCCCGAGCCCCTCGTGGCGGAGCACCGGCGCCGGGCCCTGACGCCGGACCGTCCCGTCCTCCGCGGCACGGCCCAGAACCCGGACACCTTCTTCCAGGCCCGCGAGGCGGTCAATCGCTACTACGAGGCGTGCCCGGCGATCGTCCGGGAGACGATGGCGGCCTTCGCGGCCCGCACGGGCCGGCGGTACGACCTGTTCGAGTACGTCGGCGATCCGCGGGCCGAGCGGGTCATCGTCATCATGGGTTCCGGTGCGGAGACCGCTCACGAGACCGTCGACTGGCTCGCCCGACGCGGCGAGCGCGTGGGCCTCGTGAAGGTCCGGCTGTATCGGCCCTTCGCTTCCGACGCGTTCGTGCAGGCGCTGCCGCCGACCGTTCGCGCCGTCGCGGTGATGGATCGCACGAAGGAGCCCGGCGCCACCGGCGAGCCGTTGTATCTGGACGTGCGGGCGGCGATTTCCGAGGCGCGCGACCGAGGCGCGTCGCCGTTCCCGGCCGACCCGATCGTGGTCGGCGGGCGCTACGGACTCTCGTCGAAGGAGTTCACGCCGGCGATGGTCGCCGCGGTCTTCGCCAACCTTGCCGAGGCCCGACCGAAGAACCACTTCACCGTCGGCATCGTGGACGACGTCACCCACACCTCGCTTCGCACCGGCGGCGCGCCGGACCTCGACGCCGACGATGTCAGGACCGCGATCTTCTACGGCCTCGGCTCGGACGGAACCGTCGGCGCCAACAAGAACTCGATCAAGATCATCGGCGAGGAGACCGACCGCCACGTCCAGGGCTACTTCGTCTACGACTCGAAGAAGGCGGGCGCGACGACCGTCTCGCACCTGCGCACGAGCCCGCGGCCGATTCGCTCGGCCTACCTCATCGACAAGGCCCGGTTCGTCGCCTGCCACCAGTTCGACTTCCTCGATCGGATCGACGTGCTCGAGCACGCCGCCGACGGAGCCGTGTTCCTGCTGAACGCGCCGGAACAGCCCGGGGACGTCTGGGATCGCCTGCCGCGCGAGGTGCAGCAGCAGATCGTCGACAAGCACATCCGCCTCTACGCCATCGACGCGACGTCCGTCGCCCGCCGCGTCGGCATGGGCGGACGGATCAACACGATCATGCAGACCTGCTTCTTCGCGATCTCCGGCGTGCTGCCGCGCGAGGAGGCCATCGCGCAGATCAAGCACGCGATCGAGAAGTCCTACAGCAAGCGCGGCGCCGAGGTCGTCAGGCGCAACTTCGAGGCCGTCGACGCCACGCTGGCCGAGCTGCACGACGTGCCGGTACCGGGCACCGTGACCGCGGTGGCGGGGCGGCCGCCGCTCGTGTCGCCCGACGCGCCCGACTTCGTGCAGCGCATGACGGCGGTCCTCATCGCCGGCAAGGGCGACCTGCTGCCGGTCAGCGCGTTTCCCGTCGACGGCACGTGGCCGCTCGGCACCTCCAAGTGGGAGAAGCGGAACCTCGCGCTCGAGATACCCGTGTGGGATCCGGCGATCTGCATCCAGTGCAACCAGTGCGCGCTGGTGTGCCCGCACGCGGCGATCCGCGCCAAGGTGTACGAGCCCGCCTCCTTGGCCGGCGCGCCGGCGACGTTCAAGTCCGTCCCGTACAAGGGACTCGACTTCAAGGGCCGCCAGTACACCATCCAGGTCGCGCCCGAGGACTGCACCGGCTGCGACCTCTGCGTGCAGGTGTGCCCCGCGAAGGATCGAACCAATCCGCGGCACAAGGCGATCGACATGCACCGGCAGGCGCCGCTCCGCGACGCCGAGCGCGACAACTACGCGTTCTTCCTGGACATCCCGGACACCACGCGCGACGAGCTGACGCGGATCGACCACAAGAGCTCCCAGTTCCTCGAGCCGCTCTTCGAGTACTCGGGCGCGTGTGCCGGCTGCGGCGAGACGCCGTACCTCAAGCTGCTGACGCAGCTCTTCGGCGACCGGGCCCTGGTGGCGAATGCCACGGGTTGTTCGTCGATCTACGGCGCCAACCTGCCCACGACGCCCTGGACGACGAACCGGGACGGCCTGGGCCCCGCCTGGTCGAATTCGCTGTTCGAGGACAACGCCGAGTTCGGCCTCGGTCTCCGTCTCGCGGTCGACCACCAGGCGCACGCCGCGCGCGCGCTGGTCAAGCACCTGCGCGACGCGATCGGCGACGGACTCGCCGACGCGCTGCTCGCCGCCGATCAGGCGCACGAGGCCGGCATCCGCGCGCAGCGCGAGCGCGTGCGGACCCTGCGACAGGCGCTCGCCGGCGTGGACCGCGCCGAGGCCCGGCAGCTCGAGGCGCTCGCCGACTACCTGGTGACCAAGAGCATCTGGCTGGTCGGCGGCGACGGCTGGGCCTACGACATCGGCTTCGGCGGCCTCGACCACGTGCTCGCCAGCGGCCGCAACGTGAACATCCTCGTGCTCGACACCGAGGTCTACTCGAACACCGGGGGCCAGCAGTCCAAGGCGACGCCGATGGGCGCGGTCGCCAAGTTCGCGGCGGCGGGCAAGACGTCGCCCAAGAAGGACCTGGGCCTGCTCGCCAACTCGTACGGTCACGTCTACGTCGCGCGCGTGGCCTTCGGGGCGAAGATGAGCCAGACGGTGCAGGCGTTCGTCGAGGCGGAGGCCTATCCGGGCACGTCGCTGATCATCGCCTACAGTCACTGCATCGCCCACGGCTACGACATGGCGCAGGGCGCCTCCCAGCAGAAGCTGGCGGTCGATTCGGGAGTCTGGCCGCTCTTCCGCTTCGACCCGCGCCGCGCCGAGAAGGGCGAGCCGCCGCTGCACCTCGACTACGGGCCCCCGAAGCCGCTCGTGGCCGAGTACATGCGCAACGAGTCACGCTTCCGCGTCGTCGAGCGCACCGACCCGGCCCGCTTCAAGATGTTCCTGAAGGACGCGCAGGAGGCGGCCCGGCGCCGCTACTCGATGTACGAGCAACTGGCGGGCATCAAGGTCCCGCTCGACGACGACGGTGCGGCCGCCGCCCCCGCGGCTCCGGCGCACACCCCACCCGAGGATCGGCGATGACGCTCACGACTGAATATCTCGGCATGACGCTGTCCAATCCGCTCGTCGTCGGCGCTTCGCCGCTGTCCGACGACCTCGATACCGTCAGGCGTCTCGAAGACGCGGGCGCCGCCGCCATCGTCCTGCGCTCGCTGTTCGAGGAGCAGATTTCGCGCGAGCAGATGGCCGAGTTCGTCTATCTCGACGGACACGGCGAGTCGTTCGCCGAGGCCGCGAGCTTCTTCCCGAGCCCGCGCGCGTTCGCCCTGGGCCCGCACCAGTACCTGGAACACCTGCGGAAGGTGAAGCACGCCGTCGGCATTCCCGTCATCGCCTCGCTGAACGGATCCACGCCCGGCGGCTGGATCGAGTACGCGCAACTGATGGCCGAGGCCGGCGCCAGCGCCCTCGAGCTGAACCTGTATCACGTCTCCACGGATCCGGGCCTCGACGGCGCCGCGATCGAGCGCGCGTCGATCACGACGGTGAAGTCGGTGCGCGAGTCGGTCACGATTCCGGTGGCGGTCAAGCTCTCCCCGTTCTACACGGCCTTCGCGCACACCGCCCGCGAGATCGATCGGGCCCACGTCGACGGGCTCGTGCTCTTCAACCGGTTCTACCAGCCGGACATCGACGTCGAGGAGCTGACCGCGACGCGCTCGCTCCACCTCTCGGACTCGTCCGAGCTGCTGCTGCGCCTGCACTGGACCGCGATTCTGTCGGGCCGCGTGCGCGCGTCGCTCGCGGTCAGCGGCGGCGTCCACACGGCGCTCGACGTGGTGAAGGCGACGATGGCCGGCGCGCACGTGACGCAGATGGTCTCGGCCCTCCTGCTGCGGGGGCCCGGACACGTGCGGACGGTGCTGAACGATCTCGAGGCGTGGCTGACCGAGCACGAGTGGGAATCGCTGAACGTCATGCGGGGCAACATGAACTTCACGAAGGTCCCCGATCCCGACGCCTACGAGCGGGCGAACTACATGCTCATGCTGCAGGGCTGGCGCAGCATCGACGAGTCATAGCGAGTCCCGCCGCTCGCGTCACAGACCCTTCCGATGCGCCGCCGCGGAGCGTGGCTGCTCCTCGCCATCCTGACCTGCGCCGGAGGGTTCAGACTCGCCACCCTCGATCGCCCGTTCGACTACGGCGACGAGGCCACGGGCGCCTTCTACGGGATCATGGCGCGGAACTACCTGCGCGTTCCGTGGACCGAGACGCACGGCATGCCGATCGTCAGCGTCGGCTCGCGGCCGGGCGTCAGGCCGGTGTGGTACGCCGATCACTCGCCCCTCGTGCCGCTCGTCATCGCGCCGGTGTACCGGATGTTCGGGTTCGGACCGTGGCAGACGCGGCTGCCCACCGCGATCTGCACCGTGCTGTCGGTGCTCGCCCTCTTCGTCCTGCTGCAACGATTCGGCACGACGCGCGCCGCGCTGACGGCCGCGGCGCTCTTCGCCGCCATGCCGATGACCCTGTACTTCGGAGGCCAGCCGGAGGTCACCGGGATGCCCCTGGTGCTGTTCGCACTGGCCACCGTCTACAGCTATCTCGCCTTTCACCGCCGGCCGTGCGCGCGGTCCTTCGCCTGGCTCCTCGCGTGTGTCGCGCTCGCGGGCCTCAGCGACTGGCCGGGCTTCGTGCTGGTGCCGGTGCTCGCCGCCCACTTCGCGCTCACGCAACCCCGGCGGCGCTGGCCCTGGATGATCGCGTTCACCCTGTTCGCGGGCGCGGTGTTCGCGCTCCTGTACGTCTACATCAAGTGGGCCGCGGCGCTCCCCTGGACCTGGATGCTGCCGCTCGTGAAGGGGCGCGCGGCGCTCGGCCCCGCGCCGTTCACGGCGCGCCAGTGGCTGCAGATCGCGTGGACGTTCAACGTGCGCCGCCACTCGCTGCCCCTCATGATCGCCGCCGCCGCCTGGATCGTGTGGCAGATGACGACACGCCGGAGGCATCCCGGCGCGCAGGTCGCGTGGCTGCTGCTGGCGTGGGGACTGGTCCACGTGGCCATCAGCCGGCAGGGCGTCTACAACCACGAGTGGTGGTGGTGGCCGCTCAGCCCGGGCATCGCCGCCGCCGCCGCGCTCCTGATCGACGAAGGACTCGATGCGCTCGAACATCGTCGCCCGTGGCGCTGGCCGCAGCGCGCGGTGGCGGTCGCGATCGTCGTGTTCGCGGCCTGGACGACGGTCTCGGCGTACGCCGAGCTCTCCCCCCAACAGCCGTCCGGTCCGTTCACGGCGATGGAACTGGGACGGGCGATCCAGATCGCAGCGCCCGGCCCCGACGACCTCGCCATGCTGGCCTTCAGCGGCGACGATCCGGAGGTGTGGTTCTACGGCGATCGGCCGCTTCGGGTCGATATCTGGAGCATCGAGGACTTCACCTCGCGCGCGAACGGACCGTTCGCCGATCTCGTGTTCAGCGACTTGCAGGAGTGGTCCGGACCGGCCGTTGGCCTCGTCTTCCCGGTGGTCTGTCGGCCGCTGATACCCGAGCTCCACGCGTATCTCGCCGCGCGCTATCCCCTCGCGCCCATGCCGCCTGACCTCGCCGGCAAGTTCGAAGTGTTCAGGCTGGAGGCCGGGCCGCCGGCGGGCCCGTAGCGGCCCGCCGGCGCCAGGAACCCGGACGGCTCAGCGCGGTGCGGTCGACGGCAGCACGAACGCACCGCCGTCCTGCTCGTGCAGTCGCACGGCGTACGCGCGGGCGCGATCCCGATCCTGGAGCGAGAGCCGCCACAGCGCGAACACGGTCTGCCCCGCCACCAGGTTCACGCCCAGGCGGCTCAGGAGATCGAGCGCGTCGGGACTGGCCGCTTCGCGGCGATCGGCCGGCTGGACGTCCGGATCGCTGTTGGCTACGAGCGCGACGCGATCGGCGCCCCCGGCGATCTCGCGGACGAGCTGGAAGGCGTCCGCGACCGCCTGACTCTTTTTCTGCACGACCCCGTCGGCAGGCGAGACGGCGAGCAGCAGGCGGCGCCCGCCATCCAGTTTGACGGTGAGGGACGTGCCGGGAGATCCGGGCGGCGGCTCGGCCTCGAATCCGAAGGCCGCGAAGGTGCTGCGTACGGCGTCGGTGAGGTTCTCGCCCACGCACCACAGCAGACGACCGAACCGCTCCAGATCCCGGAGCTCGTCCGACAGGCGCTGGATCTCGGCGACCCGGTTCTGGTAGCCGGGTGGCATCTCGGCGATCACCCAATCAGGGGTGGGCCCATTCGCGCGCGGCGTGCTCACGACTCCTCCTGTCCGCGGAAAGGCCCTGATTCTAGTGCCCGACGGGAGCGCCCCGGAACAACTTCTTGCGGCCCCTGGCTTCCCCGCATCGAGCCGGCCTGCCCGCTGCGGTACACTCCCGCGAACGGAGCGAGACCACTCATGAAGCACACCGTCCTGGCAGTTGCAGCCGCCCTCATCGCGGCCGTCGCGTTGACGGCGCAGGGGCGCATCAACCCGACCGACCCCCAGCCGACCTGCAGCATGTGTCCGGGGACCGTCGTCCCGAAGGCAGAACTGGACGCCTACACGCAGAGGGCGATCGCGAACCGGCTCGTCGATCAGCAGGTGCGAGATATCGACATCGGGAAGGCTCACGTCGCGATCGGCATGGTCTACCGCGGGAAGCTGGACCATCCGCGTCCGAACTCGGTGGCCGAACACGATCTCGTCAGCGAGGTGTACCACGTGATCTCCGGCTCGGCGACGCTGGTGCTCGGCCCGGACATCACCGACCGCCAACGTCGCCCCTCGACGCTGCGAACGGTCATCGAGTTCAACGGCCCCGGGAACAACGGGGCCGACATTCGAGACGGCGTGGCGTACGACATCAAGGCCGGAGACGTCGTCGTCGTGCCGGCGGGGACGGGCCACTGGTTCACGAAGATCGACGACCACATCAACTACCTGATGATCCGGATCGATCCGGACCGGGTCACGCCCCTCAGGAGTCAGGCGCAGTCGGACGCGTACCTGTCGGCGCCGGCGACGCGGTGACGCGAGAGCTGACGTCGGCCGGAGGGACTGCGCGTCAGGCGACGGCAAGGAGCGGTAGACTGCGGGGGTGGCCCGGTGGTGGGATTCGATGACGGCGATGGGACGCCTGTGGCGAACGCTGAGGGCGACCGCCGTCATCGGCTTTCTCGTCGGCCTGGGAAGCTGGCCGATTGCGCCAGTCATCGCGATTCCGGCACTCGTGCTCGGCACCTGCGCTGTGCTCGGCGCACTCTTCACATGGTTCCGTCTCGACGAGTTGCGCGAATTGGATCGAGCGGATCGCTGAAGCGCCGCTGCCCGCAGCCGGCGCGTGCCACCTTGGACCGCGATCACGGTGGCGTCGACAACGCCGGCGTGCGGCCCTGAGTGGCGCGGATCGGTCGCGGGCCCGCGGGCGGGACGTCCCGAGTCACATCCAGGTGCCCGACGGAAAGGTATATATGTGGCGTTTGGGTTCAGGGGTGACGCTCATCGTGGCGGCGGCCATCGGGGTGACGGCGGCGCCGCAGGCGCCGACGTTCAAGACCGCGACCCTGACCGTTCCGCTCTTCGCGACCGTGACGGACACGACCGGCAGGCTCGTGCCCGACCTGACGAAGGAGGACTTCGAGATCTTCGACGACAAGAAGCCACAAGCCGTCACGCTGTTCGTCAACGAGATCCAGCCCATCACCGTCGTCGTCCTGCTCGATGAAAGCGGGAGCATGGTGAACAACATCGCGCGGGTGAAGGACGGCGCGGAGCAGTTTCTCCTGCGGCTGCTTCCGGAGGATCGCGCGCGCATCGGCAGCTTCGAGGACACGATCATCGTGAGTCCCGAGTTCACGAACGACAGCGAGGCGCTCGTCCGGTTCCTGCGGGACAAGCTGCAGTACGGAAACGGGACACGGCTGTGGGATGCGGTGGACGTCGGCATGTCCGACTTGTCCGGGCTGAAGGGCCGGCGCGTGGTGCTCGTATTCACCGACGGCAGCGACGATCCGGGGCCGGGGAAGCACGTGAGCTACAAGACCGTTCTCAAACGCGCCCAGACCGAGGGATACATGGTGTATGCCATCGGATTTCACAGTCGCTGCCGCTGCGGTGCTGGTGGGCGGATGATCGACACGGATCCGGATCCGAGTCTGAAGAAGCTCGCGGCCGAGAGCGGCGGCGGCTACTTCGAGCTGCGAGAGGGCGCGGATCTGTCAGCGACCTTTGCGCGCGTCGCGCAGGAGCTGCACAGCCAGTACGTCATCGGCTTCACGCCGGAGAGCCTCGACGGCAAACTGCACGACCTGCAGGTCAGGGTCGACCGTCCGGGAATGACGGTGCGCGCACGCAGGAGTTACGTCGCCTCGCCTGACCAGTAGCGGCAGGTTCTGCCACCCCGGCGGCCTGGGCGCACGGCGACGGCGCGTCGGTCCCTGGTCGCAACGTGACCGTGGATTTTGTGGCGGAGAGAGTGGGATTCGAACCCACGGTAGAGTTTCCCCTACACACGCTTTCCAAGCGTGCTCCTTCAACCACTCGGACATCTCTCCGTTGAGTGGAATCAACAGTTTACAGCCCCTCCACCACCGGGTCCAGCCGGGTGTGGAGGAACGGCATCCGCCCTGCTCACGGACGCTTCCCTGCTCACGGACGCTTCAGAAATCCGAAATAGAAGGCCGAGAAGATCAGGACGATTCCAACGTTCACCATCAGCCGCAGCCAGAACTGGTGTCTGAAGAACAGCACGTCCACGGCGACGATGGTCGCGACCAACAGCACGATGTAGATGCCCGCGGTCATGTAGCGTCCCATCTCTGGCCGGTGACGTGAAACCACCAGATGAATTATGGCACTCGGCTGCTCCGCATACCCGGCTTCGGTAGGGTGCAGCCCGTCGTAGGGCGAGATCCCCTCCGCCACGTTGGTGGCGATGTCGCCGCAAAATGTGGACGCGTTGGCCGGTCAACGCGCGCGCCCTGGCGCGCTGCGGTTGTGTTGCCTTCTCGCAGCCGCATTTGCTACAAGGGGAACGTAGGGCAACTCTCTCCCCGTTGGGACGAAGACGGTGGCACGGCGCGGCGTTGTCGAGCATGTCTCTCTCGGACACGAGACGGATTGGAAGTCCGACCTCGCCCCCCACCCCGGCCTGCATTCAGATCAGCTCTCCGCTGCCGCCGCCTTCCCCGACGCGTGCCGGCGCCACCTCGCCCGGGCGCCGCCGCCGACACCGCCCACGCGACAGATGGCTCGTTCGTGGTCATGGAGGTGAGCAGATGGCGACTGGAATCAGCCGAGAAGATCTTCTACGCGACATCCGGACGGCATTCGGTCAGGTGCCGACGTTCATGCGCGACATCCCGGAGCCCGGCTTGAACGGGTTCTGGAGCCTCATGCACGACTTCTACCTCGCCGAGACGCAGATTCCCAACAAGTACAAGGAGCTCATCGGGATCGCGGTCTCCGGCGCCACGCGCTGCCGGTACTGCGCGCTGTTCCACACCGAGGCCGCCAAGCTCTTCGGCGCCACGAAGACCGAGATCGCCGAAGCGAGCCTGATGGGCGGCGTCACGATGGCGGCAAGCACGTTCCTCCACGCCACGCAGTGCGACTACGAGACCTTCCGCGAGGAGACGCACGAGGTCATCGCCTACGTGAAGAAGCAGTTGTCGAGCGGCGTGCACGCCGGCGCCAGGCAGCCGGCCCATGTCTGAGGAGCCTGCGTGCCTGGCCCGCCTGGAGGGCGACGGTCTCCTCCGCCGCGAGAGCGGCGGACTCCGCACGACCCGCCGCTGGCAGGCCGCGATGGCCCGGGCCGCGGCGCGGCTCTCGGGCAGCGACCGCGACGAGGACCTGCGTGCGCCGATCGCCGGCGCCCTGATCGAGCTCTACGGCGACGCGATCGACGAGGACGCGCTCGTCGAGATGATCCACGCGATCCTCCCGGTCGAGATCGCCGAGCTCACGCCGGGTTGAGCGGCTCCGCCGCCGCCCGCAGTCGGTCGAGTCGAGGACGTTCCACACAAGGGGGTAGAACCATGGCCGAAACACACAAGAGCACCGTCCGTCGTCTGATCAGCGAGGCGTTCGAGAAGGGAAATCTCGCCACGGTGGACGAGGTGATCGCCGACAACTTCATCGAGCACACCCCGATGCCGAAGGTCCCGGCCAACCGGGCCGGCCTGAAGCAGACCGTCACGATGTACCGCGCGGCCTTCCCCGATCTCCGCATGCGCATCGAGGACATCGTCGAGGAAGGCAACAAGGTGGCGGTCCGCCTGGTCACCCACGGCACGCACAAGGGCGAGCTGCTGGGCATCGCGCCCACGGGCCGCACCATCACCGTCAACGAGGAGCACTTCCTGCGCTTCGCCGACGGCAAGATCGCGGAACACTGGGGCATCGAAGACAACCTCGCCCTGATGCAGCAGCTCGGCGTCGTGAAGGCGCCTCCCGTGCACTGAGCTCGCCCGGTGGGAAGTCGACGCGGGCTCCGGGCCGGACACCGGCCCGGAGCCCCGCCGCTCGGTGACCCGCGGGGCGCTCGCGTTGACAGGCAGACCAAGGCCCACTACCGTTAGTGGCTGAGACTCAGCCCAGATGTTCGTGCGCCGGTACGTGTGGACGCAGGTCGTCGCGACGCTCATCAGCGTGGTTCTCTGCGCGGAGGTGGCCGCGTGGGGCCATAGCGGACTGGACGATCCCGGCTGCAATCCCGCCGCGGTCCTCCTCACCCACCATCCGCTGCGCGTCACCTCCGGCACCGCTCCGTCCCAGACGCCCGACGAGCACTGCCTCCTCTGCCACTTCCTCCACCTGCTGAATCTGGCGCTCTCGGCGCAGCCGCTCGCGACCGCGCACGTCGCGCGAGTCGGACGGCGTCCGCCGCCCGAAACCGTTCCCATCGTCTCGCTGCTGTCGTTCTCCGTCCCCTCGCGCGGCCCTCCAGCCGAACACGCCTGAGCCCGCGGCTTCGCCCCGCGAAGCCATCCGTTCAACCGGCACTCTCTCGATTTCGCCCGTAGCAAGGCCCCGAGCGTCCACGGTGGCGATCGTCCACCGTCTGGCGCGCGGGCCCGACAGGCAGGGGTTATGAATCTGAACTTCGGAGCGCGACACCGGCGGCTCCTGGCGGCGGTCGGCGCCGCGGCCGTATTCGCCTCGCCGCCCGCGGCGGCCCAGGCCCCGCCGCAGACGGCGCCGGTGAGCGTGACGCTCGACCAGGCGATCGCGATGGCCCTGCAGCACAATCACGCGCTGCTCGCCGTGCGGACCACCATCCAGCAGAGCCGGGCCGACGAGATCACGGCGAACCTGCGGCCCAATCCCGTGCTCGTCGGCGACACGCAGTTCCTGCCGCTCTTCTCCCCCGGCAACTTCACGAGCGACTACTTCAACAACAGCGCGCAGTTCGACCTGGGGGTCTCGTACCTGTTCGAGCGCGGCAGCAAGCGCCAGCACCGGCTGCAGGCGGCGCGGGACGCCACGGCGGTCACGGTGTCCCAGGTCGCCGACGACGAGCGGGCGCTGACGTTCAACGTCGCGTCGCAGTTCATCACCGCACTGCTCGCGCAGTCCAACGTGGACTTCGCCCAGCAGGATCTCGCCAGCTTTCAGCAGACGGTCGACATCAGCCAGTCCAGCTTCAACGCGGGCTCGATGAGCCAGGGCGACCTGCTCAAGATCAAGCTGCAGCTGCTCCAGTTCCAGATGGACCTGTCGTCGGCGCGGCTCGCGCGGGTGCAGGCGCTCGCGAGCCTGCGCCAGCTGCTCGGCTACGAATCCGTGCCCGACACCTACGAGGTATCCGGCGCGCTCGCGCACCAGCCGGTCACGCTCGGCGAGGACGATCTGAAGGCCCTCGCGCTGCGTCAGCGGCCCGACCTGCGCGCAGCCCAGCTGGCCGTGACCGCCGCCCAGAGCCAGCGCGCGCTGGCGCAGGCGGACGGCAAGCGCGACCTCGGCCTGCAGTTCTCCTACACGCACGTCGCCGCCATGAACACCGGGTCGCTGTTCGCGAACATCGACCTGCCCCTGTTCGACCGCAACCAGGGCGAGATCGCCCGCACGCAGTTCGCGATCACGCAGTCGCAGGAGCTCTCGAGCGAGCAGTCGTCCATCGTCCTCACCGACGTGACGAACGCCTACGAGGCCCTGCGGACGGCGGACCAGGTGGTCGGGCTCTACGAATCCGGCTACCTGCAGCAGGCGTCGGACTCGCGCGACATCAGCCAGTACGCCTACCAGCGCGGCTCCGGGCCGCTCATCGACTTCCTGGACGCCGAACGGACGTATCGCACGACCCAGCTCGCCTACCGCCAGTCGCTCGCCGGCTACATGCTGGCGCTCGAGCAGCTGCGGCAGGCGGTGGGCACGAGGAGCCTCCCATGAGCACGCTGACACGGACCGTGGCCATTGTCCTGCCGCTCGCCCTCGCCGGATGCGGCGGGGGCGCCAGCCCGGCGAACCAGATGACCTCGTTCTCCGCCTCCCAGAGCGCGCCGGTTCAGGCCGCGTTCACGGTGCCGGCGGATCAGATGGCTCACCTGCAGATTCTACTCGGTCGTCCCGACCTCGGTCGCCAGGACGCTCCGGCTGACGGGCACGGTCGCCTACAATGCCTTTCTCACGACACCGGTGATCACGCAGGTGGGAGGACCGGTCAGCCGCATCCTCGTCGTCCCGGGCCAGCACGTGCAGGCGGGCGAGCCGCTGCTCGAGGTCGCGAGCCCGGACTTCTCGATGCTGCGGGCCTCGTACATCAAGGCGCGCGACGCCTTCCAGCTCGCCGACAAGGCCGACCAGCGGACGAAGGATCTCTTCGCGCACGGCGCGGCGGCGCAGGCCGACGTCGAGCAGGCCGACTCGGGGCGCGCGCAGGCCCAGGCGGATCTCGAGGCGAGCGAAGAGGCGATCCGCGTCCTCGGCATCGCCAATCCGGAGGACCTCGTCGGCCGGCCGCCGGCGGCCGAGACGCCGCTGGCCTCGCCCCGCGCGGGGGAAGTCGTCGAGCGCCTGTGCTCGGAGGGGCAGCTGGTGCAGGCCGGCGCCACGCAGTGCTTCACGCTGTCGGACATGAGCAGCGTCTGGGTGCTCGTCAACATCTACCAGAACGACATCGGCGCGGTGAAGGTGGGAGACGAGGCGGCGATCACGAACGAGACCTACCCCGGCACGCTTCGCGGGCGGATCGAGTACATCGCGCCGGCCCTCGATCCGGCGACGCGGACGCTGCAGGCGCGCATCGCGGTCGCGAACCCCGGCGAGCGCCTCAAGAAGGACATGTACGTCACCGCAGAGGTCCGGGCCGGCGTCGTGGACAACGCGCTGGCGATCCCCGACGCCGCCGTGCTGCGCGACAGCGACAACCTCCCGTACGTCTACGTGCAGACCGGGGAGCGGCAGTTCGCCAGACGCTCGGTGACGCTCGGCGACAGCGAGGGCGGCCGCACGATCGCCCTGTCGGGGCTGCAGGCGGGCAACAAGATCGTGGGCGACGGCTCGCTGTTCCTGCAGTTCCAGAACTCGCTTCAGCGCTGAACGGGGCCCCACCGTGATTCACCGAATCGTCCAGTTCGCCCTTCGCCAGCGCTTCTTCGTGCTGATGTTCACGGCGCTCGTGATCATCGCGGGCGCCATGTCCTTCCGACAGATGCCGGTCGACGCCTATCCGGATCTGTCGCCGCCGATGGTCGAGATCGTGTCGCAGTGGCCCGGCCACGCCGCCGAAGAGGTCGAGCGCCTGGTCACGCTGCCCATCGAGATCGAGATGAACGGCGTCCCGCGGATGGAGACCCTGCGATCGATCTCGCTCTACGGGCTCTCGGACGTCCGGATGACGTTCCAGGAGACGACCGACGACTACTTCGCGCGCCAGGTGGTGTTCGAGCGCCTCGGCGACGCGCAGCTGCCGGACGGCGTGACGCCCGGGCTGTCGCCGCTCTTCAGCCCGTCCGGGCTGGTGTACCGCTACGTCCTGCAGAGCCCCGACCGCACGCCGCAGCAGCTCAAGACCCTCGAGGACTGGGTCGTCGAGCGGGCGTACAAGGCCGTGCCGGGCGTGGCGGACGACTCCGGATTCGGCGGCACCGTGATGCAGTACCAGGTGCTGCTCGATCCGGCCAAGCTGTTCGGCTACCACCTGCCGCTCTCGCAGGTCATGTCGTCGCTGGCCGCCAACAACGCGAACACGGGGGGCGGCTTCTTCTCGCAGGGCTCGCAGTTCGTCTACGTGCGCGGCCTCGGCCTCGTCACGGACACCGACGACATCGGCCGCATCGTCGTCTCGAGCAACAACGGCACGCCGGTCCACGTCCGCGACATCGGCCAGGTGACCATCGGCAACGCGCCGCGGCTCGGTGAGTTCGGGTTCCAGACGACCGACGATGCCGTCGAGGGCGTGATCCTGATGCGCCGGGGCGAGCAGACCCAGAACGTGCTCGCCGGCGTCGAGAAGAAGACCGACGAGCTGAACCACGGGATCCTCCCTCCGGACGTGAAGGTACGGCCCTTCTACGATCGGAGCGATCTCGTGCAGCTGACCATCGACACGGTCGAGCACAACCTGGTGCTCGGCATGACGCTGGTCCTGCTCGTCCTCATCTTCTTCCTGGTCAGCGTGCGGGCCGCGGTCATCGTCGCCCTGACCGTGCCCCTCGGCCTGCTGTTCGCCTTCACGTGCCTCAACCTCCGCGGGGTTCCGGCCAACCTGCTGTCGATTGGCGCCATCGACTTCGGGATCATCATCGACGGCACCGTGGTGATGATGGAGAACATCTACCGCGAGCTGGCGCTGCGCGAGGGGCAGGTCTACGAGCTGCGCGACGTGATCGTCGCCGCGGCGCACGACGTGGACCGGCCGATCTTCTACTCGGTCGCCGTCATCCTCGCCGGGTACCTCCCCATCTACGCGCTGAGCGGCCCCTCGGGCAAGCTCTTCCATCCGATGGCGGAGACGATGTCCTACGCCCTGCTCGGCGCCCTGATCTTCACCCTGACCCTGGTGCCCGTGCTGGCGTCCTATTGGTTCACGCACGGTGTCAAGGAAGTCGTCAACCGGCCGTACGAGTGGGTCAAGCACGTCTACGGCTGGATGCTCGACTGGTGCCTCGATCATCCGAAGGCGACCATGGTCGGGGCCACGGCGATCTTCGGCGCCTCGCTCCTGCTCGTGCCGGGCATCGGCGGCGAGTTCATGCCGCACCTGGACGAGGGCGCGCTCTGGGTCCGCGCCACCCTGCCGTACACCATCTCGTTCGACGAGGCGTCGCAGTTCGCCCCACAGGTGCGGCGCCTCCTCATGTCGTACCAGCAGGTCACCGTCGTCGGCTCGGAGCTCGGACGGCCCGACGACGGCACGGATCCGACGGGATTCTTCAACTGCGAGTTCTACGTCGGCCTCAAGCCCTATTCGGATCGCACGTGGAAGCAGGGGCCGATCCGGACCAAGGCGGAGCTGGTGGAGGACCTGCAGAAGAAGCTCGCCTCCTACCCCGGCGTGATCTTCAACTACACGCAGCCGGCCGAGGATGCGGTGGACGAGGCGCTGACCGGCCTCAAGAGCGCCCTGGCGGTCAAGATCTACGGGCCCGACCTGCAGGTGCTCGAGGACAAGGCGACCGACGTGAAGCGGGCGCTCTCGCAGGTGCCCGGATTCACCGAGCTGACGGTCGTGCGCGAGCTCGGACAGCCGAGCGTGCAGGTGGACGTGGATCGCGAGAAGGTCGCACGCTACGGCATCAACGTGGCGGATGTCGAGGACGTGATCCAGGCGGGCGTCGGCGGGGCGGCGGCGACGCAGGTCATCCAGGGCGAGCGCCGGTTCGATCTCGTCGTGCGCATGAAGCCCGAGTACCGCTCCAGCATCCGCGCGATCGGCGACCTGCTCGTGCCCACGCCCTCCGGCCAGCACGTGCCGATCTCCGAGCTCGCCACGCTCCACCAGAGCAACGGCGCCTCGTTCATCTACCGCGAGAACAACTCGCGGTACATCGGTGTCCAGTTCAGCATCGAGGGGCGCGACCTGGCGCGCGCGGTGAGCGACGCCCAGCAGGCCGTGAGCAAGGCCGTGTCCCTGCCCGAGGGCTACACGCTGTCCTGGGGCGGCGAGTACAGCGAGTACGTGGCGGCGCGCAGCCAGTTCAGCGTGATCGGACCGCTGGCGGCGCTGCTCGTCTTCATGATCCTGTTCGCCCTCTACGACAACTTCAAGTTCCCCGCGACGGTGCTCCTCGGCGTCCTCCTGACGCAGCCGGTCGGCGCGCTGATCGCGCTGAGGCTGAGCCACACGCCGTTCAGCGTCAGCTCCGTGCTGGGCCTGCTCGCGCTCATGGGCGTGTCCGTCGAGACCGCGGTGATCCTGGTGTCGTACATCAACAAGCTGCGGCTCGAGGGCGCCGACATCCGGACGGCGACGCGCGAAGCCTCGCTCCTGCGGCTGCGGCCCATCATGATGACCGCCCTCGTCGCGTGCCTCGGCCTCCTCCCGGCGGCACTCTCGACCGGCATCGGCTCCGACACGCAGCGGCCGTTCGCGATCGTGATCGTCACCGGCCTCATTTCCCGGCTGCTGCTCGGGTTCTTCGTGAACCCGGTGCTGTACGAGATGGTGGCCAAGCCCGGCGACGTCCTGAGGGTCTAGGAGGCTGGAGGCGCCTGCGCCTCGGCGATCTCGCGCGTGACGTCGAGCAGACCGTTCACGAGGACGTGAGCGCCGGAGCCGACGCCGAAGTCCAGTAGCGCCGGAACCAGCGCCGGCCGCGTCGTCGGTCGTGGCCGTCCGCGTCATGTCCGAAAGGAGCGTGCGCCCGTCTTCGAGACGACCTCGGCCGACGCGTCAGCGTCATCGAGCGCTTCCGGCACAACGACGATCGCGCCTGAGAGCGTCCCCTAGGGCCGCGTCCGCTCGTGCCGCTCGGCGGCTTCCTCGCCCTGGCGCTCGACGCCGCGGATGAACCCGGAACGGACCGGCGGCGGCATCGCGGAGCCGGCGCCCTTGATCGACTTCCACAGAATCTCGTTGAGCGCGTCCTCGGGAATCCGGTCCGCGTCGCGGAAATCCATCTTCGCCGAGGCGCTCGCGCCGAAGGCGTCCTGTCCGTTGACCTCGTCCAGGGAGACGCGCGCCGGCCTGGCCGTGAACGGCGTCTCGACGGGCGCGGCCTGGAAGGCGTTGTACATCGGCGTCGCTGCCGCGTCGTACTGGCTCATCGGCGGGAGACCGAGGATCAACTCCATCGTCCGCAGCATGCCCGAGGTCGTGTAGAGCGTGCTGTCGACGGCGCCCCGCTTCACGTACGGACCCGCCAGGAACGCCGGCGACCGGTGCGAGTCCACGTGGTCCGGGCCGTTCTGTGCATCGTCCTCGAGGACGAAGATCGCCGAGTCCTTCCAGTAGGGGCTCTTCGAGACGGCCTCGACCAGGCGGCCGACGGCGAGGTCGTTCTCCGCGACCATGGCGCGCGGGGTGCGCGCGCCGACCCGGGTGCCCATCGTGTGATCGTCTCCGAGGCGGACGATGTTGAGCTGCGGCAGCCGGCCGTTCTGCTCGAACTGGTGGAACTCCTGGAGCCAGAGATCGAGCCGCGCGTTGTCGCGGATGGTGAGATCGAACGGCGGATAGGCGGTGTCGATGTGCCCTTCGAGGCCCGGCACGGCCGCGACGATGGGGCCGTCCGTCTTCCCGTTCGCGCGCATGGCGAACTCGCCGTAGCTGCGGTACGTGACGCCGGCGCGTGCGGCGAAGTCCCAGAGGTAGCCGTCGGCCGGGGCGTCGAGGTTGCCGTACTTGTTGCGGGTGCCGAACCCGCCCTCGCTCAGGTAGGCGCCGCCGCGGTTGCCGTAATTGGTCGGCCAGAGCTTCTCGACGGCGTCCGTCGCGTACGCGCCCGTCGAGAAGGCGTGGCCGTCGTAGCTCACCTCGGCGTCCACGTAGAAGTTGTCCAGCGTGACGAACTCGCGCGCGAGGGCGTGGGCGTTGGGCGTCACGTCCCCGCCGAAAAGCGTCAGGGTCGGATCGCCGTTGCCCCGTCCGAGGTCGCCCAGGACCTGGTCGTAGCTGCGGTTCTCGCGGATCACGTAGAAGACGTGCTTGATCGGCGACGGATCTCCGACCCGGGCGGGAATCGGGTTGCCGGCGGGCGCGTCCTCCGGCGCGAGACGGATCGAGTCCTTGTAGGCCGAGAGCGACGCGGCCTGCTGCGTGTAGGCCTTCAAGCGTGCAGCGTCGGGCCAGTCGATGACCGACAGCGCCCCCTGCAGCAGCTGCGCGACGTACTGCCCGTCGGCGCTCCGCTCACGGGCTGCGGACCGCGCGGATTCGACTGGCTCGTCAGGCCCTTGCCATCCAGGACGAAGAGGCGCCGACCGGTCTGGTCGAAGAGCACCGCCGTCGGATACCACCCTGTGGGGATGAAGCCTTCCACCTCGCTCGCGCCGGGCGTCTTGATGTCGACGACGGCGACCGTGTTGTTGTCGGCGTCCGCCACGGCGAGGGTGGTGCCGTCCGGCGAGACGGCGAGCGCGTTCGGCGTGGTCCCGGCCGGCGCGTGCGGGAACATCGAGACGGAAATCCGCTCGCGCGCGGCGAGCGACGGCACGTCGAGCGCCCAGACCGAGTTCGTGTTGGCGCAGGCGACGAAGAGCCGCGTGCCGTCCTTCGACAGGGCCATCGCGTTCGGATGCTCGCCGACGCCGCCCTCCCCGGTGATCGAGAGCGTCCGGGCATCGAGCGCGAGGACCTTCGCGCCGCCCCAGAGCGAGAGGAACACGGTCCGCCCGTCCGGCGAGGGCAGGACGGTGTACGCCTCGGCCGGCAGGCTCACGGTCTGCACGTCGCCCGTCTCGACGTCGATCGAGCTGACGCCGCGGCCGAAGACGTGCGCGGCGTACAGGGTGTGCCCGTCCGGACTGACGGCGAGGCCGCCGATGAAGCCGGTGCCGCCCATGTCGAGCATGTGCGGCGGCAGGCGCACGGCCGAGCGATCCACGACGAACTGGCGCGCCGGCCGCAGCGTGCCGGTCCGGTAGTCGAAGACGTTGACGGTGTTGTCGGCCGCGCCGGAGGAGTAGAGCTGGGTGCCCTTCGGGTTCCATGCGAGCCCGAGCCACGCGTTGTCCACCGGGACGCGCGCGCGGACGCCGAGCTGCTCGGTGTCGACGATCGTGAGCGTCGGCTTCGACCACCCGTTGTTGCTGATGACCAGGTAGCGGCGATCCGGGGTCATGACCATCGACAGCGGGAAGTCGCCGACCTGAAGGCTGCGCCCGGCCGGCGCGATGCGCCAGCCGTTGGGCAGCAGCGTGACGCCGCCGCCGCGGGCGCCCGGCACGTCGGGCGCCTGCGGCGGCTGGGCGAGCACGAGTGCGGTGCCGAACGCGAGGGCGATCAGGAGAAGGGCGGTGCGCGCGAGGCGTGAAAGGGGAGGCGTCATGGCGCCCAGCATGCGGCGGCCATGTCAAGTCGACGCGGCAGCTTCGTGACGGCCGCGCAAACTCAGAATTGTCTCCGAATGTCTTTGGCCTCTGCTATGCTCCTAATCGGGATCCTTTTCGAATGCTGGCCAGGCTGTGCACCGGGTGCGTCGTTGGGCTCGCCCTCCTCTCGGTCGGGGTGTCGGCGCACGCGAGCGTCCCTGGCGGGTCGCCGGACGCGCACCTCACCGTCGCACCGGCCATCGCGATCGCCGAGTCCCCCGCGCTCGCGAAGACCCTGGCCGTCCCCTCCTTCGTGACCGGCACGAGACGGCTGCGGATTGAGGCACCACGCCGAGTGCCCCCGCAGGCGTTTGTCCTGAGCCTCGTCGAGCCGCCGATTCCCGAACGCGGCGCTCCCTCGCGCCGCGCGTCTTCCCCGACCGTCCTTCGAATCTAGAAGCACTCTCGCCGGGACCACTGTTCTGCCGGACACAGTCGAATTGCGGGCCGCCCACGGGCGATCCGTCGAGAGGCGTGACGATGACTGCAGATCACACCGGCCGTGCGGGCGTTCGCGCGGACACCCTCGTGAAGATGACGCTGATGGACCGCATCCGCGCGGAATATCGTGAAATGCCCGGGATGAAGCTGACGGCCCGCCAGGTCGGCCGCCTGTGCGGCGTGGGGGCGGCCGCCTGCCAGGCGATGCTGGACGCGCTCGTCCACGAAGGCTTCCTCTCGGTCCGGACCGACGGCACCTACACCTTGTCCACAGACGGCGACAGCCTCGGTCGTCGTGCGCCGCGACGCCAGGGACTTCACGTGACGGTCTGATCGACGGCCGCCCCCGGCCGAATCCCACCTTGCGGTACGATCCGGTCCAGATGGCCGTAGGGCGCCGTCAAGGGGGTGAGACGTGCTGAATTTCCTGATCTGGATTGCCAGCGGCCTGGCGGCCGGATGGCTGGTGCGCATCGCGATGAAGAGCAGTCGCGATTACGGCATCGCCGGGGACCTCACGCTCGGATCCCTCGGCGCCCTCATCGGAGAGTGGATTCTGCGCAGCATCCACGCGACCACGCCGGACGACGTCGCGGCGCACATCGTGGTGGCGATGCTCGGTGCGTCGGTTCTCGTCGCGGGCCTCCGGCTGGCACGGCACGCCTTTCAGGCGACGGGCCTGCCCCAGGTCGTCCCCGCGGGTCTGCGGACGGCGGATCTGGAACAGCAGGTCAAGCGGCTGGGCGACGCCGAGCGCCGCGTCCTCTCGGCCGTGCTCCGGCGCCGGCCGATTCTCGATCCGACGAAGGCGTTCGACGCGCAGCTGACCTTCGGCCAGCGTGTGGCCGACCGGGTCGCCGCCTTCGGCGGCAGCTGGACGTTCATCGGCATCTTCGCGGTCGTGATCCTCGGCTGGATCCTCATGAACCAGACGACCGCCCGGCCGTTCGACCCCTACCCCTACATCCTGTTGAACCTGCTGCTCTCGTGCCTGGCCGCGCTCCAGGCGCCGGTCATCATGATGAGCCAGAACCGCCAGGCGGCCCACGACCGCATCGAAGCCCGCAACGACTACGAGGTGAACCTTCGGGCCGAGGTCGAGATCACCGCGCTCCACGCGAAGCTCGACGATGTGCGCGGCGGCGAGTGGACGGAGTTCCTCCGGCTGCAGCGGGAGCAGCTCGAGGCGCTCAAGCGGCTCGAAGCCCGCCTCGGCCTGGAGTCGTGATGGCGCTCACCACCCTGTCGGACGACGAGCGGCTGTTCCGGGCCAGCGTGCGCGAGTTCGCCGAGCGCGAGGTCCGTCCCCTCGTGCGGGAGATGGACCAGCAGGCGCGGATGCCCCGGGCGCTCATCGACAAGATGTTCGCTCTCGGCGTGATGGGCGTCGAGATTCCGGAGGCGTTCGGCGGCGCCGGCGCCGGCTTCTTCCACGCGGTCCTCGCCGTCGAGGAGCTGTCGCGCGTCGATCCGTCCGTCGGGGTCGTCGCCGACGTGCAGAACACGCTCGTCGCCAACGCGCTGATGCGGTGGGCGTCGGACGCGATCACGTCCCGGTACCTGCCACGGCTCGCCTCGGAGGCGGTCGGCGCCTACGCCCTGTCGGAGGCCGGATCCGGCAGCGACGCCTTCGCGCTGCAGACGCGCGCGGTCGAGCGCGGCGGCGACTGGGTGCTGAACGGACGCAAGCTCTGGATCACGAACGCGGCCGAAGCGGACGTCTTCCTCGTCTTCGCCAACGCGAACCCCGAGGCCGGCTACCGCGGCATCACGGCGTTCGTCGTCGAACGCGGGTTCCCGGGCTTCACCGTCGGCCGCAAGGAGGACAAGCTGGGCATCCGCGCGAGCTCGACGTGCGAGCTGCTGTTGGACGACTGCCGGGTGCCTGCGGCGAACGTGCTGGGGCAGATCGGCAAGGGCTACAAGATCGCGATCGAGACGCTCAACGAGGGGCGGATCGGCATCGGCGCGCAGATGGTGGGCCTCGCGCAGGGGGCGCTCGAGCACGCCCTCGCCTACACGAAGGAGCGGAAGCAGTTCGGCAGGGCGATCGCCGACTTCCAGGCCGTCCAGCACCAGCTCGCGCGGGCGGCGACCGATCTCGAGGCGGCGCGCCTGCTCGTCTACAATGCCGCGCGGCTGCGCGACGAGCGGCAGCCGTTCCTGACCGAGGCGGCGATGTGCAAGCTCTTCGCGTCCGAGGCGGCAGAGCGCATTACCTCGCTCGCGGTGAACCTGTTCGGCGGCTACGGCTTCACGAAGGACTACCCCGTCGAGAAGCTGTTCCGCGACCAGAAGATCGGCCAGATCTACGAGGGCACGTCGAACCTGCAGCTCCAGACCATCGCGAGGCAGGTGCTCTCCTAAGTGGTCTTCGTTTCGCTGTAGCGGCCGACCTTCAGGTCGGCTTCGCGACGTCCGAGACGAGGCGTCAGCGTGGGTTTCGCGGCGGGGGTGGGACCCCGCCGCCATCGGTGAACGAGGACATACATGAACTGGCTGTTCAAGGAAGAGCCGTCGAGCTACAGCTTCGATGCGCTCGTCGCCGACGGGCGCACGACGTGGAGCGGGGTGAAGAATCCGCTCGCCCAGAAGCACCTGCACGCGGTGCGCAAGGGCGACCGTGTCTTCTACTACCACACGGGCAACGAGAAGGCGGTCGTGGGCATCGCGCGCGCCGCCACGAATGCCGCGCCGGACCCGGACGACGAGACCGGCAAGCGTGCGGTCGTCGACATCGTGCCGGTGAAGAAGCTCGCGCGTCCGGTCACGCTCGCCGAGATCAAGGCCGACAAGGCCTTCCGCGACTTCCCGCTCGTGCGGATCGCCAGGCTCTCGGTGATGCCCGTGTCGGACGGCGAATGGACGCGGATCGAGCGGCTGGCTACTTCGTCTCTTTGAACCCCGCCGGCACGGCGACGTCGCTGTCGGCCACCGTGGTCGCGACCTTGAGGACCTCGGTGGTCGTGGTCATGACGGTCGATCGCGGCGACGGCGCGGCCTGCTTCTTGCGCATCGCCCGGCGGGCGAAGCCGCCCACCAGCCCGCCGACCCCGCCGCTCGCGCTCGGCTGGTCGTTCTCCTTCTCGGCCTTCGCGTCCTCGGCCATCTGCTCGGCCGACTTCACCGACTCGAACGTGGTGACCGTCTGCACCGGAGTCCCGTCGAGCTTGGCGCCCTGGGCCGCCATCTGCGAGACCGCCTGCTTCATCATCGGATACGACGCGATCGCCGCGCTCATCTGCTGCGGCGAGACGCCGGCGAGCATCGGACCGGCCAGCTTCTGCGCGTAGCGGATCTCGAACTGGGTGATCTCCTTCATCGCCGGGATCGGCGCGGTCAGCCACATGTCCGAGGTCAGCACCATGCCGCCGCCGTCCTCGAGCGTCTTGCCCTTCTCGCGCAGCGTGATCGTCATGATCGCTTCGTGCGTGTCGAACCCGTTGATGGTCTTGGTCTGCCCGGTCTGCTTCACGTTGAAGTCCACCTCCATCTGCTTCTCGTCCGGAGCGGGCTGGGCAGGCTCGGCGTCGGGCTGTTTCTTCGCCTCGTCGGCGGCGCGCCGCTCGTCCGCCATCATCTCCTGGCGGAGCTGATCGAACGTGGTGACCTTGTAGGTCTTCTTCTTGAGATCGATGTCGTACACCTTTTCCCCGGCCAGGTCGACGATCTGCTCCGCGTTGCCCGTGATCGACGCCATTCGATCGCCCTTGACCATGCGCGAGATGTTCACGCCCTCGCGCGCGGCCTTGCCGCCGAAGATATTGACCACTTTGCCGAGTGCGCCGGCGAACTCCACCTTGCTCTTCTGATCGGCGCGAACGTCCGCGCGGAGCGCGAGCGACGATCCCGCGAGCAGGAAGGCGACGAGGACGGCGGTGATGCGCATGCGAGTCATGAGAGGGGCCTCTTTCATCAAGTCACGGCGGCGGCGTGCCGCCCTCCGGTGCCGGGGTCGCCAATTGTACCCGCGCCAGACCCGCGGCGGCGATCACCACGACGACCGTCCACACGAGCATCAGCCGCGCGAAGCCCATCCGTTCGTAGAGGAAGCCTCCAGCCGCCGGCCCGACCAGGATCCCGGCGCCCCACGCGAAATTGTAGAGACCGTAGGCCACGCCGAACGAGCCCGCGCCCTCGGCCGACACGACCTGACCCATGTAGGCGAGTGACGGCGTGATCGCCAGCGCGCCGGCGCACGACTGCACGACGAAGAGCGCCAGCGCCGACGTGAACGAATGCGCGAGGCCCAGGAAGGGCAGCACGCACGCGGACGCCGCCAGGCCCGCCATCGTCAGGCGGCGCGCACCCCAGCGATCCGCCAGATGGCCGTAGACCGGGTGCAGGATCGCGGTGGCGCAGGCGGCCGCGGCGAAGAGCAGGCCCACCCGCGCGGGGCTGACGCCCAAACCGGTCTGGAGCTCGATCGACACGATCGGCTCGAGCATCGCCAGCGTGGACGCGATCGCCAGGACGGCCGCCGTGCAGACCGCGATGTCGGGCTTGCGCACGAGCGTGGCGATCGGGATCGGCTCGCGCGGCGTGTGGACGAGGGGAACCTCGACGAACGCGAAGGCGGCAATCGCCACCACCGCCGCGCCGGCCACGGCGAGAAACGGCAGCCGCATCCCGCCGAGCTCGTAGAGCCAGCCGCCGAGCGATGGGCCGATCATGAAGGCGAAGCCCGATCCGGACATCACGATCCCGATGATCCGGCCCCGCTCCTCGGGCCCGTACAGGTCGGCGATCAGCGCGAAGCCCACGATCCAGGTGACCGCGTCGGCCGCGCCCTGCGTGAGGCGCGCCGCGAACAGCCAGGGCAGGCTCCGGGCAAAGGCAAAGAGCAGGGTGGCGACCGCCAGCGCCGTGAGGCCTCCGAGGATGAGGCCCCGCCGCCCCATGCGGTCCGACCACGTCCCCGCGGGCACCGACGTCACGAGCAGCGTCGCCCCAAAGGAAGCGAACAGCAGCCCGATCACGGTGGGCGACGCGCCGAACCTCGCCGCCAGATCCGGCAGGACCGGCACCGCGATCGAGTACGCGACGATGTCCACGAAGGTCGCGAAGACGATGCAGGCGACCACGAACCCGCGAGGAGCAGCCGGCATGACCCTGTGTGGCTCCCGCCTGCGTGCGTCGTGGCTCAGCGGCGTTTCAGGTACAGGCAGCCGAGGGGCGGGATGGTGAGCCGCAGGGACTGTTCGAATCCGTGCGACGCGACGGGCTCGGCCGGGACGCCGCCGCCGTTACCCACGTTGCTGCCGCCGTACACGGCGGCATCGCTGTTGAGCAGCTCGACGTAGAAACCCGGGTCGGGCACGCCAATCCGGTAGTCCTGGCGCGGCACGGGGGTGAAGTTGAAGACCGCGACGACGGCCTCGCCCGCGCTGTGGCCGAAGCGCGCGAGGGAGATCACGCTGTTCTCGAGGTCGTTGCAGTCGATCCAGCGGAAGCCGCCGGGATCGGTGTCGCGCTGGTGGAGCGCCGGCTCCGAGCGGTAGTGCCAGTTGAGCGCCTGCACGTAGCGGCGCAGACCCGCGTGCATCGGATCGTCCAGCAGGTGCCAGTCCAGGCTCCGCTCGTGGCTCCACTCGCGCCACTGGCCGAACTCGCCGCCCATGAAGAGCAGCTTCTTGCCGGGGTGCGCGTACATGTAGCCGTACAGCGTGCGCAGCGTGGCATGCTTCTGCCACACGTCGTGCGGAATCTTGTCGAGCAGCGCGCGCTTGCCGTGCACGACCTCGTCGTGCGAAAGGGGCAGGATGAAGTTCTCGCTGTACGCGTACAGCATCGAGAAGGTGATCAGGTTCTGCGACCAGCGGCGGTACACGGGGTCCTGGGCGACGTACTCGAGCATGTCGTGCATCCAGCCCATGTTCCACTTGTAGGTGAAACCGAGGCCGCCCAGATACACGGGCCGGCTCACCCCGGGGAACGCCGTGGACTCCTCGGCGGCCGTGAGCGTGCCCGGATGCTTGCCGTGGGTGAGCGTGTTGATCTCCTGGAGCAGGCTGATCGCCTCCAGGTTCTCGCGCCCCCCGAAACGGTTCGGCACCCACTCGCCGTCCCGCCGCGAGTAGTCCCGGTAGAGCATCGAGGCGACCGCGTCCACCCGCAGGCCGTCGGCGTGGTACTCCTCGAGCCAGAAGAGCGCGTTCGACAGCAGGAAGCTGCGCACCTCGTTGCGGCCGTAATTGAAGATGAGGGTGCCCCAGTCGCGGTGCTCCCCCTGCCGCGGGTCCTCGTGCTCGTAGAGCGCCGTCCCGTCGAAGCGCGCCAGCGCGAAGTCGTCCTTCGGAAAGTGCGCCGGCACCCAGTCGAGAATCACGCCCAGGCCCGCCTGGTGGCAGGCGTCGACGAACGCCTTGAAGTCCTCCGGCGGACCGAACCGGCTCGTCGGCGCGAAGTAGCCCGTCACCTGGTAGCCCCACGAACCCGAGAAGGGGTGCTCCATCACGGGCAGCAGCTCGACGTGCGTGTAGCCCAGCTCCTTCACGTAGGGGACCAGCCGATCGGCCAGTTCGCGATAGGTGAGCGGCCGCTCTTCGTCCTCTGGCACGCGCGCCCACGATCCGAGGTGCACCTCGTAGATCGCGAGGGGGCGGTCGAAGCCCTCGCCTCCCGTGCGCCGGGCCTCCATCCACGCGGCGTCCCGCCAGGTGTAGCGGGAGATGTCGCGGACGACGGCGGCGGTCTTGGGCGGCTCCTCGAACGCGACGCCGAAGGGATCGGTCTTCTGCACGATCACTCCCGCGCGCGTGTGGATCTCGAACTTGTACCGCTCACCCTCGCCGAGACCGGGGATGAAGATCTCCCAGATGCCGTTCGGGATGCGCAGGCGCATCGGGTGTACGCGGCCGTCCCAGTTGTTGAAATCGCCGACCAGCCTGACGCTCTCGGCGCTGGGCGCCCAGACCGCGAACTGCACGCCGGGCGTGCCGCCGTGCCGGATGCAGTGCGCGCCGAGCCGCTCGAAGGCGCGCTGGTGCGTGCCTTCAGAGAGCAGATGCAGGTCGAAATCGCTGAGCACCGGACCGTAGCGATAGGGGTCGTCGATCTCGACGAGGTCGGCCCCGGGAAACATCAGGCGGAGGCGGTAGTCGGGCGCCACGGCCTCGGGCAACTCGAGCTCGAACAGCCCGTCCGCGCGCGCCGCCATCGGCCGCACCTCGCCCGTCCGTACGAGGCGCACGTCGACCGCGCGCGCCGACGGGTGATACGCGCGAATGACGGTGCGGCCCGCGCCGGACTCGTGCGGACCCAGGGTGGCGAATGGGTCGTTCAACAGCACTGCAGGTACCGGGTGGCGGGTGCTGGGATGCCGGGTGCCGGGTGCTGCGTGCCGCAGCACCCGACCCCTGGCGCGTGGCGCCCGTCGCCCCTATTTCGCAATCGTGGCCGACTTGATGTACGAGAGCTTCGGGAAGTCCTTCGACAGGTAAGTGTTGCCCTCGGCCTGGATCTGCCCCTGATCGGGCCCGCGGCCGCGCGGGGCGCCTTCGCCGTATCCGTCGTAGATCTTGTGCACGTTGTTCATGCCCGAGACGACGCGGCCGATCGGGGCGAAGCCCGACTTGTCGAGATTGGCGTTGTCGGCCAGGTTGATGAAGAGCTGCGTGGTGCGCGTGTTCGGGCCCGCCGTGGCGAACGACACGTAGCCTTCCAGGTTGCTCTGCTTCACCGGGTCGTCGGGAATGCGTGCGCCCATCCACTGGCGCGCGACGGACGGATCGCCGTGGATCCCGAACTGCGCCATGAAGCCGTTGATCACGCGGAAAAACCGCACGTTGGTGAAGAAGCCGGACTTGACGAGGTTGTAGAAGCGATCCGCACCGTTGGGCGCCCAGTCGCGGTGCACTTCGACCACGAACGGCCCGGCCGTCGTGTCGAAGTTCGCCCGGAACGTCGCCGGGGCCTTTTCGGTCAGCAGCAGCGGATTGAGGTTCTGCGCCGCCAGCGTCACCGCTCCGGCGGCCACCATCGCCAACGCCGCCACCACGTATCGACCTCTCATAGCTGTCTCCTCAAATGTGAGATTCTCGCAGCTGAGGAACGGTGGCGCTGGGGAACGTTGGAACTCCCATCCCTCGGCTGCCCGGCTCCTCGGTTCCCGAGTTGCCATTAACTATATGATCCCTGCGGGGGAGATACCAATGCTGCTTGCGCACTTCACGACGAGCGAAGGACCGTTCACCATCCAGTTGTTCGACGAGGACGCGCCGAACACGGTCGCGAATTTCACGGGCCTGGCGGAAGGCACCAGGGAGTGGACCGATCCGCGCACCCACAAGAAAGTCACGGCGCCCTACTACAACGGCACCGTCTTCCACCGGGTCATCGACGGCTTCATGATCCAGGGCGGCGACCCGCTGGGCCAGGGCACGGGCGGGCCCGGCTACACCTTCGCGGACGAGTTCCATCCCTCGCGCCGCCACGACAAGGCGGGCATCCTCTCGATGGCCAACCGCGGACCGAACACCAACGGCGGCCAGTTCTTCATCACGCTGGCGGCGACGCCCTGGCTCGACGGCAAGCACAGCGTCTTCGGCGAGGTCACCGAGGGCCTGGACGTGGTGAAGAAGATCGGGTCGACGCCGACGAGCAAGCCCGGCGATCGGCCGCTGACGCCGATCACGATCGAATCGGTCATGATCGAGAGGAAATAGGCTCTCGGCTCTCGGCTCTCGGCTCAGAAAGCAGCGTGACGGCGGGACCGGCCCAGAGCCGGAAGCCCAGAGCCGGAAGCCCGAAGCCTGCCGGAGCCCTTTCAGAATCTCTGCAGAAACGCGGCGGCCTCGCGGTGGCTCTTGGCTCTCGCGAGGTCGAGCGCCGTCTGGCCCTCGGCGTTGGTCGCGGTCAGACCGGCGCCCTGCGCGACGAGAGCCTTGAGCGCGTCGAGGTTGTCGCTGGCGGCGGCGAGATGGAGCGGCCGCCAGCCCTGCGCGTCCGCGGCGTCGACGTCGGCGCCGCGGCCGATCAGCAGTCCGGCGGTCAGGCTCTGACGGCCCGCGAGCGCGGCGTGGAGGGGCGTGTTGCCGCTGGCGTTCGTCGATCGCGCCCCGACGTCGGCGCCGTGATCGAGCAGGCGCTCGGCGACCTGGACGTGTCCGAAGTGCGCGGCCAGGTGCAGCGCGGTCCAGCCGTCCGGGCTGTGCGCGCCCAGGTCGGCGCCGTCCTGCACGAGGCGCTCGACGCGGTCGATCTCGCCGGCGGCCGCCGCCTCGCACAGCGTGAGCGCCGCGCCGCGCGCGACCAGCACGTTGAGAATGTCACGCCGGCGATGATAGGCCGCCGCCAGCACCGCGCTCAGGCCGCCGGGGCTCCGCGCGTCGACGAGCCGCGGGTCGCCCGCGACCAGCCGCCGGACCTGCTCCACGTCGCCCGACGCGATGGCGGAGAACAGCAGGGCAGGTGAGGCAGGCGGGGTGTCGCGACGCGCGGCGTCATCGGAGCTCGACTTGTCAGCCATCCTTCGCCCCTACCTGCCTACCTGGCCCCTCAGGGTTCCCGTTCGCCGGTGCGGATGTTGTACGCCTCGCCGACGTCCAGGACCCACACCTTGCCGTCGCCAATCTCGCCGGTGCGCGCGGCCGAGATGACGGCGCGCAGGACATCGTCCACCATCACGTCCGGGACGACGACGTCGATCATCATCTTCGGCAGCAGGCTCACTTCGTATTCCTTGCCGCGGTAGACGGCGCGGTGTCCCTTCTGGCGGCCGTGTCCCCGCACCTCGGTGACGGTCAGGCCGGAGACGCTCAGCTTCTCGAGCGCGTCCTTGACGTCCTCGATCCTGTTCGGTCGAACGATGCACTTGACGAGCTTCATCACGACTGTTGGCTCCTCGCGAGCGCGGCGCGGACCGCGGTCACTGTTTGGGTTCTTCGAGCGCGGCCGCGATGGCGGTCAGGACGAGGCGGGCCTGCCGCATCTGCGACTTCGGCACCCGCGCGAGCGCGCGGGCGATGGCGCCCTCCACGGTGCCGCCGGGCCGCTGCGTGAACTTGCGCGCGCCCTCCCGCAGGCGCAGGCGAATGCGCCGGCTGTCGGCCTGATCCTGCTCTCGCGCGAGCAGCCCCTTCTGGACCAGCCGCTGGACGACGCCGGTGATCGTGCTCGGATGGAGGCGCACGATGCGCGCCAGCTCGCCCGGGGTCACGCCGGGGAACTGACTGACGATGCGCAGGACGAGACGCTGCGGGCCGGTGATGCCGAGCCGCGCCTCCATGCGCTTCGAGGTGCTCTGGAGGCTGTGCTCGATGCCCCAGAGCAGCCGCATGAAATCGAGCGAGGGATCCAGGGAGCGCACGTGCTCCGGATCGGGACGTGGGTCAGGCATTCGGGACCTCATCATACGCCGGGACCCGCGGTGGCGGGCAACGGCTTCGTACGGTCGCGGCCCATCATGCGAACCGCGTCCTCCAGGGTCACGACCCCCTCGAGGCGCTGGGAGTCCTCCCGGCTCACGACGGGCAGCAGGCCCGGGCTCTCGGCGAACCGCGCCAGCACTTCGTCGAGCGGATGATCCGGGTGAACGTGGACGACGTGCTCGTTCACGAGCGATCCGACGGCCTCCTCCGCGAGGCCGCCTTCCATCGCGTCGGCCAGGCGGTCGAAGCTGACGACGCCGATCAGACGATCCTTCGAGCCGACCAGGAACGCCACCTTCCCGCTGGCGCGGACGTCCTCCCAGGCATGCGCCACGCGCTCGTGGGCCGGAATGAACGTGGTCGGGGCGACCATGACGTCGCGGGCCATCCAGGCCTTCGGCGCCGGCTTCGTGCCGTGCTCGGGCAGGTGGATGTGATCCTGCTGGAGGACGGCCTGCAGGAGCGGCACGGGCTGGTACCGGCGCGAGATCATGAAGCTCAGGAGGTTCGCGATCATCAGCGGCACGAAGATCTGATAGTCCTGCGTGATCTCGAAGATCATGAACACCGACGTCATCGGCGCACGGATGATCCCGGCGAACACGGTGCCCATGCCCACGAGCGCGTACGCGCCCGGGTCGCCCGTCGGGAACGGCGCGAAGCGGTGGACGAGCGTGCCGAGCGCGCCGCCCGCCATGGCGCCGATGTAGAGGCTCGGCGCGAAGATGCCGCCCGCGTTGCCCGAGGCGTACGAGAAGATCGTCGCCAGGCTCTTCATGAAGCAGAGGAGCAGCAGCGTCCGGAACAGCAGGCCGCCGTTGAGGGCCTGGTCGACGTACTCGTAGCCGACGCCCGCCACCTGCGGCGCGATGATGATGAAGAGCCCGATGGCCAGGGCCCCGATCATCGGATGGCCCATGCGCGTCCAGCGCGGCAGCCGGCCGATCAGCGCGCGCAGGCCGAGAAGCCCCTTGCAGAACAGCAGCGAGACCACCCCGCCGACGACGCCGAGCACGGCGTAGGCCAGCATCTCGGCCGGGTGCACGAGGTGGTAGACGGGCACGTGGAACAGGGGCTCGTTGCCGAGCACGGATCGCTCGACGATGACGGCGGTCACCGAGGCGACCACGGTCGATCCGATCAGCGCGGCATTCATGTCGCCGATGATCTCTTCGAGGGTGAAGATCACGGCGGCCACCGGGGTGTTGAACGCCGCCGCCAGGGCGCCGGCCGCGCCGACCGGGACGAGCTCCTTGACGCGCGCCGGTGACAGCCGCATCCAGCGGCCGATGATCGACGCCAGGCCGGCGCCGATCTGCACCGAGGGCCCTTCCGGTCCCATCGACTGCCCCGACCCGATGCACAGGAAGCCGGTCAGGAACTTGCCGATCGGGATCCAGGGCCGGATGATGCCGTTGCGCAGCAGGAAGGCGACCTTGGTCTGGGGAACGCCGCTGCCGCGTGCTTCGGGGAA
Organism: uncultured Acidobacteriota bacterium; assembly: GCA_963761615.1. Classification (GTDB taxonomy): domain Bacteria; phylum Acidobacteriota; class Vicinamibacteria; order Vicinamibacterales; family CAVVIG01; genus CAVXGU01. Next base: position 217,145 of record CAVXGU010000004.1, on the reverse strand, counting down.
GGCGGTCGCGAGCAGGATGCCGGTGACCACGCTCACCGCGACCGGCACCAGGAACAGGCGCAACGCGGACGGCGAGAGCCCGAAGAGCAGCCGGCTCGTGTGGTCGATGGCGAGCGTGAAGAGCACGGCCGACAGGCCGGCCAGCACGCCGATGACAATGGTGAGAACGAGGAAGATCCGGTCCTCGCGGAGCCGGAGGGATCTGGCTGCGGCCGAGTCGTCGTCGGTGTTCACTGTTGTTCGAATCCGTGGAGGCGGCCGATCAGCACGATGGCGCGGTCGAGCGGCGTCGGCTGCGCGCACCCGGACTGGGTCGCCCGTTCGATGCGGTACGAGAGGTAGAAGCCGGTGTCGATCGCATCGGGCGACCGGCGCAGATCGCCCTTGTCGATCGACGCCTGGAACTGCTGGGCTTCCGTGCGAAGCGCCGCAAGGTCGGCGCGCGGACTGGGGGCGTCGACCGGCGTGCAGGCGGTCAGCCGCGCGCTCGCCTGCGTGAAGTCCTCCGACAGCCGCCGCCGGCGCTCGGCGCTCGGCAGGCGCGGCGTCAGCGGGTCGTTGGAGAGCACGAGATCCGTGACGGCGCGCAGGTCGGCGACGCGGCCCATGTCGGGGGCGTCGCGCAGGTACGCGCGCGCGTGGGCGTAGTCGCCGAGCTCGAACGCGGCCTCGCCGGCCCCGGCGAGGGCGGCGCCGTTGCCCTTGTCGAGCGCGAGCGCGCGCGTGAAGTGGTCGAGGGCGCGCCTGGCGTCACCGGCGCTGAGGAACAGCTGCCCCGCCTGGATCTGCGACGCGGCGTCGGCCGGCAGGTTCGAGCTGAGCACGAGCAGCTCGGAGAGCGCGCGCTGCTGCTGCTGGTGCGCCAGGAGCAGCTGGATGAGCTCGACGCGGATCTGGCGGCGCCGCGCTTCCTGATCGCTCTCGTTGCCGGCCCACACGCCGTACAGCGCGTTCTGGTAGTACCGGACGGCGTCGGTGAGGTTGTCGGTGTGCGCGGCCAGTCGGGCGAGCTGGAGGTTGACGTCGGGATCCTCGGGCGCCGCCGTCCGCAGCCCGACCAGCACCTGGGTCGCGCCGGCGTCCTGACCATCGTCGGCGAGCGCGTTGGCGAGCGTGAGCTGGTAGCCGCGGTTGTCGCGATCGAGCGCGACGGCGTGCCGCAGCGAGTCGATGGCGTCGGGAAGCCGGCCGGCGGCGAGCGCGGACTGCCCGAGGCGGAACCAGTCCGACGCGTCGTGCAGGCGGGTCTCGCGGCTGTCGCCGGCGATCGCGCGCGTGAAGACGAAGGCCGCCGTGGCAACGGCCACGAGGAAAACGAGGATGAGGATTTCGCGATGAACGATGGAGCCCGTCAGGCGCATGTCCCGGACCCGCCATCGTACACCAGGACCCGGCCCGGCGCGAAGGCCGGCATTGTTTGACCTCCAACTACAATAGACGTAGGGTGTTATACTTCGGAGGAGTTTGCATCATGTTTGTCTTATACGGGAGACGCCGGGGTCTCGGAGCGCCGCCCGCGGCGCTCGTCGCGCCGGCGCTGGTCGCTCTGCTGTCGCTCGCCGGCCCCGCCCGCGCCCTGGTCCCGGCCGACGAACCTATCGGTTTCCTTATGACTTCGGCGACGACGCCGGCGCCCGCCTTGAGGGCTCCGAGGCTCGCCGGCTACCCGGCGCCGGCGCCCGGCCAGTCCGCCGTCCTGACCGGCACGGTCACGCCGGCCGCGACGTCCGCGGGGATCATCAAGCAGATCGCGGACTACAACACGCAACTGAAGGACTTCATCGACAAGGGCGACTTCGCCGAAGTCTGGGTGCCCGCGCTCGGCACGAAGGACGTGGCGGTCTACCTCCAGGATCACCTCGGCGAGCTCGACCCGGCGAAGCGCGACGTCGCGCAGTCGGCCATCTCGCGGCTCGAGCGGGCCTGCTGGCTGCTCGATGCCGTCGGTGACCTGGGCAACCGCCCGCAGATCGTCGACGCCTACAGCCAGTACACGACAGCGCTCAACGACGTCCAGTCATTCTTTCCGGGGAAATAAGCTGTGATCATCAGACCCGCCAGATGGATCGCGGCCGGTTTCGTCGTCACCGCTCTCGTCGCCGCCGGCGGCTCGGTCGGTGAGGCGCACAAGGCCATCACCTCGAAGTACACCTACAACGAGGACGTGTTCCCGATCCTCAAAGCCAAGTGCGGCACGTGCCACGTCAAGGGCGGCATCGCGCCCATGTCCCTCATGACCTACGAGGACGCATTCCCGTGGGCCGAGTCGATGCGCGCCGAGCTGATCGCGATGCACATGCCGCCCTGGAACGCCGAAGGGGACTACGGCACCTTCAAGCATCCGCAGGTGCTGACGCCCAAGGAGATCGACGTCATCCTGACGTGGGCGACCGGCGGCAACCCGGAGGGCGACCGCACCAAGGCGCCGGCGCCGGTCACGCTCCAGAAGGACTGGGCGCTCGGCAAGCCCGATCTCGTCGTGAAGCTGCCGGCGCCGTTCACGGTCCCGGCCGACACCGGCGACACGACCCACGAGTTCGTCGTGCCGGTCGGAAACGCGAAGACCCAGTGGGTGCGCGCGATCGATCTGCTGCCCGACAACGCCGCGATGGTCCGCAGCGCGACGATCAGCCTCAAGGGGACGGCCGCCGGAGGCGTCGACACCGTGATCACCGACTGGCTGCCCGGCGACACGCTGCAGCCGGCCGCGGACGGTATCGGCTACGAGCTGCCGGCGAACGCCCAGCTGTCCGTCAACATCCGCTACAAGAAGACGTGGCAGTACGACGGGCAGGCGATGACCGACCAGAGCTCGATCGGCCTGTACTACGCGAAGGCGCCGGGCGCCCAGCTCCACGCGCTCACGCTGACCTCGGCGCCCCTCCAGGACGGCGAGAAGAGCGTCACGTTCAGCCAGACGCTCGACCAGGACGTCGAAGCCTTCGCGCTCCGGCCGGGCCGCGTGCCGCCGCACGGCGGCATGCAGGTCGAGGCGGTGCTGCCCGACGGCACGCACACGCCGCTCATCAAGCTGGACACCCGTCCGGAATGGCCGCGGCGCTACTGGTTCGCCAAGCCGCTGTCGTTCCCCAAGGGGACGAAGATCCAGGTCACGACCCAGATCGACACGCCGTTCACAATGCTGATGCCGGACCTGCTGGCTCCGCCCGAGCCGCCCATGTCCAAGGATCCGCTCAGCATCACCGTCGACTTCGCCCCGAAGAGCGCCGTCACCGACAGCGCGCAGTAGAACTCTGAAGGGCTTCGGGCTCCGGGCTCCGGACGAGTCACGACCACGACGCTGCGGCGTGACCTGGCCTGGAGCCCGAAGCCTGGAGCCCGGAGCCCGCCGGGCCCTCACGTCGCGTCTCGTTCCTGCCGATAATGAGCCCGGGAGAAGGTGGGCCGTCGTCCCGCCTCGGGCCCACTCCGTCATGACCACGCAGACCAGGGTCTCAACGGGACGCGTCCTCGTCGTCGACGACATCGCGGGCAACGTGCACCTGGTGCGGGCGCAGCTCGAGCGCGAGGGCTATACCGTCTTCGCCGCCAGCCGTGGCCAGGAGGCTCTCGACCACTTCGCGGTGATCCAGCCCGACCTCGTCCTGCTCGACGTGATGATGCCGGGGATCGACGGCTTCGAGACGTGCCGCCGGCTGAAGTCGAACCCGCAGACGCGCCTGGTACCGGTCGTCCTCGTCACGGCGCTGCGGGAAGCCGACGATCGGATCCGGGGGATCGACGCCGGCGCGGACGACTTCCTGACCAAGCCGTTCAACCCTCTCGAACTGAGCGCGCGCGTGCGATCGCTCATCCGGATCAAGCGCTACACCGACGATCTGGACTCCGCGGAGGCGGTGATTGTGAGTCTAGCGTTGACGATCGAGGCCCGCGACCAGACGACCGAGGGCCATTGCCAGCGGCTGGCGACCTACGCCGCGGCGCTCGGCGCGCACCTCGGGCTGGGCGCCGACGACCTCGAGGCCCTCGAGCGCGGCGCGTTCCTGCACGACATCGGCAAGGTCGGCGTCCCCGATGCCATCCTGATGAAGCGTGGGCGCCTGACGCCCGGAGAGTTCGACCTGATGAAGGCGCACACCATCATCGGCGACCGGCTGTGCGGCGAGCTGCGCCTGCTGAAAGGCGTCCGCCCGATCGTCCGATCGCATCACGAACGCCTCGACGGCACGGGCTACCCCGACGGCCTGCGCGGCCGCGCCGTCCCTCTGCTCGCGCAGATCGTCTCCGTCGTCGACATCTTCGACGCGTTGACGACGCGCCGCCCCTACAAGGAGCCGTACGAGTCGGAGCGCGCGTACGAGGAGCTCTCGATCGAAGTGGCGAGGGGATGGCGCGACCGGGATCTCGTCGGCGCGTTCGTCACGCTGGCGCGGCAGGGGCTGCTGCCCAAGCCTGCCGCGAACAAGGGGCTCGCGGATGCGTCCGCCGAGGGCGCTCCAGGCCGGTCCAATGCCTGACAACCTGATGACCGGGCTCGACGATCGCGCGCTGGTGCACCAGTTCAAGAACTATCTCGCCATCATCCTCGGGTTCTGCGATCTGCTGCTCGGCGACCTGCCCAAGACGGACCCGCAGCGCGGCGACGTCGCCGAGATCCGGTCGGCCGCACAGTCGGCGCTCGACCTGCTGCCCGAAGTCACCCGGCGCCTCAAGTAGCGACCGCGGCGGGTCCGGCGGCGGATCTCCGCATGAGTTTGTACTCCGGCCGGACTCGTCCTATGCTGCCGGCTTGAGTACCTTCGTCAGGCTGATCCCTCCGCTCGCGTTGACCGCGATCGTGGGCTTCGGTCCGGGCTGGTTCATCGTCAGACGCTTCCGATGGACGCCGCTCGAGTCCGTCGCGGCCTCGATCGGCCTGTCGCTGGTCCTGCTCTTCGTGGCCTCGTTCACCGCGTACTGGGCGGGCGCACCGGACTGGATCGCCTGGGCGATCAGCGCCGCGGCCGCGGCGCTCACCGCGGCGTCCTGGCGGGACACGCGCCGTCTGTGGCGCCGGGCGATCGTGCGGCGTACCGCGTTCGCGCTGGCGGGGCTCGTCGTGTGGACGGTCCTGCTGCTGTCGCTCATTCACCAGTACGGCGGCGGGGACATGTGCTGCGACTGGCTCGAGCACTACCAGCGCACGTCGAACTTCATCGATCCGCTGCCGCTCGGCTTCCTCTACATCACGCGGTATCTGCTGCCCACGCGTCCGCCCCTGATGAACGTCGTGGTCGCGCACGTCCTCGGCCTGACCGGGCTGAACTTCCCGTCGTACCAGCTCGTGGCCGCGCTGCTGAACGTGCTGGTCTTCCTCCCGTGCTGCCTGGTGAGCCGCCTGTTCACGCGCAACGGGCGTCCCGCCGACCCCTGGATCCTCGCGGCGCTGCTCGGCGCGAATCCCACGTTCTTCATGAACAGCACGATGGGCTGGACGAAAGCGCTGACGGCCTTCTTCGTGGTGCTCGGCGTCGCGCTCTACGTCAGAGGCCGCCGTTCGGGCGACGGCCGGCGCGTCGCAGGCGGGCTCCTCGCCCTCGCGGCGGCGACGCTGACCCACTACTCGGCCGTGCCGTGCGCCGTCGCCGTCGCCGTGCATTATCTCGCGACCCTCCGGCCGCCCCGGCTGAGGCGCTTCACCCGGGCGGCAGGGCTCGCGATCCCGGCCGCCCTGCTCATGGCCGTGTGGGTCGGATTCATCGCGGTGAACTACGGCATCGAGGACGGCCTGATCCACAACGCCAACTTCGAGGGGCAGGACCCGATGTCGCCGGCCGAGCGCCTGCAGAGCCGCGCCCTCAACCTGCTCGACACGTTCGTCCCGCGGCCCTACGCCGGGTACAACGGCTACCCGGACGATGCGACGCGGCTGCGGCGCACGCTGGACACGGTCTCGACGTACTACCAGGGCAACGCCGTGCTCGCGATCGGGTCGGTCAACGGCGTGCTCGCCATCGTCCTGGCGATCGGCGCCCTTCGACGCATGCGGCGAATCAGGGAGCGTCGCTTCTGGCTCCTCTTCGCGGCGGTGCTCCTGCTCCTGGCCCCGCTGCTCCACGGCGATCGCAATCCGATGGGCCTGGCCCAGATCGTCACGCAGCCGATCAGCTACCTGGCGCTCGCCTTCCTGGCGACGCGGCTGCGGAACCTGCCGCGATGGGTCAGGCGCGTGTGGCTGGGCGGCGCGCTGGCGGACCTCGTCCTGGGAGTCGGGCTGGCGGTGTGGTTCGAGACCGCCCCCGGCCCGTGGGCCTTCACGCCGAACTGGGACTGGAAGGCGACCTACGGCGTGCACTTCCTGGGCGACTACGTCACGACGCCGGCGATTCCCATCGCGATCCTGATCGTGATGGCGGCGGCGGTCACGTGGCGCGCCGCCCGGTCGATCGTCGAGGCGCCCGCACCGATCGGGGCGTGACTCCCCCAGCCGCCTACTTCCCCGCCGGCGGCTGGCCTTCCGCCGGCACGACCTTCACGTCGTGCAGCGTCATGTCGCCCTCGTACACGGTCGCCGTGATCCGGTCGCCGGCCTTGACCGTCGAGTACACCGCATCGCTGTCGGCGTGGTACGACATCGTCATCGGAGACATCCACCCCTCGATGTTCTCGTTCTCCACCGTCAACGTCTTCGCCGCGGGGTCGACGGCGTGGACCATCCCGCGAAACGCGAAGGACTTGTGTGCGGCCGAGTCCGCGGCGGCGGGCGGCGCGGGCGAAGCGGTCTGCGCCGGTGCGGGCGGCGCCGTCTGGGCGGGCGCCGGAGACTGGCTCTGTCCACAGGCGGCCGACAGGCTGACGACGAGGGCGCTGCAGAACAGCAAGGCTCGATTCGGTCTCGGATGCATGGGGCTCCTCCTGCTGGAAAGCCCGCATTATATAGAAGAGCCCGGTTCCACGATTTCCGTCTTCCGCCGAACGCTCGGCGAGCGTGGCCGTCAGGAGAGATGACGTCGCAACTCACGTGGTCACAAGGCATTGCCGGGAGAGAGACGATTGACATCGTGGTGAGTTGACGGGACGTGGGCGCGCGCGGAGGCTACGCCATCGCCGGTGGCATGCACCGGCGAGACGAGGGGGTGGCTGCCATGGAACGCGCGACGATGAACCGGGTGGTGCGGTGGCTCGCCTTGGCGACGGTGATCGGCTTGACGAGCGCGCCGCCGGTCCGGGCGCAGGCCTACCAGCTCCTGCACGCCTTCTACAAGCCGGCCACGCTCCCCAACCAGCCGCTCGTCGAGCCGGACGGCACGATCTATGGCACGACACGCTCGGGCGGCCGGTTCACGCGCGGCACGCTCTATCGACGGGACCCCGATGGAACGGTGATCGTGCTGCACGAGTTCAACGAGAGCGAGGGAGTGGGCCCGTACGGCGCGCTCGTCCGCGGGACCGACGGCGCCTTGTACGGCGTGACGCTCGGGGGCGGACCGGACGACGACGGGACGATCTTCAAATGGGACGGCCGGCTCACCACCCTCCACGCGTTCAGCTACAGCGACGGTTCACAGCCGTGGGGAGGCGTGGTTCAGGGAAGCGATGGAGCCCTGTACGGCACGACCCTGGACGGTGGCGCGCTCGGGTACGGCACGCTCTTCAGGTGGGACGGCAGCCTGACGACACTCCACGACTTCCAGGGTTACACCTCTTCGAACGGCGCCTACCCCATCGGCTCGTTGGTGATCGACCCGGACGGAACCATCTACGGCACGACGTCGAGCGGTGGGTCCTCCTATAACTTCGGCGGCGGCACGATCTTCAAGTGGAAGGACGGCTTCAGCATTCTCTACAGGTTCCCGCTCACCTCCGATCCGACGGGCGTCGTCAGGGGCGCTGACGGGGCGTTGTACGGAACAACGGGGTACAGCGGCTACGGCAACGGCGGGATCTTCAAGTGGGACGGCAGCCTGACGATGCTCCACCAGTTCGACTTCACCGACGGCGCCAACCCGCTGGGCGGGCTTGTCGAGGGGGCTGACGGCGCCATGTACGGGACGACCTCCATCGGCGGAGCCGGTCAGTACGGAACCGTCTTCAAATGGGATGGCGGCTTCACCACGCTGCACGAGTTCGACGGCACCGACGGGGCTGACGTCGAGGAGGCCCTCACTCTGGGCGCTGACGGCTCGCTCTACGGTGCGACGCGGGGCCAGGGTTACTCCGACGGGGGGTCGCTCTTCCGGATCGACACTTCAGGCCTCGCGTTCGAGGTCCTGCTCCAGTTCCCCAATCAGGCGCCAACGCAGCCGCTCGGCCCTCCGGTCATGGGCAGCGATGGCGCGCTGTACGGGACGACGTACACGGGCGGACTCTACGGATTCGGCACGTTGTACCGACTGGGCACGGACGGCGCGTTCACCGTGGTCCATTCCTTCGCGTCGTACGACTCGCCGGTCGGCGGTCTGACCCGGGGGACCGACGGCGCCTTGTACGGGTTGACCTGGGGCACGCTCTTCCGGTGGGATGGCAGCTACACAACGCTGTACGGTTTCGGGTGGGGTGATGGCTACCCGCAAGGAGGCGTGATCCAGGGAACCGACGGTGCACTCTACGGCACGACCTCGGTACGGCCCGTACGGTGGGATCGATGAATACGGCACCATCTTCCGCTGGGACGGCCGCTTCACCACGCTTCATGGATTCGTCCTGGAGGATGGCATCTACCCGTCCGGGATCAGCCAGGGGATCGACGGCGCCCTCTATGGCACGACGAGATACGGCGGCAGCGGCGACTGGTGGAACGGCACGATCTTCCGCTGGGACGGCAGCCTGACGCCGCTCTACAGCTTCGTCGACCCCAACTTTGCGGTGCCGGGCGTCGTTCAAGGGAGCGATGGCGGGATCTACGGAATCGCGGCCTACGCCGGCTCGTTCTCTCAGGGTGAGATCTTCGAGCTGGAGGGGGGCAACCTGGTCGCGGTCCATGAGTTCAACGGCGCCGACGGAGCCTACCCCGGTCACCTCGTCAGGGAGCGCGACGGCGCCCTCTACGGCACGACCTCCTCTGGCGGGCCCGACGGCTACGGCACCCTCTTCCGCTGGGATGGCAGCCTGACGGTGATACACGCGTTCAATTACGAGGATGGCGCCGGCTCGTCGACTCCGAACCTGGAAGCCGATGGCGTGCTCTACGGCACGGCAGGGTCGGGAGGGCCGTACCTGGAGGGCGGGATCTTCCGCGTGCTGCTGCCGCCAGCGACCAAGAACCAGTGCAGGAACGCAGGCTGGCAGTCGCGCGCCCGTTCGAACGGCACGCTGTTCAAGAGTCAAGGCGACTGCATTCAGTACGTCAATACGGGGAAATAGCGAGGCGGCACGCGAGAGGGGCCGCGTCCCGGCTCGCTCTCAAATGATGAGGTGCGGGCCCGCTGTGGCGAGGCTCGGATCGGCGCTTTGCGAACGGCTCACGACCGCCGCATGATAGGGCCGTGCCGCTACGCCTCGAGCTGCTCGGCGGATTCCGCGCGTTCGCGGGGCACCAACCCGCGGGGCGCGCGCTGACGGCGAGGCACCAGCAGATCGTCGCGTACCTCGCGTTGGCCGACCAGCCGTCGGTCCCCCGCCAACAGGTCGCGGGGGTGCTCTGGCCGGAGTCCACCGACGCCCAGGCGCTCACCAATCTTCGCCGCGAACTGCATCACCTCCGCCAGGCGATGCCCGAGATCGAGACCGCCCTCGACATCGGCACGCGCACGCTCGGGTGGCGGCGGACGGCGCGCGTCGAGCTCGACACCGCCGACTTCGACCGCGCGGCCAGAGACGGGCTGGCCGGACGCCGCGACGGGCTCGAACGGGCCGCCGCCCTCTACCGGGGCGACCTCCTCCCGGGGTTCGACGACGGCTGGATCGAGGCCGAGCGCCAGCGCCTGCGCGCCCAGGCCATCCGCGTGCTGTCGTCGCTCGTCGACCTGCACCAGCGCGAGCGCGAGCACGCGCAGGTCATCGACTGCGCGCAGCGGCTCCTGCGGATCGACCCGCTCCACGAAGCCGGCTGGCGCGCGCTCATGCGCGCGCACGCGGGCCGCGGCGAGCGCGCCGTCGCCCTCCACGTCTACCACCGCTGCGTCGCCACGCTCAGACAGGAAGTCGACGCGCAGCCGGAGGCGGCGACGCGCAGCGCCTACCGCGAGATTCTCGAAATCGATCAGGGCGAACCGGCCGAGGCGGCCGGACCGCCGCAGCGCGCCCTCAGCTATCCGCTGCTCGGACGCCAGGCGGAGCTGGCCGCGCTCGTCCAGGCCTGGCGATCGGTGGAGTCCGGCGGTCCGCGGCTCGCCCTCGTCCGCGGCGAGGCCGGCATCGGCAAGACGCGTCTGGCGGAGGAGCTCGCGGAGGTTGCCGCGGCGCAGGGCGGCCGGACCGCGACCGCCCGGTGCTACGCCGGCGAAGGCCGGCTGGCCTACGCGCCAATCACGGCGTGGCTCCAGGGCGACGTGCTGCAGGCGGCGCTCGGATCGCTCGATGCGACGTGGCTGGCCGAGATCGCGCGCATTCATCCCGACGTCCTCGTCGCGCGGCCGGACGTCGCCGGGCCCTCGCCAGCGCTCGAAGCCTGGCAGCGCCCCCGCTTCTTCGAAGCGCTGGCGCGCGCATTCCAGGCCGCCGCGCCGCTCGTCCTGATCGTCGACGATCTGCAGTGGTGCGACTCAGACACGCTCGAGTGGCTCCACTTCCTGATGCGGTCCGACGTCCGGTGCCTGGTCGTCGGCACGCTGCGATCCGAGGAGGAGTCCGACAACCCGGCGCTTGGCGTCCTGCTGCGTGACCTCAGGCGGCAGAACGGGTTGACCGCGCTCGATCTCGGACGTCTCGACGAGTCGGCGACGGCGCGCCTGGCCGAGGCGGTGGCGGACGAGACGCTCGACGCCGACGCCAGGGCGCGCGTGTTCCGCCAGACCGAGGGCCATCCGCTGTTCATCGTCGAGGCCGGCCGGATGGGAACGGGGTCCGCCGGCTATTCGTCCGGCGCGGCCCTGCCGCCACGGGTTCAGGCCGTGGTCGCGGCGCGGCTCGTCCAGCTGTCGCCAGGGGCGCGCGACGCGGCCGAGCTCGCCGCGGTCATCGGCCGCGACTTCGACTTCCGCGTGCTCGCGCACGCGAGCGACCTGGAGGAAGGGGCGCTCGTCCGCGCGGTGGACGAGCTCTGGCGGCGGCAGATCGTGCGGGCCCGGGGCAACGACCGCTGGGACTTCAGCCACGACCGGATCCGCGAGGTTGCCTACGCGGGCGTGGGCCCGGCACGGTCGCGTCTGCTCCACCGGCGCGTCGCGCAGGCGCTCGAACAGACCGAGAGCGCCGACCGCGCCAGCGCGTCGATCGCGATGCACTTCGAGCAGGCCGGACATCACGCGCGGGCGATTCACTACTTCGAGCGCGCCGCCGCGGTCGCCACCCGGCTGTCGGCGAACGAGGAGGCCATCCGGTGCCTCGATCGCGGGCTCGCCCTGCTGGATCGGCTGCCCGAGGGTCCCGACCGCGCCGAGCGGGAGCTCGCGCTGCGCGGCGCCCTGTCGGGACCACTGACGGCCGCGCGCGGATACGCAGCCGCGGAGAGCGAGGTCAACCTGGAGCGCGTCGCGGCGCTCGAAGCGGAGGCCCGCGGCGACGTGCCGGTGCGGTGGATCTGGGCGCTCTGGACGATGCGGTTCGTCCTGGGCGATCATCCCGCGGCGCGCTCGCTGGCCGAGCGCGCGCTCGCGCACGCACAGCAGGACGAGAGCTGCCGCTGCGAGGCCCATCACGCGCTGGCCGGCTCGCTCGCCACCATGGGGGAGCTCGACGCCGCGGCGCGTCACTTCGAGATCGCCGTGGGCGCTTACGACGAGAGCCGGCCCCGGCAGTCGACGCTCGGCACCGACCTCGGCGTCTTCGCGCGGGCCTGGTCCAGCCACCCGCTCTGGCTGCTCGGCCGGTTCGAGGAGTCGGCGGCACAGGTCGAGGCCGCCATCGCGCTGGCGGATCGCCTGGATCATCCCTTCAGCCGCGCCCTCGCGCACGCGTATGCGGCGCTCGCGTACCAGCTGCGCCGTGACCTCGACAAGGTGCGCGCCTCTGCCGGAATCGCCCTGGACCTCTGCCGGCAGTACGGGTTCGCGTACTACGGCGAATGGGCCCTCATCTTCCTCGGCTGGGTGGCGTGCCGGGAGGGGCGCCACGGCGAGGCGGTCTCGTCGATCGAAGCCGGCATCGAGGGACTCGACCAGCAGCGGGCCCTCGCGAGGCGCCCCTACTATCTCTCGCTGCTCGCCGAAGCCCACGGCGCGGCCGGACGCCCCGAACGCGCGGTATCCCTGCTGGACGCGGCCATCGCGACCGCCGTGTCGACCAGCGAGGGCTGGTGGCTGCCCGAGCTCTACCGCTTGAAGGGCGAGCTGGGGGCCCGCGGCCAGGCCCGGGCATCGTTCCAGCGCGCCCTCGACCTGGCGCAGGGCCAGGGCAGCCTCGCGCTCGCGGCCCGGGCGAGGCAGCATCTCGCGAACGCTTGAGCGAACGCTTCGCGAACGGCGGGTCGCGTAGCCTTCCTCCCGGTCGCGGCGGGAATCTTCCTGCCGACGTGTGATGGGAGGACGCGATGATGCAGCTGCTCGGCCTGGCATACGGCGCCGTCGCCTACACGGTGTTCCTCGGCACGTTCCTGTACGCCATCGGTTTCGTGGGAGGCATCCCGGTCCCGAAGTCGATCGACTCCGGAACGCCGGGAGGCCTGGCGGGCGCGCTCGCGATCGACGCGCTGCTGCTGGGTCTGTTCGCCGTCCAGCACAGCGTCATGGCCCGGCCCGCCTTCAAACGGTGGTGGACCCGGCTCGTGCCGCGGGCGATCGAGCGGACCACCTACGTGCTGCTGGCGAGCCTGCTCCTGATCCTGCTGTTCTGGCAGTGGCGGCCGATCCCGGGCACCGTCTGGGCCATCGACAACCCCGCCGCCGCGGCGGTGGCGAACGGCCTGTTCTGGCTGGGCTGGCTCATCGTGCTGACGTCGACCTTCCTCATCAACCACTTCGATCTGTTCGGCCTGCGGCAGGTGTATTCGAACTTCGCGAAGACGCCGTACGAACCGCTGCCCTTCACGACGCGCGGGTTCTACCGCTTCGTCCGCCATCCGATCATGCTCGGGTTCCTCCTCGCCTTCTGGGCCACGCCGCAGATGTCGACCGGGCACCTGATCTTCGCCGTGGCGACCACCGGGTACATCCTCGTCGCGCTGCAGTTCGAGGAGCACGACCTGGTGACGTACCACGGCGACACGTACCGCCGCTACCGCGACGAGGTGCCGATGCTCGTGCCGCTCACGAAGGGGCGCCGCGGGGCATCGCCGCTCCACGCGCCGGAGCTCCGCCAGCCCGGGCGTCACTGAGTGCACCCGACTTCTCTTCCACCACGATCGCAATTGGGAGGACGCATGTTGAACGAATCGTCGATCGCCGGCTTCAAAGCCAGCTTGCGCGGCGCGCTCATCGGGCCCGGGGATCCCGGCTACGACGAGGCCCGCGCGGTCTACAACGGGATGATCAGCCGGCGGCCGCGGCTCATCGCGCGATGCGTGGACACCGCCGACGTCATCACGGCCGTGAACTTCGCGCGGGACAATGACGTCGTCGCCTCGATCCGCGGCGGCGGCCACAACGCGGCCGGACTCGGCGTCTGCGACGACGGCCTGGTGATCGATCTCTCGCCGATCCGGTACGTCCGCGTCGACCCGAAGAAGCGGACCGTGCTCGTGGGCGGCGGAACCGTCTGGGGAGACGTCGATCACGCGACGCATCCCTTCGGCCTGGCCGTGCCGACCGGCTTCATCTCGACGACCGGCGTCGGCGGGCTGACGCTCGGCGGCGGCATCGGGTATCTGACGCGGCAGTGCGGGCTCACGATCGACAACCTCCTCGCGGCCGACATGGTGCTCGCCGACGGGAGCGTCGTGACGGTCGATGCCAACGAGCACCAGGACCTCTTCTGGGCCATCCGAGGCGGCGGCGGCAACTTCGGCGTCGTGACTTCCTTTCTGTTCAAGGCCCATCCGATCCAGACCGACTATGCAGGCCCGATGCTCTGGCCGCTCGAGGACGCCGCCGAGATGATGCGCTGGTACCGCGGATTCATCGTGGCCGCGCCGACGGCCCTCAACGGCTTCTTCGCGTTTCTCACCGTGCCGCCGGCGCCGCCCTTCCCGGAGCACCTTCACAACAAGAAGATGTGTGGCATCGTCTGGTGCTACACCGGGCCGCTGAGCGAGGCGGAGCTGGTGTTCGAGCCGATCCGGACCTTCAAGAAACCGGCGCTCGACATGGTGGGGCCGATTCCGCATCCGATCCTGCAGAGCATGTTCGACGCGCTCTATCCCCCTGGCCTGCAGTGGTACTGGAAGTCCGACTTCGTGCGCGAGCTGAGCGACGAGGCCATCGCGCTGAACGTCGAGCACGCCTCGCAACTGCCCTCGATGTGGTCGACGATGCACCTGTATCCGATCGACGGGGCGGCGAGCCGCGTCTCCAATACCGCGACGCCCTGGGCGTATCGGGATGCGAAGTGGTCGCAGGTCATCGTCGGGGTCGACCCCGACCCCGCCAACCGGGAGAAGATCACGAAGTGGGCCCGCGACTACTGGGACGCCGTGCACCCGTACTCGGCCGGCGGCGCGTACGTGAACTTCATGATGGACGAGGGCAATGACCGGGTCCGCGCCACCTACGGCGAGAACTACGCCCGGCTGGCGGAGATCAAGAAGCGGTACGACCCGATGAACCTGTTCCGGGTGAACCAGAACGTCAAGCCGGCGAACAAGTAGCGGCGCGGCTGCGCGGGCGCCGGCCGGACCGGCGCCCGCCCTGGCTTACGCAACCTTTACGACCGGTCCCGCCCGGCCCGCTTTCCGGACGGCCTCGCATTTCTCTCATCTGAACACACGGACTTGTCGGATAATCGACGGTCCATGGCAAACTTCAGGTCAGCGGCCCGAATGGCGGCGGTGGTGCTCGGCGTCGGCGGACTCGGCGTCACGGTGGGGCTGGCCCAGGCGCCGCAGCGCCTCCCGTTGAGTCCGCCGCGCGAGCGCGGCACGAGCGTGACACCCGCCTTCGAGGGGTGGTACCAGAACGACGATGGCAGCTATTCGCTGCTCGTGGGGTACTACAACCGGAACGGCCGCGAGACGATGGACATTCCGGTCGGCCCGGACAACCGCGTCGACCCCGGCGGCCCGGACCAGGGCCAGCCCACCTTCTTCGAGACCGGGCGGCAGTGGGGCGTCTTCACGATCAAGGTGCCCAAGGACTTCGGCAGCAAGGCGATCACCTGGACGATCAAGTCGGGCGGCGAGGAGCAGACGATCCCCCTGAGCCTGAACAAGGCGTACTCCGTGACGCCGTTCATCGAGCGCGGGATGGGCAATACCCCGCCCGTGCTGTGGTTCGCCGAGGGCGGCGCCAAGGTGACCGGACCGCCGGTCGGCGTCGCGGCGTCCTACACGGGTGCCGTGAACGAACCGGTCGCGATCACGGTCTGGGCGGAAGACAAGAAAGGCTCGACGACCGAGCAGACGGCGACGACGGCGAAGGTGGGCTCGACGGTCGCGACCATCTCCCTCCACAAGTTCCGCGGCCCGGGGCACGTGATCTTCGACAAGGCGCGCCTTCCCGTGACGACGCAGGGTGGCATGGTGACCAGCACGGCGAAATTCGACGCGCCCGGCGACTACCTCCTGCGGGTGCAGGCGAACGACGAATCCGGTGAAGGCGGCGGCGGATTCCAGTGCTGCTGGACGAACACCTACGTCAAGGTGAGCATCAAGTAAGGAAAGATCGGTCCGCGGTGGGGTGAGGCCCCACCGCAAGTCCCGAGGCCGAGAGTCTACGCTCGAGGCCGAGGGACGCAAATGCGGCGGATCGGAGCGGTGGGGGTGGGGCCCCACCGCAGGGGATAAAAGGAGCACCACATGACGCGAGTGAAAGCGGGACGCGTGCGCACCGCCGGAGTCGGCCTGGTGGCGCTCGGCGCGATCCTCACGCTGCCGGGGCTGGCCCTGGCAGCCGACGCAACGACGCCGACGTTCAGCAAGGACGTCGCGCCGATCTTCCAGGAGAAGTGCGACTCCTGCCACCGGGCGAACTCGGTGGCGCCGATGTCGCTCGAGACGTACGCGCAGGCGCGGCCGTGGGTCCGCGACATCCGCGCGCGCGTCGCGGACCGGCAGATGCCGCCGTGGCAGATCGACAAGACCGTCGGCATCCAGAAGTTCAAGAACGACCGGTCGCTGACCGACGAGCAGGTCGCCACGATCGTCCACTGGATCGACGGGGGTGCGCCGCAGGGCGACCCGAAGGACATGCCGCCGGCCGTGCAGTGGCCCGACGACCAGGGCTGGACCTTCGCGCCGCTGTTCGGCCAGAAGGAGCCGGATTCTGATCATCGAGTCGTATCCCTTCACGATGCCGGCGGTCGCACAGGACGCATGGGACGAGCGCGTCACCCCGTCCGGCATCACCGAGCCGCGCTGGGTGCGGGCGATCGAGATCCGTCCGGCGACCCTCCAGGGCCGCCGCATCACGCATCACGCCATCGCCTACCTCGAGCAGACCGAGCCCGACACGCCGGCCGCGTTCGGGTTGCCCACACCGTTCATGGAATGGGCCGTCGGCAAGCAGGGCGAGCTGATGCGGCCCGGCACCGGCAAGCTGCTGCTGCCGGGATCGAAGTTCCACTGGGACATCCACTACTCGCAGGCGGGCGAGGAGATCACCAGCAAGGTCCAGATGGGGATCTACTTCTACCCGAAGGGCGAAGAACCGAAGTACCGCGTCACGCTGTCGCTCGTTCCGGCCGCCCTCGGCAACCTCGACATCCGTCCCAACTCCATCTCGATGGCCGAGGGCTTCACCCTGCTCCGCCAGCCGGCGCGCATCGAGAGCTTCCAGGCGCACATGCACCTGCGCGGGCAGGCGATGGAGCTCGACGCGATCCTGCCGACCGGCCAGAAGCAGATCATCAGCCTCGTCAGCGACTTCAACTTCAACTGGATGACGACCTACGTCTACGCGGACGACGCCGCGCCGCTCCTCCCGAAGGGCACGATCCTGAAGGTGACGGCGTGGCACGACAACACCTCGGCCAAGAAGAGCAACCCCGATCCCAACCAGTGGGTCGGCTGGGGCGACCGGACCGTCGACGAGATGGCCCACGCGTGGATCAACATCGTCTACATGAACGACGAGGACTTCAAGACCGAGCAGGCGAACCGCCAGAAGCTGCTCCAGTCGGAGCGGAGCCAGCAGCAGCAACAGCAGTAGCCGTCCCTCGGCAGCGCACCTCCGGCGAAGGCCGGCGCCTCGTGGCGCCGGCCTTTTCCGTTTTGGCCCGGTCCAGGTGAGATAGCATGAGCCTGCCGGTCGCCACGAGGTCGAATCGAGGGTCCGATGGAGACGCTGATCCAGGACGTCCGCTACGCGCTGCGCCTGTGCCTGCGCACACCGGGCTTCACCTTCGTGGCGGTCATGGCCCTCGCGCTCGGCATCGGCGTCAACGTCGCGATCTTCACCGTCGTCGACGCCGTCCTGATCGCGCCGCTCCCCTTCCGCGATCCGGGCCGCCTCGTGGTGCTCTGGGAGAGCAACGCCCGCCGCCCGGGTGTGCCCAGCGTCGTCGGACCGGCGAACTTCGTGCGGTGGCGCGAGCGGACGACGTCGTTCGACCAGCTCGCCGGGTTCGCCGACTTCCGCGCAAACCTGACCGGCCAGGGCGATCCGGAGGAGGTGGCGGTCCTCGCGGCCGAGCCGAACCTCTTCCCCATGCTCGGCCTCTCGCCGATGTTCGGCCGCGGCTTCACGCGGACCGACGCGACGGCGACGGCGGTGGCGGGCACGGCCGTGCCCGCCACCGGCCCCGCCGCGGTCGCACTCATCAGCCGCGATCTCTGGGAACGCCGGTTCGGCGGCGATCCCGCCGTCGTCGGACGGACCGTCGAGCTGAGCGACGTGCCGACGACCATCGTCGGCGTGATGCCCGATGACGCGCAGTTTCTGATTCGGGCCGGGTCGCTCGTCGGCCGGCCTCCCGATCTCTGGATCCCGCTGCAGTTCACGAACGCCGCGCGCGAGCCGCGCGGCCGTTACATCAGCGTGCTCGGCCGGCTCCGACCCGACGTCACGGTGGCGCGTGCCCAGTCGGAGATGTCGGCCATTGCCGCGAACCTGGCGGCCGAGCTGCCGCAGTTCGACAACGGGTGGAACGTGCGCGTCGTGCCCCTCCACGACCAGCTCTCGGGCGATCTCCGGCAGGCGCTGCTGGTCCTGGCCGGCGCGGCCTTCTTCGTCCTCCTCATCGCGTGCGCCAACGTCGCCAACCTGCTGCTGGCCCGGAGCGCCGCCCGCCAGGGAGAGATTGCGATCCGGACCGCCCTCGGCGCCGCGCGTCGGCGCGTCGCCAGGCAGCTCCTGACCGAAAGCCTCGTGCTCGCGGTCCTGGGCGGAGGCGTGGGGCTGCTCCTCGCCGGGTGGGGCCTCCGCGTGCTGCTCGCGCTCAGCCCCGCCGGCCTGATCGATCCGGCGAGCGTGCACCTGAGCCGCCCGGCGCTGGCGATGGCGGCCGCCCTCGCGGCCCTGACCACCATCGTCTGCGGGCTCGCGCCGGTGTTCGAGGCCGCGCGTGTCGAGGTTCAGGAGACGTTGAAGGACGTGGCACGACAGGTTGGCGCCGGGCCGAAGGCCCGGCGTCTGCGCCAGGCCTTCGTCGTCGCGGAGATCGCGCTCGCCGCTGTCCTGCTCGTCGGCGCGGGCCTCCTGCTTCGCAGCTTCGCCGCGCTGCGATCGATCGATCCAGGCTTCACGGCCGGCCACGTCCTCACCGCCCGCACCTCGCTTCCGCCGGCCCGCTACGCGGATCCGGCAGAGGTCCGCCGGTTCTACGAAGAGGCGACGGCGCGCATCGCCGCAGTGCCGGGCGTCGCGTCGGCGGGAGCGATCAACTTCCTCCCGCTGGCGGGCCTCGGCGCGGCGACGTCGTTCACCATCGTCGGTCAGCCCGAGCCGCCACCCGGCCAGGCACCGACGACGGACGTGCGCGTGTGCGACGACGGGTACTTCGACGCCATGCAGGTGCGGCTCCTGCGCGGACGGCTCTTCGACGATCGCGAGCTGCACGACAACGCTCACGTGGTGGTGATCAACCAGACGCTCGCGGATCGGTACTTCCCCGGCGCCGATCCGCTGGGGCAGCGGCTCGACGTCGCCATGGGCGCCGCGGCAGGCGCCGCCGGACCGACCGAGATCGTCGGCGTCGTCGCCGACGTGAAGGCGTACACGCTGACGGGCGGCGCGCGCCCGATGGTCTACTGGCCTCCGCCGCAGCTGACCTACAACGCGATGACGTTCACGATCCGCACCGATGGCGATCCGCTCTCCCTGGCGCCGTCCGTCGCTCGGGTCGTGCAGGGGCTCGACAAGGATCAGCCGCTCTCCGAGGTCCGCACGATGGACCAGTGGGTGGCGCGGTCGCAGTCCGAGACGCGCTTCACCTCGACGCTGCTCGGCACGTTCGCCGGCCTCGCGCTGTTTCTCGCCGCGATCGGCATCTACGGGTTGATCTCGTACTCCGTGATCCAGCGCCGGCCGGAAATCGGGATTCGCCTCGCGCTCGGCGCGCAGCCGCGCGACATCGTCCGCCTCGTCGTCGGCCAGGGGCTGCGGCTCGCAGCGATCGGCCTCGCCGTCGGCCTCCTGCTGGTGCTGGTGCTGGGCCGCGTGATCGCGTCGGCCCTCATCGGCACCCGCGCGGACGATCCGCTGACCCTCGCGGCCGTCTTCGCGATCCTCGCCGCGGTCGCTGCGGCGGCGAGCTACGTTCCTGCACGCCGCGCGACGCGGGTCGATCCACTGGGCGCCCTGCGGTCAAGCTGAAGCGCCCGTGGCCGCCGACCAATCAGCTACAATGACCCATCTTTTCCGAGACAGGCGGCGTGGCTCCCCTCGAGGTTCCGGATTGATTCAGCGGCGCGCCCTCGTCGGCGTCCTGGTTGCGGGCCTTCTGGCTGGCGCGTGCGGCGGCGGCCAGCCCTCATCGTCGACGCCGCCTGCGGCGGCCTCGACGCCGACGCGCGGCGGTCGCATCGTGATCGGCGCCGAACAGTGGGCCCAGTGCCTCAACCCCATCACCACCTGCGCGCAGGTGTCGTTCGTCTTCTGGTCCATGCTCAATCCCGTCATCCCCAAGGCGATGACGCTCGACGACAAGAGCAACTGGATCGCGTCTCCCCTGCTGACCGAGGCGCCGACGCTCGAGAACGGCGGGATTGCGACCGGCCCGTTCACGATCACCTACCATCTCGATCCCCGCGCGGTCTGGGCCGACGGCACCCCGATCACCGCCGCGGACTTCGACTTCACGTGGAAGGCGGTCATGCACACGACCGGGGCGCAGATCACGGTCGGCTACGATCAGATCACCGGGATCACCGGCCCCGATCCCCACACCGTCGTCATCCGCTTCAAGCAGGTCGTCGTCGACTGGGAGGATCTCTTCGGCGGCCCGTTCCAGGGGATTCTCGAGAAGACGGCCTTCCCGAACGTGGACCCGGAGAAGCCGGACCTGCGCACGGCGATGAACTCGTCGGTGCCGTTCTCGGGCGGACCGTGGATCCTCCAGTCGTGGGACAAACAGCAGGCCGTGCTGGTGCGGAATCCGAAGTACTGGGGCCATCAGCCGTACCTGGATCAGGTGACGTTCGTACCGCGCGAGGATCAGGCCACCGAGATCAACTCGCTGCTCTCGGGCGAGGTGAGCGCGATCTGGCCGCAGCCGTCCAACGTCAGCCTACTGCGTCAGATCCAGGCGAACCCGAACGCCGAAGTGAAGGCCGGGGCCGGCACGTACTTCGAAGCCCTCTGGTTCAACATCCAGCACCCGCCGCTCGACGACCCGCGCGTCCGCGAAGCGCTCATGTACGCCATCGACCGCCAGGCGGTCATCGACGCGATCATCAAGCTGAACAACCCCTCGGCCGAAGTCCTCGCCTGCGGGGCGATTGCCTACGCCAACGTCGGCCCCTGGTGCCAGGGGCCGGGGGGCACGCCGTTCGCGAAGTTCCATTACGACCCGGCGCACGCGATGAGCATCCTGACGGCGGCGGGCTGGGACTGCGGCGGGGTCGCCTCCGGCGGCTACTGCCGGAAGAACGGCCAGGACCTCACCGTCGACTACGCGACGGTCGCCGGCAACGCGCGCCGCGAGACGACGCAGGCGCTCGAGATTCCGAAGGCGAAGGCGGCCGGCTTCAAGCTCGTGGTCCGCAACTACCAGGCGGGGGATCTGTTCTCGAACATCCTGCCCAAAGGACAGTTCGCGATGGGCGACTACGCACAGGGCGGCAGCCCGGACCCCGACGTCAAGTCGCTCCTCGGCTGTGATTCCATCCCGACGAGTCAGAACGGCTGGTCGGGACAGAACGTCACGCGCTGGTGCAACCGCGACGCCGACACGGACTTCGCCCAGGCGAACCAGGCGCTGGAGGTCGACAAGCGGGCGGCGCTGCTCCAGTCGGCGTACGCCGCCGAGGCGTCCGATCACGTGCTCCTGCCGCTCTACCAGCTGCCCGATCTCGTCGCGTGGCGGCGCGACAAGATCGCGGGACCGATCGGGGACTACGTCGAGTCGATTCTGAGCGCGTTCGCGAACCTCGACGAGTGGTACTGCGCGAGCCCGGGCGCCTGCCAGTAGGACATGCTCCGCTACGCGATCCGACGCCTGCTCTTCTCCGTCCCCGTCCTCCTCCTCTCGAGCGTTCTGGTCTTCGCCGTCGTCCACGCCACCGCGGATCCGACGGCGCTGATGCGATCGAATCCCCGCGTCAGCCAGGCCGACATCGCGCGCGTCCGCCAGCAGCTCGGGCTCGACAAGTCGGGGCCGGCGCAGTACGTGGGCTGGCTGTCGCACTTCGTGCGGGGCGACTGGGGCAGCTCGCTCATCACCGGCGCGCCCGTCGGCGCGGACATCCGGGAGGCGCTGGTCAACTCCGCCATTCTCGGCGCGGCCGGCATCCTGCTCTCGCTCGTCGTCGGCGTCGCGATCGGCGTCATCTCCGCGCTGCGCCAGTATTCGATCTTCGACACCATCGCCACCGGCGGCGCCTTTCTCGGGCTCTCGATCCCGAACTTCTGGTTCGCCCTGCTGCTCCAGATCCTGTTCGGCCTCTACCTGACCCGCTGGTTCCATCTGAGCGCGCCGATCCTCTACACGGCAGGGATGCGCACGCCCGGCACGACCGGGCTCTCGCCGGTCGACCTGCTGCGACACCTCGCGGCCCCGGCGCTGGTCCTGTCGGTGCAGCTGCTCGCGGTGTACAGCCGCTACACGCGCGCGAGCATGCTGGAGGTCCTGCACGCCGACTATCTCCGCACGGCGCGCGCGAAGGGCCTGGGGGAGCGCCGCGTGATCCTGCACCACGCGCTGCGGAACGCGCTCATTCCGCTCACGACGCAGCTCGGGATCGACGTGGGCGCGATGGCCGCCGGCCTCATCATCACCGAGCAGATCTTCCAGTGGCCCGGGATGGGCAAGTTCTTCATCACCGCCATGACCAACGGCGACTACCCGCAGATCCTGCCGTGGCTCATGATCACGGTGACCTTCGTGATCCTCTTCAATCTCGCAGCCGACATCGCCTACGCGGTGCTCGATCCGCGCATCCGCTATGCCTGATCCGGCTGCCCCCCCCGGCGCCCCGGGCGCGAGCGCCGACGCCGACCCGGCCGAGATCCTCCTCAGCCCCGGCCAGCTGTCGTGGCAGCGCTTCCAGGCGCACCGGCTCGCGATGGCGAGCCTGGCGGTTCTCGTCCTGATCGGCCTGGCCGTGCTCTTCGCGCCGTTCATCGCCCACTACGGCGTGGTGCAGCAGGACCTCGGGGCGATGCTGTCGGATCCGGGCGCCGCCCACTGGTTCGGCACCGACAACCTGGGGCGCGACGAGTTCGCGCGCGTCCTCTACGGCGGGCGGATCTCGCTGCTCGTGGGACTGGCGGTTGCGCTGTCGGCGGGCGTCATCGGAGGGCTGGTCGGCGCCCTCGCCGGCTACTACGGCGGCTGGGCCGACAACCTGCTGATGCGCGTGACCGACCTGTTCCTCGCGATCCCGTTTCTCGTCATCCTGATCGTCGCCTCGCGCGCCCTCGGCGGCAGCGTCTTCGACATCGTCCTGATCCTGTCGCTGTTCTTCTGGATGGGCGAGGCCCGCATCGTGCGCGGCGTGTTCCTCTCGCTCAAGGAAAAGGAGTTCGTCGAGGCCGCCCGCGCGTCCGGGGCGTCCGACGCGAGCATCATCTTCGGCGAGATCATGCCGAACGCCCTCGGGCCGATGATCGTGAACGTCACGCTGGGCGTGGCGGCCGCCATCCTCGCCGAGTCGGCGCTGAGCTTCCTGGGCTTCGGCATCCAGCCTCCCACGCCGTCCTGGGGCAACCTGCTGAACGACGCGCAGAACTTCACGCTCATCGCGCCCTGGCTCGTGTGGTTTCCGGGCCTCGCCATCCTGATCACCGTGCTCGCGGTCAATTTCCTGGGCGACGGCCTCCGCGACGCCTTCGATCCCCACCAGCAGCTGCGGGGCGAGTAGGTGGCCGATCCCCTCCTGCAGGTCGAGAACCTGCACGTGCACTTCCCCACCCGCGAAGGGCTGGTCAAGGCGGTCGACGGGATCTCGCTCGCGATCGACCGCGGCGAAACGCTGGGGATTGTCGGGGAGTCCGGATCGGGCAAGAGCGTCGCCATGCTGACCGTGATGGGACTGGTCGGTGGCGACGTCGCGCGGGTGTCGGGCCGCGCCGTGTTTCGCGGCGACGATCTCCTCGCGCTGTCCCGGGATCGGATGCGGCGGCTTCGGGGGTCCCGCATCGGAATGATCTTCCAGGATCCGCTGACGGCGTTGAACCCCGTGCTCCGCGTGGGCGACCAGATCGCCGAGGTCTTCGAGGTGCACCGCGGCGCGACGAAGCGGGACGGGCGGGAGGCCGCGGTCGGGCTCCTCGAGAAAGTCGGCATCCCGCAGCCGCGCGAGCGCGCGGCCCAGTATCCGCACGAGTTCTCGGGCGGCATGCGCCAGCGCGCGATGATCGCGATGGCGCTCGCCCTCGAGCCCGACCTCCTCATCGCCGACGAGCCCACGACGGCCCTGGACGTGACCGTCCAGGCGCAGATCCTCGATCTGATCGAGCGGATGCAGCACGAGCTCTCGATGGCCGTCATCCTGATCACGCACGACCTCGGAGTCGTGGCCGAACACTGCGACCGGATCGCCGTGATGTACGCCGGCCGGATCGTGGAGACGGGCGTCGATCGGGACATCTTCTACCGCCCGCATCATCCGTACACGTGGGGCCTGCTGCAGTCGATTCCGCGGCTGGACCAGCGCCGCGACGAGCCCCTGCGGCCCATCGAGGGACACCCCCCGTCGCTCATCCACGTGCCGTCGGGCTGCGCCTTCCACCCGCGCTGCGGCTACGCGATGGACGTCTGCCGCACCGCCGTGCCGGAGCTCGGGCCGGCCGGCGGCGCGCACCGCGACGCGTGTCACCTTCCGGCTGACGAGAAGGATCGAATCGGGCACGCAACGGTCGGCTCGGACAGGACGGACGCATGAGCCCCGTGACTGCTGACCGTCCGCTCCTCGAGATCGAGAACCTCACGAAGCACTTCCCCGTCGCGCGGGGCCTGCTCGTCTCGCACACCGTCGGACGCGTGCGGGCGGTGGACGGCGTCACGCTGCGCGTCTGGCCGGGCGAGACGCTCGGGCTCGTCGGCGAGTCCGGCTGCGGCAAGTCGACGCTGGCCCGCGTGATCCTCAGGCTCCAGGAACCGACATCGGGCCGGATCGTCTTCGACGGCGACGATGTGACCCGCAAGCGCGGGAGGGAGCTCCGCGGACTGCGGCGCCAGGCACAGATGATCTTCCAGGATCCGTACGCCTCGCTGAACCCGCGCAAGACGGTGGGGGCCATCATCGGCGCGCCCCTGCGCATCCACGGGACGGTGCGGCGCCAGGACATTCCCGACGAGGTCCGGCGGCTGATGGGGCTCGTCGGGCTCAATCCGGAGCACGTCAACCGCTACCCGCACGCGTTCTCGGGAGGACAACGCCAGCGCATCGGCGTCGCGCGCGCGCTCGCGCTCCGCCCGCGGCTCGTCGTCTGCGACGAGCCGGTGTCGGCGCTGGACGTCTCGATCCAGGCGCAGATCCTCAACCTGCTCGCCCAGCTCCAGACGGAATTCCGGTTGACCTACGTCTTCATCGCGCACGACCTCGCGGTCGTGCGCTATCTCGCCAGCCGGGTCGCGGTCATGTATCTGGGCAAGATCGTCGAGGAGGCGCCCGTCGACACGCTGTACGCCCATCCGCGGCATCCGTACACGGGCGCGCTGCTGTCGGCCGTCCCAATCGCGGATCCCGATGCCGCGGCGCGGCGGACGCGGATCATCCTCCACGGCGACGTGCCGTCTCCGCTCGATCCGCCGTCGGGCTGCCGCTTCCACCCGAGATGTCCGAAGGCGCAGTTCCCGACCTGCTCCGAGGTCGAGCCCGAGCTCCGGACCCATCTGCCGGGACAGGTGGCGGCCTGTCACTTTCCGCTGGAAGACTGACCGGCGATCGGCGCCCGGCGCTCGGCTCTCGGCTCTCGGCTCTCGGCTCTCGGCTCTCGGCTCTCGGCTCTCGGCTCTCGGCTCTCGGCTCTCGGCTCTCGGCTCTCGGCTCTCGGCTCTCGGCTCTGACGGCAGACCTGAAGGTCTGCGCTACAGCAGAGGTGGGGCAGGCCTTCAGGCCTGCCAATCGCCGTAGCGCAAGCCTTCAGGCCTGCCAATCGCCGTAGCGCAGGCCTTCAGGCCTGCCGCCGTCGGCTATCGCGGCGGTGCGAACGGCCGCATGCCGTCCAGATCGGAAACCGACTGAATGGGGTCGAAGACGGGGCTGGACGGGTCGTGGCTCAACCGTTCGCCATAGCGCAGGACGGCCAGGTACTTGCCGATGAGCGCGCGGACGCGACGCTCGACCAGCGCGGCATCGGACGCGCGGCCGTACGCCGCGGGATCCATCCGGGCCGAGGAGACCACCGCAAACCCGCCACCGCCGCGACGCTCGACCAGCGAGCCGAACACGTAGCGCCGGTCGGGATGGTTCTCGACCCAGAGGTCGTTCCCCGTGAGAATCAGGATCGTCGTGCCTCGATCGGCCCAGAGCGTCGGGTAGGTTTCGCGCGCCAGATCGATGAGCGCCCCGACCCCCACCTGCGATCGCTGCGGGTCGACGAGACGGTGCCCCCGCGCGCGCTGGGTGAGGGTGATCGGCTCGAGGACCCCGACGGGCGCGCCGAGCAACGTCGAGTAGTAGCTGGCGAGGAACTCCACCGAGACGTCCGGCGCCGCCCCCGCCTCGACCAGGCACACGCGGGGGCCGGGCGCGTCGCAGCCCGACACCGACGCCCGCGGGACCGGAGCCGCCGGGGCATCGCCGGAGAAGGCGACAGGGTGAACGGCCCGGAAGGTTCCGGGCACCACGCCGCTCGTCACCGCGGTCCAGGCGAGGTATGTCGCCACGACGCCGACCAACCCGGCGCTGACGGCAATGTGCAGCCAGAACAGTCCCGGGTGTCCGGCACGATCGGCCGTGCCGAACACGCCGACCGCGCGTCCTGTCGTCAGTCCCCGCACGAGCCAGAACAGCCCCAGTCCACCGGCGATCACCGCCGACGCCGGGAGCACCCAGGGCAATGGCATCCGCCCGCCGGCCTCCTCGTCCGCATCACTGTACGCGAGATCGGCCGGCGCTCCCGGCCGTGCGGGTGCTCGAGACGGCCCGGCTACCGCCGGACGCCGGCCAGCAGCGCCAGCTCGCGCCACTTCCAGTGGCAATCGACATCGGCGAACCCGATCTCGCGCAGCCACTGCAACTGCTCGTGGACGCCCAGCAGCTTGTTCGACGGGTCCTCCTCGTCCGGCCGCAGCCCCAGCGCCGCCAGGAACCCCTCGTGCAGCGCTTCGGTGGGCGACGCCACGTGCTCCAGATTGCAGAAGACGCCGCCCGGCCGGAGGCGCGCGAACACCTCGGCGTACAGGCTGCGCTTGCGTGCGTGGCGCACGTGGTGAATGGCGAAGCTCGAGACCACCGCGTCGAACGTGCCGAGCGCGTCGGGCAGGGGCGCGTCGAGATCGTGTGCGGCGACGCTGACACCCGGGAGACCGCGGAAGCGATCGCGCAGCCGCTGGAGCATCTCCGGCGAGAAGTCCAGGGCGACGGCTTCCGCCGGCGCGCACGCGTCAATCACCAGCGCCAGCAGCCGGCCACCGCCACTGCCGAGATCGAGCACGCGTGACGGGTGCGCCGGCATCCACTCGAGCAGCGCCGATTCACCCTCGACGCGGTGAGGAATCGTATCCGCCCGCTCGAGATACTGCTTCGCGTGTTCGTGGTTCGTCCAGAGGTTCACGGCCGCATCGGTCATGAAACGAGTCTGGTCGCCGCTCCACTAGAAGTCAAAGCAATATTGTTTCGATATTTATCATCATTTTTTATACATCGACGGCGCCGACGCGATCCCCCTCACCGCCCTCGCAGCGCTCGAGCGCACGCACCATCTGACGCGCCAGGCTGGCCGCGTGGGCCTCGGTCACGATCGTGAGGTGGTCGCCCGGCACGTCGTAGACGTCGATGCCGCCAGCGTAGGCGGTCCACCCGCAGAACGGATCGGGCACGCAGCCCGTCGGCTGGATCTCCGCTCGGAACAGCGCCACGCGCCCCTGCGTACCGCCCCGGCCGATAGGCGGCCAGCGCGGGATAGTAGGGCCGATCCGGAATCCGATCGAACATCGGCGGAAGCGCGACGCCGGCCTTGAGGCTGCCGGCGTGAGCGATCCGCCAGAGGTCCTGTCGCACGCGCCTTCCGGTCAGCCGCGCGCGCTGCCGGACGTAGCGGGCCGCGCGCTCGGGCGTGAAACCACCCATCGCACGGACGTGGCCGCGCCAGGTGGCGGCCGCGCGCGCGAGCCGCGACGGGTACGCCGGATAGCCGCGGCCCTTGCTGTCGATCAAGCCCACGAGCCCCACCGCGTGCCCTTCATCGCGGAGCTGCCTGGCGATTTCGAACGCGAGCAGGCCGCCGAAGGAGTGCCCGGCGAGGTGATACGGACCATCGGGCCAGCAGGCTCGGATCGCGGGCACGTAGATCGAGGCGAGCGTCTCCATGCGTGCCGTCGGGATGCGCTCGCCCGTCAGGTTGTGCCCGATCACCCCGTAGACGGGCCGCTCCGATCCCAGGAGCGACGCCAGACGCCGGAACTGCTCGATCTGGCCGTTGATGCCGTGAACGAAGAAGATCGGCGGCTTCGCACCGCCGGGCTGCAGCGGCACGAGCAGCCGCCAGGAGCGATCGGCATCTCTGGCGGACGCGAGCGCCGCGAGTGCCGCGACGTTTGGCGCCTCCGTCAGCGCCGCCAGGGGAAGGCGCGTGCCGAACGCCTGGTTGACCCTCGCGACCATCGTCGCGGCGAGCAGCGAGTGCCCGCCCAGATCGAAGAAGGACGCGTCCAGCGGGACATCGGCGAGGCGAAGCAGCTCCCGCCAGATCGCCGCGACCCGTGCCTCTGCGGGTGTCTGCGCGGCGCCGCGCGGGCCGGCGTCGACGCGGGCGGGGGCGGCGGGCAGCCGCTGGTGGTCGACCTTCCCGTTGCGGGTTCGCGGAATGCTCTCGAGCGGCAGGATCCACTGCGGAATGAACGGCCCGGGCAGCTGCTCCTTCAGCCGGGCGGTCAGCTGCGCCATGTCGACCTCGACTCCCGGCCGGAGAACGACGTAGGCCACCAGCGCGTTCTCATCCCCACGCGCGCTCACCGTGACGACCGCCTCGACGATGCCCGGCATCGAGCGAAGGGCCTGTTCCACTTCACCGGGTTCGACGCGGACGCCGCGGATCTTCACCTGGCGATCGAGCCGGCCGAGGAACTCGAGGACGCCTTCGGCGTCGACGAGGCGCCCGCGGTCGCCGGTGCGGTACATGCGCGCGCCATCCCGACCGGCGAATCGATC
Source organism: uncultured Acidobacteriota bacterium (assembly GCA_963761615.1). Taxonomy (GTDB): domain Bacteria; phylum Acidobacteriota; class Vicinamibacteria; order Vicinamibacterales; family CAVVIG01; genus CAVXGU01. The sequence goes on along the minus strand of CAVXGU010000004.1, from coordinate 188,101 downwards.
GGGCAGGAAGCGCTCGGCCGTCAGGTCGGGACGTCCGAGGTAGCCGGGAGAGATGCCCGCCCCGCCGATGTAGACCTCGCCAGCGAGTCCCCTCGGGACCGGCGACCCGTTTTCGTCGAGCACGTAGACGCGGGTGTTCTGCAGCGGCGTGCCCGCGGGCGCGCTTCCCAGGTGATTCCAGTGAGGTGTCACGCGCCAGTACGTCGTCGTCATCGTCGCTTCCGTGGGGCCGTACTGGTTCACCAGCTCCACATCGGCGCCGAACGCCTCGCGCACTCGACGGGCGAGCGCGCCGGACACGCGCTCTCCGCTCACGAGGATCGTCCGTGGCATCCACGTGAGCGGCGCCGCACGGCATCCGGCGTCGGCAAGACTTGCGAGAACGCTCGGCACCGTGCTCAGGAGCCGCGTGACGCCCCGCTCGCGCGCCAGTCGCACGAGGGCCTCCGGATCGCCGGTCTGGTGCGTCTCGGGCAGAACCACCACGGTACCGGTCGTCAGCGGACCGATCAGATCGCGAATCGACGCGTCGAAGGACCAGGCCGGGAGCTGCAGAACGACGTCAGACGGCCCGAGCGCGTAGGTGTCCGCGACGTACGCCAGGTAGTTCGCGGCCCCGGCATGGGTGCCGAGCACGCCCTTGGGCTTGCCGCTCGATCCCGAGGTGTAGGCCGCGTATGCGAGGGTCGGCACGACCGGCTCGTGCGCCGGATTCGCGTCGGCGTCGTCGCCGAACGAGGCCGGCGACAGCGGGAGCACGGGGCAGGTCGCGCGCAATTCGTCGACGAAGGACGCCTGCGCGATCGCGGCCTTCACCCCGGCATCGACCGCGATGAGCGCCCGGCGCTCAGGCGGAAACGCCGGGTCGAGCACGACGAACGCCGCGCCCGCCTTCAGGATGCCGAGCAGGGCGGCGAGGCTCTCGGGCGATCGATCGGCGCAGAGTCCGACGAAGTCGCCGGCGCGAACGCCCGCCCGGCGGAGGCGCGCGTCGATCCGCGCCGCCGCGCGATCGAGCTCGCCGTACGTCAGTTCGACGGCACCCTGCACGCAGGCAAGGTGCGCCGGATCCCGTACGGCCTGCGCCTCGACCAGGCCGTGCAGGGTCGTGTGGGACGGAACGTCGCGCGTCGGTCCGGCGACGACCGACACATCGAGACCGGCCGAGTCGACGACTTGTCGCAGGGAGCGGTCAGGATCCACCGCGAGCGCGCCGAGCACCCCGACGTAGGCGTCGTGCAGGCCCTGGATCGCGATCCGGTCGGCAAAGGCGTCGTGGGCGACGTACGTGACGTGCGTCTCGCCGTCGACGTCCTGGACGTAGGCGCCGAGCGCATACGGAGAGAAGGGCAGGAACACGCGCTGTTCGGTGATCGAGAGTCCCGCGGCCGACAGCCGGAGGGGCGACGCGAGTTTCGTGAAGCCGATACCGAGGGGGCAGGTCGGGAAGCGGCCATCTTCTCCCTTCGTTCCGGCATCGACCGAAATGCCGCCGCGACGAATCGCCCCCGAGACCTCGTCGTGGACCTGGCGCACGAGCTCGCGCGCGCACATGTCCGGCTGCAGGGTCGCCTGGACCGGAACGGCGTTCGAGAAGAAGCCGATGGCGTCCTCGACGTCTGGCCGCACGCGGCCCGAGACCGTCGTCCGTACGGCCACCTCCGTTTCTCCCACGCATCGTCCGATGCACAGCAGAAAGGCGGAGAGGAGGAATCTGAACGGCGTGACGCCGCACGCGGCCGCCGCATCGCGCACGCCGGACGCGATGGCGCCCGGGATACGCTCACGGAACACCTCGTGTCGGTTGGAGACGTTCGCCGCGGCCATCCGCGTTCCGAGCCGCTTCGTGATCTCGCGCGAGCGCGCCAGCCTGCGCCGGGACTCGTCGCGCGCGCTCGTCCATTCGCCGGAATCGAGCCTCGAGCGTTGCCAGGCGGCGAACTCGCGATACGACGCCGGCAGGGGCGGCAGCGTCCGGCCGTCGTGGATCGTGGCGAACTCGCGCGCGAAGCGCGACCACGACACGCCGTCGGCAACCAGGTGGTGCATCACCACCAGGAGCACGTGCGTGTGCCGAGCCAGACGGAGAAGCGTGAACCGTGTCAGCGGGCCGCCGTGGGGATCGAGCCGCCTGGCGCCGATCTTCCGGATGACGTCATCGAGGGGGCCGGCCACGCGGGCATCCGGAGATGCGAGGTCGACCACCTCGAGCGCGACGGGACCGGCCTCGGACACGACCTGCAGCAGGCCGTCCGGCTCGAGAACGAAGGTCGTGCGAAGGGGTTCGTGCCGCGCGACAATCGCGGCGAGCGACTGCCGGATGCGCTCGACCTCCAGATCACCCTCGAGGTCGAGGCGCCAGACCAGGTTGTACGCCGCCGACGGGACCGCGCCGGAGCCGACGGCGTACCAGACCGCGCACTGACCCGGTGTCGCGAACTGCACGGCTCAAGACGCTTCCGCGTAGGTCCTGAGCAAGCCGAGGATCTGGGGCCATCCGCGGTGGCTCGTGCGCGAGGGCTCGGTCACCAGGCCCGAGTGCGTGAGGCGGACACGCGTGACCCCGGCCGTCTCGGCGAACTCGACGCGGACGAGCGACTCGGTCTCGTCGCCCTGCCAGTCGGGCAGCCAGGTGAAGACGAGCAGCGTCGGACGCTCCACCGTTCGGTACTCGCCCTTGACGGTGAACGGCCGTCCGTCCTGGCGCGTTCCGCCCATCTCCCACCGGCCTCCCGGCCGCAGGTCGGAGTCCACGCGGGTCGTGTGAAAGCGTCCACCGCCGCTCCACCACTGCATGCGATCGGCCGGGTTCGTGAAGGCCTCGAACACGCGCGCGGCCGGCGCGTTGACGGTCACCTCCTGGACGATGGTGTCGGACGTGCTCGGTATGGGAGTCATGAATGATCCTCGATGTGTCGCTTCAAGTTGCGCAGGGACGCCGTCCACAGCTTCTCGTAGTCGCGAAGCCAGTCGTCCACGACGGCGAGCGGTCTTGCGTTCAGCTCGCAGAGGCGGGTCGTGCCGCGCTCGCGGGTGACGACCAGGCCCGCCGATCGCAGCAAACGCAGGTGCTTGGAGATGGCGGGCCGGCTCTGTTTGAAGTTCGACGCGATGTCGCCGACGCTGCGCTCGCCTCCGCGCAGCAGACGCAGGATTTCGCGCCGCGTCGGATCGGCGATCGCGCGAAAGAGCACGTCGTCGCGGGCGGATCCCGTAACCATATGGTTACGAAGTAGAGTAACCATCAGGTTACGGATTGTCAACCTCGCGCCGTCCGCCCCGCCGGGCCTGACGTTCTCGGCAGCCCGGTCGTGCCGGACGCCTCCGGAATCGGCGCATCGTCCGCGCTACAATCGCGCCGAGTGCGAAGGCAGCCAGCGTAATCCCGCGCGAGCCGGCCCAGTCCATATCCGGACGTGAAGACCACCCATCGCGGCGCCCTCGCCATCGGCATCTACGCGGCGGTTCTGCTGTTCCCCGCAGCGAACTACGAGATCTTCTCCGGGGTGCCGCTCAGCCGACCTGCCGAATACCTGTTCGGCATCGCGCTCGTCCCGCTGGTGCTTCACCGCGGACTCCGGCAGCGATTCGGAGTGTTCCTGGGCGGGGCCGATGGCTGGACCGTCCGTGGGCTCTATCTCGGCGCGACAGTGGCGCTCGCGCTGAAGGTCGCCCTCTTCTGGTCCGGCGACTACCGCGGCCTGCCTGCCTGCTACCGGTCCGGCATCCCGGCTGCCGCGGTGGGCCGGGGATGCGAACTGTCGTACGAGAATCCATTCGAGCGGCTCGGCGTCACCCGGATCGATCCCGCGATCGACTTCGATCCGGACACGTGGAACCTGACGTTCTTCAATTCCAACCGGTTCAACATCCCGCCGGCCGAAGGCAACCGCGTGCGGAGCCGGCTGCCGTTCCTCGCGCGCTGGTCCGGATGGCTCGACGCGCCCGGCGCGCGCATCGCCTCGATCGAGTACGTCGGCGAAGGAAACGTCATCGTCGGCGACCGTACGGTCCGCCTGCCGCCGCAGTACGCGGCCGCCGGGCACGCGACGCTCGAGGTGCCGGCCGGACGCCATCGCGTGCTCGTCACCTACACGTTCGACGATGGGTCGCTGGTCGGACAGCCGGATGGGGGCCCGTACGCGGCCTTGCACGTCGCGTTTCAGGACGACCGCGGCCAGCCGGCCCCGGTGACCTTCCCCTCCTCGGCCGCGGCGACCTGGCCCTGGAGAACCGCCGGGTGGGCGGCCGATGCGATCGTTGGCGTCCTGCTCGGCTCGCTCGCCTGGTTCTACGGGGTCCTGCTCCTCGAGGACACGAGCTGGCTCGTGCCGGCCGCGTGCTTTGTGGCCCTGGCGCCGGCGATTCTGCGCGTCGAGACGTCTGCCGCCCTCGTCGTCCTCGGTACTCTGGCTTCCCCTGGCGCTCGAGCGCCGGAGCGTCCAGAGCGCCGCCGCGCTGTTCTTCGGATCGGTCGCGCTGGCATTCGCCGTGTGGTTCGAGGCGTACGGCGGGGTGCAGGCCGTGGTACTTCGCGGCGCCGGCAGCGACTGGCTCACCTACGAGTCGCTGGCGCGCTCGATCCTGGAGGACCGCTCGCTTCTGGGAGGCGCGCCGGTCTTCTACTATCAGCCGCTCTTCCGGTACATCCGGTTCCTGGAGCACTTCCTTCTGGGCGACGGCGATCTGCTCCTGGTCGTGACCGCCCTGGCGGCCCTGCTCCTGGCTGTCCTCTGGAGTCTCCGGAGACTGAGTCTGCCGCGCTCGCGGCTGTCGCTCCAGGTGGGCACGGTCATCGGGGTGCTCATGCTGATGCTGTCGCTCTCCCGCGGCGGCGCGACCCTGTTCGTGCAGGCGGGAGCGTCCGAGTACCCGACGTGGATCATGCTCTTGCTGGCCGTGCCGCTCTTGCCGGTGTCCGACTCGCGGCTGCCGGCGCTGGCGGCGGCCGGACTCCTCGCGCTCAGCGCCATCACGCGCGCCAATCAGCTGCCGGGAGCCCTCGTCGTCTTCTGCGCGTTCCTGTTCAGGATGCGGCACGATCGCCGTCTCCTGGGCGAGGCGGTGGCGCTGTTCGGCGCCATCCTCCTGCTGCCGCTCGCGCACAATCTCTACTACGGGGGCAAGTTCGTCTTCTTCACGACGAGCACCGACATCCCGCAGAACCTCGTGCTGCCGCCCGGGCGAGTCGCCGCCGCGCTCTGGGATCCCCACGTCCGCGCCGCCGTCGTCGACCAGCTGCGCGGGATGTTCGCGTGGCGCCGCCTGAACGACCCGACGTCCCTGGTGCCTGCCGCGTTCTACGGCCTCCAGATCGGCTGGGTCGGCATGACGGCGATCTGTGCGCTCCGCCGGCGTCTCGACGTTCCGCTCGCGCTCATCGCCGTGGCACCGGCCGCCTATCTCGCCCCGCACCTCTTCTACCAGGTCGCCGTGTACTATCCGCGCCACATCATCGTCGCGCACTACATGATGGGGCTGGCCACGCTCCTGCTGTGCCGTGCGTACGTTCAGGCGTCACCGACACCCGTCGACGGGGTCACGTCGGGATCGAGTGCAGCCCTCGCTGCCGGGCGAAGGCCGACGGCGTAGAACGATCGACGCCGACGTCTTCCCATCGACCCCACCTCAGACCGACGAGCGCGATGTGATGGATCAACGACGGGTCGACGGTTGTGCCGGAATGGTGCGCTTGCGCGACAGACAGACCCAGGCGTTCAGCTGCTCCCCGCAGACGCCGAATTCGCCGGAGCGAAACTGCAGGATCTCCAAGAACGGCTCGATCGCGTCCATGACCTCTCTCGCACTCCGTCGCGGAGGGCCGAATTCCCGCGGCGGACCTTCGGTGCTGCCGATCAGGCTCAGCCACGTGCCGCCGTCGACGAGTCCGGCCGCGACGTGCTGCGCGAACCGCGTGCGCTCGTGAGGCTCGTCGAACGTATGAAAGCAGCCGCGGTCGAACACGAACTGGAACGGCCCGCCTGGCGGCCCCTCGCTGAGGAAGTCGATGGTCTCGAAGCGGCACTGCCCGTGCGCCTTGTCGCGCGCCTTGTCGACGGCGAGCGGCGAGATGTCGACACCCACGACTTCGAAACCATGCTGCGCCAGGTAGATCGCGTTGGTGCCGGTACCGCAGCCGACCTCCAGCGCGCGTCCGGGCGCGACCGCGTGCGACTCGACGAACTCGACCAGCATCGGATCGGGCTTCCCGGTGTCCCAGGGCAGCGGCTCTTCCGAAGCGTAGCGGTCGTTCCACGACGGATGCGACATGCCTTCAGCCTAGCATCGATGGCGACGATGGGGACGTTCTCCGGTCTCCAATACCAATCCCGATACCTAATGCGCGAAGGAGGCGTTTACGGGTTCGTTCCCTTGTGGCGTCGCCGCGCGGCGTCGGGAAACGCCAACAGCGGCCCTGAGGCGAGACGACTCTGACGTTACTTCTTGTCCTTGTGGGCGAAGTGCGCGCTCAATGGGATGCTGATGGTCGCGATGCCGGCGAGGAACACCGCCAGCGCCCATGTGCCACCGCCCCAAGCCCGCCCGGCTCGAAATAGAACGGTGCCAACGATGAGATTGAAGAGGCCCCACACGACGTTGACAGTCGGCGACGACAGCCCTTGACCGGGCGGCTTCGCGAAGGGCGACGGGAATCGCTCGCCGCTGATCCCTTGCACGAAGTGCGGAACGAAGTTCGCCAGGAACAGTCCAGCGACAAAACACTCGACGTAGCGGTACCAGCTCATCGGGGCGTCCTCCTCGCATTCGGACGAGGCGAGCGGTTCGAGATCCACCGGGCCATAGGGTGAGGCCGTCGGCGGGGGCTGTCAACCGCTCGTAGTGCGAGAATGTCAGAGTGCCTCGACGTCCCTCCCCGCCGCGTCAGCCGCTGCACATCGTTCGCGGCCGACCGCCTCAGCCGAAACCTCCGCTGAAGCGTCCGCCGCGCAAGTCAGGCTAGCGAGGCCTGTTTGAACCGCTGGGGATCGATAATCGCCGACAGGCGTCCCCGGGAGGGACGATCCGGAGTGAGGCGATCTATCGCAGCTCGCTGACGCACCGATCACGCTCGTTCAGTCCAGCCCCGCGGCGGTAGTCGCGATGGGCTCGTGCCGGCCGATGGTGGTGGAAGATGACAACGCCGGGTTCGTGGAGGAAGAGGCGGCGGACGAAGTCGCCGCTCATCCCCCAGAGCTCGGCCAGTTCGTCGACCGAGTAGTGCCGCTCGAAGGCCGCTTCGGGTGTGAGCATGGGGATTGCCTCGCCGCCGGGCTATGGCAAAAAGCGGGACAACCGGCAACGAACAGGTCCACCTTGATGCCGGAGGTCTGGTCGATGAGATTGGTGGAGGTCCGACTGGCGACGGCGCGCCGCAGGGCGTCGGGGTCGGCGTAGAAGCGATCACCGAGGGCCGCCAGGAAGGGGCCCACGTGCGCGTCCATCATGCCGACGAGGATGTCGGCGTCAAGCGATGCTCGGGGCTCCCCTGTGACAGAGCTGGCCAGGGAGCCTCCGACGCTGTAAAGCACACCGGCGTGGTCGAGGGCCGCGACCACGCGCGCCACGACGTCCAGGAGATTGGTCACGGGTCGAGGTGGTCCAGCTCGGGATACGCGCACCGGGCCAGGTCTCTGCCGAGCGTGAGGGCCGCGTAGCGGGCGACCAGCTCGCGTTCGGACGCTTGAGGATGACGCGCTCGTAGTCCGGCCAGCGCCAGGTCCCGGACAGCGCGGCTCGCGCCGGCAACCAGCTCCGCGATTTCGATAGACGACATCCGGCGCCAGGTCTCGATCTGCCGCGCCTCTATGTCCGGGTCGGTATCGCGCGACAACAGCGCCCGGCGGACGGGATCGACTGGGGCCACCATGAGGGTCGATGGTAGCAGAGGCGGTGTCGCCCGGAGCGCCGGAGCCGAAAGGCCGCCTCTGACGCCTCAGCGCTCGACAAGGGCCCAAGGTCTGCTCCTTGGCATGCAACTCCTATCGGGCTATGTCTCGGCGTGAGAAACGATGTGGGCTTCGGCAGCCCGGGCGTTCAGGAAGCAACCCACCTTCATCCGCTTGCCCTCCGCGTGGCTGAAGCATTGCTGCACGTGTTCGACAAGTGCGCGCTCCACGGCGTCGGTGATCTCCTCGGGCCGTGATAACGAAGTAGTCGACGTTGCATCCATCGCCGGCGTCGGCGTCGGTGACAAAGCCGTACGGGAAGACAGGCGTGCGAGACGAGTCGGCGCTCTTTGTAGACAAAAGTCTTCTCGTCATGAGTGTTCTTCAGCCGCGAGCCGGCTTCGTTCTGCACGAACACCTGGATGATCATGCAGAACCCCTCCTGGACGCCGCCGCCTGACGTCTCGCCCGCCACTCGTCAGCCGTGACTTCCCAGATCTCGCAGAGCAAACGGCCGGACACGTGATCGCGCTCCTCGACGGCGATCACACGCATCTGCTCCTTCAGCGCGATGGTGTCGCCGATGCGCAGCCCCGAGTGGCGCATGGTGAGCACGAAGGCCTTCATGCGATCGGCATTGCCGGGATACTGGTCGCACGCGTCGAGAATCCGCTTCATCTCCTCGGCGGAGAACGGCAGCGTCGGCGTGCGCTTGACCTTCGGCGCCTTCACGCTCGCGGCGGGATCGCGATCGACCCACCTGGCCTGCTCGCAGAACCGGAAGAACGCCCGCATCCGCTCCAGGTTCTTGCTCGCATAGACCCGCCGGCCCGGTCGATGGTGGTGGAAGATGACGACGCCGGGCTCGTGGAGGAAGAGGCGACGGACGAAGTCGCCGCTCATCCCCCAGAGCTCGGCCAGCTCGTCGACCGAGTAGTGCCGCTCGAAGGTCGCTTCAGGTGTGAGCATCGGGATTGCCTCGCGGCCAGCTATGGCAAAAGGCGGGACAACCCACGAATTCGCAGAATGCTAAGGATTTCGTCCGAGAGCCTGCTCGAAAGGGTCAGTTCTGAACCCGAGGGTCAGCTCAAAGGGTCAGAAGTGACCCTTTGCGGCCGGCTCGCTGAAGGGTGCCGGGCGGGTCAGGGCTCGAGACGATCCAGTTCGGGATATGCGCGGCGGGCCAGTTCTCTGCCCAGGGTCACGGCCGCGTAGCGGGCCACCAGCTCGCGTTCGGACGCCTGCGGATAGCGCTCCCGCAGGCCGGCGATGGCCAGGTCGCGAACGGCCCGACTGGCATTGTTGATCAACTCCGCTTTCTCGATCGATGACATCCGGCGCCAGGTCTCGATTCTGTCGGGCCTCGATGTCCGCGTCGGTATCGCGCGACAGCAGGGCTCGGCGCACGGGATCAACTGGGGCCGCCATCAGGGTGGATGGTAGCAGAGACGGTGTCGGCCGGAGCGCCGGAGCCGAAAGGCCGTCTGGCTATTACATCGTGATGTAATATCCTTGACGACCACATCAAGATGAGTGATTCCTGGCTACGCGAAGGACGGCGGAGGAAGGGCTGGACTCAGGCTCAGGCGGCGAGACGCCTGGGGGTGTCCCAGACGTATTTCTCCCTGCTCGAGAGCGGCCGGCGGCCTCTGTCCCATCCTCTGGCGCGAAAGGCCCAGCGGGAATTCGACGTGCCCGCGACTGCCCTGCCTGTTGAGTCCCGATTGACGGTCAAGACTCCGGACCCGGACGACCTCGCAAAGGCCCTGGCTGCGCTTGGCTATCCAGGATTCGCGTACCTCAAGTCGGGGCGCCGCACCAATCCGGCCCAGTTGCTGCTGACCGCACTCAGTGCTTCGGACCTGGAGGTGCGGCTGGCCGAGGGGTTGCCTTGGGTGGTCTGGCAGCATCCAGATCTGAACTGGGAATGGCTGCTCCCGCAGGCCAAGCTGCACGACCTGCAGAACCGGCTTGGGTTCGTGGTCGCACTCGCCAGAGCCGTCGCGGATCGCCACCAAGATGAGCTGGCGGTGAAAGCTCTGAGCCAGGTTGAGGCACGGCTCGAGCCCTCGCGACTCGTGCGCGAAGATACGCTCTGCCGCGAGTCGATGACGCAGGCAGAACGGCGCTGGCTGCGCACGCGTCGACCGCCGATGGCCGAACACTGGAACCTGCTGACGGACCTGCGTCCAGAACACCTCGCGTATGCCTCGTGACGACATGCACCACGCTGCCCGGCTCGGGCATGGCGAAAGTCGCGTCACCTCGGAAGCGTCATCGGTGTCGTGGCCAAGGGCTCTGGAATCATCGAGTTCGCCGCGAGTCCTCTGAGAGTCCTCCAGAGGAACCGCACCTTTCGCTTTCGCGGCTGAACTTTCACGCCTTCTATGAGTTGACAGGAGATTCCGCCGCGTTACCCGCGAGTAACCCCGCAGGGGGTGACGTGTCACCCTACAGCCGCTGCGAAGCAGCGCTTCACTGACGCCGCGCGGCTTCCGACGCATCGCTGACGCGGCGGGTCAAACCAGCCGCGTCACCCTCGGGCCGCGCGACCCTGCAGTGTGAGGGTCGCCGGACGTCGAATGGGGGTAGCCACTGGAGGCGGAGCAGAGCCAGACCCGCGCCGTCGATAAGGGCCTGAGCGTCCGGCGCGGAGCCGGGGTCAACGCCGAAGCCCGCCTGTCGGGTCGAAGCGCAGCGCAGAGCGTTGACGCCGGCGAGCACCGGGCCAGGCTCATCCTCGACGGCGACCTCTCGAGCTGGAATGTGCTCTGAAGGATGGCATGTGTTCAAATATTAGTGTTGTTCATTATTAATGAACATGGTAGTATTCTGAACATGGCTCGGCCTGAAATTGCTCCCGACCTGGACCTGTACCGGCTGGCCCTCCAGAAGTGGCTGCCAAAGGCGAAGCTGCGTGTGCCGCAGAAGGTCCTGGCCCACTTCGACGGTATCGTCACCTGGGAAACCCCGGGCGGCCCGCTTCACTACCTGGTCAAGGAGAAGCGTCACCTCCGTCATCAAGACGTCGGAGTCATCGTCGAACAGCTCAAACGGCGCAGAGCGGACTTGCCGGCCGAACACGCAGGCGACAAGCTCCTGCTTCTGGCGCCCCACATCCGACGTCAACAGGCCGCCGTCCTCGAACGCGCAGAAATCGACTACCTCGACCTCGCGGGCAACGCACACCTCGACGCGCCTGGTCACTTCGTTCACGTGGAGGGACGACAGCCACCCAAGCAAACGATGCGTAACCCCGGCCGCCCGCACAAGGGCTGGATTAAGACGGTCATGGCGATCCTGGTCCAGCCCACCCTGACGAATGCCCCCTACCGCACGTTGGCAGACCACGCGGGCGTCGCCCTGGGCACGCTGACCGCATGCATGAACGACCTTGCCGCCCGCGGATCCTGCTCGACGGGAAGGATGGACGACGAATCGCGGACCACCAGGCGCTCGTGGCCCTCTGGCTCCAGGCCTATGTCGAGGGACTTCGTCCGAAGTTGACGGAACGCCGCTTCCAAGTTCGCGCTGGAGAAAAGCAGGAAATCTGGACGCGGCTGCAAACCGTCCTCGGCGCGCGCGCGCAGCCGTGGGCACTCACCGGGGCTGACGCGGCAGAGCTCCGCACGCACTTCTTCCGGGCAGAGGAGACGGAGGTCTACGCCCCAATTCCCGCATTCGAGGATCGAGAAACCCAGAAAGCTCTGGTCGCTCAACCCGCCGTCCGCGGCGGCAATCTGTTGATCATCGAACCTCCGGGCCCGCTTGCAATCCCCGAGACGGCCAACGGCGCATTCCCCGTAGCGCCCGATTCTGCTGGCCTACGCCGAGCTGCGATACCGGGGCACGGGTCAGGCGCTCGAAGCGGCCGAACTCCTGTTACCGAAGGTGCTCGACCATGCCACGCATTGAGCCCGGCTTGCTTCCGGCCGTCACGGATTTGGAGCGCGGCCTGCGCGAGCTCGGTATTCCATTCGGAATCGTCGGCGCCCTTGTTCCAGAACTGCTCCTGGACGCTCGCCCTGCGCAGATGACCAACGACGCGGACGTTGCGGTCGTTGTTCAGAGTCTCGCCGATTTCGAGACCCTGAAGGACCGACTTGCAGGCTTCGGCTTCACCCGCACCCCTCTGCCTCACCGGATGCAGCACTCTTCAGGAGGCCTCGTCGATCTTCTTCCGTTCAGCGACTCACTCGCACCGGATGGGCGTCTCCAGCTCGGAGAAGGCTTCGTGTTCAACATGGCGGGTCTCGGCCGAGTCGTACGGCATGCCGTCCCGACGAAGATCGAGGGCGGTCCTACTGTTCCACTTGCGCCTCTGCCCCTCTACACCCTGCTCAAGCTGGTCGCCTTCAGCGACAGGAAGCAGCCCAAAGATTTGACCGGCGTCTTTCACTGCCTTCGGCACTACCTGGAGGACGACGAACGCCGATACGGTGTGGAGCATCAAGGCGAGGGCGTGCCCTATGAGTACACCTGCGCGTGGCTGCTCGGCGCTGATGGGCGACAGTTCCTGGACAAATCGCTCCGTGACACCGTAGCCGGCGTGCTTGACCGCTTCAACGATCCGGACGCCGATGTGATCGGGATGATTGCGAGAGAGAACCGCCGGATATTGATTGAAGATGAAGAACGAGTTCAGATCTTCGAGCACTTTCGATGGTATCGTCTCGGAGTTGGACCGTGAGCCGAAGAACTCGTTGCGTCAGCCGACCTTGGCTCCGCAACACTTCTTGTACTTGCGGCCGCTTCCGCACGGGCAGGGATTCGTTCCGCCCGGTCTTGACCACGCGGAGCGGGGTCCGCTCATCTTCGGACTCCTCCGCCAACACGCGGGCGATCGTCCGGCCAAAGCGCGCGTACTCGCCGACGGCGTTCTGGAACCAGTTCGCGAATCTTGGCAGCGAAGGCTTCGAGGGTCTCGTCGGTGGCGGCATCCTCCCGGAACGCCTCTGCCATCTTGCGGGAAGCGAAGCAGCTCAACACCATGAGCGCGGCTGAAAACTGTTCGTCCAGCGCCTCTGGCAGGTATTCATCCCAGAGTTCTTCCAGCCACTGGTGACCCAGCACGAAGCCGCGGGACCACTGGGATATGGGTGCGTCAGCGTCCAGGTTCGCCAGGATGTCGTCGCGGAACGCGCAATCGGCCGGCAGGGTTGCAGCGTCGGCGAACACCAAGGCGTTGATCGCGTTGTACAGGGCCATGAGCTCGCCGAGCACGAGACGTGCCTCGTCGAGGTCCGCGTAGCCGGCTTCCTTGTCGGCGAATATGACCGGCATCCATTCGGATGGCCGGATCAACTCGGGCGCGCTGGAGACAGCGAAGAGAAACCCCTGCAACTCGTGATAGCAGAGAGTGTCGGCGGGACGGGCAGGATCCGCCAGAAATGTCTTGAGAGTGCTGTGGGTAGATTCGTGCGCCACCTTCGGGAGGCTAGTCGCTGAGGTCCTCTGGCTCGACCCACTGGATCTTGCCGTCGCGCTCGATCACGACGGGGAACTGGTCTTTCTTGTGCCGCAGGATTGCCTTTCGGATGCCTCGATCGAGGGCCCGATCAACCACTCTCCGGTGCTCCGTCAGAATGCGATCGACGTCTCGTTGCGTTTGAGTCTTCATTCGCTTCCTTGCCGCAGGACGGCTGCCCAGATTTCCCTATCGTAGACCGTGACAGGAGCAGATTCCAGGCTCTCCGCAACCAGCTTCGCCTTTAGGCCAGAGCAGTCGTACACGGACCAAGTCGTCACGATCGGCTGGTAGAGACTGAGCAAGTTCCTGAGGCCCGAGCGGTATCGCCGCCGGATCGTGCCGGCCGGAACATCATGGCCGCCCAAACGAACCCGATCGGCGACGCGCTGAACCGCCAAATTCGGCGACGCCAGCCAGAGGAAGAAGAGATGAACCCTGTATCCGGATGCTCGGAGCTCTCGTATCCAGGGTGCGAAGGAGCGGCTCGCCAAGGTCGTCTTTCCCGCACCGTTCGGGCCCGCCAGGATGACGACGGTCGGGCGCGGGTCGCTCACGTCAGCTCCACGCCTTCCGGACTTCCTCTTCGAGCTTCTTCTGGAGGGTTTGCACCCACGGCTTGTAGTGCCGCTCCGTGACGCGGACCGATGAGTGGCCGAGGAGCACTGAGACGTTTTCGATCGACACGCCGGCTTCCAGGAGCGACACGGCAAACGTGTCGCGGAACCGGTGCGAGTGCGCGCCAACGACCTTCGCGGTCGCGAACACCGTGTCGAGATAGCGTGACCAGTTCGCGCGTGCGGTCTGGGGCTTCGCCCGTCCACTGGTGAAGAAGTAGTCGCCGTCCGCCTCCAGGCGCTTGAGTGCAACGACGGTCGCCGGCGGCAGGGGGACGTACACGGGCGTGCCGGTCTTCTGCGTGTAGAGGAACAGCTTGTTGCCCTTGATCCGGTCCCGTTTCAGCGCGATGGTGTCGCCGATCCGCAGGCCCGAGTGCCGCATGGTGAGCACGAAGGCCTTCATGCGATCGGCGTTGCCCGGATATTGATTGCACGCGTCGAGAATCCGCTTCATCTCTTCCGCTGAGAACGGCAGCGTTGGCGTCCGCTTGACCTTCGGTGCCTTCACGCTCGCGGCGGGATTCCGATCGACCCACCTGGCCTGCTCGCAGAATCGGAAGAAGGCGCGCATCCGCTTCAGATTCTTGCTCACATAAGCGGCGCTGTCGTCCCACGTCTCGCGGAACTCGCGCACGGCGCCGACGTCCACCTGCTTCAGCAGGCGATAGCCCTTGGACTCGCACCAGGGCACGAAGCGGCGCTCGAGGAGGTTCTTGTACTTCCGGACGGTCTCGGGCGCGAGATGCCGCGCGTCGGCATCGGCGATGAACTTCTCCACCGCGTCCTGAACGCTCGGCACCTCGGGCTTGTTTTGGCTTTAAGTGTGGCGGAGAGGGTGGGATTCGAACCCACGTGCCGGTTACCCGACAAGACGCTTTCGAGGCGCCCCCGTTACGACCACTTCGGTACCTCTCCGCAAGGCTGGCCTGCAATCGACGGACCCCTAATTATACAGGGCCCAGGACCCGGAGCTTCGATGGCTACCGTGTGACCCGCCAGCTCGCGCCGAGGGAGAAGTCGCCCGACGCGTCGTTCAGCCCCACGCCGGCGGTCAGGGCGAGGCTCTGATGGCGGCTGGCCAGCGCGAGCACCGAGGCGTTCAGCTGCAGCGGCGCCGCGCCGCTGTCGATCCCGCGCGAGAACCCCGCGAGCGCGAGCATCGCGGACCAGCGACCGCGGCCGATCATCCGCCCCACCCCGACGCTGTACGAGAGCGAATCCTGGAACGCGACGCCCTCGGGATCGCCGTACTTCCAGAAGAGCAGATCGGCGAAGACCGACGTCCCGCCCGCCGCCTTGAACAGCGACCCGCCGATGCCCACGTCGGCCTTGCCGGTCCCGAGCCCGCTGGCGGCGTCGACGACGGGCAGCTTGACCGAGCCGGCAACCCCGATCTGCAGCCCGCGCGGACGATCGTTCAGCACACGAAGGTCGACGCGAATCAGCGGATCGCCGAAGCCGGTCGCGTGACTCTCGACGTCGAGCAGGCCGCCTGTCAGTGGATCGATCGCCGCGCCTGTCGAAAGGGTCCGCTGATGGACGAATGGAACGGCGAACGTCGTCCGCACGGGACCGGTCGTGACGTCCACGCTGTTGAAGACGTACGCGCTCGTCGTCGTGGTGGCGGTGACGGGATAGGTGCCGTGCGCGCCATAGACGGACAGCGTGTAGCCGACCGCCTGAGCACGGACGGGCGGCGCCGCCGCCAGCCCGACGACCATCGTCAGGCCGGCAGTCAGGCGCCGCACCCAAAGGCGCCGCCGTCCGTGCACCAGGGAGGTCATGTCACAGTCCGCTGGTGCTGGTGGTGCGGGTCTGGATGCGCTCGTGCATCTGCTCCATGGTCGTCGCCATGTCCTGCAGACCATCGGTGACTGCGTTGAGCCGATCGCGCAGGCGATCCATGTCGCGCTGCGTGTCCCGATCCTGCGTGAGCGTCTGGTCCTGCAGCATCAGGTGGATTTGGTCCATCGATCGCCTGGTGTCGCGAGCCTGGGCGTTCACGGCGTCACAGAGCTGCTGCAGCAGGCGCACGCGATCGCGGTCCTGCGTCTGCAGCCGATCCATCTGCTGCGTCATCGTCTGCGACAGCTGCTGCGTGCGCGTGGCGACCTGGTCCATCCGCTGCATCATCTGCTGCATCTGGGCCATTTGCTGCTGCTGCAGTTGCAGCTGCTGCTGTTGCGTCTGCTGCTGTTGCGTCTGCTGCTGTTGCTGCTGCGCCTGCTGCTGTTGCTCCGGCGATTGCGGGCCAGGCTGCGGTCCCCGGCCCTGGGCGGCGGCGATCATCGTCGCGGCCGCGACGGCGGCGGCGGTGAGAAACGCGAGTCTGCGAAACATGGGAAGCTCCTTACAAGTTCGAGTGCAACCAAATCCCCTGTTGTAGAGATGCAAACGCGCCGCCGGCAGTGACGGCCGCACCAGAGAATCGGCTCGATGGGAGGAAATGAAAGCCCTGCTGGCTCAGTGACTTATGCGATGACCCGGAACGGCAGAGATTCGGCGCCTGGGATGGATTGCGGAAAACCGGCGGGGCGTCGGTTTTTCATGGCGGCCGCAGACGGAAGCCCGGAGCCGGGAGCCTTACCGCCGGCTCTTGAAGAAGGCCCGCACGAGCGCGCGGCACTCGTCCTCGAGCACGCCGCCGATCGCTTCGAAGCGGTGGTTCAGCCCTGGCAGTTCCCCCGCGCGCACGGTGGACACGACGGCGCCCGACTTGGGCTCTGCCGCGCCATAGACGAGCGTGCCGATCCGCGCGTGGATCATTGCACCGACGCACATCAGACAGGGCTCGATGGTGACGCAGAGCGTCGCGCCCGTCAGGCGATAGTTGCCGATGTGTGAGGCCGCGTCGCGCAGCGCAATCACTTCGGCGTGCGCCGTCGGGTCGTGTCGGCTGATTGGCTGATTGAAGCCTCGCCCGACGATCTCGCCTTCGATGGCGACGACGGCACCGACGGGCACTTCACCGGTCCCGGCCGCGCGCCGCGCCTCGTCCAGAGCCGCGCGCATCAGCCGTTCAAAGTGAGATTGGTCGAACGGGTTGGCGGGGCTCACGGGGTAGTCTGGAACTCGCCCGTCGATTCAGGGGAGCCACGAGTGGCGGGCCCAGCAGGACTCGAACCTGCGACCTCCTGGTTCGTAGCCAGACGCTCTATCCAACTGAGCTATGGGCCCTCTACGAGGTCGGACGAAACCTGCATATTATCACACGCCCGACGGCCGGCGGCCGCCTTCACTCCTTCAGGCCGGCCCCCTTGAGGATCGACTTCATCGGGCAGCGGTCGGTGAACGCCGACTGCACGAGATTCAGGCCCACGAACGCCGTGAAGAACAGGAAATACGGGTGCACGAACAGTCCCGCGAGCACGCTGGCGAACACGAACACACCGGCAATGAGACGCAGCGCCCGTTCGACGGTCATGACAGACCTCCTGATTCCGGAATGAACGCGATCGGAACCGTGCTTTGGCGCAGCCGCGGCTCCCCTTCCTCCGACAGCCACCGCGCGTCGCGCGGCTCCGGCACGGCCACGACCTGCAGCGTGGCCGCGGCCGCGGCGCCCGGCGCCGCCCGCCGATCGACCACCTCGCCGCCACCCGCCGCGAGCGCTCGCGCCCACGCGAGCGCGGCGTCGCCGGCAGCCCCCCTCGAGGCGTGCACCGCGACGTGCGCCGCCAGGCTGTCGACCGCCTCGCCCGCGCGCACGACGAGCAGCGAGCAGCGGATCTCCCGCAGCACGCGCTCGGCCACCGATCCGAGCCACCACCGCGCCGGCCCGCGGCGACCGTGGGTGCCCATCACGACGAGGCTGGCGCGATCGGCCTCTCGGAGGATCGCCTCCACGGGCGAATAGCCCGAGATGACCGCCTCGAACGGACTTGCCGTCTGGCGGCGCCCGAACGCGGCCAGGTAGCGCTCCGCCTGCGCGCGAGCGTTCCGGCGCTGGGCCTCCAGCGCCTCGATCTGATCGGCGGTGAAATACGGGGGCGCCTCGATCGTCTCCGCGTGCACCAGGCGAAGCGGCGCGCCCAGCCGTCCGGCCACGTAGCCCGCCGCACGGACGGCCGCGGCCGATGCCTCCCCGAAGTCCACGGCAGCGATGATCGCCTTCGGCTGTTCGCTCACGACACCCTCCCCCATCACGCGGCCGCCGGCGCCGGACGAAGCCGCCGCGTCATGTAGTAGGTGACCGGCACCGTCATCCGCGAGAGCAGGAGCGAGGCGACCTCTCCCGCCATCAGCGAAATCGCCAGCCCCTGGAAGATCGGATCGAACAGGATCACGGCCGACCCAGCCACCACCGCGGCCGCCGTCAGCGCCATCGGGCGGAAGCGCACGGCGCCAGCGTCCACCACGGCGTCCTCGAGCGACATCCCGTCGCGCACGCGCAGCTCGATGAAGTCCACCAGGATGATCGAGTTGCGCACCACGATGCCGGCGCCGGCGATGAAGCCGATCATCGAGGTGGCGGTGAAGAACGCGCCGAGCGCCGCGTGCGCCGGCAGGATCCCGATGAGCGAGAACGGGATCGCCAGCATGATCGTCAGGGGCGTCACGAACGACTGGAACCAGCCCACGACCAGGATGTAGATGAGCACCAGCACGGCCGCGAACGCGATGCCCAGATCGCGGAACACCTCGTAGGTGATCTGCCACTCGCCATCCCACTTCATCGCGTACTTCGTCGGATCGGACGGCTGGTGCGCGTTGAAGATCTCGAAGCGGTAGCCCTCGGGCAGGCTCACCCGGCCGAGGGCCCGGTTCATCTGCAGGATCGCGTAGACGGGACTGGCGATCGACCCGGCGACGTCGCCCGTGACGTAGGTCACCGGCTGCAGGTTCTTGTGATAGAGGCTCGGCGGCTCCTCGACCAGCGATCGGGTGGTCAGCTCGCCGATGGCCACCGACTTCGCGCCGACACGCACGGACGCGAGGCCGTCGAGCGACCCGCGATCTTCACGCGGCAGCCTCAGCACGACCGGCACGTCCTCGCGGGCGCGCGGGTCGTGCAGCAGGCCCGCCGCCTGTCCGTCGCCGGCCAGACGGGCCACGGCCGCCACGGCCGCCGCCGGCACGCCCGCCGCCGCGGCCTTCTCGTCGTCCACGGTCAGCCGCCACGTCTCGTGCGGCGATTCGACGTACCAGTCGACGTCCACGACCCCGTCCGTCTTCTGGAACTGGTCGCGTACGGTCCTGGCGATCTCCGAGCCGGCGCGCCGGATCGGGACCGTACACCTCGGCGACCAGGGTCTGCAGCACCGGCGGCCCCGGCGGCACCTCCACCACCTGAATCATCGCGCCCAGGCGAGCGGCGTCCGGTTCGAGGGCGGTGCGCAGGCGTCCCGCAATCGCATGGCTCTGCTCGGAGCGCTCCTCCTTGCCGGTGAGCACGACCTGGAGATCCGCCTGGTTGGGCTCGCGGCGCAGGAAGTAGTGCCGGACGAGGCCGTTGAACGTGTAGGGCGCGGGCACCCCGGTGTAGCTCTGCACGCTCGCCACGGCCGGATCCGCCAGCGCCCGATCGGCCAGCGCCGACGCCACGCTCGCCGTCGTCTCGAGCGGCGTGCCCTCGGGCGTCCGGACGACGACCTGCAGCTCGCTCTTGTTGTCGAACGGCAGCATCTTCACGGTGACGAGGCCGAGGGGCACGAACAGCACGGCGCCGACGAGCAGCACCGCCACGCCGCTCAGGAACGCCCACCGGAGGCCGGGCTGCGCGATGAGCCGCGACATCACGGCCCGGTACAGCCGCGTCAGCCGATCCTCGCGCTCGTCCGCGTGGTCCCCCCCGTGTCGCAGGAGCCGGACCGCGGCCCACGGCGTCACGACGAACGCCACGACCAGCGAGAACACCATGGCCGCGGAGGCGCCGACCGGAATCGGCCGCATGTACGGGCCCATCAGACCGCCGACGAACGCCATCGGGATGATCGCCGCCACGACGGTGAGCGTGGCGAGAATCGTCGGATTCCCCACTTCGTCCACCGCGCGGACGGCGATGGCCGCCAGCCCCTGGTCGCCCCGCGACATCCTGGCGTGCCGCACGATGTTCTCCACCACGACGATGGCATCGTCCACGAGGATGCCGATGGAGAAGATGAGCGCGAAGAGCGTGATCCGATTGAGGGTGTACCCGTACAGGTAGAAGACGAACAGCGTGAGCGCCAGCGTGACCGGAATGGCGGTCAGCACGACGGCCGATTCGCGACGCCCGAGCACCAGCCAGACGAGCGCGGAGACCGACAGGACGGCAATGAGCATGTGCCAGAGCAGCTCGTTCGACTTCTGCTCTGCCGTCTCGCCGTAGTTGCGCGTCACCGACACCTGGAGGTCGTCGGGCAGCAGGTAGCCACGAACCGAGTCCACCTTGCGCTGGACGGCCTTGGTGAGATCGATGGCATTGGTTCCCGCGCGCTTGGCGATCGAGAGCGTGACCGCCGGATATGCCTCGCCGCGGCGCGGATGCTGCATCACGTAGGCCCGGGGCTCCGCGCCTCCATCCCGCACCGAGGCGACGTCACTCAGCCGGACGGGCGCGCCCCCCGATTCGCCGACCACCACGTCGCGAAGCCGCGCCACCGTGGCCGGCCACTCGCCGACCTCGACGCCGCGCTGCAGGTTCGCCTGGACGACGCCGCTCGATCGCGTGCGCGCGTTCGCGGCGGCCAGCGACTGCCAGACGCCGGCCGGGTCCAGCGCGCGTGCCGCCAGCGCCGGCGGGTCGAGCTCGACCGTCACCTGGCGCGTGTCGCCGCCCGCCACCGTGATCTCGGAGACGTTCGGAATATCCGCGAGCGCCTCGCGCAGCTGGACGGCGATGCCGCGCAGCATCACGGCGTCGTAGTGCTGCCCCCACAGCGTCAGCGCCATCACCGGCACATCGTCGATCGAGCGGGGCTGCACGAGCGGCGCGCTCGCGCCGGGGGGCAGCAGATCCGGAGAGGACGACAGCTTGTCCTTGAGCCTCACGAGCGCGCGCTCCTCGTCCTGGCCGACGAGGAAGCGGACGATCACCATCGAGTGCCCCGCAGACGACGTGGAGTAGACGTACTCGACGCCGGGAATCTCCCAGAGGCGCTGCTCGATCGGCCGCGTCACGCGCTGCTCGATCTCCGACGACGACGCGCCGGGCCACGCGACCGAGACGTCGACCATCGGCACGACGATCTGCGGCTCCTCCTCGCGCGGCAGGGCCACGACGGCGTACACGCCGAGCAGCAGGGACGCCACGATGACGAGCGGCGTGAGCTTCGAGTGCACGAAGGCGGCCGCGAGGCGGCCCGCGATGCCGTGCGAGCGGCTCATCGGGCGCCTCCCTGCGCGGCCGGCCGGACGCGCGCCCCGTCGGAAAGCGCCGGCGGGGGCCCGGCGACGAGCGTGTCGCCGTCCCGCACGCCGGCCAGCAGTTCGACCCGGTGGCCGACCACGGGCCCGGCGTCGACAGGCTGGAGCCTCGCGACTCCGCCAGCGACCACGAAGACGAAGGCCAGCTGGCCGCGCCGCACGAGCACCGACTCGGGCGCCGTCAGCACGGATCGTGAGGGGCCCGCGAACCGGGCGCGCCCGAACGAGCCGGACGGAACCGGCGGACCGCCGCCGAGATCGATCTTCACCAGGAAGCTGTGCGACGCCGGGTCGATCCGCGCGACTTCGACAACGCGCTGATCGGTCCAGGCCGCCGCCTCTCCCTCATCGTCGCGGTCGACGCTCACCTCGGCCCGACCGCCGTCGGAGACGAGGCCGGCACGCGCCTCGTCCACGCGAACCTCCAGCCGCGGCGAGCCCGCGTCCTCGACGACGAGGAGCGGCACGCCGGGCGACGCGATCGTGCCGGGATCCACGGTCCGGCTCGCCACGACGCCGTCGAACGGCGCGGTCAGCTCGGCGTAGGACGCCGTCACGCGAGCCGCGTCCGCGGCCGCGCGTGCGGCGTCGAGGCCGGCAGCCGCCTCGGCCGCCCTCGCCGCGGCCGCCGCCTGCTGCGCCTCCGCGCCGCGGCGGTCGGCGGCGGCCCGATCGAACTCCTGGGGCGTCGCCGATCGCCGGTCGCGCAGCCCCGCGATCCGGGCGTAGCTCGCGTTCGCGAGGTCGAGCGATGCCTGGGCCATGTCGCGGCCCGCGTCCGCGGCGGCGACGGCCTGCTCCGCCGCAGCCAGCGCCGCCGCAGCGCGTCGCCGGTTGGCGTCCAGCTCGCGGGCATCGAGCCTCACCAGCACCTCACCCCGGCGAACCCGATCGCCGGGCGCGACCGCGACATCGAGGACCGGTGCGAGGACGCGGCTCGAGAGGGACGCCGTCAAACGGGCTCGAACCACCCCTCCGGCCTCGAAGTAGGCGGGCACGGGCTCCAGCGTGGCGCGAACGAGATCCACCGACACGTCGGCGGGAGCCGCCGTCGTCTCCGTCGCAGCAGACGGCGCACAGGCGGCGACCATCGCCGCGAACGGAACGAGCGCAACGAGCTTCATCACTCTCACGTCGCTGACTCCTCGCTGATTCAGGGATTGCGTCCGAGCGCGCGCCTCAGCGCCGCCGCCGATACGCTGCCATCCACGACGGCGCCGACGCGGCGCGCCTCGGCGTCCACGACCGCCGTCGAGGCGCGCAGCAGGTCCTCGACCGGGGCCAACCCGGCGTCGAACCGGTCGCGGATGATGCGCTGGCTCTCCTCGGCCTGCGCCACCGCGGCGCGCGCCACGGCCTCGCGCGCCCGCGCCGTCTGCAGTCCGCTCAGGGCGGTGACGACGTCGACCTGCACGGCCGCGCGCGCGTCGGCGGCGCGGGCTCGCGCCGCGGTCGCCGCGTCCGTGGCAGCCTTCAATCGCGCCGTCTCGGCGCCGCCGGCCGACAGCGTCCACCGCACTTCCCCACCGACGAGCCAGCCCGAGGCCTGGTGGTCGAACGCCGTCCCATTGATCTCGTAGCCCGCCTGCACCCCGGCGGTCGGCAGCAGCGATGCCCTGGCGATCGCGCGCTCGCTCGCCGCCACGGCCTCGGCTGCCTTCGCGCGAGCGAGCTCGGGCCGCGCGTTGTCCGCCTCGGCCAGCAGATCGGACAGTGGCGCGTCGGCCTCCTCCGCCGCGAGCGGGGGCTCGATGACGGCAAAGGGGCGATCGACCGGCTGGCCCATCAGGCGGTTCAGCTCGGCGCGCGCAATCTCCGCGTCGCCGCGGGCCTGAATGGCCTGCTGCTCCATCGACGCCAGATGCACCGACAGGCTCAAGACGTCCGCGTCGGTCGCCGTCCCGGCGTCGCGGCGCGCCTCGGCGTGCTGCCTGTCCTCGCGCGCTGCCGCGACGGCCGCGTCGGCCGCGCGGCCCGCCGCCTCGGCGGCGACGATGCGGCCGTAGGTGCGGGTGACCGTCAGCGCCACGCCGGCGGCCGCCTCGGCGGCATCCGCTTCCGCCATCCGGCGCTGCTCGTCGGCCGCCCTTGCGCCCGCCGAGACGCGGCCGTCGAAGATCACCTGCTCGGCGCTCACCGAGGTATGGAAGAAGTCGAGCGGAGACGGGTGATTGAGCGCGTCGACCGCGAAGTCGGCGGCCGTGAACGTCCGCGACGACAGCAGCGAGCCGAAGACGAACCCGGGCACGTCGCCGCGCTGCCACGACTGCGACACCGACAGCCGCGGCAGAAAGCCCGCGCGCGCGGCGTCGACGTTCGCGGTCGATGCCTGGACGGCGGCGCGGGCGGCCTGCAGATCCAGGTTGCCCGCGAGCGCCGTCCGGATCGCCGCGTCCAGCGTGAGCGGCTCCTGCGCGGACACCGGAACCGGGCTGGCGGCCACGGCCGCCAGAAGGAGAACGGCGAAGCGGAACCTCATGTCCCTGAAGAGATGCAGGTCGGTCGCGGAAGGTGACACGGGCTAGAATTCCGGTGAAAAGTGGCGACTGTCACCAAATCCCGTCGCGTGCATCTCTCGAAGGACGCCAGCGGCGCCCGCTCCGCCGAGTACGCGGATCTGGTGCGGAAGGCCGCCGGCGGGGACGGCGCCTCCATGGAAGCGCTGCTCGTCCGGGCGCAGGAGACGGCGTACCGCTTCAGCCTGCTCGTCTGCGGGCACGTCGAGGACGCCGAGGACGTGATGCAGGACGCGCTGCTCAAGACCTACCGGCACGTGCGCCGGATCAGGCAGCCGGGGGCGTTTCGGACGTGGCTCTACTCCACGGTCCGAAACGCCTGCCTGATGAAGCGCCGCCGCCGCGCGGGCGAGCCGGCGCACCTGTTGTCGCTCGACGGGACCGGCGGGGCCGGCCGCGAGAACGCGCAGGGGCCGTCGCCGGTCGACGTGGAGGACACGGGCAAGACGCCCGACGAGCTGATGATGGACGCCTGGATCGGCGCGCGCCTGCGCCGGGCGCTCTCGGCCCTGTCGCCGGGGCACCGGACGATCGTCGTGCTGCGGGAAATGGAAGGCCTGTCGACGCGCGAGGTCGCCCAGGTGACGGGCCTTTCGGAGGACAACGTCAAGACACGGCTGCATCGCGCACGCGTGCAGCTCAAGCGCGCGCTCGAGGCGTCATGAGAGACACACCCTGCCGGGAGATGCTCGATCGCATCTCCGCTTACCTCGACGGCGATCTGGACGAGCGCGGCTGCGACGACGTCAGGCGCCACTGCCGGGACTGCGCGGATTGCTCCGGGCTCCTCGCGAACCTCGAGCGGACGATCGGACTCTGCCGAGAAGCCGGGGCGCGGCCGCTTCCCGAATCGGTCCGCGCGCAGGCCCGAGCCCACGTGCGGCAGCTGCTCGAACGCCAGGAGCCGCGCCGCACCGGCAAACCCGTCAGAACGCGCTCGTCCCGCTGACCCGAACGAGGGAGCGCCCTCCCGGGGGCGCGTTGCTACAATCTTGGAGATGGCACCCACCGCGCCGGCCGAGCACAAGGCGCACGCCCCGCGCTCGGTCAGCTGCTTCGTCCTGACCGTCAGCGACTCCCGCACCGAGAAGAACGACACCAGCGGGGACGCCATCGCGGACCTGTTGACGTCCGCGGGGCACAGGGTGCTCGGCCGCGCGATCGTCAAGGACGATCCCCAGAGCATCCGGGAGACAATCGTGCGCCAGCTCGCCCGCGCGGATCTGCAGGTGGTGATCACCACGGGCGGCACGGGCATCACCTCGCGTGACAGCACGTACGAGGTGGTCAGCGGGCTGCTGCAGAAGCGACTCGACGGCTTCGGCGAGCTCTTCAGGATGCTGAGCTACCAGGAGATCGGTCCTGCCGCGATGATGAGCCGCGCGCTGGCCGGGCTATCGGCGGGCCGCATCGTCGTGTCGCTGCCGGGATCGCCGGATGCCGTTCGCCTGGCGCTCGAGCGCCTCCTGCTCCCGGAGCTCGGGCACCTGGTGCAGCAGGCCACGAAATGAGGGGCTGTCGGCGCAACGTGCTCGGCGCTATCGGCGCAGGGTGCTGGGCGCTGTCGGCGCAGGGTGCTCGGCGCTATCGGGGCAAGGTGCTGAATGAGACCATTCGGTGACGTCATCACGCTCGAAGAAGCACGGCGGAGGCTGGCGGCCGCCGTCCGGCCGATCGAGCGCACGGAACGCGTGGTGCTGGCCGAAGCCGCCGGACGGGTGGCGGCCGTAACGGTGTCGTCGCCGATCGACGTTCCGCCCTTCGCGCGGTCCGCGATGGACGGCTATGCGGTCCGCGCCGCCGATACGGCCGACGCGAGCCGGGGACGGCCGGTCCGCCTTCGCATCGTCGATCGCATCTACACGGCACACGTGCCTCGCGTCGGAGTGTCCCCGGACACGTGCGCGCAGATTGCCACGGGGGCGCCGATGCCGGATGGCGCCGACGCGGTCGTGATGGTCGAGGACACCGCGCCTGCAGGCGGCAACGAGGTCGACATTCTCGCAGTGGCCACCGCCGGCCAGAACATCGGCAGACGCGGGGCGGACATCCGGGAAGGCGAGGCGGCCGTCCGCTCCGGGGACTGGCTGGCGCCGAGCCGCATCGGCGCGCTCGCGGCCGTCGGGTGCGACGCGCTCGACGTGTACGCCCGGCCCCGCGTGGCCATGCTCTCCACCGGAGACGAGGTCGTCGAGCCGGGCCGCCCGCTCGAGCCAGGCCAGATCTACGACGTCAACCGGTTCACGATCGCGGCCGTCGTCGCGGCCCATGGCGGGGACGCCGTCCCGCACTCGCCGGTTCGCGACACGACGGACGCGCTGGTCGACGCGCTCGACGCCTGCGAAAATGCCGACATCATCGTGTTCTCCGGCGGCAGCTCCGTCGGAGACCGCGACCTCGTCGTCGACGCCGTGGCTGCCCGCGGCGAGATGATCTTCCACGGCGTCGCGGTCAAGCCGGGCAAGCCCACCGCCTTCGCGCGCGTCAGGCGGCCCGGCGGCGGCGAGGTGCTCTTCTTCGGCATGCCGGGGAATCCGACGTCCTGCCTTTCGAACGCGTACGTCCTGCTCGCGCCGTTCCTGCGCGCGACGGCGCGGCTGCCGCCCTGGAGGCCGACCACGGTCCGGGCTCGCCTGGGGCGGCGCATCACCCCGGCCGCCAACCGGCACCAGTTCTACACGGTGCGGATCGAGACCGACACCGCGCAGCCCGCTTTCAAAGGCTCGGGCGAGATCACGAGCCTCTCGCAGGCCGACGGCTACATCGAGATCCCGCCCGGAGAAGGCGTCGAGGCGGGAACGGTCGTGGACGTCACGCTCTTCTGACGAGCGCCCGGCCGGCGCCGTTACCGGCGCCCGATCCGTCGCTCGTACTCCAGCTCCAGCTCGTCGGCGGTGTGCAGATCGAAGCCGCCCGGATACTGCGGATAGCTGCCCCGGAATTCGGAGTGGCAGCGATAGCACACCGTGAGGCCCTTGAGCTGGGTGTAGACGAGGAGATCGATGAGCGCCGCGCCCGCCAGAATGCCGTAGGCGATGAGGTCGCGTCCGAACCAGTAGAACCCGGCGCTGATGAGGGCGGCGACGATGACGACGGCCAGCCCGAACGTCGGGTCGAAGTCCTTCCGGCTGTAGAAATCCGTGCCTCGGCAGACGGGACAGACGTCCACGGCCCGGTCCTCGCGGAGCGCCTGGCTCACGTCGAGCGGAATCTCGCGGCCGCAGCGGCCGCAGCGAATGGTGGCCGGGGCGTCCGCCGCCTCGAAGGCGAGGCCGGCGTCGCATTTCGGACACTTGGCAACGATGCGCATCAATTCAGTTCGGTCCTCCGAAAAACGACGGCAGGGGCATGTCGCGCATGGTGTGGAGGCCCGGCCGCGCCTCGATCACCTTCGGGATGGAGTTGACCACGATCGACGCCGTGGCGACGTCGCCGTGGATGCCGCCGGCGATCTTCATCGCGATGCGCGGCGAGCCGTCGATCTCGACGCTGTCGTACGAATCGGGCGCGCCCAGATAGGCCTCGAACAGCAGCCGGATCGCCGCCTCGCCCTTGCGGTACCCGACCCCTTCCTGGATGATGCCGCACACGTAGCCGGGATCCACCGCCAGGAACTCGCTCGACACCGTCACCGCGGCCAGCTTGGGCTGGATGTCGTCCGTGATCCGCTCCAGGGTCCAGCCGAGCGTGTCGGCAATCATCGCGATCGATTCGGTGAGCCCGACGTGCCGCACGGAACCGGCTTCGACCTTCTTCTGGAACTGCTCGGTCGTCAGCCCGGCTCCCACCTTCTGCTGGAACGGGAGCCGGCGCAGCCGCGCATCCTGGACGCGCGTGACGACGACGCGGTCGACGCGCTCGCAGACGGCCGACAGCGCGATCGGCAGCGCGTCCATGACGAAACCCGGGTTCACGCCGGTTGCGAGCACGGCGACCCGGGCCTTGCGCGCCATCGCGTCGATCTGTTTCGCACGCCGGACGTGCGTGTAGCCGGGATACGTCAGTTCCTCGGCGGTCGACACGATCGGGACCTTCGCCTTCACGATCGCCTCGATCTGCGGGAACGCCGCCTTGATCGACGAGCTCGTGCACAGCACCGCGATGTCGGGCCTGGCGGCCTTCAGCGCCTTCGCCGGATCCGCCGAGACCTTGACGCCGAGACGGCGGTTGGCGCCAATCACGTCGCCGACGTCGCGTCCGACCTTGGCCGGATCGATGTCGACGCCGCCCACGATCTTGAATCCCGGCCGCGCGGCCACCTGCCGTGCGACCGCGATGCCGATCGGTCCGAGTCCATAGTGCAGCACGCGAATCGGTGTGGACATGGAAAGGAGAATTATACGGGCGCCGGCCGCCGGGTGCGGGCGCACCTCCGGGCTGGCGGCTGGCGAGGCTGCATAGAATAGGAGCCTCATGCGGCTCGCCATCGTCAACTACGCGTGGGATCCGTCGGCGCGGTCGCCGGCGGAGCTGCTGGATCGATTCCCGTCGCTGACGGGCTGGGCCTCGGCCCTGCGCCAGGCGGGCTGCGAGCCGGTTGTCGTCTGTCAGCGATGTTCGGCCCGCGCGGACTGCCTGCGCGACGACGTGACCTACCGTTTCCGGCCGGATCGCGGCCAGCCCCGGCCCGGGCTCACCTTCGCCGGCGCCGAGCTCGTGCACGCGGCGGCGTCGGGCGCCCGACCGGACATCGTCCACGTCCGCGGCGCGTTTCACCCCGTCCTCGTCGCGCGGCTCCGGAAGAAGCTGCCGCGGCGAACCGCGATCGTCGTGCAGGACCACGGGGACCTCGCCCCGTCCCGTCTCTCGCCGAGAAGCCGTGTCACGGTCCGGCGCGGGCTCGCGGCCGCCGACGCGCTGCTCGTGTCGACCCCGGCCGGCGCCGCCGCCTGGCTGGCGTCGGGTGCGTCGCCCGAGCGGATCGATATCGCCGACGTCCCGGGCGCCAGCGCGACGCTCGCGCCCATCGATCGCGACGCCGCACGCGCCGCGACGGGCGTCGACGGCACGCCCGCGCTCGTCTGGATCGGTCCCCTCGACGCGGTCGCGGATCCGCTCGCCGTGCTTCGCGGCTTCGCGCTCTTTGGCGGCCGCATCCCCACGGCCCGGTTGACGATGGTGTTCACCGGGGGCGCGCTGGAGGATGCCGTGCGGCGCGAGATCGCGCGGACCGCAGCGCTCGAGACCCGCGTGCGCCTGGTCGGACCATCCCCGCCCGCCGGGATCGCCGCGTACTACAGCGCGGCGGACCTCTTCGTGCTCGGAAGCCACACCGATGCGGAGGGCCAGGCGGTGGTCGACGCCATGGCGTGCGGCGCCGTGCCGGTCGTCGCCGACGTCCCCTCGTTCCGCGCGCTCACCGGTAGCGAGCACGTCGGTGCACTCTGGAAGCCAGGTCAGCCCGGGGCCTTCGCCGACGCGCTGAGCCGCGTGGCCGCCAAGCCGCTCCTGTCACAGCGCGAGGCCGCACGCTCGCGCTTCGAGCGCTTCTACAGCTGGTCCTCGATCGCGTGGAAAGCCCGGGCGATCTACGAGCGGGCGGTGAGAAACAGAAGAGATGGGGTTACCACACGCCAGAACTCACCTAGACGTCTGCGAACTTGTACCCCACGCCCCAGACCGTGAGCAGGTACTTGGGCTGACCGGGATCGGGCTCGATGCGGCGGCGGAGGCGCTTGACGAGTGTGTCGACGCTCCGCACGGTGACGAAGGTGTCGCCGCGCCAGATCTTCGCGAGCAGCGCTTCACGGCTGAAGACGATGCCGGCGTGCGTGGCCAGCAGGTGCAGGAGGCGGAACTCCTGATCGGTCAGATCGATGTCGCGCCCCTCGATGCGGACCCGGCGCCGCGCCGGATCGATCTCGATCCCGTGGACCGTGACCAGCCCGGCATTCCCGTTTCCACCGGAAGCCTGCGCGGCCTGCGCCGCCTGTGCCGCCGCGCGGCGCGGCCGCCGAAGCAGCGCCCGGGTCCGCGCGACGAGCTCGCGGACGCCGAATGGCTTGGTCAGGTAGTCGTCGGCGCCGCTCTCGAGCCCCATGACCTTGTCGGCTTCTTCGCGGCGGGCCGTCAACATGAGGATCGGCACGTCCGGATTGGTGCGGCCGTTCCGGACGGCGCGGCAGACCGCCAGGCCGTCGAGCCCGGGAATCATCACGTCGAGCACCATGAGGTCGAAGTGCTCGGACTCGGCGCGTCGCACCGCCTCCTTGCCGTCCCCCAGGCCCTCGCACTGATAGCCTTCGAGACCCAGGTGCAGGCACACGAGCTCGCGGATGTTCGGCTCGTCCTCCACGACCAGCACCCGAGGAGCATCCTCGTTCACGTTATTGTCACGGTCTGTCCACGTCGACGCCACTGGCACCCAGTCCAATCAAGGTGAATGACGCTGCCGCCTGCTTACGCGGCAGATGGGAGATCACGATGAGAGACAAATTGAGACAAATCGGCCTTGGCGGGGCCGGCGTGCTGCTGTTGCTCGGCCTTGCCTGGGCACCGACCGCCTCTGCCCAGAATACGAACGCAGGCCCCCCTCCGTTTATGGGTCGGGGGATGCGTGGCGGGCCGCCGCAGGGGGGCCCGATGGGACTGCTGCCGCCGGCCCTGGGCCGGCTGGGCCTGACCGACGTGCAGCGCGATCAGGTGAAAACCATCGTCGACGGACACCAGGACGAGCTGCGCGGGCTGCTCGACCGTCAGCGGACGGCGCGTACGGCGCTCGACGCAGCGGTGACCGCGCCGGAGTTGAACGAGGCGGCCGTCCGGGCACGGGCCGCGGATCTCGCCAAGGTCGAGGCCGACATGGCCGTCGCCCGCGCGCACGTCTTCGCGGACGTGTTCCACGTCCTGACGCCCGACCAGCAGGATCGGCTCAAGCAGCTGGAGACGGCGCGATCGGAGCGGCAGCGACCTGGACCCGGATCGCGGCGCGGTCCTCGCGGCCGCGGCCCGCAGGGTCCCCCTCCGCCAGATGGACCCCCACTCTAGGATGTGGTACTGGGGAAATGTGGTGATGGGGTAATGGGAAGCACGCCGTCGCGGGGCGATCTTCCATCACCCCATCACCCCATTACTCCATTACTCCATCACCACATCCCATTACCCCATTACCCCATTACCCCATTACCACATGTCCTGACTTCACCATCGCTCGGACGGCGTCAGCGATGTGGCGCGCGGAGATCCCGTATCGATCCAGCAGCTCGTCCGGCTTGCCGCTCCGCGGAATCTCGCGGACCGCGAGGCGCTCGACGGTCAGACCCGATCCCGCCACGGCTTCCGCGACCGCGTCGCCGATTCCGCCGGCGGCGTAGTGATCTTCGACTGTCAGCAGGTGACCGCCCGTGGCGCGCCCCGCGCGGACGAGGCCCTCGCGATCGATTGGCGCCAGCGAGTAGAGGTCGATCACCCGTATCGCGGTGCCTTCCGCGGCGAGCGCGTCGAAGGCTTTCAGCGCTTCGAACACCGTCACCCCGGCGCCCACCACGGTCACCGCGTCGTGGCTGCTCTCGCGCAGCACTTTCAGCCCCCCGATCGTGA
The DNA here is from genome assembly GCA_963761615.1 of uncultured Acidobacteriota bacterium. Taxonomy (GTDB): domain Bacteria; phylum Acidobacteriota; class Vicinamibacteria; order Vicinamibacterales; family CAVVIG01; genus CAVXGU01. Next base: position 156,726 of record CAVXGU010000004.1, on the reverse strand, counting down.
ACGTCTCGTCGGGGCCGTAGATCACCGGCGTCTTCGGGCGGCTCGTGCGCATGTAGGCCGGCCCGGGGTGGTACGCCATCAACGCGACGAGGCGCTCGGCACTGACGGCGTCGCACGGGTAGACGACCGCGAAGTTCGGCTGCGCGCGGAACATCGCGAGGTCCTCCAGCGCCATCTGGGAGGGGCCGTCCTCGCCGATCGAGACGCCGGCGTGCGAGCCGGCGACCTTGATGCCGACGCCGCTGATCGCCGCCATGCGGACGAAGTCGGCGGCGCGGCTCAGGAAGCAGGCGAACGTCGACGGGAACGGGATGGCGCCGCGGGCTGCCAGACCCATGGCGGACCCGATCATCGTCTGCTCGGCGATGAAGTTCTGGTAGAACCGCTCCGGCGCCACGTCCTCGGCCTTGTCGCTGTAGGTCGAGTTCTTGACGTCGCCATCGAGCACGACCACGCGCGGATCGGCCGCCACCAGCTTGGCCAGCGCGTTCCCGTACGCTTCGCGCGTGGCGACGTGGTCTCCGCGGGTGTAGGACGGCGGCGCGATCGACGCGGGCGCCGCCGGCGCCTCGGCCGGGGCGGCGGGCGGCTTCGGGATCGCGAGGACGGTTCCCGGCGGCTCGGGCACGAACTGCGTCTCGAGGTCCGCCAGCGCGCGATCGAGCTCCTCGCCCTTCTTGAACGCTTTCCCGTGCCAGCCCTCGCGGCCCTCGACGAACGACACGCCCTTCCCCTTGATGGTGCGCGCGAGGATCATCGACGGCCGGCCCTTGATCCGACGCGCCTCGGCGAACGCGTCGAGGATCGCGCCCATGTCGTGACCGTCGACGACGATGGCGTGCCATCCGAAGGCGATCCAGCGCCGGGCGAACTCGTTCATGTCGTGCCGCCACATCGTCGGGCGGCTCTGGCCGAGCGCGTTGACGTCGGTGATCCCGCACAGGTTGTCGAGCTTGTCGATCGCGGCGACGTCGGCCGCCTCCCAGACGGAACCTTCGGCCGACTCGCCGTCGCCGAGCAGCACGTACGTCCGGTAGTCGGCGCCGATCCGTCGCGCGTTCAGCGCACAGCCGACGCCCGCGCAGATGCCCTGGCCGAGCGAACCGGTGGCCACGTCCACGAACGGCAGCCTGGGCGTGGGATGACCCTCGAGATCGGAGTCGATCTGCCGCAGCGTGAGGAGCTCGGCGCGGTCGAAGGCGCCGGCCTCCGCCCACGCGGCGTACAGCAGCGGCGCCCCGTGCCCCTTCGAGAGCACGAATCGATCGCTCAGCGGATGGTGCGGTGCCTTGGGATCGAACCGCATCTCGGCGAAGAAGAGCGCCGCCACGAGGTCGGCCGCCGAACAGCAGGTCGTCGGATGACCGCTGCCGGCCTCGGATGTCGATTTCACCGAGTCGATGCGGAGGCGGGTAGCGACGTTGGTGAGAGCGGCAATCTGGGCAGCGCGATCCACAGGATCCTCCGAGGTCATTCTACTTCCTTCTGCATGCCGATCCAGTCCGAGAGCGCGAGCGCGTACTCCGCCGCGCCCAATCCGCGCGCGCGCGCCTCGGCCGCGTGCGCGCGAAACAGCCGATGCGTATCCGCCATCCAGTCCGCCGGCGCGGGTACGGCCGCGCTGCGATAGCCGGGATCCGCGTCGAGCGCGGCCAGCCGGCACCAGAGGCCGGCGGCGTCCGACGCCGCGGCGAACGGGTCGGGATCCTCGAAGCCGCCGATCGCGTTGCGCCACCACTGGCGTCTCGCAAAGCGCGCCAGCTCCTCGGCGAGCATCGCGTAGGGCAGACGCCCGGTTGCCTCGTAGCCGGCGACGAGCGCCGCGGCGCTCCTCAGCTGGATCCTCAGCCCGGATCCGTACATACCCTCGCCCGGCTCGTACCCCGCGCCGATCAGACGCTCGAGCTCGTCGACGGCCCGCTGGACCGGTTCGGATGCGAGCAGCGGCGCCGCCGCCAGGCACGCCTCGAGGCCGCGCATCGCCTGCTCGAGCGGCATCGCGGTTCCCCAGCCGGCTCGCAGCCTGCCGGCAGCCTCCGCCGCCGCGGGCGCGATGCGCTCGTCGTCGGACACCGCCGAGGCGTCGGCCCAGAGATGCAGCCAGTCGGCGTGACGGTCGGGGCGCTCCTGGCCGAGCGCGGCGGCGAGGGTGGGCCCGAGCACGCCGCCGATTTCGTCGATTCCGGTCGCGGCGTAGCGCCGCACGAGGAGCCGGAGCGCGACCGGGCCGGCCTCGTCGCCCCGCCGCACGGCCGACAGCACATCCGCGGTGAGCGCGTCCAGCAGGGCCGCGTCCATGCCGGCGATTATAATTAGTGGTCGCGGCTGACCGCCTTTCCGATCGCAGAGCGCGCTGATGGCCCACCACACGATCACGCTGATTCCCGGAGACGGCATCGGGCCGGAGGTCACCGCGGCGGTCGTGCGCATCGTCGAGGCCGCCGGCGTCCGTGCCGAGTGGGAACGGGTCGACGCCGGCGCGGCGGCGGTCGCCAGCCACGGCGTGCCGCTGCCTCCGGGACTCCTCGAGTCGATTCGCCGGAACAAAGTCGCGCTCAAGGGGCCGGTGACGACCCCCGTGGGCGAGGGCTTCACGAGCGTCAACGTCGGCCTTCGCAAGGCGCTCGAGCTCTACGCGAACCTGCGCCCGGTCGCCAATCTGCCCGGCGTGCGCGCGCGCTTCGAGCACGTGGATCTCGTGATCGTCCGGGAGAACACCGAGGACCTGTACGCGGGCCTCGAGCACGAAGTCGTGCCGGGCGTCGTCGAGAGCCTGAAGATCATCACGGAGCACGCCTCGACGCGCATCGCCCGCTTCGCCTTCGAGCACGCGCGGGCCAACGGGCGCCGGCGGGTCACCGGCGTCCACAAGGCCAACATCATGAAGCTGGGCGACGGGCTGTTCCTCGCGTGCGCCCGGGCGGTGGCCAGGGAATATCCCGACATCGCCTACGACGAGCGCATCGTGGACGCCGCCTGCATGCAGCTGGTGCTCGACCCCACGCAGTTCGACGTGCTGCTGATGCCGAATCTCTACGGCGACATCGTGTCGGACCTGTGCGCCGGACTGGTCGGCGGCCTCGGCGTGGTGCCGGCGGCGAACCTGGGGGCCGGGATTGCGGTCTTCGAGGCGGTGCACGGGAGCGCGCCCGACATCGCGGGCCAAAACGTCGCAAATCCGTCGGCGCTGCTCCTGTCGGCGGTGCTGATGCTCCGCCACCTCGGCGAGCGGGCCGCGGCCGACGCCATCGTCTCGGCGCTCTACGGCGTGCTCGAGACGGGTGCCGTCCGGACGCGCGACCTCGGCGGCACGGCGACGACCACCGAGTTCGCCGATGCGGTGTGCCGCGCGCTCGGCCAGGCGCCATAGGCCCCGGACCTCCAATGCTGGACGAGATCACCGACGCCGTCCTCGCGCGCGAGGAAGTCGTCACGTACCTGCGCGACGCCGCCGACGCCACCGCGCGCGAGCACGTCTACCAGTACCTCGACGAGCTGCGGACGACGCAGCGCTACGGCATCTACCGGGCGCTCAAGCACCCGCTCTACCCGATCCTTCGCAAGATCGAGCGCATCCCGGAGAACCTGTATCACGTCACCTCCGCCGCCGAGCACCACCGGATCGTCTACGCCTCGAACCACAAGAGCCACACCGACTACCTCGTCGAGCCGCTCGTCCTCGACGACAACGGCGTGCGGCCGCCCGTGATCGCGGCCGGCATCAACCTGTTCGGCGGCGCGCTCGGGCTGATCCACCGGCACGTCACCGGCGCGATCCCCATCCGGCGCAACGCCAAGGACCCGGCGTACCTGATCACGCTCAAGGCGTACGTCGCCGAGATCCTCAAGAAACACGACCTCTTCTTCTATCCGGAAGGCGGACGCAGCTACAGCGGCGAGCTGAAAGCCACCAAGACCGGGCTCATGCACGCGGCCCTGACCTCGGGGCGCGCGGACCTCGTGATCATCCCGACCGCCGTGGCCTACGACATCGTGCTCGAGGACCACGTGCTGTCGAAGCAGCGCATCAAGAAGCGCCAGCGCCCCTTCGCGCGCGAGTTCGCCGAGATGGTCCGCTACGCCGTCGGGTACCGGTCGCGGGCGTTCGTCACCTTCGGTGCCCCCATCCCCGCGGGCGACCGGGATCCGAACTCCCGCCGCGACATCGTCGAGCTCAGCCGCCTGATTCGTTCGCGCATCGGCCTGCAGTACAAGGTGCTTCCGACGGCCGTGTTCGCCGCGGCGATGCGGCCGTCGATCACCCGGCGCGATCTCGAGCAGCGGATCGAGCGCATGCTCGACGGGCTGCGGGCGATCCCCGCGAATCTCGGGGTGGCGAGCGGGCGCCAGGCCGTCGACGAAGCCGGCGAGCTGCTGGAGCTGCGCGGCGTCGTCGTGCTCGAACGGGGACGATTCCGCGTCCGCGAGCGCAACGTGCTCCGCTATTACGCGCGGACGATCGAGCACCTGCTCGCGCCCGGCCGGACGCGGTGATGCTCGACCGCACGTCGAAGGCCTTCTTCCACCTGGTCGCCGGCAGCCGGGTCCTGAAGCGCCTCGGGTCCCGCTACGGCATGCGCCACGGCACCAGCTTCGCCCGGCGCTTCATCGCCGGCGAGACGATCGAGGAGGCCGTCGTCGCCGCGCGTGCGGTGTCCGCGCAGGGACTGCACCTGACGCTCGATTTCCTGGGCGAGAGCGTCACGACGCTCGCGCAGGCCGACGCGGCGACCGCCGCCTATCTGGGCGTGGTGCAGACGATGATCGACGCCGGCATCGAGCGCAACCTCTCGCTCAAGCTGACCCAGCTGGGCCTGGACGTGGACGAGGCCATCGCGACCGACAACCTGCGGAAGATTCTCGCCAGGGCGGATCCGGCGGGCTTCTTCATCCGGATCGACATGGAGAGCTCGGCGTACACCGACACGACGCTCCGGATCTTCGAGACGCTGTGGCATCACGGACACCGCGCGATCGGCGTCGTGCTCCAGGCCGACCTGCGCCGGACGCCGGCCGACCTCGAGCGCGTCAACGCGCTCGGCGCGCGCGTCCGCCTCGTGAAGGGCGCCTACCGCGAGCCGCGCGACGTGGCCTACGTCCACAAAGAGGAGGTCGACGAGGCGTACGGCCGCCTGGTGCGCGTGCTCCTCGCCCGCGGCACGTACCCGGCCATCGCCACCCACGATCCGGCGATGATCGCGCTGACGCGCCGGTGGGCCGCCGAGCACGACGTCGGTCTCGACCGGTTCGAGTTCCAGATGCTCTACGGCATCCGGCGCGACCTGCAGGCCGCGCTCGTCGCCGACGGCTGCCGGGTGCGCGTGTACGTCCCGTTCGGCCGGGAGTGGTTCCCCTACTTCATGCGGCGCCTCGGCGAGCACCCGGCCAACGTGGCGTTCGTCGTGAAGGCGTTGTTCAGGGAAGGGATTTAGCTCGGGCTCTAGGCTCTGGGCTCTGGGCTCTGGGCTCCGAAGACATCAAAGCGCCGTGGGACATCGGGAGTGGCCGAGAGCCAAGAGCCGAGGGCCAAGAGCCTCGTGAGCAGCCGCATCATCGCCATCACCGGCGCGTCCGCCGGCATCGGGCGCGCAACCGCGCTGCGGGTCGCCCGGGACGGCGCCCGGGTCGCCGTGTGTGCGCGTCGGCGCGGCCGGCTGGAGTCGCTGGCCGGCGAGATCGAAGCCGCCGGCGGCCAGGCGCTCGCCGTCGAGGCCGACGTCTCGCGCGAGGCCGACGTCGACGCGTTCGTGCAGGCGACCGTCGACCGCTTCGGCGGTCTCGACGTCATGATCTGCAACGCGGGCTTCGGCGCCGCGGGCGCGATCGATCGGATGGCCTCGGACACGATGCGCGCCCTGATGGACGTGAACTACATGGGCACGTTCTACGCGGCGCGCGCCGCCATGGCCGTATTCCGGCGACAGGCGCGGGGGCACGTGATCGTCGATCTCGTCGATCGTCGGCCGGAGGGGCGTGCCGTACATGGGCGCGTACGCGGCGACCAAGTTCGCACAGGCCGGGCTCGTCGAGTGCCTCCGGTCCGAGTGCGCCGGCTCGGACATCCACGCCACCGCCGTCTATCCCGTCTCCACCGACACCGAGTTCTTCGACGTGATGTCGCGCGTCTCCGGGAGCCCGATCCACCGGGCCGGCCCCAGGCAGCCGGCCGAAGCCGTCGCCGACGCGATCGCGGCGGCCATCGCGCGGCCGGTGCCGGACGTGTACCCCTACGCCAAGTCCCGGCTGCTCGTCTGGCTCAGCGCGGTCGCGCCCGGATACGCGGACCGGTTCGTGCAGAAGTTCGGCAGGCGGCTGGAATGACCGAGCGTGTCCGGGAGATCGCCGAGACCGTCCAGGCCGCCGGCGGGCGCGCGCTCGTCGTCGGCGGCTGGGTGCGCGATCGTCTGCTGGGGCACGAATCGAAGGACGTCGACATCGAGGTGTTCGGCGTGCCGGCCGACGCCCTGCGCCGCCTGCTCGAGCCATTCGGACGCGTGGAATCGGTCGGCGAGAGCTTTCAGGTCTACAAGATGGGCGACATCGACGTGTCGCTGCCACGGCGGGAGTCGAAGGCCGGACGGGGACACCGGGGCTTCGCCGTCGAAGGCGATCCCGCGCTGCACCTCGAGGACGCCGCGCGACGGCGCGATTTCCGGATCAACGCGATCGCCTGGGATCCGCTGACCGGCGAGTACCTCGATCCGTTCGACGGGCGCGCCGACCTCGCCGCCCGACGCCTCCGCGTCGTCGATCCGGCGACGTTCGGCGACGACAGCCTTCGGGTGCTGCGCGCGGTGCAGTTCGCGGCGCGGTTCCAGCTCGAGCTGGACGAGGAGGCCCGGGCGCTCTGCCGCAGCATTTCGCTCGACGACCTGCCGGCCGAGCGCGTGTGGGGCGAGGTCGAGAAGCTGCTCTTCGCGCCGCGGCCGTCGGTGGGCCTCGCGCTGGCGCTCGGGCTCGGTGTCGTGGCCCGCCTCTGGCCCGAGCTCCTGGCGCTCGTCGGCTGCAGGCAGGAACCCGAGTGGCATCCCGAGGGCGACGTCTGGGTGCACACGCTCCAGGTCGTCGACCAGGCACGCACCCGGCTCGACGGACTGTCGCGCCCCGAACAGATCGCGATCATGCTCGGCGCGGTGTGCCACGACTTCGGCAAGCCGGCGACGACGGCCTTCATCGACGGTCGCATCCGGTCGATCGATCACGAAGAACAGGGCGTGGCGCCCGCAACGGCGTTCCTGGATCGCCTCAGGATCTTCACGATCGACGGCTACGACGTGCGCAAACAGGTGCTCGGCATCACCGCGCAGCACCTCAAGCCGGGCATGTGGTTCAAGACACGCGACGAGGTCGGGGACGGCGCGTTCCGGCGCCTCGCGCAGAAAGTGGACCTCGAGCTCCTGGCGCGCCTCGCCAAGTCCGACTGTCTCGGCCGCGAGCCCGGCCGGTTCAACTGCGACGCGATGGACTGGTTCCTCGAGCGCGCGCGTTTGCTCGGCGTCGAGCACCGTCCACCGGGCCCAATCCTGCTCGGCCGCCACCTGATCGAGCTGGGCGTCGCACCCGGCCCCCGCATGGGCGCGATCCTCAAGGCCGTCTACGAGCAGCAGCTCGATGGCACGGTGACGACGCTCGAAGAAGCCGTGACGGCGGCCAAGACGCGGCTGGGGCGCTGAACGGCCTTCGGCCTTCCGGCTTCAGGCAGATCACGAATGCGCCGAAATGGCGCGACTGGCCGAGGGCCGAGAGCCCAGAGCCGAGACCCCAGAGCCGAGAGCCGAGAGCCGAGAGCCATGAGAAGATCACACGATGGCCCGATACACGCTCGTCTACGGCGTTCGTCTGATTCCCGAGGACTCCCTGAAGAGCGTCAGCGACGCGACGCTGACGCTCGCCGACGGCTCGACCGCCGGTCTCACCCTGCACACCTTCGACGGCACGATCCCGCAGCTCCGCCGCGCGCTCGACCGCAGTCTCGACGCGTTCTTCGATTTGCTGCCCGGAGCCGAAGGAGAGGACGTCGAGAAGTGGGGAGACTAGGGTGAACGGTACATGGGGTAATGGGGAAATGTGGTAATGGGGTAATGGAACGTCACGCTGTCGCAGCGTGATTCCCCATTACCCCATCACCACATCACCCCATTACCACATTCAGCCTTCTACATATCCCCGGTGTACTTCCTCAACCAGGCCAGGGCGAGGGGCCAGGACTGCTCCGTGGCCTTCATGTTCGCGCCGTCGTTGCCGGTCTGGGCGCGGAGGAAGCCGTGGCCCGCGCCCGGGAAGATGTGGGGATCGTAGGTCGCGCCGGCCTTCTGGAGCTGGGCCTTCGCGGTGTCGATGTTCGCGTCGACGCGCATGTCGGCCCCGCCGTAGAGGCCCAGGATGGGCACCTTCGCCCCGGCGTATTCCGCCGGGTCGGTCGGCATCGGCCCGTAGTACGAGACCGCGGCGTTCAGGAGCGGCTGCTTGAGCGCATAGTTGAACGCCATGCCGCCGCCCCAGCAGAAGCCGATCACCGCGATCTTGCCGTTCGCGGCCGGAATCTTGAGCGCATACTGCCGCACCACGTTCAGCTGGTTGACGACGATGTCGTTGGTGAGCGTCCGGATGGCCTGACCGACGCCGTCGCCGAGTGACGCCGTGCCGCCGCCGTTCGGCCCCTTGCCGGACAGCAGGTCGGGCGCGACGGCGATGAAGCCTTCCTTCGCCAGCTGATCGGCCACGCCCCGCACCCAGTCCTGCATCCCGAAGATCTCGTGGACGACGATCACGACCGGCGCCTTCGTGGCGCGCTCCGGGTATTCCACCCACGTGTTGAGCGGCGCGCCGCCCGCCATCGGGATGTCCACCCACTCGCCGTGGCGCGGAGAGCCGTCGAGCTGCGGCTTGGCCGCGTCCGCGTCGGGCGGCAGGTTCGCATTGCGAGGCGCCGCCGCGCTCTGCGCCATCGCCAGCACCTGGCCGGCATGCGAACCGTGGTGGACGAGATCGCCGACGTGGCCGAGCAGCAGCCCGACCATCACGCCGACGGCGGCGACGAAGGCCAACCTCAATCGATTCATCGTGCTCCTCCTATGCGGCCGAGCGATTCCGTTCCGCGCGCCACTCGTCGAGCAGACGCGCCGCGTTGCCGGCGACCGAGTGGAGCGTCGGGGCCCAGCCCAGCGCCCGGGCGCGGGGGCTCCGCACCATCTGATCGAGGGCCAGCGCTTCGGCCACGGTGCCCATCTTCCGTCCGGCCTCCCCGATCGGGACGTGCCGCACGTCGGGCGGGACAGCCAGGTGCGGCGCGATGGCGTCGACGATCTCCATCACGCGCTCGTCCCCTTCGTCGTTCGCGTGGTAGATCCCCGTGGTATCCTCCCGGACCGCCAGCCGCGCGTACAGGTCCGCCAGATCGCGGTCGTAGACGAGGGGCCAGTGGTTGTTGCCGTCTCCCACGACCCGCACGAGCCCGTTCGACGCCGCCTTGATCACGTCGCCCACCATCCCCGCCGCGCCGCCATAGACGACGCCCGGGCGCACGACCAGGGTACGGAGGCCGTCGCCCGACGCCTCGAGCACGAGCCGCTCGTGCTCCGCGCGCCAGGCCACATGGGCGATTGGATTCACGGCCGCATCTTCCGCCGCCGGCTCCGACAGGCGCCCCAGGACCCACGTGGCCGACGTATAGATGAGGAAGCGGGTGGCGGGCGTGTCGGGCCCCTCGGTGCGCGGCCGTCGCGCCGACTCCAGAATCATGTCGAGCGCCGCCCGCTCGATCGCGGGCGCGCGGCCCGACGCCAGGTCGAGCGCCGCGTGCACGTACCCGTCCTGCGCGTCGGCCGCTGCCCGGAACGACTCCGGCTCGGCCAGGTTGCCGACGATCGGTTGCCCGCCGCGCGCGGCCACGCGCGCCGCCCTTTCGTTGTTGCGGACGAGCGCCGTCACCGTGTGGCCGCCGCGCACGAGCGCGTCGAGAACGGCTCCGCCGACATACCCCGTCGCGCCCGTCAGGAAGATCCGCATGTGTGAGCGGTACAGCTTACTTCAGGTTCGGCCGCGCGATTCCAGGCCCCGGGCTCTGGCAAACGACCGCGGCAATTTCCGGCAATAATTCCCTGTGGTTCGCGACACCCTCGTCGACGTCTTCCGCGATCTGGCGGCCTCGCAGGGGGAATTTCTCGTCTACGACGATGGGTTCCGCGTCCACGCGTATTCGTACGGCGACGTCGGCCGCGCCGCGCGCGGCTTCGCCGTGCGGGCCGCCGCGCTCGGACTGCGCAAGGGCGACACCGCGATCATCTGGAGCGAGAACCGTCCGGAATGGATCGTCGCCTTCTGGGGCTGTGTCCTCAGCGGCATCGTCGTCGTTCCGATCGACTACCGCGCGTCGCCCGACTTCGTGATGCGCGTCGCGCGGATCGTCGCCGCCAGGCTGGTCCTCGTCGGGCACGACGTGCCGCCGCTGCGCGGCGTCGACGCTCCGGTCTGGGCGCTCGGCGAGCTCGACTGGAGCGGCGGCGAGCCTGCCCCGGTCCCCATCGCGCGCGACGATGTGGCCGAGATCATCTTCACGTCGGGCGCCACGGCCGAGCCGAAGGGCGTGACGATCACGCACGGAAACATCCTGGCCAACACCGTGCCCGTCGAGCGCGAGGTCCTCAAGTACCGGAAGTGGGGCAAGCCCTTCTTTCCCCTGAGGTTCCTGAACCTGCTGCCCCTCAGCCACATGTTCGGGCAGGCGATGGCGACCTTCATTCCGCCGATGCTCCCCGGCACGGTCATCTTCATGCGCGGGCACAATCCGATCGACGTCATCGAGCTGGTCAAGGCCCGGCGCGTCTCGGTCATCGTCTCGGTGCCCAAGATTCTCGAGGTCCTCGAAGATCACATCGCCCGCGTCGAGCCCGGTGCCGCGACGCCCGATCCGGCGCCGCAGCACTTCCTTCGACGATGGTGGCGCTACCGGAGCGTGCATCGCCGGTTCGGCTGGAAGTTCTGGGCGTTCGTCGTCGGAGCCGCGCCCCTCGAGGCCGATCTGGAGGCGTACTGGCTGCAGCTGGGCTTCGCCGTCATCCAGGGCTACGGCCTCACGGAGACGGCGCCGATCGTGACGCTGAATCATCCGTTCGGCACGAAGCGGGGATCGGTGGGCAAGGCCATCGCGGGCGTCCAGATGAAGATCGCGCCCGACGGCGAGATCCTCGTGCGCGGCGAGAACGTGACGCACGGCTACTTTCACGACGAGGCCGAGACCGAGCGCGCCTTCGAGGACGGGTGGTTCCACACCGGCGACATCGGCGAGCTGGGGCCCGACGGTCAGCTCTACATCCGCGGCCGCAAGAAGGAGATGATCGTCACGCCGGAGGGCCTCAACGTGTTCCCGGAAGACGTGGAGCACGTGCTGTCCCATGTGGCCGGGGTGCGCGACTCGGCCGTGATCGGCCTGCCGGGCCCCGGCGGCGGCGAGCGGGTCAACGCGGTGCTGGTGCTCGAGGCGGGGACGGATCCGGACGAGGTCGTGAGGGCGGCAAACCTCCAGCTCGCCGACCATCAGAAGATCCGGCGCGCCCTGGTCTGGCCCGAGGCGGAGCTGCCGCGAACGGAGGGCACGCGGAAACTGAAGCGCGGAGCCGTCCGCGAGTGGGCGCTTCGCGGCGGCGAGCCGCTGCACGTCCAGCAGGGCCGCGACCAGCTGGCCGCCCTCCTCGCCAAGTACTCCGGACGCGGCCACGTGTCGCCGGACACGACCCTCGACGAGCTCGGCCTCAGCTCGCTCGAGCGCGTGGAGCTGATGGTCGCCCTCGAGGACACGTTCCAGACGCGCATCGACGAGCGGGCGTTCGCCGAGGCACGCGACCTGGGCGCCCTTCGCACCCTGGTGACGGAAGCGGCGGCGAGCCCCACCGCGCCGGCCGAGGCGGTCGTCTTTCCCTCGTGGAACCGCTCGTGGCCCGCCCGCGCCGTTCGCCGCGTCAGCCTGCCGACCTGGATCCTGCCGCTCGCAGGGCTGTTCGCCTGGACCCGGGTCGAGGGCCTGTCGCACCTCGACGGTCTGCACGGTCCGGTGATCTTCGCGGCGAACCACCAGAGCCACATGGACGTGCCGGTGATCCTGTGGGCGCTGCCCGCCCGCTGGCGATACCGGGTGGCGCCGGCGATGGCCAAGGAGTTCTTCAAGGCGCACTTCTTTCCGCAGGAGCACAGCCGGCTCGAGTGGTTCACCAACAGCCTGAACTACTGGCTCGCGGCCCTCTTCTTCAACGCCTTCCCGCTGCCCCAGCGCGAAGCCGGGGCGCGGCAGACCCTGCGCTACATCGGCGAGGTCCTCGAGGACGGCTGCTCGGTGCTGATCTTCCCCGAGGGCCGGCGGTCCGACGAAGGGCACATCGAGGCCTTCCGGCCCGGCGTCGGCATGATCGCTGCGCGGCTGGACGTCCCCGTGGTGCCCGTCCGGATCTCGGGGCTCGACAAGGTCCTGCACCCCTCCTGGCGGATGGCGCGGCCCGGCCGGGTCCGGGTGGCCTTCGGCGCGCCCCTCAAGCTGACGGGCGAGGACTACGACACGCTGGCCAGGCAGGTCGAGGAGGCGGTGAGAGAACTCTGAATGTGGTAATGGGGTGATGTGGTGATGGGGTAATGGGGGATTACGCCGTCCAGCTGGCCGTACGCTCCGCCCGACGCCGGCACCACCCGGGCACCAGGCACCAAGCCCTCGGCCCCCGGCCCCCGGCCCCCGGCACCCGGCACCCCATTACCACATCACCCCATTTCCCCATTACCACATCCAGAGATGTGCCACTTGTGGCACAATATTTGTCTGAGGCTCGCGAGGCAGGAAAGGACCAGCGCCATTTGAGTAAGGACGATCTGATCGACATGCAGGGCACGGTGGTGGCCGTTCACAGCGGCGGCCTGTACCGCGTCCAATGCGATGCCGGCCACGAAGTGCTCGCGCAGTTGAGCGGGCGGATGCGCCGGTTCCGCATCAAGGTAGTTCCCGGCGACCGCGTGACGGTCGGCGTCTCTCCCTACGATCCCGTCCGGGGGATCATCACGTTCAGAGCCCGATAAGGGCCGTCGGACAGGTCGGGCCGCCGGACGGGCGGTCCGGGCATGTTCGGCAGATCGACAGTCTGGTAATTCATTGAATCACAGCGACACCACATCCAAAGGACCACGGCGGCGGCGCCGCTCGGGCCGCAGCGCATCGGGCGCCTCCGGCTCCCGGCACCAGCACGCGACCCACGCGCCGGGGGCGAAGCACGCGGCACCCGGCGCCCGCATGCAGGCCGAGACCTGCGACACGGCTCCCCGGCCGTTCGACTCGTTCGGGCTGGACCCGCGCATTCTCGAGGGCATCCGCGACCTCGGCTACCGGGAGACCCGCCCCGTGCAATCGGCGGTCATCCCGCTGGCCCTCGAGGGCCACGACCTGATCGCGTGCGCCGAGACCGGCACGGGCAAGACGGCGGCCTTCGTCGTGCCGACGCTGCAGACGCTGCTCACCACGGCGCCGACGTCCAAGAGCCGCGTGCTCGTGCTCGCGCCGACGCGCGAACTGGCCGTGCAGATCGAAGACGAGATCCACGGGCTGTCGTACCACACGACGCTCACGAGCGCCGCGGTCTTCGGCGGCGTCGAGATGGGGGGCCAGGAGCGGGCGCTGCGGGCCGGTGTGGACGTGATCGTCGCGACACCGGGCCGGCTGATGGACCACATGCGCCAGCAGAACGCCGACCTCGGCGCGATCGAGCTGCTCGTGCTCGACGAGGCCGACCGCATGATGGACATGGGCTTCTGGCCGGACGTCCGGCGCATCATCTCGGCCATTCCGGCCGACCGGCAGACGCTGCTCTTCTCGGCGACGATGCCGGACGAGATGATGCGGCTGGCGCGCGAGATCGTGCGCGAGCCGAAGTACATCCAGGTCGGCGAGCGCAGCGCGCCGGCGCGGACCATCTCCCACCGCGTGTACCACGTCGCGTCGCGCGACAAGGTCGAGTGGCTGATCGACCACCTGCGCCGCCCCGAGGGTCCGGTGCTCGTCTTCACGCGCACGAAGATCGGCGCCGATCGCCTCGCGCGCCGCCTCGCGTCCGCCGGCATCCGCTGCGTGGCCCTGCACGCGGACCGCACGATGGATCAGCGTCGCGCCGCCGTCGAGGGATTCCGGGGCGGGCGCTACGCCGTGCTCGTCGCGACCGACATCGCCGCCCGCGGCCTCGACATCGACGGCATCCACACGGTGATCAACTACGAAGTGCCCGACGCGCCCGACACCTACGTGCACCGCGTCGGACGCACGGGACGGGCCGACGAGCCCGGCCACGCGGTCACGCTCGCCTCGCCAGAGGAAGCGCGCGCGCTCGCGTTCCTGGAAAAGACCGTCGGCGTTCGTCTAGAATGAACTGATGTCCGAACAGCACGCCGACGCTTCTCCGGCGGTGGCGAAGTTCCGCTCGTGCCGCTGGCGCCGTCCGGCCGAAGACGGCAATCCCGAGTGCTGCGGACACCGCGACGTGCTGCCGCTCGCGGGCACGACCGGCTTCGATCCCGAAGCCTGGTGCCCCGACTGCACCTTCTACAAGCTCCGCCGCACGCCGAGGAAGCGGGACCAGGGAATTTGGTGATCTCGTGATGTGGTAATGGGGTGATGGGGTAATGGAGAGTCACGGTACGACAGTGTGACCCTGTGATCCCTCCATTACCCCATCACCACATCACCCCATTACCACATTCGATTATTCAGAAAACTCCTTCGCCAGCTCGGCCCACTCGCCCTGGGGCGCGAGCTGACGGTAGGCCTGCCAGTGGGGGCGCGCGTCCGACGACAGCCCGGTCTTCTCGAGGGTCACGGCCAGATAGAAGTGCGCGTCGGCATAGCGGGGATTCAGGCGCAGCGCTTCGGTGTAGCACGTCTGCGCCTCGCCGAACCGGCCGAGGTCGTGATAGATGTTCCCCAGGTTGAAGTGCGCCTCGAAGAAGTCGGACTCGAGCGCGATCGCCCGTTCGTAGAGCGCCTGCGCCTCGGCCAGTTCGTCGCGACTGTAGTGGATGTTGGCGAGGTTGATGAGCGCCGCCGCCAGATACGGATCGTGCTCGAGCGCCTTGCGGTACGCCGCCGCCGCATCGTCCACCTTCGCCGGATCGCCGTCGTCGAGCGCCGAGGCGGCCCGGAAGTAGTCCTCGGCGACCGCCGTCTCGCGGACGGGAATCAGGCGATCCGTCGGCGGCGCCGCCGGGCCGTCCGGCGTGCGGGCCCGCAGCTCGATGATCTTCGCCGGCGAGGCGTCGAGCCGGAAATCGAGCGTCAGCTGTCCGTGCCGTGACGCCAGCAGCGACCGGACGACGGACTGGAACGAGGCGCCCGCCTCGAGGTCGCCGTTGGCCTGCTTGATCACCGCGAGGTCCGGAAACGCGAGGAACGCGTCGGCGTGGGTCCGTACGGCGGGCCGGATGATGCCGCACTTCACCAGGTACCGCAGGTGATCCTCGCGCAGCGCGCGGTACCGGGCGAGCAGTTCCTTGACCGAGTGAAACTGCCGGCGCAGCGTGTCGGGGGCCGTCACGCCGACCATGCGGCAGAAGTCGCTCTCGGCGACGATTGCGATGGCCGCGCCCCTGGCGTTGAGCGTCTCCGCGCGCTTGAGCTTCTGGCTCGTATCGCGGGTGGCGGGCCCGCTGGCGTCCGCCGGCAGTGATCCGAAGCCCTCGTCGCCAACGACGAGCATCGTCGTCCGCGCGTTGACGTCGTCGGCGGTCTCGCCGCCCTGGCGCTCGACGAGCGCGCGAGCGTCCTTGCGTCCGAGCGAAGTGAGTTTGCCGGTGAAAACGACGAGCTGGCCCTCGAGGGGCATACGGTCTCGATGGTCGGGCGAGGGTGAGACCAATCGACCTCCGCGTACGACTGGAGCCCCGGGGAACGGCTCCAAGATGAAGGAGAATAGATCGAAAGTCAATGCCCCTTCTGCTCGCCGGAGACGTCGGCGGCACATCGACGCGGCTGGGACTCTTCACGCCCGCGTCGGGTCGGCCGCGGCCGGAAACGATCCGGTCCTTCACCACGCTCGACTACGACGGACTCGAGGCGATCGCGAAGGCCTTCGTCGCCGAGTCCGCGGGCGGCGCCCGCATCGACGCGGCCTGTTTCGGCGTCGCGGGGCCGGTGCGCGGCCGCACGGCCACGCTCTCGAACGTGCCGTGGACGGTGGATGCAGACCGCCTTGCGGGCACACTCGGCGCCGGCCGGGTGGACATCGTCAACGACCTGGTCGCACAGGCGTTCGCGATCGACGTGCTGGAGGCCTCCGAGCTGGCCGTCCTGCAGGCGGGCCGTCCGGAGCCCGACGGCAACCGCGCGCTCGTCGCCGCCGGCACGGGCCTGGGCGAAGCCCTGCTCCACCGGATCGACGGCGGGTTCGTGCCGTCGCCGTCGGAGGCGGGACATGCCGACTTCGCGGCGCGCACCGATCGCGAATTGGCGCTCGTGCGCGACTTGCGCGCACGCTTCGGCCGCGCGATGGTCGAGCACGTCGTCTCGGGCCACGGCCTCGTCAATCTCCACCGCTTCACCCACGAGCACCCGAAGACCCCGTGTGCGGCCTCGATCGACCGCGACTCCGCGGACGCGCCCGCCGAGATCAGCCAGGCGGCCATGACCGGTCGCTGCCCGGCCTGCCGGGACGCGCTCACCCTCTTCCTGGGCGCGTACGGCGCCGAAGCCGGCAACGCGGCGCTCCGAGGCCTGGCGACCGGCGGCGTCTACCTGGGCGGCGGCATCGCGCCGAAGCTCCTGCCGGCGCTGCGGGACGGGACCTTCCTCGAGGCCTTCCTGGCCAAGCAGCCCTTCGACGGCCTGATGGCGGCCGTGCCCGTGCACGTCATCCTGAACGACGATGCAGGGCTGGTGGGCGCGGCGGTCGGAGCCTCAAGACATGTGGTAATGGGGTGATGGGGTAATGGGGTAATGGGAGGATCACGGCGTGACAGCGGGACGCCCCATTACCCCATCACCCCATTACCCCATTACCCCATGCAGGCATTCACCTATATGTGCGGCAGCGCTTCCTGCCGCAGCAGGTGATCCAGCCACAGATTGGCGAGCTTCTCCTGCACGGTGTTCTGGCGCAGGCGGGCGGCGAGGTTGGGAAAGTCCACGCGGTCCATGTCCTGATCCTGGTTGAAGCACGAGAAGACGGCGGTCTCGCGTCCGGTCGCGGGGTCGACGTGTTTCTGCAGGCACTGCGCGCAGACTTCCTTCATCATGCACTGCATCGGCGAGTTGATGCTCGGCGATGCCCACGTGGCCCGGCTTCAGGTGCGGCGCCAGCACCCCGTGCCGCGCCGCCTTGACGGCGGCCATCATCCGGTCGGATCCAATCGCGATGATGCGATCGACGGTGTCGAGCGGCACCAGGGGCTCCCGCAGCTCGCCGCGCTGGTACGCCAGCATCGCCTGGACGATGTTGCCGCGGAAGTGCGCGTCCTGGGGCCGCCCGGGCGCAATCGCCGCCCCCGTGTCGGTGCTCCACACGACCTGGTCGGTGGCCGCCTCGATCTCCTCCCGCTTGAACAGGTCCTCGCCCTTCTTGTACCCGGCGAAGTAGATCACCTTGTTCCCGTGGTCGCGCATCGCCCGGGCGATCGAGAAGAGGACCGCGTTGCCGAGTCCGCCGCCCAGCAGCATCACGTGCTGCCCTTCGGGAATCTCGGTCGGCGCCCCGGTCGGCCCCATCACGACCACCCGTTCGCCCTTCTTCAGGTACGCCACGAGCCGGCTCGACACGCCCAGCTCGAGCGCGATCAGGGAGAGCAGCCCGCGCGCCTTGTCGACCCAGGCGCCGGTCAGGGCGACGCCCTCCATGAGCAGCGGCGTGCCGCCGGCCTCGCGGGCGGCCGACTCGTAGTTCTGGAGGCGGTAGAACTGGCCCGGATGGAAGTGCCGTGCGGCCGCGGGCGCGCGGACGATGACCTCGACGATCGTCGGCGTCAGCCGCACCACGTCCTCGACCCGCGCGGTCAGCTCGTCGTCCAGTCGCGATCCCAGCGCCCGCCACGCGGCGTCGCGCGCCGGCTGCCCCTCCGGATCGAGCGATGCGAGCTCCCGCGCGAACAGACCGACGACGAGCGGGTAGCCGTCCTTGGCGGATGCCATCGCCTTGACGACGTTGCCGGCGTAGCGCGGGTGGTTGTCGCCGTAGTAGCTCACGAAGCGCCCGCCGGCGTCGTGGGACGTGAAGAAGCCGTTCGGGTCCGGCTCGAGACGGAAACGGTCGTCGCCGTTGGGCACCGCGCGGTGCGGCTGGAAGAACTTGCGCCGCGCGTCCAGCTCGAATGTGTGGGGCCGCTCGCGCTCGTACGTCGTGTTCGGCGTCGTCCCCGCCGCCACCAGCGCCATGCGTGCCTTCAGCGTGACCGTGTCGGCGTTCGGCTCCGGCTGGCGCTCCTCGCCTGCCCCACCCGCCAGACCTGCCCCACCCGCCCTCCTGAATACCATCGCCTCGACCGCGCCCCGCTCGTCGGCGATCGCTTCCACCGGGTCCAGCTCCTCCGCGAAGGCGATGCCTTCCTCGAGCGCCTTGACCACTTCCTCGTGGTTGAGGCGATAGGCGGGCGAGTCGACCATGCGCTTGCGGTACGCGATCGTCACCCCTCCCCAGGCGCGCACGAGCGGCACGAAGTTCGGTGCCTCACCCGCCTGCACGGCTCTTGCGCGCTCGGACCGGACGGCGCGGCCGTGCGCCAGGTATTCGTCGAGCAGGTCGCGCTCCTCGGCGTCGCAGGAGGCGCGCAGCTGCTCCTCGCCGATCGCCGCGGCGAGCGCCTCGTAGCGGTCCAGCGTCTTCTCCGCCTGCAGCGGGTAGTAGGCCATCAGCTCGGTGGCGGTGTCGATCGCCGTGAGGCCGCCGCCGATCACGACGGCGGGGAGCCTGGCCTGCAGGTTGGGCAGCGCATTCCGCTTGAAGGCGCCCGTCAGCTGCAGCGCCATCAGGAAGTCGCTCGCCTTCCGGATCCCGCGGATCAGGTTGTTCTTGATGTCGATGATCGTCGGGCGGCCGGCGCCCGCGGCGATGGCGACGTGGTCGAAGCCGTATGCCCACGCGTCCTCGAGGGGCAGCGTGCCGCCGAAGCGGACGCCGCCGTAGATCCGCAGCCCCCGGCGCCGCGCGAGCGTCAAGTGCAGCAGCGTCAGGAAGTTCTTGTCCCAGCGGACCGTGATGCCGTACTCCGACACGCCGCCGAAGCCCTCCAGGATCCGCTCGTCGAGCGCCCGGTAGATGCCGGCCCAGTCGCGAATCGGTGCGGGCGGCGTGCCGTCGTCGCCGACCAGACGGGCGGGGAGCGGCTCGATCTTCAGGCCGTCGATGCCCACCACGCCGAAGCCTTCATTGAGCAGATAGTGCGCCAGCGTGTAGCCCGCCGGCCCGAGGCCGACGATGAGGATGTTCTTCCCGTTGTACGGCAGCGCGTACGGCCGCCGCACGTTGAGCGGGTTCCAGCGCGTCAGCAAACCGTAGATCTCGACGCCCCACGGCATGTGCAGCACGTCGGTCAGAACGCCCGTCTCGGCCTGCGGGATGTTGACGGGGTCCTGCTTCTGATAGATGCACGACTTCATGCAGTCGTTGCAGATGCGGTGGCCCGTGCCCGGGCACATCGGGTTGTCCAGGGTCACGATCGCGAGCGCGCCGACGGGATCGCCCGCCTTCCGCAGCGCGTGCATCTCCGAGATCTTCTCGTCCAGCGGACATCCGGCGAGCGCGATGCCGAGGGGATTCGTCGCGACCGAGCCATCCTTCTCGTACAAGCCCTTCGAGCAGGAGTCCCGGTCGCGCTCGTGGCACAGCACGCAGTAGTGAATCTCGCTGAGGACCTCGCGCGGCCCCATGCGCCGATCGGTCAGCGCGAAGCCATCGCGCCGTCGCAGGCGCCGCTCCGGGCCGAACACGCCGCCGTTCGGCGCCGCCTCGCCCGTGTCGACGAGGTGCCAGTAGTCGAGGGTCTCGGGAAAACGGAAGATCACCCAGCCCCGGCAGGCGGGATCGTGGAGGTGCGTGGCGCACCAGGCCTTGAGGCTCGCCATCTCGGCGGCGAGGGCGGGCGAACGGTCGCCGGTCTTCTCGCGGTCCAGCAGCGCACAGCCGGCACGCGCCAGGGCGAGCTCGCGGTCGCCCCCGCCGGCGGCCGCCACCATCCGTTCGACGGCGGCCTCGTCGGCCGGGCCGGCAGGCGGCGTGCCCGTCTTGATCGCGGGCAGCACGCGGCGCCTGACGAAGTCGACCTTGAAGCGGAAGATGTCGTCCTGCTCGGCCGTGGCGTCGCGCACGGCGGCCGCCGCGCGGTCGACGTCGAAGAGGCGCTGCAGGAACCCGCTGACGTGCGCCGCCATCTCGACCAGCAGGTCGGCGCGCTCGGTCGGCGGCTGCGGCGCGTCTGGCGCCGCGCTGTAGACGTCCCAGCGGCGCCGGAGCCCGGGGGCGTCGGCGGCGACACGCTCGAGGAAGACGTCGTGCAGAGACGCGAGACGGTGCGGGTCGTGGAGGTCGGCGAAGGTGAACCCGGCCACGCCAAGCGGCGTGCCTGGCGTGGCGGATGGAGCGGGCGGAGTCGATTCCATGGGCGGCAACTCACGAAGGTACGTCGGATCTCGAAGACCAGTCAAACACGCGGGGCGCGCGGTGTCACAATTCGACCCTCGCTGTCACAGTTTGCGCGGTCGGGCGCGGCGGGGCTGCGTCGGTCCGGAGCACCCCCGATGTCACAGTCGAGCTCGAGGGCGAATGCTACAATTGCAGGACTTTCATGGCAAAACGCGCGCTGATTACGGGTATCACCGGGCAGGACGGCTCGTATCTCGCCGAGCTCCTGCTCGACAAGGGGTACGAGGTCGTCGGGATGATCCGCCGGTCGAGCGCGGCCAACACCTGGCGCATCGACCATCTGCTCGATCGCATCACCCTGCGCCCGGCCGATCTGCTGGACCAGCTCTCGCTCCTGCGGCTCATCGACGAGGTGCGCCCGCACGAGGTCTACAACCTCGCGGCGATGTCGTTCGTGCCGGCGTCCTGGGAACAGCCCATGCTGACGGGCGAATTCAACGCCCAGGGCGTGACGCGGATGCTGGACGCGATTCGCTCGGTCGACCGGTCGATCAGGTTCTACCAGGCCTCCTCCAGCGAGATGTTCGGGAAAGTCCGCGAGGTGCCGCAGAGCGAGCTGACGCCGTTCTACCCGCGGAGCCCGTACGGCGTCTCGAAGGTGTTCGCCCACTACATCACGGTGAACTACCGTGAGAGCTACGACCTGTTCGCCGTCTCCGGCATGCTCTTCAATCACGAGTCGCCGCGGCGGGGCCTGGAGTTCGTCACCCGCAAGGTGACGCACGGCGTGGCCCGCATCAAGCACGGCCTCGCCGACTCGCTGGCGATCGGGAATCTCGACGCGCACCGCGACTGGGGCTTCGCCGGCGACTACGTGCGGGCGATGTGGCTGATGCTGCAGCAGGCCCAGCCGGACGACTATGTCATCGCGACGGGCGTCAGCCACTCGGTCCGCGAGCTGGTCGAGATCGCCTTCGCGCGGGTGGGCCTGGACTGGCGGGACTACGTCCGCGTGGACCCGTCGCTGTTGAGGCCGGCGGAGGTCGACCATCTCCTCGGCGACGCCTCCAAGGCGCACAAGGCGCTCGGCTGGCAGCTCGACGTGGATTTCAGGCGGCTCGTCGAGATGATGGTCGACACCGATCTCGAACGGATCGCCGAGGCCGAGGCGCGCACGCCGGCCTCCGGCCGGCCGGCGTGAGGGATCGCTCCATGGGTGCTGCAGATCTCCTCGAGCGCATCACGTCGAAGCGGGCCGCCGTCGGGGTGATCGGCCTCGGCTACGTCGGCCTGCCCCTCGCGGTCGAGTTCGCGCGCGCCGGCTTCCCGGTGACCGGATTCGACGTCGACGAGACCAAGATCGCCCGCCTCAACGCGGGACAGAGCTACATCCAGGACGTGCCCGACGCCGAGCTCGCCTCGGTCGTCGCCGCGGGGCGCCTGCGCGCCACCTCCGACATGCGCTGCCTGGGCACGATGGACGTGGTCGACATCTGCGTGCCGACGCCGCTCCGGAAGACGAAGGATCCCGATCTCTCGTACATCGTGACGGCCGTCGAGGCGGTGGCGGCGACGCTGCGTCCCGGACAGCTGATCATCCTCGAATCGACCACCTATCCGGGCACGACCGAGGAGGTCGTGCAGCCGATGCTCGAGGCCAAGGGGTTGAAGCCCGAACAGGACTTCCTCCTGGCGTTCTCGCCCGAACGGGTCGATCCCGGCAACGCCCGCTTCACCACGCGCAACATTCCCAAGGTCGTGGGGGGCATCGGTCCGGTCAGCACCGAGGCGGCGGCGGCGCTCTACGGGGCGATCGTCTCGAACGTCGTGCCCGTGAGCTCCACGCGCGTCGCCGAGATGGTCAAGCTGCTCGAGAACACCTTCCGCGCCGTCAACATCGGCCTCGTGAACGAGATGGCGCTCATGTGCCACCGCATGGACGTCGACGTGTGGGAGGTCATCGACGCCGCGAAGACCAAGCCCTTCGGCTTCATGCCGTTCTACCCGGGCCCCGGCCTGGGCGGGCACTGCATCCCGGTCGACCCGTTCTACCTGTCGTGGAAGGCGCGGCAGAACGGCTTCGAGTGTCGCTTCATCGAGCTGGCGGGCCACGTGAACGCAGCGATGCCCGCGTACGTGGTCGAGCGGGTCGGCGACGCGCTGAACTCGGCCAGGAAGCCGATCAACGGCTCGCGCGTCCACCTCTTCGGGGTGGCGTACAAGCGGGACGTGAGCGACGTGCGCGAGTCGCCGGCCTTCGACATCATCGACTTGCTCGAGCGGCGCGGCGCCCGGACGAGCTACACCGATCCCTGGGTGCCCTCGCTGCAGCACGCGGGACGGACGTGGACGTCCGTGCCATTCGACGCGGTCGTGTCGGACGGGGAAGTCGACTGTGCGGTGATCGCGACCGACCACACCGCCTTCGATTACACGCGGCTGGTGGCCGCGATGCCGCTCGTCGTCGATACGCGGAACGTCCTGCGCGGCGTCCGCGGTCCGAACGTGTTCGCACTGTGAACCTGATCACCCTCGGGATCTACTTCGCGCTGGCGTTCGGCCTGTCGGCCGTCGTGACGCCGATCTGCCGCGCGGCGGCGCGCCGCCTGGGCTGCGTCGCCGCCCCGAGGGAGGATCGCTGGCACAAGACCCCGACCGCGCTCTTCGGCGGCGTCGCGATCGTCGTGGTCACCCTGGGCGTCGCAGCCGCGAGCGGCGCGCTCACCGTGGCGCTGTGGCGGCTCCTCGGCTGCGGCGTCCTCATCGCGGCCGTCGGGTTCGCCGACGACATCCTGTCGCTCAAGGCCTCGTCGAAGCTGATCGCGCAGGTCGTGGTCGGCTCCGTCCTCCTGTTCCTCGGCTTCCGCCTGAGCTGGCTGGCGTCGCCCACGGCCGACGCCATGCTCACGCTGTTCTGGATCGTCGGCGTGACCAATGCCATGAACCTGCTCGACAACATGGACGGGCTGTGCGGCGGCGTCACGCTCGTCGCCGGGCTCTTCTTCCTCGTCGGCGTGTCGGGCCAGGCCGGCATGGCCGCGACCGGCGTCTATCTCTCGATTCTGCTCGGCGCGACCGCGGGCTTTCTCGTCTACAACGTGTATCCGGCCTCGGTGTTCATGGGCGACACCGGCAGCCTGTTTCTCGGCTTCAACCTGGCGGCGCTGATGCTGCTCGACGAGTCCCGGGGGTACGGGCGGACGAGCCTGCTCTCGGCCGTGGCCGCGCCCGTCCTGCTGCTGCTCATCCCCATCCTCGACACGGTGCTCGTCACCGCCGCCCGGCTGACCTCCGGCCGGCTGCCGTCGCAGGGCGGCCGCGACCACTCGTCGCACCGTCTCGTGGCGGTCGGCCTGTCCGAACCACGCGCCGTGGCGACGCTGTGGCTGCTGGCGGCCGCCAGCGGCGGCGTGTGGCTCCTGTGGCAGCGGCCCGGCAGCGGCTGGTCGGTCATCATCCCGTTCATGTTCGTCCTCGGGATGATTCTCTTCACCGTGTACCTCGCCGGTGTCCGGGTGTACGAGGACACCGATCCCGCCGTCCTGCGGGGGAAGGCCACGGGCCTGGTCGCGAACTTCATGTACAAGCGGCGCGTCGCCGAGGTCCTCCTCGACCTGTGCCTGATCCCGCTCGCGTACTACACCGCGTACCGCCTGCGCTTCGAGGGCAACCTCTTCGCCGCGAACTATCCGCTGTTCCTCCGGTCGCTCCCGATCGTGCTCGCCTCGCAGCTCCTGGCGCTGTTCGTCGTGGGCGGCTATCGCGGGGCGTGGCACCACTTCGGCCTGATGGACGCCGTGGTCTTCGTCAAGGGCGTCTTCTTCGGCACCGCCGCCGCGCAGCTCATCATCCTCTACGCGTACCGGTTCGAGAGCTATTCCCGGACCGTGTTCGTCATCGACGGCACGCTGCTCCTGCTGCTCCAGCTCACCGCGCGGGGATCGTTCCGGCTCATCGGCGAGTACGTCGACCGGCAGCGGTCGCGCGGGCGCCGGGCCGTCATCTACGGAACCGACAGGGTGGGCCTGGCGACGATCCGCCACGCGATCGGCGACGAGCCGCTGAAGATCCTCGGCTTCGTCGACGACGACCCGATGAACCGGCACATGCGCGTGGACGGGTACTCGGTGCTCGGTGGGTACGAGACGCTCGTGCGTCTCATCGCGAGCGATGCGGTCGACTGCGTGGTGGTCAACACCCCGTCGCCCGCGCTCGAACGGCTGCGGACGCTCGAGGAAGCCTGCCACTCGGCAAACGTCGAGGTGTTGTGTCTGAAGGTCGATCTGAAGCCGCTCTTGACGGCGGCGCGGTCGGCGTAGGCGGCTCTCGGCCCGGGCTCGCGGCTCTCGGCTCTCGGCTACAGCGTTTGCGAGATCGATGTCGCCCCGAGATCGGTGTAGCCGCGGATCTTCAGGCCCCGAGATCGGTGTAGCCGCGGACCTTCGGGCCCCGAGATCGGTGTAGCCGCGGACCTTCAGGTCCGCCAATGCGAAACCGACCTGAAGGTCGGCCGCTCCAGCGAAACGAAAACCGCTCTAAGACCCGACGACTCCTGCGACCGGACTGCTGGCCGTCGCGTACGCCTTCTTCGCAATCCGGCCCGCGAGGAACGCGAGACGCCCGGCCCGCACGGCGAGCTTCATGGCTTCCGCCATCGCGACGGGATCCTGGGCGCCGGCGATCGCGGTGTTCATCAGCACGCCATCGGCGCCGAGCTCCATCGCCACGGCGGCGTCCGAGGCGGTGCCGACCCCCGCGTCGACGATGAGCGGGAGGCGCGTCTGCTCGCGGATGATGCGGAGGTTGTTCGGGTTCTGGATGCCGAGGCCCGATCCGATCGGCGCGCCCAGCGGCATGATGGCCGAGGCGCCGGCGTCCTCGAGCTTGCGGCAGACCACCGGGTCGTCGCTCGTGTAGGGCAGCACGACGAACCCTTCCGCCACCAGCGCGCGCGTCGCCTCGACGAGCGCCTCGGTGTCGGGATAGAGCGTGCGCTCGTCGCCGATGACCTCGAGCTTGACCCAGTTCGACAGCCCCGCCTCGCGCCCGAGCCGTGCGGTCCGGATCGCGTCCTGCGCGTTGTAGCAGCCCGCGGTGTTCGGGAGCAGGAAGTAGCGGGACGTGTCGATGTGATCGAGCAGGGACGGCGCGTCGTCCCCCCGGCCCGCCCCCCGGACGCGCCCTGGCGCCCGGACCAGTTCGAGATGTTGACGCGGCGCACGGCCACGGTGATCATCTCGGCGCCCGACGCCTCGTGGGCCTTCGCCATGACGGCCGGCGAGGCGTACTTGCCGGTGCCGACGATCAGCCGTGAGGTGAACGTCCGGCCGGCGATGGCGAACGTGTCCATGACGCGCCTAGCCGCCCCCGACGAAATTGACGATCTCGATGGCGTCGCCGTCCCGGACCTCGGTCGACGCGAACGCGTCGCGCTTGACGACGGCCAGGTTGCGCTCGACGGCGACGCGACGGGCGTCGATGTCCAGCCGCGCCAGGAGCTCGTGCACGGTGAGGGGGGTGGCAATCTCGAACGGATCGCCGTTGAGCGTGATGATCACTGGCGCGTCCAACCGCTGACCATCTTAGCGCATTCGACGGGCGCAGGCGGGCAGCTCCGCCCGCGGCTCACATAGTACACTTGGTGCCCGCCGAGCGACCGCCTCGAGCGGCGCCAGGCCCCAGCACGATGCGCAGCACCCCTCCCGCCTCGACCCACGCGCTCAAGGACTTCGCGGGCTACATCCGCCTCTTCCAGCAGTACGTGGGGCGGCGCCTGTACGTCGTCTTCGTCCTGTCGCTGCTCGCGAGCCTGACCGAGGGGTTCGGCATCGTGATGCTGCTCCCGCTGTTCGAGAGCTTGACGGCGGGCCCGGGCGCGCAGGCCATGGGAACCGTCGCCACGACCATCGATCGCGTGCTCGGCATCTTCGGCGCGAAGTCGATTCCCGCCTTCCTGGCGCTCATCGCGGCGGCGTTCGTCGTGAAGGGGCTCATCGTGTTCGCCTCGGGCGCGTACGCCGGGCGTCTCCGGTCGCACCTGCTGAAGAGCCTCCGCACGCGCCTCTTCGATGCCTATGCCGGCATGGATTACCTCTACTACTGCCGGCGCAACACGGGCCACTTCACGGACGTGATCATCAGCCAGGTCGGGGGCTTCTACAACGCCTTCAACGCGTTCCTGAACCTGCTCACGAGCATCATCACGACCCTGAGCTACTTCGCGCTCGCCGTGGCCATCACGTGGCAGTTCGGCGTGATGGCCCTCGCGGTCGGACTCGGCCTGCTCCTGCTGTTCCGGCGGCTGAACGTGTACGTCCGGACGCTGTCCCGCCAGACGACGGCCGAGAGCGGGAACCTGACGAAGCTGCTGATCCAGTTCCTGCACGCGTTCAAGTACCTGAAGGCCACCGAGCAGATCGCCCGCCTGCGCGGCACGGTGGTCGGGAGCATCGGGCGGCTCTCGGCCTATCAGGAGAATCAGATGCGCGCGAGCGCGCTGACCAACTCCGTGCGGGAGCCGCTCGCCGTCTGTTTCATCGTCTTCATCGTGCTCGTCCAGATCGCCGTGCTGCGCCAGCCGCTCGCACCCATCGTCGTGTCGATCCTGCTCTTCTACCGCGGGCTCAACACCGTCCTGGTGGTGCAGGCCCGATGGCAGGACACGCTCTCGACGATCGGCTCCGTCGAGCGCGTGCACGACGAGCTCCTCACCCAGCACGAGCATCGCGAGCGGGCCGGGACGCGCGAGATCGGGGACCTCGGCACGTCGATCGAGTTCCGCGACGTCACGTTCGCCTACGATCCCGCGATCGGCGACGTGCTGCACCAGGTGTCGTTCGTGATTCCGGCCAGGGCGAGCGTCGCGGTCGTGGGCGCCTCGGGCGCGGGCAAGTCCACGGTCATCGACATGCTGTGTCTCCTGCTCCGGCCGGGACGCGGCGCGGTGCTGATCGACGGCGTGCCCGGGACCGACATCGTCCCGGCGAGCTGGCGGCGGCGGATCGGGTACGTCTCGCAGGACACCGTGGTGTTCGACGACACGGTGGCCAACAACATCTGCCTCTGGCAAGGCGACGTCGCGGGCGATCCGGAGGTCCTGCAGCGGATTCGCGACGCCGCCCGGCAGGCGCACATCGCCGAGTTCGTCGAGTCGCTGCCCGACGGCTATCAGACCCGCGTCGGCGAGCGCGGCGTCCGGCTCTCCGGCGGGCAGCGTCAGCGACTGTTCATCGCGCGGGAGCTGTTCAAGCGTCCCAACCTGCTCATCCTGGACGAGGCCACGAGCGCCCTCGACAGCGAGTCCGAGCGGGCGATCCAGCGGAGCATCGAAGCCCTCCGGGGACACATGACCGTGGTCATCATCGCGCACCGCCTCTCGACGATCCGCAACGTCGACATGGTGCTGGTCTTCGACCACGGACGCCTGGTCGAGCAGGGGTCGTACGACGATCTGCGCGGACGGGAGAACTCACGGTTCGGCGCCATGGTGGCCCTGCAGTCCCTCTGAGGGTGCCTCACCCGCCGGCGATGAACCGCTCGTGCCACCACGCGAAGATCATCAGCGCCCAGATCCGGACCGGATCCCCGGGCGGATGGTCGGCGACCAGCGCGGTGACCTCCGGCGCGAAGAGCCCCGTATCGGGCAGCCCGCGAATCAGCCGTTGCGCCTCGTCCCACAGGTGATCCTTGAGCCAGTAGTAGTGGGGTGAGATCCAGCCCCACTTCGGGCGCTCGACGACCTCCGCCGGGAGCAGATCCGAGAACGCCTCCTTGAGCAGGCGCTTGCCGCTCCAGCGCCCCGCGCGCGCGGTGAACGGGATCGACGAGGCGAGCTCGACGACCGTGTAGTCGAGGAAGGGCACGCGCACCTCGAGCGCGTGCGCCATGCCCATCTTGTCGAGGCGCATGTTCGAGTCTTCCGGAATCCAGAGGCCGAGGTCCAGCGAGCTCTGGAACTCGCGATCGTCGGACGTCGTCGTCGCCTGCATCGCGGCTTCGATCGCGCGCTCCGGCGCATCGAGCGCGCCCTGCCAGGCGGGCGCCAGCAGGCGCATCCGCTCCGCCGGGCCGAACTGCTCCCACCACGTCAGGTACCGGCGCGCCGACAGCGGCTCGATCCTGGCCTTCGCGAGAATCTTCCGGAGCTGCGCGACGCGGGGCAGCCCGGACGGCAGCGCCTCGAGGGCCGCCCGCACCGGCGCCGGCAGGCGCCGGATCATCGACACCGCGCGATCGAGACCGTAGCGGGAGTATCCGCCGAAGAGCTCGTCGCTCCCGTCGCCGCTCAGCGCCACCGTGATCCCGGCGCCCTTGACCGCCTGGGCCAGCAGGTACGTCGACACGAACGTGGGATTGGCCTGAGGCTCGTCCATGTGCCAGACGACCTCGGCGATCCGATCGCGGATGTTGGCGGCTCCGTCGATGGTCAGGCGCGTGTGCTCGGCCCCGAAGTGGCGGCTGACGCCGGCGGCGGCGTCCGCGTCGACGTTGTACTTCGCGCTGCGGGGACCGACGTCGAAGGCGGCCGAAAACGTCCGCACGGGCCTGGCGCCGGCCTGGCTCATGACGCCGACGGTGATCGTCGAATCGACGCCGCCGCTGAGGAACGCGCCGAGCGGAACGTCGCTCACCAGCCGGCGTTCGACGGCCGACTCCACGGCCCGCCGGACCGCCGTCCGGTACTCCGCCGGCGACGCCTCCCAGCAGCCGGGACTCGGGCGCTGCCAGTAGCGCTCCACCGCGTGCCCGGTGCGATCGATCCGGAGAGAGTGGGCCGGCGCGAGCTTCGAGATCCCCGCAAACATCGTCCTGGGCGGCGGCACGTAGCTGAGCGACAGGTAGCAGTGAAGGGCCGCCGGGTCGACCCGCCGCGCGACGAACGGCCAGCACAGCAGGGCCTTGATCTCGGATCCGAACACCAGCAGTCCGCGCGCTTCGTCGTGCCAGTAGTACAACGGCTTCTTGCCGAGGCGATCCCTGACGAGCCAGAGCGTGCGCTCGCGCTCGTCCCAGAGTCCCATCGCGAACATCCCGTTGAGGCGGCGGACGACGTCGATCCCCCAGGCCCGATAGCCGTGGAGGATGACCTCCGTGTCGGTGTGCGTGCGGAACGATGCACCGTCTCGCTCGAGCTCCCGCCGCAGCTCGCGGAAGTTGAAGATCTCGCCGTTGAAGACGAGCGCGACCGTCCCGTCGGCGCTGCACATCGGCTGTCTGCCGGCAGCCGAGAGATCGATGATGCTCAACCGCGTGTGCGCCAGCCCGATGCCCGACTCCCGGCGCAGGAGCGTCCCGCGATCGTCCGGCCCGCGATGGTGCAGACGCTCCCGCATGGCCTCGAGGGGCGACCAGTCGCGCACCACGTCGGGGTCGCTCGCGAAGATGCCGGCGATGCCGCACACCGACGTCAGCTCGGAAGGGACATGGCCGGGTTGGATCCGCGAGGGCGGAGCACGTCGCGGACCAGGGTGTCCATCAGGCGGTCGAGACCGTGCCGGGCGGCCGCCCGCTCGTGCAGCGTCGACGCGAGGGCGTCACGATCGGTTCGCAGCCGATCGGAGAGGGCCACGATCCGGTCCACGATCTCGTCCGGCTCGGCGCTCCGGAGCAGCAGGAGCGCCGTGAGATCGCCGAAGGTCGACGCAAACCCGGGGTTGCACGAGAGCGCGGGTGTGCCGCAGCTCATCGCCTCCAGCACGACCTTGTCGAAGCTCCCCGCCCCGTTCAGGCTCACCACGATATCGGCGGACTGGTAGACGGCCGGCATCGCGGAATACGGAACGGCGCCGACGAAGTCGACGGCGCCGTCGAGTCCGGCCGCCGTCGTCTGATGCCGCAGGGTCTCCGCATAGCGCGCGTCGTCGGCGGTCAGGACAGGCCCGACGATCTTCAGCCTGGCATCGGACCTCCCGCGCACGAACAGCCGGCGCGCCGCGTCGATGGCGGCGTCGACTCTCTTGATCCGCGAGACCCGTCCGATCACGGCGAGTTCGAGACCGGGTCGACGGGGCCAATCAGGCGCCGGCTGGAAGAAGGTCGTGTCGATCCCGTGTCCCGTGACGATGAGCTTTTCGTGGGACACGGGATAGCTCTCGGCCGTGGACGAGACCGCGTGCGTCGCCACCCGGTTCGCGATGCGCAACACGGGCCCGGGCGTCGGGTGCGTGTACCAGACCGTGATCGGCACGCGGCGCGGCAGGAGCAGCGGGGCGGCGAGCACCGCGAAGAGCGGCATCATGTGGGCGAAGCAGGCGTCGTATCGCCGCGAGGACGTGAGGCGGGTGAGAATCCGGTAGAACTCGGCGAGGCGCCGCGCCTCGCCATGACCCCTCTCCTTGCCGACCGAGTACACGCGGACGTTCCCGGGCACCTCGATCCGACCCGCGCGCATGGTGATCACGTCGATCGCGTCGACGCGCCCGGCCATGCTGCGAAGCCAGGCCGTCGTGAATCCGAGCACGGCGTCGTCCGCGTCCGTCGCCAGGTTGAACCAGAGGAGCCGCATGCCGCTCACACGCTCCGGACGGCGGCCGCGCGCGCGAAGACGGCCGCGTAGCCGTCGACGTACCGATCGACCGAGAACGTCCGGCGGGCGAACGCCTGACCGCGACACGCGATCTCGCGCGCCATCGCGGGATGATCGAGCGCCCAGCGGAGCCGGTCGGCGAGCGCGGCGGCGTCGCCGGCCGGCACGAGCAGGCCGGTCTGACCGTCCTCGACGAGGTCGGGAATGCCGCCGACGTTGGCGCCGATGACCAGGGCGCCGCAGAGCTGCGCCTCGAACAGCACGCGCCCCAGGCCCTCGGAGAGCGACGGCAGCACGAACACGTCGGCGAGCCGCATCTCACGCGCCAGCCGGTCCTGCGCGAGATGTCCGAGAAATGCGGCCGGAAGACCCAGTTCGGCGATCGTCGCCCGCAGGCCCTCGGCGTGGCGCGGATCGGCCGCCTGCCCGGCGATCCGGAGCTCCACGTTCCGGTGTCCGTCGCCCCACAGGATCCGCAGCGCCTCGATCAGGACGTGGACGCCCTTGCGCGGAAAGATGCCGCCGGCGAACAGAATGCGCCCCCCGGCGGAGCGTTCGACCGCGGCCTCCCCGGCCCGGCGGAACGCATCGAGGTCGGTCCACGCGACGAATTCCACACAGGGCTTCCCCGGCGCCGCGCGCTGGAGTTGCATGCGCGTGGAACTGGAGACGGCACGCAGGACGTCGCTCGCGCCGAAAGCGATCCGTGCGGTCGCGCGCATCAGGGCTCGATACAGGCCGACCGGAAGGTCGGTCCGCTGGAGGAAGAGGTCCTCCTCGAAGTCGCCGTGGCTTTCGATCACGAGCGCCACACGGCGTCCGACGAGCGACGCCATCCGCTTCACCACGGCGCCCAGGAATCCCTCGTAAGGGCTTTGCGCCACGATCGTGTCCGCGCCGCGGACCAGCACGCACCAGGCCAGACACGACGTCCCGAGCGAGCCCATGGCGAGGTAGCGCAGCAGCGGCCACGGAGGCGACGGGATCAGGTAGAGGTCCGCGACCTCCGTGAATCGCCGGAACCGCAGCCGATCGCTGAACGCGACGACGGACAGGCGCGCGAGCGGCGCGAGCGCCGTGAACTTCTCGCGCGACGCGTGATCGATCGGCCGGCCGTACCGTGCGGCGCCGATGAAGCAGACCCGCCGGCCCGCGCGACCCAGCGCGTCGAGCACCGACTCCGTCTCGCGAATCATGCGTTCTGGCGCAAAGCGGGCGGCGGCCGCTTCGCGTGCCCGGGCCGCCATCGCCCGTCGCCGCGCGGGATCGGCGAGCAGGCCGGCAACCGCACGCGGCAAGGCGGCCTCGTCGCCGGGCGGGATCAAGACCCCGGTCACGCCGTCGTCGACGGCTTCACGCGTGCCGCCGGCGTCGGTCGCGACGATCGGGACCCCGGCCTCCATCGCCTCGAGCGCCGCGTGCGGCAGACCCTCGTAGGTGGAGTTGAGGACGAACACCGTGGACGCCGCCAGGAGCGAAGCGACGTCCGACGGCGTGCGCGTGCCGGCGAACCAGACGCGCCGCGCCACCCCGAGCCGGTCGGCCAGACCGGCCAGTCGCTCGCGTTCGGGTCCATCGCCGACGATGATGAGACCCACCGGCGCCGGCCAGGCGTCGAGCGCCCGGATCAGGGCGTCGACGCGCTTCCAGGGCACGAGGCGGCCCACGACGATCACGCGCTCACCGGGTGGCAGCGGAATCTCCGGCGGCGAACGATGGTCGGACGGTGCGACCGCGTTCGCGATCACCTGGATTCGCGGCGGGGGCACGCCCCAGGCGGCCACCGTCCGTCCGAGGAAGTGGCTGGGCACGATGACCACGGCCGCCCGGCGCACGCACCAGTCCCGCAGGCGGCACAAGAGGCCGAGCCGCCCACCGTGCCGGCGCTGCTGGAACGTGTCGAACGTCTCGTCCGTCCACCCCTGGTTCCGCGCGCGCTCCCACACCCAGTCGCCGACGACCTTGATCGCGAGGGGTCGGCGCAGCAGCAGGTTGGCGAGCGTCGCCTGGACGTCCATGCCGTTCGTCACCAGCACGTCCGCGCGCCGGCCGCGCCGGAAGATCGTCCACACGACCAGGAGCACCTTCAGCGGCAGCGGAAGGCTTCGCCGAATCCGGAGCACTCGATACGGGCCATCGTCCCGCGTCCCGGCGCGATCGCTCGTGGTGATCACCGTCACGTCGTGGCCGCGCGCCGCAAGGGCGGCGGCGAGCGTCGGCACGTACGTCGCCGGCCCTCCGATGTCGGGGGGAAAGATGCCCGTGGCGATGAGGATGTTCACGTCGTGCGTGCGACGACGAGATAGCCGAGGGGACACGGTCGCGCCCGCCGGTACCGCTCGGGCACGAACCGATCGAGGGTGATCGCCACACGGCGGGCTGCGTACTGCAGCGCAGCCAGGCGCAGAAAGGGCTCGACGATGTAGAGCGCGGACGTGAAGTGCCCGCCGAACGGAACTGTCTCGATTCGTCCGAGGCCGGCGTCCGCGAACAGCTGCTCGAGTCCTTCGGAGGTCCACCGCACGTAGTCGTGCGGCTCGCGGGCCTCGGGGAAGACGAACGGCGTGGCGATCACGATGCTGCCGCCTGGCTTCACGACCCGCTGGAGCTCGCGGAGCGTGAAGGCCGGATCGCGAGCGATGTACAGCGCATTGAGACACAGCGCGTGATCGAAGGCGGCGTCCTCGAACGGCAGCGGGCGGTCGAAGTCGGCCTCCGCGCGCCCCTCGGCGGGACCTCGGTCCGCGCTCGTCACGCGCGTCCGGTCCGGAGCGAAGAAGGCCCTGTAGGACGGCGTCTGGCTCGAGGCGAGGTCCAGGATCCGCCCGTCGAGCGAGCGCAGGACCGGAGCGAGGCGCTCGTAGAGCAGCGTGCGGGACACGGACTTCATACGAAGCAGGCCGTGAACTCTCTGAGGCTCATCTGCGAGTGCACGTGCGCGCGGGGAACGCCGAACGGATCCGTCGCCGGGCCCGGGTGTCCCGGCTCGACCGTCACGGCGCCGACGAAGCCCGCTTCGCGGGCCAGGCGCCTGGTCTCGGGCACGTTGCGGCCGAACGGATAACAGAACCAGATCGGGTCCGCGATGCGGAGCTCGCGGACGAGCGCCTCCCGCGATCGGTCCAGCTGCCGGCGCACGGCCCCCGCGTCGAGGCCGGACAGCTTGTCGTGCGTCTCGGTGTGGGAACCGAACGAGACGCCCTCGTCGCGCAGGGCGCGCGCCCGATCCCACGTCATGATCGGGATCGGCACCCCCTGCGACGTCACGTGCGCCTCCCCCATCCGGCCCGTGATCAGGAACACGTGCGCCGGAAATCCGAGCGCTCGCAGGATGCCCCACGCCTCCGAGAAATCCGCGTAGCCATCGTCGAACGTCAGGGCGGCCAGCCGGCCCGTCGCGCCGGCCCGCGCGCGGGCGACGCACTCGTCGAGGCCGACGACCTCGAACCCCTCGGCCTGCAGAAAGGCCATCTGGGCCCTGAAGGCCTCGGGCGCGAGCGTCACGTGCGACGCCGTCCGTCCGATCGAATGGTAGGTGAGGATCGTCGGCCGGTACCGGCTCGCCGCGGTGACGAGCTTTGCCCAGGCGCGCACCTCACGCGCGCGCTGTCGCATCATCGGATCGCCCGTCGAGGCGCCGCCGCGGCGTCCCGGTACACGTCGAGCATCGACTGCGCGAAGCGGTCGACGTCGTGCGCCTCGGCCCACCGCGCGCCCGCGGCTCCCATCTGTGCGGCGAGGCCCGGATCGCGCAGGATGCTGACGATGGCGGCGGCGGCGGTGTCGTGATCGCCCTCGTCCACCAGGATGCCGGTCTCGCCGTCGCGGACGGCGTCCGGCACCCCTCCCGTTCTCGCGCCGACAACGGGCTTCCCGCAGGCGCCGGCTTCGAGATACACGATGCCGAACCCTTCGAAGTGGTGACGGTCGTTCCTGGGCAGGAGCGCGAACACCTCGCACGCCTGGAACAGGCCGACCAGGTCGTCTCCGGACACGGCGCCGGGAAAGTGGACGCGAGATGCCATGCCGAGGTCGCGCGCCATGGCCGCCAGATCCCGGCTGCCGCCGCCACCGGCGATGACGAGGCAGGCGTCCGGCTCCCGCGCGACGACTTCCGGCAGCGCACGAATCAGAATGTCGAACCCTTTTCGTTCCTTCAGCTCGCCGACGCTCAGGACGATCCGCGCGCCGGCCGGGAGTCCGAGCCGCGCACGGACCCGAGCCGGATCCGCGGCCCGGCGGAACCGCTCGACGTCCACCGGCACGTGGACGACCCGAACGTCGCGCGACAGGCCGCTGGCCCGCCTGAGCTCGCCGGCGGTGAACGCGCTCGCGGCGGTCACCTCCGCCGCACCGGCCAGCGCCCCGCGGTACAGAGCGGCGTCGATGCCCCGCGAGAACGGCACCACGCCGTACGTCCCCTGCGTGGACACGACGAACGGCGCAGCCGCACGACGGGCCAGCCGCCACGCGGTGATGGCGTATGGAAACTCGACGGCGGCGTGGATGACGTCCGTCCGCTCGAGACGGATGCGGGGCAGACAATACGAGAAAAGCGACAGCGGACGGCGGCTGAGTGACGGCACCCAGACAGGCAGGACCTTGCGGACGTGCTTCACAAACGGGGAACCGTCGGTCTCGGCACCGCTCGGGAGCAGCAACGTGAATGTGACGTCCGTGCGCCTCGAGAATCCGAGGCACAAGGCGTGCGTCACCATGCCCCACCCGGACCGGGGATTCAGCTCCGAGGAAAGCATCGTGACGTGCATCAGCCGGCCTGGAGCGCGCTCAGATACGCCAGGGCCGAGCGCCTGAGGGTGAAGTGCGTGACGAGCCTCTCGCGACCGGCCCGTCCCATCGCCTGCGCCCGCCCCTCGTCCCGCAGCAGCGTGATGAGACGCTGTTCGAGCCGCTCCCGGTTGAAGGGATTCACGATGAAGCCGGTCTCGCCGTCGATGACCGCCTCTCTCGAGCCACCGAGGCACGTGGCGACGACCGGCCTGGCAGCCGCCATGGCTTCGAGCACCGCGGTCGGAAAAGGATCGAAGTACAGGGACGGCACGACCACCACGTCGCTGATGCCGTAGGCCGCGACGAGCTCGGGGCCCGCGAGCCATCCGGCGAACACCAGGTGCCGCGCGACGCCGAGCCGCTCCGCGAGCGACCTCATGTCCCGCGTGTCCGGTCCCTCCCGGCCGATGACCAGCAGCGAGACGTCCGGGACCGCGCGCGCGAGGGCCGGAAGGGCCTCGACCATCTGGAGGCTTCCCTTCCAGGAGCTGACGCGGCCGCCGAAGAGCAGCACTCTCCGGCCGGCGATCCCGAGCCGGTCCGCGAGGCCTCTGGCGATCCCGGCATCGCCGCTCCAGTCGTCCGGATCGACGCCGTTGTGAATCACGTCCGTGCAGGCGAGGCCGTTCGCCTGCAGAACCCTCCGCAAGGCGCTGCTGACGGCAATCCGCGACCGCACGTGGCGATGCACGTAGCGCCGGATGATCGCGTTCCGCGGAGGACAGTACCGCAGCCCGTAGGCTCGAAGGGTGCGCCAGGGACGCACCCGTTCGTCGAAGATCGGGTCGTCCGACACGTCGCCCGGACGGACTCCACCCGTGAGCTTGCCGTAGTCCACGGCCATCACGTCGTGGAAGGTCAGCGCCGTCGCCGGGACACCCAGATCGGACACGACGCGCAGGAGCTGATAGGACAGGTGCTGGTGCAGGTTGTGGGCGTGAACGGCGTCGACCTTCTCGCGCTCGAGCACGCGGCGAACGGCCGTCGCGACGCGGGGATTGCGGAGCGACCGGTACGCGCGCCACCGGTCGGCGTAAGCCGGCGCATGCACCCGATGGACCTGGATGCCCTGCCAGTCCGAGGCCCCCGCGTCTTCGGCAGCCGGCGTCGTGGTCACGACGACGACATCGTGTCCGAGACGGCGGTACTCGCCCGCGAGGCGGGCGGCCACGAGCTCGGCGCCGCCGAGGTGCCCCGGCGGGAACGAGTCCGTGCAGACCGCGATCTTCACTGCCCTCCAGCCACGGGCGCCCGCGCCGGCGTCGTCACACGGCCTGGATCGCGTGCCATGCGGGTTTGGCGACGAAGGCGACGATCACGTAGTAGAGCACCAGGATCACGTACAGGGTCTGCATCGGCGAGACCAGCGTCCGCAGCGCCACGAACGTGACCGCGCAGGTCAGCGCGGCCGCGATGTTGATGAACACCGACACGCGGATCCGCGACGCGACCCGAAGAATCGGCGTGGCAATCGCGTGGATCGGCAGCGAGAGCTGAAGGACGAGAATCACGAGGAACGGGTAGACGGCCGGCTCGAACGATCGCCCGTAGACGTACGGCAGGAGCAGCGGGACCCCGACCGCGGCGCCCAGCGTGATGACGGCATGGAAGGCGAACGCGTGTCTCACGAGACGGCCGACGCTGTGCCTCAGCTCGTCGCGGCTGCGTCCGGCGATCGTGGGCAGGACCGAGCTGGCGAGCCGCGAGACGCTCGAGAGCCCGACCGTCGCCGGCAGGCTCGCGAGCCTGAACGCCAGCCGGACCAGCCCGACGACCGGCGCGGGGGCGATCAGGCTGAGGGCGAACAGGAAGCCCGTCGGGTTCAGGCCGCCGAGATTCTTGTTCAGCATGATCCACAGCCCCTGCCGCCAGTACTCCCAGACGTGGCCGAATCCTCGCGTCGCGACGATCTCGGCGAAGCCTGGCAGGCGGTAGGTGCGCCGCATTCGCGGGTACAGCCATACCGTCACGAGCGTGAAGGTCACCGACGCCGTGAGCGATGCCACGAGCACACCCGTGATCCCGTAGCCGAGCGCGAGGAAGAGAACGGAGACGAGCAGCTGAAAGAGCGAGTTGCCGTTCTCGAAGACCGTCAGCGCCCGAATCTCCCGCACCGACTGCAGCACGGTGACCATGAAGGTCGGCACCGGGTCGAAGATCGACGCCAGCAGGACGAGCTGCGCCAGCCGGCCGATGCCTTGGTCCTTGTAGATCCATCCGGCGAGCGTCGGCAGGACCGGGATGAGCAGGGCGAGGATGGCGCTGCTGCCGACGGAGAGGAGGACGTAGTAGTGCAGGACCTTCCGCACGTCGTCCCGGCTGCCCCGGCCGAGCGCCTTCCCCAGGAACGTCAGCGCCGTGTACCACTGACCGAGATCGGTGAACAGCTCGATCGCGCCCGCGAACGACAGCACGATCGCGTAGCGGCCGAACCCGTCGATGCCCAGGAGCCGGGCAATCACGACCGACGAGACGAATCCGCAGCCGAGCGCGAACACCTGCCCGGCCTGCATGGTGGCGACGTCCCTCACGAACGGCGTCCGCGCCAGCGAGCGCAGCGCCGCCACCGCTCGGGCGTGGAGCGACGTCCGTCCCTCCGGGCGATCGCCTCCCACCGCCGTCATCCGTCGACGTGCTCCGCATAGACTCGCAGCGTCTCGCCGGTCATCCGGTCGGCCGAGAACGCGGTGCGGACGCGCTCCCGGCCCTGACGGCCCAGACGCCTCGCCGTGTCCGGATCCGCCAGCAGCGACCCGATGGCCTCGGCGAAGGCGCCGGGATCGTCGAGGGCCGCCAGCGTGCCGGTCTCGCCGTCGACCACGATCTCGGTGAGCGGGGCGATCCGGCTGGCCACCACCGGCCGCGCGGCCGCCATCGCCTCCACGACCACCTGGCCGAAGCCTTCGAAGCGGGAGGCAAACGCGAAAACGTCGACGCCGTGCAGGAAGGCCGGCACGTCGTGCTGGAACCCGACCAGACGTACGGCGCGGGCCAGATCCAGCTCGCGAATCAGCCGCTCGAGCGTGGGGGCGTAATTCTCGGGATCGTGCCCGGCAATCAGGAGCGTCGCACCCGGCGACTGGCGAAGAATCGCCGGCATGGCCCTGATGAGCGTGTCGTGGCCCTTGCGGGGCTCCAGGCGCCCGATCGAACCGATCACCGGCGCCCGCACGCGGCCGGGGTCGACCGGACCATCGGCGGCGGCGAAAGGCGTCGACTCGATCCCGTAGCGGACCAGTACCGACTTGCTCCGGCCGGAGGTGGCGCTCGTCGATCAGCCACGTCTGCACGGCCCCGGAGATCGCGATGACGGCTTCGCATCGCCCCCAGAGCACGTTGACGAGGGGCAGCAGTCCCCGACCGCTCCACGACCTGCTGTAGATGTCGTGGACGGAGCTGATCCACGGCACGTCCGGACCGAGCAACCTGACCACCCCGCCTGTCAGGTCCGCCCGTGGCAGATGCGTGTGCACGATGTCCGGCTGCGTCCGGCGAATCGCCCGCGCGAGGCTGAGGGGGAACAGCCAGGCGAGACCGCTCTCCCCCCGAAGATCGAGGAGCGGGATGCCTTCGGCTTCGAAGTCCGCCCGTAGGGAGCGGCTGCCCTTGACCGACTCCCGCAGATACGCCACGGCGACGTCCACGCCCTGCCGCTTGAGCTGCCGGCACAGCGTGAGCAGATGGATCTCGGCCCCGCCGGCGGACAGTGTGCTGATGACGTGGAGGATCTTCACCGCGAGGATACCGGGGAGAGCGCCGAGCGAAGGACGGCCTCGGCGCGTGCCGTC
The DNA here is from genome assembly GCA_963761615.1 of uncultured Acidobacteriota bacterium. Taxonomy (GTDB): domain Bacteria; phylum Acidobacteriota; class Vicinamibacteria; order Vicinamibacterales; family CAVVIG01; genus CAVXGU01. The sequence continues at coordinate 117,037 of CAVXGU010000004.1, read as the reverse complement.
CACGTGTGCTGCGAGACGTCCTCGCGGGCACGCGCTGCCAGGCGTGCCGCCAAAGACGGATCGCTCAGAACGACGCGGAGCCCATCGGCCAGGGCCGCCGCATCGCCGGGTGCCACGAGCCAGGCGTTCTCGCCGTGCCGCAGGACCTCCCGCAGCGCGGGCAGATCCGTGGCCACGATGGGCACGCCGGACGCCATGTACTCGAAGAGCTTCAGGGGCGACGTGAAGTGCGCAGAGAACTCGGTCCACGGCCAGGGGATGGTGACGACGTCACAGGCGCGGATCCAGCCGGGCACGCGGTCGCGTGGCACGCGGTCGACGAATCGCATCCGGTCCACCGGCAGGCCCGCCTCGCGGGCCCGGGCCCTGTAGCCGGGCACGGCGTCCATCGGCCCGCCGACGCACGCGAGCGAGGCCTCGATCCCGCCGTCTTCATTCAGCCGGCCCATGGCCTGCACCAGCTCCGGAATGCCCTTCTCGCGCCCCAGGGTCTGGAACCGTCCCACGTAGCCGACGATGCGGGAGTCTTGCGGCAAGGCGAGCTCCCGGCGGCAGACGTCGCGGGCGGGCACGCCGTCGAACCAGGACGGATCCACGGCGTCAGCCAGCACGATCGCGCGTCCGGGATCGAGCCCGGCCGTCACGACCGCCTGTCGCAGAAAGGCCGTCAACACGACGACGAGCTTCAGCGACCTGGCGGCGCACACATCGCGGAGCAGCCGGAGCCGCGCCCGGCGCGGCATCACGTGGATCTCGAGGACGGTCGGCAGACCCGCGCGCACGAGCCACCACGCGGCCTCGACGTCGCGTGTCATGTACAGATCCGGATCCTCCCGCCGGGCCGCGGCGACGGCGGCCCGCCCCCAGAGCAGTCCCTGGGCCAGCACCACGGGTGCGAAGGCTGCGTCCGGGATCGCCGCATTCAACGGCATCACGTCCAGGTTCGCCAGCCGCCGGACCTCGAAGACCCTGCGCAGGCCGTAGAACTCGAACACGTCGCGATCGCGGAGCGACGGATCCCGCTGGCGTCTCGACGGATGCAGCAGCACGACGCCGGCGCCACGATCGGAGAACGCCTCGCACATCTTGCAGATCTGAAACCCGTGCGCCTTCTCGGTCGGAAGGCGCGCGTTGGCGATGTAGGCAACGCGGGGAGGCACTAGGCAGTCGGCGCGTGCGTGACGGTCTGGAGGCTGCGACCGCCGGGCCAGCGCCCGGCCACGAGGAGCAGCCCGACGAGGAGCACGGGCACGGGCGTCAGGGAGAACCCGTATCGAGGCACACCGTACACGAACATGCTGTAGTTGGCGCCGAGCGCCACGATGACGATGGTGTAGGCCCCGTAGCACAGCAGCAGCAGCGTGACCCCGGGGGCGTACCGCCAGAGCAGCAGACATCCGGGAATGGTGAGCAGCAGGAGCAGATAGTGCTGCACGTACATCACCGACTTCAGGACCAGACACGGCTGCGCCAGCGCCAGCGCCGCAGCCTGTACCGGGTGTGCGCGCACGGTCGAACGAAACGCCGCCCAGAAGCCTCCTGGCGGCCCGGTGCACCCCAGCTGCAGGCAACCGTCCGGCGCGCCGAACGTCTGCCAGAGCTTCAGCGGGATCCGCCGCACCTCCCAGGTCCACCGCGGTCCGATCTCCAGGGCGGCGTCCATCTGCTCGGAGGACTTCGCCTGGTACGCGTTCGATGCCGTCGCCCCCGCCAGCGTCGAGGGCTCGGCCGCGGGAGCGGGCGCCGAAAGCGACGCCGCAGGCAAAGAGCCGGGTAGCGGCGAGGGTGTGTCCGCCGCAGAGGCGGACGCTGCAGCATCGATCGGTACCTGGACGGCAGCAGGAGCCTGGGCCTGGTCCGCGGCGTCCTCCCACCGGTCACGCCAGTCACGGAGCCCGGCCGACATCCGATCCGGCAGGGGCTGGAGGGGCCGCAGCAGGAACCTGACCGCGTCGTGCTCCCTGGGATCCAGCAGGAGGTCTTCGATCTGCAGGCTCCTGGGGAAGCGGCGGGCCGTCCACCACACGACGCTCGCGGTCCCGCACAGCAGCATGACCAGCGCCGCCCGGACGGCCCATCGCGTCGTCTCCGGCTCGCGCAGGCGCCAGCAGAAGATCGGACCAGCGGAAAAGACGGGAAGGAAGAAGAGGTTGCCGGCGCGCGTCAGACAACTCGTCCCGAAGAGCATCGCGGCGGCGCCGCAGCCGAGCAGGGATCGCCGCCGGATCGCGAGGACGAGCGCCAGAAACGCGCCGGTGAGGAAGAAGACCTGCAGGGTCTGCGTGAAGATCACGACGACGTTCAGGATGGCCGGCGGGTACGTGGCCCACAGCATGCCGACGATCCACCGGCGCCGCCCGGGCACGAGGGCCTCGGCGGTCCACGTCATGAGCACGGCGGTCGCGGCGCCGAGCACGGCCTGCGAGACCGCGATGGGCGTCCGCGTGTCGCCGAACAGCCACAGGTGAGCGGCGAGGAACACTTGATACAGCGGAACTCGCGTCGTGTCGCCGAGCGTCACGCCGTATCCTCGCCCGTGCACCAGGTCGCGGGCGATCGACAGGTAGTACCCCGCGTCGCCGCCGGTGTCGTTGATCACGTCCGGCAAGAGGACGACAGCCGCCAGGCGGAGCGCGAGACCGACGGCGAACACGGATGCGGTCGGGTGCGCGTCGACCCAGTGGAGAAGCGCGCCGGCCCGCGCGTGCCAGCCGGCGCCGGACCCGCGGCGGGATCCGTTCGAGACGTTCGACGAAGTCACGGTCAAAGGCTACAAGCTGCCGGCGGCGAAAGATACCGGGCGGGAATCTTGTTCCTTTCTTACGAACGCTTCACGCACGAACATCGCCGTCGTGAGCGCCATGGCGAGGTATGCGATCACGATGTGACGGGGGTAGTACAGCGTGGCCGGATAGACGAGATAGACGGACAGGTAGGCGAGCGGCAGCAGGTGAAGGCACCACCACACTCGATCGATCCGGCGAGCCCACGCCCAGACCGAGAGCCACAGCACCTGCAGTCCATGGAAGACGACGGCGAGGTAGAGCGGCGCCGTCATGCCCACGATGACCTCGAGGCGTTCGACGAAACCGCCGGCCGCCGCGCTCCCCGCCGAGAGCGATCCCGGAAGGGCCGCCACCTTCTCCAGGGCCGAGCGCATGGACGTGTTGGGATTGTACGTGGTGAGCACGAACGCGCCGCCGTACACGAGGTTGTGCACGAGAGGCAGCAGGAGGATGGCCGCGAACAGCGCCGCCGGCCGGGCCACGTTCTTCCACCCCTCGCGCCAGCCGAATGCGAGGAACACGACGATCGCGCCGGGCAGCTGATTCGGACGGGTGATCGCCGACGCCCCGAGCAGCGCCACGCCAATCAGCTTCGACACCGGATCCCGCTCGAGGAACATCAGGTCGAGGAGGAACGGCAACGCGATCCAGGTCGGATATTCCGACAGCCCCTGCTCCACGTACTGCGTGACGCGGGGCGACCAGACGAGCGCCAGGACGAGCCCGCCGACCGCCACGAGGAGTGCGAACGGCAAGGACCCGCGGAGGGTCGGCGCGCGCGCGACCGCGCGACCCATCCTCGCACAGCTCCACAGCAGGAGCACGATGCCGAACAGGAGCGCGGTCAGCGAGAACACGACAACCGGCGGATCGCCCTCCCCCAGCCCAAGACGGAGGAGAAAGCGCGTGTAGCGGTAGAGCGGCTGATAGTAGAAGACCGGTTCGTCGCTCCGGAGCGACCAGGTCTCGAGGATCGCCCGTGCTTCGCTCTCGTACGTCAGCCAGTCCGCGCCACCCGATCGATAGATGACCGTGTCGAATCCCGGATACTCGGGGACCACGCGGCCGGCGATCGCGACGGTCAGGAGCAGGTACGCCGCCAGCAGCCATCGCCGCCGCGGTCTGGCGACCGTCGCCGCCATCAGACCTCCGACGAACACGAACAGGAACGTCAGCCTCACGTAGCCGGCGGTCCACGCGGAGACCAGCCAGACGCCGAGACTGCCGGCGACCACCGCCGCGAGATCCCACCCGAGCAGCCGCGCATACAGCAGGCCGACGATCGTCAGGCCGACCGCGATCAGGACGTCGGCGGCCGCGGATGCCGCCCGCGGCGCACGCCCGATCGGGGCGGCCGGAAGCGGCCGTCCGTCCGCGAGTCTCAGCGCCAGTTCCGCGTAGGGGCCGGGAGGCTTCGCCTGTCCGATTCGAAACCCATCGTCGAACAGGTACCGCACCGTCACGTCGTGGCGCCCCGGGCCGAGATCGACTTGCGCCGCGCCCGGCGACTGGTAGCTCGGCGTCAGGATGACCGGCTGGCGGCCGTCGACGGATACGGAGCCTTGACCGACGTAGGTCACCGCGACCGGCGCGTCGGCGCGCTCGTCCACTGTGCCGCGCCAGGTCGCCGAGAAGGCGATGCGATCACGCGACCGCGCGCCGGCCTCGTCGGCGTAGTAGTCGAAGCGCGTCGAGTTGAAGAAACCCAGGTTCCAGGTCGAGGGGGTGAACGCGATGGTCCGATCGATCCGTGTGAGTCCTCGAGGAGCGAACGGATACTCGAAGGAACGCTCGCACGGGCCGCCCGACGCCGAGGGCAACTGATCGGTGGGCGACGCGTAGCACGCGGCGAAGCCGGGCACCGGGTTCGGCAGCGCCACGCAGATCTTCAAGAGAATGGCGGCGACCGGCAAGATCGCGATCCCGGTGCGGCCTCGCGCCGAGAGCCGATCGAGCATCCGCGCGAGCGCGGCCCGCAGGCCCCGGCTGCAGACGAGCGGCAGGAGGAGCATGAGGGCGGCGAACTCGGCCGGATGACTGAGCGGAAGACCGGAGAAGACCCCGAGGCGAGATGGGAGGAGGAGCGCCACGGCCAGGCCGGCGAGAAAACATCCGGTCGCGAACCGTGGACTCACAAGGACCAGCGCTGCAGCGTCGAATGGATGTAGCGGCGCTGGCGGATCGTTCTGGCCGGATGCGCCAGGAACCTCCTGACGCGAAGGGCGGCCGTGCGCGCGCGATCGACGCGCGTCTCGGGTCGCCCGCGCACGCGGTCCAGAATGCCGCGGACCTCCGTGGGGCGCTGACCCCGGAACCGGGCACCGCCCGTGATCGATTCCGGATGCAGGCGGACGGCGGCGAGAAAGCGATCGACCATCCGGTACGTCCCGCCGGCCAGCAGCAGATCGGCCCACAACGACAGATCCCAGGCCGTTCGCAGGGTCGTGTCGAAGCCGGGCGTGCGTTCGAACGTCGTCCGTCGGAAGAAGGCGGCAGGCTGCACGATCGTGCAGTACCCCAGCGTGAACCATTCGGGGTTCCACCGGTCACTGAAGATCGGGACGCCCCGGGCGCCCGCCGCATCGATGAGATGTCCGTGCCCGTACAGGACATCGGTGGCCGGCCCCGCGCTCCACTCGCGGGCCACGGTCGTCAGGGCATCGGGCAGGAGCAGATCATCGGCGTTGAGAAACGCCAAGATCTCGCCCGTCGCCCGCGCGAACCCCCTGTTCAGGGCGTCGGCCGGCCCTCGATCGGGCGCCGAGGCGCTGTAGGTCAGGTGCCGGCGGTACTTCTCGATCGCTGCGACAGTGGCATCGGTCGAACCGCCGTCGATCACGATGAGCTCCAGGTCGGGATAGCCCTGAAGCAGGACGGATCGAATGGCGGCCTCGATGTACGGGCCCTGGTTGAACGACGGCATCACCACGCTGATGCGCGGCCAGAGCCGCCGGTCCGGCTCATCGCCTGCCGCGTGCGACGGCGCCCCGATCCAGGGCCAACCCTTGCTGTCGGGCAGCGGCGCTGGCAGCGTCACGTCAGCCTCGAGTCCCTGCGATAAACTGCGGCGCGTGTCGGACGTGCTGACCGTGTGTTCACTCATCATCTGCGCCGCCGGACTGGGGGACGCCTCGCTGGCAGCTCTGGGCGCGCTCGGAGCCGACGACGAACAGGATGTCGCGCTCTCGTGCGCCGCGGGCCTGGGCCTCGTCGCCGTGCTGCTCGGGGTGCTCGGCTTGCTCGGCCGTCTTGGCTGGTCGCACTGGCTCCTGCCCGCTGGCGCCGTCGTCACGATCCCCTGGGCCGTCGGCAGAATTCGATCGCGGCCCCGACCGACGCTGCAATGGCCGGCGATCGGAGTGCTCATGCTCGCCGGAATGCTGGCGGCCGCGTGCGCGGGTGCGCTCGCGCCCGTCACCGAGGGCGACAGCCTGAGCTACACGCTCCCGATCGCGCAACGGCTCGCCGTGGACCACACCTGGCGATTCTGGCCGGATCTGGCGCGGTCGGTGTACCCGCTCTCGCAGGAGCTGCTCGCCGCCACGCTCCTCGCAGGAGGCAGCCCTCGTGCCGGCCTCATCAGCGCCGTGGAGCTCGTCCTGGCGGCGATCCTGATCATGCGGCTGGCCCGGCGGCTCCAGGGCGACGGCTCGTCGGCCTGGGTCGCGGCCACCATCGCCCTCGGATGCCCGGCGGTCGCGCTGCTGGCGGCGTCGGCCAAGGAAGATCTGCTGCTCGTGGTGATGACGGCCGCGGGCGCCCTGACGTTGTATCGGCGACCGTCGAGCGGTACGGCGGCCGCCACAGGGCTCTTCGCCGGCCTGGCTGCCGGCGCGAAGTACACCGGCCTGCCTGTCGGGCTCGGTCTCCTCGCCTGCGTGCCGTTCTGCTGCGGCCGACACGCACGGTGGCGCAGCGTCGGTCTCGCGACTCTCGTCGCCCTGGGATCGGGCGGCCTGTGGTACGCCGTCAACATCGCGAGATTCGGCAATCCGATCGCGCCCTTCCTGCCCTCGGTCGGCCACTTCCCCACGCGGGCGGATGTCGCGGCGGCCTGGTTCTCCGGCTTCGGCCAGGGACGGACGCTGCTCGACGCGCTGCTCGCGCCGATCCGCATGACCTACCACATCGCGACGTATACGCCAGACGCGTTCGGCGGACACGGCAACTGGATCAACCCTCTGATCTGGATCGGAGCGCCGTACGCCGTCGTCGACCGACGCCGCCTCGCCACTTACGGCCCGCTGCTCGTCGTGTCGCTGCTGCTCTACGTCACCTGGTTCGCCGGGCAGCAAGTGGCCCGGCTGCTCCTGCCGGCTGCCGCGTTGCTGAGCGTGCCCGCCGCCGAGCTCGTGGTGCAGACGGCGCGCCGTGTGCCGCCGGCCCGCTATCCCATCGCTCTGGTGCTGACCCTCTCCGCCGGCATCGTCGGAGTCGTGGGTGCGGGCCGCGCGCTGACCTATCTGTCGAATCCAGGGGAGTTCCTGGACCGCGAGACACCCCACTTCGAAACCATTCAATGGATGAACGCGCATCTCGACCCGGCCCACGATCGCGTGTTCACCAGCATCTTTTCCTGTGCGTATCTGCGCATTCCGTGGATGTCCCGTGCCCCGGACTATCAGGTCGAGATTGGCCTGGACGATCTCCTGGAACCCGGCGCGCCTGCGCCCGGCCCTCGAGCGCCACGGTTTCACTTACCTCTTCGGACGGCCCGGAGATTTCGCGGGGCTCGGGCCGCTCCGGCTCGTCCACATGGACCCCGCCTCCCGCCTCGGCGGGACCACGCTCTTCCGCTCTCCGCCCACCGAACCGGTCGGCGTCTGGACCCTGCAGTGACGGTCGAGCCGCTACAGGTCGATGACCCGGCCGGTCTCGATTGACTCTCGGACGGCCAGCGCCACCCGCAGGCTCCGGGCGCCTTCGTGTACCGACACCAGGGGCGCGCCCTCGCCGCGAAGACATCCCAGGAAGTGGCGCAGCTCCGCCAGGAACAGCTCGTTGCGCTCGAATCCGGCGAACGACTGCGCGTCGCAGCGACGGCCGCCGGCGTCGTAGACATCGACGCTCAGCGCGTGGAAGTCCACGCGGATCTGGCCATCGTCGCCGACGACCTGGCAGGTGCGGACCGGCGGCCGCTGCACGCAGTCCTGGTGGAGATGCACGGGCACACCGCGGCCGTCGACGACGCACTCCATGAGGACGCTGGCCGTGTCCTCGACATCGATCTCGAGACGGCTGAGATGACCGCCGAGCGCGAACACCCGCCGCGGCAGTCCGAAGAGCCACTGCAGGTAGTCGATCTCGTGAATCTGCGTCAGCACGACGCCGCCGCCGAGATCCCGCCGCGACGCGTACGTCTGTCGATAGTCCTCGTAGGGGTGCCAGCCGGGCAGGTACTCGCCGATCGCTGCGTGCACGGACACGACCGGTCCAATCCGCCCGTCGGCGAGCAGGTCGCGCAGCCGCTGCAGACACGGGTGAAAGCGCATCTGATAGCCGACGCACGCGACCAGGCGCTTTTCGTCGACGAGCGCCGCCAGCTCCTCGACGCCGTCCCACGTATCCGACAGGGGCTTCTCGATGAAGAGGTGACAGCCCGCCCGGGCTGCCGACAGGGCGGACGGCATATGCAGCCCGGTGGGATTGCAGACGAACACGCAGTCCGGCGCCTGCGCGAGCGCCTCCGCCATCGAGTGGAAGGCGCGAATGCCGTGCGCCGCTTCGACGTCGCCGCCCGGCACGATCTCCAGCGACTCGCTCAGCACGGTCGGCTGCCGCCGCGTGCGGCATGCGTCGATCTGCACGTCGTCACCGAGGACGGTGCGGAGGTTGCGCACGTGCCGCTGGCCGATGCTGCCAAGACCGACGATGAGCGCCCTCATCGTCGTGAGCGCCGCCCGGCCCCGAGCGGCCCTTCGGCGATGGCGGCCCCGATCCGGCGGACACGGCGCCAGGCGAGCCCGGGAAGGCGTCCCGGCGATCTCAGCGCGACGTCGGCCGCCATCTGAGCGTTCACGAGGGCGACGAGCGAGGCGTACCGAAGCCGCGGGAGGCCCGGGAGGGGCGCCGGACTCGCGGCAGACCGCGGGTCCGGCGGCGACCACGGCCAGATGCCGATCGGCCAGCCCCCAGGCTGCGTCGTTGGCACGAAGCGCGTCCGGATCGAGGAACGGCCGACTTGGATTGACGGGGCGATGGGTGCCGGACTTTCTGACGCGACGGGGATGGTAGTGCTCGAGGTGATAGAAGCTGTAGTCGGTCATGAGGCCGAGGTCGAACAGCGGGTATTGCTTCAAGAGCCGGCGGATCATGTTGATTTCCATGGAGTTCATGTAGATCATCCGCTCGTCGTACCCGCCGCACTCTGCCCAGCGATCGCGGTGGAGCAGCCAGATGCCGACGCCGCGGCTGTAGAAGGGCCCCCGGGACTCCGCATGTTCCGGGAGGATGCGATCGCCGAACTCGTCGACGAACCGCTCGACCAGCGGCAGACTCGGGCAGCGAACGGCGAATCGATACGGAATCATGCGCAGGTTCGCGAAGAACAGCGCGCGGTCGGGTGCCACCGGCAAGTCGGCCCGTCCTTCGCAGATCTCGAAGAACTTCGGGAGAAATCGCCGTCCGATGAGCGTGTCCTGATCGATCCGTCCGATGAAGTCGCCCGTGGACCGCCGCGCGGCGGCGTTGAGCGCGATGACTTCGGCGAACGGACTGTCCCGCTGGAGCTCGCGGGCCATGTGAGGCGGGACCTCGACGAACCGCGCCATCGCCGCCGCCGCGGGCTCGAGGTGAAGCGCCGTGCGCAGCGGTGTCTCGCTCCCCCAGTCCGTGACGATCACCTCGACGCGGCCGATCCAGTTCCCGTCGCGGACGCGTCGACCGAGGTAGTTGAGCGCCGTCTGCAGCCGCCAGAGCGAATTGCCCATGTAGCGGTCGTTCCGTGCGCACAGGATCAGCGACAGGGACGCGTGCCGGTCGCTCATGCCAGACGGCGGCGCGCCGACCCCTTCCAGCGGCGGGTTGTGGTGACGAGCCAGTCGATCGCGCGCTGCGCGCCCATGTCGAGGATCAAGGCGGAGAAGACCAACGGGTCGAACCACCTCGCCGGGGGCGGCGGCGTCGCGCCCCCCGGACCGGCCGGCAACGCGACATCCGCGAGCCCCCAGCCGTCGGGATTGGGATGATAGGCAAGAGCCGGAGCCTCGGGGTCGAGCTCGAATTGATTGACGCGGTGCCCGAGATCGCGCCGAGTCCGCTTGCCCCTCGGATTGCGGTGGCCCAGGTGATAGAAGTCGTAGTCGATCGCCCGCCCGAAGTCGATCAGCGTGTACCGCTGTCGGAGGCGCAGGATCATCTCGACTTCCATCCAGTTGTAGTAGATGTAGCGCTCGTCGTAGCCGCCGCACTCGTGCCACACGTCGCGGTGGGCAAGCCATATCCCCACGTAGTAGGTCCAGAACTCCTCGTTCTTCAGCGTCTCCAGCGGACAGCGGCCGCCGAACCGCCGCATGAACGTCACGACGTGCCGGTACGCCGGGCTGCGGGCGACGAACCGGTACGCGATCGCGCGCCGGTTCGAGTAGAGCAGGGCGCGCTCGAGCGGGACGGCCAGCTGGCGCCGGCCCTCGACGAGGTCGAAGAACACGTCCAGGAAGCGTGGTCCGATCAGCGTGTCCTGGTCGATCCGTCCGATGTAGGTCCCGGACGCACGGCGGACCGCTGCATTCAGGGCGTAGACCTCCGCAAACGGACTGTCCTTCTGGAGGGGCCTGGCGACGTCCGGAGGGATCAGGAGGAACGAGACGAGGCGCGCCGCCGCCGGACTGAGCCGGACCACATCGCGCAGCGGAACCTCGCTGCCCCAGTCGGCGACCAGGACTTCCACGTCCTGCGAGCGCCCGGCCGCCTCGATCCGGTCCGCCGCATAGTTCAGCGCGGTTTCCAGACGCCAGCGGGAATTGCCCATGTACGCGTCGTTGCGGGAGCACAGGATCAGAGACAGCAGCGGCATCCGACTCTCAACATCCCCCGCGGCCGTGCACCCGCGCGTGCGTCACGACGCCGCCTGACGGTTCAGATCGACGAACGGTCTCCCGGTGACCAGGGCGTCGCAGATCCGATCGATGACGCGGTCGCCGCCCGGCCCGAGATCGCGGAACGTCGCGAGGCTGAAGCGGCCGTCGGGCGGTCGAAGCCGCGGCAAACGAACCTCATAACGGAACAGCCACAGGTACGCGAACCGTTCCGCCAGAGCCACGTCCTCGGGACTCAGACGATCGTCGTGATTGCCGGAGGACAGCAGCGTCAGCATGTGGTCCTTCGAGGTCAGATCGCGCGTGAAGCCCTTGTCCCGGTACGTCACGGCGCCGGCGATCCAGGGTCGCCTGCCCCGGAGGGCGATCTCCAAGCCGAGGCGGGACGCGTAGAGCATGTTGATGCGGGCCATCCGCGCGAGGGTGTAGGAGCTGAGCGGATCGTCGCCCTCGACCAGCTTCACGTTCGACGGAAGGTCGGGAAACCTGGCGCGAATCTCGCGGCACACGGGGGTGCGCGATCGCAGCGTCTCCGGCACGCGGCGCTCGGCCGGGTGTGCCCGCACCACGAAGTCCAGATCGGGGCGCGTCGCGGCCGCGTCGACCAGCGCGAACAGCCAGTCGAACATGCCGGCGAATCCGACATCGCGGTCGATGACGGCGATGTCCCAGGACGTGTTCGTGAACGCCGCCACCACCGGCACGCCGGGCCGCAGACCCAGTTGTCGGCGAATCACCGCCTCGTCCTCGAGCGGCGACGTGTTGTAGGGGAACGGCGTGCCTTCGCTGCGCGCCCACTGGCCGAGAAACCGCGACAGGTCGTCCCGTTCCGCCTGTGTCAACTGACGGTCCCTCGCCTCCGGCCACAGTCCGTCGAGCGGAATCTCCGTCGACACCTGGTTGTGGCTGAAGGTGACCGAGTCCGGATAGGACGCCGCGACATCCCACGTGACGACGTGGATGCCTTTTCGTCTGGCCACGTGGTACGCGCAGGCGCCGGTCAGCGTCCGTCCGCTGCAGAGCGCGAGAATGTCCGGCTGCGTGGCGTCGAGCCAGCGCTCCGAGAGCCAGACCAGCAGAAGGGCCCCGACCAGCCACCCGCGAAATGCGGGGTCGGAGGCCGGCTCGAACACGAAGCCCCGGTAGTAGCGCTGGATCTCGCGCTGGGCGAACCGTCCGACCTCCACGCCGTCGACCACCAGATGGAGGCGCTCGTCGAGCGGCGTCCCGTCGACGAGCGCCTCCGCGCGAGCGCGGTCCCCCGGCGACAGGAACTGCTGGAGTCGCCCATACCGGAAGCCGAAGGCCTCTTCGTACTGCGCCTGCCAGGCCGCGCACGCCGCACACGGCGGCCTGGCCGTCGGGCCGAGATTCATCTCGCACAGCGGCAGCAGTCCGTCGCAGAGAACACCGCGCACGTCGTGGCCCCTGAGATGGAGCGCCATCGCCAGCCCGTACTCGACGGGCGACACGTCGTGCAGGCCGAAAAACGCGATCCGCTTGCGACCGGGAAGGTCACGCGAGGCGGCGGCGGTCTCGGCCAGATATCGGGCTTCGCGCCGCCGCACGCGACCTACCGCGGCCGCCCAGTCATGCGGGCCGGCGGTCGCGCGCTTGGCCGCGCGCAGGCGAGCCTGAAGGGCGACCGGCAGGTGATAGAACCATGCCCTCCCTGGCGGCAGGCCTCTTACCGGAACCGAGGTGTATTGGCGCGTCTCGTCAGTCACACATCCCCGATGACACCGCCGGGCTCGTCGCGCGGCGCGTCGGCCGCGAGCAGACTCCGATACCAGTCGAGATACGCGTCGACCTGCCCGGTCAGGCTGAAGCGTCGTTCGGCATCGCGGACGGCGTTTCGTGTCATCGCCTCCCGCACCGGTGTGTTCGTGCGCAGGGCGCCGATCGCGGCGGCCATCCCGTCGGCGTCATCGGGACGCACCAGAACGCCGGTGGCATCCTCCAGGGCCCCACCGGACCCGGACGACACGGCGCCGACGCCGGCGGAGCGAATCTGCTCCGGAACGCCGCCCACGCCCGTGGCCACGACCGGCGTGCCGCACGCCAGCGCCTCGAGCACCGACAGCGGGTGATTGTCCGCCCGGGAGGCATGCGCATAGACGTCAGCGGCGCGATAGCACGCGACCATCGACGCGGCCGACTGGTAGGGCATGCTCACCACGTGGACACGGTCGACACGCGTCCGGCCCGGCCGCCCCCCGAGAAGGATGACGGTCGCCAATCCATCGGTCCACGCGCTCGCGAGACGCTCGATCACGCGCGACATCATCGGCCCATTCTTCCACATGCTGTTCCGGCTGCCTGCCGTGGCCAGGACGACGAAGCCGTCCTGCGGCAGACCGAGCGCGGCCCGCGCGGCGGCGCGGTCGCCGGGCCGAAAGACCGACAGGTCGACGCCGTTCGGGATCACCTTCACTTCACGCACGGCCGGCATCAGGGCGGACCGCCGCACGAGATCCAGCAGCCAGCGGGACGGCGTCGCGACATGGAGCCGACACGAGAGATAGATGCGGCGCTTCCGCGCCAGATTCCGGTCGGTGGCGTCTCGATGAATCGCCGGATCGAGCCGCAGGTCCGGACACGTCCCGCATCCGGTCGCCCAGCGGTCGCAGGACAGCGAGTAGCCGCAGTGTCCGGTCAGCAGCCACATGTCGTGAAGGGTGACGATCGTGGGCACCCGGCGGCTGATCTGCGGAAGAGCGCGCAGATCGAAGTACAGACCCGTGGAGGTTGTGGCAGTGCACGACGTCTGGTTCGTCGTCCACCAGGTCGAAGAGGTCGTAGGTCCCCGGGAACTCGAAGTCTTCAATCCCGCGCCATTGATCCACGAGGACCCGCGGGTGCGTGATCGCACGCAGCGATCGGCTGGCCAATCCCCAGCCGCAGCCCGGGAACCGCCCGGCCAGACGCCCCAGCCCGCTCTGCAGCGCCGCGTACCCGCTCCACCGATACGCCGCCCGCCCGTCGTCGGGCAGCACGAGCGTGTCCGGAGCCGTCCCGGTCTTCCGCCCCACGACGTACCACACACGATGCCCCCTGGCACGAAGGTCGCCGACCAGCCCGTTCGCGGCGACGGCGGCTCCCCCGCTCTCGTCGGTCGTGCCAACTGGAGGATCTTCAAGGGTCGGTGGAGGTCGGAGCCCGTTTCGTGTGGCCATCACTTCGCTTCGGCGCGCTGCCAGATCTGGAACCCGCCAACCGTCGCGAGGACCTGAAAACCCGGATCGCCGCCAACCGCGGCCGATCCCCTTCCGTCGCGCGGGAGCGCTGCCGGGGCGACCAGCCGGTACTCGTCTTCGTCAGAGAAGCCCTCGGCGCAGCGCTCGAGGTTCTCGATGCCGTGCGGGCGCCGAAGGAGGAGGTCCAGATTCGTTCCCGGCCTGTAGACGGGATCCGCGGCCGTGAACCGCCAGCCCCACGTCTGGCTCACCGGCAGGACGTATCCGACGACGGCGCGGCTTCGCCCGGTCGCGCGAATCGTCGCGGCCAGCGCGTCGATCGCCTGGACCCGCGGCGCGTCCCGTCCCGCCCAGCCCTCCGCGCGCGCGTTCCTGAAGGCAGTGCTCAGGGGATCCCAGACGAGCGCCAGGGCGAGCGCCACCGCGGCAAGGCTGCCGGCCGCGCGCGCCCGCCCCGATCCGCGCGCCATGGCCACCAGCACGGCGGCGAGCATCAGCACTTGAACGGGCCAGAGAAAGACGAACCGATCGTCGCGCCCGTGCTCCGCGACACAGGCGAGGATCGCCCACGGCACGAGCAGACTCACGACCACCGCGACGGCATCCCGCGGCGGTTGAATCCGCTGGGCGACTCCGTCGATGAGACGCCAGAGGCGTCGCCGCGACAGCAGGGCGACGCCGGAGAAGGCGACGAACCACAGGAGGATGTGCACGCTCGCGATGGTGTAGGGCTCGAACGGCGCGCCGGAAGGGAAGACGCGATGGACGAGAGGTTCGCCAGCCAGTGCGGCGGCACAGAGGCAAAGCCCGAGTCCATCCAGGATCCGGTTCCGGCTCGAGACGATCTTCGTCAATGTCGGCCGGCGCGTCAGGCGGCCGACGGCGACCATCCCGATCATCGTGAGCACCGACAAGACGACGGTCACGGCATCCACGGCGATCGGCACATTGGCGACCAGGCCACGACCGAAGGCCAGCAGGCGGCGTCCTGCGGATCCCGCGATGCCGGATGGCCGACTCCCCCCCGTCTCTCCGCCCTGTGCGTCGGCGCCGGCAAGAGCACCCGCCCGCCCGGGGTCGCAGAAGGCGGACGACACGGCGGGCGGGACGATCGGCGTCACGAGCGCCTGCGACCGCAGGTCCACGAAGCGCCGATTCGCTTCGAACCGGAGGTACGGAAACCACAGGATGGCCGCGAGCACGACGGCGGCGCCCAGCCACCGGAGCCGGACGGGCGGGCGAAAGACGAGCCCCAGCGCGAGGATCGCGACTCCCGCGGGCGCCAGTTCGAGAAAGACGTACATGCCCGCCGCGAACGTCAACAGCGCGGCCGCGAGCCACCGGCCGTCGCGGCGGGTCACCCACTGGGCGCAGAGATACGTCATCCACACGAAGAAGAACGGCTCTCCGCGCGGCCCGTGCATCCGCAGCATGTACAGGCCCCGGTCGGAGAGCGCGTACACCGCGGTGGCGACGGCCGCACTGGACGGATCGACGAACCGCCGGCCGAGCACCCAGATACCGACGAGCGTGCCGAGGTACAGGGCTGCCGCCCCGGCGTAGGTGACCAGGCGCACGTCCCCGAACCACGCGGCACCGGGGACGTCCAGCCACGCGGCGCCCGGCGGCGCGTAGGACAGCAGGCTCGTGAGCACGCCGTGTTCGGGAATGCGGCCGTGATCCAGCAGGGCGTACGCGCTGCGGATGTCCGGGGTGAGATCTGGGTCGGGGACGCGGAGATCGCCATCCCTGGAGAACCACCGCCATCCCCAACGCCGCGACCAGCGCCAGGCCCGTAACGACACGCCACTCGCCTCCAACCGTCCGGCCCGTCGTCATGCCTTCACTGGTCGTGGCGATCCGCTCCGGGGGAGGACAGTTCGCACACGATAATCTCGTGCGCCCAGCCAGCAGGCGGCCAGGTCTCGTCACGGAAGAGCCCGGGCGGCACCTGACGCCGCGGCTCGACCTGCAGGATCCGCATGGGAACGGGCAACCGATCGCGCCTGAGGATGCGCCATCGGCCTCCTGACGTCTCTATTGCCGAGAGGTGCCGGCTGACGTCGTTCCACAGCATTCCCGAAAAGGTGACGACAACGCGCCTTCCCCACTCCAACCCGTGGGTCAGGAGCGCCGTCAGGAGCGGCAGCTTGTCGAGACTCGGCCACTCGGACGGGTTACCCAGCTGACATTCCGTGTGGAACCACGGAGGGTTGCTGACGAGCAGATCGCACTCGAGCGACGGTCTTCTCTCGGGAGGAAACGGCTCGACGACGAAGTTGGCCCCGACCACACCCAATCGGTCGGCATTTTCCTTGGCCAGCTCCACACCTCGCGGGTCGACGTCGCTGAGTGTCACGTCGGCCCGGTCGGCAAGGCGCGCCACCAGCAGGCCGACGATGCCGGAACCACATCCGACGTCCCACACGCGGCCCGGACGAGACGATTGGTCGAGGATCGTCGCTGCAACCGTGAACGAACTGAGGGAGGGGGGCCACAGTCCCGACTCGGGCCGCCACTCGACCCAGCAACCGCGAAATCGATATCGATAGCTCGGCGCCTCTCGCACGCCAGGGGGCATCAGGCCCAGCCTTCTCAAGACACCCGACGCCTCGTGGTAGGACCCGGGCGGCTGCTGGCGGTGCTGCAGGATGAATGGTCCGTAGGCATACCGGACCACCAGCGACTCGAGACCGTCGTCGACCTGTACTTCGAACGTGCGATGGTCGCCAATCCAGTCGAGGCGTCGTCCGAACGGCGCTGCCAGCGTGATCTTCCCTGTGGCGAGAGCCCGACCGACCCGAAGGAGCACCTTGAAACGTTCGGTCGTCACGGGTGGATCCGGGCGCGGAGCCACGTCCTGCCGCGCGCCCCCAGGATCCGCTTCGCATATCGACGGGCAGGCGAGTCGACACGGCGTACGTTGAACGGATACACGTGCAACGCGAAAGGATGGAGGCCGACACGCACCGCTCCGTCGACATTGGCTCGAAACGCGACCTGCCAGCGATCGGCAGCCCGTCGAAGCGCGTCAGCCACCCGCGTCTCGCGCGATGGACGCCACAGCCGGGCCAGGCTCGGCTCGATCGTCAGGAACGGCGCGGCGACCAGAGCGCCGACTGCCTGGTAGAAGGACGGGAGATACGTCTCGTGTGTGGTCGACGCGTGCCGGTGGACCATGCTCCCGTCCCGACGCCCCACCCCCTCGCACACCACAACCTGATGCTCCGACAGGCGCAAGGTGGTCCGGCCACCCCCGTCGACGAGGCCCTGCCGGCCGAGCCACGTCGCGAGTATCCGGTCGGATTCGACGAGCACGTCGAGCACCTTGTGCAGCAGTGCGACCGCCATCGCGCCCTGGTCGCGCTCGCCCGCGCGCACGATTTCCCGTCGTTCCGCTTCGACTTCCTCCAGGGTGCCGGGCAGGGGAGCCGGCAGATCCTCCGGCATGAGCCAGCAGTTGTGGAGCGCGCTCATCACGATGGCCTTGATCCGCACGAGCAGCGATCGCAGGCTCAGACCGGTCTCGCCGCAATAGCCCGCCGTGCGCCCCCAGCAGCTGCTGTTCCACAAGACGGTACGCAGCAGGCGGCCCGCCTCGTCCGGCGTCCGGCAACCGGCGAGCAGAGACTGGTCGCCCCAGAGCGTGGTCAGGCTGTCACAGGGATGAAAGTGCAATAGATCGCCGACGCCGCTCACGGGAATCACGTACACGTCATGTCGAAAGAGATACTCGCGCAGGGGCGACTGCCGTCGAAATTCGTCGGACGCCCGCTCGAGATCGGCCCCGGAGTCGTCGTCGCACACGACCAGGAGGTCGATGTCGGAGACTCCGGGTGTGCCAACGCCGCCAAACGTGCCGATCGCCCGCACGCCTGGACGCCCCGAGAACTGCCGCAGGTACTGGGCGACGGTCTCCTCGTATGCGGACCGATCGATGGGGCGCACGTCGAGCGTGATGCTGCGCGGGCGGATCCGGTCCGGGGTGTTCATCGGCGCGAAAGCGCGTCGGGCTGGTGAAGGGCGGCGTCCCCTTCTCGCGGCCGCAACGGCCATGTGGTGTTCAGAAAATCTTCCTCGGAGGATGAGGTCATCCACTCGGCGAACGCCCTGAGATCGGCGGCCTCGGCCCAGCCGGACGCATCGGCAATCTTGATGCACACCCGATTGAAGAGATTGTCGACGCCGTACGATTTGTCGTATTCCGTCTGGAGACTCGACAGCGGAAGCGGACGGAGCTTGAAGAGCCCGTAGGCGAACCGATTCGCAAGCTCGACCTGGGCGGGCGACAGCCGGGGGATCCGCTCGATCGAGGCCACCCGGCCCAGGTATTCCTCGCGGCTGGACGAATCGATCGTGAAGCCCTTCCGATCGTAGCGACCGGTACCGCCCGTTAACACCGGCGTGCCGAGCCGCGCCGCCTCGAGCCCCACCGTGCCCCGGACCGTCAGACAGTAGTCCGCCACCGCGAGCACCGACCACGTGCTGATGTCGGTCGTCGCCGGCATCACCGTCACGTGCGGCGGCAGCCCGCCGATCCGCCGGCGGATCGCCGCCGTCTCCGCCGGTTCGCGGTGCCAGGCCTCCACCATGCCCTTGCCGACGTGCGCCGGGTGAATCTTGATCACCCACTGCACCCGATCGTTGGCGCAGGCCGCCCGGACCGTTTCGATCAGCCAGTCTTCGTAGCTGGCGAACAGATCCTGGCCGCGATTGAACGAGGCGTCCCACGAGATGTGCGGGAACAGGAACGCCGTCTTCTTCGAGGCGTCCAGGCCCAGCCGCCGACGCACGGCATCCACCGCCGCCAGCCGCGTGTTGAATTGCGTGCCCGCCTCGGCGAACCAGTCGCCCGTCGCGTACGCCTCCTGGAACTCGCGGTCCAGCTCCTCCTCCTGCGCCGCGTTCCACGCCATGCCGCGAACGAAGGACCACGAGGACTCGGACAGCGAATAGAGGTCGTCGTCCCTGTTGCTCGAGTAGTACCGCTTGAACATCAGGGTGTTGTTGCGGGGTCCCGGGTACCACCGAGTCACCGGCACACCACGCGTCACGCTGACGTCCAGAAGATTACCCGTGGGCGTGTACACCGTGTCGAGCAGGAGAACGGCATCGGGCCGCGCTTCATCCAACACCGCCCGGGCGGCCGCGTCGGCCGCCAGGGAAGACGCCAGGAAGCCGACGAGTTTCCGACGAACTGCCGGCGAGTCGAGATTGAGATGGCCGACGCGCATCTTCCGCAGGGCGCTCGACAGCGCGTGGAGTCCGACCCGGCGTCCTTCGAAGTCGAGTGCCAGGATCCTCTCCAGCGAGCGTCGGGTGTCGAGCAGCGACTCCGCGGCGTCCTGGTAGGCCTCCTGGTCGAAGAACCGGCTCCAGCGATAGACGTCACGCCTGCCCGTCAACTGGTAGTACCCCTCGAGCACCTGGGACTTGTGCATGATGAGCGGCGAGACGGCCCAGCCGGCGGCCTCGAGGCCCATCATCAGACACAACTCCACCTCCACCCATGGCGGCGCGCTGCTGACGAACAGGGCCCGCCGACCGGCCGGCTCGGACCGCCGTCCGCCCGCCCCAGCGAAGAGCGATCCGTAGTCTTGCGTGAAGGCGACCAAGCGCCGTCGAAGCGCCTCCTCGCGTCGGCGGTTCCTCCGAGAGGCCTGCCAGGCGCCGGGCAGAAGCTGCCGCGCCTGCATTCGGATGTGGCGGCTGGACTCCAGGAGTCCCAACGATCGCGCGAGGCGCCGGAAATGCTTCCGCTCCACTCTCATGTCAGTGGTCGACCGGCGTGCTCGTGGGCACCGAGGGCGTCAGCGTGGTACGAGGTGCCATCCCCGGGGCGCGGCCGCGACCGCCGTGTGGTGTTCAGAAAGTCCTCCGCGGAGGATGAGGTCATCCACTCGGCGAACGCCCTGAGATTGGCGGCCTCGGCCCAGCCAGACGCATCGGCAATCTTGATGCACACCCGATTGAAGAAGTTCTCGGCGCCGTAGGACCGGTCGCACGCGATCTCGACGCTCGACAGCGGAAGGGGACGGAGCTTGAAGAGCCCGTAGGCGAACCGGTTGGCGAGCTCGACCTGGGCGGGCGACAGCCGGGGGATCCGCTCGATCGAGGCCACGCGGCCCAGGTATTCCTCACGACTGGACGAATCGATCGTGAAGCCCTTCCGATCGTAGCGACCCGTACCGCCCGTCAGCACCGGCGTGCCGAGCCGCGCCGCCTCAAGCCCCACCGTGCCCCGGACCGTCAGACAGTAGTCCGCCACCGCGAGCACCGACCACGTGCTGATGTCGGTCGTCGCCGGTATCACCGTCACGTGCGGCGGCAGCCCGCCGATCCGCCGGCGGATCGCCGCCGTCTCCGCCGGTTCCCGATGCCAGGCCTCCACCATGCCCTTGCCGACGTGCGCCGGATGAATCTTGATCACCCACTGCACCCGATCGTTGGCGCAGGCCGCCCGGACCGTTTCGATCAGCCAGTCTTCGTAGCTGGCGAACAGATCCTGGCCGCGATTGAACGAGGCGTCCCACGAGATGTGCGGGAACAGGAACGCCGCCTTCTTCGAGGCGTCCAGGCCCAGCCGCCGACGCACGGCATCCACCCCCGCCAGCCGCGTGTTGAATTGCGTGCCCGCCTCGGCGAACCAGTCGCCCGTCGCGTACGCCTGCTGGAACTCGCGGTCCAGCTCCTCCTCCTGCGCCGCGTTCCACGCCATGCCGCGAACGAAGGACCACGAGGACTCGGACAGGGAGAAGACGTCCTCATCTCTGTTCGTCGAAGAGTAGCGCTTGAGCATCAGGCAGTTGTTGCGGGGTCCCGGGTACCATCGGATCACCGGCACGCCGCGGGCCAGGCACGCGTCGAACAGGTTTCCCTTCGGGGTGTACACGGTGTCAGCCATGACGACCGCATCGGGCCGGACTTCCTCGAGCACGGCCTGGGCGGCGGCATCCGCCGCCAGGGAAGACGCCAGGAAGCCGACGAATGCCCGACGGAAGGACCGCGAATCGAAATCGACATGGCCCACGCGCGTGACCCGCATGGCGCTCGCCAGCGCGTGAAGTCCGACCCGCCGCCCGGCGAAGTCGATCGCGAGAACGCTCTCGAGCGACCACCGGCCCTCCAGGAGCGACTCCGCGGCTTCCCGGTACGACTCCGGATCGAAGAACCGGCTCCAGCGACAGGCGTCATGCCTGCCCGCCACCTCGTAGTAGCCCGCGAGCACGTCGGATTTGTGCATGACGAGGGGCGAGGCGGCCCAGCCGGCGGCCTCGAGGCCCTTCATCAGGCAGAGCTCCACCTCTACCCACGGGGGCGGTGTGCTGACGAACAGGGCCCGCCGGCCGGCCCGCACGGATGGCTCGCCGGAGCCGGCGAACAGCGACCGGTAGTCGCCCTCGAACACGGCCAGGCGGCGTCGAAGCGCCTGGTGGCGTCGGCGACTGTCACGGACGGCCTGCCTGGCACTGGGCAGCAGCCGCTGACGCACCTCGCTCCGGAGGCGGCGGCCGGGCTCCAGGAGTCCCAACGACCGCGCGAGGCGCCGGAGATACTTCCGGTCCAGTCTCATGTCAGTGTTCGCCGTCGCTCCCGCTCGCCCGCCGCAGGCGCTGCCGCGCGGGGAGTTCGCTGCTGTACACTTCTTTTTCCCCGCTGCCCAGAGCAGACTCGACGACCCGGATGTAGCGGACGAGCCGTTCGAAGCCGCCCGGCTCGACAGAAGCCGCCTGATCGCTCCCCCACAGGGCCCTGTCCAAGGTGATGTGCCGCTCGACCAGACACGCCCCGAGCGCGATCGCGGCGATGGTCGGCGCCAGCCCCACCTCGTGGCCGGAGTAGCCGACCGGTCGTCCGAACCTGCGCTGCAGCGTTTCGATCGCGCGCAGGTTCAACTCCGAGGGCGGGCAGGGATACGTGCTCGTGCAGTGGGTGATGACGAGCTCGTTCGAGCCGAGGATGTCCACCGCGGCCTCGATCTCCTCCATCGTCGACATGCCGGTGGACAGGATGATCGGTCGGCCCGCGCGCTGCACACGGCGCAGCAGCGTCGTATCGGTCACGGCCGCAGACGGAACCTTGTAGCAGGGTGGTTCGAATTGCTCCATGAAGTCGACGGAAGAAGGATCCCAGCACGACGCGAACCATGCAATGTGGCGTTCCTCGCAATGGCGGCGGATCTCGCGGTACTCGTCCAGCCCGAACTCGATGCGGCGCCGGTAGTCGAGATAGCTGATGTAGCCCCATGGCGTCTCGCGCATGAGGCTCCGCTGCTCGGGCGGCACACAGAGCTCCGGCGTCCGCTTCTGGAACTTGACGGCGTCACACCCGGATTGAACGGCGGCGTCGATGAGCTGCTTCGCCAGGTCGAGCCGGCCGTTGTGATTGAGTCCAATCTCGGCGACGACGTAGACCGGCAGGCCTGCCCCCACGTCGCGTCCGCCGATCCGAATCGATTCACTCACCGGTTTCGTTCTCCCTGTCCGCGCGGGCAAGAATCCGATCGCAGATTTCGCGAACGGCGCCCCGTCCGCCGCCGCTCGTGACGACCAGGTCGGCGTCGGCGAGCACGTCGGGCAGGGCGTCGGCGACCGCGACACCATAGCCGGCGAACCGCATGCAGCCGATGTCGGTCACGTCATTGCCGACATAGACGATCTCCGTGGGATTCGATCCCCTCACGGGCCGCCAGGTCCCGCAGCAGCCCTTCCTTGTCGTCGGCGCCCTGCCAGCAGCGCACCCCGAGCTTCCGGCAGCGCGCCGCGACGACCGGGCTGGTCTCCTTCGAAATCACGATGACCTCGATGCCACGCTCGCGGAGCCTCTCCAATCCCAAACCGTCGCTCCGGTTGCACGCCACGGCCTCGGTTCCGTCGTCGAACACCCAGACCCGGTTGTCCGTGAGCACGCCGTCGAAGTCCAGCGCGAGCAGGCGGACGCGGTCCGGCCAGGCTCTCCGCGGGGGTCTCGAGACGGCCGTCTCCTGACGCGGGACCACGACATCGACCTTGCCCTGTGTCAGCAGCCACTCTGCGTACGCCCAGTCGAGCTCCACGTCGACGTCGACGCAGTACGCGCGATCGACGATCACGGGCATCACCCGGGTGCCCGTCAGCGAGTCGTGAACCTCGATGGTCTCCGGACGGAACACGTCCACGTGGCCGGTCTGCCAGAACACCGGTGGCAACGCCTGGCGAGGCATGTTGTAGGGCTCGCGGAGGTGCTCGGTGCGCAGCAGCGGTTCCAGCCGACCTTCGTCCCCGCGGCTCCACATTTTGTAGGGATTCTGTCCGGCCGGCGTGACCGCGCGCACGGAATCGACGTCCGGGGCGCCGCAGAGCGCGTCGATCGCCTGGTCCAGCAGTCCGGGCGGCCGCAGCGGTGATGTCGGCCTCAGCTGCACGACCACGTCGGGCCTGTAGCCTTCGTGGTCCCTGAGCCACGACAGCGCGTGCTGGAAGAGCGGCAGGTCCGGCGATTCGTCCTGCGCCAGACTCGACGGCCTCAGGAAGGGCACTTCGGCGCCGTAGGAGCGGGAGACCGACGCGATTTCCGGGTCATCCGTGGACACGATCAGCCGCGTCACGCGACGGGCCTGCCGGCCGGCAGCGATGCTGTAGGCGATCAAGGGATGTCCCGCCAGGCGCCGGAGGTTCTTGCGCGGGATCGATTTCGATCCGCCGCGGGCCTGGACGACTCCCAGAACTTCCGTCCTCTCTGTCGAGCTCACCATGCGATGCGGCCCCCGCCGACTGCCGGGCGACCTGCGCGATCAGGCCTTTCAGTGATGGAACGGGCGCGCGTCCGACCCATGTCTATGCCGGACCGGACTCGGGGCGCCCATCGTTCGGGCGGTCGACCTGTGGCTGCGCCAGACGGAACCAGCGTTCCAGGCGCACCGCGTCGAGGCACGTCAGGATGAACCGCGTCGAGAGGAAACTCCCGGACGAGGCGATCACCCGGCAGACCGCCATCAGCACGGCGCGCGCGACCCCGTGCTGGGCCCGCGCACCGCGCAGGTAGCCAGCGTGCAGATAGTGGCGGGCGTTCTTCGCGCGCTGACGTCCGGCCGCAGGCGTCGTCGCGGGTTGTGTCAGGAACAGCCATGCGAACTCCCGGGCCCCGGGGAGGATCGACGCGACGCTCTTGCTCGACGGATGGAGGCGGAACGCCCCGAGCGCCCGGGGTGTCGTCACGATCGGAAACTGCCTCGCGACCCGAAACAGCAGCTCCCGATCCATCGAGTACGGGAGATCCTCGGGGACGTGCCGGCCGACCGCATCCAGGGCCGCACGGGTGAAGAAGGTCGAGACCTGGTGAAGACGCCACGTACCGGGCTCGAGCGCTGACAGGTCCAGAGGGCCGCCGTCCGGGATCCGCGCAGGATGGACGGCGGGATCGACGCGCGATCGCTCGTCGAGCGACACGAACCCGCCGACGACGGCGCCGGCCTGCGCGAGCGACGGCCAGAGCCCGGCGACGTGTGCGAGCGCTCCCTCGAGCAACATGTCGTCAGCGCCGATGAAGGTGATCAAATCGCCGGTGCAGCGCGAAAACCCCTTGTTGATTGCGTCGCTCTGGCCCCGGTCCGGCTCGACGACGCACGCGGTCAGCCACGGCCGGTAGCGCTGCAGGATCTCGCGCGTCTCGTCACCACTCCCCCCGTCGATGACGATGAGCTCGAGCGCAGGATAGTCCTGCAGGAGCACCGAGCGCAGGGCCTCCTCGAGGAAACCGCCCTGGTTCAACGACGGGACGATGACGCTGATTCGCGGGACCTGCCCGCCGGCCGGGGGCCGTTCCGGCGCGCTGGCACGCCACGGCCAGCCGGCCCGGCCGGGCGGCGGCGCCGGCAACACACCTGATGTCACGGGCGGCCGCCCCGCGCGGCATCCTGTCCGCCGGCACCGTGGCTCCTCTGGTGCAGCCTGTCACCCGGTCGCTCTACCACGCCGTCCAGCCTCCGTCGACGATCAGGTTCGCACCGGTCATGTACGAGGAGGCATCCGAGACGAGAAACAGCAGCGCGCCGCAGTACTCGGATCGCGTCGCCATGCGGCCCAGCATGGTCTTCGCACTGTAGCGCCGGGCGAATCCCTCGTCGTGGTCGTTGAAGACGCCCCCCGGGGTCAGCGTGTTGACGCGGATGTTCCGGCCCGCCCAGTACGCCGCCAGGTAGCGGGTCAATCCGAGCACGGCGCTCTTGGTCACCGAATAGACGACCGGCTTGTACACCCGAGGCGCCCCTTCGGGCTCTTCGTACAGCCGCTGATCGGGACCGACGAGGCCGTAGGTCGAGGACACGTTGACGATCACCCCGCGGCCCTGCGCCAGCATCGTGTGCGCGACCGCCTGTGCGCAGAGGAACATGCCGGTCAGGTTCACGGCGACGCCGCGATTCCACTGGTCGAGCGGAAAGTCTTCGAACGCGTGGCGATCGCCCGGGTGGCTCCGATCGAACTTCGGGTCGAGCGCGGCGTTGTTGACGAGAATGTCGATCCGGCCGTAGGCCGCGAGCGTGCGCTCCACCATCGCGAGGACCGACGACCGGCTTGCGACATCCGTCTCGACGGCCAGCGCGGATTGCCCACCCGCGGCGAGCTCGTCGGCAAGGCGGCGGGCCGCATCGCCGTTCACGTCGGCGACGACGACGGTGGCGCCGGCGTCGCACAGCGACTTCGCGTATTCACGGCCGAGCAGGCCGGCCCCGCCCGTGATGATCGCGACCCGTCCTCCGAGATCGAAGGGCGCGTTCAACTCATTCTCCCTCGTCGCGGGCATCGTGCTCTCAGTCGGCGTCGATGATGTTGCGTGGGTAGACCAGGGGCCCCTGGTCACGATGCACCCACCGATCCTGCAGGGCCCGCCGCCAGTCGGACACCGGCCTGCCCCGCACGGTCGCGCGGGCGACGGCGAGGCGATGGCGCCACAGCATGGCGGCTCTCTTCATGCGCCACGGAGTCCCCCATAGTCTCACGAGGCGGGATTCGGCCCACACCTGCAGCGACACCGTGAGGAACACGAAGGCGAAGGCGACGCGGGCGTACGGTGACGGCGGCGCGTCGGGTTCGCTTTCCGCCGCGGTGCACGACTCGAGGCCGAGGGCGTACGCCGCCAGGCCCCATGATTCGCCGTTGGGATTCATCGTGCGCCGCGCGACTTCCAGCGTGTGCGCCTCGTCGTTCGGCCGGCGGTCCGCCCAGCAGCTCCGCGACGCCCACGGCTGATGGTGCTCCAGGTGGAAGAAGGCGTGATCCACGAGCCTCCCGAGGTCCACCAAAGGGTACTTGTTCATCAGTCTGGCGATCATGTTGCTCTCCATGGCGCCCATGTAGAGCATCGTCTCGTCGTACCCCCCGCACTCGGACCACAGGTCGCGGTGCACCATCCAGATCCCGACGCTGTTGACGTAGAACGGCGCCCACGGCGGCGCGTTCTTCAGCCGCAGGCGCGATCCGCTCCACGCCACGAAGCGATCCACCTGCCACAGCGGCGGGCAGCGCGTGGCGAAGCGGTACGGCACGGCACGCCTCCGGGAGAACATCAGCGTCCCGGCCAGCGGAAACGACACCGCGCGGCGACCCTCGTACAGGTCGAAGAACACCTCCAGAAACCGCGCTCCGGTCAGCGTGTCCTGGTCGATCCTCCCGATGTACTCGCCCCTCGCCAGCCGGGCGGCGGCATTCAGCGCGAGCACCTCCGGAAAGGGACTGTCCTGCTGCAGCGTCGCCGCGAGCGACGGTGGAATCGTGAGAAACGAGACCATCCGCCTGGCCGCGGCGCCGAGACGCACCACGCGCGCGAGGGGGATCTCGCTGCCCCAGTCGGCGACGAGCACTTCCAGGTCCTGACGTCTGCCCAGCGCCTCCGCCTGTTCGGCGACGTAGTTCAGGGCGGTTTCGAGGCGCCAGCGCGAGTTGCCCATGTAGCTGTCGTTCCGCGAACAGAGGATCAGGGAGAGCGCGGGCCTCATGTAAATCTCTGCGGTCTGCCGTCCGGACTTATCGCTCCGTCAGCTTCCGGGCCAGGGTCCGGGCGACCGCGCCGCGATCGTGCGCGTCGTAATACCAGTCGATCGTCCGGTGCAGGCCGTCGACGAACGCGACCTCCGGCTCCCAGCCGAGCAGGCGCTTCGCCAGCGAGTTGTCGGCGACGCGGTTGAGGGGACCGGTCGGCATCTCGGGCCGGAGCCGGATGGTCGCGCGGTGCCCGGTGTAGCGCAGCACTTCGTGGGCCGCCTCGATCACGCGCGTTCGCTCCATCGTGCCCAGATTGACCGCCGTGCCGTCGTCGATCCGCTCGGCCGCGAGGATCGTGCCGTTGACAATGTCGCTCACGTGGGTCCAGTTGCGGATCTGCTGACCGTTGCCCCAGACGTCGTACGGATCCTGCCCGACGAACGCGCGGGCGATCATCGCGATGACCGCGTGGCTCTCGTGACAGCGATCGCCGAACACCGTGAAGTAGCGGCAGGACGCGCTCTTCAGGCCACGCTCGCGTGTGTAGGTGCGCAGCATCATCTCGCCCATGAGCTTCGCCCAGCCGTACATGTTGTCCGCGTCGTAGGGCGGCCCGACCATCGCCTCCGTCAGGTACACCTCGCGATCGGGGTCGGCCTGCAGCTCGGTCGGATACACGCAGCCTGAGGACGCGAAGACCACCTTCTCGACCCCGGCGGCGTGGCTCGCCTTGAAGACCAGGCCGTCCAGCACGAGGTTCCCGCCGCAGGCGACCTGGTGGAGGTCGATGTACCCGCGGCCGCCGTGATCGGCCGCCAGGTGAAAGACGACCTGGATGCCCCGGACGGCGGCGTCGACGACCGCCTGGTCCGTCAAGTCGCCGTGCGTGAACTCGACGGCGCCCGAGTCGACGTGCGGGCGGATGTTCTCGAGCACGCCGCTCGTCAGGTTGTCCACGACGCGCACGCGCGCCCCGCGCGCCACCAGCGCATCGACCAGGTGGGACCCGATGAACGACGCGCCACCGGTCACGAGCGTGTGGGTGCCCTTCCAGTCCATCCCGCCCCTCATCCGCCGACGACGATCGTCGGCTCGTCGGATTGCGGCATCGGGTCGATCGACCCGGCCGTCTCCACCATCTTGACCAGCGCCGCGATCTCGTCGTCGCTCAGCCACCGGTCGTTGCTGTCGCTGCCGTACCGGAACCCCGGCGGACACAGCGTGCCCGTCTTGCCGAGCATGAAGTCCTTCGGGTTCCAGAACGAATGGCTCGGCTGGATCACGAAGTGATCGTCGAACTCGATCGTCGTCCGCGCATCGTCTTCCGGCACCATCACCTCGTGCAGTTTCTCGCCCGGCCGCACGCCGACGACGTGATGCCTGCACTCCGGGGCGATGACGCGGGCCAGATCGGTCACGTGCACGCTCGGGATCTTCGGGACGAAGATCTCGCCGCCGAGCATCAGATCGAGGCAGCGCAGCACGAACCGTACGCTCGCCTCCAGCGTGATCAGGAACCGCGTCATCCGTTCGTCCGTGATCGTGAGGGTCCCGGTCGGACGCTGCGCCAGGAAGTACGGAATCACGCTCCCGCGACTCCCGACGACGTTGCCGTACCGCACGGCGCTGAATCTCGTCCTGCCCGCGTCCGACGATGCGTTCGCGGCGACGAAGAGCTTGTCGGAGCACAGCTTCGTCGCCCCGTACAGGTTCACGGGGTTGGCGGCCTTGTCGGTGCTCAGGGTGACGACGCGGTCCACGCCCCGTTCGAGCGCGGCGTCGATGAGGTTGGCGGCGCCCAGGATGTTCGTCTTGATGGCCTCGAGCGGATTGAACTCGGCGGTCGGCACCTGCTTGAGCGCCGCGGCGTGAATCACCACGTCGACGCCGTTGAGCACGTGGAACAGGCGGTCGCGGTCGCGGACGTCGCCGATGACGAAGCGCAGGTTCGGGTACCGGCCCGCCGGATAGCGCTGGCGCATCTGAAACTGCTTCAGCTCGTCGCGGCTGAACACGATCAGCTTCTTCGGCGGGCTGTCTCGGAGTACCGAGCTCCGTGAACTTCCGTCCGAACGAGCCGGTGCCGCCGGTCAGCAGGATCGTCTTGTCGGTCAACTCCATGGCGTCTCTCAGGATGCCGCGGCCTGCTCGAAACCGGCGGCGAGCGCTTCGGCCGCGCGCTCCCAGGTGAACGAGGCGGCACGCGCCCGGCCGCGCGCCGCCAGGCTGGCCCGTCCGCCGACCGCGCGGCCCAGCGCGCCGGCGAGCGATCGTGCGTCGAACGGATCGAAGTACTCGGCCGCGTCCGCGCAGATCTCGGGAAACGGGTTGAAGTATGCGCCGGGCCGGTCCCCGAGTGCCACGTCCGCCGCGACCACCGGACAGCCCGCGGTCATGGCCTCGAGCACCGGCAGGCCGAAGCTCTCTTCGAGCGAGGGCATCACCAGCGCGTCCGCCGCGCGATAGTACCCGGCGAGGACGCCCGGTGTCACGGGGGGCACGAGGCGCACGTGGTCCTGCACGCCCGCGGCGGCCGCGGCCTCCCGCACCTGACGCACGCCGGTGTCCGGCTGCTGATGGCCCACGATCACGAGGGGCCCGGCGTAGCCCGAGACCTCGCGGAAGATCGCGAAGCCGCGCACGAGGAGCGGAAGATTCTTGAACGGATAGAAGCTCGACACGCACAGGACGAACGGCGGGCCCGGAGCCTCCCTGGCGCCGGCGGAGGGCGCGCAGCCGTGGTGAATCACCAGCGACGGCGCCCGTCCGCGTGCGAGGCGCGTCGCCAGCACCGCCGCGCGCTCGCTGGGAAAGATCACGAGATCCGCCCGCCCGAGCGCCGCGCGCGTCAGCCGCCTGAGGATCCGGTTCCGGAGCCGGCCGCGTGCATCCCACCGGATCGGCGACCGCGAAAACACGCTCATATTCTCGATGAGACACACCTGATGACAACCCGAACGCCACACGAAGAAGTTGCCCACGTTGTACAGCACGTCGGCCCGCGTCTCGCGCACCAGTCGGCGCACGAGCGTCTGCAGCCGGAGGCCGCGAAGGACCCGGCTGCGCGGCAGGGCCACGCTGCGGTGCCGGACGCCGTCGGGCAGGGCGCTCGCCAGCGCGGGTTGATCGGCCGATAGAATGACGGTGCACTCCCACCCGGGACGCGCCCGCATCAGCGCGGCCAGCATGCCGCCCAGATACGTCTCGGCCGACGTGCCTGGCAGCGCGGCCGCGGCGTTGACGAGGACTCGCACGTCAGAATGGATGGTCTATACTAGCCGGGTCCCGCGCGACGCTTCGACTTCCACGTCGGTCGCGATCAGTCGCGTCCAAGCGGCTGCCTCCAGGCATCCATGACACCCAGGGCCGAGCGCATCACGATCGTCGGGGCCTCCGGCATGCTGGGACATCGCCTCGTGCGCCACTTCCGCCGGTCGAAGCACGTGACCGCCGTCGTGCGCCGCCCTCCGGCCGCCGCCCGCCTGGCGCGCGCGCTCTGCGGGGCCGAGATCGCCGTCGAATCCGTCCTCACGCCCGACCGCATCGCCGCCGTCATCGAGACGCACGCGCCAGACGTCGTGATCAACGCCGCGGGGCTGATCAAGCAGCGTCCCGCGTCGTGCGATCCCGTCGCGATGATCGAAGCCAACGCCCTGCTGCCGCGGCGCCTGGCCGCAGCCTGCCGGGCCGCCGGCGTGCGGCTGATCCACATCTCGTCGGACTGCGTGTTCAGCGGCGCACGCGGCAACTACGCGGAAACCGACGTCACCGACGCCCAGGACCTGTACGGGCGCAGCAAAGCCCTCGGCGAGCCGGTCGACGAGGGCGCCCTCACGCTGCGCACGTCGATCATCGGTCCGGAGATCGATTCGCGGTTCGGGCTGCTCGAGTGGTTCCGCTCGCGCGCCGGCGCCGGCGCCCGGGGCTACGCCCGCGTCATCTTCCCGGGCCTCCCGACCGTCGAGGTGGCCCGCCTCCTCGAGACGATCGTCGACGACTTCCCCGATCTGCGGGGCCTCTACCACGCCGGTGCGGAGCCGATCTCCAAGGACGCGCTGCTGCGCCTCGTCAACGAGCGCTACCGGCTGGGCGTGCGGATCGAGGCGGTTCAGCATCCGGTCAGCGATCGCAGCCTGGACTGCCGGAAGTTCCGTGAGGCCACCGGATGGCTGGCGGACCCGTGGCCGGTTCTCGTGGACCGGATGGCACGTGACGAAGAGGACGAGGAAGCCGGCTGATGCGCCTGATGACCGTCCTCGGAACGCGGCCCGAGATCATCCGCCTGAGCGAGATCGTCCGGGTGCTCGACCGCCATGCCACGCACGCGCTGGTGTTCACGGGCCAGAACTTCGACGACGCCCTGAGCGGGGTGTTCTTCCGGGAGCTCGGCGTCCGTCCGCCCGACGAGCACCTGAACGTCGCCGAGCCCGACTTCGCCACGCAGACGGCGGCGATCCTGACGGGCGTCGACCGCCTGCTGGCACGCGACCGTCCCGACGCGCTGGTCGTCCTGGGCGACACGAACAGCGCCCTGTCGGCGATCGCCGCAGCCAGGCGCGGCGTCCCCGTGTACCACCTCGAAGCCGGCAACCGGTGCTACGACGAGCGGGTGCCCGAGGAGATCAACCGGCGCCTGATCGATCACTGCAGCCGCGTCCTCCTGCCCTACACGGAACGGAGCAAGGACAACCTGGTGCGCGAGGGCATCCCGCGCGACCGCATCGCGGTGGTCGGCAACCCGATCTTCGAGGTGCTCGAGCGGCACCGCGCCCGCATCGAGGCGAGCGACGTCCTGGCGAGGCTCGCGCTCGCGCCGCGCGCCTACGCCCTCGCGACGCTCCACCGGGCCGAGAACGTCGACGTGCCGGACCGGCTCCGCGGCATCGTGGAGGGTCTTCATCGCATCGCCGCCGCGCTCGACGCGCCAGTGATCGTCAGCGTCCATCCGCGAACCGCCGGCCGCCTGGCCGAGTTCGGCATCGCGCTCGACGCCACGCGCCTGCGCGCCTGTCCGCCGTTCGGCTTCTTCGACTTCGTGGCGCTGGAGCAATCGGCCCGCCTGGTCGTCACCGACAGCGGCACGGTCCAGGAGGAGTGCTGCATCCTCGGAGTCCCGAACCTCACCGTGCGCGACACGACGGAACGTCCCGAGACCGTGGAGGTCGGCAGCAACATCCTGGCGGGAACCGAGCCGGACCGGATCGCGCGCGCCGCCGCGCTGGCCCTGCAGCTGCCGACGTCCTGGACGCCCCCGCGCGAGTACCTGGCGCCGCACGTCTCGAGCACGGTCGCACGCGTGATCCTGGGCCTGCCCGGCACGGCCCGGGGCTGACAGCCCGCATGCGCATCCTGATCCTCTCGATCTACTACGACCCCGAACCCATCCCGAAGGCCGGCCAGCTCGCCCGCGAGTGGCAGCGGCGCGGGCACGACGTGCAGGTGGTCACGGCGTTTCCGCACTACCCGACCGGCACGCTGTACCCGGGTCACCCGCTGGCGCTCTGGCGGCGCGAGGTGCAGGACGGCGTGCCCATCCTGCGCACGTTCGTGTTCCCGTACCACGGCCGCAGCATCTACCTGCGCATCCTCAACTACGTCACCTGGATGTTCTCGTCGATGCTCGCCGTCTGGCTCACGCCGCCGTGCGACGTCATGTACGTCTGGCACCCGCCGCTGACCGTCGGGGTGACGGCGTGGGTGATCGGCCACCTGAAGCGGATCCCCTACGTCTACGACGTGCAGGACCTGTGGCCCGAGAGCGGCGTCGCCTCGGGCCTGCTCCGCCCGGGCCCGCTCGTCCGCTTCCTCTACCGGCTGGCGGACTGGGTCTACGCGCGCCCGACGCGCATCCTGGTCGTCAGCCGCCAGGCCGCCGCCGAGCTCGAGCGACGAGGCGTCGACCCCGCCAAGGTGCGCGTCGCCCCGCACATCCCGGACAGCGCCGTCACCGCCGCGCCGACCGGCCGCGACCTCCGCTCGGAGCTCCACCTCGACGACCGCTTCGTGGTGATGTTCGCCGGCAACCTCGGGCTGGTCCAGGGACTGGAGACCGTGATCGATGCCGCGACCGTCTGCCGGGACGATCCCCGCATCCTCTTCGCCCTGGTCGGCGACGGCGCCGACCGGTCGCGCCTCGAGGCGCTGGTGCAGTCGCGCGGGCTGCCCAACGTGCTGTTCCCGGGCCGCTACCCGGCCACGGCGATGCCGGACGTGCTCGCGGCGGCGGACGTCGTGCTGCTCCAGGTCCGCGACTCGCTCATCGCCGATCACGCCATTCCCACGAAGCTGCTCGCGTACCTGGCCAACGGCAAGCCGATCATCGCCGCCATGCGCGGCGCCTGCGCCGAGATGGTGCGGGACTCGGGCGGCGGCATCGTCGTCGAACCGGGGAGCGGCGAGGCGCTCGCCGGCGCGGTCCGCACGCTCGCCGCCCTGCCGTCCGAGGAGCGGCGCCGCTTGGGCGACCGCGGACGGACGTACTTCGAGCGCGAGTTCCAGACCGCCCGCCTCATGGA
This sequence comes from uncultured Acidobacteriota bacterium, assembly GCA_963761615.1. GTDB lineage: Bacteria > Acidobacteriota > Vicinamibacteria > Vicinamibacterales > CAVVIG01 > CAVXGU01. Next base: position 83,544 of record CAVXGU010000004.1, on the reverse strand, counting down.
CGTCTACGAAGACGTCCTGGTCGACGCGCGCGACGCCGGCCGCGGCGCCCGATCCAGGACGGCTCCCGTCCCCGACGTCGATCGTCCCGTTCGCGTCCTCCGGATGATCGCGCGACTGAACGTGGGCGGCCCCGCCCGCCACGTCACCACGCTGAGCGACGGCCTCCGCGCGTACGGCTACGACACGACGCTCGTCTACGGCTCGCCGGACCCGACCGAGGGCAGCCTCGAGGATCTCGTGACCAGCCGCGGTCTCCACGCCACCAAGATCCCCGAGCTCGGCCGGCACATCCGTCCGTGGGACGACGTCAACGCGTTCTTCAAGGTCGTGCGACTGATGTTTCGCGAACGGCCGGACATCGTCCACACGCACACCGCGAAGGCCGGCGCCCTGGGCCGTCTCGCCGCGTTCACCTACAACCTGACGCAGCCCCGCGACCGGCGGTGCCTCGTCGTGCACACGTTTCACGGCCACGTCTTCAGCGGATACTTCGGCCCGGCCGGTTCCCGGGCGGTCCGCGGCGTCGAACGCGCGCTCGCGGCAATCACCGACCAGGTGCTGACGATCTCCGCGAGCCAGAAGGACGACATCTGCCGCCGGTACCGCATCGCCCCCGAGCGAAAGACGCGCGTGATCGAGCTCGGCGTGGAGCTCGAGGAACTGGTGGCGCTCGGATCCGATCCCACGCTCCGCGACGAGCTGGGCATCGCCTGCGACGACGTCGTGTTCAGCTACGTGGGACGGTTCGTGCCGATCAAGGATCTGCCGACGCTCGTGCGCGCGTTCGCAATCGTGGCGGGCCGGAGCGGGCGCGTGCGGCTCGTGCTCGTGGGCGACGGAGAGCTGCGTCCGGGCCTCGAACGGCTCGCCAGCGATCTCGGGCTGGGCGATCGCATCCACTTCACCGGCTGGCGCCGCGACCTCAGCGCGGTCTACGGCGCGACCGACGTCGGCGTCCTCAGCTCGATCAACGAGGGAACGCCGGTGGCGCTCATCGAGACGATGGCCGCGGGACGTGCCGTCGTCTCCACGGCGGTGGGCGGCGTGACGGATGTCGTCGAGCACGAGCGCACCGGCCTCGTGGTCCCGCCGGGGAATCCGGACGCGCTCGCCGACGCCATGGAACGGCTCGCCCGCGAGCCGGCGCTCCGGGCCAGGCTCGGCGCGGCCGCGCGGTCCGAGATCGCGAACCGGTTCGACGCCACGCGTCTCGCCGCCGACCTCGGCCGCTTCTACCGGCAGGCCCTGGCCGAGAAGCGCCGCCGGGCCGCGCGCCTCGCGTGAGAGGGTCATGCGCCTGCCTCCGGGCGGTCGTCCGCGCGGAGCGCCGATGCCCGAAGCGTGACGATTCGCTCGAGCGGCACACCATGTTCGACCAGGTGGGCGACCATCTCGTCCTGGCGATCCAGCGAGGCCGCGATGATGATCTCGCAATCCGCGCACGCGCGGGCAGACACCGTGGAGACCGGCAGACCGAGGAAGCGTCCGACCTGCCCGTCGTCGAAGATGGCGGCCGGCTCGACGTCGAATTCCTTGAGGGACAGATAGGCCAGCTCGGCCGCCTCGCCTGTCCCGCAGATGCCGATGCGCAGGGGGCCCAGGTGGACGAGCGGCTGCAGGCGCTCCCGCAGGTGCTCGCGGACCTGACGGTAGAGCGACAGCGAGTACTCCATGAACTCGTACGTCAGGCGCATCTTCTCGGCGACGCCGGTCGGCGTCAGCAGGTACTGCAGCCGGTTCGGGCCCGCCCCGACGCACTTGATGTAGCCTTTCTTCGCGAGCCGGCGCAGATAGAGGTTCGACAGACCAAGGGCGATGCCGAGATCCTTGGCGAGCCGTCGCTGCGTGATCCGTTGATCCCGGGCAACAGCCTCGAGGACCTGGAGGTCGCGGTGCGAATCCGACGTCATGGCCGGCGAGGTGCCTGCGGGTAGGCTACCGCCCTGTCAGTCACAGCAGGCGGCGGCTGAAAGGCGAGGCGGGAGGGGGCCCCGGAGAGGGGGCAGCTCCACGTTCACGAATTGAACATTAACGCTATGGGGAAGCTCAACCGAAGTCAATGGGGCGGCCTCTGATGTGCGGAGTGGCCGGACGCCTCAACTTCCGCAGCGGCGCCCCCGTCGACCCCGTCGTGCTCGGGGGCATGTGCGACCTGCTGCGCCATCGAGGCCCCGACGGGAGCGGCGTCTGGGCCCGCGACGCGATCGGCTTCGGACACCGCCGGCTCGCCGTGATCGACCTGTCGCCTGCCGGCCGCCAGCCGATGCACACCGCCGACGGCGCCCTGACCATCGTCTTCAACGGGGAGATCTACAACTTTCGGGAGCTGAGGCGGGAGCTCGAACAGCGGGGCTGCCGGTTCGAGTCGCGCACCGACACCGAAGCCATCCTCCACGCCTATCGCGAGTTCGGCGTGGACTGCCTCTCGCGCCTGCGCGGCATGTTCGCCTTCGCCGTGTGGGACGCCTCGAAGCAGCGGCTGTTCGCGGCCCGCGATCGCGCCGGTCAGAAGCCCTTCTATTTCCGTGAGGATCACGACGGCCTGTCGTTCGCCTCGGAACCCAAGGCGTTCCTGGCCGAGCCGTCCTTCGTCGCGGAGGCCGATCCCGGCGCGCTCTACGACTACCTCAGCTTCCAGTACGTCACCGTCGCCCGCGTCCGCGTTCCGCGGCGTGCGGCGACTGCCGCCCGCACACTACCTGCTCGTCGAGGACGGCCGCGTCGCGATCGAGCGCTACTGGGCGCTCGCGTACTCCCCCAAGGCCCAGCGGTCGGAAGCGGACGCGCGGGCGGGCCTCCTCGACCTCCTCGAGGAGGCCACGCGGCTTCGACTCGTGAGCGACGTGCCGCTCGGGGCCTTTCTCAGCGGCGGCCTGGACTCGAGCCTGGTCGTCGCGCTCATGGCGCGCGTCGGCGCCGGCCGGATCCGCACCTTCTCCATCGGCTTCGACGAGCGCGAGTACGACGAGCTGCCGTTCGCCCGCCTCGCGGCGCAGCATCTGGGCACCGACCATCACGAGACCGTCGTCCGCCCCGATGCCGTCGCGATCCTGCCGTCGCTCGTCTGGCACTACAACGAGCCGTACGCCGACTCGTCCGCGATTCCGTCCTTCTACCTGGCGGACGTGACGCGTCGCCACGTCACCGTCGCCCTCAACGGGGACGCCGGCGACGAGGACTTCGCGGGGTACCAGCGCTACCTCGGGAGCGTGCTCGGACGCCGCTTCAATCGGGTGCCGCGAAGCCTTCGCCGGCGCATGAGCCGTCTCGCCGACCACTTCCACCCGGCGTCATCCGGATCGCGGCTGGCCCGCGCGCAGCGCTTCCTGCGCGGCCTCGCCGTCGGGCCAGAGCGCCGCTACGCCCAGTGGCTGTTCCACTTCGACGACGAGCAGAAGCAGCGCCTGTGCTCGCCGGCGTTCCGGCGGCAGGCAGGCGCCGCCGATTCGGCCGACCGCATCGCGCAGCTCTACGCGCAGGCGGGCACGACGGATCCCCTCGACGCCACGCTCAGCGTCGACGTGAACAGCTACCTGCCCGACGACCTGCTCGTGAAAGTGGACATCGCCACCATGGCGCACGGCCTCGAAGGCCGCTCGCCGTTCCTGGACCATCGCGTCATGGAGTACGCGGCCGCGCTGCCGTCGAACCTGAAGCTCCGCGGCCTGGAGACGAAGTACCTGCTCAAGCGCGTGGCGCGCGACCTGCTCCCTCCCGAGATCGTCGACCGGCCCAAGCAAGGGTTCGGCGTTCCGCTCGATCACTGGTTCCGCGGCGAGCTGCGCGAACTGGCGCACGACGTGCTGCTCGGGAGGCGTCTGCGCGACCGCGGCTACTTCGAGATGGGGGTGATCGAGGCGATGCTCCGCGAGCACGAGGCCGGCACGCGCCACTGGCACCACCAGCTCTGGAACCTGCTGATCTTCGAGCTCTGGCACCGCATGTTCATCGACGAGCGGCCGGCCGGCCCTCCCGCCGCCGCCAGGGCGGCGGAGGCGCCCGCGTGACGGATCAGCGGTAGTAGAAGCGCCACGCCACCATCAACCCGAGATCGCGCGTGTCGCGGCCCCCGTGGTCGGACGGGCGCTCGGCGTGATCCACACGCGTCTCGATCATGACGGCTCGCGCGTCGTCCGGGATGTCCACGCGCTTCGCCGCCACGCGGCTGTCCGACAGGGCCGTGTCGATCACCAGGGCGCCGTCGCACCAGACCCTGGCGTGCACCGGATGGGCCGCCAGGTCCGGGTGATTCACCGAGATCATCAGCTCGATGTGCCGGGTCGGCGCGCGGACGACGGCCACGGCGTGCGGCCCCGTCCACCGGAAGGCGTTGCCATCCGCATCGAACTCCGTGGAGTAGAACCCGTAGCTGTAGGGCCACCACGTTCGCTGCGCGCGGGCCGGGACCCGCAGGGCGCCGGCGGCCAGCCGTGCCGTGCCCAGGGCGAAGACCAGGAGCGCGATCGCGGCGACGGCCGTCCATCGGCGCCCCGGGAGCCCCGCGCCCTGGGGCGGGCCGGCCAGCGCGATGAACCAGAACGCCATCGTCCAGAACGTCAGCCCGACGGCGAGATCCTGCCCCGGCATCCCGACCATCGACACCGTCGCGAACGCCACCAGCACGCCGCACACCGCCCAGGCTTCCGGCGGCGCCGAGCGCCGCCGCGAGACGATGAATCCGGCGAAGCCGACCACCCAGGCGATCCAGCCGAGGCTGCCCACGACGCCGAACTCCGCGAGCTGGTGCCGGAACCAGTTCTGCGCGTTGTCGGGCCTGGTGACGCCCGGCTGCAGGTGCCGCCCGTAGTCGGGCAGCATGATGTGGAACGACCCGACGCCGACACCGAACAGCGGATAGTCGCCAATCATCTGCGTCGCGACCGTGCCGTAGCCCTCGCGATTCCAGAGCTCGGCGACGAACCCGCCCAGCGAGCGCGAGGACGGCCGCGAGAGCCCGCCGCTGAAGATGCGGTGAATCGGTCCACGAACCACGGACGTCTGGCTCGCGACCGCCACCACGAGGACGGCCGCGATGGCCCCCGCGGCCACGAACGTCCCGCGGACGGCGACGCCCCGCCGGCGCCACGCCGCCCACACCGCGACCGCACACGCGGCGCTGATCAGGATCCCGGCGCCGAGCGCCGTCCGCGATCCCGACGTCCAGATCGCGGCCCACGCGGCGGCCAGTCCCACGCTCGCCACCACTTCCCGCCGCCAGCCCCGCAGGCGCCACGCGAACGCCGCGAGCCCGCCGATCCACAGCGCCGCGATCATGCCCGACACGTTCGCATCCAGGGCGCCGCCCGTCGTGCGGCCCATGCGTTGATAGACCGTCGGATTCAAGAAGCCGATGTGCCCGAACGCCTGGTAGATCGAGATGGCGACGACGACACCGAGGCTGACCAGGAGCGGGACGATGACGAGCCTGCGGAACTCGCCGACGCCCTGCCCGTTCAGCCAGTCGAACCACAGGAGCCCGACGAGCAGGACGAGCGCGACGTGGACGACCCACGCGATCATGAACGTCGGCCAGCCGCCGATCGACGAGTTCGAGATCGTGTGAACGTGGACGAGCGCCCACGTGAAGTCGATCTCGCGGACCGCGACGACCGACGCGCTGATCACGACGGCGAACGTCCAGTAGACGAGCGGCGTCCGCCACGGTCGCGGGAAGCGCCAGCCCGTCCGGGCGGCGTCCGGCAGGAGCGCCCCGACGAGCGCCGCCATCCACAGGACGTCGAACTGCACCTGCGTCTGGCCGCTCAGCCCGTACAGGACGACCGGGAAGAGGTAGGCGAACACGAGCACCGCGCTGACCGCACGGCGGGTCGCGAGCGCCAGCACGACGGCGGCGATGAACGCACCGCCGGTCCACCAGCGAAGCGAGGGCCACCCGGGCGCCATCAGGACGGTCTCGACCGCCATCGCGCCCAGCACCCACGCGTAGACCAGCCGCTTCGACGCCCGTCCGCCCGGCGCGTCGGGGACCTGGGCGTTCACTGCAGTCCGTCTACGAGCCGTCCCAGGGCATCCTGCCAGTCCGGCAGCTGGACTCCCGCCGCGGCCAGCTTGGCGTTCGACAGCGCGCAGTACCTCGGACGCCTGGCGCGGAGCCCGGCCGACTCGAGGGTGATCGGCACGAGGCGCGGCGTCACGCCCAGCAGGCGCGCGGCCTCCCGGGCGAACTCGAGCCACGTGCAGGAGCCGGTGTTCACGAGGTGGTACACGCCGACGGGCAGACCGCGCTCGAGGATCTGCCCGGTCGCCCGCGAGGCATCCTCGAGGCAGGTCGGCGACACGATGCGATCCGCGAAGACCTTCGCCTCGCGCCCGGTCCGGATCGCGCGCACGATGTGCTCGGCGCTGCCCCCCCCGTGGCGCGCCCCGTCCGCGGGGAGCCCGAACAGGCTCTCGACGCGCAGGACGTACCAGCGCGGCGCCTCGGCGGCGAGCCATTCGCCCAGGAGCTTGGACGAGGCGTACGTGCTCTCCGGATTCGGGCGGTCGGTCTCGACGTACGGCACCGAGGCGCGGCCGTCGAACACGAAGTCGGTGCTGTAGTGGACGAGCGCGGCGTCCGCCGCGCGCGCGGCCCTGGCGAGCGCCAGCACGGCGAACGCGTTGACCTCGAGCGCCTCGACCGCATGATCTTCGGCGCCGTCCACGTCGTTGTAGGCCGTCGCGTTCACGATCACGTCCGGACGGAGATCCCCGATCACCTCCCGGACCGCTCGATCGTCGGTGACGTCCAGATCCTCGCGGGTCAGCGCGACGACGTCGTGCGCCGCGCGGCAGTGGCTCGCCACCGCCGCGCCCAGCCGGCCGTGCGCGCCGGCCACCACGATGCGCATCAGCCCGTCCCGCCGTTCAGGAACCCGGCAATCGCCGCGACGACGGTCCGCTGCTGCGCCTCGCTCAGCTCGCCGTAGATCGGGATCGCGAGGCTCTCGCGCGCCGCCTGCTCGGCCTGCGGGAAGGCGCCGGACGGGTAGCCGAGAAACTCGAAGCACGGCTGCCGATGGAACGGAATGGGATAGTAGATTTCGCAGCCGATGCCCTGCCCGTCCAGATGGGCCTTGAGGCCGTCGCGATCGGGCACCCGGATGACGAACTGGTTGTAGATGTGGCGGCGGCCGGGGGGCTCCACGGGCAGCGTGACCCGGCCCTCGAGACCGGCCTCGGCGAACAGCACCCGATACCGCGCCGCGTTCGCCCGGCGCGCATCGGACCAAGCCGGGAGGTGCGGAGCCTTGACGCGGAGGACGGCGGCCTGGATCTCGTCCATGCGGAAGTTCCCACCCACGAGATGGTGGACGTACTTCGGCTCCATCCCGTGCGAGCGGAGCAGCCGCACCCGGCGCGCCACGTGGTCATCGTCGGACGTGACGAGACCCGCCTCGCCGAACGCGCCGAGATTCTTGCTCGGGAAGAAGGAGAAGCAGCCCGCGGCGCCGAACGCGCCGACCTGCCGGGCACCGCAGGTCGCGCCGATGGCCTGCGCGGCGTCCTCGATCACCGGGATTCCTGCGCGCGCCGCCGCGCCGAGGAGGGACTCGACGTCGGCGCTCAGGCCGAACAGGTGTACCGGCAGGATGGCCCGGGTTCGCGGCGTGATTGCGGCGGCCGTGGCGGCCGCGTCCATGTTGAACGTGCAGGGATCGATGTCGACGAAGATCGGCCGGGCGCCCAGGCGGACGATGGCGCCGGCCGTGGCGAAGAACGAGTAGACGCTGGTCACCACCTCGTCGCCGGGTCCGATCCCGACGGCCATGAGCGCGAGCAGAACCGCGTCGGTACCCGACGACACGCCGATCGCATGCCGCACCTCGAGCTGTGCGGCGAGCTCGCCCTCCAGCGCCGCCACCTCCGGCCCCATGATGTATCGCTGGCTGTCGGCGACGCGCGTCAGGGCCTGGAGGATCTGAGCTCGCAGAGGCCGATACTGGGGCTCGAGATCGAGGAGCGGTACGCGCACCCGCCCATTCTATGACGGGTGCATACGGTCACGAGGACCAGGTGGTAACGAGGTACATGTGGTAATGGGGTAATGGGGTAATGGAGTAATGGAGATGGGGTAATGGGGTAATGGGGTAATGGGGTAATGGACGATGGGGTGATAGCCAGCGTGACCGCGTGATCCCCCATTACCCCATCACCCCATCACCCCATTACCACATGTGGAAGTTCAGAATATGGGGTGCAGGTTCACGAAGAGGGCCACGCACAGCGCGTAGAGGGCCGCCGAGGCGAACATGACGAGCTGCTGCACGGCCGGTCGCTTCCAGGAGGCGACCCAGATGAAGAAGGGAAAGAGCACGGCGCAGTACCGACCCAGGCCTTCGAACTGTCCGGACGAGAGCGGCAGCAGCAGGTTCGCCGCCATGAAGAGGCCGTAGGCGGCGCCGAGCCGCGACCAGACGAACGGCACGGACGCGACGAAGATCATCGCCGTCACACCGTTCAGCGTGTCCGGCAGGCCGTTCGGCTCCTGCAGGAACGCGACCGGGCGCCGGACGAGCTGTCTGGCCAGCGCCACCAGCGGGGTCCAGGGCGCGCCGCCCGGGACGTACTGCCACCGCTCGATGCTGTACATCCACTCGAGAGGCGATCCGGTTCGCACGTACGAGAAAAGGCAGAAGGCGCCGAGGCCGGCCGCCGCTCCCAGAAACGGCGCACAGGCACGCAGCCGCGCCCGCGCGCCGGAACCGGCCTGCCGCCAGACGATCCACGCGAGCGCCGGCGCGATCAGCACACCGTTCACGCGGGTCAGCGCCACGAGGCCGGCGACGAGCGATCCGGCGAGCCAGTGACCGCGACGGCACGCGTAGACCGCCACGAGCGTCAGCAGCAGGAACAGACTCTCCGTGTAGACCATTCCGTAGAAGAACGCGAACGGAAAGACGGCGCCGAAGAGCACCGCCCGCTCCGCCGTGTCCTCGTCCACGTCGAGGCGCGCGACGCGGTACAGCATCACCATGGCGCCGATGAAGGCGAGCCACGCGATCGCGATGCCGGCCTGGTAGTAGCTCTCCTGGGTGCCGCCGAGCAGACGTCCACCGGCCCGCATGAGCAGCGGATACAGGGGGAAATACGCCAGGGTGTTCTGCTGGTTCGGGAGGTAGCGATAGCCGTCGCGCGCGATCGAGTAGTACCAGCCGGAGTCGTAGCGCGCGAAGCTGTCCCAGAAAGGATCGCTCCGGCCCACCACCGAGAAGGTGGGCCGCTGCAGGGAGGGGAATGCGATGTTCGCCGAAAAAGCGATGCCCGCGCCGAGCACGCGAACCGCGACGGCGATCGCGACGATCTTGAGCAGCCGGGATTTCGACGTATCGCCCGCGAACATCTGAATTCGAAGCCTGTGACAAAAGTCTGACAATCGTGTGACGCGAAGGCAGTCTTTTACACGATCCACGGCGCGCGAGCTACAACATTCTTAGCCAGGCAACCTGTCGAATCGATCTAACTCGTTGACGGAAGGGGGATTGACGTCCGATCAGGACCGCCGCGCGCGAATGGCCGCCCGCGCTTCGCGGTCCGCGTCGCGGCGCTTGAGCGTCTCGCGCTTGTCGTACTCCTTCTTGCCCTTGGCCAGACTGATCGCGACCTTGACGCGGCCGTCCTTGAAGTAGAGGCGAAGCGGCACGAGGGTCATGCCTTTCTCGACGGTCTTGCCGATGAGCTTTCGGATCTCGGACCGGTGCAGGAGCAGCTTGCGGCGCCGAAGCGGTTCGTGATCCACGTACCCGCGATGGCTGTACGGGCTGATGTTCACGTTGTAGAGGAACACCTCCCCGTCTTCGACGCGCGCAAAGCTGTCGCGAAGGTTCACGCGTCCCTCGCGGATCGCCTTCACCTCGGTGCCGAGCAGCGCGATCCCCGCCTCGAAGGTCTCGAAGACATGGTAGTCGTGGTGCGCCTTCCGGTTCTCGGCAATGACCTTCTGCGCGCGTTCGCGTTCGGTGGGCACTGGGTTCTCTTGGCTCTCGGCTCTTGGCTCTCGGCTCTTGGCTCTCGGGCGTGTGACGCTGCGGAACTGCGGGCTCGCCCCAGAGCCCAGGGGCTAGAGCCGAGAGCCCTTCGCGAGCTTCGCCGCCAGCAGCACGGCCGCGATCATACTGCTCGGATCGGCCTGCCCCTTGCCGGCAATGTCGAAGGCGGTGCCGTGGTCGACCGACGTCCGCACGATCGGCAGTCCGAGCGTCACGTTGACGGCGCTGCCGAAGGCGAGCAGCTTCACCGGGATGAGTCCCTGGTCGTGATAGCAGGCGACGACGAGGTCGAACTCCCCGCGGTGGGCGCGGTAGAAGATCGTGTCGCCGGGAAACGGTCCCGACACGTCGAGCCCGCGTCCGCGGCACGCCGCCACGGCCGGCTCGATGACCATGGTCTCTTCGACGCCGAACAGCCCGTGCTCGCCCGCGTGCGGATTGAGCCCCGCCACGGCAATCCGCGGTCGGGGAATGCCGAACCGGGGCAGCTCGCGCGCCGCCAGCACGATCGTCGCCTCGAGCGAGGCGCGCGTCAGCGCTTTCGGCACGTCGGCGAGCGGCAGGTGGACGGTCGCCAGCACGACGCGCAGCGCCTCCGACTCGAACATCATCGCCACGTGGCGCGCGCCGGTCAGGTGCTGCAGCAGCTCCGTGTGGCCGCGCCACGGCAGCCCCGCGAGATCGAAGGCTTCCTTGTTGACGGGCGCCGTCGCGATCGCCTGGACCACGCCGGCCTGGGCGTCCTCGGTCGCCCGCACGACGACCTCGTAGGCGGCGCGTCCCGCCGACGCGCTGAGCGCGCCCGGGGCGAACGCCCCGCCCGCGGGCGCGTAGATCACCGGATCGCACGCCGCGCGCACGCGCGAATCGTCGGCGGCGCGCGCGGCGATCTCCGGACCGATGCCCGCCGGGTCCCCGACGGTAATGGCGACGCGTGGTTTCATGACACGGGTGCCGGGCACCTCGCACCAGGTGCCGGGTGCTGGTGCCGGGTGCTGGGTGCTGGGTGCTTCGTGCCGGGTGCCCGGAGCCCGGAGCCTGGAGCCCGCAGGCCGAAGCCGGGGACCTTCAGTGTCTGCACGAGCCGCCGCACGATCCGCAGCCGGTGGTGCCGCAGCCGGTCGGGTTGTCACACGCGCCTTCCCCGCCGCAGCCGCCGTGCACGACGCCCTTGGCGTTGGGCAGCTCGTAGCGGAGGCAGCACTTCAGCCGGCCGCAGAGGCCGGAGAGCTTCGAGGGGTTGAGGCTGAGGTCCTGCTGTTTGGCCATCTTGATCGACACCGGCTCGAACGACGTCAGAAACGTCGTGCAGCACAGCGGCCGCCCGCAGGTGCCGTAGCCGCCGATCAGCTTGGCCTCGTCGCGGACGCCGATCTGCCGCATCTCGATCCGCGTGCGGAACTCGCTCGCGAGCTCGCGCACGAGCTCGCGGAAGTCGACGCGGCCGTCGGCGGTGAAGTAGAACGTCAGCCGCGCGCCGTCGAACGCCTGTTCCACGCGCGCGAGCTTCATCCGGAGCCCGCGCTCCTTGATCTTGAGGATCCCGATCCGCAGCGCGTCGCGCTCGCGGCGCTGATGTTTGAGGCGCGCGACGATGTCGGCCCTCGTCGCCAGCCGCACGACCTTGAGCGGCGAGTCCGGCACCGGACGCCGCCGCTCCTGGAGCGCCGCCGGCGTGCGCACGACCGTCGCCAGCTCGAGACCGCCGTCGGTCTGGATCACGACCTGATCCCCCGGCCGCGGCGACGCCCCCTCGTCGGTGACGACCGTCTGGGCCCGGCTCACCGGCGTGACCTTCACCGACACCAGCGGCCGTCCCCCGGACGTGCTCAGGTCCATGGGATAACTATAGATCCGGCTTTGGGCTCTCGGCTCTCGGCTCTCGGCTCTCGGCTCTGGGCTCTCGGCTCTCGGCTCTGCGTTTCGTCGCAACGGGACTGAACCGAAGCCCGCCGAACCCGGAGCCCGCTGACGCCCGGAGCCGGCGAGAACCCGAGCCTACAGATGCAACACGACCCAGTCGGCGACGATCTTGACGCCCGCGTTCCGCTCGAGGGCGACGAGCGCCTGATCCACCGCCGCGAACGCCTGGACGCCGCGATCGCCGCGAAAGACCGGCTCGAGACGCTCGAGCGCGGGACGAAGATCGGCGTTGGCGAGCACGCCGTCGTCCGCGCCGGTGGCGAGGACCTCGATGTCGCGCAGCAGCGAGGCGATCGCCCGCAGGCTGGCTGCCAGCTGGTCGCGATCGCCCGCGCCGCCGCGGCCCGTCCTGGCCAGCAGGTCCTTGGCGCCTTCGATGCGCCGCCGCGGCTCCGGCGTCGCCGCGGCATGGGCGAGGACGTGCTGCGCGATCGCGCGTGCGGCGGACAGGTCGTCGCCGCTCAGCTCGACCGCTCGCCCCGGGCTGCCGTCGGCCATCGCCGCCACCGCCCGCGCATCGTCCGGCGATCGCCCCAGGCGCACGAGGACCTCGGCCACGTCGGCTTCCGACAGCGGGCGGAACGTGAGCCGGGGACACCGCGATCGGACCGTGGCGAGCAGCGCGTCGGGCCGCGAGGTGACGAGCAGGAAGACCGAAGCGGGCGGCGGCTCCTCGAGCGTCTTGAGCAGCGCGTTCTGGGCCGCGCCGACGAGCGCGTCGGCCTCGTCGATGATCACGACGCGGGTGCGCCCTTCGAACGGACGGAAGGCCGCGCGATCGATCGCCTCGCGCACCTGCTCGACCTTGATCGAGCCGCTGTCGCCGGGCTCGACGATCAGGACGTCCGGATGCACGCCGCGCGCGATGCGCGAGCACGCCGTGCACTCGCCGCAGGCGTCTGACATGTCTTCAGTGGCGGCGCTCGCCGTCGGATCTTCATGTCCTCCGGCTCGCGTGGCCGCAGGCGCTTCCCCATCCAACCGCCCTGCCCGACCGGCCCCACCGGCCCCACCTGCCCCGGAAATGCAGTTGAGCGCCTGCGCCGTCGCGAGCGCCACCCGGCGCTTCCCGATTCCCGATGGGCCCGCCAGGATCAGGCTCGGCGGCAGCGACCCGCGCGCGATCGCGCGCGCGAGCAGTCCCACCACGCGGCGATGGCCGACGATGTCCCGGAAGGGCACCGGGGGATGGTACTACGCGGGATGAAGGGCAGGTCAGGCGGGTGGGGCGGGCAAGGCGGGTAGCGGGATCACCCGACCCGCCCTACCGGCCCTACCTGCCCGATAAGCTACCGCCCTATCCCGAAGAGGCGGGCCCAGAAGCCGCGCTTCTTCCGCGGGCGCGGAGGCGGCGGAGGCATCGAGGAGTCGGTCACCGGTCCGACGCGCTCCCGCCCAGGATCGTGCGGCTCGTTGACGGCCGGCGGAGGGCTCGGCGGCCCGCCGCCGCTGAACAGGCTCGCCAGGCGGCCCGCGAAGCTCCGCGACGGATGCAGATCGCAGTACGTCGTCGGTTCGGTTCCCTCGACGAAGTATTCCGTGTAGGCCGTCGAGACCCGCTCGAGCTGGCCGTCGGCCCCGACCACCTCGGCCGAGCGGCAGCCGTCGGTCGCGAGCTTTCCCGACAGGCGGCACACGTCCGCGGTCGTGATCCCGGGGGGCGGCGCGATCCAGTCCGGCGCATCGCGGCGCGTCGCCGTCTTCATGAACGCCGTCCAGAGCGGCACGGCGATGTTCGACGCGAAGCCGTTGGGCAGAATCGTCCGCGGCTGATCGAAGCCCACCCAGACCCCGGTGGCGAGGTGCGGCGTGAAGCCGACGAACCACGCGTCGCGCACGCTGTTGGTCGTGCCCGTCTTGCCGCCGGCCGGCAGCGTGAACCCGAGTTGGCGCACGCCCGAGCCGGTGCCGGCGTTGACGACGCCGGCGAGCATGTCGGCCATGAGGAAGGCCGTGGTCGCCTGGATGACGCGCGTGGAGGAGGGCTGCGCCTGGTACAGCAGCGTGCCGTCGCGGCTCTCCACGCGGCGGATCAGCAGCGGGTGCGGCACCATCCCGCCGTTGATGAACGCGGAGTAGGCGGCGGTCATGCTCTCCAGGGTCACGTCGCCGGCGCCGAGCGCCATCGACGGCACGCTGGGCACCTCGCCGACGCCCATCGACTGCGCGAACCGGACGGCGCGCGGGATGCCGACTTCCTCGACGAGGTGCACGGCCGCGCGGTTGCTCGAGACGCGCAGCGCGTCGCGCAGCGTGATCGCGTCGCCGCTCACGTGGCCATCGTCCGGGGTCCAGTCGCCGGCGGGCGTCGGAATGGGATCGTCGAGGTGGGTGATGAGCGTCGCCGGCGTGAAGCCGGACTCGAGGGCGGCGGCGTACACGAACGGCTTGAAGGCGGAGCCGGGCTGGCGCCGCGCCTGGACGGCCCGGTTGAACGCGCTCTCGCGGAAGTCGCGCCCGCCGACCATGGCGCGGATCGCGCCCGTGTCCGGGTCGAGGGCGAGCAGCGCCGCCTGCAGCGGGTTGGTCGCATCGGCCGCCTGCTCGACCTTGGCGCGCCGCGGGCTGCGCTTCAGCCACGCGGCGCGGCGCCGCGTCACGTCGTCGAGCGAGGCGGCGACGGCCTTCTCGGCCGCGAGCTGCATGTCCATGTCGAGCGTCGTGTAGACGCGGAGCCCTTTTTCGTACACGCTCTCGGCGCCGAAGCGGTCGAGCAGTTCCTGGAGCACCGCGGCCTTCGCGTAGCCGGCGCGCCCCGGGGCCTGCAGGCCGTCGTGCAGCGTCACGTGGCTGGCGCGCGCCTGATCGAAGATCGTCCGGTCGATCGCGCCCGTGTCGAGCATCGCCTGCAGGACGAGGTCGCGGCGCTCGAGCGCCCGATGGAGGTTCTCCGTCGGCGCGTAGCGCACCGGCGACTTCACGAGACCGGCGAGGAGCGCGGCCTGGCTGACCGTGAGCTCGGAGGCGTGCTCGTCGAAGTAGCCGCGCGCGGCGGCCTCGGCGCCGTAGAGACCGTCCCCGAAGAAGACCTTGTTCAGGTACATCTCGAGGATCTGGTCCTTGGTGAAGGTGTGCTCGATCCGCGCGGCGAGCATCAGCTCCTGGAGCTTGCGGCCGATCGTCCGCTCGGGCGAGAGGAAGCTGAGCTTGGCCAGCTGCTGCGTGATCGTGCTGGCGCCTTCGACGAAGCCGAGGTGGCGCAGGTCGGTCAGCGCGGCGGCGCCGATGCGCACGACGTCGAAGCCGTGGTGCTGGTAGAACCGGTGGTCCTCGATGGCGACGACCGCCTTGCGCAGGTTCGGCGAGATCTGATCGAGCGGCACGACGATCCGCTGCTCGGTGTAGAGGGTGAAGGCGATATGGTCGTTGCGATCGAAGACCGTCGTCGCCTGGGCCATCCGATCCATGCCGCGGATCGCGGTCAGATCGGGGAGCCGCCACCACAGGACCGCCACGTAGAGGGTGGCCGCCAGGAACGCGAGCGCGCCGCCCAGGGCCAGCCGGCGCACGTTCGACCTGGACAGGGCGAGCCGGCGCAGTCTGGACGTGTCGCGCACGGACCGCTTCATAGCAACCAGCATGCCACTTCCCGGGTCTTTTTACGGGGTGATCGCGAGGCCGGGGGCCCGCTTCGTATAAATTTGGTTGGGCGGCCGGGTAACTTTGGCCGGCCGAGCACCGTTTCTCAATGATTGATCGTCTCCGACGCGCGCTCCCCGCCCTCATCGGCCTGATCCTGTTCGCCGCGGCCCTGGTCGTGCTGCGCGCCGAGCTGCACAGCGTCAGCTGGCGGCAGCTCTCCCGCGACATCCTGGCGACGCCGCACGCCCGGCTGGCGCTCGCGCTCCTCTTCACGATCGGGAACTACGCGATCCTCACGGGCTACGACTTCCTCGCGTTCACCTACATCGGCGCGCGCCTCGCGCCGCTGCGCATCGCGATCGCGTCGCTCCTCGCGTACGCCATCTCGAACAACGTCGGCTTCGGCGCCTTGACCGGCGCCTCGGTGCGCTACCGGTTCTACGTGCGGTGGGGCCTCAGCGCCGAGGAGCTCTCGCGCGTCGTGGTGTCGAACACGGTCGCGTTCTGGCTCGGGCTGATGCTGCTGGGCGGCGTCACGCTGGCGACGAGCCACCTGCCCGTGGAGCTCGACCTCCCGGTGGCCGGCCTCGGCCCGACGCTCGGGTGGCTCCTCGTGGCGGCGGTCGCGGCGTACCTCGTCGCCACCGCCGTGCGCCGGGAGCCGCTGCGCTGGCGCACGTACGAGCTCCCGCTGCCGCCGCCGTGGATCGCGATCGCGCAGCTGGCGGTCTCGGTGCTCGACTGGGCCCTCGCGGGCGCCGTCCTGTACGCCCTGCTGCCGCCGAGCGACCTGTCCTTCGTCGGACTGCTCGGCGTCTTCGTCGCGGCGCAGCTCATCGGCCTGGCCAGCCACGTGCCGGGCGGCGTCGGCGTCTTCGAGGGCCTGATGGTCCTGCTGCTCCGGCCGTTCCTGGCCTCGGCCGCCGTGCTGCCCGCGCTCGTCGTCTATCGCGCCGTCTACTACCTGCTGCCGCTCACCGTGTCGCTGGTGGTGCTGGTCGCCGACGAGCTGCGCCAGCGCCGCGCCAAGGCCGCACAGGTGGGCGCGCTGCTCGGACGCATCTCCGACGAGCTCGCGCCGCACGTGCTGGCCGCGTTCGCGTTCCTGAGCGGGCTCGTCCTGCTCGTGTCCGGCGCCGCGCCGGCCGGCGCCGGCCGCCTCGCGTTTCTCTCGCGCCTCCTCCCGCTCGGCGTCATCGAGGCGTCGCACTTCATCGGCAGCGTCGTGGGCGTCGGGCTCCTCCTGCTGTCGCAGGGCCTGTCGCGCCGGCTCGACGGCGCGCACTTCCTCACGATGGTCGCGATCGGTATCGGCATCGTCGCCTCGCTGCTCAAGGGCGCGGACTACGAGGAAGCCACGCTCCTCACCCTGATGCTCGTGGTCCTCTGGCGCGCGCGCCCGGCGTTCGATCGCCGGGCGGCGCTCTTCGACACGCGCTTCTCGGCGGGCTGGGTGCTCGCGGTGGCGGGCGCGGTGGGCGCCTCGATCTGGCTCGGGCTGTTCGCGTTCCGGCACGTCGAGTTCTCGAACCAGCTGTTCTGGCAGTTCGAGCTGCACGCCGAGACGTCGCGGTTCCTGCGGGCGTCGGTCGGCGCCGCGGTCTCGCTCCTGCTCTTCGCCTTCGCGAAGCTGATGGCCCCGGCGCCGCACGAGGCCGAGCCGCCGACACCCGCCGAGCTCGACGCCGCGGGCGCGATCGTCGCCTCGCAGCCGGCGACCTGGCCCAACCTCGCCTTCCTGGGCGACAAGTCGCTGCTCTTCGACGAGCAGAAGACGGGCTTCGTGATGTACGGCGTCAAGGGACGGACGTGGGTCGCGCTCGGCGATCCGGTCGGACCGCCGGAGCGCTTCTCGGATCTGGTCCGCGACTTCCTCGAGCGCGCCGACGACTTCAACGACGTCCCGGTGTTCTACGAGGTCCGCAAGGACCAGCTGCACCGGTACGCCGACTTCGGGCTCACCTTCATCAAGCTCGGCGAGGAAGCGCGCGTCGACCTCTCCGCCTTCTCGCTCGACGGCAGCCAGGCGCGCGGCTTCCGGCAGGTGCTGCGCCACCTCGAGAAGAGCGGCGCGACCTTCCGCGTGATCCCGCAGAACGGCGTCGCCGCCGTGATGGACCAGCTGCACGCCGTGTCCGACGACTGGCTGGCAAAGAAGCACGCCGCCGAGAAGGGCTTCTCGCTCGGCTTCTTCGACCCGGAGTACCTGCAGCGCTTCCCCGCCGCCGTCATCGAGCAGGCCGGACGCATCGTCGCCTTCGCCAACGTCTGGACCGCCGGCGGCCGACAGGAGCTCTCGGTGGATCTGATGCGCTACGGGCGCGACGCACCGGAGGAAGCGATGGAAGGCCTCTTCGTGCACCTGATGGCCTGGGGCCACGAGCAGGGCTACCAGTGGTTCTCGCTCGGGATGGCGCCGCTCTCGGGATTCGAGCACTCGCCGGTCGCCCCGCTGTGGGCGCGCGTCGGCTCGTTCGTCTACGAGCACGGCGGCGCGCTGTACAACTTCCAGGGGCTGCGCGCCTTCAAGGACAAGTTCCATCCCGTGTGGGAGCCGCGCTATCTCGTGTATCCGGGCGGACTCCACCTGCCGCGCGTCCTGACCGACGTCGCCGCGCTCGTCGCCGGCGGCTACCGGCGGATCCTGCTGCGTTGAAGCGGCAGACCGGAAGGTCCGCGCCATAGCAGACCTGAAGGTCTGCGCTACGGGCAGACCGGAACGCCCGCGCGATGGCAGACCTGAAGGTCTGCGCTACGGCAGACCGGAACGTCCGCGCGATAGCAGACCTGAAGGTCTGCGCTACGACAGACCGGAACGTCCGCGCGATAGCAGACCTGAAGGTCTGCGCTACGGCAGACCGCAACGCCCGCGCCACAGCAGACCTGAAGGTCTGCGCTACGGCAGACCGCAACGTCCGCGCCACAGCAGACCTGAAGGTCTGCGCTACAGCAGGATGCGCCCACGCCCGTGTAGCGCAGGCCTTCAGGCCTGCCTCAATCCGCGAGCTCGGGCCGATCGCGGAATTCGTCGAGCGCGCCGGGATTCGCCAGCGCCTCGAGGTTCCGGACGGGTCGCCCGTGGACCACCTCACGCGCGGCGAGCTCGACGATCTTCCCGCTCCTGGTCCGCGGGATGTCGCGCACCTGGACGATGCGCGCCGGCACGTGGCGGGGCGAGGCGTGCGTGCGGATCTCCTGCCTGATCCGATCGGCGAGCGCGCGGTCGAGCGTCAGCCCGTCGCGCAGCCGGACGAACAGCACGATCCGCTGATCGCCCTCGTGCTCCTGCGCCACCGCCAGGCTCTCGACCACCTCGTCCAGCCGTTCGACGACGCGGTAGATCTCCGACGTGCCGATCCGCACGCCGCCCGGGTTCAGCGTCGCGTCGGACCGCCCGTAGATCACGACGCCGTCGTGGGCGGTGATCTCGGCCCAGTCGCCGTGGCACCAGACGCCCGGGTACTTCTCGAAGTAGGCGGCGCGGTACTTCTCGCCGTCCGGATCGTTCCAGAATCCCACGGGCATCGACGGAAACGGCGCCGTGCAGACCAGCTCCCCCGGCTCGCCGCGAAGGGGCCGGCCCCGCTCGTCGAACACCTCGACCGCCATGCCGAGCGCGCGCATCTGGATCTCGCCCCGCCACACCGGCCCCGCGGGGTTGCCGCCCACGAAGCAGCTCACGATGTCGGTGCCGCCCGAAATCGACGCGAGGTGTACGTCGGGCTTCACCTCCCGGTACACGTAGTCGAAGCCCTCGGGGGACAGCGGCGAGCCCGTCGAGGTGATCGTGCGAAGCGCGTCGAGGCGGTGGGTCCGCGCTGGCGTCAGTCCCGCCTTCTGGATCGACGCGAGGTATTTGGCCGACGTGCCGAAGAGGGTGACGCCCGCGGCGTCGGCCAGATCGAAGAGCACCGTCGGCGCCGGATGGAACGGCGAGCCGTCGAAGAGCACCAGCGTCGCCTCCGACGCCAGCGCGGTGACGAGCCAGTTCCACATCATCCAGCCGCAGGTCGTGAAGTAGAACACCCGATCGCCGCGCCCGATGTCGCAGTGGAGCTGGTGCTCCTTGAGGTGCTGGATCAGGGTGCCACCGGCGCCGTGCACGATGCACTTCGGGACGCCCGTCGTGCCCGACGAGAACAGGATGTAGAGCGGATGGTTGAACGGCAGGCTCTCGAACGCGATGTCGCCCCCGGCCTGTGGGCCGAGCAGTTCCGGCCACCACACGGCCCGCGGCACGCCGCCCCGGTCCGGCGCAGCCGGCGGGTTCGGCACGACGATGAGACGCTCGACCGAGGGCAGGCGGGCCACCACCTCGCCGAGCCGCCCGGTCAGGTCGATGCGCTTGCCGCCATAGGAGTAGCCGTCGGCGGCAATCAGGATCTTCGGCGCAATCTGACCGAACCGATCGACGACGCCGTCGACGCCGAAGTCGGGCGAGCACGACGACCAGACGGCCCCGAGGGCGGCGGCGGCCAGCGCCGCGACGATCGTCTCGGGCAGGTTGGGCAGATAACCGGCGATCCGGTCGCCGCGCGCGACGCCGAGGCCGCGAAGCGCCTGCACCGCCCGCGAGACGTCGCGGTAGAGGGCGGCGAACGACAGCTCGCGCCGCTCGCCGGTCTCGCTCCAGAAGATGATCGCCGGATGCTCGTCGCGCCGGCGCAGCAGGTTCGCCGCGAAGTTCATGCGCGCGTCGGGGAAGAACCGCGCCCCCGGCATCGCGCCGGGATGCTCGACGGCCCGGTCGCCCTGGGCGTCGGCGACGATGCCGCAGAAATCCCACACCGAGCGCCAGAACTGCTCCGTCTCGCGGATCGAGAAGTCGTAGAGCGCCGCGACATCGGCCACGGGCACGCCCCAGCGCCGCGCGACCGCCTCGCGAAACGCCGTCATGCGCGCCCGTCGAATCCGCTCCGGCGACGGCGACCACAGGGGAGAGTCATTCATGGGGTAATGGGGTAATGGGGTAATGGGGTAATGGGGTGATGGGTGATGGGGTGATGGGGTGATGGGGTAATGGGGTAATGGAGATGGGCGATGGGGTAATGGGGTGATGTCGTGATGGGGCGAGACAGCGTGACAAAACATTACCCCATCACCCCATTACCCCATCACCCCATTACCCCATCACGAGATCCAGTACCTGGCTCCCGGACCGCGGCGGCCGGCGCGGTCGCCGGGGTTCGAGAACCGGCACCGGTCGAGCGACAGGCACCCGCATCCGATGCACACCGTCATGCCGTCCTTCAGGCGCTCGAGCTCGGCGATGCGCGCCTCGATGCGCGCTCGCCACCGGGCCGACAGCTTCGCCCAGTCCGAACGCTCGGGCACGCGGTGGCGCGGCAGCCTGCCGAGCTCGGCCGCGACTTCCTCGAGCGAGAGCCCCACTTTCTGCGCGAACACGATGAACGCGACCCGGCGGATCACGGCGCGCGGGTACCGGCGGTGGCCGGCGCCGTTGCGCTGGGAATGGATCAGCCCCCGTTCCTCGTAGAACCGCAGCGCCGACGCCGCCACGCCGCTCCGCGCCGCCACCTCCCCGACCGTCAACGCCTCGTCCATGTCCGCAGTCTGCCGGAATTTCCGCTTGACTTCAAGCTCACTTGAAGATCGAAGCTGGTGGCCGAGGTGACGACATGACCGAGGCGAATCGAGTGGCGCTCGTCACGGGCGCGAGCCGCGGGCTCGGCGCCGTGATCGCGGGCGTGCTGGCGGCCCGCGGCTGCGATCTGGTGATCAACGCGCGCGCTGCCGGTCCGCTGGCCGGCGCGGCCGGGACCCTCCGCGCGCGAGGGCGCGCGGTCGAGGCCGTGGCGGGCGACGTGACCGACGCGGCCGTACGGGCGCGGATGGTGGAGGCGGCCGCCCGGCTCGGCGGCCTGGACGTGCTCGTGAACAACGCGTCCGAGCTCGGCGGCACGGGACGCCTGCTCGATTTCGACGTCCGGCGGTTCGGACGCGTGTTCCCCGTGAACGCCGGCGCGCCGATCGCGCTCGTCCAGCACGCCATGCCGCTGCTCGCCTCGAGAGGCGGACTCATCGTCAACATCACGAGCGATGCGGCGCACGGCGCCTATCCGGGCTGGGGACCTTACGGCGCCAGCAAGGCGGCGCTCGAGCTGCTCACGCGGACGCTGGCCGTCGAGCTTCAGGGCGGCCCCGTGTCGGCCGTTCTCGTCGATCCCGGCGACCTGCGGACCGCGATGCACCAGGACGCCTACCCGGGCGAGGACATCTCCGACCGGCCGCTGCCCGAGATCACGATCCCGTTCTGGAACTGGCTGTTCGATCAGGATCCGGAAGCGCTCCGCGGCGAGCGGTTCCTCGCCCAGCAGGAGGACGCGCGATGGCTGCGGCGGGCGTGACGGCGGAGATCGCGCGGCCAGGCCGCCTCGAGGCGTCGGCACCTCCTGAAGCGCGGGGTCTCGCGCGCGATCAGGTGCGTCTGCTGGTGTCGAACGTGGCGCGAGGCTCGACCGCGCACGCGCGGTTTCGCGACCTTCCGCGCTGGCTCGCCCCGGGCGACCTGCTCGTCGTGAACACGAGCGGGACGCTGAACGCCGCGGTGACGGCGATCACCCACGCCGGCGAGACGCTCGAGATCCACCTGTCGACCGCGCTTCCCGGGGGCTTCTGGACCGTGGAAGTACGGAAGCCGGGAGACGGCGCGTCGCGGCCCTGCCGGGAGAACCGCACCGGCCAGGAGCTCAGCCTGCCCGCGGGCGGCCGCGTGACCCTGCTGGCGCCCTATCCCGTGTCCGCGGGACCCGACGCGCTCGAGGCGGCGTCGCGCCTGTGGATGGCCGCGCTTCGCGTGCCGGGTCCGGTTCCGGCGTACCTCGCGCGGCACGGCCGGCCGATCCGCTACCGCTACGTGACGCGCGCGTGGCCGGCCGAGGTGTACCAGACGGTCTTCGCCCGCGAGTGGGGTAGCGCCGAGATGCCCTCCGCGGGCCGCCCCTTCACGACGGGGCTGGTCGCCCGGCTGCTCGCGAGCGGCGTCCGAATCGCGCCGATTCTGCTCCACACGGGCGTATCCAGCCTGGAAGATCACGAGCCGCCGTACGAGGAGTTCTACCGCGTCCCGCGCGAGACAGCCGAGGCGGTCGACGCCGCCCGCCGTGCCGGCCGCCGCGTCATCGCGGTGGGGACGACGGTCGTCCGGGCGCTCGAGACCGTGACGGACGATCGCGGAACGTTCCCCGGAGAGGGCTGGACGGGCCTCGTCGTCTCGCCGGGACGACGGCTCCGGTCGGTCGACGGGTTGATCACGGGCTTTCACGAACCCGGCGCCACGCATCTGGCGATGCTCGACGGTCTCCTCGGCGAGCGGATGCGTGCCGACGCCTACCGCGCGGCGCTGGGCGCCGGGTACCTCTGGCACGAGTTCGGCGACTCGCACCTGATCCTTCGCCGCTGAGGGCGTTTTCGGCATTGCACCCCACGGCGCATGCTGGTACCCTTCGGACGCGAAAGGGTGAGTGGCGCCTATGCGCGATAGTTTTGGTGCTCGACTGCGCCAACAACGTGAACGACGGAACATCGCACTCACCACCGTTGCCGCACAAACCAAGATCAAGCTCTCCCTGCTCGAAGAGCTGGAGCGCGACGACACGTCGCACTGGCCGGGCGGCATCTTTCGTCGCGCCTTCGCCCGCGCCTACGCGGGCGCGATCGGAGTCGATCCCGATGCGATGATCCGCGAGTTCCTCGCGGCCCATCCCGATCCGGAGCACGAAGCGGCCGAACCCGCGGCCGATCCGATCGAGCCGGGTGCGCCGCCGACGAGGCTGCGGTGTCTGATCACCGCCGCGATCGGGTCGATGGCCGGGCGGCGGTCGGCTGCGGACGTGCGGACCCGCGCCAAAGCCGAGTCGCCGGCCAGCGCTCCGCCCACGCCGCCGCCGCTGCCCTTCACGCCCAACCTGCCGGCCGCCGCGCACCTGTGCACGGCGCTGGCGAAGCTGGACGACGTCGGCCAGCTGCCGACGCTGCTCGAGGACGTGTCCCGCGTCTTCGACGCGGTCGGCGTGATCGTGTGGCTCTGGGATCCGCAGCTGTCGAGGCTGCAGCCGTCCTGGGCGCACGGCTATTCCGACGAGGTGCTGGAGCAACTGCCCCGGGTCGGACGCGAGGCGAGCAACGCCACGGCCGAAGCGTTCCGGACGGGCCGCGCGTGCGTCGTCAACGGCAGCGAGCGCGCGTCCGGCGCGCTGACCGTGCCGCTGCTCACGCCGGACGGCGCCAGCGGCGTGCTGGCGGTCGAACTGCGCCACGGCCGCGAGCAGCGCGAATCGGTGCGCGCGCTCGTGACGATCTTCGCCGCCCAGCTGGCCACGGTCATTCGCGCCGGCCACCAGGCGGAGATCAGCAGCCGGCGGCTGGCGTGATCCATTGAGCTCCGCCGCGACCGCGGACCTTCCCCGACAGCACCGGATCGTTCAGGCCCTCTTCCTCGTCGGGCTCGCGCTCGGCACATGGTGGAACGTCCACTTCGTGCTCGCGCACCCGGACTCGCCGGCCATCTACAACCTGGGCATCGACACCAAGACCTACGATGCCATCGCGCGGGCAGTCTGGCAGTCGGGTGACGTGGCCCGGCTGCTGAAGTTCTCGCATCCCGGCTACACCGGCGTCCTCGCCCTGCTGTACGCCCTGTTCCACGGATCGCGGCTGGCGGCCAAGATCGTGTTCTGCGGGCTGGTGTCGGCCATGGCGATGCTCGTCTGGCTCATGGGACGCCGGGGGTCCGGGGAGACGGTGGGCGGCGTCGCCGGGCTCCTCGTCGTCTTCGGCCAGATGTTCCACGCGTACGCCGCGACGCTTCAGTACCAGATCACCGCCGCGTTCCTCGTGACGGCGGCGGTCGCCGCCATCGTGGCGGCCCTGGCCGCGACGGCGCCCAGGCGGTCGGTCTGGCTCTTCGCCGGAGCCGCGGCGCTGTGCGCGCTGGCCATGGCGGTGCGGAAAGCGCTGATCGTGATGTTCCCGGTGCTCTTCGTGGCCGTGATCCTGTGTCCGAGCTTCTCGAGACGCCTCCGCGCGGCGATCGTCGCCGTGTCCGCCGTCGGGATCGTGGCATTCGGTGTGGGCGGGCTCGCGGTCGGCGCCACGCCACGCGTCGTCACGCTCTGGACGGATTTCCGGGGCACCCTCCAGTGGGGGAACAATCCGAACGCCGACGGCACCTACAGCGCGTTGCGGCCTCCGGTCGCCCCGGCGGGGTGGCAATTCGTCCGCGACGAGCCGCTCGCGGCGCTGGCGCTCACCGGGCGCCGGACGGCGTACTTCTTCGGGTTCCTGAAGGACGGCTGGAACGTGCCCCGGCCCCTGGCCCTGTACCTGTCCCGCGGCGCGCTCAACCTGCTGCCGCTCGACTGGTGGCTCCGTCTGGCGCGGGGATCGCTCGTGTCGCTGCTCGCCCTGCTCGGCCTGGTGATGCTGTGGCGAAGTCCCGCCTGGTCGGTCCTGTGGCCCGCGCCCGCCGCCGTCGCGGCGCTGTTCGGCGTGCACGCGCTGACGTTTTCGTCGCACCGCTTCGCGCTGCCGATCTGGCCGATGGTGGATCTGCTGGCGGCGTGGCCCCTGGCCTGGTGCGCCGAGCGCTTCGTGCGGGCGGGCTGGCGCTGGCACGCCGCTGCGGTCGTCGTCCTCGTGTGGCTGTTCGTCGCGCAGCGCGTCAGCGGGCCGGGCATCTACCGGCGGCCGGCGCCGGAGCTCCGCATGCTGGACACGGAACGGATCCCGGACCCCGAATCGGCCAGCCGCACCGTGCTGTACGCGCGGGCCCGGCCGCGCGCGCGGATGGTCGCGCTGGACACCGACGAGCTGCTCCCGCAGGGCTACCTGCTGGTCGTGCTGGGGCTTCGCGTGAACGCCGCCTCGCTGGCCACGCCTCGGCCGCTCGTCGACGTCGTCATGACGGATGGCGACGGGAGGATTCTCTGCGGCGGGGCGATCCGCACCGGCAACTTCGTCTCGACGGCCTACCACGACATCCCGATGCGATGCGACCTCGCCACGTCGCAGGTCGTCAGCTTCCAGATCTGGACCGAGCCGGGCGTCGAGCTCTGGCTGGATCGGTTCTCGGTTCGCTTCGGGTATCCCGACCAGGATCGCGCGGTGTTCCCCGGCGAGGGGCCGCGCGCGGCCCGCGCAGGATCGAGCTAGACGCAGACCCGATTGCGGTCCAGTCGTGGCGCGCGGCTCTCTCCGATCTCGGGCGTCGGGTCGTCCGCGCCCGGTGCCATATACTCGCTCGAATGACCGATCACGGCGACGATCCGCTGCTCACGCGCAGTCCGCTTCCCTTCCAGGCGCCGCAGTTCGACCGGATCCGCAGCGAGGACTTCCTGCCCGCGTTCGAAACGGCCATCGCGGAACACCTCGCCGAGGTCGCGCGCATCGCCGACGATCCGGCGCCGCCGACGTTCGAGAACACGCTGGTCGCCCTCGAGCGCAGCGGCCGGTCGCTCGAGCGCGTCCGGCGGACCTTCTTCGCGTTGGCGAGCGCCCTCTCCGACCCGGTGCTGCAGCGGACGGAGGAAGCCGTCGCGCCCAGACTCGCCGCGCACGACGATGCCGTCGATCTGAACCGGCGCCTCTTCGCTCGCATCGAGGCCGTCTATGACGCCCGGGCCGGCCTGGGTCTGGATCCGGAGTCGCTGCGGCTCCTCGAGGTGCGGCACCGGGAGCTGGTTCTGGCCGGGGCCCGGCTGTCGGAAGTCGACCAGGCGCGGCTGAAGGCGCTCAACGAGGAGGAGGCAGCACTCGGCGCCCGGTTCTCCAACTGTCTGCTCGCGGCCGCGCGTGACGGAGCGCTTGTCGTGTCGGATCCGGCGGAGCTCGACGGCCTGCCGCCCGCGGACGTCGAGGCGGCCGCGCAGGCGGCGACGGCTCGCGGGCTGGACGGGGCGTGCGTCCTGACGCTGAAGAACACGACCGCGCAGCCGCCGCTGCGCTTCCTGACCAAGCCGCGCGACGCGCGAGAAGCTCTATCGCGCCGGCTGGACGCGCGCCGAGCGCGGCGACGCCAACGACACGCGCGCCATCGTCACGCGCCTGGCGGCGATCCGGGCCGAGCAGGCCGCCCTCCTCGGGTTTCCGACGTTCGCGGCGTGGCAGCTGCAGGATCAGATGGCGGGGACGCCGGCGGCGGCCAGGCGCTTCCTCGATCGCCTCGTGCCGGCTGCGGTGCGCAAGGCCCGCGAGGAAGCCGCGGCGCTCCAGCGCCTGATCGACGAACAGGGCGGCGGCTTCACGCTCCAGCCCTGGGACTGGGACTTCTACGCCGAGCGGCTGCGCAAGGAGGCGTTCGACCTGGACGAGACGGAGGTGCTGCCGTTCTTCGAGCTGGACCGCGTGCTGCGCGACGGCGTGTTCTTCGCCGCCGAGCGCATGTTCGGCCTCTCGTTCAGGGAGCGGCACGACCTGCCCGTCTACCATCCCGACGTCCGCGTCTTCGACATCTTCGATCGCGACGGCGCGCAGCTCGCGCTCTTCTACGGCGACTTCTTCGCGCGCGACAACAAGAACGGCGGCGCCTGGATGAACGTGCTGGTCAGGCAGTCGACGCTGCTCGGCACGCAGCCCGTCATCTACAACGTGTGCAACTTCGCCAGGCCGGCGCCCGGCAGGCCGGCGCTCATCGGCCTGGACGACGTGGAGACGCTGTTCCACGAGTTCGGCCACACGCTGCACGGCCTGTTCTCGGAGCAGCGGTACCCCAGCCTCTCCGGCACCGCCGTCGCGCGCGACTTCCTCGAGTTCCCCTCGCAGTTCAACGAGCACCCCGCGCTCGACCCGGCGATCCTCCCGCGCTACGCCGTGCACCACGAGACCGGCCGGCCGATCCCGGCCGCGCTCGTCGAGCGGATCGCGCGGGCGCGCACGTTCGATCAGGGGCGCGCGCTCACCCAGACCCTGGCGGCCGCGGTGCTCGACCTGTGCTGGCACACCTTGCCCGCCGGGACGACGGTGGACGACATCGACCAGTTCGAGGCGGCGGCGCTCGCCGACGCCGGGCTCGACGTGCCGGCGGTCCCGCCGCGGTACCGATCGACCTACTTCCTCCACATCTGGGAGAGCGGCTACTGCGCGGGATACTACGCGTATCTCTGGGCCGAGATGCTGGACGAGGACGCGTTCGCCTGGTTCAGGGCCCACGGCGGCTTCACGCGGGCGAACGGCGATCGCCTCCGCGCTCTCGTGCTGTCGCGCGGCAACACGATCGACAACGCCGAGATGTACCGCAGGTTCCTGGGACGCGATCCGGTGATCGACCCGATGCTGGCGCGGCGGGGACTGACGGCGGCGGGGACGGAGCCTACTGGGACCGCGGGTCCGCCTCGATAGCCTGCGACCCCGGCTGCTCGCGCGATCCGGCCTGGTAGTAGGGGGACCGAGCCGGGTCGATCCTGCGTCCGCTCGCGCTGAAGATCCGCGAGTGCATCACGCCCCGCTGCTCGAACGCGAACTGCACCGTCGTCCTGAGAACGCCGACACCATACGTCAGGCTGCGCCGGAAGTCGATCGAGGTTGCCTCTTCGAAGTACTTCGTCGGGCAGGACACCTCGCCGATGCCGAAGCCGAAATGGGCGCACTCTGGGCCAGGATCTGGTTGTCGAAAACGTCGTAGACCCCGAGCGCCACCCTGCTGGCCATGGCGGTGACGAGCAGCGGCGTGTACCGGTAGTCGGGATGGACCATGACGACGACGTCGGCGCCCGCGGCCAGGGCCTCGCGGCAGCAGCAACTCGGGATCAGTGCGGCACTGACGCGCCTTGTTGGTCCAAGTCACTGACTCGTCGCGGGTTCGACGCTCTCGTGATGATCTCTGGTGTCGTCCCTAATGCTCTGAAATCAACTTCACAGCGCTAGCCCATCGCCGCAAGAGCGCGTCATATTTATGGATAAATTATCTACCATAGATGACTATATTATGCTTCCGTGACGGATACTGTCCGACGCCCGCTGGCGTTGTAAATGAAATCGTCTGCAAGCCTTCGGATTGCCTGCCGACTGCCGGTTGTCGCCTCGCTGGCGGCGATGCTGGCCGCTTGCGGCGGCTCGTCTTCATCAACCGGCACAACTCCAGCAACGCCCACGACACCTTCCCAGCCGACGAACACAACGAAGTTTCAAGGAACCGTTGCCGGGAGTGGCGGGCAGAGCGGCACCTTGTCGGTCACCATCCAGGCAACGATATCGACCAGCTCCATCAGGCCATTGGCCGTATCGCAGGCGACCGGGAGCGTTCACCTCACGGGAGCCGGGACGACGGATCTCAGCGGCACCTACGATTCGGCGACAAGCGCCGTGGCCCTCTCAGGCGGCGGGTTTGCTGTGAATGGAAGCGTTGCCAGCGGGGTCCTTTCCGGCTCTTACACCGGCACGGGTGGGACCGGCGGCGGATTCTCGACCCTGGATGGAACGAGTAACACGGTCACGACCTACTGCGGTACCTACGGTCCCGTGTTCTACGCGGGCCCGCCGGCGAACCCGCCAGGCGGAGAAGTCGGTGTCTGGAACGTTGTCGTATCGAGCAACGGATCGGCTTCCGGCGCTGGTGTGTCGAAGAACGTCGCTGGGGACCCTGGCTTCCTCCTTCAGGGGCAGCTCAGCGGCACGACGCTGACGCTGTCGAGCTACGACCTGCTGTCGCACCATGCGACGGGCACGCAGTCAGCCACGGTTCAGGGAGAGTCGGTCACTGGCTCGTGCGGCGGTGGATGCACGCTGAGCGCAAGCACGAGCGCCTGTCAGTAGATCACGTCGAAGAAGGGCGGCTCCGTGAGACCCAGCTCAATCCTTCACCTTGGAGTCCTTTTCGGTGCGACGGTGCTCGTCGCCTCTTGCGGTGGCAGCAGCGGCGGCAACGGCAACGGCGGATCATCGTCGAGCTCTGGAAGTCCGAGCGGACCGAGCTCCACGAGTTCCGTCCCGGCGCTGGATCCCAGTTGCCCATCCACCCCCTCCCCACCCTCATGCGGAGCCGTCAATTCGCCGGGCGCGCAGTTCACTGTCAACGCCTTCAACACCGCCAGCGGGAGCAGCAGTCCGGGGTCCTTCAGCGTGACGTTCGCCGGTCTCACGATCTCGGGAACTGGACAGCAGTACACGCGAGTGATTGGGATCTCGCCAGGGGCCTACGAAGTGTCAGGCGAACTTCTGACGACCGATCTGTTCATTCAGGTGGGAAGCGTCCCGACCAATGTGCCCGGCGCACCGGATGCCACGTCATTTCAGAACCTGGAGGGGCCCTTGTCGACGAGCGTGTCGCCAGGCGGCAGTGCGCCAGGGGTTCTCAAGTGTGGCTTCCGATACGCTCGTCCCGCCAATCCGACCGGCCCGGTGAACTTCAAGTTCCAGTTCACCATGTCCGGCTCGGCTATCGCGCCGGGTAGTGCGTCCTCCTGCATTTGAACCGGTTTCGCGCGCTTCGCCGTCCAGCCGGGCACCAGCGGACGCCGAACCCCGTGCGCACGAGCCGACAATGGCGGGTGCCTGCGGAGACGAGCACTAGCGAGACCGCGAACTCGCCTCGCTAGTGTGACTGAGTTGGCGGGGTCGACGGGACTCGAACCCGCGGCCTCCGGCGTGACAGGCCGGCGTTCTAACCAACTGAACTACGACCCCAAGTAGACGAACCGAACATGTGGCAGTGGTGTGATGTCGCCACATGTCATCCATTGAGTGGGCGGTACAGGGCTCGAACCTGTGACAGCCGGCGTGTAAAGCCGGTGCTCTACCACTGAGCTAACCGCCCGCATCGGCAGGCCTGAAGGCCTGCACTACGGCTAACCGCCCGGCTGTCCCCCAAACGACGCATTATACGTTGCCTTCAGTGCGAGCAGCAATATCGCCAGGACGAGGCCGATGACCGCCCGGTGCTCGCGGTTCGCCCTCGCCAGCGCCAGGCTGAACCTCCGCGTGCGATCCACCGCGCCCGCACGGCGATACCGGTCGTAGTCCCCGCCGAAGGTGCGCCGCAGGAATGCCTCCTCGCGCCGGATCGCCGCCGTGATCGTCGTCCCCAGGTAGATCGCGATGAGCGCCGCGACCGCGATGCTGCCCGACGCGATCGCCACGCCGGCCCCCATGATCGACGAGCCGAGGTAGAGGGGATGCGCCGTCCACCGGTAGGGCCCCGACGATGTCACTTCGCGCGACTTGTTGAGGTGCCCGGCTGCCCAGAGACGAAGCGCCTCGCCCGCCGAAGCCACGGCTGCGCCGGCGATCAGCGTCCGGCCCGTCGGCCGCGCGAGCCAGAGCACGAGCGCGCCGCACACGAATCCCAGCGGCACCCGCCATCTCGCAAGCCGGTCACCCATGCGGGGTCTCCACCGCCAGCCGGCGATCGATCGCGGCCGCCATCTCGTCCACGCCGATCTCCATGAGGCACATCGTCTCGCGCCGGCACTGGCGCAGGTGATGGCAGACGCAGGTCTCGGCGCGCGACACCACCACGTCCTCGCGGCGCCACGGCCCGTTGCGCGCCGGCCACGTCGGCCCGTAGATGCCGACGATCGGCGTCCCGACCGCCGCGGCGATGTGCGTCGGGCCGGTGTCGCCGGACACCATCAGCGACGCGCCCCTGGCGAGCGCCACGAGATCCCGCACGGACGTCCTGGGCGACAGCTGCGCGGCGCCGGCGGCGCCTCCGACGATGGCCTGCGCGAGGGCCTCCTCTCCCGGGCCCCAGAGCGCCACCGACGGCAGCGCGTGCGTGTCGCGCAGGTGGCGCGCGATGGCCGCGAACCGGTCCGGCGGCCAGCGCTTGTTCGGCCACGCCGCTCCCGGATTGAGCAGGGCGTAGCGTCCCTGCGTCCGGTCGGCCACTTCCGCCGCCACGGCCGAGTCCGGGATCCGGATCGGAAACTCCGGCTCGCCGGCCTCGATGCCGAGGCGCTCGAGGAATCCCAGGTTCATCCGCACCACGTGCATCGTCTCGCCGGACGCGCGGACCCCGCCCCGGCCGGGGTCGTAGGTCTCCGTGTAGAGCCACGCCGCTGCGCTCTCGCGCGCGTGCGCGCCGGAGAAGCCGATGATCCGCCGCGCCCCGCTCGCCAGCGCGAACGCCGCCGACTTGAGCAGGCCCTGGAGATCGAGGGCGACGTCGTACCGGGCCCGCCGCAGCTCGCCGACCGCGGCGAGGATCGACCGGCCGCCGCCGGCGCCCGGCCGGTCGTTGACGGAGATGAGATTCGAGACCGCCGGCACGAGCTCCAGGATCTCGCGGTGGCTGGCGCTCACGAGCCAGTCGATCCGCGCTTCGGGATCCGCCCGCCTGATCGCGGCCGCGACCGGAATCGCGTGGATGATGTCGCCGAGCGCCCCCAGTCGGACAATCAGGATTCGCACGTGAGGGCCGTCCGGCAGGCTCAGACGCCCGCCGCCAGGCGTGACAGCAGGTCGCGTGTGGAGTGATTCTTGGGATCGCCGACGATCGCCGTCCGGCCGCCATAACCGAGGACGATGGCGCGCTCCGGCACGGTGTCCACCGTGTAATCGGTGCCCTTGCAGTGGACGTCGGGCCTGATCAGCGTCAGCAGCCGCTCCACGTTGGCATCACCGAACATCACGACGTAGTCCACGCCTCGCACGGCCGCAACGAGCTCGGCGCGATCCGCCGCGGCGAGAATCGGGCGTCCGGGCCCCTTGAGCGCGCGCGACCGACCGGTCGTCGTTGACCGCCACGATCAGGCGATCCGCCTCCGCCGCGGCGCCCTGCAGGTAGCGCACGTGCCCGACGTGCAGGAGATCGAAGCACCCGTTGGCGAACGCAATCGTCCTCCCGGCGGCCCGATCGGAGGCCACCGCCTCGACGAGCTCCGATTCGGCGACAACGCGACCGTGTCTCCTGTCGCTCAACTTCTCCCACCCATCGATTTCTCACTGGCGCCGGGGCCCCACCCCCGGCGCGAACTGACGCCGATGCCTCGGCTCGGATCTCCCAGTCCTCGCCTCGGCATGGCCGCAGGCGCTGGCTTCTTCTCACTGGCGCCGGCCCCCCCGGCGCGAACTGACGCCGACGCCTCGGCTCGGATCTCCACGTCATCGCCTCGGCATGGCCGCAGGCGCTAGCTTCTCCTTCCCTGCGCCGGGCCCTCCTGGGACCAGTGCTCGGGCGTGATGTCGTGGTCGCCCGACACGGCGTCGGCGAGCTCGCCGGCCGTCACCGTGGCCGTGCCGCGCTTCATCACGACGATCCCGCCCGCGTAGTTGGCGAGCCGCGCGGCTTCGTAGAACGACGCGCCGCTCGCGAGCGCCAGGGTGAAGGTCGCGATCACGGTGTCGCCCGCGCCTGTCACGTCGGTCACCTGATCGGAGCCGTGAATCGCGATGTGCACGGTCTCGCGCTTCGGCTGGAAGAGCGCCATGCCGCGGCTGCCCCGCGTGATGAGCACCGCCTGCATCCGCGTGCGCTGCAGCAGCAGGCGGCCCGCGCGCTCGAGCTTGGCCGGGTCATCGTCGATGCGGATGCCGAGCACCTGCTCGACCTCGGATTCGTTCGGCGTGCACGCGGTCAGTCCGCGGAAGTCCAGGAGCCGGTAGCGCGAGTCGACGAGCACCGGCACCGGCCGGCGGCGCGCGCGCCTTGCCAGCGCCTTGACGATGGCTGCGGCGAGCGCGGGCGTGACGAGTCCCGAGCCGTAGTCGGACAGCAGGACGGCGTCGCACTGGGCGGTGGCTCGGGCGATCCGATCGGCCAGGCGCCGACGCAGGTCGTTCGAGACGGGCCAGTCGGCCTCGCGATCGATGCGCACCACCTGCTGCTTCGCCGAGTGCACGCCGCCGGCGAGGATCCGCGTCTTGACCGGCGTTCGATAGCCGCGCGCCCTGACGATGTCCGACGTCGACACGCCGCGCGGAAACGCCGAGACCACCCGCCGGCCTTCCATGTCGGTGCCGACGACGCCGACGAGCCGCGCGAGACCGCCGAGCGCCGCCACGTTGTTCGCCGCGTTCCCGCCCCCTCCGGGCACGATTTCCGAGGCGTCGTACTTGAGGATGAGGACGGGCGCCTCGCGCGAGATGCGCGCGACCTCGCCGTAGATGAACTCGTCGGCGACGAGGTCGCCGACGACGAGGACGCGCCGGCTGCCGAACGCGTCGACGAGCGCCAGCAGGCGCTCCCGTCGCTCGGCCTCTCCAGGCAAGGGGTGAACGGAACGCGCGATCAGCATCTGTGGTGGCTCTCGTCGGGCTCTGGGCTCTGGGCTCTCGGCTCTCGGCTCTGGGCTCTCGGCTCTCGGCTCTCGGCTCTGGGCTCTCGGCTCTCGGGCTCTCGGGCTCTGGGCCAGATACGGCGGGACTGCGTGTGTGGCCAGAGCCCAAAGCCGAGAGCCCAGAGCCTAAGCCCTGTGTCCCAACACCCAGTTCGCCGCGGCGATCAGATTATCCACCACCGCGTCCGCTTTCAGATCGGCGGGCGGCGTCCGCTCTTCCGCGGCACCGGCGCCGGTGCGGACCAGGATGCCGCGCGCGCCCGCGCCGCGCGCCATGCCGACGTCGAGCCAGCGGTCGCCGATCACGAACGAGCGCCCAGCGTCGACACCCAGCTCGCGCACGGCCTTCGCGATCATCCCGGTTCCTGGCTTGCGGCAGTCGCAGGCGACGGCGTACCCGTCCACGGCGCCGGCGGGATGATGGGGACAGTAGTAGTACGCGTCGATGTGCGCGCCCCCGGCCGCCAGCACCACCGCGATGCGATCGTGCACGTCGGCGACGCGCGATTCGGGGAAGTAGCCCCGCGCGACGCCGGACTGGTTCGTCGTCAGCACGACGCGCAGGCTGGCGCGGTTGAGCGTCCGGACCGCGTCGACGCTCCAGGGGAAGAAGACGAGACGAGCGGGATCGGAGAGGTAGCCGGTCTCCTCGACGAGCGTGCCGTCCCGATCGAGGAACACGGCCTCGACGCCGCTCATCGCGCCGGCCGCGCCGAGTGGAACACGCGGTCGACGCCGATGCCGCGCATGCACTGGTGATCGATCGGACACTCGCGGAGCATGCAGGGACGGCACCAGACCGGGTGCGTCAGCACCTCGACGTTCGCCGATCGCGGCGCCGTCTCGTCTTCCCGGGTCGGGCCGAAGATCGCCGTCACGTGGACGCCGACCGCCGCGGCCACGTGCATCGCGCCGGAGTCGTTCGAGACGACCGCCCGGCAGTGCGCGAACACGCCGGCCAGCCGCGCGAGGTCGGTGCGGCCGATCAGGTTCACGAGCGTCGCCGGCGCGGCGGCGGCCGCCACCTCGGCGCCCGTGGCCTGGTCCGCCGCGCTGCCGACGAGCACCGCGGTCACGCCGTCGCCCGCGAGCGCGGTGGCGAGCTCGCCGAAGTACGCCGGGGGCCAGCGCTTGGCGCCTCCGTAGGCGGCGCCGGGCGCGAGGGCCACGAGCGGCGCCCGCCCGTCCCAGCCGCCCTCGGCGAGCAGCTCCGCGGCGCGCGCGCGCACCGCGGCGTCGACCCGCAGGACGGGATCCGCCGATCCGTTGGCGAAGCCGAGCGCCTCGACGAGGTGGCGGTAGTAGTCGACCTGGTGCACGCCCGACGGCGCCGCCACGGCGCGCGTCAGCAGGTGCCCGCGCCAGTCGGTGCGATACCCCCAGCGCTCGGCAACGCCGGCGCGGGCGGCGACCAGGGCCGCACGGTAGGAGTTCGGAAAGAGGATCGCGGTGTCGAAGCCGCCGTGCTTGAGCTCGCGGCCGATGTCGCGCCAGCCGGCAACGGCGCGCACGCCTCGCGGCGCGTCCAGCGCGATCACCCCGTCGACGCCCGGCACCAGGGCGAAGAGCGGGGCGATCGGCGGCCGCGCAGCCACGGTGATCGACGCGTCCGGGCGCGCGCGCCGCACGTCGGCGAGCGCGGGCAGCGCCATCACGGCGTCGCCGAGCCAGTTGGGGGCGAAGAGGACGAGGCGATCCATGTGGGCTCTGGCTCTGAAAAGACTGCGATGCTGCGGAGCCCCGGGCAAGCCCTAGAGCCGAAAGCCTAGAGCCTGAAGCCCGAAAGCCCGCAGGGCTATTATTAGCGAAGTCTCCCGTGCAGATCGCCCTTCTCCAGCTCAACACCATCGTCGGCGACCTCGAAGGCAACGCGGCGCGCATTGCCGAGGCGGCGCGTGCCGCCGGTGCGGCCGGCGTCGATCTCGCGGTGACGCCGGAGCTCGCCCTGGTCGGCTACCTGCCGCGCGACCTGCTGCTGAGCGGCGGATTCGTCCAGCACAGCTGGGACGCGGCCGCCGCCCTCGCCCGCGAGCTGGCCGACGCGCCTCCCGTCCTCGTCGGTCTCCCCGAACCGAACCAGGCGCCGATCGGGCGGCCGCTGTACAACTCGGCCGTGCTGCTCGACGGGGGACGCCTGGGCCCGACGTTCCGCAAGGCGCTCCTCCCCACCTACGACGTCTTCGACGAGGACCGGTACTTCGAGCCGTTCGCGGGTCCGCAGATCCTCGAGCTCGGCGGACGGCGGCTCGGCATCAGCATCTGCGAGGACGTCTGGAACGATTGCGACTTCTGGAAGCGGCCGCGCTACCACCACGACCCGATCGAGGAGCTCGCCGCCGCCGGCGCCGACGCGATTGTCAACCTGTCGGCGTCGCCGTTCACGGCCGGGAAGCAGCTGCTGCGCGAGCGCATGCTCGGCGCGCTGGCGAGCCGCCACCACGTGCCGGTGGTGTACGTGAACCTCGTGGGCGGCAACGACGACCTCGTCTTCGACGGCCGCAGCTGCGCCTTCAGTCCCGACGGCGCCATCGTCGCGCGCGGCCGATCGTTCGATCCCGACCTCGTCGTCTGCGACCTCGACCGCCGCGCGCCGATCGGTCCCGCCGGCGACACCGACGCCGAGTCGGAAATCTGGCGCGCGCTCGTGCTGGGCACGCGCGACTACGCGCGCAAGTGCGGATTCACCAGGGCCGTGCTCGGCCTGTCGGGGGGCATCGACTCCTCGCTCACCGCGGCCATCGCGGTCGACGCCTTCGGCGCGGACCACGTGCTGGGCGTGCTGATGCCCTCGCCGTTCTCGAGTCGCGGCAGCCTGGACGACTCGCGGGCGCTCGCCGCGAACCTCGGGATCGAGACGCTGACGCTGCCGATTGAGGCGGCCATGCGGGCGATGGAGGCGACGCTCGCCGAGGCGTTCGCGGGCACCGGACGGGGCGTCGCCGAGGAGAACATCCAGGCCCGCATCCGCGGCAACCTGCTGATGGCGCTCTCGAACAAGGGCGGCGCGCTGCTGCTGACGACCGGCAACAAGTCGGAGCTCGCCGTGGGTTACTGCACGCTGTACGGCGACATGTCGGGCGGGCTCGCCGTCATCGCCGACGTCCCGAAGACCGAGGTGTACCGCGTCGCGCGATGGCTCAACGCCGCGCGCGGGCGGGCCGTCATCCCAGAGGCCGTCCTCACCAAGGCGCCCTCGGCCGAGCTGAGGCCGAACCAGACCGATCAGGACTCGCTGCCGCCGTACGACGTGCTCGACGACATCCTCAAGCGGTACATCGAGCTCCACCAGTCCGCGCGCGAGATCGTCGCTGGCGGCCACGACGCCGCCACCGTGCGCCGCGTCCTCCAGATGGTCGCCCGCGCCGAATTCAAGCGGAAGCAGGCCGCGCCCGGGCTGAAAGTGACCGACCGCGCCTTCGGGACCGGCTGGAGAATGCCCATCGCCGCCAGGGTAGATCAGTACATGGGGTAATCCTCCGCCGCGCGAGACGACACGCGGCGTCTGTCCTCGGACGGCTCCAGGTCCAACCCTCCCGAAGACGACTGCCGAAGCCCACGGTCATGTGCACCGGTCCGTTATCACCGTGCATGGCACGCCTAGAGGGCACCGTTGCCGCGCGGCTTGAGGCCCATGAGGCCATTGGCATTGTCGAAGAGCACGGCATACGTGAAGTACGGGAGAGTCCCTGCATGGATGGTCTTCGACTGTCCGGCCTTGGCAGTAGGCAAAACCCCGACGTGCGCGGCGCCGTTCGCGGCGACGGTGAAGGTGAGCGGTGGAAGCGCGGCAGGGCCGTTCCCGAAGCTGAGGCGCGCCGACTCGCCGACTTGGAACCGCGATCTCCGACCGCCGGACGGTTGCATGATGTTGACGCCGGGCGCGCCGGTATCGAGCGTGGCAGGGGCGCAGACCTGCTCGCCCGTATTCATGGCCCTGCCCGATCGGCGGCGGCCCCCGTTCCGTGCGCTCCTCTGTCCGCGGCTCGCCATGATGGTCAGACAACCGGGAATGGCGTCGTAGGCGCCTGGCGCCTTGGCCAGTGGGAAGGTCGTGAAGCCGGCGCGATCGGCCGGGTCGGGGTTGAGGATCAACTCGCCGGGACGGGAACCGCCGGGCTTGGGCAGGACGATGATCCAGGCGTGCGCGCCGAGCGCCAGCAGGAGATTCGGCATCGTGTAGTGGGGCTGAAGGCTGATCCCGACGATCGCCTTGAAGCCCTGGCCGCTCCCCCCGCCGCCGATACGGAAGTCCTGCGGCGCGATATGCGAGGCGCCGCAATGAGGCTTCTTGCTGTCGCAACCAACGGTTTGAATCGCTTCGAAGGGGACGGGGTCGGCGCTCCGGAGGCCTCCGACCTCGATCGTCGCGTTGGCAATGACCCCCTTGAACTGGGCGCCGGAACCAAAACTCCCGGCCGTGGAGCGAGCCGTCGCGACAAAGTCGCCCGGCGGAACTGCTCCCGGCAGAACCCTGAGCCCCGTCGAGCCCGTGTCGAGCATGACCTCCAGCCGCGTCCCGCCGATGGAGATCGGAATCGAATAGCGAATGACGCCTCCGCTGCCGCCCAACACACGCTGGCGAACGGGAATCACCACACGCCTCGGCGGCTGTGGGGAATCCGATCCCGCAGCCACAGTGCGCAGCGGGACAAGTCCGCAGAATGCTGCGGCGAAGGCCGCATACAAGATCGCGCGCGGAATAGACGATTCACGGTTCATGACATCCCTCCGTTGACATCGCGCTCATGCTTCCTATCGTTCGGACACCGGCGCCCGGCACGTGTTGGTGTCCGACGCGCACCTGCATCACGGGGATCGGCGCCCGCCATTACCCCATCTCCCCACTTCCCATTCCATTACCCCATCACTCCATTACCCCATTACCCCATTCAGACAGTCTTCCCCTCGTCCGCAGCCGAGGGGAACATGCCCGAGGCCGGCCTGGCGCCGGCTTCCGGGTCTCGCCAGCGGCGGTGCATCCACAGCCACAGGTCGGGGTGACGCCGGACGTACATCTCGAGCACGTCCGTGCAGCGCTGGGTGAACTCGCGGATCCGATCGGGGCTGTCTTCCGGCGGCGGCGTGACCGGCGGCTCGTACACCATCCGGTAGCGCCCCTGGCCGAGCGGCAGACCGAAGAGCGGCACGACCGGCGCGCCGGTGCGCAGGGCGAGCGCCGCCAGGACGGACGTCGTCGCGGCCGGGCGGTCGAAGAAGTCCACCTCGACGGCGTCGCGGCTCTGGATGTGCTGATCGATGAGGATGCCGACGCCGTGGTTCGCCTGCAGCTCCCGCATCACCCGCCGGAGCGTCCCCTGGCGGTAGATCACGGTGTTGCCGGTCCGCCGGCGGATCTCCTCGAGGAGCGCGTTCAGCCGCCGGTTGTCGAGCGTCCGCGCCACGACCGCCATCGGACCGAACTTGAGGGGATGGACGATGCCCTGAAGCTCCCAGAAGCCGAAGTGGCCGGTGCAGAACAGCACGCCCTTGCCGTGCGCCTGCGCGAGCCGCACGTGCTCTTCGCCCTCGAACTCCACCCGCGCCAGCATCTCGCCGGGCGTCAGCGTGCTGAACTTCAGCAGCTCGAAGAGCAGCCGCCCGAAGTGTCCGAACGCGCCGCGGACGATGGCCCGCCGCTCGGCGGGCGTGCGCTGGGGGAACGCCCGCGCCACGTTGCGCTCGGCGACGCGCCGGTGAGACCGGTCGAGCGTGTAGAAGGCAAGGCCCAGCAGGCTGCCGCACGCGCGCACGACGGGGTCGGGCAGGACGCGCACCAGCGCGATGAGCGAGACGACGCCGAGGTATTCGAGGCGCTCGCGCATCACAGGCGCTCCAGGAGCCACGCGCGGAACGCGTCCTCCGGCTCCACGCCGACGACGAGCGGCACGTAGGCGCAGGGCAGGTCGTCGAGCGCACGCTGGCTCAGTCGCACCGCGTCCTTCTCGGTCGTCAGCACGATCGCGGCCGCCGCCGTTCGCGCGGCCCCGGCAATCCGCTCCACGTCACGGGCCGTGAAGCGATGATGATCGCGGAACGCCAGGCTGCCGACCACGCGCCATCCGGCGCCTTCGAGCTCCGCGAAGAAGCGCCCCGGGCGGGCGATGCCCGCGACGCCGAACACGCGCGCCCCGGTGGGCACGACGACCGACTCGCCGCTGGCGACGACGCGCGGGGCGCCGATGACGCGCGTGACCCGGAAGGCCGAGGTGGCGCCCACGGTGTCGGCGACGCGCCGGACGGCCGAATCGTAGCCCGCCGTCACGAGCAGCGCATCGGCCACCGCCGCCGTCGACAGCCGCTCGCGCAGCCGCCCGGCCGGCAGCGGCCGATCGCCGAGATCGTCCTCGTCCAGCAGCAGCAGATCCACGTCCCGCGCGAGCTGGACGTGCTGGAACCCGTCGTCGAGCACGTGGACCGTCGCGCCGAGGCGCTCGGCCTCCAGCCCGCAGGCGTAGCGGCTCGCGCCGACGACCACGATGGCCCCGGGCAGCGCGCGGGCGAGCATCAGCGGCTCGTCGCCGGACTCGTCGAGCCCCGCCAGATCGCCGCGGCCGTTCGAGACCACGGTGAGGCGGGTCGCCGTGCGCCGGCCGTAGCCGCGCGACAGGATGGCGGGCCGGTGGCCGGCGTCGAGCAGCAGGCGCGTCAGGTAGCCGGCCATCGGGCTCTTGCCG
This sequence comes from uncultured Acidobacteriota bacterium, assembly GCA_963761615.1. Lineage (GTDB taxonomy): Bacteria > Acidobacteriota > Vicinamibacteria > Vicinamibacterales > CAVVIG01 > CAVXGU01. The sequence goes on along the minus strand of CAVXGU010000004.1, from coordinate 43,142 downwards.
GTGCCGCCGACGCGCAGGTTCCCGACGCTGATGACGGGGCGGGACAGACGGCGCGTCCGCGAGGGACGGGCGGCGTACCAGCGGCGTCGCCACGCGGCGGCCGCACCGTAGATCGCACCGAGCGTGCCGAATCAATTGACCAGCCGGAAGGGACGGACCACGGCGCCGGGACCGGCCGGCGGCAGGAGGTCCGCGATGACGGCGAGCGTCTTCTCCTTCGCGCCCCGGTTGGCCTCGACGAGCGCGCGGGCGGCCGCGCCGAGTCCGGCGCGGCGGACGGGATCGGTCACGAGGGCGACCATCGCCGTCTCGAGCTCGCGATCCGACGCGATCTGCACGGCGGCCCCGCTGGCCACGAACGTCTCGGCGATTTCCTTGAAGTTGCGCATGAACGGGCCGAAGACGATCGGCTTGCCGAAGATCGCCGGCTCCAGGATGTTGTGCCCGCCCTGATCGACGAGGCTGCCGCCGACGAACACCGCCGTCGCGATCTGGTACAGCTGCGCCAGCTCGCCGATCGTGTCGAGCACGACCACGTCCACGCGCGGCTCGTCGTCGATCGGCAGGTCGGACCGGCGCGCGACGCTGAAGCCCGCCTCGCGGGCGAGGCGCTCGGCCTCGCCGAACCGCTCGGCGTGGCGGGGCGCCAGCACGAGGAGCGCCGTCGACGCGATGCGCTTGATCCGCGCGAACGCCTGCAGCGCCGCGGCCTCTTCGCCCCTGAGCGTGCTGCCCGCGATGATCACGGTGCGGCCGGACGAGATGTTGAAGAAGCGGAGCACGCGCTCGCGCGGCCGGCCGTACGCGGTCACGCGCGGGATCTCGAGCGAGTCGAACTTCAGGCTTCCCGTCACGGTGACCCGCGCCGGATCGGCGCCCAGGTCGACGATCCGGCGCGCGGACTCGTCGCTCTGCATGCAGAAGCGATCGACGTCGGCGAGCACGCGGCGGAAGAACGGGCGAATCATCCGGTAGCGCGGATAGGAGCGCGACGAGATACGGCCGTTGATGAGCAGCGTCCGCACGCCGCGCTTGCGGCACTCGCGGAGCAGGTTCGGCCAGATCTCGGTCTCCATCATGACGAACAGCCGCGGCTTCACCAGCCGGAGCGTCCGCCGGACGATGAACGCCCAGTCGAACGGGAAGTAGAACACGGCGTCGACGTGCTGCAGGCTCCGCCGCGCCACCTCGTGTCCCGCGATCGTCGTCGTCGAGAGATAGAGGCGGAGCCGCGGGTACCGCGTCTTGAGGTCCGCGGCCAGCGCACGGGCCGTGAGCGCCTCTCCCACCGACACGGCGTGGATCCAGATCGACTCCTCGCCGTCCACGTTCACCGACACCGGCAGGTAGCCGAGCCGCTGGCGCAGGCTGCCGATGTACTTCTTGTAGCGAATCGCCTGGTACGCGAAGTACGGGGAGACGACGATGAAGAGGACCAGCGTCAGGAAGCTGTAGGCGAGGTACATTTCAGGTGTCGCGGGGACCGTCAGGTCCGCATTGTCGGGCCGGCGTGAAGGCCTGCCCGCCCTCCGGAACTCGAAACGCACTCTAAGTGCCGCTCGGAGTTACGGTTACAGCGCCGAAAGTATAGCCGCTCGGTTTGACCCTTCGCAAGCGCGTTCATTAGAATGGTGCGTTTGTCCTAGGAGGGACTGGCATGCCCGTCAGAGTCGGCATCAACGGCTTCGGCCGGATCGGCCGGAACATCATGCGCGCGGCGCTCGGCGACACGAACATCGACTTCGTGGCCGTCAACGACCTCACCAACGCGCACACGCTCGCCCACCTGCTCAAGTACGACTCGGTGCTCGGCAACCTGCACGCGACGGTCGAGGCGGGCGCCGACACGATCTCGGTGGACGGCGATCAGTTCAAGGTGCTCTCCATGCGCGACCCGGCGCAGCTGCCGTGGAAGGACCTGGGCGTGGACGTCGTGTTCGAGTCGACGGGCCTCTTCACCAAGCGCGACGACGCGGCCAAGCACCTCGCGGCGGGCGCCAAGAAGGTCGTGATCACCGCGCCGGCCAAGGGACCGGACCTCACGGTCGTGCTCGGCGTCAACGACGAGACGTACGACCCGGCGACGCACCAGATCATCTCGAACGCCTCGTGCACGACGAACTGCCTGGCGCCGCTCGCAAAGGTCATCCACCAGAGGTTCGGAATCAGGAAGGGCTGGATGACGACCGTCCACTCCTATACCAACGATCAGAACCTGCTGGACCTGCCGCACAAGGACCTGCGGCGCGCCCGCGCGGCGGCCCTCTCGATGATCCCGACGACGACCGGCGCGGCGACGGCGGTCGGCGAGGTGCTGCCCGAGCTGAAGGGCAAGCTCGACGGCTTCGCGATGCGGGTGCCCACGCCGAACGTCTCGGTGGTCGACCTCGTCGCGGTCGTCGACAGGAAGACGACCGGCGAGGAAGTGAACGCGGCCCTGACGTCGGCGGCCGCCGGCCCGCTCAAGGGCATCCTGGACGTCTCGACCGAGGAACTGGTGTCGATCGACTTCAAGGGCAACGCGCACTCGTCGATCGTCGACGCGCCCTACACGAAGGTCATGGACGGCGACTTCGTCAAGGTGCTGTCGTGGTACGACAACGAATGGGGCTACTCGAACCGCTGCGTCGATCTGCTGCGGCTGCTGGTGGCGCGGGGACTGTAGCAAGACGCTCGGCTCTGGGCTTTCGGCTCTCGGCTCTGGGCTCTCGGCTCTAGGCTCTGGGTTCTCGGCAGATCACGGCGGCAGCGTGACGTCGTGACGAGCCCAGAGCCGAAAGCCGAGAGCCGAAAGCCCAGAGCCGAAAGCCCAGAGCCGAAAGCCCAGAGCCAGCCGAGAGCCGAAAGCCCGGAGCCTGAAGTCCATGTCGAAGCTCTCCATCCGCAACCTCGACCTCGCGGGCAAGCGCGTGTTCGTCCGGGTCGACTTCAACGTGCCGATCAAGAACGGCGTGATCGGCGACGACACCCGGATCCGCGCGTCGATCCCGACGATCCAGTACGCGCTCGGGCGCGGCGCGGCCGCCGTGGTGCTCGCCAGCCACCTGGGCCGGCCCAAGGGCCAGCCCAACCCCGACTTCAGCCTGAAGCCCGTCGCCACCCGCCTGGCCGAGCTCCTCCGCAAGCCGGTGGCCTTCGCCGACGACTGCGTCGGCCCCGCGGCGGCCGAGGCGGTCGCCGCAGCCCGGGCGGCCGGCGGCGGCGTGGTGCTGCTCGAGAACCTCCGCTTCCACCCCGGGGAAGAGAAGAACGACCCGCAGTTCGCGGCGTCGCTCGCCTCGCTGGCCGACCTGTACGTCGACGATGCGTTCGGGGCGGCACACCGGGCGCACGCGTCGGTCGAGGCCATCGCGCACGTGCTGCCGCGGGCCGCGGCGGGCCTGCTGATGGAGCAGGAGCTGAAGTATCTGGGCCACGCCCTGGAGTCGCCGGAGCATCCCTTCGTCGCGATTCTCGGCGGCGCGAAGGTGTCCGACAAGATCGAGGTGATCCAGAATCTGCTCGTCAAGGTGGACTGCCTCATCGTCGGCGGTGCGATGGCGTACACGTTCTTCAAGTCGCGGGGCCTGCCCGTGGGCAAGTCGCTCGTCGAGGACGACAAGCTGGACGAGGCCCGCGCGATCGAGGCCGATGCCGCGGCGAGGGACGTCCGCCTCGAGCTGCCCGTCGACCACGTGGTGGCGGACGCGGTCGACGCATCGGCGGCGACGGAGGTGCTGCGGATCGGCGACGCCGCGATCGGCGATCGACTGGGCCTCGACATCGGTCCGGACACCATCGCCCGGTACCAGTCGGCGATCGCCGGCGCGAAGACCGTGGTCTGGAACGGACCCATGGGCGTGTTCGAGATCCCGGCGTTCGCCGCCGGCACGAACGCCGTCGCCAGGGCGGTGGCGGCCGTGCAGGGCACGACGATCATCGGCGGCGGCGACTCGATCGCGGCCGTCAAGAAGGCGGGCGTGGCGGACCGGATCACCCACATCTCGACCGGCGGCGGCGCCTCGCTCGAGTTCCTGGGCGGACGCACGCTGCCGGGCGTCGCGGCGCTGGCGGACGCGTGAGGATCCGCCCGATCGTGAGGACCATGCGCTCCCCATTCATCGCCGGCAACTGGAAGATGTTCAAGACGGTGCAGGCGGGCGTCGTCTTCGTGAAGGAACTGCGTCCGCTGGTCAAGGACGCGGCCGGCGTCGAGATCGTCGTCGCGCCGCCGTTCACGGCCGTGTATGCGGTGGCCGAGGCGGCGCGCAACAGCAACATCGGCGTCGGCGCCCAGGATCTGTACTGGGAGCCCGAGGGCGCGTTTACCGGCGAGGTGTCGGCCGGGATGATCGAAGGAAGCCGGCGCGGAGTACGTGATCGTCGGCCACTCCGAGCGCCGGCGCCTGTTCGGCGAGACCGACGCGACCGTCAACCGCAAGACGCGTGCGGCGATCGACGCCGGCCTCACGCCGATCGTGTGCATCGGCGAGACGCTCGAGGAGCGCGAGGGCGACCGGACGTTCGCCGTCATCGACCGTCACATCAAGGAAGGGCTGGACGGCCTGTCGGGCGAGGAGGTCGCCAGCCTCGTCCTCGCGTACGAGCCCGTGTGGGCGATCGGGACCGGCCGCACCGCCTCGGCGGCGCAGGCGCAGGAAGTCCACGCACACGCCCGGGCGCGCCTGCGGCAGTGGTTCGGGGCCGACGCGGCCGAGCGGTGCCACGTGATCTACGGCGGCAGCGTCAAGCCCGACAACGTCAGCGGGCTCCTGGCCGAGGGCGACGTCGACGGGGCCCTCGTCGGCGGAGCCTGCCTCGACGTGAAGGCCTTCGCGGACATCGTGCTGAAGAGCCGGCCGCCTGCGGTATAATCGAGGTTTCCAAAATGCTGTACTACATCCTCAACGGCCTGTACGTCATCGTCTGCATCCTGCTCCTGATCGTGGTCCTGCTCCAGCAGGGCAAGGGCGACGTCGCGGCCGCCTTCGGCGGCGGCGGCAGCAGCAGCGCGAACGCGTTCGGCGCCCGGGGCGGCGCCACCGTGCTCACGCGCGCGACGACCGTGCTGGCCGTGCTGTTCATCGTCGGATTGCTCGCGCTCGCCATCATGGGCCAGAAAGGTCCGGGCTCCCTGATGGGCGGCACCGCCGCGCCGAAGCCCGTGTCGGCCCCGGCGCCGGTTGCGCCGGCGCCCGCCGCGCCGGCGGCGCAGACCCCGGCACCGGCGGCCCAGACGCCCGCACCCGCAACCCAGACACCCGCGCCCGCAGGCCAGACTCCGGCCGCTCCAGCCAGATAGCGCAGGCCTTCAGGCCTGCGGTCCCGGCGGACCCACGGCGGACCTGAAGGTCCGCCCTACACGTGATTCTGAAGGTCCGCGCTACACGTGATTGCGGAGCATCAGCTCCTTCGGGTGCGGCTCCAGGTAGCGCTGTCCCTCCAGGTACGACACGCCGTGGACCCGGACGTGGTGCCGCAGCAGGGTGAGGGGTACCACGAGCGGCACGAGACCCCGCCGGTAGTCCTCGATCGCAGCCCCGAGCTCGCGCTTCGACTCCCTGTCGAGGCGATCCTTGAAGTACCCCGCCATGTGCTGGAGCACGTTGGTCTGACGACGACGTGTCGCGATCACCGCGAGGGCGCCCATGAACGCGTCCGTGTACTGGCGCTCGAGCTCGGCGCGCGCCAACTCGCCGCCGCGGGCGACCAGACGGCCCAGGCGCCGATACGCCTCGGGCGCGTGCGCCATCAGGATCAGCTTGTGCGCCGTGTGGAACGCCACGAGGGCGCCGAGCGTCCAGCGCCCGTGGAAGAGTCCCCTCAACCGCCAGTACGCAAACACGCGCTCGACGAAGTTGTCACGCAGGGTCGGGTCTGAGAGACGGCCTTCCTCCTCGACCGGGAGATGCGGCAGGCGATCGACGAGCGCCGCAGCGAACAGCCCGCGGCCCGACTTCTCGGGCATGCCCCGGCCGCCGTACACCTTGACACGCTCGAGCCCGCAGCTCGGCGAGTCTTTCTTGAGCACGAAACCCGAGAGGTCCTCCCGGGCGAGCGCGGCCGCGCGACGCGTCGCGTAGGCCTCCATCGGCGGCGTCAGGTCGACGCCGGTCTTCACGGTGATCAGTCGCAGGCCATCGGCGCCGCGCACCAGGCGCATCGCGTCGCGCGGCGTGCCGAAGCCGCACTCGACCTCGGGACACACCGGCACCCATTCCACGAACCGCCCGAACGTGTCGGTGAGGAACGCATCCCGCTTGTGTCCGCCGTCGAAGCGGACTTCCTCGCCGAGCAGGCACGCCGAGATGCCGACCCGAACTGGTCTCGTCATGGTCGTTCAGAACTCGCCAGCACCCCGCACCCGGCACCACATCACCACATCACCCCATCACCACATCACCACCTTCGACAGGTCTCAGATTCCTCCTCCCATCGTAGGCCCAGTGCAGCACCGCCTGGCGCTGGCGGCGCCGGCAGTCGAGGTCGCCGCGCTCGCAGTTCTTGCGGATCGCGGCCACGTGCCGCGCGACCGCCCGCCACCGCCGGATCTGCCGGGCATCGTCGGCCGTGCGCCGACCCAGGTAGTAGCGACAGTACCACTGGAACCAGCCCCGCGGGTCCTGCGGATGGATCCAGCCGTTGCGCCGCCAGGTCGCGAGCGACTGCGAGGCGTTCACGCCGAAGCAGTTGAGCGTCGGGTCGTGGTGTGTCGGGCAGAGCTTCGCGCGGGCGAACCAGCTCGCGGGAAACTCGTCGCGGCAGTCGGTCATGTACCGGCCGCCGAAGACGCCGAGCGCGAGCATCTCGCGTGGCGTCAGCTCCGGCTCGAAGGCCGGCGCGAAGTTCCGGCCGACCGGCTCGGTCCGCCAGTAGACGTACCGGCGCTGCATCCTGTCGTGAACGACGACCTTGCGCGTCATGGTCCGACTTCACGTCGATCCGCCTGACTGGTTTCGACCAGCCTCTCGAGGTCGAACCCGTTGTCGCTCGCGGCCGCGAGCGCCGATGCACGGCTGGCCTCGTCCAGCACCGGCGTCCGGGACAGGATCCAGAGGTACTTCCGGTCCGGCGAGCCGACGACCGCCCAGGAATAGTCCCCGGCGAGCCCGACGATCCAGTAGTCGCCCCAGACGACGGGCAGGAACGACAGGAAGCCCGGCGCGAACCGGACCTCGAGCTCCGCGTTCGTCCGCGCGTTGGCGATCCGGGCGACGCCGCGCGCCGTGATTTCGCCGTCGGCCGTGCGGCACCGGTTGATCACGTCGATGCGCCCGTCATCGCGCCGCGCGTAGCTCGCCCGCACGTCGCCGGCGCAGTTGCGCTGAAACCGGTTGGGGAATCGCGCGATCTCGAACCAGTCGCCGACGTAGCGATCGAGGTCCACGGCGTCCACGGTCCGAACGGCCTGGCGCCGATCCGGTGCGGCGTCCGCCGGACGGGGCAGGACGGACATCGCAGCGGCGGCAAGCGCCGCTGCCGTCACACCGGTCCGTGGCCTGGGCGAGCCGCCAGGCGGGGACCGACGCCCCTCCGCCTTCCGCGCGATGCTGCGGAGGAGGCCACGGAAGAGGACCACGTGCAGCGGGAGGATGGCGTACCAGTAGACCCGTCCGAGCACGCCGCGCGGATCGAACGTCGCGGTCTGCCGGATGAGCGAGCGGCCGCTGCCGGCGGGTGCCACCTCGAACTCCAGCCAGCCGCGGCCGGGCAGCTTGAGGTCGGCCGACAGCCGGAGGCGGCGATCCGGCTCGTACGCCTCGACCGTCCACCCGTCGACGATGTCGCCCACGCGACACGCGTCGGGATCGCGGCGGCCCCGGCGCATGCCGACGCCGCCCAGGCGACGATCGATCCAGCCGCGCGCGCGCCACAGCCAGTCGCCGAAGTACCACCCCGACGCCCCGCCGATCCTGCGGATCGGCTCGAAGGCGTCGGCCACGCCAGCGTGCACGACAACGCTCCGCGAGTCGCGCTTGACACCCGAGGACGCCCCTTCGCCGATCGCCCTCGCCATGGCCACGCGAAGCGGCAGCGGTTCGATCGGGAATGCCTTGCTGGCAGCGGTCGATCGCACGACCGTCGCGGTCCTCAGCCCTTCGACGAGCGACCGGCCGACGTCCGCCTGCGCGGGCGTGACCAGCCTGAGCCACAGGCTGGACAGATGCGGCGTGAGGACCGGGACCGGCACGAGCAGGCGCCGGAGGCCGCGCGCCCGGGCGTACGCGCGCATGATGTCGCCGTACGACACGACGTCCGGCCCGCCGATCTCGAACACGCGGCCGCTCTCGCCAGGCAGGTCCAGCGCCGCCAGCAGGTACGCCAGCACATCGTCGACGGCGATCGGCTGCGTGGGCGTCGCCACCCATCGGGGGCAAATCATGACGGGCAGACGTTCGACCAGGGCCTTGATCATCTCGAAGGAGAGGCTCCCGGCGCCGACGATGATCGACGCGCGAAACTCGATGACGGGCACGCCGCTCGCCCGGAGGACGTCGCCGGTTTCCGCGCGGCTGCGGAGGTGTGCGGAGAGCGACGCCGACTCGCCCGTCAGCCCGCCGAGGTAGATGATGCGGCGCACGCCCGCCCGGGCCGCGGCGCGTCCGAAGTTGGCGGCCGCGCGTCGATCGAGCTGCGCGAACTGCGATCCGGACGCCATCGAGTGCACCAGGTAGTACGCGGTGTCCACGCCTTCGAGCGCCGGTCCGAGCGACGCCTCGTCGAGGCAGTCGCCGCGTACCGCCGTGGTCGTCGGCCTTGTCGCCCGGACCTTGCCGGGATCCCGGGCGAGGCACCGCACCGTACGGCCGTCCTCTTCGAGACGTCGAAGAAGACGCCCGCCGATGTACCCGGTCGCGCCCGTGAGCAGAACCGTCGTGGCGTCGTGCATGGCACCCGCTCCTGTTCGCGTCGCGCCCGTTTGCGACGCCTCAACTATTGAATTTAATGCACTTTAGATTGAATGCAAGTAAAATGCGCCAGGACGGCGCGTTCCTGTGAACGACGTGACAATCGCCGGCCCCGAATTTGACCGAGCTTCAAAACGAGGAGATGCGATGCTGTCGGCGACGCTGCAGAAAGGGCTGGGCGAGTACGGGATCGGCGCGACGGTCCGGGCGCTGCGCCTCGAGAAGAAGATCGGGCTCGTCGAGCTCGGGAAGCACACCGGTCTGTCTCCCGCGCTCCTCTCCAAGATCGAGCGCGGCCGGGTGTTCCCGACGCTGCCGACGCTGCTGCGCATCGCGCTCGTCTTCAGCGTCGGGCTGGACTACTTCTTCGGCGGCGCGCGAGAGAAGCCCCTGGTCGCCGTCGTGCGGCGCGCGGATCGCGTGAGGCTGCCCGATCGCCCGGGCGCGCGCGACGTGGCGTTCCGGTTCGAGTCGCTGGACTACCCCGCCACCGAACGGCGCTTCAACAGCTACTACGCGGAGTTCCTTCCCGTCAGCGTCGACCGGCTTCGCCCGCACGCGCATCCGGGCGTCGAGTTCCTCTACGTGATCCGGGGCGCGCTGAGCGTGCACATCGGCGAGGTCGCGCACGATCTCGCGGCCGGCGACTCGATCTACTTCGACTCGAGCGTGGCGCATGCCTACCGGCGCCGCGGCGGGCGCGTCTGCAGCGGCATCGTCGTCACCGCGGCGTGACGGGCGTCGCGCGCCGTTGTTCGCCTGCCGGATTGTGCCCTATACTTGGGATTCGCCATCCACGCGGAAGTGGCGGAACTGGCAGACGCACCAGCTTGAGGGGCTGGCGGTAGCAATACCGTGGGGGTTCGAATCCCCCCTTCCGCACCAATCCGAAGAGCGCCGGCTGGGTTAGAGCGGTTTTCGTTTCGCGGTGGCGGCCGACCTTCACGTCGGCTTCGCATTGGCGGACCTGAAGGTCCGCGGCTACACCAGTCTCGCGGCTACACCAGTCCCGCGGCTACACCAGTCCCGCGGCTACACCGGTCTCGCGGCTGCACCGGTCTCGCGACGACATCGATCTCGGGGCGACATCGACCTCGAAAACGCTGTAGCCCGGCGGACGGTTCAGCGCCTGTTCTCGATCGCGAAGGCTCTCAGAAACGGAACAGGACGCCGAATGTCGCCCCTCGCGGTCGTGGGGCGTCCCGCACGTGTTCGATCCGCACTCCCGCCGGATCGAACGTGTCGAACCCGAACGACGCATAGCGGACCCAGTCGTATCGGCCGAAGAGATTGACCGGCGGCATCACCCGGATTCGGACGCCGGCCCCGAAGGCGCCGACGGGTCGGAAGTGGTTGTAGTCGTAGGCCGACGTGCTCAGCGACGTCTTGAGCTCGTGGACACGGCCCGTCCCGACGCCGATCGCCCCGAACACCGAGACGCCGCCGCCGAGGTCCACCTCCGGGACGGCGCTCACGACCACCGCGAACGGCGTCGAGTACTCGAGACGCGCCGGCTCCTCGGGCAGCGAGAGCGTCCAGTGGAAGCCGTTCACGCCGAGCGTCGCCTGCCAGCCGAGCGAGACGCGCCGCGCCACGGGAACCCGCTGCCCCACCATCAGGTTGACCTGTCGTCCGGTCGCTCGATCGTCGAACTGCGAGGGAGTGTCGGCGTTGTAGACCGTGTAGTACGGTTCGAAGCGGATGTTTTCCACCGCCAGTCCCCCACCCGCGTACCACGTCGTCTCCTGGCCAGCCGCCGTCGCAGGCACGAACAGCGCCGCCGAGAGACCCAACGCGAACACCGCCTGCTTCACGTTCATTGCGTCCATGCTCCCGTGACGGAACCCTTGCGCGCCGCCGCTGGGCGCATCAGGGCGCGAGTATATCGCGGCCTTTCCTTGCGGGGGCCCGGGTGGCGCCCGGCCGCGTCCACGAGTCCGTACAGCGGGCCGAACACGGCAAGCCCCCGGATGCCGGCGACGATGAAGACGCGCGCGCGAACTTGTGGTGTGCCCTCTCCAGTTGACGAGTCAGACTGCAGGACTCCCACGCTCTGCTGAGCTTGATTCGGCCGGCCGACTCGTAGAGCATGAAGCGCCGGAGGCTGCCATGCCCGCTCGCCTGTCTGCCGTCGCCGTCCTGATCGCTTCCCTGCTGTTCCCGCTACCCGCCCACGTGATGGCGCAGGGCCGGGGCAACCCGCCGCCGTTCGCCAACCCGGAGCCACCGTGCTCCGACAACACCAATCGCTATGTGGACTGCGGGAACGGCACGGTCACCGATACGCTGACGGGCCTCGTCTGGCTCCGCGACGCCTCGTGCCTCGGCTCCGCCGACTTCGCCGCGGCCAACACCGCCGCCGCCAGGCTCCACACCGGCGAGTGCGGGCTCTCGGACCGATCGCGGGCCGGCGACTGGCGGCTGCCCACGGCCGCCGAGTGGGCGGCGACGATCCTGCGCGCCTCTCAACTGGGCTGTGACAACGCCAGCTTTCCGTCGCTGACGAACAACGGCGGGACGGGCTGCCTGGCCGGGACGACGGTCGGCGTCGGTCCGGCCGATCATGCGTTCTTCAACGTGCCGTCGGCGCCCGGGCTGTGCGACGCGCTGAACGATACGCCCTGCACCTTCTGGTCGAGCACGACCAGCAACGCCTTCGGGACGCTGGCGGTGCGCGCACGCCTGTTCTTCGGCACCGCGAACGACGCCGTCATCAAGACCACGTGGTACGGCATCTGGCCCGTGAGAAGTCGCCCCTGAGTCCGACGCGAACGCGGCCGCGACACCGGGCGACCCCTCGCCCCCGCCCGTCTACGAGCCGGCGGGCTTGCGGTGGTACCGCAGCAGCTCGTCGATCTCCTCGATCGTGAAGTCGTTGAGCTGGACGACCTCGGCCCGCGCGCGGAACGCCACGGGCACGATGGCGCGGGCCTCTTCCCGGCTCCCGACCTCCGCGACGAACCACGCCTTGTGCACGCCGTCCTTGCAGCCCCAGTCGGCATGGGTGAGAAAGTGCGATCCCGATTTCAGGAAGACCTCGACAGCGCGTGCGCACGCAATGGTTTCCGACTCATGGGGCACTTCGATGTGGAATCTGGGCATGAGGCTGCCTCTCCTTGAGCGCGTCAGTATACCCGCGAATCCGTGCTATGTTCTCGCGATGTCGACCGACTTGATCAAGGATGCGCCCACCGTGACTGCGGACGGCACGCCGCGGTCCCCGGTGCCGCACGGCGTCACGTTCCGCCGCGCGACCACCCACATCGACGACCGCGGGTCGGTCTGCGAGCTGTTCGACGCGCGATGGACGTGGCATCCCGATCCGCTGGTGTTCTCCTACATGTTCACCCTCAGGCCGGGGATGGTGAAGGGGTGGGGGCTGCACAAGCTCCACGAGGACCGCTACTTCATCGTCAGCGGCGAACTGGCGGTCGTGATGTACGACGTCCGCGAGGAGTCGCCGACGCGCAACATGGTCTCCAGGGTGGTGCTGTCGGAGTACGACCGCCGGCTGATGAACATCCCCGCCGGCATCTGGCACGCCAACTGGAACATCGGATCGAAGGACGTGCTGGTGGTGAACTTTCCGACCCGCCCCTACGATCACGACAATCCCGACAAGTACCGGCTCCCGATCGACACGGATCAGATTCCCTTCAGCTTCGATCAGCACGCGCGCGGCTGGTAGCCCGGGCTCCGGACATGGGGAGCCCGCGCGTCACGGTCGTCGTCTCGACGTACAACCGGAGCCGCCTCCTCCGGTGCGCGCTCCAGACGATCGTCGCCCAGACCTACCGCGACTTCGACGTCTGGGTCGTCGGCGACGCCTGCACGGACGACAGCGCCGGCATCGTCGCGGCCTTCGGCGACGACCGGCTGCACTGGACCAATCTCGAGACCCGCGTCGGCTCCCAGTCGGGCCCGAACAACGAAGGGCTGCGCCGCGCGACCGGCGACTACGTCGCGTACCTCGGCCATGACGACCTGTGGTTTCCCTGGCACCTGCAGGCGCTCGTGGACACCGCCGAGCGCACGGGCGCCGATTTCACCTACGGCGGCGTGGTGTTCATCGGCCCCGACGGACCACGCGAGATCTACGGCAGCGAGAAGACGCACGCGCAGGTGTCGGTGTCTCCCCCGTCCGGCTGGATGCATCGCCGCGCCATCGCGGACGTCTGCGGGCCGTGGCGCGATCCCGGGTCGGAGCCGATCGGCGTGGACGTGGGATTCCAGGCGCGTGCCTTCCTGGCGGGCTTCCGGTTCGCGCCCACCCGTCGCGCCAGCGTGCTGAAGTTTCCCTCGCCGTGGTGGCGGACGTACCGTCTCGACCGCGACTTTCCCCAGGAGCAGTACCTGGCGCGGATGACCGCCGACGCCGATCGGCTGCACGGCGAGGTGCTGACGGAGCTGGCGCTGGCGTACGCCCGGCGCCTGGACGCCCTCTCGCCGTCGGCGGCGCTCGCCACGGCCTTCCGGACGCTCCAGCGTCGCGCCGGGGACTGGTACGGCGTCGACCGGTGGCCGCTCGCGCCATACCTCCGCTGGCGCAGCCGCCGGCGCCGCGCCCGCGCCGAGCGACAGCGGGGGCTGTGAGCGCTACCTGTCCCGAGCCATCTCGGGCACGTAGCCGGGCAGGTCGGAATCGTCGAAGGCGAACACGTAGAAGCGGCTGGGATTGTCGACGGTCTGCGGGTGACCGACGATGGCGAGGAAGTCGTTGTCGTTGGCGACCCAGAGCGTGTGCTCGCGGACACCGTCGATCGTCACGTCGGGACCGAACGTGATCCCCTCGAGCTTCTCGGGAATGTCGCCCGCCCCGAGATGCGCGGGCCCGGTGGTCAACGCCGCCACGATGTCGAGCGCGAGCGTCTTCCTGACGGCGCGGGCGGCGAGACGCTCGCGTCCACTGAGGCCGCTCACGTCGGCGGCGCCGGCCAGGTCGATCCTGAACAGCTTCTTGAACTTCGCCTCGGCCGGCTCGTCGCCGCTTCCCTTGCTGTCCCGCTCGTCCACCAGGAATTCGTGGTCGTTGATCGCCGCGATGTCGCTCACCGTCGTCTTGCCCGCGCCGCCGTCGCCGAGCTGATACGCGTACTGGTGGGTCGCGGCGCCCGACGCGACGTCGATCGTCACCAGGCGGATGACGCCTCCCGCCTGGTCGCCGCCGTCCTGAAGGAGCGGGCTCTGCATCGCGCCGACCAGGGTCTTCCCGTCCGGCGTGATGGCCAGCGCCTCCATGCCCTTGTTGGCGACACGACCCGAGGTGTTGCCCTCGATCTCCTCCCTGCCGCGCGCGCTGGGATGCGCCACGGCGAAGCCGGCGGGCAGCGTGAAGGCGCGGAGCCTCCGCCCGCTCCGCCGGTCGAACTCGTAGACGACCGGCCCGTACTCGTCCGAGATGTAGACGCGCGCGCCGTCCGGCGAGACCCTGATGCTCTCGGAGTCGAATCGCGCGTTGGCGGGATTCGTCGACGGCTTCGTGGGATCGAAGTTGTCCGATCGTCCGGTGAAGTAGAAGGTGTGGTCCACCGCGTTCAGCGCCGGCACGCCGCTGCCGACGCCCCCGCAGCCCGGTCCGTACGCGAGCGGGGTCGCGCTCGAGAGCAGCGTCGTCGAGACGAGCATCGGCGTGAGGTGGAACGGCAGACCGTCGGGATCGCTCGCCGCCCTGGGCTGCAGGTCGAGGCGCATCGTCTGGAACCGGTTGATGTACGACGTCGTGTTGTCGAGGCAGGGCTGGTACGCCAGCGCGTTCGGCCCGCGATCGGGCAGGGCGAGGAACTCGTCGCGGCCGAGGTAGGTCAGTCCCGATCCCAGTCCCGCGAGGCGATTGCCGGGCACGCCGTTCTCGAGGAGCCCGGCCGTCCGCGTCGCGAAATCCTGGTAGAGACCGCTGACGCTGCCCATCGCGATCAGCCGGGGCTGGTGTCGCGCACCCCCTGCCTGCGGCGTCGCCACCAGCCCTCCGATTGCCATCGCCACCGCGCTCGCCCAGATCGCCCGACGCCCCATGATCGACCCTCCGCCGCTACGTTAGCCGCGCAGACGCCGGCCCGAGGTCAGATGTCTGTAACGATTTCTGCACATCCACGCAACGCGCGCCCCCACCAACGTGTACATCACCACATCACCACATCACCCCATTACCACATAAGGATGTTCCCCTACCCCCGATGGATTCTTGACGAACCCGTCGTCCTGAGTTCGCACGGACGAGAACCGTGCGTGACTCCGGAGTCGTACCGTGCTCCCTGGCGACGCGATTCGCGTTGCATGTGAGGAACCGGAATGACATCTTCGAGAATTCGTCCCGATCGGCTGGGCGCGGCGCTCGCCGCTTCGGCGATCGCCCTGCTCCTGCTGTTCCAGCCCGCCGTCGCCGCCGCCCAGGCGACGGGCGCGACGACGAGCCTGACCGGCGTCGTGCTCGATCCCGACGGCGGCGCCGTCGCCGACGCCGGCATCGTGGCGCGCCTCGAGTCGAGCGGCCAGGTCCGCACCGCGACGACCGACCGCAGCGGCCGGTTCGCGATCGCGGTCCCCGCCGGCACGTACGACGTCGAGGTCGCCGTTCCGGGCTTCGAGATGGTGCGCCTGACGGCGGTCGACGTTGCGGAGGGCCGGACCCACGACGTCGCCGTCCGGCTGACGGTGGCGAACGTCGCCGAGACCGTGACGGTCTCGGCGGCATTGCCGAAGGCGGCCGCGGCGGCGCCGTCGCAGTCCTCGCTGACGGCGCGATCGGCGCAGTCGCTCATCAGCAACGAGTACATCCGCAGCTACACGTCGCCGTTCTCGGACTACAGCCAGGTGCTGCAGATGGCGCCGGGGACGTTCAGCACGAGCGCGAACGGCCCCGGGCTGAGCGACACCAAGACGTTCTTCCGCGGGTTCAAGGACGGCTACTACAACATGACGTTCGACGGCATCCCGTTCAACGACACCAACGACCCGACCCATCACTCGTGGGTGTTCTTCCCCGCCCAGACGATTGGCTCGACGGTCTTCGACCGCAGCCCCGGATCGGCGGCGACGATCGGGCCCTCCACCTACGGGGGGTCGGTGAACCTGCTGTCGCAGCCCCTGTCGCCCCAGCGGTCGATCAACGGCACGGTGTCCTACGGGTCGTTCAACACGCGGCTCTTCGACGCCGAGTACGACTCCGGGCGCATGACGGGCGGCAAGTCGCGCCTGCTCCTCGAGGCGCACCAGATGCAGTCGGACGGCTACCAGACCTACAACGACCAGCGGCGCGACGCCTTCTCGGCGAAGTACCAGTACAACCTCGGCGACCGCACGGTGCTGACGGCCTTCTCGTCGATCATGGACCTGCACAGCAACACGCCGAACCAGAAGGGCGCGACGCGGGCGCAGATCGCGCAGTACGGCGACAACTACCTGATGTCCGGGGATCCGACCTCGCCCGCGTGGTACGGCTTCAACTTCTACCGCATCCCCACCCACTTCGAGTACGTCGGCCTCAAGACGGACCTCGGCCACGGCTGGTCCATCGACGACAAGGCGTACACGATGCGGTACCACAACCAACAGAACTACAACAGCACGACGAAGATCTCCCCGACGAGCGGCACGGACAAGCTGAACGCCTACTGGAAGGTCGGCAACCTCCTGCCGCTGACGCACGTCTCGGCCGTCGGCGTCTTCAATACCGGCCTGTGGCTCGAATACGCCTCGACCAACCGCTACCAGACACCGGCCGACCCGCGCACGTGGGTGGACGCCGCCCTGCCGAACTTCCACGAGATGTTCGGGACGACGACGGTACAGCCGTACGCGGAGTACCGGATGAAGGTGACGTCGCAGCTCACCGTCACGCCGGGCGTCAAGCTCGCGTACTACACGCAGAACTTCACGCAGTTCGCCGACAACGGCAAGACGGTCGGCGACCTCGGCGGGCAGCCGTTCGTGAAGCACGACGTCGCGTACCACTCCTGGCTGCCGTCGATCGACGCGCACTACCTGGTCCAGCCGGACTGGTCGGTCTACGGGCAGTACGGGCGCGGCCAGAACATCCCGCCGACGAAGGTCTTCGACGTCACGGGCGCGCTGGTGGCCACGACGCCCAAGCCCATCCTGAGCGACACGGTCCAGTTCGGCTCGGTGTGGAAGTCGCAGCGCGCCACGCTCGACGTCGACGTCTACCACATCGCGCTGCAGAGCGACTACTCGTCGACCGTCGACCAGGCCACGGGCGAGACGCTCTACTACCAGAACGGCCAGCTCGTGAGCCAGGGCATCGAGGCCGAGAGCACCGTGCTCGTCGGCGGCGGGCTCTCCGTCTACCTGAACGGCACGAAGGGCAGCGCGAAGTACACCGACACCGGCCTCTGGGCGCAGAACGCGCCGGCCGACACCGAGACCATCGGCCTGACGTACAACCAGGGGAGCTGGAACATCGGCTTCTTCAGCAAGCGCGTCAGCAAGATGTTCAACGACAACGGCGCCGTGCACGAGGCCATCACGATCGATCCGTTCGACATCACGAACCTGTTCGTCAACTACGCCCTGCCCGGCTCGTCGAGGCTGTCGCGCTCGCGCATCCGCCTCGCGATCAACAACCTGACCGACAGCCACGCCATCACGGCCGTCAGTGCGGCGTCGAAGACCTCGAACGCGCCGTCGCCGGACGACCTGCTCACCCTGATGTCCGGCCGGAGCGTCTCGGTGGCGTTCACGATCGGCGTCACCGGCAGCCGGCCCTGACCGCGAGGAGTTCCGGAAGAGCCCGGAGGACACGAAGCCGCTGCAGCGTTTTCGAGATTCGGATGTAGCCGCGGACCTTCAGGTCCGCCAACCGGTGTGGCCGCGGACCTTCAGGTCCGCCAACGCGAAACGAAACCGCTCTAGCCGGCGAGCAGATCCGGAAGGCGCTCCAGGAACCGCCGCACGGTGTCGATCTGCGCGCGCGAGGCGATGAAGTCGTACGCCGTCGCGCTGATCGCACCCGTGCGGCGCTCGACGAGGGCGACGAGCGCGGCGGGCAGGACGGGGCACTCCTCCAGGAGCCCGACCAGTCCGGCCCAGGCGGGGACGTCGAGCGTGGCGATGACGTCGAGCGCGCGGGCGGCGCGCCAGGGCATCCCGAGATCGAGCGCCCGTTCGAGGTCGCGGCGAAGCGCGACCAGACCGATTCGTGTCGTCGAGTCGCCGGGGCGGACGGTCGCCAGCGCGGCGATCAGCTGTCCGGCCGCGACGAGGCCCACGTCGCGGTGCAGGATCCCCCAGCCCGTTTCGAACGTGGCGACCAGGGTGTGATCCAGGAGGAAGGTCACTCCCTCGTGTCCGCCCGGCGAGCGCTCCAGGGCGAGGTCGCACGTCGCGATGACCGCTCGGGCGGCCTCCTCCGGCGTGAACGGACCTGATGGCCGCGAACAGCCCGCGATCACCACGTTCGCCAGCCGCGTGAGCTCTCCGGTGCGGGCGAGAAACGCGTCCTCGTCCACGTCGCGCAGGAGTCCCATCAGGACCTGGAGGCCCTGAACGCGTCGCGCCCGTGGCAGGCCCGCCTGGTTGCCATCCGGCGCGGGAGGATCCGGCGTCGCCGGGACCCTCGTCCTCGCCGCCTGCAGGAACGCCCGCGCGTCGGCCGGCGCGACGTACCCCTGCTCACCCCTGCGCTGCTCCCTGGCGATCGCGGCGTCGTGCTCGACCTGCTCCGGCGCCGACAGCAGTTCGTCCAGGCCGTCGATCTCCGGCGCCGCGTCGGACAGACGGCGACAGTCGCGCATGATCGCGTGGAAATCATCGGGCCGCTCGACGGCGAGCGAGACGAGCAGCGTCACGATGGCGTCCCAGGCCTCCGGCCGCCGCGCGTGAACCAGGTACCCGCCCACCTCACCCGACACGCCGCTCTCGAACGTGCACGGCGGCTCCATCGCCTCGTCGTCGGTCGACGCGGCGGGGGCGAGGCTCGCCGGATCGAGCACGCGGATGTACCGCGACAGGCCGAGGACGACCAGATCCCGATCCAGTTTCGCGAGAACCCGCAGGGCCTCGTCCTCGCCGAGATCCGCCATGAGCTCGACCCACTCGCCGAAGCGGTCGGCGTCGAACCCCTCGTCCGCCGAGGCCCGGGCGCTCCGCCACAGGTCGAGATCGAGGATCGACGCGAGCTGTTCGGCGGTCGCCGAGACCACGAGGTCGCCGCAGGCCTCGAGACCGCGGCGCCGGATGATCTGATGCAGCTGCCCGGGTGCGAGTTGCGGGACGAGGGGCGTCAGGGGCGCCGCGCGCGGGACGCGCGCGAGCTGGCGCGCCGTGCGAGGATCGGGTCGCCGGCCACGGCCGCCTTCCTTGCGCGTCGGCATGAGCGGCCGATGATAGCCGTGGGCGCGCCGACGAAACAGTCTTGTCCGTTCGCGTGATCTGTCGAATACTGAAAGCAGGCCTGAAGGCCTGCACTACATTTGGCCCTGCAAGCAGGCCTGAAGGCCTGCGCTACATTTGGCCCTGCAAGCAGGCCTGAAGGCCTGCGCTACATTTCCCTGCCGGCCTGAAGGCCTGCGCTACGGGTGGGCGTCGGAGTGAGTCGCGGTCAGATGTAGCGCCGGCCTTCAGGCCGGCCCCGGTTCCTCACGACGACCCGATCAGCAATCCCGTCACGAAAACCAGCGCGCCGCCGAGGCCCACCTGGATGGCCGCCGTGAGCGGCGGCGTGTCCATGTAGCGGTGCCGGATCCAGCTGATGGCGAGCAGTTCGACCACCACGACCGCGACGGCGACGATGAGCGCGGACTGAAATCCCGGGAGGAGGAACGGCAGCGTGTGGCCGATGCCACCGACCGCCGTCATGCCGCCCTCGATGATCCCGCGCGCCCACGGGTGACCGCGCCCGGTCAGCGACCCGTCGTCCGACAGCGCTTCGGCGAACCCCATGCTGATGCCGGCGCCTACCGAGGCGGCGAGGCCGACGAGGAACGCGTCGCGGCTCTGCCGCGTCGCCAGCGCCGCGGCGAAGACGGGCGCGAGCGTCGACACCGACCCGTCCATCAGCCCCGCGAGACCGGGCTGAACCACCTGCAGGACGAAGAGGCGGCGGCGAGCCTGCTCCTCTTCCTTCTTCGACCCAGGGGTCAGGTGCTCGCGCTCGAGCGCGTTGGCCCGCTCCTCGTGGGTGCGCTCCGCCTGGGCGAGGTCGTCGAGCAGCTGGCGCGTGTCCGGATCGCCCGTGCGTGCGGCCGCCCGCTCGTAGAAACGGCGGCTCTCGACTTCCGCCGTTTCCGCCTGGCGACGGATGGCGTCGGGACCGAGCGACTGAACGAGCCACGGCGATCGCCGCGTGACGAAGCCGCGGACGTCCTGCCGGCGGACGAGCGGCACGTGATCCCCGAACCGCTGCCGGTAGCGGTCCAGCAGGCGGGCGCGGTGCTCCGACTCCTCCTGGCGCATGCCGTCGAGCACGCGCGCCGAGGCGGGAAAATCGGCGCGGAGACGCTCCGCGTAGTCGGCGTACACCCGCTCGTCCTCTTCCTCGAGCGAGATGGCCAGGGCGAGAATCTCGCGCTCGGAGAGACCGTCGAAGCTGCGCATCGCACTCCCTTCCGGGCCGGGCGTTCTTTACAGAATCCGCCACATAGACCCAGATTTGACAACCCGCCGACCGCCGGCGATCGAGTCAGCATCGACCCAAGGCGGCCCGGCACGCAAATCTGGCCAGAAAGCCGCCCGCCGACGGGGCGGAGCTCATCCGGCGGCCGCTGGCATCGATCTTGGAAGTTCGACGGCAGGTGAACAGCGCGATGAACACGCACGAGGACCGGGGTTTCACGCTGATCGAGCTGCTGATCGTGATCGCGATCATCGGCGTCATCGCCGCCGTCGCGGTGCCGGGGCTGCTCCGCGCGCGGATGTCCGGGAACGAGGCGTCGGCGATCGGGTCGCTGCGCGCGATCAACTCGGGCCAGGCGACCTACGCGTCGAGCTGCGCGAACGGCGGCTACGCGGTGACCCTCGACGACCTGTCCAAGGTCCCGCCCGCCAGCGTGCAGGGCTTCATCTCGCCCGACCTGAGCCCGAACGGCACGACCAAGAGCGGATACGTCATCGTGCTCGCGGCCAGCGCGGATCCCGGCACGCGCGCGATTGGCACGGCAGCGGCCACGTGCAACCAGTCCGACGACAACCCGGTCAGCTCCTATTTCGTCGCCGTCGATCCCGTCGCGTCCGGGCGGACGGGCATCCGCCACTTCGCCAGCGATACGCGCGGCGCGATCTGGCAGGACGCATCGGCGCCGATTCCCAACCCGATCGTCGGATCCGCGACGACCACCCCCCTCGACTGACCGCGCGCCGGTTCCCTCGCGGCTCCCGGCACGGTGGTCCGACCCGGGCACCACGTAGCGCCGGTACGCCCGCCACGCGCGATCTGGAGCGGCTTTTGTTTCGCTGTAGCGGCCGACCTTCAGGTCGGCTTCGCAGCGGCGGACCTGAAGGTCCGCGGCTACACCGATCTCGGGGCGACGCCGGATCTCGGGGCGACGCCGATCTCGGGGCTACACCGATCTCGGGGCGACATCGATCTCGAAAACGCTTTAACCGCGCGGCCTGCGACAGAGGGCCACGACGATCGACCGCGGGCCCACGACGTACTGCAGGCCGTCGATCGGGACTTCGCGCCCGGTCTCGGCGAAGTCGTCCGGGCTCTCCCGGCTGGTGTCGACGACGCGATGCCAGTCGCCGGCCTGGCCGTCCTGAATCTCGAAGGTGAGCGGCTCCCAGTACGCGTTGACCATCACGTACAGGTCATCGTCTCCCTGGGACGCGCCGTCCAGGAACCACGCCAGGCTGCGGGAGTCGTACGAGAAATCGGGCGCGTCGCCGACGCCGTGCCAGCGCACATCGTCGCGCCAGAAGCGGCTGCGTCCGAGCGAAGGGTGCGCTTTTCGGAACGCGATCATCCGGGAGAAGAAGCGGAAGACGTCCGCGTTCGTCCGCAGCAGGTCCCAGTCGAGCCAGGAGGTCTCGTTGTCCTGGTTGTACGGGTTGTTGTTGCCGCCCTGACGCTGCATGAACTCGTCGCCCGCGCGCAGCATCGGCGTGCCGTTGGCGAGAAACAGGAGGCAGCAGAAGTTGCGGACCTGACGCTTGCGGAGCGCGACGACGTCCGGCGGCGCCCCGTCGTAGCCCTCCCAGCCGCAGTTCCAGCTCAGGTTGTGGTCCGACCCGTCCCGGTTGCCGTTGCCGTTGGCCTCGTTGTGCTTGGCGTCGTAGCTGACGAGATCGCTCAGGCAGAAGCCGTCGTGGCACGTCACGTAGTTGACGCTCTGGTACGCGTGATACGCGTTCATCACATCGTCCGGGAACAGGTCGCTGCTGCCGTACATCCGGGTCATCAGGCCCGGCACCTTTCCGGCATCCCCTTTCACGAACGCCCGGATGTCGTCTCGAAAGCGATCGTTCCACTGGAGCCACGAGAGGCCGGGGAAGCTCTTCCCCAGCTCGTACGCGCCCGGATCCCAGGCCTCGGCGATCAGCCGCGCCTCGTTGACGCCCGGCGAGGTGGTGATCTCGCTGATCACCGGGGGGTCGTCCAGGTTCACCGATCCGTCCTCGTTCCGGGTGAAGATCGACGCGAGGTCGAACCGGAAGCCATCGACGTGCAGGTCGTTCACCCAGACGTGGATGCTGTCGAGGATCATCCGCCGCACGTAGCGATTGGCGCAGTTGAGCGTGTTCCCGGTGCCGCTGTCGTCGCGGTAGCGGACGCGATCGGGCTCGAGCAGGTAGTAGACGGCGTTGTCGAGACCCCGGTAGCTGTAGGTCGGACCGTTCTCGTTGCCTTCGGCCGTGTGGTTGTACACGACGTCCAGGATCACCTCGATGCCGGCGGCGTGCAGCGCCTTCACCATCGCGCGGAACTCGTCGACGGCCCGCGGCGCCGGCACGGACGCGTAGCCCTGGTGCGGCGAGAAGAAGCTGAGCGGCATGTAGCCCCAGTAGCCCCCCTCCTGCGGGTCCTGCTGGAAGACGGGCATCAGCTCGACGGCCGTGATCCCGAGCGCCTGCAGGTGCGGAATCTTGTCGACGAGGCCGGCGTACGTGCCCCGGTGCGCCTCCTCCACGCCGGAGTTGGCGCGCCTGGTGAAGCCGCGCACGTGCACCTCGTAGATCACGAGGTCCCAGGTGTGCGACACCCGACGGTCGTGGGACCAGTCGAACGGACCCGGCGGCCGCAGGATCCCGAGCGGCACGCGTCCGGCGTCGCTGCCCGGCGCGCAGGCCGCGTCGCGGCTGAAGCGGGGCGGGAAGAAGAGCGCGCGCGCGTACGGATCGAAGAGCACCTTCTCGTCGTCGAAGCGATGGCCCTCCCCGGGGGCGTTCGGCCCGCCGACCGAGTAGGCGTAGTACACCGCCTCGCCCACTTCGGCGGCCGGGAGCCGGCAGTGCCAGACACGCCCCGACTTGTTGACGAGCGGGTCGAGTGCGACGCGCTTCGACGGACGCGCGGTGTCGGCGGCCTCGTAGAGCAGGAGCGTCACCGCGGTGGCGTCGCGGGAGTGAAGGGCGAAGTTGAACGCCCGCTCGTCTTCGAGCCAGGTGACGCCGAAGGGCGACGGCGTCCCCTCGACCGCCCACCAGCTAGGCCGCGCCACGGGTTCGATCTCTCCGGTTCACGGGATATCCTTTTCTGGACGCGGACCCCGCCGATGCGCGCGACCGCGTGAAATGCAGTATGGATCACGGGGAGAGGAGCTGCACATGACCCCGGACGCGCCGGCCGGATCGGATCGATCGTTCGACGTCGTCGGCCTCGCGGGCAGCCTGCGGCGCGGGTCGTACAACCGGGCGCTGCTGCGAGCCGCCGCCGAGATCGCCGCGCCCCGGCTCCGCATCGTGTCCCGCGACATCGGCGGGCTTCCGTTCTACAACGCGGATTTCGACACCGACGCGGCGCCGCAGAGCGTCGTCGACCTGCGCGAGGCCGTCCGGCGGGCGGACGGCCTGCTCATCGCCTCGCCGGAATACAACCACGGCGTCCCCGGCGTTCTCAAGAACGCGATCGACTGGCTGTCCCGCCCGCCGGAGACGAGCGTCCTCGACAAGAAGGCCGCGGCCATCATGGGGGCGTCGACCGGGCCGATCGGCACGGCGCGGGCGCAGCTGGAGCTGCGGCTGGTCCTGGCCTCGACGGACACCTACGTGCTGCTCGAGCCGGAGGTGCTGGTGGCGCGCGCCGCCGACAAATTCGACGCCGACGGGCGCCTGACGGACGAGGGCACGCGCACGTTCCTGGCGGCCTTTCTCGACCGGTTCATCGATCTCCTGACCCGCCTCGAGACCGCGTCGTGAGGGTACTGGTGACCGGCAACATGGGATACGTGGGGCCGGTCGTGACGGCGCACCTTCGGCGCGTGTTTCCCGACGCCGAGCTGTGGGGCTTCGACACCGGGCTCTTCGCGGCGTGCCTCACCGGAACCACCGTGCTGCCCGAGTACGTCCTCGACCGCCAGTGCTTCGGCGACGTCAGGCGGCTGCCGCCGTCGGTCCTCGAGGGCGTCGACGCGATCGTCCATCTGGCGGCAGTGTCGAACGACCCCATCGGGAACCGGTACGAGCGCGTCACCGACGCCGTCAACCACGTGGCCACGCGGAACCTGGCCGGCGCCGCACGGGCCGCGGGGGTGCGATCGTTCGTCTTCGCGTCGAGCTGCAGCATGTACGGCGCCGCGGCCTCGAGCGCCCGATCCGAGGAGTCGCCGCTCGATCCGCTCACCGCCTACGCGCGCTCGAAGGTGCTGGCGGAACGGGATCTGTGCGAGCTCGCCACGGACGGCTTCACGGTGACCGCCCTGCGCTTCGCCACCGCCTGCGGCATGAGCCCGCGCCTGCGCCTGGATCTCGTCCTCAACGACTTCGTCGCGTGCGCCGTCTCGCGCCAGCCGATTACGGTCCTGAGCGACGGCACGCCCTGGCGCCCGCTCGTCGACGTGCAGGACATGGCCCGCGCGATCGAATGGGCGCTCGGCCGGCAGGCCGCCACCGACAGACCCTTCCTGGCGGTCAACGTCGGCCGCAGCGCGTGCAACTACCAGGTGCGGGACCTCGCGCACGCGGTCGCGGGCGCGGTGCCCGGCACGGTCGTCTCGATCAACGCCGCTGCTCCGTCCGACCCGCGCTCCTACCGCGTGGACTTCGGCCTCTTCGAGCGTCTGGCGCCCGATCACCAGCCGCGGGTCGCTCTCGACGGCTCCATCCGGAATCTCATCGCGGGCCTGGGCGCCATGGGCTTCTGCGACCGTGAGTTCAGGCGCTCGGGACTGATGCGACTCAACCACCTGGACCGGCTCCGCGGCGACGGCCTGCTGGACGACGCCCTGCGCTGGACCGCGAGGGCCGGAACCGCATGAGCGCGGAGGCTCCAGCGGAACGAGGCGTGTGCCGCCTCTGCGGCTCCAGTCTGTCGACGACGGTCGTCGACCTGGGGATGTCGCCGCTCTGCGAGAGCTATCTGACACGCGAACAACTCGACCGGGTGGAGCCCTTCTACCCGCTGCACCTGAAGATGTGCGGGGCGTGCCTGCTCGTCCAGCTCGAGGCGTACGTGCCGCCGGAGACCATCTTCAGCGAGTACGCGTACTTCTCCTCGTACTCGACGTCCTGGCTGGCACACGCCCGGCAGTACGTCGACATGATCGTCGACCGGCTCGCGCTCGACGCCGGCCGTCGCGTCGTGGAGATCGGGAGCAACGACGGCTACCTGCTGCAGTACTTCCGGCCGCACGGCATTCCGGCCATCGGCGTCGAGCCGGCCTGGAACGTGGCGGCGGCGGCCCTGGCGCGCGGCGTGCCGACGCGGGTCGAGTTCTTCGGCGCCGCGACGGCACGGCAGATGGCCGGCGAAGGCCTCCGGGCCGATCTCATCGTCGCCAACAACGTGCTCGCCCAGGTCCATGCGCTCAACGACTTCGTCGAGGGGCTCGCCATCCTCCTGGGGCCGCGCGGCGTGGCCACCCTGGAGTGTCCGCACCTGAGCCGCCTCGTCCAGGGCAACCAGTTCGACACGATCTACCACGAGCACTTCTCGTACTTCTCGATGCACTCGGCGGCCGCGATCTTCGCACGCCACGCCCTGACGGTCTTCGACGTGGACGAGCTCCCGATGCACGGCGGATCCCTGCGCGTCTGGATCCGGCACGAGGCCGACGCGTCCCGTCCCGTGTCGCCGCGCGTGGCCGACCTGCTCGCCCGCGAGCGCTCCGAGGGGATCACCGACGGGTCCTACTACGCCGGCTTCGGCGAGCGCGTGCAGAACACGAAACGGCAGCTGCTGCGATTTCTGATCGACGTGAAGGATCGCAGCGGACACGTCGTCGCCTACGGCGCGCCCGGCAAGGGCAATACGCTGCTCAACTACTGCGGGATTCGCGGCGATCTCGTCGACTACAGCGTCGATCGCAATCCGTACAAGCAGGGCCGCTACCTGCCGGGGACCCACATCCCGATCTGCGCCGTCGAGCGAATCGCCGACACGCGGCCGGACTACCTGCTCGTCATGCCCTGGAATCTGAAAGATGAGATCATGCAGCAGACCGCCTGCATCCGGGACTGGGGCGGCCGGCACGTCGTCGCGATCCCCGAGTTGAAGGTGTACGGATGATCTTCGTCGAGACCGGGCTGCCGGGAGCCTTTCTCGTGGAGCTCGAGCCGCGATCGGACGAGCGCGGCTTCTTCGCCCGGGCGTGGTGCGCGCGGGAGGCCGCCGACCACGGACTCGAGACCGACTTCGTCCAGTGCAACATCTCGTACAACGCCAGGCGGGGCACGCTGCGAGGGATGCACTTCCAGTATCCGGCCTGGGAAGCGAAGCTCGTGCGGGTGACCCGCGGCGCCGCCTTCGACGCCATCGTCGATCTCCGCCGGACGTCACCGACCTACCGCCGGTGCTTTTCGACGGTCCTGGACGACGAGAATCACCGGATGGTCTACGTCCCCGAGGGCTTCGCCCACGGGTTCATGACGCTGAGGGACGAGACCGAGGTCTTCTACCAGATGTCCGCATACCACGCCCCCGGACAGGCGTGCGGCTTCCGGTGGGACGACCCCCAGTTCGCCATCCCGTGGCCCGGCGGGGACAAGATTCTGTCTCCGCGCGACCGCGACCTCCCGGTATTCACGCCGTGAGCGACATCGCCGGTCCGACGGGAACGGTTGCGGACGACGTGGGGGCCGGCATGATGACCTTCATCGAGCGGCTCTATCCGATCTGCCGCAGCATCACGGGACAGGGCGTGCGCGACACGCTCGCGGCGGTGGCGGCGCGCGTGCCCCTCGAGATCCACGAGGTCCCGACCGGCACGCCCGTACTCGACTGGACGGTGCCGCCCGAGTGGAATATCCGCGACGCGTTCGTCGCCGACTCGCGCGGGGAGCGCGTCATCGACTTCCGCCGCTCCACCCTGCACGTGATGAGCTACAGCGTGCCGGTGCGGCGGACGCTCACCCTGGACGAACTGCGCCCGCACCTGCACACCCTGCCGGATCGGCCCGACTGGATTCCCTACCGGACCAGCTACTACCGCCGCGACTGGGGATTCTGCCTCCGTCACCGGGACCTCCTGGCGATGCGTGACGACGAGTACGAGGTCGTGATCGATGCGAGCCTCGAGGACGGATACCTGACCTACGGCGAGCTCTACCTGCCGGGCCGGGAGCGGGACGAGATCCTCCTGTCCACCCACGTCTGCCACCCGTCGCTCTGCAACGACAACCTCTCCGGCATCGCCTGCCTGACGGCGCTGGCCGAGGCGCTTCGCGCTTCCGAGCGGCGGCACTCGTTCCGGCTCCTCTTCATTCCGGGCACGATCGGCGCCATCGCGTGGCTCGCGCGCAACCGGGATCGCGTGTCGTCGATCCGGCATGGACTCGTCGTCGCAGGCGTGGGCGCGAAAGGGCCCGTCACCTACAAACGAAGCCGGCGCGGCGATGCGGAGATTGACAGAGCCGCCGCCCACGTGCTCGCCACGGAGCACGACCACCGGATCCTGGACTTTTCGCCCGACGGCTACGACGAGCGGCAGTTCTGCTCGCCCGGGTTCGACCTTCCCGTCGGGAGGTTGTCGCGCGCGGAGTACGGCAGCTACCCCGAGTACCACACGTCGGCGGACGACACGCGCTTCGTGACGGCCGAGACGCTCGCCGACTCGTACGCCACGATCCTTCGCATCGTCCAGGCGCTCGAAGGCAACCGCACGTTCCTGAACCTGAAGCCGTTCGGCGAGCCCGAGCTCGGCCGGCGCGGCCTGTACGACGACCGGCAGGACGGGGCCGAGCCGGGGCCCTCGCGGCTGGCCAGGCTGTGGGTCTTGAACCTCTCGGACGGCAGCCATTCGCTGCTGGACATCGCCGCGCGCGCCGGCTTGACGTTCGAGGAGATCTCGTCCGCGTCGGCCGCTCTCGAGCGCGCCGGGCTGCTGGAGCCGACATCGTGAGGCCACGCGTCGCCGTCGTCACGGGCGCCTCGAGCGGGATTGGCCGGGCCATCGCCTCGCGCCTGCTCGAGCGCGGCGTCACCGCTCACCTGCTGGGGCGGCGGATTCGATTGCTTCGCCGCGCTCGAGACGACGGCCCTTGCCGCCGACGGCCGGATCCGGGGGCATCTCGTCGATCTGGCGAACGACGATCAGTTGTCGGCCGTCGCCGGCGAACTCGCCGGGGAGCTCGCGTCGCTCGACGTCCTGGTCCACTCCGCCGGAGCGATTCGCTACGCCCTGGCGGAAGACGCGTCGCTCGACGACCTCGACCTCCAGTGGCGCGTGAACCTGCGGGCGCCGTTCGTCCTCACCCGGGCGCTCCTGCCGCTCCTGCGGTCGAGCGGCGGCCAGGTCGTCTTCGTCAATTCGAGCGCCGCCCATCTCACGAAGCCGTGCACCGCCGCCTATGCGGCGACGAAAGCCGGCCTGAAGGCGTTCGCGGACAGCCTGCGCGCCGAAGTCGACGCCTCCGGCGTGCGCGTCATCTCCGTCTATCCCGCGCGCACGGCCACGCCGATGCAGGAGGCCGTTCACACGTGGGAGTCGCGCGAGTACCGGCCCGAGCGCCTGCTGCAGCCCGACGATGTCGCGCTGGCCGTCATGGGCGCGCTCGACGCGCCTCGCACGGCGGAGATCACCGACGTGCACGTCAAGCCGTTCCAGCCATGACGCCGCTCGTGTCCGTCCTCACCCCCGTCTTCAACGGAGCACCGTATCTCGCCGAGTGCATCGAGAGCGTCCTCGCCCAGACCTACGCGAACTGGGAGTACACGATTGTCGACAACGGCAGCCGCGACGCATCGCGCGCGATTGCCCAGTCGTACGCCGCCCGCGATTCCCGGGTTCGCGTCGTCGCCTTCGACGAGCCGGTGGGTCAGATCCAGAGCCTCAATCGCACCGTGCGTCTCCTCTCGGACGCGAGCGTGTACTGCAAGCTCGCCTTCGCCGACGACTGGCTGTTCCCCGGTTGCCTGTCGGACATGGTCGAGGTCGCCGAGCGCCACCCGACCGTGGCCATCGTCGGCGCGTACTGCCTCAAGGATCGCCGGGTCATCTGCCACGGCCTGCCGTTTCCGAGCCCGGTGACGAACGGACGCGAGATCTGCCGCGAAGCGCTCAGGGGCCGGCTCTACGTCTTCGGCACGCCCAACGGCCTGCTCTATCGCAGCGACGTGGTCCGGTCGCGAGCGCCGTCGTTCTTCGACGAAGCCGCCACGAACGCCGCGGACGCCGACGTCTGCTACCGGGTCCTCGCGGAGCACGACTTCGGTTTCGTGCACCGCGTCCTGACGTTCACGCGGGAGGGCAACGAGTCGGTGTCCACAGCGTGGAAGACATTCGACCCTGACTACCTTCTCACGCACCTCGCCCTCGGCGTCCGTCATGGACCGGCGTATCTCGAGCCGGACGACTGCGCCGCCCGCATCGACTGGCTCGAGCGGCGGTACTACCGTTTCCTCGCCGACCGGCTCCTCTTCGGACCGTCAGGTTCCACGTTCTGGGCCTTCCACACGAGCGGCCTCGGCGCGGCCGGCCGCGCGCTCCGCGTGTCGAAGCTCGTCGCGTCCTGCCCGGCGGCGGCCGCCCGCCGCTTTGCGCAGTGGAGAGGGTGGGCCGGGTGAAGGTGGTCCTCTTCTGCGGCGGCCTCGGGCTCCGCCTGCGCGATCACGCGCAGGCGATCCCGAAGCCGATGGTCTGCATCGGCACGCGGCCGATCCTGTGGCACGTGATGAAGTACTACGCCCATCACGGGCACAACGACTTCGTGCTCTGCCTCGGCCACCACGGCGAGATCATCCGCGACTTCTTCCGGACGTGTGAAGACGAGGACGTCGCCCGGTGGACGATCACCTGCATGGACACCGGGCTCGGTGCGAACATCGGCCAGCGGCTGAAGGCCGTCGAAGCTCTGGTGGCCGGAGAGGAGACGTTCCTCGCCAACTACACGGACGCGGTCACCGACTTCCCGCTGCCGCGCCTCGTCGAGCGCTTCCGGACCGGCGGGTACGTGGGCTGCTTCCTCAGCGTCCGGCCCACCCAGAGCTTCCACCTCGCGCGCTCGTCCGCCGAAGGCGTCGTGACCGGCGTCGAGGCGATCAGCCGGGCGGGGCTGTGGATGAACGGCGGCTACTTCGTCTTCAGCCGGGAGATCTTCCGGGCCATCCATGACGGCGAGGAACTGGTCGAGCAGCCCTTCGAGCGGCTGATCGCCGGGCGCCGGCTGGGGACGGTCCGCTACGACGGGTTCTGGATGAACATGGACACGTTCAAGGACAAGCAGATGCTCGACAATCTCTACGAGCGCGGCGGACGCCCCTGGGAGATCTGGAGCCGCGACCCGCGGTGCTGACCCTCCCGCTCGCGCCGGCCGGATCGCCTCCCCGTTCGGTGCTGTGCCTCGGCGCGCACTGCGACGACATCGAGATCGGCTGCGGCGGCACCCTGCTCGAGATGGCGCGCGATCCGGACACGACGTTCGCCTGGGTCGTGTTCTCCTCGGATGCGGCGCGCGCCGCCGAGCTCGGGCGCTCGTTCGCCGCGTTCACCGGCGGCCACGAGCGACACCGGCTGTTCGTCAAGACCCATCGCGACGGATTCCTCCCGTACGACGGCGCCGCGGTCAAAGAGGAGTTCGAGCAGCTCAAGCGCCAGGTGAGCCCGGACATCGTCTTCACGCACTATCGCGGCGATCGGCATCAGGACCACCGCCTGCTCGCGGACATCACCTGGCAGACGTTCCGCGATCATCTGATCCTCGAGTACGAGATCCCGAAGTACGACGGCGATCTGGGCACGCCGAACACGTACGTGCCGCTGCCCGAGGACGTGAGCCGGACGAAGGTGCGATACCTCCTCGATCACTACGCGTCGCAGCGGCAGAAGCCCTGGTTCACCGAGGATCTCTTCCTGTCGCTGCTCCGCCTCCGAGGGATGGAGTGCCGGTCGCCGAGCGGCCTGGCGGAAGGCTTTCACTGCCGCAAGGTGCGGCTGTCGCCCTGAGGCGGCTGTCGCCCCGAGGCAGACCTGAAGGTCTGCGCTACAGCTGAACCGATCCGGCCTGGCGTAGCGCAGGCCTTCAGGCCTGCCCCCGATCCCGCCGGCGGTAGCGCGGGCCTTCAGGCCTGCCCCGATCCGGGCCAGCGCATAAAGCAGACCTGAAGGTCTGCACTACAGCTGAACCGATCCCGCCTGCCGTAGCGCAGGCCTTCAGGCCTGCCCCCGATCCCGCCGGCGGTAGCGCAGGCCTTCAGGCCTGCCCCGATCCGGACGAGCGCGTAGCGCAGGCCTTCAGGCCTGCGCTATCCGGCCATCGAGTAGAGCATGCGAAGGTCCCAGTCGGCGATCGTCGCGAGGCCGCGGCGTCCGAGGCGCAGATCGGATCCGGAACGCAGGCCGTGGACCAGCAGGCCGCCGCTTCCCTGCTTGACGCCTGACGCCTCGACCGGCTCGAACCCCTGACGCCGCAGGAGCTCGCGGCGCGACTCGTCGAGCGCCCGGCTCCACGTCTCCAGCCGCGCGAACCGGCCGTACCGCACGGCCGCGTCCAGGAGCGCCGCCAGTCCCGCGGCGTCCCGGGCCTCCCAGTCCACGATGTTGACCCGTCCGTGATCCGCGCGGTCGGCGAGATACCGCTGCAGCACCAGGTACCCGTCCAGCCGGCCCTCACCCCAGAACAGAAAGCGGTACTCGTGCACCGGATTCCGGAACCGCCACGCGAAATACTCCGCGCTGCGGACGTGGCGGATGCGCCCGTCCCACGGGAGCGCCGCGACGAGGGCGGCCATCTCTTCGGGACGCGGTTCCCGGCTCGACGAGAGCGTCCCCGGCATCCGTCGCGCCCGGTCCATCTTGTCCAGTTTGTCGAACGACGCGAGCGACCGCGACCAGCGCGCCCGCCGCCGGACCAGGCCGTACGACCCCGCCGGCCGCCACCCGGCCGCCAGGGAGCTGACGAACGTCACGGGACTCGCGCTCAGGCTGATGGCCGCCGCGAAGCCGCGCGACACCGCTTGCGCGAGGCACGCCTTCATCACGAGGCCCGCCGCGCCTCGATTCCGGTGCGCCGGCAGGGCCACGAAGTCGTCCGCGTACGGGAGCACGTATCGTCGCGACGCATCGTCCACCTCCCAGAGGGTGCCGAACATGCCGCGCATGGCGGCGATGCGTCCCTCGGATAGCGCGAGCTGGATGAACGACTGGTGGCCGAACGGATTCTCGACGTACTTCCACTTCATGTAGGCGGCGTTCAGCCCGGCGTCGCCGCTCAGCAGGTGCGTCTGCAGGGCGGCCACCTCCGACTCCCTGTCGGGCGTGTACCCGGACGACGTCGTACCCCGTCACGCGCGCCGCCTCTCGATGAATTGAAGCAGGCGCCCGATCGTGTCCCACTCGGCGACGAGATCGAATGCGGTCATATCGAGCCGGCCGCCGATGCGGCCTTCGACCCACAGCGCGACCTTCATCAGCGCGATCGAGTCGAGGACGCCCGAGCTGATGAGCGGGGTGTCGTCGGCGAGACCGGCGGGAACGACGGCGCCGCTGTCCTCGATGGCGCGGACCAGATCGTCGCGAAGGGCCATGCCGGGCTCAGCTCGAGCGCAGGATGGCGGTCAGGTCCACCGCCTGCAGGCCGCCGCAGCGCGCGGCCACGCCCGCGCGATTGACCTTGCCGCGCGACGTGCGCGGAATCTCGTCCACCACGTACCAGCGCCGCGGCAGCTGATGCCGGGCGAGGTGCTGCGTCGTCCACTCGTGCAGGCGCCGCAGGACCAGGGGCCCCGCGTCGTCCAGCACCACGGCGAGACCGACGTCCTCGCCGAGCAGCTCGTCCTCGAGCGCGAACGCGCAGACGTCCAGGGTGTGTTCGAAGCGCTCGACGATGGCGTCGATGTCGGCCGGATAGACCTTCATGCCGCCCTTGTTGATCTCCTCGCGCTCGCGGCCGCGGAGGTACAGCCGTCCGCGGTCGTCGACGATGCCGATGTCGCCCGTGTGGAACCAGCCGCCCGCGACCACGGCGGCCGTCAGATCGTCGCGGTCGAGGTAGCCGCGCATCAGCGCCGGCGTGTTCACCCAGACGTGACCCGCCTCGCCGGGCTCGCACTCGGCCCCGCCGTCGAGCGGCGCGCCGGCGTCCGCCGTCCCGAGCACCTTGACGACTCCGCCCCACGCTTCGCCGATCAGGCCGTCCTCGGGTGTGAAGTCGCCGATCGAGGTGCCCGCGAGCCAGCTGCCCGTCTCGGTGATGCCGTACGCGTTCCAGACCTCGCGCGTGCCGGCCCACGACTGGACGTCCTGCCACAGGTGCGCCGAGAGCGGCGCCGAGCCGCAGAACACGCGCTCGAGGGTCCCGCCTTGTGGGGGCGCCGAGGTCCTGAGGGCGACCCGCCACACGGTCGGCACCGACGACAGGAAGGTGATGCCGTGCGCGTCGACGAGCGACCCGAGCTGCGCCAGCAGCGCCGGCTTGAAGGGCGGGCCGATGAAGAGGTGTTGTCCCGACAGCCAGGGGAACAGGCAGTTGCAGATCAGCCCGTGACCGAAGTTCGTGGGCAGCAGGCACAGGGTGCGGCGGAACGCGTCGACGCCGAGCGCCGTACGCAGCGCCGTCCATCTCGCGCGCAGCGAGCGATGCGTGTGCACGACGCCCTTGGGATCTCCGGTCGTGCCCGACGTGAAGAGGATGAGCGCATCGTGATCGAGCGAGACCAGCTGCGCCGGCGGCAGCGGAGCGGGCGCTTCGCGAGCGCCCTCCGAGGCATCGAGAGTCCGCACGCCGCAGCTCGAGAGCGTCCGCTGCACGGCGTCGTCGGGAGGACCGGGCCAGAGCGACAGTCGCGGAGCGGCCGCGCGGATCAGCGTCTCGACCTCGAACGGCGTGAGCCGCGCGTCGATGGGGACGGCGCAGGCGCCGAGACTCCAGATCGCCGCGAGATCGACGAAGAAGTCCGCCGAGTTGCCGTAGTGGAGCGAAACGCGATCGCCCGCCGACAGGCCGTGCCGCCTCAGGAAGCCGAGACGGCGGCGGTACTGATCCGCCACGACCGCGCGATCCCAGTGCCGGCCCGTCGCCGGTTCGGTCAGAGCCCCGAAAGAAAGGTCGAGAAACATGCGCTCTCACGATACCCTGTCGTGGAGCCTTATGGATCCCGACACGCCCGCTGCCCTCGAGCTCGCCCTGCGCACCACGATCGCGTATCTGTCCTCGCTCGATCGCCGCGAAGTGAACGCCGTGGCGACCGTGGACGAATTGCGACGCCGGCTGTGCCGGCCCCTGAACGATCGCGGCATGCCGCCGCTCGCAGTCGTCGAGCAGCTCGCCGCCGACGTGACGGGCGGCCTGCTCGGCTCGGGCGGCGGACGATTCTTCGCGTGGGTGATCGGCGGCGCCGTGCCGTCGGCCCTGGCGGCCGACTGGCTCACGTCGGCGTGGGATCAGAACGCGGGGATGTACGCCGTCAGCCCCGCGGCCGCGATCGCCGAAGAGGCCGCGGGCGAGTGGCTCAAGGATCTGCTCGGCCTGCCCGCCACGGCGAGCTTCGCGCTGGTGACCGGCGGCCAGATGGCCAACACGGTCGGACTCGCCGCGGCGCGCTACCGCGTCCTGCAGCGCGCCGGGTGGGACGTGGAGCGACAGGGCCTCTTCCGTGCGCCCGCGATCCGCGTCGTGACCGGCGAGCACCGCCACGCCACGATCGCGCGATCGGTCCGGCTGCTCGGGATGGGCACCGACTGCGTCGTCGATCTCCCGCTCGACCCCGCCGGCAGGCTGCCCGCCGCGGTCCTCCAGGCCGAGCTCTCGAAGACGCCGGACACCCCGACGATCGTGCTGATGCAGGCGGGCGAGATCAACACCGGCGCCTACGACGACTTCGAGGCCCTGGTGCCGATCGCCAGGAAGTACCGGGCGTGGGTCCACGTCGACGGCGCCTTCGGCTTGTGGGCGGGGGCGAGTCCGAAGCTGCGGCGGTTCCTGCGCGGCGTCGACGCCGCCGATTCCTGGGCCACCGACGGCCACAAGTGGCTGAACGTGCCCTACGACTGCGGCTACGCCATCGTCGCCGACGCCGAGGCGCACCGCGCGGCCATGTCGCAGCGCGCCGCGTATCTGACGCCGTCGGAGACTGCGCGCGACGAGGTGGACTGGAACCCCGAGTTCTCGCGCCGCGCCCGCGGCTTCGCGACCTATGCGGCCATTCGCCAGCTCGGTCGCCAGGGCATCGCCGCCCTGGTCGAGCGCTGCTGCGAGCACGCGCACGCGATCGCCGTCGGCATCGGCGCGCTGGCTGGCGCCGAGCTGCTCTGGGAGCCGACGATCAACCAGGGACTGGTGCGGTTCCCCGACCCGCGAGCGGGCGCCACCGGCGCGGATCACGACCGTCACACCGAACGGGTGATCGCCGCCATCGTCGCCGGCGGCGAGGCGTTCTTCGGTCCCAGCACATGGCGTGGAATGCGCTGCATGCGGATCAGTGTCTGCAACTGGCAGACATCGGCGGACGATGTGCGGCGGGCGATCGAGGCGGCGCGTGTGGCGATCGAGAGCACGGTGGTCTGAATCGGCTCACGCTCGGTTGAACGGCGCAAAGGCCCCCTAATCCCCTTGTTTTCTGTGGACTGGTCCCTGCCCGCTCGTGATTTCGTGGTCTGTTTCAGCACATGTCGGCCAGCAGCGACTCAGCCGAAGACGCTCCCTAAGCGCTCTGGATATTGACAGTTCGAATTGTCGAGTACCGGCTTGGTCTCTCCCTTGCTGCGATTGACGCCGTGACACGACGATCTGTTTCCGGCCTTCGGTCACGCCGCTGCCCGTGGGCGTGGCGGCGGGCACCCCGAGCGTCGATCGCAGCAACGGGAGGGGACGTGACCGGTGGTTCCTGACCGGCTCCCGTCGTGGGCGGAGCTGCCGGAGTCCGCGCAGGTCTTCGTCGCCGCCGTGTGTCTCGCCGGCGTGGGCATCATCGCGTACTCGCTGCCGGCCGCCGTCGGGGCGTACGGCCTCGAGGCGTTCGCGCTGGCCGTCGCCGCCATCCCGGCGTCGATGGTCAAGGCCAGCCTGCCGCACGGCCTCTCGACGCTGACGCTCTCTCTGCTGCTGGACTACTTGACGATTCTCGTCCTCGGCCCGCACGCCGCCGTGCTGGTGGCCGCCGTCGGCGGCTGGGGCCAGTGCACGTTTCGAAGCCGGTTGAAGAACCCGCCGCACCAGACCCTGTTCAGCATTGCCGCGCTCGTGTGCGCCGTCTACGTCGCGGGACAGGCCTACGTCGCGCTCGGCGGGCATCCCGGCCTGTGGGAGCCGGCGACGATGTTCGTGCCGCTCGCGGGCGCGGCGACGACGTTCTTCCTGCTCAACTCGGGCCTCGTCGCCGCCGCCATCGGCCTGACCGGCGGCGAGTCGCCGGTGCGGATCTGGAGCGACTCGTTCCTCTGGATCTGGCCGTCGTACCTGCTCGGCGCGGGCCTCGCCGCGGCCATCTTCAGCGGCGTGCGCCAGCGGAACCTGTGGCCCGTCGCGTTCCTCGTGGTGCCGCTCGTGTTGACGATCCGCAACCTGCAGGCTTACTTCGAGCGCGAGCGGGACTCGGCGACCGATCCCGGGACCGGTCTCGCGAACCGGCGGCACATCCTGCAGTACGCCACGCGCGAGCTGACGCGCGCCGCCAGGCGCAACACGAGCCTGGCGCTCGTCCTCGTGGACGTCGACGACTTCAAGCGATCAACGACCTCCACGGGCATCGCGTCGGCGATCGGGCGCTGCGGCAGGTCGGACAGTGCCTGCAGCAGTCCATTCGCTCCTACGACATGTGCGCCCGCTACGGCGGCGACGAGTTCCTGATCGTGCTCTCCGACTGCCGCGCGGAGGTCGTCGAGCGGCTCGCCGCCGATCTCCGCGCGTCCGTCCGTGAGCTGCGCGTGGAATCTCCGAACGGGCACCTCTCGCTCACCGTGAGCCTCGGCATCGCCGTCTCGCCGCAGGATGCCGAGAGCCTCGACGCGCTGCTGGACGCGGCCGACTCGCGGATGTACCGCTGCAAGATCGACAGCCGCCAGACGGCGCCCTCGAGCTGCCTCGTCATGTGACGCTCGCCGTCTTCACGCCAAATCGCCCAGGACCCTTTCGCACTCAGGGCATGGCCGAAGGCCGCGCAAGCCGCCTATCGCGCCACGCAGCTCGGGGGCGTGTTGAAGACGTTGGGGTTCCTGATTCCCACGGTGATGTCTCGATAGACCAGTTTCTGCGCCCTGGCGTCACCCTGAAAGAAGATGGGAATGCACGTCTTCTTGGCGACGACGAGAACCGCGCCGGGCTTGTTTCCCCTATGGTCGGCGGCAAACATGAATCGTGAGGCTTCGAGCTCGCCGCCGATCGTGAAGTCGGCCTCGCTCAGAAAGTCGTCCGCCACGCCAATCTGTTGCATGCCATCCGGCAGCTCTCGATAGGAACAATCGCCGGACGGCGCGATGTCGTACTGATAAGCGATACCGGCGATTTCCTTCTGAATGATCGTCCTGGCGATCGCTCCTGTCCCCGTCAGCCAGTCGAAACGCTCGCGCCTGTCCGCGAAATCATACGACCAGTTGACGATGCGCGGTGGGTGCTTCGGTCCGCGCTGTGCTTCGACGACGAGCATCGTCCCTTCGAATTGACTCGGCGCCGCACAATAGAGGCCCGTTGGAGCCTGAGCCGCCGCCGTTCGAAAAGTGACCGCGCACACTGCCAACACCGCGAGCACGGCGAACGATGTTCTGAGTGTCCTGGCCATGCGGAGAGCCCTCCTTTCCACTGGACGTGTTGACGCGCCAAGCATATGCCAGCCCGTCCATTTGAGCTTCAACAATGATCGATGAGTGGTCGAGAGCCGCGCCGTCTTCCAGATCGTGTCTGCACGCGAGTGGTTGACGGCCGCCGCGGACGCGGATACAAAGGCAGTCTCAGTCGGATCGCCGCCGCCGGATCACTGCCATGCCACACGTCGTCGTTCGCGAGGATATCCGCCGGGACTACCCGGATCTGTTCGGTCGCAAAACCATTCACGGGCGTCCGGTCGGCGTCGAAGACCTGATCGGATCGCTCACCGTCGCGACGCGCGACGAGATCGCGCGCCTGCTGTCGCTGCGCCATGCCGTCCAGGCGCAGGTGGCCCGGGGCGAGGCGCACTACGACTTTCTCGATCCACGGCTGGTCGTGACCGATCCGGACGGCCACCAGGCCACGGTCGGGCAGATCCGCCAGGGCATGCTGGACGGCTTCTTCGGCCGCGAGACGCCCGCCGCCTGGCGGCTCGCGCCGCGCGTGCCGATCCCGGACGATGTGCGGACGCCGGGCCTCGAGGGAACCGGGCCGTGCATCGATCTGGGCATGGCGATGGGCGCCTTGAACAGCGGCGCCGCGTCGTGGATGTGGGACTGGGAAGACGCGGGCGGCGACTACAGGGAACAGCTCTACCAGGCGTGGCGCAACCTCTCGCAGATCCTGGCGCACGAGTGGGACGGCCGCCCGTTCCTGCATCCCACCAAGACCAGCCGGGACGCGCAGGGCCGGACCGTGCCGCGGCAGTACACGATCGACGTGCCGCCCTCGAAGTGGCCGACCATCTTCCATCGCGTCCCCGGGCTGCACCTGCGCAACCGCCAGACCGCGGTGGACGGCCGCGAGGCGCCGGCGATCGTCCCGGCGCTCGTGATGCACGCGCTGAACAACTTCGAGGCGCAGGAGCGCAACGGCTCGGGCATCTACTACTACGTGCCGAAGATCGAGACCTGGGAGGAGGCGCGCGTGGTCGGCGTCCTGCTGAAGGACATCGAGCACGCGATGGGCGTCCCGCGGGGCACGCTGAAGATCAAGATGCTGAACGAGAGAGCGGAGTTCGCGCTGCAGCAGGAAGTCGTCCAGTGGGTGCTGCGCGAGAACCTGATCGGCCCGAACGTCGGCCGGTGGGACTACCTGAACAGCCGGGAGGACATGTTCCATCACGATCCCGCGATGGTCATCCCGAATCCCGGTTCGGTCACCATGACCGAGCCGTCGATGAGCTACTACACCCGCAGGAACGCGCTGCTGGCGCTTCTGGCCGGCGGGTTCCCGATCGGCGGCATGGCGGCGCAGATGCAGAACCCGCGCGCCCCGGAGCTCGACGGCAAGGCGCTGCACGACATCTGGTTCGACAAGCTGCGCGAGCGTCTGGCGGGACTCTTTTCGATCGAGGGACAGCTCCACGACACGTACCGTCAGAGCTGGGTCGCGACCGTCGCTCCGGCCTACGTGGCGGCCGGCCGCGAGCCGCTCGTCGCGCCGTTCGACAAGCTCCAGTCCATCGTCGACACCGCCACGCCGCAGGAGCGCGAATCGGCTGAAGTCTCTGGACCTGCTGAAGGAGGGTCGCGTCGCTCCCCTCCAGCTCACGGAGGCCGACCTCTCGCCGGACCGGCTTTTCGGCGACGCGGCGCGGACGGCGCTTCTCGCGAGACCCAAGGGACCGACGACGGAGGATGGGCTGCGGCATGCGATGTACATGGCGAGCGAGTTCATGTACCAGCAGCTCCGCGGCAACAACGCCGCGGCCATCGACGATCCGAACACCGGGCTGCGGTTCATGAACGATCTCGCGACCTACGAGATCTTCCTGCACTTCCTCTACCTGACCGTCTTCCACGGCGTGACGCTGACCGATGACGGAAAATATTCGAAGGCGGGCGATCGGGTGACGCCGGAGCTGTTCGTGCGGCTTCTCGACGAGCGGCGCGAGACCGTCAGGCAGATGTTCGCGGCGAGAGGCATCCGCTACGAGGACACCGACGCCGAGCTGGTCCTGGAGGTGCTCCGCCGCCACGTGATTCACCTCCAGCCGGACGGAAGCCGATTGCGCCGCAGCCCCGATGGGTCAAGTACGGGTCGCGCGTGCTGCTCAGCCTGATCGAGCAGCCGGCGCACGACCGCGAGGTCATCCTGGACGCGGTGTTCGCGAAGTCGAGGGACGAACTCGTCGCCGCGGCGCGATCGAGCACGCCCGCCGGACGGGATCTCGCCGAGCGCGCCCTCGCGGCGCACGACTACGTGTTCGACGTCTTCTCGACGTAGCGCGGACCTTCAGGTCCGCCGTCGGTTGTAGCGCGGACCTTCAGGTCCGCCCGGCGCGTGAGATCCGGCGCAGCGGGCCAGGACACGGGCTCCGGCGGCGAACCGCTCGACGCCGCGGGAAACCGCGGCTCCGGATCTCCGTTGCAGAGGACGCAGGTCCGCGACCTGCGCCCGGACTCGGCCCTGCGCTCGCGGTTTCCCGTCTGTCGCTGGCAACGCGGCGCTCGCATGGTTCGCTGGCGCTCGAGCGGTTTTTGTTTCGCGGTAGCGGCCGACCTTCAGGTCGGCTTCGCATTCGCGGACCTGAAGGTCCGCGGCTACACCGATCTCGGGGCGACATCGATCTCGAAAACGCTGTAGCCCGCTACTTGCGGCAACCGGTACCGGCGCTACCATGGTGTTCGCGGCAGGGACCTGGGAATGCCCACGATCACGATCAGGAACGTCCCGGCGAAAGTCGTCCGGTCGCTGAAGGCGCTGGCCAGACGGCACCATCGCTCCATGGACCATGAAGTCCGCGAACTGATCGAAGGCTACGTCGTCAGGCGGCGTGCGGTCCTCGAACAGATCGAGGCCAGCTGGGAGAAACAGTCGCGACGTCCGACGGCAGTGGAGATCGATGCGTGGATCGGGGTCGGTCACTCGTTCAAGTCGCAATCGAAAGCTCGGACATGACAGGCCGAACAGCTTTCGTGTCCTTCGTGGCTCGCTTCGTGACCTTCGTGACGGCCGGGGTCCTCTCGGCCGCCATCCTGCTCGCCGCGACGCCGCACCGTGTGTTTCCCGACACCACGCAGCGGATCGCGGTGTTCACGGATCAGCTGCCGAGCCGCATGAGCCGGCAGCAGCTCGAGTTCGCGGCGACGCACTACGCCGGCAGCCAGAAGCTGACGCTCGACATCACGCACGCGCTGCGGGCCGATCAATCCGGACTTCCTCGTGCTGCACTATCACCTGGCGATGTGGCAGTCGGCGGCGAAGTTCATTGTCGACGGCAAGACTGGGCCAATGACGACAAGTTCGTCGACACGCACGAGTCCTGGTTCTGGCACACCACGTCGCACCAGCGCGTGGCGAGCGTGCACGACGGTAAGCTCCTGATGAACGTGGCAGATCCGGGCTTCCAGGCCTACTGGCGCGACTCGATCCTGCAACAGGTGCGGGCCGGAGAGTACGACGGCGTATTCCTCGACTCAGCGTCGCCCGCGATGGTGCAGCAGGATGCGCGGAGTCCGGTCGACCCCCGTCTGACGGGCACCGGCGTGCGGACGAACAAGTTCCGAGAAATGGGCGGCACGACCTGGGTTGCGGTGTGGGAGGACTGGATTCAAGGACTCGACCGGTCTCTCGAGGCGCGGAGAGTGGCGCTTATTCCGAACGTCGGCAATTTCTCGACGACATGGGACAAGACCGACTACTCGCTGACGTCTGGCGTCTTTTCGGAAGGATTCAGCGATCCGAAGCTGAGCACGAGGGACTGGCGGGCGGCACTCGACAAGACCTTGTCGCTCGTGCGCAAGAACAAGATCGTGATCCTGCAGAACTACCTGTCGTCGCCGTCAGATGTCGGCAAGCGCGAGTACCTGCTCGGAAGCTACCTGCTGGTCAAGGGCAGCCGGACGTACGTCTCCTACTTCGCATCCAGCCCGCTCGAGTGGTATCCGGAATGGGAACTCGACCTGGGGGCGGCGCGGCAGAATCCGGTGACGCTTGACGAGCTTCGCTGGCACGGTGTCTACCGCCGCGAGTTCGCCAAGGGGGTGGTGCTGGTCAATCCGGGAACGCGGCCCGTGTCGGTCACGCTCGACACGCCGATGAGACGCGTGACCTTTGAAGGCGGCGGCGCGGTGCCGCGTGACGGGAAGATCACCGGTCGGCTCATTACGTCGCCAACGAGCGGCTTTCAACTGGCACCCAAATCGGCCGAGATTCTCCTGCGATAGACGCAGGCGTAGCGCGGACCCTCGCGTCCGCATGCACGGACGTAACGCGGACCTTCAGGTCCGCTGCCCCAGTCAGGCCTTCAGGCCTTCCCCTGACGGCGCGTCCATTGCATCGCCATCGTCGTGATCACCAACCGCCCGCGGCGGCTCGGGACCTTCACCTACGTCGGGTACCAACGGTATTTCGTCACAACCTGCACAGCCGGCCGACGCCGCGCATTCACGAATACCGCGGTCGCTCGGCAGACGATCGAGCATCTGCTGACCACCTCACGTCAATTCGAGCTGGCAGTTCCTGCCTACTGTGTCATGCCGGATCATGTGCACCTGGTGCTCGTCGGCGAGTCGGATCGCGCCGATCTCATTTCCTTCATGAAGCTGTTCAAGCAGAAGACCGGCTACGCGTACAGGCAGTCTCACGGCTGTCACCTCTGGCAGGCGGGCTATTACGAGCACGTGCTCCGCGACGATGAGGCGACCGAGGGCGCGATGCGGTACACGCTCGAAAATCCGATCCGCGCGGGATTGAGCCGCGCGATCGGCGAGTATCCTTTCGCGGGATCGGGCGTGTACGAGATGGGCGCGTTGATCGCACTCTGGCAGAAGCAGGCCCGAAGGCCTCCCCTACACGCGCGTCGAACGACCGCGCCGGTGTAGCGCGGACCTTCAGGTCCGCCGTTTGTCGTAGCGCGGACCTTCAGGTCCGCTCCGGCAGGGCAGGCCTGAAGGCCTGCGCTAC
>CAVXGU010000003.1:520000-3073156 GCA_963761615.1 uncultured Acidobacteriota bacterium | reverse complement strand
GCACCAGGCCCTCGGCGGGGAGCCGCACCCGC
The DNA here is from genome assembly GCA_963761615.1 of uncultured Acidobacteriota bacterium. Classification (GTDB taxonomy): domain Bacteria; phylum Acidobacteriota; class Vicinamibacteria; order Vicinamibacterales; family CAVVIG01; genus CAVXGU01. The sequence continues at coordinate 3,073,124 of CAVXGU010000003.1, read as the reverse complement.
TCGAGCGACGCGTCGACGACGCGGTTGAGCGCGGGCTCCGCGGGCAGCCCGAGGATGGAGACCGATCGGCTCCGCTGCCCGGAGCGCAGGCGCGCCGCGACGGCGCGGAAGCTCTCGACCCGCTCGACCCCCGGCAGGTGCGCGGCGTCCTGGGCGGCGTCGGCCGAGACCGGATGGTTGAACGTGACGGCGGCGTCGTACACCTGCGCCACGTTGTACTGCGTGTCCATCACGTCGTCGATCGAGTCGAGCGTGAAGGTGCCCACGATGAGCATGGCGCCGCCCATGGCGATCCCCAGGCAGGAGAGCGCCGCGCGGCCCGGGTGCCGTTGGAGGTTGCGGAGGACGATCCGCGCCGGCTGCGAGAACCAGCGCCGCAGCCCCGCTCGCTCCACCCAGCTGACGGCGTAGCGCGCCGGCGGCTCGGGCCGCATCGCCTCGGCGGGCGGCAGGTGCACGACGTGCCGCACGGCGCCGATCGCGCCGAGGCCGGCGGCGGCCAGGGCCACCGCCACGCCCTCCAGCACGACGCCCGGGGACAGGCGGTACTGGAGGATGGGAAAGTGGAAGAAGTTCGTGTAGAAGACGGTCAGCGCATGGCCGAGCACCGCGCCCGCGACGGTGCCGATCGCGGCGCCCACCGAGGCGACGGCCAGGCTCCACTTGAGGAAGTGCCAGCCGATCTCCGAGTTGGCGTAGCCCAGCGCCTTGAGCGCGGCGATCTGCTCGCGCTGGAGCGAGACCAGCCGCGAGAGGACGACGTTGAGGAGAAACGCCGCGACGGCGAGGAAGATTACCGGCACGATGCGTCCCATCCCGCGGAGCGAGTCCATCTCGCTCTGCAGGAAGAAGTGCGACGTCTGCTGCGTGCGCGGAATCGCGCCGAGCCCGCCGTACGGATCGAGCAGCCGGTCGAGCCGGGAGATGACCTCCTTGCCGTCGGCGCCGCGCGTGAGGGTCAGGCTGACGTCGTTGAAGCCGCCTTCCATCTGGAAGGCGGTGGCCAGGGCCTTGCGGCCCATCCAGAACACGCCGAACCTCGCATCGTCGCCGACGAGCTCGCCCGGACGGATGGCGTAGACGTATTCGGGGGACAGCGCGATGCCGACGATGCGCAGATCGCGGCGGCGGCCGTTGATGATGGCGGTCACCGAGTCGCCGGGTGACAGGTGGTTGGCGTTCGCGAAGCTCTCGCTGACCAGGGCTTCGTCGTCGCGGTACGGCTCGAGGTAGCGGCCCTCGCGGAGGAAGACGTCGTTCAGGACCGGCCGCCCCTCGTCGGGGACGGAAATGAGCCGGCCCGAGACAGGCGCGTCGATGCCGGGCAGGTCGAGCGAGACGTCCACGACCACACGTTCGTCGGCGGCGGCGACGCCCGGGATCGCGGCGATGTCGGGCGCGAGCGACAGCGGCGCCCGCTTCAGGGACGCGAAGACGTCGCCGAAGCGGTACCGCTCGTAGTAGCTCTGCTGGGTGAGGCTCAGCGAGTCGAAGGTGCTGAGCATGAGGACGAACATCGAGACGCCGGCGGCGACGACCGACGCGATGGCCAGCGCCTGGCTCCTGACGTGCCAGAGGTCGCGGACGAGCTTCCGGTTGATGGCCAGCATGCGCGTCACCACTGGATGGCGGCGACGGGCCGCCGTTCGGCGTTGCGCCGCTCGCCCGCGATCCGGCCGTCGGCCAGCGTCACGACGCGGTCGGCGAGCGCCGAAATCGCCGCATTGTGCGTGATGATCGCCACCGTCGTCTTGAGCTCGTCGTTCACCCGCATGATCGCATCGAGGACCACGGTGCCCGTGGTGATGTCGAGCGCGCCGGTGGGCTCGTCGCACAGGAGGACGTCGGGCCGCTTGGCGATCGCGCGCGCGATCGCGACCCGCTGCTGCTCGCCGCCCGAGAGCTGGGCGGGGAAGTGATCGAGACGGTTGCCCAGGCCGACGATCGCGAGCGCGTCCGGCGCAGACATCGGGTCGGGCGCGATCTCGGTCACGAGCTCCACGTTCTCGCGCGCGGTCAGGCTCGGGATCAGGTTGTAGAACTGGAAGATGAACCCGACGCCGTGCCGCCGGAAGAGGGTGAGCTCGCTCTCGGTCGCCGCGGTCAGATCCTGGTGGCGGTAGCGCACGTGCCCGCCGGTCGGGGAGTCCAGGCCGCCGACGATGTTGAGGAGCGTCGATTTGCCGCTGCCCGAGGGCCCGAGCAGCACGAGCACCTCGCCGGCCAGGATGTCGAGATCGATGCCACGCAGGGCGTGCACGTCGACCTCGCCCATGTGGTAGACCTTGGTCAGGCCCCGCACCTCGAACACGGTTTCGCGAGTCACGCGCCGATCTTATCGCGTCGAGCCTGACGGGCGGGCCGTGGCCTGCCGCGCGCGCCCTACTGCTGAGCGCATGACGGCCCGGACAGAATCGCCAGCAGGATGAGCGGGTTGCGCCCCCGGCGCGACACGCCGTACGACATGCCGCGCGGGACGATGGCGAACGCGCCCGGCTCGAGGGATTGCGGGCGCCCGCCGAGCGTCAGCGTCGCCTCGCCCGCGACGTCGTAGAACATCACGTCGGCGTCCTCGCGCGTCTGCTCGGGCAGCGCGTCGTTGAGGCGGTAGAGCCGGGCCGACGTCGCACCCGAGCAGCCGATGACGCGCTCGACGATCGCATTCTTCTGCGCGAGCGCCTGCTCGGCCAGCCGCGTGATGTCGACCACCGTCGGCTCGCCCGGCGTCAGCGTCGGCGCGGGCGCCACGGCCGGCGCAGGCGGAGGCGGCGGAGGGGGCGGCGCCTCCGAGAGGGACGCCTCCGCGGACGCCGGCGCGCCGACCTTGACGGCGACGTCCTTCTCGAGGGTGATGTACCCGTCGTGCTCGACGTGACACCGGTAGGTGCCGGTGGTCATGTTCTCGAAGTGCACGGTGCCGTCGGCGCCCGTCGTGCCCTCGCGCGACACCGGCCCGGTCACCGTGACTGCCGCGTCCGCGAGCGGCGCGCCCGTGGCGGTCGTGACGAGCACGCTGAGGGTCGTGGTCCGGGCTGCGCGGGTCGTGCGGCTCTGGGCCGCCGGACCCGCGCCGGCCCAGAGCAGGGCGAACGGAAGGAGGGCGGCGGGAGCCAGCCGCGTTGCTGGAGTCATGGGCCTAGCCTACAAGAGATCGCCCTGGATCGCTCCGGCCGCGGCGGCCCACCTGAACGGTTGCCAAAAAGCGGCGTGCGTAGCACAGTCATCCGAGGACGCATGCCGCCCGCCACCGGCCGCCGGACCGTCGTTCTGGTCACCCTGCTCGTCCCGGCCGCGCTGTTCGTGGCGTCGCAGTACTACCTGGTGAGCCTGACCGGACACGACGTTGCCGATGGATGCATCGGCGTGCTCCTCGGGCTGTACATCTGCTCCCACCCGGCCGCGAACGCGATCGACCTGCTGTTCTTCGAGCGCAGCGGCATGCGCCGGCTCGTCCGCAGCCGCGTCGGTGTCGCCTGGCTCCTGCTGAACGCCCTGGTGATGCTGGTGGGCTGGTTCGTGATCGTGATCGGCGCCGCGCGATTCACGGGAAGGGCGGGGGATGCCGAGCCGGCGGCGCAGGGCGCCTTCTTGCGGCGCCTGGAGCCCGGAGCCTATTCCACCGTCACCCGGAGCGGACTGAGCGCCGCGGCCGGGCTCGTCGCGGCGCCGATTTCGATCGGCGTCGAGACGAAGTGCTCGTAGAGCGTCAGGGCGTAGCGGGGCGCCGGGAGCAGCTGCGCGACGGTGACGGCGGCGTGTCCGCTGCCATCGAAGGTCACGCGGTAGCTGCCGCGCTGTCCGGGCGCCACGTCGAACGCGAAGGCGACCGCCTCGCTCGCGCCCTGCAGGTGGGCCCACCGCACGACGGGCGCAGGCTGGTCGCCGCTCGTCTCGATCACCGCGAGCGCGCCGCCGCTGCCCGCCCGCGCCTGCCACACCGCCGTTGCCGGACCGGTCTGGTCCTCGGTGAACCGCACCTGGTCCTCGGCCCGGCGCAGGGCGCCGTACGTGCCGTGATCCGTCCCGACGTCCCAGGTCCACGGCAGCGGCCCGAGGGCGAGCGGGGTCCTGAGGCTGACGGCGGTGATGTGTCCCCTCGGGTCGTCCAGCCTCGCGGAGAACTTGACCCACGACTTGCTGTTCGGAATCTCGACGTCGAGGACGAACGGGATGTCGGCGTGGGGGCCGAGCTCCATCGTGCCCGCGTAGCGCACCGTCGCCACGAGCGGGCCGGCCTTCAGGACCTCGACCGACAGGTCCAGGACGTCCGAGAAGTCGTGGGTCACGCCGTGGTCGTCGACGATCTGCAGGCCGTTCGCACCGGCGGCGATGTCTTCGGCCCGATACCGGACCGAGGCGAGCAGCGGCGAGCCGGACCGGCCGAGCCGCACAGCGCCAATCTGAATGCCGCCGGCGTCCTCGGCGACGGACAGGCCGCGGACGGCCAGTGCGCCCGTCACGCCAGGGCCGTACTCGAGACGGTAGCGATCGGCCGCGGCGGCCGCGATCGAGGCGTTGAAATCGACGGCGAGGGACTGGATGGAGCCGTCGGGCCAGCGCGCGACCGCGTCGAACTGCGCCGCGACCGGGCGCCCGTCGGCGGCCGCCACGAGGCGCGCATGCGCCGGATCGCGAAGGGCGCCTTCCCGGAGCGGCACGGCGATCCCGACCGGATAGTTCGTGCGGCGAATGCCGGCGGTCTCGGTGACCGTGAGGCCGATTGCGCCGGGCGCCTGGGCGGCGGCAACCGCGCTCGCGGCGAGCGTCGCGGCTGCCGCCAGCCAGGGCCTCACGCTACTTGACCTCGACCAGCTCGATGGCGACCTTGCTGGGTCCTTCGATCATGACGGCGCGCGTGTCGCCGATCTTGTACGGCTCCTTCAGGAAGGTGACGTGCTCGCGCCGGAGCTTCGCGACCCACGCGTCGAGGTTCTTGACGCTGAGGCCGACATGATCCGCCGTGTGTCCGAGCGTGCTGACCAGCGGCGTCGGTGACTGCCGGACGTAGCCCGTCATGGTCACGTCGCCGAACATCCCGCCGCCCGTGGCCGTGCGGACCATGCCGCCCTTCACGAGCGACGGCCAGCTCAGGGTGTAGTCGTTCTGGACCTTGCAGTTCGCCTCGGTGATCGGCTCGCTCGGCTCGGCGCTGCGCCGGCCGCGACCGGCGCGGACCGGCACGTTCAGATGTTCCTGATACCACAGCGTCGCGCAGCGCGGATCGTCGTAGAACATGTGAACGTGGTTGAACCGCTCCTCGGGCGAGTTGCCCGCGTACTCGATGAACACGCCATCGGGGCCCTTGAGGTACCCGAAGCCGGCGCCGCCGGCGGGCTTCAGCCCCTGCGCCTTCGCCTCCGCGATCTGCTCGCGCGTGCGGCCGAGCGAGCCCGGCGCGCCCGGATACGTGTCGCTGCTCACGTAGACGAACTTGTCGCCGTCGCCGGTGTAGAGCGGGGCGAGCGGCACGTGTCGCGCCTGGTAGTCGGCGTATTTGGCACGCTCGTCGGTGACGTTCCAGCCGAAGTGCCAGATCGCCGTCTGCGGCGAGGTGAGCGGCGGCTTGTCGACCTTCGTGAAGACGAGCAGGACGTTGTTGGGCGACGCCAGGGCCGGCATGCCTTCCCACGTCGTGCGCGACGTGCTCTTGAACTGCTCCGTGTACCACCTGATGGCGGCATCCGGATCGGTCGAGAGCAGGTGCAGGTGGTGGAATCCGGGCACGCCCAGATCGTCGGTCTGCGGGGCGGCGGCGCCCAACACCGCGGGAGTCGAGGCGCCGTGCCACACCAGCACGGCAGCGAGCGCGGCGGCGAAGCAAAGGGCTTTTTTCATCATGGCAGGGGCATCATAGCGCACCGGGCCCCAGGGGATAATCGGGAATCTGGTGATGGAGAGATGGGGTGATGGAGTGACGTCACGCGGGCCTGCGTGTGTTCCAGCTCCGTGCCACACCCTGAACCATCACCCTCCAGATCGGAGGGGTGCGCGCGTGACCGTCACTTGATCCTGACCCGGGGGATGCCGAACTGGCCGCCCAGCGCGGCGAGGTCCTCGGGACGGATCGTGCCGACCAGATTGACCACCGTCACCTCGTCCGCCTCGGCGGCGATGACGACGAGGCCGCTGGCGGTGCTGTCGTCCTGCCGGATCCAGACGCCCGTGGTCCCGTCTTTCTCGGTGGCCGAGACGATCTGCTGCCACCCCGGCCCGCGCAGCTGCGAGCGGATCGGATCCAGATCCGACTGGGAATACTTTCCCGCGCCGTCGAACTCGAACACCCGGACGTAGACGCCCTTCAGGCCCGCGATGATCTTCTTCGCGGCCGCCTGGTCCTTGTCCGAGTCCGAGAGGAACGCCGACGCCAGGTGCAGCATCGACGCGTCGAGGTTGACCTCGACCTTGCTCGCCGCCTTCTCGGCCAGCCGCGAGACGGCCGGGTCGAGGTTGACCTGCTGGGGCGCACCGAGCGCCAGCATCAGGAAGAGCGTGGCCATCGCCCGCACGATCATGGTGTCCGCCTTTCGTCTGTGGTGGTCGCCGCTCCGTCGCCGAGCGGGATTTCGATGCGCCGGTCGTCGCTGGCGGCGAGGCGCCGCTGGACCCCGCGGAGCGACTCGGCCGTCACGCGCAGCGCCAGGAGCGCCTGCTCCCTCGCCTGCGCCCCCTCGCGGGCGCGCACGTGCTGCATGTAGGCGAGGGGCCCCAGGCTCACGGCCAGCGCCGCCGCGGTCGCCAGCACCCAGGCCCAGACGCGGCGGGTCGTCCGACGACCGAGGCCGCGTGCCCGCGCAATCGTCCGATCGGCGAAGCCCGGCGGCGGCGTCTCGCGGCCGAGCGCGTCACGAAGTTCGTCGTCGAACTGGTTCATGGACGTTCTCACCGGTCAGTCGTGAGGCCTTCTCTCGAATGAGCGCGATCGACCGCTGCAGGTGGCTCCACACCGTCCGGACGGGCATGTCCAGCACGCGCGCGATCTCGCCCGCCTCCAGGTCCTCGCCGTAGCGCAGGATCACCACCATCCGCGGCGTCTCGGGCAGCGAGGCCACGAGCCGGCGCAGGCGGTCGCGCAGGAGCGGATCCGGCAGCGGAGGCTCGCAGCCCACCTCCGGCAGGTCGGCCACGGCCACCTCGGCCGTCACGCTGGGCCGCCTGGCGTGGTCGATGCAGCGATGTGTCGCTGCGCGGCGCAGCCACCGCACGGCGTGGTCGCCCGCGGCCACGGATTGCCGGTGCTCGTAGAGCTGCAGGAACACGTCCTGCGCCAGCTCCTCGGCCACCCCCGCATTGCGGAAGAAGTGATAGGCGATGCTGTAGACCATGCCCTGGTGCGCCCGGAGCGCCGCCTCGAAGTCGGCCGTTGTCATGCGCTCTGGGATCTATTACGAGCGGGAGGGGAGGGAGGACGCAAAAAAACGTCGGCTCCGGTTCGAGATCGATGTCGCCCCGGGATCGGTGTCGCCGCGGACCTTCAGGTCCGCGAAGGCGAAGCCGACCTGAAGGTCGGCCGCTCCAGCGAAACGAAAACCGCTCTAGATATTCGCCGTGAGCGGCGGATAGGTGGGGTGTCCGGCCTCGAGCGCGGTGAGGATCATGTCGCTCGTAACCGGCGCGCGGGCGAAGACCTCGGGCCCGAGCGCCGCCACCAGGGCGTTCGCGACGGCGCCGAAGCCGGTGCCGACCGGCGATTCGCCGACGCCGCGCGCGCCGACCGGCGTCTCGGGATCCGCCAGGTCCATCGCGGCCCACCGCATGGTCGCCGGGGCGTCGAGGATGGTCGGCGGCTTGGTCTGGTAGAAGCGCCGCGCGAGGGGGACGCCGTAGTGCTGGTCGTACACCCACTTCTGGCCGAGGACGTGGCCGAAGCCGAGCATGATGCCGCCCAGGATCTGGCCGCCGAGGCTCTGCGGATGGATCACCGTGCCGCAGTCCGAGACGGCCAGCAGGTCGAGCACCTGGTAGTGCCCGGTCTCGACGTCCACCTCGACTTCGGCGAAGCCGGCGACGTAGGACTTCGACACGCCATCGCGCCCGTACGTGTCGCGCGCGACGCCCATCAGGCCCTGACCGGCCAGCGCCGACGCCGAGGCGCGGGTGAAGTCGTTGATGCCGTCGGGCAGCGCGTGCCCGTCGTAGGCGCCCCCGAGCTCGAGGGCGCGCGCCGCGGCGCGCGCCAGCGTCAGGCTCCGCCCGCCGCCCTTGTGCGATACGCGCTCGTCGGCCACGACGTAGTCGTCGGGCCGCCCGCCGAGGTCGTGCGCGGCGATCTGCTGCAGCTTGCGGACGGCGTCCATGCCGGCGGCGTGCGCCGCCCGGGTCATCGCGTGCGTGGTCTGGCTGCCGCCCTGGCCGCACGTATTGGGCAGGTGCTTCGACGTGTCACCCCAGACGACGTCGACCTTCTCCCACGGCACGCCGACCAGCTGGGCGGCGACGCGGTGGACGTCGAAGACGGACTCGGTCCCGAGGTTCCCGATGCCCGACTGCACCTGGAGGCGGCCGTCGGGTTTGAGCACGATCAGCCCGTCGAAACCGATCGACCCGGCCGAGTAGGCGCTGACGGCGACGCCGATGCCGCGCACCTTCGAGCCGGTGCGCTGCCCGTTGCGCGCGAGGCGCGCCTGGTAGCCGAACAGATCCGCGCCCTTCTCGAGGGCCTGCTTCAGGAAGGCGCTCGTCGCGTGACTGCGCACGCCGCGGCCGTTCGGCCCGCCGAAGGGCGCCTTGCCCTCCGGCGCGTTGACGTGATGGATCGTGTACTGGTCGAGGCCCAGCGCGCGCGCCGCCTTGGCCATCACCGGCGCCATCAGCGCGTTGCCCTGCATGCCGCCGGGCGCGCGCTGCGCGCCCCGCGGCGGCGTGTTCGTGAGCACGTTGATCGTGCGCCACCGCATCGCGGGCGGCTGGTACGACAGCGAGATGTGATCGCCCGCCGAGCGGCCGTCGCCGACGATGTCGTACGGTCCGTTGTCGACGATCGCGAGGCCGTCGATGGCGGTGATCGTGCCGTCCTTCTTGAAGCCGATCTTCACGCGCGAGTGCAGCGCCGGTCGGGCGCGTCCGATGTACTGCTCGTCCTCGCGCGTCACCCGCATCATCACCGGAACGCCCGCCTTCTTCGACAGGAACGCGGGGATCACGTTGAACACCGACGACGAGCCCTTGCTGCCGAAGCCGCCGCCCGTGTACTCGCTGATGATCACGACGTCCTCGCGCGGGAGGCCGCACCACTGCGCGACGGCGTCGATCGTGCGCATCGTGCTCTGCGTCGAGCAGTGCATGTAGAGCTTGCCGTTCTGCCAGTACGCCATCGCGCTCCGGGTCTCGAGCGGATGGTGTGTCGTGTTGGGCCCGACGAAGGTCTCGTCGAGGACCAGGTCGGCCGCGGCCAGCCCGGCCTCGACGTCGCCGTACGACCACTCGTCGGTCGTCTTGCCGAGGGGAAGCTGTCCCGGAGCGGCCGCCGCGAAGTCGGCCCTGGTCCACTTCCACTCGCCGACCTCCGGACCGGACGCCCGCCCCGGCGTGTCCGGCCGCTTCCAGACGTTGCCCTGCAGGCGGGCGTTCGGGCCGTCCGGCCGCAGGCTCTCGAGGGGATCGGTCACGAAGGGCAGCGGCTCGTAGTCGACGGTGATCGCCGCGACGGCCTCGGTCGCCGTCAGTTCGTCGACCGCCGCGACGGCGAGGATCGGCTCGCCCTGATAGAGCGGCTCCATCGTGAGACCCCGCTCGCTGAGGGTGCTGGCCACGATCCCCTCGCCCAGGCTGGCGCCCGCCGCGGCGTTCGGGAGGTCGTCCTGGGTGACGATGGCCTTGACGCCCGGCATCGCGAGCGCGCGGCTCGAGTCGATGCGCGTGACCCGTGCGTGCGGAAAGGGACTGACGAGGACCTTGGCGAAGAGCATGCCGTCGGCGCGGAAGTCTTCGGCGTAGCGCGCGCGCCCGGTCACTTTGGCGTGGAGGTCAGGGGTGGTGTAGTTCTCGCCGACGAGCTTCAGTGCCACGGGAGCCTCCCCTCGCTAGGAACCCTGTCGGTGCCTGATGCCTCGTTGTCGGGGCCGGGGTGGTGCGTGGTGCCCCGTCCGCCTGGTGATGCGCGTCGATCCCGGCGCGCTGCACGACGGATCGCGCCGAGACGCTGGCGCGAGGCGCCGGCCGGGCACGCGGCGCCAGGGTCTCGGCGGTTACGACGTCGCGGTCCCGCCGGTGCCGCGGATCGCGCGCTTGACGAGGTTGCGCACGAGCGGCACCTTGTAGCCGTTGTAGCGGAGCGGCTGGGCGCCCTGAACGGCCAGCTCGCCGGCCTTGGTCGCGGTGTCCTCGTTGATCGGCTTGCCGGCCACGAGGGCCTCCACGTCGGCCAGGCGGTGCGGCCGCGCGGCCACGCCGTTGACGACCAGGCGCATCCGCTGGATCGTGCCGCCCGAGGCCACCATCGCCGAGGCGACGTTGACCAGCGGGAAGTCCCAGACCTGGCGGTCGCGGACTTTTTCGAAGTAGAACTGCGCGCCGGCCCACGTTTTCGGGATCCGGATCGCGACGAGCAGCTCGTTCGGCCGCAGCACGTTCATCCGCGTGATGTCCGTCCCCGGGCCGATGAAGTAGTTCTCGGCGTCGACCACGCGCTCCCCGCGGGCGCTGCGCACGACCATCTGGGCGTCGAGCGCGATGAGGGCCGGCGCCGTGTCGCTCGGGCTGACCGCGACGCAGCGGTCGGCGCCGAAGATTGCGTGCTCGCGGTTGATCGCCGTCGGCGTGTCCGCGTAACAGATGTTGCCCCCCGCCCGGTAGCACGTCCAGCCGCTGCGGTAGTACCAGCAGCGCGTGTCCTGCGAGACGTTGCCGCCGAGCGTGCCCTGGTTCCGGATCTGGGGGGACGCGACGAGGCCCGCGGCCTCGGCGAGCACGCCGAACTTGTCGCGCACCGTCGGGTGCTGGCTGATGTCGGTGAGCGTCGTCGTGGCGCCGATCTCGAGGCCGCCGTCGCGCTCGCGGATGCCGCGCAGCTCGGCGACCTGGCTCAGATCGACGACGACCTTCGTGCGCTTGGTACGGTCCTTCAGCCAGTCGAAGGTATCGAGCCCGCCGGCCATCACCCACGCGTCGGCCTGGTACTGGTCGAGGAGCTTCAGCGCCTCGTCTACGCTGGCCGGCTGGAACAGCTCGAACGCCGGCATGATGTCGCGAATCACGGCCATGCTACTCTCCCGTCTGCCGTCGGCAGTCCCTCAGATGTTGTTCGTCAACGGCGGGTGAATCGGGTGCCCCGCCTCCAGCCCGCCGAGGATGTAGTCGAGCGTGGCCGGGGCGCGATGGTACACGTTGTCGCCGACCGCCGCCGCGGTGGCGTTCAAGACCGCCGCGAATCCGGCGCCCACGGGCGGCTCGCCGACGCCGCGCGCGCCCGCCGGGGTCTCCGGGTCGGGAATGTTGACCGCGTCGGCACGCATCCGTTCCGGCGCGTCGAGAATCGTCGGCGGGTGCGTCTGGTAGAACCGCACCGCGAGGGGCACGCCGTAGTGCTGGTCGAAGACCCACTTCTGGCCGATGGCGTGCCCGATGCCCAGCATCGATCCCCCCAGGATCTGGCCGTGCAGGCTGTGGGGGTGGATGACCGTGCCCACGTCGGCCACGGCCAGGTAGTCCACGATGCGGCGCACGCCGGTCTCGACGTCGATTTCGACTTCGGCGAATGACGCCACGTAGGAGCGCGACGTCCCGTCGCGCCCGTAGGTGTCGCGTGCCGCGGCGACGAGGCCCTGTCCCGCCAGCCCGCGCACCGACTCCTTCGTGAGGTCGTTGACGTCGTCGGGCGGCTCGTGGCCGTCGTACTTGCCGCCGAGCGCGACCGCCCGCTGGGCGGCCTGGGCCAGCGTCAGGCTGGCGCCGCCTCCCTTGCGCGCGACGCGCTGGTTGGCGACGACGTAGTCCTCGGGACGGCCGCCGAGCGCGTGCGCGGCGACCTCCTGCAGCATGGTCACGGCCCGCGTGCCGACCGCGTACGCGGCGCGGGTCATCGCGTGCGTCGTCTGGCTGCCGCCCGACGCACAGGTCCACGGCAGGAACTTGGCCGTGTTGCCCCACACCACCTCGACGTTCTCCCACGGCACGTCGAGCAGCTGGGCGGCGACCCGGTGCACGTCGATCACCGACTCGGTGCCGTGGTTGCCGATGCCGGACTGAATCTGCAGCTTGCCGTCCGGACGGATGACGAGCAGGCCGTCGTAGCCGATCGAGCCGGCCGAGTAGGCGCTCAGGGCCATCGCGACGCCGGTCACCTTCGAGCCGGTGCGCTGGCCGCTCTTCTTCCGGCGCTCCTCCCAGCCGAAGGCCTCCGCGCCCTTCTGCATCGCTTCCTTCGCAAAGCACGAGGTCACGTGGCCGCGCGTGCCGGCGGCGTTGGCCGGACCGAACGGCGCCTTGCCCTCCGGGGCGTTGATCATGTGGACCGCGAGCTCGTCGAGGCCCAGCTTTCGCGCGGCTTCGGCCAGGACCGGTTCGATGATGCCGATGCCCTGCATCCCGCCCGGGGCGCGCTGCGAGGTCTTGGGCGGCGTGTTGGTCAGGACGTTGATCGTCCGCCACCGCATGTTCGGCGTCTGCGTGACCAGCGAGATGATGTCGCCCGCCGAGCGCGGGTCGCCCTGGGCGTTGTACGGACCGTTCTCGCAGATGGCCATGCCGTCGATCGCCGTGATCCGGCCGTCCTTGCGGAAGCCGACCTTGATCCGCGCCGTGAGCGCCGGGCGCGCGCGGCCGATCGACTGCTCGTCGTTGCGCGCGATGCGCATCATCACCGGCACGCCGGTCATCTTCGAGAGCAGCGCCGGGATCGACATCGAGATCGCGCCCGGAATCTTGCTGCCGAAGCCCCCGCCCGTGTACTCGCTGATGATGACGACGTTCTCCGGGTCCATGCCCATCCAGCTCGCGACCGACCGGATCGTCTGTACGGTGCTCTGCGTCGAGCCGTGCAGGTAGAGCTTGCCGTTCTGCCAGTAGGCCATCGCCGAGCGCGTCTCGAGGGGCTGGTGGCTCGTCGAGGGCGTCACGAACGTCCGCTCGACGACCAGGTCCGCCTGCTTGAAGCCGGCGTCGGGATCGCCCAGGGTCCACTCGTCGGTCGCCTTGCCGTCGGGCAGCATGTCCGCCGGGGCGTTGGCGAAGTCGGCCTCGGTCCACTTGAGCTCCGCGATCTGCGGCGCCGCGCCTCGACCGCCTCGCCCCCCGGTGGCCGGACGCTCCCAGACGTTGCCCTGGACGCGCGCGTTGGCGCTGCCCGGGCGCAGACTCGCGATCGGATCCACGTTGAACGGCAACGGCTCGTAGTCGACGTCGATGAGCTCGACGGCCTGCGCGGCGGTCAGCTCGTCGACGGCGGCGACCGCCGCCAGGGGCTCGCCGATGTAGAGCGGCTCGTCGGTGACGGCACGCTCGGGCTGCGCCGAGGCGGCCACGCCTTCGCCGAGCTCGGTGCTGCCCTCCGCCTTCGGCAGGTCGTCCGGCGTCAGGATCGCCTTGACGCCCGGCAGCGCGCGCGCCTTCGTCAGATCCAGACGGACGCGGGCGTGCGGCATCGTGCTCACGAGGAGCTTGGTGAAGAGCATCCCTTCGGCGCGATAGTCCTCCGCATACTTCGCGCGGCCGGTCACTTTGGCATGGAGATCAGGGGTCGTGTAGTTCTCGCCGACGAGTTTGACTGCCACCTCAGGCCCTCCGCAGGTTTTCCGCACCGCGCATCATGGCGGTGAGAATCTTGTCGTAGTCCTGGCACCGGCACAGGTTGCCGGAGATGCCGTGCGCCAGCTCGGGGCGCGTCGGATTCGGGTTCGTCTTGAGGAACCCCACCGTCGCCAGCACGAAGCCCGGCATGCAGAACGCGCACTGGAAGCCCTGCTCGTCGAGCACCGCCTGCTGCACCGGGTGCAGCGTGCCGTCGGCCGCCTCGAGCCCCTCGATCGTCACGATGTGCTTGCCCCGCACGCTGTGCGTCAGCACCGAGCACGAGTAGTGCGGCACGTCGTCGAGCAGCACCGTGCAGGCGCCGCACTCCGCGCGGTCGCAGCCGATCTTCGTCCCCGTCAGCCCCAGCTTGTAGCGCAGGGTCATGGCCAGCGTTTCCTGCTTGAGCGCGTCGACCCGTCGCTCCTGGCCGTTGACGGTCAGCGTGACCAGGCGCTCCACCGAGCCCGCCGCCGACGGCTGGCCGAGCACGGTCGTGCTGCGGAAGAGATAGCCCGCGGAGGACACGGCGGCCCCGGCCGCAATGACCCCTTGAATGAACGTGCGTCGCGATACGCGCTGCTGGGGAGTGTCGTCCGGTGTCATCAGGCCTCCCTTGCCCCTCGGAATGGATTCGTGTAGGGGTCCATATTACTACCAACCGCCAGGGGATTTACCAGTCCCTTATGGCTGCGCTCCGGCGGCTCCGCAGGCTCCCGGCTCCCGGCTTCCGGACAGTCACGGCATTTCGCTGCAGCCGTGACCGGTCAAGAGCCGAAGCCGGGCGCCCGAAGCCGGGCGCCCGGAGCCTACTCGCCTTCCGGCGTGTGATCGCCGGCGGCCAGACGCGGCAGCGCGCCGCCCGGCGCCAGCAGCCCGCGCCGCGTGTACTCGATCAGCTTGTCCCGCGTGTCCTCGATGTCGAGATTCCGCATCGTCAACTGGCCGATGCGGTCCCGTGGCGAGAACGCCGACTCACCTTTTTCCATCGTGAGCCGCTCGGGCTTGTAGGTGAGATTCGGGCTCGCGGTTTCGAGGATGGAGTAGTCGTTGCCGCGGCGCAGCTCGACGGTCACCTCGCCCGTGATCGGCCGCGCGATCCACCGCTGCGCCTGCTCCCGGAGCATCATGGCCTGGGGGTCGAACCACCGGCCCTGGTACAGCCACCGCCCCAGACGCCGGCCGTTGTCGCGGTACTGCGCGATCGTGTCCTCGTTGTGGATGCCGGTGACCAGCCGCTCGTAGGCGATGAAGAGCAGCGCCATCCCCGGCGCCTCGTAGATGCCGCGGCTCTTGGCCTCGATGATCCGGTTCTCGATCTGATCGCTCATGCCGAGGCCGTGGCGGCCGCCGATGGCGTTGGCGTCCGCGACGAGCGCCACCGTGTCGGCGAACGTCCGTCCGTTCAGCGCGACCGGCCAGCCTTCCTCGAAGCGGATCGACACGGTCTCCCGGGCCACCGCCACCTCGTCGCGCCAGAAGGCGACGCCCATGATCGGCGCGACGATCGTGATGCCGCGGTCGAGGCGCTCCAGATCCTTGGCTTCGTGTGTCGCGCCGAGGATGTTCGAGTCGGTGGAGTAGGCCTTCTCCACGCTCATGCGATAGGCGAGCCCGGCGCGCTGCATGTATTCGGACATCTCGCGCCGCCCGCCCAGCTCGTCGATGAACCGCTGGTCGAGCCACGGCTTGTAGATCTGCAGCTTCGGATTGGCCAGCAGCCCGTAACGGTAGAAGCGCTCGATGTCGTTGCCCTTGAACGTGCTCCCGTCACCCCAGATGTCCACCTCGTCTTCCTTCATGGCGACGACGAGCATGGTGCCGGTCACGGCGCGTCCGAGCGGCGTCGTGTTGAAGTAGGGGACGCCGGCGGTGGAGATATGGAAGGCCCCGGCCTGGAGCGCCGCCAGACCCTCGGCCACCAGCTGCGTGCGGCAGTCGATGAGGCGCGCCCGCTCGGCGCCATACTGGAGCGCGCGCCGGGGGATGTCCTCGTAGTCCGGTTCGTCCGGCTGACCGAGGTTCGCGGTGTAGGCGTACGGAATCGCGCCCTTCTCCCGCATCCAGTGGATGGCGGCGCTCGTATCGAGGCCGCCCGAGAACGCGATGCCGACCTTGCGGCCCGCGGGGAGCTCCTGGAGGATGTGCGACACGCAGAGGGTCCTTTCGAGGCGAGCGAAACCCGGGAATTGTACGACAAGTGCTAAACTGACTGGACTCGTGCGCTGCCTCAGTTCTCGTGGACTCCACCTCCGGGCTCCGGATGCCGCGTAAAGCCGCCAAGACCCGCGCTGCTGGCAGCGCGAGGCCGGAGATTGCCGTGCGCGCCGCCAAGGGCAGGATCAAGCGCCTCGTCGGCGGCCAGGGGAGCGGCATCATCAGCGCCGCCCGCGGCGACGTCTTCTTTCACAAGAGCGACGTCGAGGGAAAGTACTGGGAGCTCCAGGTCGGCGATCCGGTGGTGTTCGAGCTGCTCGACGACCCGATCAGCGGCCCCCGCGCCGCCAAAGTCAAGGCCGCCAGGAAGCCCCGCAAGACCACGTAGACCCCCGTCCCACCCGCACGACGCCGGACACGGGGGGCCGCCTCGCGGCCCCGCCTAGGGCGCGCCCACCAGCCTGGCCTGCAGGGCGTCCCGATAGCCCCGGCTGAGCGTCAGGCGCGAGCCGTCCCGGAGCACGACCATGTGCTCGCCCCCGAGTGACGAGCGCAGCTCCTCGATGCGGTCCACGTTGACGATGGTGCAGCGGTGGATGCGCACGAACCGCGCGGGGTCCAGATCGGCCTCGAGGCGGCTCATGGTCTCGCGGACCAGGTGTGACTGCGGCCCCACGTGGATCCGGACGTAGTTGCCCGCCGACTCGCACCAGTCGATCTCTGCCGTACGCACGAAGTGGATCCGCCCGTTCGACTTGACCACGAGGCGATCCTTCCGTGCGCCGGGCGGCGCCGCCTCCGGCATCAGCGCCAGCATGTGCCGTCCGAGCGACGATGCCTGGCGCTGCGCGAGCTGGGTCCGGACGTGGTCGAGCGCCGCCCGGAAACGCTCGGCGCTGAACGGCTTGAGCAGGTAGTCGAGCGCGTGGATCTCGAACGCCTCGAGCGCGTACTCCTCGTAGGCCGTGATGAAGACGACCGCCGGCATGTGCGACCGCTCGATCGCACGGGCGAGCGCCAGCCCGTCCAGTTCCGGCATCTGCACGTCGAGCAGCACGAGGTCGGGTGCCGCGCGCTGGATCAAATCCGCGGCCGTCCGGCCGTCGCCGCACTCGCCGACGATGTCGACGTCCGGCTCGGCGCGCAGCAGCTCCACCACCCGCGTGCGCGCCACCGGCTCGTCGTCGGCCACCAGCGCCCGAATCCGGGGCCTCATGCCACCCCCTCCCGCGCCAGCGGCAGGGCGGCGGTGTGGAACGGCAGGTGGATCGTCACGCAGAAGCCGTCAGGCAGATTCGAGAACACGCACTGATGCGCACCCGGGTACAGGTGGCCGAGCCGCGCGCGCGTGTTTCCCAGGCCAACGCCGGCATTGAGTGCGGTCAGCCGGTCGGGCGGCAGACCGTTGCCGCTGTCCTTCACCTGCACGACGAGCTGGCGGCCCTCGCGCGCCGCGCTCACCTCGATCCGGCCCGGGCGCGCGTTGGGTGCGATCCCGTGGCGGACCGCGTTCTCGACGAGCGGCTGGAGCAGCAGGTTCGGGACCAGCGCGTCGAGGGCCCCGGGCTCGACGCGGGTCTCGATGCGCAGCCGGTCGCCGAACCGCGTCTGCTCGATGTCGAGGTACTTTTCCAGCACGTCGATCTCCTGCGTCAGGGGCACCTCCTGGGTGCCCGAGGTGTGCAGCGTCATGCGGAGCAGGTCGCCGAGGCCGTCAATCATCCGGTCGGCCGCCTCCACGTTGGTGCGGATCAGCCCGGCGATCGTGTTCAGCGTGTTGAACAGGAAGTGCGGCTGGATCTGGCGCTCGAGGGCCTGGAGCTGCGCGCGCGCCAGCTCGGTCTCCAGGCGCGCCGCGTCGAGCGCGCGGATCTCGGACTCCCGCCGGTAGAGGAGCGCGTGCGCCAGGCCCACCAGGAACAGGTACGTCATCAGCAGCCAGTCGAGCTGCGTGAAGTAGCCGCGCCAGGCCGCCTCCCACCACGACGCGCCCATGGCCGGCCGTCCCTCGGCGACCCAGATGCCCATGCGCGCCGCCGTTATCGCGGACGTGTGGATCAGCGAGTACGCGATGGCGCCCGCCGCGTGCACGCCGACCTGCGCCGGCCACCCCACGCGACCGAGCGGGAAGCGGGCGGCCAGACCCATGATTGGATTCGCGGCCAGGGCCGGCACGTACCAGTAGACGAGATTCAGCAGGAGGAGCTCCCACAGGAGAGGCGGGCCCATCGGCTCGGCCGACAGCCGCTGGAGCCAGTACGCCTGCAGCGTCGAGGACACCCCGAACGCCGTCGCGATGAGGAACAGGACCTTGGGCGGGATGCGGGCGGACGGCGTCGCGCGGTCCATTCACCCTATCTTCGACGATTCCGGCGCCTCCCGGGAGCTGTCGCCAGGCGATTCGTCCCTGGCTGGCGGCGGTTCATCACAGGTCGGTCGCCGGCGTCGACGGGACGCGCGGGCGGGCGACAGCCGGGACGACTCCTTCTAGAATGCACCCATGAGGCGGCGTGACTTCCTCCTGCTGCGGCCCGGTCGGCCGCGCGCCGCCGTGGTCCTGTCGTGCAGGCGCCTCTACATGCGCTACCGGGACGCGCGCGCGACCGTCGGGCGTGGCGAGATGCCGCAGACACACCCGTTCGAGAGCGAGCCGCCCGCCGAGCTCGACATCCAGACCCCGGACGAGCTGTTCGCCGCCCTGGAGGCGGAGTTGACGCGCGTGCCCGCCGTCGCGCTCGCCGACACCGAATGGCTCGCCGACGAAGGCTTGAACCGCCGGCTCTCGGCCATCCTCGATCATTATCGGGCTCGGGGGGGCAGGGTGATCGAGCTGGGACGGGACGGCTGACCGCGGATTCAGATGCCCAGGCTCGCGCCGAACTGGACCCGCGTCGAGGCGCCGACGCCGTGGGCGATCGACAGGGTGACGCGCAGCGCCGCGATCGACAGCCAGGCGCCGACGCCCACGCCCTGCGAGAACGGCTGGTCGCGGAGGTGCTCACCCTTGTCGTAGACCGCCGCGACGTCGACGAAGGTCGTCACGCCGACCTTGACCAGCTGGATCGGCGAGCTGAGCGGAACGCGGAGCTCCAGCGACCCCGCGGCGAGCTCGTCGCCGGCGGCCACCCCCAGGCGATCGCCGCGAAGGGTGTCCGTGCCGCCCAGCAGCGCCTGCGCGTACACCGGGACGTGCGCGTCGGCGCCCCGGTGGCGAGCGCGGACGACGAGGACGGGCTGGCCCGGGAGGCCGATGTAGCCGGTGGCATCGAGGTCGGTGAGATTCGCGCCGCCTGCGGGAAATCCGGCGCGGCGCCACGACGCCCGCACCAGCACGGCGTTGCGTGCGAGCCAGGGATCCACCCGCGTATCGAGCGTGAGGTCGGCGCCGATTGCCGGCACCTCGTCGTCGGCCGGTCCGAGCGTCACGTGCTGGCGATCGGCGGTCACGCCGACGCGCAGGGAGGGACTCAAGGCGCGCTCGGCCCGCAGCCACAGCCGGGTGCGACGCTCGGGCTGCTCGTAGAACG
This sequence comes from uncultured Acidobacteriota bacterium, assembly GCA_963761615.1. Classification (GTDB taxonomy): domain Bacteria; phylum Acidobacteriota; class Vicinamibacteria; order Vicinamibacterales; family CAVVIG01; genus CAVXGU01. Next base: position 3,053,718 of record CAVXGU010000003.1, on the reverse strand, counting down.
GATGCACGCGGCGCGTCAGCGAGGCGCCCCCTTCGACGCGCGTGACCGGCCCCGCGTCGAAGGACTTCGAGAGGACCGCCGCCGCCTTCCGTTCGCCGCCCCAGGTGAGGGGGAACGAGAGGTGGCTCTTCGTTCCGAGCACGCTCGGCCGCGAGACCTGGAGGCCGGTACGTCCAGCCGTACCCGTCCTCGTATCCGAGGAGAGGAAGATACTGGAGGTCCGGTCCGCGGCGCTTGACGACACGCGCTGGACCGGTCCCCTTCGCCTGGATCGTCACCCCTGGCTCGTGCAGCAGCACGACGAGCGCGATCTGCGACGGATCCGAGATCGACGCGAACCGCTTGAGCACCTGCACCTGATCGAAGCGCCCGTCCGCCTTCAGACGCGCGGTCACCGCCGCGACCGTGTCCGGCCCGAACGGCATGCCGACGCGAAGGCCCGCGACCGCCAGGACCTCGGCGTCCGGCGTGAACGTGTTGCCCTGGATCTGCACCTGCGCGACCACGCCCGGCGCCTGCGCGGCGGCGGCCGTTGCCGCGAAGCCGCACGCCCACATCAGGAGACACCACGACAGCAGGCATCGCCAGAGCCGGAGGTGCTTCGTTGCGTCGGCGTGACGTCGCGGGGGCATCGCGTCAGCGAGCTGGCAGGATGAGGCGGCCGCTGGTCTCGGCCCGGCGGTAGCGGTCGTAGCGGACGCGGTAGTCGACGTCGAAGTCGCCGATCGCGACCTGCAGTGACACCTTCAAGTCGATCGACACCGGCAGCCAGACGCCCGGGAACACCTGGTTCATCGCCATCGTGCCCCTGGCGCCGGTCGCCTGCACGAGCCAGGCGCCCGGCAGGAAGTCCAGCCCGACGTTGTCGAAGAGGTACTTGACGATCTCGATCGCTCGCCGGATCCACCCAGAGGGTGACCACCGAGGTCTTGTCCATGAGCCGCGCAACCTGGCGGTCCATGTTCTCGTTGTGCTTCCGCTGGTCGTTCTCGGCGCTCGCGCTGGCCGGGTTGTCGGAGAAGAGCTTCGTCGGGTAGTACTCGATCCGGAGCACGTCCCGGCCGTCCAGCGTCTCGTGCCCCACGAAGGCGTAGCGTCCCCGATCCATCTTGAAGTTCAAAAAATACGAGGACGAGATGAAGTCCGGCTGACGGGTCTGCCGGATGATCGCGTTCACGTCGCCCGGCTGGGACGCCGTCGAGGCGTCGGCGTCCGTCCCCTCGGTGTCATGGCGCTTCACACGCTCGAGGTACGTCGCTTCGGCCGCTCGCCGGGCGGCATCGCCGATGGCCACGCCGTTGACGGCGACCGGACTGCGGACGAAGTAGCCATCCCTGATGAACCACGTGTAGTCCCGCTGTTCGCCCCAGACGCGCGTCGAGCCCGGACCGAGCAGCTCGACGGTCTGGTGCTCGTCGAGGATGTACTGCTGCAGCTTCTTCCAGCTGTCGTCGCGCCGCGCGATGACCTTCGCCATCAGGGCGTCGAGGTCGGTCTGTGCCGCGGCCGGCACGAAGGCTGATGTGAGGACGATGGCGATGAGGAGGGCGATCCAGGCGAACGGGCGGCTCACGCGCGTTGAGACGCGTTCCGGGGGCGCCGGGTTCTCGAGGCGCGGAGCGCCCTCGAGGGTCTCGGTGCTCGTCGAGGAGCGCGGCGGTCGGAAAGATGGGACTGGCAAGGTCGGAGGCGCTGGTTCACCGGGGTCGAAACCCCTCCAGCGTATCCAACTCTGCCAGCCCGTCCAACCGTCCTAGCTGATCATTACTTCGAGCCGCGCTTCGCGAGCTCGCGGTAGGTACTCCTCGATGGCGCTGCGGAACGCGGCCGGCGCCTCGTCGGATCCGGACAGCAGGAGCTGCTGCTGGTCGTCCGATCCCATCTTCTTTCGCAGGTCGAACTCGAACTGCTTCAGCTGCTCCAGCGTCTGCGCCTGCAGGGCCTCGAGGTTGCGCGGCTTCGTGTACGAATCGAGGTTCTCGAACTGGCGCAGGTTGTCGAGGATCTGGTTGAGATCGCGCGCGTCGTACCCCTGACCCTGGAGGGTGCGGCGCAGCGCTTCGGCGTCGTTCGTCCACTCGCGGGCCTGCTGCTGCCACTGGCGGACGTCGTCGCCGTTCCAGTAGCCGTTGCCGCCGCGGTAGCCGCCGTAGGCGCCGCCGTTGTACCCGCCGCCCTGGCCGCTGCGAGCCTGTTGACCGCCGCCCTGCTGGCCGCCCTGACCTTGCTGGCCCTGCTGCCCGTTCTGCCCCTGTTGGCCCTGCTGCCCGTTCTGCCCCTGTTGGCCCTGCTGCCCCTGTTGGCCCTGCTGGCCTTGCTGGCCGTTTTCCGCCTGCTGGCCCTGCTGCCCCTGTTGGCCCGGCTGCCCGCTCTGCGCCTGCTGACCCTGCCGGCCGTTCTGGCCCTGCTGTGCCTGCTGGCGCATGCGCTCGCCGAGCGACTCCATGCCGCGGCGGAGGCTGGCGGCCTGGTCGGCCGCGCGCTGCATCGCGTCCTGCTTGGCCGACTGGCCCATGGCCTTCGACGCGTCCGCAATCTTGTCGCGGAGCCCGTTCAGGTCGGAGCCGATCGACTCCTCGAAGCCGCGCGCGAACTCGGGGTTGTCGCCGCCCGCCTCGAGCAGGCCCTTCGAGTAGTGGATCTTCTCCTTCACCTTGTTCGCGTTGATGTCGTTGGCCGCCTCCTGCAGCTTGCTCGAGGCCGCGCGGTCGTCGCGGCGCGTGCCGTCCGCGAGCTTCTGGAGCTGCTGCTCGAGGTCGCCGACCGCGGCTTCCATCTGATCCTTCTGCGACGCGATGCGCTGGGCGTCGCCCTGGCGATCCGCACCCGCCTGCTGCAGCTGCTGCACTTCGGACTGCACCTGCTTCTGGCGGTCGACGAGGTCCTGGGCGCGCTTCAGCGCATCCTGGACGTCGCGGTCGCCACGGCCGGACTGCGTCTGGGCGAGCCGCTGCTGCGCCTCGCGCAAGCGCTCCTGGGCCTGCGCGGCGGCCGCGCCGCCATCCTGTGCGCCGTTGGCCGCGGCCCGCCGCATCTGGTCGGCCGCCTGCCGCAGCTGCTGCGCGACATCGGACAGGTTCTGGTACTGCGGCTGGTCGCGCGTGAGCTGCTCGAGCTGACGCGCGGCCTTCTCGAGCTCGTCGGCGAGCGCGCGCTCCCCCGCGCCCGTGCCCGACGCGCCCGTCTGGCCGCCCTGCGCGAGGCGCCGCTGCCGGTCGGCTTCCTGCTGCTGGCGCTGCGCGAGCTCCTTCAGGCGCTCCGAGAGCTCGTCGATCTGCTGGTCGGCGTTCTGCTGTTCGGCGCGGCTCTGCGTCTGGTACTGGTTCCCGAGCTTGTCCATTTCCGCCTGAAACAGCTGCGCCAGCTCGTCCTGCATCTGCTGGTTGCCGCCGCCGCCGCCCCCGCCGCCGCGGCTCATCGACACCTGCACCTCGTAGTCCTGCTCGGCCTGCTGCAGGAGCTGCAGCGCCTTCTGCTCGGGCGACAGCGCGTCCTTGGCCTTCTGATCCCGCAGCTGCGCCTCGGCCTCCTTCATCGCCTTGGAGGCCTGCGGCATGAGCTCTCCGATCTTCTCGAACCGCGGGTCGTGGGTGACCAGCTGGCTCGACATCTTCTGCACCATGTCATCGACCTGCTCGCGCAGGCGCGACTGCGACAGCGTCAGGAACACCACGTTCTCGCGGTACTTGTCCTTCGACATCGTGTCCTGGTCGCGCACGGTGTTGAAGGTCGCCGCGACGATCTCGCGCTCCTGCTGCGACAGCGCGTTGACCTGGTTGCCGGCCCCGCCGCCGCCCCCGCCGCCCCGCCGCCCCGACGACTCCGTGGCCCGGTAGTCCTTCTTGAAGGGGCGGATCTGGACGAAGTAGATGTCGCTCATCGTCGACTGCGGGCCGTCGACCGTGTCGGTGTCGGTGGCCTTCGCGTAGGACCAGACGAAATCGCCGGGCTTCAGACCGAGCTCCTCGAGGTAGATTGTGTGGCCCGCCTGCACCTCGGGAAGGGCCTTGCCGCCGCCGAAGAGCGAGACGGACTTCTCGGGCCCGCCGTTGGTGGAGTACATGAGGTCGAGCTTCTGCACGCCGTAGTCGTCGCTCGCGTGCACCTCGGCGAACACTTCCTCGACGGGGCTCGCGTCGGTGTCCCGTCCGGGCTTCGCGAAGGTCACCACGGGCGGCTGATCGGCGAGCGCGTCGATCGTGTACTGCGGCGAGGCCGTCACGGGTTTGCCGTCGGGCCCCTGCAGCTCGATGCGGTAGAAGCCTTCCTTCGCGATCGTGAACTGGCCGGTCAGCGAGCCGTCGGCCTGGAGCGCCAGCGGCGCCGAGTCGCTGTCGTTCAGCCGGATCCGCCCGCCGGCGGTCTTCATCGTCGGCGTGATCGACAGGGTCACGACCGTGCCCTTGAGCGCCGCCACGTCGCCGCCGTCCTCGATCTTCTGCGGCTCGAGCCCGGAGTACGCCGGGAAGTGGTACTCGAGGTCGAGCTTCTTCACGGCCGGCAGATCCACCAGTGACATCCGGTAGCGGTCCGACCGCACGCCGGCCGCCTCGACGTAGTAGTCGAGCGGCTGATCCAGGTGGAAGAGGATGCCCTCGAAGGCGTTCGGATCCGAGGTCGCCACGAGCGGCACCGTCTGATACTCGCCGCTCGACGAGGCGCGCATCATCAGCTCGGCCGTGCCCGCCTTGAAGCCGGAGACCGTCGCGCGGACGGTCTGGTCGGAGCCGCGCGGCACGGTCGCGTTGCCCGGCGTCACGGCGATGTGGTACGGGCTGGCCGCCTCGGCGCTTCGCGACAGCTCGAACAGCGCCGAGAAGCCGTGGCGGAAGTAGTCGGGGCCGAAGCCGACGACGAGCGCCGCGAGCACGGCGATGCCGGCGGCCGTCAGCGCGTGGCGCACGATCGTCGCCCGCTCGAGCTGGAGGCCGTGCTCGGCCGCGCGGCACTTCGCGACCGCGTCGGCGACGAGACGATTGACGAGCGCCGGCGAGTGCGACGGGTCGGCGGTGTCGGCCGACGAGGCTTCCACCGCGCTCAGCAGCGCCGCCTCCAGCGAGGGATCGTACTCCTCGAGGTACAGCGCGACCTGCGAGTCGGAGACCCGCCGCCGCAGCGGACGGATCAGCCAGTACCCGGCCAGCGCGGCGAACACCGCGAAGATGACGATGCGGAAGGTGACGATGGACGTCGTCGAGAAGCGGAAGGCTTCGAGGCCGCGGGCCGACAGCAGGAAGGCCAGGATGCTCCCCGCGACCACCACCAGCGCGCCGCGCACGGCCAGCTTCTGGCGCCAGCGGCTGCGCACTTCACGGATGACGCCGACGAGCTCGTCGCGGTGTGCCTCGCTCATGCAGGTCCCCCCGGATGTAGCTATCAGCTTACAGGAACGGCCGTTTACAGAAAGCGTTCTTTTTGTGACAGGCGGTTCGCCACCAGCATCTCTGCGGCCAGCAGCACGAGCCCCGCCAGCAGCAGGTACCACCAGAACGACTGGCGGCGCTCGGCGTCCGCCGGCGAGAGCCGATCGGGCTGGGCGGACACGCTCTGGGTGGGCGTCGCGCGGCCGGTGACCGCGGCCACCAGCTCACCCGGATCCATCGGCGCGAGGTCGGACTCGGCCGGATCGAGGTTCACCGCCACGGAGAACGGCCGGGACTCGTTCTTCGAGGGGTCGCGCACCTCGTAGAAGCCCTGCTCGTCGAGCTCGAGGAAGCCGGTCCGGCCCTCGGCCGCGTCTCCCGTCAGCCGCTCGCCCGACGGGGTGAGCGTCACGCGGCGGGTCAGGCCGGCCACGGCCGTCGTCGACAGGTCGAGCGCCTCGCCGACGGTGTACCACTCCGGCGCGTCCCGGTACCGGGCGAGGTAGCGGACCATCTCGTGCACGAGGGGCAGGTAGACCGGACGCAGCGGGAGGTCGGTCCAGGAATCGTCGAGCGACGTCGTCCAGGCGATGACGCGCCCCGCGCCGACGCGGCGCTCCACGGCGGCGGCCGCCCCGTCGTCGAACCGGGCGAGCACGTGGTCGTTGGGCCCCGGGACGAGGGTGCGATAGCGGAAGATGTGCCCGGTCGTGAAGTCGCCGCTGCGCGGCGCCTTGAAGATCTCGAGCACGGGGTGGTCGTAGTCGAGATAGCCGATCGCGCCGCCGCGCCCGCTCAGGCGGTCGACCGTCTCCCCGAGCTTCCCGGGCAGCAGCGTCGTGTCGGTCGACGGCCACGTGCTGTGCTGGCCCAGCGCGACGAGCAGACCGCCGCCGCCTTCGACGAAGCGCTGGAGCGCGCCGCCGGAGGCGCCCGGCGGGTACGGCGCGTCGTTGATCACGACCACCGCCCGGCCGTTCAGCATCGACGGCGACACGCGGCCCGCCGGAACGACGTCCACCTGGAACGCGGGGTTGTTGCCGATCCCCAGGGCCCGGGACAGGTACAGGCTCGAATTGCCGCCGCCGTTCTCGGCCACGAGCACGGGCACGGGCCGGCCCGGTGCGAGGACGAAGCGGAACGCGTTGTCGCTCGGCATCGGGTCGGTGCCCGCCGTCACCGTGCCGCGCGCGTTGGGCTGCGCCAGGACGAACGGCACGAAGGTGACGGTCGTCGGCGTGTTGGGCGGCAGGTTCACCGCCTTGCTCTCGATCTCGTGGCCGTCGACCTGGAGCGTCACCGGCACGGCCGTGCGCGCGGCCGCGCTCCGGTTGACGAGGGCGGCGGTCACCGTGATCCGCTCCTGCCCGGAGAACTCGGCGCGCGCGAAGGACGCGGCCGTCACCGCGACGTTCGCGGCGTCGGATGTCGCGACCGAGACCGGCGTGACGGTCGTGCCCTCGGGTAGATGGACGTCCTCGGCGCCGGTCCACCCGGTCTTCTGCAGGTCGCTGATGAGGATCACCTCGTGGCGCTTGCGCGTCGACTCGGCGAGCACGCTCTGCGCGAGCTTGAGGGCGGGCCCGTAGCGCGTCGCGCCCGCGGTGACGTGCGCCGTGTTGATCGCCGTGTCGAGGCGGAGATGGTCGGACGTGGAGCGGACGGCTTCCTCGGCGTCGCGCGCGAACAGCACGAGCGTCGCGCGATCCTCGGGATTGACCGCCTCGACCGCCCGCCGCGCCGCCGCCTGCGCGCGGCTCCACTGGTCGCCGTATCCCATGCTCGCCGAGTCGTCGAGGAGGATCACGACCTCGCGCGCCCCGCCCGCCGCCGTGACCGCGAGGGCGCCCTGCGGCAGGAACGGCCGCGCGAAGGCGAGGACGATGAGCATCATGGCCAGCGCGCGCATGGCCAGCAGGAACCAGTGGCGGATTCGCCGGCGCCGCACCGACTGGTACGGGATGCGCTGGATGAACATCAGCGACGGGAACCGCACGACGTGCTTGCGCTCGCGCTGAATGAGGTGCACGAGCACGGGCACGGCCAGCGCGCCGAGCCCCAGGAAGACGAGAGGCGTCAGGAACGACAACATCTAGCGCACCCGGCTCAGCCGCTCCCGCGCCGACAGATAGCTGAAGAGGGCCCGGTCGAGGGGCTCCGAGGTGTTGAGGACCGTGTAGTCGATGCGGTGCTCGGAGAAGCGCGTCGTCAGCGCCTCGATGTGCTCGCGGATCAGCTGACGGGTACTGGCGCGCGAAGGACTGCGGCACGACGGGCACCTGCTCGCCGGTCTCCAGGTCCTCGAAGCTCGAGGCGTCGTCGTAGGTGAAGTTGAGCTCCTCGTTGTCGAGCACGTGGAACACCATGAGGTCGTTGCCCAGCATGGCGAACGGGCGGACCGCCTCCAGGATCGCGTCGGGGTCCTCGTAGAGATCCGAGATCAGGGCGACGAGGCCGCGGCGCTTGAAGAACTCCGCCATCCGCGTCAGCGGCGCCACGAGGTGGCCGGGGTTGGCCGCCCGCGAGCGGTCGAGCGTGTGGAGCACGACGTTGAAGTGCTTCGCCGACGGTGGGATGTGGGTCACGATCTCGCTGTCGAAGGTCAGCAGGCCGACGCGATCCCGCTGGCGCTGCGCGAGGAAGGCCAGGCACGCCGCCAGGTAGCAGCCGTACTCCAGCTTCGACACCCCGCCGCTCGTGAAGCCCATCGACCGCGACACGTCGAACAGGACCGTGAAATTCGTGTTCGTGTCGGCCTCGTACTGCTTCACGTAGTACTTGTCCGTGCGCGCGTACACGCGCCAGTCGACGCGGCGGATGTCGTCGCCGGGCACGTAGCCCCGGTGCTCGGCGAAGTCCACCGAGGCGCCGAAGAACGGCGCGCGGTGCAGGCCGTTGATGAAGCCGTGCACCACCGATCGCGCGAGCAGCTCGAGGTTGCCGATCCGGCTGAGCACGGTCGGATCGACGAACCGCGCGCCGGGCAGAGCGTGTTCTTCTGGCATGGGGGCCTTACATTCCCGACTTCGGGACCGGCACGCGGTCGAGCAGCTCGCTGATGATCGACTCGGTCGTGACGCCCTCCGACTCCGCGCGGAAGTTCGTCAGCACGCGGTGGCGCAGCACCGGCAGCGCCATCGCCCGGATGTCGTCGAAGCTCACGTGGTAGCGGCCGCTCGTGAGCGCCCGCGCCTTCGCGCCGAGCACCAGGTTCTGCGCGGCGCGGACGCTCGCGCCGAACGCGACGAACTTCTTCACGGTCTCGGGCGCGTTGGGCGCCTTGGGCCGGCTCGTCCGCACGAGCGACAGCGCGTAGCGCATCACCGGCTCGGCCACGGGCACGCGCCGGACCAGGCGCTGGAACGAGACGAGATCCGGCCCCGTCACGGTGCGCTCGAACGTCGGCTCGAGGATCGCGGTCGTCGTCTTGACGACGTTGAACTCCTCGTCTTCCGGCGGATGGTCGATCACGATGTGGAACATGAACCGGTCGAGCTGCGCCTCGGGCAGGGGATAGGTGCCCTCGAGCTCGATGGGGTTCTGCGTGGCGAACACGAAGAACGGCTCCTCGAGCTGGTAGGTGCGCCCCTGGATCGTCACGCGGTGCTCCTGCATCGCCTCGAGCAGCGCCGACTGCGTCTTGGGCGGCGTGCGGTTGATCTCGTCGGCCAGGACGATGTTGGCGAAGATCGGGCCGGGCGAGAAGACCATCTGCCGCTTGCCGGTCTCGTCCTCCTGGATGAGATCGGTGCCGGTGATGTCCGACGGCATCAGGTCGGGCGTGAACTGGATGCGGTTGAACTTCAGGTCCAGCACCCGCGCCAGCGTCTGGATGAGCAGCGTCTTGGCCAGACCCGGCACGCCGACGATGAGACTGTTGCCGCCGACGAAGAGGGTGAGGAGCACCAGCTGGATCACGTCGTCCTGGCCGATGATGAGCTTCCTCAGCTCGGCGACGATCCGCTGCTTGCCCTCGTTCATCCGATCCGCCAGCGCGACGTCGTCGGGCGCGTTGAGGTCGGCGTTCAGGTTCCGCGCGTCGAGAGAGTCCACGAAAGGATCCTTTCGTTGAGGGTGCTTACTTTTGGTGCTGCTGCACGTCCCGCGTCTTGAGCGCCAGCTGCGTCAGCAGCTCTTGCAGCTGGCGTTCGTACTCGTCGGCCGGCATGCTCGATTTGAGCAGCTTGAGCCCCTCGACCTTGTCCTCGAGCGCCTTCTGCTCCTCGAGCAGCTGGCGGAGCGCCGGGTCCTTCACCGCCTCGATCGCGGCGGCGCGCGCGTGGTCGGCCGTGAGGAACATCGCCGTCGCGAGCTGTCCGTTCGCGCCGTCCTGCAGGACCGCGTGCTCGGTGAGGATCGTGCCCTGGCGCTTGTACGCCTCCTCCGTCCGGTTCTTCGCGTAGTCGAAGGCCTCGGACAGCGACACGCGTCCGTCGCGGTTCTTGTCCGCGCCCTCGGCCGTGAACGCCTCGACGAAGTACTGCGGGAAGATCGTCTCGTTGCGCTCGCCGCCGGTCTGCGTGGCGGTGACGATCGCGCGGCCGGCGCCGGCGAGCGGCTCGAGGAAGGCGCCGCTCGAGGCCGTCGTGTCGACCAGCGCGACGTGCTGCGCTTTGAAGCGCGCGAGCTCGTGCGCCCAGTCCTCGGCGGTGAGATCGGGCCCCGGGAGGTTGAAGGCCGCCTCGCTCCCGTCGAAGCTGCCGTGGCCGAAGAGGACGATGACGACCTCGTCGTCGGGGTGCACCCGCCCGGCGAGGTCGGCGAGCGCCTTCCGGATGCCGTCGCGGGTCGAGCGCCCCGTGATGCGCTTGGGATCCGTCTGCGGGCTGTCCGCCAGATAGATCACGTCCGCCTGTGCGTCGTCGGCCCTGGCCACGTCGACGAGGGCCGACGCCCACTTGTGGAACTGCTCGGTGTACTCGGGCGCCCCCTCGACACCGGTGACGATCACCAGGTGCGTCTGCTGCGCGAAGGCGCTGGCCGGCAGCAGCACGAGCGCCGCACCCAGCGCCCAGCTCATGGCCCGCGCCCGCGCCATCCCGGACCCGGCACGCGCGTCCGGCTCCCGACCCCAGCCACCCGGCACCCGTATCACGCCAGCCCCCGCTTCCGGCGGTACGCCCACTCGGCGCTGATGGCGATGAGCAGCAGCAGGAGGACGGCCGGCATGTCCCAGAGGTCGTGATCCTCGACCACGGTGACCCCGCGACCGCTGTAGCCGATGGCCTCGGGCAGGCTGGCGACGTCGGCCGCGGTGTAATAGTGCCCGCCGGTCTCGTCCGCCAGGCGCTTGAGGAGCGACTCGCGCAGGGCCGCGTCGAAGTACTCGCCGTCGGACGGGGCGACCTGCACGTGGACGGTGTCGGATCCGAGCGTCTTGGCCTGCGGCCCGCCGGCGCGCGTCGCGTCCACGGTGACGGTGTACATCCCCTGCTCGTCGGGCACGTAGCTGGCCCGGTATTGGCCGTCCTGCTGGATGGTCCACTCCATCGGCACGTCGGCCTTCTTGCCCGAGGGCGAAGTGAGGTGCGCCACCACCGTGCCGTCGTTGACGCCGAGGTACTCGCCATCCATGACGTCGGCCGAGATCTCGATCGGATCGCCCGGGTCGACGTGGTCCTCGCGCGTGGTCACGGTGACCGGACCGGGCACGCCCTCCACCAGCCAGCGCATCAGCCGCCGCCAGAGCGTCTCGTGGGTCATGTCCTCGAGCGGGATGGACGCGTCCATCTGCCAGACCCACGAATCCTGGACGGGGAACGCCATCGTGCGCCCGCGGCCGTAGCGCTGGGTGGCGAGCACGATCTGCTCGCCGCCGTGCTCGTCGGTCCCCGTGAGCAGGACCGTCGCGCCCGGCTTGGCGTCCCCGATGCGGTTGACCGAGCTGAGCATCGGCAGCGTCTTCCAGCGAGCCGACGACGCCTGCTCGGTGTCGGCGAGCTGGGTGACGGGCGAGAGTTCGCCCGCGTGGGTCGGACGGATCGCGAGGCGGTCGAGGTAAGGCCCGGAGTGTCCGCCAGGGGAGTCGATGTCGACCGGCAGCGCCTCGGCCACCGGCGTGCCGGCCCAGCCGCCCTCGGCGAACGCACGGCGCCCACCCATCATCATGAAGCCGCCGCCTCGGCGGCTGACGAAGTCCGCGAGCATCCGCTGCTGCTCGGCGCTGAAAGCGCCGGCCTCCACGCTGCCGAGGATGATCGCGCGGTACTTGAAGAGCTCCTCGCGCGTCTTGGGAAAGGCGTCGGCGAGCTCGTCCGGGCTGTCGACGCCGCCGCGCCAGTACTTGTTCTCCGCCGTGCGCATGAGCGTGACGAGCTGCAGGTTCTGGTCGTCCTCGACGGCCATGCGGACGAACTTGATCTCCGACCGGGGCTCGCCCTCGAAGTAGAGCACTTTCTCCTTGGCGTCGCGCACCTCCACGAGCGCGTTGCGGGCGTTGTTCTGCGTCACCTGCTCGTCGGGCTGCGCCGGCACGCGGAAGGTGAGCGTGCGGGCGCCGGCGTCGCTCGCCGTGAAGTGCATCTGGACCGTGGTGGACTCGCCGTCGGGCGGCAGCGTCACGTTCTGGGAGGCGACGATGCGGCCGTTGTCCTCGACGGTGAGCGGCACGGTGCGGCCCGCGTAGCCGTTCTGCGTCAGCATGACGTTGACGACGAGCGCGGTGCCCTTGAGCGCCACGCGGGGCGCCTCGACCCGCGTCACCTGGATGTCGTGGGCGAACCGCGTCTCACCGAGCCCGACGGTGAAGACGGGAATCGACCGCGCCTTGAGGCTGGCCAGGGTCTTGTCGAACGACTCGTCCGTCGTGTCGGCCCCGTCGCTGACCACGACGAGGCCCGCGAGGGGCAGGCCGCCCAGTTCGTCGCGCGCCCGATCGAGGGCGGGGGCCAGGCGCGTCGAGGGGCCGTCGTAGTGCAGGTCGGCCGCCGAGCCGACGCGATCGACCGAGGAGGAGAAGCCGAAGTCGCGGAGCACGAAGCGCTTGGAGAGCGCGGTGGCGAGGGCGCCCTTCGGGCCGAAGTCCTGCGTGACGAAGGCGCTGCGCGGCTGGCCCTGCTGGTCGGCGATCTGCATGCTGCGCGAGTTGTCGAGCAGCACGCCCAGGAAGTTCTGCTGCGGCACGGCCGCGCGCAGCACGAGCAGCGGGCGCGCGAGACAGAAGAAGAACGCCGCGAGCACGACGAGACGCAGCGCGACGAGCACCGCGCGGTCGCGACGGCTCGTCGTCGACACCAGCCCGTAGGTGGCGAGCGCGACGAGCGCGACGACGCCCGCCACGGCCACCGCGACGAGCATCGGCCGCGACGCGCCGAAGGCGAGGCTGCCCTGTTCGAAGAGGACGGGTCGAAACTTGAACAGGAACCGGAAGAGCCCCCCGAACATAGCCTCGATTCTAGTCTGCCCTTCGACTCGCCCGCCAGCGCGGACGTCCGGGAATCCCGAGAAAAAAGGATGACCGGCGGGGCAGGTATAGTGGTACGCGTACGGAGCCGCTCATGGCAGAGACTTTCAAGGAAACGTTCAAGGTCACCAGCGCGCAGCTCGTCGAGGCGATGTCACGGTTGCTGCGCGAAGCCAACGTCAGGCGCGTCGTCATCAAGCACGAAGGCCGGTCGATTGTCGAGTTTCCGCTGACGGTCGGCGTCATCGGCGCCGTCTTCGCGCCGATTCTGGCGGCCGTCGGGGCCCTCGCGGCGCTCATCGGCGACTGCACGCTGGAGGTCGAGCGCGAGGTCACCCGGGACGAGGCGCCCGGCGCCGACCAGGCCGCCGGCCCCACCCAGGCAGACGCGGAACGCCAGGCCACGGGCACCGCCGACCTCTCGGGAGCTCCCCGGCCCCCGGGAATCGACGAGGCTGCGGGCCCCCGGCGCTAGACGCGATGTTGACGACCACCACCCTGTCGCGGCGCCTCCGCGCCCGGCTGGACGCGTTGCGCGCCGACGGGCTGATCCGCACGCTGAGCCCGCCCCGCGGCGCCGACTTCTCGTCGAACGACTACCTCAAGCTGTCCGCGGACCCGCGCGTCGTGGCGCGCACGATCGCCGCGCTGGCGCGCGAGGGCTGCGGGAGCACCGGGTCGCGCCTGCTGCGCGGCGAGCGGGAGTCGGTGGCGGCGGTCGAGCGCCGGTTCGCGGCCTTCAAGGGAACCGAGCGCGCGCTGTACTTCGGCAGCGGCTATCAGGCCAATCTCGCCGTGCTCTCCACGATCGCCGAGCGCGGAGACCTGATCCTCTCCGACGAGCGCAACCACGCCAGCCTCATCGACGGCATCCGTCTCTCCCGCGCGCGGTGCGTCGTGTTTCCGCACGCCGACGTCGGGGCGGCCGCACGCCTGCTCGGCCGGCACGACGGCGATGGTCACGTGTTCATCGTCACCGAGTCCCTGTTCAGCATGGACGGCGACGTGGCGCCGCTCGCCGAGTACGCGGCGCTCGCCGCGACCGGCGGCGCCTCGCTCGTCGTCGACGAGGCACACGCCGTCGGCCTCTACGGCGCGCGCGGAAGCGGGCTTCTCGAGGCGGCGGGCCTCGGGGCCGGGGGAGACGAATCGCCGGTCCTGCTGTCGATCAATACCGCCGGGAAGGCGCTCGGCGTGAGCGGCGCGTTCGTGGCCGGGTCGGCGCTCGCGATCGAGTACCTCGTTCAGCGCGCGCGGCCGTTCGTGTTCTCGACGGCGCCGCCTCCGGCGCTGGCCGCCGCGCTCGACGCGAGCCTCGACGTCGTGGGGGAGGAGCCCGAGCGACGCGAGCGCCTGGCCCGGCTCGCCGCGCGGCTGCGGTCGCGGCTTCGCGAGGCGGGCCTGGAGGTCCCCGAGGACCGGACGCAGATCGTGCCCGTCGTGATCGGCGACAACCGGCGCGCCGTGGAGACCGCGGCAGCCATGCAGGCACTCGGCTTCGACGTGCGCGCCATCCGTCCGCCGAGCGTGCCGCCGGGGACCGCGCGCCTCCGCGTGTCGGTGAACGTCGGCCTGACCGACGCCGTGGTGGACCAGTTCGCCGAGGCCCTGTCGCGGCTCCCGGGTGTTCGCGCATGACGGCACGCGGCGTCTTCGTCACCGGCACGGACACCGGAGTGGGGAAGACCGTGGTGTCGGCGGCCCTCCTGGCGCGCTACCGCCGCGAGCTTCCCGTGCGCTACTGGAAGCCGGTGCAGACGGGCATCGAGCAGGACGATGACACCGAGGAGGTGGCGCGCCTGAGCCGCTGTGGCGCCGACGAGGTGCGGCGGTCCGGCGTGCGCCTGCCGCGCCCGGTCTCGCCGCACCTGGCCGCCCGCCTCAGCGGCGTGAGGATCGCGCTCGAGCCGCTCGTCGACGTCGTCGCATCGGGTGCGAGTGCCGCGGCCTGGATCGTCGAAGGGGCCGGCGGCGTGATCGTGCCGATCAACGAGTCCGAGACGATGGCCGACCTCATGGTGGCTCTCGGTCTGCCGATCGTCGTCGCCGCGCGCAGCACGCTCGGGACGATCAACCACACGCTGCTGACGCTCGAGGCCCTGCGGCGCCGGTCGCTGACCGTCGCCGGTGTGGTGCTGGTGGGTCCTCCCGATGCCGAGAACCGGACCGCGATCGAGCGCTATGGCGGCGCGCTCGTGCTCGGCGAGCTGCCGCGCTTCGCCGAGCTCGCGCCGGAGACGCTCGAGTCGTGGGCCTCGGCCCAACTCGACCCGGAGGGCCGGCTGCTGCCGGCGCTTCGGGAAACCGCGTCTCGAGACCCCGGAGAACCGAATCGAGAACCTTGAGAACCCCCAGAACCTTGAGAACCCCGAGCCCCCAGACCCCAGTGCCCCCCGAGAATCTCGTCGCAAGAGACCGCGCGGTCCTCTGGCATCCCTACACGCAGATGCAGACGGCGCCGGCGCCGCTGCCGATCGTACGCGGCGAAGGCGTCTACCTCTACACCGACGATGGCCGTCGCCTGATGGACGCGACGTCCTCCTGGTGGGTGAACATCTTCGGACACTCGCATCCGGCGCTCAATCGTGCGCTCGCCGCCCAGGCCGACCAGCTGGAGCACGTGATCTTCGCCGGGTGCACCCACCAGCCGGCAGTCGATCTCGCCGAGCGCCTCGTGGCGGTGCTGCCCGACGGCCTGACGCGCGTGTTCTACTCCGACAACGGCTCGACCGCCGTCGAGGTCGCGCTCAAGATGGCGATCCAGGTACTGGCAGAACCGCGGTGAGCCGGACCGGACCCGCTTCGTCGCCTTCCGCCACGCCTACCACGGTGACACCGTGGGTGCGATGGCGGTTAGCGAGGACTCGCTGTTCACGCGCGCCTTCGCGCCGCTCCTGTTCCCCGTCGAGCGCGCCGAGTCCCCGTACTGCTACCGGTGCCCGCTCGGGCTCGAGCGGGCGACGTGCCGGATCGACTGTCTCGGCAGCCTCGAGGCGACCCTCGAGCGAGGTGCCGGGCGCCTTGCGGCCGTCATCGCCGAGCCGATGCTGCAGGCCGCGGGCGGGATGATCACGTGGCCGGCCGAGTTCCTCGCCGGCGTGCGCCGGCTCTGTGACGCGTACGGCACGCTCTTCATCGCCGACGAGGTGCTGACCGGGTTCGGACGCACCGGGCGCATGTTCGCGTGCGAGCACGCCGGCGTCTCGCCCGACATCATCTGCCTGTCGAAGGGACTGACGGCCGGCTACATGCCGCTCAGCGCGACCGTCGCGACCGACGCCGTCTACGAGGCCTTCCTGAGCGAGGATCGATCGCGGACGCTGTTTCACGGGCACTCGTTCACGGCGAACGCGCTCGGGTGTGCCGTGGCGCGCGCCAGCCTCGATCTGTTCCGGGGCGGCGAGGTGCTCGCACGGATCGGACGTCTCGAGGCCCAGCTGCGCGCGGGGCTCGCGCCGCTCGCCCGGCTTCCCCTGGTCGGCGACGTGCGGGTCATCGGCGGCGTGGGGATCGTGGAGCTGGTCTCGGACAAACGGACGCGCGCGGCGGGCGGCTACCTGGATACCCTCGGGCCGCGCCTGTCCGCGGCGTTCCTCGAGCGCGGCGCCCTGCTCCGACCGCTCGGCAACATCCTCTATCTAATGCCGCCGTACGTCGTCACCGACGAGGAGGTGGACTGGCTGCTCACCCAGGTGAGCGAGGTGCTGGCGGCCGCCTGACGTCCGGCCGCCTCGATGCGACCGCCCGAAGCCCCGAGGCCATTCCGTCCTTGGGGGCGTGACATTCCGTGACCATAATGTCCGGACCCGGGTTCCCCGCGGCTGGCGGCCGCGGCGGGACGTCGGGCCATCGAAGGAGGAGCGTATGAAGACGATGGCGAGGCGCGTGGCGGTGGCGGCGTCGGTGATCGCGGTCGCGTGCGGCGTCGCGCAGTCGACCGTGCGCGCCCAGGGCTCGAAGGTCGATGTCAGCGGCACGTGGACGTTCTCGGTCCAGACCGGGGCCGGCTCGGGCGAGCCGACCGTCACGCTGGACCAGAAGGGGACCAGCCTGACGGGACACTACTCGTCGGAGACCTTCGGCGAGCAGGACCTGACGGGCACCGTCGACGGACAGAACATCGAGATCGTCATCAAGGCGGAGGTGCAGGGCACGGCGCTGACCGTGACCTACAAGGGCACGATCGAAAGCAACGACGCGATGAAGGGGGACGTCGACCTCGGCGGGCTCGGGTCGGGCACCTGGACGGCCAAACGGAAGTAGCGGGCGTCTTCAGATTCAGAGACACGGCGCGCGGACTGAGGAGGAAGAACCACGATGAAGGGTCAATTCTCCGCCGGCCTCCTGGCGGCGGTCGCGCTCGCGTCGGCGGGCGCGCTCGTGCAGCAGGTCGCAGCCCAGTCGGCGGATCCCATTTACCTGCAGTACGAGGGCTTCGTGAAGAATCCGGACGGCACCAGGACGTTGTCGTTCGGCTACTTCAACATGAACAGCGCCGACGTGACGATCCAGCCCGGGCCGGACAACAGCTTCACGCCCGCCCCCGCCGACAGGAACCAGCCGATCACCTTTCTCACGGGACGCCATCGCTCCGCCTGCGTGATCGTCGTGCCGCCCGACTTCGACGGCACCCTCCAGTGGGTCGTGAAGTACGCGGGAAAGACCAACGAGACGTCGACGCACATCCTCGATCCGCTCTACGAGCTCCAGGACCAGCAGCGCGAGCTGGCCGTCGGCGGGCTCGACGAGCCCAGGGCGCCCAGGATGCAGTGCGCCAACCGGGCGCCGGTCGTGTCCTTCACGGAAGGCTTCGACGCGCGCGATCGGCGGATGGAGCGCGACCGCGACCGGCGCAACGAGGGCGACGGTCGCGGACGGGACGGGCGCGGCGGTGGCCGGGCCGAAGCGCCTGCCGCGTCCAGCGCCAGCCCGGCGCCGGGGTCCTCGGAGCCCGCCGTGAAGACGAAGGTCGGCGCGAAAGTCGAGCTGAACGGGTCGGTTCGCGACGACGACCTGCCGCGCCCGAACCACAAGATCACCACGACGTGGAAGAAGCTGAGCGGGCCCGGCGACGTGAAGTTCGCCGACGCGGCCAGCGCGCGCACCACGGCGACCTTCAGCGCGGCCGGCACCTACGAAATCGAGCTCGACGCGAGCGACGGCGAGCTGACGGGCAGCACCAGGGTCAAGGTGACGGTGGCGTAGCGCCCTCCTGTGCCCGGTCCACGCCGAAGGCGAGGAGAACGTTCCCGTACCGGCTCCCGAAGGCGCCGTAGCCGGAGTTCGCGAAGAGCATGCCCCCGGCCACGGTGGGCGCCGGCCCGATGATCGATCCGCCGTTGGCCTCCACGCCGTTCACCGTCCGGAACGTGCGGTTCGTATCGAAGGTCCAGATCACGACGCCGTCCTTCGCTGCGTAGGCGCGGAGCCCGCCGTCGTTCGAACCCGAGAACACGACGCCCGGAATCACGGTGACCGCCGCCGACTGCGCGCCGTTGCATCCGCGCCTGGCTGCCCCGCAGAGCAGCGGCGGCGGCGGGGTGAACCACGCGCGCGCGCCGGTCTTCAGGTCGACGGCGTGCAGGCCGCCGGGATCCGGGAGGACGATGTCCGACACGGGGATGTACGCGTGCGCGCCGTCGGTCGCCAGGCCCCATTCGATGCCGCCGAGCGCGCTGCCGCGGCCGGCCGCGTACTGCCAGATCACGGCGCCGTTCCGGTCCGGGTCCATTGCGTAGGCGACACCCGATTTCTGGCCGATGACGATGAGGTCCTTCCCGTCGGCGGTCGTGACGAGCGCCGGCGACGATCCGAAGTCGTAGTCCGGTCCGCGCGTCGGGTTGCAGTTGGGCATGCCCGGGCGGCAGCCGTACAGGTCGTCGGGCGTGACGGGCTGCGCCCAGCGGACGCGTCCGGTGTCGAGATCCAACGCGACGACGGCGTCGGTCGTTTCGGCCTGCGGTCCGCTGTAGCTGTTGCCGACGCCGAGATAGATCGCGCGGCGCCTGGGATCGATTGTCGGCGCGGCCCAGATGGCGCCGCCCGCCGGACCGAAGACCGCCGTGCCGTCGGGGAGCGTCGTACGCGCCGGCTCGCCGGGAATCATGTACGACTTCCAGATCTGCCGCCCCGTGGCCGCGTCGAGGGCGACGAGGCTGCCGCGGAACGTGCAGCAGACGTAGCCCGGCGTGCCGCCGAGCGACTGGCTCTCCTCGTAGGACGAGACGGGGACGTAGAGGCGGCCGTCGTACAGCGTCGGCGACCCCGTGAGGCGGACGAGCGGGTGGTCCTCGACGTGCGTCGTCCAGATCTCGCGCCCGGTGGCGGCATCGATGGCGTACACGTTGCCAGTCATGTCGGAGAAGTACGCGGCGTAGCCGCCCGACGGGAGCCCTCCGAATCGAGAGCGCGGACCGCACGCCGGCCTTCGCGGTGTAGGTCCAGTAGCTGCATCCCGTGGCCGCATCGAGCGAGTAGACGTAGCCCGCCTGGCTGCCGACGAAGACGCGGCCGGCGGCCACCGTCGGCTGCGACCAGGCCGACGTGGTGTCGGGGAAGCCGAACGCCCACTTGAGCGTCAGGTGCGGGACGTCGGCAGCCGTGAGTCCGGCGGCGTCGCCGGGCTGGAAGTGCGTGTTCGCCGCCGTCGGGCTCCAGCCAATCCAGCGCGGTCCGGAGAGCGGGTCGGAGAGCGACGGGTTCGAGGCGCAGCGCCCCTGCGTGTCGCCCACGGGGTCGCCTTCGAGCGGTCTGCCGGTGAGGGCTTCGGCAATCGCCCGGCGCTCGGCGCCGCTGAGGGAATACCCCTGATAGCGCATCGCCCCGTCGGTGAGGGCCTGGACGATCGCCGTCGGCGCGAGTCCGCGCAGCGCGTCGGGCGTGGGCGCCCGTGACGCCGCGTCGCCGTTGTGGCACGTGGCGCAGTGCGTCTGGAAGAGCGCCGCGCCGTCGGGAGCCGGCGACTGCGCCGCGGCGCCGGTGGCCGCGAACAGGACGGCGGCCGCAAGCGTCGTCGTGGTGGATCGCATCATGGCGTCTCCTCTCGGGCTCCGGGCTTCCGGCTCTCGGCTCTGGGCTTCCGGCTCTCGGCCCGCGACGCTGTTCCGTTGCAGTCGTGATCTGCCCGAGAGCCGAGAGCCCAGAGCCCGACGCCTATCCCGCTCTTCACCGCTTTTCCCCGAGGGCGTCGATGAAGAACTCGAGCATCCGGTCCCTGTCGACACCCGAGTGTCCCAGGTCGGGACCGACCTGCAGGTCGTAGCTGCGGCCGGCGTCCTGCAGCGCCTGCACGAGCTGCAGCGTGTTCGACGGGTGGACGTTGTTGTCGGCCGTGCCGTAGTAGAGCAGCAGCGGATGCCGGAGGCTCGCGGCGTAGGTCAGCGCGCTCCCGGCCGTGTAGCCGTCGCGGTTGCCCTGCGGCGTCCACATGTAGCGCTCCGTGTAGATCGTGTCGTAGTTCTGCCAGGCCGTCACGGGGGAGGACGCCGACGCGGCGTCGAAGAGATCCGGGTAGCGAAGGACGGCGAGCAGGGCCGCGTATCCGCCGTAGGACGTGCCGTAGATCCCCACCCGGGACGCGTCGACGTAGGGCCGTGCGTCCAGGGCCTTGACGCCCGCCGCGAGGTCGTCGATCTCGGTGCGCCCGAGCTTCAGATAGAGCTCGTCGTGCGTCCGCTTGCCCAGGCCCGGCGCGCCGCGCGTGCTCATCGTCGCGATCAGGAAGCCGAAGGCCGTGGTCGCGCTCGGGGGCGTGAACGACTCGTCGGCCGTCAGGTCGTCCAGTTCCGGGCCGGCGTACACGTCGAGCAGGAGCGGATATCTCCGCGACGGATCGAAGTGCGGCGGGAAGCGAAGGAGCCCCTGCAGCGTGGTCACGCCGTCGGCAGACCGGAATGTGAACATCTCGGTCGGACGGACGTCGAGCGCGGCCAGACCGCTGGCGTCCCCGGAGGCGACCGGCGCCACGGTCCGCCCGGTCCTGGCGTTCGCAACCCGCGTGGACGGCGGTACGTCGTGCGTCTCGTACACGTCGACGAAGTAGCGGCCGTCGGGCGAGATGCCGCAGGGCCCCCGCGGGTCGGTCCGCGGCACCGGCACCGCGTTGGGCTCGCAGTGGCCGACCTCGTGATCGAAGGCGGCGTCGGTCAGCCGCACGTCGTGCCTGCCGTCGAGATCGACGCGGTGCAGTTGGCGTTTCATGTAGTTGTCGCCGTCGCGCGCGAGGTAGAAGAGGCGCCCGTGTGCCTCGTCGATGCGCACGAGATCGCCGGCATCGAACGACGTCGACCGCGTGAGGGGCGCGATCAGACGCCCCGAGAGGTCGTAGAGATACAGATTGGCCCAGCCGTTCCGCTCCGACCTCCAGACGAATCGGTGGCCGTCGGCCAGGAAGTACATCGGTGGATGATTCTCGGTCCAGCTCGCCGGCCACGACTCGCGAATGATCGTGCGGCACGCCCCTGTCTCCGGATTCGCGGCCGCGAGCTCCATGACGTTCTGACGGCGGTTGGTGCGATCGAACAGCAGCTCGCTCCCGTCCGGAGACCAGCGCACGTGATAGAGGTAGTACCCGACCACGTCGCCATCGGAGGGCCCGCCGTTCCTGGCGTCCAGCCGGACCGTGCGGCCCGTCGCCACGTCGTAGATCATGAGATCGACCACCGGGTTCGGCGAGCCGGCCGTGGGATAGGCCTCGCGGTCGATGGTGTCCAGGAGGGCGGTTTGGTGGAGCGGCACGTAATAGTCGGACACGGCGCGTTCGTCGAACCGGTAGAAGGCGACCCGGCGGCTGTCGGGCGACCACCAGATCGCCGTCGGTTGATCGAGCTCCTCGCCGTACACCCAGCTCGCCGTGCCGGACTTGATCCGCGTTTCCTCGCTCCCGTCGGTCGTGATCGGGCGCTCGCTGGACTCGTCGCGCAGCCAGAGGTTGCGATCGCGATAGAAGGCGGTCTCCCGTCCGTCGGGCGAGGTGGCCGACTCGTACTGCCGGCCGCGGGCGGGCGGCGGCAGCGCTCCCGGCGGGCGGCTCGGCGCCGGCCGCTCGATCTCGGTCGCGCGGCCGCTCTCGACGTCGAACCGGTAGACGCGGTCCCCGGCGCGATAAGTGAACGAGCGGCTGTCGGCGTCCCAGGTCGCGGTGCGCGCGCCGCTCGTCCAGGAGGCCGGGATCGCCCGCGCGAGCCGGGTGTACTCGTCGTAACCCGGCATGCCCGGCAGGCGGCTCTGCGCCGCGAGCGTGATCAGGCCGAGGGCTGTGCAGGCGGCCAGGACGGCGGCAAATCCGGCTCGACGTGACATCTGCGCCCTAGTATCCATCAGGCGTCGCAGGCGCGAGCGCCGGGACTCGTGCCATCGGGTATTCTGGAGGTCCGTCCCGTCCATGACCATGTCCACCGTCGACCCCGAGACGCCGTCGGCGCTCGCCTGGGCGCACCCGCTCGTGCGCGACTGGTTCGCCGGCCGGTTCGGCGAGGCGACCGAGCCCCAGACGCTGGGCTGGCCGTCGATCCGGACCGGACGGCCGACCCTCATCTCCGCGCCCACCGGCTCGGGCAAGACGCTCGCCGCGTTTCTGTTCTGCATCGATCAATTGGTGCGAAAGGCGCTTGCCGGCGGCCTCGAGGATCGGACTGAGGTCGTCTACATCTCGCCGCTCAAGGCGCTCGGCAACGACATCCACCGGAATCTCGAGGCGCCGCTCGGCGAGATTCTGGCGCTCGCGCAGGCGCGGGGCATGGCGATGCCGGCGATTCGGGCCGCGGTGCGCACGGGTGACACGCTCGCACACGAGCGGCGCGCGATGCTCGCCCACCCGCCGCACATTCTGGTCACGACGCCGGAGTCCCTCTACATCCTCCTCACCGCGTCGCGCAGCCGCGAGACGCTCCGCGGGGTGGAGACGGTCATCGTCGACGAGATTCACGCGGTGGCCGACGACAAGCGCGGCGCCCACCTCGCCCTGTCGCTCGAGCGGCTCGACGCGCTCGCGGGTCGGCCGCCGCAGCGGATCGGCCTGTCCGCCACCCAGCGGCCGATCGACGTCGTGGCGGGCTTCCTCGGCGGCGCGGACCGTCCGCTCCCGGCGATCGTGCAGATCGGCCATCAGCGCCCGCTGGACATCGCCGTCGAGACGCCGCCGCAGGCGCTGGGCCCGATCGCCACGCACGAGGTGTGGGACGACGCGTACGCGCGCCTGGCGACGCTGGCCGGCGAGCACCGCTCGACCCTCGTCTTCGTGAACACACGGCGGATGGCCGAGCGCCTCGCGCATCAGCTCGCCGAGCGGCTCGGTGCCGACGCGGTCGCCGCGCATCACGGGAGCCTGTCGCGCCGCCTGCGGCTGGAGGCCGAGGAGCGGCTCAAGGCCGGCCGGATCCGGGTTCTCGTCGCCACCGCGTCGCTCGAGCTCGGCATCGACATCGGATCGATCGATCTGGTCTGCCTGATCGGCTCGCCGCGATCGATTGCCGTCGCCTGGCAGCGCGTGGGCCGGGCGGGGCACTGGCACGGCGCGATCCCCAGGGGGCGGTTCTTCCCGACCACGCGCGACGAGCTCGTCGAGTGCGCCGCACTGGTGCGCGCCATGCGGAGCGGCGATCTGGACGCGCTCGCCGTCTGCGACGAGCCGCTGGACATTCTCGCGCAGCAGATCGTCGCGGCCTGCGCCGCCGACGACTGGCACGAGGACGAGCTGTTCGCGCTCGTCCGGCGCGCCTACCCGTACCGCCGGCTGGCGCGGGAGCGCTTCGACGAGATCGTCGCGATGCTCGCCGAGGGCATCAGCGTCCGGCGCGGCCGCTACGGCACCTATCTGCACCACGACCGCGTGAACGGACGCCTGCGCGGCCGCCGCGGGGCGCGGCTGGCCGCCATCACCGGCGGGGGCGCGATCCCGGACGCCGCGCTCTACACGGTCGTCGCGGAGCCGGACGGCGTGGTGGTCGGCACGGTGGACGAGGACTTCGCCGTCGAGAGCATGCGCGGCGACATCATGCTGCTCGGCAACACGTCCTGGCGCATCCGTCGCGTCCAGGCGGGAAAGGTCCTCGTCGAGGACGCCCGCGGCGCCTCGCCCAATATCCCGTTCTGGCTCGGGGAAGCGCCCGCGCGCACGCTCGAGCTCTCGGCCCAGGTCGCGGACCTGCGGGCGGTCGTCGACCGGATGACCGCGGGCCTCGAGCCCTTGCCCGGGCTCGCCGACGCGCCGTCCGCGCGCGAGGCCATCCAGTGGTTGGAGCGGGAGGCCGGCCTCGATCGGGGCGGCGCCGTCGATCTCGTCTCCTACATCGTCGAGGGCCGGGCGGTGCTCGGCGTCGTGCCGACGCTCGAGACGGTCGTCGCCGAGCGGTTCTTCGACGAGGCCGGGGGGATGCAGCTCGTCATCCACGCGCCGTTCGGCGGACGGATCAACAAGGCCTGGGGCCTGGCGCTGCGCAAGCGCTTCTGCCGCTCGTTCAATCTCGAGCTGCAGGCCGCGGCCACCGACAACGGCCTGAACATCTCGCTCGCCGAGCAGCACAGCTTTCCGCTCGGCGACGTGTTCACGTTCCTCTCGCCCGTCTCGGTCACCCGCGTGCTGGAACAGGCGGTTCTCGCCTCGCCGATCTTCGCCGCCCGCTGGCGCTGGGACGCCTCGCGGGCGCTGGTGCTCCTGCGCTTCCAGGGCGGACGCCGCGTCCCGCCGAACATCCAGCGCATGCGGGCGGACGATCTGCTCGCGGCCGTGTTTCCCGACGCGGCCGCGTGCCCGGAGAACCTCGAAGGCGACCTGCGCATCCCCGATCACCCGCTCGTGCGCGAGGTGATGCACGACGCGTTGACCGACGCGCTCGACGTCGAGGGCCTGAAGGACGTGCTGGCGCGGATCGGCGATGGCCGGATTCGCGTGGTGGCCGCCGACACCACGACGCCGTCCGCCTTCTCGCACGAGATCCTCAACGCCAACCCGTTCGCGTACCTGGACGATGCGCCCCTCGAGGAGCGCCGGGCGCGGGCGGTGGAGATGCGCCGGGTGCTGCCCGGATCGGTCCTCGACGAGATCGGACGACTCGACCCGGCGGCGATCGCCGAGGTGTGCGCACAGGCGTGGCCCGACGTCCGGAACGCGGACGAGCTGCACGACGCGCTGTCGAGCCTCGTCGCGCTCCCCGAGGTCCCCGCCGTCGCGTCGAGCCTCGATCGATGGGGCGGCCACTTCGCCGAGCTCGTCGCCGACGGGCGCGCCGCGCACGCCGTCGTCGAGGGGCGGCGCTACTGGGTGCCCGCCGAGCGCGCGCGGACGTTCGCGCGCCTTTTTCCGGATGCGCGGTTCGACCGCGACCTGCCGCCGGTCGAGCGCGGCGATCCCACGCCCGAGGACGCACGGCTCGCCCTGGTGACCGGGTGGATGCAGCATCTGGGGCCGACGGGCGCGCCGGCGCTGGCCGGGCTCACGGGCCTGCCCGTGGCCGACGTGGACGCGACGCTCCTTCGCCTCGAGGGCATGGGGGCGGTGCTGCGCGGACGGTTCAGCGACGCGGCGGCACGCGCGGACGTGGAGTGGTGCGACCGCCGGCTGCTCGCCCGGATTCACCGGCTGACCATCGGGCGCCTGCGCCGCGAGATTCGAGCCTGTGAGCGCAGCCGAGTTCATGCGCTGGCTGTTCGAGTGGCAGCACGTCGCCCCCGGCTCCCAGCTCGTCGGCGCCCGCGGGCTGGTGCGGGTGATCGCGCAGCTCCAGGGCTTCGAGGCGCCCGCGAGCGCCTGGGAGGGCCAGATCCTCGCGCGCCGCGTGTCGGGCTACGAGCCAGGATTGCTCGACCAGGTCTGCCTCGACGGCTCGATCGGGTGGGGCCGGCTCTCGCCGCATCCGGCCACGCTCGACGATGCGCGCCCGCGGGAGCGCCGGGTCGTGCCGACCAGCGCGGCGCCAATCGCGTTCTTCGTGCGGGAGGACGCCGACTGGCTGCCGCCAGGGCCCGGCGAGGACGGCCGCGCGCTCGGACCCGCCGCCCGTGACGTCGTCGACGTGCTGACCAGGCGGGGCGCCTCCTTCTTCGCGGAGATCGCGCGGTCGACCGGCCGTCTGAAGGCCGAGATTGAGGGCGCCCTGTGGGAGCTCGTCGCGGCGGGACTCGTCACGGCCGACGGCTTCGACAACCTGCGGGCGCTCATCGACCCCAGGCGCCGCGCCGGGCGCGGTCAGGGGCGCTCGGCGCGGCCACGGCACAGCGCCGGTCGCTGGGCGCTCCTGCGGGTCGACGCGCCGGCGGGCGGCCGCGGCGCGGCGGTCGAGGCCGCGTGCCGCGTGCTGGTGGGGCGCTACGGCGTCGTGTTCCGGGAGGTACTCGCGCGGGAATCGGCCGTGCCCCGCTGGCGCGAGCTCGTCGCGGCGCTGCGTCGGCTGGAGGATCGCGGCGAGCTGCGCGGCGGGCGTTTCGTCGCCGGGTTCGCGGGCGAGCAGTTCGCGCTCGCGTCGGCGGTCGAATCGCTCCGCGCAGCGCGGCGCGAGCCGCACGCGGGGCAGGTCGTCACCGTCTCGGCCGCCGATCCGCTGAATCTGTGCGGCATCGTCGTGCCCGGCGAGCGGGTGGCGCCGGTCTCCGGGCGCGTCGTCACGTTCCGCGACGGCGCGGCGGTGGTGCCCGCAGCCGGCCAGGCCGGGCTGTCGGTCAGCGCGTGAGCGTCCCGATGATGGCCAGCGTCGCCGCGATACCGGCGAGCTGGATCCACAGCTCGCCGCGCTCCCGGAGCAGGAGCGTGCCGAGCGCGATGAAGACCCCGGCCGCGGCCAGACACCGCCAGTAGAGCGGCTCTGTCGTCGACTGCAGGCCGAGCGTCCCGGATCGGCGGCGCAGGCTGCTGATCACCTGGTTCGCGATCTCCCGGTCGCCCTGCCGATCCAGCTCGAAGTACTCGCCGCCGCCGGCCGTGGCGATCGCCATCAGCGATTTGCGGTCGAGCGACGAGTGGATGTTGGATGGAGGCTTGGGCGGCATCCACGACGGCTGCGGCGCATCGGGGATGATGCCACCCACGGTCGTGCCGACGCCGACCACATAGACCGGGATGCCCTGGCGCCGGGCGTCGGCCAGGGAGTGCGCGACCTCGCCGCTCCACGACTGCCCGTCGGAGATCAGGAGGAAGCCCTTCGAGTTGGGCGAGCGCCCGTTGATCTCCCTGATCCTTCTCGATCACGCGCAGGCCCCAGTGGATGCCCAGCTCGATGTTGGTGTCCCACGTCGTGTCGTCGTCGAGCGGGAACGGCGACTCCTTCAGGTGATCGAGGAAGAAGAAGTAGGTGTTGGGGTCGTTCGTCAGGCGGATCTGGGGCGCGGCGATGTGCGCGAAGAGGGCCATCGCGACGCGGTCGTCCGTCCACCGCAGCGAGTCGCCGAGCACGCGGAGGAACGTCATCGACCGCTGCCAGCGGTTTCCCGGGACGTCGGGCGTGTGCATCGACGCCGACCCGTCCTGCAGGATCACCAGGTCCACGCCGGCCGTCCGGACGAAGGAGACCGCCGCGACCGGCCGCGCCACGGCGAGAGCCAGGGACGCGACGGCGGGGATCAGGCAGAGCCAGAAGAGCAGGCCGCCGAAGAACGGGATCCGCTCGCGCACGGGCAGGCGGCGCTCGGCGCGGAAGCGTGCCGCGTCACGCCACCGCCGCCGGGCCTGCCAGGTCCACAGGATCAGCAGGACGGCGGGGACGGCGAGCAGCCACAGGTACTGCGGCTGCTCGAAGCTGAGCGAGCCGAAGTCGATCTGCGGCAGCAGTCTTGCCATGAGGAACGCTCAGCCGCGGCGGGGCCTGGCGGTCTGTCCGCCCGGCTCGACCTCCTCCTGTTGCTCCCGCTCCTGCATGCTCTTGGGCACGACGATTCTTGAAGTCGCCCATGTTGATGTCCTGGGGCGGGCCGCCGGGCACGCCGTGCAGCGTGGGCGTCTTCGGCGGGGCCGCTTCCTTGGCGCCCTTGGGCGCGGGCTTGGCGGCGGCGTCGCGAAGGCGGACGACGTACTCGTAGTTGTACGCGGCGTCGATGTTCGATCCGTCGAGGCGGAGCACGTCGGCATAGTCCGTCATGATCCCCTCGTAGGCGTGCACGAGCGTCTCGCGGTCCGTCTTCTGCGCCTGCGCCGTCCGGAACGCGGCGTCCGCCGAGAGCAGCAGCTGGCGGGGGTCGGTCTCGACCACCGAGCCGGCGGCGTCGCGCTTCGGCTCCAGCTCCTGGTAGCGCGCGAGCCAGTACCCCGCGAGCCCCTTCGCGTGGGCGGCGGCGGCGGTGAGATCGCTGCCGAGCACGGGCGTGCGGCCGGCGAGGGCGATGGCCGAGGTGAGCGCGGCCGCGTCGGACTCGACCGGGCGGAAGTTCAGCGTCAGCAACTCCTGGTCGGTTTCGGCGATCCGGCGCTCCGCATGGCCCACGGTCCAGAAGGCGAAGCCGACCAGGGCCAGCAGCACGGCCGCCGTGAAGTGCCCGAACACGGTCTTCATGAACGCGCCTCCGTCTGTCGCCGCGAGGTGATCGCGCGAATGGCCCGCGCGACCGGCGTGTGCTCCTTGCGCAGGGCGGCGACCGCCTCGTCGCCCGCGTTGAGCGCTTCGTCCAGTTTCTCGGTGTCCAGCTCGCCCCCGCGCCCGTACCGCGCGGCGTTGAAGGCGGCGAACGCGTGCTGGAGCGATTCGATGAGGGGCAGGCGCCCGGGCCTGGGCGCGACCGGCCCGTGCGCCTTGAGGGCCCGGGCGAGCGTCTCGGCCGTCGCGGAGCCGGACACGTCGATCGTGCGGCCGCCCAGGCGGCCGCCGGCGACCGAGAGTGCGCCTTCACGCGCCGCCGCACCCGCCTGCGCGGGCTGCTGGCTGGCGCGCTGATCCAGCACGTATCCGGCCGCGATGCGGAGGGCCGCCAGCGCCCGGCCGGCGAGCTCGTCGGTCCAGCCGCCCTGATCCCGCGCGCGGCGGATCTCGGTCAGTTCGCCGGCGACGCCGGCGAGCACGCGCTGGTCCGCCAGCAGGCGGTCGGCCGCCTTGACCTGCGGCCGGACACCGCGGGCCAGCCGGACGCCGCCGAGCAGCACGAATGCCGCCGCGAGGGCGAAGCAGACGCCGCCGACGACCACCAGCGCGTCGGCGCGGAACGACACGGCCTCGACGTCGGCGAAGGTCTCGTGGACGCTGTCCCGGATGTTGTTCGCGTCGCGCGGCACGAGCGACTGGACGTGGACGTGCATCGGCGGCAGGTCGTACTCGTGCTCGCGGCTGTCCACGGCCTCGCCGCCCGTCATGCTGCGCACGCGGTAGGTGAGCGAGATGTTCGGCAGCGGCACGTCCGCGTCGAACTCGGCCTCGTTGATCAGCCGGAGCGTGTACCGGGTACTGGAAGAACCGGTGCCCGTCGGCGCGCAGGTCGGTGTTGTGCGTCCCCCCGAGCACCTCGAAGGGCGGGAACTGGATCACGCTCGGCTCGAGGCCGGACTGGTCGGGCAGCACCGTGACCGTCTCGGCGTCGACCACCGAGCAGGTGAGGACGACCTGGAACCGCTCGCCGACGTGAATGCTGGGCGTGCTCGTTCGCCACCAGCACGTGATCGGATCCACCGTCACCGTGTCCCCGGGCGGAGTCGCCGGTGCCGGGCCGCCTCGGCCCTGCGCCGCCGCCACCCGCGGCGCCAGGAGCGCCGCCCCCGCCAGCAACCATGCTGCACGCCGCATCATCGTCATGGTCATATCTATCACTGGCGGCGGGGCCCCACCCCCGCCGCGAACTGACGCCGACGCTCGCCCTCGGATCCCCATGTCCTCGGGCTCGCATGGCCGCAGGCGCTCGCGTCCCTCACTGGCGGCGAGGCCCCACCCCCGCCGCGAACTGACGCCGACGCTCGCCCTCGGATCCCCATGTCCTCGGGCTCGCATGGCCGCAGGCGCTCGCGTCCCTCACTGGCGGCGGGGCTCCACCCCCGCCGCGAACTGACGCCGACGCTCGCCCTCGGATCCCCATGTCCTCGGGCTCGCATGGTCGCAGGCGCTCGCGTCCCTCACTGGCGGCGAGGCCCCACCCCCGCCGCGAACTGACGCCGACGCTCGCCCTGGGATCCCCATGTCCTCTGGCTCGCATGGCCGCAGGCGCTCGCGTCCCTCACTGGCGGCGGGGCCCCACCCCCGCCGCGAACTGACGCCGACGCTTGCCCTCGGATCCCCATGTCCTCGGGCTCGCATGGTCGCAGGCGCTCGCGTCCCTCACTGGCGGCGGGGCCCCACCCCCGCCGCGAACTGACGCCGACGCTCGCCCTGGGATCCCCATGTCCTCGGGCTCGCATGGCCGCAGGCGCTCGCGTCCCTCACTGCCAGCGGGGCCAGAGCCAGTCCGACCTGCCGAGCCCACCCGTCCGCTAACGCTTGCGCAGCCGCCGCTCGGCGATGAACTCCGTGATTGACACCGCGTTCTTCGCCTCGTCCAAGCCGAGCCGGAGCACGTCGAGGCCGTCCGCCTTCGCCGTCTGCTCGACCTCCGCCTGCCAGCGCCGTGCCCGCTCGGCCAGGCCGCGCAGCGTGCGGCGCGAGACCAGGCGCGAACGCCCCGTCTCGACGTCGAAGGCCTCGACCCAGCCCGCCGAGACCGGCGGCAGATCGAAGGCGAACGCACTGTCGACGAGGACCAGAAAGACGTCGTGGGTCGAGTTGACCAGCGAGAGCTCCCGAATCGCCTCCGACGCATCGTCGAAGAGGAAGTCGGAGATCACCGGCACGAGCGACGTTTTCCGCAGGAATCCCGCGATGGACATGCTGAGGCTGTCCGCGGACTTGACTTCCAGCATGCCGCGGCCGGTCGTGTAGGCGTCGAGGCAGTGGATGACCTGGCTCTTGCCGATGCGCGGACGCACGGCGAGGAGCTGGCGGAACCCGGCGTCGAAGCTGATCAGGCCGAACATGTCCTGGAAGAAGACCGCCGAGAGGCCCACGGTGCCGATCGCGCGCGCGACGGCGGCCGCGATCGACACGCCGTGGCTGCCGCAGCGCGTCGAGAGCGACCGATCGGCGACGGCGACGACCGGCGCGGTACTCGGCTGCTCGAACTCCCGCACGACCATCGGGCTGAAGTTGGTCAGCGTCGACTGCGGCCAGTCGATCTGCGACATGCGATCGCCGGCCTGCCAGTCGCGCAGGCCCACGAAGTCGAAGCCCGAGCCCCGGAAGAGGCTCGCGTGCTCACCCATCGTGTATTCCTTCATGCGCTTCAGGATGAGGAGCTCGACTTCCGACAGGTCCGAGAGGCTGACGAGCGGGACGTCCGACGTCGCGTCCCGGTCGAAGATCTCGCGCGTTCTCATGGAACGGGAACCCGCTCGATGACGTCGCGGATGACCGACTCCTGCGTGAGCCCGTGCGCGGCCGCGTGCGGACCGAGCCAGATGCGGTGGGTGAGCACGTAGGGCGCCAGCTCCTGGATGTCCTCCGGGTAGACCTCGGTGCGGTGGTGGGCGAGCAGGGCCCAGACCTTCGCCAGGCGCCCCCAGCAGATGATCGCGCGGGGCGACGCGCCGAGATCGACGCCGTGCTCGACCAGCTCGGACGGCGACCGCACGTGCCAGTCGGTGTCCGGGTTGTACGGCCGCGTCGCAGCCACCAGCCGCTGGATGTAGAGGCCGAGGCGCTCGTGCAGGAACACCTCGCGGTTGATCGCGGCGCGGAGCTCGATGATCCGCTCCTTCTGCATGAGCGGATTCAGCCGCACGCGTTTGAAGTCGAAGTTGACGAGCTTGGCTTCCTCCTCGGGGGGCAGGTAGCCGATGTTCACCATGATCGCGAAGCGATCGGTCGCGGCCTCCGACAGCGGGAACGTGCCCTGCCCGAGCTCCACGGGGTTCATTGTCGCGATGGCGAAGCTGAACGCGGGCAGCTCGTACGTCTGGTTTCCGACGGTCACCGTGCGGTCCTGCAGCCCTTCGAGGAACGCGCTCTGCGACTTGAGCGGAATCCGGTTGATCTCGTCGAGCAGGATGACCTCGGCCGAGGCGAGGGGGCCGAACTCGGTCATGAGCACGCCCGTCGCCGGGTTGATCATCTGGAAGCCGACGACCTCGGTCGGCTGCAGGTCGGCGCGGCCCTGGAGCCGCACGAACTTGGCGTTGCTGATCGCCGCGAGAATGACGCCGAAGAACGTCTTGCCCACGCCCGGAACGCCGCGGAGCAGGAGGTTCCCGGCGTTCACCTGGCGCTGCTCCTTCTTGTCGTAGGTCGTCGGAATCTCGGACAAGAGGACGACGTTGGCGAGCGCCTTGGCCGTGTCGTACCCGACCAGGGCCTTGCTGCCTTCCGCGACGATCGCCTGATGGAACTCTATGGCCTGCTCGAGATCGGGATGCATGGCGCGCTGTAGCCTAGCACAAGGGTGTCAGTCGCTTGAGGGGCCCGGGCTCTGGTGGAGGCGTGCGGACTGATGACTCGTGGAGGACCTTCGGATCCCGGCGTCGGGCGACTGCGGATGGTTTCAGGACTGGCGGTGCGCCCGCTTCTTCCCGATAGCTTATTACAGAATCGTCGCGGTGCGCGCAGTTTCGAGGGCGAATCGAAGGTCATCCCTTCGACGCGGCGCGTCTCGACCAGGGCTCGAACTTGCTGAGCGCATGAGACTTGACTGGGCGCTGGCACCGTCGGCGAACAGGCCTGCCCGTCCCGGCACACTTCGCGCATGTTCACAAGAGTACCCCTATGTCATTCACGCAGTTCCCCGGCGAGCGCGACGCGCGAGATGGATCCGGCCCCGCCGCCGACGACCTGGGAGTCCAGCCGATGGCGTCATCGGTGTCTTACGTCCCGCCGCCCGCCACGCGGACGCCCAGCGGGGCGCACCGCGCGGCCCGACCGATGCCGGGGACACTGCATGACGGCAAGCGCGGACGCGACCGCGGACAAGGCGTCACCCGACTCTGGCGGTGGGCGGCCCTGGGTATCCTGATGCCCACGTTCGGGCTCACCGTCGCGCGCGCGATCGATCACTGGCCCAGCACGGCCGGCGAGGCGCGGACGATCATGACCGACGTGGTCAGGCGGCCGGGGGAGACGCTTGCCGGACACATCAGCGCGATTGCCGGCCCCCTGGTCGACGTGCCGGGCGACGTCTCGCACGCCTCGCTCAGCTTGCGCTGCACGCCGGCGGCCGACGTCTGGATCGACGGCAAGCCCATCGGCCGGACGCCGGTCGACGCGCTGTCCATCTCCCTCGGTCCCCACGAGGTCCGCTTCCACCGCGACGGTTACCCGGACCGCGTGCACGAGGTCGTCGCGACGCGGGCCCAGCCGATGATCCTCGCCGTGGACTTGACGCATCCCTGACACACTTCCCGCCGATAATTCCCCGGGGACCGCTGGATTTTCGGCGGTGACCGCTTCCCGGCGTCCGGCCGCGGTCCTGATTGGCGGGCATTTGTCGCACATTGACCGCTGGCAGCCCGCTTGCTGAACCTTTGGCAGCTTCTGAGGAGGTCTGCATGCGTCGTCTTCTGTTGCCCGTTCTCGCCTCGTTCCTCGTGCTCGCCGTCTCGAGCGCGGCCTCGGCCCAGGACGCCACCAAGGGTCAGGCCGTCTTCACCGCTCAGAAGTGCTCGCTGTGCCATTCCATCGCCGGCAAGGGCAACCCGAAGGGTTCCCTCGACGACGTGGGCAGCAAGCTCAAGCCCGAGGAGATCCGCGAGTGGATCACCGACGCCAAGGGGATGACGGCGAAGACCAACGCCACGCGCAAACCCGCCATGCGGCAGTACACGCTGCCGAAGGAGGACGTCGACGCGCTCGTCGCGTACCTGTCGACGCTGAAGGGCAAGTAGGGCCGGGCGACGGATGGCGCGCGACGTTCGACTGATTCGCAGCCCGGTCTCGGTTGCGGGGATGGTGCTGACGACGGTCAGCGCCTCCGTGTTCCTCGTTGTCTTCCTGGCGGACCTGTTCGGGTTCCACTCGAACCCGTACATCGGGATCCTGTTCTTCCTGGTCCTGCCGGCGATCTTCCTCGTCGGGCTCGCGCTCATCCCTGCCGGCGCCTGGCTCGAGCGGCGCCGGCGCCGGGCCGGGCTGCCGCCGTCGAGGGTGGGCTGGCCGACCCTCGACCTCAATAATCCGCGTCAGCGGGCCACGGCCGTCATCGTCTTCAGCCTGACCATCGCCAACGTGGTCATCGTGTCGCTTGCCGCCTACCGCGGCGTCGAGTACATGGACTCGCCGGCCTTCTGCGGCGAGGTCTGCCACCGGCCGATGGCGCCGGAATTCGTCTCGTACCAGCAGAGCCCGCACGCGCGCGTCGCCTGCGTCGAGTGCCACGTCGGTCCGGGCGTCCGGTCGTTCGCCGCCGCCAAGTTCGCGGGCGCCGGCCGCGTCGTGGCCGTCGCGCTCGACGACTATCCGCGTCCGATTCCGCCGCCGCTCCAGGATCTCCGCCCCGCGCGGGACACCTGCGAGCGCTGCCACTGGCCCGAGGAATTTCACGGGGACAAGGTGGAGACCGTTGCCGAGTACGCCGATGACGAGAAGAACACCGAGACCGTGACGACGCTGCGCGTCCACGTCGGCGGCGGGAGCGCACGGCTGGGGGTCGCGACGGGCATCCACTGGCACATGAACATCGCCAACCAGATCGACTACGTCGCCAAGGACGACAGCCGGGAGCAGATCCTGTACGTCCGGATGAAGAACGCCTCGGGCGAGGTCCGCGAGGTACTACGCCGAAGGCGTGACGCCCGATCAGATCGCCGGACTGCCGCGCCACCGCATGGACTGCATGGATTGCCACAACCGGCCGGCGCATCAGATCGACGCGAGCGCCTCGAGCGCCGTCAACCTCCTGATGGCGCGCGGCGACGTCGCGAAGGATCTGCCGTTCGTCCACCGCGAGGCCGTCAAGGCCTTGAGCGCCAGCTATCCGACGCAGGCGGCTGCCGTCGCGGGTGTGGCCACGTCGCTGCGGGCGTTCTACGCGGGGCTGCCCGATGCCGCGCAGGCGGGCGCGGTCCGCGCGCAGGAGGTCGATCGCGCGGTGGCTGCCGTGCAGAACATCGCGCGTCGCGACCTGTTTCCGCAGATGCATGTCACCTTCGGCACGTACCCGAGCGACATCGGCCACACCGACGCGCCGGGATGCTTCCGTTGCCACGACGAGTCCCACAAGAGCGCAGACGGGAAGACCATCAGTCAGGATTGTGACATCTGCCACGCCATCGAGTGAACGTGGCACACCTCGTGCTATTCGACCGACGACCAGGCGGCAGCCGCACACTGCGGGCGGTTTGTCGCAGGAGAGCCCTGAAATGGTGAGACCGACTTACGGAATCCCGGCACGGGCGGCCTTCGCCGCGCTCGCCGTCGTCTGGGCGACGGTGGCGGTGATGGCGACCGGAGCCCCGGATCCGACGCCCGCGTCGCCGCGGCCGTCGCCGGCCGCCGCCGCGCAGGCACAGACGCCGGCGAACGGCTAC
Organism: uncultured Acidobacteriota bacterium; assembly: GCA_963761615.1. Lineage (GTDB taxonomy): Bacteria > Acidobacteriota > Vicinamibacteria > Vicinamibacterales > CAVVIG01 > CAVXGU01. Next base: position 3,018,506 of record CAVXGU010000003.1, on the reverse strand, counting down.
GCCGGCTCCGACACGTGCGCCGTGTGCCACGAAGAAGAGGCGACGGCGTTCGAGAAGACGCTGCACGGACAGGCGGCGAACCCGCGCACGCCGGCCGCCGCGCACGGCTGCGAGACCTGCCACGGCCCGGGCCAGGCGCACGTCGACTCGGGCGGCGATCCGGCGAAGATCCTCCGCTTCTCGACGATGGCGCCGCGCGAGATCTCCGAGACGTGCCTCTCGTGCCACGACAGGGGCGACCACGCGAACTGGCGGGGCAGCATGCACGACGCGCGCAACCTGTCGTGCACGACGTGTCACTCGGTCCACCATCCCAAGTCCGCGCAGGCGCAGCTCAAGACCGCGACGGTGATCGAGACGTGCGCGACCTGCCACAAGACGGAGGTCTCCAAGCTCCAGCGGTCCGGCCACATGCCGGTCCGCGAGGGCAAGATGGATTGCGCGACGTGCCACAACCCGCACGGCTCGACGAACACGCGCATGCTGCGGATCGGCAACTGGGTCAACGAGACCTGCGTCAGCTGCCACACCGAGAAGCGCGGGCCGTTCCTCTGGGATCACGCCCCGGTGCGCGAGGCCTGCAACACGTGCCACGACCCGCACGGGTCGAACAACGACCGCATGCTCGTCGCCAAGCTGCCGATGCTCTGCCAGCGGTGCCACATCGGCACGCGGCACCCGTCCACGATCTACGACGGGACGCAGCTGGCCGCCGGCAGCGACCGCCTGATCGGGCGCGGCTGCGTGAACTGCCATTCCCAGATTCACGGCTCGAACAGTCCGGCGGGCAGTACGTTCCTGCGGTGAGCGAGGGAGACTGCGATGCGTAACCAACTGGCCATGATGCTCACCGGTCTCCTGCTGCTGCCCGCGGCGGCGGCCGCCCAGCAAACCGCGAGCGCGGCGCCCGCGCCGGCGACCCCGTCGACCGACCTGGGCGCGAACATCTTCGAAGTGGGGCTGCGCGGCACCTCGTTCGCGTCGGGGTCCGACCAGGCCCGCTTCCAGCGCTACCGCGATCTGCGCAACGGCCCGACCATCGACCTGCTCAACTGGGGCAAACAGAGCACCGCCTACCGGTTCACCGTGCACGCCGATCACGTCGGCTACCGTGACCAGCGCTACTCGCTGGCCTACAACGACTACGGCAAGCTGAAGGTGAACTTCGAGTGGAACCAGATTCCCATCTACTTCAGCCAGACGACGGCCACGCTCTACTCCGAGACGAGCCCGGGCGTGCTGCGGATCGCCGACTCGATCCAGAGCGGCATTCAGAACGGTACGACGACGCTCGCGGCGGCGGTCGGCCAGGCGCAGCCCTTCGACCTGCGAGAGCAGCGCGACGTGATGAACCTCGGCCTGACCTACAGCGCCACCAGGAGCCTCGACCTGAACGTCTCGATCAAGAACACGACGAAGAGCGGCAACCAGCCGTGGGGCGGGACGTTCGGCTTCAGCGATGCCGTCGAGCTGCCCGTCCCCGTCAAGACGCACACGACCGACGTCGGCACGTCGGCGGAGTGGTCGAACGGCAGGGGCCTCCTGCACGTCGGCTACGACGGGTCGTACTTCCGCAACGACATCCCCACGCTCGTCTGGGACAACCCGCTCCGCCTCACGGACTCGACGAGCGGCCCGTCGCAGGGCCAGATGGCGATGTTCCCCGACAGCAACCTGAACGACGTCAACGCGAACGGGGCCCTCAGCCTCCCGCTGCGCAGCCGCGCGACGGCGTACGTCTCGCTCGGGGACTGGACGCAGAACGCCCCGCTCATTCCCTTCACCATCAACAGCGCGATCCCGGCCATTGCCCTCGACCGGTCGACCGCGGACGTCAAGGCCGTCGTGACCGCCACGAACTACGCCTTCACCTCCAAGCCGACCGACAAGCTGTGGGTGAGCGCGCGGTACCGCTCCTACGACTTCGACAACCAGACGCCCGTGTTCCACGTGACGAACACGGTCGCCTACGACACGAGCGTCGAGGCGTTCCCGGAGCCGGGGACGACTCCGTACTCCTACACGCGGCGCACCTTCGACGGCGAGGTGTCGCTGACGCCGGTGCCGTTCACAGCGTTCCGCGTGGGCTTCACGCGGCAGACCCTGGACGAGAGCTACCGCACCTTCTCCACGACGGCGCAGGACACCTACCGCGCGTCGGTCGACACCTCGCAGCTCTCCTGGCTGGTGGTGCGGGGCGTGTACGAGCACGGCACGCGCGTCGGCTCGGGCCTCGACGAGGTCACGCTGGACACGATCGGCGAGCAGACTTCGCTGCGCCAGTTCGACATCGCGGACCTGACGAGCGATCGCTTCTCCGGGATCGTGCTGGTGACGCCGATCGCCTCGCTGTCGTTCAACGGATCGGTGGCGGCCGGCCAGGAAGCCTACCCGGACAGCGTGTTCGGGCTGCAGAGCAACGACAACCACAGCTACTCGGTCGGGATGGACTACGTGCCGAGCAACGCCGTCTCCTTTGGCATGTCCTACGAGGACGAGACGTTCTCGACCAACCAGCGCTCGCGCCAGGCCAATCCGGGCGCGCAGTTCAGCGATCCGACTCGTGACTGGACCACCGACGCGGCCGACAAGGCGCAGACCGGGAACGCCAGCCTCGACCTGATCGGGCTCTGGCCCAAGGTCGACGTGCGGTTCGCGTACAACTACAGCCGCGCGCGGTCGACCTACGTCTACGGCCTGACGGCCGATACCACCCTGCCTCCGGTCGTCCAGCTGCCGCCGGTCGTGAACGAGCTGCAGCGGGCGACGACCGACGTGAGCTGGCACCTGCGGCCGCACGTGACGGCCGTCTTCTCCTACTGGTTCGACAAGTACTCGGTCAACGACTTCGCGCTCGGCAGCCAGACGCTCGCGACGCTTGCCGAGCCGTCGTTCATGGACCTCGGTTACGTCTTCGCACCGTACACGGCGCACACGTTCGGCGCCCACCTGAGCTACGCCTGGTAGCGCCGGGACCCCGGGGAGCTGGTATGCCGGAAGAAACCGCCCGTCACGTCACGCTCCGCCTGGAGCGCGAGTACCGCTTCGTCGCCACCTTCGACGATGTCCCCGCGATGGCACCCGTGCGGTTCGACGAGCCGCCGCCGCTCGGGGATGGCTCGGCGCCGTCCGCGAGCGACATGCTCGGCGCCGCCGTCGCGAACTGCCTGTCGGCCAGCCTCGCGTTCTGTCTGCGCCGCGCCCACCTCGAGGTGAGAGGGATCGAAGCCCACGTCACCACGCGGGTCGGCCGCAACGAGCGCGGTCGGCTACGCGTCAGCGGCATCGACGTCGACCTGACCTACGACGTCGTGGATCCCGAGGGGCGCCGCGCGCGCTGCGAGGCGATCTTCGAGGACTTCTGCACCGTCACCGGGAGCATCCGTCAGGGCCTTCCAATCAGCGTCTCGGTGAAGAGCACGGACGCGGTGGCGCTCGACGCCCGCGTCTAGCGCGCGCCGGCGGCCGCGACGCGCAGGCGGGCGTCGACGACGCGGCATCCCTTGCCGGGCGGAAGAGCGATCACCGGATTCAGATCCAGCTCGGCGATCTCGGGCACGTCCGTCGCGAGTTGAGAGACCCGCAGCACCAGATCCTTGAGCGCGTGCAGGTCCGCGGGGGGCTGGCCGCGATGGCCTTCGAGAAGGGGGTATCCCCGGATCTCGCGCAGTAGCTCGTCGGCGTCGCGGTCGGTCAGCGGCGCGATCCGGAAGCGCACGTCGCCCAGCACCTCGACGTGGATGCCCCCCAGCCCGAAGGCCACGAGCGGACCGAACAGCGGATCCTGCACGACGCCGATCATCGTCTCCGTGCCGCCGGCGATCATGGGCTGGATGGTCACGCCCTCCATCGAGTCTCCGAAGCCGTGCTGGCGCGCCACCGCCACCAGGTCGCGGAACGCACCTCGCACGGCCTTCTCGGAGTCGAGGTCCACCTGCACGCCGCCGATGTCGCTCTTGTGCGACAGGCCCTCGGCCTGCAGCTTGGCCACGACGGGGAAGCCGACGACGGCGGCGACCGCGGCCGCTTCGTCGGCCGTGTGGGCCACCAGAGCGGGCAGCGTCGGCAGGCCGTACGCGTCCAGCACGCGGCGCAGCTCCTCGGGTGTCAGCCACGCGTCCCCGCGGCTCTCGACCACGCTCCGGCACAGCCGGCGCGCGTCGTCGGCGCGCACGTCCTCGTAGCCCCAGGCCAGCGCCGGCGGCTGCGCGCGCCACTCGGCGTAGGCGGCGACCTTACCGAGGGCCCGCACGGCGTTCTCCGGAAAGGCATAGGCCGGAATCAGTTCCCCGTCGACCGCCAGCGGGGTGGGCCGTCCCCCCTCGGCCATCAGGCAGGCGACGACCGGCTTGTTGGCGCCTTCGGCCCGCCGACTCGTCCGGATGCCCTCACGAATCGACGCCATGACGTCGTTCGCCGTGCGGGGCTCGACAGGGGTGAAGATCACGAGCACGGCGTCGATGTCGTCGGCGGTGAGCACGGTCTCGATCGTGCGCCGGTAGGCCTCCGGTCCGGCGGAGGCGACCATGTCGACCGGGTTGCCGAGGCTTGCCTCCTTCGGCAGGAACTCCGCGAGGCGCGCGCGTGTCGCGGCGGAAAGCTCGGGCGCACGCAGACCGGCAGCGTCGCAGGCGTCCGCGGCGAGAATGCCGGGGCCTCCGGCGTTGGTCACGATGGCGACGCGGCGACCGGCGGGCAGCGGCTGTGCGTCGAGGCACGCGGCGATGTCGAACATCTCGTCGATCGTGTCGGCGCGGACGACGCCTGACTGGTGGAACAGCGCCTCGACCGCCGTGTCGCGTGCCGCCAGCGCGGCCGTGTGGCTGCCCGCCGCGCGTGCGCCGGACCGCGTGCGGCCCGCCTTGACCGCCACGATGGGCTTGGCGCGGCCGATCCGCCGCGCAAGACGTGCGAACCGGCGCGGGTTTCCGAACGACTCCAGGTACAGCAGGATGACGTGCGTCTCGGCGTCGTGCTCCCAGGTACTGCAGCAGGTCGTTGCTCGAGACGTCGGCCTTGTTGCCGACGCTGACGAAGGACGACAGGCCGACGCCGCGGTTCGTCGCCAGGTCGAGGATGGCGAGACCGAGGGCGCCGCTCTGGGACGAGAGGCCGACGTGTCCCGGGGGCGGCAGCAGCGGCGAGAAGGACGCGTTCAGTCGGATTCCCGCCGCGGCGTTGATGAGGCCCATGCAGTTCGGTCCGACCATCCGCAGGCCCAGGTCCCGCACCCGCGTCACCAGCCGGTTCTGAAGGGTGCGCCCCTCGTCGCCCGCCTCGGCGAACCCGGCCGTGATCACGACCAGCGCGCGGACCCCGGCGGCGGCCAGGTCGTCGACGACGCCCAGGACGGCGGGCGGCGGAACGGCGACGACCGCCAGGTCGACGCCAGCCGGCAGCGCCCGGGCGCTCGCCAGACAGGGGACGCCGTCGATGTCGGTCGCCTTGGGGTTCACCGGGTAGACGGAACCCACGAAGCCGCCCTTGCGGACGGCGTCGAAGACGCGCCGGCCGATGTGTCCCGGATCGCGGGACGCGCCCACCACGGCCACCGCGCGTGGCTCGAGCATCGGCTGCAGGGAGGCGATCGTCGCGATGCGATCCCGCATTTCCGCCGATCCGACGCTCTCGGCCGACGGCGTGATGGCGAGCTGCAGCTCGAGGCACCCGGCGTCGGGCTTGGCGCGGATCAGGAAGCCGGACTCGCGGAAGACCTCCAGCATCGCCGTGTTCTCGGCGAGGGTGGTCGCCCGGAAGCGCGTGATGCCGCGGGGAACGGCCAGCACCGCCAGGCGCTCGAGCAGCGCCGAGCCGAGCCCGTGCCCCTGGAAGCGGTCGCTCACCGCAAAGGCGACCTCCGCCGTCTGCGGGCCCACCAGCGCGTAGGACGCCACGGCGATGGGCCGCAGCTCCCCGTCGATCTGACGTGACACGAGGAGCGTCAGGGCCCTGGCCGGGTCGGTGTCATCGCACAGGCGATCCAGGACGTCGTCGGGCGGCTCGCCGGTGGAGAAGAAGCGGAGCCGCCGGGATTCGGGCGACAGCTCGCGGAAGAAGCGGCGGACCGCCGGCCGGTCGTCCGGGCCCGCCGCGCGCACCGACGCCACGCTCCCGTCGCGGAGCACGACCCGCGGACTGGACGGGTCGTCTCCGACGGGCAGCGGACCGCTCATCAGGCGCATCGGTCAGGCCCGCTTCTCGACGACCGCCGGGGCGTCCGAGCGGACGAATTCGTGCCCGCGTTCGCGGACGGTCAGCACCGGGCACGGCGCGGTTCTGACGACGCGCTCGGCGACGCTGCCCATGAGCAGGTGGGCGACGCCGCTCCGGCCGTGCGTCCCGAGGACGATCAGGTCCACGTGCGCCTCGGTGGCGTACTCGACGATCGTGGCGGCCGGCGCGTTCGACGTCCGGATGATCTTGACCACGGGGAGCGGCTTGGGGTCGTTGTCGACGAGCAGCTCGTCCAGACGCTGCTTGGCCGAGCTCTCGAGATCCTTCTGCAACTCGGGCAGCACCGATACGTAGCCCTCGCCCGCGACGCGGGTGAAGAGGTCGTCGGGCACGTGCATGACGTGCAGCGTCGCCGAGAAGTTGCGGGCGAGGGCGCGGCCGTACTCGAGGGCGACGTCCGACGCCTCGCCGAAGTCGGTCGCGACCAGAATCTGCTTGATGGCGATCATGGGGTTCACCTCGTAGGCTGCGGTTCCGGATATCTCGCCATGGTACCCGACAACGCAGCATGCCCCGTGCCAGCAAAAGGCGCCCGGAAGCGGCAGGCTGAGCTCGCACCTGCCGAGAAGCCGGCGAAAAGGCGGGTACGCAGGTTGCTATACCGATGGGTGTTCGCAGAGAAAGGAGCAGGTCATGGCACACGTCCTTGCGTCACGGTTCTTCGGCGGCGTCGAACGCCTGTTCGAGCATGCGGCCGTCGTACTGATCGGCTTCGTCCTGATGATCATGGGGCTCGCGCTGGGCGTGTCGATGATCATGCTGCCCGTCGGTATCGTCGTCGGCCTGCTGGGCGTGGTGCTCTTCGTCGGCGGGCTGTTCGCGCGGATCGACACGCACTGAGGCATTTGAAAGACGGCGGGCCGGCGGCCCGCCGGTACGGAGACCAGCGATGATCGATCGGCAGAAAGTGGAAGCCATATTGTCGTGCCGCTTCCCCGGCGCGACGTGGGCGCAACTGGCCGCGGCGGCCAACGCCCTGATGGGGCTTCCCGAGGAGTGGGAGGAAGTCCCCGGGCCCGAGTGGGCGGTCCGCCTCGCGGCGTCGCCGGACGACCAGCACGAGCTGCGGGTCTTCCGCCGCCGGAACGCGTAGGCGTCACGCCGCCGGGAAGCGGAGGGAGACGACCGTCCCGCCGCTCTCGGGCGTCTCGATCGCAATATCTCCGCCGTGCGCGTCGACGACGCGCTTGGCGATCGGGAGGCCGAGGCCGGTGCCGCGATGCTTGGTCGTGAAGAAGGCATCGAAGGCCTGCGCACGCACGTCCAGGGGCATCCCTGGACCCTCGTCGGCGAAGGCCACCACCCAGGCCGCCTCTGCCCGGCCGACGCGGATGTGGATCCGGCCCTCTCCGTTCATGGCCTGCCCGGCGTTCAGCAGGATGTTCTGAAACACGATCTGGAGCTGCTCGGCGTCGGCGCGGACGATCGCCGGCGGGGCCGACACGTCCACCTCCACCGCCGCCATCGACGGGTCGCGGTGGAACAGCGCGACGGCGGCCTGGGCGAGCGCCCCGAGGTCGGTCTGCTCGGCGCGCAGTTCGCGCGGACGCGCGAACACGAGCAGGTCCTGGACGATGGTGTTGAGCGCGTCCAGGCGGGCGATGATCTCGGCGACGATCGGCCGGTCGCGCGAGTCGGACGCCAGGCGGGAGCCGATCACCTGGAGCGCTCCGCGGATCCCCGCGATGGGGTTCTTGACCTCGTGGGCCACGACGGCCGCCATCTGGCCCAGCCGCGCGAGCGCGTCCTGCTCGCGCAGCTTCTCCTCCGAACGCTTCCGGTCCGTGATCTCGTAGCGGATCGCCATGTACTGATACGGCTTGCCGCGCGTGTCGAGGAACGGGACGATCGTCGTGTCGACCCAGTAGAACGAGCCGTCCTTCGCGCGGTTCCGAATCTCGCCGCGCCAGATCGTCCCGTTGGCGATCGTCACCCACAGCCCGCGGATGAATTCCTTCGAGTGGTAGCCGGAGTTGATGATCCGGTGATCCTGGCCGAGCAGCTCCTCGCGGCTGTACTGCGAGATGTCGCAGAACTTCTGGTTGACGTAGGTGATGCGGCCCCTCGTGTCGGTGGTCGCGACGATCGCGGACTGATCCAGGGCGTAGTTGACGTCGGCCAGCTCCTTGGTGCGCCGCTCGAGGGCGAGCGCCGTGCCGCGGGTGCGCCAGAGCAGGGTGAGCGCACCGGCCAGGGCGCCGGCCAGGACGAGGGTCAGCAACGGCATGTTGGTCCGGGTCTTGAATGGCTCTCCGGCGTGACCCTAATGCTAACCGAAACGGCCGCGTCAACCGGGCGTCCTGCCGGCACGAGCGGGTCTCCGGACGCGGGGATTATTCCCCTCGGCGCGGAGAACTCCGCGCGGGGCCGCCTCCTCGTCGTCGACGACGAAGCGCTCATTCGGTGGGCGGTCGCCGAGACGCTCGGGCCGCTGGGTTACGAAGTGGTCGAGGCGGCCAGCGCCGGCGAGGCGATGACGCGGCTCCGGGGGAGCGCCGCGCCCTTCGACGCCATCCTCCTGGACCTGCAGCTCCCCGACTGCGCCGACCTGACGCTGCTCGGGCAGCTGCGCAGGGCGGCGCCCGGATCGCCGATCGCCCTGATGAGCGCCTTCGCCGACCCCGCGATTGCGGACGAGGCGCGGCGGCTCGGCGCCGTGGCGGTGCTCGAGAAGCCGTTCGAGATGACGGCAGTGCTGTCGCTCATGGATATACTAAGGCGCGATGGCCGCGCCGACGATCCTCGTCGTTGACGACGAACAGCTGATTCGCTGGTCGCTCAACGATCGCCTCACCCAGGAAGGTTATCGCGTCGTGGAAGCGGGCACCGCCGCCGAGGCGGTCTCCCGCTTCGAGGACGGCGCCGATCTGGTCCTGCTCGACTACAAGCTGCCCGACGGCGACGGCTTGAGCGTGCTCCGGAAGATCAAGGCGCAGGACCCTGACGCCCTGGTGATCCTGCTCACGGCGTACTCGAGCATCGACACCGCCGTGGAGGCGATGAAGCAGGGCGCCTATCACTACGCGAACAAGCCGTTCAACCTCGAGGAGATCGTGCTCCTCGTCGAGAAGGCGCTCGAGACGACGCGCCTGCGGCGCGAGGTGAAGTCGCTGCGTGCGACCCAGGCGCAGCCCTACAGCTTCGACCGGATCGTCGGCGCCAGCCCGGCGATGGTCGCCGTCAAGACGCTGCTGCGCAAGGTGGCGACGAGCCCGGCGTCGACGGTGCTCCTCGCCGGCGAGAGCGGCACGGGCAAGGACCTGGCGGCAAAGGTGCTGCACTACAACAGCAGCCGCGCCACCCGCCCGTTCATGAACATCACCTGCTCGGCGCTTCCCGAGGCGCTGCTCGAGAGCGAGCTCTTCGGCCACGAGCGGGGCGCGTTCACCGATGCGCGCCAGCAGAAGCGGGGGCTGCTCGAGGCCGCCGACGGCGGCACCGTGTTCCTGGACGAAATCGGCGAGATGATGCCGGCGCTCCAGGCGAAGCTCCTGCGGTTCCTCGAGGACAAGTCGTTCAGGCGCGTGGGCGGCTCGGCCGACATCACCGTCGACGTCCGGGTCGTCGCGGCGAGCAACCGGAAGCTCGACGAGGAGGTGCGCGGCGGCCGGTTCCGCGAGGATCTCGTTCTACCGCCTCAACGTGCTGACCGTCGTCCTGCCACCGCTCCGTGAGCGCACCGGGGACCTGCCGCTCCTCGTCGCCTTCTACCTCGACGCCTACAACCGGGAGTTCAAGAAGCGTGTGCGGGGCGTCTCGCCGGCCGCGATGGCACGCCTCGAGGGCTACGGCTGGCCCGGCAACGTGCGCGAGCTGCGCAATGCCATCGAGCGGGCGATGCTGCTGGCTGAGGGCGACACGCTGGGACCCGACGACTTCAGTCTGGGAAGCGGCGCGGCGGTCGCGCTCGACGACCGGGTCGCCCTGCCGGCCGGCGGCATCAAGCTCGACGAGCTGGAGCGGTCGCTGGTCGTCCAGGCGCTCGAGCGGACCAGCTGGAATCAGACGCGCGCCGCGTCGCTGCTCGGCCTCAACCGCGACCAGATCCGCTACCGGATCGAGAAGTTCCAGCTCGAGAAGCCCGAAGTCTGACGTCCCCCGCGGCTGGGGAGCATTCCCGGCCGGGTGGGGAATAGTCCGCGGCCGCCGCCGCTCCGGCGCGGCCTCCCTCCATCGAATCCCGCAAATCAGCTGGAATTCCGTCTCTCCGGAATTCCGGCACGCTGGTACGCCGGTTGCCTAAATACCGGCGTGCAAGGAGAGCGAACGATGGTATCCAGAGAGCGAATCGAGACGGTGCTCGGCCGGATCCGGCCGTTCCTTCAGGCAGACGGCGGCGACATCGTGCTGCTGAACGTCGAGGGCAACTCGGCGGAGGTGCGTCTGACGGGCATGTGCGCCGGGTGCCCGAGCGCCCACATGACGCTCCACGTCGGGGTGGAGACGGCGCTCAAGGAAGAGATTCCGGAGTTCGAAACCCTGAGGATCGGGTAGGAGCCGCGCCATGAGCGTCATTCCCCCCAGCCTCGCCGATTCGGTCGTCGTCGGACGCAGCACGCGGATGCGCGCCGTGTTCGAGTTCATCAAGATCATCGGCGACAGCGACAGCACGGTGCTGATCACCGGCGAGAGCGGCACCGGCAAGGAAGTGACCGCGACGCTGATTCACCAGCACAGCCACCGACGCCACCGGCCGTTCGTCGCCGTGAGCTGCTCGCTGTTCTCTGAGACGCTGATCGAGTCCGAGCTCTTCGGCCACGAGCGCGGCGCGTTCACCGGCGCCATCAAGGACCGGCCCGGCCGCTTCGAGATGGCCGAGGGCGGCACGATCTTCCTCGACGACATCGACGACGTGCCGATGGCGATGCAGGTGAAGCTGCTGCGCGTGCTGCAGAACCGGACGATCGAGCGTCTCGGCGGTACGCGCGTCGTCCCGGTCAACACCCGGATCATCGCCGGCAGCAAGCGCGACCTCAAGCAACTGGTCGCGGAGGGAAAGTTCCGCGAGGACCTCTTCTATCGGCTCAACGTGCTGCCGGTCGCGCTGCCGCCGCTCCGGGAGCGGCGCGAGGACATCCCGGTGCTCATGGATCACTTCTTCGAGCGGTACTTCCAGAAGCGCGGGGAGCCCGTGCCGCCGGCGACCGAGGCGGTGAAGCAGGCCTTCATGCGCTACTCGTGGCCCGGCAACGTCCGCGAGCTCGAGAACGCGTGCGAGCGGATCGCGCAGACCTGCTCCTGCGGCACCGTGCGCATCGGCTGCATGCCCGCCACCATCCTGTTCCGCGCCGGCGAGGCCCCTCCCGAGATCCTGCCGGCCGCGGTGGCGTCGCCGCCCCCGGGCGAGCCGGCGCCCATCTCGCTCGACGATCGGCTGCGGGAGATGGAGGCGAGCCTGATCGGCTGGGCGCTCAAGGTGAGCGCCGGCAACAAGTCCAAGGCCGCCGAGCTGCTGCGCATCAAGCGCTCCACGCTCGGCGATCGCATCAACCGCTGCGGCCTCGGCGCCGGCCAGGCGGCGCGCCAGCAGACGGGCACCGAGTAACCGCGATCGGGATCGCGAGACGAGGAGACGAGTCAGTGACCGCCGAATCATCGGGAATCACCGAACTGCTGCAGAGCATCCAGTCCGACTACCTCGAGATGCCCGGGCTGTGCCTCACGGGCGAAGAGGCCCGGCGGCTGTGGGGCATCGACCGCGAGACCTGCGAGGACCTGCTGGAGACGCTCGTCGCCGCACGATTCCTCCGCGTGACCGCCAAGCGCGGCTACGTTCTCGACGGACCGTCGGCCTGAAGGAGAGACCTCGTGAGAGTCGCGGAGATCATGACCAAGGGCGCGCTGACCATCGGCCCGGGGGCGTCGATCGACGCGGCGCGGGAGCTGATGCGCCGCCGCTCGGTGAGGTCCCTGGTCGTCAGGGAGAACGGGGAAGTCGTCGGCGTCGTGTCGGATCGCGGCTGCCTGCCCGTGATCGAGCGCGGGCACCTGGTCGGCATCGTGACGGTCTCCGACCTGCTGGAGCTCGTGGGCCGCGGGGTGGACCGCCCGATGCCGTTCGAGCGGCCCGCGCTCTTCCACCGCGTGCCGCACAAGCGCCGCACGCGGCGCACCGCGTCGTGGTGAGGCTAGCGGCCCGCCTCCCAGTCGCGCAGCGTGCGGATGTAGTTGGCGCGTTCGAAGGCGTCGGGGTCGCCGGACTGGGCCGATGCCGCACGCCCGCGCACGTCGTCCACCGAGGCGACCCGCTTGCGATCCATCCAGTCGATCAGGCCCTGCCGCATCACGTGGAGATAGTCCGGGCCGTTGCGCAGCACGGCCGACACGATCTGGACGACGTCCGCGCCCGCGAGCAGCGCCTTGATCCCGTCCCCGGGCGTCGCGACGCCGCCCGTGAGCGCGAGCGACGCGCGGACGCGGCCCCGCAGGAGCGCCATCCACTGCAGACGCAGCCGGAGCTCGGCGCTCGTCGAGAGCTCGATCGTCCGGATCGGCGCCATCGTCTCGATGTCGATGTCGGGCTGGTAGAAGCGGTTGAAGAGCACGAAGCCGTCGACGCCGATCGCGTCGAGCCGGTGGGCGAGATGGCCGAACGCCGTGAAGAACGGCGAGAGCTTTACCGCGACCGGCAGGCCCACGTGATTCTTCAGGTCGCCGACCATGTCGCGCAGCCGCGCTTCGACCGCCGACGCCGACTCGTCGACGTCGGCGACCACCTGGTACATGTTCAGCTCGAGCGCGTCGGCGCCCGCCTGCTCGATCGCGCGCGCGAACTTCAGCCACGACTCGCCGGTGGTGCCATTCAGCGACGCGATGACCGGCACGCCGAGCGCCTCCTTGGCGCGGCGCACGAGGTCGAGGTACTTGTCGGTCGAAAGGCGGTAACGGTCGAGCGGCGGGAAGTGCCGCAGGACGCCCGCGAACTGCGGGTCGCCCGGATCCATGTGGTAGATCTGCCCCGCGGCCTCGAGCGTGATTCTGTTCCTCGAAGAGCGAGTGCAGCACGACGGCCGAGGACCCGCCGTCGACGACCTTCTTGAGCAAATCGAGATCGGCCCCGAGCGGCGACGCCCCGACCATGAAGGGGTGCGCCAGCTTCAGGCCCAAGTACCGGGTTTCGAGAACCATGCGGCCTCCCGTCCCTTCAGCATAGTGCGACTTCCGCCGCGCGGTCGTGCGGCGCACCTCCACCGGTGCACGGCCGATGCCAGGCTCGACCGGCGTCCGGGCGGCCGCACGTCCGGCGCGACGGCGTCCCGGCGCCGGCAGGCCGTCAAGGCCCGGATCGTGCAAGCGTCGCAAGTGAAGCCGAGACGTGGCTGATGCCTTCCGGACGAGTCCGTCCCCGACGCCCATGAACGTCCTCGTGATCGACGACGAGTGGCTCGTCCGCTGGTCGCTCACCGAAGCGCTCTCGGTGCACGGCCATACCGTTGTCAGCGCGGGTGACGGGCCGTCGGCCCTGACGGCGATGGCCGAGCGCATGCCGCACCCGGACGTGGTCCTGCTCGACTACCGGCTGCCGGGCGCCAACGGCATCGCCCTCGTCCCGGACATCCGGGCCCTGTCGCCGGGGAGCCGCGTGATTCTCGTGACGGCCTACGGCACGCCCGAGATCGCCGGGCGTGCGCTCGAGGCCGGGGTATCGCGGATCGTCGACAAACCGATCGATATCGAGGACGTGGAGGATCTGCTCGCGCCGTAACCGGTCGTCAGCGCGCGCGGACGTCCGTTCACACGCGCGCAGGCCGCGCGCCGGCTGCGCGTCGAAACAGACTGCCACGGTGGGAGCGGCGTCGAAAATGAGTGGACCAGAAAACGGCGCCCGAGGAGGCCGGCGATGACAGGACAGGTGGATGACAAGCTCGCGCATCTCGTGCAGGCCGAGTTCCGAGAAATGCCGGGGTTGCGGCTGACCCACGCGCAGGCCGAGCGCCTCTGGAGCCTGGACGCGATCACGTGCACCCACCTGCTGGAGCATCTGGTCGGGACGGGCTTCCTGATCCCGCTGGCCGACGGGCGCTACGCTCGGGTCGGTGACAGCGAGGCGACTATCGCCTGCCGGTAAACGGAAGGATCGGGTCCCTTCCTTCCCGGGACCGCCGGCCCGGCCGCCGCCGCACCGCATCCTGACCTCGAAACCCCCGTCCCGGCGCTGGCGTCTTCCCGGCCTCCATCTTGCACCTCGTTCCAACAGACGTTTCGGCAAGTCGTCAAGGAGGTTGATCATGGGTGCGACTGCTGTCGAACCAGCCAACGACGCCGCAACCACGTTCCGGGAGAAGGCCGCCGACGCCGTGCGGCAGGCCGCTCATGTCTCGCACGAGGCGCGGCTCTTCAAGTCCGTGGCCGCCGACGCGGTCGAGGACGGGATGTACGCTGCGAAGCGGGCGTGGAAGCGCCGGGCGCGCGAGCTCGACGACTTTCGCGACGAGGCGGCCCATCGCGTGAAACAGGAGCCGTGGAAGGCCCTGGGGATCGCCGCCGGGGCCGGTCTGTTCCTGGGTGTGGTGGTGGGATTCCTCCTGCGCGGGTCGCCGCGGCGGCGGCGCGGCGAAGAGGCCTGACGCTGGTCTTCGGGGATCTCCACGGATGAAGGCCCGCGGACTGGCTCTCGCGGCCGCCGCGGCGGGTGCCGCCGTCGGAGGGGCGTTGGTCGTCGGCGCGCGCCGCTGGCGCGCGGTGACGGCGGAAACCGTCGCGCGTCTTCGCGCGGCGGCCGGCGCGTCCGCGTCCGCTGCCCGGGTATACCGGGAGGCGGACGTGGCCGGCCTGCCGGCCCCTGTCCGCCGCTATTTCGCCTATGCGTTGCGCGACGGACAGCCGCTCATCACCTATGCGCGCCTCGAGCAGCGCGGTACGTTCCGGATGAGCGCGCGGGAGGACAGCTGGCGGCCGTTCGAGGCCGTGGAGCACTTCGTTCCCGCCGCGCCGGGTTTCGTCTGGGACGCGCGCATCGCAGTGCTGCCCGGGGCCGCCGTGCGGGTCCGCGACTCGTACGTCGACGGCTCGGGTCGGATGCGCGCGGACCTGCTCTCCCTCGTGCCCATCGTCGACGGGTACGGGCGGGCCTTCGACGAGGGTGCGCTGTGCCGGTACCTGGCGGAGGCCCCCTGGTTTCCGACGGCACTCCTGCCGGCCAGCGGTGTGTCCTGGGCGCCGATCGACGACACCCACGCCCGCGCCACGCTGACCGCACCGGGCGTGAGCGTCTCGATCGAGGTCGAGGTCGACGGCGACGGCCGGATCGTCTCGGTGTTCGCGCCGTGGCGTCCGCGCGACGTCAAGGGTCGGGCGGTGCCCACGCCCTGGGGCGGCGTCTTCCGGGACTACGACGAGCGGCAGGGCATGCGCGTGCCAACCGCCGGGGTGGTTCGCTGGTGGATCGACGGACGCGAATATCCGTACTGGCGGGGCACCGCGACCGCCTTCACCTTCGAGTTCGCGCGGGACGCCGGGGCGACGTGAGGCTGCGGACCTGATACTGTGAAGGTGTGAACCGATTCGCGAGCCGGGCCGACGCCGGACGCGCGCTGTCCACGCGCCTCGACCGTTTCGCCAACCGCCCCGATGTGATCGTCCTCGGCCTGCCGAGGGGCGGCGTTGCGGTGGCCGCCGAAGTCGCCCGCGCGCTGCATGCCGAGTTCGACGTGCTCCTGGCGCGCCGGCTCGGCGCCCCGGGCCGCGAGGGCTTGGCCATGGGAGCCGTCGCGTCGGGTGGCGTGCAGCTGCTCCACCGCGACCTCATCGACGAGCTCGGCCTTTCGCTCGCCTCCGTTCGCCAGGTGGCGATGCGCGAGCGCCTGAAGCTGGACCGGCAGGTCCGGACGCTGCGCGGGGACCGCGCGCCCGCCGCGGTGGATCACCGCATCGCGATCGTGGTGGACGACGGGATCGCGACCGGCGCGACCATGCGCGCGGCGATCGCCGCACTGGCGCCGCTCGGGCCGTCGGCGATCATCGTCGCCGCGCCGGTGGGTGCGCCGGAGGCGTGCGTGCGCCTCGGCCCGCTGGTGACCGAGGTCGTCTGCCCGCTGCAGCCCGAGACGTTCGACGCGATCGCCGCGTGGTACGAGGACTTCGCGCCGCTGAACGACGGCGACGTCATCCGGCTGCTGGCGGAAGCTGCCGAGGCGGAGGCGTCGGCGCGCGAGCGTCCGGCTCCTCGCGGACGTACATCGCGAGGAGCGCGAGCACGACGCTGACGACGAGCGGTCCGAGCAGCAGGCCGACGATGCCGAACGCCTGTACGCCGCCGAGCAGGCTGATCATCACCAGCAGCCCGTTCATCCGCGTCGCGTGCGCGAGCAGCATCGGCCGGACGATGTTGTCGACGGTGCCGACGATGCCGAGGCCGATGCCGATCAGCACGGCGCCGGCCACGGGCCGCCCCGTCAGCATGAGTCCGCCCGCCGCCGGCAGCCACACCACCCAGGCGCCCAGCACCGGAACGAAGGAGAAGAGCGCCATCACGACCCCCCACATCGTCGCGGCCGGGAGGCCGATGATCGCGAACGTGATGCCGCCGATCGTGCCCTGCAGGGCCGCCGCCGCGAGCGTCGCCGCGATGTTCGACTGAATCATCTCGCGAATCTCGCGCAGCAGGGACTGGGCCTTCGCGCGCTCCATGGGCATGAGCGCGGGCAGCCGCTCGACGATCTCGCGACCGTCGCGGAACAGGAAGAACGTCGCGAACATGGCGACGGCGGTGCCGATGACCACGCCGCTGGCGTCGCGGACGACGCGTGAGGCTAGCGCGCCGATGTCGCCGACGAACTGCTGCGCGCTCTGACGGACCATGCTCTCCACGTCGATGCCGAAGCGGGCTGCCGTGCCCTGCGCCTGCGACAGCAGGCGCTCGAAGGGCGACGAGTCGAGGCTGTGCGCCAGCCCGACGGCCTCGCCGACGACCTGGCCCGCGAGCAGGAACAGCGGCACGAGCGTGAGCAGGACGACGCTGGCCGTGCCGAGCGCGGCGCCGGCCGTGCGGCCGAAGCGCCGCTCCAGCCGCCGGTGCAGCGGCTCGAAGACGAGGACCATCACGATCGCGAAGATGAGCGGCGTGGCGAACGGCTCGATGACGAGGAAGGTGAGATAGGCCAGGCCGAGGGCCATCGCCGTCGTGACAATCGTCTGGCCCTTCATCGCCGTCCGCTGTGCGGCAGCGCGAGCACCGGTGTCGTGCCGCGCCTGAGGACGCGGTAGGCGATCGCGCCGGGTGCGGCCCCGAAGAGTCCGTGCCGGCGTCCGAGGGCGAGGATCACGAGTCCGCTGCGCGTGGCGCGGGCGGCGGTCGCGGCGACGTCGGCGGGATCGCCGGCCGCGACGATCACCTCGGGCGCGGTGTCCGGCACGGCGGTGGCCAGGCGCGCCAGCCGCTCGCGGGCCCCGGCGATCGCCGCGCGCTCGTGGTCGAAGAATCCGGGCCCGACGAAGGGCGGTACCTGCGGCCGTCGCGTGGCGTGCACGAGGACAGCCGTCGCGCCGAAGAAGCGTGCCACGTCGGCGGCCCGCTCGGCCTCGCGGCGCGAGGCACGATCGAGGGCGACGGGCACGACGACCCGGGCGCCGGGCCAGCCCTCGCGCGGACCGGCGTGCGGCCGCCGTCCGCGTCCGGCGGGAACCGCGAGCACGGGGACCCTGGTCCGCTCCAGCACCGTCGCCGTCGTCGATCCGAAGAAGAGCTTGCCGACCCCGCCGAGGCCGTGCGTCCCGATGACGACGAGGTCGGCGCGGCCGCGCGCGCAGGCGGCCGCAATCTCGCGGGCCGGATCGCCCTCGACGACGCGCGTGGCCACGCGCCGGGTCGGACGGGCGCCCCGCGTGGCCGAGGCGACGAATCGGTCCAGTTCGGTGCGGGTCCGGCGCGCGAACTGCACGCGTCCGCCGTAGGCCGCCGCGGCCGCGTTGACGAGGAAGGGATCGCGCACGTACAGCGCGGTTACCGCGCCGCCGGATCGCCGTGCCACCGCCAGCGCGTACCGGAGCGCCGCGCGTGCATCGGCCGAGAAGTCGATCGGACAGAGGATCGACGCGAACACGTGCTGAGGATACCGGATTCTCAGGCCTCGAGCGACGTCAGGGCGCGGCGCAGCCGCGCGTCGGCCTCTTCGGCCACCCCGCGCAGCGCCGGATTCGGTCCGACGATGCCGAGGGCGGCCAGCGGCGCCATGGCGGCGACGACGCTCTCGTTCGGCGTCGTCTCGTAGATGACGACGTTGCACGGGAGCAGCAGGCCCACCTCGAGCTCGGCCTCGAGCGCGCGATCGGCGAGCGGCGGATTGCAGGCGCCGATGATCACGTAGTTGCGGAAGTCGCGATCGAGTTTCTGCTTCAGCGTGGCCTTGACGTCGATGGTCGTCAGGACCCCGAAGCCCTCGGCCCTGAGCGCGGCCATGGTCCGCTCGACGGCCGTGGCGTACGGCGCGGCCAGGGTGACGCGGAGTCCGTACCGGGTCTCGTTCATGACAACCTCCTGGGTCATCGGTACTCGCTGGTGTCGCAAACCGGATACCGGCCGGCGCTTTGCAACGGACGGGCGCAGCAGGCCGTGAAACCGCGCAAACCCGCGTTCCGCGCGCCGGTTCCCCGGCGCCCGGCAACTCGGCGGCGGAATTCCGGCGAAAGGGGAGCAGGGGGCTGTCATGCTCGACATCAACCGCATCTTGTGCCCGACGGACTTCTCGGACGCGTCGAACCACGCGGCCGCTCACGCCGAGGCGCTGGCGCTCTGGTACGGCTCGTCGATTACGGCGTTGCACGTCTACAATCCAGTCTTCCTGCCGGTGCCGGCGCTGGGGCTGGCCGGCTATCGCGGTGAGCCCGAGCCCGACGAGTCGATGAAGGCCGACTTTCGCTCCCGGCTGCAGTCGACGTTTCCGCAGTCGCGGGCGGGCCGCATCCGGCTGGACACGCGCATCGAGGTTGGGCCGCCGCCGATCCGCATCGTCGCGGCCGCGACGGCGCTGCCGGCCGACGTCATCGTGATGGGGACGCACGGCGCGAGCGGGCTGGAGTACCTCGTCCTGGGGTCGGTGACGGAGCACGTGCTGCGGCAGGCGCCGTGCCCGGTCCTGACCGTGCCGCCGCGCTCGCGGGCGACCTCCGTGCTGCCGTTCAAGCGGCTGCTCGTGCCGGTCGACTTCTCGGACTGGTCGCTCGCCGCGGTCGAAGCCGCATGGTCGCTGGCGAAGGAGGCCGAGGCGCACGTGACGCTGCTCTACAGCATCGCCTGGGCGACGGAGGGCGAGATGGGGATGCCGCTGCCCGACGAAGTGCCCGTCGGCGGCCACCCGAAGGAGGGGGACATCGAGGCGCGCCTCTGGGCGCTCGTCCCCGACAGCGTCCGCGACTGGTGCACGCCGTCGGTGCGGGTCGAGCGGGGGCGCCCGTTCCGAGAGATTCTGCGCGCGGCCGACGAAGGCCACGCGGATTCTGATCGTGATGGGCGTGCACGGCCGCAGCGCGCTCGGGCTCGCGCTCTTCGGATCGACGACGAATCAGATTGTCCGCCGGGCGACGTGTCCGGTGCTGACGCTCAGGCGATAAGATAATCAGGAGGACGTCATGAGAGCCGCCGCGCTTGCCGCCGCCTGCCTGGTCGTGGTCCTCGCGGCCGGGACCGCGGGCGCGCAGACCCTGGGACGCTGCGCGACCTGCCACTTCGCCAACTACCTGTCCGTACCGGGTGCGAGCCATCTCGGCGAGTGGGCGCAGTCCGCGCACGCGCGCGCCGGCGTCGGCTGCGAGAGCTGCCACGGCGGCGACGCGCGCACGGTCGTGCCCGCCGAAGCGCACGCCGGGGTGATCGACCCGAAGCTGCCGACGAGCCCGGTCGCGCCGGCGAACCTGCCCGCAACGTGCGGCAAGTGCCACGAGGCCGAGGCCGCGGCGTTCCGCCGGGGTCCGCACTACGCCCTGCTCGCACGCGGCGAGGCCGGCGCGCCGACTTGCTCGACGTGCCACGGCGCGATGACGGCGCGCGTGCCGTCGCCCGCCGCCCTCGAGGCGCGGTGCGCGTCGTGTCATGGCGTCGCGTCGCCGGGGGCGTCGTATCCGGGACGCGTACGCGTGCTGGTCGGGAACCTGGATCGCATCCAGACCAATCTCGCGCAGGCCGACTGGCTGCTCGGACGCGACCTCGATCCCGCGGTCCGCGCCCGCGCGCGGACGCTGCGCGCCGACGCCGCCGCGCGCCTGAAGGAGGCGGCCGACTCCTGGCACGCCTCCGATCTGGCGGGCGTCGAGGCCCGGGCCGCCGCCGCCCGCACCGCCGTCGACGCGCTGCTCGACGCGCTCGGCGCGCCGCCCGCGCGGCCCTGAGCCGCGATTCCGCCGCCGGCCGCGACGCACGCTCGTGCATCGGCATCCCGTGACGGAGCCTCGCGTCGTGTAGAATGCCGTCCGACGATGGCCCCGGGAGGAGGGACGCCAGCGCTCCCCGGCTTGCCGCCTGCCGGCACGACCTCGCCATCGGTGGAGGGATCATGCGTGTGAATCGTTGGTGGATCGCTCTGGCCAGCGTCGTCATGCAGATGGCGCTGGGCGCGTTCTACACCTGGAGCGTGTTCATCACCCCGCTCTCGAACGCGTTCCATTGGACGGTCCCGCAGATCACCCTGGCCTTCACGGTCAGCGTGTTCGGCCTCGGCACCGGCGCCTTCTGGGGCGGGCTGGTGATGCACCGCAAGGGACCGCGGTTCACGGCGATCCTGGCTGGTTTCCTCTGGGGCGGGGGCGTGTTCCTCGCGAGCTTCTCGGCGAACCGCTTGTGGTGGCTGTACCTCGTGTACGGGGTCATCGGCGGCAGCGGTCTCGGCGTCGGCTACATCGTGCCGCTGGCCGTCGTGCTCAAGTGGTTTCCCGAACGCCGCGGCCTGATGACGGGGCTGTCGGTGGGCGGGTTCGGAGCCGGCTCGCTGGTGATCGCGCCCGTGGCGGCCCGGCTGATCCAGGCGTACGGTCCGCTGACGACCTTCGCGTACCTCGGGATCGTGTACCTGATCGTCGTGGCGGGCTGCGGCCTGGTCATGCACAACCCGCCTCAAGGCTGGGTGCCGGAAGGCTGGACCCCGAGCGCCACGCAGCTGTCCGAGCGATCGACGCGGGACTACACGCTCGGCGAGGCGGTCAAGACGTGGCAGTTCTGGATGCTCTGCCTGCTGCTGTCGCTGAACAGCATGGCCGGGATCTCCGTCGCGTCCCAGGCGGCGCCCCTGTTCACGGACCTGACCAAGGTGACGGCGCTCGAAGCGGCGCGCATGGTGGCCATCGTCGCCTTCGGGAACGGCGCCGGCCGCGTGTTCTGGTCCTGGGTGTCGGACTGGGCGACGCGCAAGATCACGTTCCTCGTGATGTTCCTCGTGCAGGCCGTCCTCTTCTGGACGTTGCCGAGCCTGTCGACCGAGACGCCCGTGCTCATCGTGGCCTTCGTCATCCTGATGTGCTACGGCGGCGGCTACGGGCTGGTGCCGGCGTTCGCGGCGGACTACTTCGGGTCGCACCACATCGGTCCCATCGTGGGCTTCGTCCTGGTCACCTGGACGTTCGCCGCCGCGTTCGGCCCGCTCGCGTTCGCCGTGATGCGGGCGGCGACCGGCAGCTACTCCCAGGTCCTGCACATCGTCTCCGGCGTCATGATCCTGGCGATGATCGTGCCGTTCCTGCTGTCGCCGCCGCACGCCGGCAAGGCCGCCGCCGCGACGGCGTAGGACCCATCGAGCCGTCCGGCGCGATCGGGGGCGGGCACCCGGGTGCCCGCCCCAATCCCTGTTGTTGGCATCCGACAATGCCTGCGGCACCCTGTAGTGTCGAACGTCGACACTACGGGGAGGCCGTCGTGGGCATCGGATCGACCAAGCTGCTGCAGGGCACGCTCGACCTGCTCGTCCTGAAAGTCCTCAATGCGGGGCCGATGCACGGCTGGGCGATCGCCCAGCGCATCCGCCTCGTCTCGAGCGACGCGCTCCGCGTCAACCAGGGCTCGCTCTATCCAGCCCTCCAGCGCCTCGAGGAGGCCGGCCTCGTCGAGGCGGAGTGGGCACGGTCGGAGGACAATCGGCGCGCGCGCTACTACGAGCTGACGCGCGCGGGCCGGCGCCACCTCGCGGCGGAAACCGCCAACTGGCAGCGCTTCGCGGCCGGCGTCCACCGGATCCTCGAGACGAGCTAGACGGCCGCGCATGCTGCGACGATTGATCAACGCCGTGCGGCGGCTCGCGGGCACCGCGGCGCCCGGCCGCGTGGAGCGGGACCTCGACGAGGAGTTGCGATTCCACCTCGACATGGAGACGGCGGAGCTGCGCCGCCTTGGCGCCGGCGCCGACGAGGCGCGGCGCACGGCCACCCGCCGCTTCGGCCAGCTCGGGCAGGTGAAGCGGGAGCTGCGCGACCGGCGGCGCGCGCTCTGGCTCGAGGACCTGGTGTCGGACGTGCGCTTCGCCGCGCGCACGCTCGCCGCGAGCCCCGGCTATGCGCTCGTCGTGATCGTCACGCTCGGCCTCGGCATCGGCGCGAACGCCGCCATCTTCAGCGTCATCGACGGCGTCCTGGTCGAACCGCTGGCCAACACGCACGGCGACCGGCTGGTCGAGCTGCGCCAGCAGGTCGGACTGTCGCGGGTCACGCCGTTCGGGTTCTCGCCCCTCGACCTCGCCGAGTACCGGGACCAGCTTCACACGGTCGACGGCATCGTCGAGTTCCACGCCATGACCTTCAACCTGATCGGCCAGGGCGATCCGGAAGAGGTGCGCACCGGCGTCGTGGATCACCGGTTCTTCGACGTGATGGGCGTCACGCCGATCCTCGGCCGCGGCTTCACCGCCGCCGAGGACGCCGGCGCCGCCGACGCCGTCATCGTGCTGAGCCATCGCTACTGGCAGTCGCGGTTCGGGGGCGACCCCGGCATCGTCGGCCGGATCTTCACGATGAACGGCCGCGTCCACACGGTGATCGGCGTGCTGCCGCCGTTCACGCTGCCGATCGCGTGCGACATCTTCGTGCCGACGTCGCAGTGTCCCGTCCGGTCGAGCGCGGCCGTGAAGAGCAACCGTACGGCGCGCATGGTCACGGCGTTCGCGCGGCTCCGGCCGGCGGCGACGGTGGCCGACCTGCAGACCGAGCTCGCGGGCGTGGCCGCGCGGCTGGGCCCCGTCAATCCGGCGGCGTATCCCGTCGGCCGCGGCTATACCGCGGTCGCGCACCCGCTGAAGGACGAGCTCGTGGCCAGCGCGCGTCCGACGCTCGTCCTGCTGCTCGCCGCGGTCGGGTTCGTGCTGCTCGTGGCGTGCGCGAACGTCGCCAACCTCACGCTGGCGCGGCTGTCGCGCCGCGAGTCGGAGCTGGCGATCCGCGCGGCTCTCGGCGCGGGCCGGGGCCGCCTGCTCCGGCAGTTGCTCACCGAGAGCACGGTGCTCGCGCTGATGGGCGGCGTCGTCGGAATCGGACTCGCGTGGGCGGGCGGGGATTTGCTGCGCACCTTCGCGGCCCGGTTCACGCCGCGCGCGGGCGATGTCCACGTCGACGCGTCGGTCGTCGCCTTCACGGCCTGCCTGTCGATTCTCACCGGCCTGGCGTTCGGCGCGGCGCCCGCCCTCTCGTGGCGCCGGACGACGGCAGGCGTGCTTCGCGAGTCGTCCGGGGCGTCAGCGACGGTCCGCAAGCGTCGTCTGCAGGCCGGCCTGGTCGTCGTGCAGCTGGCGCTGGCCTTCCTGCTGCTGTCTGGCGCCGGGCTGCTGATGCGGAGCCTGTTCCTGCTCGTCGATGTCGATACCGGCGTCGTGTCGCAGAACGTCCTCACGATGCGTGTCGTCCTGCCCATCGAGACCTACCAGCGCCCGGCGGCGCAGCGGCAGCGCTGGCTGCCCATTCTCGCGCGCGTCCGGGACCTGCCGGGGGTGCTGTCCGACGCGGCCGCGATGCTCGCGCCGCTCAAGGGCGGCAACTCCTTCGGTGTGCAGTACGAAGTCGAGGGCGAGGCGTCGGATCCGAACGCGCGTCCGCGGGCGCAGCAGCGGAACGTGACCACGGACTACTTCCGCACCGTTGGCATTCCCGTCCTGCGCGGGCGGAGCTTCTCGGCCGGCGATGACGATGGCCGGCCCATGGTGTCGGTGATCAACCGGACCTTCGCCAGGGCGCTGTTCGGGGACGGCGACCCGCTCGGCCGGCGCCTCGTGCCGTGCAACGCGAGCGGGGTCTGCAGCGGCGCGCAAGCGATGGAGATCGTGGGCGTGGTTGGCGACACCCAGGACGCGGGCCTCGAGGTCGAGCCGCCCGGCGAGGTGTACCTGTCGGCGCTCCAGTCCGGCGCTTTCGGGGAAAATCTGCTCGTCCGCGCCACGGGCGACCCGACGCCGCTCTCCCGGCGCATCATCGCCCTCGTCCACGACGTGGACCCGACCCTGCCTGTCGAAGACGTGCAGACGCTCGACGCGATCCGCAGCGACGCGCTCGCGCCCCGCCGGTTGACGACGACGCTGCTCTCGCTGTTTGCGGCGGTCGCCCTTCTGGTCACCCTCGCCGGGGTCGTCGGGGTGACGGCATTCTCGGTGAGCCAACGGCGGCGGGAGAATCGGCGTGCGGATGGCCCTCGGCGCCACGCCATCCCAGATGCTGCGACTCGCGGCGGGGGAGTCGCTCTGGTTCGTCGCCGCCGGCCTCGGCGCCGGCTTCGCGGCGACGCTGGCGTTCGGGCGGCTCATGCGCGGCCTGGTGTGGGGCATCGCGCCGAACGACCCAATCACGCTCGCCGCCGTGACCGTGATCTTCCTGGTCGTGGCGGGCCTCGCGAGCGTCCTCCCCGCGCGCCGGGCCGCCCGCGTCGACCCGGCGATCGTCCTGCGCTCGTGAGCGAGGAGGGCAGGCCGGCGCGTCTGCCCTGATGACGTCAGACGCGCACGCGCCGCTCGAACTCCTGCTCCCGGGTCATCAGCTTCACGAGACCGTCGACCTCGCTGGCGACGAATCGCAGCAGGTCGTCGCTCGTGACGATGCCCACGAGCGCACCGGCGGCGTCGACGACCGGCAGGCGCCTGACGCCCCGCTCCACCATCGCCTTGAGCGCGTCGGCGACGCCCAGGTCATCCCGGCCCGTGACCATGTCCGAGCTCATCGCATCTCCGACGGTCAGGAACGCCAGGTGCTCCGCGTCCGACGCGACGATGCTGAGGACGATGTCGCGATCGGTCAGGATGCCGATCGGGATCCTCGCCCCGTTGCGGTACTCGACCACGACCACGTCTCCCACGTGGTCCATGCGCATGCGCTTGGCCGCGTCGACGATGCTCTCGCTCTTTGGCGCGACCACCACGTGGCGCCGGCAGATATCCCCAATCGTCATGGCAACCCCCGCTGGATCTGACGCAAATCGAATACCGCGCGGTCGGTCACCGCTGGCGGGGTCACGGGCGTCGATCGGGCGCTCCGGTGTCCGGGAAAGGGGCTCCCGTGCCGGATTTTCCGCATGGGCTGCCGGTCCGGCCGCGCCTGCAGGAAAGATGCGCGACGGGCTTGCAGGCGGGGGCCGGAGGCCTGTAAAGAATACCCATGAAATTCTCGAATCCCCAGGCGGTTCCGGCCGTGTCGTCGCCGCCGAGCGACAGACGCGCCTCGCGGGCCGTCGACCGATGGGCGGTTCGCCGAATTCAGCAGGCCGTGGCGTCCGCGCCTCTGCGGTTCGTCCTCTGGGACGGCTTCTCGGTGGGCCCGTCCACCGGCTCCGTGCTGGGCACGATCGTCATCAAGACCCGCCCGGCGCTCTACCGGTGGCTGGCCGATCCCGAGCTGTACTTCGGCGAGGAGTACATGGCCGGCAACGTCGACGTATGGGGCGACCTGGTCGCCGTGCTCGAACACGTGTACCAGGCGCTTCCCGAGCCGGCGCCCCGCGACCGGCCGTGGCGCCGCGCCCGCACGAACGGCCTCCGGGCGGCGCGCGACAACGTGCACCACCACTACGACCTGGGCGACCCGTTCTACGAGCTCTGGCTCGACCGCCAGCTGCTCTACACGTGCGCGTACTTCCCGGATCCCGCCTGCACGCTCGAGGAGGCGCAGGTGGCGAAGATGGACCTGGTGTGCCGCAAGCTGCGCCTGCGCCCCGGCGAACTGGTGGTCGAGGCCGGCTGCGGCTGGGGCGCTCTCGCCCTCCACATGGCCCGGCACTACGGCGTGCACGTGCGCGCGTTCAACGTGTCGCACGCCCAGATCCTGCACGCCAGGGCCCGCGCCGGCGCCGAGGGCCTGAGCGACCGGGTCGCCTTCGTCGAGGACGACTACCGCACGATCGCCGGGCCCTGCGACGTGTTCGTGTCGGTGGGGATGCTCGAGCACGTCGGGCTCGCCGACTACCCGTCGCTCGCCGCCGTCATCGACCGGGTTCTCAAGCCGGACGGCCGCGGGCTCCTCCACTTCATCGGCCGGAACCGTCCGGCGCCGCTCAACCGCTGGATCCGGAAGCGGATCTTCCCGGGCGGCTATCCGCCTACTCTGGGCCAGGTCTGCGAGCGCGTTCTCCAGCCCGCGTCGCTGTCGGTGCTCGATGTCGAGAACCTCCGCCTGCACTACGCGCGAACCCTCGCGCACTGGCTGCGGAGGTTCGAGGACTCCGAGGAGCGCGTGACGACGATGTTCGACGAGCAGTTCGTCCGCGCCTGGCGCCTCTACCTGGCCGGCTCGCAGGCGGCATTCACGACCGGCTACATGCAGCTCTTCCAGGTCGTCTTTGCGCGCGGCGCGAGCAACGAGATCCCGTGGACGCGCCGGGACATCGATCCCGCCGTCGCGAACGTCCGGACCGGGAGCGACGCCACCGACCGGCCCGGGTCATGATGCGCCTCGACGCCATCGTCGTGGGCGGCGGGCCGGCCGGGTCGTCGTGCGCCCGGACGCTCGCCCGGGCCGGGCTCGACACGGCCGTCGTTGACGCGGCCGTCTTCCCGCGCGACAAGGTGTGCGCCGGCTGGATCACGCCGCCTGTCGTGGCGGCCCTCGATCTGGACCTCGACGACTACCGGCGCGGCCGCACGCTCCAGCCCATCAGCGGATTTCGCACCGGCGTCATCGGGCGCGCGTCGGCCGTGGACGTCTCCTACGACCATCCGATCAGCTACGGTATCCGCCGCTGCGAGTTCGACGACTACCTGCTCGCGCGATCCGGCGCGCGTGTCCTCACCGGCGAGCCGGTGCGCGACATTCGACGCGCCGGCGGCACGTGGGTCGTCAACGAGCACATCGAGGCGCCGGTGCTCGTCGGCGCCGGCGGACACTTCTGTCCCGTCGCACGCCGCCTCAACGAATCGACCGCACCGGGCGCGATCGTGGCGGCGCAGGAGGCCGAGTTCGTGGTGGACGACGGGAAAGGTGGTGGCTATGCCACGCCGCCGGAGCGCCCGGAGCTGTACTTCAGCCGGGACTTTCGCGGCTACGGGTGGTGCTTCAGGAAGCAGCAGGTGGTCAATGTCGGGTTCGGGAGCCTCGATCGACGCGCCCTGCCGCGGGCCGTGGCCGCGTTCACCGGGTTTCTGCGGGCACTGGGGCGCGTGCCCGCGGAGGCGGGCTGGCACTGGCACGGCCACGCCTATCGCCTGTACGAGCCGGCGCCGAGGCGGCGTGTGGTGGACGACGGTGTGCTGCTCGTGGGCGACGCGGCGGGCGTCGCGTACCCGGAGAGCGGGGAAGGCATCCGCCCCGCGATCGAGTCAGGGCTGATGGCGGCGGCGACGATCGTGTCCGCCGCCGGATCCTACGCGCGCGAGAATCTCGAGTCGTACGAGGCGCGGCTGCGCGCGCGCTTCGGCGCCGGGCGCGGCGGATCGCCCGTGACGATCCCGCCGGCGTTCGTCGCGGCGCTCGGACGCGGCCTCGTCAGGGTGCCGTGGTTCGTCCGCCACGTCGTGCTGGATCGCTGGTTCCTGCACTCAGAAGCGTGATCCGCGCAGGCGCCGCCGGCGCCGGTCGTGGCGCGCGGCCGGCGGCATCGTGACGTGGCTCATGCCTGGCCTCCTGGCGTGGTGGGGGAGCGGCGGGCGCGGTGTGCCGGCTCGGGCGACACCGGCCGCGTGAGATGGCGGCGGATCCGGTCGCGCGCCTCCGAGGGCGCCAGCACCAGCACGCGGTCGCCGCTTCGGAGGGTCAGACCCGCATGCGGCAACAGCGTGTGTCCCTCGCGGAACACGGCCACGATCGAGAATTCCGGGACGTCCTCGAAGGCGCGCTCGAGCGTCCGGCCCGCGCACGTGCTGCTCGGCGGCACGGCTCCGAGGATGAACAGCTTGTCGCCGGGCAGATCCACGGGAAGGCCGGCCGCCAGGAGATCCCGCAGGTCCACGGAGTCGACCAGGTCCGGCAGCTTGATCGCGTGGCTCTCGAGCAGCCTCAGGGCGACGTCGAGGTACTCGCTCGTGTGCACGGGCGAGTCCGCGCGCGAGGGCACCTGCGCCTCGTACAGGCTGAAGTACTTCAGGTGCAGGTGTGAGGAGATCAGGGCTTGCAGGATCGTGGCGAGCATGACGGCGAGCGCGGCCGGCACGAGCAGCTGGTAGCCGCCGGTCATCTCCGTCACCATCCACAGCGTGGCCACCGGGACGCGGGCCGCGCCGCCGAAGGTGGCGGCCATCCCGACGACGACGAACGCCGCGACGGGCTCGTGGAAGATCTTCGCCAGCGCGCCGCCGACCATGGCGCCTACGTAGAGCGTGGGAGCGAAGACGCCGCCCGACCCGCCCGACGACACCGTGAGGGCGAAGGCGAGCAGCTTCGCGAAGGCGAGCAGGATCATCAGGCTGATCGCGAGCCGGCCGTCGATCGCCTCCTGAATCCAGCCGTAGCCGCCGCCGAGCACCTGGGGCAGGGCGAGGGCGAGCAGCCCGAGCAGGAGGCCGCCGAGGGCCGGCTTCACGTGCGGGGGGCCGGGCAGCGCGTGGAAGGCATCGCGCAGGCGGTAGAACACCACGGGCACGAGCGCCGCGACGACGCCGCACCCCAGCCCGAGCGCGACGAAGCGGAAGTAGTCGAAGAACTGGAGGGTCTCGAGATGGGGGACGGCGAAGAGCGGTTCCCAGCCCACGAACAGGCCGTTCACGGCGTACGCGACGACCGACGCGATCATGGTGTAGATGAGCGCGCTGCCGTCGAAGTCCATGTCGCTGTAGAGCACTTCCACCGCGAAGAGCGCGGTGCCGATCGGCGAGCGGAAGATCGCCGACAGCCCGGCTGCCATGCCGATGAGGACCAGCAGCCGCCGGTCCGCCGGCGACCGGTGCGTCATCGTCGCGTAGATCGATCCGAAGCCGGCGCTGATGAGCGCCGTCGGGCCTTCGCGTCCCGCCGCGCCGCCCGAGCCGATCGTGACCGCGGAGCTGATCATCTTCAGCGGTGGCACGCGCGCCCGCACGAAGCCGCCGGCCCGGTGGTAGGCGTGCACGGCGGTGTCGGTGCCATGCCCTTCGGCTTCCGGCGCCAGGCTGTACACGAGGATCCCCGAGATGAGCCCGCCGAGCGTGGTGACCAGCGGGATCAGCCAGAGGTGGTGCGGGCCGATGACTTCGGCGAGCGCGCCGCCCTCGCTCGGCAGTCCGGGCGCCTGATAGCCGGCGATCCGACGCAGGAACAGATCGTCGAAGAGCCGGAGGAAGAACATGAAGACCTGGGCGCCGAGTCCGCCGACGATCCCGAGCAGAATCGTGTCGACGAACAGGCGCCACTTGTCTTTGAACACGCGTCCTCCGGAGGGGAGCCCGCACGTGCGGGCGATCGGACCATCGTGTCACGCGGCCCGACCGCGCCGCAACGACGGCGTCTACTTGCCGGCGGCGGCGTAGAAGAGGCCGAGATAGTACGGCCAGACGAACAGCGCCTTGACCCCCACCCAGAACGTCATGTGCAGGAAGCCGATGCTGTAGAGCCAGCCGGTCACCCACAGCAGGCCGCCGAAGCTGTGCTGCTCGATGCGAATCCTCTCCATGGCGTCTCCTACTCCAGCGCGAAGGGCGGATACTCGTCGACCAGCAGGAGCATATAGGCTTCCACCCGGATCAGCCAGCGCATCACGCCGGCGCCGAACGCGTGGAGCGACGCCGGGTACCCGCCGGTCAGCAGAATCGAGAACCAGGCGAGAATGCTCGTGACGAACCAGGCGACGAGCAGGAAGAACAGGACGACGAGATGCGGCACGACGAGGACGATCCGCAACGCGATGCTCGTCTTGTCGCGCGGCCCGGCGGGAGTCGTCACGTCCACCGACGCCGGATAGGGCGCGTCGCCGAACGGCGGGTAGGGATCGACGAGCAGCGCCATGTACGCGATCGCCCGCGTCCGCCAGCGCAGGTAGTAGAGCGAGAAGTCGCGGATGCCCGCGAGCTGGCGGTTGGCGAACAGCACGGTGAACCAGCTGACGATCGCGAGGAAGTAGGCGACGGCGGCGAGCAGGCCCATGCTGCCGGTCTTGTAGAAGAAGTAGATCGGCCCCACCAGAATCGCGTGCGGCACGGCCAGGATCAGACGGAACGCCGTCGTCAGGCGGTTGCGGTTGGCCAGCTGCGGCTCGATCGAGACGGTCACCGGATACGGCATGGGTCGGCCTCCGAGCGGACGTCCAACCTCGACCGATGCAACCGCGGTGCCGGCCGCATTTCGGCCCGGGAACCAGGCTGCTGACGGATCCCCGGCACGCCGTGAGGCGCCCAGGCACTTCTTGAACGCAGGCGGGAGGCAGGTCACAATGTGCGCCTCCATGCGCGCCTGGCGTGTCCTCCCCGCGTTGCTGGTCTGGAGCATCGCGATGGGTGCGTCCGCTCAGACGTCCGCACCCGGCGACGCGCGCGCGGGCCTGGCTCCGCCGCCCGCCGCCCCGTCGCGTCCGCTCGCGGCAGGCGCGCAGGCGCCGCGCGACGTGACCAAGACGGACACGCGCACGCAGTACCCGCTCTTCCTGTCCAACGCCTATTTCACCGCCAGCGTCGGTTCGATCCGCTATCCGTTCTCGGAGCGTCAGCTCGAGCCGGGCTTCCACGCGCAGACGATCGAGATTCCGCACCTCGCCGCGCGCGTGGATCTCTTCGGGCGGCGGCTGGTCGACCACCTGTCGGCCGAGGTGACCTACATCCGCCCGGCGCGGTTCGTCGCCTACGACAACGTGAACGGCGACCACGCGCGGAGCCAGGTGTCGGCGGCGATCGGCGGGATCCTGCTCGTCTCGGACGCGCCCGTCACCCGACGCCTCTCGGTGTACGGGGAAGGGGGCCTCGGGATCACGAGCCGGTCGGCCGTCGAGATCGACGGCCGGACCGCCCTCCGGGCCGCGCACTACTCCGCGGGGCTGCTCGGGGCGGGCTTCATCGTCCACGCCACCGCCAACGTCGACCTCGTCGTCGGCGCGACCTATTCGCCGGGCCGGAAGTCGCTCAGCCAGCCGAGCACGCGGCTGTTCACCACGGGATTCCGATACCGGATGCGGCCCCTGCCGGCCAGCACGGTCGCCGAGAACCGCCGTGCGGGCTTCGCCTTCCCCGCCAACGTCGTCCGCCTCGGCTACACGAGCAACCTGCTCGGCTACGGCGTGAACAACGTGTTCACGTCGGACGTGCCCATCTTCTGGGGCGGACACATCCTGACCAAGCGCGGCCTGACGCTCGACTACCAGCACAACGTCTTCCACACGAAGAAACGCTTTGCCTTCGACCTCGGCGCGAGCGCGTCGGTACTGGACGAGCCGCGGCAACCGCGAGGTGTTCCGGACGCTCTCCGTGTATCCACTGCTGCGGTTCTTCCTGCTCCGGACCGGGCCGGCCGACGTCTACGCGACCTACTCGCTCGCCGGGCCGACCTATCAGACGCGGAACGTCATCGACGATCACGACACCGGCGGCCGGTTCACCTTCCAGGACTTCATGGCGGTGGGCATGTTCCTCGGGAAGGGCCGGCGCATCGACGCCGAGCTGGGCATCAAGCACTACTCGAACGGCAACATCTTCACGCGCAACGCCGCGATCAAGATTCCCCTGACGTTGACGCTCGGCCTCACGTTCTGAGGGACGCGTCCGTGCCGCGCCGCTATTCGTAGCGCAGCGCGTCGACCGGATTCATCGCGGCCGCGCGGCGGGCGGGCCAGTAGCCGGCGGCGATGCCCACGCCGACCGAGGCCGCCAGTCCCGCGACGACGGCCCAGGCGGGCGCGACGGCCGAGAACCCGGACACGGCGAGGGTGAGCAGCACGCCGATTGCGAGCGCCGCGAGCACGCCGACCACGCCCCCGGCAATCGACAGGACGGCCGCCTCGACCAGGAACTGCGCCCGCACCTGCGACCGGGGAGCGCCCACCGCGAGGCGCAGGCCGATCTCGCGCGTCCGCTCGGTGACGCTGATGAACATGACGTTGGCGATGCCGATGGCGCCGATGAGCAGGCTCACGCCAGCCAGCCCGACCGTCGCCAGGCCGATCTGCGCGCTGACCTGATCGAACGTGCCGATGATCTGCTCGGCGGTGGAGAGCGCGAAGTCGTCTGGAGCGCCGGGCGGGAGCTTGCGGAGGCGTCGCAGGATGGTCTCCATGTCGCGGTAGGCCTCGTCCCGTCGCCCGGGGAACGCCCGCGCGTACAGAACGACCCGGTCCGGCACGCCGAAGCGGCGCATGGCGTGGCCCTCCGAGATGGTCAGCACGCTGTCCTGCCGGTTCTCCCCGAAGAACCCACCGCGCCGCCTGGCGAGCTCGCCGACCACCCGGTAGGTCTCGCCGCCCATCGTCAGCGTCCGGCCGACGGCGGATGCCGATCCGTAGAGCGCGCGCGCCAGGCTCGCCCCAACGACCGCCACCGGGATGCCCTCGCGGTTCTCGAGGTCGGTGAAGGGTCGGCCGCCCGCGAACTCGGCGCCGATGATCCCGAACAGGTTCGGCGACGCCGCCTCGACGAGCACGGCGTCCGACTCGTTGCCGCCCGCCCGCGCCGTCAGGACCTGAGTGTCGGTCGCCGTGGGCACGATGATCTGCACGCCGGCGTCGCGGACCGCGGGGCTCTCGCGGGCGATCGTCTCCGCGAACGCGACCTTCAACGGCGCGCGCCGCGCCTCGCGCTCGCTGGGCGTGACGTACGGGTCGCCCGTCAGGTGGAAGGCGAAGACGTTGTCCGTGCCGAGGTCGCGGAAGAGGAGGGCCACCTGCGCGCGCACGTTCGCGAGCACGGAGGCCACGAGGACGACGGTGACGATGCCGATCACGACGCCCACCACGGCGAGGAGCGTCCGCCCGGGCTGGAGGCGCAGCGCGTCGAAGGCCTGGCGGATCGACTCGGCGAACGCGCCCCGCCAGGTCGTCAGGCGCGCGCGGCGCGTCACTCGGCCCTCAGGGCGGCGACGATGTCGGCGCCCGCGGCGCGCCGCGCCGGATACCAGCCGGCGGCGACGCCGCTCGCCGCCGCCGCGAGCAGGCTCCCCGCCGCGGTCGCGCCGCCGAGCGACAGCGGCAGGCCCGCGATCCGGGAGGCGGCCGCAATCGCGAGCGCCGCACCGGCCAGACCGATCGCGCCGCCGCCGGCGGCGACAACGCCCGACTCGGCGAGCACCTCGACGATCACCTGCGCCCGCGTCGCGCCCAGCGCGCGGCGCACGCCGATCTCCCGCGTGCGCTGGGTGACCGACACGAGCGTGGTATTCGCGACGACGATGATCGCCGCCAACAGCGCCATCAGCGAGATCGGTGGTCCGGCCGCGCCGATGCGCTCGGTGATCGTCTCCACGAAGCTTCGCCCCGCTTCCGGCGTCAGGAGGTCGAAGTCGTCGGCTTCGCCGGGGCCCAGATGATGCCGGGCGCGCATGGTGACGCGCGCCCGATCCTCGGCCGTCGTCGGGTCCCCGTGGCTGGCGCGCGCGAAGATCTGCAGCGAACCCGGCGCGCCGAAGATCCGTTCGTAGGCGCGGACCGGGATCCAGACGTAGCGGTCCAGCGACACGCCGCCGGCAGTGCCCTGGCGCGTCTGCACGCCGATGACCGTGAACCCCCGTCCGCCGATCCGGACCGACGCCCCCAGGGGATCGCGGGTGGGAAAGAGCGCGTTCGCAACCTCCCAGCCGATCACGGCGACCTGCGCGGCCCGCTGGTCCTCCTCTCGCGAGAAGAAGCGGCCGCCCCCGAGGCCGACGTCGCGGATGTCGGCGAGGGTGAAGTTGGTCCCGTTCAACGACGCGTTCTCGAACGTGCGCCCGCCCGCGACGACGTCGGCCGAGCGCTGCGACACCACCGAATAGCGCACGTCGCCCCCGGCGTAGCGGTCGAGAAAGCGGAGATCGGATCGGTCGAGGTCCGGGTTGCGCGCGAGCTCGTCGGCGAGCTCGCGACGGTTGAGGCCCGCGCCGAACACCTTCGCGATGACGAACGAATCGGTGCCGAAGGCGCGCGCGCTCGTCTCCCGCGCCCGCGCGGCCAGGCCGTCGAGGGTCGTCACCACGATCGCAGTCGTCGCGACGGCCGCGGCCATCGCCAGCGCCGCCAGCGAGGAGCGCAGGGGATTGGCCCGCACCGTGGCCAGCGCCTCCGTCAGACCGTCGGCGAGCCTGAGGCGTCGATCGGCCATCGCGTCAACCTGACGCGCCCTGCGCCCTGGGGCGGACCGCCGCGCCGTCGGTCAGCCCCTGCAGGACCTGGAAGGGGCCGACGACGACCGGGGTCCCCTCGCTGACGCCGTCGATCTGAATGTCGATCCCGCCAATCGCTCCCGTCGTGACCGGTGTGAAGACCGCTCGGCCGTCCTTGACGACGAAGACGCCCGCCCGCTGCGGGGCGCCGGGCGACGGGGACCGCAGCACGACGCTCTGGAGCGGGACGGTGAGCGCGTCGACCTGCTCGCTCGTGACGATCTCGGCGTCGCACGTCAGTCCGGGCTTGAAGCCGGGATCGGGCGAGTCGAGGCGGATGACGACGCGGAACTCGCGCGCGGCGGCCGCCGTCCCGGCGACGGGCAGCGCGCTGGCCCCGACCTCGATCACCTTGCCGCCGAACTGCCGGCCCGCCAGCGCTTCGAGCGTCACGGTTGCGGCCTGGCCGACGGCGACGTGGAGCACGTCCGCCTCCGCCACCTTCACCTCGGCGTTGACCGCCGTCAGGTCGGAGACGGTCATCAACGTGGTGCCCGGCTGGTTCTGGATCCCGACGACGACCATCTCGCCCTGCCGGACGTGGAGTTGCGACACGATGCCGTCGATGGGCGACACGATGGAGGTCTTGTTGAGCAGATCCTGGGCGCTGGCCTGCTGTGCCCGCGCCTGGGCGGCGCGCTGCGAGGCCGAGGCGAGGGCCTGGCGCGCCCGATCGACGGCCGCCTTCGCCGAGGCCGCAGCGGCCTCGGCTGCTGCGGCGGTCGCCTGGCTGGTCGCGAAATCGGAGGCCGGCAGGAGACCGGCATCGCGCAGCTGGCGGTTCCGGTCGTACAGCTGTCTCGCGTCGTTCGCGCGCGCCTCGGCGGCGACGGCGTCCGCCTCGGCCGACCGCACCTGCTCGGCTGCCGCTCCCTCGTCGGCCTGGAGGGCCTGCAGCTGCGCCGTCGACGCGCCGGCCTGGCTCGTCGCCTGGACGGCATCGATGCGTGCGAGCACCTGTCCCGCCGTGACGTGATCGCCCTCGGCCACCGGCAGGCTCACGATGCGGCCCATGGCGTCGGAGCCGATGTCCGCGTACCGGGTCGCGACAATCTCGCCCGACGCCGTGACCGTCGACCGGAAGCGCGCCTGACGCGCCACGGGTCCCGTGTCGACGGACAGGGCCGCCGGCCCTCGCGCGTGGATCGCGAGATAGACGGCCGCCAGCGCCGCGAGTCCCAGGCCCAGTGCGATGGCCGTCCGGCGTCGCATCGCGAAGATGGTAGCAGACTGCCCGCGGCGCGTGTCCGCGGCGGCCGGCGTAAGATGAGTGGGGGACGATGGGCGAGCGAGCGATGAACTACGTCGGCGGCACATGGGTTTGGCCCGACGGCGCCGCCGCGATCGAGTCGTGCAACCCGGCCGACTGGCGCGAAGTTGTCGCGACCGCGCCGGACTCGCCGCCCGCCGCCGTGGACGCCGCTGTCGCCCGCGCGCGCAGCGCGCTCGCCTCGTGGACTCGGACGCCGCCGCCGGCGCGGGGCGACCTGCTGCGCCGCGCCGGGGACATCCTCGCGCGCGAGAAGGATCGCCTCGGGCACCTCGTGAGCCTCGAGATGGGCAAGCCGCTCGCCGAGGGCCGCGGCGACGTGCAGGAGGCCATCGACATGGCGCGCCTCGCCGCCGGTGAGGGGCGGCGCCTGTACGGCGAGACGGTGCCGTGCGAGCTGCCCGACAAGCTCGCGCTGACGTTCCGCGAGCCCGTCGGCGTGTGCGGCCTCATCACGCCGTGGAACTTTCCGACGGCGATTCCGGCCTGGAAGAGCTTCCACGCGCTCGTCTGCGGCAACACGTTCGTGCTGAAGCCCGCCGAGGACGTGCCGCTGTGCGCCACCGAGTTCGTGAAGTGCCTGGAGGAAGCCGGCCTCCCGCCCGGCGTCGCGAACCTGGTGCACGGCCGGGGCGAGATCGCCGGCGCGGCGCTCGTCGAGCATCCCGGCGTCGACCTGATCTCGTTCACCGGATCGTCCGAGGTCGGAGCCCGGATCGGCGCGCGCTGCTCGCTCCGGCACGCGAACGTGAGCCTCGAGATGGGCGGGAAGAACGCGCAGGTCGTGCTCGCCGACGCGGATCTGGACCTGGCCCTGGACGGCGTGCTGTGGGGCGCCTTCGGGACGGCCGGCCAGCGCTGCACGGCGACGAGCCGGCTCCTCGTCGAGCGATCGGTGCACGACGAGTTCGTCCAGCGGCTCTGCGATCGCGCGGTCCGCTTGCGCATCGGACCCGGGACCGATCCACGGACCGAGCTCTGCCCGCTCGTCAACCGTCAGCAGTTCGAGCGCGTGATGGGCTACATCGCGATCGGCCTGGAGGAGGGCGCCGCCCTCCTGACCGGCGGCCGCGACGCCCGCAGCGACGGGCGCGAGCACGGCTGGTTCGTCGAGCCGACGATTTTCGGCGGCGTCACGCCGGAGATGCGGATCTTCCGGGAGGAGATCTTCGGACCGGTGCTGTCGGTGGCCGCCGTCGACTCGCTGGACGAGGCGATCGGGCTGGTCAATCGGTCGTCCTACGGCCTCTCCTCGTCCATCTACACGCGCGACGTGAACGCCGCCGTCCGTGCCAGCCGCGAGATCGAAGCCGGCATCGTCTACGTGAACGGGCCGACCATCGGCGCCGAAGTGCAGTTGCCCTTCGGCGGCGTGAAGCAGACGGGCAACGGCCATCGGGAGGCCGGGCGGACGGGACTCGACATCTTCACCGAGTGGAAGTCGGTCTTCATCGACTACAGCGGACGGCTGCAGAGGGCGCAGATTGACGTCTCTCATTCCTGAACAACCCGAGGCGCCCCACCTGGTGACGTCGCTGCCGGGGCCGAAGGCCGCCGCGATCGTCGAGCGCGACGGCCTCGTGCTCAGCCCGTCGTACACGCGCGACTATCCGTTCGTCATGGACCGGGCGAT
The DNA here is from genome assembly GCA_963761615.1 of uncultured Acidobacteriota bacterium. GTDB lineage: Bacteria > Acidobacteriota > Vicinamibacteria > Vicinamibacterales > CAVVIG01 > CAVXGU01. The sequence continues at coordinate 2,980,746 of CAVXGU010000003.1, read as the reverse complement.
CGGGCTGGTCGCCGAGGATCCCGACGGCAACCGCTTCCTCGATCTCAATGCGGGCATCGCGGTGTGCTCGACGGGGCACTGCCATCCGCACGTCACGGCGGCCATCAGGGCGCAGGTCGACCGCTTCCTGCACATGTCCGGCACGGACTTCTACTACGAGCCCGAGGTCGCGACAGCCGAGCGGCTCGCCGCGGTCGCGCCGTGGCAGGGGCCCTCCCGCGTGCTCTTCACCAACTCCGGGGCCGAGAGCGTCGAGGCGGCGTTCAAGCTCGCGCGGCACCACTCGGGGCGCCAGCACGTCATCGCGTGCTACGGGGCGTTCCACGGGCGAACGCTCGGTGCGCTGTCGCTGACGGCGAGCAAGTACGCGCAGCGGCAGCTGTTCGCGCCGCTCATTCCCGAAGTGACCCACATCGACTACCCGAACTGCTACCGGTGCGCCTACCGGGAGACCGCCTCGGCAGAGACCGGCTGCTGCGATCGCGGGCTCCACGAGCTCGAAGACGTCATCTTCAAGAAGCTCGTGTCGCCGACCGAGGTGGCCGCCGTCTTCGTGGAGCCCATTCAGGGCGAAGGCGGCTACATCGTCCCGCCGGTGTCGTTCCTGCGGGGGCTCAGGCGGCTGTGCGACGAGCACGGGATCCTGCTGGTCTGCGACGAGGTGCAGTCCGGCATGGGCCGCACGGGGAAGATGTTCGCGATCGAGCACTTCGGCGTCGAGCCCGACATGATCACCGTGGCCAAGGGCGTCGCCTCCGGCCTGCCGCTCGGCGCGCTCGTCACGCGCGCGGAGATCATGACGTGGGGCCGCGGCGCGCACGCGTCGACCTTCGGCGGCAATCCCGTGGCCTGCGCGGCCGCGCTGGCCACGATGGATTTGCTCCAGGGCGGCCTCATGGCGAACGCCGCGTCCGTCGGCGCGTATCTGACGCAACGGCTCGGCGACCTCGCGGCCCGCCACGAGGCGATCGGCGACGTCCGCGGCATCGGCCTGATGGTGGGCGTCGAGTTCGTGAAGGACCGCAAGACCCGCGAGGCCGATCCAGCGATGCGCAACCGTGTCGTGCAGGAGGCGTTCAGGCGGGGTGTGCTGGTGCTCGGCTGCGGCGAGAGCACGCTCCGTCTGAGCCCGCCGCTCGTCATCAGCCGCGCGCAGGTCGACACCGCGATCGCGATCCTCGACCAGGCGATCGCCGCCGCGCGCCAGGCCTGAGCCCCTTCTCGACGAATGCGTTCGGGTAGCCGGCCTTCGGCGCGGCCCGATCTCCCAGACTCTCGCACGGCAGAACGCCGATGACGATCCCGCGCGGCGCCGGACACCCGGCGAACGCGCGGCTGATCGACAGCATGACGCCGCGGCCGCCGCCGGTCAGCAGGTTGACATCGAGCGCGGCGAGCAACCGGCCGAGCGGGGCCGCGAGCGCGTCGTGCTCGTCGGTCCCCGATCCCATGACGCCGACCGTGCGACGCACCAGCCGCCCGCCTGTCACCGGGTCAGCCTATCGCAGTACCGGCCGCCGGCGGGCGCGAGCATGTGCGAGCGCCCCGATCCTCTCGTCCTGGCCGCAACTCGCAGACGCCGTTGGGCTTGAGTGCGAGACTCTGCCGGAGCGATGGGGATCCCCGGGCTCGACGCGAACGGCCGCACCTGCCTGCGCGAACGATCAGGCCGCTCCGGGCGGATGGTCCCGAAGCGCGCGTTCGCGTTGATGGCGAAGCGGTGGCCGCGTGAGCGATGATGACACTGATGATCAAGCAGCTGATGCGAGCCGCAGCAGTCGCGGGGGCCGTGGCCGTCGTACCGCTGGCGGTCGTGCAGGGCGCCGGCCACGTCGATGTTCTCGACGTGCACCACCTTCCACTCGGCGACGGGCGCGTCAGCGCGACGCCCAGGGTCGGATACGTCATGTCGTGCACGAGCAGCTTTCGCGGCGGGGGCGCCTCACATGCGGGCCCGTGGATCCACGGGACCACGTGGGATCTCACGGAGAAGACGACCGTGCAGGGCCGCCTGACGTGGCCCGACGCCGAGTTCTCGATCACGGCGGTCGACGAGGGCCGCCTCGTCGCGCGGTTCGTGCGCGGCAACGGCCTGCCGGTGCAGACGCCGACGGGGACCTTCCCCGTGGCCCGCAGCGATCCCGCGTTCCAGATCGATCGCAACCCCAACACGATCGCGGCCCACGACGTGATGCTGCAGTTGCCGCGGGACCCCGAGAAGGCCGCATCGCCCTCGTGCGTGCCGATGGGGATGGTGGGTGTCGCGCTGAACGGGGTCGCGATCTTCAATGCGCTCGACGATGCCGGCCGGGATGCGGTGGCGCACGAGGTCCAGGACCTGTGCAGCGGCCATCCACAGCAGGCGGGTGAGTATCACTACCACGGGCCGAGCCCCTGCCTGCCGGACGAGACCGCGAACGAGACGCTGATCGGCTACGCGATCGACGGCTTCGGCATCTTCAGCATGTACGACGCGACCGGCCGCGAGCTGACCGACGCCGATCTGGATGCCTGCCACGGGCGCGTCAGCACGATCGACTGGGACGGCAAGCGCGTCAGCCTGTACCACTACGTCCTGACGCGCGAGTACCCGTACACGATCGGGTGCTTCGAGGGCACGCCCGTGCAGACCGAGCGGGGGCAGGGCGGCCGCGGCCGGCGCGGGCGCGGGGGGGCGGGCGGCCCCGGACCATTCTGATCGTCCCGAGTCGATCTCGGGTCCTCGAGGTCCCGGGCTCTCTCTAAACCCGACCCACCCGCAGGTGCAGCGGCCAGTTGATGACGCGGCGGGTGTCCGGGTCGCCCCACGCCTTGGAGAGGTCCTTCCAGATGAGGCTCACGGGATGCACGCCGCGCTCGCGCGCGTACCGCTGGGTGGCCGACCAGCTCTCGAAGAAGCCCGTCACCTGATCGAGCGTCCACCGAGTCTGCATCGCGAACGTCGGCGCTTCGACCTCGGCGAACGGAAACGGCAGCGTCTCGTAACGCTCCATCACGTAGCGAATGCGTTCCGGCCAGAATCCGTCGAGGATCTCACTCTGGTAGCGGGCGAAGATCTCGTCGAGGTCCGGACCGGCCTGGAGCAGATGGTAGGTCCAGACCGCGAGGATGCCGCCCGGCCGCGCGACGCGGCGGACGGCGCCGTAGAACACGTCGAAGTCGAACCAGTGAACCGCCACGGCCACGGTCACCAGGTCCACGCTCCGGGGATCCAGACCGGCGTCCTCGGCCCGCTCGACGCGATACTCGACGCCCTCGTGGGCCGGCGCCTGGGCGATCTGATCCGCACTCGCGTCGGTCGCGACGACGCGGTCGAAGTGGGGAGCGAGCGCGAGCGCGGCCTGTCCGCTGCCGGTACCGCAGTCCCAGGCGAGCCGGCGCGACGGCGCGATCGAGGCCAGCCAGGCGAAGAGCTCCGGCGGATACCCCGGACGATACCGCGCATACTCGCGCGCCTGCCGGGAGAAATGGTCTTCGAAGGTGGCCACTTGCGAATCCTTCAGGGGCTCGGGTTCGGCGCCGGCAGATGGACGCGGGGCACTACGTCCGAGACGGCGCGTCCGCGTCGCGCGGGTCCCCGCCCGACGGCTCGTCTGCGGCCGGCGGCTCGCCGGCGAGCGCATGGTAGATGCGGTCCGTGAGCTCCCGCAAGTGGGCGAGCTTGTGACTGCTGATGTCCTTGTTCATGGAGGCCAGCGGCCCCGCGTCGATGGCGCGGCTCTGGATGAGGGCGGCGGCGATGATGGCTTTGGCCTGGATGTCTGGGTGGCTCATGTGAGATCTTCCCGATCGCGCGCTGGCGGCGAGTGTCCTCGTCCGCGTGCCGGTCGAACCGTCAGGGAATGTTACCGGAGGTTCGGGTCGTTGCCGCGGCGCCGAGGGGCCTGCCGAAAGAGCCGCTCGTGGCCGCCAATCACGGCGTCCGCGGGTTCCAGCGCGCGGCAGATCTCCCAGTGCGCGTGCGCCTGCCGGCGGCGGCCCAGCCAGAACAGGCTCCAGTAGAGCACCGAGTGGGGGATCCACGAGTAGTTGGCGTCGACTTCCGGGTAGGCGCTCGTTCGGGGCACCGCCAGCGCCCGGGTCGCGCACCCGACGGCCGCCTCGAACTCTCCGAGGCTGCTGTGCAGCGCCGCCAGGCGGAGCAACGGTTCGCGGCGCGTCGAGTCGAGCCCGATCGCACGGCGGCAGGCCTCGCGGGCGGAGTCCGCGTCGCCGAGCGCCTCGAAGCACTCGGCGGTGAAGCACAGGCTCTGCGAGCGCTCGGCCGCCCACGCCGACTCCATCGCGGCGTGCCGCTCGAGGGCCGCGATCGCCGACCGGTACCGGCGGTGGTAGAAGAGCTCGCGTCCCAGGTAGTGCCACCACCGCGGTTCGTGCGGGCGCTCGATCGCCTGCAGCGCCAGCCCCGCGAGGTAGTTCCGCTCCTTGGCGGGATCCTTGTGATGGCGGATCAGCAGCCGGGCCGGTCCGTACTGAATCAACGGCGGTGCGGTGCCGCCCGTGGCGCCGAGGACTTCGTGCGCGCGGCCGGACCACCGGTACCGGGTGCGGTCGTAGAAGCGCGAGACGCGCAGTCGGACGTTGGCGGTCAGCAGGTCGTAGGCGAAGGCGCCGACCGTGCCCGACGCCAGGGACCGGTCGATCTCGTCGAGGTCGAGCGCCAGTATTTCGTCGCTGGCATCCAGCTGGAGGACGACGTCGTTCGAGGCCGCCAGTCCGGCGTGCTGTCGGGCGTCGCCGAAGTGAAACAGCCGCTGTCCCGCCGCCACGAGCGGTCCCTCGCCCGCCCGGGCGAAGCGCCGTTCGATCTCGGCCGCCGTGTCCGCGTCGAGGGTCGACTCGAACCGTCGGTCGGCCGTCTCGACGCGGCATCCACCCGCGCGTGCGACCGACAACGTGCGGTCGGCGCTGCCCGTGTCCACAACGAGCACCTCTCCGCCGCGATCGACGAACGCCGCCAGACTGCGCAGCAGGCGCGGCAGCGCCGCCTCCTCGTTTCGCGTGAGCACGACGACGGAGAAGCGGGGCGGATCGCCGCCGGCTGCGCGCATCGACTCCGGCTCCGGCTAGCTCACCGCCGTCGAGCCGCTGGAGCCGGTGCCGCCCGACTGCGCGTAGACCGCGGGCGGCGAGACGATCGACTCGACGACCGGAATCATCGCGGCGGTCAGGCCGAGGCGCAGCAGCATCTCGCGCCGCAGCATGCCCGGCGCCTTCTCCTCGGGCAGGGAGCCTTCGAGCAGGTGCTGCTGCTCGAACTGGTCGAGCGCGTGCCAGACGAGTCTGGTCGCCTCCTCGGCCGGGACATCCGGGGCGAGGATCGCCGCGATCTCGGACACGGATCGGTTCCCGTCGCAGAGCGTCCAGACGCGCGCGGCGCTCCCGTTCAAGCTGTGCGCCTGGTTTCGCTCCAGGTCGTAGACCAGGATCTCGTCGTCCAGTTGCTGAACGAGCAGCTTGGTCGAGCGCGCCTTCGGTCGGTACTCACTCATGTCGCCCTTCCTCTCCTTGGCTATGCGACGCGCCGGCTCGTGGCGAGCGCGAAGATGGATTCGATGACGGTCGACGCGTCGGCCCGGTCGCTGACGATGACCGGGGCGGTCGCGACGACGCGCTGCAGGGTGGCCAGCACCCTTTCGGGATTGCGGCGTGCCGACACGGTGTTGGCGAGCAGGGCCAGCGCCCCGCTGGCCGGGGACAGCAGGCGCGGTTGCCACTCGGCATCCGCGCGGAATTGCGTGACGAGGACGACGGCGGCCCTGAGCGGCGCCCGCGCCGCGGCGCCCTCGTAATCGTGAACCCTGCGTCTCACCACGCCCGATGCGTCGGTGTCTCGAACGGCGGGCGGCCGGGCATAGGGATGCACGCGGCCGTCCGCGTCGAGCACGGCGTATTCGTCCGAATAGTACTCGGCACCCGCGCGGACCAGTTCGGTGGTGAGCGTCGTCTTGCCGCTGAAGCTCGGGCCCGGGAGCAGGATGCCGCACCCGCTCCAGCCGACGACGCCCGCGTGCACGAACACCCGCTCCGGCGCCATCTCCGCCACGTGCAGCTGGAGGTCCGCCTCGAAGACCCTCAAGAGCGCCTCGAGCGATGCGCGCCTGGCGAGCGCTGTGCCGTTCCGGGAGAGGAGTCCGCAGAAGCCGCCGGGCGCGTCCTTCGGCTCGAGGACCACCGAGTACTGCTGGCCGTCGCCCGAGAACGCGCCGAGCGTCGCCGTCGGCGGCAGGCGACTCAGGAGTGCGTCGGTGAATCGCGGGTCGTTGAGCCGTACGCCGGCGCGGACGCCGAAGGCTTCGACCGACAGGGCGACCGGCCACAGCGCGGTGTCGACGTCGCTCATGCGGCACACCCGTCGGCGCCGTCGCCGGAAGCTGACGAATCGGCCGCGCGGGCGTCCGCGCGGCCTCCCACGAGATCCACGAACATCCGTACGAAGTACGCCGCCGAGTAGGGAACGGCGCGCTCCGACGACAGGAAGGCCTGAATCCGGTCCAGATACGCGGCATGCGTCGCCTCGGGCATCTCCCGCAGGAAGGCGCAGAGATCGGCCTCGGAGTCGAATTCGTCACGGGCGATGAAGCAGTCCGTGGGAATCCAGGCGGTGACGTTGGGCGCGCCGCGGTACACCGGGACGCAGCCGGCGGCAAAGCTCTCGAACAGTCTCGAGGTGATGTACCCGTTCCAGCCGCTGACGGTCTCGTAGCAGATGCTGAACCGGTAGCGCCGCAGCTGGTCGACCTTGTTCAGAATCCCGCCCCGGAGGTTCGGGGTCGTCGCCTCGTCCAGCCCCCACCCGAAGACGTCGAACGCCTCCGGCTCGGCGTCGGCCAGGACGCGTGCGGTCGCGAGCTCCTCGGCGCACAGCTCGCCGTCGGCCGCCGGTGGCCGTGGCGACGCCAGCAGCGTGGCGAACTTCCGGCTGTCGAGCGGCACGACGTCTTCGAGCATCGGCCGCAGCACCGGAAAGTGCAGCTTGTGGTAGCGCACGTTGTCCACGAGGTCGTCGTGCCACGTGTAGATCCGTCCGAACGGTTCGTGGAGGCGCCGGTCGAGGTTGAAGGGCGCGGACACCGGGTCCTGCCACGAGACGAGGCTGACCCGCTCGGGCGGGTACTTCGCAATCCGGTCCAGCTCCTCCGGGCGCAGGTCGAAGACGACGATCCGGTGCGGGTTTTCGAGGTCCGCCAGCGTCTGGGACTCGCGAACCGTGTATCCGAGGCGATTGAGCACGGCGCGCATCTGGCGGAAAGGCCGCCGGCCGTGGTCGAGCTCGAAGAGCTCGCCCGGGCTGTCGAAGAAGCTCCGGCCGAGACCGGTGCCGATGCACACCTCGTGCGGTGCACCGCCCTTCGCGGGATTCGCGTGGCCCGGCAGCCGCCCGTATCGGGCCTTCCCGCGGATCTTCATCTCCGCGCGGACCTGCGCTCCGCGATCGACCTTGTCGTCGTTGAGAGGATTCGCGCGGTTGTACTGGTAGAGCACGTCGGGGAGGAACCGTGCGCGGGGTCCTGCCATCTCGAGGAGGGCGAACATCGCGCCGACGTCGCCGCCCGTCGTGAAGAACTGCCCGTCGACGTCCTGGAGATCGTCCAGCCGGATTCGCTGGTACAGGCCCGCGTAGAACGTCCGGAGGTGCGACGAGACGAAGACGTAGTCCCGATAGGCGTTGGCGCTTTCGATCTCGTGCGGAATCGGGGCGCAGAAGCCCTCGCTGCCGTGCGGAAAGCGCGCGAACTGCCCCCACGTCACCCAGACGTTCGGATCCCGGTAGGTCGCGTTGAGTCGGGTCAGGACGCGCGGATGCGCGAGGAAGTCATCGCCGTCGACCAGGACGACGATCTCGCCCGGATCGCAGGCCCGGACGACGCTGTCGATGTTCGCCACCGCTCCGAGGCGCGACTCGTTGCGCACGAGCGTGATCCGGTGCGCGAGCCCGCTCTTTTCCGCGCACGTCGTGGCGAGGGCGAAGGTGTCGTCCGTGGAGGCATCGTCGACGTAGACGACCCGGAAACGAGGATGCTCCTGCGTCAGGATCGATTCGAGATTCAGCCGGCACCAGCGGGCGTTGTTGTAGGACGGGATGACCACCACGAAGGACTTGAGCATCGCCGGGACGTCCGAGGTCTACGGCAACCGCGCGACTTGCACCTGAGCGAGGGTGCGCTCGGACAGCTCCGCCGGCAGTTCCGGCTCGCCGCGGAGGCCCGGCGGGTAGTAGTCGAGCGGGACGAGGAACACGGAGATCTCGGTGGCCAGCTCGTCCCGGCCTCCCGTCACGATCTCCACGGTGAACGAGCCGTCGGGCGCGAGGGCCGTGACCGGGGCGTCCCAGCTGGGTTTCGTCCACCAGCCGCCGTTCACCCGGATGTAGGCCGCGATCCCCATGGTGGCGGGATCGCCGTTCGGCACCAGTCCCTTCAAATTCAAGAAGCTGCCGAACGCGGGCACGCTGGTGAGCTCGATGATCACGTTCTGGGGTTCGACGGGAGGCTGCTCGTTCACGTCTGCACCTGTCTCGAATCTGCCTGTGGGAGGTCGGGATGCGTGCGCCGCCGGACGGCATCCGTGCCTGCGCATCCTAACAGAATACTTATTGGAACAGCGCAGAATTCAAATGCTGAGCTGGCCACCGGCGTGCAGATGCCGCCGGCATCACGCCTCGCGCGACTGGTGGAAGCAGGAGACGGCGCCGACGTGGTCGACGAGGACTTCACGCGTCGCGTACAGCGCCGCCTGCTCGCGGGCACAGCGCCCGATCAGCTCGTCGCCGCAGGCGCTGGTCAGGTTCTCGGTCAGGTAGTCCGCGACCTTGTCGCGGATCGCCCTGGTCGGATAGTAGATCGCCTGGGCGCCCTGCAGGACGTGAGTGGGGTAGTGCTTGATCCACGTCTTGCCTTCGACTCGATCGGCCTGCTCGAGCTCGGGGGCAGCAGCGAACAGGCTGAGGACGTAGTCCTCGTCGCCGAGCTCTGCCGTTGCCGTCCGCAGCGTGGCGAGCCAGTCCCGACGGAAGACGATGTCGTCCTCGCAGACGAGCGTGGGGACGTCGTCTCCGTGGCGCAGCGCCCGGATCTTGTTCAGCGTGCAGTTGATCCGCAGGGCCTCGTTGGACTCCTGGTTCCAGGCGACGAGGCGGACGCGCGGGCGGCCGGCGACCCACCGGACATGGGAGTCGTCCTCGGATCCGAGGATCAGGTTGAGCGCGCCGTCCGCGTCCTGCCAGTCGGACACGAACAGGCTGCCGAGCGTCGTGACGACGTACTGGCACTGGCGCCTGGCGAAGGTCGTCATGTTGATCTGCATCTCGCCGGCCTGGCCGGACGATTATCCCTCTCTTGGCCCGATAATGGGAGGTCAAACGGGACGCCGGCCTGCAGGCGCAGGAGCCCGGCGGGTCGAGCCGTGCTTGGTGCCAGATGATCATCAACATGACGACGCTCGCGAGCCGCCGGCTGCACTACATCGATCTGACGCTCGCCAGCCTCTTCGCATCCGACGGCCGGGATCTCCCGTTGAACCTCGTCGTCGGCTCGCGCGATCTGTCCCACGTCGAGCGCTACCGGGACGTCGCGACCATCGTGGAGTGGGACGCCGTCGCCGACGCGCAGAAGCGGGAAGGCCGGCCGCGACACAACTGCAACGTCAACGCGATTCGGGCGCTGCGCTACGGCGACAGCGAGCGTTGCCTGTGCTGCGAAGACGACATCGTCTTCGACTCGAACTGGCTCGCGCAGCTGATGGCGACGGTGGCCGAGATCGACCGGGCCGACTACGTGCTGAATCTCGGCCAGGACTGCGACCAGTCGCCGGACAGACGCTATGCGACGCACACCAGGCCGTATCTCGTCGGCGCGCAGGGCATCTTCTATCCGACCAAGGCGCTGCGAAGCGCGGTCGCCGACTACGTCGAAGAGAACATCAGGCGGGGGATGAACGACAATCTGATCGGCAAGTACGCCAAGCAGCACGCGGCGCTGTACAACACGACGCCGGTGCTCGTGACGCACATCGGACAGGTGTCCTGTTTCGAGCCCGACCCGCCGTCACGCTGACCGGTCTGCCGCGCCCGGCGCCCGTCCCCAGTCCAGCTTCCGCCGCAGATCCGCCACCTCGCCGGGCGACAGCTCGCCCGTGTGTGTGTTGAAGATGTTGTCGGCGAAATGCTCGGCGCTGTAGCAGTTCCGGCCGTGGACGACGTAGATGTAGAGGTCTGGACGGTCCAGCAGGCAGATCGCCCCTCTCCGCTTGCGGCACTCCTCGAGGACCACCGAGTCCTCGCCATGGCTGAGCGCTTCGTAGGGCGGCAGCGCAGCCTTACGGGCGACCATCGCACCCTCCCACGGGCGGCGCTTCGATCTTAGAAACAGGTTGCGATCCGGCCAGGCAAGGGTCCAGCGCTGCAGCAGGCAGACGTCGGCCTGCGCCTCCTCGATCGCCGCCAGCTGCGCGGCCAGCCGATCGGGGTGATGCCAGTCGTCATCGTCCCACTGGGCCACGTAACGTCCGCGCGCGTGCGCGAGCGCGACGTTCCGCAGCTCGCCGAGCCGGAGGCCGTCTCGCTCCGGCCGGACGTAGCAGATTCGGTCGTCCCCGAGCGACGCCAGGTACTCCCGCGTGCCGTCGTCGGCGTCGTTGACGACGATCAGCTGGCGGTCGGGATACGACTGGCGCTCGAAGCAGGTGACCGCGCGGCGGAGCAGATCGACGCGATCCCTGGTGACGGTGAGGCAGGAGACCAGCTCGGTCACGATGCAACTCTACACGCTGATCCGCTCACTCAGGACGCCGGCCGCGGGTGAGCGGCGAAGAAGCGCCAGATCGTCGCGGTGGCGTCGAGCGCCGTCGAGGGGGGATTGGCGTGCAGGAGCCGCTCGGCGAGGAGGTTGGGTCTGGCGCCGGGCCACTGGTGGCCGGCCCCGGCGATGGTGATGAGCTCGACCGCGCGATGCTGCGGGCACGCGGCGATCGAGGTGGTGACGTCGCCCCTGGTGACGATCGTGGGCTGCGCGCACCCGTCGATGGCGCGCCAGCGGGCGTTCACCTCGGGGATGGCGGGGCCGTCGATGACGACCCCGACGTCCTGGCCCGGGCCGCCGTCGTAGCGGATGGTGGGATCGGCGGCGCCGTGAATGTGAATCACCGACAGCGGCGCCGGGTTCGGGCACGGGGCCAGTTCGGTGGCCGAGTCCGGCCCGATCGCTGCGAAGAGCCTGGTCCTGCAGGCGAGCGTGTAGGACATGATCCCGCCGTTGCTGATGCCGGTGGCATACACGCGGCCGGGGTCGACGGGAACGTCCGCCTCGATGGCCTCGACCATCGCCTCGATGAAGGCCACATCGTCGACGTGGTTCGCGGCGGGCCGGCCGCAGCAGCCGCCCTCGGTGTTCCAGGCGCGGTCGAGTCCGTCCGGGTAGGCGACCGCGAAGCGCCCCTGGTCGGCTCGAGCGTCCCAGCCGTAAGCGCGCTCGGCCTGTGCGCCGCTGCCGTAGCCGCCGTGGAGCATGACGACCAGCGGGGCCCGCACGGGGAGCTGCACCGGCCGGTACACCTGGTAGGTGCGCTGCAGGCCGTCGACCATCAGCGTGTGCTGCGAGGTGCCCGAAGGCAGTGGCTGTCCCGCGCCTGTCCCCGCGGCGGTCGCGAGCCGTGTTCCGCCCCAGGCGGCGATGCTCAGAGCGGCGACCACGGAGCCGGCGGCGCGAGTACGCACGGAGCGGCGCTCCACGCCATCAATGATAGGCGCGGTCCGCCCGCCAGGAAACGCTCACGCCTCGCCGGGGGTGTCGATCGCCGACAGATCGAGGCGGCCGAGTCGTTCCGGGTCGGCCAGGATGTCGATCTCGACCACCTGGCCGTCCGCGATCGTGAAGCCGAGCACGGCGAACAGATGGCCGTCCGGGCGGCGCGCGACGAATCCCAGGTGGCCATTCACGAGTACGAGCTGGCTCGAGAGGCCGAGGCGCGAGAAGGTCGCGGCCTGTTCGGCGACCGCGCGAGCCCCTCGCACGACCCGCGAGGCGCTGCGGAGGGCGCCGCCGTCCGCTCGCAGCACGACCTGCGGATCGAGCACGGCGACCAGCCGTTCGAAGTCGCCGTCCCGCACGGCGGCCATGAACGCATCGATGACACGCCGCTGCCGGCGCAGGTCGGGGTCCGCGTTCGGGGCCGTGCGCTGGACCCGGCGTCGGGCGCGACTGGCGAGCTGGCGTGCGGCGACGGACGAGCGTTCCACGATCGGCGCGATCTCGTCGAACGTCATCCCGAAGACGTCGTGGAGCACGAAGGCGAGCCGCTCGGCGGGCTCGAGCGTCTCCAGCACCACGAGGAGGGCCAGGCCGACCGAGTCGGCGAACATGGCGTCGGATTCCGGGTCCCGGTCGCCGCGCGTGATGACGGGATCGGGGACGTGCACGTCGACGTCCAGGGGATCCTCCCGGCGTGAGGTCCGCGCTCGCAGCAGGTCCAGGCACACGCGTGCGACGACGGTCGTCAGCCACGCTCGAAGGTTTTCGACGTCGCTGACGTCGGATCGGCCGAGTCGAATCCAACTCTCCTGAACGGCATCATCGGCCTCGCTCGCAGACCCGAGCATGCGATACGCGACGGCGCGCAGGTGCGCGCGGTGCCGTTCGAATTGCTCGGCAAGCCGGTCGGACGTGGTCATCGGTCACACTCCTCCGTCGCCATCCGTCAGGGTGATGACGGACGGTACGTCCCTGATGTGACAGAAAGGATGACATGACATTCGTGTTGCTGGTGTTTCACGGGCGGAGGGACGGGAAGCGATGAAGATCAAACTGACCAGCGTGTACGTGGACGATCAGGACAAGGCCCTGCGCTTCTACACCGAAGTCCTGGGCTTCGTGAAAAAGGCCGATTTCAGCCAGGGGCCGTTTCGCTGGCTGACGGTCGCGTCGCCAGCGGACCCGGACGGCACGGAGCTCCAGCTGGCCCTCGACGACAAACCGGCGGCTCGCGCCTACCAGCAGGCGACCTTCCAGCAGGGCCAGCCCGCGGCCATGTTCTTCACCGACGACGTACAGGCCGACTACGAGCGAATGAAGGCGCGCGGCGCCGACTTCACCACGCCGCCGACGGAGGTGACCGGCTCCCGGATCGCCATACTGAACGACACCTGCGGCAATCTCGTGCAGATCACGCAGCTGATGCGCTGGTAGACGGACGCTCGGGCAAGGGGTGTAGGATGTTGTCGCCGCCGTGCGGCGGCCCTCTTTCCGTGGATCGGACGTGGAAGAGGCGTCAACGCCCGAGGCGCATCCGTGACTCGACAAGAGACGACGAAGGGTGCTGGCGGGGCCGAGAGGCCCCGCGCGGCTTCGCTGCGGTGGATTCTGGTCGTGGTGGCGCTGGCCCTGGTGGTCACGGTCACGGCGGCCGTCAAGCACCGCAGCAGCGTGCTCGCGGAGGCCGCGGCCGCGGCGCCGGCTGATGTGGCGGCTCCGGCCGGGCCGGCGGCCGAAGCCGGCGACGTCAACGGTGTTCCCGTCGAAGTCGTGGACGATCTCGCCAGGATCCCGGCCGACGTCTGGAGGAAGGTGGGAACCGCGGGAGGCAGCGCCCCGGTGTTCGTGGGTGCCGGCGGCGCTGCGGCAAAGCCGGTCGTGCTCTACATCGGCGCCGGCTTCTGTCCTTACTGCGCGGCGGCCCGGTGGTCGCTGATCGCCGCCCTGTACCGCTTCGGGAGCTTCTCGGGGCTGACCTACGGGGCTTCGTCGAGTCTCGACGTGTTCCCCCGCACTCCGACGTTCTCGTTCTATGGTGCCCACTACGCCAGCCGGTACATCGAGCTCCAGACCATCGAGCAGGCTGGCGCAGAGCCGGGGCCCGACGGGCGCTACGTGCCGCTCGAGAGGGCCAGCGCTGCGCAACAGGCGCTCCTCCAGAAGTACGACGCGCCGCCGTACGTGGCTCCGCAGGGAGCCGGCGGCATCCCCTTCATCCTGGTGGGACAGCGGTACATGTGGAGCGGATCCCCCTTCTCGCCGCAGCTGTTGGCCAACCGTACGCAGGCCGACATTGCCGCCACCCTGCCGACGGGAACAGGCCAGGCAGCGCAGGCGATCCTGGTCAACGCGAACATGTTCACGGCTGCGATCTGTGCCGTCACCCGGAATCAGCCCGCGGACGTTTGCTCGGATCCCGTCATCCGGAGCGCGATCGCCTCGTTGCCCAGCAAGATCCCGTGACGAGCTCCGGGTACGATCGCCTCAGGCTGGCGCTGTCGGTGGCGGGCCTGGGCGTCTCCACCTACCTCACGCTCCTGCACTACGACAGCGACGTCCCCCTGGTGTGCTCGGCGGGGTCGTTCGTGGATTGCGCGACCGTCCTCACCAGCCCGTCGTCGACGGTCGTCGGCGTGCCTGTCGCCGTCTGGGGGCTCCTCTGGTTCGTCCTGGCGGTCGCGTTGTCGCTGCTCTTTCTCCGTCACCCGGCGGGGCGCAAACCCGGTGCGCTGCGCTTCGCGGGCCTGGGCTGGGCCCTGGTCGGCACGGCCACCGTGCTCTGGCTCGTCTACCAGGAGATCGGCGTGGTGGGGAAGCTGTGCGCGTGGTGCACGGTCGTGCACGTGGTCGTGCTGTCTCTCCTGGTGGTGGAGGTCCAGCAAGCCGACCAGGCGCTGCGGAGCCGCTGAACGCTACCGGAGATCGGGGCAGAGCCAGGGCCGATCGAAAACCCGATCGGCCCGAAAGTGTTAGTTGTTTTCAACCCGTCGACGCAACAATCTCCGCTAGTTTAGCCGCCGGCGTTCGATATCCAAGCGTCATGCGAGGCCGTGTGTTCAGGCGCAAGGCGATGGCCTCCAATTGCGTTTGGCTGTAGTCCGTCCGGTTGGTCGCAGTCGGAAGGTATTGGCGCAACAGACCGTTGGTGTTTTCGTTAGACCCGCGCTGCCACGGACTTCGTGGATCACAGAAGGACACCTTCACATTGGTCGCCACGGTGCACGCACGATGCGCAGCGAGTTCACCGCCCCGATCCCACGTCAGCGACTTCACGAGGCCGTGTGGCAGCCGTCGGATTCGTCGGGCGATGGCTTGCGTGACCGTGTGTGTGTCCTTGCTCGGCAGGCGCACCAGCAGCACGTAGCGTGATTGGCGCTCGACGAGTGTCGCGATGAACGTGCCTCGCGCACCTTCAAGGAGATCTCCTTCCCAATGGCCAGGCACCGCGCGATCGCGAACTTCGGCGGGTCGCTGCCGAACGGACACGGCGCCGAGAATCTGCCCTTGTCGCGGATGCTTCCGAACGCCAGCGCGCGCATGCCGACAGTGGTGCTGGTGGCGCAAGTGCTTGAGGAGACAGCGTTTCAGGACGCCGCGACTTTGCACGAAGAGGCTGCGGTAGATGGGTTCCGGGGACACCTGCATGTCAGCATCACTCGGAAAGGCGCATCGAAGCCAGCCCGAGATCTGCTGGGGCGACCACTGCTCGGCGAGCTTCCGCGCGACGATTCTTCGGAGAGCGGGATGCGTCGAGAGACGACACCGTTGGGGTCGATGAGCACGGTGCCAGGCTTGTCGGTCGGCACAGCCGCTCGATAGGCACTGCGCCCGCCGTTCCGCGCCACTTCGCGGCTCAAGGTCGATGGCGCTCGGCCGAGCATCTGACTGATGGCCCGGAGGATTTGCCGCAGGCCAGCTGCCGTGAAATGTCTTCGCGATCAGCCGGGGTCAGTGCCAGCCGGGACCGACAACGCGGACGGGGTGCAATGCCGCCTTCCGCGACGACAACCGTGTGAATAACGCTCGAAGAGCGCCGCAGCCCATGCGCAATCTGCCTGAGTGACTCACCCCGCCGCCAGCGCGTCCACAGCTCGTTCCGATCACTCCAGGACATCCGAGACCAACGCACACCCATGCCCCCTCCGGTCGCATATGGTGTTGCGTCGACGGATTGAATTCACCTCACCCATGTGACCGGAACATACCCAGGTAACATTGGTCGGGGCGACTGGATTCGAACCAGCGACCCCCTGCGCCCAAGGCAGGTGCGCTACCAGGCTGCGCTACGCCCCGACCCGCCCCTCATAGTACAGCACCAGGGTGACCTTACTGGGCCTTGAGCGCCTCGGTCGGATCCGCCCGGGCCGCGCGCCGCGCGGGCAGCAGGCACGCCGCCAGCGTCGCCACGAGCGCGATCCCGGTCATGGCCCCGAAGGACACTCGAAACCGTCGGACTTCGAGATCTCGTCGACGCCGAGCGCCTTGACCAGACTATCGACCTTCCGCGTCGAGATCCCGTGCTCGTCGGATTCCTGCACGACAGCGAGCCGCGCATGTGGCGCCCGCCGGCGCGGCCATTCAAGAATCGGTTGCGAAGTGGCTGCGGTCGAATTCTTGCCTTCCCAGGTCAAGAACTCAGCCGTTCTCGCTGTCTTCATCAGCTTCTGACTCCAGACTCACCAGTTCCGGCCGTTCATGCTCGCAGTGGCTTCCGGAACGGAGGGCCGAGGCGCTACACTGGACGGGCGGCCCTTGCCGTTCCCTTCGGAGCATCTTGTCGCATACGGAGGTCGGAGCAGCAATGGGTGAGCGGTTGTTGCCGCGCGTCGACAGCACGACTCCGGGGGCGACGGACGGACTGTTCCGGCTCGTCGTCGAAGCGTCACCGAATGGCATCGTGATGGTCGATGCCCAGGGCGGGATTGCCCTGGTCAATCGCGAAACAGAACGCCTCTTCGGGTACCATCGACAGGAACTCGTAGGACAGCCTGTGGAGATCCTCGTTCCCCAGCGCTTCCGAAACGGGCACTCCGACTTCCGACAGTCCTTTCTCGCCACTCCCGTCACCCGCGCCATGGGCGCTGGGCGCGAATTGTTCGGATTGCGCAAAGACGGCACCGAGGTGCCTGTCGAAATTGGCCTCAACCCGATTGAGACGGACACGGGCATCTACGTGCTGGCGTCCGTCGTGGACATCGGCCCGAGGCGGCGGGCGGAGGCGCGGTTTCGCGTGGCCGTTGAGGCGTCGCCCAGCGGGATGATGATGGTGGATCCGCATGGGACCATTCTCTTGGTGAACCGCGAGATCGAACGCTTGTTCAACTACAGCCGCGAGGAACTGGTCGGCCAGAGCGTGGAGGTGCTCGTGCCGGCCCACACCCGAGGCCGTCACCCAGCACTC
This sequence comes from uncultured Acidobacteriota bacterium, assembly GCA_963761615.1. Taxonomy (GTDB): domain Bacteria; phylum Acidobacteriota; class Vicinamibacteria; order Vicinamibacterales; family CAVVIG01; genus CAVXGU01. Next base: position 2,963,598 of record CAVXGU010000003.1, on the reverse strand, counting down.
AGGGCCTCGTTTCAAGCCGACCCGCAGAGCCGTCCCATGGGCGCCGGACGTGATTTGTTCGGTCGCCGCAAGGACGGATCCGAAATTCCCGTCGAGATCGGACTGAATCCTATCGAAACAGACGAGGGCGGATTCGTGCTGGCCTCGGTGGTCGACATCGGCCCTCGCAAGCATGCCGAAGAGGAATTGCGGCGTTCGAATGAGGAGCTCGAACGCTTCGCCTACGTCGCGTCGCACGATCTGCAGGAGCCGTTACGGACGGTGGCCAGCTACGTGCAGCTGTTGGACCGGCGGTACCGCGAGCGGCTGGATTCCGACGCCTCGGAGTTCATCGATTTTGCGGTCAGTGGCGTCACGCGCATGCAGCGCCTCATCGAGGATCTTCTCGCCTTCTCTCGCGTCGGTACGCAGGGCAGTACGCCGACTCCCATTAGCGCGGAAGACGCCCTGCAGGCAGCTGTGGAGAGCCTCCATGCGGCCATCGACGAGTCCGGCGCGATCGTGAGCCACGACCGTCTGCCGGATGTGCTGGGCGATTCCCGCCAGCTCGAACAACTGCTGACGAATCTTCTGGGCAACGCGCTGAAGTTTCACGGCGCGGATCTGCCGCGGGTGCATATGGACGCGGTGCGCGAGGGCCGCTTCTGGGTGTTCCGCGTCCGCGACAACGGCATCGGGATCGATCCGCAGTATTTCGGCCGAATTTTTGTCATCTTTCAGCGGCTGCATGGGCGCAACGAGTATCCAGGAACCGGTGTCGGCCTGGCGATTTCGAAGAAGATCGTCGAGCGCCATGGCGGCCGAATCTGGGTGGAGTCGTCGCCAGGTGCCGGAGCGACGTTTTGTTTCACGCTGCCAGGCGTTCCGGAGTAACCACCGTGCCCACTGCGTCGGCGCCTATCAATATCTTGCTCGTCGAGGACAACCCGGCCGACGTGCGTCTCACTGTCGAGGCACTCAAGGAAGCCAGCGCCTCCAATTCGCTGCACGTCGTGAGCGACGGTGCGGAAGCGATGTCGGCCTTGCGGCGCGTCAACGGAGCCGGCGCCGGGACTCCGGACCTGATCCTGCTCGACCTCAATCTGCCGCGGAAGGATGGGCGTGAGGTGCTCCAGGCGATCAAAGAGGACGAGCGGCTGAGGCATATTCCGGTCGTCGTCTTCACGACGTCTCAGGCCGAAGAGGACATCGTCCGTGCGTATCGTCTCGGCGCCAACGCGTTCATCACGAAGCCGGTCGAGGTTCACCAGTTTTTTGCCGTCGTCCAGGCGATCGAACGGTTCTGGCTCGAAGTCGTCAAGCTGCTGCGCCCGTAGCGGGCGAAGGCGCCACATGGCTGAGACACGCCGCGGCGATCTGTCCGTGCTGCTCGTCGAGGACAATCCCGCGGATGCGCGGATCGTGCACGAACTGCTCAAGGAGGCTGGCGGCACGCCGGTCGCACTGACGCATGCCGCCAAGCTGCACGAGGCGCTGGACTACCTCCGGACGCGGGGGTTCGGCGCGGTTCTGCTGGACCTGACACTGCCTGACAGTCACGGACTGGAGACGTTCGTCCGTGCGCGAGCCGGGGCGCCTCACGCCCCGATCGTCGTCCTGACGGGACTCGCCGACGAGGCCGTTGCCGCCAGGGCCGTTCGCGAGGGGGCGCAGGACTACCTGATCAAGGGGCAGGTGGACGGGCGCCTGCTGCACCAGGCACTCCGCTACGCCGTCGAGCGCCACGCCATCGCCGAGAGGCTTCGGCGGAGCGAGACGCGCTACCGCGCGCTCGTCGAAGGGTCGATCCAGGGTGTCCTGATTCACGTGGACGGCATTGTCCGATTCGCCAACCAGGCGCTCGCGACGCTCATGGGATTCGAGCGGGCGGCCGACTTGATCGGACAGTCCATCTGGTCGTTCATCGCCGCAGATGATCGGGCCGAGGTCGCCGAGTACATGCAGGCTCGGGTGGAGGGTCGTGACGCGCCCTCCCACTATGAGCTCCGCGCACGCAGAGGCGACGGGACGCTGCTCTGGCTCGAGTGCTTCGTGACCAGCCTCCAGTGGGATGACGAAGACGCCATTCTTGCGACCGCCGTCGATATCACCGAGCGAAGGCGAGCCCAGGAGGACTTGCGGGCCAGCCAAGAGCGGTTTCGTCAGCTGGCGGAAAACGTCAGGGAGGCATTCCTGATTATCGAGCTTCCGAGTTTTCGCGCCGTTTACCTGAGTGCGGCCTGGGAGGAGATTTGGAAGCGTCCGCTGGACGACGCGTACAAGAATCCCAATTTGTGGTTCGAAACGATTCATCCCGAGGACCGAGCCGCTGTGCAGAGCGGTCAGCAGGCCATCCTCAGAGGGGAACGAGCGCTCGACGTGTTTCGCGTCGTGCGTCCGGACCAGTCGGTTCGCTGGGTGCGCGCCAGGACGTTTCCGGTCCGGAGCGCCGATGGCCGGGTATATCGGCTGGTGGGTCTGGTCGAAGACATCACGGAGATACGTCAGGTCGAGGAGCAGCTCCAGCACGCACAGAAAATGGAGGCCGTAGGCCGGCTGGCGGGCGGGATTGCCCACGACTTCAACAACCTGCTCTCGGCCATGCTGGGGTTCAGCGAGCTCGTCCTGGAGGATTCGGGCCGGATCACGGCTCCGCGCCTGATGTCCGCGAGATTCATCATGCGGCCGAGAGCGCGGCCAACCTGACTCGTCAGCTGCTCGCACTGAGTCGGCGACAGATTCTCCAACCCCAGAGTCTCAATCTCAACGAAGTACTTCAGCGCGTCGAATCCCTGATGCGTCGCGTGATCGGCGAGGACGTGTCCCTGGCGCTGAAGCTGACGGATCCCCTCGACCCGGTCACGGTCGATCCCGGGCAGATCGAGCAGATTCTCATGAACCTCGCCGTCAACGCGAGAGACGCCATGCCGACCGGCGGGCGCCTGACGATTGAGACGGCAAACGTCGATTTTGACGAGGAGTACACGGAACACCACGTCGGCGTGTCTGCAGGTCCGCACGTGATGCTCGCCGTCACGGATACCGGCATCGGGATGGACGAGTCGACGAAGAAACGTCTCTTTGAACCGTTCTTCACAACGAAGGAGGTCGGCAAGGGCACCGGGCTTGGGCTCGCGACCGTGTATGCCATCGTCGAGCAAAGCGGCGGAGTCATCTGGGTTTACAGCGAGCCCCAGATGGGCGCGACGTTCAAGATCTACTTCCCGACGAGTGCAGAGCGCGGCGTGCGTTCAGGACCGACGGCGGCGCCCCCGGTGGTTGGGGGATCGGAGAGGTTGCTGCTGGTCGAGGACCAGCCTGAGGCGAGGGCGATCGCATGTCAGATGCTGCGCCGCCACGGGTATCAGGTGATCGAAGCGACCAACGGGCTGGATGCGCTCGAGAGGGCGCGTCACGAGCCGGGCCCGCTCGACCTGTTGATCACGGATGTCGTCATGCCGGGAATGGGCGGACGACAGCTCGCCGAGCGGCTGCACGTCGATCGCCCCCAACTTCGAGTGCTCTTCATGTCGGGGTACACGGACGACACGATCTTGCGTCATGGCGTGCTCGACGCGGAACTCGCCTTCGTGCAGAAGCCCTTCACGACGGCGGCCTTCCTGCGAAAGGTTCGAGAGGTCCTGGACGCACCGGCCGCGCCTGCCCGATGAAGGGGCCGGTCGGTCATGGTTGAAGACGGCGTTCATTGCCTGGCACCCAATCGTGCGTTGGTCCGGCCCAAGATGCGGCTGGTCGGCGCGATGGTCGGAGCGTGCGCGGACCTCGGCGTGGAGGTCATCGGCGAAGGCGTCGAGACAGTAGACGAGAGGGAGGCGCTGGTCGAATTCGGATGCGACCTCCAGCAAGGATTCCTGTCTGGCCGGCCATCCAGCGGGCTCGCTGAGCCTCTGCCGCGGGATGCTCATGCAGCAGATGCCACAGGAGGTGAGTGATCATGCCGGTTCTGCCGGCCGGACGACCAGCCATGCCGTTTCGAACAGGGCGCAAGCCGCGGTCGACGTCCGAACGCGCGGGACACAGAGGTCTGGGCCGATCATGAATACCGATGCGCGGCTGCTCGTGATCGACGACGAGCCAGGCATCCTCGGACTGGTGACCCGCTTCGCTCAGCGGTTTGGATTCGAGGTCGCGGCGCGGTCCAACGCGTCGGCCGGACTGGCCGAGGTGCCGATCTTCAAGCCCGATTGCGTGCTCGTCGACCTCAGGTTGCCCGACGTGAACGGCCTTGAGGTGCTGAGGAGGCTTCACGATCTGGACGCGCGATGCCAGGTGATCCTGATGACGGGGCATTCGAGCGTCGACACGGCCGTTGAGGCGATGAGGCTCGGCGCGCTGGACTATCTCACGAAGCCGTTTGACCTGGACCGTCTGGGGGGGGTGCTCACCGGCGTCCGCAAGCGAATCGAGCGGCGCGAACGGCTGCTGCAGCTTGACGCCGAGTGTGCCAAGCAGTTCGAGTTCTGCGGCATGATCGGACGGGGCCCGGTCATGCAAGACCTGTTCGACTCGATTCGGCGCCTGGCGCCCCATGTCCGCACGGTGCTCGTCACCGGCGAGACCGGCACGGGGAAAGAACTCGTCGCGCGCGCGCTGCACCAGATGGGCACGCGGCGCGATCGGCGGTTCGTGACGATCAATTGCTCGGCCGTCGTCGAGACACTCTTCGAAAGCGAACTATTCGGACATCAGCGCGGCGCGTTCACCGGCGCCACGGACACCAAGGTCGGCTTGTTCGAGCATGCCGACAAGGGAACACTCTTCCTCGACGAGGTCGGCGAGCTGCCACTTGCGATCCAGGCCAAGCTGCTCCGCGCGGTCGAGCTCGGCGAGGTGCAGCGGGTGGGCTCCCTCGAGAGCCGCCGCGTCGACACGTGCGTTTTGGCCGCTACCAACCGCGACTTGGCGGCCTCGTCCGTCGACGGTCGATTCCGGAGCGACCTCTACTACCGGCTCAGCATCCTCGAGATCCACGTGGCTCCACTGCGCGAACGCCGAGAAGACATCCCGTACCTAGCCGCCACGTTCATCCGCGAGATCTCCGAACGCCTGAAGCGTCCCCTCACCGGCATCAGCTCGTCGGCGGAGCGCCTGTTGCATCAGGCGCCCTGGCCCGGGAACGTGCGTCAGCTTCGGAACACGATCGAGCGCGCCTGCCTGCGGTGCGAAGGCCGGATTCTGACCGAACGCGACGTCCTCACCGCTCTGAGTGGCGGCGAGTCAGGACTCAGAACGGCAGTCGCGCCACCGCTCGAGCGACCCTCGGCGCCTGTTCCGTTTCGGGCGCCCGGCCTCGATCGCGCCGAGGTCCAGCAGGCGCTGCAACAGGCCGGAGGGAATCGGTCAGCGGCTGCCCGGCTGCTCGGCGTCAGTCGCCGCGCGTTGTACCGCCGTCTGGATACGCTCGGCCTGCGATAGCCTCGCATGACGGCTGTGGGCCATTCGCTCTTCCGATCGCGGCGAGACCATCAGTGAAAGTCCTGGACGAACGTGAGGGTGGCATCTGCGATCTGCACGCCGCAACCTACCCGCGAATACGGTCCAGTCAAGTTCTCATAATGCGAGCCTCCTGGTCCCTCGGCGTAGAAGGCCGCGAGCGCGTACGACATCGCCGCCTGGACGGTGTTGAACATGCTCAGGGGCGCTCGGACCATCGAGTTCTCCGCGATCGCCACGCCGCCGCCGTTCGTCGCGAGGAAGTGGGAGTGCGGCTGGCCCGACCCTGCATCGACCTCCGCCCCGGTGGCGGCGTAGCCGTCGAGGTCGGTAGATTCTGTGATGGGTGACTTACCCACCAGCGTCCGATACCGGTTGGACTCTGCGACACAGAAGGCCAGGTCGACCGAGGTGGCGGTGGCCGACGGCGCCGACACGGATGAAGGCCCAGTTGCTGTGCCCGGATTTGGCCCGGACGAACCCGCGCATCCAACGGTGCCCGCCGCGGCCATGGCGACGAGTAGATATGCGAGTGCAGTGGAATGACCCGTCGGCTGGCTCGTCGCCGAACGCCGGGTGATGCGCGGGTGGCTGAACATGGTCGACTCCGGAAGAACGTGAGCGCAAGATGCGCCGACGCTTCGGGAACTGCCAGACCCGTTCCAATGCTGACTCGCTAGATAACATGCCTAGCTGCAGTTGCTTAGCGGCAGGAGCCATGTGGCCAGGAGATGTGCGATGTGCGGTCGCACACTGTGCGCACAGGCCGCACACCTGCCGAAGGAAAGCGCGTGTCGTGCGCCGGATGACGACGACCATGCCGCGATGAGGCATTGTTGCCGCTACCAGGCTGGGCTACGCCCCGACCCGCCCCTCATAGTGCGGCACCAGGGCGACCTCACTGTGCCTTGAGCGCCTCGGTCGGATCCGCCCGGGCCGCGCGCCGCGCGGGGAGCAGGCACGCCGCCAGCGTCGCCGCCAGCACGATCCCGGCCATGGCGGCCCAGGACGCGGCGTCGGCCGGTGACGTCCCGAAGAGCTGAGTGGAGACGATCCGCGCCGCTCCGACGGCGACCAGCACCCCGACGACCAGGCCCGAGAGTGCCAGACGAAAGCCGCGGACGATCACGAGCCGGTACAGGCTCGATCGCGACGCGCCGAGCGCCAGCCGGATGCCCATCTCGCGCCGGCGAAGCAGGACCACGTAGCTGATCACCCCGTAGATGCCGAGCGCCGCGAGGCCGAGCGCGACGCCCGAGAAGATCGACACGAGCAGCGCCGCATAGCGCTGCGGCGACATGGAGTCGCGCGCAGCGTCGGCGAGCGGACGCACCCGCGCGAGCACGATGCCCGGGTCGACGTCGGCGGCGGCCCTGACGAGGATCGGAGCGAGCGCCGCCGGGGATCCCGACGCCGCCCGCGCGGCGATATTCGTCGGCGGAAAGCTGCCTTGCGCCAAGGGCACGTAGTTCATCTTCACGTCGCGATCGGCGTAGCTCTCCACCTTCACGTCGGCCGCGACGCCGACGATCTCGCGAAGCCGGTTCTCGTCGCGCCACGATCGGATGCGGCGGCCGAGGGGCGAGACGTCGCCGAACATCGAGCGCGCGAAGCTCTGGGACACGATGATGACCGGCGTCGTGTCCGGCGTGTCGCGCGCGGTGAACGCACGCCCGGCAAGAATCGGAATGCCCATCGTCCGGAAGTAGTCCGGCGTGATGGTGTTCCAGAAAGCGGGGAAGTCGGGGCCGGCGGGCGGCTCCGGATGGCCTTCTTCGAGAAAGACACGGGCCAGGCCCATACCGCCGCCGCCCGCCGGCAGCCACGACACGAGCGCGGCGCTGGCGATGGCTGGATCCGCGTCGAGCCTGGCGACGAGCGCCTCCCCGAACCGGCTCCGCGCCGCATCGTCCGGATATCGGGACGTCGGAATGGTGAGGCTGGCCGTCTCGATGCGATCCACGTCGACGCCCGGATCGACCCCGACGAGCCGCCCGAAGCTGCGCAGGAAGAGCGCCGCCAGCGTGACCAGGACGACCGCCGCCGCCACCTCTCCCATCACCAGCACGTTACGCAGCGCGAGCGTGCGTCGCGTGGACCCACCGCCGGCGGTCTCCTCGCGCAGCGCCGCCGCCGGATCGACCGACGAGATCGACAGCGCCGGCACGACTCCGGACACGATGGCGGCCAGTCCGGCCAGGGCGACGAGTCCCACCAGGAACCGGCCGTCGAAGCCCACCGCGTCGATGAAGGGCGTGCGAGGCGGCGCCATCGCGACCAGGCCGCGCATCACGCCCAGCGCGAGGGCGCCGCCGCCAACGGATCCGGCCGCCACGAGCAGGGCGCTCTCGACGACCAGCTGCTGGACGATCCGGCGCCGACTGGCGCCGAGCGACACGCGCAGGGCCAGCTCCCGCGCCCGACCGCTCGCGTGCACGAGCAGGAGATTCGCCACGTTGGCACAGGCGATCAGCAGCACGGACAGGACCACCGCGGCGAGCACGTAGAGGGCGGCCCTCACGCCGTCCGGGACGATGAAGTTCCGGAGCGGCACGAGTGTGTTCGTCCAGCCGCTGCGACTGTCCGGATGATCGCGCGCGAGCACGGCGGCCGCCGACGCCAGGTACGCGTCGCCGACGTCGGACGACACGCCATCGCGCAGCCGCACCAGGCCCTGGAACATCATGTTGTCCCTCCGGAGGCGGGTGTCGTCGGGCAGCGCGTCCGGCTTGATGGGGACGAAGGCCTCGACGTCCGGCCAGACGGCGTCCCGGGACAGCACGCCGACGATCTCGGTCGGCGCGCCGTCGACCCGGACCGTGCACGCCCCAGCACGGACGGATCCGATCCGAAGCGCTGCTGCCAGAGCGAGTAGCCGAGGACGGCCACGTCGGGGGCCCCGCTCCCGGCGTCCGAGACGTCGAGCGTGCGGCCCAGAAGGGGCCGCGCCTCTTCCACGCGGAAGAAGTCGCCGGAGACCTGCGCTGCCGTCACCCGTGTCGGCGAACCCGTGCCGTCGGACCAGTCCGACCCGAACACCCGAAGGACGGCGACGCCGGCGAACACGTCGGTCTTCTGCCGCCAGTCCGTGTAATCCGGGTACGCGATGCTGCCGGACCTGATGTGGCGGGAAGCCTTGACGCTCAACGGGATGTACAGACGATCGGCGTGCGGAAAGGGCATCGGGCGGACGAGCACCGTGTCCGCAACGGAGAAGATCGCGGCGCATACGCCGATGCCGATGGCGAGCGCCAGGATCGCCGAGATCGAAAACCCCGGGCGCCTCGCGATCACCCTCGATCCCAGCCGGACATCCTCGAGGAGCTGCTCGAGGAACCTCACCGGCATGGTCGAACCTCGGTCTTCCAGTCACGCATGCTGCATCTCCGTGATCCGGCGGCCGGCGGCGACGAAGTGGGCCCAGGTGGACCGCGGTGCGCGAGCACGCGTCTGCCGTCTCCGGGTTAGACGCTAGACGCGGCGGCGGCGTTGGCCGGCGCGTTCGACCCAGAGCCCAGAGCCGAGAGCCCAGAGCCGAGAGCCCAGAGCCGAGAGCCCAGAGCCGAGAGCCCAGAGCCGAGAGCCCAGAGCCGAGAGCCCAGAGCCGAGAGCCTTGCTATAGTCTCCCACATGGCCCGCTGGCGGGCGGATTTGAGTCGCCGGGCGTTCCTGGCCGGCACCCTGGCGTTCGCGCCCGGCGCGGCGCTGGCGTGGCCGGGTCGCGCGGTTCGACGCCAGCCCCGGTTCGCGACGAATCCCTTCACCCTCGGCATCGCCTCCGGAGACCCTGCACCCGACGGCGTCGTGCTCTGGACGCGCCTCGCGCCGGATCCCCTGAACGGCGGCGGCATGGATCCTGACCCGGTCGAGATCCGATGGGAGGTCGCCGCCGACAGCCGGATGCGCCACGTCGTGCAGCACGGCCGGACCCTGGCCGAACCCGAGTGGGCGCACTCGGTCCACGTCGAGGTCGCCGGCCTCGAGCCGGCGCGCTGGTACTGGTACCGCTTTCACGCCGGCGACTGGTCGACGATGGTCGGGCGCACGAAGACGGCTCCACGTCCGGATGCGTCGACCGACGGCGTGAAGTTCGCGTTCGTCAGCTGCCAGGCGTACGAAGTGGGGTACTTCACGGCCCTCGGGCATCTCGCCAGCGAGGATCTCGATCTCGTCTTCCACCTGGGCGACTACATCTACGAGAACGGCGGCCCGGCGCGGAACATTGTCCGCGGGCCACACTCCGGCGGACGGGAGCCGCACACGCTGGTGGAGTACCGCAACCGCTACGCGCAGTACAAGACGGATCCGGACCTGCAGGCCGCGCACCGGGTCGTTCCGTGGGTCGTCACGTGGGACGACCACGAGGTCCAGGACAACTATGCCGGCGTCGTCTCGAAGTTCGACGATCCGATTGACGAGTTCATCGTGCGGCGCACCGCCGCCTACCGCGCCTACTACGAGCACCAGCCGCTCCGCGTGCGCTCGCGACCGCGCGACGGGGTGATGACCCTCTACCGCCTCGTCGAGTACGGATCGCTCGCCTCGTTCTTCGTTCTCGACACGCGTCAGTACCGCACCGATCAACCCTGCGGCGACGGCATCGAGGCGCTGTGCGCCGGCGCGTTCGCCCCTGGCGCCACCATGATGGGCCCCGACCAGGAGCGCTGGCTGCGGCGCGGACTGGACGCGTCCCGAGCCCGCTGGAACGTCATTCCGCAGCAGGTGATGATGGCCGCCGTCGATCAGGCGGCGGGCGAGGCGAAGCGGTACTCGATGGACCAGTGGCCCGGCTATCAGGCCGAGCGCTCGCGGCTGCTGACGTTTCTCGGCGACCGCGAGCCGTCCAATCCGGTCGTGCTCTCCGGCGACATCCATTCCAACTGGGTCAACGACCTCCAGCTCGATTTCACCGATCCGGATTCTCGGGTCGTGGCGACGGAGCTCGTCGGGACGTCGATCACGTCCGGCGGCGACGGCTCCGACATCAACGGCGGCATGGCGACGGCGCAGCGCGAGAACCCCTGCGTGAAGTTCTGCAACGACCAGCGCGGCTATGTCACGTGCGAGGTCTCGGCAGACCGGATGCTCGCCCACTACCGGGTCGTCGACTACGTGCGCCGCGCCGGGTCGCCCGTGCGGACACGCGCCAGCTTCGTCGTGCGGAACGGTATGCCGGGAGCCGTCCGTGCGTAGGCGCCGGGCGCCAACCGTGTTTCCTTCCCCGTTGCGGAAACGTCGTGCGGCGACGGCATAGTGGAAAGACGTGCCGGCCAATGCCGCGCGGACGACGTCTCAAGGGAGAAGGCTGCAGAAGGACATGTCAGAGTCCGGAGGACCCCATCACGGCGACCACGACCAGCGACCGCCTCGCGGGCTCTTCCCGACGGAGGACGAGATCGCCGCGCGGGCCTACGAGCTGTACGTCAGCAACGGGCGGCGCATCGATCGCGTGCTGGAATTCTGGTCCAAGGCGGAGCGGGAGCTGCTGACGCGCGCGGCCCAGCGGATCTGACCGCCCGGCCCGTTACAATGCGGGCGTGCGGACGCTCGTCGTCGCGACCACCAACAGCGGAAAACTGAGAGAAATCCGGCCGATCCTCCAGGGCGCGCCCGTGGACCTGCGCTCGCTCGCCGACTATCCAGGCGTGGCCCCGCCCGACGAGACCGGACACACGTTCGACGAGAACGCCCGCCAGAAGGCGCTCTACTACGCCGGCGCCATCGGCGAGCTCGTCGTGGCCGAGGATTCCGGACTCGAGATCGACGCCCTCGACGGCATCCCCGGCGTGCTGTCGGCGCGCTTCGGCGGCGAGGATGCCACCTATCCCGAGAAGTTCGCCCTCATCTACGAGGCCCTGCGCGAACGGGGAGCCGCGACGAGCTCGGCGCGATTCGTCTGCGCGCTGACGATGGCCGAGCCGGGCCGGATTGTCTTCGAGGCCCGGGGCACCGTCGAGGGACGAATCGCGCCGAGCCCGAAAGGCGAAGGCGGCTTCGGTTACGACCCGATCTTCTATTACCCGCCGTTCGGCACGACGCTCGCCGAGGCGGCCGACCGCAAGTCCCAGGTCAGCCACCGCGGCCAGGCGTTCAGGGCCCTCCGGGGATTTCTGGAGGGCTCTCGACTCTGACCGGCTCTCGGCTGCAGGCTTCGAGCTCCGGGCTCACGGCCTCAGAGCCTCAGAACAGCGCGTCCGTTCGCCAGCGCGCCTCGTGATTGAGCAGCCACTTCTTGCGGTCGAGGCCGCCGCCGTAGCCGGTGAGCGAGCCGTTCGATCCGATCACGCGGTGGCAGGGCACGATGATCGCGATGGGATTGGCGCCGTTGGCGAGGCCGACGGCGCGCGACGCGCCCGGTGCCCCGATCTTCGACGCAATGCCGCCGTAGCTGTCGGTCGAGCCGGGCGGAATGCGCAGGAGCGCCGTCCACACCTTCCGCTCGAACGGCGCGCCGCGCTGGTCCAGCGCGATCCCGCCGGGGTCGGCGCTCTCCCCGGCGAAATAGCGCGCGAGCCAGGCGCGGGCCTGGTCGAGCGGGTCGGCGGGGCGATCTTCGACGACGTGACCGGGCAGGAAACGGGCGAGCCGGCGCTCGAGACGCGTGTGCCGGCGCTCCGAGTCGAACTCCAGGGCGCACAGCCCTTGCTCCGACGCCAGCGCCAGCATCGGCCCGAGTGGAGTCTGGATGATCGCGCGTGACAGCGTCATGACCGCGAGCCCGGACCCTGGTCTCAGGGCCGAGCGCCCTTGATGAGATGCCCCACGACCGCACGCTGCTTCTCGACGAGCTCGCCGATGCCGGCGTCGGCGAGCTGCAGCAGTGTCGTGAGCTCGTCGCGATCGAACGGTTCGGCCTCGGCCGTCCCCTGCACCTCGATGTACCGGCCTCCACCGGTCTTGACGATGTTCATGTCCACGTCGGCGCGGGAGTCGTCGTCGTATGCCAGGTCCAGCAGCGCCTCGCCATCGACGATGCCGACGCTGGTCGCGGCGACGTAGTCGTAAAGGGGAATCGTGCGGATGACATCGCGCTCGCGCAGACGCTCGAGGGCGAGGGCGAGGGCCACGAACCCGCCGGTGATCGAGGCGGTTCGCGTGCCGCCGTCGGCCTGGATCACGTCGCAGTCGATGTAGATGGTCCGCTCGCCGAGGGCGGGCAGGTTGGTGACGGCGCGCAGCGAGCGGCCGATCAGCCGCTGGATTTCCTGCGTCCGGCCGCCGACCTTGCCCGAGGCCGCCTCGCGCGTCGTGCGCGTGCCGGTGGCGCGCGGGAGCATGCCGTACTCGGCCGTCACCCAGCCCTTGCCGGTGTTGCGCAGGAACGGCGGGACGCGATCTTCCACGCTCGCCGTGCAGATGACCTTCGTTCGTCCGGCCTCGATGAAGACGGATCCTTCGGGGTGAATCAGGTAGTCCGGGGTCAGCCTCGTATCGCGAAGCTGGTGGGGCGGTCGATTGTCGGATCGCATGCCCTTGAGTTTACTGGACCCAGTCGAGGTTTTGGGCCAGCGGACGCCGCAGGTCCACGTGGCCGGCGAGCGTGTCCACTTCCCTGCCGTCGACGAGGATCTGCACCGACGTGACGGCGGGGAGGTTCACCGTCAACGCATCGACCAGGGCGTAGACCGTCAGCAGCTCGTTCGTCGTGCCGCCGGGATGAGCGTCCGAGACCGCGCGGCTCAGATCCACGTAGGCCTCCCCCTGTGGCGTGACGAAGATCGCTTTCAGCTCGGTGCCGGCGGGAATCGGCGAGAGCTGGTCGCTCGCCGGCGCGATTTGCGCCTTGACGATCTCCCGCGCCTGCTCGACGGTGCCTTCGCCGTACGGGACATCGCGCTCGACGCCGACCAGCCGCGTGCCCTCGTCGCCCACGTAGAACAGGCGCGCCTTGATCGTTCGAATCGCTCCCGCGGGCGCCGCCGGCGCCGTCGACGTCCCGGCGGCGGCCGGCGCGGCGGGCTCCTGGACGCCAGAGACGACGAGCCAGATGGCGACGCCGGCGATGGCCGCGATGACGATCGACGCGACCAGCATCGTGCGGGGCTTCACGACTCGCCGCCCGCCAGCAGATCGCGGAACCGCTGGATCGCGTCGAAGAGCGCCTGGGCGATCACGCCCTGCTGGTCCGCGTTCGCCAGCCGCCGGGCATCGTCCGCATTCGACAGGTAGCCCAGCTCGACGATCACTGCGGGCATGTTCGCCGACTCCAGCACGCGCAGCGGCGCGTGCTGGATCGGGCGGACGCTGAGCGGCACCCGGTTGCGGAACTGCTGCTGGATGAGGGCGGCAAAGGCGTCCGATTGATCGACGTGGCGGACCTGGGCGAGATCCCAGAGCACCATCTCCAGATCGCGGGTCCCCCCGCCGAAGGCGGGCAGCGTCTGGCCCTTCAGCAGGCCCTGCGCGGCCGCGTCCTCGCCCTGCTCGAACGAGGCGCAGTAGATCGTCGCGCCGCTCGTCGAGGGCCGCAGCGACGCGTTGGCGTGGAGGCTGATGAAGAGATCCGCCTTGTTGTTGTTCGCGACGGCCGTTCGCTGGTCGATCGGCACGATCCGGTCGTCCTCGCGCGTCATGAGCACGCGGATTCCGAGGCGGCCCTCGATGGCGGTCTTGAGGCGGCGCGCCACGTCGAGCGTGATCTGCTTCTCCGTCGTGCCGTTCGGCCCCGCGACGCCCGGGTCGTTTCCGCCGTGGCCCGGATCGATGACGATCGTGCGGATCGCGGCGGCCGAGGACGTGAAGGGCGGCGCGGGCCTGGACGGTCCAGGGGCGGCCGGCGCCACCGGCGCCGGCGGGGGCGAGGCGGGCGTCGTCGGCGGCGGCGGCCGCGAGGCCGTGAGATCGAGCACCAGCCGACCGGCGGCGCCCACCGACTGCGTCGTCTCGCGGTAGGCCGTGAAGCCAGCCCCGAGATCGACGGCGACGGTGGTGGCGTCGGCCATCCGGACGTTCTGCACGAGGCCGCCCTGCTGAACCCGTGGGAGGGCGCCGTCCAGTGCGTCGGCGTCGTAGCGGACGAGAAGGCGGTTCCCGTCCTGCGTCACCGTGGCAGTCGTGCGTGGCGTGGTGTCGATGGTCACCCGCCCGCCGGTGGGCTGGTCCTCGTAGCGCAGGGTGAGCCGTGGCACGCGCAGGTTGCCGACGATGAGAAGACGGGACGGTCGCCGCAGGTCCAGCGGGGCATCGTAGATGGGCGCGAGCGCGCGGCTGACGAAGTCGAGCGACACGAGCCACTCGCGCCCGGAACGGGTGAGCGGGGCCTCGAGCGAGATGAGGCGGCCGGAGACGGACGCGAGCGGCTGACCGGGCGTCAGGACGATCGTGCGCCCCTGGAACGAGACGGTCACCGCGCCCGCTTCCTCGCGCACGGCCAGCGAGAACACGGCAGCCAGCTGATCGAGCGCGACCATTTCCTCGCTGCCGCTCATCACGATCGGCATCGTGCGGCGCCCGTCACGCGAGAGCAGCGTCAGGACGGCGCCCTGGGCATCGAGCAGCGTCGCTCCGAGCACGAGCGCTGCGGCCACGACAACGGCTGAGCAGAAGCGGAGAGACCCGAGGGAAAGGCGGTTCAAGGTGCTGAGTGCATTATAGAAGGTGCTGGGCGCTGACAGCAGCACGGTGCTGGGAACTGACGCAGCACGGTGCTGGGAACTGACGCAGCAGGGTGCTGCCCGGCCCGGGAGCCGAGAGCCGCTACGCGCGTTCGAAAAGAGCCGCCGCGCCCTGGCCTCCGCCGACGCACATCGTGACGACGCCGTAGCGTGCCTGGCGGCGCTGCATTTCGCTGGCGAGCGTGCCGACGAGCCGCGAGCCGGTCATGCCGAACGGATGGCCGATCGAGATGGAGCCGCCGTTGACGTTCAGTCGATCCATCGGGATTCCCAGCCGGTCGCGGCAGTAGACCACCTGCGACGCGAACGCCTCGTTCAGCTCCCAGAGGTCGATATCGGCGTTCGCGAGGCCCATCCGCCCGAGCAGCTTCGGCACCGCGAAGACAGGGCCGATCCCCATCTCGTCGGGTTCGCAACCCGTGACCGCGTATCCGCGGAAGACGAGGAGCGGCGCGATGCCCAACGCGTTCGCGCGCGCGAGGCTCATCACCACGGTCGCCGAGGCCCCGTCCGAGAGCTGCGAGGCGTTGCCCGCCGTCACGGTCCCGCGGCCGCTCGTCCGGTCGAACACGGGCGGGAGCTTCGCCAGCCCCTCGATCGTCGTGTCGGGACGGTTGCACTCGTCCTGCTCGATCGTGTGGTCCTCCTCGCCGATCTTCTCCCCGGTCTTCTTGTCGAGCACCGCCCGGCGGACGCGCATCGGCGCCAGCTCGGCGGCGAAGAACCCGTCGGTCTGCGCACGGGCGGTCCGCTGCTGGCTGAGAAGCGACAGCTCGTCCTGCACGTCGCGGCCGATTCCATAGCGCTGTGCGACGACTTCCGCCGTTTCGCCCATCGCCATGTAGAGCGCCGGCAGGTGTTCGACCAGCCACGGGTTCGGCGAATGGTCCCGCTCCATCAGGGTGATCGACTCCACCCCGCCGCCAATCGCCGCGTCGACGCCCTCGTGCAGCACCATGTGCGCCGCCTGGACGACCGCCTGGAGGCCCGAGTTGCAGTAGCGGTTGACCGTGACACCCGGCACCGTGACGGGAAGGCCGGCGCGCAGGGCGGCCACCCGCGCGACGTTGTGGCCCGCCGCGCCGTGCGGCTGGCCGCAGCCGAGGATCACGTCCTCGATCTCGGCATCGGCGAGCGCCGGGACTTTGCCGAGCGCATGACGGATGGCGTGCGCGGCCAGATCGTCGGGCCGCGTGAGGTTGAACGACCCGCGCCCCGACTTGGCCAGCGGCGTCCTGGAGCTGGCGACGATCACGGCTTCTCGCATAGGTCTACAGACTACTGCAAGGTGCTGGGCGCTCGCGCTGCAAGGTGCTGGGAACTCACGCGGCACGGTGCTGGGCGCTGACGCGGCACGGTGCTGGGCGCTGACGCGGCACGGTGCTGGGCGCTGACGCGGCACGGTGCTGAGCACCTTTGCCGTGGCAGGGGAACGCATGCTGCCGGTCAGCACGGAGCCCCTTACCGCGTCAGGCTCCTCGCCCTTTAGAGGGTCGAGACCTTAGAGCGCTTTCGAGATCGATGTCGCCCCGAGACCGGTGTAGCCGCGGACCTTCAGGTCCGCCAATGCGAGGCCGAGCTGAAGGTCGGCCGCCACAGGGAAACGAAAACCGCTCCAGACACCCGCCCGCCGCGTGTGGTCTGGGACAACGCCAACGTCCGCCCGGGAAGACCGCGCGCCCGTCGAATGGTTACCGGTAGTACCGCACGAGCCAGTCGGCCGCCAGGGTGGGCTTCGAGCCGCCGTCGCGCTCGAGGGTGACCGCCCAGATCACTTGGACGCCGCCGCCCGGGACGTCGGTGACCTCGCGCGGGGTGAAGCGGCCCCGCAGGCGCGCGCCGCTCGGCAGGGGCGAGACGAAGCGCACCCGATCCAGTCCGTAGTTGACGGCCATGCGGACGGGCGTCACGTCGAGCGTGCGGGCGAGCAGCGTGGTCACGAGCGACAGCGTCAGGAAGCCGTGCGCGATCGTCGACCCGAACGGCGACTCGCTCGCGGCGCGCACGGGATCCACGTGAATCCACTGGCGGTCCCCCGTGGCGTCGGCGAAGGCGTCGATCCGCGACTGCGGCACCTCCAGCCAGTCGCTCACGGCGACCTCCTGTCCCACGCGCTCGCGCAGGTCGTCCGGCGAGAGCGCGTTCAGGAGAAGAACCCGTGCCCTTCGGCGACCAGCCGCTCCAGCCGGGGCGACGGCTTCCAGTGGCTGCCGAACCGCTCCCGGTACTCGCGCACGCGCGCCAGGACGGTCGGCAGGCCCACCGTGTCCGCGTAGAACATCGGCCCGCCGCGATAGGCCGGGAAGCCGAACCCGTAACAGTAGACGACGTCGATGTCGCCGGCGCGGCTGGCGATGCCGTCCTCGAGCACCTGCGCGCCCTCGTTCGCCAGGGCCGTCGTCACGCGGGCGAGGATCTCCTCGTCCACGATCGGGTGACGCGCGATGCCGCGTCGCCGCGCCGCGTCTTCGGCGAGCTCGTCGATCAGGGGATCGGGCATGCGCTCGCGGCTGCCCGGCTCGTAGCGGTACCAGCCCGCGCCCGTCTTCTGCCCGTAGCGGCCCATCTCGTAGAGGCGATCGGGGATCTCCGACTGCGGACCCTCGGCCCGCGTCTGGCCCATCGCCTTCAAGTACTGGCGGATGCGCGCGCCGACGTCGAGGCCCGCGATGTCCTGCATGCCGAACGGGCCGACCGGCAGGCCGAAGTCCGTCATGACGCGGTCGATCTGCGGCACGCTGGCGCCTTCCTCGAGCAGCAGGTAGGCCTCGCGCATGTAGTAGGCCAGCATGCGGTTGGCGACGAATCCGAAGCAGTTGCCGACGACGACCCCGACCTTGCCCAGCCGCTTGGCGAGCTTGAGAGAGGTCGCCAGCGTCTCGGGGCTGGTCTCGCGGCCGCGCACGATCTCGAGCAGCTTCATGATGTTGGCCGGGCTGAAGAAGTGATGGCCCACGACCTGTCCGGCGCGGTCGCTCGCCTTGGCGAACGCGTCGATGTCGAGCGTCGACGTGTTGGACGCGAGCACGCAGCCGCGCTTCGTCACGCGGCCCAGATCGGCGAAGGTCGCCTTCTTCAGGGCCAGGTCCTCGAACACGGCTTCGACGACGATGTCCACCTGATCGAAGCCGTCGAACGTCGTCGTCGGCGTGATGAGGCGCATCGTGCGCTCGAGTCCGTCCGCCGTCATCCGTCCCCTGGTGACCGCCGACTCGTAGTTCCGCCGGATCGTCGCCAGTCCGCGTCCGAGCGCGGCCTCGTCGACGTCCTTGAGGAGGACCGGGATGCCGGCGTTCGCGTAGGTCATGGCGATCCCGCCGCCCATCGTGCCCGCGCCGACGATCGCCGCGCGCGCGATGGGCGTGAGCGGCGTGTTCGTCGCCACGCCGGGCACCTTGGCCGTCTCCCGCTCGGCGAAGAACATGTGGCGGAGCGCCTTCGACTGAATCGAGGTCACGCACCCCGCGAAGGTCTCGCGCTCGCACCGCGAGCCTTCGTCGAAGCTGCGGCCCAGACCTGCCTCGATGGCGTCGATGGCGGCCATGGGCGCCTCGACGCCTCGGGCGGACCTGGCGACGGCGGCGCGGGCGCGGCTGCAGGCCTCGCGGCCGGCGCCGACGTCGGCGACCTTGTCGACCAGCGCGCGCGTCACACGCCGGGCGCGGCCGGCGACCTTCTCCCTGGCCAGGCCGATCGCGGCGCGCAGCAGCTCCTCGCGGTCGCCGTCGACGAGCTGATCGAGGATGCCGGCGGCGAGCGCGTCGGGCGCCGACAGCGGCTTGCCCGTCGTGCACATCGTGAGCGCCAGCTCGACGCCGCACAGGTGAGGCAGGCGCTGCGTGCCGCCGGCGCCGGGAATGAGGCCCAGCAGGACTTCGGGCTGGCCGACGCGCGCCGTGCGGGTCGCGAGGCGGAAGTGGCAGGCCATCGCGACCTCGAGGCCGCCGCCCAGCGCGTTGCCGTGGATGGCGGCGACGACCGGCTTCGGGGTGTCCTCGATCCGCCTCAGCAGCGCGTGGGTTCCCTCCGACCGGGCGAGCGAGGCCTCGCGGCTGGTGAGCGTGTCGAAGACCTTGATGTCCGCGCCGGCGATGAACGTCGTCCCCGCGCCGATGAGGATGATGGCGTCGGCGTCCGGGTCGGCCGCGCCGCGCGCGACCGCCTCGGACACACCCGCCCACATCTCGGCCGAGAGCGCATTGACCGGCGGATTGTCGATCGTGACGATGGCGACGCGGTCTGTGATCGTGTAGTCAACGGGCATGATGAAAAGGGTGTCGGGCACCAGGCACCGGGTGCCAGGTGCTGGTGCCGGGTGCCAGGTGCCGGGTGCTCAGCTCCTCAGTTTCTCGGTGTTCCGTGTCTCTTCTTCCCTCAACACTCTATAGAGAATCTTGCCGACGGCGCTCATGGGGAGTGCGTCGCGCACCTCGATTTCTCGCGGCACCTTGTACTCGGCGAGGCTGCGGCGGCAGTGGGCCAGCAGATCCTCGACCGAGGCGGTGGCGCCTGCCCGGAGGACGACGCACGCCTTGACCACCTCGCCGTGGTACGAATGGGGGATGCCGATCGCGGCGGCCAGGCGCACGTCGGGGTGCGTGTAGAGCACGCCTTCGACGTCGGAGGGATACACGTTGAAGCCGTCGACGATGATCAGGTCCTTCTTGCGCTGGACGATGGTCGTGAAGCCGTCGGCATCCATGCGCGCGACGTCGCCGGTGTGGAACCACACGCGGCCGTCGGCGTCGGCCCGGAGCGCCCGCGCCGTCTCCTCCGGCTGGCGCCAGTAGCCCTTCATCACCTGCGGCCCCGCGATGCAGAGCTCGCCGGCCTCGCCCACCGGCAGGTCGCGCGTCCCGGTCTCGACGTCGACGATCCGGATGTCCGTGTCCGGCAGCGGCAGGCCGATGGTCCCGGGGCGGCGGACGCTCAGCTGCGGCGTCGAGTGGGTCACCGGCGAAGTCTCCGACAGGCCGTAGCCTTCGTTCAGCGTGCGGCCGATGCGCCGCTCGAACTCGTGGATGACCTCGACGGGACAGGGGGCCCCGCCGCTGTTGAAGGTGCGGATGCCCTCGAGGCCGAACTCCTGCACCTGGGGGTGCGCGAGCAGCGACACGAAGATCGTCGGCACCGCCGGGAAATAGGTCGGCTGGAAGTCGCGCAGCGCCGCCAGGACCTGCTCGACGTCGTACTTCGGCAGGATCACCTGCAGGGCCCCCACCCAGATGCCCATCATCATCGCGACGGTGAACGCGTAGATGTGGAAGTAGGGCAGCACGACGAGGTAGCGCGCGTGGCCGCGTTCCGGCGCACGGTACATCCACATCTCGGTCTGGACGACGTTCGCGAAAATGTTCGCGTGCGTGAGCATGGCGCCCTTGGGCGTGCCCGTCGTGCCTCCCGTGTACTGCAGGACCGCCACATCGTCCGGCGCGATGGCCACGACCGGCAGCTCGCCGCTCCCTCCCGCGTCGATGAGGTCGGCGAGCGCCAGGGTGCCGCCGACGCGCGGCGGCGGGGCGGCGTCCGGCGTGTACTCGGCCAGCGCGGTCACGATCACGTGGGCGATTGGCCGGCCGGCCAGCCCGAGGGCGAGCGGCGCGAGGGTGTCGAGCGTGACGAGGGCGCGCATCTCGGCGTCGGCCGCCACCATCGCGACCTCGCGCGCCGTGTAGGTCGGGTTGATGTTCACCACGACGGCGCCGAGGCGCAGGACGGCGAAGGCCGCGATCACGTACTGCGGCGCGTTGGGCAGCATGATGCCGACGCGGTCGCCCTTGGCAACGCCCAGTCCGGCGAGCGCCGCCGCCAGACGGTCGCTCCGGCGCTTCAGTTCGCGGTAGGTCAGCTCGGCGCCGAAGAACGACGTCGCCGGCCGCTCCGGGACGTCGATCGTGGCGGCGGCGAGGATTTCCGTGAGCGGGCGCCCCGGATAGGTGAGCCGCGGGCGGACCCAGTAGTCGTAGTGCCGCAGCCACGGCCGCTCCGCGTACGGCGAGGTCACGTGATGGTTCTCCCACCGTCGACCGCGATGACCTGGCCGGTGATGTAGTTCGAGGCGTCGGCGGCGAGGAAGACGGCGACGCCCTTGAGCTCGCCGGGCGCGCCGATGCGCGGGATCGGGCTCGCCGCCCGGATGCCCGGCTCCACGATCGGGATCACGGGATCGGCGAGACGCGAGTGGAAGTAGCCGGGAGCGATCGCGTTCACGCGGATGCCCTGGCGGCCCCACGACGCCGCCAGTTCCCGCGTCAGCCCCATCAGGCCGGCCTTGCTCGCGCTGTACGCGGCATAGTGGGGTCCGTCGACGGAGGCGCGCAGGCCCGCGATCGACGAGATGTTGATGATCCGGCCGTGCTGCCGGGCGAGCATGTCGCGCGCCGCCGCCTGCGCGAACAGGAACGCGCCGGTGAGGTTCACGTCGAGCACGCGCTGCCACTTGTCGAGAGGCAGCGACTCGGGCTCCGCGCCCCACGTCACCCCCGCGTTGTTGACGAGGACGTCGACGCGCCCGTAGCGCGCGACCGTGCGGTCGACGACCGCCTGCACGTCCGCCGGGCGCGCGACGTCGCACTGCATGCCTTCGACCGTGAAGCCGCGCGCGCGCAGATCCCCGATCGCCGGCGCGAGCCACTCGTCACGGCGCGCGCAGATCATCAGGGACGCACCGGCTTCGGCCAGGCCTTCCGCCATTTCGAGCCCCAGGCCGCGCGAACCGCCCGTGACGATGGCGACGCGGCCCGTGAGGACGAACAATTCAGCCACCGGAGGCACGCTGGCAGGCTTATACTGCCCGCCGATTGCCCTGTCAACCATGCGATCCCACGCACGCGCCGGCGGCGGACGGTTCCTGACCTCGCCGGTGGATCCGGCCGACGTCTTCGTGCGGGACGACCTGTCCGAGGAGCAGCGGCTCTTCGCCCGCACGGCCGCCGAGTTCATGCGACGCGAGGTGCTGCCGCGCGAGGCCGAGCTCTTCGCGCACGACTGGACGCTCACGCGCACGCTGCTGCGCAAGGCCGGCGAGCTCGATCTGCTGCGCCTCGAGATCCCGGAAGCCTACGGCGGCCTGGGCCTCGACAAGACGAGCGCCGCGTTGGTGGGCGAGCAGATCGCCGCGAGTCCGTCCTTCGGCGGGTCGCTCGGCGCGCACACCGCGATCGGGACGCTGCCGCTCGTCTACTTCGGCACCGCGGCGCAGAAGGCGCGCTACCTGCCCCGTCTCGCGAGCGGCGAGCTCGTCGCCGCCTATGCCCTGACCGAGCCGCAGGCCGGATCCGACGCCCTGGCCGCGAAGACGGCCGCGGTCCGGTCGTCCGACGGGCGGCACTACGTTCTGAACGGCCAGAAGATGTGGATCACCAACGGCGGCTTCGCCGATCTGTTCACGGTCTTCGCGAAGGTCGACGGCGAGCGGTTCACGGCTTTCCTGGTCGAGCGCGGCATGGGCGTGACGAGCGGGCCCGACGAGAAGAAGCTGGGCCTCGACGGCTCGTCGACGACCGCGGTGATGTTCGACGCGGTCGCGGTGCCGGTGGAGAACGTGCTCGGCGCGGTCGGCGAAGGGCACAAGGTCGCCTTCAACATCCTGAACCTCGGGCGCGTGAAGCTCGGCACGCGGAACATGGCCGGCGCGAAGATCGCGCTCGACCGGGCGATCGGCTACGCGCGCGACCGGCGGCAGTTCGGCCGGCCCATCGCCGAGTTCGGCCTGATCAAGCAGAAGATCGGGGAGATGGCGATCCGCTGCTACGTCGGCGACGCCATGGTGTATCGCACGCTCGGCGACGTGGACCGCGCGCTCGAGACCGTGGATCGGGCCGACAGCGGCGCCGTCCTCGGCACGATTGAGCGCTTCGCGGTCGAGTGCTCGATCAACAAGGTCTGGACGAGCGAGACCCTCGGCTACTGTGCCGACGAGGCGCTGCAGGTGTTCGGCGGCAACGGGTATTCGCGCGAGTTCCCCGTCGAGCGCGGGTACCGGGACGCGCGCATCACCCGCATTTACGAGGGGACCAACGAGATCAACCGGCTGATCATCGCGACGCGCCTCTTGCGACAGGGCGCCGCGGCCGGCCAGGCGGACGACGCGCCGGCGCAGGCCGCCGGGGCGTTCGCCGCCGAGCGCGCCCTGATCGAGCGTGCCAAAGGCGTTGCGGTCCGGGCGCTGGCACTGGCCGCGTCGACCTGGGGCGATCGGGTGAAGGACGAGCAGGAAGTCCTCGGCCACATCGCGGACATCGTCATCGAGGTGTACGCCGCCGAGAGCGCGGTGGCGCGCGCGGAGAGGGCGGATGGCACGCCGCTGGCCGCCGTGGCGGCCGACGCCGCGCGCGTCTACGCCTCCGACGCCGTGGATCGCCTCGTGCACGCCGCCAAGCAGGTCGCCGGCGCGCTGGCCGCGCGCGGGCGCGGAGGCCTGACCGACGCCCTCGGTCCGCTCGCGACGCACCTCGGCGCAGATCCGATCGCCGGACGCCGCCGCGTGGCGGACGCCGCCCTCGCCGCCGGGCGCTATCCGTTCTGAACCCCGAAAGGAGAATCCGATGCCGTTCGACCGCCGACTCCTCGTGTTCGCCGCCGCTGCCGCGCTGGCGTGGCCGGCCTACGCGTCGCTCGCCGCCCGGCCGCAGACCGATGACGCCGCGCTGGACGCGCGGGCCCGGGCGATCCACGAGTCCGTCATCACGCTGGACACGCACAACGACATCGAGCCGCAGAACTTCACCCCCGAGCGCAACTACACGCAGCGTCTCGACACGCAGGTGAACCTGCCGAAGATGGTCGAGGGCGGCCTCGACGCCTCCTTCTTCGTCGTCTACGTCGGGCAGACGTCGGAGGCGCAGGATCCCGACGCGTTCAAGGCGGCGGGCTACCAGCGCGCCTACGATCGCGCGATCGCGAAGTTCGACGCGATCCACCGCCTGACCGAGCAGATCGCGCCCGACCAGATCGGGCTGGCGCTGACCTCGGACGACGTGCGCCGCCTCCACGCGGAAGGGAAGAAGGTGGCGCTCATCGGCGTCGAGAACGGGTATCCGATCGGCGAGGACCTGTCGCACATCCAGGAGTTCTACGACCGCGGCGCGCGCTACCTCTCGCTCGCGCACAACGGGGCCAACCAGCTGTCGGACTCGAATACCGGCGAGCGCGAGGGCTACCGGTGGGGCAACGGGCTGTCGCCCCTCGGCCGGCAGGCGGTCGCCGAGCTGAACCGCGTGGGGATCATGATCGACGTCTCGCACCCCTCGAAGGGCTCGATGATGCAGACGATCCAGCTGACCCAGGCCCCGATCATCGCCTCCCACTCCTCGGTGCGCGCGCTCTGCGACGTCAGCCGGAACATGGACGACGAGCAGTTGATGGCGCTCAAGGAGAACGGCGGCGTGATCCAGATCGTGGCCTACAGCAGCTACATCAAGACCCGCAAGCCGGACTCGGCCGAGCGGACCGCGGCGCTCCAGGCGCTCCGGACCGAGTTCGGGCTCCCGGAGCCCGCGGCGGGTCGCGGCGCGGGCGGTCCGGCGGCGGGGCGCGGCGGGCGCGGGCGCGGCAACGCGCTGCAGGCGGCGGTCGACGCGCTGCCGGCCGACCGCCGGGCGCAGTACGACGCGAAGCTGAAGACGATCGACGCGACACTGCCGGCCGACCCGCCGGCGGACGTGAAGGACTTCGTCGACCACATCGACTACGCCGTCAAGATGATCGGCATCGACCACGTGGGGATCTCGTCGGACTTCGACGGCGGCGGCGGGATCGTGGGCTGGAAGGACGCGAGCGAGACGTTCAACGTGACCCGCGAGCTGGTGCGCCGCGGCTACACGAAGGCGCAGATCGCCCAGCTGTGGGGCGGCAACCTGCTGCGGGTGATGGACGAGGTGCAGCAGATCGCCGTCAGGCTCCGGGCGCAGGGCTAGCGGAAGCGGGAGGCGTCGACCCCGTAGTTGCGAACCTTGTAGTTCAGGATGCGCTCGGTCGTGTTGAGCAGCCGCGCCGCCTTGGCGCAGTTGCCGCGCGTCGTCTTGAGCGCGTCCTGGATCAGGTCCTTCTCGTAAGCGCTCACGGCGTCCTTGAGCGAGACGCGGGTGATGGTGCCCGAGGCCTCGGCCGTCTGCAGCGACGGCGGCAGGTGGTGCGCGTGGACGACCTGGCCGTCGCACACGAGGACGGCGCGCTCGATCGCGTTCTCGAGCTCGCGGACGTTGCCCGGCCAGTGATAGGCCATGAGCATGTCGATCGCCGGCGTCGAGATGCGCTTGATGACCTTGCCGTGCTCGCGCGAGAACTTCTCCAGGAAGTGGTCGGCCAGCAGCAGCAGGTCGGCCTTCCGGTCGCGCAGGGGCGGCACGAAGATCGTGAACACGTTCAGCCGGTAGAACAGGTCCTCGCGGAAGGCACCCTCGGCGATCGCCTTCTCGATGTTCTTGTTGGTGGCGGCGATGAGCCGCACGTTGACCCGGATTGTCTCGGTGCCGCCGAGCCGCTCGAACTCCTTGGCCTGCAGCACGCGCAGCAGCTTCACCTGGGTCGCGGGGTTCACGTCGCCGATCTCGTCCAGGAAGAGGGTGCCGCCGTCGGCCATTTCGAACCGGCCCTTCTTGCGGCTGTCGGCGCCGGTGAAGGCGCCCTTCTCGTAGCCGAAGAGCTCGGACTCGATCAGGTTCTCGGGCAGCGCCGCGCAGCTCACCTTGATGAACGGCTTCTTCGTCCGCAGCGAGTTGTAGTGGATGGCGTGGGCGACGAGCTCCTTGCCGGTGCCCGACTCGCCGCGCACGAGCACCGTGGTGTTGGTCTGGGCGACCTGGGCCACCTGCTCGTACATCTGGCGCACGGCGCCGCTCGTCCCGATGATGTTCGAGAAGTCGTAGCGCTCCCGCAGCTCCCGGCGCAGGTGCGTGTTCTCGGCGACGAGCTGCGCGCGCCCCTCCTCGATCGACTTCTGCACCTTGAGCGCCTGGGCGATCATCGCGCTCGACGATCCCGAGGATCTTCGTGTTCCGCTCGTAGTCGCGGGCCTCCTTGAACTTCAGCTCCACGCCGAGGGCGCCGACGGCCTTGCTCTTCGCGAGGATCGGGACGCAGATGAAGCTCAGCTCCTGGTGGGCGAGCTCGGGCCGGCGGGCCGCCCGCCCCAGGAACGCCGGCTCGCGGCTCACCTTGGGCACGATGACGGGCCGGCCCGACTCGACGACCTTGCCCGTGATGCCCTCGCCCAGCTGGTAGGTCACCGCGCGCGCCGACGGGTCGAGCCCGTCGGACGCCACGACGCCGAGCTCGCCGTCCTCCTGGAGCAGCGTGACCATGCTCCGAATCGCGCCGTGGTGGCGCGCGAGCAGCTCGAGGACGCGATGGAGCGCGGACCGGAGATCCACGGTGCCCGAGAGGGCCTGGCTGATCTCGAGCAGGGTCGACAGGCGGCGGGCCTCGCGCGCCTTGCGATCGGCGGACGCGATGGCGGCCTGGAGCTGACGGGTCGGTCGGTCGGGCATGCGGGCGAGCGTACTACGCAAATGTAGTTATGGCGAATGGCCCCTACGCCTTCGTCGCGCAGGAAATCCGGCGAGTCAAAAAAGAAGGGGAGAGGCCTTCTGGCGGAAGACCTCTCCCCGGGGACGGCAGACTGGCGGGTCTGCCGGGAGCCACCGTGGCCGCGCGTCCGGAGCGCGACCCGAGTCGACAGAATATCACTTTGACCTCAAACGATCAGGCGAGTGTTGCAATTGATTGTCACGGCCGGCCCGCGCCGTACGCGAATGTCACCGCGTGCTTGACTGGCGCCACCCGCCACCGTATGGTTCTGGCCGGGAGGCTCCCCATGGGAGACGATCCGCGGGTCATCTCGCGTCGCGACTTGCTCAAGCGGGCTGGCCTGGCCGGCGCGGCGGCTGCCGCGCTGCCCGCCGGCGCCCTGGCCGCCACTCCAACCACCGCCCCCGCTGCGCCGCCCCCGGCGGCCGTGCCCGCTCCGCAGGCAGTGCCCACGGTCGTCGCGCGCGAGCCGCTCGAGGCGCTCACCGCCGCCGAAGCGGACGTCCTCGAAGCCGTCTGCGCGCGTCTCATCCCGACCGACGAGAACGGTCCGGGCGCGCGCGAAGCCCGCGCCGTCCACTACATCGACCGCGCCCTGGCCGGCGCCCTGGCCGCCAATCGGGAGACGTACCGGGCGGGCCTCGCGGCGCTCGACCGCTACGCCACCGCGTCGCGCGGCCGGCCCTTCGCCGCGCTCGGCGCGCAGGACCAGGACGCCGTGCTCGGCGACGTCGAGCGCGGCACTGCCACCGGGTTTCCCGGCAGCGCGGCGCAGTTCTTCGCGCTGCTCCGCAGCCACACCTGGCAGGGCACGTTCGGCGACCCGTACTACGGCGGCAACCGCGAGTTCGTCGGCTGGGATCTGCTGGGCTATCCGGGCGTGCGCACGATGGTCACCGCCGACATGCAGCGGCTCGACGCGCACACGCCGCCGAATCACCGGTCGGCCTATGACAATCCCCAGTTCGTCAAGGCCGTCGTCGAGAACGACGCGGCTCCGGAGGCGGACCATGGCGACTAACCGCCCCCCCGCCGACGTGGTCGTCATCGGGCTGGGCGCAGCCGGAGGGGTGGCCGTCCTGCCGCTCGCGGAAGCCGGACTGACGGTGGTCGGCCTGGAGGCGGGCACGTGGCTCACGCGGCGCGACTTCGCGCCCGACGAGATCCGCTTCAACATCCGCGACTGGCCGATGGCCGTGCAGAAGGCGAACCACGAGGTCCCGACGCATCGCGCCAGCGAGACGGCGCGGACGACGCAATCGGCCACCCACCCGATGATGAACGCCGTCGGCGGCACGACGCTGCACTACTGGGCGCAGAGCTGGCGGCTGAACCCGTGGGACTTCAAGGTCGTCAGCGAGACGACGCGCCGCTACGGCGCGTCGCGGATTCCGAAGAACTCGACCGTCGAGGACTGGCCGTTCGGCTACGAGGAGCTCGAGCCGTACTACGACAAGGTCGAGTGGGAGATGGGCGTCTCCGGCCAGGCCGGCAACGTCAAGGGCGTCATCGATCCGCGCGGCAACATCTTCGAGGCGGCGCGCCAGCGAGGCTACCCGATGCCGCCGCTGCGCGGCACGGGCTTCACCGACCTGATGGCGACGTCCGCGAGGGCGCTCGGGTGGCACGCGTTTCCCGGTCCGGCACACATCAACTCCCGGACGTACCAGGAGCGGTCGGGCTGCATGTACCACGGGTTCTGCAACAAGGGCGGCTGCCACGTCGACGCCAAGAACGCCACGCACGTGACGACGATCCCGCGCGCCCAGAAGACGGGCCGCCTCGACGTGGTCACGCGCGCCCACGTGGTCCGCATCGACGTGAACGACCGGACGGGCCTGGCGACCGGCGTCACCTACGTCACCGACGGCGAGGAATTCTTCCAGCCGGCCTCGGTCGTCCTGCTCGCCAGCTACACCTACGAGAACTCCCGGCTGCTCCAGCTGTCGAAGTCCAAGCCGTTTCCCAACGGCCTCTCGAACAACCACGGCCAGGTGGGACGTCACTACTTCAGCCACGCGCAGGGCGCCGCCGTGAGCGCGCTCTTCCCGTTCAACCTGAACAACTGGTACGGCCTGCCGGCCCAGGGCACCGGCGTCGACAACTTCGCCGACGACAACTGGGACCACGCCGACGTCGACTTCATCGGCGGCGGCCTGCTCTGGGTGTACTCCGACCGCCGCCCCATCGCGGCGGCGAGCGCCGGCACGTGGGGCGAGGCGCCGAGCTGGGGCTCGGCGTGGAAGGCCTGGATCAAGGAGAACGCCGATCGCACCAACACCGCGTATCTCCAGAAGACGACGCTGCCGTACGAGGGGAACTACCTGGACCTCGACCCCGAGGTGAAGGACCCGCTCGGCCTTCCGGTCACGCGCATCACGGCCGACTACCAGGACAACGAGCGGCGGATCGCCACCTTCATCCAGGACCGGATGGAGCAGTGGTACCTCGCCGCCGGCGCGATCAAGACGCAGCGCGGCGGGCTCGGCACCATGGGACCGTCCACCCACTCCTACGGCGGCACCCGCATGGGCGACAACATCGAGACCAACGTCGTCAATCGCTGGGGCCTGTCGCACGAATGCCCGAACCTGGGCATCCTCGGGTCGTCGGTCATGGGCACGAGCGGCTCCCGCAACCCGACGCTGACGCTCCAGGCGCTCGCCTGGCGTACGGCCGATCACCTCGTCAAGGCGTGGAAGAGCGTGGTGAAGGGCTGAGCGAGCAGGCAGGACGCGAGGAACCGAGCCTCGGGGAGCCGAGGGACCGAGGCGCTAGTTCCGCAGGAGCGCACGCGCGACGGCGGGATCACCGTCGTTCGGTGAGGGTGTCACGCCGAGGATCGAGGCCAGGACGTCGTAGATGCTGACGTTCTCGAAGGCGGGCACGGTGACGCCGCGCTTGAAGGCGGGGCCGGCGGCGACGAAGATCGCGCGCATCGACATCAGCTCCGGATCGTAGCCGTGCGTGCCGGCCGAGGCGCGCGTGCGGCCGGCCTCGATGCTCCGCAGCGTTGCCCTCCGGAGCACCTGCCACCCCTCCGTCGCGACGCCGATGATGGGCGGCACGCGCGGGCTGCCGACGTAGTGCCAGCGCGCGGGCGTCTCCCCGCGGCGGTAGACGTCGAGATGCGGATTGGCGTGCGCCAGCGCGTCGTAGACCGCGGCGTCCTTGCCGGGCTTCGGGAACAGTCCCAGCGTCGGGTTGATGTCGGAAATCGTCACGTCGGCGAGCGAGATGTAGTCGTCCACGACGACGACGCGCGAGGGGCTGACCGCCGCCATCCCGTGGTCGGAGACGACGACGAGGTCCACCTGGTCGAGCAGGCCGCGGCGCCGCAGCCCGTCGACCAGCCGGCCCAGGTGGCGGTCATCGTTCACGATGGCCTCCCGCACTTCGGGTGAGTCCGGACCGAAGTCGTGCCCCGCCGTGTCCGTGTCCTCGAAGTACAAGGTCATGAATCGCGGACGCTCGGCGCCCGGCAGGTCCAGCCAGCCGAGCACCTGGTCCACGCGCGCGTCGGCCGGCATCGAGCTGTCGTACGGCTGCCAGTCGGTCGGCATCCGGCCGCCGTGCGGCGCCTCCGAGCCCGGCCAGAAGAACGGCGCCGTCTTCTCGCCCGCGCGCTCGGCGACGCTCCAGATGGGGTCGCCGCCCCACCACATCGCGTCCTGCACCTCGGCGCGCTTCGACGGCGCGAACGTGCGGCCCGTCGCCGGATCATAGATGTTGTTGGCGACGATGCCGTGATGGCCCGGGTAGAGACCGGTGACGATCGAGTAGTGGTTGGGGAACGTCTTGGAGGGGAAGACGGGGATGAGGTTCTCGGCCTCGACCCCGCGGGCGGCGAGCGCGTCGAGGTTCGGGGTCGGCGCCTTCGTCCGGTAGTCCCAGCGGAAGCCGTCGAAGGAGACGAGGATGACCGTCGGGGAAAGCGAGGGTGGCGCCGCCGGCCGCTGGCCGCCCGGCGCGGCCGCGGCGACGCCCGCCAGCAGGACGAGGACGGCAAGCCGCAGCCTCCGCATGCGCGCTGATTCTACCGGGCTCTCAGTTCCTGATCTCTTCCGGCTTCGGCGGGGACCGCCGGAAGATCTGCACGAGCCAGATCAGCCCGGCCAGGGCGACCAGGACCATCGCCCACCGCAGCGCCGTCGCCAGGAATGCCGCATCGAGCACGGGCATCCCGATGGGGTAGATGCGGAACGCGGCCCATCGGGCGAGCATCCAGTGCCAGGCCGTGTGAGCCGCGAGCGCGGCGACGATGATCATTCCCAGGCGCTCGGTCACGATGTAGCGGAAGAGCAGCGAGGCGGCGACCGCGACGGCGGCGGCGACCCCGGCCTGGCCCAGCATGACGCCGGCGTCGAAGGAGAGCCGCGCGGCCAGCGTATGGTCGCCGGCGAACTGCGTCATCGGCTGCAGCATGGATGCCAGGGAGAAGCCGTACGCCAGGCCGAACCCGGCCGCGAGCATCCACCGGCGCCGCGGGCGGGACGAGGCGATGTCCTCGATGGCCAGATAGAAGATCGAGGCGGCAATCAGCAGTTCGATGAGGGCGGGGAACCAGAGGACCGTCGGCCCCAGGCCGTAGGCGGCGGCGACGAGCGTCACGGAGCAGGCGGCGCCGAACGCCGCCACGATCGGCACGAGGCCGCGCGGACGGCGGAACGGGATCACCAGGCAGACGAGAAAGAGCAGGTAGTCGCCGCCCGCGAGGAGGTCCCGGACGCCGAGGCCGGCGAACCGCGTGACCGCGTGGTACCACCGCGGATCGAGTTGTACGAGGCCGGCGTCCCCGATGTAATCGAAGGTCCGCTCGCCGCCGTCGGGACGCATGAAGTGCACGATCGAGTCCACGCGCACGGCGAGGCGGCCGAAGCGCTGGCGGATCGAGAAGCGTGAGGCGGCGTTCCGGATCTGGTAGTCGAAGAGGACGTCGAGGAACCCCTGGTTCACGTACATGTCCGTGTCGTTGGTCAGGGCCGGACCGGTGACGTGGGCGAGGGCCCCGGCGTAGGACGCGAACGAGCGGTCCGAGGGCAGCGACGCCCGGACGGAGACGACCTTCGGGTAGGCGAGCTTGGTCCCGCCCTCGAAGACGTCCATGTTGTCGCCGACCCAGAGCGTGGAGGCGTCGTAGAGATACGGGGAGATCCGGTCCAGATCGAGGACGTCGAGGCGTCGCAGGGGCCACTCGATGTCGAGGAGCGAGGCGAGGGGCACGCGGACGATGACGTGCATCACCGGGCCTTCGGGCTTCAGGAACGTCTGGATGGTGGCGTCGGTCGGGATGACGTGGGCGGAGGGGGCCGACACGGCGCCCAGCACGAGCCCCGCCGTCAGCACCGCGGTCAGGCCCCGCGCCGCGCTCCGGCTCATTTCTCTCACCACGGTCTCATGCTCTGGAGAAGTCCAAGGGTAGCGAACCGGGCCCCCCCTGACAAGGGTCGGAGCCCGGGTGCGGATTTCACATTTTCGAGGGGCCGAACGGAACGGCTGGATCGGCGTATACTGACCCCCTCCGAATTGCCCTTATGCGGCGGCCGGCCGGGGCCGCGCGCGGAGGAGGGGGGGTATGAGGCGGACGGGAATTCTCTGTGTTCAGGCTGGTTTCTTCGCACTCCTAACCGCGGTCGTCATCGCACAGGCGCCCACGCTCAAGGTCGATCCCTTGTGGCCCCAGCCGTTGGGGAACCACTGGATCATGGGATCGGTCACCGGGGTCGCCGTCGACGCGCAGAATCACATCTGGGTGACTCAGCGCGGAATCGACTCGCTGCAAAACAACGAAAAAGGGCCGACGCTGACGCCGTGGGCGAGCGAATGCTGCTTCCCGGCGCCGCAGGTGCTCGAGTTCGACCAGGCCGGCAAGCTCCTCAATCACTGGGGCGGGCCCGGTCAGGGCTACACCTGGCCGCAGAACCCGGCCGGGATCGCGGTCGACACGAAGGGGAACGTCTGGATCGCCGCGGCGGGTCCCCCGCCGCCGCCTCCGGGGCGCGGCGGACGCGCCGGCCGGGCGGGCCGGGCGGGCCGCGGCCGTGGGGCCGAGCCTGCCGCGCCGCCGCCGCCGACTGACGCCCAGGTGCTGGAGTTCTCGTCGACGGGCCAGTTCAAGATGGCCATCGGCATGGCCGGGATGCCCGAAGGCGGGAATGCCATGCTCGACAAGCCCGCGCAGGTCGCGGTCGACTCGGCGGCCAACGAGGTCTTCGTGGCCGACGGGTACGGCGACCATCACCGCGTGGCGATCTTCGACGCCAACACGGGCGCCTTCAAGCGGCAGATCACGGCCAACGGCGCCACGCCGTTCGGCGTCGTCAGCTGCGTGAAGCTCTCGAAGGACGGCATGGTGTACGTCTGCGACCGCGACAACAGCCGCGTGCAGGTGTTCCAGAAGAACGGAACGTTCGTGAAGCAGACGGTCGTCTCGACGACGGCCAAGGGCCCGGGCGCCGCCTGGGACGTCGCCTTTTCGAGCGATCCGCAGCAGCAGGACCTGTACGTCGCCGACGGGCAGGACAAGGAAGTGCTGATCCTCAACCGCAGCACGCTCGCGAAGGTCGGCAGCTTCGGTCAGGGCGGCCGCCTGCCGGGAGAGTTCTACGCCGTCGGGAGTGTTGCCGTCGACTCGAACGGCAACGTCTACACCGGTGAGAATTCCGAAGGGAAGCGCGTCCAGAAGTGGACGCGGCAGGGCCGATGACGCCCCGTTCGTTCGGCACAGGAGGAAGAGTGATGCGGAAGCGTGATTTGTTCATCGGCGCCTCGCTGGTCGCCCTGCTCGTCGGGATGGGTGTCGGCCAGCGGGCTCTCGAGCGGACGGCCGCCGCGCAGGCGGCCCAGAAGACCGTGGAAGTGCCGAAGTTCGTCGTCGATCCGACCTTTCCCAAGCCGCTGCCCAACCACTGGTACCAGGGCATGAGCATCGGCGTCACGGTGGACAGCGACGATCACATCTGGATCGTGCACCGGCCGGACACGCTCTCGCCCGAGGAAGCGGCGCTCACCGACGGCACCGGCGCGTGCTGCGCCAAGGCGCCCCCGATCCTCGAGTTCGACCAGCAGGGCAACCTGCTCGAGCATTGGGGCGGCCAGGACGGCCCCGGCTACAAGTGGCCGTCGTCGAATCACGGCATCGACGTGGACAACAAGGGCAACGTCTGGATCGGCGGCAACGGCGCCGGTGACGGCGAGGTCCTCGAGTTCACGCACGACGGGAAGTTCATCAAGAAGATCGGCGACGTGGGCGTCACCGCCGACAGCAACAGCACGACGCACTTCCTGCAGCCCGCCAAGGTCTTCATCGACGATGCGAGCAACGAGGTGTACGTGGCCGACGGCTACGGCAACAAGCGCGTCGCGGTGATCGACGAGAACACGGGGGCCTTCAAGCGGTTCTGGGGCGCGTACGGCCACAAGCCGGACGACACGAACCCCGGCCGCTACGATCCGAACGCGCCGATCGACCAGCAGTTCCGGAACCCGGTGCACTGCGCCGAGCTCTCGAACGACAACCTCGTGTACGTCTGCGACCGCGTCAACGACCGCATCCAGGTGTTCCACAAGGACGGCACGTTCGTGAAGGAAGCCTGGGTCTCGAAGAACACCCTGGGCGACGGCGCGGTCTGGGACATCGCGTTCTCGACCGATCCGCAGCAGAAGTACATCTACCTGGCCGACGGGCACGACGAGAAGGTCTGGATCCTCGATCGCCAGTCGCTGCAGATCCTCAGCAGCTTCGGCGACGGCGGACGCCAGCCGGGCCAGTTCTACGCGGTGCACAGCATCGCCGTGGACCGCGAGGGCAACATCTACACGACGGAGACGTACGACGGACGGCGGCTGCAGCGTTTCCTCTACAAGGGGATGCAGCAGGTGCCGCTCGGCGGCGACCAGGGCACGCCCTGGCCGACGACGTCCGGCCACTAAGCAACTCCGCAGAGGAGGGACAGGTATGAGTCGAACTCGTACAGCGGGTCTGGGCGCGGGGATGGCGGCCGTCCTGGCCGCGGTCGTCTACGCCCAGGCGCCGGCGCTGCGCGTGCAGCCGCTGTGGCCGCAGCCGATGCCCGACCATCAGGTGTTCGGCTCGATCACCGGCGTCACCGTGGACGCGCAGGATCACGTGTGGGTGGTCCATCGCGGCGCCGCGTCGCTCGAGGGCAACGAGAAGGGCATGATGCTCGAACCGCCCTCCTCGAGCGTCTGTTGCGTCGCGGCGCCGTTCATTCTCGAGTTCGACGGTACAGGCAAGCGCCTGGCCGGGTTCGGTGGACCCGGCCAGGGTTATCAGTGGCCCGACGTGCCCGGCGGGATCGCCGTCGACGCGTCGGGCAACGTCTGGGTGACCGGCGGCGGCTACGATCCGGCGCCGCCGGCGCGTGGCGGCCGCGGCGGGCGGGCCGGCCGCGGCGGCGCGGCCGCCGCACCTCCGCCCCAGGACGCCCAGGTCCTCAAGTTCTCGAGCAGCGGGAAGTTCCTGCTGCAGATCGGGATGCCCGGCAAGATGGACGGCCCCGACAGCCAGACGACGCTCGACCGCCCGGCGGGCGTCGCCGTCGACGACACCGCCCACGAGGTCTACGTCGCCGACCGCGGCAACCACCGCATCGTCGTCTTCGACGCGAACACGGGCGCCTACAAGCGCAGCTGGGGCGGGACCGGCGACAAGCCGACCGCGGCGGGCGGCGGGGCGTACGATCCGGGCGCGGCAGCCGCGCGGCAGTTCCGCGACGTGTCGTGCGTGAAGCTCTCCCACGACAACCTCGTCTATGTCTG
Source organism: uncultured Acidobacteriota bacterium (assembly GCA_963761615.1). Lineage (GTDB taxonomy): Bacteria > Acidobacteriota > Vicinamibacteria > Vicinamibacterales > CAVVIG01 > CAVXGU01. The sequence continues at coordinate 2,928,241 of CAVXGU010000003.1, read as the reverse complement.
CGACCGCGACAGCGACCGCATTCAGGTCTTCCAGAAGGACGGCAAGTTCGTGAAGGAAGGCGCCCTGCGCAAGAGCACGACCGGGGCCACGGTGACGGGCCAGTTCGGCACCATCGCCGCCTACGGCTCGGTGTGGGACCTCGCGTTTTCGAGCGACCCGCAGCAGCGGTACCTGTACGTGGCAGACGGACTCGACAAGCTGATCCTCGTCGTCGATCGCAACACGCTCGCCGAAGTGGGCACGATCGGCAGCGGCGGCCGTTATCCCGGCCAGTTCCTGCTGCCGAGCACCGTGGCGATGGACTCGCACGGCAACCTCTACGTCGGCGAACAGCACCACGGCAAGCGCGTCCAGAAGTTCATTCCGGCCAGCTGAGCCACGGCTCGACGATGAGGAGACGATTCTCATGAAGGGAACGCGGAACCTGTTGATTGGCGCGACGTTCGTGGTCGCCGTCGGCGCGCTCGGCGTGGGCCAGGCGCTGTTCGAGCGGACCGCGGAGGCCCAGGCCGCCAGCTCCGTCATGGCACCCTACTTCGAAGTCGACCCGACCTGGCCCAAGCCGCTGCCCAACGGCTGGTACCAGGGCCAGACCATCGGCGTCGGCATCGACGCGAACGATCACGTCTGGATCGTCCACCGCGCCGACTCGCTCGACGAGGTCGAAGCGGCGGCCGATCACAGCCTCGCGGCGTGCTGCAAGGAGGCGCCGCCCGTCCTCGAGTTCGATCAGGACGGCAACCTGCTCCGGCACTGGGGCGGCACCGACGGTGCGGGCTACAAGTGGCCCTCGTCCAACCACGGCCTCACGGTCGACTACAAGGGCAACATCTGGCTCGGCGGCAACGGCGCCGGCGACGGCGAAGTGCTCAAGTTCACGCAGGACGGCAAGTTCCTGATGAAGGTCGGCGACGAAGGCGTGCAGATGGACAGCAACAGCACGCAGCACTTCTACATGGTCGCCAAGGCCATCGTCGACCCGGCGACCAACGAGGTGTACGTGGCCGACGGATACGGCAACCACCGCGTGGCCGTCATCGACGCCGACTCGGGCGCGTTCAAGCGCTACTGGGGCGCCTATGGCAACAAGCCGGACGACGCCGCGGCGCGCGCGATGGGGCGCTACTCGGCCGGACAGGGCGCGCAGCAGCAGTTCCGCGGGCCGGTCCACTGCGCCATCCCGTCCAAGGACGGACTGATTTACGTCTGCGACCGCACGAACGACCGTCTCCAGGTCTTCCGACGCGACGGAACCTTCGTCAAGGAGATCTTCGTCATGCCGGATTCGCTCGGCGACGGCTCGACCTGGGACGTCGCATTCTCGACCGATCCGGAGCAGAAGTACCTGTACCTGGCCGACGGCCGCAACCAGAAGATCCACATCTTCGATCGGCAGTCGCTGACCGAGTTGACGGCGTTCGGCGAAGGCGGCCACTATCCGGGCGAGTTCTATTCCCTCCACAGCATCGCGGTGGACTCGAAGGGGAATCTGTACACGACCGAGACGTACCAGGGCCGTCGCGTGCAGCGCTTCCTCTACAAGGGGCTCCGCCCCGTGACCAAGAAGCTCCAGGGCGTCGTCTGGCCGTCGGGCCACTGAGCCGCCCAGCCGTTCGTTCCGGATTCGGGGCCGGCGGGCGCTGCGGCGCGTGCCGGCCCTTCGTGTCTCGTCGCCAAAGGGGGGCTCGGTGTCGAACGAGGATCGCGCTGGGATGACTCGACGGGAGGCGCTCGGGCTGCTGGGCGTCGGAGCGGCGGCGGCGATGCTGCCCCGCATCACCTGGGCGGCGGAGCCGACCTTCCCGCCAGGCGCCGTGATTCGAACCCTGCTCAGGGACTACGCCCCCGGCGAGCTGGCCGGGGCCGCGACGCTCTTCCACGAGCACATGTCGTTCCCGCCCGACTTCCTGCCGCGATGGAACCGCTTCGCGGCGGAGACGCGCGCGGCCGACGGACTGGCGCCGCCCGGGGGCAGGTCGGGCGCCGCGGGCCGCGCCGGAGCGGGCCGCGCGGGCGCCGGGCGAGCGGGTGCGCCGCCGGCGCCGTCGGGGCCGTACTTCATGCAGGACCTCGACCTGATGACCGACGAGATGAAGGCCGCCAAGGCCGACGGCATCGGCTGCATCGTCGACGCCGGCCATCCCGACATGGGCCGCGACATCAACTTCCTGCGGCAGCTGTCGATGCGATCGGGCCTGCCGATCGTCGCGGGCGCCGGCTACTACACGCAGCCGTTCTACCCGAAGGAGATCGCTACCTGGAGCGAGGCGCAGATCGTCGAGGCCCTGCTCAAGCAGGTGGACGCGGCGCCCGTCGGCGCCTTCGGCGAGATCGGATCGTGGGACTGGATCACGGCGGACGAACGGAAAGTGTTCCGGGCCGTCGGGAAGGCGCACCTGCAGACGAACCTTCCAATCTTCACGCACACCGGCATTCCGGGAAAGTCGGCGCTGGAGCAGCTCGACCTGCTGCTGGATGCGGGCGTCGAGCCGAACCGCATTTGCATCGGCCACCTGGGGAACCTGGTCGATCCCGACGTCCAGGTGCAGCGCGAGATCTGCAAGCGCGGCGCGTTCATCGGGTTCGACCGTCAGGGCGGCCCCGGGGACGCGCAGCAGGTGCCGATGGTGCTGAAGCTGATCGAGCAGGGCTTCGCCGACAACCTGCTGTTCTCGTCCGACTTCTCGAGCGCGAACCAGCTGAAACACAACGGCGGCGCGGGCTACGCGAAGACGCTCACCGTGTTCGTGCCGAAGCTGAAGGAAGCCGGCGCGGATCCGGGAGTCCTGCGCGCGATCATGCAGGACAACCCGCGGCGCTTCCTGGCGTTCGTGCCGAAGCGCAAGCGGCCGGCGTAGGAACGGACGCTGGACGGCTCTCGGCTCTGGGCTTCCGGCTCTGGGTGGGTCACGCTGTGACGGCGTGCTCTGCGGGGAGCCCAGAGCCCAGAGCCGAGAGCCCAGAGCCTTCCAGCGTCAGAGCCTGAAGAGCGGCCGTCCCCACGGCAGGCCGGGCCAGGGGATGCCGGCGAGGAGCAGGAGCATCGCCAGGCTGAAACAGACGACCCGGCGAGCGCGCCGCGACGCCGGCGTCTTGGCGTTCATCGCGAGGATGCGTCCGATGCGCACCAGGGCCACCGCGACGAACATCACCGTGACGTGCCCGACCGTCCAGAAGCTGAGCGCCGGCACGCGCAGCGACGCGCTGAAGTCGTTCAGCGCGTCGCGCGTGAACGGGCTCAGGCCGAAGTAGAGCAGGAATCCGAAGAGCAGCTGCAGGTCGAGGGACAGCTGGAAGTAGGCGTCCCACTTGACGCCCGCCAGGGCGCTGGCCGGGGCGGGTGCGTCGCGAAACGCGCTGGCGGTCGCGGCGGCCCCCAGCAGCAGGGCCGCCCACCGAATCCACGAGTGAACGAAGAGGACGGCGCCGTACACGGTGTCGTGGCGTCCGGAAACACCCGGAAAAGTGTCTGCACTATACCAGACGTGCGCGCGCGGCAAAAAACGGCTACCCCCGGGCCGGACGGCCCGTTGTAAGATGTGTCCCGCTCGCGGACGCTCCAGTTGTTGAACACGTCTTCCACTCGCTCAACCCGCTCGTTCCAATGAGGTAGTGATGGTCCCCGCTGATGTTGCCTGGATGTTGGTGTCGACCGCTCTGGTCCTGCTCATGACCCCCGCGCTCGCCTTCTTCTACGGCGGGCTGGTGCGGTCGAACAACGCGCTGAACACGATGATGATGAGCTTCATCGCCCTGGGCGTCGTCGGCGTCGCCTGGGCGGTGCTCGGGTACTCGCTGGCGTTCGCGCCGGGTGGAGCGCTCGTGGGCGGCCTCGCGCACCTCTTCCTCCACGGCGTGAACCTGGATCCGAAGGGCACGATCCCGCACGTGCTGTTCATGGCGTATCAGGGCACCTTCGCCATCATCACCGCCGCCCTCATCTCGGGCGCGATCATCGGCCGCATGCGCTTCTCGGCGTACGTCGTGTTCATCACGCTCTGGTCGCTCGTCGTCTACGCGCCCGTGGCGCACTGGGTGTGGGGCGGCGGCTGGCTGTCGTCGATGGGCGCGCTCGACTTCGCGGGCGGCACCGTCGTGCACGTCAACGCGGCCGCCGCGGCGCTGGTGGCCGCGCTGGTCGTGGGGCCGCGCCGCAACTCCAGGGGCGGCATGCTCCCGCACAACGTGCCCTTCACGCTGCTCGGGGCCGGCCTGCTGTGGTTCGGGTGGTTCGGCTTCAACGCCGGCAGCGCGCTGGCCGCCAGCCCGATTGCCGCGCTCGCCTTCACGACGACGATGCTCGCGCCGGCCGGGACGCTCGTGGCCTGGACCGCCCTCGACCTCCTGCGCGGCAAGGAGCCGACGGCCGTTGGGGGGGCGACGGCCATCGTCGTGGGCCTCGTCGCGGTGACGCCGGCGGCGGGCTTCATCAGCCCGATGAGCGCGCTCATCCTTGGCGCGCTCGCGGCCGTGCCCAGCTACTTCGGTCTGATCATCCGCGCGCGCACCTCGCTCGACGATTCGCTGGACGTCGTGGCGGCGCACGGCGTGGGCGGGACGGTCGGGGCTCTGCTGACCGGCGTCTTCGCGCAGAAAATGTGGAACGGCGTGAGCGACGGTCTGTTGTTCGGCAACCCCCATCAGATGGTCAGCCAGACGGTCGCGGTGCTGTCGACGCTCGTCTACAGCGCGACGATGAGCTTCGTGCTGCTGAAACTGATCGGGCTCGTGCTGCCGCTGCGTGCCTCGGCGAACGACGAAGAGCTCGGCATGGACCTGAGCCAGCACGGCGAGGAGGCGTACTCGCAGCCGGAGTCCGTGATGCCGATCGGCTTCACCCCGACGTCCGGGTCGGCCTCCACCGCCGGCGTGCCGCACAACCAGGTCCAGCACATCTAGCGTGTGCTGTTTCGCATTAGTGTTGACACATTGAGTCGTCTGACGGCAGAGACGACACGAGGGCCAGTCGGCCTATCCTTCCACGAGTTTCTCTTGGCCGGGAAACGTGGGAAGGAGTCGACCGATGACCCTCGAGGACAGCATACACAGTCAGCGTCTGCGCGTGTTGCGGGACGCCGAGCGCCTGGGCAATGTCAGTGAGGCCTGTCGGCGGCATGGACTGTCGCGGACCGTGTTCTATCGGTGGCGCCGGCGGTTGGAGCAATACGGACCGGATGGCGTCCACCCGAAGCGACGACAGGCCCGCCGCGGTCGGCCGCCCGCCGTGCCGGTGCAGCTGGAGCGACGCGTGATCGCCTTTGCCTTGGCGTGGCCGACGTGCGGGCCGCAGTGGTACAGCGATCAGCTGGCCCGCGAGGGCGTGTCGATCGCGCCGGTGACCATCTGGCGGCTGTTGCGTCGTCGCCACCTGGGGACGCGTCGCGCGCGCCTGGCGGTCCTGGAGCACGGGAGTGCGACGACGGGCTTGCTCACGGAGCGGACGGCCAGACCGCTCCGCCACGTCGAAGCGGCGCAGCCGGGCGATCTGCTGTCGCTCGATACCTTTTATGTCGGGAAGCTCAAAGGCGTCGGCAAGGTGTGGCAAATCACGGGGTGTGATGCCGCGTCGTCGTTCGGGTGGGCGCGCCTGATCTTCGGCGAGGTCACGGCGCGGGCAGTCCTGGCCTTCCTGCGCGAGGTCGTGCGACCGACCTATCGCCACGCCGGCTGGCGGTTGCAGCGGGTGCTCACGGACAACGGCAAAGAATTCAAGGGCGCCTTTGCCGCCGGCTGCGCGCGTCTCGGCATTCGCGTGACGCGCACGAAGCCGCGCCACGCCTGGACCAACGGCTTCGTCGAACGGCTGCAGAAGACGATCTTGCACGAGCACTGGCGCATCGCGTTTCGTCGGCAGTACTTCACCAGCCGGCGGACCCTGCACGGCTCGCTCGACCGCTTCCTGCAGTTCTACAACTACGAGCGGACCCATCGTGGGTATCGGCTCCGTGGTCGCACGCCGGCCACCGTCTTTCATGGAGCGGTGGCCGCATGAACGCGTGGATGGAAGTGTCAACACCTTTGCGAAACTGGACAATCTAGCGCGCGGGGCCGGAGCGGCGGCGCGCCGCTTCGGCCCGCGTGGCGTTCGCGCCTTCGGGTCTGGTTTTCGAGATGGCGCCCCTGTCCGGAACGGCCGGCATGTCCGGCAAGACGGTTCTGCTGACCGGAGGAAGCTCGGGTATCGGACTCGAGGCCGCGGTCAAGCTCGCGGCGCTCGGCGCCGAGGTGGTGCTGGTGGCGCGCGAAGGGATCGATCGCGTGATCCCCGAGATCGTGCGCCGCTCGGGCTCCGCGACGGTCTCCGGGTACCTCTGCGATTTCTCCTCGCAGGCGCAGATCAGACGCTGCGCCGCCGAGTACCGCGCCGGGCACGATCGCCTCGACGTCCTCGTGAACAACGCCGGCTCCGTCTGGCAGTCGCGCGAAGTGACCGAGGACGGGATCGAGCGGACCTTCGCCGTGAACTACCTCGGCGCCTTCCTGCTCACCCTCCTGCTCCTCGACCTGCTGACGCGCAGCGCGCCCGCACGCGTCGTGAACGTCGCCAGCGTCGCCCATCGCGGCGCGACCATGGACTTCGACGACCTCGGCTTCGCGAGAGGCGGCTACTTCGTCCTGAGGTCGTACGCGCGGTCGAAGCTCGCCGACGTCCTGTTCACGCGGGAACTGGCGCGGCGGCTGGCCGGGACCGGCGTCACGGCAAACGCGGTGCACCCGGGTTTCGTGGCGACCCGCATCTGGACGCACGGCCGCTGGTATACCAAACCGTTCCTCCCGCTCGTGCGGCCGTTCATGCTGCCCGCGGAGAAGGGCGCCGACGTCGTCGTGCGGCTGGCCGCGAGCCCCGAGCTGGAAGGGAAGACCGGCGGGTACTGACGAGCGCGACGCGCTGGTGCCGCCGTCGGCGCTTGCGCAGGATGACGAGGTGGCGAGACGACTCTGGGACGTGAGCGCGTCGCTCGTGCACATCGCAACAGAAGAAGTGGCGTCGCCATTCGAGAAGCAGGATGAGAGAGCCCCGTAAGAGCCGGTACCTGAGCCTGTGGCTGCTCGGGCTCGCCTTTGGCTGGATCGAAGCGTCGGTCGTGGTCTATCTGCGCGAGGTGGGGATGCGGGGGGGCGCGCTCCCGGCAACCGCGGGCCTCGCGGATCTGCAGGTCACGCTCGCGTCCCTTCCGGGCCGCCTGGTGTCGCTGGAGGTGACGCGCGAAGCCTGCACGCTCGTCCTGCTGGCTGCCGCGGCGTGGCTGGCCGGACGGCGGATTGCCGATCGCCTGGGCGCGTTTCTGGTCCTGTTCGGGATCTGGGACCTGACGTACTACGCGGTGCTGCGCCTGGTGACCGGCTGGCCCGCGAGCCTCCGCACCTGGGACATCCTCTTCCTGATTCCCGTCCCGTGGGCGGCGCCGGTCTGGGCGCCTGCGACGGTCGCCGCGCTGTTCGTGCTGGGCGGGAGCGACCTCTTCTGGACCCCCGACCGCCGGCGACGGTACGGGTGGATCGATGCCGGCGTGCTGCTGGCGTCCGTGTGTCTGATCCTGGCGGCCTTTCTGGCGGAGTGGCGAGTCGTGATGGCCGATCGCCCGCTGGAGCACTTTCCCCTCTGGCTGTTCTGGTCGGGTGTCGCGCTCGGAACCCTCTGGTTCGTGCGCGTCGAAACGCGTCAGGGTCGATGAGACGAGTTCCGGCAGCTCGACCCCGGCGTGTTCCCTGAGAACGGATGGGGCGCTCCGCGGGATCCGGGCCGTCCGGACGCCTCTCGTCAGATCTACAGCCGCCCGCGTAAAGAACGACCGCGCGTGGCACCGCCGCCGGCACGCCCCAGGGCTACGCGATGGCTGGCGGCGTCGTATCGCCGATTGACGCGGGCGGTGCGAACGGAAAGACTGGTCGGAGCGGGAACGGTCGTTGCGCGAGAGATTGCCCATGAAGCCCACAGAGCAACTGCACGCACTCGGACAAAGCCTCTGGCTTGATCACATCAGCCGGGGCCTGCTGGACAGTGGCACGCTGGCGCGCTACATCGACCAGATGTCGGTCACGGGCCTGACCTCCAATCCCACGATCTTCGATCAGGCGATCGAGACGACGAGCGACTACGACGCGGGCATCCGCCGGACGCGTGAGCGCGGTCTGTCCGGCGAGCCCTTGTTCTTCGACCTCGCCATCGAAGACCTGAGGCGCGCCGCCGATCTCTTCGCTCCCGTCCACCAGGCGACGGGTGGCACGGACGGGTGGGTGTCGCTCGAAGTGTCACCGCTCCTCGTCGACGATGCCGCGCGGACGCTCGAGGAGGCCCGGCGTCTTCACGCGCAGGCCGGGCGGCCGAATCTCTTCATCAAGATCCCGGGCACGCCGCAGGGCGCGGTCGCGATTGCCGACGCCATTCGGGCCGGCGTGCCGGTCAACGTCACGCTGCTGTTCTCGCGGGAGCATTACCTTTCGGCGGCAGACGCCTACATGACCGGCCTCGAGCGGCGTCTGGCCGCGGGACTCGACCCGGGCGTCGCCTCGGTCGCTTCGCTGTTCGTCAGCCGCTGGGACAAGGCCGTCATGAACCACGTGCCCGACGGCCTGCGCGACCGGCTGGGCATCGCCGTGGCGCTCCAGACCTACCAGGCGTACCGGGAGACCCTGGGATCCGAGCGCTGGAAGCGCCTGTCGGCCGCCGGCGCTCGACCCCAGCGGCTCCTCTGGGCGAGCACGGGCACCAAGGACCCCGCGGCGTCGGACGTGCTGTATCTCGAGGCCCTCGCGGCGGCGGACACGATCAACACGATGCCCGAGGCCACCCTCCTGGCGTTTGCGGCGCACGGACACGTGCGCACGTCGCTCCCCTCCGACGGGGGCGACTCGGCGGAAGTCCTTGCCCGGTTCGCGGCTGCCGGCGTGGACGCGGCGTCGCTGGCGGCCCGACTCCAGCGCGAAGGCGCCGACGCATTCACGGCGTCGTGGCGCAAGCTGCTGCAGTGTCTCGAGTCGAAGAGCCGGGCCCTGGCGGCCTCCGCCCGTTCCTGAGGGGGGAGGGCCTTTCCCGTGTGGCGCCTTTGGTTTTTCTATGCTACGCTCACATGGTCGGGTCTTGCCGCGTGCTGTGCCGCCTCCGGCGTAACGAGTCTCCTTCCGACTCGCTCCTCCTGAAGTTCAGCCTAGCTACGAGACGAAATCCAACCGGCGTTCACCGCTGGCCGCCGGAACACGGTGGTTGTCTTCGCGAATCTTGTCGTTGTCTTGAAGGAGTGTGTGCATGGGTCGGAAGCTATACGTCGGAAACCTCCCGTACGAAATCGGTGAGGCGGAGCTGCAGGAATTGTTCGGGCGCGCCGGCACGGTGGAAACCGTGAACCTGGTGCGCGACCAGATGACCGGGCGGGCGCGCGGATTCGCGTTCGTCGAGATGGGCAGCGACGAGGAGGCCCAGCAGGCCATCCGCGAGCTGAATGCTTCCCAGCTCGGCGGCCGCAGCCTCACGGTGAACGAGGCGCGTCCCAAGCCGGAACGAAGCGGCGGCGGCGGGGGCGGCTTCGGCGGCGGGTCGGGGCGCCGGCGCCGTTCCGAGCCGCGCTGGTAAGCGCGCACACCGGGATCGTCTCCCGGTTCTGATCAGTCGGACTCAGCGCGAGCCCTCACCAAGCCCTGGCTTGTGAGGGCTCGCGTGTTCTCCGGCTCGTGACGCGGCCGGCTCCGGATGTCCCCGGTGCCCGCCCACCACGCGCGCGCGGGCGGCGAAGTACGATCCCAGCACGAGCACCGCAGCCAGCGCCTGGCCGGCGAGGGTTTCCACCGTCGGAAAGACCGAGAACCAGATCCCCATCCAGCCCGGAGTCGATCGCGCCAAGACGGGAATCGTCGTCGTCGGCAGCCATCCCGCGAGCTGCATCTCCTGAATCTGTTCGCCCACCATCACGAGCAGCACGACGCCCAGCAGGACGCCCGTCGCCACCAGCATGCGCCGATAGGGCAGTTTCTGATGGGCGACGAAGGTCATGAGCCCGACCGCCAGCGTCAGGGCCAGCCCGAGGAACAAGCCGGGCCGGATTCCGGCGGCGCCCAGCTTGAGCCGGTAGCTCTGCAGGAAGAGCACGACTTCGACGCCCTCGCGGTAGAACGACGTGAAGCCGAGGAGCGCGAAGCCGACGTACAGGCGCGCGCGGCTGTCCTGTCGGGCCGAGTCGAGCAGGTGGCGTTTGCGGTCGGTGTGCAGCGAAATCCAGCCGGTCCAGTACACCTTGTGGAAGAACCAGTTCATGACCACGAGGAGGACGATCACGGCGAGCAGCCCCGTCGCGGCCTGAACGTCGAGCGCCGGCAGGCTCTCGGAGAGGTCGGCGAGGATCCGGACCGCGACGACCCAGGTCAGTGCGGTCGCGCCGAGGCCGGCCGCCGCACCGGCGACGATCGGACGGCGCAGGGTTGCCCGGGCGCCGGTGAGGCCCGCCGTGATCGCCGCGAGGACGAGGATGCACTCGAGGCCTTCGCGGAAGACGAGGATGGCGATGTTCAACGTCGACGTCACTGGCGGCAGCTCCAGCGGACAACAACTTTGCACGGTAGTCCATAACTGTTTGACATGTCAAACATCCGTCATGTATATAAATCACACATGGACACCTGGAAGGCCTTCGAGGCCAACGAGCTGACGCACAGCGCCGCTCACCACCTGTTCGCGATCCACGAGGTCGGCGCGGACTACGGCGGGTGGGCGCGCGTGTCGGACATCGCGCGGCACCTGAACATCACCCGGGGCAGCGTGTCGATCAACCTCCGGGCGCTCAAGAAGCGAGGCTGGGTCGAGACCGACGCCCGCCACCTCGTGCGGCTTTCGTCGGAGGGGCGGAGGGTCGTGCAGGTGGTGGCCGCCAAGCGCGCGGTGCTCAGGGCGTTCCTGGTCCGGGTGCTCGGGGTTCCGGAGCCCCAGGCCGAGGTCGATGCCTGCAAGATGGAACACCTGGTCAGCCACGCCACCGGGCGTCAGCTGGCGCGCTTTGTCGGCTTTCTCACCTCGGGCGGGGACGAGTCGGATTCGCTGCTCGCGCGGTTCCGACGCACTCACGATCCCTGTCCGGCGAGCCGCACGTGCGACCTGTGTCAGCGCGGACCGTGCGTCGTCGACGAGCTTGCCGAGGCGGTGTGACGCTGACGGCCGAGACCGCGCAGACACGGAGGCTGGAATTCGTCCGGAGGGCCGAGTCGCAGAGCGGCGGATCTACGCCGGGAGGGCAGGCACGCGGGAGCCGATGCGCGCCGGGATCGGAGGCCCGGCGGGCCCGGTTAGAAGGAGCAGAGGAAGATGTGAAGCTCGCACCTCGCGCCGCCGGCCTTCTGGCAGGCGGCGATCGCCTGCTGCTGGGCCTGTCTGGGATCGGTTGACGTTCCGCAGCCTGTGACAGTCCGATCGGCCGCCAGCGCTCCGCACTGCTTGTTGAAGACCGTCTGCAGGACGCAGTCCTTGCCGCGCTCCGAGCAGGCCTGCATGGCTTCCTTCTCTGCAGTGGCGCGATCGTTCTTCCCCTGGGACCACCCGGCGCCCATGTCCCGGCTGCTGTAGGCGATGGCGCCCCAGGACGTCCCCCGGGGCGCCGGGGGCGGACTCGGCCTGGTCTCGCCGGTCAGCGAGCATGCCGAGAGGTCGGCGAGGCACTGACCCCAGTTTCGCTGGCAGACGGCCGTCGCCTTGGCCGCCGCGTTCTTCTCCGTATCGCCCGTCGCCGCCTCCGAGTGGAGCGCACCTTTGGCGACGGCCAGCGCGGCACACGTATTCTGGTACCGGTACACGATCCGACAGTTGTTGCCATACTTGCGGCAACTGGCGAGGGCCGTCTGATCGGCCTCCGCCTGGGTTCCCTTGTTCCAGGAGATCCCTTCGGCGCCGTGGTCCGTGCCGTAGGCGATGGCGCCGTAGGGCCCTGGCGGGTTCTGATTCACGCCTTCGCAACGGGTCCCGCAATTCTCGCGGCATCCCCAGGCCAGCCTCTCCGGCCCGGTGTCGCAGACGCTGAAGCAACTGTTCAGACACTGGCTGAATTGCTCGCCGGGGGACTGCCCGAACGCGAGTGGCGGCATCAATCCGCATGCAACGCCAAGGACGCAGAGCACCCAGCGCAAGCGGCTCCAGGCCGCGCGGTCGAGCTGTCCCCGAACATCCGGAGCGGACCGGCGACCGGCCTGCTGCGGAATTTCGCCGTGAATCGATGTCAGCACCGGTCGCCTCCAGGCTGGCGGAACCGCCGTCGGCGAGATTTTCGGCGGATTGGCCGTCGGTTTCAACAGCATTCACACACGCGCCGGCGAACATGGCCGCCTCCAGCGCGGCGCCCCGAAGCCGGGACGCGGGTGGGTGACAAAAACGAAAATCGCTCGAGCCCTTCGTGCGTCGTCCGACTGGCGGCCGCCGGCGGTCCCGGGAGCATTCAGGTTGCACTCGAGGCCCCGCTTGAACAAGATACTGTCCACGGCGATCGAAAACAGCGAACGGCACCGTGGCGACGACACGCGCGCGAGAACGAGGCTGCGTTCCGATCCGCGTCGGGTTACGGACGCGGTTGGCGACCGGCACAGGCAACCCGCGTGGTCATGCCAGGGAATCTGCAATTGAGCCCGAGACACATCGTGGTAAGCCTCTCGCTCCTCTTCGCGCTTGCCGTTGGTGTGAGGCCGGCACTTGCCCAGGAGCCCGACGCGGCAGCCCGGGCGGCGGTCGAGTCCTGGCTGGCGCTGGTCGACGGTCAGCAGTACGCGGAGAGCTGGCAGACCGCTGGCACGTTCTTCAAGCACGCGGTCACTGAACAGAAGTGGGATGAAGCGGCGAAGGCGGCGCGCGTGCCGCTCGGATCGTTGACGTCCAGGACCATGAAGAGTGCAACCTTTACCAGGACGCTGCCGGGCGCTCCCGATGGCAATTACGTGGTCTTCCAGTTCGAGACCACCTTCGAACACAAGGCAGCGGCGCTGGAGACCGTCACCGCCGTCCACGAAGCTGACGGGAAGTGGCGTGTCGTCGGCTACTTCGTCAGATAGGGCTCGCCGGCAGGTCAGACGGGGACGCGTCGACCGGCCGAGGCAGACACGAGACGATGCGCGCACTGCTGGCCGCCGTGGGAACGCGCGGTGACGTGCAACCCGCACTCGCCCTGGCGCTCGAGCTGCGAACGCTCGGGCACGCCGTGCGGTTGTGCATCTCGCCCAACTTCGTGGACCGGGCGAAGGCGCTTGGGCTCGAGGCGTGGCCGATGGGAGTCGAGATGCGCATGCCCTCGCCAGGCTCCAAGACGATGCCGACCCTCACCCCCGAGGAACTGCGTCGGCTGCGAGAGACGATGCCCGACCTCATCTCGAACCAGTTCGAGACCATCGGGGCCGCCGCCGACGGCTGCGATGTCATCGTCGGAGGCAACGCGCACCAGTACGCGGCACCGTCGATCGCCGAGCGCAATGGCATCGGCTGTGTGACGGCTGTCTATGCCCCCGTGGCGTTGCCGTCGCCAGACCTCCCGCCGCCGCCGGCCCCCGATCGGGCACTGGAGGGGGCCGCATTCGCCAGCATCGAGCAGCAATGGCGCAACACGGCCCAGACCTGGAACGAGCGCGCGCGCGACCGCGTCAACCGGAATCGGCTGCGGCTGGGCATGGGCGAGATCGACGACGTGCTCGAGTATGTCCTCACGGACCATACGTGGCTCGCCGCCGATGCCGCCCTTGCCCCGCTGCCCGCGACCCCCGGGCGGAAGATCTTCCAGACGGGCGCGTGGGTGCTCGCCGATCGCACGCCCCTTCCCGCGGATCTCGAAGCGTTCCTCGAAGGCGGGGCGCCTCCGGTCTTTGTCGGCTTCGGCAGCATGCCGGCCGCGGCCGGTGTCAGCCGTCAGCTGATCGGCGCCGTCCGTGCGGTGGGCCGCAGAATCCTGGTCTCGACGGGCTGGGCTGGTCTCGACCTCGTCGACGATGCGGCCGACTGCATGCTCGTGGGCGACGTGAGCCACGACATGCTGTTTCCGCGAGTGGCAGTGGTCGTCCATCACGGCGGCGCCGGCACGACTGCCGCGGCAGCTCGCGCCGGCGCGCCGCAGGTCGTTGCGCCGATGTTCGCCGATCAGTTCTACTGGGCCGGCCGCATCGTGGAACTCGAGCTCGGGGCGACGGTCCCGCACGCCACCATGACCGAAGAATCTCTGACGACAGCGCTTCGAGAGGCCCTGGATCCGGCGGTGGCCGTCAGGGCCCGCGGGTTCGCCGGACAAGTGGGCTGGGACGGCGCCGCGGTCGCCGCGCGGCAACTCGAGGCGGAATACGCTGCCGCAGGCCACTGAGTCGTGGCGCGGCCTTGGGCCGACGAACGAGCGCGCCCGGAGGTCCGGCTCCGTTGTCGCCGGAGGGATCTCGGCAGGTGAGTCGAGTGGTGGAGGCGGCGCATACACCCGCCGCCTCCACCAGCTAATTGAGACGGAGCGGAGGGTCGTGGCCGTCGGCACAATCAGCGCGGTTCCAGCACTCGCCTCGCGTGTGTCCACATTTGCTATAATGTGGTCTCAAGAAGATGCGCGAGAAGCGAATCGGGATCAGGGAGCTGAAGTCGACGCTGAGCGAGTGCGTGCGCCAGGTCAAGTCGGGCCACACTATCGTCGTGACCGATCATGGCCAGCCCGTGGCGCGGATCATTCCCGAGACGCTCTCGACACGCGAACGCGTGGAGGCGCTCCGGAAGACCGGCACCGTTGCGTGGAGCGGGCGGCGGCTCCGGCCGGCCAAACCCGCGGGCGCGATCCGGGGCCCCAGAACCGTGGCCGATCTGCTGGTCGAAGATCGCGAGTGATTGCCTATCTCGACGCCAGCGCGCTCGTGAAGCGCTACGTCTCGGAGCGCGGCTCGCGCGAGACGATCGCTCTCACGACTGACGCGGACGTGGCGGCGACGTCGATCGTCAGCCGCGCCGAAGTCGCTGTGGCACTCGCCAAGGCGGTGCGCGTCGGTCTGGTGAAGGACGATGTCGCCCGGAACGCCCAGCGACGGTTTGCCGCGGATTGGCCCGATCTCGCTCGTGTGTCCCTGACCGAAGGCGTGGCAGAGCGGGCGGAGCGCCTGGCGTGGGAGCACGGCTTGCGCGGCTACGATGCGGTTCAACTCGCCTCGGCGTTGACGTGGCAGGAGTCGATCGGCGAGGAGGTGACGCTCGCCACATTCGATCGTCAGCTCTGGGAAGCTGCCAAACGGTCAGGACTGACGGCGTGGCCGGACCAACTGCCAGGCGCGACCAGAGAGCCGGAACGGCCGCCCGATCGAGGGGGGGCCTAATCCGGACTGGTCAGGGGGCGACGAGGGTCGTCCGTCTCATCGGCCAGGACCGAGAGCCTGCGCCCGCCTCTTCTCGGGGTCGTCGAAGACGACGCGCCCCGGGTCGAAGTCGTTCGGGTCGTACGAACCGCCCACCCATCGCAGGAGCGACTTGTGCTCCGGGTGTCTGGGATTAGCGATGGCTTCCAGGAAGTGCTGGTAGCCCTGTGGCCCGCCACAGTCCTCCGGCGGGCAGCGGCGGGCCCCGGCGACGCATCGCGGGTAGCTTGCCGATGGATCCGCGCGACCCGGGCCCTCGCAGACGACCACGTGCGACCAGTCGTCGCCGAAGTCGTAGAGATAGCGCGCGGGCAGCGCCTCACCGGGCGGCTCGAACACGGACGACAGGTTGACCAGCCATCCCGGCTCGCATCGATCCGTGGCAAATTCATCGTCGACCGGAAGGCCAATCGTCAGGTGCTTGCCCGACTTGTCGAACAGCTCGAATCGATGCAGGTGGCAGTCGTGCCAGCCCATGGCATCCTGAATGGCCACGTGCAGATCCCAGAAGGTGTACGTCGAAGGAACCTGGAGGCGACGCCAGACCAGCGGGTCAGTCTCAGCCAGGGCAATCAGGAACTGGTAAACGAACTCTGGTTTCCGCGTCGCGCGGGACCGCCGCGCGGTGCCTCGCCGGAAGACGGTGACATTCGGCTTGGCCCGCATCTTTCACAAGGGTGCGGCTTCGGCCAGGATATGTTCGCGCAAGTACGGACTGAGGTCCCCTTCAGTCAGCACGTCCACTGAACGTCCCAGCAGCGCCTCGAGTTCCTGCTCCAAGGCGATCACATCCAGCAACGACCGTCCCGGTTCCACGTCGACGAGTAGATCGATGTCGCTGTCTGGCGCTGCCTCTCGCCGGGCCGCCGAGCCGAACACTCGGACGTCGCGGGCGCCGTGGCGTGCTGCCAGTGCGAGAATCGCTTGCCGGCGAGCAACGAGCAGTTCGAACAACATGTCCTCATTCTAGCCACCCGCCTCGATCGCACCAAGGCACGCCAGCCGCCGTATCAAGACTTGTTGCAACGAGAAACTCGTCTCCGGTTCTGCCTAACCGGTGTAGCATGCTGGCGATTCTGAGCGGCAAGCGGAAACGTCGGCTCATAGGTATGCGCACAACCCTTATCGTTCTTCTGGTTTGCAGCGTTCTTGGTTCCGTCGCCGACGCGCAGGTTCAGCCAGACGCGGAACGGCTGTTCAGGGACGCCGCGCTGCACGCATTCCAGAGCCTGCCTCAGCTGGAGCTGACGGCTACGATTGATATGGAGACCGATGGCCTGGGATCTATTCGCAAAGAGGTGTCCGTCGTCATTCACAAGCCGGACCAGGCGTTCGAGTCCGTGAAGACGCTCACTGGCACTGAGACGGCGATCGTTTCCGACGGGATGCTCTGGCTGCACGATAGCTACTACCATCTGTGGGACACCAGGTCCGCCCAACTCAGGCCGGACAGCTTTCTGAATCTCCACGCCGGTGGAGAACTGCTCCCCCGTGACTTTCCGCTGACTCAGGCGGAGATGGCAGGCCAAGAGACGCTCACGATCGACGGTGCCGCATACGCCTGCAAGAAGGTTGAAGTCACCTACCGGATGCCACCGGGTGTCGACGTTGACAATGTGCTCTGGATTGACGAGGAGTCCGGTGTCCCACTGAAGCAGGAAGTGACCTTTGGGGGGGCCAAACCGCTACGCACCATCGTGACGGTTACCCGATTCCGAACTGCGGGACCGCTGCCCCGTGACGCATTCAAGCGAACGCCGGCCAAGGACTCGAAACAGGATTCAGCCGTCTTCGACAAGGAGCTTCTGACGGCTGGTGCCATACCGGCCTTTGGTATCGCAGGGCTCACCACTCTCGCGGGCGAACCATTTGGCGCCGGCAGTGTTGAAGGGCAGCCTGCGCTGTTCGTATTCGAAGGTCCAGGATGTCGGGCCTGCGCCGACGAAGTCGAGGCACTCGATGCGGCGACAACAACCTTGAACGCATCATCGACGAAAGCCTTTCGAGTCTTCGTCGGCGATGCGGGCGCCGCACCCGCAGGTGTGACGCTGATCGCGACCCCGGAACGGGCTGAACAACTGGGAGTGCAAATCCTCCCGGCGACTGTTCCCGTCTCGCCCGATGGCAGAATCGGCCACGTGAGCGAGGGGGCGATGACAGCCGCGGAGATGGTGCGGGTTGCGGAGGCCGTCCGAGCGTTGCCGACAGAAGCGCAGCAGGCCGAGCACAGTTTCGTGCTGCTCGGGCAAAGCGGCGTTGTCGCGCCTGTCCTCATTTATGGAGACCCAGTGGTGCTGACCGATCGGGAGCGGGCGCTCAATGTCAGGGGGACTGTTGTTCTCGCCGTCACCGTCGACAGGGTTGGCCTGGTATCCGACGTCTTCGTGCAGGAGGGGCTGGATCCGGCCCTCGACGCCGCGGCGGTGGAGGCGGTGCGACGTTGGACCTTCAGGCCCGGCACACGGGACGGCGTCCCGGCGAATGTTCGCTTCGGCGTCAACATCAACTTCAAGTAGCGGCCGGAGAGCCCTGCCGGCCTCGGATCCGACAGCGAAGGAGGCCCGCGCCTTCAACCTTGCCGGCAATCAGCCACTACAGGGCCGCATGTGTCGGCGATCTTCTTGCCGGAATAGACCGTCACCGCGGTCGATTGCCATATTCTGCTAGCGTGGCGTCGTCTATGTTGTGCGCTCTACGAAGGATGCGCTGCACTCCATCTAGCACTGGGCTCGCTAACTGGCGCTCATCGACACTGACGTCCCACACGTCTGCCGTGTACTTGTTCACTGCGTAGTACCCGATTGTGGCGGACCCGTTCGGATTCGGTTGCGTGTCGTACACCCAGAAGTAGAAGTAGTCTTCCTGATTGAGTTCATGGCTTGTCTGGACGTCCATCGCGACATCCGTCCCTCTCGCCCGCACTTGCTCACCCGCTGGAGACACGTACACGAGCACCTCCGCCTCCGTGGCGCTCAGCGTTGTCGCACTGCTCGCCGCGGAGGCACGATAGCCCTGTAAGGCCACTCCCGCGATGATGAAGAGCGCCGGCAATGACCATCGAGTGCAGCGGCTGTTCGTGAACATGCGGAAACCTGTAGTCTGAGTACCTAATGCTAACGTCGACGCGCGTCACACTTCGGCGCGCAGCCGTCGAGCCAGCTCGCTCGGCTCCGCTGACTCGAAGAACAGCTCGAGTGCTTCGGCCAGGTTCTTCTTCGCCGACTCGATGGTGTCGCCCTGGCTGGCGATGTCCAGCTCCGGGCACATGGCCACGTAGCCGTCTTCCTCGCGTTCGATGAGGGCTGCCATATGCCGGGTTGTCTTCATGGAGCGATTCTACTGACGGAGGGGCTACGGGCTGACGTTCAAAAGATGGAAAGATGCACTGGATCAGGCCGTCTGCTTTTTCGCCTTGGCCGGCAGATCGGCCTTTGCCGTAGCAGGCAAGGCGACTGGCCTGGCCGGCGCGGTGCACAGAATCTCGATGTTGGGCTGGCAGCCTGCTTTGGTGATTCTGTCGAGCGTCTTGCCTTCAACAAGTTAGAAGTGGTGGAGGCGGCGGGAGTCGAAGTTCGCTGGGGGTTTCACGAGGGCCGAATTCGCAGATTTCCTGGTGTTTTCAGATCCTCACGATCCGCACGATCCGCTCAAAAAGTGGCCTGGACCCTCAATATTCCCCCAATTTGTCGCCTTGGTGGAGGCGGTGGGACCATGTTTTACCTCCACCATATTTCTTAGCGTTTTCGTCGAAATTCTTCTGATCTCATTTTCGAAAGCCCCCAGCACGCCAGTTTTGTTCATGGTTGTGATCGAAACACCCGCCGCCTCCACCATGAAAATGAGACAGCGTGACGTGCCCTGAGTTGCTCCGGGATCGACGGGAGTCGTCCTGATCACCGGGAAGGATCGAGCGCCGCTCGTCGCTTTGCCGGGTCGTCGAAGATTACGGCCGCAGCGTCGAAGTCGTTCGGGTCGTAAGAGCCGCCTACCCATCGCAGGAGCGACGTGTGCTCCGGGTGTCTGGGATTGGCGATGGCTTCGAGAAAGTGCTCGTAGCCGTGCGGCCCGCCGCAGTCCTCCGGCGGGCCGCGCCGGGCCCCGGCGACGCATCGCGGGTAGCTCGCCGATGGATCGGCGGGACGCGGGCCCTCGCAGACGACCGCGTGCGACCAGTCGTCGCCGAAGTCGTAGAGATAGCGCGCGGGCAGCGCCTCACCGGGCGGCTCGAACACCGACGACAGGTTGACCAGCCATCCCGGCTCGCATCGATCCGTGGCAAATTCATCGTCGACCGGAAGGCCGATCGTCAAGCGTTCGTCCGACTTGTTGAACAGCTCGAATCGATGCAGGTGGCAGTCGTGCCATCCCATGGCGTCCTGAATGGCCACGTGCAGATCCCAGAAGGTGTATGTCGAAGGGACCTGGAGGCGACGCCAGACCAGCGGGTCGGTCTCAGACAGGGCAATCAGGAACTGGTAGACGAACGCTGGTTCCTCCATCGCACGCAATCGCCGCGTGGCGCCCCGGCGAAAGACGGTGACCTTCGGTGCGGTGCGCATCGCTCTGTCCTTCCGAGGCACCCTCTGGCACGCAGCGGTCGTCAGCTGACGGGAACTAATGGGTGTTGAGCAAAGCCTCGACTGCCGCGCGAAGTGCGGGCAGATCCTTCTGGACCACGGCCCATACCATCTCGAGGTTCACGCCGAAGTAGTCGTGGATGACCTTGTCGCGCAAGCCGGCAATCTGTTTCCAGGGGATCGCTCGGCTGGCGGGACTTGGTCTCCTGCGAGAGATTCTTGACGGCCTGCCCGATGACTTCCAGCTTGCGCAACGTCGCGTCCTGGCGCATCCGGTCGCCGAGGAAGGCGGCGTGGTCGCTGCCGCAGTACCCGGCGATGTCCTCGAGTGCATCTCGGATGTGCTGAAGGTAGACGCGGTCGTCCTTCATAGAGCGGCGGCTTCGGCCAGGATCCGTTCCTGCAGGTACGGACTGAGGCCCCCATCCGTCAGCACGTCAACGGATCGACCAAGGAGTGCCTCGAGGTCCTGCTGCAGGGCGATCACGTCGAGTAGGGTGCGTCCCGGTTCGACTTCGACAAGCAGATCGATGTCGCTGTCCGGCTCGGGCCTCTCCGCGGGCCACCGAGCCGAACACCCGGACGTTGCGCGCGCCGTGGCGTGCCGCCAGTTCGAGAATCGCTGGGCGATGTGCCTCGAGCAGGTCAATAGGCATAGCTCATCATAGCGACTCGGTCCGATTGCACCAAGGAACAGCCGCCGACTCCGCCGGCACAACTCTTCCCTCCGCCCCTCGAACTTCTATGCCGTCTGCTTCTTCGCCTTGGCTGGCAGGCCGGCTTTGGCACTCTTGGCTTTTCCCAGGATAGGCAAGACGAGTTGCTTGACTGAAGCGGTGTGCAGAATCTCAATGTTGGGCTGGGCCGCCGTCAAGAGCGCCGCACGCGCGTTCGAGTTCGACTTGCGGGGGGAGAAGAGGTCATCGGCGGCATTCCACCAGGACCCAGACGCTCCGTACCTGAATGTTCGACGTGTAGTTGACGACGATGTAGTTCTCGCCGGCGATCTGCTTGGACTGGTTGATCGTCAGCCCCGAGTCCTTGCAGACCTTCACCTCCCAGTCCTTGCCCAGTCGCTGGAGGTCACAGTGACCCGTTCCCTTGGTGAAGGAGCGGCAGTGTTGGATGATCGCCGTTTCAATCTTCTCCGACAGAATCGCGGGCGATGACGCCAGCCGATGGTGGTTTGAAGCCGTACTCCTCGAATGCCGGCGTGATCTCCTCGTACAGATTTTTCAGCTTCTTGAAGACGGACTTCGCCGCGAGCACGATCTCCTCGCGCTCGTCGTCCGTGAGCGGCGTGTGGTGAAGGCCGGCCACGACTCCAACGTAGCAGTACCAACAGCACTCGTGGCCGCGTCGAACCTAAAGTACGTGCACTTCTGGGCATTCCCGTCCACGCGCTGGTGACCGTCGCCGGACTATGAGAAGCGGGACCGAGCCAGGCTGACGCGGGACTGGAGCGTTGCCTCGAAGACGTGCGGGCGCTAGGCTAGCCACACCAGATGACAGCACAACGCGATCCCCAAGCCGGTCCTCCGGCTGAAGTGTCCCCTGAGCGTCGCGTCAAAGTCGACGCTGCGAGGCAGGCCTGGATTCGCCAACTGGTGGACATGTCGCGGCGCAACAACCTGCTGTACTTCAGGGAACTGAAGGTTGGCACTCTTCGATCTCACCGAAGCTCCGGCCGTGAGGATGCAGGAGCTCCTACAGTCGGAGATCAAGGTGCCGCTGTCTGACCTTTTCGCGCCTGAGGGGAGAACACAGGCAGCTGCCCGCCTCGCGGAAATAGCCTCTCGAGCTCGAAGCAATTTTGAGGAGCGGGGTCTTGAGACGCTATTTCTGAGCCCTTGGCATCGCCTCATGGACGGCCGGAGATGGGGGGCGCGATGCCCAGGCTCCGGTCCTTCTCATGCCGGTCAGGGCCGAGCAGACGGGCAGCAGAAACGGTTCGTGGTCCATCCGGCGCGCAGGTGACCTGAAGATTAACGACGTCTTGGTGCACGCGCTAAGTGAAGAACACGGTGCATCGCTGGACTGTGACGCGCTGATGCCGGAGGTCCTTGGAGACGACGAGGGCGAAGCGTTCGACCTTGAGCCGTTCTTCGATGCTGTGAGCCAACAGGCCGCAAACGTGCCAGGGTTCTCCATCGTGCCTCGATGGGTTCTGGGCAATTTTGCCTTTCAGAAGATGGCAATCGTCAAGGACCTTCAGTCCCTGGGTGATCCGCTTGCCGTCCACGATCTGATCGCCGGTATAGCTGGAGATGCTGGCGCCGCCCAACTCGCGCGGGGTGACCGGTCAAGCGTGGACCCCTCCGAGTTTGACCGAGAGCCACCAGATCAGGAGTTTTTGGTTCGGGACGCGGATTCGTCTCAGCAGCAGGCGATCGCGGCAACCCTGCGAGGGCAGAACGGTGTCATCAGTGGCCCACCTGGAACGGGGAAGAGTCAGACCATCTCGAACCTTATCGCGGAAGCGGTTGCGCGCGGCAAGACAGTGCTGTTCGTCGCGGAAAAGCGCGCCGCCCTGGATGTCGTGCTGAATCGCCTGAAGGAGGCCGATCTCGGCCACCTGTGTCTCGACTGCCACGGAGCAGAGCTGACCCGGCGACATGTCGCTGAGCAGCTGCAGACCAGTATCGAGCGAGCGAGAGAGGCGCCGGTGCCAGATGCTGAAGCCCTGCACCGATCGTTTACCGAACGGCGAGACCGTCTGAATGCGCACGTTCGGGCTCTTCACCAAGTCCGGCAACCCGGCGGCCTGAGTGTATACGCGCTATACGGCCGGATCCTGAGGTTGTCCGGCCGTGTGACGAGCACGACGAGACTGCCGAGCAAAGTGCTCAGCGGTCTCGATGAAAGAGCGATTGCGGACTGCGCGCAGGCGGTACGCGAACTGGCATCGCGTGATGCACTAGTGACTCAGTCGTCGGCATCGCCGTGGAACGGTGCCTCGATCACATCTTCCGGTCAGCTCCGCGACGTGGTCGAACACGTCCGCCGTCTTGCAAGGGAACACTGGCCAGCGTGGGAGGCGGCATTGTCGGCGCTGCTCTCCGAATGCCCAGTCAAGCCGCTAGAGCGAACCGCCGACGTCGGATCGCTGCTGACGCTGCTGAGTGCCATCCAACACACGCTGAGCATGAGCGACGAAGGGCTGTTTCAGGCAGACCTGAATCGGCTGCTTGCCGACCTTGCGCCGGCGAAGTCGACCGCAGGGGCGGTGTTTGCCGCCTTGTTCAACGGCGCATACCGGAAAGCGGTGCGGGACGTGAAGTCGCTCCATCGTGGGCCGCTTTCCGGAAAAGCTGCGCTCGCGCTTGTCCAGACGGCAATTCAGCAGCGCTCCAGGTGGCGAACCGTGGCATCGGACAGGAACGCCAGCCCTCATCTCCTGACGCGCCTCGACGCTGCGGTCGGAGCGTGGAGTGCCGTGCAGGAGGATCTGCGGGTGCTCGACCGCGCCTTCCTCAAGACATCGAATGATGACCGATCGCTCGCGGAAGTCGGGGAGTTAGGACGGCGTTTGGCCGAGGATGGTGTCACGCCAGCCGAACTGCTCCGTATCCATGAACTCGAAGAGCAGCTGAAGGCTCGTGGCGTTGAACCGGTCTTGGCTGAGATCCGTTCGCGAAAGCTGGAGCCAGCGACGTGGCCTGATCTCTTGCGGAGCTCCTGGGCGCTGTCGTGCCTGGACGAGATCCAGCTTCAGGACCCGTCGGTATCGGCGTTCAAGGGTAACTTGCACGACGAGATTGCCGCCGAGTTCAGGCGCCTCGATAAGGAGCGGCTCGCGGTAGCCGTTCAACGTGTGCAGCGAGCTCATGCGGTGGCAGCGGTTGAAACTCGGAACAAGTACCCGGCGCAAAGTACCCTTGTCGCTAAGGAAGCGGCCAAGCGCGCGCGCCATCTGCCGTTGCGCCGCCTCTTCTCAGAAGCCCCAGATGTCATGCTCGCTCTGCGCCCCTGTTGGATGGCGAGTCCACTCTCTGTGAGCCATCTGATACCTGGCGAGCGCCCGCTTGTTCGACCTCGTTATTTTCGATGAGGCGAGTCAGGTGCTACCCCAGGATGCGATCACATCGCTCCTGAGAGGTCGACAGGCTGTGATCGCCGGCGACAGTCGGCAGCTGCCTCCCACAACCTTCTTTGCTGCCGGCTACGGGATCGATGGCGATGAAGACGAGGAGGATGGCACCGCGGGGTTCCAGAGCATCCTGGATGTAATGGGCGCCTTCTTGGAACCAGCGTGGACGCTCGATTGGCATTATCGCAGCCGGGATCGAGGCCCTGATCGCCTACTCGAACCACCGCATCTACAACGGGCGTCTGGTGACGTTTCCTGGTCCTGGACTTGCGAAAGCCATCAGCCACGAGCTGGTGCCGCACCTGCCGGGACAGGGTCGGCAAGAGGCCAGCGCATCACGTGAGGTGCAGCGGGTGGTGGAGCTGGTGATCGAGCACGCTGAAATCCGTCCGCAGGAGACACTCGGCGTGATCACGATGGGCATCGAGCACGCACGCCGGATCGAAATGGCGCTTGCTCGCGAACAGGAGCACCGCCCCGAGCTGGATGGCTTCTTCGATAAGTCAAGGGCCGAGCGATTCTTCGTCAAGAATCTCGAACGCGTTCAGGAGACGAGCGCGACGCCATCATCCTGTCCATCGGTTACGGGAAGAACGAGGCAGGAGACCTCGTCTATCGTTTTGGTCCTCTGCTGCAGGATGGGGGCGAGCGCCGTCTGAACGTCGCGATTACACGTGCTCGCCGACGCATGATCGTGGTGTCGTCGTTCAGTCATACAGACGTCCGTCTGGACTATCCGAAGCTCGGAGTGAGATTGCTGCGTGGCTTTCTTGAGTCACGCTGCCTCAGAAGGCCGGCGCCTCGAGTCGGGTACTGTCGACGGATGTTCCGTTGAACGACTTCGAGCAGTCGGTATGCGACGAACTCAGTCGCCACGGCATCAGCCTGGTTGGCCAGGTCGGGACGTCCAGATATCGGATTGACTTGGTGGCCATGCACCCGGACAAGCCGGGCCGGTTCGTTCTCGCCATTGAATGTGACGGGGCGTCATACCACTCGGCGCCAACTGCGCGTGACCGAGACCGCCTGAGGCAACAGCAGCTCGAGGCGCTTGGATGGCGCTTTCACCGGATCTGGTCGACAGACTGGTTTCTGCGGCGCGATGAAGAGGTCCGTCGGGCCTTGAAAGCCTTTGCCGAGGCGGTAAGCTACGCAGACTCGCTCGACTCAGACACGAGCGCCGAGACGCTTCATGCGGTAGAGCCACGGCCGACCGCAGAGTCGTCAGCCGCCCGCGAGCGCGAAGCGCGGCCGAAAGTCTGGCCGGGATATCCCATAGATGACTACTCGGACCTGGAACTTCAGAGCCTCGTGCGGTGGGTGCTCTCCGATGGGCGGCTGCCGACCGATGAAGAGATCATCGGAGAACTGACCAGGGAACTTGGGTTCAAGAAGAAAGGAGCCCGCATTGTGGCTGCGCTGACCGCCGCGATTAGGGCGTCAAGGCGTCTTCCACTGGTGCTGTGTAAGCCTCAGTGCCGACACACTCAAGATGGAGATGCCCACGTCAGCGGAGGTGGAGGTGTATTGATCACCGATGAGGCACGCTCATCAGGCTGCTCGACTCTCTGCGCTTCTGCGCCAAGAGGCGTGCAACATCGTCGCGCTTGGCGCCGAGACCGAACAGCACGCGCAGGAGCAGATCGGTGCTGACGGACTTGTCTGCCGCCTCCATCTTAGCCACCCGGGATTGACTCGATCCAAAGCGCTCCGCGACCTGAGTCTGCGTGAGGCCCAGCCGCTCGCGCCAGCGTCGCAGGCCAGCTGCGAGCGCCAGCTTCGTTTCGATGAACCGGCGTTCCTCGTGAGACAGTCGAGAAAGTCTCCCGCATCGCCGACGACCCATCCCGCTCGTTCGAGCCGCCGCTGCTTACTTCTCTCCACGGCGCTTCGCTCCCTTCTTGCCCGAAAAACCGACGTCGGCCTGCAACCGCCATCGACATTCAGCGATCACGGACCGGGGCGTCGCGGCGGTCTTCTTGCTGAATACCTCGATACCACCATCGCATCATCGGCGACGTGATACACGATCCGCCACGTCTGATAGCGCTCCCCGATCCGCAATTCGTTGCACCCTGGTCCGATGCCTGGCATTGGCCGTGATGCCGGCAGGCCGAGGGGTTCTCCTCGCTGCAAACGACGCAGCAGAAGCCAGCCTCGACGCGACCCTCTAGGCTGAAGGGTGGCGTCTTGACCTCGCCGCGCAGCCAAACCAACGGCTTGTCGCGCGAGCTCATACCAGAGAGGATATGTCAAATCAGACATAATCTCAAGGGTGCTTCCCATTTGCTCACTCTTCGAAAAACCGTGGAAACTCGAACTTGAACAGGCGTCGCCGCTCCTCTGGAATCCCGCGCCTCGGTTCGCCATGTCGGGTGCACACGAAGAGCTCCCACGTGGCCATCCCACCCGCCACGCGAGCCCGCGAAGACCTTCTGGCAGCCCGGATCGGACACGGAAGCGGCTCCGTGCGGCCAACTGGTGCGTTAGCGAAGCCCCGGCCTTCGGGCGCGATATCGCCAGCAGCAGCGCCTGGCGAGACGGGCGGAAGGTTGCCTCCGGCAGCGCCAGATTCACGCTGCCCTGAACCAGGATCCCCTCTCTGCCGGGCTGGACACGTCGAGCCGCTGGCTGAAGGGAAGGCCCTCGAGACGCAGCGCGTAGAGCGGCCGCGGTGATGCACGCGTCGAAGTCGTCCTCGCTGTCGCGGGCCCACTCGAGGCCATCGAAGTGCGCTTCGTGCTGTCGAACCCAGCCCATCGCGAGGAGTTGCTCGATCGCCTCGTGCCGGATGCGGGCGTCGGTCTTGGCGACCATCAAGCGGGGCCGGTCAACTATCGGACCGTCCATCAGGCTGTGGCGTACGCGGCGCGGGGATACATCTCGCCCAGAGCGATCACGTGACGCGAGGAGGGTGTCGAGGTCACCATCGAACGGCCAGACGCCGAACGCTCGAGGCTCCTGCCTGAGGAGCGCAGCGACATCCAGA
This sequence comes from uncultured Acidobacteriota bacterium, assembly GCA_963761615.1. Lineage (GTDB taxonomy): Bacteria > Acidobacteriota > Vicinamibacteria > Vicinamibacterales > CAVVIG01 > CAVXGU01. The sequence continues at coordinate 2,901,257 of CAVXGU010000003.1, read as the reverse complement.
TGTCACGCGCGCGCTGCCGACAGAGCCAGGAATGCCAGCCGTCACGAACGCAAGCTTCGCGCCGGTCTGGGCGTCCATTAGGCGGAGCAGAGTAGGACGCCAGCCCTTGCGGCCGCCGCCTGAAACGACGTCAGTCCGCCCGGACCCTTGGGCACGACGAAGAACGGCCGGCGCACCTCCCAGTCCCTCGCTTGGGTCGTCGGATTCGAAGAAGCGAGGTGCGTCGATTGTGGCCTGCAGCAGGCCGAGAAAGGACCTGCACGTGTCTGGTTTACCCTCACGGTCGAAGGCCGTCAGGTAAGCGAATGGCACGCCGAGATGCACGTCCAAGGCGGCCATAACGGGTCCGTCCAGGGCGAGCCGATTGGCCTCCTGCAGCAGCGACGACAGCGTCCAACCCGGGTGGGACAGTCGTCGGACGATGGGTCTGTCAGCAGCATCGGCGACGAAGACCGCCCGCTTGTTCGCCGCCTTGCCCCAGTCCGCGCAGAGGATTCTGGTCGGGTTCATGGACGCAGGTTGGTGGCCGGCGGAGGAAAGGTCAAGTCTGACCCTTACCCTGACCCCGGGGTCAAATCTCACCCTTTCCTGACGGCCTTCAATCGAAATCCCTAGCATTCTACGCATCTGCGGGCTGTCGCGCTTCTTGCCAGAGAGAGTCGCGAGTCGCGAGGCAAACCACATGCTCACACCTGAGGGGACGTTCGAGCGGCACTACTCGGTCGACGAGCTCGCCGAGCTCTGGGCATGAGCGGAGACTTTGTCCGTCGCCTCTTCCTGCACGAGCCCGGCGTTGTCATCTTTCACCACCATCGTCCCGGCAGGCGGGTCTACCGGACACTGCGGATCCCGGAGTCCGTAGCCCAGCGCGTCCATACTCGCCTGAGGCGTCTACCGTGACCTCGCCATGCCCAGAAGGCCTCCGACCCTTGGCCAGATTGTCACTTCTTCAGTGGGCACTGCCGGTTGCGAACTCTCGGCTCCGACCCGCCTCTGAGACCCGCGACGAACGCCGTTCGTGACCACGAGAACCTTCGGGTTGCCCTGTCTTGGCTTGGCAAGTCGCGTTCCGGGTTCAGTCTGCCCTTCGGTCTGCGCAGGGACCTCGTAACTCTCAGCAGCGCCGACGGCTATTCGAGTGGCACGCCGACGTCACTACACCCCAAAGTCGGGACCGAGACAGGAGCGACCCCCGGTTAGACGCAACCGCCTGCTAGCAACCGATGCTACGCGGTGCGGGGTCGCTCCTGTCTCGGTCTCTGCGGTTAGTAGCATGCGTTGCAGCATCGCATAGTTGACTTCCTGACCTACGCAGTGGACGCTACACAGCGCACAATTCAACGATGTGGCCAGCACCTCACCTAGTCTAAGTCTCCACCAAAAATGCGCACTCGGGATTTGCGGTGATTATTATCCGCTTTGCCGTAGCGGCTCGTGATCGCAGTTGCCGCTGCCGCTTGCAAGCGGTCTTAGGCCGATTCCGAAGCTGCGCCAGCTCGCTCGAACGCTGCCGCAATTGACGCAACCAAGGCCTCGATATACCGGGTCATGCTGGCGGCCAACACGCGGACCTCCTCAGGTTCGAACGCAATCTGTTCGCCAACCGCGATGACCTGCTTGAGCCGTCAGGGACGCGGCAGATATCTGCCGCGTCATTCGCGTGTCCACGTGTCCGCCAGCGTGACGATAACATGCCTGCTGCCTGCCCAAGGATTACGTCGTGTGTGTCGTCCGAACTACCCACTTCCACAGTCAAATATCTCGAATGCCCTCGCGATACTCTGCATGTCCTGGAAACTTATGTCCTTTTGTGCAACCACCAAATCAGCGAATAGAGCTTCGGCGTTGCCCTCTGCCGTGGCGAGATCCCGCCATGCCAACTCGAGCTTCTGTCTGTACTCAAGGGAACCTTCAGTTGGTCCTTCAATGCCTTGGCAGCGGCCAAGCGAAACAAATCATGCACAGCCGAATCGAAATACGATACGAGAAGACGACGCACTGATTGAAAATCGTTCTGTATCGTGGCCTCAAAGAATCTCACCGCTCAATCGACTTCAGAGCTGAAACGCGATTCCGGACAACTCTTGCAGCGTTGTTGTGCCCGCCGTGCTCTAGCACCGCAACGAGGTCGCCCAGCCCACCGATCACGTGCTCGATCACGAACCGATCAAACTCGAGCAGTTCGTGCACTGATCCAACGTTTTGTTCGAACGCCTGTACGGCCGGCTTTAAGAGCTTGTGCATGTCCGATTCGGCCTGACGGTCGCCTCTCAGCCGCGGCCCTCGTGATTACACTATGCGCCGACGGCTGCAGCCCCCCCAGTTGCGTCTGGCATCTTTACCCGCTGAAATCGTCCGCCGCCAAGTACGCCTCCCCGGTCTGTGAGGCATGACGGCGCACTCTGTCCACCAGATCGGCCAATCCCATGATTCCGCCAAGAACCATGTACAGATTACTGTGATTTAGAAGCAGGATCGGGTACGTTCGCCGGACGCCTCCTGTTTGGCCACTGATGAGTAGCCTGAAATAGATACCATTACACCCATCGTATTGTCGGCCTTGCTCGTAATCTTCTTGTAGAATGAATCGATGTCGTTGGCGTCAGCGGGCCCAGCTGTGAACTTCAGTTCCACAAGGTAGGTTGTCCCATAGACCGTTAATGACCCGTCTATTTGACGGCCCTTGTGCACGTATGGCTTCCGGTTTGAGATTTCTGAGAAATCAAGGAGATCGTAGAACCAAGCCTGAAACTCGTACCCTGCCTTTTGCTCGCCCAGAGACGAGCCAAGGACGTTCAGCCGATCATTGAGCTGCTGGAGAGTCTGCTGAGACTGAGTCGCTTGGCGCTGTCGTTCGACAAATCGCTTCCGGGCTTCCACCTGTTCCTCTTCGGAACGGATTTCATCCTGTTGTTTCGAGTGATAAGCGCGAAGGCTGGAGACTGCGTCACGGGCAGCCTTCAGCTTTGCAGTGGAATCCTCCCAATTCGCCAGATCGGGAAGACTCCTGCTCCATCAAAAACCCCGCCATTCTCGCCAGGGCCGAGCGACCTCGATCCGTCTTGGGGAGTTCCAGAAAGAGTCGATCAAGTACGTTGCGTTTAGTTTCATCCGGAGTCCAACTCTCCAGGAACCCCTCCGATACGTTGCACTGTCGCAGGAACTGCGTTAGAGCTTTGCGCCGCCAGAAGGACCGGAGACAGCACTCATACACGAGCGAGATGTAGTGCGGTGTGAGCCTTGTCTTCATATCGGACTTGCGTGTCGTTTCAGCTGCGGCGGCTCATGAGCGCGCGAGACGCCCGACTGCAAGCGGATGTTAGCGGGCTCATGTGATGGTAACGGTTGAATATGGACCTTGCACGCTGCTCACCAAACCAGCGTTGTGCATCCGATAGATCATGTCGTCTATCTCGTCGCGAGAATAGCCCGCGCCATCAGCCTGCAAGCTCTGGACGACGTCCGACCGCCTGGCTTTTCCATCGCTTGATAATTGATGAACAATCTTTAGCGCCAGGCTGCGAAGCCTCTTCTTGTCTCCCTTCGATCGCCGTCGAAACGTGGTCGCGAGGAACTGCTCAAAGCGCTTGGTGTACGCGTGATTGTGGGAGAATTGCCGAAGCAGCTTGTCCAGACTCGACAGTTGAGCGTACCGATTCTGCTTCTTTCCGGCGAGGTCCGCGATGATCGGCGCCTCCTTTGTAGGCGCCTTCGTCGCTTTGTGCGTTGACAGGTAAAGCGCCCGGGGGATGTCGTTCGCCTCCGAAAACCCGAACTCCAACGACACGTTCGCGTTGCCGCCAGTCGCGTCGAAGATCGCGTATGAAGAAGTGAGAATGCGCTTCTTGATCACCTCAAGTAGGTCGTCCGCATCCTGATTTGCATCTCGACCGACGATGACGAACGATAGAGGGTACTTCTTTCGTAATCTTTCAATAACACCTTCGTATTTGTAGTGCATCGTCTTCCAGGCACACCGAGAAACACCTGATTGGGGATGGCGGCATAAAGCGGCGCGTCGGCACTCTTCGCTCTTGGCTTCGCCCGTCTCTTCCTCTTAGCCATCGTGTTCGTCCAGTCCCGGTAACGTGCCGCTTCAGCCGCAGCGGCCCTTTTTCTTGATTGCCGTTGGCGGCTGAAGCGGGTGTTAGCCAGCCGTCCCGACCCCCGGCTCCCGCTGTACCAGGTCAGGCAACTTGTACGTCGCGATCAGCGCCCGCACTGCGACCCAAAATACGATGAGGGAGAGAACGACATTGCGGCCACCCATTGCTCCCGTCGCCTGATTCCAGAATGTCGTTCCGATAGAGACTGCTGCCAAGACCGCGAGAATCGTCGCTGCGACCTTGCTGCTCGTCTTGTGAAGCCAAAACCCAAGGCCGGCAAAGAGCGCCGCGTCAATCAGCGCAGAGGGCCCCAGCACAAGCCCGCCGAGAAGCGCTTGCAGTCCAGCCACGAAGTAGAAGCCTAGGGCCGATTCCCGAATGGCCTTCCGAGCTTCCTGTTCTGTAGTCACTTTGAGTGACCATTGACTCCGCCTGGATGCCTTTGGTTTCGAACTCGTTGTTAACGGTGTGGTCTGGGAGGGGCCTTCCGTAGGTACCCAACGCGGCTGAAGACGGTGAGAACGATGCCGAACCGCAGGCGTGGCAAAATTTCGCTGCTGGAGCTAGCTCCGTCCCGCAGTGAGCGCAGTACATGAGGTGCCTCCGACTCCAGATCTGCCCGGCTAACTCGCTTCAGAACTGTCGCAGCCTACACACTGTGTCTAAAAGGACGCGTTCGAGCGTCATGTCCATGGGCGTCCGCATCTTAGCATCGGGGCGATGCAATCAGCAGGGGCGCGTATGGCTGCGAGTGGTCTGCTTACGTGCGAAGAGCTCGCCGCCTAATGTGACACGCTGACGTGGTGAATCGTCCCGATCGCTCTTGGTGCCAATTAGTTGGAGACCGTCGTCGAGATGGGCGGCCGCAGCACCTGCGAAAGGGCCACAGATAGACACGCGCGGTGATTTGGGGGGCAGGCGTCAAGTCCCGAAGGGGGATGCGATCAGTCGTCCGTTCAGGCCGACCTAACGCCAAAGCTCGCGCACCCGCTGCTCGAGGCGATCCCGCCGCGCCTTGACCCAGTGCGAGTAGTACGCCTCGGTGATCCGGCGTCGAGCGGTGCCCGAGCAACACGGACACATCCTCGATCGGAATGCCGCGCGCCAGCAGGTCCGTGGCGAACGTGTGCCGGAACATGTGCGGGTTGCCGATGACCTCGGCGAGCTCGAAGACGCGCCGCAGTGCCCGCTGCCAGTCGGCCACGGCTGATTGCCGCAGCGCCCTTGCCGGTCCAGAAGAAGTACGCCGGAGCCCGTGCTCGAGCTGCTTCGAGCGCCCCCAGCGCGACCTTCGGGAGCGGGACGTAGATCTTGCTCCCGCTCTTCTGCGTGTTCAGGAACAGCTTGTCGCCCTTCAGATGCACCTTCTGCAGCGCGACGGCGTCGCCGATGCGTAGGCCGGAGTAGCGGAGCGTCAGCGCGATCGCCTTGACCCGCGCGCGGTTGTTGTGGCCCGAACGAGTTCCGCTCCGGGTACTTGATCGCAGGCCGCGATGATCTTCGTCGAGATCTTCCGTGGGTGAACACCTTCACCTTGCTCGACTGGTCTGGCAGTTTTGGCGGTTTGAGCGCTTTGGCGTGATTGCGTTCGAACCCAGCCGGCCAGGTGGCAGAAGCTCAGAAAACGCGCGGAGGCGTTCGAGGTTCTTGTGCGCCGACAGCGGGACCGTCGGTCCACGTGGCGCGGAACTGGCGGAGGGTATCGACGTCGAGCTGCTTCAGCTGCCGCAGGCCCCTGTCGCGCGGCACCAGGGCAGCAGGCGCTTCTCGAGGAGGTTCTTCTGCTTGGCTGATCGTCGCGGGCTGCAGCTGCCGCGCCTGGGCGTCCTCGATGGCCTTCTGGACGGCTTCGGCGATTGTCGGCACGTTCGCGCTTGATCGACGCCGACCTGGCCGCTGGCCGTCCACGCCGCGATCAGGTCCGACGCGGCCTCCCAGGAGCGTCTGGTCGAGACTGCGGCGCACGGTCTCGCCGCCGAGCGTCCCTTCGACGTAGATGGGGCAGGTGCAGCGCCGGTGGCGCTCCGCCGGTGTGAGGGCAGGTCGCCGCGGTGGCGTCGATAAATTCGAAGCACGGGGTCCGCGGGAGTCTACCACGGGAATCCCCCAAGATTCCCCCAGGCGACTTTCGTGATTCTGTTAAGTCTTTTTATATCAACAAGTTATAAGTGGTGGAGGCGGCGGGAGTCGAACCCGCGTCCGAAGGCACGCCGTCGTAGGCCTCTACATGCGTAGCCGCTCTTGAAATTTCGCGATCACCGTCGAAGAGCGACGGAAAGCGATGACCGCTAGCCCCGATAAGTCTCGCCGCCACGCGTCGGAACAGCCCATGGCGGCCAGCCTGCTTTTATGACATCCAGTCCCACCCCGCAGGCGGGGACGAGGTGGACGTCGCTGACTTAAGGGTTAGTTAAGCAGCGAGAGGCAGCTGCGTGTTCGCAGTTACTGTGTGTTCCACCGGATTTACGAGTCGATGGGGCTCGGCATGCAGCCCGCGAGTCTTTACCTCCGTCGAAGCCGTATCGCCCCCCCGTGGGAAGGCAGCCGACGGTAGACCGCGACTGTCCCAGCAATTGTAGGGCGCCGCGCCCCTGCCGTCAACTTACTCTATCTAAACGAAATAGACGCTCGCCTCAGCTTGACTTGGCGGAAGCACGACCCGCATAATCCGACAATCCCAGCATCGGACGGGCCGTCCCAGCGCCCCGAACGCGCATGCTCGCGCCATGACTTTCGACGAAGAGCTCGACGCCCTGCACGCCCGGCTCCGCGCCCTCGCCACGGCCGAGGCGCAGACGCGCGCTGACGAGGCCCGCACGGACGCCGAGGCTCAGGCCGCCGCGCGCGAAGCGGCGCTGCGTGCCGAACTGGAAGAAGCCGCGCAGGCTCGCGTCGACACGGTCCGCCACGAAGCGCTCGCACGCCTTGCCGCGCGCGAACAGTCGCTCAGGGCCGAGCTCGAACGCGAAGCGGAGACGCGCACCGACATGCTCCAGAGGGAGGTCGACACGCTGCGAGGAGAACTGGACAAGGTTCGTGGAGAGGCGGACACCACCCGCGCCGCGATCGAAGCCGCGGCCGCGACGCGGGCGGAAGCGGCCGAGGCGGCCCACGATGGGGCCCGCGCACGGGCCGCACGCCTGCGTGAGCATCTCGCGGCCCTCGATCGCGCCGCGTCGCTCGGTGAGGTGATCGACACGCTGGCCGAGACCGCGGGCCAGGAAGTCTCGCGTGTGGCCGTCTTCGTCGTCAAGCGCGACGCCCTCGTCGGGTGGCGTTTGGCCGGGTTTGGAAGCGCGTTCGAGCCGGCAGCCGAGCTCACGGTTCCCATCGATCAGGGCAGTGTCCTCGGGGCGGCGGTCGCGGCCGGGGCCCCGGTGGAGGGCGGACGCGACCGTCCGGCACCGCCGTTCGCCGCGCTCGAGGCCGGCCACCCGTGCTTCGCCGCGCCCCTCCTGATGGACGGTCACGCCGTGGCCGTGCTCTACGCCGATCAGGGCACGGACGCACCCTCGCCGAACACACTCGACTTGTCAATCCCTTCGCTCGACGTGCTGGCGCGTCATGCCGCCAGCCGCCTCGAGGCATTGACGGCATTCCGCACCGCCAGCACGCTCGCCAGGCAGACGGCCGATCTTCCGATCGCGTCGTCGCCGAGCGGTGCGGGCGCGCCGGGTCCCGCGCCGCGGGGCGACGATGACGAGAGCGCGCGCCGATACGCGCGGCTCCTCGTCTCCGAGATCCGGCTGTACCACGAGGCGGACGTGAGCGAAGGACGCCGCCAGCGCGATCTGGGCTCGCGACTGGCGGCCGAAATCGGCCGCGCGCGGACGATGTACGAGCAACGGGTGCCGCCGGACGTGCGGCGCCGCACCGACTACTTCAATGCCGAACTGGTCCGCACGCTCGCCGACGGCGACGCGCGGCTGCTCGAGGTGAGCCGGTGAGCGGACGGGCGTCATGGCAGGCGGCGGCCATCGCGGTGACGGTTGTCGCCTCCCTGGCCGTGCCCGGTGCGCAGCAGCTCGCGCCCACGCGGCATCCGCCCGTGCCGAGCGATCCGAACCTGCTGTGGTTCGCGCCGCGGGCCGCGGTCCCGGGTGGCCTCGCCGCCGCCGCGAGTGCCGTGAAGAGCGGCGACTTCGATCAGGCAGTCGCGCAGCTCGGGCAGCCAGGGGTGGGGCAGGGCACACTCGCGCCGTACGCGCGTTACCTCGCGGGACTGGCGTATCTGGGGCTCCAGGAAGCGGAGCCCGCCCGCGACGCGTTCCGGGGTGCGGAAGCGGCGCACCCGGTCGGCTTCCTCGCCCAGGGTGCGGCGGTGGGCGAGGCGGATGCGGACGACGCTCTCGGCGATCCACAGGCGGCGCTGGACATCTACGAGCGCCTGGCGTCCGGCGCGCTCCTCAACCCCGACGCGGTCCTCCTCCGTCTGGCCGACGTCGCCATGGAAGTGGGCGACCGGGCGCGCGCCAACGCCGCCTACCAGACCATCCTCTATCAGCACCCGCTGTCGGACGCGGCAGACGCGGCGGCGGCCGCGCTGGCGAAGCTGCCGGTGGATCCGCCGCTCGTCGCCGGCGGCGAGCGCTATCGCCTCGAACGGGACCGCGCCGAACAGCTGTTCGCCGCGCACCGCTACGACGTGGCGCGGCCGGCGTTCGACCGCCTGCGCACGCTGGCGAAGGGCGAGGAGCGCGAGCACTTCGCCCTGCGCGTGGCCGAAGCCGACTACTACCTGCGCCAGTTCCGCACCGCTCGCAACCTGCTGAAGCCGTACACGGAGAAGGGGTCGCAGCGCCCCGAAGCGCTCTACTACTGGGCTCTCGCCGTGCGCGAGCTGAAGGCGGCCGACGCGGCCGAGCGGACGCTGCGCCGCATCGCCGACGACTACCCGACGTCGACGTGGGCCGAGCAGTCCCTCAACGAGCTCGCCACCATCTACATCGTCGACAATCAGGACGAGCAGGCGGACGCGGTCTTCCAGGAGCTGCGGCGCAGATTTCCGAGCGGACGCTTCGCCGAGCGCGCGGGCTGGCGGACGGGATGGTGGGCGTTCAGGCACGGGCAGTACGCCGACGCGGTCCGGATCTTCGAGCAGTCGGCCTCGACGTTCCCGCGGTCGGACTATCGGCCCGCGTGGCTGTACTGGACGGGCCGCGCCTACGACGAGCTGGGCAACACCCGGCTGGCGCAGGAGCGGTACGGCCTCGCGGTGACGGACTACCGCAACAGCTACTACGGCCGGCTGGCGTCGGACCGGCTGACCGACCCGCTGCCCCGCCGCCGGCTCGTGACCGACGTCGCACCCGCGGACGTCACGCCGGCTGCGGCGCCGCCGAACGAGCCCGTGATTCACGATCTGCTCTCGGCCGGGCTGTTCGACCAGGCGGTCAACGAGATCCGATACGCGGAGCTCGTCTGGGGTGACTCACCCGCGCTCGAGGCAACCCTCGCCTGGGCGCTGAACGCGCGGGGCGACCTGCGGCCCGGGATCAACGCCATGAAGCGGGCGTACCCGCAGTATCTGGCCGACGGCGGCCAGGATCTGCCGTCGGGCATCCTGCACATTCTCTTTCCGGTCGACTACTGGCCGCTGATCCAGCGCTACGCCGCCGAGCGCCATCTCGACGCATATCTGCTCGCGGCGCTCGTCGCGCAGGAGTCGAACTTCTCGGCCGATGTCCGGTCGGGGGCGAACGCCTACGGCCTGATGCAGCTGCTGCCGGCCACCGCAAGGCGGTACGCGCCGAAAGTCGGGCTCCGGTACTCGCCGGACACTCCTGACCTCGCCGGATGCGAACATGCGGATGGGCACGGCCTATTTCGCGGATCTGGTGCAGCAGTTCGGCGACGTGCACCTGGCCCTCGCCGCCTACAACGCGGGCGAACAGCGGGTCGCGGCGTGGGTGCGCGAGCGTCCCGGCATGGAGCGGGCCGAGTTCATCGACGACATCCCGTTTCCCGAAACGCAGAACTACGTGAAGCGCATCCTGGGCACGGCCGCGGACTACCGCCGGCTGTACGGCCCCGGCGAGCCGGCCAACGCGCAGCACTGACCCGGGGACGTGGATTTTCGTCGGGCGTTCGTGTCATCGTGGTGGTATTCAGGCAGCGATCAATGTCGAAACTGACCGGATCGAAGAAGGCCTCGCAATTCACCGAGTCGGTCATCCGTGAGATGACGCGCCTCAACGAGATTCACGGCGGGGTGAATCTGTCGCAGGGCTTCCCGGACTTCCCGGCGCCCCAGGCGGTCAAGGACGCCGCGTGCGCGGCGATCAACGCCGACGTCAACCAGTACGCGGTGACGTGGGGGGCGCGGGCGCTGCGCGAGGCGGTGGCGCGCGAGTTCACGCGGCGCCACGGGCTGCCGGTCGTGGCCGACGAGCAGGTGACGGTGTGCTGCGGCGCGACCGAGGCCATGATCGCCACGATGATGGCGGTCGTCGATCCGGGCGACGAGGTGATCGTGTTCGAGCCGTTCTACGAGAACTACGGCCCCGACGCGATCCTGTCCGGGGCGACGCCCCGATACGTCACGCTCCACGAACCCGGCGCGGCGGCGCCACCGAGCGCCGGCTGGACGTTCGATCCCGACGATCTCGCGGCCGCCTTCAACGACCGGACGAAGGCGATCATCCTGAACACGCCGAATAATCCCACCGGCAAGGTGTTCCGCCGGGAGGAGCTCGAGGCCATTGCCGCGCTCTGCCGGAAGTGGGACGCGATTGCGATCTCGGACGAGATCTACGAGCACATCATCTACGACGGCCCGCACGTGCCCATCGCGACGATCGAGGGCATGGCGGACCGCACGGTCACCATCAACGGCCTGTCGAAGACCTACAGCGTCACCGGGTGGCGCGTCGGCTGGACGATCTCGCCGCCCTCGCTCACCGGCGCCATCCGCAAGGTCCACGACTTCCTGACGGTCGGGGCGGCCGCGCCGCTCCAGCAGGCGGGAGCCACCGCGCTCGGCCTGCCCGACACGTACTACCGCGACATGGCGGCCGAGTACCGCCGCCGCCGGGACCTGCTGCTCGACATCCTTGAGCGGCACCAGTTCACGTGCTTCAAGCCCTCGGGCGCCTACTACATCATGACGGACATCGGTCTGCTGGCCGGTCTGGCCGACGATGTGGCGTTCGCGCGGTTTCTCGTGAAGGAAGTCGGCGTGGCGGCGGTGCCCGGCAGCAGCTTCTACCACCACCCGGCGGCGGGCCGCACGAAGCTGCGGTTCTGCTTCTGCAAGCGCGACGACACGCTGCGCGAGGCGGACCGGCGGCTGGCCCGGCTCGAGCCCGAGGCCGCCAGAGTCCACTGACGCGAAGCAACCGCCGCCGCGGTCCTTCGCGTCCGGGCTAGTATCTCGCCACGATTCCGAAGTAGAGCCCCTTCAGTTTCATCGTGCCGCTGTCGCTCTTGATGGCGTAGCCGAGGTCGAGCGACCGGTACCCGATCTGGGCGCCCACGTTCTCGTTGACGTTCACGGTGCCGTACACGTCGACGTCGACGTAGTGCCCCTGGTAGTCCTTGTTGATGCTGGTCGGCAGCTTGAAGCCCGTCACCTCGGCGGTGACGCCCACGTTGGGCAGGGGATAGACGCGGGCGATCCCGCCGATGGCCGGAATCGGCGCCCGGGCGCGAGCGAACTCGGTGACGAACGCGTTCGACAGGGTGGCCTGGATGTCGGTGTACTTCGCTTCGACGACGACCCCGCCGAATCCGCGATCGCGCCGAATGAAGTCGTACTCGTAGCCCAGCCGGTACGCCTTCCAGTCGAGCGTCGAGTCCACCGGAATACCGATGACGTACTTCTGCCCGTTGAAGACGATGTCGCGGGTGATGGTCGACGACTGCTGGTACCTGAGCGGGTCGACCTGCAGGCGGAACTTGTGCTTCCGTGCGGGGCGCAGCACGAGCCGGAACTCCGGGAAGTGCTGGTCGGTGAGGCCGAGGTCGGTCTTCAGGTTGATCTGGCTGCCGAGGATGCCGAGCTGCTCGCTCGAGATCACCATGGTGGCCGTCGGGAACCAGACGCCGAAGAAGCCTTCCACGTGGTAGCTCTCGCCGACGGCCGGATTGCCGAGGGGACGCGGCTCGAACTGCGCCTCCGCCGGCGCGGCGGCGAGCGCGACGATCGCCGCCGCAGCGGCGATGTACAGGGCGAGAGCGGGACGCCGTGCTGACAAGGTGCGCATGACTGCTCCGATGGAGAAAGACCGGGGCCTGCTGGGGAAGGCGGAGACGAAGATAACACAAAAAAGGCTCCGGGCTCCAGGCTCCGGCCGATCCCCGTCGCACCGCCGCACGCGCGATCCGCCGAGCGCCTGCAGCGAGACGCCCTCTGTATACTTTCCCAATGTCCCCCCTCCGCCGGCTCACGGCGTACATGCGGCGGTACACCGCGCTCTTCGCCGCCGGCCTGGCGTGCGTCGTCATCACGACCGCGATCACGCAGGCGTCTCCGCTCGTGCTGCGCGCTGCGGTCGACGACCTGACCCGGGGGGTCACACGCGCCAAGCTGCTCGAATACGGCGGCCTGCTCGTCGCCATCGGCCTCGTCGGAGGCGTGTTCCGGTTCCTGATGCGCCGGATCCTCATCGGCGTCTCGCGGCACATCGAGTACGACATGCGGAACGACTTCTTCGCCCACCTGGAGACGATGCCCCTCGGGTACTTCCAGGCGCACCGCACGGGCGACCTGATGTCGCGGGCGACGAGCGACCTCAACGCCGTCCGGATGATGGTGGGCCCGGCGGTGATGTACTCCGCGAACACCATCCTCGGCTTCGTGATCGCGCTCGCGATGATGCTGGCGATCGACGTCCGGCTGACCCTCTGGGCGCTCGTGCCGCTGCCGTTCGTGTCGGTGTCGGTCAAGTACTTCGGCGCGGCCATCCACCGCCGGTTCGAGGCGATCCAGGCGCAGCTGTCGGACCTGAGCGCCGTCACCCAGGAGGCGCTCGCCGGCGTCCGCGTGGTCCGCGCGTACCGCCAGGAAGGCATCGAGCTCGAGCGCTTCCGCCGGTCGAACGAAGAGTACGTCCAGCGCAATCGGCTGCTCATCGCGCTGCAGGGGTTCTTCTTCCCCAGTATGGCGTTCTTCCTCGGCCTCGGCGCGCTGGTGGTCCTCTGGCTGGGCAGCCAGGAGGTGATTCGCGGCCGGATCACGGTCGGCCAGTTCGTCGCCTTCAACGCGTACCTGACCCTGCTCAGCTGGCCGATGATCGCGTTCGGCTGGGTCACGAACATGCTCCAGCGCGGCATGGCGTCCTGGGGACGCATTCTCGAGATTCTCGACACGCCGCCGGCCATCGCCGACCTGCCGGGGAGCGAGCGGCTGCGCGACCACCAGATCCGCGGCGACATCGAGTTCCGCGACCTCACGTTCGGGTACGGCGGCACACCGGTCCTGCGCCACCTCTCGGCGCGGATCGCCGCGGGCCAGACCGTGGCGCTCGTCGGGGTGACGGGCTCCGGCAAGTCGACGCTCATCCACCTGCTGGCGCGGCTCCACGATCCCCCGCCCGGGACGGTGCTCATCGACGGCATCGACGTCCGCGATCTGCCGCTCGCGGTGCTGCGCGGGGCGATCGGGTTCGTGCCGCAGGAGCCGTTCCTCTTCTCCGACACGCTGTCCAACAACATCGCGTACGGCCTGGACGCGACGGCTGCGCCGCGCCCGGACCGGGCGGACCGGATCACGAACGCCTCCGAGATCGCCCGGCTCGACAAGGACGTGGTCGAGTTCCCCGCGGGGTACGAGACCCGCGTCGGCGAGCGCGGCATCACGCTGTCGGGCGGACAGAAGCAGCGCAGCGCCATCGCCCGGGCGGTCGCCGTCGACCCCCGGATCCTGATCCTGGACGATGCGCTGTCGGCGGTGGACACCTATACCGAAGAGGAGATCCTCTCGCGCCTGAGGGGCGTGATGCGGCAGCGGACCTCGATTCTCGTCTCCCACCGCGTGTCCACCGTCCGCGACGCCGACCAGATCTTCGTCCTCGACGCGGGCGCGATCGTCGAGCGCGGCACGCACGACGAGCTCGTGGCCCACGGCGGGCTGTACGCGGAGCTCCACCGGAAACAGCTGCTCGAGGACGAGCTGGCGGCCTCATGAGCGACGACGAGGATCTCGCGAAGAGCTACGACGCCCGGCTGATGCGCCGGCTGCTGGCGTACCTGCGCCCGTACAAGGGGGCGCTCACCGTCGCCTTCGTGGCCACCCTTGCCGACTCGGGCGCGTCGCTCGCCCAGCCCTACCTGATGAAGGTGGCCATCGACCGCCACGTGATGACCGGCCAGCTCGCCGGCCTCGGACAGCTGGCCGTCATCTTCGCGGCGATCCTGGTCGGCGCCTTCGTCGCCGACTACGCCCAGACGTGGACGCTGCAGATGACCGGCCAGCGGATCATGTTCGATCTGCGCATGGCCATCTACGGGCACCTGCAGCGGCTGGACGTGCGGTACTACGACCGGAATCCCGTGGGCCGCATGATGACGCGCGTCACCTCCGACGTCGACGTGCTCAACGACCTGTTCACCTCGGGCGTCGTGACGGTGTTCGGCGACGTGTTCACCCTGGTCGGCATCATGGTCGTGATGCTCTGGATGAACTGGCGGCTCGCGCTCGTGACCTTCCTGGTGCTGCCGCTGCTCGTGGCGGTCACGCAGTGGTTCCGCGTCCACGTCCGGCAGTCGTACCGCGTCGTCCGTGGCCTGGTGTCCCGGATCAACGCGTTCCTGCAGGAGCGGATCACCGGGATGACCACGGTCCAGCTCTTCGAGCGGGAGGCCGTGGATTTCGAGCGGTTCGACGAGATCGACAAGGCCCACCGCGACGCCAACATCGAGTCGATCTTCTACTACGCGGTCTTCTACCCGGCGGTCGAGGCGGTGGCGGCCGTGGCCGCGGCGTTGATCATCTGGTACGGCGGCGGCCGCGTGGCGGCGGGGACGCTGACGATCGGCGGGCTGGCCGCGTTCCTGCAGTACTCGCAGCGCTTCTTCCGGCCGATCAGCGACATGTCGGAGAAGTTCAACATCCTGCAGGCGGCGATGGCGGCGTCGGAGCGCATCTTTTCGCTGCTCGACGAGCCGGTCGACATCCGGCCGCCCGAGGCGCCCGTCGCGCGCCCCGCCCCGGCGCTCGGACACATCCGGTTCGAGCACGTCTGGTTCGCGTACAACGACGAGTGGGTGCTGGAGGACGTCAGCTTCGAGGTCCGGCCGGGCGAGCGCGTCGGCATCGTCGGCGCGACCGGCTCGGGGAAGACGACCCTCATCAACCTGCTGCTGCGGTTCTACGACGTCAAGCAGGGGCGGATCACCGTCGACGGCGTCGACATCCGGGACATGGCGCTCGCCGACCTGCGCGGGCTGTTCGGCCTGGTCCTCCAGGACGTGCACCTGTTCTCGGGCACCATCGGCGACAACATCAGCCTCGGGAAGCCGATGGACGAGGCGCGGATCCGGCGGGCGGCCCACGCCGTCCACGCCGACGCCTTCATCGAGCGCCTGCCGGACGGCTACGCGAGCCCCGTGGCCGAGCGCGGCGCGACGCTGTCGGTGGGGCAGAAGCAGCTGCTGTCGTTCGCGCGGGCCCTGGCCTCCGACCCCCGCGTGCTCGTGCTGGACGAGGCCACGTCGAGCGTCGATACCGAGACCGAGCTGGTCATCCGCGACGCCCTCCACGCACTCATGGCCGGCCGGACGACCATCGCCATCGCCCACCGGCTCTCGACGATCCAGGACATGGACCAGATCCTGGTCGTCCACAGGGGCCGGCTGCGCGAGTCCGGGACGCACCAGGAGCTGCTCGCGAAGCGGGGGATCTACTACAGGCTGTTCGAGTTGACGCTGTCGTCAGTTGGGATCGGCGACTAGACTCGCGGCGTCCGCATCCGGCCCCGCCCGGAAGGACTCCTTGTTCGGGTTCCATCCGAGGCGGAGGACCGTCAGGTGGACCGGACGGCGCCCGAAGTCCAGGGCGTCGTAGCAGCTCCACATGTACAGGTCGACGTGGCGACCCTGGACGGCCGGTCCGGTGTCCAGAATGGAGTAGATCCCGTCGTACCGCATGTCCCCCGTCTGCAGCTCGATGACCGAGCCCACCGGCAGGAGGTCGGGATCCGAGGCCGCCACCCCACGCCGGGGAGAGACGCCGGACGCGGTGACGTCACCCTTGCAGTACGCGGTCGCGTTGAAGAGGAGCCGCGCGCCGGGCGACGGCCGGGCGGTCGATTCCCGGAGAAGGGCGGCCTCCGCCCCCTTGCGGGCGTCGAAGATCGTGACCTTGTAGAGCGACACGAAGCCCAGGACGACCAGGACCGTCGCAAAGCTCTTCCGCCAGACCGACCTGGAGATCAACACCTGCAAAAATCTTACGCCAATCGGCCCGGGGCAGGTGTGAAGCCACGGCTGAGCTCGGATCAGGCGAAATGGCCGAATTCCGGCCTGGGAAGCCCCTGGTCGCG
This sequence comes from uncultured Acidobacteriota bacterium, assembly GCA_963761615.1. Taxonomy (GTDB): domain Bacteria; phylum Acidobacteriota; class Vicinamibacteria; order Vicinamibacterales; family CAVVIG01; genus CAVXGU01. The sequence continues at coordinate 2,884,669 of CAVXGU010000003.1, read as the reverse complement.
CGAGGTCCCGTCCTGGGTGTGCCGGAGTATTCGGCCAGAATCGGCCGTGCAGACGCCGATCATCGTGAGCGGCACCCCGGCGTGTCGGACGGCGGCCGCCAGCCGGCCCCGGTTCCGGGGCCGGACGGCGACCAGCAGCTCGTAGTCGTCGCCTCCGACCAGGGCCTGTTCCACCGGATCCTGGCCCCGCGCCTCGAACCACCGGCGGGCGTCCGGATCGACCGGCACCGCTCCGGCATCGACGACGACGCCGACGCGGCTCGCGGCGGCGATTTGATGCAGGCCGTCCGCCAGGCCATCGCTCAGGTCCATGCCGGCCGCGGCCGCGCGGTTCCGGCCGAGCAGCAGACCGAGGCGGATGCGGGGCCGCGGGTAGAGGAACCGCTCCGCGGGGCCGGGCAGGCCGGCCTGGAGCGACTGGAGGCCCGCCGTGGCGCCGCCGACGGTGCCGCTCACGAACAGCAGGTCGCCCGGCCGCGCGCCGGCCCTGGTGATCGCGCGCCGCGGCTTGACGGTCCCGGTCACGGTGATGTCGATGACGAGCGGACCTGGCGATCGCGTCAGGTTGCCGCCCACGAGGTGCGTCCCGTGCTCGGCTGCGAGGCGCGTCAGCCCGCCGACGATGGCGTCGAAGTCGTCGAGGGCGAGTGCCGGGGGCAGCGCCATGGAGAGGAGGGCGAGCCTCGGCTCGGCGCCCATCGCGGCGAGGTCGCTCAGGTTGACGGCCAGGGCGCGATGGCCGATCGCGTCGGGCGGCGTGAACCGCCGGTCGAAGTGGACCCCTTCCACCAGGGCATCGACGCTGAGCACCTCGAGACGGTTCCTGGCCGGCTCGACGACCGCGGCGTCGTCGCCGACGCCGACCCGGAGCCAGTCCGGCGCCGGGGGCAGGCGCCCGTGGATTCGACTGATGAGGGCCGCTTCGGTGAGGTCGGCGACCGTCCGGCCGCTACTTGGCATAGTCGACGGCCCGGGTCTCCCGGATCACCGTGACCTTGATCTGACCGGGGTATTCGAGCTCGTTCTCGATCCGGCGGGCGATGTCCTTCGACAGCCAGACGGCCTCCTCGTCCGAGATCTTCTCGCTCTCGACCATGATGCGGATCTCGCGCCCGGCCTGGAGGGCGAAGGACTTGGAAACGCCCTTGAACGAATCGGCGATGCCCTCGAGCTTCTCGAGGCGCTTGACGTAGGACTCGAGGATGTCGCGGCGCGCGCCCGGCCGCGCGGCCGAGATGGCGTCGGCGGCCTGGACGATCATCGCCTCGAGCGACGGCCAGTCGATGTCCATGTGATGGGCGGCCATGGCCATCACGACGTCCTCGCTCTCGCCGTGCCGGCGGAGGAAGTCGATGCCGAGCTCGAGATGGGTCCCCTGCATCTCGCGGTCGATGGCCTTGCCGATGTCGTGCAGGAACGCCGCGCGCACCGCGACGTGCGCGTCGAGGCCGACCTCGCGGGCCATCATGCCGGCCAGGCGCGCGACTTCGGCGGAGTGCGAGAGGACATTCTGGCCGTAGCTCGTGCGGTACTTCAGACGCCCCATGAGCCGCAGGATCTCCGGATGGAGGTCGTGGAGGCCCAGCTCGAAGGCGACCGCCGCGCCTTCCTTGCGCATCGCTTCGGCGGTCTCGTCCTTCACCTTCTGGACCACTTCCTCGATGCGGGCGGGATGGATGCGTCCGTCGGCGATCAGCCGCTCGATGGCGAGCCGTGCGATCTCGCGGCGGTACGGGTCGAAGGCCGATAGGATGATCGCGCCCGGCGTGTCGTCGACGATCAGGTCGACGCCCGTCGCGAGCTCCAGGGCGCGGATGTTGCGGCCCTCGCGGCCGATGATGCGCCCCTTGAGGTCGTCGCTCGGCAGGTCGACGACCGACACGGTCGTCTCGATCGCATGCTCGGCGGCGCAGCGCTGGATGGCCTCGGTGATGTACTGCTTGGCGCGGTCCGAGGCGACCTCGCGCGCCTCGGCGTCGAGGCGCTTGACCATGTTCGCCGCGTCGTGACGCGCTTCGCCCTCGATCTGCTTCAGCAGCAGGTCTTTCGCTTCCTCCGCGGTGAGGCCGGCGACGCGTTCGAGCTCGTGCTGCTGGCGGGTGACGAGCGCTTCGAACTTCGCGGCGGCGTCGGCGGCGGTCTTCTCGCGCTCGGACAGCACGCGGCTGCGGGCGGTGAGCTCCGCCTCGGCGCGATCGAGCGCGACCTGGCGGTCAGTCAGCGAGGTCTCGCGGCGCGCGAGGGTCTGTTCGAGGGTGGCGGCCTGCTGGCGCTCCTGCCTCGCCTGGCGCTCGGTTTCGGCCAGCAGCTCGTGCGCCTTCTCCTTGGCCTCGAGAAGGACTTCCTTGCGCCGCGTCTCGGCGTCGCGCTCGGCGTCCTTCAGCAGGCGGCGGGCTTCGTCTTCGGCGCGTCCGACGGTCTCGGCGGCGAGACGCCGGCGCGACCGGATCCAGACGGCGAACGCCCCCGCGGCCGCCGCCAGCGTGATGGCGGCGTTGACGAGATAGACGAGATATGTGGACACGCGTGACGTCCTTTCCCGTGACCCACGAACGGGTCGGCGCCGCGCGCGGGGAAACCCCGCGATCGTTCAACAGCCGGATGAGGGAGATCGCAAGACGGGCCCCGCTTTGCCGTGTGGGGAGGTCGATGAACCTGCGTACGCAGGTGGAACCGCTCGTACAAGCCGCGCTTCAGGCTTCCTCGTACCGAGGCGTGCACACCGCGCGGCGTCGCGACTCTCTTCGATGAAACGTTGGCTCAAACGAGCCTACCGCCATCACGAGCAAAGCAGGGATCTCAAACTCTCGAAGGCATATTATCAGAAGCGAAGGGTGCCGGGCCAGGCGCCGGGTGTCGGGTGCGCGTGCCGGGTGCCCGGGTGCCGGGTGCGGGTGCTGGGTGCCGCGGGCCGGTCAGTGGCTACGCCCGGAGCCCGAAGTCGGACGCGGGCGTCATGCCATCAATACCCGGTCGAGCAGGCGTTCGAGCTCCTCGGCGCGTTCGGCGAGGCGGCCGTCGCGGCTCCGGTTGGTCTCGCGGGCGCGGAACAGCTCGTCGGCCAGGTTGAGCGCCGCCAGGACCGCCAGGCGGAGCGAGTCGCCGCTCGGCGACGACTCGCCCACCGCGCCCATCTTCTGGTCGACGTAGGCGGCCAGCTGACGCACGTACTCCGGATCGAGCGTGGTGCGGATCGGGTACCGCTGGCCCTGGATCTCGACGGGGATGACGCTGGCGTCGGGAGTCACGCGCTCAGAGGTCCAGCGCGTCGAGCTGTTCGAGCATCTCGGCCACCCGCGTGCGGATCACCTCGCGCTCGTCCTTGAGCGACGAGAGCTCGGCGAGGGTCGCGTCGCTCGACGCGAGACGGCCGCGCAGGGACTCGAGCTCGCGGGCCAGCCGCTCGTTGTCGGCGGCCATCCGCGCCTGCTCGGCCTTCAGGCGGTCCACCATTTCGACGAGCCGCTTCAACTTGTCTTCAAGGCGATCGATGGGTTCGAGGTCGATGCTCCGGGTCGCGGTCTTGGTGGCCATGAGTCCTCGCCGTGGGCCGGTCGGGCCGGCTGCCTATCGCTGCACGGCGCCGTGCTCGCGCCCGAGCGCCTGCAGGATCCCGTCGCACGCGCGCTGCACTTCGCCGTCGGTCAGCGTGCGATCCGGCGCCTGGAACGTCAGACGAAGCGACAGGCTCACCGCGCCGTCGCGCACGCCCTTGCCCTGATAGCGATCGAAGAACGCCACCGACACCAGCGGAGCCGCGTCGCGTGCGGCAGTCGCCTGAATGGTGCCACGAATGACCGCGGCAGGCAAGGTATCCGCGACCACGATCGACAGGTCCCGCACGACCGACGGGAAGCGCGGCAGCGAAATCGTCGTCTCGGGACGCGGCGCGGCCAGGACCTGCGCGGCATCGAGATCGATCTCGACGACGAAGACCGCGTCCTGGCGGGGCGCGCCACGACGATCGAGGATGTCCGGATCCACCTGGCCGGCCACGCCGACCATCGTGCCGTCCACCACGACCGCGGCCGTCTGGCCGCGCACGAGATACGGCACCACCGCCGGCTCGAGCACGGGGACCGGCAGGTCGAGCCCCTCGCAGAGCCGCTCGGCCAGTCCCGTGACATCGTAGACGTCGACCTCGCGCGCGCCGTCCTTCCAGTGCGGCCGGGGCGCGCCCGTCCAGGCGGCGGCGACGCCGCGCGTCTCGCCGCCAGGGGTGAAGCGCGATCCGATCTCGAAGAGCGCGACGTCGCGCCGGCCGTGACGGCGGTTGTGCGCGACGGCGTCGACCAGGCCCGGCAGGAGCGACGGCCGGAGCGTGTCGAACTTGCCCGACAGGGGATTGGCGACCGGCACGATCCCGACGGCGCCGGCGAACGGCTCGGCGGCCCTGGCTTCGATGAATGCGAACGTCACCGCCTCGGACAGTCCCGCGGCCGTCAGGACCCGGCGGACCCGCCGGTCCCGCGGGACGCGAGGGTCGGGAGCGGGCGCCGGCTCGCGCTGCACGGGAAAGGTCGCCGGCAGCCGGTCGAAGCCGTAGTGGCGTCCGACTTCCTCGATGAGGTCCGCCTCCCGCAGGAGGTCCACCCGGAAGGTCGGCGCCGTCACGATCCACCCGTCGTCGGCGGGCGAGATGGTGAGACCGAGGCCGCGGAGGATCCGCTCGACCGCGGCGTCCGGCACGGTGATGCCGAGGAGCACGGCGACGCGCTCGCGCCGGAGCCGGATCGCTCGCGGTCCGCGCGGCGACGGGTAGCGGTCGACCACGCGTCCGACGGCCCGGCCGGCGCCGATCTGGTCGAGGATGGCCAGCGCGCGCTCGATCGCCATGACCGGGGCGCTGATGTCGGCGCCGCGCTCGAACCGTGCCGATGCCTCGGTCTTCAGGCCCAGCCGGCGGCTCGTCCGGCGGACGGACGCCGGTTTGAAATAGGCGCTCTCGAACGCGACCATCGTGGTGGCCGCCGAGACCTCGGAGGCCTGCCCGCCCATCACCCCGGCAATGGCCTGGGGCCGATCGGCGTCGGCGATCACCAGCGTGTCGGCGTCGAGCGTCCGCGCGACGCCGTCGAGCGTGGTGATCCCCTCGCCCGGCTTCGCGCGGCGCGCGGTGAGGGCCCTTCCGGCGAGCCGCGTGAGATCGAAGGCGTGCATCGGGTGGCCGAGCTCGAGCAGGACGTAGTTCGTGACGTCGACGATGGCGCTGATTGGCCGGACGCCGGCGGCCTGCAGGCGCGCGGCGAGCCACACGGGCGATGCCCCGGTCGTCACCTCGGCCACCGCGGCGGCATAGCGCGGACAGAGGTCCGCGTCCTCGATGGCGACCGAGAGGTGCTCGTTGTCGCCCGTCTCGACGCCCCGAAGGGGCACGGCCGCTCCAGGCGCCGCCGAGGGCAGCCGGAGGGGCAGGTCGTACAGCGTGGCGACCTCGCGCGCGAAGCCGAGCACGCTGAGACAGTCGGGGCGGTTGGCGGTGACCTCGAAGTCGATCACGGCATCGCCGCCGTCGAGCGCCTCGATCGACGCGACCTCGAACCCGCGCAGCGCGAGATTCTCGGCCAGCCCGGCGGGCGGGGCCGTGACGTCGACGAAGTCCCGAAGCCACGAAACCAGCAGGCGCATCAGTGCGGGAACTGCTCAAGGAACCGCAGGTCGTTCTCGAAGAACAGGCGGATGTCCTCCACCTGGTACTTGAGGATCGCGATCCGCTCGATTCCCATGCCCCAGGCAAAGCCCGTGTAGCGTTCGGCGTCGTAGCCGACGGCCTCGAAGACGGCCGGGTGCACCATGCCGCACCCGCCGAGCTCGATCCACCCGGTCTGCTTGCACATCTGACAGCCGGCGCCGTCGCAGCGCCAGCAGCTCAAGTCGATTTCGGCGCTGGGCTCCGTGTACGGGAAGAAGCTCGGACGGAAACGCACGCGCGAGGTCGGCGAGAACATCTGACGCGCGAACGCGAGCAGCGTGCCCTTGAGATCGGCGAGCGACAGGCCGTCTCCGACCGCGAGCCCCTCGATCTGTCCGAACGCCGGCGAGTGGGTCAGGTCCAGATCATCGCGGCGATAGACCCGGCCGGGAACCACGATGCGGACCGGCGGCGGATGGGCCTGCATGTAGCGGATCTGCACCGCCGAGGTGTGCGTGCGCAGCAGCGTGCGCCGGTCGTCGGGCGACTCGCCGGCCACCGGCGCGGCCAGGTACAGCGTGTCCTGCATGTCGCGGGCCGGGTGCTCGGCGGGCATGTTCAGCGCGTCGAAGCAGTGCCACTCGTCTTCCGCCTCGGGGCCCTCGACGATGCCGAAGCCCATGCGCGTGAAGATGTCCTCGAGCTGGTCGCGGACGACGGTCAGCGGGTGCCGGTGTCCGAGCGGCGGCACCCGCCCGGGCAGCGTGACGTCGGCGGACCCGCGCGGAGATTCCGGCCGGCCGCCGGCGTCGAGGAACCGGGTCCAGCGCGCCTCGATGCCCTGTTTGAGCTCGTTGGCGAAGCGCCCGATCGACTTCCTGTCCGCGGGCGGCGCGCCCGCGACGAGCTGCATCCACGATGCGACGACGCTGTTCTTGCGCCCGAGGTACCGGTCGCGCACCGACTGGGCGTCGCGCGCGGAGACCGCGGCCGAGAGCTCCGCCTCGAAGGCGGCGAGCTGATCGCGGACGGCGGTCTCGTCGGGGAGGGACATGGACGGCCGGCGGACCCGTTCAGGCCCGCGCGGCAGTCTTGGCGGCGGCTTTGGCCTGCGCGGCGAGCGTGGCGAACGCGGCGGGACTCGACACGGCGAGATCGGAGAGGCTCTTCCGATCGAGCGTGACGCCGGCGTTCTTCAGGCCGTTGATGAACTGGCCGTAAGTGAGTCCGTGCTCGCGCGCGGCGGCGTTGATCCGGACGACCCACAGGCGGCGGAAGTCGCGCTTCTTGCGGCGGCGGCCGACGAAGGCGTACTTCAGCGCCGTGTCGACCGACTCCTTCGCCGCCCGATACAGCTTGCTCTTGTTGGCGTAGTAACCCTTGGCCAGTCCGAGCAGCTTCTTCCGCTTGGCTCGCCGGACCGATCCTCGCTTCACCCGTGGCATTGCGTGCTCCTCACTTCTGACGACTCTGCAGGCTCAGGGCTCGAGGATACCTCGAGCCGACACGTCATGACTTCACTTGTACGGCAGCATCCGCGCCAGCTTGGCGGCATCGACGTCCGCGACGGTCGTCGCGTGCCGCAGCGCGCGCTTCCGCTTCGTGGTCTTGCTCGTCAGGATGTGGCGCTTGAACGCCTTGTGCCTGAGGAACTTTCCCGTCTTGGTGCGCTTGAAGCGCTTGGCGGCGCCCCGGTGCGTCTTCAGTTTCGGCATGTCCGTCTCTCGCTCTCCAACACTACCGCGCCGCCGCCGGCCGTGGCTTGCTGCCACCCGCCGGACGCCGGCTGAGGATCGTGTGCATCTGGTTGCCTTCCATCCGCGGCATCGACTCGGCCACCGCGACGTCGGCCAGCTCGTCGACGAGCCGCTCGAGGATGCGCCGGCCGATCTCGGGATGCGCCATCTCGCGGCCCCTGAAGAAGATCGTGGCCTTCACCTTGTCGCCGTCCTCGAGGAAGCGCTCGATGTGCTTCTTCTTGAACTGGTAGTCGTGTTCGTCGACCTTCGGCCGGAACTTGATCTCCTTGACCTCGATGACCTTCTGGTGCCGCCGCGCCTCGCGCGCTCGCTTCTGCTCCTGGTACTGGTACTTCCCGAAGTCCATGATGCGGCAAACCGGCGGCACCGCCGTCGGCGAGATCTCGACCAGGTCGAGTCCCTTCTGCTTCGCGATCGCCAGCGCCTGGGGCGGCGGCATGATGCCGAGCTGCTGCCCGGTGTCGTCGATGACCCGGATCTCGCGAACCCGGATGCGCTCGTTGACCCGCACGCGATCGTCGCGGCGGGCTCCTCTATCGAAAGCGATAAAGCCTCCTCGGTTGTGCGACCGCCACTCAGCGGCGTCGTGTCACGTCGTCCACGGCCTCGGCGATGAACGCATCGACCGGCGACGCGCCGCGGTCCCCCCCGGCGCGCGTCCGGACGGCGACGGTCCCCTCAGCGGTCTCGCGGTCGCCGACGACCAGCATATAGGGCACCTTCCGGATCTGCGCTTCCCGGATCTTATAACCGATCTTTTCCTGCCGCTCGTCGAGTTCGACCCGCAGCCCCGCCCCGCGCAGCCGGTCCCGGACCGTCCCCGCGTAGGGGGCGTGCCGGTCGGCGATCGGCAGCACGACCGCCTGGACGGGGGCGAGCCAGAGCGGGAAGGCGCCGGCGTAGTGCTCGATCAGGATCCCGATGAAGCGCTCGAAACTGCCGAAGATGGCACGGTGGATCACCACCGGCCGGTGCTCCGCGTTGTCGGCCCCGATGTACTTGAGGTCGAAGTTCTCGGGCTGCTGGTAGTCGAGCTGAATCGTCGCGCACTGCCACTTGCGGCCGATGGCATCGGTCACGTCGAAGTCGATCTTCGGGCCCGTAGAACGCCCCGTCGCCCTCGTTGATGGTGAATGCGATGGCGGCGGCGTCGAGCGCCGCCTTGAGCTGCGCTTCGGCGTGCCGCCACGTCGCTTCCTCGCCCATGTGCTCGGCCGGCATCGTCGAGAGCTTCGCCTCGAAGGCCAGCTGGAAGTCGCCGTACACCCGCTGGACCAGCCGGATCAGCCGCTCGACCTCCTCGCCGATCTGCTCCGGGGTGACGAAACAGTGCGCGTCGTCCTGCGAGAACTGCCGGACGCGTGTCAGCCCCGAGAGCACCCCAGACGCCTCGTTCCGGTGCAGCGGCGTCTGCTCGTGATAGCGGATCGGCAGGTCGCGATAGCTGTGCACCTCGCTCGCGTAGGTGAGGAAGTGGCCGGGGCAGTTCATCGGCTTGACGCTCATCGTCTCGTTCTCGGATTCGATGAGGAACATGTTCTGCCGGAAGTGCGCCCAGTGCCCGGACCGCTCCCAGAGCGCCTTGTTGTAGATGAGGGGCGTCTTCACCTCGACGTAGCCCGCCGGGAACAGCACCTCGCGCATGTAGTTGGCGAGCGTGTTGTAGAGCGTGGTGCCCTTGTCCAGCCAGAACGCGGCGCCGGGCGCCCAGGGATGGAACGTGAAGAGCCCGAGCTCCTTGCCCAGCTTGCGGTGGTCGCGCTTCTTCGCCTCCTCGACCTGCGTCAGGTAGGCCTTCAGGTCCTTGTCCGCGAAGAACGCCGTGCCGTAGATCCGCTGCATCGGCTGGTTGTGCGCGTCGCCCTTCCAGTAGGCGTTCGACGTCGTCAGGAGCTTGAATGCCTTGAGGCGGTTCGTGGACGGCACGTGCGGGCCGACGCAGAAGTCGACGAAGGTGTCCCGGTCCTTGATGACGTAGCAGGACACGTCCGGCTGGCCGGCCGTCTTCTCCTCGATCAGCTGGACCTTGAGCGGCTCGCCGCGCGCGGCGAAGAACGCCTTGGCTTCCTCGCGCGGCCACATCTGGCGCTCGTAGGGCAGATCCTGCGCCGCCATCTCCTTCATCTTTCGCTCGATGGCCTCGAGGTCCTCGGGGACGAACGGGCGCGCGACGACGAAGTCGTAGAAGAAGCCCTCGTCGGTCGCCGGGCCGATGCCGCACTGCGTGCCCGGGAAGAGGGCCGTGACGGCGGCCGCGAGCAGGTGCGCGGTGCTGTGCCGGTAGAGCGCGAGCGCCTCGGGGCTCTGTTCGGTCACGATGCGCACGGCGGCATCGACCGTGAGGGGATAGGTCAGGTCGACCAGGCGGCCGTCGACCAGGGCCGCGAGCGCGGCCTTGGCGAGGCGCGGCGAGATCGCCTCCGCGACGGCGCGGACCGGGGCACCGGCGGACACGGACCGGCTCGATCCGTCCGGAAGCGTGACTGTGACCTGACTCATGAAACGTTGTGAATGGTAGGCACGGGTGGACTCGAACCACCGACCTCCTGCGTGTCAAGCAGGCGCTCTAACCTCTGAGCTACGCGCCTACATCTCCCGATTTTTGGGGCGACGCGACCGCTCAGTATATCACGCGGCCTGTTTGGTGCCCTTGACGGTCGCGGCGCGCTCGAGCGCCTTGTCCAGGATGGGATCGGTCTTCGGAGCCGGCTGCCCGAACTCGACGCCCGGCTCGTCGACGGCGACGTCCGGGGCGAGGCCGGTCTCCTCGAGCGGCTTGTTCGAGGGCGTCAGGTACTGCGTGGTCGAGAGCCACAGGCCCGAGCCGTCGGGCAGCTTGACGAGCGACTGCAGCGCGGCGCGCCCGATCGTGTGCTCGCCGACCAGGTCGGCCCGGTGGTTGCCCGACAGGGCCGCCGCGAAGACCTCCGCCGCGCCCGACGTGCCCGCGTCGATGAGCACCTGCACCGGCAACGTGATCGCGCCGTCACCGGCCGCGGCCGTGACGGGCTGGCGTTCGCCCTTGCTCTCGCGCACTGCGAGCGTGCCGTCGTGGACGAACAGCCGCGCGACGGCGATCCCGTCGTCGAGCGTGCCCGTCGACGTGCGGCGGACGTCGACCAGAAGCTCCGTCGCGCCGCCCTTGGCGAGCTCCGCGGCGCGCGCCTTAACCTCCGCGGCCGTCCGGGAACCGATGGCCGCGATGCGCAGGTAGCCGATGCGCGGCGTCTCCATCCGGCCGGAGACGGAGGACGGCGGCAGCACGGCGCGCGTCAACTCGACTTCGTGCGGCTCGTTGGCGTCGCCCCGGAAGACGGTGAGCTTCACCTTGGTCCCCGGTGCTCCGCGAAGCGCCCGGATGCCTTCCCACACGCTCATCTCCCGCGTGGGCTGGCCGTCGATCATGCGGATGTAGTCGCCGGTATCGAGACCGGCCTCGGCGGCGGGCGAGCCGTCGCGCGCGGCGATCACCCGCAGGTAGTACTGCCGGGTGAGCTCGAGGCCCACGTCGCCGGACGGCAGCGGCTTGCCGGCCTCGACCTGCGCGACCTGATCGGGCGTCAGGTACGCGCTGTCGGCGTCCAGGTTCTCGGCCAGCCCGTCGAGGGCCCCGTGCATCACGTGCGCGACGTCCACCTTCTCGACGTAGTTGTTGTCGATGAGCTGCGTCACCTCTTCGAACATCTTCAGGTCCGCGTAGGTGTCCTCGCGCGCGGCGACGCGTCCGAGCAGGCCGCCGATGACGACGAAGGCGACCACGGGGGCCGTGATGGACAGCACGAGGATGCGCGTGCGAGAGCTCATGAGACCTCGAAAAGTCAGGGTTTCGCCAACCATTGTAGCGGGTCGACGGGCCGGCCGTCGATCGCGGATCTCGAAATAGAGACCGGGCGGCCCGGCGGGCAGCGTGCCGACCTCCCCGAGCGCCTGCCCCCGTTGGACGTGGTCGCCCTGGTTGACGGCCAGGTCGAGCAGGTCCCCGTAAAGACTGAAGGAACGACCGCCGTGGTCGAGGATGACGAGGTTGCCGAAGCCGCTGAAGCTGCCGGCGAAGGCCACGAGGCCGTCGTGGACGGCGGTGACCGGCGAACCCTCGGCGGCCGCGATCTCGATGCCGGTCCCGTTGGAGGCCTCCGGCGCGGAGGTCCGTCCGCTCCGGCGCTGGACCTGACCGACCGCCGGCCAGGGCAGGTCGCCCCGGAAGGGCCCGATCGGGAGTGCCGACGGCTCGGTGGGGGTGCCGGCCGCCAGGCCGCGCAGCGTCTGCTGCAGCTTGCCCTGGGCCGTGCGGAGGTCGCTCGTGAACTGCGCGTTCACGTCGCGCTGCTCGTCGATCCGACGGACGAGGTCGTTACGGGCCGCCACGGATTTCGCGAGCGCCGCCTGGGCCGCCGTGGCATCCGCCTGAAGCTTCTCGAGCTCGGCCTGGCGGGCGTGGAGATCGGCGCGCGCCGTTCCGAGCTCGTCGAGGGTCCGCCGGTACTCCGCGAGGTGATCGCCATCGAGCTTGGCCAGCACGCCCACCATCCGCGAGGCCTGACCGACACGCCGCAGGTCGGCAGCCGACAGCAGCAGTCGCAGATAGCGTCCCTGCCCGAGCTTGTACATCTCGACGAGGCGCGCCTCGAGCTCGGGCCGCGCCGCGCGATCCTGATCTTCGAGGTCGGCAATCCGCTGGTTCGTCGCGTCGAGCCGGGCGCCCACGTCCGCCCGCTCGGCCTGAATCCGGCGCAGTTCCTCGGTCTCGATCTGGCGCTGGACGTCGAGCTGGCGCAGCTCGTTCAGAACGGTGCGCTCGCTGGCCGCCAGGCGGTCGGCTTCGTGGCGGAGCGCCTCCAGGCGGTCGCTGGCGAGCCTGGACAGCGCCTCCGTGCGCCCGCGATCGGCCTGCTGCGCGAACGCCAGCGACAGGGCCAGGACGACGAGCGTCGCGGCGAGTCCGCAGCGGGCGAGCACACTCACGCGCACCGGCGGAATTATCGCATGGGGACCGGGGGGACGGGGGGAACGGGGGGAACGGGGGGAACGGGGGGAATGTGGTGATGTGGTGATGTGGTGATGTGGTGATGTGGTGATGGCGTGTCGCGCTGCTTCCGGCCTCAATCCACGGATCTGGTAATTTGTTGGACATGAGAGGGCGCGTACTCGGCGTGGACGTTGGCGAGCGGCGCGTGGGGCTCGCGATCAGTGATCCGTCCGGCACCATCGCCCGGCCCCTGTCGACGCTGCAGGTCCGCGGGTACGCCGATGCGGTCGCGCGCGTCGCCGGGGAAGTCACGCGCCTCGCGGCCGAGGACGACGGTCTCCGCGCCGTCGTGGTCGGGCTCCCGCTGCGCCTCGACGGGTCGCCGACCGACCAGACCTCGACCGTGACGCAATTCGTCGAGTCGCTGCGCAAGCGCGTCGCCCTGCCCGTCGCGACCGAGGACGAGCGGCTGACGAGCGTCGAAGCCGAGGAGCGCCTCGCCGTTCACGAACCGGACTGGCGGAAGCGCAAGGCCCGGCTGGACGCGGAAGCCGCGGCGATCATCCTGCAGGACTACCTGGAACGCCCCGGGCGGGCCGGCGACGGATGGGCATGAGGCGGCGTGCGCTGCTGGCGCTCGTGCCGCTGCTCGTCGCGGCCATCGTCGCGCCGGTGTGGTTCCTGTACCACCAGGCACACGAACCTTATCGCGGCTACACGTCGTCCGAGGTCTTCGTCGACGTCCCGGCCGGCGCCAGCAGCCGCGAGATCGGTCGCCGCCTGGTGGGGGCCGGAGTCGTGCGCAGCCTGACGACGTACCGCGCCGCCGTGTGGCTGAGCGGCCAGGCCCAGCGGCTGCGCGCGGGCGAGTACCGCTTCGCCGACCCGATCACGCCGCTCGCGGTGATCGATCGGATCGCCCGCGGCGACATCTACACGGTCAACATCACCTTTCCCGAGGGCCTGACGATCGCGCAGATGGCCCAGGTCTTCGAGTCCCACGGGTTCGGCCCGGCCGGCGACTTCGTCGCCGCCGCCGAGGACGTCTCGCTCGTGGCGGACGTCGATCCCGGCGCGAAGACCCTCGAGGGCTATCTGTTTCCCGAAACCTACGCCGTGCCGCGGCGCGTGAGCGCGTCGGCACTCGTGCGGCTCATGACCGATCGCTTCCGGCACGAGTTGACGCCGGAACTGCGTGAGGCCGCCCGTGCGCGCGGGCTGACCACCCGGCAGCTCGTGACGCTGGCGTCGCTCGTCGAGAAGGAGACAGCCCGGCCGGACGAGCGGCCGATCGTCGCCGCCGTGTACGACAACCGGCTGAAGAAGGGGATGCCCCTCCAGTGCGACCCGACGGTGATCTACGCGCTCGAGCAGGCGGGCACCTATACGGGCAACATCCGCCGCGCCGACCTGGCCGTCGATTCCCCGTACAACACCTACCGCGTGACCGGGCTGCCGCCTGGGCCAATCGCCGCGCCGGGGCTCGCGTCGCTCGAGGCCGCCGGTCATCCCGCCGACGTGGACTACCTGTACTTCGTCAGCCGCAACGACGGGTCGCACGTCTTCGCGCGGACGCTCGCCGAGCACAACCGCAACGTGCGGGAGTATCAGGTGGAGTACTTCAGGCGGCTTCGGGCCGCGCGGCCCCACTCGTGAGGCTCAGCGCTCGCCCCACTTGAGCTTCTCGCGCAAAACCTCGAAGTAGCTCCGTGTCGACGGACGGACGAGGCGCAGCGTCGTCTCCGCGCGCCCGACGCGGACCTCGTCCCCCTCCCGGAGCTCCGAGGACGCCTGTCCGTCGAAGCTCGCCAGAACCTCGTCGCCGTCGCTCGTGTGCGGGCGCACGCGGACCGTCGAGCCGGCCGGCACGACGAGCGGCCGGTTGGTCAGGGTGTGCGGCGCGATTGGCGTGACGAGCAGCGCTTCGACGTTCGGCTGGACGATCGGCCCACCCGAGGACAGGTTGTACGCCGTCGAGCCCGTCGGCGTCGCGACGATCACGCCGTCGGCCCGGACCCGCATCACGAACTCGGCGTCCACCCAGATCGACAGCTCGATCATCCGCGCGGCGGTCCCGGACTTGGTGACGACGACGTCGTTGAGCGCCGTGTGCTCGCTCACGTCCCCCGAGGCGCTGATCTTCGCCGCGCGGAGCATGAGCCGTTCCTCGATCGGCGCCTCGCCCGCCAGGGCGGCTTCGAGGGACGGATAAAGCTCGGGCAGCGTCACCTCGGTCAGGAAGCCGAGGCTGCCGAAGTTCACCCCGAGGATCGGGATCGACAGGCCGGCGGCGCCGATGCAGTCGGCCATGCTCAGCAGGGTGCCATCGCCGCCCAGGACCAGAACGAGGCCCACCTGTTCGACGAGCGTGCGTTTGTCGGCCGTCCGGCGTCCGGCGGCCGGTGCCAAGAGGGCGCCCGTGGCCGTCTCGAACACCGTGCCGACGCCGCGCTGGGCCAGCCATCGTTCGATGTCCGCGAGATGCCGGGCGACGGCCGTGAGGCGCTGCTTGGCCACGATGCCGACCGCGGGCGCAGGAGACGTGGACGCCATGCACGCCTATGGAACCACAAACGCGGGCTTCAGGTGCAGGAAGTACTCCTGGTTGCCGGTGGCACCCGTGATGGCGGCGGGCGCCACAGCCACCCGGCGGAACCCGGCGGCTTCCGCCGCCGCGGTCACCGCCTCCACGGTGGCCGCCTGAACCGCCGGGTCCGTGACCAGGCCGTGCTTGCCGACCTCTTCGCGCCCCGCCTCGAACTGGGGTTTGACGAGGGCGACGACGTCCGCGTCCGGTGCGACGAGCGGCCGGACGGCGGGCAGGATGTGCCGCAGGGAGATGAACGAGACGTCGATGGTCGCGATGCCGACCGGCCGGGGCACGACGCGGTTGTCGAGGGCCCGTGCGTTGACGCCTTCGTGCACGGTGACCCGCGGGTCGGTACGCAGCCGCCAGTCGAGCTGACCGTGGCCGACGTCCACGGCGATCACGTGCGCCGCGCCGCGCTGCAGCAGCGCGTCGGTGAATCCTCCCGTCGACGCGCCGACATCGAGCGCCAGCCGGCCGTGCGGATCGAGGCCGAACGCGTCGAGCGCGCCCGCGAGCTTCAGGCCGCCGCGTCCGACGTAGGGATGATCCGGTGCGGCGAGCTCGATGCGTGCGTCGGCACCGACCGGCGCGCCGGCCTTCGAGACCACCTGACCATCCACCGTCACACGCCGCGCGAGGATGAGCGCGCGCGCCCGCTCCCTCGTCTGCGCCAGGCCCCGCTCGACGAGCAACGAATCCAGTCGGCTCTTTCGAGGCATCGTCGTGCACCCGGCCCCCCAGCACCTGGCATCCGGTGCCCGGTGCCCGGCGCGCTGTTCAGTTCCTCCGTCCCACGACCCAGTCCGCGACCGCGGCCAGGGCGCCGTGCCCGAGACCTTCCTCGTCGAGCGCGGCGTGGGCACGGGCGGCGCACTCGGCGGCGAGACGGCGCGATTCCGCGAGCCCGTACAGCGACGGATAGGTGGGTTTGTCGTCCGCGGCGTCCTTCCCGGCCGTCTTGCCCAGCTGGGCCTCGGTGCCCTCCACGTCCAGGATGTCGTCGACGATCTGAAACGCGAGGCCCAGCTCGGCCGCACACCGGTCGACGGCGCCGATGGCGGCCTCGCTGCCGCCCGCCATGACGGCCCCGCTCGTCGCGGCCGCGCAGATGAGGGCGCCCGTCTTGCGCGCGTGCATGGCCCGCAGCAGGTCGCGGTCGAGTGCGATGCGGCCCGAGGGGACGCGACCGGCCGCCTGGAGATCGATCGCCTGTCCGCCGACCATGCCCGTCGCGCCCGCGGCGTCTGCGATCACCCGGGCGGCGCGCAGCCTGCGCGCCAGGGTGTCCGCATCCCTCGCGTCCGGCTCGCGGGCGAGCAGCGCGAACGCCTCGGCCTGGAGGCCGTCGCCCGCGAGGATCGCGATGCCGTCGCCGTAGAGCACGTGCAGCGTCGGCCGCCCGCGGCGCAGCGAGTCATCGTCCATCGCGGGCAGGTCGTCGTGAATCAGGGAGTAGGTGTGGATCATCTCGACGGCGCACGCCGCCGGGAGGGCCAGCGCCTGGCCCGGCTCGCCCGGGGCGACCGCGTCGGCCGCCGCGAGCGTCAGGATCGGGCGCAGCCGCTTGCCGCCGGCGAACAGGCTGTAGCGCATCGCCTCGCTGACGATGGGCGGGCAGGCGGGCGGCGCGGGGAGAAACCGCGCGAGCGCGGCGTCCACGCGCGCGCGTGCCGCGTCGACGAACTGTTCGAACGAGACAGGCACTGACCGGCTCAGCTCCGCGGGGGAAGGTCATCGGCGCCGAGTGACGGCGGCGCGGGCTTGAGATCGCCGCGCTCGCCCAGGATTTCGATCCGGCGCTCGGCATCCTCGAGGCGGGCGTGGCAGAAGCGGGACAGCTGGACGCCCCGCTCGTAGAGGGCGAGTGACTGCTCGAGCGGAAGGTCGCCGTCTTCCAGCTTCTTGACGACCGACTCGAGCTCGGCAATCGCGGCTTCGAAGTCCTTGATTGACGCGTCGGCCATGGCTCTGCCAAGAGTTCACCACAAAGCACGCCGGCGACACAAAGGGAAACGTCACTCGCCGGTCGAGCGGACCTCGCAATCCAGCTCGCCCGCGGCGAGGGTGACGCGCACCCGGTCTCCGGGGGTCGCATCCGCGGCGCGGCGGATGACGCGCGTGCGATCCGCGTTCCAGCAGACGGCGTAGCCGCGTCCGAGCACCGCCAGCGGGCTGAGCGCCTCGAGGCGCGCGGCCGCTTCGACCAGGCGCCGCCCCGCCCGGTGGCGGATGGCGTCGACGCCGCCGGCGAGCCCGCGCTCGGCGGTCGCGAGTCGGGCGCGACCGAGGGCGAGGCGCCGGCTCGGCTCGAAGGCCTCGAGGCGGCGGTCGATCTGGTGGAGGCGGCGCCCGTGCGCCGCGGCGCGGCCGAGGACGGCGGCTTCGAGTGCGTGGGCGAGCTCGGCGTGGCGCCGGGCGCGCATCGCCAGGCGCGCCGGAAACGCCGCGAACGCGGGGCGGCCGCCGGCAACGTGCACGCGGCGTCCGAGCGCGAGGACCTGTCCGCGCGCCGCGGCGCGAAGACGCTCGCCCATCCGGTCGATTCCGGCGGAGAGATCGTCGGCGCGCCCGACGACGATCTCCGCCGCCGCTGACGGCGTGGCCGCGCGGACGTCGGCGACGAAATCGGCGATGGTGACGTCGACCTCGTGCCCGACCGCGGAGATGACCGGCACCGGCGAGGCGGCGATGGCGCGCGCCACGGATTCCTCGTTGAAGGCCCAGAGATCCTCGATCGACCCGCCGCCGCGTCCCGCGATGACGACGTCCACGCCGGGGACCCGCGCCACGGCGGCGATGGCCCGCGCGATCTCGAGCGCCGCGCCCTCGCCCTGCACGCGAGTGGGACGGATCACCAGGTGCGTCCGCGCGTGCCGGCGTCGAAGGACGCGGACGATGTCGCGGATGGCGGCGCCGTCGAGCGACGTCACGATCCCGATCTTGCGGGGAAGCGCGGGGAGCGGACGCTTGCGATCCTGGTCGAACAGACCCTCGGCCGCGAGCCGGCGCTTGAGCTGGTCGAACGCCAGCTGCAGCGCGCCCAGACCCTGCGGCTCGAGGTGCTCGCAGACCAGCTGGTACTCGCCCTTGGGCTCGTAGACGGAGACCCGGCCGCGCGCCACGACACGGAGGCCGTCGGCCGGCTTGAACCTGAGATAGCGCAGGGCCGACCGGAAGATGACGCCGCGCAGCTGGGCGGACCCGTCCTTCAGCGTGAAGTACAGGTGCCCCGTGTTCCAGAGCCGGCAGTTGGAGAGCTCGCCCTCGACCCACACCTCGGCGAAACGCTCTTCGAGCAGGTCGCGGACGCGAACGGTCAGCTCCGTGACCGTCAGGATCCGCCGGCCGGCGGGGAACGCCGTCTCCGGTTCCCGCTCGTCTTCGAACGGCAGGTCGAACAGGTCGCTCATGGGCCCTATCTCGGCGCGGACTCCAGCTCCGCCGCCGCAATCTCCTGCAGCTCGTCGGCGCCATAGCTCAGGCGCTCGATGTCCGTCGACAGCCCCGTGCCATCGTCGGCGTCGACGATGACGGCGTTCAGGCGCGGATTTGCGGTGGCGACGTCGAAGCGTGCGGGAAGCCCCGTGAGGAACCGTCCGAGCGCGGCCTCGATCTCGACCCCGATCACCGAGTCGTGAGGGCCGGTCATGCCGGCGTCGGTGAGATACGCCGTGCCCTTCGGCAGCACCCGCTCGTCGGCGGTCTGGACGTGGGTGTGCGTTCCGACGAGAGCGGCGACCTTGCCGTCGAGGTGCCAGGCCATGGCGATCTTCTCGGACGTCGCCTCGGCGTGGAAGTCCACGAAGATCACGCGGGCGCGTGGCCGCAGCGCCTCGATCTCCCGCAGGACCACGACGAACGGATTGTCGAGGCTCGCCATGAACACGCGGCCCATGACGTTGACGACGCCGAGCGTGCGGCCGTCGTGCAGGCGGGCCACGTAGCTGCCGCGGCCAGGCGCGCCAGCAGGGAAGTTCGCCGGGCGGAGCAGCCGGGCTTCCGTGCCGATGTAGTCGAACGTCTCCCGCCGGGCCCAGATGTGATTGCCGGACGTCAGCACGTCCACGCCGCAGCCGAACAGCTCCTCGCCGTTCTCGCGGGTGATGCCGCGGCCGGCGGCCGCGTTCTCGCCGTTGGCGATGACGGCGTCGATCTGGTGACGCCGGACGAGGCCTGCGAGGCCGCGGCGGACCAGATCCCGACCGGGCCGGCCGACGATGTCGCCGATGAACAGAATCCGCACGGTCCACATGATGACGCAAACAGGGGACTGGTGGGGCGGCGGGCCGGGTCGGGCGGAGACGGCGCACAGGAGAGGCTGCCTCGAAGGGTCTGGCAGATGGGAAGTGCCGGGTAGTTTGGAGGTCACTTTGCGCCACCTGTCATGGTAATCGCTGATTCTAAACGACTTAATATATGAGTGTAATATACTAAGAAAAACTGCTTGACATGCACTAATATACTGATAGAATTTCATTACCTTCAAGGAAATGGGGTTTCCGACTATGGCAGGCAAAGTGATTGGCATCGATTTGGGCACGACGAACTCGGTCGTGTCCGTGATGGAAGGCGGCCAGCCGGCCGTGATCGTGAATCAGGAGGGCGCGCGGCTGACGCCATCGGTCGTGGCGTTCTCGAAGGACGGCGAGCGGCTGGTGGGCCAGGTGGCCAAGCGCCAGTCCGTCACCAACCCCGAGAACACCATCTTTTCCATCAAGCGGTTCATGGGCCGGGGCTTCGACGAGGTGTCCTCGGAGGCCTCGCGCGTGCCGTACCACGTGAGCCGGGCGGCGAACGGCGACGTCCGGGTGGAGGCTCGCGGCAAGACCTACGCGCCGCCGGAGATCTCGGCGCTGGTCCTGCAGAAGCTGAAGCAGGCGGCGGAGGATCACCTGGGCGAGAAGGTCGTCGACGCGGTCATCACCGTGCCCGCCTACTTCAACGACGCACAGCGACAGGCGACCAAGGACGCGGGCCGCATCGCGGGCCTGAACGTCCTGCGCATCATCAACGAGCCCACCGCGGCGGCGCTGGCGTACGGCCTCGACAAGAAGAAAGACGAGACGATCGCGGTCTACGACTTCGGCGGCGGCACCTTCGACATCTCCGTGCTCGAAGTCGGTGAAGGCGTGGTCGAGGTCAAGGCGACCAACGGCGACACGCACCTCGGCGGCGACGATCTGGACGACCGCGTCATGGAGTGGCTCGTCTCGGAGTTCAGGAAATCCGAGGGCATCGACCTCTCCAAGGATCGGATGGCGCTCCAGCGTCTGAAGGAGGCCGCGGAGAAGGCGAAGATCGAGCTGTCGACGGCGGTGGAGACCGAGATCAACCTCCCGTTCATCACCGCCGATCAGAACGGTCCCAAGCACCTGCAGACGAAGCTCACGCGCGCGCGGCTCGAGCAGCTGGTCGACGACCTGCTGCAGCGGACGATGGGGCCCGTCACGCAGGCCCTGGCCGACGCCGGCGTCGACCCGCGGACGATCGACGAGGTCGTGCTGGTCGGCGGGTCGACCCGCATGCCCAAGGTGCAGCAGCTCGTGCGCGACTACTTCGGCAAGGAGCCCCACAAGGGGGTGAACCCGGACGAAGTGGTGGCCATCGGCGCGGCGGTCCAGGGCGGCGTGCTGGCCGGCGAGGTCAAGGACGTCCTGCTGCTCGACGTCATGCCGCTGTCGCTCGGCATCGAGACGCTGGGCGGGGTGATGACCACGCTCCTCACGCGGAACACGACGATTCCGACGCGCAAGAGCGAGGTCTTCTCCACGGCGACGGACAACCAGACGAGCGTCGAGGTGCACGTCCTGCAGGGCGAGCGTTCGCTCGCGCGTGACAACCGGACGCTGGGCCGGTTCCACCTGACCGGGCTGCCGCCGGCGCCCCGGGGCGTGCCGCAGATCGAGGTCAGCTTCGACGTCGACGCCAACGGCATCGTGAACGTCTCGGCGAAGGACCAGGCGACGGGCAAGGAGCAGAAGATCACGATCACGGCCTCGAGCGGCCTCTCGAAGCACGAGGTCGATCGGATGGTCAAGGACGCCGAGAGCCATGCCGCCGAGGACCAGTCACGGCGGGAGCTCATCGACGCGCGCAACCAGGCCGATTCGCTCGCGTATCAGGTCGAGAAGACGCTGGCCGAGAGCGGGACGGCGGTGCCGGCGCCCGAGCGGGCGCGGATCGAGGCGGCGATCGCGGCCGTACGCGACGCGGCGGGCTCGGACGATCTGGCCGCCGTCCGGTCGGCCACCAAGGCGCTCGAGCAGGTGTCCCACGAGATGGCGCAGACGCTCTACCAGCAGGCGCCGGGATCCGGCCCCGGGCGCGCCCCGTCGAACGGCTCCGGTCCGGACGTCCAGGAGGCCGAGGTCGTCGATGCGGAGTACGCGGAGACGAAGTGAGATGACGGTGGGGACGTCAGGGACGGAGGAACCGGGGGAACGCGGGAACGAGCGAACCCCGAGAACCTTGAGAACCTCAGAGAACAACCAGAGGAGGCACACGATGGCAATCGTTCGTTGGGATCCATTCCGTGAGCTGGCGTCGCTGCAGAACCAGGTGAACCGCGTCTTCAGCGACGTGTACGGCCGCACCGGCGCGGCCGACGAAGGGCTGTTCACGAGCGGCACCTGGCAGCCGCCGGTGGACATCTTCCAGGACGGCCAGCACCAGCTGGTGCTGAAGGCCGAGCTGCCCGACGTGAAGCGCGACGACATCGAGATCACGGTGGAGAACGACACGATCACGATCAGGGGCGAGAAGAAGTTCTCGAGCGAAGTCGCCGAGGACCAGTACCACCGGGTCGAGCGCCGGTACGGCGCCTTCACCCGGACCTTCACCCTGCCGCCGACGGTCGACGCGGGCAAGGTGGCGGCCGACTACAAGGACGGCGTGCTCACGGTGACGCTGCCGCTCAGGGAAGAGGCGAAACCGCGCCAGATCAAGGTCGAGATCGGGGGCTGACGGGACCGTCCCCGGGCGTTCGGGGCCGGAGGGTCGGGGAGGTCTTCCCGACCTTCCGGACCGCATGCTACGCTCTATGGCCGACATGGACGATATCGACGACATCAACGTGGTTTCCCAGTCCGCCGAGGCGTCCGAGGACGCGGTATCGGCCTTCGTGCCGCCCGCCGAACCGGCGCCGCCGATCACCAGCCGGTTTCTCTTCGTCGACGTCGCCGCCTTGCGGGCCAAGCAGCTGCGCAAGGGCGCGGAAGTGCGCTTCAGCGAGAGTGAAGGGGGCCCGGTCCTGCGCAAGCCCGAGCGGATTGCCATGGAAGAGGTGCGGCGCGGACTGGTGTACTATGACGTCCCCGAACCGAAGGGCACTCGAGAGGACGAGGCATGATTTCCGGCGGTCTCCTGCAAATCGTCATGGGCGTCGTGCTGGGACTGGCGTCCAGTGTCGCCTTCGTCCTCGCGCTCTTCATCGGCTTCTGCGTGCTCGTCGGGTTCACGAAGCTGAAGAAGACCGCCGGGGGCGACCGCGTGGTCAAGAGCCTCGACGAGGCGGTCACGCACCGGCCGGTCAGTTACCTCGCGCCGAACGCTCCGCGCGGGCCGGCCGACCAGCTCCGGGCGCCGGAACTTCTCGAAGCCGCAGCTCGTCACTCTTAAGCGTTCAGGAGGCCGCTCATGCTGCTCTGGCTGCTGTTCCTGCCGGTGATGTTCGTGGTGTGGCTCGTCGTCGGGCTGGTGATGCTGCCGTTCGTGATGCTGCGCTTCGCCTTCCGGCTGCTCGCGATGGTCGTCGTCGTGCCGGTGATGTTCATCCTGGGCGTCGCCGCGCTCCTCGTGGCCGGCGTGGCGGTCACGCTGGCCGTGCTGGTGCCCCTGGTGCCGCTGGCGCTCGCCGGCCTGATCATCTGGTTCGTCGTTCACGCCGCCCGGCCTCGTACGGCGTAGATCACCCGCCGGGCCTGGCGGCGGCCCGGGCCCTCACCCTGTCGACGAGACCCTCACGCGACGCTCTGGGGCTGCCAGCGCAGCCCGAGGTTGATGATTCGCTGCAGCACCATCTCGTACGACAGGCCGGCCGCCTCGGCTGACGCGGCGAAGTCTTCGCCCTTGGCGATCTGGGGGTTGGGGTTGGCCTCGAGCACCCAGACCTGGCCGGTCGTGTCCAGACGCAGATCGATCCGCGCGTAGCCACTGAGCGCGAGCGCCCGGTACGCCCGCTTGCAGACGTGCTGGATCCGGGCCGCCATGTCGCCGGGCAGGTCCTGCGCCGGACCGCTCTCGATCCGGTACTTCTCCTGGTACTTCCGGTTCCACTTCACGCGATCCGTGGCGATCCGCCGGCTGGCCTCCGGCATGTTGGTGAAGAACAGCTCCCAGACCGGCAGCGCCTGGAGCAACTGGTTCCCCAGGATTCCCACGTACAGCTCCCGTCCCTCGATGTACTCCTCCACGATCGCGGCCGTGCCGATGCTGTCGTGGATGAAGGCGACGCGCTCCTTCAGCCGCTCGTCGTTGTCGACCACCGACGCCTGGGAGATTCCGATCGACGCCTCCTGGGTGAGCGACTTGACGATGAGCGGAAAGGCCAGCCGTTTCGGGCGCCGGACCGGCCGTCCCGCGCGCACGACCTCGAACTCGGGCACGCGGATCCGGTGATAGGCCAGCAGCTTCTTCGACAGCGACTTGTCCCGCGCGAGCAGCAGCCCCCGCGGATTGCAGCCCGTGTACGGCAGCTTCAGGAGCTCCAGGTGGCTCACGACGTTCTGGTCGAAGATCGTGATGTCGTCGAAGCCCTCGAGCAGGTTGAAGGCGATGTGCGGCTTCCAGTCGGTGGCGGCGCGCCGGATGTCGCCGAGGTCGTCGTGGACGCCAAGCGTGTGCACGTCGTGCCCCATCGCGGTCAAGCGTCGTCACGACGTCGTACTCGGTGCGCCACGGCGCGGCCGTGGTGTCGGTGCCCGCCTCGACCGTTTCGGGCGGCACCAGGTGGCGATGGACGAGGGCGAGGATGCGCAGTTTGCCGGTGCTCATAGCGCGACGCGGTGACGTCCGCTGTGAAGGTAGTTCATCGTCTGCACCGTGAGGAACACCATGAAGTCGATCGTGGTTGCCTCCTCCGAATCGGTCAAGCGCAGGTTCAGCTCCCGGCAGCGGTCGATGATGGACTGCAGGAGCTGGTCGATCGTGTACTGGTACGTGTCGGTGAAGCTGGCGACGGTCGCGCGGACCTGACTGCGGATGTGCCGCACGAACCGCGCCGCGGACGGATTCTTGGCGTACGCCGGCGCGTCGGAGAAGAGCTTCTTCAGGTCGCTGACGTAGAAATCCGGCTGCTCGAGGCCGTAGTGCTCCCGCTTCTTCCGATAGTGCTCGCCGAGCGTCTTGCGGAGCCGGCGCAGCGGCTCGACTTCGCGCTGGGACGTGACCCGGGGCCGCTGTCGGGAGAGCCCCCGCATCAGCCGGTCCATGTACTCCAGCTTCCGGCGCGCCGGCCACCCCGCATAGCGCGCCGCCCATCCCGACCGCGGGTCGAGCCACACGGCGAAGGTCTCCGCGAAATCCTCATCCGGATGACTCTGGGCGTACCAGTGGTCGAGGTGCAGGACGAAGCTCCGGCTGTACGGCTTCGGCAGGTAGTACTCCGGGTAGGGCGTGCTCGGCGGACCGAACAGCTTGCGCCGGGTCGTGCGCTGACGGAGGCGGTACGCGTTGTCGATCGCGTGCCCCACCTCGTGGCGCAGAATGCGGAGGCACGACGCGGCGTCGCCGCCCTCGACCTCGAGCATCTGCGAGAGCTCCAGCTTCGCGAGCCGCGGGTGCGCCAGGTAGAAGGGAATCGCCACGGCCGGCACGCCGTCCGGCGTGAACCACTCGTCCGAGAGATAGAAGCGCGGGCGGAAGAGGAGGTTCCGCGCCTCGAGCTCGGCGTTCACCTGGGCGATCCGGGCCTCGACCTCCGTGCCGCCGATCGACACGCCGAGGTCGCACAGCCGCACCTCGAGGAGCTGCTCATCCGGCCACGACGCCCATGGAAACTCCATGCTGGATTTCCGCCCCGGGGCCTCGCGCCCCAGGGCCTCAGTGCCCCGGTTCCTCGACGCCCGGCACGCGCCTCCACCATCCCGCCTCCCGCTCGTACGCGTCGGCCAGGCGGAGGATTCCGGCTTCGTCGAAGCGGCGGCCTACGAACTGCAGGCCGATCGGCAGCCGCGCCGCCGTGAAGCCGCACGGGAGGCTGATGCCCGGCAGACCGCAGAGGTTCGCGCTGACCGTGAAGATGTCGGCGAGGTACATCTGCAGCGGATCCGCGACCCGCTCGCCGATGCGAAACGCCGGAACGGGACTCGTCGGGAGCGCCACGACGTCGGCGCGCTCGAACGCCCGTTCGTAGTCGCGCAGGATCAGGGTTCGCACCTGCTGGGCCTTGAGGTAGTACGCGTCGTAGTAGCCCGTGCTCAGGACGTAGGTGCCGAGCATGATCCGGCGCTTGACCTCCGGGCCGAAGCCACCGGCGCGGCTGCGCCGGTACATCGACTGCAGCGTGTCGTGCCCCGCCGCGGCGTCGGCCGGGGCACGGTAGCCGTACCGCACGCCGTCGTACCGCGCCAGGTTCGAGCTGGCCTCGGCCGTCGCCACCAGGTAGTAGACCGGAATCGCGGCGGCCGCCGTCGGGAGGTCGATCTCCACGAGCACGGCCCCCTGGCGGCTCAGTTGATCCAGGGCCGCGCGAAACGCCCGGGCGATGGCGTCGTCGACGCCCTGATCCAGCAGCCGCCAGGGCACGCCGATCCTGACGCCGCGCGCGTCGCCCGTCAGCGCGGCCTCGTAATCGGGTACGGCTTCCGGCGCGCTCGTCGCGTCGCGGGGGTCCGGGCCGGCCAGCACCGCGAGCGCGGCGGCCGCGTCCCGGACCGTCCGCGCGAACGGCCCGATCTGGTCGAGCGACGAGGCGAACGCGAGCAGCCCGTAGCGGGAGACCCGCCCGTAGGTCGGCTTCAGACCGACCACGCCGCACATGGCCGCGGGCTGGCGAATGGATCCGCCCGTGTCGGACCCGAGTGCCAGCGGCGCGAGACCTGCGGCGACGGCGACCGCCGACCCCCCGCTCGACCCGCCGGGAATCCGGTCGAGGGCCCAGGGGTTGCGCGTCGGGCCGAACGCCGAGTTCTCCGTCGACGACCCCATGGCGAACTCGTCGCAGTTGGTCTTGCCGATCACGACGGCGCCCGCCGCCTCCAGGCGATCGACGACCGTCGCGTCATAGGGAGGCACGAACCCCTCGAGCATGCGCGAGGAGGCCGTCGTCGGTGTGCCGCGCGTGCAGAGGTTGTCCTTGAGGGCGACCGGCACGCCCGCCAGCGGAGCACCGCGCCAGCGGGCCGCGTCGCGGTCGATCTCGGCGGCGCGCGCCAGGGCGCGCTCGGCGGTCACGGTCGTGAAGGCATGGAGCGCCGGATCGCGCGCCGCGATGCGGTCGAGCGCCTCGCGGCAGATTTCCCCGGCGGTGCGCTCGCCCGACTCGATCGACCGGCGGATGTCGGTGACGGTCGTGAACGTCGTCATCCGATCACACGCGGCACTTTGAACAAATCGGCCGTGGACGCCCGGTCGGGGGCGTTGGCGAGCGCCTCGTCGGCCGGGAGACACGGCCGGACCGTGTCCTCGCGTTCCATCACGTGCGCCGTGGCCACGTGCGTCGTCGGGGGCACTCCGCTCGTGTCGATCCTCTGGACCTGCTCGGCGTAGGTCAGGAACTCGCCCAGCTGGCGGGCGAAGAGCTCCAGCTCGTCCGCCGAGAGCTCGAGCTGCGCGAGGTCGGCGATCGCCTGGATGTCCGCCCTCGAGAATTGTTGGGACATCGGCAAATGCTAGCATGCGCAGAAACGGGCGCCGGGCGCCGGGCACCAGGTGCCAGGTGCGGGTGCTGGGTGCTGGGTGCCGGGTGTCAGGGTGCTGGGTGCCGGGGTGCCAGGTGCCGAGTGCCAGGTGCTTGGTGTGACTCGGCACCCCAGAGCCGAGCGCCGAGAGCCGAAAGCCGAGCGCCGAGAGCCGAGACCGAAAGCCCCGTGTGAAGCTTCGAAAGTCCGAAATCGCCGGCCGGTGGTATCCGGGTACGGCCGCGGCGCTGGCCGCGGAGGTCGACGGCTGCCTGGCGAACGCGACGCGCGACGAGGTGGTCGGCGATCTCGTCGCCATCGCGGTGCCCCACGCGGGTCTTCGATACTCCGGGCCCGTCGCCGCTCACGCGTACCGCCTGCTCGACGAGCAGACGTTCGACGTGGCGGTGCTCGTCGGGCCGTCGCACTTCGTCGCCTTCGACGGGGTGGCGCTGCCGCCCGAGGACGGGTTCGAGACGCCGCTCGGTGTCGTGCGCGTGGACGGCGATCTGGCCGCCGCCCTGATGCGCGCCACGCCGGTCGTTCGCGTCCATCCGGGGGCGCACGGGCACGAGCACTCGCTTGAAATGCAGCTGCCGTTTCTTCAGCGCGTCGCCCCCGGCCTTCCGATTGTGCCGCTGTTGATGGGCGCGCAGGACGCGGCCGCCGTCGGCGTGCTCACCCAGGCCCTCGCCTCCTCCCTCGCGGAGCGGCGGCCGCTGCTCGTCGCCAGCACGGACCTGTCGCACTACCACGATGCCGGAACGGCCGCCCGGCTGGACGGCGTGGTGCTCGACTGCGTGACGCGGTTCGATGCCGGCAGCCTGCAGGATGCCCTCGACCGCGAACCGGCGCACGCGTGCGGAGGCGGCCCCCTCGCGGCCGTGATGCGGGCCGCCCGCGCGACCGGGGCGCGCGACGGCGTCGTCCTGGCGTACGGTGACTCGGGCGACGTGACGGGGGACAAGTCGTCGGTCGTCGGCTACATGGCGGCCGCGTTCGGCACGTTTCGCGCGGTCAGTGGCAGAGGAGAGACGGCCGCATGATCGACGAGGACGGCCGCCGCCTCCTGCTCTCGATCGCCCGGACGTCGATCACCGCGCATGTCCACGGTCTGCGGTACGGCGATCCCGACGCCCCCGGCGCGCTTGCCCGTCCCGGCGGGGCCTTCGTCACCCTGCGGCGGCACGGCCGGCTGCGCGGCTGCATCGGGCGCGTCGAGTCGAACGAGCCGCTCGCCCGCGTCGTGGCCCGCGTCGCCGTGGCAGCCTGCAGCGCCGATCCACGGTTCCCCCCCGTGACTCCGGACCAGGTTGAGGAGATTGACATCGAGATTTCCGTCCTCGGCGCGCTCGAGCGGATCGACGGGCCGCACGAGGTCGCCGTCGGGACGCACGGCCTCATCGTCGAACGGGGCGCCAGGCGCGGCCTCCTGCTCCCGCAGGTGGCGGTCGAGTACCGGCTGGGACGCCCGGGCCTTTCTCGGCGAGACGTGCGTCAAGGCGGGGTTGGCGGCGGACGCCTGGCAGGTCGACGTCCGGATCTGGCGGTTCGAGGCCGAGGTGTTCGCCGAGCGTCAGGAGCCCATGTGCTGATCGACGATGCGGCCGTCCCGGTCGAGGCGGACGGTGATCGTGAACAGGCTCGTGCCGCGCGGGTCGCGGCTGCGCCGCGGGATGCCGTCGGCGAACCGCACGTCGACCCAGCGGACCGTCGTCGTGCCGTCGGGCTGCCGGGAGGTCCGCACCGCCGGGAAGCGCGAGAACCCGAGGAAGATCCGCGCGAGCTCCCCTGACGCGGCGGTGACGGCCTCGGGCGTCCAGACGTCGGGGACGCGGCGTGCCAGGCGCCGGGAGGCCTCCGGCGGGCGCGGGTGCAGCAGGTCGACGTCCACCACCTCGTACGAGTTGGACAGCCGCGCGATCACTCGCCAGCGGAAAGGCGAGAGGAAGTCGGGTATCGCGGCCAGATCCGCCAGGCAGCGCCGTGACGAGCCGTCGGGCGGCGTCTCGCTCCAGCCTCGCGGCCACCAGTCGATCGGACCCGCATGCGCTTCGCGCGCATCGCAGGGCCCCGGCAGCGAGGAGCCGAACAGGGCCGGCGCCTGCGCGAGCGCTTCGTGGTGAGTCACGGCGCGCAGTCCGTAGTTGCCGGCCATGAAGACGAGCGCGATCGCGGCGTTGCGACGGCGTGCCTCCGGCGATCGCCAGCCGAAGGCCAGGGTCGTCGCGAAGACCATCAGCAAGTAGATGTCCACGATCGGCATGAGGTCGAGGGCGTACCAGTGCCAGTCGAATGGACTGAGCGTTCGCGAGCCGTACGACGTGGGGAAGTCCATCAGCAGGTGCAGGAAGACTCCCAGCATCGACACGAGGACCAGCTGGAGGAACGTGGCGTCGGGGCGGGGGTGCTCCCGCGGACGGCGGCGATCGAGCACGGCGCGCCCGGCATAGACGAGGGCTGCCGTCGCCACGCCCAGCCCCACGATGCCGAGGACGCCGTGGGTCGGGCCGCGATGCCAGTGGAGATAATCGATGGCCCCGCCGGCCGACGCGATGACGTCGATGTCCGGGGCGTTGGACGCGATCAGCAGGGCGGCCGTCGTGCCCCGTCCCGTTCGCTCGAGGCGCGTCCGCGCGAGCGTCGCGGCGAAGAGCGTGTGCGTCAGGTTGTCCACGGGTGCTGTTCGCGCCGGGCGACACGCGGCCGGGACGCCGGCCGCACGAAACGGCCGGTGAGTCGCGAGCCGCTAATATAGCAGCCCCCAGCCGGGGGGGCGGCAAACCCGGAGGCCAGGGACGCAGGGATGGATGATGTAGGATCCGTAGCACATCCTTGAAGCTTCGAGACCTCGCAGAGCGCTTGGAGTGTCGGCTGGAAGGGGCGGCCGGGAGCGCCGACATCGAGATTGCGCGCGTCGCCGCCATCGACCATGCCGGGCCGGGCGACCTGACGTTCGTGGCCAATCCCAAGTACGCGGCGCTGGTGCCCCGGACGCGGGCGTCGGCGGTCATCCTCGGGGCGGACGGCCCGGCGTCGGCGCCGTGCGCCATCCTGCGGAGCGAGCAGCCGCGGCTGGCGTTCGCCAGGGCGATCGACCTGCTCGTGCCCGAAGCGCCCGTGCCACCAGGCATCGACCCGCTCAGCGCGGTCGCCGAGGACGCCACGCTCGGCGCCGGCGTCTCGATCGGTCCCTTCGTCGTCGTCGGGCCCGGGGCATCCATCGGGGCGCGGTCGGTCGTTCGTGCGCACGCCGTCATCGGTCCCGGGGCCCGCCTCGGCGAGGACTGCGTGGTGCACGCGCACGCGTCGATCCGCGAGCGCGTCGTGCTCGGCGCCCGCGTCATCGTGCAGGACGGCGCCGTCATCGGCAGCGACGGCTTCGGGTTCGAGCGCCGCCCGGACGGCGAACACGTCAAGATGCCGCAGCGCGGCGACGTCGTCATCGAGGACGATGTGGAGATCGGCGCCAACACGACGATTGACCGGCCGGCGGTCGGCGAGACGCGCGTGCGTGCGGGCGCGAAGGTCGACAACCTGGTGCAGATCGCGCACGGCGTGCAGATCGGGCGGCGCGCGCTGCTCGCGGCGCAGGTCGGCATCGCCGGCAGCACCGTGCTGGAGGACGACGTCGTGCTGGCCGGCCAGGTGGGCGTGGCCGGCCACCTGCGGCTCGGCCGGGGCGTGATCGCCACCGCGCAGACCGGCATCCCGAACTCCATCGAACCGGGGGAGTTCGTGTCGGGATACCCCGCCATCGCCAACCGCGACTGGCTCAAGGCGTCGGCTGTGTTTCGGCAGCTGCCGGCGCTCAAGAAGCGCGTTGCGGAGCTCGAGCAGCGCGCGGCCGAACTCGAGGAGCAGCTCGCCCAATGCCGCACACGCCTGGATCGCTAGTCGTCCGCGCCGCTGCCGTCGTCGGTCTGTCCCTCGCCTCCGTCCTTCCCGCTGCCGCCCAGTCGCCCGCGCCGAATCCGAATCCGCCCACGACGCCGCAGTTCATGGCCCGGTACGACTTCCACCTCTCGGCGGTCGGCCTGACGAGCAGCGACCCCCGCTTCACCTGGGACACGCACTGGGGCGGCGATGTGGACCTCGTGGACTACGTCGCGGGCCGCGCGAAGGTCCTCGTCGACTACGAGGCGATGGTCGGGAGCCAGCTGCGTGCGTTCGATCCGAACCAGGGCAACTACACGCTCGAAGCCTCCGCGTCGGGACGTCTGCACGGCACCGAGATCGCCGGTGTGTTCCACCACGTGTCGCGCCACCTGTCGGATCGGCCCAAGCTCTTCGCCATCGCGTGGAACGTGGCGGAGGCCCGTGTCCTCCGGCAGTTCACCGCGGGGCAGTCGCGCATCGACGTGGTGGCGGAGGCCGGAAAGGTGACCGAGCACGCCTTCGTCGACTACACCTGGACGGCGAGCGCGGACGTGCGGCTCGACCGGCCGCTCACCCCCCACGTTGGCGTCTTCGGTCATGCGCGCGGGGAGACGTTCGGCGTGACGCACGGGGCGGGCGCGAGCTCGCGCGGCACGCAGACCGGCGGACTCGTCGAGGCGGGCATCAGGATTCCGGGTCCGGGCGGCGCCCTCGAGTTGTACGGCGGCTTCGAGAAGCGCGTCGACGCGGATCAGATTCGAGCGCATCCCCGAGCACTGGGCGTTCGCGGGGTTTCGCCTCGTGAGCCGCTGAGGCGGGGAACTGGGGGATAATCCTGTCGATGGCCTCGCGGTGTCTGCGCGCGGCGGTGGTGGTGACGTCCGCGGTGGCCGTCGCCGTGTGCGGGCTGCCCGTGTCCGCCTCGGCCCAGCCCGGGGACGCGGCCGCTCGCGCGCTCCTGGGTCGGATCATCGCCGCCAAGGGCGGACTCGACGCGCTCGCCCGTGTCCGGAGCGTCCGTGCCGTCGCGCATGCACCGGTGACGAACCCCGGCGGACAGACGGCCGATATCGTCTCGACCACCTACATCGAGTACCCGAACCGCGTACGCATCGAGACGACGCTGCCCGACGCGACGATCACCCAGGTGTTCGACGGCCGCCGCGCCTGGGTCGTGGACCCGGACGGCGTTCATGACGTGCCGCAGGACCGGTTGGGCGACATCGAAGCGATGCTCGCCCGCGATCCGATTGCGTTGCTCCTGGCCGCCGAGCACGGGACGGTCCGGGTGCGCCGCCTGTCGGACGCCACCGACGCGGACGGAACGCGCGAGCAGGTCCTGGAGTGTTCGGGACAGACGCTCGGCACCGTGATCCTCTATGCCGACGCCGCGTCGGCGGTGGTCCGCAAGGAGTCCTACAGTCTCGGGGCCGGCAGTCCCCTCGTGGAGGAGCACTACGCCGACTACCGGAACGTGCAGGGCGTGCAGATGGCCTTCGCCGTGCAGGTGACGCGCGGGGGACAGGCGGTCGCCCAGCGCCGGCTCACGGATTTCACGATCAATCCGCCGGCCGATCCGGCGCGCTTCGCCCGTCCGGGCCCTTGACCCCCCGTCTGTTCCTGTCGTGCGGCGAGCCGTCGGGCGACCTGTACGCCGGCGCCCTGGCGCGGTCGCTGCGGGCGCTCGCGCCGCAGGTCGAGATTGCCGGTCTCGGCGGCCCCGTGCTCGCCGCGGCCGGCGCCGAACTGCTCGCGGACTACCGCGGGCTGGCGGCGACGGGCATCACCGAAGTCGTCGCGGTCCTGCCGCGATTCCTCGCGACGCTCAACCGTCTCGTGCGGGCGGCGCGCGACCGCCGTCCCGACGCGCTCGTCGTCATCGACTACCCGGAGCTCAATTTCCGGCTGGCCCGCCGGATCAAGGCGCTCGGTGTGCCGGTCGTCTACTACATCCCGCCGCAGCTGTGGGCGTGGCGGCAGGGACGCCTGCGGGCGATCAAGGCGTTCGCCGACCTCGTCCTCCCGATCTTTCCCTTCGAAGAGGCGCTCTATCGCGAGCATGGCGTCCCGGTCCGGTTCGTCGGCCATCCGCTCGTCGACCTCGCGAAGGCGAGGACGCCGCGCGACGCGTTCCTGCGCGGGCTCGGCCTGGATCCCGCCGTCCCGACGGTCGCGGTGCTGCCGGGCAGCCGGCTGAACGAGGTCGGGGCCATCCTGCCCGACCTCGTCGCGGCCTGCCGGCTGATCCGCGAGCGCGTTCCGCGGACGCAATTCGTCCTCGCCCGCGCGCCGCACCTGCCCGACGCGGTATTCGCGTCGGCGCGGGCCTCGGCGACGCCGGTCGCCACGGTCGAGGACGATGCCGACAGCGCGCTCGCGTCCGCGGACCTCGCGCTGACGGCGTCGGGGACGGCCACCGTGCAGGCGGCGCTCCACGACACGCCGATGGTCATCGTCTACCGGCTGTCGCCGCTGACCTACCGGCTGGGCCGCCGGCTGGTCAAGGTCGACACGTTCGGCATGGCCAATCTGATCGCGGGCGAGCGGATCGTGCCGGAGCTGATCCAGGACGCCTTCACGCCCGAGGCGGTGGCCCGCGAGGCGGTGTCGATCCTGACCGACGCGGACCGCGCGCAGCGGGTCCGCGAGGGGCTGGGACGGGTGCGCGAGCGCCTCGGCGGCCCCGGGGCGAGCGACCGCGCGGCGCAGGCGATCCTCGCCGTCGTGGCCCGAAAACGCGCGTGATACCATGAATCGTTTCGGGGGTAGTGAGTGATGCCGACCATGAACAGCTTCGGCACGCGGACCTCGCTCGAGGTCGGCGGCCGGTCCTTCGGGTACTACAGCCTGCCCGCACTCGAGGCCGCCGGGTTCCCCGGCGTCGCCCGTCTGCCGTTCTCGCTGAAGATCCTGCTGGAGAACCTGCTGCGGCGCGAGGACGGGCGCTTCGTCACGAGCGACGACATCCGCGCGCTCGCGTCGTGGGACGTGAAGGGCGACGCGCAGCGTGAGCTGTCGTTCATGCCGGCGCGCGTCCTGCTGCAGGACTTCACCGGCGTGCCGTGCGTCGTCGATCTGGCCGCGATGCGCGACGGCATCGTGCACCTGGGCGGCGACCCGACGCGCGTCAACCCGATGCAGCCGGTGGAGCTGGTCATCGATCACTCGGTGCAGGTCGACTACTTCGCCCAGGCCGACGCCTTCCAGCTCAACGCCCAGCTCGAGTTCTCGCGCAACA
Organism: uncultured Acidobacteriota bacterium; assembly: GCA_963761615.1. GTDB lineage: Bacteria > Acidobacteriota > Vicinamibacteria > Vicinamibacterales > CAVVIG01 > CAVXGU01. The sequence continues at coordinate 2,850,767 of CAVXGU010000003.1, read as the reverse complement.
AGGAGCGCTACGCGTTCCTGCGATGGGGCCAGGAGGCGTTCCGCAATTTCCGCGTCGTGCCGCCGGACACGGGCATCGTCCACCAGGTGAACATCGAGTACCTGGCGCGCGTCGTCGTGTCCGACGAGGCGGAGGGCGGGGCCGTCGCCTATCCGGATACCCTCGTCGGCACCGACTCGCACACCACGATGGTGAACGGCCTCGGGGTGGTCGGATGGGGCGTGGGCGGAATCGAGGCGGAGGCCGCGATGCTCGGGCAGCCGATCTCGATGCTCATTCCGCGCGTGCTCGGCTTCCGGCTGACGGGCCGCCTGCCCGAAGGCGTGACGGCGACCGATCTCGTGCTCACGATCACGGAGCGGCTGCGTCGCGAGGGCGTGGTGGGCAAGTTCGTGGAGTTCTTCGGATCGGGCCTCGAGCACCTGACGATCGCGGACCGGGCGACGCTCGGCAACATGTGCCCCGAGTACGGCTCGACGATCGCGATCTTCCCGATCGATGCGATGACGCTCGACTACCTGCGGCTCACCGCCCGCGACGCGGATCGCATCCGTCTGGTCGAGGCGTACGCGAAGGCGCAGGGGCTGTTCCGGTCGCCCGAGGCGCCGGAGCCGGTCTACACCGACGTCATCGAGCTGGATCTGGCGACGATCGAGCCGAGCCTGGCCGGGCCGCGGCGTCCGCAGGACCGCGTCGCCCTGTCGGCGGTGAAAGCGGGCTTCCACGGCGCGCTCGCGTCGCTGTCGGCTACGAAGAAGCCCGATCCGGGAGCGGCGGCCAACGGCGCGCGCATGGCGGGCGAGGGTGGCGTCGCCGTGCTCCCGCGCGCCGCGCAGCAGCTCGAGCACGGCTCGGTCGTGATCGCGGCGATCACGAGCTGCACCAACACGTCGAACCCCAGCGTGATGATCGGCGCGGGCCTCGTCGCGAAGAAAGCCGTCGAGCGCGGGCTGACGCGGCGGCCGTGGGTCAAGACGAGCCTGGCCCCCGGCTCGAAGGTCGTCACCGAGTACCTGGCGAAGTCGGGTCTCCAGCCGTACCTCGACCGGCTCGGGTTCAGCCTGGTCGGCTACGGCTGCACGACCTGCATCGGCAACAGCGGACCGCTGCCCGAAGAAGTGTCCGAGGAGGTCGATGCGCGCCAGCTCGTCGTCGCCTCGGTCCTGAGCGGCAACCGGAACTTCGAGGGGCGCATCCAGCAGCAGGTCCGCGCGAACTACCTCGCCTCGCCGCCGCTGGTGGTCGCCTATGCGATTGCGGGCAGCCTGAACGTCGATCTGACGAAGGACGCGCTCGGCATCGGGTCGGACGGCACGCCCGTCTACCTGCGCGACATCTGGCCGACGCAGGCCGAGATCCAGCAGACGATGCTGAGCGCGGTGACCTCGGAGATGTTCCAGCGCAAGTACGCCGACGTCTTCAGCGGCGACGAACGGTGGCGCTCGCTCGACGTGCCGGCGGGCGAGCGGTTCACCTGGGATCCGCACTCGACGTACGTGCGCCGGCCGCCGTTCCTCGAGAACCTGACGGCGACGCCGGCGCCGCTCGCCGACATCACCGCGGCACGCGTGCTGGCGCTGCTGGGCGACAGCATCACGACCGATCACATCTCGCCGGCCGGATCGATCAAGAAGGACAGCCCCGCCGGGAAGTACCTGATCGACCACGGCGTCGACCCCAAGGACTTCAACTCCTACGGCGCACGGCGCGGAAACCACGAAGTGATGATGCGCGGCACCTTCGCCAACGTCCGCCTGCGCAACCAGCTCGCGCCCGGCACCGAGGGCGGCTGGACGACGTTCCAGCCCGACGGCGGCGTCATGACGATCTTCGACGCCGCGATGCGCTACCAGCAGACCGGCGTGCCGCTCCTGGTGATCGCGGGGAAGGAATACGGCTCGGGATCGTCGCGGGACTGGGCGGCCAAGGGCGCCGCCCTGCTCGGCGTGCGCGCCGTCATCGCCGAGAGCTTCGAGCGGATCCACCGCAGCAACCTGGTCAACATGGGCGTCCTGCCCCTCGAGTTCGCCGACGGCGCCACCGCGGCGAGCCTCAAGCTGACCGGGCGCGAGCGCTACGCGATCGCGGGGATCGCGAGCGGACTGGCCCCGCGGGCCCGGCTGACCGTCCAGGCCACGGGCGACGGCGGTACGATCGCCTTCGACGCCGTGGCGCGCATCGACACCCCGGAGGAGCTCGTGGCGTTCAGCCACGGCGGCATCCTGCCGTACGTGCTGCGTCAGCTCGCCGGGAAGTGACGCCCGAGGCCGTCAAGGCCAGGGCCGCCGAGCTGGGCTTCGACGCCTGCGGGATTGCGCCCGCGGGCGATCACCCGGAGCTGCGCTTCCTGTCGACCTGGCTGGACCGCGGCCATCACGGCGCGATGGCCTACCTGCGGCGATCGGCCCGCCAGCGGGCGGACGTCCGCCGCGTGCTGCCGTCGGCGCAGTCCGTCATCGTCACGGCGACCCTCTACCATACCGACCGGCCGTTCTCGACCGAGTGCGACGATCCGTCGCGGGCCCACGTCGCGCGCTACGCGTGGGGCGACGACTATCACGACGTGATCCGCCTGCGCCTGGACGCCCTCGTCGAATGGATGCGCGACACCTCGCCCGAGGCGTTCGAGGCGCGGGCGTACGTGGATCAGGGCCCCGTCCAGGAACGCGTCTACGCCGCCCGCGCGGGCATCGGCTGGACGGGCAGGAACACCTGCACGATCAATCCGCGTCTCGGGTCCTTCATCCTGCTCGGCGAGATCATCTGCTCCCTGCCTCTGCGACCCGATGCGCCGCTGCCCGACCAGTGCGGCAACTGCACGCTGTGCCTCGAGGCGTGTCCGACGGGCGCGCTGGTCGAGCCCGGCGTCCTCGACGCCCGCAAGTGCATTTCCTACCTGACGATCGAGCACCAGGCGGAGCTGCCGCCGGAATGGCAGAAGGCCGTGGGCACCCACGTCTACGGCTGCGACGTCTGCCAGGAGGTCTGCCCGTGGAACGCGCAGGCGCCGACGACGGCCGACCCGGCGTGGCAGCCGAGACCGATCTGGGACGCGCGCCGCGTGGCCGATCTCTGGCACACTGGGGATGAGGAGCTGGCGACCGGCCTCGAGCGGAGCGCGATGGCGCGGGCGACGCTGGGGACCCTGCGTCGCAACCTGCGCATCGCGCTCGCGAATGCCGCCGCTCGCCGCCCGTAGAGGTCTGTCATGCCGTCATTGGCTCCGGTGCTCCTGCTGTCGATGCCCCAGCTCGTCGACCCGAACTTCAAGCAGACGGTGGTCCTGCTCTGCAAACACAGCGAGGACGGCGCCTTCGGGCTGGTCGTCAACCGGCCGCTCGTCACCTCGGGGCGCTTCGTCGTCGAGCTCGAGACCCGGTCCGACGATGCGGGGGAGTCGACCGAGACACGGGAGCTCGTCAGCGCGGATCACGACCTGCAGGTCTGGGTGGGAGGCCCGGTCGAGCCGTACCGGAGCTGGATGCTGGTGGGCGAGGAGCCGAACGACGCCGACCGGGCGCTCGGTGTCCGGATCGCGAACGGCCTGTATCTCTCCACGTCGCCCGAGCTGCTGCGGCGGATGCTCGAGCCGTCGCCGCCGCCGCGGACACGCCTCGTCGTCGGCTACGCGGGGTGGGGCCCCGGCCAGCTCGACGCCGAGCTGCACGACTCGGCGTGGCTCCTCAGCGAGATCGACCGCGATCTGATCTTCGAGACGCCGCCCGAGCGCATGTGGGAGATCGCGATTCGTCGCCTCGGCGCCGACCCGTCGGCGCTGCAGCGTTCGCGCGGCGTGCATTGATCCGCCGCGCCCGCCATCGGCCCCGCACGCCCCGCCGATGTCAATTCTGCGGCCGCGCCTGCAGAATCGTCAGCGGGCGTGCAGTTGCGCGAGGATTCGCGCACGTTCCTGGCGGTATCCCCTCTGGCAGCGATCTTGAAGCGAGTACGCGAGATCGGGGGTGTCCGTGGCCCGTCCGCTCCGATTGCTGCTCATCGAGGATTCGCCCGAAGACGCCGAGCTCGTCGTGAATGCTCTCGTCGGAGGGGGATACGACGTGTACGCGGCGCGCATCGCGAGCGCCGACGCGCTCGCGGCCGCCCTCGAGGAGCCCTGGGATCTGGCGATCGCAGACTTCACGATGCCGGGCTTCAGCGGTACGGCCGCGCTGCGGGCCGTGCGCGAGCGCGGGACCGACATGCCGTTCATCTTCGTGTCGGGCACCATCGGCGAAGAGACGGCCGTGGCCGCGATGCACGAGGGCGCGCACGACTACATCATCAAAGGGAACCTGAAACGCCTGCTGCCCGCCGTCGAGCGGGAGCTGCGCGAGGCGGCCGTCCGCCGCGAACGCACCCGGGCCGAAGAGCGGCTGGCGCACCTGGCCTACCACGATCCGCTCACGGATCTGCCGAACCGCCGGCTGCTGAGGGACCGGCTCGAGCAGGCGATCCGGCTCGCCTCCCGCGAGGATCGGTCGCTGGCGCTCCTGCTGCTGGACCTGGACGGCTTCAAGAACGTCAACGACACCCTGGGCCACTATGCGGGCGACCAGATCCTGGAGCAGGTCGCGGCGCGGCTGCGCGAGGCCGGGCGCGAGGGCGATACCGTCGCCCGCCTCGGCGGCGACGAGTTCGCGATCGTCCTCCCCACCGCGAGTCACGATCAGGCCGAGCGCGTCGCCGGCAAGCTGCTGCACGAGATGGACCGGTCGTTCGTCGTGGACGGACGTGCGCTCACCATCCAGGCGAGCATCGGCATTGCCGTCTATCCGTTCCACGGGGCGAACGCGGACGCCCTCGTGCAGAACGCCGACGCCGCGATGTATGCGGCCAGGACCGACGGCTGCGCGTACAAGCTGTACTGCCCGGCGCGCGACCAGCGCGAGCAGCAGCGGGCCGTGCTGGTCAACGACCTGCGGCACGGCCTGGCGACCCGGCAGTTCTCGTTCGACTATCAGCCGATCGCCAGCCTGCGGACCGGCCTGCCCGTCGGCGTCGAGGCGCTCGTGCGCTGGAACCATCCGACCATGGGCCGCTTGATGCCCGCATCGTTCATTCCGCTCGCCGAGCAGACGGGACTCATCGACCGCCTCACGATCCTCGCGCTCGATCACGGCCTCGACGCCTGGCCTCGTCGCGGGGCGGGTCTCCCCATGAACGTCGCGATCAACGTGTCGCCGCGCAGCCTTCGCGACCCCGACTTCGGGCGGCGGGTCGAGGAGGTGGTCGGCGGGCACGGCGCATCCGGCACCGACGTCACCCTGGAGATCACGGAGAACGTCATCGTCTCCGACCCGACCCGCGTACTGGCGTGCCTCGAGCGCCTGCACGCGACCGGCGTCCGCCTCGTCGTGGACGACTTCGGGACCGGCTACTCGTCGCTGAGCTACCTGCGTCGGCTGCCCGTCGACGCGCTCAAGATCGACAAGTCGTTCGTGACGGGACTCGGCGCGGGAGCCGACGAGGTGATCGTCCGGTCGATCATCGACCTCGCGCACAACCTCGGGCTGACGGTCGTGGCCGAGGGCGTGGAGAGCCAGGCGATCCGGGATCGCCTCGTGACGCTCGGCTGCGACCTCGGCCAGGGTGTCTTCATCGGCCCGCCCGACGCTGCCGCCCGCACGCGCGAGCGCATCCAGTCCGCTCACCTCAGCGGCTTCTGACCCGTCCGGTGCCGGGCCGTCCGCCCGGTTGACCGATTTGGCACAATAGCAGGAAGGGCTCTCCGCGCCGGGCTCCGGGCAGGCCACGATTGCACCGGGACATCGCCGCTTGCCAGAGCCCAGAGCCCAGAGCCCAGAGCCGAGAGTCCGGAGCCGAGAGCCCAGAGCCGAGAGCCGAGAGCCGAGAGACGAGAGCCGAGAGCCCAGAGCCGAGAGCCGAGAGCCCAGAGCCCAGAGCCGAGAGCCAGGAGCCGAGAGCCGAGAGCCCCATAAGGAGACCCCCGTGAGCGTTACCGATCCCGTCTGCGGCATGCAGGTCGACCCCGCGCGGGCGGCGGGCACGGTCGAGCACGACGGGACGACCTACCATTTCTGCTGCAAGGGCTGCGTCGCGAAGTTCGCGGCCGATCCGGACCGGTACGTCTCAACTGGCCGCGAGCCGACGCCGCAGGCGCCCGCGGCGGCCCCGGCCACGGTCCTCGATCCGGTCTGTGGGATGTGGGTAGATCCGGCCCGCGCTGCTGGCAGCGCCGCGCACCACGGGCGGACATACTATTTCTGTTCCAAGGGCTGCGTCGCCAAGTTCACGGCAGACCCAGAGAAGTACCTGGCGCCCGGCACCCCGCGCCCGGCACCCGGCACCACGCACCAGGCACCAGCACCCGGCGCCCGGCGCGAGGCGCCCGGTGCCCTTTACACGTGCCCGATGGACCCCGAGGTGATCAGCGATCATCCCGGCGCCTGTCCCAAGTGCGGGATGGCGCTGGAGCCGATGATGCCGCAGGTCGACGAAGGGCCCAACCCGGAGCTCGTCGACATGACGCGCCGCCTGCGGGTGGGGATCCTGCTCGGCGTGCCGGTGTTCCTCCTCGCCATGGGCGACATGGCGACCGGCGGCAGCATCAGCCGCACCTTCGGGGCGTCGCTGACGAACTGGGTCTCGCTGGCGCTGGCGACGCCGGTCGTGCTGTGGTGCGGGCGGCCGTTCTTCGAGCGGATGTGGGCGTCGTTCGTGAACCGGAGCCCGAACATGTTCACGCTGATCGGCCTGGGCGTCGGCGCGGCGTACGTGTACAGCACCGTGGCGACGGTCGCGCCCGGCATCTTCCCCGCGGGCTTCCGCAGCGGCGGCGCGGTCGAGACGTATTTCGACACCACCGTCATGATCATCGTGCTGGTGCTCGTTGGCCAGGTGCTCGAGATTACCGCCCGCCAGCGCACCGGCCACGCCCTGCGCGAACTGCTCGGGCTGGCGCCGAAGACGGCGCGGCGTCTCCAGAACGGGCGCGAGGAGGACGTGCCGCTCTCCGACGTCCGGGTCGGCGACGTCGTGCGCGTGCGCCCCGGCGAGAAAGTGCCGGTCGACGGTGTCGTGCTGGAGGGCGGCTCGGCGGTGGACGAGTCGATGGTCACCGGCGAGCCCGTGCCCGTCGAGAAGCGTCCGGGCGACCGCGTGATCGGGGCCACCATCGCGGCCTCCGGCACGTTCACGATGCGGGCCGAGCGGGTCGGACAGGACACGCTGCTCGCGCAGATCGTCCAGATGGTGAGTGAGGCGCAGCGCACGCGCGCGCCGATTCAGCGGCTGGCGGACCTGATCGCCGCCTACTTCGTCCCCACGGTCGTCGCGTCCGCGATTCTGACCTTCATCGTCTGGAGCCTCTGGGGACCGTCGCCGCGGTTCGCCGTCGCGCTCGTCAACGCGGTGGCCGTGCTCATCATCGCGTGCCCGTGTGCCCTCGGCCTGGCGACGCCGATGGCGGTCATGGTCGGCACCGGCCGCGGAGCGCACGCGGGCGTCCTCATTCGCAATGCCGAGGCGCTCGAGCAGTTGAGCCGCGTCGACACGCTCGTCGTGGACAAGACGGGGACGTTGACCGCGGGGCACCCCCAGGTCTCGGCCGTGGAGCCCGCGTCCGGCTGGGAGGCCGACGACGTGCTGCGTCTCGCGGCCGCCGTCGAGCGGGGCAGCGAGCACCCGCTCGCCGCGGCGATTGTCGCGGCCGCCGAGGCGCGCCAGCTCACCGTGCCGTCGGTCAGCGACTTCCACTCGACGACGGGGCAGGGTGTGACCGGCCGTGTGCTGGGCCGTGCCGTCGCCCTCGGCAATCTCGATCTCGGTGCGCGCGCGCGGCGCCGACGCCGCGCCGCTCGCCGCCCGGGCGGACGCCCTGCGCGGTGACGGTGCCACGGTGCTCTTCGTGGCCGTGGACGGCGGTCTGGCAGGACTCGTCGCGGTCGCCGATCCGGTGCGCGCGACGACGCCGGAGGCGCTTGCGGCGCTCAAGGCCGACGGCCTGCGCATCGTCATGCTGACCGGCGATAACCGCACGACCGCGCAGGCGATCGCGCGGCGGCTGGGCATCGACGAGGTACATGCCGAGGTGCTCCCCGGCGACAAGCGCGCGATCGTCGCCGACATCGAGCAGCAGGGACACCGCGTGGCGATGGCCGGCGACGGCATCAACGACGCCCCGGCGCTCGCGGCGGCGACGGTCGGGATCGCCATGGGCACGGGAACGGACGTCGCGATGGAGAGCGCCGGGATGACGCTCATCAAGGGCGACCTGCGCGCGCTCGTCCGGGCGCGCCGGTTGTCGCGGGCGACGCTCCGGAACATCCGCCAGAACCTGTTCCTGGCCTTCATCTACAACTCGATCGGCGTGCCCGTAGCGGCCGGCGTGCTCTATCCCTTCGTGGGCCTCCTCATCAGCCCGATCTGGGCGAGCGCGGCGATGACGCTCAGCTCCCTGTCGGTCATCAGCAACTCGCTCCGGCTGCAGCGCGTGAAGCTCTAGCAACGGGTGCCGGGTTCCGGGCACCGGGTGCCGAGGTGCTCGTGCCGGGGGCCGGGGGCCGGGTGCCAAGGTGCTGGTGCCGGGTGCCTGTGTGCGCTACCATCCGCATCCAGCATTGGAGGTCCCGTGGCCAGACGACTCCTGACGGCCGGCGTCATCGCCGCCGCGCTCGGCATCACGCTCGCCGGACAGGCCGACCCCGTCGCCGACGCGCTGGCGAAGATTCGGGCCGAGGGCCTGGTGCACTCGCAAGTCGCCCCGGTCTTCGACATGCTGACCACCCGGATCGGCCCGCGCCTCACGATGTCGCCGGCGCAGGTCCGCGCGTCCGAGTACATGCGGGACCGGCTGCAGGCCTACGGCCTGTCGAACGTACACGTCGAGCCGTGGAAGTTCGGCCGGGGCTGGGAGCTGGAGCAGCTGACCGTCGAGATGGTCGAGCCGCGGTACATGCCGCTCATCGCATACGCCGATGGCTGGTCGAACGCGACCAGCGGCGAGATCCTGGCCGCTCCCGTGTACATCGGCGGCAAGTCGCCCGAGGACGTGGAGGCGCTCGCCTCGCAGTTGAAGGGCGCGATCGTGCTGACGCAGCCGCCGATGTCGAACTTCGTCCGTCGCGATCGCCCGCAGCCGACGGCGCCTGGCTACGTGGCGCGCTCGGCCGACTACGCGACGTCGGTCGGCAACCGCGGCCGCGGCAACGCAGGCCGGGGCCGTGGACCCACGCCCGCCCAGCGGATCGCGCAGACGCTGAGCCAGGCCGGCGCGGGGGTCCTGTTGAAGCCGAGTGCCGGAGAGCACGGGACCGTGTTCGTGACCGGGCGCGACCAGGGCCCCGGGGCGCCCCCTTCGCTCACGCTCAGCGCCGAACACTACAACATGATCGTCCGCCTGCTGCAGGACGGCGTGCCGGTGAAGCTGCGCGTGAACGTGAAGACGCGGTTCTACCCGGGGGACGGCAACGCGCTGAACGTCATCGCCGAGTTGCCGGGCTCCGACCCGGTCCTCGGCGACCAGGTCGTGATGATCGGCGGCCATCTCGACTCGTGGCACGCCGGCGTCGGGGCGACCGACAACGCCGACGGCGCGACGACGGTCGTGGAGGCGATGCGGATCCTGAAGGCATCCGGCGTCAGGCCGCGGCGGACGATTCGCGTGGCGCTCTGGAGCGGCGAAGAGCAGGGCCTGCTGGGATCGCGGGCCTGGGTGAAGCAGCACCTCGCCGGCGACGCCAACCGCGCCGCCCGCGAGAAGTTCGACGTGTACTTCAACATCGACAACGGCACGGGCAAGATCTACGGCTTCTTCGATCAGGACATGCCGAGGGTGGCGCCGATCTTCGACGCGTGGCTGGCGCCGTTGAAGGATCTGGGCGCGCGGAAGAACACGATCGAGAGCGTCGGTTCGACCGACCACCTGAGCTTCATCGAGGCCGGCGTCCCCGGATTCAACCCGGTCCAGGACTACGACAACTACGACATCCGCACGCACCACACGAACATGGACACGCCCGAGCGCCTGAACGTCGACGACATCAGCCAGGCTGCGATCGTCATGGCATCCTTCGCGTACCAGGCTGCCATGCGCGACGACATGCTGCCGAGGCCGTAGGACGACCGACGCCAGACGCCCGAGCCCCGACCCCACGAGCGCCTGCCGACCAGCCATGTGCCCATCCCCGTCGCGACGTCCCCGGCAGCTGGGGACCGTGCTTCGCATCGGAGCCCTGGCGCTCGCCTTCCGTCTCGTCTCGGCCGGCTTGGCGCTGCTGGTGAACGTCTGGTTCCCTCTCGCCCAGCCCGAGCAGTTCACCGTCTTCGGTCACACCGACCTGTTCTGGGACGCCTTCGCACGGTACGACTCGGGGTGGTACATCCCGATCGCGCGGCTCGGGTACGACTACGTGCCCGGAGGGCGCAGCAACATCGCGTACTTCCCGGTCTACCCGCTGCTCGTCCGGTACGTCGGCCGGCTGTTCGGCCCCCAGCCGTCGGACTTCTTCCTCGGCGGGATCGTCGTGTCCTGGACCATGTTCATCGGGGCGATGGTCGTCCTCTACAAGCTGGCCCGCCTCGATCTCGATGCGGAGCGGGCCGAACGCGCGGTCCTGCTCGCGGCGATCTTTCCCTTCGCCTTCTTCTTCGGCGTGGTCTACACGGAGTCGACGTTCCTGTTCTTCGTCGTCAGCGCCTTCTACGCATTCCGCACGCGGCGATGGCTGCTCGGCGGAGTGGCTGGAGGGCTGGCGACGGCCACACGGGTCAACGGGATCCTCATCCTGCCTGCGCTCGCCTGGATCGGGTGGCGGCACTTGCAGTCGGAGCGGTTCGAGCGTCAGCAGGTCGTTCGTGTGCTCCTCGCGCTGGCCCTGGTGGCGTCGGGAATCGGCGCGTACTCCGCCTATATCTACTGGCTGACCGGCAACCCGCTCGAGTGGGCGGCGACGATTCAGCGCTGGGGGTACCACCCCGGCGGCGCGCCGTGGACCGAGCCGCTGCGCCTGCTCGCCCGCCTGGCGACGCATCCCTACGAGTACCTGTCCGGCGATCGCATGGCGCCCTACGACCTGCTGAACGGCGGGGCAGGGATTCTCTTCGCGCTCGCCGTGCCGTTCATCTGGTGGCGCCTCGGGGCCGCCTACGGCCTGTTCGTGCTCGCCAGCCTCTGGCTGCCGCTGTCCTCGGGCGTGTTCGAGGGGATCGGCCGCTACTGCTCCGTTCTGTTCCCCGCCTTCATCTGGCTCGCCGGCTGGCCCTCCCGCCGGGCTGCGACGGCCGTGCTCGTGGCGTTCGCGATGTTCTACCCGCTGTGTCTGGCGCTCTTCACGAACCTGCATCCGATCTTCTGATCTTCCCTCGGCCTCGCTGTTCAAGGCGGCCCTGCTCGCCCGCGATCCCGTCCCGCACCGCAATTCGGCCGGACGCTTCTGGACCACCTTCATCGTTCCAGCGACCGACGAACGTTCAACTGACAAGAACCGCCTGCAGGGCTCCGACGAGCTCTGCCTGCGTGAACGGCTTGTTGACCACTGTGCCGACGCCGATCTGCGCCAGTTGCTGTCTCTCCGACTCTCCCACCAGGCCGCTCACGACGATGATCGCCGCCTCGGGCAGCCGCTTTCGGACGAGTCGCAGAAAGGAAATGCCGCCCAGCCCCGGCATGTGCAGGTCGGTGATGATCGCCGCCAGCCCCGCCGGCTGCTCGGATACGGCACGTAGCGCGCTGGTGCCGTCCGAGGCGCTCACCACTCTGAAGTCCAGCCTCGTCAGCACCCTGCGCAGGATGTCGCGTATCGAGGCCTCGTCGTCCACCACGAGAATCGTCTGGCCGTGTCCGCGGAACGTGGAGTCGATCGCGGGCGGCACTGTGGCATCGCCCGCGTTGCTGTCGCGAAGAGTGTCGGGAACCGGCAGATAGACCGCGAACGTCGAGCCGTGGCCCAGGTTGGAATACACCCGGATGAAGCCGTGATGGCCTTTGACGATGCCGAGCGTCGTGGAGAGGCCGAGGCCCGTACCCTTGTCGGACGTCTTGGTGGTGAAGAATGGATCGAAGATGCGGTCGAGATCCTCCGGCAGGATGCCAGTGCCGGTGTCCGTCACGCGCAACACCACATAGGGGCCGTGCTTCAGGCCGAGGGCCTGGTTGTCCGGGGTGGCGTCGATGTGCTGCGGTCTCACATGAATGGACAGTTGACCGCCCTGGGGCATGGCGTCGCGTGCGTTGAGACACAGGTTGAGCAGCACCTGATGCAGTTGCGTCGCGTCGCCCAGGATCGGGGGGAGATCCGCCGGGCAATCGATCCGCAGCGTGATGCTCTTGGGAAACGTGTGCCGGATCAGCCGTTCCATCTCGCCGCACACCGTCTTCAGCTCGACCGGCAAGCGCTCGCCCTCGGCGCCTCGGGCGAAGTGCAGCAGCTGTTTGACCAGGTCGGCGCCGTGCCGGGCGCCCGCCTCGATCAGATTGAGATCGTCGAGCGCCGTGCCGGGGAGCTCCAGCCGCAGCAGCTCGGTCGCCATGAGGATCGGCGCGAGCGCGTTGTTGAGGTCGTGGGCGACTCCGCCGGCGAGCGTGCCGATGCTCTCCAGGCGCTGGCTGCGCCGCAGCTGGGCCTCCAGCCGCTCCTGGGCGGTGACGTCGCGCTTGACGGCCACGAAGTTGACGGTTGTCCCGTCGGTGCTGTGAATGGGAGAGATGCTGACATCCTCGTCGTAGAGGGTGCCGTCTTTGCGCCGGTTCGTCAGTCGACCGCGCCACACGTGTCCGTCCGTCAGCACCGACCACATCCGGCGGTAGAAGGCCGCATCGTGCTTGCCGCTCTTCAGCATCCGGGGGTTGCGGCCAATCACTTCGTCACGGGTGTATCCGGACGAGACTTCAAACGCCGGATTGACGTCGACGATGGAACCTTGGGCGTCGGTGATCATGATCGCCTCGGCGACCTGCTTGACCGCCGTCGCCAACCGGGCTTCCGAGGCTTCCGCCCGCTTCAGTGCCGTGATGTCGAGATACGTTCCAAGAATACCGATGATCGCCCCACTGGCGTCGTGCAGCGGCACCTTGCTCGTGAGCAGCGTGATGGTGTGTCCCTCCGGCGTCGTCTGCGGTTCTTCGATGAGCAGCTTGGCCTGGCCGCTCTCGATCACCTGGCGGTCGTCCGCGCGATACGCGGCCGCCTGCTCGCTCCACGCCAGCTGGTAGTCGCTCTTTCCGACGATCTCAGCGGGAGCGCTGAGGCCCGCGTCGCTGGCGAAGAGTCGATTGCAGCCGATGTAGGTCAGATCCGTGTCCTTCCAGAACACTCGCGCTGGGAGCGCGTTGATGATCTGCTCGGTCAAGCGGAGCGAAGCCTGGAGCGCCGCGTTCATCCGTGCGCGGTCCGTGACGTCCCGGATGTTGCACTGGATCACACGGTGATCGTTCACCTGGTACACGTTGCTGACGAACTCGACCTCCACGCGTTCGCCGCCGCGGGTTTCGAGCGCCTTGTCGTCGTAGCGAACGAATCCTTTCTCGCGCAGCTCCAGGAAGTTGGCCTGGTTGGCAATGACGTCGCGGAGGAAGCCCAGATCCCACACATGCCTGGCGAGGATTTCCTCGCGTGAGTAGTCGAGCAGCTCGATCAGGAACGGATTCACGTCCACGATCATCCCCGTCTCGGCGTCGAGGATCAGGATGCCGTCCTTGGCGGATTCGAAGAGCCGGCGGTAGCGTCGCTCCGAGGCGCGCAGTGCGTCGTGAGCCAACGCCGGGCCCGGCGGCGGGCCTGTTGGCAGAAGATCGGCGGGATCGAGGCTGTCGCGGAGCGCTTCAATCAGGCGCAGGCGTTCTGTGCGGGACAGCCCGGAAATATCGAGCGGGAGGGGCGCCAATGTTCCTCCATCCAGAGACGTGGGTCGCACGCAACGACGGCGCTCCACCCCTGGCGGGTGCCCGGTCTGCACGGCGGGTGGTACACCAACAATCTACCTTGGCCTCGGGACGGCCACAACGGGTTTGCGCTGGGGCCGGCCGTCAGTTCCCCGCGCGCTGGGGCGCCACCCGATAGAGACCCACACCGCCTTCTTCGGCGACGAGCCGCAGGTCGGGCGATCGCCGGACGGCGTCCGACGTGCCTGGGGCGGTCCAGTCGTCGAGCAGGGCGAAGTGCACGAACACGTGCGTGACGCCGGCGGCCCGAAGGGCGGCGATCGCGCGGCCGTCGGGAAAACCGCGCAGCGCGTCGTAGTGCGCCACGTAGCTGCGCGGCGTCAGGCCGCTGTACCCGTTCAGCATCGGACGCCAGTGCGCCGTCGAGTCGAGCATGTAATCCGCGTTGTGGAACACGCGGTCGGGCGGATAGAAGGGAAATTCCGCGACGACGGCATCCGACTGTCGCAGCCGGGCGAAGATCGGCGCGACGGGCGCTGTCGGGGCGTAGTCGATCGGCGCCGAGAACGCATCGAGGTTCGCGAGCGCGAGGATCAGCACCGTCACGGCGGGCAGCCAGCGGGCGCCGCGGTGCCGCTCGCGCAGGCGCGCGACCGCGAAGCCCCCGAGAATGGCGGCCGCGATGGTCGCGAGGAATCCGAAGCGGGCGGCATTCCGGATGCCCCAGAGCGGCGGCGCGATCCGGTAGAGCAGGCGGTAGCCGGGCAGCCCCGGTCCGAAGGAGAGCGCCACGCCCGCGACGCCGAAGGCCAGCGCCATCCGCGCCCGCCGGTCGCGGAAGGGGATGCCCCACACGATGGCCAGCAGCGCCAGCGCGAGCGCGACGACCCCCGGAAAGAGCGCCGCCGATCCGCCGAACCAGCGCGCGCTCCACACGGCGAAGTGCACGCGGGCGGGGGAGGCGAGGTAGTCGCCCCAGGATGCCGAGTAGCGGGCCACTTCCTCGAGCGGCCGGACCTGGCCGGTGCCGATATAGGGCAGAAGGAACGGCGTGAGCAGGACCGCCGCGAGGGCCGCGGCGAGGCCGACGCCGGCCGCGGCGCGCCGGAACGCGGGCCCGGTCCACTCACGGGCGCGGACGAGCGCGCCCGCGGCGAGGGCCGTGAGGAGGAACACGAAGCCGTAGTAGGAGGTGGTCCCCTGGAGCGCGATCCAGACGCCCAGCCACACGGCGTGGCGCCGGCTCGGCCGCGCGAGCAGGGCGTCGAAGGCGAGCAGCGCCAGCGGAATGAACTCGACGTGCAGCGCCTGGAGCTGGGGCAGTCTCGTGAGGGTGTGGGCGTTGAAGGCGAGGATCGTTCCCGCGATCGTGCCCGCCGCGAGGTCGCCGGTCCAGCGCCAGACCAGGAGGCACCCGGCCCAGCCGCTGAACGCGAGCCCGGCGATGAGCAGGACGTTGTAGACGAGCACCGGAGACGCGCCCAGCCACGCGAGCGGCGCGCCGGCCAGCGCCGGCGGCAGCAGCAGCTCCGAATAGGCGAGCGTGTCGCGCTCGGGGTAGAAGATGTTGGCGTCGAACAGGTGCGCCGGGTCGCGCGGGAGCTGGTGGGCGATCCACGCGAGGGTCCATTCGTTGAGCGTCGTGTCGGCGTTGTCGTTCCGTGACAGCCGTCCCGGCGCGGCGGCGAGCGGCCACGTGTGGACCACGGCCAGCGCCGCGAAGAGAAGAAAGGCAGCCAGGCGGGGGCGCGCGCGGAGGGCGTGCATCGAGCGACGGTAATTAAATCACACGCCCATTCGCCGGCTTCCGGCGCGCCCCCCTATACTTAGAGAATGTCTTTCCGCGCCGACAGCGTGCCTTCACCGACCACCAGCCACCGCGTGGCCAATCCACTCCGCCGCAACATCGCCATCATCGCCCACGTCGACCACGGCAAGACGACCCTGGTGGACGCGCTGCTGCACCAGAGCGGCACGTTCCGCGCGAACGAGCGTGTGGCCGAGCGGGCGATGGACAACACCGACCTCGAGCGCGAGCGCGGGATCACCATCCTCGCCAAGAACACGGCCGTGCACTACCAGGACGTGCTCATCAACATCGTCGACACCCCCGGACACGCCGACTTCGGCGGCGAGGTCGAGCGGACGCTGTCCATGGTCGACGGGGTCATGCTCCTCGTGGACGCCTCGGAGGGGCCGCTGCCGCAGACGCGCTTCGTGCTCCGCAAGTCGCTCGAACGCGGGCTGCCGCCGATTCTCGTCGTCAACAAGATCGATCGCGCCGACGCGCGGCCGGCCCAGGTGCTGAACGAGATCTACGACCTGTTCATCGATCTCGACGCGACCGACGATCAGCTCGACTTCCCGGTCCTGTACACCAACGCGAAGGCGGGGACGGCGAGCCCGGCCGCCGATGTGCCTGGCGTCGACCTGCGGCCGCTCTTCGACGCCATCCTCGAGCACGTTCCGCCGCCGGCGGGCGACCCGGACGCGCCGCTGCAGATGCTCGTGGCCAACCTCGATTCGAGCGACTACGTCGGCCGTATCGCGATCGGCCGCATCGTCAACGGGCGCGTCCGGATCGGCGACGCCGTCGCGGTCTGCAAGCTCGACGGACGCCTGCAGCCGACGCGGGTGACGAAGCTCTATGCGTTCGAGGGCCTCAAGCGCGTCGAGATCGAGGGGGCCGCGGCGGGCGACATCGTCTGTCTCGCGGGCATCGAGGACATCACGATCGGCGAGACGATCGCCGACGCCGAGCGTCCGGTGGTCATCCCGCCCGTCGCGATCGACGAGCCCACCGTGTCGATGATCTTCGGCGTCAACACCTCGCCGATGGCCGGCCGGGAAGGGCAGTTCGTGACCTCGCGCCAGCTCCGCGATCGCCTCGAGCGCGAGCTCGTGGGCAACGTCTCCATTCGCGTGGAGCCCACCGACAGCCCGGAACAGATGAAGGTCATCGGGCGGGGCGAGCTGCAGCTGTCGATCCTCATCGAGATGATGCGGCGCGAGGGCTACGAGCTGCAGGTCTCGCGTCCCGACATCGTCACGAAGGAGATGGGCGGCGCGATCCGCGAGCCGGTCGAGGAGCTGATCATCGACGTGCCCGAGGACTACCAGGGCGTGGTGATCGCCCAGGTCGGCGAGCGGCGTGGCGTCATGACGAAGATGGTGAACAATGGGAGCGGCCGGGTCCGCCTCGAGTTCCGGATTCCCGCACGCGGGCTGATCGGCTTCCGCTCGCCGTTCATGACCGACACCAAGGGCACCGGGATCATGAACCACCTCTTCTCGAGCTGGGAGCCGTGGCATGGCGCGATCCCCTCGCGGCCGACCGGGGCGCTCGTCGCCGATCGTCCCGGCGTCGCCACGGCCTATGCGATCTCCAACCTGCAGGAGCGGGGCGAGATCTTCATCGATCCGGGCACGGCCGTCTACGAGGGCATGATCGTCGGCGAGAACGCCCGTCCGGCCGACATGGATGTGAACGTGACGAAGGAGAAGAAGCAGACCAACATGCGCGCCTCGACCGCGGACGAAGCCATCCGGCTGATCCCGCCCCGGCGCCTCGGCCTCGAGCAGGCCATCGAGTTCATCAACGACGACGAGCTCGTCGAGGTCACGCCGTCGAGCATCCGGCTGCGCAAGCGCATCCTCGCGGCGAACATGCGGCCGAAGAACAGGGACTAGAGCGGTTTTCGCTTCGGTGTAGCGGCCGACCTTCGGGTCGGCGTCGCATGCGGCGGGCCTGAAGGTTCGCGGCTACGCCGATCTCGGGGCGACATCGATCTCGAAAACGCTGTAGCCGGCCGGGAGCCGGGACGGCTCGAGCGAGCGGTGAGGGAGCAGAACTGGAGGACAGGGATTAGCGACGATGGCGCGCGTTGAGGGGTATGCGCCGATCGCGGACTACGCGCTGATCGGCGACGGACGGACCGCGGCGCTGGTGGCGCGCGACGGCGCCGTCGACTGGCTGTGTCTCCCCAATTTCGACTCGCCGAGCGTGTTCGGCGCGACGCTCGACGCCGGACGCGGCGGCACCTTCGAGATCCGGCCCACGGTGCCTTTCGAGGCGACCCGGAGCTACCTGCCCCGGACCAACATCCTCCAGACCACCTTCACGACCGGCGACGGCATCGTCCGGGTGACCGACGCGATGACGCTCTTCGACGAACGCCTCGGACCGGCGCGCGAACTGGTGCGGCAAATCGAGGGCCTGGCGGGATCGGTGCCCATGACCTGGCGTTTCGCCCCGAGGTTCGGCTACGGCGCCCACGCGCCGCGCGAGGAATGGCGGGTCGGCGTGCCGGTCGCCACGTGGCGGACGAGCGCGGTGGGCGTCGCGCACTGGGATGCCGGCGCGCCGGCGTGGCGCGGCGGCTGCGCAGAGGCGTCGTTCACGGCCCGCGAGGGCACCCGCTCGACGCTGGCGCTCGTCGCGGCGCACGGCGAGCCGCTCGTGCTGCCCGCGCGGGCGGGCGTCGAGCGCCGGCTCGTCGAGGCCGAGCAGTTCTGGCGCGGCTGGTCCGCGGCCCACGACTACGACGGTCCGTGGGCGGCCCAAGTCGTGCGAAGCGCCCTCGTCTTGAAGCTGCTCATCTTCGCTCCGTCGGGGGCGACGGTCGCGGCTCCGACGACGTCCCTTCCCGAGGCGATCGGCGGTGCCCGCAACTGGGACTACCGCTTCTGCTGGATCCGCGACTCGGCGTACGCGGTGGGCGCGCTGCTGCGACTCGGCTGCCGTGACGAGGCGCTGGCCCTGTTCTGGTGGTTCATGCAGGCCACCGCGCTCACCGAGCCGCGGCTGCACGTGCTCTATCGCCTGGACGGCGGGCCCAACGCGGCCGAGCGCGAACTTCCGCTTCCCGGCTATCGCGGATCGCGTCCGGTGCGCGTCGGCAACGCGGCGCTCGGACAGCTGCAGCTCGACATCTACGGGGACCTCCTCCAGACCGCCTGGATCTTCGCGCACGGCCACCAGCGGCTCGATCGTGACACGGGGGCCGTTCTCGGCCGCATCGCGGATCTCGTGTGCGACATCTGGCGCCAGCCCGACTCGAGCATCTGGGAGTGCCGGAGCGCGCCGCAGGCCTACACGCACTCGAAGGTCATGTGCTGGGTGGCGCTCGATCGCGCGATCCAGCTCGCCGGGGAGGGTGACCTGCCGGCGCACCATCTCGACCGCTGGAGGCGCGAGGCCTCGGCCATCCACGACTTCATCGAACGCGAGTGCTGGTCCGACGAGATCGCCAGCTACACGCGCGCCGCCGGCCACCGCGACGTGGACGCGAGCCTGCTGATGATGCCCTTCATCGGCTACGACGCCCCGGAGCCCCGGCTGGCGTCGACCATCGACGCCATTTCCCGCTCGCTCCGGAGCGGCCCTTACGTGTACCGGTACCGGGGCGAGGATGGCGTGCAGGGCCAGGAGGGGTGTTTCCTGAACTGCTCGTTCTGGCTGGCCGGGGCGCTGGCGCGCACGCGGCGGCACCAGGAGGCGGCTGACCTCATGGACGAGCTGGTGGCGCGCGCCAACGACGTCGGTCTCTATGCCGAGGAGATGAATCCGGAGACGGGCGAGAGCCTGGGGAACTTCCCGCAGGCGCTCGTGCACCTGTCGCTCATCGATGCGGCGCTCGCCATTCGCGACGCGGAGGCCCGATGACCGGCGTGATCGGGCGGTCGCTCGGGGGGGGTCTGATCGGGACCGTCGTGCTGGCGACGGTCCTGCGGGCCGCGAGCGAGCTCGGGGTGACGCGCATGGACCTGCCGTTCCTGCTCGGAACCTCCCTGACCGCCGATCGCCGGCGCGCGAAGGTCTGGGGCTACGTCCTGCACATGGGAAGCGGGACCGTGTTCGCCCTCGTCTACGGCGCCGTGTTCGCGCTGGTTGGCCGCGCCGGCCCGGCCTTCGGCGCGCTCCTGGGCGCGCTCCACGCCCTCTTCATGTCGACTATCGTGGTCAACGTCCTGCTGCCGTCGATCCATCCGCGCATGGGCACACCGGAATCGTCGGCGCGCGACACGCCGCTGCTCGAGCCCCCGGGCTTCCTGATGCTGAACTACGGGCGCAACACGTTCCTGGTGAACCTCGCCGCCCACGTCCTCTACGGCGCCATCATCGGCTGGGCCGTCCTGATATGATCTGACGCCATGTTCGCGCGCAAGACCACTGGATCGATCGTCTGTCCCTCGTGCGGGTCGCTCGTCGGGGTGCGCGACGAGCAGTGCTACAACTGCGGGCGGCGCAATCCCGGCATGTGGGGCTTCGCCCCGGCGCTGCGCTCGCTGGGCGCCGACCTGGGCTTCGTGCCGATCGTCATCGGCGGCTCGACGGTGGTTTTCATCCTGTCGCTGCTGCTGTCGGGCGGCAACATCGGGTTCAGCGGCGTCCTCACGTTCCTCTCGCCCTCGACCACGGCCCTCTTCCTGCTGGGCGCGAGCGGCGCGCTCCCGGTCTTCGGCATGGGCCGGTGGTGGACGGTGCTGAGCGCCACGTGGCTGCACGCCGGTCTCCTGCACATCCTCTTCAACATGCTCTGGGTCCGCGAGCTCGGCCCTGTCTCCGCCGAGGTGGTCGGGCCGGCCCGCACGGTCGTCATCTACGTGATCTCGGGGGTCGTCGGCTTCCTGGCCAGCTCGGCGGCGGGCGTCTACCTGCGGTTCCTCCCGATCCCGCTGCTGCACGGTGCCGACTTCACGGTGGGCGCCTCGGCCTCGATCTTCGGCCTGCTCGGCGCGATGTGGCACTACGGGCGGGTGAGCGGGAGCAGTCTCATCAAGAGCCAGGCCGGCCAGTACGCCGTCATCCTGTTCATCTTCGGGCTCATCATGCCCGGCGTGGACAACTACGCGCACGCCGGCGGCTTCCTGGGCGGCTACGCCGTGTCCGCGCTGATGAATCCGCTCACGCGCGAGAAGGTCGACCACTTCCTGCTCGCAGTCGCGTGCCTGCTCGCGACGTTCCTCGCGATCGTGTTCTCCGTGCTCCACGGGATGCAATTCCTCGGCTGACGACATGATCGCCCTCCTCGTGGCGCTGGCCCACGCGCTCGGGGTCGTTTCGTCCGTTCACGCGGTCATGCGCACGCGGACCCCCCAGGGGGCGATCGCGTGGGCCATCTCGCTCATCACGTTTCCCTACGTGGCGGTGCCGGCGTACTGGGTGCTCGGGCGCAGCCGCTTCCACGGCTACACAGCGGCCCGTCGCGAGGCGCTGCGCGAGATCGCACAGACGACCGACCACGCGGTCGCGTCGACGGCCACCTTCCGGCCGCCGGCCGAGGAACTGAGCCCCGCGGCGCGGGCCGCCGAACAGCTGGCGGGCCTGCCGTTTCTGAGCGGCAACGACGTGACGCTGCTGGTGGACGGGCCGGCCACCTTCGGAAGCATCTTCGAGGGCATCGAGGCGGCGCGCGATTACATCCTCTTCCAGTTCTTCATCGTCCACGACGACGAGCTGGGGCGCGACGTGAAGCGGCGACTCGTCGAGAAGGCCCGGGCCGGCGTGCGCGTGAGCTTCCTGTACGACGAGGTGGGCAGCCACGCCCTCCCGGAGGCCTACAAGGCCGAGCTGCGTGCCGCCGGCATCGGCGTGTACGATTTCCACACACGCCAGGGCCCGAAGAACCGCTTTCAAATTAACTTTCGCAACCACCGGAAGATCGTTGTCGTGGATGGTCGCGTGGCGTGGATCGGCGGCCTGAACGTCGGCGACGAGTACATGGGCCGAAGCCCCCGCTTCGGACACTGGCGCGACACGCACGTCCGGATCGAAGGCCCGGCCGCTCTCGCCGCGCAGCTGTCGTTTCTGGAGGACTGGTACTGGGCGACCCGGTCGCTCCCCGCCGTGAGCTGGACGCCTGTCGCCTCGCCGGCCGGCCGCCTGCCGGTGGTGCTGGTGTCGTCGGGACCGGCCGACGAATTCGAGACCGCCAATCTGATGTTCGTGCACGCGATCAACACGGCCGCGTCGCGGATCTGGATCGCCAGCGCTTATTTCGTCCCCGACCTGCCGGTCATCACGGCGCTTCAGCTCGCGGCGCTGCGGGGCGTGGACGTCCGCATCCTGATTCCCGACAAGCCCGACCACATCGGCGTCTACCTGTCGGCGTTCTCGTTCCTCGACGAAGTGGGCCGCGCGGGCGTGAAGTTCTACCGGTATCTCGACGGCTTCCTGCACGAAAAGGCGATGCTCGTCGACGACGCGGTGGCCATGATCGGCACGGCCAACTTCGACAATCGGTCCTTCCGGCTCAACTTCGAGATTACGGCCGTGGTCCCGAACCCGGCGTTCGCCGCCCGGGTGCGGGCGATGTTCGAGGCGGACTTCGCCAGGGCCCGGCTGATGAGCCCCGGCGAGGCGCGGCGGAAGCCCTGGTGGTTCCGGTTCGCGGTCCAGCTCGCGCGCCTGACTGCGCCGATTCAGTAGCCGCTCAGCGGCTACTGCGCACGCGCGAGCTCTTCCTCGATCACGCGCTTGAAGGTGTCGAAGGGCTGGGCGCCGCTGAGCAGCCGGCCGTCGATGAAGAAGGTCGGCGTGCCCGTGACCCCGGCGCGGTTGCCGGCGGCGATGTCGGCGTCGATGTCGGCCTTGTGCGCGGTGGCCTGATAGCAGGCGTTGAATTTCGCCGTATCGAGGCCGATGGCGGCGGCCGCGGCCTGGAAGTCGGCGTCCGTGTTCTTCTCCTGATGTTCGAAGAGCACGTTGTGATACGCCCAGAAGCCGCCCTGGTCGTTGGCGCAGTCGGCGGCCTCGGCCGCGGCGCGCGCGCGCGAGTGGATCGAGAGCGGGTAGTTCCGGAAGACGAGCCGCACCCGGTTGCCGTAGATCGCCATCACCTGGTTGACGATCGGATAGGCGGCGTGGCAGTAGGGGCACTGGAAGTCCGAGAACTCGACGATCTCCACCTTGGCGGTCGCCGACCCCTTCCACGGGCGCCCGTCGGTGGCGACCGCGACGCGGGGCGGGTCGAGGTAGATGTGCACCGGCGTCTTGGCCTTCAGCGTGTCGATGAAGGCGTCGCGCAGGGTCTGGCCCCGTTCCTGCGTGATCTCGTTCCGGATCGGTTCGCGGACCTGATCGAGGGTCGCGCCCTGGACGCGCGTCGGGTTGGCCTTGTACCACGCGTCGATGTCGGCCTCGGTGACCGGGGCGATCTTCGAGGTGATCTCCTGCGCGATGAGCGTCTGCCGGTCCGTGCCGCGGGTCTTCGCCTCGGCGTCGATGAGGATCAGGGCCACCATGTCGTCGAGCGTCATGCGCCGGGACTCGTAGATCGCCTGCGACAGCCGCATGGCGCCGAACGTGCTCGTGAGCTCGTTGAGCGCCTGCGCGTCCACCTGGCCCAGGGTGATCGACTGCGAGCCCACCGTAGCGGCCACGTCCCCCGGGGCGGTCGGCGGCGATGCCGGCTGGGCCGCCGGTGCAGACTGCTGCGCGAGGGCGGGCGCGGCCGCCAGCGCCAGTGCGAGCGCGGCGCCCACGATTCGGTTGCGCCGTAGGTATCGATCCGCCATGTCCATTCTCCTGAGGGAGTCTTTTTCGGCTCTCGGCTCTCGGCTCTCGGCTCTCGGCTCTCGGCTCCTTCGGCTCTCGGCCAGTCACACCGTCACGCTGCCGTCGCGATCTTCCCGGAGCCCGGTGCCCGCTAGAGCGCGTTGCTCGTCCGCGTCCGGGCCGGGCTCGGGACCGCTTCGGGCTCCGGCGTGAAGTCCTCGCCGGGATTGATGAACCGGTCGCGCTCGAAGCGGTACTGCTTGTCGTAGAGCTGCCGGTAGCGCCCGCCCTTGGCGAGCAGCTGGTCGTGCGTGCCGCGCTCGACGATTTCGCCCTGCTCGAGGACGAGGATCTGGTCGGCGCTCTGGATCGTGGACAGCCGGTGCGCGATCACGAACGTCGTCCGGCCCCGGCGCAGCGCCTTGAGGCCGTCCTGGATTAGCGACTCGCTCTCGCTGTCGAGGCTCGACGTGGCCTCGTCCAGGATGAGGATCTTCGGATCGGCGAGGATGGCGCGCGCGATCGCGACGCGCTGCCGCTGGCCCCCGGACAGCCGCACGCCGCGCTCGCCGACGATGGTGTCGTACTGCTGCTCGAACGACTCGATGAACTCGTCGCAGTGGGCGATCTGGCTCACGCGCTTGATCTCCTCGCGCGTCGCGTGCGGCCGGGCGTACGCGATGTTCTCGGCGATCGTGCCGTCGAACAGGAAGTTGTCCTGCAGGACGACGCCCAGGTGGCCGCGGTAGTCATGGAGGCGCACGGCGTTCAGATCGCGTCCATCGACGAGGACCCGGCCCGACCGCGGACGGTTGAAGGCCATCACCAGGCTGATGAGCGTGCTCTTGCCGGACCCGCTGGAGCCGACGAGGGCGGTCGTCGATCCGGCGGGCGCCTCGAACGACACGTGCTTCAGGACGGGGACGCCCACGGTGTATTCGAAGGTGACATCCTCGAAGTGCACCGCGCCGCGGATGTCGGGGAGGGTCGCCTTCTCGGCGTCCTCCTCGTCTTCCGTCGTCATGTGGCGCAGTTCGCGGATGCGGTCGAGGCCGGCGAACGCGTCGGCGATCTGCGTCCCGATGTTCGCCAGCTGGACGACCGGCGCCGTGATGAGCGCCGTGAGCGCCAGATACATCACGAGGTCGCCGACCGTCATCTGCCCCGTCCGGATCGAGTTGCCCCCGACCAGCATCATCGCGATGCCAATCGCGCCGATGACGACGGTGGAGAACGCGCCGACGGCCGAGACCCCGGTGAGCGACTGGGCGACGTTGCGGAACAGCCGGTGGGCGCCCCTGGCGAAGACCAGTTCCTCGCGCTTCTCCGCCGTGTAGGCCTTGACGATGCGGACCCCGCCGAGCGACTCGGCGAGCCGACCGGTCACCTCCGCATTGATCTGTCCGCGCTCGCGGAAGAGCGGACGGAGCCGGCGGAAGGCCGCCGCCATTCCGCCGCCGAAGACGGCGAGCACGACGATTGTCACCGCCGTCAGCCGCCAGTTCAGGTAGAAGAGCAGCCCCAGCGCGATGACGGCCGTGAAGACCGACCCGGTCAGCTGGACGAGGCCCGTCCCCACGAGGTTCCTGATGCCTTCGGCGTCCGTCATGATGCGCGAGATCAGGATGCCCGTCTTCGTGGAGTCGAAGTAGCGGATGGGCAGCCGCATCACGTGGGCCTCGACGTCCTTCCGCATGTCGGTGATCGCGCGCTGGGCGGCGACACCGAGAATCTGAGAGTTGGCGAAGGAGGTCACGGCGCCGATGAGGGTCGCGAGGGCGGCGGCCCCGGCCAGCAGCGGGAGCAGATCCCACTGGCCCTGGCCGATCACGTTGTCCATCAGGTACTTCGAGGTGGCCGGGAGCACCAGGCTGGAGAGCCGGTTGACCACCATCACGGCCAGGCCGATCGCAAGGCGGCGACGGTGGGTCCACATGAGCGCTCGGGCCTCGGCCCAGGCGCCGGCGGTCACCTTCTTCTTCGTCGTCGGCGGGTTCGCCTCGAAGCGGCCCGTCCGCGGGATGCGCTCGCCGCGTTGCATTCGACCGGGGCTCATGGGAAGCACCCGTGCATCATAACAGGCCGGTGGGACGTGACGCGCCGGTGCCGCGGGGCGGTGCGCACGGGGGCGGGCGGCGCAGCCGCGGTGCCCGGTGCGTCGGGACAACGGTCGAGGCCGTCGGTCGGCGTGAGCGGCCGGCGCTTTGCGGCGCCGGCGCCCGGCGGTCATGTTCTACAATGGGCACGTTATGAACCGAGTCGTGCTCGCTTTTCTCGTGTTGGCGACCATCCCCGGCGTGGCCCGGGCGCAAGGCCTGTCCTTCGATCAGGCCACGATGCTCAAGGCGGATCAGGACCTCGATCACGCCGTCGAGGACCGCAACGTGGACCATTTCAAGGCCCTCATCGCGGAGGACGCGACGTTCTCCGGAAATGGCGGCCCCACCGTGCAGGGCCGCGACGCCATCGCCAAGGCCTGGGCGCAGTACTTCGAGGCCGACGGTCCGACGCTCACGTGGGCGCCGTCGAAGGGTGAAGTGCTCATCGGCAAGGATGTCGGCTACACGATGGGCAACTGGACCCGCCGGAGCGTGAATGCCAATGGCGATCACGTCGAGACCCACGGGCAATATCTCACCGTCTGGCGGAAGCAGGACGACGGCTCGTGGCTCGCCGTGTTCGACACGGGTTCGACCGAACCGTGAGGGGCACTGAGGGGAACTGAGGAATGAACGGCTCCGAGAGCCGCGCTTCGAGATCCTAGACTCCGGCGCTTCCGTTCCGCAGGGCGCCCTCGATCGCCACCGCGAGGCCGTCCTCGTCGTGGGACGGCACGATTCGCCAGCCGCGCGCCACGGCGCGCGCCTTCAGGCCGCTGCTCGCGTTGCCCATCACGACGGCGCGCCCTGCAACGTCCAGCATCTCGAGGTCGTTCAGGTTGTCGCCGACGGCCATCACCTCGGCGGCGGCCACCCCTTGCCGCGCGGCCCAGGCCGCAAGCGTCGACCCTTTCGTGCAGCCGGCCTGGTTGACGTCGATCATCGTGAAGTCCCGCTCCACGTATTCCGTGACCTGCACCGAGAACTCCGTGGCGAAGGGGAGGCCGGCGAGCGTCTCGGCCAGCACGCGCATCGGAGCCACGCCGCCGTTGAACATCACCTGAACCGGATCCGCGACGAGCGCGCCGGCCAGTGGCGACGCGCGATGGATGAAGGCGCGGTTGCGGGCGAAGTACCGCTCGCGGTTCGGGTGCGCCCAGTTCAGGTGCTCGTAGACGATCGGACAGAGATCGTCGCCGGGGCCTGCGGGGGCGTGATCGCCGGGCGGCTGTTCCCCGGGCAGACGATCGAAGATGAGCGCGACGCTGTCGGCATAGGCCGGCGTGGCGTCGAGGACCCGCCGCGCGGCGTCCCGCGCGAGCAGCCGCCGCAGCCGCGTGACGCCCTGCGCGTCCCTGACGAGCGCGCCGTTGCTCGTGACGAGGGTCACTGGGACGGGGAGCAGGCTGGCGACGGGCCGCGCGAAGTGCGCGCTGCGCCCCGTCACGAGCGCGATCTCGATGCCGCGCGACGCCGCCTCGACGATGGCGTCGAGATGGGCCCGGGGGATCCTGGCCTGGCTGTCGAGCAGCGTGCCGTCGATGTCGATCGCGATGAGCCGCACCATCAGCCACAATATTATGGGTCAAGGATGTACAGGGCCCTTCGGGCGACCGTCGTGATCGGCGTCGTGGCGGCCGGCGCCTGCGGAGCCGCCGCCGCGCCGGACCAGCTGTCCGACACGTTCCATCGCTGGCTCGACAACCCGGCGATCGACTATCCGGCGCCCGCGGCCGATCCCGTCGCGATGCTGAACGGTCGGCTCGCCAGCGGCGCGGCGCGTCTCGACTTCGTGGGGCCGTCCGGCTACCTCCGGTCCGTGCTGGACGCGCTCCACGTGCCGGTCCAGTCGCAGGTGCTCGTCTTCGCCCAGGACAGCGTGCAGGCGCGACGGATCTCGCCCACGAATCCGCGCGCGCTGTACTTCAACGACCAGGTGGCGGTGGGATGGATGCCGGGCGGGTTCATCGAGCTCGCCGCCGAGGATCCGCGCCACGGCGTCATGTTCTACACGCTGGATCAGGCGCCGGTCGCGCGCCCGGCCTTCACCCGGCGCGAGGACTGCCTGAGCTGCCACTACGCGCGGTCGACGGTCGGCGTCCCCGGGATGCTGTCGCGCAGCGCCGGCCACTTCGAGGTCGATCACCGCCTGCCGATCGACCAGCGCTGGGGCGGCTGGTACGTGACCGGCACGACGGGGGCGATCCGGCACGAGGGCAACACCGACCTCGACGAGCTGTTCACGGCTTCGCGCCGCGCCGATCACTACAACTGGCCGTCGCTCGACGGCCGCGTGGACATGCACGCCTACTTGTCCGCCGACAGCGACGTGGCCGCCCTGCTGGTCTTCGACCATCAGATGCACGGCATGAACCTGCTGACCCGTATCGGCTGGGAGGCACGCGTGGCGGCGGCTCTGCCCGGTCCGGACGACACCGTGCCGCTCGACGCGGCCGCCGTCGAGGTGGTGGACTACCTGTTGTTCGTCGACGAGCCACCGCTCCCGAATCCCGTCGCGGGATCGTCCGGCTTCGCCGAGGCGTTTGCCGCCCGGGGGCCTGTCGACCGCCGCGGCCGCTCGCTCCGGCAGCTCGATCTCACCACGCGCCTGATGCGCTACCCGTGCAGCTACCTCATCTACGCGCCGCAGTTCGACGCGCTTCCGGCCCCGGCCAAGGCCGCCATCTACCGCCGGCTCTGGGCGGTGCTCTCGGGCGCCGTGCGCGGCGACCGGTACTCGCGCCTGTCGCGCGAGGATCGCGCGGCGATCGTCGACATCCTCCGCGACACAAAACCCGATCTGCCGGCGTACTTCCACGCACTGTCGTAGCGCGCGGTGCCTCGTCTCGCGCGGCCTGCGCGTGTGCCGGCGCGCCGGGCGCCGGCCGCGCGGCTAGGTCTGCTCGCCAGACGCCAGCTGCGCCCGGTAACGATCGCGGGCGCTGTCGATCTGCGACGCGACGTCGCGCGCGAGCGACGCGGGCGCGAGGACCCGCGCGAACGGGCCGAAGCTCAGGATCCAGCTGGTGAGCGCGCGGTCGCGGCAGACGTCGAGCGACGCCACGAGGCCGCCGCCCGGCGTGTCGCGCAGGCGTTGCGAGGGATGCCACGTGCGGGCGCGCACGTAGTCGGCAACGCCCGGTTCGAACTCGACCTCGACGTGCTCGGGCGGCCCCGAGTGGACGCCGAGCGAGTGGGGAAAGGCCTCGTCCGGGAGCGCCTCGATCGGCGTGAAGCGCTCGTCGGCGAGTGTCAGTTGCTCGATGCGATCGACCGCGAACGTCCGCACTTCGCCGTATTCCGGCACGAACGCCAGCAGATACAGCGCGCCCTGCGCATAGGCGAGTCGGTAGGGATGGACGAGGTAGGCCTTCGTGCGCCGGCTGGTCTGCGAGTGGTAGCGCATCGATGCCTGGCGCTGCTCGAGCGTGCCCTCCAGGGCCCGGGCGACGAGGGCTGCCCGGCGCGGCTCCTCCAGGCGCCGCGACGAATCCGCCTTGGCGACGATGACGCGCGGCAGCTGGTCGAGAAAGCGCCGCATGTGCGGCGGGAGCGTGCGCGCGAGCTTGTCGAAGGCGCGCCCGAGATCGTCGCGGAACGGTGTGCCCGCGAGCGCCTCCAGCAGCGTGCGGCTGAAGTAGAGCGCGCAGAGCTCCGAGAGCGTCAGGCCTGCGGCCAGCCCCTTGAAGGCCTGGCCGTTCACCCTCCACCGGGTCCGGCCATCGTCGGCGGATCGATCGTCGTAGACGGGGAAGCCGGCCGCCTCGAGCGCCTCGATGTCGCGGCGGATCGTGCGGGTGGAGACACCCGTCCGCGCGGCCAGCTCGTCGATCGTGACGCCCGCCGCGCGGGCGCGCTCGATCTCACCCAGGATCGTCCATTGACGGATGACTTCGGCGTTCCGCACGCTGGAGGCGATTCTAGCAACTGAGGGGCTGGGGCGCTGAGGACCCCGGGAACCCTGGACCGCGGGAACCCGTTGCGCGACAAACTCGTCGGTTCACGGAACTGTGACAATCCGAGATTCAGCAATTCGGTCTGCGGCTCCCAGGTTCCTGGGTTCCTCAGTCGAAGTAGTACACTGCTTGGTCGGCCTGAATCCTTATTCCGCTTCAGAGAGTCTTAGTCACATATGTCGCGCTACCGGTTCGTGATCATGGCGATTGCCGCCGCTGCCGTTGGGGCTGCGTCCTGCGGGCGGGGGGGCGCCCCCGGTCCGGGCGGCGCGGGTGGCCGGGGCGGCCCCGGCATGCCGCCCACGGGGGTCGTGCTCCAGACGGCGTCGCTCACGCCCATCGAGGACTCGTCGGAGTACGTCGCCACGCTCAAGTCGATGCAGTCGACGACGGTGCAGCCCCAGATCGACGGGCAAATCACCCAGATCCTCGTGCACTCCGGGGAGCGCGTCCGCCAGGGCGCCCAGCTCTTCCAGATCGACCCCCGACGCCAGCAGGCGGCCGTGGACAGCCAGCAGGCCGAACGGGCGGCGCGGCAGGCCGACCTGGACTACGCCCGTGAGCAGGCCACGCGCGCCGAGCACCTGTTCGACGCCGGGGCCATCAGCCGACAGGCCCTCGAGCAGGCGCAGACCGCGCAGAGCACGGCGGAGGCCGCCGTCAAGGCGCTCGACGCCCAGCTCCAGCAGCAGCAGGTGCAGCTGCGGTACTTCACGGTGACGGCGCCGACGGCGGGCATCATCGGCGACGTGCCGGTGCGCGTCGGCTACCAGGTCGGCACACAGACCACGCTGACGACGATCGACCAGAACGAGACGCTCGAGGTGTACGTGTCGGTGCCGCTCGATCGGGTGGGCGAGCTGAAGGTCGGTCTGGCGCTGCAGGTCCTGAGCGGCGACTCCTCGCAGGTGCTGGCGACGACGAAGGTGGCGTTCATCTCGCCGCGCGTGGATCCCGAGACGCAGACCGTCCTCGTCACGGGCTCGGTGCCGAATCCGACCGGCGAGCTGCGGTCGGCGCAGTTCGTCCGGGCGCGCATCGTGTGGAAGACCGAGCCGGGGCTGACCATCCCGGTCACGGCCGTCGTGCGCATCAACGGCCAGTTCTTCGGCTTCGTCGCGGAGCAGAGCGGATCGGGCCTGGTGGCGAGGCAGCGCATCATCACGGTCGGGCCGATCGTCGGCGACTCGTACGTCCTGCTCGGCGGGATCAAGGCGGGCGAGCGGATGGTGGTGTCGGGCTCGCAGAAGCTCCAGGACGGCGCGCCGATCGCGGAAGCCCCGCCGTCCGGCGGCCGGGCGAACCCCCAAACTCCCAACCACTAATCCCTTGTTTGTAGACACTTTCATCCGTCGTCCCATCCTGGCGAGCGTGTGCTCGCTCGTGATCATCATCGCCGGCGTCGTCGCGATTCCGACGCTGCCGGTGTCCCAGTTCCCGGACCTGGCGCCGCCGCAGGTGCAGGTGAGCGCGTTCTACCAGGGCGCGAGCGCGGACGTCGTCGAGTCGGCGGTCACGACGCCGCTCGAAGAGGCGATCAACGGCGTCGAGGGCATGATGTACATGACCTCGTCGAGCGGCAACGACGGGTCGTCCGTCATCACGGTCACCTTCGATCTCACGCGCAACATCGACGTCGCGGCCGTCGACATCCAGAACCGCGTCTCCCAGGTCGAGGGCCGGCTGCCGAACGAGGTCAAGGCGGTCGGCGTCTCGGTGTCGAAGGTCTCGAGCAACTTCATCATGGGGGCGGCGCTGTACTCGGAGAACGGACAGTACCGACGATCTGTTCCTGAGCAACTACGTCGACCGCTTCATCATCGACGACCTCAAGCGCGTTCCAGGCGTCGGCAATGTCCAGGTCTTCGGCAGCCGGGTCTACGCGATGCGCCTGTGGGTCGACCCGGATCGCCTGGCGAGCCGCGGCATCACGGCCGACGAAGTGGTCCAGGCGCTTCGCGAGCAGAACGTGCAGGTGGCGGCGGGCCAGATCGGCGAGCCGCCGACGCGCCCCGGTCAGCAGTACCAGATCAGCGTGCGGGCGGTCGGACGCCTGGTCGAGCCCTCGGAGTTCGACAACATCATCCTCAAACGGTCGGCCGACGGCACCCTCGTGCGCCTCAAGGACGTCGGCCACGCCGAGCTCGGCGCCCAGGACTACTCGAGCAACCTGCGCTACAACCGGCGGAACGCGGTGGGCTTCGGCGTGCTGCAGCTGCCGCAGGCGAACTCGCTCGAGACCTACAACAACGTCGTCGCGGAGTTCAACCGTCTGTCGAAGAGCTTCCCGCCGGGCATCAAGATCGAGGCGGCCTTCGACACGACGACGGTCGTCTCGGACTCGATTCGCGAGGTGATCACCACGCTCATCGAGGCGATCGGGCTCGTCGTGCTCGTGATGTTCCTCTTCCTCCAGAACTGGCGGACGACGCTCATCCCGGCCATCACGATTCCGGTGTCGCTCGTCGGCACCTTCGCCTTCGTGAAGCTCTTCGGTTTCTCGATCAACACGCTGACGCTGTTCGGCATCACGCTCGCCACGGGGCTCGTCGTCGACGACGCGATCGTCGTCATCGAGAACATCGAGCGCCACATCCACGACTTCCACAAGCCCCCGCGCGAGGCGGCGTCGGAGGCGATGGGCGAGGTGATGAGCGCCGTGGTCGCGACCGCGCTGGTGCTCGCGGCGGTCTTCATTCCGGTCGCGTTCTTCCCGGGCACGACGGGCCGCCTGTACCAGCAGTTCGCGCTGACGATCGCGGTGTCGATGCTGATCTCGGCGTTCAACGCCCTGACGCTGACGCCGGCGCTCTCGGGCCTGCTGCTCGCGAGGGTCGACAAGCCGCAGGGGCTGTTCTTCCGCGGCGTCAACCGCGTGATCGAGGGCGGGACGAACCTGCTGGTGGGCGCCCTCCGGCAGTTGATCCGCCTGCGTGTCGTGGTCGTCGTCGCCTTCGTCGCGCTGCTCGGGCTGACGTACTGGGTCTACCAGCGCGTGCCGAAGGCCTTCGTGCCGACCGAGGACCAGGGTTACGTCATCCTGCTCGTGCAGGGGCCGCCGGGCGCGTCGCTCGAGTACACCAACGGCATCGTGCGGCAGGTGGAGGACGTCCTGCACGGCGAGCCCGACGTGCAGAACGTCTTCGCCATCAGCGGCTTCAGCTTTGCCGGCGCGAGCCCGAACGACGGGATGGCCTTCGCCAGCCTGAAGCCGTTCGCCGAGCGCCCGGGCGACGCCCACTCGGCCCAGGCCGTCATCGGACAGCTGTTCGGGGGGTTGAGCCGCATCACGGGCGCAACGGTGATCCCGGTCCTGCCGCCCTCGATCAACGGTCTCGGGCAGTTCGGCGGCCTCACCTACGAGCTGCTCGATCAGAGCGGCGGGTCGGTCGACAACATGATGGCGGTCGCCCAGCAGCTGATCGGCCAGGGCTACCGGACGCCGGGCCTCACGGGGTTGTTCACCCAGTTCAGCGCGAACGACCCGCAGCTCATCGTGACGATCGATCGCGAGCGCGCCAAGAGTCTCGGCGTGTCGATGTCGAGCATCACCGACACGCTCCAGATCCTGCTCGGGTCGTCGTACGTGAACGACTTCGATTTCAACAACCGTTCGTACCGCGTGTACGTGCAGGCGGACCCGCAGTTCCGCACGGCGCCGGACGACATCGAGCGCTACTCGGTGCGGACCGCCGATGGGCGCATGCTGCCGCTCAGCGACCTCGTCAGCGTGCACGAGGCGACCGCGCCGAAGACGATCACGCACTACAACCTGTTCCGGTCGGTCGAGATCAACGCCTCCGCCGCGCCCGGCTACAGCTCCGGTCAGGCGATCGCGGCGATGCAGAACCTCTCGGCGCGCGTCCTGCCGCAGGGCTTCTCGTACGCGTGGTCGGGGCTGTCGCTCGAGGAGATCACGGCCGGGGCGCAGTCGACCGTGATCTTCGGCCTCGGGCTCCTTCTCGTCTACCTGACGCTCGCGGCGCAGTACGAGAGCCTGGTCCTCCCGTTCATCATCCTGCTGTCGGTGCCCCTGGCGGTCCTGGGCGCGCTCGCCGCGGAGATGGGCCGGGGGCTGCCCAACGACGTCTACTGTCAGGTGGGACTGGTCATGCTCATCGGCCTCTCGGCGAAGAACGGCATCCTCGTCGTCGAGTTCGCCGAGCAGCTGCGCGCGCGCGGCCTGAGCATCGTCGAGGCCGCGATCGAGGCGGCGCGCATTCGCCTGAGGCCGATCCTGATGACGTCGCTGGCGTTCATTCTGGGCGTCATGCCGCTGGTGTTCGCCACCGGCGCGGGCCGCGAGGCCCGGCACGCCGTCGGCACCGCAGTGGCCGGCGGCATGATCGCGTCCACGTTCCTGAACCTGGCGTTCATTCCGGTGCTCTATGTGGTGGTCAAGAGTGTGGGGAGGAAGCGTGCGCGGTAAGGGCGCCTGCGGCCTGGGGCCGGGTGCCTGCCTGATCGGGGCCGGGGTGGTGAGTGCATGGCTGCTCGGCGCGGCCACGGCGGCGGCGCAGCCGTCGGCCCCGCAGGCGCCGCCGACCGCGGCGGGCGCGGCGTCGCAGGCCGCGACCGGGCTGCCGGCGCCAGTGCAGACGATGACGTTCGACGAGGCGGTCCGTCGGGCCACCGCGCAGAATCCATCCATCGCGAAGGCCGCGGCGGGCATCCTCCGCGCCGAGGGCCTGCTCGCGCAGGCGCGGGCGGCAGCCCGCCTCTACGTCTCGGGCTCCCTGACCACGACCACCATCAACAAGAGCGTGTCGTACCAGGACGTCACCGTGACGCCCCAGAACGAGGTGACGGGCAGCCTGACGGTCGACATGCCGATCGTCGCGGCCTCGGACTGGGCGCGGCGGGCCGAGGCGCAGGACGCCACGCACGTGGCGCAGCTGAGCGCGGACGATGCCCGCCGTCAGGTGGCGATGGCGACGGCCGATGCGTACCTGACCGTCATCGATCTGAAGCGCGTGCTCGACGCGGAGACCCGGGCGCACGACGTCGCCAGCGCCCATCGCGATCTCGCCGCGAGGCTCGAGCAGGGCGGCTCGGGCAGCCGGCTGGACACGCTGCGGGCCGAGCAGCAGGTCTCGAGCGCCGACGTGCGCGTGGAGAGCGCGCGGCTGGGCGTGTACCGCGCGCAGGAGGCGCTGGGCGTGCTCGTCGCGGTCGACGGCGCCGTCGACGTCTCGGGCGAGCCCGCCTTCGACAGCGCCGTGCCCGCCGAGCAGGCGGGCGTGAGCCTGCTCGAACGCCGGACCGACCTGAAGCTGTTCTCGGCGCAGCAGGATCTGGCCTCGCACGTGCTGCGCGACACGGGGAAGGAGCGCTGGCCGACGCTGCACGCCATCTTCCAGCCGCAGACCATCTTCCCGACGCCGTTCTTCTCGCGGACCAACAGCTGGCGCTTCCTGTTGCAGATGAACGTCCCGATCTACACCGGCGGCTCGGTGACGGCAGAGCGGATTCAGAACCAGGCGGCGCTCGACACGGCGCGCGCCACGCTCGCCGACGGGGTCGCGCAGGCAAACTCGGACGTGCGGCTCGCCCGGGAATCGATCGCGAGCGACACGCGCGCGCTGGCGAGCGCCCGCGTGTCGGCGACGCAGGCGTCGCAGGTCGTCGACATCACGAACGTGAGC
The DNA here is from genome assembly GCA_963761615.1 of uncultured Acidobacteriota bacterium. GTDB lineage: Bacteria > Acidobacteriota > Vicinamibacteria > Vicinamibacterales > CAVVIG01 > CAVXGU01. Next base: position 2,815,728 of record CAVXGU010000003.1, on the reverse strand, counting down.
TTCCAGGCGGGCGCTGCCACCAGCATCGAGGTGATTGACGCCGAACGCAGCTCGCACGACGCCGACACGGCGGTCGCCCAGGCCGAGGACGCGCTCCGCCGGGCGCGCCTCAATCTGCTGATCGCGCTGGGACAGTTTCCGTAGACTCTTCCCGGCTCCCGGCTCCCGGCTCCCGGCTCCCGGCTCCCGGGCTCTCGTGGAGCGCGGGCCTTCAGGCCTGCGCGGGCGCGGCCGGCTGCAGGGTCGCGCCCGGCGCGATCTCGGCACGCACCCGTGGCAGGCACCCGGGGTGGTCTCGCTGGAGAAACTGCACCAGGTGTTCTCTGACACGGCAGCGCAGATCCCATGCCGATCCGGAATCGGCGGCGCTCATGAGCGCCCGCAGCTCGAGCGTCCGCTCCTTTGCATCCGTCACCTGCAGCACGCACACCTTGCCGTCCCAGAGGTCCGTCGAGCCCTGCAGCACGCGCTGCAGCTCGCTGCGGATCGCGTCGAGGGGCGCCGTGTAGTCGACATAGAGGTACACGGAGCCGAGCAGATCCGCCGACGTCCGGGTCCAGTTCTGGAAGGGCTTTTCGATGAAGTACGAGATCGGCACGACCAGGCGCCGCAGGTCCCAGATCTTGACGACGACGAAGCTCGTGTGAATCTCCTCGATCCGGCCCCATTCGCCCTCGACGATCACGACGTCGTCGATGCGGATGGGCTCGGTGAGCGCCACCTGGATGCCCGCGAGGAGATTGGTGACCGCCGGGCGCGCGGCCAGACCGACCACGAGGCCGGCCAGGCCGGCCGACGCGAGCAGGCTGGTGCCGAGCTGACGGATCGAGGGGAAGGTCATCACCATGATGGCGATCGTGACGATGACGACGACCGTGGTCACGATGCGCTGGAGGACCTTGACCTGCGTCAACACCCGGCGCGCCGAGAGGTTGTCGCGGACGTCGACCCGGAACCGCAGGGCGACGGCATCGTCGAGCACGTGCAGCAGCGAGACGGCCAGCCAGGCCGTGCTGGCGATGAGCGCCAGGCCGGTGACGTGACGCAGCGCGTGGATCGGACCCGCGCCGAGGGGGAGGGCCGGCAGCGTGACGATGAGCGCGAGCAGCGGCAGGATCACCCGGACGGGACGGCGGCTGTGCGCGACGAACGAGCGATCCAGGACGCTGGCGTCCGCCGACAGACGCTCGAGCACCCGGTGCAGTATCTGGTGGGCCAGCAGCACGGCCGCCATGACGGCAGCGAGGATTCCGGCCGAGATGAGCCACGGTGTCAGCACGCGCACGATGTGAATCAGCATGATCGCTTCTTCGCCCCCCTGAGGTACTAATATCAGGGGATCGCGCACCCAGCCAGCACGAGCCCAGAGCCCAGAGCCCAGAGCCCAGAGCCGAACGCCCCGTGATCGACCTCGTCCTCTTCGCCGTCGGCCTGCTCGCCGGCACCCTGAACTCGGTCGCCGGGGGCGGCTCCTTCCTGACGCTGCCGACGCTGCTCTGGATGGGCGTGCCGCCCGTGAGCGCGAACGCCACGTCGACGTTCGCCGTCTGGCCGGGATCGATCGCCAGCGTCGTCGCCTACCGGAGGGACATTCGCTGGTCCCGCGGCGGGGTTCGCTGGCTCGTCGCCGTCAGCCTGATCGGCGGCGCCGTCGGCGCGACGCTGCTGGTCCGGACGTCGGACGCGAGCTTCATGCGCCTGCTGCCGTGGCTGATGCTGGTGGCGGCGTCGACGTTCACCTTCGGCGCGCGACGGGCGGGCGCCATCGCGCCGGCGTCGGACTGGCACAGCCGCCGGTCGTTCCTGCTCGCGGTCGGCCTCCAGCTGGTGATCGCGAGCTACGGCGGCTACTTCGGCGGGGGCGCGGGCATCATGATGCTCGCGTCGCTCGCGGCGGCGGGCATGCACGACATCCACGAGATGAACGGGCTGAAGGCGCTCCTGGGCGTGTCGATCAACGGGGTGGCGCTCGTCGCGTTCGTCGCGAGCGGCGTCATCGCGTGGAGGCCGGGGGCGCTGATGATGGCCGGCGCCATCACGGGCGGCTACGGCGGCGCGGCGCTCGCGCGCCGGCTGGATCGCCGCTACATCGTCGCCTTCGTCGTGATCGTCGGCTGGACCATGACGGTGTATTTCTTTCTGCGCTAGCGGAGGGGGCGTCGGGCGCGCGCGGGAGGCGTTATCCTGCAGGGGGGCGCACATGAACGCGATTGACCTGCTTCAGAAGGTCGGAGAGACGCTCGGATCGACCGCCACCGTGAAGGCCGTGTTCGGTGATCCCATCCAGGCCAACGGGAAGACCGTCGTGCCGGTGGCGAAGGTGGCGTACGGCTTCGGTGCGGGGGCGGGCGCGGGCAAGGGCGGTCAACACGAGGACCGTCAGGGCGAAGGGGGCGGCGGCGGCGGGGGCGTCCGCGCCTTTCCAGCCGGAGCCCTCGAGATCACCGACGGCGGCACGCGGTTCGTGCCGTTCGTCGATCCGGGACCGCTCGTCGCGGCCTTCATGGCCGGACTCGTCCTGGGCGGGCTGCTGCTGGCGGGTCGGCGCCGGTGACGTCGAGCTCTTCAGCATCGCGTCGGATTCGTGATAAGAAAGACCCGTCCGCGTCGCTGCGATCGGCATATATGACTTCTGCTGGAGGATGACGATGTTGGCAAGATCCAAGAGCCGGGCGACGGTTGTCGCTCTCGCGATCGCGCTCGTCCCTGGGCTGGCGGCGGCGCAGGGCGGCATCACCAAGGAGAAGCAGGGTCAGGGCGGGAGCGTCGTGCAGGGCGCCGCGGGCACCAACGGCGGCATCGGCGACAACGGCCTCGAGCACTGCGACAAGCCGATGGGGGCCATGGCGGTCGTCGAGCCGCAGAGCGAGTACATGATGGCGCTCCAGCAGTACAACCTGGGGTCGCCGGTGGGTCTCATCCGCCTGATGATCCAGCAGTCGAACTGCTTCATCGTCGTCGAGCGCGGCCAGGGCATGCGGAACATGATGCAGGAGCGGCAGCTCGCCGGCGCCGGGCAGACCCGCGCGGGATCCAACATGGGCGGCGGCCAGATGGTCGCGGCCGACTTCATCCTCACGCCAACCGTCGTCTTCTCGGAGAACAACGCCGGCGGTCTCGGTGGGGCCGTGGGCGGTCTGTTCGGCCGGCGTGCGGCCGCCGTCGCGGGCGGGCTCAAGTTCAAGGAAGCGCAGACGAGCATGCTCGTGAGCGACGCCCGGAGCGGCGTGCAGGTCGCCGCCGCGGAGGGCAGCACGAAGAAGGCCGACCTGAAGCTCGGCGCGGGACTCTTCAGCGGCGGCGGCGGCGTGGCGGCTGGTGGCTACGGCAATACGAACGAGGGCAAGATCATCGCCGCGGCGTACATGGACAACTACAACAAGATCGTCGAGGCGGTTCGCAACGACCCCAGCCTGCAGCGCAACGTCGGCACCCTGGCGCAGGAGGCCGCCTCCGGCGGGAGCCAGCAGGCGGGCGCCGTCTTCAACCAGGGCGACATCATCGTCCCGAAGATCCCGGGCATCAAGGTCCTGGCGTCGCCCGACGACTCGGCGAAGGCCGTGACGACGCTCAACGCGGGCGAACAGGTGGTCGTGACGGGCGCGGCGAAGAACGGCTACATCCAGGTGCAGGGCGCGAACGGCGGCGGCTGGGTGAAGATCATCCTGATGCAGAAGCAGTAGCCCGCGCGTCCGAACGCGACATGGAGACGAGCCTCAGCACGAACCTGGACCGCCTGAACGCGCTGGTGGGGGAGGTGGCGGACCTGCGTCACGCCGCCGCCATCCTCGAGTGGGACGAGCGGGTGTACATGCCGCCCGGCGGCGCGGCGGCGCGCACGCGCTCGGTCGCCGCCGTCCGTCGGCTCGCGCACGAGAAGTTCACGTCGGCGGAAGTCGGCGACCTGCTCGCGGCCGTGAAGGCCGGCGCGGCCGATCTCGACCCGGTGTCGGAGACCGCCCGGCTGGTTGCGATCACGCTACGGGACTACGACAAGGCGACGCGCGTCCCGGCGGCGTTCGTGGCCGAGCACGCGAAAGCGGCCTCGGAAGCCCAGCACGCGTGGCAGGAGGCCCGCCAGACATCCGACTACGGGATCTTCGCGCCGCACCTGTCCCGGCTCATCGAGCTCAAGCGGCGGTACGTCTCCTTCTTTCCGCCCGCCGCGCACCCGTACGACACGCTGCTGGACGACTACGAGACCGGCCTCACGACGACCGAGGTGCAGGCGCTCTTCGACGCCCTCCGGCCCCGGCAGCGGGATTCTGATCCGGCGCGTCGCCGAGCGCCCTCAGGTGAGCGATTGTCTGCTCCATCTGGACTACGCGGAGGGCGGTCTCTGGGACTTCGGTGTCGAGGTGGCGACGGCGTTCGGCTTCGACTGGACGCGGGGGCGTCAGGACCGGTCGGCGCACCCGTACACGACCGACGCCGGCGCCAACGACGTGCGGATCACGACGCGGTTCGACGCGCGTCAGCCGTTCATGACCGTGTTCGCGACGCTGCACGAGGCCGGACACGCCCTTTACGTGCAGGGCATCGACCCCCGGTGGTCCAGGACGGCTCTCGACGCGGGCGCCTCGCTGGGGATCCACGAGTCGCAGAGCCGCCTCTGGGAGAATCTGGTCGGCCGGTCGCGTCCCTTCTGGGAGCACTTCTGGCCGAAGCTGCAGGCACGCTGCCCCGCCCAACTGGGCGGCGCCGCACTCGACGAGTTCTACCGGGCCATCAATCGCGTCCAGCCGTCGCTCATCCGCGTGGAGGCCGACGAGGCCACCTACAACCTGCACGTGATGCTGCGCGTCGAGATGGAAATCGCGATGCTGGAAGGCGCGGCCGCCGTCGCCGACCTGCCCGATCTCTGGAACCAGAAGATGCACGACTACCTGGGCATCACGCCGCCCGACGCAGGCACCGGCATCCTGCAGGACATTCACTGGTCGATCGGGCTGATGGGGTACTTCGCGACGTACACGATCGGCAACGTGATCTCGGCGCAGCTCTGGGAGCGGTTCCTGTTGGTGGAACCCGACCGGGACCTGCTGATCCGGCGCGGCGAGTTCCGGCCCCTGCTGGCGTGGCTCCGGCGTGAGATCCACCAGCACGGGCGCCGCTACGACCCGCAGGACCTCGTCGAGCGGGTGACGGGCTCCCGACTCGATCCACAGCCCTACCTGCGCTACCTCGAGACGAAGATCGACGCCGTCTACGGGCGATAGGCGCCCGGCCGCCCGATGTCCGACACCTGGTCTCCGGCGACCTACCTCAGGTTCGAAGACGAACGGACGCGCGCCGCCCGCGACCTGCTGGCCCAGGTCCCGCTGACGTCGGCGCGGAGCATCGTCGACGTCGGCTGCGGTCCCGGGAACTCGACCGCGCTGCTGGTCGCTCGCTTCCCGCAGGCGGAGGTGACGGGGGTCGACTCGTCGAAGGCGATGCTCGGGCAGGCCCGGGCGGCGCTGCCCGACGTTCGATTCCAGGAGGCCGACGCGGCCGTCTGGCTGCCCGGCGCTGGCGTCGACCTCGTGTTCGGGAACGCCGTCTTCCAGTGGCTGCCCGATCACCTCCCGGTGCTGGCGCGGATCCTGGCGGCGCTCGCCCCGGGCGCCGTCCTCGCGGTGCAGATGCCCGACAATGTCACCGAGCCGACACACCGCCTGATGGAGGAGGTGGCGGCCGACGCGAGATGGGCGGATCGCCTGGCCGCAGCACGGCGCGCTCCACTGGTCCCCGTGCGCGACTACTACAACACGCTCCGGCCGTGGGCGTCCCGGCTGGAGATTCTGGCACACCACTTACAACCATGCCCTCGGCGGCCCCGAGGCCATCGTCGAGTGGGTGCGTGGGACCGGACTGCGGCCGTTTCTCGATCCGCTGACGACGGACGAGCAGATTGAGTATCTGAAGCGCTACACGGCGCGCGTCGCGCACGCCTATCCGCAAGCGGTCGACGGGCGCGTGCTGCTTCGGTTCCCCCGCCTGTTCATCGTCGCCGTGCGGTAAGCCTCCCGATCCACCGGTTTCGGGCGAGAAGACGCGGTCAAGGCGCGACGAGCGCGCCCGAGCGCACCTGCAGTTCGAGCGTCCCGCCGCGAGTGCCGGTCGCCGCCGGTTGTCGGTCCGGGAGGATCTCGGCGTCGAGCCTCCGTCCCAGCGTCACCTGCACCGCGTCTCCGAGCGCGCCGCCGAAGGCGTCGGCGGCCGATGGGCGCGCCGTCGGGTCGTCGTGGATCACCACGCGGGCGAGCCCGGGGTGGGCCAGGGCCCCGGCTCTCACGCGCGCCATCACCTCGCTCGAGAGGACCGCCTCGGCGCGCATGCGACCGTTCCGCGCGTGGTAGACCGGCCACAGGACGAGCGGGAGAAGGGCGGCGCTCCAGGCCGCCGCCCGCCGCCGTGGAACCGGAATGGCCCGCCAGAGGGCGCGTCCGACGGCCGCGCCCATGAACGCCGAGCCGATCGACGGGAAGACGACGTACAGATTCGAGCGGCTGCGGATCATGATCGTGAGCGTGTAGCCGAGCACCAGCCAGACAGCACCCTGCACCACCACCCGGCGCTCGACCGGTTCGAGCGCGGGCAGGCGCCTGGCGAAGATCACGCCGCCGAGGACGAGGACGGCCGCCGTGAAGGTGAGTGAGCGATCCAGATACTGCACGGCGTTGGGAAGGATCGCCGCCGGACTCAGCTGATACGCCGCCGGCGCGCTGCCGGGCGTGAACGCACCGGTCTGGAATCTGAGTGCGAAGTACGCGGCGAGTCCGGCGAAGGACGGCCACGTCGTCCGCGCCGCGGAGGCGAGCACCTCGGCTCCCGATCGACCGTCTCCGCGTGCGTCGACGATGGTCCAGATCACGAACACGAGCGGCAGCAGCAGCGGCTCTTCCTTCGACAGCAGCGCGAAGAGCACGCCGATGCCGGCCAGCACGTAGCGGCGCCGCACGAACGCCAGCGCCGCGCCCGCGGCGAAGACCGAGGCGAGCAGCGACGTCCGTCCACTCGCCCACTGCAGCGCCATGTTGATGCCGTGGAAGTTGAGCGCCCACAGCCCGGCGGCGAACGCCCCGGCGACGCCCCCCAGGCCCATCGACGCCGCGGTGGCTGCGACGAGGGCGGCGACGGCCAGCGCCAGGGCGAAGTTGGTCCAGGCGTACGCCATTGGCGCCACGCCGAAGAGCCGCTGGTCCAGGCCAAAGGAGAGGGTCACCATCGGCCGGTAGAAGCCCATCGGCGTCCGGACGAACGCGGCGCGGACGTCGGCCGTCGTGCCGATCCGGCTGTGCAGGACCCAGGAGAAATCATCCTTGATGAAGCCGCGGCCGATGTCGGCGGCATAGACGAGGACGAAGCAGACGGCCACCCATCCGAAGACGGTCGGCCAGGCGGGACGCCGGGGCACGGGCTCAAGCTTCGCACAACTTTATAATCACTGCAGATGCGCGTCATGGCGCTGGTCGAGCGCGGGGCGGGGAGGGTCGAGGCCGGAGAGCGGGCGCGCCCGGCGGCCCGTCGTGGCGAAGTCGTCGTGGACGTGCGCGCCTGCGGCGTCTGCCGCACCGATCTGCACCTCGTGGACGGCGAGCTCGAGGGTGTCGAGCCGCCGATCGTGCCCGGCCACCAGATTGTCGGGACCATCGCCGAGGTCGGCCCCGGCGTCGAAGGCTTCGCTCTCGGCGATCGTGTCGGCGTCCCGTGGCTGGGGTTCACCTGCGGGACGTGCGCGTATTGCACGAGCGGGCGCGAAAACCTGTGCCCGAACGCCCGGTTCACCGGGCACTCCATCGACGGCGGCTTCGCCGAGTGCGCCGTGGCCGACGCGCGGTACGTCTTCCCGCTGCCGGCGTCGTACGGCGACGCGGAGGCGGCGCCGCTCCTGTGTGCCGGCCTGATCGGGTACCGCTCGTATCGGATGGCAGGTGCGGCGGTGCGGCTCGGGCTGTACGGCTTCGGCGCGGCGGCGCACATCCTCGCGCAGGTGGCCGTCCACGAGGGCCGGCGGGTCTTCGCCTTCACGTCGCCCGGCGACGCGCCCACGCAGGCGTTCGCGCGCTCGCTCGGCGCCGTCTGGGCGGGGGACTCGACCGTCGCCCCACCGGAACCCCTCGACGCGGCGATCATCTTCGCTCCCGTCGGGCCGCTCGTGCCGGAAGCGTTGTCGCGGGTCGCGCCCGGCGGCACGGTGGTGTGCGCGGGCATTCACATGAGCGAGATCCCGTCGTTCCCGTACCGGCTGCTCTGGGGTGAGCGCGTCGTCCGATCGGTCGCGAACCTCACACGGGACGACGCCCGCGCGTTCCTGGCGGTTGCGGCGCGCGTGCCGATCCGGACGCGTGTGCAGACCTATCCGCTGCTGGACGCGAACCGGGCCTTGTCCGACCTGCGCGCCGGACGGATCGAAGGCGCTGCGGTGCTCGTGCCGTGACGCCCGAGGAGATCCCCGTTCGGGCGCGCCTCGAGGAGCTCGGCATTCCGTTCGAGCGCTTCGAACATCCCGCCATCGCGAGCGCCGAAATGGGCCGCGAGCACTGGGACGGCATCGACGCGACCCACTGCAAGAATCTCTTCCTCAGGAATCAGAAGGGCGATCGGCACTACCTGCTGATCATCGAGTACGGCAAGCGCGCCGACCTTCGCGCGGTGGCCGATCAGATCGGCGACGGCAAGCTGAGCTTCGCGTCGCCCGAACGGCTGATGAAGCACCTGGGGGTCACACCGGGTTCGGTGTCGCCTTTCGGACTGATCCACGACCCGGCGCACACCGTCCGGGTCTATCTCGACCAGGATCTGAAGAAGCGGCCGCGCATCTCCTTCCATCCGAACATCAACACGTTGACCTACGTCCTGTCGTACGCGGACTTTCAGCAGTTCCTCGCCGCGTGCGGCCACGCGGTCAGGGAAGTCCGGGTCTGATGCGGTTGATTCGCGCTCGGCCGCGCTCTGCGTCTTTGAGCTTGCCGCACGCTGAGCGCAGGCCGCGGATCCCCGAGGCGATCGAAGAGTATCGCGACGAGCGGTGGTGCCGCGAAGGCACGCGCCAGGTCGGCACGGCCCTCGACGCGGAAGCCTTCATCGAGCGGGTCGGCTTCGCCGCCTGCATGACGGACTCGCGGCGGCCGGGGCCGTCGCTCTACGTGGCCGTGTGCGGCCGTCGCGACGCGGTGATGCCGCGGAACGTGCAGACCGACGAGGAAGCCTCGCTCACCTGGCTCCTGAAGGACGAGATCGTCAGGCGCGGGAAGGTCTACTACGGCAAGCTCGCGCGCGGGCGCGCGATGTTCGTGACGCCGCGGATGATTCCGCACTTCCGCGCAGTCTGGGGCCTGCGTCGCGCCGATGAGCCACAGCGGCTCAGCCTCCCGGCGCGGCGGATTCTCAAGGTGCTGCGGCGCGAATGGGAGATGGCCTCGTCCGACCTGCGCGAGGAATCCGGCGTCAAGAACCGCGCCGCATTCACCAAGGCCATCGACGAGCTCCAGGCGGCCATGCTCGTCGTGCCGAGTGAGGTCGTCTACCGGCCGAAGTTCACCTACATCTGGGCGCTCGGCACGGGGCGCTTCGGCGACGCCCTCGTCCGGCGCGTGGACCGCGAAACCGCCCTTCGCGAGATCGCGCGGTGCTTCCTGGCCGGCGCGGGTCTGACGATCCCGGGCGAACTGGCGCGTGTCACGGGCCTCAGCCGGCCCGAGGCCGGCCGGGGCAATCGCGCGCTCGTCGTCGAGGGCTACGCCACGTCGCCCGCGCGAGGCGTGTACCGGCTGGCGTCGCTCACGTGAATCTGGAATCGCGGCACGATGAGGGGATGGCCCGGAGCGGGAACGCCCGGCTCGTCTCACTCCTGACGGAGCGCGACGGCGGGATCGACGCGAAGGGCGCGCGCGACGGGCGCCGTGAGCGCGATCAGCGCGACGACGAGCAGCACGCCCGCGACGCCGGCGAAGGTCCAGGGGTCGCTCGCGCTCACGTGGAAGAGCGAGCTCTCGAGAAGACGCATCGCGGCCATCGAGAGCACGATGCCGGCCACCAGGCCGGCCGCAACCACGCCGATCCCCTGGCCGACGATCAGGCCCACGATATTTCCGGGAGTCGCGCCGAGGGCCGTGCGCAGACCGATCTCGCGCGTGCGCTCGGCCACGACGTAGGAGATGACCCCGTAGACGCCGACGGCCGTCAGGATGAGCGCGAGCGCGCTGAACAGCTCGAGCAGCGTCATCAGGAACCGGCGCGGTCCGGCGCTGTGCTCCTCGAGGCCTTCGAGCGTCGCCACCTGGAACACGGGCAGGTCGTCGGACACCGTCTGCACGACGTCGCGCGCTGCGGCCGCGAGGCGTGACGGGTCGCCGCTGGTGCGAACGACGAACGTCAGATTGGAGTCGGTCTGCTGCGCCTGCGGCAGGTACATCTGCAGCGACGGTGCCTCGTCGAGTGCCCCGTGGACGACGTCGCCCACGATCCCGACGACGGTCCACCAGGGACCGTCGGTGCTGCCGACCTTGACGTGCTGGCCGAGCGGGTCGCCGTCGGGCCACAGGGTGCGGGCCGTGTGCTCGCCGACGAGCATGACGTGCTCGGCGTCGGCGCCGTCGGCGTCCGTGAAGAGGCGTCCGCGCTCGAGGGGAATGCGCATCACCTTGAAGTACCCGGGTGTGACCGAGTAGCGCTCGACCGACGGATTGGTCGGGCCCCAGGCGCGACCCTCCACGTGGAATCCCCAGCGATCGCCGTTGCCGCCGAGAGGAATCTGCCCGGCCGCGGCGGCAGCCGTGGCGCCGGGCAGAGCCCCGAGGCGCTCGACGATCCGGTTCATGTAGCCCAATATGTCGACGTCCCGACGGTAGCGGGCACCGTCCATGACCGTTCTGAATGTCAGGACGCCGGAAGGGTCGAAGCCGGGATCGACGTGGAGCAGCCGGCCAACGCTCTTGATCATCAGGCCGGCGCCAACCAGCAGGACGACGGCCATCGCGACGTTCCCGGCGACGAGCACCCGCCGCGCGGCCGAGGTCGACGGGCCGGACGTCTTGCGGGCGTCACCCTGCAGGGAGCCGCGCAGGTCGACGCGCGAGGCGCGCAGCGCCGGCAGCAGCCCGAAGAGCACGGCCGTCGCGGCCGTGATCGCCAGCGAGAAGAGCAGGACGTGGGCGTCGGGGTGCGGATCGTCGAGGCGCGACAGATTCGCGGGGGCGAGGCGGGTGAGGAGCGGAACGGCCATCCACCCGAGCGCGATCCCGAGCGCGCCTCCCGCGGCGGCGACGAGTGCGCTCTCGACCATGAGCTGACGGACGATACGGGCGCGGCCGGCTCCGAGCGCGGCGCGCAAGGCCAGGTCGTGCTCTCGCCGCGCCAGCCGTGCGAGCAGGAGATTCGCGACGTTGGCACAGGCGATGAGGAGCACGAAGGCGACCGCGCCCATCAGGACCGCCAGGATGGGCCGCACTTCGCCGGTCAGCTCGCGCGAGAACGGCACGAGCGTCATGGTCGCCGGGGAATATTGCGAGGGATAGGCGGCGCGCAGCCCGTCCTCCACGCGGTTGATGTCGGCCCGCGCGGCGTCCATCGTCACATCGGCGCGGAGGCGCGCGATGGCCTTGAGGTGCTCGCAGGTGCGGCAGGCGTAGGAGAGGGAGCGATCGTAGCCGAGCGGGGCCCACATGTCGGCCTGCTGGTAGAAGTGCTCGGAGAGCAGGGGTTCGAACGACGCGGGCATCACGCCGATGATCGTGTAGTCCTCGTCGTTCATCTGCACCACGCGGCCGATGACCGAGGGATCCGCGTCGAAGCGACGGCGCCACAGCGCGTCGCTGATGATCAGCTCGTGCCAGGTGTCTGGCCGGTCGTCGTCGGTCCGCATGTCGCGCCCGAGGGCGGGGCGCACGCCGAGCAGACCGAAGAAGTTCGACGTCACGCGCATGCCCCGGATGACGTCGGGCTGGCCGCCGCTCGTGATCGTGCCGCCCCAGGACCGGATGAGCGCCATCCCGTCGAACGCGTGCGCCTGCTGGCGCCAGTCGTCGAAGGTCGTGAAGCCGACGTTGTTCGCCGAGCCGTCGGGGTCGAGCTCACCGACGAAGACGAGGCGTGATGCATCCGCGTAGGGCAGGGGACGCAGCAGAACGGCGTTGATGACGGTGAAGATGGCCGTGTTGGCGCCGATGCCCAGGGCGAGCGTGACCAGGGCCACGGCCGTGAACCCCGGAGTGCGTCGCAGGACGCGCGCCGCGTAGCGCACGTCCCGTCCGAGGCCGGTGAGCAGTCCGCTGCGGGAGTCGGGGGGCGAAGGGGCAACCGGGCGCGGCCGGTCCGCGCGCGCGATCGCGGCCGCCACGCGGGCGCGATCCGCCAGGGGAGCCAGCGCGGCGGCTTCGGCGTCGGCTGCGGGCATGCCCGCGGCGGTCAGGTCGGCGAAGTGCTGGGCGACATGTTGTGCGAGCTCGTCGACGACGTCGGCCTCGCGGGCGAAGTCGAGCGGCAGCGGCGCGAGACGTGCCCGTACGATCGATTTCCAGTCGCGCGCCATCTCACCCCTCCTGCAGGCGCGCCACGCGGTCGAGCGCGGCGAAGAAGGCGCTCCAGCGGCGGCGCTGGGCGGTGAGCATCTGCCGGCCTTCCGGCGTCAGCCGGTAGAAGCGCCGGCGGCGCTCACCGGCCCGCTCGACCCACCGGCCGGCGATGAGGCCGCGTCGCTCGAGTCGATAAAGGGTCGGGTAGAGGGACGCGACGTGGAACTTCAGGGCGCCGCCGGACTGGCGTTCGATCTGCTTGGCGATCTCGTAGCCGTGCCGGTCGTGCTCCTCGAGCAGGGCGAGGATGAGGGTTTCGGCGCTGCCTTTGCGGAGCTCGCGGTCTTCGGACATGTGGGCGCTCGCTCTCCTCGGGCGGGCTTCAGGCTCTCGGCTCTGGGCGCTCGGCTCTTGGCTCTCGGCTGTTGGCTCTGGGCGCTCGGCACTGGGCTCTCGGCTCTCGGCGACTATATGTATCAGTCACACATATGTCAAGCACAGAGTGGTGCACCCAGCACCCTGCACCCGACACGCAGCACCCAGCACCAGCACCTGGCACTCGGTGCCTGGTGCCCAGCGCCCTTACCCTCCGTGACCTGCCCTGTCACGCCCTCGAATCGACACTCTCAACATGGCAGGAGAACAGCAGCAAGACGTGTCAGCGGGTCCGGGAAGACCGGGACGAGATGACGAGTGGGTCACCTTGCCGGGCGGAGAGCTTCAGGCCCGCCGCCGGCGGAATCCTGTGCGCGACCTGCCGCGCCGCGCTGGCGAAGGCGGCCAGGCTGGGCCTCGACACACGGCGGGCCGGCACGCTCTGTTTCGAGTGTCACCGGGCCGAGATGCGGCGGGAACAGGCGCTACAGGCTGCGGGCGAGGTCTTCACCGGCAGTCCCGAGCGGTTCCAGACGGGCCTGCCGTTCGCGCCGGTCGACCGGGCGCGCCTCGCGCGGCTGCGGGTCGAACGCGCTCGGTCTCGGGCGTCGCGGGGCCCGGCCGGAAGCTTCGAGGATCGTCGTCGCCGGGCGCAGATCGAGGCGCGACATGCGCTGCAGGCGATTGCGGCGGGCCTGCGCGCGAGGCGCACGCCGTCGCGCGCGCTCGAGGCCGCGACACACGCGGCCGAGCTGCAATTGCCGGAGTCCTGGCTCCCCTTCGTGGTGGGCCGTTGATCGAGAGATCGACCGCGAGCCAGGAGCCGCGAGCGCGGGGCCCCGTGAGATACTGATGGCCATCGATTCCATCACGATTCTCCTGTTGCTCCTGGCGCTGGCCGTCGGTGTGCTCATCGGCTGGCTGAGCGCGCGTCCGGCGCTGGCGCGCGTGCGAGCCGAGCGCGAGACCGACCGGGCCGTGCACGCCGAGCGGCTGAAGGCCGTCCAGCAGGCGGAAGGCAACCTGCGCGAGACGTTCCAGGCGCTGAGTGCCGAAGCGCTCACGCGCAACAACCAGGCGTTTCTGGACCTCGCGGAGGCGCGTCTGCGCGCGGCGCGCACCGAGGCGGCAGCGGACGTCGACTCGCGCAAGAAGGCGATCGAAGACCTGCTCGCGCCGATGTCCAAGACGCTCGACGCCGTGGAGCGCGAGATCAAGGAGGCCGAGCGGCGGCGTTCGGAGTCCGGTGCGACCCTCATCGCCCGCATTGCGGCGCTCGACCAGACGGGCCAGGGGCTCCGTGCCGAGACGCAGCGTCTCGTCGACGCGCTCAAGCGTCCGGGCGTTCGCGGTCGCTGGGGCGAAATCCAGCTCCGGCGCGTGGTCGAGCTGGCCGGGATGATGGAGCACTGCGACTTCGCCGAGCAGCACACGATCGACGGCGATACGGGCCGCCTCCGTCCCGACGTCATCGTCCGTCTACCGGGCGGCAAGAACCTGGTCATCGATGCCAAGGTGCCGCTCGACGCGTACCTCAAGGCGGTCGAGGCGCCAGACGACGCGTCGCGGCAGCGCCTGCTGGCGGATCACGCCCGCCAGGTGCGCACGCACCTGGCGCAGCTGGCCGCCAAGGGCTATGCGGCGCAGGTCGCGCCGAGCCCCGACTTCGTCGTCATGTTCCTGCCGGGCGAGGTGTTCTTCAGCGCGGCGCTCGAAGAAGACCCGGCGCTCATCGAGTTCGGCGTCGAGCGTCACGTGATCCCCGCGAGCCCGACCACCCTCATCGCCCTGCTGCGGGCGGTGGCGTACGGCTGGCAGCAGCAGGCGGTCGAGGAGAACGCGCGGAAGATCAGCGACCTGGGACGCCAGCTCTACGACGCCGTCCGCGTGCTGGGCAGCCACTTCGACACGCTCGGGTCGCGCCTCAAGTCGAGCCTCGACGCCTACAACCAGGCGGTCGGGTCGCTCGAGGGCAACGTGCTGGTCAAGGCCCGGAAGTTCAAGGAGCTGCAGGCCGCCGGATCGAGCGAGGAGATCGGCGTCATCGAGACCATCGATCGCGTGCCGCGCATGCTGCAGGCCGCCGAGCTCACCGACGGGCTGCCGTTCGAAGGGGACCCGGGAACCGGGGAGCTGAGGAACTGAGCCACTGAGGAACTGAGGAACTCAGGACCTCGCGTCGTCGATGCGCTACAGCGTCGTCGAGATCGATGTCGCCCCGAGATTGGTGTCGCCGCGGACCTTCAGGTCCGCCCATGCGGAGCCGACCTGAAGGTCGGCCGCGACAGCGAAACGAACACCGCGCTAGTCCCTCGGGTCTCCCGTCTCGAGTCTCACCCGGCCGATCCCGTTTGCGACGTCGATGCGGGTCCCGAAGGGGGCCGACCGCTGGATCAGCTCGTCGAAGATGTCCCGGGCTTCTTCAGGAGCGGCCAGGCGCGGGTCGCCCTTGTCGGCGCCGGGGGCGTCGACGCCGAGGTCGACGGGATAGAGCGCGATGGATGCGATGTCGTCGCCGTCGAACCGCACCACGGGCAGGACGCTCTGCCACCACCAGTCCTCCTCGAGCCCGTCGAGCCGGCTCGAGGCCGGCGCGGAGCCGGTGACGCGTGCCAGCAGATCCGCCCCGGAGTCGAACTCGTCGGCGGCGAGCGGGTCGAGGTCCTGGAACTGGTAGATGAAGTTCCCCAGACTGTAGAAGATCGCGCCGCCGTGGTACAGCTCGAGGCCCCGGAGGCGATGCGGGCCGTGCCCGATGACCAGGCGGGCACCGGCATCGATCGCCTGGTGCGCGAAGGTTTCCACGAACGACGCCGGCGTGTCGCTCGCGTTGTTCGGCTCGTGGCTGTGAATCGACACGACCACGAGGGGCGACACCGCGTGCGCCGTGCGAATCGTCTCCAGGATGTCGGCGACATCCCGTGCGTCGGCCCGGAAGGCGATCGCCGGCCGCGCCCCGCGGTGGATGGTCGCGCCGAAGAGCGACAGGGTGGCGCGGCTGGCGGCGCCCGACTGCAGCCGCCCGACAGTGTCTGCCAGCGCCGCGAAGCGCTGCGGATCCACCGTGATGTCCGCCGTGTACCGCAGCGGGCTGAGGCCGGGCCGTCCGCTGATGTCGCCGCGCGTCACGGTGGCCCGTGCTTCCTCCTCGGACGACGTGCTCAGGGAGATGAGCGCGATGCGGTGCCGCGTGCCCGCGAAGACCGGGGCCCGCGCCTCCTCGAGATCCGATCCGGTGCCGGCGTGGAGCAGCCCCGCGGCGTCGAGCACGTGCTCCGTATCGATGATGCCGTCGACGCCGTAGTCGGCCGCGTGGTTGTTGGCCAGGGTGAGCGCATCGAAGCCGTAATCCTTCAGCGCGGCAGCGTCGTCCGGCGATCCGAACGGCCAGCGGCTGCCCGGCCGCGAGGAGGCGTGGTCGGCCGTGTCCGCGTCGAGCAGGTTCATTTCGAGATTGGCCACCGCGAACGTCGCGCCGCGCACGATGCGGGCGAGCGCGTCGCGGGGGCCGGCATCGGCGGCCACGGGGTGCAGCAGCAGCACGTCGCCGGCCGCCGCGATGACCACCGGTCCGTTCGCAGGAATCTCGACGGCCGTCGCGGGGGCTTCGGGCGCCGGCGTGGGCCTCGAGAAGAGCCGCCAGCCGAGCGCGCCGAGCGTGGCAGCCACGAAGAAGGCCGCGACGGCAACGGGAGCGGTCCGGGACATGACCACGATCGTACGTCACCGGGGCGGCTGGACGAAGATCGGCGGCCGGCTGGCCCTGCGATCCAGTCGTCTGGATCTCGCGAACGCACGATTTGGCCGAGTTTCTGGAGGTACCGCCGAGGTTGCGCCGACCTGGAGATCCGGACCGCTCATTCTTGAAAAGTACTATGGACAGTGCAACTTAGCCGTGCTAGGGTACGGCAGCTTTGGGAGACTCTTTTGTTGCTCGCCCCGGAGTACCGGGGTCCAGGACGAGGCGTCTCCAGGGGAGCGGAGCCAACTCGTTTCTTCGTTTGTAAGAAAGAGGAGTGCCGAGATGACGACGTGGAAACATTTCGGTGTAATAGGTCTCGTCATGGCAGTAGGCGCCGCGGCCCCTGCCGCTGCGTCGGCCGCCGACGCCTCAACGCCCACCTTCACGAAGGATGTGGCGCCGATCTTCCAGCAGAAGTGTGAGGCGTGCCATCGCCCGGATTCGATTGCACCGATGTCGCTGCGGACCTACGAAGAGACGCGTCCGTGGATCCGTGACATCCGGGCTCGCGTGGCCGACCGTCAGATGCCGCCCTGGCACATCAACAAATCGGTCGGGATCCAGGAGTTCAAGAACGATCGCTCGCTGAGCGACGAGCAGATCGACACGATCGTCCGCTGGATCGACGGCGGCGCACCGAAGGGCGATCCGAAGGACATGCCGCCCGCCGTGCAGTGGCCGGCCGACCAGGGGTGGTACTACGCGTCGCTGTTCGGACAGAAGGAACCGGATCTGATCATCAAGTCGACGCCGTGGACGCAGAAGGCCGGGGCGAACGACACCTGGTGGCGTCCGGTCGTCGACACGGGCATCACCGAGGCGCGCTGGGTGCGTGCGATCGAGATCCGGCCGCACACCGTCCAGGGCCGCCGCATCACCCATCATGCGATCGCGCGCCTCGAGCAGCAGGAAGACAACCCGCTGTTCGCCGTCAGCGACGATCCGGATCTCGCCGCGCAGGGCGGGACCTTCATGGAATGGGCCGTCGGCAAGCAGGGCGAGCTGATGCGGCCTGACAGCGGCAAGCTGATGCTGCCCGGGTCGAAGATCCACTGGGACATCCACTACCACGGCGTCGACGAGGACATCACCGACTACGTCGAGCTGGGCGTCTACTTCTACCCGAAGGGCCAGGAGCCGAAGTACCGCCAGGTGCTCCACCTGATGGGCGCGACCAACGCCGGCGGCGTGGACATTCCGCCCAACACCATCAAGGCGACCGAGGGCTTCTTCCCGCTCAAGGAGAACGCGCGCGTCGAGAGCTTCCAGCCGCACATGCACCTGCGCGGCCAGGCGATGGAGATGGCGGCGATCCTGCCGAGCGGTCAGATCCAGGTCCTGAGCTACGTCGACCACTTCGACTTCAACTGGATGACGAGCTACTTCTACGCCGACGATGCGGCGCCGCTGCTGCCGAAGGGCACGATCCTGCGGATCACGGCGTGGCACGACAACACGGCCGCGAACAAGAACAACCCGGATCCGAACGTCTGGGTCGGCTATGGTGACCGGACCGTGGACGAGATGGCTCACGCGTGGGTGAACGTCACCTACATGAGCGACAAGGACTTCACGGCCGAGGTCGCCGCCCGCAAGGCGCGACTGTCCGAGAAGAGCCAGCAGCAACAGCAGCAGTAGCAGCGACCGAAGCTCGCGCGTGGCGCAGGCTCTCGAGCCGGCCGTCGCGCGGGCGGATCCGAAGGTCCGCACGACCATGAATACCGGGTGCCGCCGGTCCACCGGCGGCACCCAACTTACCCATCAGGAGTCGTTTCCCATCATGCATGTGCATCGGTCGGCCGTTACGGTCCTTGCGGCTGCTGTCCTCGTTGGTGGTTGGATCGCTGTCGGGATCGGGCAGCGGCTGCCGCCGACCCCCGGCGTGCTCGAAGGGCCGTACACAGGCAGAGGGCAGGCGATCTACCCCGCCTTCGAGGGCTGGGGGCCGCTCAAGGACGGAAGCAACGCCATTCTGATCGGCTACTACAACCGCAACAAGGATCAGGAACTGGACATCCCCATCGGGCCGAACAACCACTTCGAGGGCACGGCCGACATGGGCCAGCCGACGCACTTCCTGACGGGCCGACAGTACGGCGTCTTCGCCATCAAGCTGCCCAAGGACTTCGGCACGAACCGGCTCACGTGGACCCTCGTGGCGAACGGCCAGACGGCGAAGGTGCAGTTCTGGGTGAATCCGCCGTACTGGGTCGATTTCTTTCTGATGCCCGCGCAGGGCAATACGCCCCCCGTGTTCAAGTGGACCCAGGACGGCACCGAGATGACCGGCCCCCCGATTGCGGCGACGCTCAACCTGGACGGCAAGGTCAACGAGGCGGTGCCCCTGTCGATCTGGGCGAAGGACGCGCCCCCGACGCCTGACTACGATCCGCAGCGGCGCGGATCCAGCAGCCCGGCCGGGCTGGCGGGCGGACGGGCGGCTGCAGGTCGCGCCGGGGCCGCCGGGCGAGGTGGGGCGGCGGCGGGTGCGGCGGCCGCGGGACGCGGGCGCGGGCGCGGCGGACGCCGTCCGGATATCACCGTCCAGTGGACCAAGTACCGCGGTCCCGGCTGGGTGACGCTCGACGACACCGAACTGGACATCACCAACAACGGCGACCCGAAGCTCTGGACCAACGTCAATACGGAAGCCTGGTTCGACACGCCGGGCGAGTACTGGCTCCGGGCGCAGATCAACGACACGTCGGGCGATGGCGGCGGCGGCGAGCAGTGCTGCTGGACCAACGCGCTCGTGAAGGTCAACGTCGCGAAGTAGCGACGGGCTGCCGAGAGAGACGAGGCCGCGGTGCCGTGAGGCGCCGCGGCCTTTTTTTATCGGCGCCGCTGCTGGGCGTTCGCCAGCTGGTCCAGGAGGGGTTCGGTCTGCTCGAACGAGAGACAGGCGTCCGTGATGCTCTGGCCGTAGACGGCGGGGCAGCCCGGCACGAAGTCCTGCCGGCCCTCCACGAGATTGCTCTCGAGCATGACGCCGAAGATGCGGTGCGACCCACCGGCGACCTGCCGGGCGATATCCGCGGCGACCTCGATCTGCTTCCGGTGGTCCTTCCGGCTGTTCCCGTGCGAGCAGTCCACCATGACGGTCTCGCGGAGGCCGCGCGCCGCCAGCCGCTCGACGACCTTGGCGATGTGCTCGGCGTCGTAGTTCGGACCGGTCCGCGATCCGCCCCGCAGGATCACGTGGCAGGTCTCGTTCCCGGCCGTCTGGAAGATGGCCGAGACGCCCTGCTTGGTCACCGACGGGAACCAGTGCCGCGACCGCGCCGCGACGACCGCGTCGATGGCCACCTCCACGCTCCCGTCCGTGGTGTTCTTGAACCCGACCGGCATCGACAGGCCGGACGCCAGCTCGCGATGGACCTGGCTCTCGGTGGTGCGGGCGCCGATCGCGACCCAGGAGGTCAGGTCGGCGATGTGCTGCGGGATCTGGGTGTCGAGGAACTCCGATGCCGTGGGCAGCCCGAGGTCGTTCACGTCGAGCAGCAGCTGGCGGGCGAGCCGCAGTCCCTTGTTGATGTGGAAGCTCTCGTCGAGGTCCGGGTCGTTGATGAGCCCCTTCCAGCCGACCGACGTGCGGGGCTTCTCGAAGTACGCGCGCATCACGACCACGAGCGCGTCCGCATAGCGGGTCGCGAGGGCGTGCAGGCGGTCGGCGTACTCGAGCGCGGCGCGCGTGTCGTGAATGGAGCACGGACCGGCGATGACCACGAGACGGGGGTCCCTGCCCTCGATGACGTCGGTGATCGCCTGCCGGGCGTCGGCGACGACGTTGGAGGCGCGGTCGGAGATCGGGATCTCCTCGAGGAGAATCGCCGGCGGGATGAGCGGCCGCGTCTCCCGGATGCGGAGATCGTCGGTTGGTCGGATCATAGGGTCTCGAAACCCTTAGTATAGCGTGATCATGACGACACCTTTTCGGGACGGCTTCCTCCGGGGACGCGCCGCGCTGATCACCGGAGGGGGCACGGGCATCGGCCGCGGCCTGGCGCTCGCGCTGGCGGCCGCGGGCTGCGACATCGCCGTCACGAGCCGCGTGATGGATCATCTGAGCCCGACGGCCGACGACATCCGGGCCGCGGGCGGGCGCGCACACGCCGTCGCCGGCGACGTGCGGAACGCCGCCGACGTCCAGCGCGTGGTCGGCGAGTCGGTCGAGGCGCTGGGCCGACTCGACATCCTGATCAACGGCGCGGCGGGCAACTTCGTCTGCCTGGCCGAGGACCTGTCACCGAACGGATTCGGTACGGTCGTCGACATCAATCTCAAGGGCACGTTCAACGTCTCGAGGGCCGCACTCCCGCACCTCAAGGCCCGCGGCGGCGTCGTCGTGAACATCAGCGCGACCCTGCACTACCTGGGGACGCTCGGGCAGGCGCACGTGTCGGCCGCCAAGGCCGGGATCGATGCCTTGACGCGGGTGCTGGCCACCGAGTGGGGCGGCCATGGCATCCGGGTCAACGGCATCGCGCCCGGGCCGACGGCCGGCACCGAGGGCGTCCGCAGGCTGACGAGCGAGGCCACGCGGGCGGCTGTGGCGCGCGACTGCCCGCTCGGCCGGCTGACCGCAATCGACGACGTCGCGGGGGCCGCACTGTTCCTGTGCTCGGAGGCCGCCGCCTTCATCACCGGGGTGACGCTCGTCGTCGACGGGGGACTCTGGCTGCGCTCGGCGCGGATCCTGGAGTCGGCCGGGCCGGAGGCGCGGCCGTGACCGGCGTGCACGTCGTGCGCCATCGGCGCGCCCGGCGCTACATCATCCGGGTCCGCCCGGACGGCACCGTCCGGGTGTCGATGCCCCGCTGGGGCTCTCGACGAGAGGCCCTGGCGTTCGTGGAGCGGGAACAGGCCTGGATCGAGCAGGAGCGCCGCCGCGTCGCGGAGGAGCGGGCGCTGGCCGAGCAGCTGGCGCCGCCCCCCGAGGTCCAGCGCGCGCTGCGCTCGCGCGCGCGCACCGAGCTGCCGGCGCGGTTGTTCGAGCTGGCCGCGCAGCACGGTCTCGCGGTGGCGCGCGTCAGCATCCGGAACCAGCGCTGGCGGTGGGGATCGTGCTCCCGGACCGGGCACATCTGCCTCAACTGGCGGCTCGTGGCGATGCCCGCCTGGGTCCGCGACTACGTGATCCTCCACGAGCTGATGCACCTGAAGCGGCTCGATCACTCGCCCACGTTCTGGAAGCTCGTGGCGGGCGCGTGTCCCGAGTACGAACAGGCGCGCGCGTGGCTCCGGCGGAACGCGTCCATGCCCGAACTTGCTGCACTACAATTGTCGCCATGCGAGTCGTCAACCGCACGGCCGTGACGATCACCGGCGCACAGCCCTATCTCGACTGGATGCGCTCGTGCGACGCCGACGCCAGCAGGGGCGCGATCACGGTGTCGCCCGCCCGGACCTACGGCACGGCGTTCCTGCTGCCCGAGGTGGAGCTGGAAGAGGATCTGCTCGAGTGGGTCGAGGAGAACGTGTCGTGGCTCTTCGAGTTCCAGCTCGCGGCATGGACCGACGACGAGTCGGTCTGGCCGGCGACGCGCGATCTCAAGACGTTCCGCGAGTGGTTCCGCATCGACGTGCACGCCGCCGTCGTGGACGTCGCCGACGATGACATCGAGGGCGAAGAGCTCTAGGGAGACAGGCCGACCCATGCCGCTGCTGCATCTGGTGTGCTTCAAGTACAGGACGGACGTGGACGAGGCGGCGCGCGAGGATCACCGCGCGCAGCTCAGGGCGCTCGCCGCGCTGCCGGGCGTTCTGAAGATCGAAGTGGGCGCCGACGTGGTGCGGTCGGCGCGGTCCTATGACACCGGTCTCGTGGTGACGTTTCCGGACCGGGCGGCGCTCGATGCCTACCAGGTCAACCCGGATCACGTGCCGGTCGCCCGGCACGGCACGTCGCTCTCAGCGCACGTGGTCGCCGTCGACTTCGAGACCTGAAGCGGTTTTCGTTTCGCTGTGGCGGCCGACCTTCAGGTCGGCTTCGCATGGGCGGACCTGGAGGTCCGCGGCGACACCAATCTCGGGGCGACATCGATCTCGAAACCGCTGTAGCCGGAGGGCGCGTCGGCGCGTCATCGTGACGCCTGGAGCTTCGTGGTCGAGGGGACGAGCTCCGGCGACGGCACGAACGTGAAGAGGTGCCGCGCCACGTACTCCTGAATGACGACGTCGGGGTGCTCCTGCGAGACGACGTCGGGGTCGAAGTCGTTCTCCCAGAGATAGACCGCGCGGCTGAAGTGCTCGGAGAGGTACGGGATCAGCCGGCTGGTGAACGAGTCGCGAAAGATGACCGCGCGCGGCAGCGTCGACCCGGCGATCTCGGTCACGAGCCGCCCGTCCTCTCCGTACGGGTTCGGAACGGCCGGCTCGACGATCTTCGCCACCCGCCCCTCCCGCGGCACGAGCGATCCCATCTCGACGCCGCCGCCCGACGCCAGTCCCATCATGCGGGCGAGATCGCCGTGAATTCCGGCGGGATGCGGCACCGACGCCGAGGCGACGAAGTCGCCGGGCGGCGTCGGGACAATCGCGGGGAACCACTGGTGGAGCTTCGAGGCGATGGCCTCGTAGCCGATCAGCCCGCCGCGGTCGTTCCAGTGCGTGTCGTAGGGGTCGTAGAGGGGCACGGTCGACGTCGCGGCAGCCGCGGTCAGGATCGGCCGGAGGTCGATCACGTCGAGGTCGGAGTGGTCCCCGAGGTACCGGAGCAGCCGGTCGACGCGGTAGTCCGGGCTCATCCGCCGCAGCGACGTCGGCATGTACCCCGGATAGATGGCCGGCTTGTCGGGCGCGAAGACCACGAGGTAGCGGATGCCCTTCGCGGCGAGCCAGTCGCGCGTGCGTTCCAGGGTCGTCCGCCAGGCGTCGAGGTCGTCCCTCGGGAACGGATCGGTCTGCACGTAGTCCTGCAGGCCGCCGTCGTCGGCGTAGAAGAGCCAGCCGTGGCGCCCGACCATCACCGTGTCGGTCGACGACGTGCCGAAGCCGCGCCAGTAGATTTCGGCCCGCCAGTGGATCAGCGAGTCCCGGAAGGCGAAGTGGTCGACGAAGTAGCTCTTGAAGGCCGACGGCCAGCCGGCGATCGCCTTCGCCTGCCACGACCATCCCGGCCAGGGGGCGAGGTCGCGCATCTCGGTCGCCGACACCGTGGCCGCGTGCGTGCTCACGATGAGGCCGATGCCGGGCGCAGCGACGATCGCCAGGAAGACCGCCGCGAGCGCGGTCCGCATGGCGCGCGAGGCCCGCGAGGAGGGGAGGGGATCGGCCATCAGAACCTGAAGTAGATGAACGGGTCGTACGTGCCGGCTGCGACCTGGATGATGGAGGCCAGCAGGAGGATCGTGAAGCCCGCCGAGGCGGCCGCCGCCATCGACCAGGCGGCCGCCGGTCGCGCGCCGTCGCCGACGACGCGGTCGCGCCACTGCGCCAGGCGTGGCGCGACAGGCGCCGACAGCACGATGCCCGCCAGCAGGGAGAGCCAGACCACCGGGGTCAGGAACCAGGCCGTCGCGTACGGCGTCGGCGCGCCGGCGCCGAGGCCCGCCATGGCCTTGAGGAACAGCATGGCGTGCGTCAGCGTGTCGGCCCGGAAGAACACCCAGCCCACCATCACCACCGCCATCGTGTAGGCGTGCTGGAGCGGTGCCCACCAGCCGGCGATGCGCCGGGCCATGCCGAGACGCTCGAGGACCAGGAACGTCCCGTGGAGCAGGCCCCAGATGACGAAGTTCCAGCTCGCGCCATGCCAGAGTCCGCACAGGAAGAACACGGTCACGAGGTTGGCGTAGGTCCTGGCGGGCGACAGCCGGTTGCCGCCGAGCGGGATGTAGAGATAGTCGCGGAACCACGTCGACAGGGTGATGTGCCAGCGCTGCCAGAACTCCCGCACCGTCCGGGCGACGTACGGCCAGCGGAAGTTCTCGGGGAAGCGGAAGCCGAACATCCGGCCCAGGCCGATGGCCATGTCCGAGTAGCCGGAGAAGTCGAAGTAGATCTGGAGCGTGTAGCACACGACGCCGATCCACGCGTAGGCGGCTGTCCACTGCGCGGGGGGCATCGCGAAGATCCGATCGGCCGGCTGGCTCACGATGTTCGCCACGAGGACCTTCTTGGCCAGCCCGGTCACGAACCGGCGCGCCCCGATCGCAAAGTCGTCCAGGCCGACCGTCCGGCGGGCGAGCTGGTCGGCGATGTCGCGGTAGCGGATGATCGGTCCGGCGATCAGCTGCGGGAACAGCAGCAGGTAGAGCGCGGCGTGCACGGGGTTCTTCTGCGCTGCGGCGTCCTTCCGGTGGACGTCGACGACGTAGGAGATGGCGTGGAAGGTGAAGAAGGAGATCCCGATCGGCAGCAGGACGCGCGGCACGTGCAGGGCGGTTCCACCCGTCGCCAGCATCAGGGCGTTGACGTTGTCCGCGAAGAAGTTGGCGTACTTGAAGATGCCGAGGACGGTGAGGTTGACCGCGATGGCGATCCCGAGCCACCAGTGGGCCGCCGGCGTGCCGCGGCTCCGGTCGACCCCGATGGCCATCCGGTAGTTGAAGGCGATCGAGCCGAGCATCAGGAGCGTGAACCAGCCGCCGCCGGTCACGTAGAAGACGACGCTCGCGGCCAAGAGCAGCCAGTTGGCGTAGCGGGCGTGCGCACGGGCTCCGCCTGCGCGCGGGGCGAAGTAGAGCGCCAGGAGGACCGGCAGGAACAGAAAGAGAAACGTGGGTTCGGTGAACAGCACCGGCGGTGGCGGCTCGTCCCGACTAGAATAGCAGGAATGGACGCGCCGAATCTGACCCCGTCACGCCTGTGGAAACAGATGACCAGCGATCAGCGCCTCAAGGTGGCCCGGGCATTCTGGAGCGACGACGACGCGATCGACGACCAGGTGCAGGCCGCGCTCCTCATCGCGCAGCAGAAGAAGTTCCGCCCCAAGACGGTGATTGGCCTCGACCTCGACCGGAAGACCCGCCACCTGGCCAGTCTGCTCGCGGTGCCGGACTCCGTCGCCGCCCGCGCCCTCATCGTGTACCACCTGTCCGCGCAGCGGCGGCTGATGGGGGCCTTTCTCGACGCCCTCGGTATCGCCCATACGGACGGGCTCATCGAGGACGACGAGGTCAAGCCGGATCCGGAGAAGATCCCCGCTGCCGTCGCGGCCATTCAGGGCCAGTTCCCGGCCGAGGACGTGTCGCTCTACCTGCAGACGCTCCTCAGCCAGGATGTCGGGACCTGGGGCGCTCTCCGGGACGTGATCGCCATCGGAGTCTAGGCGTGCGCAGGCCCGTGACCCTCGTGACCGGGGCCGGGGGCGAGATCGGCCACGGCCTCGTGGCGCGGCTCGCCGATCGCGGCGCGACCATCGTCACCCTCGACGTCAACACGCTGGACTCGACGCTGTCGCATCTGGTGGCGCGAGAGTTCACGGGGTCGGTCACCGATGGCGTCCTGCTCGAGCGGATCCTCGCCGAGTTCGAGGTCGATCTGGTCTTTCACCTCGCGGCGCTGCTCTCGACCCGCTCGGAGTTCGCCCCGCTGACGGCCCACCGGGTGAACGTCGAGGGCACGCTCCACCTGCTCGAGTTCGCGCAGAAGCAGGGGGAGTCGCACGGCCGCCCGGTCGTCTTCGTCTACCCGTCCTCGATCGCCGTGTACGGGCTGCCGTCGCTCGAGATCAAGGCGCGCGCCGGCCGCGTGCGCGAAGACGAGCACCTGCAGCCGGTGACGATGTACGGCTGCAACAAGCTGTCGTGCGAGCAGCTGGGCTACTACTACTCGGGGCACTACAAGCAGCTGTCGGCGGAGGGAGCGGCGCCTCGCGTCGACTTTCGCGCCGTGCGCTTTCCCGGGCTCATTTCGGCGACCACGCTGCCCGCGGGCGGCACGTCCGACTACGCGCCCGAGATGATCCACGCCGCCGCCCGGGGGGAGCCGTACGCCTGCTTCGTCCGGCCCGACACGCGCATTCCGTTTCTCGCCATGCCCGATGCCGTGGAGATCCTCGTGAGCCTGGCGGCCGCGCCACGATCGCAGCTGACGCGGTCCGCGTACAACGCCGGCGGCTTCTCGCCCACGGCCGGCGAGATCCGGGACGTCGTCGTCGACGCTTTTCCAGATGCCGTCGTCTCCTTCGATGTCGACGGGAAGCGCCAGCACATCGTCGACTCGTGGCCGGCGGAGCTGGACGACTCGACCGCGCGGGCGGACTGGGGGCTGGCGCCGCGCTACGACTTCGAACACGCGTTCAGCGACTATCTCATCCCGACGATTCGTCAGCGCTACGGCCGCTGAGCGAGCGCCGCGTCGTGCCGTCGTGCCTTCAGGGTCGCCGTCGGGATTCGGGTAAGATGGTCGCTCTATGAACGAGGTGACCGCATTCGCCCCGGCGACGGTGTCGAACGTCGGCTGCGGCTTCGATGTGCTGGGCTTCGCGCTCGCGAAGCCCGGCGACGAAGTCTCCGCATCGCCGGCCGACTCCGGCGTGCACATCGACGAGATCCTGGGCGACGGTGGGCGGCTGCCGCGTGAGGCGTGGAAGAACACCGCGGGTGTCGCCGCCGGCGCGCTCCTCGAGGCGATCGGATCGCGCCGCGGCGTGCGGCTCCGGATCCGGAAGGGGCTGCCCCTGGCGAGCGGCCTCGGCGGCAGCGCGGCGAGCGCCGCCGCCGCCGTCGTCGCCGTCGATGCGCTGTACAACGGGCGAAGCTCGCTCGAGACGCTCGTCGCCTGTGCGCTCCGTGGCGAGTCGCTGGGGGCGGGATCGGCCCACGCCGACAACATCGCGCCGTCGCTGTACGGCGGGTTCGTGCTGGTCCGCCGGCCCAGTCCCCCCGAGATCCTGCGGCTGCCGGTGCCCGAGGGGCTCACCGCCGTCGTGGTGCACCCGGACCTCGAAATCGAGACCGCCAGGGCGCGCGCGCTGCTCGGCGACACGGTGCCGCTCAAGGACGCCGTCCAGCAGTGGGCGAACATGGGCGCGCTGGTCGATGCACTCCACCGGTCGGATTTCGACCTGATTGGCCGCGCGATCGAGGACACGATTGCCGAGCCGCGCCGCGCGCCGCTCGTGCCGGGGCTGGCCGCCATCAAGCAGGCGGCGATGTCGGCGGGCGCGCTCGGGTGCAGCCTGTCCGGTTCGGGGCCGTCGCTGTTCGCGCTCTGCCGGGACCTCGCATCGGGCGAGCGGGTGGCCGCTGCCATGGCCGCCGCCGTGCGGGCGGAGATCGGCGTCGGCCTGCAGACCTACGTGTCGCCCATCGCCGCCCGCGGCGCGCACGTCGTCGCGTCATGCGCTTCCTGACCACACGCGGCCGGGCGCCGGCCGCCAGCCTGGAGTTCGCGCTGTTCGACGGCCTGGCGCCCGATGGCGGGCTGTACGTGCCCGAGGCGCTCGACCCGTGGCCGGGCGACGAGATCGCCCGGCTGCCCAGGCGCACGCTCACCGAGATTGCCTTCCGGGTCCTCCGGCCGTTCACGCGGGACCTCGATGCCGCGACCTTCGAGGCCGTCGTCGTCGAGGCCCTGAACTTCCCGATCCCCCTCGTCCAGGTCGAGCCGGACCTCTTCGCGCTCGAGCTGTTCCACGGGCCGACGCTCGCGTTCAAGGACGTCGGCGCACGCGTCATGGCGCGGCTGATGGCCGCGCTGCACGACGGGGGCGATCCGACCAACGTGCTGGTGGCCACATCGGGCGACACCGGGGGCGCCGTGGCGCACGCCTTCTACCGGGTCCCGCACATGCGCGTCGTCGTGCTCTACCCGGCGGGGCGCGTCAGCCCGACCCAGGAAGCCCAGCTGACGATGTTCAACGGCGTCGCCGAGTCGAACGTCAGGGCCTATGCCGTCGACGGCAGTTTCGACGACTGCCAGGCGCTCGTGAAGGCGGCGTTCGCCGACGAAGACTACCTGCGGCGGGTCCGGTTGACGTCGGCGAACTCGATCAATATCGGGCGCCTGCTGCCGCAGATGGTCTACTACTTCGAGGCGGTGGCCGAGCTCGGGCGCCAGCGGCCCGGCGCGCCGTCGCCCATCGTCGCCACGCCGAGCGGCAACTTCGGCAACCTGACGGCGGGACTCATGGCGAAGCGGCTCGGCCTGCCCATCCATCGCTTCGTCGCCGCGACGAACGTCAACGACGTCGTCCCGGCGTACCTGGCGACGGGGCTGTTCCAGGCGCGGCCGTCGATCCGGACCATCGCGAACGCGATGGATGTCGGCAATCCGAGCAACTTCGAACGGATGCTGTGGCTGTACGGGAAGGACGTCGAGGCCATGCGCCGCGACGTAGTGGGCAGCCGCCACGAGGACGCCGAGGTGCGGGCGACGATCAAGCGCGTCTACGACGAGCGCGGGTATCTGCTGGACCCGCACGGCGCGATTGGCTATCTCGGCGCGCGGGAGCAGGTCGACGCCGGATCCGGCCGGCCCGGGCGGGTCCGCATCTTCCTCGCGACGGCCCATCCCGCCAAGTTCGGCGAGGTCGTCGAGCCGATCATCGGGCGCCCGGTCGAGATGCCGCCGCCGCTGGTCGAGGCGATGGCCGCGGCGGGGCACCTCATGCCGCTGCCCGCGGATCTCGACGCGGTCAAGAGCGTGATCGGTGCCTGATTCGGGGCCGCCCCCGTATCGGTATCGCCGCGACGTGCTCGACGAGCTGCTGCGGCTCGGGGTTCGCCCCACGCCGGAGACACGACCCGAGCTCGTTCACGAGTTCGTCCGCGACCTGTATCGCATCGAGATCGGACGCCTCCGCGAGCGCCTGCTGCGCAAGGAGTTCCCCCGCAGCGAGTACGCCGACCGCGTCGTCGCGCTGCGACGGAAGTATCCGTTGACGTCGCTTCGGCCGTGGGCGTGGCTGGAGCGATAATTCCCGAATGCTCGCCATCGAGATTGCGGGGCCCGGCGGACCTGAGGTGCTCGTGCCGGCCGAGCGTCCGACGCCGGTGCCGGGGGGCGGCGAGGTCCTGATTCGGGTCGCCGCCGCAGGCGTCAATCGCCCGGACGTGATGCAGCGACAGGGCCGGTACCCGCCGCCACCCGGCGCATCGGACATTCCCGGTCTGGAAGTGGCGGGGCTCGTCGAGGCGATCGGCCCGGGCGTCACGCGATGGGAGCCCGGGAATGCGGTGTGTGCGTTGGTGGCCGGCGGGGGCTACGCCGAGTTCGTCGTGGCCCCGGAGCCGCAGTGCCTGCCCGTGCCCGCCACCATCACGATGGAGGAGGCGGCGGCCGTGCCGGAGACCTTCTTCACCGTGTGGACCAATCTCTTCGAGCGTGGACGCCTCCGGGCGGGCGAGTCCGTCCTGCTGCACGGCGGGTCGAGCGGCATTGGCACGACGGCCATTCAGCTCGCCAGAGCGTTCGGGGCGCGAGCGTTCGCGACGGCGGGCTCAGCCGACAAGTGCCGGGCCTGCGAGCGTCTCGGCGCGGAGCTGGCCGTCAACTATCGCGAGGCCGATTTCGTGGCCGCGCTGAAGGCCGCGACCGGCGGCCGCGGCGTCGACGTCGTGCTCGACATCGTCGGCGGCACCTACGTCGCCCGCAATCTCGACGTGCTGGCCATGGACGGACGACTCGTCCAGATCGGGATGCAGGGCGGGTCGCGCGCCGAGATCAGCCTGGCGCCGATCCTGCAGCGCCGGCTGACGATCACCGGATCGGCGCTCAGGCCGCGCAGCGTCGCGGAGAAGGGCGCGATCGCGCGGGCGCTCGAGCAGCACGTCTGGCCGCTGCTGGCGTCGCGGACCGTCGTCCCCGTCGTCTCGGCGACGTTTTCGCTCGACGATGCGGCGAGCGCCCATCGACTGATGGAGTCGAGCGAGCACATCGGCAAGATCGTGCTGCGCGTTCCGGTCTCCCGGCGGCAGGTACGCGGCAGCCCGCAGCCGGCACCTGCCGGACACTAGCGCGGCGCTGCAGGGGCCGACCGTCAGGTCGGCGTCGCATGGGCGGACCTGAAGGTCGGCGGCTGCACCGATCTCGGGGTGACATCGATCTCGAAAACGCTGTAGGCGCCCGGCGCCAGGCCCCAGACAGTCTTTGTGTCACTAATCGCCCTTCGCCACCGCAATTTCCGCCTGCTCTGGGTGGGCCTGCTGCTGTCGTTCACGGGCTCGTTCATGCAGAACGCCGCCCTGCTGTGGCACGTGTCGGTGCTCGTGCGACCGGAGGATCGCGGCATCGCCCTCGGCATGGTCGGACTGGCGAAGGTGGTGCCGATCGTCATCTTCTCGCTGGTGAGCGGGGTCGTGGCCGACGCGTGGAGTCGCCGGCGGTTGATGCTGATCACGCAGACGGGCGGCGCGCTCGTCGCGCTCTGGCTGGCCGTCCTGACGTTCCACGGGCTGACCGTCGTCTGGCCGCTCTACCTGCTGGCGGCCCTGGGCGCCGCGGTCGGCGCATTCGACCTGCCCGCGCGACAGGCGCTGCTCCCGATGCTCGTGCCGCGCGACCACCTGCCGAACGCGATCAGCCTGAACGCGATCATGATTCAGATCGCCTCGGTCGTGGGACCGTCGGTCGGCGGGCTGCTCATCGCGTCGTTCGGCCTGGCGTGGATGTACCTCGCGAACGCCGTGTCGTTCGCGTGCGTGATCGTCGCGCTGCTGCTGATGCGGGACGTCCGCGACCGGCCGGCGGAGGCCGACGCAGGCCAGAAAGCCGTGTCCGTCCACGCCGCCCTCGAGGGCGTGCGCTTCGTCTTCCAGTCCCCCCTCATCCGCTCGACGATGCTGCTCGACTTCGTCGCGACGTTTTTCGCGTCGGCCACGGCGCTGCTGCCGATCTTCGCGCAGGACATCCTGAACGTGGGGCCCCGCGGATTCGGCTGGCTCTACGCGGCGCCGGCCGTCGGATCCCTCCTCGCCAGCGTCGCGATGGTGCCCCTGACCGAGCGGATCAATCGCCGCGGCCGGACCCTGCTCTGGGCGGTCGCCGGCCACG
This sequence comes from uncultured Acidobacteriota bacterium, assembly GCA_963761615.1. Lineage (GTDB taxonomy): Bacteria > Acidobacteriota > Vicinamibacteria > Vicinamibacterales > CAVVIG01 > CAVXGU01. The sequence continues at coordinate 2,784,174 of CAVXGU010000003.1, read as the reverse complement.
GTGTCGCCACCGCCATTTTCGGCCTGTCGCGGACGTTCTGGCTGACGTTCGCCTGCCTGGCGCTGACAGGCGCGACCGATACCGTCAGCACCGTCATCCGCAGCGTGGTCCGTCAACTGGAGACGCCCCACCGCCTGCTCGGGCGGATGTCCGGCGTCAACATGGTGTTCTTCATGGGAGGCCCGCAGCTCGGCGAACTCGAGGCGGGCGTCGTGGCGCATCTGGCCGGGGCCCCGTTCTCGGTCGTCAGCGGCGGCCTGGCGTGTGCGGCGGCGACCGCGCTGGTGGCGGCGAAGGCGCCGTTCCTGCGCGGCTACCGCCGCGAGGGGCAGGCGCCGCTGCCGGGGCCGCCGTTGGCCGACACCGGACAGGTGGCGCCGTCCGCCGCGGACGGATCGCGCTGAACCGCAGATCCCCTACGTCCCCGGCCTGATCTCCTGCGAGAATCCGAGCGCGTTGACGTCGCGAAAGACAGGTGTCAGCGGCGGCAGCTTCGTGGGGTCGAGGAAGTCGACGTCGAACGCGAAGTTGCGCGTGGGCGCGCCGTACACGGTGGAGCAGCACTTGTAGGTGCCGACGGCCTGGCGGTTGTAGTAGAAGGTCGCGATCGAGCCGCGGTAGTACACCGTCGCCCCCGACTCGAGCATGCGTAGGAAGTTGTGGGCGCCGCCGTCGGTGCCGAAGTCGGACGCAGTGCCGTTGATCCAGGGAAACGACGGACCCTTTCCGCTGATGATGGCGAGACGATAGTAGGTGTCCGTGCGGGGCCGGTTGCCCGGGCTGTAGGGCTGTGCGAGCGACTGGTCGTCGTTCCAGTTGTTCGACAGGAGCGTCACGGCGTCGCCGATCACGGCGGTTGCCGCGTGGGGGTCACCGAACCCGGCCGCCACGGATGCGTTCCAGTCGCCCTGGACGTACACGGGGTTCTCCGAGACCACGGTCAGCCCGGTGGTGATGTTGCCCAGGGACCCGTGGACGAGCTTGAGGGCATGGCGGAACAGGATCGCCCGGTTGCGCTGCGCCTGGGTGGCGGTCAACTGCGTCCAGGGCCGTGCGGTCCCGTCGAGCGGCGCCTGCGAGCCGGCCGGCACGTCCTGGGGGAACTGTCCGTAGGTGTCGAGCACGCCGTTGCCGTTGACGTCTTCGCCCGCGTCGAGGACGCCGTTCGGCGTCCCGGTGGCCGAGAGCGGATTCACGAAGTCCTCCCAGCCGTATTCGCCGGTCTCGCGCCCGAGCGTGTTGCGGTTGTTCCGGCGGTCGGAGAAGTAGACCGTGAAGCCGCGATGGCTGATGGCCGTCGAGCCCGTCGTGCCAATGTCGCCGTTGAACCAGCGCTCGAGGTTCCGCACGTCGATCGCGACGAAGTGCATCACGCCGCCGAGGAGCAGCGCGTTGCCGGCGACCGCCGTGTCGCGCGTCAGCGCTTCGCGGGGATCGAACAGCACGTTCGGCCAGTACTTCGTGGCGTTGGTGCTGCCCGTGGCGCACGTCGCGCCGCTCAGCCGCTCGATGCGAATCACGGCGTCGGGATTGGGATTGGCGCAGCCGCCGATCCCGGTGTTGGCCGAGGCGTAGCCGAGGTTGAGCAGCTCCGTCGTGACGTCGGACCACACGCCGTCGGCGTTCTGTAACTCGATCTTGAGGTACCCGCCGATCAGCCCGGTCCCGGCCGGCGTCAGGGTGCCGCCGCCGACGCCTGGTGATCGGGCCATCGGCGGGTGGTTCGCGTCGACCGGCCCATAGCCGGCGGGCGGCGCTGTCACCCAGTCGCCATCGAGGAGGACCGGTGGCGTCGCGGTCACCGTCGGCAGGCTCGTGATATCGGCCTGCGTGTCGGACAGCAGAATCCGCAGGGATGCTTGCGAGAAATAGCGCTCCGAGAAGAGGGTTGGATTGCCGGTGTCCTCGCCGGCGGCGGGCCGCCGGACCAGGTCGGGGTTGGATCCACCGGCGGTGATGAGAGGCAGGTCGAGCCGCCGCGCGCCGGTGCTGCCGTTCCGGATGTTCCCGTTGTAGGTGCTCAGCGAGATGCTCGTCCAGTTCGGATTGTGCGCGCTCCCCAGGGCGCCGACGACGCTGCCCTCGGTGGGCTGCAGGGATCGGAAGGCGCCGGGGGACTTGAGGATCGACACCGTGCCGTCGTGGGTCGATGGCACGGTGATCGCCACGCCGTTGGACAGGTACTGGCGGACGACCTCGCCGACCGCGGTCACGCGATCCCGCATCGTCAGGGTCGTGCCCCCACCCTGGGACAGGAACAGGTTGCCGTTGGTGTGCACGCGGCCGCCGAAGTCGAAGTTCGGCCCGGCGAAGAAGCTCAGGTCGACGTCGGAGAAGATGCCGAACTGGAACACCGGAATGGCCACGGTCTGCATCGTGCGCTGCAGGTGTACTTCGCCGCCGCTGTCGGTCCGTGCCGTGACGTCGATCGTGTAGGGCGTCATGTAGCCGAGCAGGCCCTCGTAGGGTCCCGAGCCGATGTTCCGGTAGTCGTTGACCGGATTACCGTTGGCGTCGACGTCGAACAGGATGTTGAATCCGCTGGTGCCGTCGGCCGCCTGGAACGTGATCCCGGGGATTGCGGGCGGGTCGGCGGTGAGGGCATCCACCTCTGCGGCCGACGGCGCGTAGTTCGCGCCGAACATGTCCCCCAGGCGGCTCGTGAGCACCTCGAGGGCCGCCTGCGACGCGTAGAAGGCCTTCTGGTGGTCCCGGTCGATCTGGCGGAAGCGCATGTCGCCCATCGTCACGGCGGTGAAGCCGACAAGGAGCGCGGACACCAGGAGCATGATGAGCAGGGCCATGATCAGCGCGACGCCCCGCTCGCTGACTCGGCGGTTGGATCGATACGGCATGCTTCCGGACCTTTCTAGGGATAGCGATTCACGAACGCCAGGTTCCGCACGCTGACCACGGTCGAGATGTGCTCGTGGAGGTAGTCGCTCTTCGGGGTGGCCCGGGTGTCGGAGCGGACGCCGACGTGGAAGTTCACCTTGCGAATCTGGTTGGGCGTGTCGGGCGCCACGGGCGCCTTGAGGCCGACCGGGTTGGTGTCGCCGTCCACCAGGTCGAACGTGAACTCGAGGTCCTCGATGATCCCGGCCAGCGGCGTCGCCGGACCGGCGTTCACCCGCCGTACCAGCCGCGGCGAGGCGGGCGAGGAGTCGTCGACGTAGTACGTGAGCATGAGGATTCGCGTCGCCGTGGTCTGGGGAAACGCTCCTCCCGTCTCCAGCTCCATGAGTGAGCCGCCCGCCGCGTTCCGCTGGTTCAGGTTGAGCGCATCGCCGGTTGCGAAGCTGATCCGCTTGTTCCGGACACCGGTCACCATCTGGATCGCGTCGCCGAGGGCGTTGGAGAAGAGGATGAGGTCTCCCGCCTGCACGGCGGATTGCGGATCGTCGACCCACGCCGTCTCGCTGCCGACGTTGAGGCTCGCGCCGTTGGAGGCGAGCGTCGGCTGGCCGTTGACGGCTGGCGTCGGGTTGAGCGTCAGCGACGGGAGCGTCGGGTCGGACACGAGAATCGTGACCATGTCGGTCGACAGGCCGCTCACGACCGGACCCATCGCCGGACCGGGGACGATCGCCGGCAGCGTCGTCGCGTCCACGTTGTCAAAGGCGTCGTTGGTGCCGTCCGGTCCCGGGCGGACGATGGGCCCGCTCCCGGCGCCCGACGGGATCGGCACCCCGCCGGTCGGGATGCCGCGGCCCGCCTGCATGAGGTCGCGCGCGATCAGGTTGATCGCGGCACGCAGGTTCTGGCTCGAATCCGCCGTCAGCTCGCCCGTGTCGTTGAGCACGATGGCGTGCTGGAATGCCGTCAACGCGCCGGCGAGCACCGCCAGCAGGATCATGGCGCTGACCAGCAGCTCGATGAGGGTGAATCCGTCCTCTCGCATGGCGGACCTCAGGCGTAGTCCGAGAGATAGGTGGACAGCGTGTACGTCCGGTCGCTCGCGCCGACGCGGTAGTGAATGATGACCGTGACCGATCGGAGGGAGGTGTTGATGTCCCGGATTTGGATTTCACGCGTGTAGCCGTCCAGGCTCAGGGTCTGATTGTCGGCCGTGCCGAGCGTCTCGTCGGGGCCGGGCAGAATCACCGTCTCGACGGCCCCATCGTCGGCCGTGCCGAGGATTCCGTCGTTCCCGGCGACGCGCATCGGCTGCGGGCCGTCGAGAAACACGCCGCCGTCGGCGCCCGTGGCGCCTCGGACGTTGCGAATCTGGGCCCACGTGAGCGTCTGCGTGTCCCGCGCGCTCACGACGCTCTCGAGCGCCTCGCTGGCCTTCTCGGTCGCGATGAGGTCGGAGGGTGAGCTCGCGATCATCTGCATTCCGAGCGCCAGCACGGATGCTGCGCCGAGGAGTCCGACCGTGAGGACGCCCAGCGCCACGACCGTCTCGATCAGGGTGAAGCCGCGCTCGCGGGAGGAGGTCCGGGCCATGTCAGTCGGTGCTCCAGGTGGATCCGTTCCAGCGGTAGCCCTTCACGCGGCCTGTCGCGCCCAGGATCGAGACCGCCCGGGCCGACAGCCCGCCCGACGGCAGCATCAGGAACACGGTGCCGTCGACCGGATTCCCGACGTCGTCGATCAGCGTGCCATCCGAAGTGAACATCACGGCGTTGGCCGCCCCGAAGTCGATGGCGGTGGCGTTGCCGAAGCCGTCCGGCGTGTCTGGCGCGCCCGCCAGCAGCTGAAACTCCGCCCCGTCCTCCAGCACGGCGGCCGAGACGACCGTCGTGCCGTTGGGCACGTCATGCCGGACGATGCGAATGCCGTTCGGCACGATGAACTGCAGCTCCATGTTCCGGCGCTGCGCGATCGCCATTTCGCGCGCCTGGTTCAGCTGCGACATGACGACGCGCATCGCGCTGTCGCCCTGCATCGACGGGCGGACGGCGCCGATCTGCATCGTCGCAATGGCGGCGAGGACCACGCCGATCGTGAGCACCACCAGCGTTTCGACGAGGGAGAAGCCCGCGTCGCGACCGCACGGGTGGCGCGCCGCCGCGCGAGCGGCGATGTGGCCGATGGTCAACGAAGGGCTTTGAAGGGGCGGTCGGTTGGGGGAGTGCTGAGGAAGTGCGATGTCAGAGGCTGCCGGATACCGGCTGCCGAAGCGCGTCATGATCCGAACCAACCGAAACGGAGGAGCACGGACATGCGTGCAAGACCCGCACCGGGCGCGCGGCCGGGCAGGGGATCGCGGGTGGTGGGAGGATTCGACGACGAGGAACGCGCGAACGTGGAGGCGCCTGCGATTCGATCCGGTTCGTGAATTACGAAAGCGTTGGCACCACGACCGTTCTGCAAGAGCGGCGGAGTTGCACGGAAAGGGAGCGTTGTGGACGATCGTCTATTGACCGGTAGCCTCGCGCTCTTATCATGGTTCTCGTGCGCTCAATCCCACATCCTCTGTTGCGGACGATCGGCCACGCCATTCGATCGCTGCGTCGCGAGCGAGGACTCTCGCAGGAGTCACTTGCCGCGCTCGCGCGGATCGATCGCTCGTACATGTCGAGTATCGAGCGCGGCCTCCGAAACGTCTCCGTTCTGAACGTCGCGAGGATCGCCGCCGCGCTCGACGTGCCCGTCCGCGAGATCATCGCCGGCCGCGACGCACTCGGCGCGGTCGACGCGGTCGACGCGCTGCACGCCGTTCCCCCGGTGCCCTTCCACGAGACCGGCCACGGCCCGGGGTTCCCGCCGTCGCCGGACCCGGGCGGCGGGGCATGGGAGCCGGGCCGCTATCTTTCGCTCAGCTGACGCGGGCGCCAGTCGGTGTCCAGGATCGCCCAGAGGTACCTGATCCACCCACTGGCCGTCCCGCCAGAAGGCCGCCCGCAGCCGTCCTTCCCGCCGGGCGCCGATCCGCTTGAGGGCGGCATTGCCGCGGCTGTTGTCGATGGCCGCGCGCGCCTCGACCCGGTGGATCTTCACCACGTCGAATCCGAAGTCCAGGACCAGTCCCGCGCCCTCCGCGAACGCGCCACGGCCCCAGAGGCGCTGCGCGAGCACGAATCCCAGTTCGCCACGCAGGAACCCGGGCTGCAGCTGGCGCAGTTCGAAGACGCCGATGGCGTGCTGCTCGCCGCGGGGCACGATGCCGTAGCAGATGTACTTGCCGGTCGCGCGCTCGGAGTACGTCCACTCGATGAACTGGGTGAACGCCCCGGCATTCGGCGGCGGCGACCACATGAAGCGCCGGACGGCCGGCGTCGTCAGCTCGGCGTACAGACTGCCGGCGTCAGACGGTCGCAGTTCCCGCAGGGTGATTCGCTCGCCGTGGAGTGCCGGCAGGCCCTGTCGCCAGTCAACGGAGGACGTCTGTGTTCCCCCACACGACGGTGTTGCCCCAGACGACCGTGTCGCCCCAGGTGATCGAGGACGCGTTGCCCCAGACCACCGTATCGCCCCAGCTGAGCGAGTTGCCCCAGACGACGGTCTGGGCCCAGGCCGGCTCGGCCAGGTCGGTCGTATTGCCCCAGACCACGGTGTCGCCGAAGGTGAAGCTCCGCGACCACGTCCACGACTCCCCCGCGATTGTGGTCGTCGGGGAAACCGACGACGTCACGGGAGGGAGGCTGGTCGCGCGTTGCGCTGCGGCGGCGAGCGTCAGCGCGACCGCGCCGGAGGCGTTGAGCGCCCCGTGCCCCTGGGTGAGCGGATCGGCCTGCGGGACGGGCAGCGCGGTGTACTCGAGGATCGACTTCACCATGTCCGGGCTCGGGGTCACCCCGTACGCGTCCCGGCTGGCTTCGATCATGAGCGCCGCGACCCCGCTCGTCACGGCGGCCGACATGCTGGTGCCGCTCAGGCGCAGGAAGCGTGCGCCGCCGCCGTTGCCGGCCACCTGACGCTCGGGGTACTCCAGGTACAGCGTGCTGCCGACGGCGGCATCCGACACGAGATCCTGACCGGGCGCCACGAGATCGGGCTTCGCCAGGGCGTCGTACCAGCTCGGTCCCCGCGAGCTGTACGGCGCGACCGTGTCGTCGGCGTGCGACGCGGTCCCGTGCATGTCGAGCGCGCCCACCGTGATCGCCGACGGGGCGTTTCCCGGGCTGAGGATGCCCGCATAGCCGGGCGCGCCGGTCTCCGGATTCATGCCGACGTTGCCGGCCGACACGACCACGACGATCCCCGTACGGACGGCGGCCTCGACGGCCTGCACCAGCGGGTCGGTCGACGCGGGCTCGTAGATCGGGTGGCCCAGGGACAGGTTGAGGACATCGATCCCGAGCGCCTGCCGGTTCAGCGTCGCGAACTCGATGGCGGCGATGACGGTACTCGTCGGTGCCTGCCCCTGGGCGTCGAGCACCTTCAGGTTGATGAGGTGCGCCTTCGACGCCACGCCCGTGTACGCGTTTTGCGAGAGTGAGCCCTTGCTGGCGATCAGCCCGCCGACATGCGTGCCGTGCCCGTAGTCGTCGTACCCGGTGCCTCCGGTGCCGCCGGTGAAGTCGAAGTTCGCGACGTTCGAGAAGTCGCCGTTGTGCTCGATCCCCGAGTCGATGACGGCGATGCCCACCCCGTTTCCGGTGAGACCCTGGACCGGCAGGCCGAGCCCGGGGAGCAGCGTGGCGGGGAGGCCGTCGGGAGCACCGCCTCCCTTGCTGGCGCTGGCCACGACGGCGTCGGACGAGACGTCGACGACATCCGGATCGGCGGCGAGCGAGGCGAGGTCTTCGGCCTGGATCTGCGCGGCGACGGCGTCGACGAGCACGTACTGCTTCAGCACGCCGCGGCCCTGCTGGCGGAGCCGGTCGGCGACGCCCGCCGCCGCCCCGTGCGCCGTGCTGATGATCACGTTGACCGGGCCGGTGGACTGGCCGGCCAGCACCGCGTCGAGCTTGCCGTGGGCCGGTGCGGCGCTGGTGCGCGCTTCACCGCCGGGCCAGGCGCACAGACAGAGAGACAGGGCGGCAATGAGCGCGCCGGCGCTCCTGCGGCGCCGTGTACAGATGGGCACGGGTGTCCTCCAAGGCTGGGGTTAGCGGCATCATCATAGGGTGGCCGGTTGTCCGTGCGTCCACGGACTATAGTCAACAGCCGTTCACACGACTGCACGCCTCGGCCGGTCGGGAGGCGGTCCCTCCTGAATCGGGCGGCGTTACCGGGCGGGGAGGAACTCGATGGACACGTCCGGCGTGGTGACGATCTTGATCCCGGGGACCGCCGCGAGAACGGCCTGCGCGGCGGCCGAGTCCGGCGCCGCCTGCAGCTTGGCGATCGTCGTGTCGTCGGCGAACAGGCGGTCGAGGTCGAGGTCGACGAGCGTCACCCGATTGCCGTCGACGTAGGGGCTGTTGGTCTTGACGAGGGTGCCCGCCGGCTCGATCGCGACGCCGATGTGGGCGCCCGCGAGCATCTGCTTGATCAGCGCGAGCTGCTCGGGAGGCGGCAGTGTCGCGCCGGGGCCGGCCCCTGGAAGCCCCGACGACGGCGGCATGTGAATCGTCAGCAGGGCGTCGGCATTGGGCTGGCGCGTCAGGGTGAAGCCGTACCCGGCCCCGCCCGCGAGCGCATCGGCGCCCGGTGGCTGCTGCGTCAACTGCATCTCGCGGATGTCCTGAAACGCGAAGACGATCGCGCGGCCCTGCCCGTCCGCGGTCGCGATCGGGGTCGAGGAGACGTATGTCACGCCGGCGCCCAGCTGGCTGGCCATGGCGCGCGCGTTGTCCTCCGACAGGGGGTCGAAGTTGCCGGCGCCGTTGCCGCCGAGCGCGCCCAGCTGCTTCATCTGCTCGAGCGCCGCGTTGGTGAAGAAGATGCGCTCCTCGAGCGTGCCGCTGCCGTCGGCCTTGAGCCGGACGAGCGTGTCGATCTGGAAGCAGGCGGCCGAGGTGAGGCCCAGCAGCAGAATCAGGGCGCAGGCGCAGAGGTTTCGCACGACATCACCATGCCACAGGACCGGCCGGCCGCCTCGGGAATTTTCGCGGGGCCGGACGGGGTCCGGCCCCGCCCGCGACTAGCCCTCGATGGTGAAGATCTCGCGGCGGCCGTGATCGACCAGCTCGTGGTAGTCCTTCATGATGTCCTGGAACTCCTTGAGCTCCATGCTCTTCTTCATTGCCGCCTCGTACTCGCCGAGGCTGCCGACCTCCATTTCCGCCACGACCGTCCAGTAGCGTTCGCCCGCCACGTCGGTCAGCACGCGCATGGCTTTCAGGCCGAACGCGCTGCTCACCTTGCTCAGCGCCAGGAACTTCTTCACCATCGGACGGGCCTGTCCGGGTTTGCAGTACATGATGTCGCGAACGAGCAGCATCGGAGTCCTCCTCGGCCGCGTACTTTAGCCCTGTCGCTCCTCCGATGCCAGCGGGAACCGCCGGCGCCGGCCGCTCGTATTGGCATTCGATAGGAGTAACGCCATCGACCTTCTCCAGGGCACGCTCGACCTCCTCATTCTCAAGGCGCTCGCCCTCGACGAGCTGCACGGGCTGGGCGTGTCTCGGCGGATCGAACAGATGACACAGGGTGCCTTCCGGGTGCGTCCCGGCTCCCTCTTCCCGGCGCTGCACCGGCTCGAGGAGTCGGGCTGGCTCACGGCGACCTGGAAGCCATCCGAGAACAACCGTCGCGCGAAGTACTACCGCCTGACCCGGACGGGCCAGAAGCAGCTGGTGGAGGAGGAGATGCAGTGGAACCGGATTGCCGCGGCGATCACGCGGGCGCTCGAGGCCTGAGGCAGGACCGCGCATGCTGACGTCGCGGCTTCGGGCGGCGTGGCGGAATCTCAGCCACCCCGATCGCCTGGACCGCGACCTCGACGACGAGGTGCGCGGGGCGTTCGAGCTCTTCGTGCAGGAGCGAGTCCGGGCGGGCGCGACGCCCGCCGAGGCCCGCCGCGCCGCGACGCTCGAGCTGGGGCGCATCGAGCAAGTCAAGGATCGCGTGCGGGATGTGAAGGGAGGCACGACGATGAGACGGGTGATCGCCGACGGCTGGTACGACGTCAGGTTCGCCTTGCGGGGCCTCATGAGGCGACCCGTGTTCACGGGCGTCGCGCTGGTGACGCTCGCACTCGGGATCGGCGCGAACGCCGCGATCTTCAGCGTGGTCCGCGCCGTGCTGCTGCGGCCCCTGCCGTACGAAGCGCCTGATCAGCTGCTCCGCGTCTACGGTCGCGATCTGAAGACAGGTGAGGACGGCAACCTGTCGCCCGCGGATTTCTTCGACTTCCAGCGTGACGCTCGCGCGATCGCGCGCATGGGCGTCAACGGCTATATCGGGAGCGCCACGGTCAGCGGCGGCGGTGCGGAGGCCGAGCGCGTAGGCCGGGTTCAAGTGACCGAGGGCTTTTTCCCGACGCTCGGCGTGAAGCCGGCGCTGGGACGCCTGTTCAGCAGGGAGGAGGATCAGCCAGGCGCGGCGCCCGTGGCGGTCCTCACCGACGGCTATTGGCACCGCCGGTTCGGCGGCGACCCCGGCGTGATCGGTCGCTCGGTGACGATCGACTCGGTGCCGACGACGATCATCGGCGTGCTGCCGCCGTCGTTCCGTCACGTCGAGGAGAGCGCGCAGCGCGCGCCCGACCTCTTCATGCCGTACCAGTTCGACCGGGCGCAGCCGAACCGCGGCGGCCATTTCGTCCGGGCGGTCGCGCGCCTCGCGCCGGGACGCACGCTCCAGGAGGCGCGCGCGGAGCTTGGCGCCATCGCCGCGCGCCTGCAGACCGAGTACCCGCGCAACAACGCCAATCGCGGAGTGACCGTCGTGACGCTCCAGGAGTCGATCGTCGGGGCGTCCCGCCCGGTCCTGTTGCTACTCTTCGGCGCGGTTGGCCTCGTGCTGCTCGTCGTCTGCGCCAACATGGCCAATCTGCTCCTGGCGGCGGGCAGCGGGCGTCAGCGCGAGCTGGCGGTGCGCGCGGCCATTGGCGCCGGGCGCGGGCGTCTGGTGCGGCAGCTGGTGACCGAGAGCGTCGTCCTCGGGCTGCTCGGCGCGGCGGGCGGACTTCTGGTCGCCGTTGCCGCGCTGCCCGTGCTGGCAGCGCTCTCGACCGCGGGCATTCCGCGGGTGGGAGACCTCGGCGTGGACTGGATGGTCCTGGCCTTCACGGCGGTCGTGGCGGTGGGAGCGTCGCTGGCTTTCGGGCTGTTGCCGGCACTGACCCTGGCGGGCGCCGACGTGCACGACGCCCTGAAGCAGGGCGGCCGCGACTCCGGGGCCGTCGCGCACCGGCGGGCCCGCGAGCTGCTGATCCTCGGCGAAGTGGCCGTGTCGGTCGTGCTGCTCGTCGGAGCGGCGCTGCTCATCGAGAGCCTCTGGCGGCTGCAGGCCGTGAACCCGGGGTTTCACGCCGAACAGGCGATGGCGATGGACGTCGCGCTGCCCACCGCGCGGTACGCGGAGGGGACGGAGATCCCGTTCTACCAGCAGCTCCATCAGCGGATCCGCGCGCTGCCCGGCGTGACCGCCGTGGGCGCCGTGAACATCCTGCCGCTCAGCGAGAACTACGACAGCCGGGGCATCGAGATCGAGGATCATCCGGTACCGGCGGGGCAGGCGCCCAGCCCGCAGGCGCGATCGGTCACCCCGGGCTACTTCGGCGCGATGGGCATCCCGCTCCTGCGCGGGCGCCTCTTCGACGAGCGCGATCGCGTCGGCAGTCCGCTGGTCGTGATCGTCAGCGAGTCGATGGCGCGCAAGTACTGGCCCGGGCAGGATGCCCTGGGGCGCCGCATCACCTTCAATGCCGGGATTGCGGCCGACCAGCGGCAGGACGTCGGCGGCCCCGGCTCGCGCGAGGTCGTCGGCATCGTGGGCGACGTGAAGCACCTGGAGCTGGACGAGAAGGATCCGGTGCCGATGTTCTACACGCCGCACGCGCAGCAGCCCTCGTACCACGCGATGACGGTGATCGTCAGGACGGCAACCGATCCCACCGACCTGACGCCGGCGATTCGCGCTCAGCTCGCCGACATGGATCCCGCCGTCCCGCTCTCGGGCGTCCGGACGCTCGACGACGTGCTGTCGGGGGCCGTGGCGCAACCCGAGGTGCGTGCGACGCTGCTGGGGCTCTTCGCGGGCCTGGCCCTCCTGCTGGCGGCGGTCGGCGTCTACGGTGTGGTCGGCTATCTGGTCGGACAGCGCACCCATGAAATCGGCGTCCGGATGGCGCTCGGCGCGTCGCGACCGGCCGTCCTCGCGATGGTCGTCCGGGAGGGCATGCGGCCGGTGGCTCTCGGGATCGCGGTCGGCGTGGCGGGGGCCCTTGGGCTCAGCCGTCTGCTTCAGGCTATGCTGTTCGGCGTCACGACGACGGACGCGACGGCATACCTGGTCGCCTGCGGCGCCCTCGTGCTCGCAGGGCTGCTGGCCACGCTGGTGCCCGCCCGGCGCGCCCTCGGGGTCGACCCGGTCTCGGCCCTTCGCAGCGAGTAACGCAGGCGTACAGGCCTGCCATGGAAAGGACCCCGTGCGACTTCGACCCGCGGCGGCCTGCCTCCTGGCGATCGTGGCGGGCACGGCGGCTGGCGCGCAGGCGCCTGCGCCGAACCCGACCGCCGATCTGCTGCGCGACCTGATCCGACTCGACACCAGCAATCCCCCGGGCCACGAGGGCCGGATCGACGAGCTCCTGGCCGAACGATTGAAGCCCCTCGGCTTCGAGATCGAGATTGTTCCGACGCCCGAGGCGGGCAAGTCCCACCTGATCGCCCGACTGCGGGGCGATGGCAGCAAGCGCCCCGTGCTCCTGGCGTCCCACGCGGACGTGGTCGGCGTCGAGCGGGACAAGTGGACCGTCGATCCCTTCGCGGCCGTCGTCCGGGACGGTGAGATCTACGGCCGAGGCGCGATCGACTTCAAGGGCGGCATCGCGGTGTTCGCGCGGGCGGTCATGATGCTCGCCGAGAACCACGTGCGCCTCGCGCGTGACGTCATCTTCCTGGTCGAGGCCGACGAGGAGGCCGCGCAGTACAACACGTCGTGGCTCGCGCGGACGCGCTGGCCCGAGATGGACTGCGAGTTCGCGCTGAACGAAGGCGGGTGGATCATCGCCGGCCCCGACGGGCGCGTCCGCTACGTGAGCATCTCCACGGCGGACAAGTCGTCGATCCGGATCCTCGTGACCGCCCACGGCACGTCGACGCACTCGTCGATGCCGCGCGGGGACAACCCGATCTCCATTTTGTCGAAAGCGCTCGCGAGGCTCGCCGACTACGAGACGCCGCTCCACCTCGTGCCGGAGACGCGGCAGTTCCTGGCGACGCTGGCCCGGACGAGCGATCCGCCGCTCTCGAGCGCCTTCCAGACGCTGGCCACCTCGTCGGACCCGGCGGCGCTGGCGGCAGCCGATCGCGAGGTCAGCCGGGATCCGCTGATGCACGCCCTCATCCGCAACACCCTGGCGCCGGTGCTGCTGAACGCAGGTTTCCGGAGCAACGTCATTCCGAGCACGGCCGAGGCGACCGTCAACGCGCGGCTCCTCCCCGGCGTGGACCCCAACGACATCGTCGCCGACATGGCGCGCGTCATCGCCGATCCGCGCGTCGAGGTGCACCTGGCGACGCCCGCGTCGGGGCCCTCCACGATCGCGACGTCGCCGGTGAACACGGATCTCTATCAGGCGCTCGCGCGGAACGCCCGCTCGGTGTTCCCGGGCGCCGAGGTGACGCCGTACGTGTTCCAGGCCGGGACCGACGCCGGCGCGTGGCGTTCGCGCGGCGTGCCCGTGTACGGCATCTATCCCTATCCGATCACCGCCGAGGAACTGACTCGGATGCACGGCAACGACGAGCGCGTCAGCATGGCATCGCTGCGGCTGGGGACGCAGATGATCTACCAGACGCTCGTCGATGTCGCGGGCGAGGGGAGGTGAAGGGGCCCTCTGCGGTCCGTCCCGCTCGACAATCTATTAAGATGTGCGGATGTTTCATTTCCGTTTCCTGGCGCCATTGTCTCTGTTTGCCTCGCTTCTGGCCGTCGGCGTCGCATTTCCTCCAGTTGTCTCGGCTCAGGGTGCTCGACCGGTCTCGCGCGACGATCCCAACCCCCCGCCCCCGGTGCCTCCGGCGACCCTCGCCCGTGACGACCACGGGCACGCGACCGTTCGGGCTATCCGGCTGACCGAGCCGCTGCGCGTGGACGGGAAGCTGGACGAGGCCGTCTACCAGACGGTGCCGCCGATCAGCGGTCTGATCCAGACGCTGCCGCACGAGGGCCAGCCGGCGACCGAGAAGACGGACGCCTGGGTGATGTACGACAACCAGAACATCTACCTGGCGTGCCGCTGCTGGGACTCGGCGCCGCCGAGCGAGTGGGTGGCCAACGAGATGCGGCGGGACACGAGTCAGCTGCGGAACAACGATGTCTTTGGCGCGCTCTTCGACACGTTCCACGACCGCCGCAACGGCTTCCACTTCTACACGAACCCCCTCGGGGCGCGGGCCGATCAGATCGTGACCGACGAGGGCAACCCCAACACGGACTGGAACCCGGTGTGGTTCGTGCGGACCGGGCGCTTCGACGGCGGCTGGACGGTGGAGATGGCCATACCGTTCAAGTCTCTGCGCTACGTCTCGGGCACCAACGAAGTGTGGGGCATCCAGATCCGCCGGGGGATCCGGCGCAAGAACGAGTGGGACCACCTGACCCTGCTGCCGGCCTCGACGGGCGGGTCGACGAGCATCTTCCGCGTCTCCTCGGCCGCGGATCTCGTGGGCCTCGATCTCCCGCCGGCGAGCAAGAACATGGAGCTCAAGCCGTACGGCATCACGAGCATGACCACAGATCAGTCGCGGTCGCTCTCGAACAGCCCGGATGCCACGGGCGGCCTCGACTTCAAGTACGGCGTCACCGCGAACCTGACGGCCGACATGACCCTGAACACGGACTTCGCGCAGGTCGAGGTGGACGAGCAGCAGGTCAACCTGTCCCGCTACAGCCTCTCGTATCCCGAGAAGCGCGACTTCTTCCTGGAGGGCCGGGGCCTCTTCGACTTCGGGAAGGTCGGGGGCACGACGGGCACGAGCGGTGGGGGAGGGGGCAGCGCCGCGACGCCGACGCTCTTCTACAGCCGGCGCATCGGACTGAGCGGCAGTCAGGTCGTGCCCATCGACATCGGCAGCCGGTTGACGGGGAAGGCCGGGGCCTTCGGGATTGGGATGATGAACATCGAGACCGGGCAGGACGCGCTGTCCGGCGCCCCGGCCACGAACTTCACCGTGATGCGCGTCAAGCGCGACCTCCTGCGGCGCAGCAGCGTCGGCGTGATCTTCACCAACCGGTCGAAGTCGACCGTGGCGACGGGATCGAACCAGGCCTACGGCGTGGACGCCAACTTCAACTTCTTCCAGAACGTCAGCCTGGGCGGCTTCTACGCGAAGACGAACACGCCGACGCTGCGGGGCGACGACGCGAGCTACGAGACCAAGTTCAGCTACGCCGCGGACCGCTACGGCGCCCAGGCCGACTACCTGGCGGTCGGCAACAACTTCAACCCGGAAATCGGGCTCGTGCGGCGCGACAACTTCAAGCGGACGTTCACGTCCCTCCGCTTCAGCCCGCGTCCGCGGTCGATCGCGTCGGTCCGCCAGTTCACCTGGGAGGGCGACTTCGAGTACATCCGGAACGGCGAGGGGCAGCTCGAAACCCGGAACCTGAGCGGCCTGTTCAAGACCGAGTTCGAGAACAGCGACGTGCTGTCGGTCACGGCCGAGCGCGACTATGAGCTGCTCGTCAAGCCGCTCACGATCACGGGCGTGACGCTCCCGATCGGCAGCTACCAGTTCAGCGACGTCCAGGCGTCCTACTCGATGGGCCAGCAGCGCCCGATCTCGGGCAGATCTTCCTGCAGCGCGGGCACTTCTACGACGGCACCATCACCGCGTACGGCTTCACGAGCGCGCGCGTGGCGCTGCTCGCCCGGTGGTCGCTCGAGCCGAGCGTGTCGATCAACGACGTCAAGCTGCTCGAAGGCGACTTCACCACGCAGCTCTACCGGATCCGGTCCGACTACGCATTCACGCCGCTCATGTTCGCCAGCGCGCTCGTCCAGTACAGCGCGACCGATCGCGACTTCAGCACGAACTTCCGCTTCCGGTGGGAATACCTCCCGGGCAGCGAGCTGTTCCTCGTCTACACGGACGAATACAATACGGCGGCGCCGCACGGCCTCTCGGGACTCAAGAACCGTGCAATCGTCTTCAAGATCAATCGCCTGATGCGCTTCTGAGGGAACGCATGCCGCCGCGGGGTGATCGTCGATCGCGTCGTCGTGGCTGCCTGGGCGCGGGAGGCGCCGTCCTCGCGCTCTGCGTGGCCGGCGCCGGATCCGCCGCCGCCCAGCGGGCTCCGGCAGGGCCCCGCACGGTCCGCGCCGTCCGGCTCACCGAGCCCCTGCGCGTCGACGGGCGCCTGGACGAGGCGGTTTACCAGACCGTACCGCCCGTCGAGGGGCTCATCCAGACGGTGCCGGACGAAGGCGCCCCCGGCACCGAGCGGACCCAGGTCTGGGTCTTCTTCGACTCCTCGACGCTCTACGTGTCCTGCCGGTGCTGGGACGATGCGCCGCCCGAGGAGTGGGTGGCGAACGAGATGCGGCGCGACACGGCGCAGCTCCGCCAGAACGACCATTTCGGGGTCATCCTCGACACCTTCCACGATCGCCGGAACGGGTTCATGTTCTACGCGAACCCGCTCGGGGCGCGGGCCGATTCGGCGATTACGGACGAGGGCAACAACAACGCGGACTGGAACCCCGTGTGGGACGCGCGCACCGGACGGTTCCCCGGCGGCTGGACGATCGAGATGGCCATCCCGTTCAAGTCGCTGCGCTACCGCTCGGGCATCAACCAGACCTGGGGCATCAACTTCCGGCGGTCGATCCGCCGCAAGAACGAGTGGGATCACCTGACGGCGCTGCCGGCATCGGCCGGCGGGTCGGCGGCGATCATGCGCCTTTCGGCAGCCGGCGACCTGGTCGGCCTGGACCTGCCGTCGGCGGGCAAGAACCTCGAGCTGAAACCGTACGGGATTTCGAGCCTGACGACCGATCGCGCCCGCACGCCGCCGATCTCGAATGACGGAAGCGCGGACTGGGGCGGCGATCTCAAGTACGGGATCACGGCGAACCTGACGGCCGATCTCACCTACAACACGGACTTCGCGCAGGTGGAAGTCGACGAGCAGCAGGTGAACCTGACCCGGTTCAGCCTGTCGTACCCGGAGAAGCGGGACTTCTTCCTCGAAGGCCGCGGCATCTTCGACTTCGGGCGCGGCAACGGGAGCGTCTCGGCCAGCGCCGCCACGCCGACGCTCTTCTACAGCCGGCAGATCGGGCTGAACGCCGGCCGGGTCGTGCCGATCGACGTCGGCGGGCGCGTGACGGGGAAGGCCGGTGCGTACGGCATCGGGGTGATGAACATCCGGACAGGCGAGGACCCGGCGTCGAACACCCCGGCCACCGACTTCACCGTCATGCGCGTGAAGCGCGACGTCCTGCGCCGCAGCACGGTCGGCGCGATCTTCACCGACCGGTCGCAGTCGGTGACCGGCCGCGGCTCCAATCAGGCCCTCGGTGTCGACGCGGCGTTCAACTTCTACCAGAACGTCAACCTCGGCGCCTATTACGCGCGTACGTCGACCGCCGGCCTCCGTGGGGACGACGCGAGCTACCAGGCGCAGTTCGACTACGGGGGCGATCGGTACGGCGCGCAGGCCGAGTACCTCGTGGTGGGCGCTCACTTCAATCCGGAGGTCGGCCTGGTCCGGCGCGACGACTTCAAGCGCACGTTCACCTCGCTCCGGTTCAGCCCGCGGCCCCGATCGATCGCCGCGATTCGGAAGCTCACCTGGGAAGGCTCGCTGGAGTACATCGAGAACGGCGAGGGCGCGCTCGAGACCCGCCAGCAGACCGGGTTCTTCAACGTGGAACTGGAGAACAGCGACCAGTTCAAGCTGACCGGGACCCGGGAGTACGAGCTGTTGGTCCAGCCGTTCGCCATCGCGTCCGGCGTGACCATCGCGCCGGGCGGGTACTCGTTCGCGAACGTCGAGGCCGCCTACTCCCTCGGTCAGCAACGGCGCGCCTCGGGGACCGTGTCCGTCCAGACCGGACACTTCTACGACGGGACGATTACCGCGCTGACGGTGTCCAGCGCGCGCGTGTCGGTCACCCACCAGCTCTCGGTCGAGCCGAGCGTGACGGTCGACCGCGTGCGCCTGTCGGCCGGCGACTTCACGACCCGGCTCGCGGTGGCCCGGACGGACTTCGCCTTCACCCCGCGGATGTTCGCGAGCACGCTGCTCCAGTACAACGTCGGCGAGCACACGTTCAGCAGCAATCTCCGCTTCCGGTGGGAGTACCGCCCCGGCAGCGAGCTGTTCGTCGTGTACACCGACGACCGAAACACCGCGGCCGCCGGATTGTCGGCGCTCAAGGACCGCGCCTTCGTCGTGAAGGTGACCCGCCTTTTCCGATTCTGAAATAGTCCGCACTCGCCGGGAATTTTCCGGGTCCTCCGGCCGCCACTCCCGTCCCGATCGCGGCGTGGCCGCCGTTTGCGCCGGGCACGAGGTTTGCCAGAGGGGAGGCGTCCTCCGCGGCATCCCCGCGGTGTCGATCCCGGTTCGCTCCACCCCGCCGGCCGCGTGCCGCCCCTGACGCGGCCGGCGGGTCCCCTCATGTATGATCGCGGCATGGATCCCGCCGCGCCCGCAGAAGCCCCGGCCGAGCCCCAGTCCCGCAGCCGCGATCAGATCCCGGACCGCTTCAAGTGGAACCTGTCGCACATCTTCTCCGACTGGGCCGCGTGGCAGGCGTCCTATGCCGAGCTCGAGCGCCGCATCGGGGAGTACGCCCGGCTGGAGGGGACGATTGCGCAGGGACCGTCGGCGTTGCTCGAGGCGCTGACCGCCGCCGATGCGATCGGACAGCTCGAGTACAAGGTCTGGTATTTCGCGTCGCTGAAGTACGACGAAGATCAGCGCGACAATGCCGTCAACGCCCGGCGCCAGCAGGTGCAGATCCTGTTCGCCAAGTGGAGCCAGGCCAGCGCCTGGTTCAACCCCGAGCTGCTGGCCATCCCGCTGGACACGGTGCAGGGGTGGATGGCGGGGCATCCGGAGCTGGCCGTCTATCGCTTCGCGATCGAGGACCTCTACCGGCAGCAGGAGCACGTGCTCGACGCCAAGGGGGAGCACCTGCTGTCGCTGTCGAGCCGGTTCGCGTCGACGCCGTTCGACGCCTACGCGGCCCTGTCCACGGCGGACGTGCGCTTTCCGACCGTCGAGCTGTCGACGGGGCCCGTCACGCTCACCTACGGGCAATACCGGGCCATCCTCGCCACCAACCGCAGCCAGGCGGACCGCGGGCGGGCGTTCGAGGCGTTCCACCGCGTGTACGAGGCGTCGCTCAACACCTATGCATCCCTCTACAACGCGGTGCTGCAGCGCGACTGGTTCCTGGCGCAGGCGCGCGGCTACGGCTCGTCGCTCGAAGCCGCGCTGCACGGGAACAACATCCCGACCACCGTGGTCGAGAACCTGATTCAGACGACGAAGGCGTCGACCACGCCGCTGCAGCGCTACCAGCGGCTGCGCAAGCGGGTGCTCGATCTCGAGCGGTACCACACCTACGACTCGACCATCCCGCTCGTGGAGTTCGACCGCAAGTATCCGTACGAGCAGGTGGCGGCGGCGCTGCCGGCCTCGGTGGAGGCGCTCGGCGCCGAGTACCGGGAGCGGCTGCGCGAGGTGCTGGCGGGCGACTGGATCGACGTCTACGAGAATCCGGGCAAGCGGAGCGGCGCGTACTCGGCGCCGGTGTACGGCGTGCATCCGTACATGCTGCTGAACCACAACGACACGCTCGACAGCGCGTTCACGCTGGCGCACGAGATGGGGCACTCGATGCACACCCTCCTCTCGCACGAGCACCAGCCGTTCGTGTACGCCGGCTACACGATCTTCGTCGCCGAAGTGCCGTCCACGCTCAGCGAAGCGCTGTTCCTGGACTACATGCTCGAGCAGGCGACCGACCGGCGGGAGCAGGTGGTGCTGCTCCAGCACGCGATCGACAACATCGTCGGCACCTTCTATACGCAGGTGCTGTTCGCCGACTTCGAGCTGCAGGCTCATCGCCTGGTCGAGCAGGGGCAGCCGGTGACCGCCGAGACGCTCGGCACGATCTACTTCGGCCTGCTGCGGGCGTACTACGGGGACGGGATCGACTACGACGAGCTGTCCCGCGTGACGTGGTCGCGGATCCCGCACTTCTACAACACGCCCTTCTACGTCTACCAGTACGCGACGTGCTTCGCCTCGAGTGCCGAGATGGTGAAGCAGTTGCGGACGGGGACCGCGTCCGAGCGGAGGGCCGCCGTCGATCGATACCTTGCGCTGCTGAAGGCCGGCGGCAGCGACCACCCCATGACGCTCCTGCAGCGGGCCGGCATCGACCTCGGCCGACCCGAGACGGTGCGCGCCGTCGTCGATCAGCTGGACTCGCTGGTGACGAGGCTCGAAGCCGCGCTCGAATCGGCCTGACGCCTCCCCCCCGCGGAGGGCGAATGTCGGGTCGCCCGGGGCGCCGTGGCCGTCAGTGCCTGGGGGGGACCTGCAGCACCGCGTGCATCGTGCCGATGCACGCGTTCATGACGACCATCAGGCCGCCGCGCTGCGCGCGGGCGGCCGCCTCCTCGCTCCAGACCCCGGACTGCAGCCAGAGGGCCCGGGCGCCGATCGCGACCGCCTCGTCGGCGATCGGCGGCGTGTGCTCCGAGCGCCGGAAGACGTCCACGATGTCGATGCGATCGGGAATGTCCGCGAGCGACGCATACGCGCGCTCGCCGAGCACGGTCGTCTCGTTCGGGTTCACGGGAATCACGCGGTAACCGAGCTGCTGGAGACGGCGCATGATCCCGTAGGAGGCGCGGTCCGGATTCGAGGACGCCCCCACCACGGCGATCGTGGCCGCGTCTTCGAGGAGCCGCGCGATGTCCTGGTTGGACGGGCTCGAGTAGGCCATCCCCCGGAGCTTATCCCATGACGGGGGCGGGCCCGAAGGCCCGTGCTACGACCCGGGCTGGGCGCGCATGCGGTGCAGGCTCGCGATCTCGGCGGCGGCGCGACGGCCGCTCTCGACCGCGCCGTTCATGTAGCCCTGCCACCGGATGCTCGTGTGCTCGCCGGCGAAGACGAGACGGCCGAACGGACGGGCGAGCCACTCGCGCAGCGCCGGGTCGAAGCCGGGGTCGAAGAACGCGTAGCCACCCCGCGCCCACGGGTCGCGCTCCCAGACGACCTGCCGCGATCCGACCAGCTCGGCGCGCCCCGAGCCGAGCCAGCCGAGCGCGTCGGCGAGACCCCGGGGGCCACGCCGCGCCACCAGGGCGCGCGTCGCGTCGCTGGCGCCGCCGCCGGCGAGGAGGGCCAGGATACCCGGGCGGCCGCGCTGCTCCTCGCTGGCGTCCCAGGCGGCACCGATCGGCAGGCACGATCCGAACGCCCGCGGCCGTCCGCGCATCCGCCAGAAGGGCTGCGAGAACTGCAGCAGGGTCTTCGTCGCCCGTCCGTACCTGAGTTGCCGGTAGGCTTCGCGCTGGAACGGCGGCAGCGTTGGCGAGAGAGGCAGCCGGCGCACGAGCGGTGCCGGCAGCGCGACCACGAGGTAGTCGCACGCGATCTCGCTGCTGGCGCGGCCGTGCCGCACGTGCGCGCGCACGCGGCGTCCGCGCTGGGACACGGCCACGAGCTCCGTCGACAGATGGACGCGATCTCCGAGCTGCGCCGCCAGCCGCAGCGCGATCCGATCGTTGCCGCCCTCGACGCGGTACGTGCGCCCGGGCCACGACCCGTCGCTGTCGGCGAACTGATCGACGAGCGCCAGCAGTGACAGCTCGTCGGGGTCCGCCAGGAAGAACCCGCGCAGGCCCGTCGCGACCTCGCGCAGGTCCGGCTCGGCCTGCACGTCGTCCAGCCAGCGACGGACGGATCGGCGCGCGAGGTCGGCGGCCACGGCCGAATCCCACCGGCGCTCCGAGAGCCGGTACCCCTCGGCCAGCCCGGCCAGCCGTCCGGCGAGCCGATCCCAGCCGCTGCCTGCGGACCACCGCTCCAGGCGCGTGCGCGAGGCCCTGCAGCGGGCGTAGCCCCAGCCGCCACGCAGAATCCGCTTCAAGGTCAGACCCAGGTCCGCGGCGAGCGCCTTGATCTCGGTGTGCCCCTCGTCGATCAGGTCGCCGCCGGCTTCGGCGTGCTGGCCGCCGACGAACGCCCCGCGTTCCGTCCAGACGCGGCCTCCCGGCCGCTCCCTGGCGTCGACGACGGTGACCTCGGCTCCGTGCGCCGCGAGATCGCGGGCCGCCGCCAACCCGGCCAGCCCCGCGCCCGCGACGAGGACCCTCACCCCATCAAGCAAGGGGGCCTCTCGGAAATGGGGTAATGGGGTAATGGGGTGATGTGGTGATGGGGTGATGTGGTGATGTGGTGATGGGACATCACGCTGCTCCGCTTGCCGCGCTGTACGAGGGCGCCACCATCCATTACCCCATCACCCCGTCACCCCATTACCACATTCTCGACTCACAACTGTTCCACCTGATACCCCTGCGTCTTGAGCATCTCGAGCAGGCCGTCCGGGCCGACGAGATGGGCGGCGCCGACGACGACGAGGGTGTGTCCGGGCTGGTCGAAGAGCGCCTCGATCTTGGGCAGCCAGTCGTGGTTCCGGTCGACGAGGAGCCGCTGGTACATGTCGGGGTCGTCGGTCAGGTCGTGCAGGACGATGCGCTCCACCGCGGCTTCGTTTCCGGCTTTCCATGCCGTGGTGAGTTGCGAGAGCTCCGTGATCTCGGTGTCGGAGTCGTCGAGCGAGTCGGCCAGCATCTTGTCCTGCTCGTCTCTCGACATCCCGTTGAAGCGCGAGATCTGGAAGGCGACGGTTTCCAGGCCCTGGACCGTCTTGCCGTCGGATTTGGCCAGATCGTAGAAGTGCTTGTCGAGGCCGAGGTTCTCGTCGAATCCCGCCTTCTGCCACTCCATCGCCTCGAGGGTGAGGGCGAGGAACCAGGGCTTGAAGCGCGCGAGCGGCTCGAACGGCAGGCCCACCGCCGAGGCGCGCGCGCGGGCGAGATCGAGCGTCTTTTTCGAGACCACCTGATCGAGCGTCGTGCCCGCCGGCAGCATCCCGCTCCAGAGGAGCTGCATCTGCGAGTCGGGCGCCAGCATCTCGCCCATGTCCACCTCCTCGACGAGCCGGCGCGAGTCCTTGTACGCGGCCTCGAGCGGATCGGGCAGCGGATAGAAGTCCGGCGTGAGCAGGTGCACCGAACCCACGAGGTAGACGAGTCCGGCGCCCTTGGTGATGCGCCAGCCGAACGTGTGCGTCTGGGCACGCACGCCGGCATGCAGGGCCAGGAGCGCGAGCAGGATGGCGGCCAGCGAGACGGCGAAGCGGCGGCGCACGGGTTACTCCTGGAGGCCGCCGGCGCCGGCGGCGAAATCAGCGAACGACTCCGAGATGCGATGGGCGAACGCGGTGTCGAAGTCCACGCCGCTGCCGAGGTCACGCAACAGGTTCACGATGGCGGCGCCGCCCGCCAGGGCGAGGAGACGCTCGACGGCCAGGGCGCTCGACGCATAGGCGACGCGTGCGCCGGCATCCGACAGGCCGGCGAACGAGGGCGGCAGCCGATCGACGCGCACCGGTCCGCCTGCGGCCCGCGCCCGGGCGGCCCAGTCGCTCCCGGTCGCTTCGAGCGCCGATGCGAGGCCCTCGTTGAGCCAGGCGGGCACGCCGTGCGGCGCCAGGCTGCGGACCATGGCGTGGGTCAGTTCGTGGGCCAGCACGCGATCCAGGTCGGCGGCCTCGTCGAGCGCGCCGCCGACGGGCACGCGAATCGTGCCGTCGTACGCCGCCGCCGACCACCGCGGCGAACGCGTGATGTCGGTGAACTGCTGGTCGGTGTAGAGCACGACGGGGACGGGATTCGACGGGTAGACGTCGAGCGCCTGTCCGATCCGCCAGTAGGCGCGGTCGAGCGCCGAGCTGACTTCCTGGACGAGCGGGGCCTCGGCCGGGCCGTCGAACGAGATCGTGAAACGGGGATCGCCGGTCGTCTGCATCCGCCCGTTCAGATCCAGCTCGCGCTGCCAGCGCCCCAGCGTGTCCCGAATGGCGACGTTGTCGGGGTACTGGACGGCGAGGGTTCGATAGAGGCCGATGGCGCCGGGGAGGTCGCCGCGGCGATACAGGACGCGGCCGAGCGCGGCCTCTGCGGGCGTCATCGTGGGATCCAGCTCGAGGGCGCGGCGCAACTCGGCTTCGGCCTGCTGGTCGAGTTGCTGGTCGGAGGCGGCGAGGCCGGCGCCCAGGTGGAGCTGCGCGTTGCCCGGGTCCGCGTCCAGGGCGTGCGCGAACGCGGTAGCGGCATCGGCGGGCCGGCCGGCGGCGAGGGCGTCCCAGCCGGCGCGCTCGAGCAACGCCGTGCGCGGGTCGATCTGCGCCGACGCCGAGACGCCGGCGAGGGCGAGGGCCAGCGCGAGGGACGCCCATCGGGCCCGATGGAGCATTCGTTCGATTATAGGCGCTCGGCTCCCGGGCGAGTCGCCGCGTGAACCGCGCGGTGCCACGATCCGTCTGATTCATCGCCGGGATGCCTTCGCGCCTGCACCAGTGCTTCCGGCGGGTCCTGTTCAGCTACGGCCGGCTGACGGCCCGCCTCGGCCCGCTCGAGTCGCCATGGGAGCGGGTGGCAGTCCCCGTACCGGCCGCCGCATTCGGCTCAGGGTCGCAGCGTCACTTCCGCAACTACCTCGAGGGCCCCAGCCATCTCCCGATGCCGTCGATCGAGGCGATGCTCGAGTGGCTTCGCACCTGCGAATACGTCAGCGATCCGGAGCAGTTCCACCAGCGCGACGTCTGGCAGCACCCCGGGGAATTCGAGGTTCGCCGCCGGGGCGACTGCGAGGACTTTGCGCTTTGGGCGTGGCGCAAGCTGGCCGACATCGGGATCGAGGCCGAGTTCTTCGTCGGCCGGGCTCTCGCCCGGACGCAGGCGGCCGGCCAGCACGCGTGGGTGGTGTTCCGGCGCGGTGGAGACGAGTTCCTGTTCGAGCCGGCAGCGAAGAGCCCGCGCGCGATCCGCGAACTGGACGATGCGCGCGAGGAGTACGTGCCGCACTTCGCGGTCGACCATCGCTGCGAGACCTGGGCGTTCGGCGGGTACCTGATGGACGCGCGGGCGCGGGAAGCCCAGCAGACTCGGGGCTCGAGGGGCGCCAGCTAGAGGCCCACGCGACTCGACGCAGACGACTGCAATTCGAGCCGTTCCCGCTACAATCCACCCTGCAGCGGCGGGCGCCGCTGTGACCTGTATCCCGGCACGGCGACCGGAGGCTCCCGATGCGTGTGGTGATCTCGACGTCCGCCGCGGCCCGTCTGGATGAGGCGGCGCGGTTCGTGCGCGGCTATCCCCCTTCCACGGAAATCCTGATCGTCTCGGCATCGCGCGGTGCGGCGGACGACTTCGCCCGCGATCTGGCCCGGACGCGCGCGACCTTCGGTGTGCACCGCTTCAGCTTCTCGCAGCTCGCGGCGAAGATCGCGGTGCGGTACCTGGCGGCGAACGGCCGCCTTCCCGCGACGTCGCTCGCCGGAGAAGCGCTCGCGGCGCGAGCCTCGTTCGAGGCGGCGTCGGCGGGACGGCTGTCGTACTTCGAGCCGGTGGCCGCACTCCCCGGTTTTCCCCGGGCCGCGGCGCGCACGCTCGACGAACTGCGGCAGGCAAACGTGCCGTCGGCGGCCCTGGAATCCGGCGGACCGGCCGAGCGGGACCTGGCGGTGCTGCTGTCCGGGTTCACCGAGCAGTGCGCCGCCGCCGCCGCGCTCGACCGGGCGGCGCTCTTTACCGCGGCGACGGAGGCGCTCGCGCGCGGACCCGGCGGATCGTCGCGCGGTACCGGGTGGCCGGCGGCCCCGATGCTCCTGCTCGACGTGCCGATCGAATCCGCCGTGGAGCGCGCGTTCCTGGCGAGTCTGTGGACGCACGCCGGCGACGTCCTGGCCACGGTACCGGCGGGAGACGAGACGACCCTGGCGGCCTACGGTGCGATCGGCGTCGCGGTGGCGACGGCCGATGAAGACGCCGACCGCCGCTCCGACCTCGGCCACCTTCGCCGCTACGTCTTCAGCGCCGAGCGGCCGGGCGATCGTCGGCCGGTGGGGGACGTCGAGGTGTTCTCGGCGCCCGGTGAGGGCCGCGAGTCGCTCGAGATCGCACGGCGCGTCCTCGAGGAGGCACGCCGGGGCGTGCCCTTCGACCAGATGGCCGTATTCCTGCGCTCGCCGAGGGAGTACGTGGGACTCCTCGAGTACGCCTTCGAGCGCGCGAGCATCCCCGCTTATTTCGACCGCGGCACGCGCCGGCCCGACCCGTCCGGCCGCGCGTTCGTCGCCCTGCTCTCGTGCGCCGTCGAGAAGCTCTCGGCCCGCCGCTTCGACGAGTACCTGTCGCTCGGGCAGGTTCCTGCGATGACCTGGTCTCCTTCGGGCCCCGCGGCGCCGGGCGACGAGCTCGCCCAATCGTGGTTGGGTGAACAGAACCCCGAGAGTTCTGGGAAGGTCGAGAACCCCGAGAACCCTGAGAACTCGGAGAGCACTGACGAGGACGCCATCGTGTCGGGCTCACTGAGGGCGCCCTGGAAGTGGGAGGAGCTCATCGTCGAATCGGCGGTGATCGGCGGGCGGGACCGGTGGCGCCGGCGGCTCGACGGGCTCCGGCGTGACTATCGAACGCGCATCGCGGCGCTGGAGGTGGAGGAGCCCGAGAGCCCGCGGATTCGGCGCTACCGCCGCGACCTTCGGAACCTCGAGCACCTGCGGGCCTTCGCGCTTCCGATTGTCGAGACGCTCGATGGCTGGTGGGACGAGCAGCGGTCCTGGGGGGAGTGGCTCGAACGCTTCACGGCGCTGGCCCCGCGGGCGCTCCGGACGCCGGCGCGCGTCGAGCGCGTGCTGGCCGATCTGAGGCCGATGGCCGGCGTGGGTCCCGTGTCGCTCGAAGAGACCCGCGACGTGCTCGCCGCGCGCCTGGTGCTGCTCGAGCGGGATCCGCCGGCCGTGCGCTATGGGGCGGTGTTCGTCGGCAGCCCCCACCAGGCGCGCGGCCGGACTTTCCGGACGGTGTTTCTGCCGGGGCTCGCCGAACGCATGTTCCCGCAGCGCCTCCACGAGGATCCGCTGCTGCTGGACGACGCGCGTCGCGGTCTCGAGGGCGATCTGGCCACTCAGGACGAGCGCGCGAAGATCGAACGCCTGCTGCTGCGGCTGGGCATCGGCGCGGCGACCGAGCGCGTCTTCGTCTCGTACCCGCGCCTGCAGGTGGCCGACAGCCGGGCGCGCGTGCCGTCGTTCTATCTGCTCGACATCGCCCGGGCCATCCGCGGCGCGCTGCCCGACCACCAGGCGCTGCAGCGCGAGGCAGCGACGGCCGGTGCCGCCGATCTCGACTGGCCCGCGCCCGTCGATCCCGGGCGCGCACTCGACGATCTCGAGCACGACCTCGCGACCCTGCGCGGGCTGCTCGACGCCCCGGCAGGCGATGCGGTCCGGGGGCGCGCGCGTTACCTCCTGCAGCTGAACGACGCGCTTCGGCGCTCGCTGACCGTGCGGTTCGATCGGAGCCGCCGCGCCTGGCGCGCCGGCGACGGCATCGTCGCCGTGACGGACGGCATTCGCCGGGTGCTCGCGTCGCAGCGCCTGACCGCGCGGCCATACTCCCTGTCGGCCCTGCAGCGCTTCTCGACGTGCCCGTATCAGTTCCTGCTCTCGGCGGTCTTCCGCCTGGAGCCCTGGGACGAGCCGGAGCCGCTGCAGCGGATGGACCCGCTGACGCGTGGGAGCCTGTTCCATCGCATGCAGGCCTCCTTCTTCCGGGCGTTGAAGACCGCCGGTCGTTTGCCCGTGACGCCGGCGACGCTCGACGAGGCCCTGGCCACGCTCGACATCATCGTCCGCCGCGAGGCGGCCGCCGAGCAGGAAGAGCTCGCGCCGGCCATCGACCGCGTGTGGGACGACGAAGTCGAGGAGATGCGGCAGGACCTGAAGGTCTGGGTCACGCGCATGGCCGACGGCACGGGATGGACGCCCGAGTACTTCGAGTTCAGTTTCGGACTGAGCGACGCCGGACGCGACGAGGCGAGCGTCAAGAATCCCGTGCCCGTCGACGGCCGGTATCTGCTGCGCGGTTCGGTCGATCTCATCGAGCGGGCGGCGGACGGCACCTTGCGGGTCACCGACCACAAGACGGGCAAGAACCGCACGACGCCGAATCTGGTGATCCAGGGCGGCAAGGTCCTCCAGCCGGTGCTGTACAGCGTCGCGGTCGAGGGCGCCCTCGGGCGGCGCGTCGTGGAAGGACGCCTCTCGTTCTGTACGCGTGCCGGCGGCTTCGCCGAGGTCCCGATCGTCGTGAACGATCATGCGCGCCGCGCCGGCGTCGAGGCCTTGACGATCGTCGATCGCGCGATCGAGCTGGGATTCCTGCCGCCGGCGCCCGAAGAGCACGCGTGCCGGTGGTGCGACTTCCGTCCGGTGTGCGGGCCCGGGGCGTTCGATCGCCTGCGCAAGAAGGACAAGGACAAGCTCGCGGACCTCGAGGCGCTCAGGAGGGAGCCGTGAGCGGCCGGCCCGCCGATCGCCCGCTCGTCGATCAGGCCGCGCGCCACCGCATCCGGTCCGCCCTCGACGAGACGCTCGTCGTCGAAGCCGCGGCGGGCACCGGGAAGACCACCGAGCTCGTCGCACGGATCCTGAACGTGCTCAAGCGGGGACGGGACGCGGCTGGCACACCGATCGGCGTGCGGCATCTCGTCGCCGTCACGTTCACGGAGAAGGCCGCGGGCGAGCTGAAGCTGCGCCTCCGGGAGGCGCTCGAGCGCGAGCGATCGAGCGACGAGGTCACGGCCGGGGAGCGCGACAGGCTGACCGAGGCCCTGGCGACGCTCGAGGAGGCGCACGTGAGCACCATCCACGGGTTTTGCGCCGAGATGCTGCGCGAGCGCCCGGTCGAAGCCCGGATCGATCCGCTCTTCACGGTGCTGACCGAGACGCAGGCGGAGCGCCTGTACGCGCGCGCCTTCCAGGCGTGGTTGGAGGAGCAGCTGCGCGATCCGCCGGAAGGGGTGCGGCGATCGCTGCGGCGGTCGAGCTCGGCGGTGTTCCAGGCCGCCGGGCCGAGCGAGAGCGACGGCCCCGTCGAGCGCCTCCGCCGCGCCGGCAGCGATCTCCGACAGTGGCGCGACTTCGACACGCCCTGGGCGCGGCCGTCCTACGACCGGGCGTCCGCCATCCGGCACCTCGTCGATGCGCTGCACGTCTTCGCCGAGCTGACCGGGTCGCCCGCGTGGCACAAGGACCGCTTCTACAGCGACACCCGCCCGGCGCGTCAGCTGAGCGCGCAGATCCGGTTGGAGCAGTCGATCGGACCCGACGACCTCGATGGCTGGGAGGGCCGGCTGGTGGACCTGGCGCGCGAGCGGAGCTTCAGCCGCGCCAGCCGCGGCGGCGGCGCCAGGTACAGCAAGGACGCGAGCCGGTCGCAGGTGCTCGACGCCTACGATCGGCTGCTGCAGCAGTTGCTCGTCTTCAAGGCGCACGCGGACGCCGACCTGGCGGCGCTCCTGCAGCGGGAGCTGCGCGGCAGCATCGAGCGGTACAAGGCGCTGAAGGACCGGGCGGGCGCGCTCGACTACGAGGACCTCCTCATCAAGGCGCGCGACCTGCTCACGGGCAACGAGGCGGTGCGCCGGAAGCTGCAGCGGGACTACCAGCGCATCTTCGTCGACGAGTTCCAGGACACGGATCCCCTGCAGGCGGAGATCCTCCTGCTGCTCTCGGCTGACGATCCGGCCGAGACGGATTGGCATCGCGTCACGCCAGAGCCCGGCAAACTCTTCATCGTCGGGGACCCCAAGCAGGCCATCTACCGGTTCCGGCGGGCCGACGTCGGTGTGTACCACCAGGTTCACGACCAGCTCGTGGCGCGCGGCGCCACACCCGTCTCGCTCAATACCAGCTTCCGCGCCGTGCCGGAGATCCAGCGCTTCATCAACGCGGCGTTCGAGCCCTCGATGCGAGCCGACGTCGACACGATGCAGGCCGCCTACGAGCCGCTGGCCGAGCACCGGCCGCCGCTCGGGGATCAGCCCGCCGTCGTCGCCCTGCCCGTGCCGAAGCCGTACGGCGGCGGTCGGTACCGGAGAGTCGCGGCCAATGCCATCGAGCGGTGTCTGCCCGACGCGATCGGCGCATTCGTCGACTGGCTGGTCAGGGAGAGCGGGTGGACCGTCACCGAGCGCGGGGACGGGCAGGTCGCCAGGCCGGTGCAGGCTCGCGACGTCTGTCTGCTCTTCCGGCGCTTCGTGAAGTTCGACGACGACGTGACGCGGGGCTACGTCTCGGCGCTCGAGGCCCGCGGCATTTCCCACCTGCTGGTGGGCGGGAAGTCCTTCCACGAGCGGGAGGAGATCGAGGCGCTGGTTGCCGCGTTGGCCGCGGTCGAGTGGCCCGACGATGAGCTGTCGGTGTTCGCGACGCTGCACGGGCCGCTCTTCGCCATCGGCGACGCCGAGCTGCTCGAGTATCACGACCGGTTCCAGAAGGAGCACTTCGGCGCGCTGCACCCGTATCGCATTCCCGCGGCGCTCGGCGGTGCCAGTGGCGCCGAGCTGGCGCTGGAGGCGGAACCGCTGGATCACCTGCGCCCCATCGCGGAGGCTCTCCGCCTCCTGCGGTCGCTGCACAGGCGGCGGAACTACCGGCCGGTGGCCGAGACCATCAACCAGCTGCTCAACGAGACGCGCGCCCACGTCGGTTTCGCGCTGAGCCAGGGCGGGGAACAGGCGCTCGCCAACGTCCTCCACGTCGCGGAGCTGGCCCGCCGGTACGAACTGGAGGGCGGCATCTCGTTTCGCGGCTTCATCGACGAGCTTCGCCGATCCGCCGAGGCGGCCCACGCCCCGGAAGCGCCGATTCTCGAAGAGGGGAGCGACGGGGTGCGGCTGATGACCGTGCACCGGGCGAAGGGCCTCGAGTTCCCGGTGGTGATCCTGGCGGACATGACCTGCAAGCTCCATCGCGCCGACGCCACCCGCTCCATCGATCCCGAGCGCCGGTTGTGCGCGCTCAAGATCGGAGGATGGGCCCCGCAGGATCTGATCGACGCGCAGGCCCTCGAAGTCGCGCGGGATCGCGAGGAAGGCATTCGCCTCGCGTACGTGGCCGCCACGCGCGCCCGCGATCTGCTCGTCGTTCCGGCGGTCGGTGATGAGCCGTTCGACGGCGGATGGCTGGATCCGCTGAACCGCGCGCTGTACCCGCCGCCCGGCGCACGCCGCGAATCCAAGCCCGCGCCGAAGAGCCCGAAGTTCCACTCGAAGGACTCCGTGCTCGAGCGGCCCGACGGCGATCCAGCCGGGCCGGCGACGGTCGCGCCCGGTCTGCACGCCTTCGACGGCTATCGCGTCGTCTGGTGGGACCCGACGGCGCTCTCGCTCGGCGCCGAGCCGAACCACGGGCTGCGGCGTGAAGACCTCATCTCGAAGCACGCCGACCCGACGCTGGTCGCCGAGGATCGCCGCCGCTACGACGCCTGGCGGGCCGCGCGGGATGCGGCACTCGCGGCGGGACGGGAGCCCTCACTCCGCGTCCTGCCGGCGCGGGAATGGGCGGCGCGCGGCGACCCGCTGCCGCCGGGGGCGGTCCCTCCGGACGCCGTTCGTCTGGTCGACGTCTCGGAAGGCCGCCGCCTGGCCCCTGAGGCTGCGAGGGGCCCCGCGTTCGGCGCGCTCGTGCACGCGGTGCTGGCGTCGGTCGCCCTCGACGCGGATGCGGCAGAAGTCGAACGCGTGGCGGCGATCGAAGGGCGCCTGCTGGCGGCGACGGACGGAGAGGTTGCGGCCGCGGCAGACACGGCCTCGCGCGCGCTCGCCGCGCCCATCTTCGATCGCGCCAGGAACGCCGACGCGGCGGGCCGCTGCCGTCGCGAGGCGCCCGTGACCCTCGGCCTGACCGACGGCGTGCTCGTCGACGGATTCGTCGATCTCGCGTTCGAAGAAGATGGCGCGTGGACGGTGGTCGATTACAAGACCGACCGCGAGCTCGACGGCGAGGGCGAAGCGCGGTACCGGCGGCAGGTCTCGCTCTATGCGACCGCCATCGCCCGCGCGACGGGGCAGCACGCGTCGGGCGTGATCGTTCGCCTGTGACACGGGCGAACGGTACCCAGGCGGACCGCCCGCGTGCCCGCGGGCTTCAGTGGCCCAGCAGCGCGAGAAACGACAGCGGATCGATCCGCGCGCCGTCGAGGCGGATTCCCCAGTGCAGGTGCGGGCCCGTGACGCGTCCCGTCGCCCCGACCTTCCCGATGATCTGGCCGGCCTCGACCGCGTCGCCCTCGCTCACGTCCATCTTCGACATGTGCGCCAGGACGGAATAGAGCCCGAGGCCGTGGTCGATCACGACCGTGTTGCCGGTGAAGTACAGATCCCGGGCGAGGACCACACGGCCCGCGTTCGGCGCCTTGATCGGGGTGCCCGTCGGGCTCGGAAAGTCCGCGCCGCCGTGCGGGCTGCGCGGCTGGCCGTTGTAGACGCTGCGCGTGCCGAAGGCGCTGTTGGAGGCCTGGGGAACGGGACGGACGAACGCGGTCGTCCAGAGCCGATCCGCCGTCGACCGCTTCCAGGTGTCGTCGAGCACGCGGGCCTCGCGCAGGATCCGGTCCGTGACCGCGGGCGGCGGGTTGACGAAGGCGTCGTCCACGCTGAGTCGGCGCGTCGGGAACTTCTTCGACCTCACGCGCAGCAGCGTGCTCGTGCGCAACGGACCGGCGCGCCCCTTGGCCGAGACGGCGAGCGTGTACGTGCCGGGTTGCACGTCGAGGTCGATCCCGACCAGCACCCGCCACGTGCCCGACTCGCGCTCGTAGCCCGCGAAGGTCCGTCCGAAGATGCGCGCCTGGACCGCGGCCACGGGCTGGCCGGACGCGACGTCGACGACGACCAGCTCGCCCGGCTGGAGCGCGCGCTCGTCGGTCGTCACCCGGAGCGGCGCCACGGCGGCGGCGCCGGCCGGTGCGGCGACGGCCAGGACGAGGGCCCCGGCGGCCAGCAGCGCCGGAATTCGGCCGAAGTGCTGCATGGGTCGGAGTGTACCACCCCGTAGACTCTCCCTTCCGGAGCGGAACTTTGCCCGGCCCAGGCTCGTCCATTTCGGATTACACTGCCCATTCTCCCGCGCGGAGAAGGAGACGAATCGATGAGACGAATGTTCGCCCCGGTACTGGTGCTGGCGATGGCCCTCGCCGCCCCTCCCGTCCTCAGGGCTGCGGTTGCCCAGGACTCGGCGTCGGTCGTGGGCGATTGGAACATGACCATGGAGACCCCGCAGGGCTCGATGGACATGGGGATGACGCTGGACGTGAAGGACGGTCAGTTGAACGGCACGCTGCACGGCCCGCAGGGCGACGCCCCGCTCACCGGTTCGGTCGAGGGCAAGGAGCTCAAGATGGAGCTCAACGTCGACACGCCCCAGGGGGCGCTGACGATCGACTTCACGGGCGAAGTCGACGGCGACGCGATCACGAAGGGCTCCGCGGATCTGGGCGGGATGGGCACGATGGCCTGGAGCGCGAAGCGGGCGCCCAAGAAGTAGGACGGAGTACAATCGGGCCGCGCGCCGATTCGCGCGGCCCGATGCCTGCAGCGACATCCCCCATTTCGCAGCTCGTCGCCCTGATTGACGAAGCCTTCGATCGCAAGGCCTGGCACGGTACGACGCTGCTCGGCTCGCTCCGTGGTGTGAGCGAGGCGGACGCGGCATGGCGTCCCGGTCCGCGCCGTCACAACATCTGGGAGCTCGCCGTCCACGCGGAGTACTGGAAGTACGCCGTGCGCCGGCGCCTTGCCGGCGATCGCCGGGGCAGCTTCCGGCTGGCAGGCAGCAACTGGTTTCCACGCCCCGAGGCGGGTGCCTCGTTCAAGGCCGACGTCCGTGCGCTGGTCGCCGAGCATCGCCGCCTGCGCGACGCGGTGGCGGGCCTGCCCGCGGCACGGCTCGATCGGCCGTTCCCCGGACGCCGGGAAACACCGGGGTTCGTGGTTCGCGGGATCGCGGCCCACGATCTCTACCACGCGGGACAGATCCAGCTGATCAAGGCGCTACGAGGAGTCAAAGGATGACCGACGTCGACGCCGTCCGCTATCCCATCGGGCGGTTCGCCCGCATCACGCCGCCGCTCGACGCGGCCGCGCGCACGGACTTCATCGGACAGATCGAGCGCGCCCCGGAGACACTCGTCCGGCTGGTCTCGGGGCTCGCCGACGTCGACCTCGAGCGGACCTACCGGCCGGGCGGGTGGACCGTCCGCCAGGTGGTGCACCACGTGCCGGACAGCCACGTCAACGCGTACGTCCGGATGAAGCTGGCGCTCACCGAGGATCGGCCCGCCATCACGCCGTACCTGGAGGACCGGTGGGCCGAGCTGCCGGAGGCGAAGACCGGTCCGATCGCGCTGTCGCTCGACCTGCTGGTCGCGCTCCATCGCCGGTGGGTCGCGATGCTGCGGGCGCTCCCGCCCGACGCGTTCCTCCGCCCGTTCGTCCATCCCGATCTGGGAGCGGTGTCGATCGACCAGGCGCTCGCGATCTACGCGTGGCACGGCCGGCACCACGCGGCGCACATCGAAATCGCGCTCGGCCGGCGCGCGGCGTAGCCCATGAGCGATCCGCAGCAGTTCAGCGAGGTCGTGCGGGCCGAAGGCCACCTGATCGACTCCCAGCTCCTGAACGTCATCTTCGACACCGTGGTGAAGCGGGAGGCGTCATTCGACGTCCTCAAGTTCACGATCGGACGGACCAACGACGAGCCGTCGAAGATCTCGATGCGCGTGACGGCGCGGAGCGAGCAGGACCTGCAGGGCCTCCTCGAGGAGCTGTCGACCCTCGGGTGCCGCCTGGCCCAGGAACACAACGTGCTGGTGCGGCGCGCCGAGCAGGATCGCTGCGTGCCCGACGACTTCTACTCGACGACCAACCACCGGACGCGCGTCCGCCACGGCGGGCGCTGGATCGACGTCGAGCGCCAGCGGATGGACGCCGTGATCGTCATCGAGGGGACGCGCGCGATCTGCCGGAAGCTGCGCGAGGTGCGAGCGGGAGACCAGGTCGTGTGCGGCCTCGAAGGCGTCCGCGTCATCCCCGAGTTCCGCGACCGCGATCGCGACGGATTCGCCTTCATGACCAACGAGGTCTCCTCGGAGCGGCGCGTGGAGGTGAGCGTCGCCCGCATCGCCGCAACCATCCGCGAGATCAAGGCCGCGGGCGGGCGCGTCGCCGTCGTGGCCGGGCCGGCGGTGGTGACGACCGGCGGCGGTGCGCACCTGGCCGCCCTCGTGCGCGCGAAGATCGTGGACGTCCTGCTCGGCGGGAACGCCCTGGGTGTCTTCGACGTCGAGCAGGCCCTCTACGGGACGGCCATGGGCGTCGACATCACGACGGGTGTCCTCGATCCGCACGGGCGGCGGCGCCACCTGGAGGCGCTCAACCGCGTGCGCTGCGCGGGCGGACTCGGGCCCGCCGTCTCGGCGGGGTTGCTCACGTCGGGCATCATGTACGAGTGCGTCCGGGCCGGCGTCGTGCAGGTTCTCTCGGGCAGCATCCGCGACGAGGGGCTCCTGCCCGACACGGTGCCGGATCTCGTCGACGCGCAGAATCGCTACACGGCGGCCCTCGCGGACGTGCAGATGGTGCTCGTGCTCGCCACGATGCTCCACGGCATCGGCGTCGGCAACATGCTGCCGTCGGCCGTGCGGATGGTCTGCGTCGACATCAACCCCGCCGTCGTCACCAAGCTCGCCGATCGCGGCTCCGCTCAGACTGTTGGCGTCGTCACCGACGTGGGGCCGTTCCTGCGAGCGCTGGCGCACGCGCTCGCATAGGCTCCCGGCTCGGGCGCTGGCCTCCGGCC
Source organism: uncultured Acidobacteriota bacterium (assembly GCA_963761615.1). Taxonomy (GTDB): domain Bacteria; phylum Acidobacteriota; class Vicinamibacteria; order Vicinamibacterales; family CAVVIG01; genus CAVXGU01. The sequence goes on along the minus strand of CAVXGU010000003.1, from coordinate 2,748,194 downwards.
GACCCGACGCCCGCCCTCCCGCTCACGCCAAGAGACATTCGATCTCCGCGACCGCTCGCTCCGCGCCCCGCGCATCGCGCATCCGATCGCGCAGGCCGCGACACGCCTCGAGGACAGCGGCGTCGGTCAGCAGGCGCTCCAGCGCGCGGGCGACGCGATCGGGGATGAATCGCCGCGGCGCCAGCCAGCCTCCGGCGCCCAGGCGCGCCACGCGCGCCGCGTTGTCCGGCTGATCGAACCCCATCGGCATGAGCAGCTGGGGAACGCCCGCCGCGAAGCCCTGCGCGCACGTGCCGATGCCGCCGTGATGCACGACGGCGGCGGCACGAGGGAACAACTGGTGGAAGGGCGCGTACGGCACGTGTCGCACGTCGCCGGGGAGATCGGATGGGACCTGCTCGGCATAGGGCGTGACGAGGATCGCACGGACGCCGAGACGCGTGGACGCCTCCACGGCGGCGTGGAGGAACGCCCCGGCCTGGCGATTGGCCGATCCGGGCGTGAACACCACCGGTGGGCTGCCTGCCTGCAGGAACGCCTCGACGACGGGATCGAGCCCCCGTCCGCCGGCGCCCTCGTCCAGGATGAAGCCGGAGAGCCGCACCTGCGGCGGCCAGTCCCGCTGCGGCGCCGCGAACCACTCGGGAAACAAGCCCAGCACCCGCCGCGGCGAGTGCATCCAGTCCTGGAAGACCCGCGACACCGGCGCGAGGCCCAGCTCCGTGCGCCAAGCGTTCAGGGCGGGCGCGATCAACGGATCGATCGCGAACCGATCGACCGCGCGCCAGAAGACCCGCTGAAGCCAGCGCGGCAAGCGGGCGAGATCCGGTCCAATCGGCACGACCGGCGGGTCGATTGTCGATCGGAAGATGCTCGGCGCGAGATGGACGGTCGCGGCCGGGACCGGGTGCCTCTCCTCGAACACCCGGGTCGCGAAGGCGAGCGAGTGTCCGACGAGCACCGTGCGTCCCGGCGCGTACAACGCCTCGAGCGTCTCGTACGCGCGGCGCAGGTTGGCGCCGACCGTCGCCATCACCAGCTCGAGGCCGCGGCGCGGGTGCCACAGGTCGGGATCGCGCGTGACGCGCTCGTACTCGGCGTCGTCGCCGAGCTGGACGAACCCGAGGCCGCCGCGGCTCGCGGCCTCGGCGAACGGCGCCGACGTCACCAGGACGACGTCGTGCCCGCGTGCGCGAAGCACCTGCCCGAGCCGGATGAAGGGGTTGACGTCGCCGGCCGACCCGACCGGCGTCAGGACGACGCGGCTCACGGATCCTGCGGGGGCCGCATCACCGTGCGTTGATTCGTGTACTTGAGGCGAACGGCGATGTACTCGTCGTGCGTGAAGCCGAGCTCGCTCGCGACCTGCCGGATCTGGCTTTCCTCCTCGGCCGAGATGCCCTCCTCGGACGCGGCCACCGAGAACAGGCAGTCGAGCAGCTGGAGGCGCTGGGGCTCGGTCGAGATCTCCCGGAACTCCCGCGTGACGAGGAAGTCTTCGGTGCCGCCGAACAGCCGGCCCTGGTTCTTGGCGATTTCGACGACGAGGGCCGCCTGCGGCTCGGGCAGGTTCGCGACGCGTGAGACGATGGCGACCATCGCGGCGGTCTCGGCCTCGCTCACCTTGAGATCCGCCCGCGCGACCCGGCTGAGGACGTACGCGAACGCGGCGACGTACCGGGCCTCGGCGGCGTCGAGCCGCTCCAGCTCGCCCGCGATGCGGCGGACGGTGTCGGTGTCGGCGTTCGCGGGCGCGTGGGCGGACGAGTGCAGCCAGTCGAGGAGTCCCATGGCCACATGGTGGTCAAAAACCGTCCGCCGATGCAAGGCGAGCTATGATGGACGCGGGAGCGTTCCATGAATGCGCGTCGGCTCCTCTCGCTCTTGCTGGCCATCGGCCTGGGCGTGGTGCTGGCCGCGGCGCCCGCATCCCCCCCGGCGCCCCTCGTCTACTCGGCCGAGGTGGACAGCATCATCCATCCGGTCTCCGCGGAATTCATGATCCAGACGATGGACCGCGCCGATCGCGACCACGCGGCGCTCGTGGTGTTCACGCTCAGGACGCCGGGCGGTCTGGTCGACTCGGCGATGGCGATCATCGCCCGCATGCTCCGCGCGACGACGCCCGTCGTCGTCTGGGTCGGCCCGGCCGGTGGACGGGCGGCCTCGGCCGGCTTCGTCATCACGCTGGCCGCCGATGTCGCGGCGATGGCCCCGGGGACCCATCTCGGCGCCGCGCATCCCGTGTCGGGCACCGGCCAGACGATGGATGCGACCGAGTCGAAGAAGGCCGCCGAGGATCTGGCCGCCTATGTCCGCACGCTCGCCACCCACCGCCATCGCAACGTCATGCTGGCGCAGGAGGCGGTGAACGACAGCAAGGCATTCACCGAACAGGAGGCGCTCGACGCGAGCCCGCCGCTCATCGACCTGCTGGCCCCTGACGTTCCGGATCTGCTGCAGAAGCTGGACGGCCGCACGATCACGCGCTTCGACGGCTCGACGGTCGTGCTGCACACGGCCGGGGCGCGGGTGGTGCCCGTCGAGATGAGCCTCCGGCAGCGCTTCCTGAGCGCCATCGCGCACCCCGAGGTGGCCTACATCCTCCTGAGCCTGGGCACGCTCGGGCTCACGATCGAGCTCTGGAGCCCGGGGGCCATCGTGCCGGGCGTCGCGGGGGCCCTCTGCCTGCTCCTGGCATTTTTCGCCCTGCAGATCCTGCCCTTCAACGTCGTCGGATTGTTGCTGATGCTGCTGGGTCTGGTACTCTTTGCGCTCGAGCTGAAGGTGACGAGCTACGGGCTGCTGACGGTCGGCGGCCTCGTGAGCTTGTTGTTCGGGTCCATGATGCTCATGGACTCGCCGGAACCGGAGCTGCGGTTGAGTCTGGGCTTCATCATTCCCGTCGTGCTCACGTTCGCGGCGATCGCCACCTTCCTGGTCCAGCTGGTGATCCGGTCGCAGCGGCACCGGGTGACCACCGGCGACGAGGGGATGATCGGCGAGACCGGGAAGGTACTCAGGGCCATCGGGCCGGCCGAGGAGGGCGAGGTTGCGACCCACGGCGAAATCTGGCGGGCCCGGGCGGCCGAGCCGATCGACGTCGGCGCACGCGTCCGGGTGCTTCGGGTGGACGGACTCACGTTGACCGTCGAAAAGGAGAGAATCACGCCATGACGCTGTCGCCGCTGGTGTTCGTGTTCCTCATCGTGGCGCTGTATCTCATCAGCTCCATCAAGATCCTCGCCGAGTACGAGCGCGGCGTCATCTTCCGCCTGGGCAAGGTGCTCGAACGGCCCAAGGGGCCGGGCGTCATCCTCGTCTTCGCGCCCATCGACCGCATGGTGCGGGTCACGCTGCGGACGATCGTGTTCGACATCCCGCCGCAGGACGTGATCACCCGCGACAACGTCTCGGTGAAGGTGAACGCGGTTCTCTACTTCCGCGTCATCGATCCCCGCAAGGCCATCGTCGAGGTCGAGAACTTCAACTACGCGACGTCGCAGCTCGCCCAGACCACGCTCCGGAGCGTGCTCGGGCAGGTGGAGCTCGACGACCTGCTGTCGCAGCGGGATCGCCTGAACCACCAGCTGCAGCAGATCCTCGACCAGCACACGGACCCGTGGGGCATCAAGGTGTCGGCGGTCGAAGTGAAGCACGTCGACCTTCCCGTCGACATGCAGCGCGCCATGGCACGGCAAGCGGAAGCGGAGCGCGAGAAGCGCGCGAAGATCATCCATGCCGCCGGCGAGCTCGAAGCGTCGAAGAACCTGGCGGCGGCGGCCGACGTGATCGCGCTCGAGCCGGTCACCATCACGCTGCGCTACCTGCAGACGCTGACCGAGATCGCGTCCGAGAAGAACTCGACGATCATCTTCCCGCTCCCGATCGAGCTCATGAACTGGATGCGTCCGCCGTCGGACAAGACGCCCGGCAACAAGAGCTAGAGGGCGGCGCCGCGCGCCGCCAGCGTGGTGCGGCGCGGTCGGTGAGCGGGCCGGGCGGGGATCAGTAATCCCGCTTCAGATTCATGCCCGCGTAGAGCCCCGCGACCTGTTCGCCATAGCCGTTGAACATCAGCGTGCGGCGCATGCGGAACTCGCCGAGGCGGCGCTCGGTCGCCTGGGGATAGATGTCGGGGTTCACGTTCGCCCAGAAGCCGTAGAGCACCGGGTTGGCGTCGTGCCACGTCGTCGTCGGCGGCTTCTCGACCAGCCGGATCTTGACGATCGCCTTGATGCCCTTGAACCCGTACTTCCAGGGCACGACCAGCCGCAGCGGCGCGCCGTTCTGGTTCGGCAGCACCTCTCCGTACAGGCCCACGGCGAGGATCGTGAGCGGGTGCATGGCCTCGTCCAGGCGCAGGCCTTCGCGGTACGGCCAGGGCAGCAGGCGATCCCGTACGCCCGCCATCGTCTTTGGGTCCGCGCGCGACGTGAACTCGACGAATCGGGCCTTCGGCGTGGGCTCGAGGCGCGAGAGGAACGTGGCGAGCGGGAAGCCGATCCACGGCACGACCATCGACCAGCCCTCGACGCAGCGCAGTCGGTACACCCGCTGCTCGAGCGGCGCGCCCTTCAGGACGTCGCCGAGACCGTAGGTGCCCGGCTTCGCGCACTCGCCCTCGACCGTCACCGTCCAGGGCGTCGTCTGGAGAGCACCCGCGTGGTTCGAGGGGTCGTCTTTGTCGGAGCCGAACTCCCAGTAGTTGTTGTACGTGGTGATGTCGTCCCAGGAGTTGAGCGGCTCGGCCGTGCTCAGGGGGCTGGGGTGGATGCCGCCCAGCCGGACGCCGTGCGGCGCGGGCTTGCCCGAGGCTTCGAGCCGGACGCTGCGAGCGAGCATCCCGGCGCCCGCGAGGGCGGCCAGCGCCGACCGCACGAAGGTCCGCCGGCTCTGGTACATGGCCTTCGGCGTGATCTCGGAACTCCGGATGTCGGGAGCCCTCGCGATGAGCATGGTGGGAGTCAGTGTATGCCAGAGCCGGGAGACCCGGAGGCCACATTTGGGCGATGGGAGAGCCCTCCAACCGGCACGGATCCGCTCCTGCGGTAGAAGTGCGCCTTGAGCAGCTCCGCCGCCGCCACGTAGACGACCGTGATCAGCGAGATGGCGGCGAGCAGCGATCCGGGGAGCGCGACGAAGCCGAACACGCCGGCGAACGGCAGAAAGGCGATCGCGAATGCGAGCCCGATCATCGGGACGGTCGTCCAGAAGAGGAGCGCGCCGGGGCGGCTGCGATAGAACGGCCGCCGCGTCCGCACGACCAGCGCGACGACGAGCTCGGTGAGGAGCGACTCGACGAACCACCCGGTGCGGAACGTCTCGACGCCCGCGTGGAACAGCCGGATGAGGACGCCGAACGTCACGAGGTCGAACAGCGAGCTCAGAATGCCGAATTCCGTCATGAAGCGACCGACGAAACGGATGTCCCAGCGGCGCGGCTGCTCCACCAGCTCCGGATCGACCGCGTCGTCCGCCACGCCCACGGCGGGGATGTCCGAGAGGAAGTTGTTCAACAAAATCTGTCCGGCGGTCAGCGGGAGGAACGGCAGGACGAGCGATGCGGCCGCCATGCTGACCATGTTGCCGAGGTTAGCGCTCGTGGTGATCAGGACGTACTTGAGCGTATTGGCGAACGTCCGCCGCCCTTCCTCGATGCCGCCGCGGATGACGTCCAGATCGCGCTCGAGCAGCACGAAGTCGGCCGCGTCCTTCGCGACGTCCACCGCCTGGTCGACCGACACGCTGGTGTCGGCGGCATGCATGGCCGGCGCGTCGTTCACGCCGTCGCCCAGGAATCCGACCACGTGCCCCGTCCTCTTCAAGGCGAGGATGACGCGCTCCTTCTGGTTTGGATCGACCTCCACGAAGAGATCGGTGCGCTCGGCCTCCCGCCAGAGCGCCTCGTCCTGCAGCTCGTCGAGGTCGCGCCCCGTGAGGAGCCGGTCCTCGCGCAGCCCGACGAGACGGGCGACGTGCTGCGTGACGAACCGGTTGTCGCCCGTGATGACCTTGATCCCGACGCCCAGGCGCCCGAGCGCGGCGATCGCCTGTGCCGCGTCGTCCTTGGGTCGATCCAGGAACGTCAGGAAGCCGGCGAACGCGAGGTCGCACTCGTCGTCGCGCGTGTAGGTGTCCCGCCGCTCGATCGTTCGCACGGCCACCGCGAGGACGCGCGTGCCCTCCTGGCTCCACTGCAGATGGCGGCGCTCCAGCTCTTCGCGCACGGCGTCGTCCAGCGCGCCGTGCCCCGTCGTGCGCGTGCAGGCCTGCAATACCGCGGCGAAGGCGCCCTTCGTGATGAGCTGCACGGCGCCATCGTTCTCGGCGACGACCGTGACCCGCTTGCGGATGAAATCGAAGGGAATCTCGCCGAGCTTGGTTGCGCCGGCGGCCCCGGCCCCGGCTGCAGCCAGGATCGCGTCGTCGAGCGGGTTCGGGAGCCCGGTCTGGAGGCCCGCGTTCACCGCGCCGAGCCGCAGGATCTCCGGCGCCTCCGCGCCGCCGGCGTCGTACGCCCCTTCGAGGCGGACGACGCCTTCGGTGAGCGTGCCGGTCTTGTCGGTGCAGAGGACGTCGATGCTCCCGAGGTTCTCGATTGCATTCAGGCGGCGTACGAGCACGCCGCGCTTGGCCATCATCTGCGCGCCGCGCGCCAGGTTGACGCCGAGGATCGCGGGCAGCAGTTCGGGGCTCAGGCCCACGGCGAGCGCGATCGCGAAGAGCAGCGTTTCGATCGGCGGACGCCCGAGAATGACCTGCACCGCGAAGACCGCGAGCACCATCACGAGCATCGCGATCGTCAGCAGGTAGCCGAAGCGGCGAAGACCGCGATCGAACTCGGTCTCGGGCCGCCGCTGTGTCAGGTGGCGCGCGATGGCACCGAACTCGGTGGCGGCGCCGGTGCCCACGATCACGCAGCGCGCGCTGCCGCTCCGCACGTTCGTGCCGAAGTAGACCGTGCTGGCACGCTCCGCGAGCCCCGCCTCGTGCGGCGACACGCCCGCGCGCTTCTCCACGGGGAAGCTCTCGCCGGTCAGGGCCGCCTCGCTCACGAAGAAGTCGTTCGCGTCCAGCACGACGCCGTCGCCGGGAACCAGGGCGCCGGCGGACAGCCGGACCACGTCGCCGGGCACGATGGCCTCGACGGGGACCCGCTCGGGGCGGCCGTCCCGGAGCGCCACCGTCGACGTCCGGACGCGCGCCCGGAGCGCGAGGGCGGCGGACTGGGCGCTGTATTCCCGGGAGTAGCCGACGCCCACGGTGGCGACGACGATGACGAGCACGATGGCGGCGTCGAGCCACTGGCCCGACGCGAGCGACGCGAGGGCCGCCGCGAGCAGCAGGAGCAGCAGCGGACTGCGCACCTGGTCGCCCAGCGTGCGCAGCCGTGACCGCGAGACGGTCGCCCGCAGGGCATTCGGCCCGTACCGCTCCAGACGGCTCGCGGCTTCCGCCGACGACAGGCCCTCCGGCGTCGAGGCGAGGCGCGCCAGGAGGGACGCGGCGTCGATCGTCCAGTAGCCGTCGACCGGCGTCCCTTCGTTCTTCCGGGCGCCGCGCGGCCACGGCCCGCGCATGATGCGGCGGGAGCACCAGTAGCCGGGCAGCATGGGCAGCCAGAAGCTCAGGCCGCGGAAGAGCAGCGTCGCGGAGAGTCCGACGGGCACGGCGACGCCGGCCGCCCGCAGCGCGACGACCGATGTCGCTTCGAAGACGCCGAGTCCGCCGGGGATGAGGCCCATCGTGCGAAAGAGGCTGGCGGCCATGAAGCTCGCGAACACCCCCGCGGGCGAGGCGCTGGTACCGAGCGCCCCGATGAGGACCCACATCGTCGCGGCGTCGAGCAGGACGATGGCCAGCTGCTCGGTCGCGGCGTCGATGACGAGGCGCGGGCGGCGCGCGAGCGCGGCATCGGCCGCCCGGACGTACGCGACGAGCGCACGCAGAGGCTTCGGGCGGATCGAGGCGGCGACCGCGTCGAGGCGCTGCCAGCCTGGCGACAGGACGGCGGCCAGGGCGAGCAGGGTGGCGAAGGCGAGGAACAGGACCGCGACCAGGAGCAGGGTGGGACCGGCCGCGCCGCTCTGGACCAGCACGGCGAGCGCGGCACACAGCGCCGCGACGTAGGCGAAGTGGTAGGACGCGATGTTCACCAGCACGGCGGCCTTGACGGCCGGCGGCGGCAGGCCGATGCGCTCCAGGCCCCCCGCGACGATGACGTTGCCGCTCAGGCCGGCCGTGGGCACGGCCTGGTCGGCAAAGAGCTTCGCCAGGCTCAACTCGAAGGCGGCCGCCAGCCCGATGCGGTGCGCCGTCGCCCGCCCGAAGTCCTGGAAGACGGCGCCTTGCGCCAGATAGGTGCCTGCCTGGAGCAGAATCGCGACGAGAAGCCACCACGGCCGCGAATGCGACGCCAGTCGCACGAACTCCGTGCCCTCCGACACGTGGAATGCCGCGACGACGACGGCCGCGAGCAGCCCGACCCCGAGCACCCAGAGGTAGCGCCTGGCTTTTCCCGCCATGAGCCTCCTCGGGCGGGACGAGCAAGCCCCGCGCCAGCGATCCTGCCGGAAACCCGACGGCGGCGCCGCGGCGGCAGCCGCCCGGCGGAAGTGCTGTCGTATGATGGCCTTCCCGAGGAGGCGCCATGGGACTGATGGACTTCGTCAAGGGTCAGTTCATCGAGATCATCGAATGGACCGACGATTCGCGCGACACCCTGTCGTACCGGTTTCCCGACGAGGACCGGGAAATCAAGCGTGGTGCGCAGCTGATCGTCCGGGAAGGGCAGGCGGCACAGTTCGTCTATCTCGGGCAGTTCGGCGATCTGTTCAAGCCGGGCAAGTACGCGCTCGCGACGGACAACATACCGGTCCTGTCGCGTCTCCGCGGATGGAAGTACGGCTTCGAGTCGCCGTTCAAGGCGGACGTCTACTTCGTGACGACGCGCCTCTTTACGGGCAACAAGTGGGGCACGTCGAATCCCGTCATGGTCCGCGACCAGGACCTCGGCATCGTCCGGCTCCGCGCCTTCGGGACCTACGACTTCCGCGTCACCGACGTCCCGCGCTTCCTGCGGGAGGTCGGCGGCACGGACCAGCACTTCCGCCTCGACGAGTTCGCCGAGACGATGCGCTCGCGGATCGTCAGCCTGTTCAGCGAGGCGCTGGCGACGAGCCACGTCCCGGCGCTCGACATTGCGACGCGCTATCGCGAGCTCGGCGAGGCGCTGCTGCCCCTCATCAACCCCGTCGTCTCGGCGAAGTACGGTCTCGAGATCCCGAGCTTCGTGCTCGAGAACGTGTCGGTCCCGCTCGAGGTCGAGGCCGCCCTCGACAAGCGGGCGGGCATGTCGGCGGTCGGCAATCTCAACGACTTCGTCAAGTACGAGATGGGGCGGGGCTTCGAGACGAGCGGATCGGGCGCCGGGGGAGTCGGGGCCGAGATGGCGGTCGGCCTGGCGATGGCCCGGCAGATGCTCGGCCAGCCAGGCGGCATCGGCGCCCAGTCCACGCCGGCCGCTGCCGGGAGCGCGGCTGGCGCCATCCCCGAGCTGCTTGCGCCGACCGACGTGGCGAAGGCGCTCGGCGTGCCCGAGGACGACGTGCTGGCGAGCCTGGAGTCGGGGGACTTGAAGGGAACCCGCATCGGCTCGCAGTGGCGCGTGACTCGCGCGCAGCTCGCGGCGTTCCTCAAGTAGCGGCCGTCGTCAGAGATTCTTCTTGATCCAACGCGAAACGACGCCGAGGCCGGCTTCGACGAGCCCGGTCGACGAGGCGTCGCGCCACCAGGCGTGGCTGCCGGGTCCGCCCGCCGCGCTCCCGAACGCGGCCTCCACCTCGCGCCGCGCCCGCTCGAGCTCGATGGGAAGCGCGGGGTCGACGGGCCGGGGCGTCGCGGCCTCGCGCAGCTGGGAGACGACGCGCTCGGCCTGCTTCATGTCGAGCATCGAGATCGGCGCGCCGCAGTGCGGGCACGTCGAGCTTCGTCCCACGTCGATCGGCGCCCCGCAGTTCGAGCAGTTGACCGTCTGGACGCTCGCCCGGAGCTCGGCAATCTGCTGCGCCGACAAGGGACGGATGAAGTCCTTCTCCCGCAGGAAATCGAAGAAGGTGATGAAGCGGCCGTGCCCGCGGTCGCAGCGCCAGTAGCGGAACCGCGTATTGCGCTGCATGTCGTGCGTCGGGAGCAGCCGCGCCTGGCAGCGCGGACAGCGCAGCACGTCGGCGATCGACGCCTGACGCGCGGACGGCGCGTTGCCGATCACGCCGAACAGGTGCAGCGTGGCTCCCGGCGAGAGCTGCAGGTCCTCGTACTTGTCGAACCAGAATGCCCGGCAGTTCAGGCAGGCGTCGAGGGCCAGGTTCCCGCCGGCCTGGTTCTCCACCGTCATCGATTCCATCGCGCCGCCGCAGCTTGGACACGTCATCGTCGCCGTGGCGCCATTTTGACACAGGCTCTGCCGGTGTTCCGGCGCGGCTGTTTCGGAGCGCACGCCAATGGGCAGGGGGCCTGCGGCACGGAACCTGCGACCCGCTCCCAAGGGGCCGGTATGTCGAGATTCTATTGGCGGTGGGTCTGGGCTAACTGCTGGTCGGAAGCCGCGGGGCTGGGGACGACGGTCCTCGCCGCGGCCCTGCTGGCACCGCGCGTCGAGGGGGCCGGGGCGTGGACGCTCGTCGTCGGCGCCATGGTGGCAGTCGTGCTGGGGGCTCTGCTGGAAGGCGCCCTGGTCGGCGCCGCGCAGGAGCGGACGCTGCGGGCGCACCTGGCCTGGCCCCGGCCGGGCGCCTGGACCGTGGCCACCACGATAGGCGCCGCCATCGCCTGGGTGCTCGGCATGATGCCGAGCACGGTCCTGGGCGTGATGGGGTCGGCATCGTCGACGGCGCCCGGGGGCACGGAACCGCAGCTGGGCGTTCTCGGCACGCTCGGCCTCGCGGCCGTGCTGGGGGCACTCACGGGGCCGGTGCTCGGCGCGGCGCAGTGGACCGTCCTCGAACGTCACATCCGTAACGGCGGCCAGTGGCTGTGGGCCAACGCGCTCGCCTGGGCGGTCGGGATGCCGCTGATGTTTGCGGGGATGGATCGCGTGCCGTGGGAAGGCTCGCCCGCCGCCCGCGCGGCCGCCGTCTACCTGACCTGTGCCGTAGTGGGCGCGGTGGTCGGCATGGTGCACGGGGCGGTGCTCGTGGGCCTCACCCGCCCGCGGTTGAGTCTCGTGGAGCCGCGACGGGCGGCATGAGGGGGGCGATGACTGGGTGTATACTGACCGAACATCCAGAACTGAGCCAGCCAGCGCGGTCGCGCCGACGGGCCCAACTTTGGTGGGTCGGTGTGCGCGAGACGATTGTCTCACTTCCTCGTCCGTCGCGACGTTCCAGCCATACCAAGTTCTCGGGATGACCTCGGCCGGCGGGGTAGTCGCCGGTATCGTTCGTGTTCGACGGAGGGACGACATGGCAGCTTCGACGACGGGCACCATCAAGCGCCTGGTAAGCGACAAGGGGTTCGGTTTCATCGCCGCCGCCGACGGCATGGAGTACTTCTTTCACCAGTCGGCTTGCAGCGGCGTCGCATTCGACGAGCTGCGCGAGGGCCAGAGCGTGACGTTCGACAAGGGCCAGGGCCCCAAGGGCCCGCGCGCCGAGAACGTCCGCCTGGCGTAGCCAGCCTCCCCGGCGCCGACGCGGGTCGCGTGCCGCTCCGCGTCGGCGCGTACTCACTTCAATCGCGAGCACCTCGCTGCCCGGTCGGCGGGGCGGTGGCATTTGCGCGCTCCATCTTCTTGACGCCGTCGGTGGCCGATGGCAGGATGGCGCCGGCGACTGCGGGCGGAGGGCCAAGTCCTGGTGCGAGACCGGTGTCGGTTCACACGTTCGGGCGCGGCGGCGCTGCTCGCGGCCGTTGCCGCCGTGCTGCTCGCGGCCGGCCAGCCGGTCGCCGGCCAGGCGTCGTCGTATCGGGCGCCTCGCGGCCCGGGCGGGCATCCGGACCTCAACGGCATCTGGCAGGCCCTGAACGAAGCCAACTACGACGTCTCGCTCCACATGGCCCAGCCGGCGATGGCGCTGCGCGACGGCCCGTACGGCCCGCTTCCGGCGGCGTCCGTGCTCGCCCTCGGCGCGGTGGGCTCGGTTCCGCCCGGCCTCGGCGTCGTGCGGGGCGGCCCGATTCCCTACCGGCCCGAGGCGCTCGCGCAGAAGAAGGACAATCAGGCCCACTGGCTCGAGCGCGACCCGGAGATCAAGTGCTACCTGCCCGGGGTGCCGCGCGCCACCTACATGCCCTATCCGTTCCAGATCGTCCAGAGCGAGAGCGCCATCTTCTTCTCCTACGAGTACGCGGGTGCGGTCCGGAACATCTATCTGACCGATCCCGGTCCCGCACCGGTCGACTCGTGGATGGGCCAGTCCGTGGGGCGCTGGGACGGCGACACGCTCGTCGTCGACGTCACGGGGTTCAACGATCAGACCTGGTTCGATCGGGCGGGAGACTTCCACAGCGACAAGCTGCACGTCGTCGAGCGCTATACTCCGACCAGTCCGGACCACCTGCTCTACGAGGCCACCATCGAGGACCCCGAGGTCTTCACGCGGCCCTGGTCGATCAGCATGCCGCTGTACCGCCGGATGGACCCTGGCATGCAGTTGCTGGACTTCAAGTGCGTCGAGTTCGTCGAGGAGCTCCTGTACGGCCAGTACCGCAAGAACCCGTTGCCCCGGTGAGGAGGAGGCGATGACGCGCGCCCTGTTCGGACTGGCAGCCGTGGTGCTCGCCGCAGCGATGACCGCGACGACGGCGAGCGCCCACCACGCGTTCGGCGCCGAGTTCGACGCGAACCGTCCCGTCCTGCTGAAAGGCGTGGTGACGAAAGTCGAGTGGGTGAACCCGCACGCCTGGATTCACCTGGAAGTGACCAGGCCGGACGGCACGAAGGAAGAGTGGATGGTCGAAGGCGGCACGCCGAACACGTTGCTGCGCCGCGGCATCACGCGCGACTCGCTGAAGATCGGAACGGTCATCGTCGTCGACGGTTATCAGAGCAAGGATCGCTCGAATCGCGCCAACGGCCGCAACATCACCTATCCGGACGGTCGCAAGCTGTTCCTGGGCTCGTCGGGCACCGGCGCCCCGCGCGACGGCGCGGATCCCACGGAGCCGGCCAGGTAGGGCAGGTACGGCAGGTACAGCCGGTGGAGAAACGCCAGGTGGGCCCCCCCCGACCTGCCTCACCCGCCCTTTCCACCCCCGGACATCACCCCGAGAATCCGATCCAGCGCCCGCCCCAGGCAACGCCGGCCCAGAGCGCGATCGACACGACGGCGGCGAGGCGCCCCCACAGCCGGCCGACCCGGGCTTCGTCGGCGATCGCGATCTTCCAGTGCAGCGTGAAGGTGTAGACGATCGCTCCGGCGAGGCACTCCATCTTGATCCAGAACGGATCGCTGTAGTAGCACTTCACGGCCTCGGACACGAACAGCAGCACGCCGGTGACCAGCATCACGCCGAGCGCCGCGCCGAGCCACGGGCGCAGCTGGCGGGCGATCGCCCCGGCGGGTTGATCGCGCATGGCCAGGCCGAGCAGCCGCAGGTTGACGATCAGGATCGTGCCGCCGAGGGCGGCGAACGCGACGAGATGCACCGCTTCGATGGCCGGAAACAGCCAGTAGGATGCGCGGATGCCGCCGGCGAGCCGCGTCGCCTCGCACCACCGGACGAAGGACAACATCAGCGCGGATCCACCACGCAGCCCGCGGCCCAGTTAATCAGCGTCGGCTGGGGCTGACGGTCGCAGTCGAACCAGTCGTAGGCGATCATTCGGCCGGCGACGATGATGCAGGCCCAGAGGAGTAGCGACGCCGCGCCGGCCACCCGCGCACGCCGCGGCAGGACGGGGTCGAGATCCCAGCGCGCGACCGAGCGCCAGATGCCCGCGTGGAACACCCAGACGTTCAGGCCCGCGAGCACGAGGAGGATTACCTTCAGGCGGAACCAGACGCTCTGGTACGTGCGCACCGGGATGGCATAGAAGAGCAGCGACCCGGTGACCACCATCACGAGGAAGCCCGCGACGGTCCAGGGGAGGAGGCGGCGGGCCACGACGGAGACGCGCGTGGACGGCATCACCAAACCCAGCAGCCTGAGGTCGAGCAGGGCCGCGAAGCCGACGAAGAGCGCGAGCGCCCAGACGTGGATCGACTCCACCAGCGGATACATCAGGAGCGATTCGTGAAGGGCGATGCTGCCGCGCGTTTCAGCGAGCCACTGGCACAACGGCAGCAGGGACATCAGGCGGCGCTGCTCGACTCCAGCGGCAGGCCGGCGGACTCCCAGGCGGCGACGCCCCCGGCGACTTCCGCGACGTCGCGCACGCCGCTGCGCTTCAGCAGGCTCGCCGCGATCGTCGAGCGGTACCCGCCACCGCAGTAGACCAGCACGGGGCGGTCGGGCGGCACCTCGGCGAGGTGTTCGCCGAGGTGGTTGAGTGGCAGCCCGAGGCTGCCCTTGATGCGCTTCTCCTCGCGCTCGCGCGGCGTCCGCACGTCGACGACGAGCGGAGGCTCCGACGAGGAGAGGCGGTCGGCCGCCACCGGTGGACTGAGGCGGTCGAAGGATTCGAGGAGGTCCGGCCGGGAGCGGAGGCTGAGCAGGCCGTCCTCGAGGTAGCCCGAGAGGTGATCGAAGCCGATGCGTCCGAGGCGCGTCGCCGACTCCACCTCGCGCCCCGGGTCCGCGATGATCACGATCGGCCGGTCGCTGGCGAGCAGCGTGCCCGCCCACGTGGCGAACTCGCCGCCGAGACCGATGTTGAGGCTGTTCGCCAGGTGGGCGGAGGCGAACTCGCCGGAGTCCCGCGTGTCGAGGATCTGTTCGCCGGCGGCCTGCCGCGCCAGCACGTCGTCGAGCCTGAGCGGCGTCAGCCCTTTCGCCAGCGTCTCGTCGAGCGTCTGTCGTTCCTTGGTGTTGAGGACCGCGTCGTAGACGAAGTAGGCCGGCGCATCCGGCTGGTCGGCCGTGACCAGTTCGACGAAGGCCTCTTTCGACATCGGCTGCAGCGCGTAGTTGGAGCGGCGCTGCTCGCCGATCGTCGAGAACGTCTCCTTGCCGAGGGCCTTGCCGCAGAGCGAGCCCGCCCCGTGGGCCGGATAGACGAGGCTCGAGTCGGGCAGCGTCAGGAGCTTCTTGCGCAGCGAGTCGTAGAGCAGGTTCGCCAGGTCGGTCGCCGCCCAGCCGAGCGACACGCGCAGATCTGGACGGCCCACGTCACCCACGAACAGCGTGTCGCCCGTGAGAACGGCCTTCGGCGTCGTCGCGTCGGAGGCGAGGTCGTAGACCAGGATCGAGATCGATTCGGGCGTGTGTCCCGGTGTCTCGAGGGTGGTCAGTCGCACGTCGCCGAACTCCACGGACGCGCCGTCCTTCATCGGCACGAACGGGTACTCCGCCTCGGCGGCCGCGCCCAGATAGATCGTCGCGCCGACGCGCTTGCGCAGCTCGAGATGACCGGCCAGGAAGTCCGCGTGCAGGTGCGTCAGGAACACGTGCCGGATCTGCAGCTCGTGCGCATCCGCGAAGGCGAGGTACTGGTCGATGTCCCGCTGCGGATCGACGACGGCGGCGACATGGGTGCGGTCGTCGCCGATCAGGTACGAGGCGTGCGCGAGACAATTGAGATAGAACTGCTTGAGGATCATGATGGCTGCCGTGAGGCGTTCAGCGCGTCGAACGCCGCGAAGCGCGCGCCGACGTCGGCCCCGTCGTTCACGACGATGCCCTGGTATTCCACCCAGGCATGCGCGTCGAGGCCGTCACCCTGCTTCCGCACGCCGATCCGCACTCGCGCGTCCAGGCCCTGGCGGCGCAGGAGCAGGCGCAGCACCAGCGCCCGCGGGAGACACGTCGGGTTCGACAGCCCCCGGCTTGCCGCGAGTTCGACCATGCGGGCCGTCGCGCGGACCCGTTCGACCGCGCGCGTGTCGGCCCGCGGCGGCTGCGCCGGCTCCAGACGCGCGAGGGCTCCCTGCCATCGCCGGAACCCGACCACCTTCAGTCCCACCACGCTGAGTGGCAACAGGGCGGCGGCCTGGAAGAACGTCCGGCGCTCGGCCGGCGACAGCCTTCGAAACGTCGCCCACTTGCGCCGCATCAACGCCCGCCGACTCCTGACAAAACAACCGACATCGTCGCTCCAGACCTGTTGCAACATACTGTGGCACAAGCACATCCGGCTCGGCAATACCCCAGTACACGCAAAAAGCCGAGGCGGCTGCCTCGGCTTCGTCTTCCCGCCGACTGGTGGCGTCGAGCGCTGTCTGCGACCGGCCCTGCCATTCGGCCCATCCACTCGGGCTCGGGGATTAACCATCCCAGGTCTGGTCAGGGGCGTGGCGTCCAACGCCACTTGCGCACCATCCGGTTAGCCGTTACACCTCCCGAGAGCCCTTCCTGCTCTCTCACTAGGTACCTGGACGCAGCGCCCAGCGGTTTGTTCCGTCCCGCCGCCGCGACTTCGGATATCCTCTCGTGGCGCCGCGACAGGCGGCGGGAGGCGAACGCATGAGGATTGAAGGCCCGAGTTGGAGGGCGCTCGTCACGCCCTTGACGGTTGTCGCAGCCCTCGCAGTCTGGGTCGCCGTCGGACGAAGTCAGGAACCGCACCGCTACCTGTACGCCGCCCTGCCGGGCGTCGGCGGCGGCAGCAATCTCGACTATGGCGGCTCGGGCATTCTGGTCTTCGACATCGATCACGGCCACCGGTTCGTCAAGCGCGTCCCCCTGCCAGCGCTGCCGCCGGCGCCCCCGTCTACACGCGCCGGCCGCGGTCGGGGCAGGGGAGGTCCCGGCCGCGGAGGGCGCGGCGGGGCGGGCCGGGGCAACAACGGACCTGAGGCGATCAAGGGGATCGCGGCCAACGCGACCACCAATCGCCTCTACGTGTCGACCAGCCGGCGTGTTCTGGCGTTCGACCTGACGACCGACAAGCTGCTCTGGGAGAAGAACTGGGACGGCCACGGCACCGATTGACTGGCGCTGTCGCCCGACGGGAAGACCATCTTCGCGCCCGAGCTCGGCGCGCCGAAGTGGAACGTCGTGGACGCCGCGACGGGCGACCTCATCACGACCGTCGACAAGGCGGGCTCGCCCCACAACACCCAGTACTCCGACGATGGCGCGCACGTCTATCTGGAAGCCGAAGGCGACACCAAGCTCATGTCCGTCGTCGACGCGAGGACCAACAAGATCGTCCGGGACATCGGTCCGTTCGAGGACATGGTCCGGCCGTTCACGTTCAACGGCAAGCAGACGCTGCTCTTCGCCAACGTGAACGATCTGCTCGGGTTCCAGGTGGCCGATGTGACGACGGGCAAGGTGTTGTACCGCGTTGCGGTGCCGGGCGTGACGCCAGGAAACTCACCGGTCCACGGCATCCCGAGCCACGGCATCGCGATGACGCACGACGAGAGCGAGATCTGGATCTCCGACAACGGGAATGACTACGTGCGCATCTTCGACGCCACGGTCATGCCTCCGACGTACAAGACGGGCGTGAAGCTGCGCGACGAACCCGGCTGGATCACGTTCAGTATCGACGGGACGCTGGCCTACGTGTCCACCGGCGATGTGATTGACACGAAGACGAAGCAGATCGTCGCGACCCTGCAGGACGAGACCGGGCACAAGGTCGAGAGCGAGAAGATGCTCGAGGTCGATTTCGCCGGCGGCACGCCCGTGCGCGCCGGCGATCAGTTCGGGAAAGGCCAGAAGCGCTAGGCTACCGGGCGGGCGCTTTCGGCAGGCTGATCAGGTTGGCCAGCAGCTGATACGCGCCCGGCGTCCCCGCGGGCAGCTGCCGCCACAGCCCCAGTCCCAGGTAGAGCCAGCGGCCCTTGCCGACGTGGGCCTCGACGAGGGCGCCGCGCTTCACGCCGGGGTTGTCCTTGAACGAGTCGACCATCGACACCAGGTCGACGTAGCGCGGGTCCTTGTCGCCGAGGAAGTACAGCCCCCGCTCCTGCACCCAGTTGGCCCAGGTCTCCGGGCCGATCTTGTTGGGGAAGTTGAACACCGGGTCATCGGGCACGAGCACGGTCACGGGCACGGTCTCGTCCGCAACCCGGTCGCTGCTGACCTTCGCCGGATACGGGCCGTACTGCGCGTCGTTGAACTCGAACTTGTTGTACTGCACGATGACCGTCCCGCCCTTCGCGGCGTAGTCGAGCAGGCGCTGGTTGTAAGCGCGCAGGTCGGCGCGGCGCTCGTAGGCCCTCACCCCGGTCACGATCACGTCGTACTTCGAGAGGTCGCCCCAGGCCAGCTCGTCCTGCTGGATGAAGCTCACCGTCGCGCCGAGCTGTTGAATTGCGGGCGGGACTTCGTCGCCCACGCCGACGATGTAGCCGACGTTGAGGTTCGGCGCCGTCTTGACGTCGACCACCTCCACCTTCTCGGCGGCCGGCTTGATCACCTGGCGCCGCTCGACGTGCGGGTACTCGATCGTCTGATAGCCGCTGTCGAACGCCTTGCTCCCGGTGGCCGGCGACGCCGCCGTCGCGTGCAGCTCGTAGTTGCCCGGGCGGGTGCCGGCGGGCGCCGACACCTCGAAGCGCGCCGACAGCGCCTGGTCCTCCCGGGTGAACGAGAGCGTCGCGGTCGTCGGCACGACCGTCCAGCCGGCCGGGGCCTCGAGCCGGACCGTCGCCTGCGCAGCGCCCTTCGTGCTGTTGGTGACCGCCACGTGGACCTCCCGCGCCGGCGGCGCCGATCCGCCCGCCGCCGCCGGGATCACGCTCAGCCGCGGTGTGACGTTGACCGAGAGCGCCGGCACGACGCTCAGCTCCATCCGCTTCGGTCCCGTGTAGACGTCCTCGACGTACCGGAACTGCACGGGGAGATCGCGGGTGACGTCCACCGAGCCGGCGCGCACGCGGAAGGTCACGTGGAACGGCGACGCCCGGAACGGGACGCCGAACGGCACGCCCGGCGCGAAGACGTCGATCGCGTGATCGGCCGGCGTCGCCCAGTAGTGATCGGTGAAGTAGGGGGTCGTCAGGGCGGCGTCGGCGGGGACGCGGACGTCCGCGGCGCAGGTGAAGTCGGCGCCCGGCCTCACGGTCCCCGGCGCGCACGCGGCGGCGCCGTCGAACCCGGAGATGGACACCGCGGTGATGCCGACGGGCGTCGCGCCGTGATTGACGGCCGCGAGCGACAGCTTCACCGGCTGCCCGTCGATCACCAGGCCGTCGTCGGCAACCGCGTCGAAGGTGATGCCGTGGGCGGCGAGCACCGCATTCTCGTAGTCACGTTCCTTCTGCGCCAGGCGGAAGTCGATCTCGTAGCGCGCCCCGGCGTCGAGCCCGAGCGATCCGAGCTTCGTGCGCAGATCGCGGAGGGCGGCGAGTCCGGCCTCGACCGGCGCCGCCGTGCCCGCGTCGTTGCCGGCGTCGAACGCCTGCTGGGCGAGCGCGGCCTGGTGCGCGATGGCCGCGAGCCCGGCGGCGAGGGCCGCCGGCGGATTCGCCCCGGCGTAATGAGCGAGCGCCGTGAGCCGCGTGTCGACGCCGTCGAAGATCGAGGTCTCGGGCCTGCCGACTTCGCCGGCGATTCCGCACTCGACCAGCTCGTAGGTGTTCCGTCCGCCGCCGCGGCCGCCGAAGCCGCGTCCGCTCACGCCCGGCAGCGGCGGCAGCCCGCCCATGCCCTGGCACTTGTGCTGACTCCGGGCATCGAAGCCAATCTGGGCGTAGGTCTGACCGAGCACCGGGTCGAAGATCGCGGTGTCGACCTGGGCGGCGCCGAGAGCGGCCACTCCGGCGCCCCGCCCGCCCCGCCCGCCGGGGCCCCCGCTCGGCGTCTCGTACAGCTTGCTCGGCTGCCAGGGACGGAGGCCCTCGCTGATCTGATCCGGGTACTTCGTCGGATCGCCGGCCGCGAGGTACGCCTCGCGGCTCAGAATGGTGGTGGCCTCGTGGGCGCGGTCGCCGCCGCCGCCCTGGATGTTCATCGTCAGGACCACGTCGGGGCGGATCGTGCGAATGAGCCGGACGAAGTCTCCGACGATCGCGTCATGTCCCCACTTGCCGATGACTTCCTGGGGATCGAAGGAGTAGCCGTAGTCGATGGCGCGGGTGAAGTACTGCTCGGCGCCGTCGAAGCGGTGGGCCGACAGCAGCTCGGACGTGCGGAGCACGGCGAGATCCTGAAAGAGCTCGGGGCCGATTTCGTTCTGGCCGCCGCCGCCGCGCGTGGTCTGGAGCGACACGGCGCGCAGGCCCATGCTGCGCGAGACGAGTGCCAGCAGCCCGTTGTGCTCGTCGTCGGGATGCGCCGCAATCTGCAGGAACGTGCCGGAGACGCCCAGTCGGCGGAGCGCCAGCCCCAGCGCGACGTGGCCGTCGGCCTGGACGAGCTGCTCGCCGCCCCGGCCCTGCGCGCGGAGCGGCGCGCGCCCCGGCAGACAGATCGTTGCCAGTCCGATGGCGAACGCGGCAGCGAGCGTCCGCCTGATCACACTGTCTCGAGCACCCACGGCGCCTCCTTGCGGTCGGTTGGAGCGAGCGTTGATTATCGCTCCAATCCGGCCGCAAAGGCACCCCGGCCCCCGGCAAGGGCCGTTACTTGGTCTTGAACGTCCACCAGACGCCGGCGTTGGCCTCGGTCGTGCCCACGGCGTTGACGGCGCGCGCCTGCCAGGAGTACGTTCGTGCCGCGCGCGAGTCCGGACAGCCTCACGGACTTCGACGGGCCGACGCTCACCCACGTGCCGTCACAGGCGCCGTTGCTCGTGGTGTCGAGGCAGTACTCGTAGCGCGTCGCGCCGGTGCTGGCGCCCCAGCTGAGCGTCGGGTTCGACGGCTGATTGGTCGCGCCGTTGTTCGGCTTGGACTTGTTGAAGGCGTGCGGTGCGGAGCCGGTCGTGAAGGCCCACCACGTCCCGTTGTTGGCATCGGTGGTCCCGCCGCCGTTGCGGGCCCGGACTTGCCAGTAGTACTTCGTGCCGGCCTTCAGCCCGCCGGGCGCCGCGCTCGTCGCCCCGCCGACGTTCGTCCAGGATCCGTCGCACGTGTTGTTGTTCACCGTGTCGATGCAGTACTCGTAGCTGGAGGCCCCGCTGCTGGCGCCCCAGGTCAGGGTCGGGGCGGTCGCCTGATTCGTCGCGTTGTTCGGGGGCGCCGTCTTGTTGAACGCCCCGGGCAGGCTGGCCGCCGTCGCGAACGTCCACCAGGTGCCGCCATCCGCGACGGTCGTCGTCACGCCGTCGGAGGCCCGGACCTGCCAGAAGTAGGTCGCGCCCGGCGTCAGGCCGCCGACGCTCGCGCTCGTCGAGGCGCCCGTGCTGGTCCACGTCGTGTCGCAGGCGCCGTTGTCGACCTGATCGACGCAGTACCTGGTAGCCCGTTGCGCCGCTGCTCGTGCCCCAGTGGAGTGTCAGCGTCGTCGGCTGGCCGTTCGCGCCGTCGGCCGGGCTCGTCTTGCCGAAGTCCGGAGAGGCGCTGCCGACCGTGACCGCCGCCGGCGCCGAGGGGATGCCGTTGGCCACGACTTCGAGGTCGCTCGCGCCCGTCTCGATGCCCGCCGGGACGTCGAACGACGTGGAGGCGGTCTGCCCGCCGGTGGCGACCCCCATCGGCACATGGTCGTGCGTCCGGGCGTAGAAGACGTGGCCGGTCGCGACGTTGGTGATCCGGACGAGCGGGTAGTTCGACGCCGACTGCCAGTCGTCACCGTACGCCGCGCCCTGCGAGAGGCCGTTGAACTGCGTGCCGGAGATCGCGTAGGTCGACCCGGGGGTGACGGTGGACGGCGCACTCGTGATCGTCGGCCGCCACGACGGGTCGTAGGTCCCGCTCGCGGTGTAGAGCCGGACGTCGTTCGAGAACTCGGTCTGGAGCACCTCGCCCGTCGGGAGCAGCAGCATCTCGCCGTAGTAGCTCGAGATCGCGAACGAGTACGACGGCGAGGCGACCTGCGTGAAGGCGGACGTCGTGCGGTCCACTTCGTACCAGCGGCTCGGCGTGCTGAAAATCCCCCGGCTCGCCTGGACGAGCACGTTGCCGTTCGGCAGCAGGGCGGCGGGCGCATCGGCCGCGTCGTCGCCGTTGGGGAAGTCGGGCCCGGCCGACCACGTGCCGGTGCCGGTGTCGTAGTACGCCGTGTGGCCTGCGCCCGATCCGTTGGCGCCGAAGTAGAGGACGGTCCCGTCGGTGCGCAGAATGCCGGGTCCCTGTTCGTAAGACGCGCCGCTCCGGTTGTTGTCGGTCAGCAGCACCGGCGTGTTGCCCGCGCTCGTCCAGTGCTGCGTGACCGGGTCGAAGATCTCCGACAGCCGGCTGTTCCCCGGCCAGGCGTCCACGGTCAGGACGCGGCCGTCCGCCAGGAGCGTCCAGCTCTCTTCGTCGTGCTCGTTGTCGAGCTCCGATCCGGCCACCGCGGTCCAGGTCAGCGTGCCGGGGTTGAGGAAGGCCGACTTGCCGCTGCAGCAGTCGGCGAGCATGAACGTGCCGTCCGCGAGGATGACCGATTGGGCGTCGCCGATGGTGCTCCAGCCCGGCGGCGGCGGGACGGCCGTCCAAGTGCGCGTCGACGGGTCGTACATGGAACCCTGCGTCGTCCACGTGCCGCTGCACCCGGGGTTGCAGTTGTACTCGCCGCCCTCGACGATGACGCGGCCGTCGGGGAGGACGGCGGAGGCGAAATACATGGGTGCATAACCCGCCTGCATCGACGAGTCGAGCGTCCAGGTTCCGTTCAGGTAGCTGCCCGTATTCGTCGGCGTGAGGCGGTACCAGTCTCTGGTGGCGTTCCCGTGGCACAGGACGGTGCCGTCGGTCATCAGCAGGCAGTTGTCCAGCGCGACGGGAGGCAGGTGCGTGAGCTGCGTCCACGAGCCTCCGACGGGAGGCGCCGCGCCCGCGGGTCCCCCGGGCGGTGTGGGCGTCTTCGACACGAGGTGGACGCGCGGCAGCGGCCTGTGGCTATGCGACTCCTCGGCGGCCAGACGATGGCCCGCGCCGAGTGCGCAGGCGGCGACGGCCATGACGGTCAGCGCCGCTGCACGGAGCGGTCGGGATGTGGTCGGGAGCATGACGGTCCTCTGCTGGGGTGCGGGGAAGGAGCCTAGCACGGGGATCGGGATCGCTCGAGGCGCTTACGATCTTTTGACGCGTCGGGTGGGCTAGCCCTGCAGGTCCCTGCGCATCTGTTCGAACTGATCCCGCGTCAGCTCACCGGATGCGTAGCGGCGCTTGAGGATGTCCTGCGGCGACTCGGGGCCGGAGGGCGGCCGGGGAGCCTCCGTGTGAGGGCGGAGGACGAGGAACACCAGCGCGACGACCACTGCGAGGAGCGCGAAGCGGACCAGCCCGCCGAAGGCGAACGCCAGCACCCCGAACGAGCGGCGTGTCGAGAAGGCGCCGCCGAGCATCGGGCGCATGCCGTACAGGCTCCAGCCGATCAGCCACGGCACCGCGGCGAGGATCAGCAGGAGGATGAGGATGCCAATCAGGATTCCACGGCTGCCGCGGTCGCTCATGACCCCTCGAAGCCTTCAGGCGTGCGCGTTCCGAGACGGGACTGGAGCCGGCGATCGGACTTGAACCGATGACCTGTCGATTACGAATCGACTGCTCTACCAACTGAGCTACGCCGGCGGCTGACGGGACGTTCAATCCTACCACGGGTACCGGGCACCACGGGCCGCGTGCCGGCTGCTCGTGCCTGGTTGCCGGGCGCCCGTCTCAGACTTCCTCGAGCCACTCGGTGACGGCGTTCACGTTGACGGCGAGATGGGTGCCCGTGGACCCGGGCGCAGCGCCGTGCCAGTGCTTCTCGCCGGGAGGAATCAGTACCGGCATCGCCGGCCTCCACGTCGGCCGGCGGCTCGCCCCACGTCTGCACCCGGATCCGCCCGTCGACGACGAGGAGCCACTGGGGACCGGAGTGCCGGTGCCAGTAGGTGCGCCCGCCCTCGGCGAACCCCACCCGGTAGATGGCGGCCGGCACGCCCTCGCTCGCGTGCGCCAGCCGCTGGACGTCTGCTCGGCCCGAGAAGGTCCGTCCGTCGGCGATTGTCTCCGGCGCATCCTTCCCTTTGAAGATTCGCATCGTCGCGGTTCATAATACGGCCATGCGCAACTCATGGCGACTCTGCATTGGCACGACGGCAGTGGTGCTGACGGCCGCGTTCGGCTACGCCCAGAACAGCTGGGTGATTCCCTCCGGCGGCGCCAACGAGAAGGACCCCAATCCGGTCACGGCCGCGACGGTGCAGCAGGGGCAGACCCTGTTCACCCAGAACTGCGTCCGCTGCCACGGCAAGGACGGCACCGGTGACGGCCCCGACGCCGATCCGAACAACCTGCCCGCGGATCTCACCGACCCGTTCCGCGCGCCGCTCAATTCGGATGGCACGCTCTTCTACAAGATCTCGAACGGCAAAGGGAACGAGATGCCGGCCTTCAAGGCGAAGATGACGCCGGACGAGGTCTGGTCGGTCGTCGCGTACATCAAGACGCTCCGAAAGGCCCAGTAAGCGAACACTCGATGGGCGCCACCTGTTGCACCGGGCTGTGGAGGCTGCTCCGGGCGGCCAGCGCGGCTCAGGCGCACCTCGAATCCCGGCTGTCGGCCGCGGGCCTCTCGCTCGCCAAGCTGGCCGCCCTCCACCAGCTGTCGCTCGCCGACCGGCCGCTGCCCCTCGGGCAGCTCGCCGATCGGCTGGCGTGCGTCAAGTCCAATGTCACCCAGCTGGTGGATCGTCTCGAGGCCGACGGGCTCGTCAGCCGCGAGCTCGACTCGAGCGATCGCCGGGCGCGTCTCGCCGTCATCACCGATGCGGGTCGTGACGCGTACGCCCGCGGGATCGCGATCCAGCGTGCGGCCGAGCGCGAGGTGCTCGCCGGCCTCACGCCGGCCGACGCCGCCGAGCTCGAGCGTCTGTTGACGCGGCTCGTGCCCGCTCCCGTTTCCGCCTGACGTCCGCGCCGCCGCGCCGTCGGGTTGCCTCCTCCCCGGCGCTGATCTACAGTACGTGGTTTACGCCATCGGTCGGAATCCGCTCCATCAGGGTTGTACCGCACATGCCCGACACGGCCGCCGCCGGACCCGTCGAAGCCACCGAAATCGTGGTCCGCGGTGCGCGCACCCACAATCTCAGGAACGTCGACGTGTCGCTGCCGGTCGGCGCGCTCATCATCGTCACCGGCGTCAGCGGATCGGGCAAGTCCTCGCTGGCGTTCGACACGATCTACGCCGAGGGCCAGCGCCGGTACGTCGAGTCCCTGTCGGCGTACGCCCGCCAGTTCCTCGAGCGGATGGAGAAGCCCGACGTCGATCGCATCGACGGGATCGCTCCGGCGATCGCCATTCGCCAGAAGAACAGCGTCCGGAACCCGCGGTCCACGGTCGGCACGACGACCGAGATTCACGATTACATGCGGCTCCTCTTCGCGCGGGTGGGCCGGACGTTCTGCCGCCACTGCGGACAGGAGGTCGTCCGCGAGACGGCCGAGCTCGTCTCCGGCCGCCTCGCCTCGCTCCCGGACGGCGCCCGCCTCCTGATCGGCTTCGATCTGCAGATCGTCGACGTGCCCGTCGATCAGGTCGACGATGGCGCCGAGGGCAACGAGATCGACGAGGGCGGCGGCGAGGAGGCCGCGTCGCCGCCCGCGGCGCCGCCCGCGGCGCCCTCCCGCGCCGAGGCGGTCGCCGCCGCGATCGAGGGGCTGCGCCGGAAAGGATTCGGCCGCCTGCTCGTGGACGGGCACGCCGTCGCGTTCGACGAGGTCGATCCGGGAGCACTGGGCGACGGCTCGACCCTGCAGGTCGTCGTCGACCGCGTGGTCGTGCGCAGGGACGCGGCCGAGCTGGCGCGGCGCGTCACCGATTCGGTGGAGACGGCCTACCAGGAGGGCGACGGCGCCGGCTGGGCGATGGTCGCCGAGCCTCCCGGCGCCCGGCCGTCGACGCCCGATTCCTACACGATTCAGTTCAGTGAACGGTTCGAGTGCCGGCCGTGCGGGATCGCCTACGAGACCCCGCAGCCCCGGCTGTTCTCGTTCAACAACCCGTTCGGCGCGTGCCCGACGTGCCACGGCTTCGGCAACGTCATCGAGCTGGATCTCGACCTCGTCGTGCCGGACCCGTCGAAGTCGATCAACCGTGGCGCGATCGAGCCGTGGACCAAGCCGCACTACCGATCGCACCTCGCCGACCTGAAGCGGGTCGCGAAGAAGGCCGGCGTACGGCTCGACGTCCCCTGGAGCGAGCTCACCGACGATGAACGGCGGTTCGTCGTCGAAGGCGGGGAGGGCTTCCACGGCGTGCGCGGCTTCTTCCGGTGGCTCGAACGGAAGAAGTACAAGGTCCACGTCCGCGTCTTCCTCAGCCGCTACCGCG
Organism: uncultured Acidobacteriota bacterium; assembly: GCA_963761615.1. Lineage (GTDB taxonomy): Bacteria > Acidobacteriota > Vicinamibacteria > Vicinamibacterales > CAVVIG01 > CAVXGU01. The sequence goes on along the minus strand of CAVXGU010000003.1, from coordinate 2,721,791 downwards.
GCTACCTGACCTGCCCCGACTGCGGCGGCGCCCGTCTGCGCCGCGAGGCCAGGGACGTGCGGGTGTCGGGCCGCACGATCGACCGGGTGTCGGCGCTGACCGTCCGCGCGGCCCAGGCGTTCTTCGGGGAGCTGTCGCTCTCGGAGAAAGAGGCCGCGATCGCCGACAAGGTGCTCAAGGAGATCCGCCGCCGGCTCGCCTTCCTGAGCGACGTCGGCCTGGACTACCTGACGCTCGACCGCCTCTCGTCGACGCTGTCCGGCGGGGAAGCGCAGCGCATCAACCTCGCGACGTCGCTCGGGTCGGCGCTGGTCGGGACGCTGTACGTGCTCGACGAGCCGTCCATCGGCCTGCACGCGCGCGACAACCAGCGGCTCATCGCCATCCTGCGACAGCTGCGGGATCAGGGCAACACGGTCATCGTCGTCGAGCACGACGCCGACATGATCCGGGTCGCCGACTACGTCGTGGACCTGGGGCTGGGGGCCGGCGAGCAGGGCGGACGCGTCGTATTCGCGGGGCCTCTCGAGGGACTGCTCCACGAGACGCGGTCGCTCACGTCGAAGTACCTGCGCCAGGAGCTCGCGATTCCGATCCCGACGGCGCGGCGTCGCGGCACGGGACAGACCCTGCGCCTCCTCGGGGCGTCCGAACACAACCTCAAGGACGTGGACGTCGAGATTCCCCTCAACACCCTCACGTGCGTGACCGGCGTGAGCGGCTCGGGCAAGTCGACGCTCGTGCACGACGTCCTGTACGCCGCGGTGAAGCGGGCCAAGGGGGGATGGGACCGGAAGGTCGGCGCGTTCCGCACCCTGCAGGGCATCGAGCTCATCACCGACGCCGTGCTCGTCGATCAGGCGCCCATCGGCCGGACGCCGCGGTCCAATCCGGTCACCTATCTGAAGGCATTCGATCCGATTCGCGAGCTGTTCGCCGCGACCAAGGACGCACGGTCGCGCGGTCTGACGGCGAGCCACTTCTCGTTCAACGTGCCCGGCGGCCGGTGCGAGGCCTGCCAGGGGGAGGGGGAGGTCCGCGTCGAGATGCAGTTCCTCGCGGACGTGTTCGTGCCCTGCGATCAGTGCGACGGCAAGCGGTTCAAGCCGCAGGTCCTCGACGTCCGGTACCGCGGCCGCTCGATCCACCAGGTGCTCGACCTCACGGTCCGCGAGGCCCTGGCGTTCTTCAGCAGCTCGCCGAAGGTGCTCCGCCGCCTGCAGGTGCTCGACGAGATTGGCCTCGGCTACCTGCGGCTGGGCCAGCCGGCGACGACCCTGTCGGGCGGGGAAGCCCAGCGGATCAAGATCGCAGCGCACCTCGCGTCGCACACCGGCGAGCGACTGCTCTACATCCTCGACGAGCCGACGACCGGACTGCACTTCGACGACATCGCGAAGCTCCTGACGGCGTTCCGGAAGCTGCTCGAGGCGGGCCACTCGCTCCTCGTCATCGAGCACAACCTCGATGTGATCAAGACCGCGGATCGGGTGATCGATCTCGGCCCCGAGGGCGGCGAGGACGGGGGGCGCATCGTCGCCGTCGGGACGCCCGAACAGGTGGCGCGGGTCGAGTCCTCGCACACCGGCCGCTGCCTGCAGGCGGCGCTCGCGGAAGGGCGCACACACGCCTACGCGTCGGGGCACTGACCCGACACGATGAGCCGGCTCCCGCGCGCCTTCTACGCCCGGCCGACCCTGGAGGTCGCCGCCGACCTGCTCGGCGCCCTTCTCGTTCACGAGCGCCGATGCCTGCGGTGCAGCGGGCGGATCGTCGAGGTGGAGGCGTACATCGGCGAGGGCGACCCCGCGTGTCACGCCGCTCCCGGTCCCACGCCGCGGAACGCGCCGCTGTACGGACCGCCGGGTCGGGCGTACGTCTACCTCAATTACGGGATTCACTACCTCGTGAACGTCGTGACGGAGCCCGAGGGCTCGCCGGCCGCGGTCCTCATCCGCGCGCTCGAGCCGGTCGAGGGCCTGGACCTCATGCGGCGCCGCCGGAGGCGGCCGGCGCGAGGCAGGCGGGCGTCGGTCGGTCCGATCGAGGACGTCAATCTCTGTCGCGGCCCGGGCAACGTGACCAGGGCGCTGGGCATCACGCTCGCCGAGAACCGGCTGGATCTGCGGGGCCCCCGTCTGTTCGTCGAGGGTCGGCGCGCCGCGCCGGCGTCGATCGCCTGGGGCCCGCGGATCGGGATTCGCGTCGGCACCGAGCACCCGTGGCGCGCGTACGTGGCGGGGAATCCCTGCGTCTCCAGGCCCAGATGATATCCACGCAGGTGGATATGTCGATACGAGGCGTTGTGACGGCGGCGGCGCTTTGATATAGTCGTGCGGACAACTGCATAGCTCTTATCCAGAGTGGCTGAGGGAACAGGCCCGACGACGCCACGGCAACCACGCGAGCCCCATCCTCGAGCGCGGTTAGGTGCCAATTCCTGCCCTCGCGCTGAAGCGGAGGAGAGATGAGGGAGGCGTCTTGAGCGCGCTCATCGGACTCGAATGTCATCTGTGCAAGGCCCGGTTCCCGCCGGAGGCGCTGTACGTCTGCGACAAGTGCCTCGGTCCGCTCGAGCCGGTCTACGACTTCTCGGCGATTCACCTGACCCGCGAAATCATCGCAGCACGGCCCGAGAATCTCTGGCGGTACCGGGAACTCCTGCCGATCGCCGGTGAGCCCCGCACCGGCTTCCACTCGGGCTTCACGCCGCTCGTGCGCGCGACCCGCCTCGCCGCGCGCCTCGGCGTCCAAGAGCTGTACATCAAGGACGACTCCGTGAACCATCCGACGCTGTCCTACAAGGACCGCGTCGTGTCGGTGGCGGCGACGCGCGCGGTCGAGCTCGGGTTCGAGGTGCTCGCGTGCGCGTCGACCGGCAACCTGGCCAACAGCGTGTCGGCTCACGCCGCGCGCCTCGGACTCGACTGCTGCGTCTTCATCCCCGACAACCTCGAGGCCGGCAAGCTCCTCGGGTCGGCGATTTACCGTCCCACGATCCTGGCCATCTCCGGCAACTACGACGACGTCAACCGCCTGTGCTCGCAGGTGGCGGACCGCTACGGCTGGGGCTTCGCCAACATCAACCTGCGTTCGTACTACGCCGAAGGGGCCAAGACGATGGGCTTCGAGATCGTCGAGCAGCTCGGCTGGCGGTTTCCGCAGCACGTCGTCTCGCCGGTGGCCGGCGGGACGCTGCTGCCGCGCATCCTCAAGGGCTTCCGCGAGCTGCGCGAGATCGGGCTCGTCGATGGCGAGTTGCCGCGGGTGCACGCCGCCCAGGCCGCCGGCTGCGCGCCGGTCGTCAACGCGCTCCTCGCGGGCGAGGACTATCCCGAGCCGGTCAGGCCCGACACGATCGCCAAGTCGATCGCGATCGGCAACCCCGCCGACGGCTACCAGGCCGTGGCGGGCGTCCGGTCCACGGGCGGGACGGGCGTGGCCGTGCCGGACGAGAAGATCGTCGACGCGATTCAGATCCTGGCCGAGACCGAGGGCATCTTCACGGAGCCCGCGGGTGGGACGACGCTCGCCGGCACGATCGATCTGATCGAGCGCGGCGTGATTCCGCGCGACGAGTCGGTCGTCGTCTGCGTGACGGGGAACGGCTACAAGACGACGGAGGCCGTGACCGGCCGCGTGACGCCGCCGGTCCACCTGGGGCGGGCGTTCAAGGAATTCGAGTCCTGGTGGGAGTCGCGGAAGGCGCAGGCCCTCGCCTAGCGCCCCGCCGACGTCGTCGACATCGACCGGCTGCTCGAGACGATCGTCACGGTGACCTCCAGCGGGCGTCCCTGGCGCAGGACGCGCAGCCTCGCCGTGGATCCGATCTTCGCGTCCGCCATCAACCGGTAGAACTGTGACGGGTCGTCGATCGCGGTGCCGTTGAAGCCGACGATCACGTCGCCCGGGCGCAGCCCGGCGTTGTAGGCGTCCGAGTTGCGCATCATCCGCACGATCAGCGCGCCGCTGGTGTCCGGGGCGTTCAGCTCGCTCGCCCACTGCGGCGTGAGTTTGTCGATCGAGGCGATGCCCGCGATCGCGCCGCGGTGGACCTCCCCGTACTGCCGCAGATCGTCGACCACTTTGCGCGCCAGGTTGCTCGGCACGGCGAAGCCGATGCCCTGATAGCCGCCGCTCTCGCTGAAGATGCCCGTGTTGATGCCGACCAGCTGGCCGGCCGGGTTGATCAGCGCGCCGCCCGAGTTGCCGGGGTTGATTGCCGCGTCGGTCTGGATGAAGTCCTCGTAGTTGGCCAGGCCGACGTTGCTGCGTCCGACGGCGCTCACGATGCCCGCGGTCACCGTCTGGCTCAGCTGGAAGGGGCTCCCGATCGCGAGCACCCACTCCCCGATCTTGAGCTGGTTCGAGTCGCCCCAGGGGATCACCGGCAGACCGTTCATCTCGATCTTCAGGAGCGCGATGTCCGTGGCCGGATCCGTGCCGACGACGAGGCCCTCCATCTCCCGCTTGTCGCCCAGCGTCACCGTGATCTTCTGCTCGTTCTCGCCGACCACGTGGTTGTTGGTGACGATGTAGCCGTCGGGCGAGATGAGGACGCCGGAGCCGAGGCTCAGCGAGCGCTGGTCGCGTCCGCCGAAGAACTGATCGCCGCCGAAGAAGTAGTTGAAGAACGGGTCGTTCGAGAACGGCGTGTTCTGTGTGCGGACGACCTGGAGCGACGAGATGTTGACGACGCCGCGCACGGCCTGCGCCGCGATGTGCGTGAAGTCGGGTCCGCCGCCGACGGCGGTCGCGGGCTCCGCGGCGGGGGCGGCGTCGGTGGATGTCTCCGCGACGACGGGTGCGGCCGTGGCGGGCGCGGCGGCCGCCTCGGCCGGGGCCGGCGGGCCGGCGGACGGCATCGACGCCAGGCGCACACGCCCGGTGACGATGAGACCCGCCATGAAGCTGACGAAGGCGATGACGATGACGAAGAGGGCCTTGCGAATTCGCATGCGGCGCTCGGGGAGAGGTACGAGCGGATCGTAGCATGATTGGCCGGGGTCGATGAGGCGTGCTACGATTTGTCGCTTCCACCTCCCGAGGATCGAGTCTTCCATGCAAGCGACGCGACTGCGCAAGGGCAATCTCATCAAGCTCGGCGACGACCTGTTCCGCGTGCTCGAGGTCAACCACCTGACGCCGGGCAACAAGCGGGGATTCATCCAGGCGCGCATGCGGAACATCCGCAGTGCGGCGCTCGCCGATCAGAAGTTCCGCGCCGAGGACGACGTGGAGCGGGCCATCCTCGACGAGCACGAGATGCAGTACCTGTACAACGACGGCGACCTGTACTACTTCATGGACACCACGACGTTCGAGCAGGTGCACATCTCCAGCGAGGCGCTCGGGGAGTCGGTCAACTATCTCGTGCCGGACGCGGTCATTCGGGTGGAGTTCTACGGCACCGAGCCGGTCGGGATCGAGCTGCCGGCGACGGTGGATCTGGTCGTCAAGGAGACCGTGCCCGGCATCAAGGGCGCCACCGCCAGCGCGCAGGTCAAGCCCGCGACCCTCGAGACCGGGCTCGTCGTCCAGGTGCCGCCGTTCGTCAACGAGGGCGACAAGGTGCGCATCAGCACGGACACCGGCGAGTACCAGTCGCGAGCCTAGCCCCACCCGCCGGCCGGCGGTTACAATCGAGCCGTGTCCGAGCTGGAGCCCGTCATCACCACGACGCTTCTCCTGCTGGGTCTGGGCTTCCTCGTCGTCAACGCGCGGCTGTTGCTCGAGTATCAGCGATATCGCCGCCGGCGCACGCACGCGGTGCTCACCTGGCCGGGCCCCCGTCCGCCGTACTTCGCCCTGCAGACGGCCATCGGGATCGCCCTCGGCCTGCTCGCCTTCTACAAGCTCGCCTTCCTCCACGAGCAGGTCTTCGGCGAGACGATGATGTTCCTCTACTACGCCTACGTGATGCCGCTCGGCCGGCGGATCGGCCGGGGCTTCTACGAGGACGGCATCTGGGCGGACCAGGCGTTCATTCCCTACGAGGAAGTCGGCGGCGTGACGTGGCGTGAGGGCGAGCACCAGGCCACGCTGATCGTGATCTCGCGCCTGCGCCACCTGGCGCGCCGGCTGGTCGTGCCCGGCGACAAGTACGGCGCCGCCCGGCGCGTCCTGCGCGACAAGATCTCGACGCACGCCATCCAGTTCTCCGGGACGGGGCTCGACCTGCTGGAGCACGACGAGCGCGAGGACGTGTAGCGCCTCCCGCGTCGCGCCGATAGGAAGGACTGTATGCGACCGACCTGGAAGGGCTATCTCAAGATCAGCCTGGTGAACATCCCGATCAAGGTGTTCCCGGCGACCGAGTCGAGTGCGACGATCTCCTTCAACCAGCTGCACGCGACGTGCGGGACGCGGATCCAGCAGAAGAAGTGGTGCCCGTTCCATCAGGCCGAGGTCCCGAGCTCGGAGATCGTCAAGGGCTACGAGTTCGAGAAGGGCCGGTGGGTGGTCCTGTCCGAGGAGGACTTCGAGCAGGTCAAACCCGCCTCCACCCGGGTCATCGACCTGGTGCAGTTCGCCGACGAGGGCGCCGTCGATCCGATCTACGTGGACCGTTCGTACTACCTCGCGCCCGACGGTGCGATGGCGGCGAGCGCCTACGCCGTGATGCGCGAGGGCCTGAAGGGGAAGGTCGGGATCGGCAAACTGGCGCTCTACGGCCGGGAGTACCTGGTCGCGGTCAAGGCGTCGGGCCGCGGGATCGTGATGCACACGCTGCACCAGGCCGCGGAGATCCGGAGCCTCGACGACGTCGAGGATCTCGGGTCGGTACCGGCCGCGGTGAAGCCGGAGGAGCTGAAGCTGGCGCGCCAGGTGATCGGGACGTTCGAGGGGCCGCTGAACCTGCGCGACTACACCGACGAGTACCAGGCGGGCCTGCGCCGGATCATCGACGCGAAGATCGCCGGCGAGGCGGCGACCGCGCCCGAGGCCGCGGCTCCGGCGCCGGTCGTCAACCTCATGGACGCCCTGCGCAAGAGCCTCGACCGCGTCAGCCGCGAGAAGAAGACGCCCGCCAAGGCGACCGCCGCTCCCGCGGCGAAGAAGCGCAAGCGAGCCTAGCCGCCGTCGCGGCGCGTCTCACCCCGCGAGGCGTCGCAGGAGGCCGATGAGGCCCGGGCCATGCGCCATGGGGTCGCCGAGCCAGCCGGGCGGGACGAGCCAGACGAAGGCCAGGATCGCGATCACCCACATGTCGTAGGGAATCGTCGTGCGCTCGTCGGTCCAGAAGAACGCGCGCCAGAGCAGGCCGGCCAGGCCGTCGCGCCGCGGCATCGGCAGGTGGTTGAGCGCCAGGTACGTGTAGTAGATCCGGTTCGCGACCGTCAGGACCGACAGCACCAGGATCACCCAGAGGACGCCCGCCATCCGGTTCGTGAAGGCGCCGATCATGAAGAGGACGATCCGCTCGGGGCGCTCCATGAAGCCGACCTTGCACTTCTCGACGAGCGACTCGGCGCGCGCCCGCGCGTAGCTCGTCATGATCGAGAAGATCAGCGTCAGCGCGGCGATGAGCACGTAGTCGCTGCGTCCCCGCGAGGCGTACAGGTAGATCAGCCCGACGAGCAGGGCGAGGTCCGAGAAACGATCGAGCGTCGAGTCCCAGAAGGCGCCGAAGGCCGACTGGAGCTGGAGCTGGAACGCCACCTTCCCGTCGATGAAGTCGAAGATGTTGGCGACGATCATGATCACGCCGGCCGTCACGAAGTGGCCGACGGCGAGCGACCAGCCCGCGAGGACGTTGACCAGCACGCCGACGAACGTGAGGACGTTCGGGTGGATGCGCAGCCCGACGCACGCGCCGATGATGGCGCGCAGCGGGAACATGCAGATCGTGCCGATGAGGCCGGTGAAGGTCAGGCGTGGCCGCGGACGTATACTGGAGTGTTCGGAGGCGGCTCCCACGCCGCGCCATAGTAGCGTATGCCCATCCATGAACTCAAGGCGCAGATCGCGCGGCTGCCGGAGCAGCCCGGGGTGTACCTGTACCTGAACGCGGCGGGCGAGACGATCTACGTGGGCAAGGCGCGCGCCCTGCGCGACCGCGTGCGCACCTACCTGGGCGCGTACGGATCCTCGCCGAAGACCGACGCGCTGCTGGACGAGGTGGCGCGCCTCGAGGTGATCGTCACCGACTCGGTCGTGGAGGCGCTGGCGCTCGAGAACAACCTGATCAAGCAGCGGTCGCCCAAGTACAACATCCTCCTCCGCGACGACAAGAACTACCCGTACCTGCAGCTGACGACGGGGGAGGCGTTTCCGCGAGTGCTCGTGGCGCGGCGCGTCGAGCGCGACGACAGCTTCTACGCCGGGCCGTTCCTGCCGGCGACCTTCGCCCGCCGCACCATGGCGCTGACGCACCGGCTGTTCGGGATCCGGTCCTGCAACGAGGTCATCACGGGGCAGCGGGGCCGGCCGTGCCTCGAATACGACATCAAGCGCTGCATCGCGCCCTGCGTCGAGTCGATCTGCACGAGGGACGAGTACGGCCGCGCGGTCGCCCTGACCCAGCTCTTTCTCGAGGGCAAGAACGACGAGCTCGTGGGCTCGCTCCGCGAGCGGATGGGCGCCGCCGCCGACGCCGAGCGCTACGAGGAGGCGGCGCACCTGCGCGACGCCATCCGCACCGTGCAGACGCTCGACGAGCGCCAGCAGAAGATGGCGGGCGTCGAGCTGGGGCATCGCGACGTGTTCGGCGTCAAGCTCGGGGCGGCCGGCGCCGTCGTGCAGGCCTTCGAGGTCCGCCGCGGGCGCGTCGTCGAGCGCGTCGAGCTCGGGACCGACGAGCCGATTGCCGGCGCGACCGAGGCCGACGTGGTCGAGGCCGCGCTGCAGCAGTTCTACGAGATCCGGGACGTGCCGCCCGAAGTCCACGTGCCGGTCCTGCCGCCGGAACCCGAGGCGCTCGAGGCATGGCTGTCGGCGCGGGCGGGCCGCCGCGTGCGGATCGTGGCGCCCAGGCGCGGCGGGAAGCGGGGGCTGGTGGAGCTGGCCGCGCGGAACGCGGCCCTCGCCTACGACGCGCGCGTGAACCACGCGACCGCCTCGCAGTACGACGCGCTCGAGGCGTTGCAGGCCGTGCTCGCGCTGCCGCACCTGCCGCGGCGGATCGAGTGCTTCGACATCTCCACGATCCAGGGGCGCGAGACCGTCGCGTCGATGGTGGTGGCCGAGGACGGGCGGATGCGCCGTTCCGACTACCGCAAGTTCCGGATCAAGGGCCGGGCAGGGGCGGCGCCGGACGGTGGCCAGTCGCGCCCGCGGCCACACCGAGGCGGGGACGGGGAGGTCCGAGGCGAGGCGTCGGCGTCAGGTCGCGCCGGGGAGAGGGCCGCCGCGCCATTGAATGACGACTTCGCCGCCATGCGCGAAGTCGTCCAGCGGCGCTATCGCCGGCTGCTCGAGGCCGGCGGTCCGTTTCCCGACTTGATCCTCATCGACGGAGGCGCCGGGCAGCTCGCGGCGGCGTACGGCGCGCTGGAGTCGCTGGGCCTGGCGAACCTGGTCGCGATCGGCCTCGCCAAGAAGGAAGAGCTCGTCTGCACGCGCGATCGCCGGGATCCGATCGCGCTCGCGACGAATCATCCGGCGCTGCTGCTGCTCCAGCGCATCCGTGACGAGGCCCACCGCTTCGCCGTCACCTTTCATCGCCGCGCGCGGACGATGCGCGATCTGCAGTCGGCGCTCGACGGGATCCCCGGCGTCGGACCCCGCCGGCGCCGCACGCTGCTGACGCGCTTCGGGAGCCTCGCGGGCGTGCGTCGTGCGACGCGCGAGGAGTTGTCGGCGGCGGTCGGCGCGAGAGTCGCGGATCGGGTCCTTGCGTTTTTCGCGGGCCGGCCTTAACCTGATTACTCCTTGTCCGACATCAACTTCGCGACGATCTTCATCTCCTTCGTCGTGCTGCTGTTCTCGCTCACCGTCCACGAGTCGGCCCACGCGTTCGCGGCCGATCGTCTCGGCGATCCCACGGCGAGGCAGCTCGGCCGCGTGTCGCTCAATCCGATCGTGCACGCCGACCTCGTGGGTACCGTGATCTTTCCGCTGGTGGCGATGTTCAGCGGCTTCCCTCTCATCGGCTGGGCGAAACCCGTCCCCGTCACGGTGTCGCGGCTCCGCCACCATCGGCGCGACTACGTGCTCGTCGCGGCGGCGGGGCCCGTGAGCAACCTGATCCTGGCCGTCGTGGCGGCGCTGTTGATGCACCTGCTGCCGGTGTCGCCGGTCCGGCTGGGCGAACCCAACGTCTCGGTGCCCCTCATGACGCTGCTGAGCGGCGCCCTGCAGATCAACGTCCTGCTGGCCGTGTTCAACATGATTCCCATTCCGCCGCTCGACGGCGGCAACGTCGTCGGCGGGCTGCTGCCGGTCATGGCGGCGCAGCGGTTCGACAAGCTCCGTCCCTACGGCTTCATGCTGCTCTATGCCCTCATGCTGACCGGCGGCCTCGAGTACGTGATGGCCCCGCCGTACTACCACCTGCTCGCTTGGCTCCAGTGACGAAGGCGCGCGTCGTGTCCGGCATGCGGCCGACCGGACAGCTCCACCTCGGCCACCTGATCGGCGCCCTGAACAACTGGGTGCCGCTCCAGGCGCAGTACGACTGCTTCTACTTCGTGGCCGACTGGCACGCGCTGACGAGCGACTACGCCAACACGGCGCCGCTCGTCGGCTACGCCTACGAGAACGTCGCCGACTGGATCGGCGCCGGTCTCGATCCCGAGCGCTCCACGTTCTTCGTCCAGTCGCTCGTGCCCGAGCACGCCGAGCTGTACCTGCTGCTCTCGATGGTCGTGCCCGTGCCCTGGCTCGAGCGCGTGCCCACCTACAAGGAGCAGCAGGAGAACCTGTCGGACCGGGACCTGTCGTCGATCGGCTTCCTCGGCTACCCGCTCCTCCAGACCGCCGACGTCGCGATCTACGACGCGACCTTCGTGCCGGTCGGCGAGGATCAGGTGGCGCACCTCGAGCTCGCGCGCGAAGTCGTCAGGCGGTTCAACAACTTCTATGGCGACGTCCTCACCGAGCCGCGGCCGCTGCTCACGACGTTCGCCCGGCTGCCGGGCCTGGACGGCGACAAGAAGATGAGCAAGAGCCTCGGCAACACGATTCACCTCTCCGATTCGGCCGACGAGGTCAAGAAGAAGGTCATGCGGATGTACACGGACCCGAAGCGGGTCCGCGCCGACATCCCCGGCACCGTCGAGGGCAACCCGGTCTTCACCTATCACGACGCGTTCAATCCCGACACGGCGGAGGTCGAGGATCTCAAGACGCGCTACCGCGCCGGCAAGGTCGGCGACGTCGAGGTGAAGACGAAGCTGGCCAGGGCGCTCAACGCCCACCTGGATCCGATCCGCGAACGCCGGGCCGCCGCGCTCGCCCGGCCGGGCTACCTGCGCGAGGTGCTCGTGGAGGGCTCGCGCCGGGCGCGCGCGGTGGCCCGGGAGACCATGGCGCGCGTCCGCGGCGCGATGAAGATCGCCTACTGATGGCCGACCGCGTGCCGGACTTCGAATCGGCGGTCGACGCCTTCCCGGTCAAGCTCGAGAACTTCGAGGGGCCGCTCGACCTGCTGCTGCACCTCATCCGCAGGAACGAGGTGAGCGTCCACGACATCCCCATCGCGCTCATCACCCGGCAGTACCTGGATGCGCTGCAGCTGATGCAGGAGCTGAACCTCGACGTGGCGGGGGAGTACCTGGTGATGGCGGCGACGCTGATTCACATCAAGTCGAAGATGCTCCTGCCGCGGCCGGAGACGGCTGCGGGAACCGAGGGGGAGGAGTCGGAGGATCCGCGCGACGCCCTCGTCCGGCGCCTCCTCGAGCATCAGAAGTACAAGGCGGCGGCGGGTCTGCTGCACGAGCGCGAGCAGCTTCGGTCGGCGCAGTGGCTGCGCCCGGACGAGCGGGTGGCCGAGATCGCCGGCGAGGAGTACGAACCCGAGCTCGAGGTCGATCTCTTCAGCCTCCTGTCGGCGTTCCAGGCCGTCGTCGAGCGCGCGAAGCAGCGGCCGCGCGTGCTGCTGCCGCCCGAGCAGATGTCGGTCGAGGCGCGGATCGAGCAGCTCCTCGTGCGGCTCTCGGAGAGCGAGGCCTGCGGATTCGAGGACCTGTTCGAGGACGCCGCCGACCGCGGCGCGCTCGTCGTGACCTTCCTGGCGCTGCTCGAGATGATCCGTCTCAAGCTGGTGCGCGTGTACCAGTCGAGTCCGTTCGGGCCGATCCGCGTCTACAAGCGGCCCCGCCCGTCCGACGCGCCGCATCCCATTGGCGATCCGGAGACCCATCGTGGCTGACACGTCCCTGAAGGCGATTCTCGAGGCCCTGATCTTCGCCTCGCCCGAGCCGCTGACGCTGAAGGCGATCTGCAAGCTCGTCGAGGACGAGCCGAAGGACGCGATCGAGGAGGCGCTCGCCGAGCTGAAGCGCGACTACGAACGGCCCGGCGGGCTGCAGCTGGTCGACGTGGCCGGCGGCTATCAGATCATGACCCGCCCCGACCTGCACGAATGGGTGCGCCGGCTGTTCCACGAGCGGAGCACCCAGAAGCTCACCGTCCAGGCCCTCGAGACGCTCGCCGTCATCGCCTACAAGCAGCCGATCACCGCCCTGGAAGTCGGCGAGATCAGAGGGGTCAACACCTCGGGCGTGCTGAACACGCTGCTCGAGCGCCACCTGGTCAAGATCGTCGGCCGCAAGGCCGTCGTCGGCCGGCCGTTCCTGTACGGGACCACCCGCGAGTTTCTCATCCGCTTCGGGCTGAACGACCTGGGCGACCTTCCGAAGGTGGAGGACATGGCCGAGGCCCTGGGCCTCGACGCGCCCATCCTGGTCGAGCGCACGCCCAGCGAAGACCAGCTGCCGCTCGTCGAGCCCGACGAGGAAGACGACGAGGAATTCGAGGACGAGGACCCGCCGCAGTCGATCCACTGACGGGCGACGTCACGATCGCACGCCGGCCGCGACGGATCACGCAGATCCGGAGCGCCGGGCCGGGGGCCGCGGCTTCCTGGCGCTCTTCGTCTCCTCCGTGGTTTCCCGGGACCGGCCGAGTCGTTTCACTTCATCCGCCGTCAAGTCCCGCCACTGTCCCGGCTTGAGGCGGTCGTCGCGGATGGGTCCAATCGCGACCCGCCGCAGGCGATCGACCGGATGGCCGATGGACTCGCACATCTTCCGCACCTGGCGGTTCCGCCCTTCGCGCACGCTGATGACCAGCGTGGCGCCCCCGCTGCGGGCGCTCCTCGGCTTGACGCTGACCTGGGCCGGTGCCGTGCGCCGGCCGTCGACCACCAGACCGCGGCGCAGACGGTCGACGTCGTGGGCGTCGGGCACGCCGAGGACGTCGGCTTCGTAGATGCGCGGCACGCCATGCCGCGGATGCGTCAGCCGCGCCGCGAGGTCGCCGTCGTTGGTGAGCAGCAGCAGGCCTTCGGAGTCGTAGTCGAGCCGGCCGACCGGATACACGTACTCGCGGACGCCCTTCAGCAGGTCGATGACCGTCGGGCGGCGCTCGGGATCGGACCGCGTCGTGACGTAGCCGCGCGGCTTGTTCAGGAGCAGGTACCGGTGCACCGCGGCCACGCGCACGCGGCGGCCGTCCACGCGGATGTCGTCCGCGCCCGGATCGGCCTTCGTCCCCAGCTCGCGGACGACGATGCCGTTCACGGCGACGCGGCCGTCGAGCATCAGCTGCTCCGAGGCGCGGCGTGAGGCGACGCCGGCCTGCGACAGGATCTTCTGCAGTCGTTCCATCCCCGACAGCGTAGCCGAAATCGCGTGCTACACTCCCGGCCCGACATGAAGCCTCTCGTGATTGCCATCGACGGTCCGTCCGGTGCGGGGAAGGGCACGGTCGCCCGCGCCGTCGCGAGCGCCCTGGGGTACCGGCACGTGGACAGCGGCGCGATGTACCGCGCGGTGGCGTGGCAGGTGCTCCAGCGCGGCATCGACCTGGCCGACGAAGCCGCGATCGCTCAGCTGGCCGCCCGCGCGCGCATCGACGTCTCGGCCGGCGCCGCGGTGATCGACGGGACGGACGTCACCCGCGCCATCCGGACGCCCGAGATCGACAGAGCCGCCGCCGCGGTGGCGCGGCTGGGCAAGGTGCGGGCGCTGCTCGTCGACCGCCAGCAGCGCATCGGCGCGGGCGGTGGAATCGTCATGGAGGGCCGCGACATCGGGACCGTGGTCTTCCCGAACGCCGACGTCAAGCTGTATCTCGACGCGTCGCCGGAGGAGCGGGCGCGTCGGCGCGCCGCGGACCCGGCCCACTCGGGACCGACCGCCGTCGAGGCCGTCGCGACGGCGCTCACCGCCCGGGACGAGGCCGACCGCACGCGCGCCGTGTCACCCCTCTACGCCGCCCCCGACGCCACGGTCATCGACACCACGGGGAAGTCGGTGGATCAGGTCGTGGACGAGGTGATGGAGATCGTGAAGCAGAAGCTCTGAGCGTGCTCCCACGCCGGCGCCCGGCACTCACTTCCTGTCCCGGTAGTCCTCCGACGAGGCCGGGTCCAGCTCCCAGCGGTGCTTGTCGCGTTCGACGACCTTCTCGTCTCCCTTGAGCTCCTCGTTGTCGTCGTACTGCAGACCGATGGACCGGCCGATGTCGTCCACGCGGTCCTGATCCGGAGTCGGGTTGTCGCCGCCTGGCGCTTCGTCGCCGCTGAAGTAGGCGTTTTCCCAGTCGGCGTCGACATCGCCGCCGGTGAGCGCCGGCGTCATCCCGGGGTGCTCGAGCAGGCTCTGCTGCAGCTCGTGGCGTCCGGTGCTGGCAGCCGACCCGTGGCGGTTCATGTCGAGCGACGAAGGTGGCGACGGCTCGTTCAGCACGCGCCGCTCGCGGTCGAGGCGCGGACGCTTCGTCCGGCTCGGGCGGGCCGCGCACTTCTTCGCGCGCGGGGCCGGGCGGGCCGCCTTGGCGCCCGCCTTGGCGGCCGGTGCCGCCTTCCGGGCGCGCGTGATGGCCGCCGCCGGGCGGCGGGTGGGGCGTTTGGCCGCGCGGGCGGGCTTGCGTTTCCGGATCTGGCGTTTGACCGAGCGCCGCTTCGCCTGTAGCTTCGATCGCAGAGATTTCGCGCGGCGCGGCGCCTTACGCTTGGCCATGTCGGCGTCCTTTCCAGCCTTGACAGTTTGACGATAAGTGTCGTACTCTCTATTGCTTATCGGAATTCAGCGAACACCTGCCTACGGGCCGCCCGGCCCGGGCAGGGCTTCGGCGCTGAACAGGCGGGGCGCCGGCTTCCGCACCCAATACCGGCAATCGATCAGTCCGGCGAGACCGCTCGAGGGCGCCTCGAGTCGATCGGCGGACGACAGAGGAGGACGCGTACGGCATGGCGAACGAAGTTGACGAGAGCACGCCCACACAGCATCCAACCCGGAGCGGTGCGGCCACCAGCAGCATCGTCACCCGGCCGCGGGATGACGAAGACCAGCTCGATCCGGAGGAGTACGCTCGGCTGCTGGATGTCTACGATAGCAGCTTCCGGAACATCGCGGAAGGCGAGGTGGTCAAGGGCACCGTGCTCAAGGTCACGGCCTCCGAGGTGATCGTGGACGTCGGGTACAAGTCCGAGGGCATCATCGCGATCGGCGAATTTCTCGACGAGAACGGCGAGGTCACGGTGCAGGCCGGCGACCTGGTGGACGTGCTGCTCGAGCGCACCGAAGACCGCGACGGCTACGTCGTGCTGTCGCGCGAAAAAGCCGAGAAGATGAAGATCTGGGACGAGGTCGAGAAGGCCTACGCCGAGCGGAAGGTCGTCATCGGCCGCGTCATCGAGCGGATCAAGGGCGGGCTGGCGGTGGACATCGGCGTGCGGGCGTTCCTGCCGGGCTCGCAGATCGACGTGCGCCCGGTGCGCAACCTCGACGCGCTGCGGGGCCAGGAACTCCGCATGCGCGTGATCAAGGTGAACAAGAAGCGCGGCAACATCGTGCTGTCGCGCAAGGCGCTCCTCGAGGAGGAGAACGCCGAGAAGAAGAAGCACACGCTGGAGACCCTGGCCGAGGGCAAGGTGCTCAAGGGCGTGGTCAAGAACATCACCGACTACGGCGCGTTCATCGATCTGGGCGGCATCGACGGCCTGCTCCACATCACCGACATGTCGTGGGGCCGCGTCGGCCACCCGTCGGAGATCTTCAAGGTCAACGACGAGATCGACGTGATCGTGCTCAAGTACGACCCGGCCACCGAGCGCGTGTCGCTCGGCCACAAGCAGCTCATCACGGATCCGTGGGCCGCGGTGACCGAGCGGTACCCGGTCGGCGCGCGGGTCACCGGCAAGGTGGTCAGCCTGACCGACTACGGCGCCTTCGTCGAGCTCGAGGCGGGCGTCGAGGGGCTCATCCACGTCAGCGAGATGTCCTGGAGCAAGCGCGTCAAGCACCCGTCGAAGATCCTGAACGTGGGCGACGCGGTCGACGCGATGGTGCTCGGCGTCGACCCGGCGGCGCGCCGGATCTCGCTCGGCCTCAAGCAGGTCGAGAGCAACCCCTGGCACGATCTCGCCGAACGCTACCCCGTCGGCTCGAAGATTCAGGGCAAGGTCCGCAACCTCACTGAGTTCGGCGCCTTCGTCGAAGTCGAGGACGACATCGACGGCCTGATCCACATCTCGGACATGTCGTGGAGCAAGCGCGTCAAGCATCCCTCCGAAGTCCTCAAGAAGGGCGACGTGGTGGATGCGATGGTGCTCAACATCGACGCCGAGAACCAGCGCCTGTCGCTCGGCCTCAAGCAGCTGGCCACCGACGTGTGGGACGACTTCTTCTCCCGTCATCACGTGGGCGATACGGTGGAGGGCAAGGTGGTCCGGATGACGACGTTCGGCGCCTTCGTGGAGCTGGACGAGGGGATCGAAGGCCTGATCCACGTGTCGGAGTTCGACGATTCGCACGGCAAGGACGACAAGATCGATCTGAAGGTCGGCGAGACCTACCCGATGAAGATCATCAAGCTGACGCCCGAAGAGCGGAAGATCGGCCTGTCGATCCGCGCGCTCAAGTCGGACGAGTTCCGGTCCGACTGGGAGGCGTACCAGCAGAATGCGGGCACGGGTGACGCCAAGCTCGGCGATCACTTCAAGAATCGCTGAGGAGGCAGGCCACGGGAGTGCACATGACTGGCGGCAGCATGACCAAGGCGGAGCTGGTCGAGGAAGTCTCGCGGGTGTCGGACCTCACCAAGAAGCACTCGGAAGTCATCGTCGACACGGTGTTCCGCAGCATCATCGACGCCCTGCACCGGGGCGAGAAGATCGAGCTCCGCGGGTTCGGCAGCTTCCGCCTCCGGAAGCGCGAGCCCCGGAAAGGGCGCAATCCCAAGACCGGTGACAAGGTGGACGTGCCGCCCAAGAAGGTGCCGTATTTCAAGCCGGGGAAGGAGTTGAAGGAGCTGATCAACCGCGACCCCGGCTCCGACGCCGCAGGGGAGACCGCGCCGCCCGACGCGGTCGCCCTGTAGCCGGCGCGTCCCGAAGCCCGGACGCGCGGCATGGAGCGGTTATGGTCTCCCTGGAGGCTGGCGTACGTGACGGGAACCGGGCAGGCCTCCGAACGCTGTATCTTCTGCGCCGCGGCGGACGCGGCCCCGTCGCCCGACGATGCGCTCGTCGTGCAGCGCGGGCGCGTCGCCTACATCATCCTCAACCGATATCCCTACAACAACGGCCACCTCATGGTCGTGCCCAACCGGCACGTGGCCACGCTCCAGGCCCTCACGGCCGACGAGCAGACCGAGCTGATGCGGCTCGCGCGCCTGGCGGAGATGGCGCTCACCGAGGCGTACCAGCCGCACGGCATCAACGTGGGGATGAACCTCGGGCGTCCCGCCGGCGCCGGCATTCTCGACCACCTGCACGTTCACCTCGTGCCGCGCTGGAACGGCGACACGAACTTCATGACCGTCGTGGGCAACGTCCGCGTGCTGCCCGAGCAGCTCGACGCGACCGCCAGCCGCCTGAAGCCCATCTTCGAGCGCCTGACGGACGGGTAGCCGCGCGCGGGGACGCCCTCGGCGTCCCGCTGTGGCAAGGGAGACGCATGCGGATCGCGCTGACCCCGGAGCAGGAAGCGTTCGCGCGCGACGCGGCGGCGTTCGCGCGCGAGGTCGTGGCGCCGCGCGCGGCGGAGATCGACCGCACCAACGAGTTCCCCGCCGACGTGATGCGCGACGCCGCGGCGCGGGGCCTCTGCGGCATCCCGATCGCCGCCGACTGGGGCGGCCGCGGCCTCGACTACCTGAGCTACGTCCTGGCGATCGAGGCCGTGGCCCGCGCGAGCGCGACCGTCGCCGTGTCCCTCTCGGTCACGACCTCGCTCGTGGCCGAAGCCGTCGCGTACGCGGGAACCGCGGCGCAGCAGGCGCGGTGGTTGCGGGCGCTGGCGACCGGGGAAGCCATCGGGTCGTTCGCGCTGTCCGAGGACGGTGCCGGGACCGACGCCGCCAATCAGACGACGCGCGCCGTGAAGACGAGCGGCGGCTATCGCCTGCAGGGGCGGAAGGTCTGGGTGGCCAACGCGGACGCCGCGTCGGTCGCCATCGTCTTCGCGGCGACGCGGCCGGGCGAGCGGGGACGGGGCATCACCGCCTTCCTGGTGCCGATGGACACGCGAGGCATCGTCCGCACGCGGTGCGATCGATCGCTCGGCGTCCGCGGTCTCGGCTGCATGGACCTCGAGCTCGACGTGGCCGTCGGCGACGCCGACGTGCTCGGCGAGGTCGATCGCGGGTTCCCGCTGGCGACCTGGACGCTCCGCGGCGGCCGCATCGCCATCGCCGCGCAGGCGCTCGGCCTCGGCGACGCGGCGCTCGCCGAAGCAGTGGCCCATGCGAAGACGCGGTACGCCTTCGGCCGACCGATCGGCCAGTTCGAGGCCATTCAGTGGATGCTGGCGGATGTCGCCACCGAGCTGGACGCGGCGCGTCTGCTGACGTGGAAGGCCGCCGCGGCCCGCGATCCGCGCGGCGACGGCCCGCTCGAGTCGTCCATGGCCAAGCTCGCGGCGTCCGAGGCCGCGCACAAGGCCGCCGATCGGGCGATGCAGATCCTGGCGTCGGCGGGCTACCGCCAGGGATCGGTGGTCGAACGCCTGTTCCGCGACGTGCGCGCCACGGAAATCTACCAGGGCACGTCGGAAGCCCAGCGGATGATCATCGCGGCGCAGCTGCTGCGATGAGGGCGGGTGGGTTGGTTTAAGATGGGACGGTGGCTTGGAAGCTCCGCGGCACGATCGGCGCGGTAGCCCTCGCGGTGGTGGCGCTCGGCGCGCGCGGCGACGCGCAGCAGCCCGCGCCGCCGCCGGGCCCGCCCGCGCCGGCCGACCAGCAGGCGCCTTCCGCCGGGCCGAACGCGCAGCAGCCGGTCTTCCGCGCGGGCATCAACTTCGTCCGGGTCGACGTGATCGTCTCGTCGCACAACGGCGCGCCGATCACCAACCTCACCCAGAACGACTTCCAGGTCCTGGAGGACGGCAAGCCGCAGACCATCCAGACCTTCAAGCTGATTCACCTCGACGGCGGCGCGTCGGAGCCGTCGGGCGAGCCCCCGCGCCCGATCCGCACCGACGAGGACGAGCAGGCCGAGGCCGCGCGAGACGACGTGCGGCTCTTCGGCATCTTCCTGGACGACTATCACGTCCGGCGGGAGTCGAGCATGCGGGTGCGCGACGAGCTCGCCCAGTTCGTCCAGAAGCAGCTCGGGCCGTCGGATATGGTCGGGATCATGTATCCGCTCGAGTCCCTGGACTCGGTCCGGATGACCCGCGACCATGCGGCCATCGAGAAGGCACTCGAGCAGTTCACCGGCCGGAAGTACGACTACGAGCCGAAGAACGCGTTCGAGGAGAAGTACGCCGACTACCCGACGGAAACCGTCGAGCGGATCCGGGTGCAGGTGGCCCTCTCTGCGCTCAAGGCCTTCATCATCCACCTGGGCGGTCTCAAGGAAGCGCGCAAGGCCCTGCTGCTGGTCAGCGAGGGCTACACCTACATGGTCCCGCCGCAGATGCGCAGCGACAACGCGCAGGTGCCCGGCATCGAGAGCCACTCGAGTCCCCTGCTGGGCGTGAACGATCCGAACGAGCAGCTGGCCGGGTTTCTGGCCGGATCGCAGCTGGACGACGACCTCCGCGACATCTACGACACGGCGAACCGGAACAACGTCGCGATCTACGCGATCGACCCGCGCGGGCTGGCCGGCTCGGATTTCGACATTGCGGACAACATCAGCAGCCAGATCGGCGGCCAGTACCTGCAGCAGACGCAGGACACGCTGCGGTCGCTCTCGGAGCAGACCGAAGGCCGCGCGATCGTGAACCGCAACGACATCGCGCCGGGCCTCAAGCAGATCGTGAGCGACGAGAGCGCCTATTACCTCATCGGGTACGACTCGTCGAACGCGCCCACCGACGGCAAGTTCCACCAGATCTCCGTTCGCGTGAAACGGCCGGACGTCCAGGTGCGGGCGCGGCGGGGCTACTGGGCGATCACGCCGGGGAACGCCGCGCGCCTCAAGGCGCCCGCCAGGCCCGGGCCTCCGCCCGGCGTCACGCAGGCGCTCGCCGCGGTCGACGTCCCGGTCCGGGCGCACCTCATCGAGTCCTGGCTGGGCACGTCCCGTGGCGCCGACGGCAAGACGAAGGTGACCTTCGTCTGGCAGCCGACGCCCCGGCCGGGTGTGCCCGGCCGGACGCCCGATGCGGATGACGCGCCGGCGCAGGTCTCGATCATGGCCGTCGGCGACGACGGCACCCCCTACTACCGGGGACGGGTGCCCGAGCAACTCCCGAAGGCGGGCACCCCCGCGCCGGCGGGCTCGCGCGTCAGCTTCGACGTGCCGCCCGGCACGATGCACATGCGTCTCGAGGTCGACAGCCCGGATCAGTCCGTGCTGGACACCGAGGTCCGCGACGTGACCGTGCCGGATCTGACGGCGCCCGACACGGTCTTCGGCACGCCCGCCGTCTTCCGTGCCCGGACGTTCCTGGAACTGCAGAAGATCAAAGACGACCCGCAGGCGGTGCCGGCAGTGGCGCGGGCGTTCAGCCGGACGGAGTCGCTGCTGGTGCGGGTGCCGGTGTACGCCGAGGCTTCGCCAGCGCTCACGGCGCGCCTGCTCAACCGGGACGGCGAGCCGATGGAAGACCTCAAGGTCGAACCCGGCCCTGCACCGGACGCGCCATCGCAGATCGAAGTGCCCCTGGCGAGCCTCGCGCCGGGTGACTACGTGATGGAAGTGTCCGCATCGGCTGGCGGGACCAAGCCGGTGTCGGAATTCGTGGGCTTCCGCGTCACGAACTGAGGAACCGAGGAACTGACGACGTGAGGGGGAATGTGAGGAAGGTCCTTGCGCTCCTCGTCCTGTTCGGGACGTGGGTGGTTCCGGTGCGGCTGCGCGCGGCGGAGAGCGGCGTCGGGATCGACGTGCTCGTGACGGACCGAAGCGGGCGGAGCCTCCCGCGCCTCGACTCGTCCGGCGTGAGCGTGCGGGTCGACGGAGTGCCGGTGACGGTGGGCGGCGTGGAACCGGCGGCGGACCGGGGTCCCCGCGTCTACGGCATCTTTCTCGACGAGTACCACGTCGCCTCCTCCGACGTGCCGCGCGTGCGCGACGCGCTGACGCGCTTCGTGGAGCAGGACATGCGCGCCGGCGATCGGGCCGTCGTGCTGAAGCCCCTCGATTCGCTCGTCTCGATCACGCTCACCGACAACCGCGAGGCGCTCGCGCGGGCGATCGGCTCCTTTGCCGGCCGCCTGGGCGACTACACGCCCCGCACGCCGTTCGAACAGCAGCTCGTCGCGCGATCGCCGGCAGCCGCCGACGCGACCCGCGCCCAGATGTCGTGGTCCGCGGCGGCCGCGCTGGCGCGGTACCTCGCGGGCGCCGGCGCCGGCCGCAAGACCCTGGTGGTCGTGAGCGACGGGATCACCCCGGTCGCCGGGCGGCGGCGGGGCGAAGCCGCGGGCGCCGGACCCGACACGGTCGCGCGGCTCGCCAACGGCGGCAACGTCGCGGTGTATGCCGTCGATCCGGAGTCGGCGTCGGAGGCCTCTTCGTCGCTGTCGACGCTCGCCGACGACACCGGCGGGCGGATGATCGCGGGGCCGGATCTCGACCCCGGCCTGCGGCGAATGGTCGCGGATGCCGGCGCGTACTACTGGCTGCAGCTGCCGTCGGCGGACGATGGCGACGGCCGCTTCCATGCGGTCACGGTGACTGCGTCGCAGCCGAACGTGTCGGTGCGCGCGCGTCCGGGCTACTGGGCGCCCTCGGAGGCGGCCGCTCGCCTCATCGCGGCGGCGGCGGTGCCGCCGCCGGCCGTGCCCGCCATCGAGATGACGCACGCGAGCCAGTTGATCCGTCCGTGGTTCGGCTTCACGCGCGGCGACGACGGGAAGACGCGCGTGACCTTCGTGTGGGAGCCGGTGCCGAGGGTCCCGGGCAGTCGATCGCGTCAACCGGAGCCGTCACAGGTCGTGCTCGACGCGCTCGAACCCGACGGGACGTCCGTTTTCCACGCCGTGGTGCCGCCGAGCGGCGCAGCGGGTGAGGAGGAGACGGCGCCGCCGGCGCGCGCGGTTTTCGACGTGCCGCCCGGCCGCCTGCGCCTGCAGATGTCGGTGGAGAACGGCGGGCAGGAGCTCGATCACGACACCCGGTCGCTCGGCATTCGCAAGATGGACGGCGCGGTGGTGCTGGGCTCGCCGGAAGTCTTCCGTGCCCGCACGGCGCGCGACTGGCGGCTCCTCGAATCGGATCCGACGGCGGCGCCGGTGGCGTCTCGCGAGTTCAGCCGCGCGGAGCGCCTCCTGGTCCGCTTCGCGGCCTATGCCGACGGAACGCTGCAGCGCACGGCGGTGCTGCAGGGGCCCGACGGCAACGCCCTGCGCCGGCTCCAGGTGCGGGCGATGCCGAATGCTCCGAACTGGTTCGAGACCGACGTGTCGCTCGCGAACCTGGCGCACGGACCGTACTCGATCGAGATTGCCGTGAGCGCGCCGAACGGCCAGGCCAAGGATCTCGTCTCCTTCCGCGTCACCGAGTGACGCGCGGCCGCGGCCCGCGGCCCCTACGCGTACATCCCGCGCAGCTTCGTGACCGTCGCCACCCGGTTGATGGCGAGCATGTACGCGGCGGTCCGCATGTCCACGTCGTAGTGCAGGGCGGTGTCGAGCACGGCCTTGAACGCGAGCCGCATCTTGTCTTCCAGGCGCTGGTTCACTTCGGCCTCGGTCCAGAAGTAGCCGTACCGATCCTGAACCCACTCGAAGTAGGAGGCGGTGACGCCGCCCGAGTTGGCCAGGATGTCCGGCACGACGAAGACGCCGCGCTCGTGCAGGTGGCGGTGCGCCTCGGGCGCTGTGGGACCGTTGGCGCCCTCGACGATCACCTTCGCGCGGATCCGCGGGGCGTTCTCGATCGTGATCTGGTTCTCGAGGGCCGCGGGGATGAGGACGTCGACGTCGAGGGAGAACAGCTGCTCGTTCGACAGCGGCTCGGCGGCGGGGAAGCCGTGGACCGTCTTGTGCGCCCGCTTGTGCGCCAGCAGCGCGGGGATGTCGAGGCCGTTCGGGTTGTAGGCGCCGCCCTGCCAGTCGGTGATGCCCACCACCTTGGCACCGAGCCGCGCGAGCAGCTCGGCGGAGACCGAGCCCACGTTGCCGAAGCCCTGGACCGCGATCCTCGCCCGGGCGATGTCGATGCCGACGTGTTGTGCGGCCTCGCTGGCGACGATCATCACGCCGCGTCCGGTCGCTTCACGTCGGCCCAGGGACCCCCCGAGCTCCAGCGGCTTGCCGGTGACGACCGACGTCGTCGTCTGGCCGACGTGCATGCTGTAGGTGTCCATGATCCACGCCATCACCTGTTCGTCCGTGTTGACGTCGGGCGCGGGGACGTCCTTCTCGGGGCCGATGGCGTCGATGATCTCGGAGATGTACCGGCGGGTGAGGGCTTCGATCTCGCGGCTCGACATGCGCGTCGGATCGCAGATGACGCCGCCCTTCGCTCCGCCGAACGGGATGTGGGCCACGGCGCATTTCCAGGTCATCCAGGCCGACAGGGCCGTGACCTCGTCGAGGGTGACGTCCTGGTGGTACCGGATACCGCCCTTGGCGGGACCCAGCGTGACGCTGTACTGCACCCGATAGCCGGTGAAGACCTCGATCGTCCCGTTGTCCATCTGCACCGGGCAGGACACGGTGATCTGGCGTTTCGGGTGCGTGAGGATTTTCCAGATGCCGGGATCGAGTTGCAGGATGCGGGCGGCGATGTCGAACTCTTCGAGCATCTCCGCGAAGATGGAGGGCTTGGTCGGCATGCGTCTGTCCATAGTACAACGGCCGATATAATGAACCATCATGAAGACCGAGCTGGACACGGCCCGGCGTCGGTGGGAGCGGGACACGCTGCAGCCCGCCCTGTCCAGGGCGCCGGAACGCGCGACGGTCTTCCGGACCATCTCGGGCCGGCCGGTCGAACGTCTCTATGGCGCCGAGGACCTGGCCGGCCTGGACTACGGCCGTGACATCGCCGATCCCGGGGTCTTTCCCTACACCCGCGGGATTCACCGGACCGGATACGGCGGCAAACTCTGGACGATGCGGCAGTTCGCCGGCTACGGCACGCCGGCCGAGACGAACGCGCGCTACAAGGCCCTGCTCGCGGCCGGCGGCACCGGCCTGAGCGTCGCCTTCGACCTGCCGACCCTCATGGGCCGCGATCCGGACCACCCGCTGTCGCTCGGCGAGGTCGGCAAGTGCGGTGTGAACGTGGCCTCGCTGGCCGACATGGAAGAGCTGTTCGACGGCATCGCCCTCGACCGGATCACGACGTCGATGACGATCAACTCGCCCGCGGCGATTCTGTTTGCGATGTACCTCGTCGTGGCCGAGCGGCAGGGCGTGGACTGGGACCGGCTGTCGGGGACGATCCAGAACGACATCCTGAAGGAGTTCATCGCCCAGAAGGAGTACATCTTCCCGCCGCGGCCGTCGATGCGGATCATCACCGACATCTTCGCGTTCGCCTCGCGCGAGGTGCCGCGCTGGAACACGATCTCGGTGAGCGGGTACCACATCCGCGAGGCCGGGGCCACGGCGCTCCAGGAGCTGGCGTTCACGCTCGCCGACGGCCTGGAGTACGTGCAGTGGGGCGTCGACGCCGGCCTGGACGTGGACGCCTTCGCGCCGCGCATCTCGTTCTTCTTCAACGCCCACAGCGACTTCTTCGAGGAGATCGCGAAGTACCGCGCCGCCCGCCGCCTCTGGGCCGAGGCGATGCGCGAGCGTTTCGGCGCCAGGGACGAGCGCTCGTGGAAGCTGCGATTCCACGCGCAGACGGCGGGCGTCTCCCTGACCGCCCAGCAGCCGTACAACAACGTCGTGCGGACGGCGCTGCAGGCGCTGGCGGCCGTGCTGGGCGGGGCCAATTCGCTGCACGCGAACTCGCTGGACGAGGCCCTGGCCCTCCCGACCGAACAGGCTGCCAGGCTCGCCCTGCGGACGCAGCAGATCATCGCCCACGAGAGCGGCGTCGCCGAGCACGTCGATCCGCTCGGGGGCTCCTACTTCGTCGAGTCGCTCACGCGTGACCTCGTGGACGGCGCCCGCGGCTATTTCGCCAGGATCGACGCGATGGGCGGCATGGTGAGCGCGGTCGAGCAGGGGTTCCCGCAGCGGGAGATCGCCGAGTCGTCGTACCGGTTCCAGCAGGCGGTCGAGCGGCGCGAGCAGGTGATCGTCGGCGTCAACGACTTCGTCGAGCCCGACGAGCCGCCCGTGCCGATCCTGTACATCGACGAAGCCGCGGGCGAGCGCCAGCTGGAGCGGCTGGATCGGCTGAAGGGCACGCGGGACGCGGCGGTCGTCGCGCAGTCGCTCGACGCGCTGCGCGCCGCCGCCGGCGGCCGGACCAACCTGATGCCGCCGATCCTGGACGCCGTGCGGGCCTACGCGACCGTGGGCGAGATGTGCGACGCCCTGCGCGAGGTGTGGGGCGAATACGAAGAAGTCCCGGTCCTGTGAGCCGGGCGCGGTAGGATGTCGCGATGCGAAACGTGCGCGTGATCATCGCCAAGCCGGGGCTCGACGGGCACGACCGCGGCGCCAAGGTCATCGCCCGTGCCCTGAGGGATGCCGGCATGGAGGTGATCTACACGGGGCTGCGCCAGACCCCCGAACAGATCGTCGCCGCGGCCCTGCAGGAAGACGCCGACGTGATCGGGCTGTCGATTCTGTCGGGCGCGCACAATCACATCGTGCCGCGGCTGATGAGCCTCCTCCGGGAGCGCGGGCTGGACGACGTCCTCGTGCTGGTCGGCGGGATCATCCCGGACGTCGACGTACCCACGCTGAAGGCCCTCGGCGTCAAGGGCGTGTTCCTTCCCGGAACGCCCATGCAGGAGATCGCGGAGTTCATCACCGCCAACGTCCGGACCCGGGTGTAGGTCAACGGCCTCGCAGCCGAAAGGTACCAAGGTGCCTCAGACTCTGCTCCTCGCCGACGACAGCGTCACGATTCAGCGCGTCATCGAGTTGACCTTTGCGGACGAGGACGTGCGCGTGGTCGCCGTGAGCGACGGCGACCAGGCGATCGCCCGGCTGAACACGGATCCGCCAGACGTCGTGCTCGCCGACGTCGGGATGCCCGGGCGCAACGGTTACGAAGTGGCCGAGTTCATCAAGGGGTCGCCCTCGCTCGCCCACATCCCCGTGCTCCTCCTCACCGGCGCGTTCGAGCCGATTGACGAGCGCCGCGCGGCGGCCGCCGGGTGCGACGGCGTGCTCGCCAAGCCGTTCGAACCGCAGATGGTGATCGGCCGCGTCCGTGAGCTGCTCACGAGGTCGGCGGCCCGGCTTCCCGGCGAGGCGTCCGCCGCCGCGCCGGCGCCCGCGGAAGGGGCCGGACCGTCCGTTGCCGTGGCTGGTGCGCCCGCGGCCTCCGAGGTGCCCGTGGCCTCGACGCCGGCCCTCGCGCCGGGTGCTCCTGGCGGCGCGACCGTCGACGACTACTTCGATCGGCTCGACGCCGCGTTCGCCAGCCTGAACGACAAGGGGTCGCCCGAGGCCCCGGCTCGGGCGTGGCCGCGCCCGCAGCCCGAGCCGGCGGTGGCTCCGGCGCCCGCACCCGCGGCGGCGCCGCCCGCGATCGATCTCCCGCCGCTGCCCGAGGCGTTCTCGACGCTGCTGCAGGCCGAGCAGGACGGGACGACGGATGCTCGCCTGTCGTGGCCCGTTCGCGCCCCCGCGGAGCTCTCGGACCAGGAGATCCAGCGCATCACGGAGCGCGTGCTCGCGCGCATGTCCGACCGCGTCGTCCGCGAGACGGTGACGCAGCTGGTGTCGGACGTGACCGAGCGGCTGATCAAAGAGGAGATTCAGAAGATCAAAGACCAGGTGGAGTGAGGGCGCCAGCCCGGGCGCGCGGCACCCGACGCCTGGCGCCCGGCATTCGAAGCGCTCTGATACCATTTCCTCCATGACCGATCCGTCCGTGCCGCTGACGGGCCTCGACGCCGCCCGTCTGCGACTGCCCGACAAGCCAGCCCTGGAAGGTCTCGAAGCGAAGTGGACGCCGCGGTGGGAAGAGGAAGGCACCTATCGCTTCGACCGGTCGCGCCCGCGTGGAGACGTCTTTGCCATCGACACGCCGCCCCCCACCGTGAGCGGCTCGCTGCACGTCGGCCACGTCTTCTCCTACACCCACACCGACGTCGTCGCCCGCTTCCACCGGATGCGCGGCCGGTCCGTGTTCTACCCGATGGGCTGGGATGACAACGGGCTGCCGACCGAGCGCCGTGTGCAGAACTACTACGGCGTGCGCTGCGATCCGACGCTGCCCTATGACGCCGCGTTCGTGCCGCCCGACAAGCCGAGCAAGCATCCCATTGCGATCTCCCGGCCGAACTTCATCGAGCTGTGCGCGCGCCTGACGGCCGAAGACGAGAAGGCGTTCGAGCGCCTCTGGCGCCACCTGGGCCTGTCGGTCGACTGGTCGATGACCTATGCGACCATCGGCAAGCGGGCGCAGCGTGTTTCGCAGCGGGGCTTCCTGCACCTGCTGGCGCGGGGATTCGCGTGCCAGGTCGAGGCGCCGACGCTCTGGGACGTGGACTTTCGCACGGCCGTGGCGCAAGCGGAGCTCGAGGACCGCGAGCTTCCAGGCGCCTACCACCGGATCCGCTTTGCGATCCCCGAAGGCGGCGCCGTCGAAATCGAGACGACACGCCCCGAGCTCATTCCGGCGTGCGTGGCCCTCGTCGCGCATCCCGACGACGAGCGCTACCGCCCGCTCTTCGGACGCGACGTGCTGACGCCGCTCTTCGGCGTCCGCGTGCCGGTGCGGGCCCACGCGCTGGCCGATCCGGCCAAGGGCAGCGGGATCGCCATGATCTGCACCTTCGGCGACGTGACCGACGTGACGTGGTGGCGCGAGCTGAACCTGCCGGTTCGGGCCGTCATCCAGCCGGACGGCACGCTGCGCGACGTGCCCTGGGGAACCGACGGGTGGGAGAGCGTGGACCCCGCGAACGCGGCGCGGCATTCCGCCGAGCTGGCGGGCCTGTCCGCGTCCAAGGCGCGTGTGCGGATCGTCGAGCAGCTCCGCGAGGCCGGCGACCTGGTGGGCGATCCGCGCCCGGTGACCCATGCGGTGAAGTTCTACGAGAAGGGCGACCGTCCGCTCGAGATCGTCACGAGCCGGCAGTGGTTCATCAGGACCGTGGAGCTTCGCGACGCCCTGCTCGAGCGGGGGCGCGAGCTGCGGTGGCACCCGCCGTACATGCAGGCGCGGTTCGAGAACTGGACCAACGGCCTGAACGGCGACTGGTGCGTCAGCCGCCAGCGGTTCTTCGGCGTGCCGTTTCCGCTGTGGTACCCCATCGACGATGAGGGGCGCGTCCGGTACGACAGACCGATCGCGGCATCGGAGGATCGCCTGCCCGTGGACCCGTCCACGGACGTCCCTCCGGGGTACGAGGCCGCGCAGCGAGGCCGCCCCGGCGGGTTCACGGGCGATCCGGACGTGATGGACACGTGGGCCACCTCGTCGCTGACGCCTCAGATCGCGTGCGGCTGGGGCGAGGACCCGGATCTCTTCGCGAAGACGTTCCCGATGGATCTGCGGCCGCAGGCGCACGACATCATCCGGACGTGGCTGTTCTCCACCGTCGTGCGCGCGCACCTCGAGCACGACTCGCTGCCCTGGTCCGACGCGGCGATTTCGGGCTGGGTCCTCGATCCCGATCGCAAGAAGATGTCGAAGTCGAAAGGCAACGTCGTGACGCCGATGGCGCTGCTCGAGGAACATGGGTCGGACGGCGTGCGCTACTGGGCGGCGAGCGGCCGTCCCGGCACCGACACGGCGGTCGACCCCAACCAGATGCGCGTCGGCCGCCGGCTGGCGATCAAGGTGTTGAACGCGTCGCGGTTCGCCCTGGCGGCGGCCGAGCCGCAGGGGCCGATCGTGAAGGCCGTCGATCGCGCCCTGCTCCGGCGCCTCGCCGGCCTGGTGGAGCAGGCGAGCCGCGATCTCGAGGGCTACGACTACGCGCGCGCCCTGCAGCGCGTCGAGGAGTTCTTCTGGCGCTTCTGCGACGACTACCTGGAGCTCGTGAAGGGGCGCCGCTACGGCGAACAGGATCGCGACGGCGCCGCGTCGGCCAACCGCGCCCTGGTCGCCGCGCTGTCCGTCCTGCTCCGGCTGCTTGCGCCGTTTCTCCCGTTCGTCACCGAAGAAGTCTGGTCGTGGTGGCGCGACGGCTCGATTCATCATGCTCCGTGGCCGGTGCCGGCCGAGCTCCTGTCGCTCGTGGGGGAGTCCGGCGAGGCGACGCGTGACGCGGACCAGCGGGTGTACACGTGGGCGACCGAGGTGCTGTTCGAGGTGCGCAAGCAGCGCTCCGAAGCCAAGCAGCCGCTGAAGGTGCCAATCACGGTCGTGACCATCACGGCCGGCCGGGAAGCCGTCGAGCTGATGCCCCTCGTCGAGGCCGACCTGCGCTCGGCCCTCCGCGTGCAGGCGTTCGACGTGCGCGTCGGCGAGCCTCGGTCGGTCCTCGTGGCCGGCTACGAAGCGACCACGCCGTGAGCGAGCCGCTCGACCCGCTGCGGTATCGCGACATCGTCCGCCGCGCGCTCGCCGAGGACGCCGGGGCGGGAGACGTGACGACCGAGGCCGTCGTGGAGGCCGATCGGCGCGCCCGCGGGGTCTTCCTGGTGAAGGAGGCGTGCGTCCTGGCCGGGCTCGGTGTGGCGGTCGAGGCCTTCCGCCTCATCGAGCCCGGCGTGGACGTCGTGATGCGGCGTCACGACGGGGACCACGCGGCGGTCGGAGACGTCGTGGCCGAGGTCGCCGGGCGCGCCCGGACGCTGCTGACCGGGGAGCGCACCGCGCTCAATTTTCTCCAGCGGCTGTCCGGCATCGCGACGCTCGCGCGCCGCTTCGTCGACGCGGCCGGGGGGCGGATCGTCGTGCTGGACACCCGCAAGACGACGCCGACGCTGCGCGTCCTGGAGAAGTACGCGGTGCGTGCGGGCGGCGCCACGAACCACCGCGCGGGTCTGTACGACGCGATACTCGTCAAGGAGAACCACGCGCGCCTTGCGGGCGGCATCGCCGCGGCCGTCGCGCGCGCGCGCGCGGCGCGCCCGGATTTGCCGGTCGAAGTCGAGGCCCAGAGCCTCGCCGAGGTCGCCGACGCGCTGAGCGCCGCGGCCGACACCGTGCTGGTCGACAATCTCGCCGACGCCGACACCAGGATGGCGGTTGCGATGGCCGGCGGCCGTGCGCGGATCGAAGTGTCCGGGGGCGTGTCGCTGGCGCGCATGGCGGAAATCGCCGCGACGGGCGCCGATTACGTGTCGGTCGGGGCGCTGACCCACTCCGCGCCGGCCGTGGACATCAGCTTTGAAATCGAACCGCTCTGATCTGCCCGACGATCTCGCGGCCGCCATCGACGGGTCGCGCGGGCGGCTGGGCCGGCTGGCGACGAGCGTCCGCCACTTCCCCGTCATCGGATCCACCAACGACGTGGCCATGTCGCTCGCGGCCGCGGGCGGGGCCGAAGGCGCGGTGGTGATCGCCGACGAGCAGACCTCCGGGCGCGGGCGGCGGGGGCGGGCGTGGTTCTCGCCGCCGGGCAGCGGGCTGTACGTGTCCGTGGTGCTCACGCCCGGCGCCGCCGGATCGGGCGCGCGCGCGACGAGCCTGGTCACGCTGACCGTCGGCGTCGCGCTCGCCGAGGGCGTCGAGGCCGCGACCGCACTGGCTCCGGACATCAAGTGGCCGAACGATCTCACGGTCGGGCGCCGGAAGCTCGGCGGCATTCTGACCGAGGGTGTGGCGGGCGCCGGTTCCGCGACCGGCGGGCACGTGTCGGTCGTCGTCACCGGCTTCGGCATCAACGTCGGTCCGATGGCCTATCCGCGCGAGCTCTCGGATCGCGCGACGTCACTCGAAGTGGAGCTCGGGCGCCCGGTCGACCGGGGCCTGCTGCTGACGGAACTGCTCGCGGCGCTGGCACGCCGCTACGAGGATCTTCTGGCCGGACGCTTCGATGCTATTCTCGACGCCTGGCGCGCGAAGGCGCCGTCGAGCCAGGGCGCGACCGTTTCCTGGGCGGCGCCGGAAGGTCCGCGCACCGGCGTCACGGCCGGCATCGACGACGAGGGCGCGCTGATCCTGCGGACCGATCGAGGTCCGGAACGGGTCGTCGCGGGGGAGCTGACGTGGCACTGACAGGCCCTCGGCTGCGGTCTCCCGGCTCCCGGCAAACGGCCGGGGATGGGCGAACCCCGAGAACCTAGAGAACCCCGAGAACCATGCTCCTGGCCATCGACATCGGCAACACCAACATCGTGCTCGGCGTCTACGACGGCGACGACCTCGTCCGGAGCTGGCGGCTCATGACGGTGCGCGAGCACACCAGCGACGAGCTGGGACTGCTGGTGGAGGGCCTGTTCGCGAACGCGGGGCTCGAGCGCTCCGCGGTCTCCGGCGTGATCGTCGCCTCCGTCGTGCCGCCCCTGACGCGACCGACCCAGGAGATGATCGCCCGCTCCTTCGGCCTGACCGCGCTCAACGTCGAGCCGGGGCTCGAGACGGGGATGCCGATCCTCTACGAGAACCCGTCGGAGGTCGGAGCCGATCGCCTGATGAACGGCATCGCGGCCTTCGAGCAGTTCGGGCGCGGCACGGGACGCCCGCTGGTCGTCGTCGACTTCGGGACGGCGACGACCCTGGATGCCGTCTCGGCGCGCGGCGAATATCTGGGTGGTGCGATCTGTCCAGGCGTGCGGATCTCGGCCGACGCGCTCTTCCAGCGTGCGGCGCGCCTGCCGCGGATCGACGTGCGCAAGCCGTCGCGCGTGATCGGCCAGACGACCGTCGCGGCGATGCAGGCCGGGCTCTTCTGGGGATACGTCGCGATGGTCGAGGGCCTCGTGCGCCGCATGACCGACGAGCTGGGCGGCGACGCCATCTGCGTCGCCACCGGCGGGCTCGCGGCGCTCATCGCCCCCGAGACGCCGCTCATCCACCACGTCGATCCCGACCTGACCCTTCACGGGCTGAAAGTCGTGTGGACGCGCCACCAGTAGACTACTGCCGCGAGGTCGAGAGCCATCTCTGCCGCAGCAACGGCGGCCACCTGATCCGGATCGTCGGGCCGTCGTTCGATCTCGTCTCGGCGTGGGCCGAGCGCGGGATTCCCCTCAAGGTGGTGTTCGAGGGCATCGACCGCACGCTCGAGCGGATCGCGCGCAAGGGCGGCCGCCGGCGTCCGGTGAAGATCGACTTCTGCGAGGCGGACGTGCTCGACGTCTTCGATGAGTGGCGCCGCGCCGTCGGGCTGCCGGCCGGTTCCGGCGGAGCGACGTCGGAAGCGGAAGGGGCACCCGAGCGGCGGGCCGTGTCGCTCGTGTCCCACCTCGAACGCGTGGTGGCCCGCCTCACGCAGGCGCGCATCTCGGGTGCGCTCGGGTCGTCGGCCGACGATTTGATCGACCGACTGGTGCGCGACTTCGACCTGGCCCGCTCCGCGCCCCGGGGACTCCGCGGAGAAGCCAGACAGGCCGTCGTCGATCGGCTGGCGGCGCTCGACGAGGAGCTGCTGCGGGAAGCCCGCGCCGGGCTGACACCGGAGGCGCGGCGCCGCATCGAGGCGGAGGCGGACGCCGAGCTGTCCGCGTACCGCGGGCGCATGGGCCCCGAGGCGTTCGCCCGCGCGAGGGACGCGGCGGCCGGGCGCCTGCTTCGCGCGCGCCTCGATCTCCCGCAGCTTCGCCTGGAGCCGTAGGGGCCGGGGGCCCGACACTCGAGACTTGCCCATGACCTCCGTAGGAGAGCGCGTCGAGCTCGACATCGACAAGCCGGCCGCCGGCGGGCGGATGATCGGCCGGGTCGGCGGCCAGGTCGTCCTGGTGGCCGGCGCGATCCCGGGCGAACGGGTCTCGGCCCGGGTCGAGAGGATCACACGAGGGGTCGCCTACGCCGACGTCGTCGACGTCGGCACCCCGTCCCCGGATCGGCGGCCGTCGCCCTTCGATCCCGCCTGCGGCGGCTGCCTGTATGCGCACATCACCTACCCGCGCCAGCGCGAGCTCAAGAGCCTCGTGATTGCCGACGCCTTCGCACGCCTCGGGCACCTGACGCTGCCCGCGGCGGTCGACGTCGCCGCGTCGAGGGAGGATGGGTACCGGATGCGCGCCCGGCTGCATGCGTGGGGCGGGCGCCTCGGCTTCTTCCGCGAGGCCACGCACGAGCTCTGCGATGCCGGGCCGACGGGCCAGCTCCTGCCGGAAACCGTGGCCTGCCTGGATCGGCTGGCGGCCGGGCTGCGATCGCTCGCGGCCGAGGGCGTGCACGAGATTGACGTGAGCGAGAATCTCGACGCGTCCGAGCGGGCCGTTCACCTGCACGCCCGGGGGCAGGCGCCAGGAGGACTGGCGGCGCTGGGCGGTACCGATGGCCTGACCGGTCTCACGGTGTCCACGGAAGCGTCGCCGCGAACGGTCGTTCTCGCGGGCTCGCCGTACGTGGTCGATCGTCTGGCCTGGCGTCGGCGCGCGCTCGTGCTGCGGCGCCACGTGCGGGCGTTCTTCCAGGGAAACCGGTATCTCTTCGCGCGTCTGCTCGAACACGTCGCCGGATGCGTCCCCGCGCGCGCACGCGTCGTGGATTTGTACGCGGGCGGCGGCGCATTCGCGCTGACGGCCGCGCTCGTGAAGGAGGCGCAGGTGACGGCGGTGGAGGGCGATCCGACGGCTGCCGCCGATCTGTCCGCCAATGCCGTGCAGGCGGAGGGACGGGTCCAGGCGGTGGCCTCACCGGTGGAGCGCTTCACGGCCCGAGGCGGCCCGCGGCCGGACGTCGTGATCGTCGATCCGCCGCGGACGGGGATGTCGCGTGAAGCCCTGGCCGGCGCGGTCCGTCTCGGCGCGCCGCGGATTGTGTACGTGTCCTGCGACGTGGCGACGCTCGCGCGCGATGCCCGTCGGCTCGTCGACGCGGGCTACGGGCTCGACCGGGCCGATGCCTTCGACCTCTTTCCGAACACGCCGCACGTGGAGACAGTCGTGGTGTTCGGGAGGAACTGAGGCTCGTCAGCGCCTGAGTTTTTCCGCGGCCCCGACGAGCCCTTCGAACAGCGGACGGAACTCTCCGGTGCGCCAGAAGTTCTCCGGGTGCCACTGGACGCCGAGGCAGAAGGGGAGGGACGGATCCTCGATGGCCTCGATGACGCCGTCGGGCGCGGTGGCCGAGACCTGGAAGCCCGGGGCCACGTCCTTGACCGCCTGATGGTGCCGGCTGTTCACTTCGCACGTATCCGAGTCGTTCAGGCGTTCCCGCATCAGGCGTCCGAGCAGCGAGTCCTTCTCAATCCAGACTTCGTGCGCCAGGGTGGAGGACTGGTTCGGCGGTACGGCGAGCCGGTGGTTCGAGGCGCCCGGGATCTCGCTGGGGATGTCCTGCACGAGCGTTCCGCCGCACGCGACGTTGAGCACCTGGATGCCGCGGCAGATCGCGAAGATCGGCAGCGCCCTGGCGCGGGCCGCGACCGTGAGCGCGATTTCGAAGGCATCTCGCGCCGCGTCGACGTCGACGACGGAGGGATGGCGCGCCGCGCCGTATCGCGTCGGTTCCACGTCCGACCCGCCGCTCAGGATCAGGCCCTCCGCCGCGTCGAGCGCGGCGTCGACGCTCGCGGTGTGGTCGACGATCTGCACGGTGCCGCCCACGTGCTGGACGGCCTGCCGGTAGTCCTCGAGCTTGCGACTCGCGGTGATCGCGATGAGAGCCATAGGATGTCCGTGAAGGGGTGCGGCCCGCGCTACATGCGCGACGGCACCTCGATGCCCATCAGGTCGAGTGCGCGGGCGAGCTGCGCCCTGGCGTAGGCCGCGCCGGCGGCGCGCCAGAGTTTCCGGTCCGCCTGTTCCTCGTTGAGGATCGACGACCGGTGATAGAAGGCATTGAACATCTGCGCCAGCCCGAACGCGTACTTGGCGAGCACGGAGAACTCGAGCGTCCGCACGACCTGCTCGACCACTTCGTCGAGCCGTGCGGCCTCGAACATCAGCGTCCAGAGCGTCCCATCGCCGCCGTCCAGCTCGCCCGTGGGGGCGTCGGCCACGGCCGCCAGGACGTCGGCTTCGGTCGTGCCTTCCCGTTCGCGCAGCTTGGCGAAGATGTTGTTCGCCCGTACGACAGCATACTGCAGATATGGACCGGTTTCGCCCTCGAATGCGAGCGCTTCCTCGATGTCGAACACGATGATCTTGCCCCGCGAGTATTTCAGCATGAAGTAGCGGATGGCGCCCACCGCGATCTGGGCGGCGACCCGCCGGCGTTCGGTTTCCGCCAGATCGGGGTTGCGGGTCTCGACCTCCGAGGCCGCCTTGGCGGTGAGGAGATCCAGCAGGTCGTCGATCTTCACCCCCAGGCCCTTGCGGCCCGAGACCTCCACGAACGGCTTCCGGGCGTCGGCGCCCTCGTCGGGCCCGTGTCCGAGCTCGCGCGCCGTGGCGTGCGACAGCGCCACCATCTCGTAGGAGAAGTGGATCGAGCGCTCGGCCTCCCGGGCGTGACCGAGGGCGCGGAGCGCCTGGACGAGCAGCGCCTGCAGGTACATCTGGCGCGAGTCGATGACGTTGAAGATGCGCGCCGCCCGGCCGAAGTCCGGTGCCGGCGTCTCGCCGGGACCCGAGGTCGTGGCCCAGAGTGTGCCGGCGTGTGCCGGCTCCTCGAATCGGAGGTAGTGGAAGTCGCGCCCGAGCAACCCGAACTTCCAGAACTGGTTCGCGATGTCCTTGCCGACGTACGTCACGACGCCGTTCGAGCGGACGATCACCTTTTCGCGCGACTCCTCGGCCGCGGACTCGTCGTCGGCGGCGGCGTCCTGGCCGCCGGGCTCGTCGATCCGCATCACCCAGCAGCCGGCCAGCCGGCCCTCGGTCTGGAGGAACACCGCGCCCTGGGCCTTCAGAATCTCGAAGGCGCGGGCCCAGAAGTGCAGGCGCAGGATGTCGCCCTCGTACGTCAGCAGGTCGTAGCCGATGTTCAGCCGCGCCATCGTGCGCAAGTGCGCCCGCACGATGCGATCGACGATGAAGGTTCCGAGCGCGGCGGTGTCGTTGCCGCCGTGCTCGAGCGCGTGGAGGGTGTCGGCGCGAATCGCGAGCCGCGCCTGGTCGCCGTCGTACCAGTCCGTCACGCGGGAGTACAGGTCCCAGCAGTAATAGTCGAAGCGCGTCTGGTCCGCGATCCGGCGGACCGCGTCGAGCGACTGGCGCTCCAGCTGGCTGAACCCGACGATGACGTCGGCCACCTGGACGCCGGTGTCGTCGATGTAGTTCTGGACTTCGACGGGTGTGCCGCGAAACCGCAGGACGCGGACGAGCGTGTCGCCCAGGGTCGCATTGCGCAGATGGCCGACGTGCGCCGCCTTGTTCGGATTGATGGCCGTGTGCTCGACGACCGTCTTGCCGGCGGCGTCCGCGTCCAGCGCCGGGAGAGGGACTTCCCCACGCAGGCGGGCCAGGGCGAAGGCGCGGCGGTCGAGGAACAGGTTCAGGTAGCCGTTGGGCGCGGCCTCGACGCGCGAGACGCCCTCGAGCGCGCCGGCCGCCGCCGCGACTTCCTGCGCGATGGCGCGCGGCGCCTTGCGGAGCGTCCGCGCCAGCTGGAAGGCGAGGGTGACGCCCAGATCGCCGAGCGCGCGGTTGGGCGGGACTTCCACGGCGAACGCCGGTACCTCGGCCAGACCGTAGAGGCGCCGGGCGACGGCGGCGATCTGATCGTGAACGGAACGTTGAACGGTGAGAATCATGAGTGCGCGTCCGGCGCCCGCGGCGGACGCCCTTCGATGCCGGTAAGCTCGTGCTACGATTACGGTTCGTGAACTTGGAGCGACTCGACCTCGCGATACTCCGCCGGCGTGTTGATGTTGGCGAGGAGGCGAGGGCTCCCGAGCAGCGCGAGCGCCTCGGCGTCGAGGGGGCGTACCCGGAGGTCGTCGAGCAGGTCCATCATCTTCAATCGGCCGTCTGCCAGTCGCCGCGCGATCGGCGGCAGCGCGCTGCGTGCGTAGGCGGCGCACAGGGGATGATACCCGCGATCGGTGCGCGGCACGGCGGCGTCGGCGTTTCGAGCGAGCTCGAGCAGTCGGCCGAGCAGCGCCGTGGTGACGAACGGCATGTCGCAGGCCAGGATCAGCACCGGGTCGCCGGCGGCTTCGAGCAGCGCGGTGTAGAGGCCGCCCAGCGGACCGCGGTCGGCGACGCGATCGACGACCGCTCGCGCGCCGGACGGCGGCTCCGCCGCGCCCGGCCGTCCGATCACCAGCACATCGTCGGTCAGCGGCGCCAGGGCCGCCAGCTGCCACTCGACGAGGGGCCGGCCGTCGACGAGCAGCCGGCCCTTCTCGCGTCCGCCGAACCGGCGGGCCGAGCCCCCGGCGAGGATCGCCGCGCTGACCATGGGACGATCTTACCGTGCGTCCAACACCCGGGACCAGATGGACGGCTCTGGGCGTATGCGTGACTCGGGCGTCGGACGCGTGCTCGTTGCGAGCCTGCACCAGGGCATCGCCGACGTGTTGCCCGCGCGCCTGGGCTTCTACGAGAGCTGGTTGAACGCGGAGGGCCTCCGCGGCGGGAAGATCGGGGTCGCGCCGGTGTCGGCCGTCCTCAGCTTCCTGCGCCAGGAGGGTGCCGCCTACGATGCCACGATGACCCGGGCCGGCGAGTACGCCGCGGAGTGGACGGTCGAGTCGATGGCTCCTGTCCGCCGGTCGTTCGTCTTGAACACGCCGGCGTGGCTGCGGCGCCGCCTCGTGCTCGGACTCGCGCGCCAGCTGGTGCGCCAGAGCTACCGCGGGAACTCGGCGGCCTGGCGGCTCCGGCGCGGAACCGCCACGGTGAACGTCCGCGCCTCGATCTTCTGCACGGTGCGCGAGCCGGTCGGCCACCCGCTGTGCGGCTTCTACGCCGCGGCGTTCGCCCGGCTCCTCGACCTGTTCGGCCTGCCCGCCCATGCGGAAGTCGTCGCGTGCCGCGGGAGCGGCAGTGAGGTGTGCACCCTGACGATGGCCCCGACGGCCGTGGAGCACGCGCCGTGAAGACCGCGGTGGCGACGCTCGTGGCGGCCCTGGCGGTCGGCGTCGCCGGCCCGGCCGCGGCCCAGGCGCCCGACGGCGTGCCGCGGATCCTGGTCATGCCGTTCGACAACGTCCAGCGCGATCCGCGCGCGGTCTGGCTGGGAGAGGGCGCGGCCGTCCTCGTGGCCGAGGACCTCCGCGCGATGGGGGGCGGGGCGATCACGCGTGACGAACGGCAGGCGGCGTTCGACCGCCTGCAGGTGCCGCAGTCGGCGTCGCTGACCGACGCGACCGTGATTCGCATCGGCGAGCTCGTCGGTGCCAGCCAGGTCGTCATGGGCACGCTCGAGCTCGACGGCGACACGCTCGTGCTCCACGCGCGGACGATCGACCTCGACACGGCGCGCGTGGTGGGGACGGCCACCGAGAAAGGCGCGCTGACCGACCTCTTCGCCGTGGCCGAGCGGCTGACGCGGGCGGTCGCCGCGTCGCCCGACGTCGCGGCGACGGCGCCTCTGCATCGCTCGTATCCGCCGGTGGCCGCGTTCGAGCTGTACATCAAGGGCCTGCTGGCCGAGGCGCCCGTCAACGCCGCCAACTACCTGAGCAACGCGCTGAAGCTCGCCCCCGACTTCGACCGCGCCCGCCTCGCGCTGTGGTCGGTCTTCGACGACCTGGGCGATCACGAACAGGCGCTGGCGACGGTCGCGCCCGTCGCGGCCGGCTCGGCCTGGGCGCGCCAGGCGCGCTTTGCGGCGGGTCTCTCGCAGCTCGGGCTCGAGCGGTACGACGATGCGTATCGAACGTTCAAGACCCTGGCCGACGAGCAGCCCACCGCGGCGGTCCTGAACGACCTCGGCGTCGTGCAGCTGCGTCGGGGTTCGAATCCCGAGCTGGGGCTGCCGACGTACTTCTTCACGCGCGCCGCCGACGCCGACCCGGACGATCCCGACTATCGATTCAACGCGGGGTATGCGTACTGGCGGAATCACGACGCCAAGGCGGCCGTCTACTGGCTGCGCGAGGCCGTGCGACGCAACGCGGCCGACGCCGACGCCCACTTCGTGCTCAGCGCTGCGCTCGCGGCGTCGGGCGACCCCGGGGAAGCCTCGCGCGAGTTGGAGCTGGCGCGGCGGCTGTCATCCGACTACGAGAAGTTCACCGGTCCGCCCTCCGGGGATCCGGTCCCGTCCGGACTCGAGCGCGTGCGCGGCGACGTCGAGCTGCCGCATGCCGAGCGCCTCGAATCGACCCTCGAGTCGAGCGACGCGCGCGACCAGCGCGAGCTGGCGGCGGGCTATCTCGCGCGCGGCCGGCAGCTGTTCGATCAGGAGAACGACCGCGAGGCCACGGCCCAGCTGAATCGCGTCCTGTTCATCTCGCCCTACGATGCCGAGGCGCACCGGCTGCTGGGCCGCATCGACCTCCGGAACGGCCGGGCCCGTGACGCGATTGCCGAGCTGAAGATCTCGATCTGGAGCCACGAGACGGCCGACGCCCACGTCGCGCTCGCGCAGGCGTACCTGGACGTCAAGGATCCCGAGTCGGCCAAAGCGGAGGCCCAGCGCGCGCTCGCGCTCGACCCGGCCTCGGCCGAGGCGAGGCGCCTCGCGGCGGCCGCCTCCGAGTCGCCGTAGCCTCGCGCGCGCCCCTCTCGGTACCCTCTGGTACGCGCGAAGACGGCGTGGTACAATTCCCGGCACGGTGGCTTCACACACACACGACGATGGTTTCCATGAGATCCAGCTGAACGGCAAGCAGCTGGTGTTTCTCTTCATGGCGGCGACCGTGGTGTCGGTCGTCATCTTCCTCTGCGGCGTGCTGGTCGGCCGTGGCGTCCGCGCCGAACGCGGCATCGTCGCTGCGGGCGTGGCCGAGGCTGGGCCGGTCGCCGACGTCCACGCCGACACGGTCGCGGCATCCGCCGTCGACACGCCGGCGCCGTCAGCCGGCGATCCCACCAAGGCCGCGCCGCCGCCGCCGGTCGACGAGCTGAGCTATCCGAACCGGCTCGACAGGACCCGAGCCCCCCAAGGAGCAGCTGAAGCCGCAGGTCGCACCGCCCGCGCCCAAGCCGGCTGCTGCGGTCGCCGCCAAGACCGCGCCTCCGCCGCCGGCGCATGCCACCTCGCACTCCGCACTGCCGGCCCCGGCTCCCGTGCCCGCAGCCGCTACGGAGCCCGCCGGGAGCGGGTTCACGCTGCAGCTCGCCGCGCTGCGCGATCGGGCCGAGGCCGACGCGATGGCGAAACGGCTGTCCGCCAAGGGCTATCAGGCCTACGTGGTGATGCCGGCCGCCGGCGCGCCGTCGGTGTATCGCGTGCGCGTCGGCAAGTACGCCACCCGCCGCCAGGCCGAGACCGTGGCGGCGAAGCTCAAGAAGGAAGAACGGTTCACGCCCTGGGTCACGCGGTGAGGCCGCCGGCCCGGCGCCGGGCTGCACGCCGCTCTCACTGACTTGCGGGCACGCCAGGTCGACTACGCGCTCGCGGCCGCATCCGGCGTCCTGCTCGCGCTCAGCTTTCCCCGTTTCGGTACCCCCGTTCTCGCGTGGGTCGCCCTCGCACCGCTGCTCGCGGCGCTGGCGCGACCGGGACTCTCTCCGGCGCCGCCCACGGCGGCGCGCGGCCTGGGGCACGCGCTCGTTCTCGGTCTGATGACGGGAGGCCTGTACTTCGCCGGCACCATCTACTGGGTCGGCGGGGTCATGACCCTGTACGGGGGCGTGTCGCCGTGGGCGGCGTGGCCCGTGGCCGCCGCGCTCGTCGCGTACATGGCCTTGTACCCAGCTCTCTTCGCCGTCGTGACACGGAGGCTCGTGCAGGCCTACGGGCCCGCGGCGCTGGTGGCCTCGCCGTTCGTGTGGGTGGCCACCGAGCTCGGACGCACGCATCTCTTCGGCGGGTTTCCCTGGGTGCTCCTCGGCTACAGCCAGACCACGGTGACGCCGGTGGCGCAGGTCGCCAGCCTCTTCGGCGTGTTCGGGCTCTCGGGGCTGGTGGCCGCCGTCAGCGCGGCAGGAGTCGTGGCCGTGCTGCCCCGGTGCGGGCGATGGCGCCTCGCGGCCCCGGTGGCGGTCGCGGTCGTGCTGGCCGGGGCCGCGCTCTGGGGGCGGGCCCGCGTCGCGCGGAGCGATCTGACGCGGGAGGGCACGAGCGTGCGGATCGGGCTCGTCCAGGGCAACGTCGATCAGGCGGAGAAGTGGGATCCTGCCCGTGCGGCGTCGATCTTCGACGAGTACCTGCAGCTCACCCGGCAGGCGATCGGCGCCGGAGCCCGCGTGGTGCTCTGGCCCGAGTCGTCGACGCCGTTCAGCTTCGACGAGGACCCGATCGACGCCAGCCGCATCCGCCGGATCGCGCGCGA
The DNA here is from genome assembly GCA_963761615.1 of uncultured Acidobacteriota bacterium. Lineage (GTDB taxonomy): Bacteria > Acidobacteriota > Vicinamibacteria > Vicinamibacterales > CAVVIG01 > CAVXGU01. The sequence goes on along the minus strand of CAVXGU010000003.1, from coordinate 2,679,798 downwards.
GTCGGGGACCGCGATTCTCGTCGGCAGCAACGAGGTCGTGCGCCGCGACGATCAGACCAGGTACTACAACGCGGCGTACCTGGTCCAGTCGGACGGCCGCGTGGGCGGCATCTACGAGAAGATGCACCTCGTGCCGTTCGGCGAGTACGTGCCGCTCAAGCACCTGCTCTTCTTCGCCGCCCCGCTCGTCCAGGCCGTCTCCGATTTCTCGCCCGGCGAGAAGGCCGTCCTGCTGAAGGCCGACGGCCACCTGTTCAGCACCGCGATCTGCTACGAGATCGTCTACCCGGCATTGGTGCGCCGGTTCGTCGCGGAAGGCAGCGAGCTGCTGACGACGATCACCAACGACGCCTGGTTCGGCCGCACGTCGGCGCCGTACCAGCACTTCGAGCAGGCCTCGATGCGCGCCATCGAGGACGGCCGCTACCTCATCCGAGCGGCCAACACCGGCCTGTCGGGCATCGTCGATCCCTACGGGCGGGTGCTCGCGGAAAGCCGTCTGTTCGAGCCGGCGGTGGTGACCGGCGACGTCCGGTTCCTGACCGACGCGACCTTCTACGTGCGCCACGGCGACGTCTTCGCGTACGCGTCCGTCGCGCTGACGCTGGCCCTGCTGCTCGTCGCCGTACGAAAGCCCGCCCGTCAACGTTAGAATGCACTCCGCACCCCGGAACGCCCGAACCCTGAGAACCCCGAGAACCTAGAGGAGAGCAATGTCGACTGTCGACGAACTGACCCGCCGCTACGAAGACCTCAGCAAGCGCGCCGCCGATCTGCGGAGCTATCTTTGAGGCCGCTCGCCCGCAGGACGAACTGAACCGGCTCGAGGCGCGCCTGAGCGCGCCCGATTTCTGGAAGGACCAGGCGGAGGCGCAGAAGATCCTGCAGCGCCGGCGCCGCCTGGAACAGGACCGCGACCTCATCACGTCGCTCGGGCGGCGGACCGACGACGTGTCGGTGCTCGTGGAGTGGGCGCAGGGCGGGGAGCCCGTGGAGGGCGAGCTCGCGCAGGCGCTGGACGCGTTCGAGCAGGAAGTGACGTCCGGAGAGATCCGGAAGATGCTCGGGGGCGAGCACGATCGCATGAACGCGATCGTGACCATCCATCCCGGCGCCGGCGGGACCGAGTCGCAGGACTGGGCCGAGATGCTGCTCCGCATGTACATGCGGTGGGCCGAGCGCCGGGGCTTCAAGCGCGAGCTGATCGACTACCAGCCGGGCGACGAAGCCGGCCTGAAGAGCGCCACCTTCACGGTGACGGGCGAGTACGCGTACGGCCTGCTGTCGGCCGAGGCGGGCGTGCACCGGCTGGTGCGTATCTCTCCGTTCGACCAGGCGGCGCGCCGGCACACGTCGTTCGCGTCGGTGTTCGTCTGGCCCGAGCTGCCCGAGGACGTCGACGTGGAGGTCGAGGACAAGGACATTCGCATCGACACGTACCGGTCGAGCGGTGCCGGCGGCCAGCACGTGAACGTCACGGACTCCGCGGTGCGCATCACCCACCTGCCGACGGGCATCGTGGTGTCGTGCCAGAACGAGCGATCGCAGCATCGCAACCGCGACTCCGCGATGAAGGTGCTCAAGGCGCGCCTCTACGACCTGCGGTCGAAGGAACAGCAGGCGAAGCTCGATCAGATCGGCGGCACCAAGAAGGACATCGCGTTCGGCAGCCAGATCCGGTCCTACGTGCTCCACCCGTACCAGCTGGTGAAGGACCACCGGACGAAGGAGTCGGTGGGGAACGTCACGCGCGTGCTCGACGGCGACATCGACCAGTTCATCAAGGCCTACCTCATGCAGCGGGCCAGCGGCACCCTGGGCGAGGCGACTCCGGACGACCTTGAATAAGCCCGGGACGAGGCGCACCGGACGGGCGGCGGCGGTGCTCGTGGCGGCCGGGATCTTCGGCAGCCGGCTGGCGGGCCTGGTGCGGCTGCGCGTGTTCGCGTACGACTTCGGCCTGCGGTCCGATGCCGCCGACGCCTTCAACGCCGCGTTCCGGATTCCGAACTTCCTGCAGAACCTCTTCGGCGAAGGCGCCCTGTCGGCGTCCTTCATTCCCGTCTACGCCGGTCTGGTGGCGCGCGGCGAGAATCGCGAGGCCGACCGCGTGGCCGGCGCCGTCGCGTCGCTGCTCGCGCTCTCGGTGAGCCTCATCGTCCTGGTGGGCGTGGTGGCCACGCCGCTGCTCATCAGGGCCATCGCGCCGGGCTTCACCGGCGACAAGCGCGCGCTCACGATCATCATCGTCCGGATCCTCTTTCCAGGCGCGGGGACGCTCGTGCTGTCGGCCTGGTGCCTCGGCGTTCTCAACAGTCATCATCGCTTCCTGCTCTCCTACGCGGCGCCGGTGGTCTGGAACCTCGCGATGATCACGACGCTCGTGATGTTCGGACCCGGCACCCCGCTGCCGAGGCTGGCCGTGATCCTCGCGTGGGGCTCGGTCGGCGGAAGCGTGCTGCAGTTTGCCGTGCAGCTGCCGGTCGTCGTTCGTGTCGCCCCGGAGCTGCGCCTGGCGCTCGACGTGGTGTCGGAGCACGTCCGCGAGGTCGCCCGCAACTTCGTGCCGGTGTTCATCAGCCGCGGCGTTGTGCAGGTGAGCGCGTACGTCGACGCCCTGCTGGGGAGCCTGCTGCCGACCGGGGCGGTGACCGGTCTCTCGAACGCCCAGCTCCTCTACACGCTGCCGATCAGTCTGTTCGGGATGTCGGTGGCGGCGGCCGAGCTGCCCGCGATGTCCGGTGTGGCGGTGGGTGAGCAGGCCACCGAGCCGCTGCGGGCCCGGCTGGACGCCGGCCTGCGACAGATCGCGCTCTTCGTCGTGCCCTCGGCCGTCGCGTTTCTCGGACTCGGCGACGTCATCGCGGCCGCGCTGCTCCAGACGGGACGCTTCCGGCACGCCGATGCCGTCTACGTCTGGGGCATTCTGGCGGGCGCGTCCGTCGGGCTCCTCGCCTCGACGCTGGGCCGCCTCTATCAGTCGACTTATTACGCGCTCCGCGACACGCGTACGCCGCTCGCGTTCGCCATCGTGCGGGTCTCCTGCACGACCGTCCTGGGATACCTGTGCGCCTTTCCTCTGCCCCGGGCGCTCGGAATTCCGGCGGTCTGGGGCGCCGTCGGGTTGACAGGGTCGGCCGGGCTGTCCGGCTGGATCGAGTTCTACCTGCTCCGCCGCGCGCTTAACCGGCGCATCGGACGGACGGGGCTGCCCCTGCGGTACACCTCGCAGCTGTGGCTGGCGGCCCTGGTCGCGGTGGGGGTGGCGTGGGCCGCGAAGCTCTCGCTGCCCGCCTGGCATCCGGTGATCATCGCGGTGCTCGTGCTCGGACCTTACGGCCTCGTGTTCCTGGGATTGACGCTGGCCTTCGGGCTCCCGGAAGCGCGGCAGGCCGTGGACCGCGTCCTGCGGCGGCTGCGGGTCTCGGCGGCCCGCTAAAGTGGTTTTCGTTTCGCGGTGGCGGCCGACCTTCAGGTCGGCGTCGCGTTGGCGGACCTGAAGGTCCGCGGGTACACCGATCTCGGGCGGCACCGATCTCGGGGCGACGTCGATCTCGAAAACGCTCTAGTGCAGCAGGCCGGCGGCGATGCCGGCGCCCGGCTGGGTGCCCGAGATGAACGTCTCGACGATCGAACCCGGCATGCCCTCCGGGCGGAGGGCGCCCGTCTGCTCGTCGACGGGTACGAAGACGATGTTGCCCGGGACGTTGAACTTGGGCGGATCGCTCGGATCGGGCTGGCTCTGGATGTACGCCTTGATGAAGTCCATCCAGATCGGGAGCGCGGCGACGGCGCCCGTTTCGCCGACGCCGATCGGCTTCTTCTCGTCGAGCCCCACCCACACGCCGACGGTGATGTTCGGATCGAACCCGATGAACCAGGCGTCCGTGTTGTCGTTGACCGTGCCCGTCTTCCCGGCCAGCGGCCAGCCGAGGCTCGCCGCCGCGGCGCCCGTACCCCGCTGCACGACGCCTTCGAGCAGGCTCGTCATCACGTAGGCGGTGTCGGCCGGAATCACGTCGTGGGCCTCGGAGCGGGCCTGCTCCAGCAGGTTCCCGTCGCGATCGCGCACCGAGAGGATGGAGGTCGGCGTCATGCGGACGCCGCCGTTCGGGAAGGTGGTGTAGGCGCTGGTCATCTCGAGCAGCGTGGCGTCGCCCGCGCCGAGCGCGATCGACAGGTACGGCGGGAAGTTCTCCGTGAGCCCGAATCGCTTCGCGTAGCCGAGCACCGTCTCCGGGCCGAGCGTGTCCATCATCTTCACGGCGGCGACGTTCCGGGAGTGCTCCAGCGCGAAGCGCAGCGTGATGGGCCCCAGAAAGTCCAGCTCGTAGTTCTGCGGGGCGTAGACGTCGCCGTTCGGCAGCGTCCACTGCGTCGGCTCGTCCACGATGATCGAGACCGGCGTGTAGCCGCGATCGATCGCCGCCGTGTAGATGATCGGCTTGAAGGTGGACCCGATCTGGCGGTAGGCCTGCACCGCGCGGTTGAACTTGCTGCGGTCGAAGCTGTAGCCGCCCACCATCGCGCGGATCTGTCCGGTCCGGTTGTCGATGGCGAGCAGGGCGCCTTCGACCTGGGGCGTCTGCTCGAGGGTGACCGACGCCTTGCCCGTCGCCGGATCGATGTCGGTGATGGCGACCTGGATCAGATCGCCGACCTTGAAGAGCCTCGAGGCCATCGTCCGCCCCGTCCAGGCGAACCCGGGCCGCTCCAGATCGGCGTAGTACTGGCCGATGCGCAGCCGCGCCCCGCTCGGGGACGCCGGCGTGCCGATCGCCTCGACCACCGCGGGCACGATGTCGCCCTTGTTGATCGGCAGGTCCCAGCGATCGTCGTGGTACGCGTCGATCGACTTGCCGCCCGCAAGGACGTTCTCCGCGGGGTGACGCCACCCCCGGCGCTTGTCGATCCGGCGGAGGCCGGCATCGACCGCCTCGTTGGCCGCCTTCTGCAGATTGGCGTCCAGGGTGGTCGTGACGACCAGGCCGTTCTCGTAAAGGGCCTTGGCACCGTACTTCTCCTCGAGGTGCTGGCGGACCTCCTCGACGAAGAACGGCGCGATGTCGCTGCCCTGATCGGGGTGCGGTGCCGCGTTGAGTTGGACCGGGCGCTTCTTGGCCGCGTCGGCCTGGGCCTGCGTGATGTAGCCCGTCTCGACCATGTTCTGCAGCACGTACGCGCGGCGGTTCAACGCGGCGTCCATGTTGACGAACGGGCTCAGGCGCGCCGGTCCCTGGATGATGCCGGCGAGCAGCGCGGCCTCCTCCAGGTCGAGATCCTTCGCGTGCTTGCCGAAGTACATCCGGGCCGCCGACTCCACCCCGTAGGCGCCGTGGCCGAAGGGCACCTGGTTGGCGTAGAAGGTCAGAATCTCCGGCTTCGTGTAGCGCTTCTCGATCTCGATCGCGACGATCGCTTCCTTGATCTTGCGTTCGATGCTGGTGTCGCCGAGCCGGAAGCCGATGTCCTTCGCGAACACCGCCCGCGCCAGCTGCTGGGTGATGGTGCTGCCGCCGTACGGCCGCGTCTTCCGGCCCGTCACGATGTCCTCGAGCTCCTCGAGCACGTCGCGCACCGCCCGGGCGGCGATGCTGGTCACGCTGACGCCGAAGTGCGAGTTGAAGCCCTTGTCCTCGGCGGCGATCAGCGCTTCGCGAAGCCACGGAGAGATGTCGTCATAGCCCACGACGAGCCGGCGTTCCACCGAGAACTCGCCGATCGGCTGCCCGTCGGCCCCGAGGACCCGGGTGATCGTGTTGGGCGCGTAGTTGTCGAGGGTCGCGATCTCCGGGACGTCGCCCGCGTACGCGAAGAGCACGCCGCTCGCGATGCCGAGCAGCGCCGCCACGACGAACAAGGCGACGATGACCGCCGTGCGGGCGAACCTGACCACGTAGCGCGCCACGCCGGTAGTGTACCAAAGGCTCCGGCCTTCGGGCGCGAGGCTTCCGGCGAGTCCGCCATCCCGGTGCGGCCGCGACGAGTCCGGAGCCCGAGCGAGCCCGTCCGTTTACTGAGGCCGCGGCCGGGCTTTCCCGTTGCCGCGGTCGGACCCGCCGCGCTTGGGAGCGGCCCGTTCCTCGTGCGACGACGGCGGAGCGGCATCGTCGTGCGGCGTCGCGCGCGGCGCGGCGCGGTCGGGCCGGGCCCCTGGCTCGCGGCGCGGCGGTGCCGGGCTCCCGATGCCGGGCTGTCGGTTCTCGTCGGCAGACCCACGCCGCCCGTCGGGGCCTCCGACCTCGAATCGCGGCTGGGCCGTCTGCGGTCCGCGGAAGCCTGGGGCGGGCGCGAGCTGGCGCTGGCGCCGTGAGCCGTCGCCTGGCGGCGCGCCTCCCGGCGCCCCGCCGACCGGACCGCGCTCGATGGCGTGCACGCCACCCGGCGATCGGAGGCCCGTCGGCGGCCCGGCGTGGATGCCGACGCGCGACGGTGGCTCCGGTCGCGAGGGCAGTCGCACGGGCGCGTCGTTCCGCGCGACGAAGCGGGCACCGCGCGGCAGGGAGCGCGGCGCGACGGCGAACCGGTCCGCGTACCACGCCCGGCCGAAGTGGTCCGACGCGACGAACACCCAGCCCGTATCGGGCTGGACGATGGCGAGGCTGGCCGTCAGCGCGAAGACCGGCGAGCCGTCGAACCCGAGCGGCGACCAGCCGACGTAGCCGGGCGCGGATGCCCAGGACACCCAGCCCGGCCCCCAGCGGCGATCGGGAATCCAGAACCACGAGCCGGCCGTGAAGCCCCAGCGGCCGTAGTGGTGTGTCGGCCAGCTCCAGATCGTCGTGCCGATCCACGTCCAGCCGTATCCCGGATAGGGCGCCCAGCGGCCGAAGTAGTACGGCCGCCACGTCGACACGACGCGCGGGTACCAGACGTAGCCGTACGGCGAGAGGTACCGCCAGTCGCCGTTGCGGTCGAGGACGCTCCCGTAGATCTGGAGCTCCGGAGGCAGGTACCGTCGCGCGCTCGCCGTCGCGACGCGGCTGTCGCGAATCGAGGCCGTCCAGCGGTCGAAGGCGTCGACGCGTGCGGTGTTGAACGGCTGCGGCATCGACGGCTGATCATGGTCGCCCGCCAGGCTGAGGCGGCCGGCGTCGACGCGCACGCTGCCGCGGTCTGTGGCGAGTGTCGCCGTGCCCCGCAGGACCGCGAGCTGGGTGAGCGGACCGTCGGCATACGGCATCGCGGAGACCCGGTACGCCCCGGGACCCGCGGTGGCGATGCTCGCCTGCGGCGTGTCGACCTGGTAGGGCACGCCGCGCGCCGCGCCCGGGACGCCGCCCACGGTCAGGAGCAGCTGTCCGGCCATCAGGCGGAAGAGCGTCGGCGACTCGATATCGAGTCGGGATGATTCGTCGAGGTCCAGCGTGGTGCCGTCGGGAAACAGGATGTCGACGCGGCCGCTCGCCGTCTCCAGCCGGTCGCCGGCGACGAGCGGTGCGTTGACGAAGATGTTGTCGGACTGGTCGCCGTGGATGAGCGACGCCTGGCCGTCGAGCACCGCGACATACGGCGGGGGAACGTCCTGGGCACGGGCGGCCGTCGGGAGCAGCGCGACCGAGGCCGACAGGACCAGTACCCGTCCCGTGAGCCGAACGCGGCGAACCATGGCGTCACCCAAGAGCTTCAGACAGGCGTGACTGACAATTCGAGTATAGCACGCCGATTTTACAACGACTTACGGTCGCACTTGCGTTGAGCATACTCAACTTTTATACTTCATCTGATATCAATCCTGAACGGGGACGGGCGCTCGAGACGCGCTCACGAGGACTCCAATGAGCAAAATCATCGGCATCGACCTGGGCACCACCAATTCTGTTGTGGCCGTCATGGAAGGCGGCGAGCCCGTCGTCATCACCAACCCGGAAGGGAGCCGACTGACGCCGTCGGTCGTGGCCTTTGCCAAGACGGGCGAGCGACTCGTCGGCCAGGTGGCGAAGCGCCAGGCGGTGACCAATCCCGAGAACACCATCTTCTCGATCAAGCGGTTCATGGGCCGCAAGTACGACGAGGTCAGCGAGGAGATGAAGATGGTGCCCTATCGCGTGCTCCGCGCCAGCAACGGCGACGTGCGCGTGCAGGCCCAGGACAAGCAGCTCTCGCCGCCGGAGATCTCGGCGATGGTGCTGCAGAAGCTGAAGCAGGCCGCGGAGGAGTATCTGGGCCAGCCCGTCACCAAGGCGGTCATCACCGTGCCGGCCTACTTCAACGACGCCCAGCGCCAGGCGACCAAGGACGCCGGCCAGATCGCCGGCCTCGAGGTGATGCGCATCGTCAACGAGCCGACGGCGGCCGCCCTGGCGTACGGCCTCGACAAGAAGAAGGACGAGACGATCGCCGTCTACGACTTCGGCGGCGGCACCTTCGACATCTCGATCCTGGAGGTGGGCGAGGGCGTCGTCGAGGTGAAGGCGACCAACGGGGACACCCACCTCGGCGGCGACAACCTCGACCAGCGCATCATCGACTGGATCATCGCGGAGTTCAAGAAGACCGACGGCATCGATCTCGGCAAGGACCGGATGGCGCTGCAGCGCCTGAAGGAGGCGGCGGAGAAGGCGAAGATGGAGCTCTCGACCGTGCTCGAGACCGACATCAGCCTGCCGTTCATCACCGCCGACCAGACCGGGCCCAAGCACCTGCAGATGAAGCTCACGCGCGCGAAGTTCGAGCAGCTCGTCGACGACCTGCTGCAACGGACCGTCGCGCCGACCAAGCAGGCGCTGAGCGACGCCGGCGTCGACCTGTCCAAGATCGACGAGGTCGTCCTGGTCGGCGGCTCGACGCGCATCCCGAAGGTGCAGGCGATTGTCAAGGAGCTGTTCGGGCGCGAACCCCACAAGGGCGTGAATCCGGACGAGGTGGTCGCCGTCGGCGCGGCGGTCCAGGCCGGCGTGCTCGCGGGCGACGTCAAGGACCTCCTGCTCCTCGACGTGACGCCGCTGTCGCTGGGCATCGAGACGATGGGCGGCGTGATGACGACGCTCATCTCGCGCAACACGACCATCCCGACGCGCAAGAGCGAGATCTTCTCGACGGCCTCCGACAGCCAGACGAGCGTCGAGGTGCACGTGCTCCAGGGCGAGCGCTCCCTGGCGCGCGACAACCGCACGCTCGGCAAGTTCCACCTGGTGGGTCTCCCGCCGGCCCCGCGCGGCGTGCCGCAGATCGAAGTCACGTTCGACATCGACGCCAACGGCATCGTGAACGTGTCGGCCAAGGACCTCGGCACCGGCAAGGAGCAGAAGATCACGATCACGTCCTCGAGCGGCCTCAGCAAGGACGAAGTCGATCGGATGATGAAGGAGGCCGAGTCGCACGCCGACGAGGATCGCAAGCGGCGCGAGGAGATCGAGGCGCGGAACCGCGCCGACCAGGCCGTCTACGCCGCCGAGCGGATGATCCAGGATGCCGGCGACAAGCTGCCCGCCGCCGAGCGGCAGGCGGTGGAGTCGGCCATCGAGCGCGCCAAGACCGCCAACGAGGGCGGCGACTCGGCCGCCGTGCAGCGGGCGCTCGACGAGCTCACTCAGGCCCAGCACAAGGCCGCCGAGGCGCTCTATCGACAGAGCGCCAGCGCCGGGCCGTCGGAGCCGGGCGGCGGCGCGTCCTCCGGGCCCGGAGCCGCCTCGACCGGCGGTGGCGAGACGCCGAAGGGCGACGTCATCGACGCCGAAGTCGTCGACGAGGGGAAGGGCAACTAGCTCGCCGGTGTGATGATCGACCTGTACATCATCCTCGGCGTGGATCGAGCGGGCGACCGCGGAGGAGATCAAGCGGGCGTACCGCCGTCTCGCGCGTCAGTGTCATCCCGACATCAACCCGGGAGACCGGCGCGCGGCGGCGCAGTTCCGCCAGATCGCCGAGGCCTACGAGACGCTGAGCGATCCCGATCGCCGCAAGCGGTACGACGCGGGCTCGCGGCGGGACGCGCCGGGGCCGACGGCGTTCGGCTTCGAGGGCTTCGACTTCTCGGCGAGCGCGAGCGGGGCGGCGGCCTCGACGTTCGGCGACCTGTTCGCCGACGTCCTCCGCGAGCGCCACGCCGGGGCGCCGGTCTCCGAGCCGGTCCGGGGCGCCGACCTGCACCAGGCGCTGACGATCCGCTTCGACGAGTCGATTCGCGGGGGGCAGTGGATGCTGACCGTGACGCGCCAGGAGCGCTGCCGCGTCTGCGGTGGCTCTGGCGCGCTTCCGGTTGCCGAGGCGGTCTGTCCGCGCTGCCACGGCACGGGCACCCTCCGGTCGGCGCGGGGGCACATGGTGTTCTCCAAGCCGTGCCCGCACTGCGGCGGCACGGGCGCCGAGCGCCAGAAGCCGTGCATCCAGTGCGGCGGCCAGCAGGTCGAGACGCGGGTGGAGAACCTCTCGGTGAACGTGCCTCCCGGCCTCGCCGACGGCGCCCGCGTCCGCGTGCCGGGCAAGGGCCACGCGGGCCGCAACGGCGGTGAGCCCGGCGACCTCTACATCACGATCCACGTGGCGGCGCATCCCGTCTTCCAGCGGGACGGCGACGATCTTCGGATCGTCGTGCCGGTCGCGGTGCACGAGGCGGCGCTCGGGGCGAAGGTCGAGGTGCCGGCGCCGGACGGCACGGCCCGCCTGCGCGTGCCGCCCGGCACGCAGTCGGGCCAGCGGTTCCGGATCCGCGAACGGGGCCTGCCGTCGCCGCGCGACGGCCGCCGTGGCGACCTGGTCGTCGAGGTCCGGCTCGTGCTGCCGCGGCTTCTCGACGAGCGCTCAAAGGAACTGCTGCGCGAATTCGGCCGCATCAACCACGAGGACGTGCGCCGTAACCTGCTGGACGCCGGGGCGGCGGGGAAGACCGGACCGACCGGCTAGGACGCGATGGCCATGAAGAAACCCGGCAAGGCGTACTACATGATCAGCGCGGTCGCGCAGAAGTACAACATCCACCCGCAGACGCTGCGCCTCTACGAGCGGGAAGGCCTGCTGAAGCCGTCGCGCACCGAGGGCAACACGCGGCTGTACTCGGAAGAGGATCTCGAGCAGCTCGAGACGATTCTGTCACTCACCCGAGATCTCGGAGTCAACCTCGCCGGCGTCGAGATCATCCTGAACATGCGACGGAAGATCGAGCGCATGCAGCACGAAGTGAACGAATTCATGGAGTACGTCAAGCACGAGCTCTCCCGCGGCATCGACGACTGGGAGCAGCGTCTGTCCACGGCCCTCGTCAAGTCGTCGCCGACCGATCTGGTGCGCAGCGAGCGCAAGCCCGCCCCGACGAGCGACGAAGCGCCGCGCAAGTCGACCTCGCACGGCTAGCGCGGCCTCTCGGTCGTTGTCTGCGCGCCCCGATTCCTGCGTGCCGCCGTTCCGCCGCCTCGTCGTTCGTTGTATTCTCTTCGTGCACCTCCACTGAACATGGCATGCCCGTACTGCGATGACACCGGCTGGAAGCCGGTCGACGATCCATCCGGCTCCGGCCCGCGCCGGGTGGCGCGCTGCGACTGCTGGCGCGCGCGCGTCGCGTCGGAGCACCTGGCGGGCGCGTCGATCCCGGCCCGCTACCGGCACTGCACGCTCGACAATTTCCAGGTCTACAATCCGTCGCTCGTCGCGGCCGTCGCCGCCGGCCGCCGGTTTCTCGACGCGTTTCCTTCGTCCGAGCGAGGGCTCCTGCTCCTCGGCCCGGCCGGTGTCGGGAAGACGCACATCGCGGTGGGCATCCTCCGCGAGGCGATCGCCCGCACCGGCGCCACCGGCCTCTTCTGCGACACCCGGGACCTGCTGCGGACGATCCGCAGCACCTACGACCCCGTCGTCCGGACCAGCGAGGTGAGCGTGATCCGGCCCGTGATGGAGGCGGAGCTCCTCGTCCTCGACGACCTTGGCGCCGAGCGGCCGACCGACTGGGTCGAAGAGACGATGAACCTGATCGTGAACACGCGGTACAACCAGCGGCGACTCACGCTCTTCACGTCGAACTACTCGGACGTCCCGGATCAGACGGATCCGAATTCGCTCCTGGGCCGCATCGGCTTCCGCATGCGGTCCCGCCTGCACGAGATGTGCGCCATTGTCGAGGTCGACGCCGCCGATTTCCGCGACACCGACAAGCCGGCCAACGCGACCGACGAAGACCTGTGGCGCCTCTGGAAGCTGAAGCCCCGCGACAAGACGCTGCCGGGCCGGACGACGCGCCAGGCCAAGGCCGAAATGCGCGACGGGAAGGCCGACCTGAAGTGGCCGGGAGGCAGGGCGGGGTCCTAGGATGTGGTGACGGGGCGGTGGAGCGTCATGCCCTGACGGCGCCCATCCCTCGCCCCATTACCGCATCACCACATCACCCCCACTGCACCACACCACTCCACCCGTCCCCATGCCCCCCGAACCCTCAATCCCCCCCCACCCCGTGCCCGGCCTGTACCTGCACGTGCCCTTCTGTTCGGCCATCTGCAATTACTGCAACTTCAACCGCGGCCTCATGGATGACGGGCTCAAGGTCCGGTACGTCGCCGCGCTCGAGCGGGAGATCGCCGGGCACGCCGCCCGGGGGCGCGCCGCCGACACGATCTACTTCGGCGGAGGCACGCCGTCCCTGCTCGAGCCCTCGGAGATCGCCGGGTTGATCGGCGCCTGCCGCGCGCACTTCGCCGTGTCGGCCGACGCCGAAGTCACGATGGAGGCCAATCCGGAGACCGTGACGTCCGAACGCTTGGCGGCGTACCGTGCGGCCGGCGTCACCCGTCTGAGCTTCGGCGTCCAGTCCTTCCGGGACGAGGAGCTGAGGCGGCTGTCGCGGCTCCACAGCGCCGGGCGGGCCCGGGCGGCGGTCGTCGAGGCGCGCGAGGCGGGGTTCGACAACCTCAGTCTCGACCTGATGATGTGGTTGCCGGGACAGCGTGCCGATCAGTGGCTCGAGTCGGTGGAGACGGCCATCGATCTCGCCCCTGAACACCTGTCGCTCTACCTCCTGGAGCTGTACCCGAACGCGCCGCTTCGGGAGGAGATGGCGCGGGCGGCGTGGGCACAGGCGCCGGACGAGGAGGCGACGGAAATGTACCTTCGCGCCCTGGACCGGCTGGACCGGGCGGGCTACGCGCAGTACGAGATCTCCAACGTCGCGCGTCCGGGCCGCCGGTCCCGGCACAATCTGAAGTACTGGGAGGACGGGGAGTGGATCGGCCTGGGATGCGGAGCCCATTCGACGCTGGACGGTGTCAGATGGAAGAACGTGGCCGCCACCGACGAGTACATCGCCCGCGTGGGGCGCGGCGAGGCGGTCGGCATCGACGTGCGGCCTCTGGGGGCCGACGAGCGCCTGGGGGAGGCCCTCTTCACGGGGCTCCGCCTGACCGACGGCGTGGACCTGGCCGGGTTGCGGGACCGCTACGGCGTGGACGTGTGGCGCCGGCACGGTGCGGACCTGCAACCGTTTGTGGAGGGGGGATGGCTGGTGCACGGCGATGACCGGCTGCGCCTCACCCGGCGGGGCATGCTGGTCGCGAACGAAGTCATGATGGTTTTCGTGTAGCCCCGAGTACGTTAAAGTAACCACCCTTTGGCGAAGGAGGCCTCAATGTTTCGAACCCCAATCGTCCCCGCCGGCGCGGGCCGGTGCGGATGGATTGCCGCCGTGATTGTCGCCTGTGTGCTCTCGGCCCTGCCCGCGCGTGCACAGGATGCCGCTGCGACCAAGCGTGTCTTCGGGTCGGACGCCGGCATGGTGCTCAACTTCATCAAGCCCGACAAGACCGCCGACTTCGAAGCGGTGATTCAGAAGCTCAAGGAAGCCCTGCAGAAGAGCGACAAGCCGGAACGCCGGCAGCAGGCGGCGAGCTGGAAGGTGTTCAAGTCCCCGGATCCGGCCGCCAACAACACGGTGCTCTACGTGTTCATCATCGACCCGGCCGTGCCGAACGCCGACTACACGGTGTCGACGATTCTGGCCGAGGGATTCCCGGATCAGGTCCAGCAGCTGTACCAGCAGTACGCGGACGCGTACGCTTCCGGGCAGAACTTCGTCAATCTGAAGCTGGTCGCGGACCTGTCGAAGTAGTCGAGCCCGATCTTCGACAGAAGGGCAGTCGGGCGGGCGCCCTGCCCGCTCGACCTCCTAGAGTCCCAGATTCAGGCCGACGTAGATCCGATGCGCAGGCGAGGCCTGCGCCCCGCTGCCCAGCACGAAGACGCGATAGTCGACGCGCAGCCTCAGCGGGCCGACGAGGGTGATCTTCGCGCCGCCGCCGGTGTTCGTGCCGAAGCCGGTGTCGGACTGACTGCCCAGCCGTTCGTGATAGAGCCCCGCGCCGATGGTGAAGTACGGCTGGATGCCGAAGATCGCCACCGGCGTCTGCAGCAGGACGTTCCCCATCCCTGTCCGGAGGGACGGTGCGCTGGCCGCCGCGTCCTCCGTGGTCGTCGAGTATTCGAACTCGAAGCCCACCACCAGCAGACCGCCGCCGACGGCGACGCCCCTGACGCTGCGGTTCGCCGGCGTCGTGTTGGCCCCGATGAATCCCGTGATGTCCGCGTGCGCCGGGGCGGCCGCCAGCGTGCACGCCAGGACGCAGAGTCCCATTCGCTGTATCCGTGTCATCGATTGTCCCCGCCCCATCATAGAATGACTCGGGCTGACGCACGTCCCTTCACATCAGGAGCGCCAGGATGAAGGCTCGACTGTTGACCGGCACCGTGCTCGCTCTGCTGTGCACGGGGGTACTCTCGGCGGACACCCTCTATCTGCGCGACGGCCGCCGGCTCGACGGCCGCCTGATTGCCGTGCGCGACGACGATGTCGAGTTCGAGGTCGTGCGCAACGGGCCCTTCGGCGGACGGGACCGGATTCACGTCGATCGCGACGCGGTGCGGTCGATCGATCTCGACGGCGCGCGCGACGATCGCGACGCCCGCGACGCCCCGGCGGCGCGGCCGCGCGGCCTGCGCGAGCGCGTCGTGGACGTCGACAGCCGTCGGCCGTGGAACGACAGCAGTCTCGACGTGCGCGCCGGGCAGGTCGTCTACTTCACGGCGACCGGCAAGGTGCGCTGGCGCGACGGGCGCAACGACGGTCCCGCCGGCGAGAAGAACTCGCCCGACAACCCCGCGCGTCCCATCCCGACACGCCCGGCCGGGTCCCTCATCGGGCGGGTCGGGGCCGGCAGCGATCCGTTCTTCATCGGCGATGACCAGGGACCGATTCGGATCCGCGCGACGGGCCGGCTCTATCTCGGGATCAACGACGACCGCTGGCCGGAGAACCGGGGCAGCTTCCGCGTAACGGTGTACTGCTAGCCCCGCGGCGGGCGGCGCATCCCGTCCGGCTGCACCACTAGTGGTAAAGTGAAGCGGAACATGGACTTCCGCCTCACGCCGGAACAGGACCTGCTCCGGCAGAGCGTCCGCGAGTTCGCCGAGGCCGAGATTGGGCCGCACGTCCGCGAGTGGGACGCCGCCCAGCATTTCCCGTCCGAGCTCGTGCCGAAGCTCGGCGCCCTCGGGCTGATGGGCATCCAGGTGCCCGAGACCTGGGGTGGCGCCGGGATGTCCGCCGTCGACTACTGCCTCTGCATCGAAGAGCTGGCGCGGGTCGATCCTGCTGTCGCGCTGTCGGTCGCCGCCCACAACGGTCTTTGCACCGCCCACCTGCTGGCGTTCGGTTCCGACGATCAGCGCCGCGCCCACGTCGTGCCGCTCGCGCGAGGCGAGAAGGTGGGTGCCTGGGCGCTCACCGAGTCGACCTCGGGCAGCGACGCGGCCGGCATGCGTACGACCGCCGTGCGCGACGGGGATGGATGGCTCCTGAACGGCGCCAAGACGTTCACCACGCATGGCCGCGCCGGCCACGTGCTCGTCGTGATGGCCGTCACCGATCCCGCGGCCGGCTCGCGAGGCATCTCGGCCTTCGTGGTCGAGCGCGGCACGCCGGGCTTCACCGCCGGCAAGAAGGAAGACAAGCTCGGCATGCGCGCCAGCGACACGAGCGAGGTGCTCTTCGAGGACTGCCGGATCCCGTCCAGCCAGCTGATCGGCGAGGCGGGGCAGGGATTCTCGCAGGCGATGCGGGTGCTCGACGCGGGGCGCATCGGCATCGCGGCCCTGTCGGTCGGCCTCGCGCAGGGCGCCTTCGAGGCGGCCCGACGCTACGCGATCGATCGCCACGCCTTCGGCCAGAGCATCAGCCGCTTTCAGGCGATCCAGTGGAAGTTGGCCGACCATGCGACCCGCATCGAGGCGGCGCGCCTCCTGACCTACCGGGCCGCCGACATGAAGGACCGCGGCGTCAAGACGACGCGCGAGTCGGCGATGGCGAAGCTCTATGCGAGCGAGATCGCGGTCCGGGCGGCGGACGACTGCGTCCAGATCCACGGCGGCTACGGCTTCGTGAAGGACTATCCCGCGGAGAAGTTCTTCCGCGACGTCAAGCTCACCACGATCGGCGAAGGCACCAGCGAGATCCAGCGTCTGGTGATCGCCAGGCAGCTGCTCGCGTGACGGCGGCGCTGGCGGACCGCGTGCGCGCGGGCGACGTGAGGGCCGTGGCGCGCGCCCTCTCGATTGTCGAGGACGAGGGCCCCGGGGCGGTGGCGCTCCTGCGGCGCATCTTCGCCGACACCGGCACGGCGTACCTCGTCGGGATCACCGGTCCGCCCGGCGCGGGCAAGAGCACGCTCGTCGATCGCCTGGCCGTCGAGTTCCGCCGGCGCGGCAAGGTGGGCGTGCTCGCGGTCGATCCCTCCAGCCCGTTCTCGGGTGGCGCGATCCTGGGCGACCGCCTGCGGATGCAGACCCATACGCAGGACGAGGGCGTGTTCATCCGCAGCATGGCCACGCGAGGACACCTGGGCGGCCTCGCGCGCACCACGGCGGACGCGGCCCTCGTACTGGACGCGTGGGGCGCCCGGACGATCCTCATCGAGACGGTGGGCGTGGGTCAGGACGAGATCGAGATCGTCCGGACCGCCGACGTGTCCGTCGTCACGCTCGTGCCGGGCACGGGGGACGAGGTGCAGGCGCTCAAGGCCGGGATCATGGAGATCGCCGACGTCTTCGTCGTCAACAAGGCCGACCGCGACGGCGCCGACGCGCTGGTGACCGCCGTCGAAGCCAATCTGGCGCTCGTCGCGTTCGGGGCATCGGCGTGGCGGCCGCCGATCGTGAAGACGGTCGCGACGACCGGCGCCGGAGTGGCCGACCTCGTCGCGGCGATCGAGGCGTTCCGCGACCGCCACGCGGAGCTCGACCACACGCGGCGGCGCGTGCGCGCGGAGCACCGTCTGCAGGACCTCGTGTCGCGGCGGTTCATGGAGCACCTGACGACGAGCGTTCTCCGCCCCGGCGAGCTCGACGCGATCGTCGAGCGCGTGGCCGCGCGCGAGATCGATCCCTACACGGCGGCCGACGACCTCCTGGGCCGCGCGTGCCCCCGCTGATCGTGGCCGGCCGACGTCGGCACGACATCGCCGAAGACACCCGAATCAAAATCCTGTACGTTATGTCTCCGTGCTTCTTCGCGGGCTCGGTGGCTTCGTGATGGCAGCAGGTTGACGTGAAGGCGACTCTCGATCACATCGGCATCGCGGTGTCCGACCTCGCCGCATCCCTGGCCTTCTTTCGCGACGCGCTCGGGCTGGACGTCGAGCCGCCCGAGGAAGTGGCGTCCCAGGGCGTGCGCGCCCACTTCGTCCCCGTCGGACGGTCGAGCCTGGAACTGCTCGAGGCGACGACGCCCGACTCGCCGATCGCGAGGTTCGTTGCGAGGCGTGGGCCGGGGCTGCACCACGTCACCTTGCGGGTCGAGGACATCCGGGCCGCACTCGCCGCAGTTCGCGCGCGCGGGCTCCGGCTGGTGGACGACGAGCCGCGCCAGGGCGCCGAGGGCGCGCTCGTCGCGTTCATCCATCCGGCCAGTGCCAACGGCGTCCTGGTCGAGCTGAAGCAGCCGAGGGCCGCGCCGGTCCGCGAGCCCCTGCGGGTCAGCCGCTACGCCGTGGGCGACCTCGAGCTCCTCTCGCTGTACGACGGCTTCTTCGGCCTCGACGGCGGGGCGATGTTCGGCGTGATCCCGAAGACGTTCTGGGAGAAGCCGGCGCCGCCAGACGCCCGCAACCGGATTCGTCTGGCGATGCGCCCGCTCGTCATCCGCGGGGCGAGGACGATGATCGTCGACGCGGGCCTGGGCGACAAGGAGACGGCGAAGTTCCAGGACATCTACGCCGTGGACCGCGCGCGCCACCTCGACCACGCGCTCGAGGAGGCGGGCCTCGCGCCGGAGGACATCGACATCGTGCTCGCCACCCACCTGCACTTCGACCACTCGGGCGGCTTCACGCGGCGGGATGCCTCCGGACGCCTGCGGCCGAGGTTCCCGCGGGCCCAGTACATCGTGCGGCGGGGCGAGTGGGAGGACGCGACACACCCGCACGAGCGGAACCAGGCGAGCTACCGCGCCGACAACTTCGCGCCGCTCGCCGAGGCGGGCGTGCTCCAGCTGGTCGATGACGACGCCATGATCATGCCGGGCGTGCGGGTCCGCCGCACCGGGGGGCACACGCGCGATCACCAGATGGTGATGATCGAGTCGCAGGGCGTTCGCGCGGTCTACATGGCGGATCTCGCGCCGACGCGTGCGCACCTGGCGGCGGCGTGGATCATGGGCTACGACCTGTATCCCGTCGAGACGCTGGCCGCCAAGAAGGCGTTCGTGCGCGAGGCCATCGACCGCCGGCTGCTCGTGCTCTTCGATCACGATCCCGACGTCGCCGCCGGGCGGATCGTGGACGACGGCGGGACGCCTCGGGTGGAGGCCGAGCCGGCCAAATAGATCGCGTATGAGTCAGTCCGCGCCGGGGGTGAGGCCCCGGCGCCAGTGAGAAATGAGGACCGCCGTGAACATCGAGATCGGAATCATCGGAGGAAGCGGGCTGTACGACATGGCGGAGCTGACGGATCGCAAGGAGGAGACCGTCACGACGCCGTTCGGCGATCCGTCGGGCCCCTACCTGACGGGGACCCTGCGCGGCAAGCGCGTCGCCTTTCTGGCGCGCCACGGCAAGGGCCACCGCATCTCGCCGTCGGAGCTCAACTTCCGCGCCAACATCTACGGCTTCAAGACGCTCGGCGTCGAGCGGATCCTGTCGGCGAGCGCGGTCGGCAGCCTCAAGGAGGATCTCAAGCCGCTCGACATCGTCGTGCCCGACCAGTTCTTCGATCGCACCAAGGGGCGCGTGAGCACCTTCTTCGGCCGCGGCCTGGTGGCGCACATCGCGTTCGCGCACCCGGTCTGCGCCGTGCTGTCGGACATCGCGGCGGATGCGGTCGAGGCCGTCGGCGCGACCGTGCACCGCGGCGGGACCTACGTGAACATGGAGGGGCCCCAGTTCTCGACCCTCGCCGAGTCGCGGCTGTATCGCTCGTGGGGCATGGACGTCATCGGGATGACGAACCTGCAGGAAGCCAAGCTCGCCCGCGAGGCCGAGATCTGCTACGCGACGCTGGCGCTCGTGACCGACTACGACTGCTGGCATCCCGATCACGACGCGGTGACCGTCGACCTGATCGTGGCGAACCTGCTGCAGAACGCCTCGACGGCCCAGAAGGCGATTGCCGAAGCCGTGGGACGCCTCTCGGGACCGCGCACGTGCCCCTGCAAGGACGCGCTGGCGCAGGCCATCATCACGCGGCCGGAAGCGGTCCCCGAGGCGACGAAGAAGGCGCTGCAGCCAATCATCGGGAAGTACATGCCGTAGGGTGCCGGGGACGGACGCTGCACAATTTGGGGATTCCATGAACATTGTCGTGACCGGTTCGATCGCCTTCGACTACTTGATGTCGTTTCCGGGGAAGTTCACCGAGCACTTCCTGCCGGACCACCTGAACCGTGTGAGTCTCAGCTTCCTGGTCGACTCGATGGACAAGCGGCGCGGAGGGTGCGCCCCGAACATCGCCTACACGCTGGCGCTGCTCGGCGAGCGGCCGATCATCATGGCGACTGCCGGCGAGGACTTCGGCGAGTACGCGAGCTGGCTCGAAGCCGCCGGCGTCGATACGTCGCAGGTGCGGGTGATCGACGGGAAGTTCTGCGCCTCGTTCTTCTGCAGCACCGACGAGGCGAACAACCAGATTGCGTCCTTCTACACCGGGGCGATGGCGGACGCCGGCATGCTCTCGTTCCGCACGATCGCGGACTGCGGGCTGGCGATCGTGTCGCCCAACGATCCCGGGGCGATGGTCCAGTACGCCGAGGAGTGCCGCACGATGGGGATTCCGTACATCTTCGACCCCGGCCAGCAGTGCGCGCGGATGTCGGGGGAGGAGCTGAGGGCCGGCGCCATCGGCGCGACGATGGTGATCTGCAACGACTACGAGCTCGAGCTCCTGCGCCAGAAGACCGGCCTCGCCGAGTCCGACCTGGTCGAGTCCGCCTCCGCGCTGATCGTCACCCGCGGCGAGCACGGATCGACCGTGTTCACGCGCGGAGGGCGCCAGGATGTCCCGGCCGTGCAGGCCACGAGGGTGGTGGACCCCACCGGCGTGGGCGACGCGTACCGCGGCGGCCTGATGAAGGGCCTGGCGATGGGGCTGCCCTACGACCGCTGTGCCCAGATCGGCAGCGTGGCGGCGACCTACGCCCTCGAGCACCTCGGCGGCCAGAGCCACGCGTACACGTGGCGCGAGTTCCAGCAGCGCTACGAAGCGCACTTCGGTCCGATCGCCGAGGCGGCCGAGGATGCGCACGCCGGCTAGGCGCGGGCCGGCGGTTCGGTGCGGATCCTGCGTGGCGCAATTTGTCTAAGGTAAACTACCGGGGCGTGCGCGCTCCTGTCGTCAAGCGGATGGACACCAGCGGCCTCGTGCTCCTGTGCGCGGCGGCCTGGGCCGTTCCCGGCGCCGGCCACCTGTGGCTCGGGCGCCGGTCGAAGGGTCTGATCTTCCTCGTCGCGCTCCTGGTCATGTTCGCCTTCGGCCTCGCCATCGAAGGGCGCCTCTTTCCCGTGATGCCGTCCGATCCGCTGGTGGCGCTCGAGGCGTTCGCCAACATGGGCATCGGCGTGGCCTACTTCCTCGCGCGCGCCTTCGGCTGGGGCGCCGGCCAGGTGCGCGCCGTCACGTACGAATATGGAAACGCGTTCCTGATCGTCGCCGGCCTGCTGAACGTGCTGGTGGTCATCGACGCGTTCGACATCGCGATGGGGCGGAAGTGATACACAGCCACTTCACGCTCCTCGTCGTCTTTGCGTTCTTCGTGTCGCTCGTCTTCTCCGTGCTGGCTCACGACACCCCGCGCGAGCAGCTGCGCCTGGGCGGGATCATCTTCGGGGCCTTCCTGCTGACCGCCATCGTGCTCGGCTGGCTCATGTACCCGTTCCCGCTCTGACGCCCATGGCCTTCGAGACCCTCATCGTCGAACGCGCGGGGGCCGTCGTGACGGTCACGATCAACCGTCCGACCGTGCTGAACGCGCTCAACGCGCGGACCATTGCCGAGCTCGGCGAGGCGTTCGCGGCGATTGCCGCCGATGCCGAGGTCCGTGCGGCGATCGTCACCGGCGCCGGGCCCCAGTCGTTCGTGGCCGGCGCCGACATCAAGGAACTGGCGGCGCTCGGTCCGGCCGCGGCGCGAGAGGTCGCCCTGGCCGGCCAGGCGCTGTTCGAGCGGATCGAGCGCCTGGGTAAGCCGGTCATTGCAGCGATCAACGGCTATGCCCTGGGCGGCGGATGCGAGCTGGCGATGGCCTGCACGCTGCGCGTGGCCGCGGATACGGCCCGGCTGGGCCAGCCCGAGATCACGCTCGGCATCATCCCCGGTTACGGCGGGACACAGCGCCTCACGCGGCTCGTCGGACGGACGCGCGCGCTCGAGCTGCTCCTGACGGGCGCGCCGATCCTCGCGCCCGACGCCGAGCGCCTCGGGCTCGTCAATCACGTCGTGCCTGCCGATCGGCTGCTGGCGGAGGCCCGCGCGCTGGCGGAGAAGCTGGCTGCGCAGGCGCCCGTTGCCGTCGGGTACATCCTGGAGGCGGTCGGACGTGGCCTCGACCTGCCGCTCGCGGAGGCCTGCGCCCTCGAGGCGTCGCTGTTCGGTCTGGCAATGGCGACCGAGGACAGCCGGGAAGGCATGCGCGCGTTTGTCGAGAAGCGAAAGCCGAGGTTCGAGGGCAGGTAGGCCAGGCGGGCATCGGCACGAGTTCGCGGTGAGGGTCGGCCCCCGCCGCCCATGAGGAGCGCGGGGCGCCTGCGGCCATGCCGAGTCGAGGACATGGAGATCCGAGGCGAGGCATCGGCGTCAGTTCGCGGTGAGGGTCGGCCCCCGCCGCCAGTGATTCATGCCAACGATTGAAGGTTCACAATCGGGTTCGGGGCTGCGGGTCGCGATCGTGGTGTCGCGGTACCACGAGTTCGTCACCGACCGGCTGGCGACCGGTGCGCGCGCCGCCCTCGCGGCGGCGGGCGTGGCGGAGGCCGACGTGACGCTCGTGCGCGTCCCGGGGGCCTTCGAGATTCCCCTGGCCGCGCGTCAGGTCGCCGAGCGCGCGCGCGTCGACGCAGTGGTCTGCCTGGGCTGTCTGATCCGGGGCGAGACGCCGCACTTCGAGTACATCGCGTCGGCCGTTTCGGAGGGCCTGACGGTGGCCGCTGCGGCGACGGGCGTGCCGATGGCGTTCGGCGTGCTGACGACCAACTCGGCGGAGGAGGCGCTGGCGCGGGCGGGCGACGGACCCGCGAACAAGGGTTGGGAAGCGGCGACCGCTGCCGTCGAGATGGCGACGCTCTTCGCCCAGCTGCCGCGCCGGGGTATCGCGCAGTGAACGGCCGCGGCCGGGTGCCCGTGCGCCCGTGAAGAAGGACCCGCGGCGTCGCGGGCGCGAAGCCGCCCTCCAGATCCTCTACCAGCGCGAGGTCGGCAGCGTGCCGGTCGAGCAGGCGATCGAGACGGTGCTCGATCTCCAGTGGGCCGACGAGACGCCGCCGCCGGACGAGACGCGCACGTTCGCATCGGCCCTCGCGCGCGACACGGTCGAGCGGCTGCCGGCGATCGACGCCCTCATCGCGGAGACGAGCGAGCGCTGGCGCCCCGAGCGCATGGCCATCGTCGACCGGTTGATCCTGCGGATGGCGGTGTGCGAGCTGCTCCGCGATCGAGCGGTTCCGCCGGCCGCCGTGATCAACGAGGCGCTCGAGCTGGCGCGGACGTTCAGCACCGAGGACGCCGTGAAGTTCATCAACGGGATGCTCGACGCGATCCGGAAGAAGATCGACTGATTCGACATGACCTCACAGGAAGAGCAGATCCAGCAGCGCCGCGCCAACCTCGAGGCCATCGCCGGCCTCGGCGTCGAGGCCTATCCCCGGCTGTTCGTCCGCCGCCACACTGTGAGCGAACTCGTGGGCGACTACGGCGACCGTCCCCGCGAGGCTCTGGACGCCGAGCGCGTCGAGACCGTCACGAGCGGCCGCATCCTGGCGATGCGCTCGTTCGGCAAGGCCAACTTCCTCGTCCTGTCCGACGGCCGGGCGAGGGTGCAGGTCGTACGTCCGGCAGGACTCGCTGCCGTCGCTCGACTTCCAGATCTTCTCGCACCTCGACCTCGGGGACTGGATCGGCATCGAGGGGCACCTGTTCCGGACGAAGACGAACGAGTTCACGATCTGGGCCTCCAGGCTGCACTTCCTGGCCAAGTGCCTGCTGCCCCTGCCGGAGAAGTGGCACGGGCTCACCGACGTCGAGACCCGCTACCGCCAGCGCTATCTGGACCTGATCGTGAATCCCGAGGCGAGGCGGGTGTTCGAGGTGCGCAGCCGGGTCGTGCAGGCGATCCGCGCCTTCATGACGGACCGGGGCTACCTCGAGGTCGAGACGCCGATGATGCAGCCGATCGCCGGCGGGGCCATCGCGCGCCCGTTCGTGACGCACCACAACGCGCTCGACATGGACCTGTACCTCCGGATCGCGCCGGAGCTGTACCTGAAGCGTCTGACGGTCGGCGGTCTCGAGAAGGTCTTCGAGATCAACCGGAACTTCCGGAACGAGGGGATCTCGACGCAGCACAACCCCGAGTTCACGATGATGGAGTTCTACGAGGCCTACTCGGACTACCGGGCGCTGATGACGATGACCGAGGCGCTGGTGCACGCGGTGGCGTGGGGGGCGATCGGCTCGGATCGCGTGAGCTTCGATGGCCACGAGATCTCGCTGGCGCCGCCGTACGCACGCCTGTCGCTGCGCGAGGCGGCGCGCCAGGCCGCGGGCGCGCGCCTGCACCGGGAGGTCGACCCCGGCGAGCTCCGGGACCGTGCCCGGGCATCGGCGCTCGCCTCCGCGCTCGGCGTCGAGGTGACGCCCGACGACGGCGCGGGCAAGATCGCCGCGGCGATCTTCGAAGCGCTGTGCGAGGACCAGCTGATCCAGCCGACGTTCGTCTACGACTTCCCGACCGAGGTGTCGCCGCTCGCCAAGCAGCGCCCCGACGATCCGGAGACGGTCGAGCGCTTCGAGCTGTACATCGCGGGCTTCGAGCTGGCGAACGCCTTCAGCGAGCTGAACGACCCGGTCGAACAGCGGCGGCGGTTCGAGGCCCAGCTCCGCCAGCGCGCCGGCGGCGACCTCGAGGCTCACGCCATGGACGAGGACTACCTCCGCGCGCTCGAGTACGGCATGCCGCCGGCCGCCGGCGAGGGCCTCGGCATCGACCGCCTCGTGATGGTCCTGACCGGCAGTCCGTCGATCCGGGACGTCATCCTGTTTCCGCTGATGCGACGGGAGAAGGGCGGGTAGGCTGGACATGACCGTGCCCTACGAGCTGCAGATCGCCCTCCGCTACCTGCTGGCGAAGCGCAAGCAGGCGTTCATCTCGGTGATCTCGCTCGTCTCGACGCTCGGCGTCACGGTGGGCGTGATGGCGCTCGTCGTCGCGCTCGCGCTCATGACGGGGCTGCAGCAGGAGCTGCGGGATCGCATCCTCGGCTCCAACCCGCACATCTTCGTCTGGGATCAGAACGGCATCTCCGACTATCACGCCGAGATCGCCAAGCTCAGGACCCTGCCGCACGTGGTCGGCGCCGCTCCGGAGATCCTCGACAAGGCTCTCGTCTCGTCCACCGGCGCGACGCAGGCCTTCGCGACCATCAAGGGCGTGGACCCGGCGCTCGAGCCGAGCGTGACCGACATCTCGACGGCGATGAAGGCCGGGAGCCTGGACGACCTCGCGCCGTCCGACAAGCCGGGCGCCTCCGAGGCGCAGATGCTGCCGGGCATCGTCCTCGGTACGGATCTGGCCGCGTCGCTCGGCGTCACGACCGGCGACGTCGTCACGCTGCTGACGACGCACGGCACCCTCACGCCGGCCGGGGAGCGGATCGTGCCGCACCACTTTCGCGTGGCCGGCATCTTCTCGATCGGCCTGTACGAGATCGACAACACCTACGGCTTCGTCTCGCTGCACGAGGCCGAGCGGCTGTTCGACAAGGACGAGCCGGATCTCATCCAGCTCCGGTGCGACGACATCTTCAACGCGCAGGCGGTCGCGAAGGACATCACGGCCACCTTCGGCAGCCAGTATCTGACCGAGGACTGGGCGCAGATGAACCAGGCGCTCTTCTCGGCGCTGTCGCTCGAGAAGATCGCCATCTCGCTGACGATCGGCCTCATCGTGATGGTCGCCGCGCTCAACATCATCGCCTCGCTCATCCTGCTCGTGATGGAGAAGCATCGCGACATCGCCATCCTGAAGACGATGGGCGCGAGCGCCCGGAGCGTGACGGCCATTTTCATGCTGCAGGGGCTGCTCATCGGGATTGCCGGCACGCTGGTCGGCGCCACCAGCGGCTGGATCCTCGCCGAGGTGCTCGACAAGTACAAGGTGATCAAGGTGTCGACCGAGGTCTACCAGGTGTCGCACGTGCCGTTCCGCGTCCTGCCGACCGACTTCGCCGTGGTGGTGGTGTCGGCCCTCGTGGTCTGCTTCCTGGCCACGATCTATCCGTCGCGCCAGGCCGCGCGCCTCGACCCGGCGCAGGCGCTGAGATACGAGTAGGTGCGGGCCGCCCGGCGTCGCGACGCACGCGGAAGGTCCTGAGGCCGCAGATACATCCATGGCGTTCATCGAGGCCCACGGCATCGTCAAGAGCTACCGCACGGCCGACAGGCCGCTGACCGTGCTGCGCCAGCTCGACCTCGAGGTCGGGGCGGGCGAGATGGTCGCGATCGTCGGCGCGTCGGGCGTCGGCAAGAGCACCCTGCTCCACGTCCTCGGGGGGCTCGATGGCGTCGACGCGGGAACGGTGCGGATCGGCGACACGGTCGTCACGGGTCTGCGCGACGACCGGCTCGTCGCCTTCCGGAACGGCCACGTCGGCTTCGTCTTCCAGTTCCACCACCTGCTGCCGGAGTTCACGGCCCTCGAGAACGTGGAGATGCCGATGCGGATCGCGCGCATTCCGCCGTCCGAGGCGCGGCCGCGGGCGGAGGCGCTGCTCGCCCGCGTCGGACTGGCCGAGCGGTTGACCCACCGCCCGGGCACGCTCTCGGGCGGGGAACAGCAGCGCGTCGCCGTGGCGCGCGCGCTCGTCATGCACCCGTCGGTGCTGCTGGCCGACGAACCGACCGGCGACCTGGACGAGGCGACGGCCGCCTCGCTGCACGAGCTGCTCCGCGAGATGCACCGTGACTTCGGGCTGACGTCGGTCATCGCCACGCACAACCCCCGCCTCGCCGCCGCCTGCGACCGCACGCTCCGCCTCGAAGCGGGACAGTTGCACCCCAGCACCTAGCACCCCGTGCCTGGTGCCAGGCACCCGTGTGTGGGTCGAGAACCCTAATGATGCCAGCGCTTTATGCGAGTTGGTCGTTGGCCGGGGTGCGCCTATGCCGTATACTGTGGTTAGCGTTCCCGTGACCACAATCACATCGGCTTTCACCTAGGTACCTCGGATGTTCGAACGGTATACCGAGAGGGCGCGACGAGGTACTTTTCTTCGCCCGTTACGAGGCCAGCCAGCTTGGCAGCGTCTCGATTGAAACTGAGCATCTCCTCCTCGGTCTGATTCGGGAGGGGAAGGGGCTCACGAGCCGCATCTTCGCCCGTTCCCATCTCTCGCTGGAGAACATCCGCAAGGACATCGAGGGCCGGACGGTCTTCCGGGAAAAAGTCTCGACCTCGGTCGAGCTGCCCTTCAGCGCCGAGACGAAGCGCGTCCTGCAGTTCGCCGCGGAAGAGGCGGATCGCCTCCTTCACAATTACATCGGCACCGAGCACCTCCTGCTCGGCATCCTGCGCGAGGAGCGCTCGGTGGCGGCCTCCATCCTCATGGAGAAGGGGATGCGGCTCAACACCGTGCGCGAGGACATCGTCCAGCTCCTCAACGAGAAGACGACGCTGACACGCGCGGCGAAGGAGACGCCGCTGCTCGCCGAGTTCAGCCGCGACCTCAGCGAGTCGGCGATGAAGAACCAGCTCGACCCGCTCGTCGGCCGCGAGCACGAGCTCGAGCGCGTACAGCAGGTGCTCTGCCGCCGCACCAAGAACAACGCCGTGCTCATCGGCGAGCCGGGCGTCGGCAAGACGGCGATTGTCGAGGGCCTCGCCCAGAAGATCGCCTTCGGTGACGTACCGCACTTCCTGGCCGACAAGCGGATCCTCGCGCTCGACATCTCGCTCATCGTGGCGGGCACGAAGTACCGCGGGCAGTTCGAGGAGCGCCTGAAAGCGATCATGAAGGAGCTCACGGACAACCCGAACATCATCGTGTTCATCGACGAGCTGCACACGCTGGTGGGCGCCGGGTCGGCCGAGGGCTCGCTCGACGCGGCGAACATCCTCAAGCCTGCCCTGAGCCGCGGCGAGATCCGCTGCATCGGCGCGACGACGCCGGCCGAGTACCGGAAGTACATCGAGAAGGATCGCTCCCTCGAGCGGCGCTTCCAGGCGATCAAAGTCGACCCGCCCGGCGAGCAGGAGACGATTCAGATTCTGCTCGGCGTCAAGGACCGCTACGAGAGCTTCCACCACGTGGAGTTCACGCGCGAAGCCCTCGAGGCGGCGGTGTACCAGTCGAACCGCTACATCACGGACCGCTTCCTGCCCGACAAGGCGATCGACCTGGTCGACGAGGCGGGGGCCCGCGCCAAGCTGCGCGAGGCGGGCTACAGCGAGGAGTTCGGCGAGATCAACAAGAGCATCCGCGTGGCCGTCGAGCAGATGGAGAGCGCGGTCTCCCAGAAGGACTTCGAGAAGGCCCAGTTCTACCGCGAGCAGGAAGTGACCGCCCGCGAGAACCTGCAGTTCGTGCGCGAGAAGTTCGACGTCAAGTCGAGCGCGCGACGCGTCGTGGTGGGCAAGCAGGACATCGACGAGGTCGTGTCCAAGTGGACCGGCGTGCCGATGGCGTCGATCAACCAGGACGAGGGCGACAAGCTGCTGCGCATGGAGCAGGAGCTGCACCGCCGCGTCGTCAGCCAGGAGAAGGCGATCTCGGCCATCTCGCGGGCGATTCGCCGCTCGCGCGCGGGCCTCAAGAACCCGAACCGGCCGGTGGGCAGCTTCGTGTTCCTCGGCCCGACCGGCGTCGGCAAGACCGAGCTGGCGCGCGCGCTCGCCAACTTCCTGTTCGGCAGCGACCACGCGCTCATCCGCTTCGACATGTCGGAGTACATGGAGAAGCACTCGGTGTCGAAGCTGATCGGGTCCCCGCCCGGATACGTGGGCCACGAAGAGGGCGGTCAGCTCACCGAGAAGGTGAAGCGAAACCCGTACTCCGTGGTCCTGCTCGACGAGATCGAGAAGGCGCACCCGGACATCTTCAACATCCTGCTGCAGGTGTTCGAGGACGGCCACCTGACCGACGGCCTCGGCAACCGGGTGAACTTCAAGAACACGATCGTCATCATGACGTCGAACATCGGAGCGCGCTTCATCCAGAAGAAGAGCTCCATGGGCTTCCAGTCGGCCGACTCGGGCGAGATCTCCAAGAGCGTCTCCGACATGGTGCTCGGCGAAGTGAAGCGGACCTTCAACCCCGAGTTCATCAACCGCATCGACGAGATCATCGTCTTCGAGGCGCTGACCGACGACGACCTGCGGAGCATCATGGCGCTGCTCGTGAACCAGCTGAACGACAACCTCACGGACCGGCACCTGCACATCGCGCTGACGCCCGAGGTCGTGGACTGGATCATCGAGGTCACCTGCAAGGACCGCTCGTACGGGGCTCGACCGCTGCGCCGGGCGATCCAGCGCTACGTCGAAGATCCCCTGTCCGAGGAGTTGATTCGCGGGCACCTGCAGGGGGGCGAAATCGAGGTCTACCTCGACGCGGGGGTTCTCGCCTATCGCCCCGCCGGGCTCGTGGCGGCCGGCCGCCGGTTGGCCTAGCGCCCCCAAGGCCAGCGCGCAGACGGCCCGCATGGGCCCGACCCAGGACCGCACCCCGGCGTCTAAAGTCCGGTAGGCGTTCTAAAATCCGGTAGACTAAGGGGTTGATGTTGCATTTCCGTCGCGCGCTGGGCGTCTCGATCGCGATCGCCGCCATCGCCGCCCCGGCCTGGGCTCAGGCGCCGGGCACCGCCGCACCGTCGCCCGCGGGTGCGTCCCAGGCGTCGGCCGCGTCGGCGCAGGCACCCGCCGCGGCGGGATCCGCCTCGACCCCGGCGTCCACGACGACGATGTGCGGCGTGCCGGTCCCGCCGCCGTCGGTGCTGCCGCCCGACGGATCGGGACCGGTGGTCTACCAGCTCGCCCCCTGCTTCGCGGCCCAGGGCGGCACGTCGCTCGTCGACATCCAGACCTACCTCTATTACATCCAGCTGAAGGATCACGTCAGCAAGCCCTCGCAGGGCGTCTGGGTGCCGTACGACGCGTCGATCGAGCAGATCATGCACGAGGACTTCAAGCGCCTCTGGGGCACGAACTTCCTCGACAACCTCTCGATCGAGGTCGACAACTACGTCTTCTCCAACGGCGTGATCGGCAAGCTGATCACCTACAACATGGAGGAGCGCCAGCGCATCAAGATCGTGGACTACACCGGGTCGAAGGAGATCGAGCCCTCCAAGATCGACGACAAGCTGAAGGAGCAGGGCGCCGAGATCCGGCTCGACACGTTCATCGACCCGGGCCTCATCCGGAAGGTCGAGGGCGTCATCCGCGACCTGATGCGCGAGAAGGGCTTTCAGTACGCCACGGTCACCCACGACATCGAGCCGATGCCGGGCGGGCCGAAGCTCGTGCACCTGACGTTCCACGTGGACCAGGGCCCCGTCGTCAAGATCCGCAGCGTCGATTTCGTCGGGAACAAGGCGGCGAGCGACGGCACGCTGCGCGGCCAGCTGAAGAACAACAAGCCCGCCTGGTGGCTCTCGTTCATCAGCGGGCGCGGCACGTACCACGAGGACAAGTTCGACGAGGACGCCGACCGCATCGTCCAGTGGTACGGCGACCACGGGTATCCGCGGGCGAGCGTCGGGGTGCCCGAGACCAAGGTGCTCGAGGACTCGAAGGACGGCAAGACGCGCTGGGTGGAGCTCCGGATTCCCGTCACCGAGGGGCGGAAGTACCGCGTCGGCACCGTGGCGTTCGCGGGCAACAAGGTGGTGAAGGACACGGCGCTTCGGCCGCTGTTCGACATCAAGCCCGGCGAGGTCTACAACGCGGAGAAGATCCGCAAGGGCTTCGAGAAGGCCCGGGACCTGTACGGCACCGGCGGCTACTTCGAGTTCGCGGGCTATCCCGACTTCACCTACCGCGACGACCCGAACCCGGCCGAGCCGAAGACGCCCGACGCGCTGGCGGCGGAGCCCCAGGGCGAGACGCGGCAGGGCCCGGCGATCGTCGACGTGACGCTCCGCATGCAGGAGGGCGTCCAGTACTTCGTCAACCGCATCACCTTCGCCGGCAACACGACGACGCACGACGACGTGATTCGCCGCGAGATGCGGCTGTACGAGGACGGCGTCTTCAACACCGAGGCGCTCAAGTACAGCATCCGGCGGCTCAACCAGCTGGGCTACTTCAAGCCCCTCGACGGCCCGCCCAAGGACGTGACGATCGAGAAGACGCCCAACTCGACCAACAAGGTCGACGTCACGTTGAAGCTGGAGGAGCAGAACCGCAACCAGCTCAGCTTCGGGGCGGGTGTTTCGCAGTACGAGGGCGTGTTCGGCCAGCTGTCGTTCCAGACGTCGAACTTCCTGGGCCGCGGCGAGAACCTGACGCTCTCGCTGCAGAGCGGGTCGCTCGCGAAGAACTACACGCTCGGCTTCACCGAGCCGTTCCTGATGGACCGGAACATCACCGCCAGCGTGAACCTGTTCCGGCAG
The DNA here is from genome assembly GCA_963761615.1 of uncultured Acidobacteriota bacterium. GTDB lineage: Bacteria > Acidobacteriota > Vicinamibacteria > Vicinamibacterales > CAVVIG01 > CAVXGU01. The sequence goes on along the minus strand of CAVXGU010000003.1, from coordinate 2,648,517 downwards.
GACGTCCGGTACATCAGCGCCTACACGCAGCGGTCCACCGGCGGCTCGGTGAGCGTCGGCCTGCCGCTGGCCGACTTCACGCGCATGTTCCTCAGCTACGAGTACCAGCGCGTGCAGGTGACCGAGATCAGCGATCTGTACAACCAGCCGCAGCTCCTGGCCCAGAACCCGTTCCTCGCCGACTCGCTCCTCATCGGATCGGGCGGGGAGCGCACGATCAGCAAGGTCTCGCCGAGCGTCGTGTTGAACACCATCGACAACCCGATCTTCCCGTCGAGCGGGCGTCGGCTGACGGCATCGGTGGACCTGGCGGGTCTCGGCGGCAACACGGCGTACTACAAGCCGCTGCTCGAGGCGGTCCAGTTCTGGCACCAGAACTCGCGGATGGCGCTCGGCACCCGCGTGCAGTGGGAGTACGTCCACGCCTACGACGGCTCGAACAACGTGCCGATCTTCGAGCGGCTGTTCCTCGGCGGCGAATACTCGGTGCGAGGGTTCGACATCCGGTCGATCGGGCCGACCGATCCGACGAGCGGGTTCGTGCTGGGCGGGGACAAGAGCCTGCTCTTCAACCTCGAGGAGCAGTTCACGATCGCGCAGCCGGTACGGCTGATCCTCTTCTACGACGCCGGCGAAGTGCGGGACTTCGGCCAGCCGTTCTCGTGGAAGGAGAACATCCTGCAGCCCGTGCTGCCCCTGCTCTACGACCCGCTGTCCACCGTGTCGCTCTATGCGGGTTCGGGGCCGGCGCCGCTGTCCACCCGGATCGTGGGCAGCCGCAGCGCGGTCAAGACCTCGACGGGCGTCGAGGTGCGCTTCATGATGCCCGTCCTGAACGTGCCGTTCCGCCTCATCTTTGCGTACAATCCCCAGCGGGGCGGGGTGCTCGACAACTATCTGCAGCCGCAGAAGGCGTTCCAGTTCCGGTTCGCCGTCGGCTCCACCTTCTGACCTCTGACGACCAAGGCGATCATGCACCGGCCGTTGTTCCGTCTCCTTCCGCTCCTGGCGGCGCTCGCGCTCGCGCCGGCGTGCAGTTCCAGCTCCACGCCGACGACGCCGACGACGCCGACCCTGGTGACCGACGACTTCTCGGGCACTGTCAACACCAACGGCGCCGTGACGCACACCTTCGTGGTGCTGGCGGCGGGCCAGATCACGGCGACGCTGACGAGCGTGTCGCCGAATCCCGACACCCAGGTCGTCGGCCTCAGCCTGGGCACCTGGGACGGCACGGCGTGTCAGATCGTGATTGCCAACGACGCCGCCAAGCAGAGCACGCAGGTCCTGGGAACGGCCTCGGCCACCGGGACCTTCTGCGCGCGCGTCTACGACGTCGGATCCATCGTCGACCCCGTCAGCTACGCGCTGGAAGTCGTGCATCCGTAACCGGCGGGCCGGCGTCGCGGCCCCGCGGCTTTTGATATAAGATCAAGGGCTTTGACTGCCTTGGAAAGGAATGCGTGATGAGAGGGTTTGTCGCCGCTGTGTCGCTCGTGGCCGTGCTCGGAGCCGCGCCTGCCTTCGCCCAGCAGCCCGCCGTGCGGCCGCCGACCGAGCCGCAGTCGGTCGCCGTCGCCCCGCCACCGCAGCCGCCGGCGCCGTTGCCCCAGGACGCCAAGTACGCCTATGTCGACCTGAGCCGCATCGCCGCGGAATCCGCCGCCGGGAAGGCCTCCAACGCCAGGCTGCAGACGCTCGCGAAGCAGAAGCAGGATGAAGTCGCCCAGAAGCAGAAGGCGCTCCAGGCCAGCCAGCAGAAGCTCCAGACGGGCGCGGGCGTGCTGAGCGCCCAGGCGGCCGCCGACCTGCAGCGCGACATCGACCGCCAGAATCTCGAGCTGCAGCGGTTTCAGGAAGACTCCCAGAACGAGATCAACGAGATGACCCAGCAGCTGCAGCTGGACTTCAACCAGCGGCTGCTGCCGATCATCGACCAGATCGGCAAAGAGAAGAACCTCTACATGATCTTCAGCGCGACCGACGCGGGGATCGTGTGGGCGCATCCCGGCCTCGATCTGAGCTCCGAAGTGATTCAGCGGCTCGACGCCGCCGCGCAGTCGTCGGGCGCCAAGCCGGCCCCGACCGCGGCGAAGCCGGCTCAGCCGGCCGGCAAGCCGTAGGTGGCGCCGACGATCAGCATCCCGAATCTGCTCGACCGGCTCTGCTACCGGTATCCGTCCCTCCTCGTGGACGCGATCACGGAGCACGAGCCGGGTCGTCGTCTCGTGGCCGTGAAGAACGTCACGGTGAACGAGGAGTTCTTCCAGGGCCACTTCCCGGGTGCGCCCCTGCTGCCGGCCGTGCTGATGCTCGAGTCGCTCTCGCAGGTGGCGGCGATCCTGCTGCTCGAGCGCGACGACCGGCCGCCGAACGCCCGGGTCTACCTGCGCGGCGTCAACGACGCGAAGTTCCGCCGGCAGGTCGTGCCCGGCGACCGGCTCCGCCTCGAGATCACGCTCGGCCAGCGGCGCGCCGAGCTCGCCGTCGTGCAGGCGGTCGCCACCGTCGGCGGACAGACGGTCGCCGAGGCCGAGCTGCTGCTCGGCTGCCTCCTCGACCAGGCGGAGATCCACCCGACGGCCATCGTCCATGCGCGGGCGCGGATCGGCATGGGGACCCAGGTGGGCCCCTACGTCACGATCGGCCCGAACGTCATCATCGGGAACAACTGCCGGATCGGCGCCTCCTCGGTCGTCGACGGCTGGACGACGATCGGCGACGACACGGAGATCTTCCCGTTCGGGTCGATCGGCCTCATCCCGCAGGACCTGAAGTTCCACGGCGAGGAGAGCGAGCTGATCATCGGCCGGCGCAACATCTTCCGCGAGTTCGTCACCGTGCACCGCGGGACGCGCGGGGGCGGCGGCGTGACACGGATCGGCGACCGCAACGTCTTCATGGCCTACGTGCACATCGCGCACGACTGCCAGGTCGGCAACGACACGATTTTCGGAAACCTCGCGACGCTGGGCGGGCACGTGACGGTCGACGACTGCGCCAACATCAGCGCCGGCTCGGCGGTGCACCAGTTCTGCCGCGTCGGACGCCACGCCTTCATCGGCGGCTACTCGGTCGTCACCAAGGACGCGCTCCCGTACGCGCGGACCGTTGGCAACCGCGCCCGCATCTACGACTTGAACACCGTGGGGCTCGATCGGCGCGGGTTCTCGTCGGACCAGATCAGCCGTCTGAAGCGGGCGTTCCGCTACCTGCTCCAGTCGAAGCTCAACGCCAGCCGCGCGCTGGCGCAGATCGAGAAGGATCCGACGCTGGCCTGTCCCGAAGTGGCGTACCTGGTGGACTTCATCCGCACCTCGCAGCGCGGGGTGATTCTGCGCCGGGCGACGCGCCGCGCCCAGGAAGTGCTCGCCGAAGAATAGCGATGGGGCCCTCATGCGCCTAGGCCTCATTGCCGGCAACGGGCGCTTTCCGTTTCTCGTGCTCGACGCCGCGCGCATCGCGGGGCACCACGTCACGATCGTCGCGATCAAGGAAGAGGCCTTCCCCGAACTGGCCGACGCCGCCGCGCGTGGCCCGGCGGCCGATCTCCACTGGGTGTCGCTCGGCCAGCTCGGCAAGTGCATCAGCCTCCTCCAGCAGGCGGGCGTGACGCAGGCCGTGATGGCCGGTCAGGTCAAGCACACGAAGCTGTTCTCGGACATCGTGCCCGACATGACGCTGCTCGGCGTCCTGGTGCGGCTGAAAGCGCGCAACACCGACGCGCTCATCGCCGGCGTCGCCGACGTGCTCCGCGATCGCGGCATCGAGCTCATCGACTCCACCGCACTCCTCTCGCCGCTCCTGGCCGGCGCTGGCGTGCTGACCCGCCGCCAGCCGACCGCCGAGCAGCTCGCGGATCTCGAGTTCGGACGCCGCATCGCCGACGCCGTCGCCGGCCTCGACATCGGTCAGACCGTGGCGGTCAAGTCGGCGGCCGTGGTCGCCGTCGAGGCGATGGAGGGGACCGACGCTGTCATCGCGCGCGCGGGCCACCTCGCCGGACGCGGCGTGCGAGTGGTCAAGGTGGCGAAGCCGAACCAGGACATGCGGTTCGACGTGCCCGTGGTCGGCGTGTCGACCATCGAGGCGATGGCGGCCGCCGGCGCGGATGCGCTGTCGGTCGACGCCGGCCGCACGCTCATGCTGGACGGCGCGGCCATCGTCGACGCGGCCGACGCGGCCGGCGTCGTCGTCGTGGGACGCGCGCGATGAGCGTGAAGGCGGCCGTCGTCGGCGTCGGACATCTCGGGCGCCATCACGCGCGCCTGCTGGGCGGTCTTCCGGGCGTCGACCTCGTCGCCGTCGTGGACACCAACCGGAGCCGCGCCGACGAGGTGGCGGCGGCCTGCGGCGCCCGCCCGCTCTACGACGCGCGGGACGTGATCGGCGCGGCGGACGCCGTCGTCGTCGCGGTGCCCACGGAGGCGCACGCCGGCGTCGCGGCGCCGCTGCTGGCGTCGGGCATCCACGTGCTGGTCGAGAAGCCCATGGCCCGCAGCCTCGACGAAGCGGACGCGCTCATCGCGGCGGCCGCGAAGGCGGGCGCGGTGCTGGCCGTCGGACACACCGAGCGGTTCAACCCGGCGGTCGACGCGGCCCGCCCGCACCTCTCGAACCCGCGCTTCATCGAGGTGCACCGCCTGGGCACGTTCCCGGAGCGCAGCCTCGACATCGACGTCGTCTTCGACCTCATGATTCACGATCTCGACGTCGTGCTGTCGCTCGTGCCCTCGGAGGTGCAGGGGATCGAGGCCGTGGGCGTTCCCGTGCTGACGCCGCGGATCGACATCGCCAACGTGCGGCTGCGCTTCGCCAACGGCTGCATCGCGAACCTGACGGCCAGCCGCATCAGCCGCGACCGCACGCGAAAGATCAGGTTCTTCCAGCCCGCGAGCTACGTGTCGATCGACTGCGCGGCGCAGAAGGTCGCGGTCTGGCGCCTCCTGCCCGGCGAGGGCCCGAGGCCGGAGATTGCCGGCGGCGAAATCCCCGTCGCCGGCGAGGAACCGCTGAAGCGGGAGCTGGAGGACTTCCTGGATGCCGTCGCCACCCGACGCCCGCCGCGCGTCACGGGCGCCGACGGTCGGCGCGCCCTCGCGCTCGCCCAGCAGATCACGGATAGAATGACCACGGAGACCTAGCCGGCTCGCGTTGCCGTCAGCTCGTGCTCGTCGTGACCCCGTGACGCTCTGCCACTCATTCGACCATGCATGCGGATCTGACGGAATTCCTGGCCGACCTCGAGAAGCGCAGGTGGCTCGCCCGCGTCGCCGAGCCGGTGAGCCCGAATCTCGAGATCGCGGCGGTCATCGACCGGGCCTGCAAGACCCCGGGCGGGGGACCGGCGCTCGTGTTCGAGAAGCCGATCGGCTCCGACATCCCGGTCGTGGCGAACGCGTTCGGATCCCTCGACCGCATGTGCCTCGCCCTCGGCGTGACGTCGCTCGACGATCTGGGCCGCGAGATCTCCGATCTCATGACGCCGCCGACACCGAAGGGCATGTTCGACGCGCTGAAGATGCTGCCGCTCGTCAACCGCCTGGCCGATCTGATGCCCAAGACGGTGAAGGACGCCCCCTGCCAGGAAGTGGTCGAGACGGACGGGGCGCTCGACGATCTGCCGATCCTGACGTGCTGGCCCGAAGACGGCGGGCCGTTCATCACGCTCCCGCTGGTCTTCACCAGGGATCCCGAGACCGGGACGCGCAACATCGGCACGTACCGCATGCAGGTGTTCGACGGCAAGACGACGGGCATGCACTGGCAGCGCCACAAGGGCGGCGCGCAGCACCACCGCGTCGCCGAGCGCCTCGGGCGGCGGCTCGAGGTCGCCGTCGCGCTGGGGCCCGCGCCCGTGCTGGTGTACTGCGCGACCGCGCCGATGCCGGAGGGCCTCGACGAGCTGCTCCTCGGCGGTTTCCTGGCGCGCCGTCGCATCGAGATGGTGAAGTGCGTGACCGTGGACCTCGAGGTGCCCGCGAGCGCGCAGATCGTCCTCGAGGGCTACGTCGACCCCGGCGAGCGGCGGCGCGAGGGGCCGTTCGGCGATCACACGGGTTTCTACTCGCAGGCGGACGACTACCCGGTCTTCCACCTCACGTGCATCACCCGGCGCAAGAAGCCGGCGTACCTGACGACCGTCGTCGGTGTGCCGCCGATGGAGGATTACTACCTCGGGCTGGCCACCGAGCGCATCTTCCTGCCGGTGATCCAGAAGACGGTGCCGGAGATCGTGGACATGCACTTCCCGGCCGAAGGGATCTTCCACAATCTGGTGATCGTGTCGATCGACAAGCGCTATCCGGGGCACGCGCGCAAGATCATGCACGCCTTCTGGGGGCTGGGGCAGCTCATGTTCTCCAAGACGATCGTGGTCGTCGACAAGGACGTGAACGTACACGACCCGCGCGAGGTGACGTGGGTGGCGGGCACGCACGTCGATCCGGAGCGCGACGTCGAGATCACGCGCGGCCCGGTCGACGATCTCGACGATGCCGCGGCGCTGCCCGCGTACGGTGGCAAGATGGGCATCGACGCCACGCGGAAGTGGGCGTCGGAAGGCTACACGCGGAAGTGGCCGCCTCGCATCGCGACGACCGAGGCCGCCGGGCGGCGGGCCGCCGAGATCTGGGCGCGGCTCCGCGTCGGCCCCTGACGGGCCGGCGCGGCGCGTTGGACGCCGAATTGCAAAGGTGGGGGCATGCCAGAGACCAACACGTTCCTGCAGCGGCTGATTGGCGCGGCGGCGCTCGACGTCGCGATCTACGAAGACGTCGAAGCCGACCGGTCGGCGACGGGGCAGGCGATGCTCGTCGTGCTCCTGTCGAGTCTGGCCGCCGGGGTCGGCTGGAGCGGGAGTCATGGCTTCAGCGTCGGGACCATCGTGTTCATGAGCACGATGGCGTTGCTCATGTGGGCCGCGTGGGCACTCGTCACCTACTCGGTGGGTGCCAAAGTGCTTCCCGGTCCCGAGACGAGCGCCGACGTGGGCGAGCTGCTGCGCACCCTGGGCTTCGCGGCCACGCCCGGCCTGATTCAGATCTTCGGGGTCCTTCCGGCCATGGAGCGGCCGGCGTTCTGGATCGGGTGGCTCTGGATGCTCGCGGCCATGGTCGTCGCCGTACGACAGGCGCTCGACTACCGGAGTACGGCTCGAGCGGTTGCGGTCTGCGTCCTCGGCGGGGTGCTGGCGCTGGTCATCGCGCTCGTCGCTGGCGTCATCTTCGGACCGACGGCGGGCTGACCCCGCGTTTGGTACAATCGCTGTCCGCATGGCCGTTTCCGACGCCGAGATTGCGGTCCTCGCATCCGGCCACGACATCCTGACGCTCGGAATGATGGCCGATGACGTGCGGCGGGGCCTTCACGGTCTCCGCACGACCTTCGTGCGGGTGGCCGACGTGCCGGCCGACGCTGATGCGCCGCTGTCCTGGCCGGTCGCGGCCGGAGAGATCCGGATCGTCGGCACGCCGGCGAGCCTCGCGGCCGCCGTCGCGCGCGTGGGCGCGGTCCGCGCGGCCGCCGCGGGCGTGCCCGTGTCGGGATTCTCGCTGGCGGATCTCGAGGGGCTTGCCGCGAGGGAGTCCACGACGCTGCGGGCCCTGCTGGAGACCCTGCAGGCGGCGGGGCTGGAGCTGGTCGCCGAAGCGCCGATCGATCGCCTGCAGGACGCCAGGCGCTCGATCGAAGAGGTCAACATCGCCGGGCTCGCGCTCGCCCGGGCGACCGTCGATCGGATGGAGACGCCCGACGTCGTGCCGCTGTGGAAGCGCGTCGCGGCGCTCCAGCGGCGCGTCGCCGTGATTCGCGCGTTCGCGCCGCTGCCGCGCCGCGCCAATCCCGCCGTCCCGACGACGGGCTACGATGACGTGAAGCGCGTGGCGCTGGCGCGCCTCATCTGCGACAACGTCCCGTCCATTCAGGTGGACTGGCGCGTGTACGGACCCGAAGCTGGCGCAGGTGGCGCTCACCGTCGGCGCCGACGATCTGGATGCGGTCTCCGCGTCCGACGAAGCCGGCGAGGGGCGGCGGCGGGCGGCGGTCGAGGACGTCCGCCGCAACATCCTGGCGGCGGGCCAGGAGCCCGTCGAGCGCAACGGCCGCTTCGAGCCCCTCGCCAGATGACGCCCGTTCGTCTCGGAGCGGTCGAGTACCTGAACGCGCGGCCGCTCGTGTTCGGCCTGGACCAGTCGCCTGGGTTCGTCGTCCGCTTCGACGTGCCCGCGCGCTGCGCGGAGTTGCTGCACGCCGGCGGCATCGATCTGGGCCTCATCCCGTCGATTCGAGTACCTGCGGGGCCCCGGTGCGTCGGGGGGCTACCGGATCGTGCCGGATCTCGCGATTGCCTCGCGTGGGCCGGTCGCCTCGGTCGCGCTCTTCGCCAGGCGGGAGGTGGCGGACATCCGCTCGATCTCGCTCGACACCAGCTCGCGGACGTCCGTCGCGCTCGTGCGCGTCCTGTGTGCCCGCGTGTTCGGCATCGCGCCGACGTTCGAGTCGCACGGACCCGACCTGGCCGAGATGCTGACGCGCGCCGACGCCGCGCTCATCATCGGCGACAAGGCCCTGCTGCAGGAGCCGGTGGGGGACATCGCGAAGATCGACCTGGGAGCCGCCTGGACCGGAGCGACGGGGCTGCCGTTCGTCTATGCGTTCTGGACGGGCCGACCCGGGGCCCTGGCAGAGGCGGAGGTCCGTGCGCTGCAGCAGGCCCGCGATCGCGGCGTGGCCGCCAGCGACGCCATCGGGCGCGCGCACTTCGCCGATGCCGCGCTCGGCGCGTTGGGTGCGCGCTACCTTCAGGATAATATCAAGTACGACCTGGGCGCCGACGAGCGTGCCGGCCTCGAGCGATTCTACGAGTACGCCGCGGAGCTCGACCTCGTCCCGCGCGACGCCGCGTTGAGGTTCTTTTGACACGGCAGGCCTGACGGCCTGCGCAACGGAAGCCCGGCGGGCCTCGGGGCCCGTGCCACTGTGCAGATCCAGGAGCTGGCGGACAAGGTTCGCGCGGGCGGTCGGCTGGACAGAGCCGAGGCGCTCGAGCTGTACCGCCACGCGCCGACGCACCTGCTGGGCAGGCTGGCCGACGCCGTCCGCGCACGCCTCCACCCCGAAGGCGTCGTCACCTACATCATCGACCGCAACGTGAACTACACGAACGTCTGCGTGGCGGCGTGCACCTTCTGCGCCTTCTACCGCCAGGTGGGCTCGGCCGACGGGTACGTGCTCGGATTCGACGAGCTCTATCGCAAGATCGACGAGACCATCGCGGTCGGCGGCGTGCAGCTGCTGCTCCAGGGCGGACACAACCCGGACCTGCCGCTGTCGTGGTACGAGGATCTCTTCCGCAACGTCAAGAGCCGGTACCCGTCGTTCAAGCTGCACGCGCTTTCGCCGCCGGAGGTGATTCACCTGTCCCGACTGTCGCGGCTTCCGGTGACCGACGTCATCGACCGCCTGATCGCCGCGGGCCTGGACAGCATTCCCGGCGGGGGCGCCGAGATCCTCGTCGACCGCGTGCGGCGGCTCCTGCACTGCTACGGCAAGGCCACGGCGGACGAATGGCTGGACGTGATGCGTCACGCCCACCGCGCCGGGCTCCGCACGACCGCGACGATGATGTACGGGACGGTGGAGACCGACGACGAGCGCCTCGAACACCTCTTCCGCCTCAGGGAGCTCCAGGACGAGACCGGTGGCTTCACCGCGTTCATCACCTGGAGCTATCAGCCCGAGCACACCGAGCTCTCCGGCGTCGAGGCGACGGGGCTGGACTATCTCCGGACGCTCGCGATCGCGCGCCTCGTGCTCGACAACGTCGACAACCTCCAGGCGTCGTGGGTGACCCAGGGCGGCAAAGTCGGACAGCTGAGCCTCGCCTACGGCGCCAACGACATGGGCAGTGTGATGATCGAGGAGAACGTCGTGCGCGCGGCCGGCGCCGCCTACTGCATGGACGAAGTCGAGATCGTCCGCAACATCGAGGACGCGGGCTTCGTGGCCAAGCGCCGCAACATGCACTACGACGTGCTGGGCGACCCGATCTTCCGCGCGCGCGACGTGCCCCGGATGCACGAGCTCGCCACGGCGCGTCGGGAGGGCGACACGACCGTGCCCGCGGAACTGCGGCTCTATCCGGCCCGCAGCCGCGGCGGCAAGACCGAGCGAGGCGCCTCATAGTCCGCTACCGCGCCGCGTGGGTGGTGCCGGTCGCCGGGCGCGCGATTCGCGATGGCTGGGTCGTGCTCGATCGCGGCCGGATCGTCGCCGTCGGACGGCGCGGTGCGACCGACGACCTCTGCGAGATCGACCTGGGCGAGGCGGCGATCCTGCCGGGCCTGGTGAACGCCCATACCCACCTCGAGTTCTCGTATCTTCGCGATCGCATTCCGCCTGCGCGCTCCTTCGTGGACTGGGTGCGCGCCATTGTCGCCGCGCGGCGCGCCCGTCCCGACCCCGCCTCGCCCGAGATCCTCGAGGCCGTCGCGGCGGCGATCAAGGAGGCGGAAGCCTCGGGGACCGCCCTGGTCGGTGACATCAGCAACACCCTGGTGACGTTCGGACCGCTCGCCGCCAGCGACCTCGCGGGGGTCGTCTTCTACGAGCTGATCCGGTTCCGCGCCGAGGGCGCGGCCGACTTCGTCGAGCGCGCCTGCCGCGATCTCGATCGACTCGGGCCGTCCGATCGCATTCGGCGCGGGCTCGCAGCGCATGCCCCGTACTCGGTGGCGCCACTCGTCTTCCGCGCGATCCAGCAGGCCGCGGCCCGCACGCCGTTCGTGCCGTGGAGCGTCCATCTGGCGGAGTCGGCCGAGGAAGTGGAATTCGTCCGCACGGGCGGCGGGCCCTGGCGCGCGTTCCTCGAGGAAGTCGGCGCCTGGGATCCGACCTTCGTGCCGCCCGGCGGCAGCCCCGTGAAGTACCTGGACGAGGCAGGACTGCTCGACGAGCGCGTGCTGGCGGTACATGGCGTCCAGATGGCTCCCGAGGACCTGCAGCGCCTGGCGTCTCGGGCGACGACGCTCGTGACCTGTCCGCGGAGCAACGGCCACACGGGGGCGGGCGCGCCTCCCGTCGCGGACTTCTTCCGGGCGGGCCTGCGGGTCGCGATCGGGACCGACAGCCTGGCGAGCGCGCCCGACCTCAACCTGTTCGCGGAGCTCGCCACGATGCGGGCGCTCGCGCCGGACGTTCCCGCCGCGCGCCTTCTCGAGAGCGCGACCATCGACGGCGCCCGCGCGCTGGGCTTCGACGCCGAGTACGGGTCCATCGAACCCGGCAAGCGGGCGCGGCTCGTCGCCGTCTCTCTCCCCGGCGCGGTCGACGATGTGGAAGAATGTCTGGTTGGAGGGGTTGCGCCCGACCAGATCCGGTGGATCGGGTGACCGCGTGATGCTCCGGCTCCGCACGTACCTGTCGTTCGTCCGGTTCAGCCATTCGGTGTTCGCGCTGCCGTTCGCCCTGGCGGGCTCGCTGCTGGCGGCGCGCCACGTGCGGCTCACGTGGGCCGTGGTCGCCTGGGTCGTCGTGGCGATGGTGGCCGCCCGGAGCGCCGCGATGGGCTTCAATCGGCTCGCCGATGCCCACTGGGACGCCCTGAACCCCCGGACGTCCGGCCGCGAGCTGCCCCGTGGCGAGATGAGCCGGGCCGAGGCGATCGCGTTCGTGGCGGTCGCCTCGACGGTCTTCATGTTCGCGGCCTCCCGCCTCGGCACGCTGTGCCTGGCGCTGGCGCCGGTCGCCCTGGCGATCGTGTTCTGGTACTCGCTGGCGAAGCGGTTCACGACCTGGACGCAGCTCTTTCTCGGACTGGCGATGGCGGTGGCGCCGATCGGCGGCTGGATCGCGGTCGGAGGACGCGGCGGGTGGGAGCCGTGGCTCCTCGGCCTCGCCATCGCTGCCTGGGTGGGTGGGTTCGACGTCCTGTACGCCTGCCAGGATCTCGAGTTCGATCGTGCGCACGGCCTGCGATCGATCCCCGTACGATTCGGCGTGCCGCGCTCGCTCGCCATCTCGCGCGCGCTCCACGTCCTCGCGGTGGGATCGCTCGCGGCGCTCGCGATCGTGGTGCCGCTCGGGCGGATCTACCTGATCGGCGTCGCGGCGATCGCGGGGCTGCTCGCCTACGAACAGTCGCTGGTGCGCGCCGACGACCTCTCGCAGGTCAAGCGCGCATTCGACATGAACGGCTACGTCGGCATCCTGTATCTCGTCGTGCTGGCAGTCTCGATCTATGTCCGGTAGCGGGCCGACGGCCGTCCTGGCGATCACGGGGGCGAGCGGTGCCCTCTACGCGGTGCGCACGCTCGCCGCCCTCGTCGACCGCGGTGTGTCGGTCGAGCTCGTCATCTCGGACTACGGGCGGCGGCTGCTGCGCGACGAGCTGGGCGAGGATGCGCTCGCCGATCGCCTCGACGCGTTTCTGACCTCCCGGTACGGATCGACCGTGCAGCCGGGACAGATCGTGCTGCACGGCAACCGCGACCTCGGCGCGACGATCGCGAGCGGGAGCCACCGGGTGCGCGGCATGGCCATCGTGCCGTGCTCGATGAAGACCCTCGCCGGGGTGGCCAACGGTCTCTCGCGCAATCTGGTCGAGCGCGCCGCCGACGTGATGCTCAAGGAGCGTCGTCCGCTGGTGATCGTCCCCAGGGAAACCCCGATGAGCCTGCCGCAGCTGCGGAACATGGTGGCGTGCGCGGAAGCCGGCGCCGTGATCCTGCCGGCCATGCCGGCCTTCTATCAGCAGCCGAAGACGCTGGACGACCTCGCCGATTTCATGGCGGGCAAGATCCTGAGCGCCCTCGGTGTCGAACACGACCTCTATCCGGCGTGGACGGGTCGGGCGGGGCAGAAGTAGTGCCAGGCGCCGGGTCACCGCCGGGCCTCGCGCACGAGGCGCCAGCCACCCTCGAAAAGTCCGCCTCGCGAATTGCGGGCATGTTCGACGCGATCGCCGGCCGGTACGACTTCCTGAACCACCTGCTGAGCGCGGGGCTCGACAGGCGCTGGCGGCGTCGGGCGATCCGGGCACTGCAGCTGTCGGGTGTCGAGCGCGTGCTGGACCTGTGCACGGGCACCGCCGACCTGGCGCTCGCCGCCGCCGATGCGGTCCCGCCGGCCGCCGGCGTCGTCGGCATCGACTTCTCGGCCGCGATGCTGGCGGTGGGCCGCGCCAAGCTGGCCGGTGCCCCCCGCGGCGGCGCGGTGAGGCTGGTCCGCGGCGACGCGACCCGGATTCCGCTGGCCGACGCCAGCGTCGACGCGGTGACGGTCGCGTTCGGGATCCGGAACGTGGACAGCGTGGCGGCGGCGAGCGGGGAAATGCGCCGCGTGCTCAAATCCGGGGGGCGCCTTGCCGTCCTCGAATTCGCGATGCCGACCACCCCGGGAATCCGTCAGGCGTACCGCTGGTACTTCCGCCACGTCCTGCCCCGGATCGGACGGCTCGTCTCCCGTCACGACGCGGCGTACGACTACCTGCCCGCGTCGGTTCGCGCGTTCGCCACCCCCGACGAGCTCGTGAAAATACTGGGACAAGCGGGTTTCACCGCGATCCGGGCCGTCCCGCTCACCTTCGGCATCGTCTTTCTCTATACGGCTCGCGCTGGTCAGTGAGGACAGTCCGGCGAGACGATTGGTGACACAGGGACACCCCGCGCCGCGCGGCCCGCGACTGCTATACTGCTTGTAACTAGCTGATGTACTTCGAGATCGAAGACTATCGCCCGGATATCACCCCGGTCGGGCGTGCCATTTCCTGGCGTGAGGGCGTGTTGCTCTCGATCATCGCCCACATGGCGTTGATCATCATCATCCTCGCGCTGCCCGACCTGCTGCCGGCCGGGTTCGCCGCGAAGCCGGTGGCGGCCGTCGCGAAGGCCGAACCGCCGATGCAGTTCGTGTTCATGCAGCCGCGCGTGGACACGCCGTCGCCGCGTCCGCCTGATCGCGGGGAGTTCTCGGATCAGAACCGCGTGGCGCAGGCGCCGCAACGCGCCGACCGCCCGACGAACCCGTTGCCGTTCTCGCGCGGCAATTCACCGGAGCGCACGCAGACGGTCCCGCGCGGTGTCCCGCGCGGTCAGGGTCCGGGGCCCGATCCGGCGGAAGGGGAGCAGGCCGCGAACCATCCGCAGAATCCGGCGCCGTCGGCGGAGGACACGACGCCGGCGCTGCGTCTGCCGCCGGAGTTCACGGCGGGCTACGCGGGGCACTCGCTCGCAGCGGGCGGCGCGCTCGGCGACGCCCTGAGCAACCTGCAGCGCTACGTGGAGACGCAGCAGTTCGACAACCCGAACGGCGGCGGCGGCGAGCCCGGCGCCTCGATCCAGTTCGACAGCAAGGGCGTGGAGTTCGGCCCGTGGCTGCGCCGTTTCATCGCGCAGGTCCGGCGGAACTGGTTCATTCCGTACGCCGCGATGACGTCGACGGGGCACGTCGTCGTGACGTTCAACGTCCACAAGGACGGTTCGATCACCGACCTGAGCGTCGCGGGCCCGAGCCCCGTGGCAGCGTTCAACACGGCCGCTGTCGGCGCGCTGTCGGGGTCGAACCCGACGCAGCCGCTGCCGCCCGAGTATCCCTCCGATCAGGCGTTCTTCACCGTCACGTTCTACTACAACGAGGATCCGCCGGCGCGATGACGCGGTCGCAGCAGCTCGGGCTTCTGATCCTGCTCGCGGCGTTCGTGGCCTACGTGTGTCTTCGAGTGGCCTGACGTGGCGCAGCCGCTGGTGCTGGCGGTGCTCGGCCCGACGGCTGCCGGGAAGAGCGCGCTCGGCCTCGCGCTCGCCGAGCGCTACGAGGGGGAGATCGTCAGCTGTGATTCGACGGCCGTGTATCGGGGGCTGGACATCGGCACCGACAAGGTGCCGCCTGGCGGACGTCGCGGCATTCCGCACCACCTGATCGATCTCGTCGAGCCAACCGACGAGTACACCGCCGCCCGGTACGCGCGCGACGCCGTCGCGGCGATCCGCGGGATTCTCGCGCGTGGCCGCGTGCCGATCGTCGTCGGCGGCACCGGCTTCTACTATCGCGCGCTCACGCGCGGCCTGTTTCCGGGACCGGCGGCCGATGCGGTCCTGCGCTCCCGGCTGAGCGCCGTCGCCGACAAGCGCGGGCCGGCGTTCCTGCACCGGTGGCTCGCCCGCGTCGATCCCGATTCGTCGGTCCGGATCCAGCCCCGCGACGTGAAGCGCATGGCGCGGGCGCTCGAGGTCTACCTCCTCACGGGGCGCCCCCTCACGGCGCATTTCGCCGACACCGTGGCGCCCCTTGCGGACGTGGAGATCGCGGCCGTCGCCCTGCGGCTCCCCGCCGAGCAGACGGCCGCACGCGTGGCCAGGAGGGCGAACGACCAGTTCGATCGGGGCGTCGTCGACGAAGTGCGCGCGTTGCTCGCGCGCGGTGTGCCGGAGACCGCCCGGCCGTTCGGCGGCCTGGTGTACCGCCAGGTGCTGGAGCACCTGCACGGCGTCCGGGACGAGGCGGCGACGCGTGCGCTCGTCGCGCAGGAGAACCGCCGCTACGCGCGGCGCCAGTTGATCTGGTTTCGCAAAGAGCCTAATCTGACGTGGTTCGCCGGTCCCGGCGAGCTGGAGTCGACCATCGACGCCGTGACCCGCCTGCTCGATCCCAGAATGTCCGGCCGGCTGTCCGAGGAGCGCACGCGTTGACGCCGCCGGGCGCGCTGTCGCGGGCGATCGTGATCGTGCTCGACGGCGTCGGCATCGGCGAGTTGCCGGACGCCGGCGCGTACGGCGACGAGGGGAGCGACACCGTCGGCCACGTGGCGGCGCGCGTGGGCCTGGACGTGCCGGTCCTGCGGTCGCTCGGACTGGGGCGCGTCGCGGCGATTGGCGCGCGCGGCGCCGACGACTGCCGCGCCTCGGTCGGCCGCATGGCCGAGCGCTCGCCGGGCAAGGACTCGGTGACGGGCCACTGGGAGATGACCGGCATCGTGCTCGATCAGCCCTTCCCCGTGTTCCCGCAGGGGTTTCCGGCCGCCGTGATCGACGAGTTCGCCCGGCGGACCGGCCGCGGCGTGCTCGGCAACCGGGCGGCATCGGGCACCGACATCATCGCGACGCTGGGCGCGGAGCACGTGGGCACTGGCCAGCTCATCGTCTACACGTCGGCGGACAGCGTGTTCCAGGTGGCGGCGCACGAATCCGTGGTGCCGCTCGACGAGCTCTACCGGGACTGCGAGATGGCGTATTCGCTCGTGTGCGAGGGGCTCGGGGTCGGGCGCGTGATCGCGCGGCCGTTCGTCGGCGAACCGGGACGCTTCACGCGAACCGCGGACCGGCGCGACTACGCGCTGCCCCCGCCGCGGGAGACGCTGCTCGATCGGCTGTCGGGCGCGGGCTGGCCCGTGGTGGCGATCGGGAAGATCGAGGATCTCTTCGCCGGGCGCGGCATCACGACGGCGACGCACACGGCGAGCGACGAAGCCGGCATGCTCGCTGTCCGCAGGGCGACGGCCGACGTCGACCGCGGGCTCGTATTCGCCAACCTCGTCGACTTCGACACCCGGTTCGGGCATCGGAACGACCCGGAAGGATTCGCGGCCAACCTCGAGCGGTTCGACGGACACCTGCGTGCGCTGCTCCCCGATTTGCGGGACGGCGACCTCCTGGTCGTGACCGCGGATCACGGCAACGATCCGACCACGCCCAGTACCGACCACTCGCGGGAGTACGTGCCCGTGCTGGCGACCGGGCCGCGAATCCGGGGCGGCGTGGATCTCGGAACCCGCACGACGTTCGCCGACCTGGGCGCGACGCTCGCCGAGATGTTCGGCGTCGGCCGGGTCGGTCCGGGCACGAGCTTTCTGGAGGCCATCCACTGACTCTCCGCGAGGATCTCGAAGCGCGCGAGCGCGCGGCACTGGCGCCGCAGGCGGCCCACAGCGCCGCGTCCAAGGGACGCCTCCATCCCGAGCCCGAGGACCCGGTGCGGCCGGCCTTCCAGCGCGACCGCGATCGCATCATCCACTGCAAGGCCTTCCGCCGCCTCAAGCATAAGACGCAGGTGTTCTTCAGTCCGGCCGGCGATCACTACCGCACCCGGCTGACGCACACCCTCGAGGTGTCGCAGATCGCCCGGACGATCGCGAAGGTGCTCCGGCTGCACGAGGAGCTGACCGAGGCCATCGCGCTCGGCCACGACCTGGGCCATCCGCCGTTCGGTCATGCGGGCGAGCGCGTCATCGGGCGCCTGATGCCCGGCGGGTTCAACCACTACGAGCAGAGCCTGCGGATCGTCGACCGCCTCGAGAACGACGGCCGGGGCCTCAACCTCACGTGGGAGGTCCGCGACGGCATCGCGAAGCACTCCAAGGGCAAGTCGGGCGCGCCGGTCGGCATGCCCGGCGCGCTCAAGGCCGCGACGCTCGAGGGGCAGATCATGCGCGTCGCCGACCTCATCGCCTACGTCAACCACGACATCGACGATGCGACCCGGGCCGAGATCCTGGATCCGGCGTCCCTGCCGTCCGGACCGCTCCAGGTGCTCGGCGTGACCGCGTCGGCGCGCATCGGCACGCTCGTGACCGACGTGGTCACCGAGACGCTGGCCGCGGAGTTGACCGAGATCAGGATGAGCGCGCGCGTGCTTGGCGCCGTGCTCGAGCTCCGGCAGTTCCTGTTCGACGCCGTCTACGAGAACTCGGCGGCGACGGTCGAGTTCCGCAAGGCCTCCGACATCCTGTCCGGCCTCTGGGAGAAGCTCCGCGAGCGCCCCGGGGAATTCCTCGACGCCCGCACCATCGCGGACGAGGGCCTGGAGGCGGCCATTCGCGACTTCGTCGCGGGTATGACGGACCGCTACGCCATCCGCCTGTTCGAGCAGTTCTTCATCCCCAGGCCCTGGGCCGACTGACGCGCCTCCGGGCTGGACCATCAATTGTTGCAAATGTTAGACTTGTGGGTTCATGTTCCTGAATCTGAACCAGATTCGGACCTCGCACGAGCGGGTGGACCAGGAGTACGGCCCGGGGGCCTTCGATGCGTCGCAGGAGGCCTTCCGCGTGGCCGGCCCGGTCGCGCTCGGGTTCGACGTCTACAAGGATGACGACGAGTTCCGCCTCGTCGGCGCCGTCAAGGGACGGCTCGGGCTCGCGTGCAGCCGCTGCCTGGAGCCGTTCGAGCTCGCGGTCGACGCGCCGTTCGATCTGCGGTACGTGCCGCGCGCGCGCAACAGCGGTGAGGGCGACGTCGAGGTCCGGGAAGACGACCTGACGACGGCGTTCTACGACGACGATCAGATCGACCTGGGACAGTTGATGAGGGAGCAGTTCTACCTGGCGATGCCGATGAAACCCCTCTGCCGCGAGGACTGCCGCGGGCTGTGCCCCGTGTGCGGCACGAACCTGAACGTCAGCACGTGCGCGTGCGAGCCCGGATGGCACGATCCGCGGCTGGCCGCACTGAAGGACTTGAAGCACTAACCCCAGGGCACCCGGTGCCTGGCGCCCGACACCCAAGAGAGCAGAGAGATGCCCAATCCAAAACGACGTCACTCGAAAACGCGTACCGCCAAGCGCCGCACGCACGACGCGCTGCACGCCGTCGGCCTCGGCGAATGCCCGCAGTGTCACGAAGCCAAGCCGCCGCACCGGGTGTGCCCCAACTGCGGCTACTACCGCGGCCGCCAGGCGCGCGAGGTCAAAGAAGAATAGGACGTTCGCGAGCCCATGATCAGCATCGCCGTCGACGCGATGGGCGGCGACCTCGCGCCGCAGCCCGTCGTCGCGGGCGCCGTGGCGGCATCGCGCCACTTCGACCTCGGGGTGCTCCTGGTGGGCCGGCGCGAGGACCTCGAGCGGGAGCTCAAACGGCATCCGTTCGTCGACCGCGACCGGGTGCAGGTCGTCGACGCGCCGGACGTGGTCGGCATGGAGGAGTCGCCGGCGGCGGCCCTTCGCCGCAAGCCGGGGGCCTCGATCAGGGTGGCCGCCGAGCTCGTGGCGCGCGGGGAGGCGGCGGCGCTCGTGAGCGCCGGTCACACCGGCGCGACGGTCATGGCGTCGTATGGCGCCTTCGGGCTGCTGCCGGGCGTCGGGCGGCCTGCGCTGGCGGCCACGATTCCGACGTCGGGCGGTGCGCCGGCCGTGCTCCTCGACGTTGGAGCCAGCGTCGAGTGCCGCCCCGCGCACCTCGTCCAGTTCGCGGTGATGGGGAGCGTGTACGCCAGGCTGGCGTTCGGCCTCGAGGCGCCGCGGGTCGGCCTGCTGTCGATTGGCGAGGAAGCGACGAAGGGCAACGAGTTGACGCGGGAGGCGCACCTCCTGTTGAAGGCCGCGCCGCTCGACTTCGTCGGCAACGTGGAGGCCCGCGACGTCTACAGCGGCCGCGCGGACGTGATCGTCTGCGACGGCTTCACCGGCAACGTCGCGCTGAAGGTGAGCGAGGGACTGGTCGAGGTGATGGAGGGGCTGCTGCGGGAGGAGCTGTCGAGCACGCTGACGATGCGCGTGGGATCGCTCCTGACGCGCAGGGCGCTGCGGCGGTTCCGGCGGCGCATCGACTACTCGGAGTACGGCGGTGCGCCTCTCCTCGGCGTGTCCGGCATCGTGGTCGTGGGCCACGGGCGGTCGAGCGCGAAGGCGGTCCGGAACGCGGTGGCGATGGCGTACCGCTTCGCCGAGGGGCGGTTCGTCGAGCGCGTGGAGGCCGACATCGCGGCGGCCGCGCAGAAAGCGGGCGTCGATTCGTGATTGCGTGCATCTTTCCGGGACAGGGGTCGCAGAGTGTCGGGATGGGACGGGCGCTGGCGGAGGCGTTTCCGATCTGTCGTGAGACGTTCGAGGAGGCCGACGCCGCGCTCGGCGAGCCGATCAGCCGGCTCTGCTTCGACGGGCCGGACGACCGCCTCACGCTGACCGAGAACCAGCAGCCGGCCATCCTCACCGTCAGCATCGCCGCGTGGCGCCTGCTGGCGTCGCGGGGCCTCGCGCCGTCGTTCGTCGCCGGCCACAGCCTGGGGGAGTACTCGGCCAACGTCGCGGCGGGCACGTTCGCCTTTGCCGACGCCGTGCGCGTCGTCCGGCGCCGCGGACGCTACATGCAGGAGGCCGTGCCGGTCGGCACGGGCGCCATGGCGGCGATCCTGGGGCTCGACGCGGAGCAGGTGGCGCAGGCCTGTCGCGAGGCGGCGGAGGGCGAGGTCGTGAGTCCGGCGAATCTGAACGGGGGCGGGCAGATCGTCATCTCCGGGTCGAAGGACGCGGTGGCCCGGGCGAGCGAACGCGCCAAGGCGCTCGGCGCCCGGCGGGCGGTGCCGCTGCCGGTGAGCGCGCCGTTCCACTGCGCGCTCATGCGTCCGGCCGAAGCGCGGCTGGAGCCCGAGCTTCGCGCGCTCGAAACGCGCGACCCGCGCATCCCGGTCGTCGCCAACGTGGACGCGGAGCCGAAGCGCGAGGCCTGGGCGGCGGTGGGCGCGCTGGTGGCCCAGGTGTCGGCCCCGGTCCGCTGGGAGGCGGTCGTGCGGCGCCTTGCGTCGGAGGGCGTCACAACGTATGTTGAGGTGGGTCCCGGCACCGTGCTGAGCGGCATGGTGCGGAGGATTCATCGGGAGGCGACGGTGCTGAACGTCGGCGCCCCCGAGGACCTGGCGGCGGTGGAGCCGCTCCTCGCATGACGGCGGACCGGGCGCTACAGGCCTCACGTTCATCCATGTGCAACCTGTCCGGCAAGATCGCGCTCGTCACCGGTGCGTCGCGCGGCATCGGCCGCGCCGTCGCCGAGCGCCTGGCTCGGCTCGGGGCGACGGTCGTCGCCGCGGCCCGGGGGGACCACGCGCAGCCGGTCGCGGCCGCGCTGGCGGCCGACGGCCTCGCGGCCGAGGCGGTCGCGCTCGACGTGACCGACACGGCCGCGCTCGAGCGGCTGCCGGCCGAGATCGTCGCGCGTCATGGACGACTCGACATCGTGGTGAGCAACGCCGGCATCGCCCGGGATCAGCTGCTCCTGCGCATGAAGCGCGAGGACTGGGACGCGGTCATCGCCACGAACCTGACGGCCACCTTCGTGCTGGCGCAGGCCGCGACGCGGCCGATGCTGAGGCAGCGCAACGGGCGCATCGTCGCGGTGAGCTCCGTGGTCGGCCAGACGGGCAACGCCGGACAGACCAACTACGCCGCGTCGAAGGCGGGTCTCATCGGGTTCGCGAAGGCGCTGGCGCGCGAGGTCGCCTCGCGCAACATCACCGTCAACGTCGTGGCGCCGGGCATGATCGACACCGAGATGACCCGGGCCATCTCCGAGCGCGCGCAGGTGGACTGGGCGTCGCAGATTCCGCTGGGCCGGCTGGGTACGACCGACGAGGTGGCCGCGGCGGTTTGTTTCCTCGCGTCTGACGAGGCGTCGTATATTACTGGGCACGTACTCGCCGTCAACGGCGGAATGTACATGTAGGAGGACCGCAGTGGCCGTAGCCGACAAAGTCAAGAGCATCATCGTGGAGCAGCTCGGCGTCGACGAAGAGGAAGTGACGGCGGACGCTTCGTTCGTCGACGACCTCGGGGCCGACTCGCTCGACACCGTCGAGCTGGTGATGGCCTTCGAAGAGGAGTTCGGCATCGAGATCCCCGACGAGGACGCCGAGAAGATCACGCGCGTCAAGGAAGCCGTCGAGTACATCGAGTCGCACGCCAAGAGCAAGAAGTAGGGGAGCCTCCGCGTGAGCAGACGACGAGTGGTCGTCACCGGCATTGGCCTGGTGTCGCCACTGGGAATCGGCACCGACGCGAACTGGGAGGCCCTCACGGCCGGCCGGTGTGGCGTCGGGGCCATCACCAAATTCGATGCGTCCGAGTTCTCGGCCCGGATTGCGGGGGAGGTGCGCGGCTTCGATCCCCTGCAGTTCGTCGAGAAGAAGGAAGTCAAGAAGATGGACGTGTTCATCCAGTACGCGATTGCGGCGTCGCAATTCGCAATGGACGACGCGGGCCTGCAGATCACGCCGGAGCTGTCGCCCCGCACCGGCGTGTTCATCGCATCGGGCATCGGCGGGTTCACCACCATCGAGCGCGAGCACAAGGCGCTGCTCGAGGGCGGGCCCCGCAAGATCTCCCCGTTCTTCATTCCCTCGGCCATCATCAACCTGGCGGCCGGGCAGGTCTCCATCCGCTTCCACGCCAAGGGGCCGAATTCGGCCACCTGCACCGCGTGCTCGGCGTCGGCGCATGCCATCGGCGACGCCTACGAGATCATCAAGCGCGGCGACGCGGACGTCATGATCGCCGGGGGCTCGGAGGCGGCCATCACGCCCATGGGCATCGGCGGGTTCGCCGCCATGCGCGCCCTCTCGACCCGCAACGACGAGCCCCACCGGGCGAGCCGGCCGTTCGACCGGGACCGCGACGGCTTCATCGTCGGCGAGGGCTCGGGCGTCCTGATCCTCGAAGAGTACGAGCTGGCCAGGGCCCGCGGCGCGCGCGTCTACGCGGAGGTCGTCGGCTACGGCATGTCGGCGGACGCCTACCACATCACGGCGCCCTCGGAGGACGGCGACGGCGCGTTTCGCGTGATGCGCGCCACGATCGCGAGCGCGGGCGTGGAGCCGTCGGCGGTCGACTACATCAACGCCCACGGCACCTCGACGCCGCACGGCGACAAGATCGAGACCCTCGCGATCAAGCGGTGCTTCGGCGACCACGCGCGCCAGCTCGCCGTGTCGTCCACCAAGTCGATGACCGGTCATCTGCTGGGGGCGGCGGGCGGCCTCGAGGCCGGCATCACCGCGCTGGCGGTGGCTCGCCAGACGGCGCCCCCGACCATCAACCTCGAGCACCCCGACGAGCTGTGCGACCTCGACTACGTGCCCGGCTGCGCCCGTCCCCTCGAGATCGAATACGCGCTCTCGAACTCGTTCGGGTTCGGCGGCACCAACGCGGCCCTCCTGTTCAAACGCATGTCGTGATCCGGGGGTGACGAGGGATGAGGGATCGGTGATTCGTTCGATCGCACGGTCACGCGCCACGCACCCGCTCGACGACGTGATCCCGCCGACCCCCCGGTCCCGTCCACCAGGCGCCGGAATCGTCCCATGAAGATCGCGGTGTGCGTGAAGCAGGTCCCGTCGCGGGACTGGCGGCCGCGGCCGAACGACGCCCGCACCTGGGTCGACGACCGCGACGCCGCCTTCGAGATGAACGAGCCGGACGCGTACGCGCTCGAGGAGGCGCTGCGGCTCAAGGAGGAGCACGGCGGGGAGGTCGTGGTCTGCTCGGCCGGGCCCGCCCGCGTCGCGCAGGTGATTCGGGAAGCGCTCGCGCGGGGCGCCGACCGGGCGATTCACGTCGAGAGCGACGCGCTCGCCTCGGCCGATGCCGCCGCCGTGGCCGATGCGCTCGCGGCGGCCATGCGGGACGACGCCTTCGACCTGATCCTCACCGGCCTCCAGTCCGACGACCAGGGCTTCGCTCAGACCGGCGTGGTCCTCGCCGAGCGGCTGGGCCGGCCGCACGCGACGATCATCATGGACGTGCAGGTGGAGAAGGCGGCGGGGGGCGTCGGACCCCCGGCGCCGGACCGGGGGGTAGGGGCCCGCGGAGCCATCAAGGTCAAGCGGGAGCTCGAGGGGGGCTGGTTCCAGTGGGTGTCGATGAGCCTCCCGGCCGTGCTGACGATTCAAAGCGGCATCAATCAGCTCCGCTACGCGACGCTCAAGGGCATCATGGCCGCCAAGAAGAAGGAAGTCCGGACCGTGCAGCCGTCGACGCCGGCCAGGCGCCTCCGCATCGTCAGCCTCTCGGCGCCCGAGAAGCAGAAGAAGACCGAGATCCTCGGCGGCACCCCGACGGAGGCTGCTCAGGCGCTCGTCAAGCGCCTCCGCGAGGACGCGCGGGTGATCCCGGTGATCCTGGTCATCGCCGAAGCGCGCGACGACCGGCTGAACCGCGCCTCGTGGGAAGCCGTCGCGGCCGCCCAGCAGACCGCCGCGGGCGAGCCCGTGACGATCGCCATCGCGGGCGGCCGAGTGGACGCGACGGCGCGCGAACTCGCGGCCGCGGCCGTTGCCGAGGTGGTGACGGTCGCGCATGACGCGCTCGCGTCGTACACGGCTGACGCCTTCGTGGCGGCATTCGCCGGGGCCATTGCCGCGCTGGGCCCGTCCCTCGTCATCCTGCCGCACACCTATCAGACGCGCGACTTCGCGCCGGCCCTGGCCGCCCGGCTCGACCGGCCGCTGGTGACCGACGTCGTCGCGATGAAGGGGTCCGGCGCCGACCGCCTGTTCACACGACCTATGTTCCAGGGCAAGCTGGTCGCCGACGTCGCGCTCGAAGGCGAGACGCCGCACCTGGCGACCTGTCAGATTGGCGCGTACCGCGCCGATCGGGCGGTCAGGGGCGAGAAGCCGGCGCCGATTCGCCCGCTCGCCGTGTCCATTGACCCCTCGGCGATCCGCCAGCGTCCGGAGCCGCCGTTCCAGGAGGCCAAGCAGGCCGTCGATCTGTCTCAGGCGGAGCGCATCGTGTCGGTGGGGCGCGGGATCAAGGGGCCGGAGCACCTCCCCCTGGCCGAGCAGCTCGCAGCCGCGCTCGGCGCCGAGCTGGCCGCGTCGAGGCCGATCTGCGATGCCGGCTGGCTGCCGATGGCGCGCCAGGTGGGCAGCTCGGGCCAGACCGTCTCGCCGAAGCTCTACCTCGCCCTCGGGATTTCCGGCGCCATCCAGCACCTGGTGGGCATGAAGGCGTCGCAGACCATCGTCGCCATCAACAAGGACGCGGACGCCCCGATCTTCGAAGTGGCCGATTACGGGATTGTCGGCGATCTGTTCGAGGTCGTCCCCGCGCTCGTGGCCGCCCTGAAGGCCTGACGCGGCGTCCGCCATGCAGAGCCTGATCCTCTGGCTGCTGGTGGTCGTTTTTCTGGGCGCGTTCGTCGCCCAGGTCGCATCTCGCATCCGGCTGATCGCGACCGCCCCGGGGACGTTCACGTTCGATCGCCCCGCGGTCCGGATCCGGCGCTTCGTGCTGGACGTGCTGTGCCAGCGGCGGACGATCGCCGAACGGCCGGTCGCCGGGCTCGCGCACGCCCTGGTCTTCTGGGGCTTCGTCGCGTTCGCAGGCTACACGGTGAGCGAGTTTGCGCGCGGCCTGGGGCTGGCCGACTGGACCGCCACGCCCTGGTTCGAGGCGTACCGCGCCGCCCTGGTGCCGTTCGCGGTCGCGGTGCTGGCCGGGATTGTCTACCTCGGCGTCCGCCGCGCCGTGTTCCGGCCGGTGGCGCTCGGCACGACGGTGTCGATGGAATCGATCGTCATCGCGGCGTTCATCGCCGCGCTGATGATCACGTTCCTCCTGACATTCCCCCTGGACGGGGCGTCGCTCGCGGGCCGCGTCAACTGGTGGGCACACCTGCTCGTGATCCTGGCGTTCCTGGCCCTCATCCCGGCGTCGAAGCACATGCACCTGGTGCTGTCGCCGATCACGGTCTTGCTGAAGTCGCCCGAGCTCGGCACCGTGCCGAATCTCGACTTCGAGAAGGAGGAGGTCGGCCTCGAGGCGGTGAAAGATCTGGGGCCGAAGATCGTGCTCGACGCCTTCACGTGTGTGGAGTGCGGCCGGTGCCAGGAGAACTGTCCGGCGTGGGGTGCGGGCAAGGCGCTCAATCCCAAGACGCTCGTGCTGCAGACGCAGGGGGCGCTCCTCGCGGGCGAGCGCGATCGGCGGCTGGGAGACCTGTACAGCGAAGAGGTGCTCTGGCAGTGCACGACGTGCGGCGCCTGCGAGAACCAGTGTCCGGTCGGCGTCGAGCACCTGCCGCTCATCATCGGATCGCGTCGCGGCCTGACCTCGAACGGCGACGCGCCCGAGTACCTGGGAACGGTCTACAACCACCTGGAGCGGCGCGGCAACATCTGGGGCCTGACCGGCGACCAGCGCGACAAGTTCGTGGCGAGCGCGGATCTGGAGACCTTCGACGCCGCACGCCACGACGTCCTCGTCTGGCTCGGCTGCGCCGGCTCGTTCGAGGCGGACTACCAGAAGTCGCTGCGTGCCCTCTTCGCCATCCTGCGGGCGAAGTCGGTCCGGTTCGGCGTCCTCGCCAGGGAGCGCTGCACCGGGGATCCGGCCAAACGAACGGGCAACGAATACATGTTCCAGGAGCTCGCCACCGCGAACGTCACGGACCTGAAGGCCGCGGCGCCGAAGACGATCCTGACCTCCTGCCCTCACTGCCTCAAGACGCTCGGCGACGACTACCGGCGGTTCGGCTACGAGGCCGAGGTCGTCCACTCCGCCGTGTTCGTGGAGGCCTTGACCCGGGACGACCGGGCGGTCGGGACCGGCGCCGAGCGCGTCACGTATCACGATCCCTGCTACCTGGGACGGTATGCGGGACGCGTCGACGAGCCCCGCGCCCTGCTCGAGCGGGCGGGCGCGACCATCGCCGAGCCCGAACGCAGCGGGCACAATCCCTACTGCTGCGGCGCGGGCGGGGGCCTGCTCTTCGCCGACAAGGAAGAGGAGCCCGGGTCGCGGATCAGCGACGTGCGGTTCCGTCAGCTGCAGGCGACGGGAGCGAACACGGTCGTCACCGCGTGTCCGTTCTGCTCGATCATGCTCAAGGGCGCGCAGGCGAGTGCACAGGCCAGCGCCCAGTCCGAGACGCAGTTCGTCGA
Organism: uncultured Acidobacteriota bacterium; assembly: GCA_963761615.1. GTDB lineage: Bacteria > Acidobacteriota > Vicinamibacteria > Vicinamibacterales > CAVVIG01 > CAVXGU01. Next base: position 2,621,871 of record CAVXGU010000003.1, on the reverse strand, counting down.
CCTCATGACCTACGTGCAGGGGAAGCTGCACGCAGTCGGACAGGCTGAGCCCAGGCGCCAGTAATCGGCATGTCTAGCTCCTGGCGGGATTCCGCCCTCAAACGTGTGGAGGCGAAGATCCTCGCCGTCCTCGGCTACCGGCTCATCGCGGCGCTCGGATCGACGCTCCGCTTCGAGGCCGAGGGTCTCGAGCAGATCGACGCGATCACGGGCCGCGGCCACCAGCCGATCATGGCTTTCTGGCACGGGCGGATCCTGCCCGCCACGTACTATTTCCGCCGCCGCGGCATCGTCGTCATCACGAGCGAGAACTTCGACGGCGAGTGGATTGCCGGGATCATCGAGCGCTTCGGGTTCGGCACGGCGCGCGGCTCCACGTCGCGCGGCGGGTCGAAGGCCCTGCGGCAGCTCGCGCGCGCCCTGGCCGCGGGCAGGCCGGCGGGCTTCACGGTGGACGGCCCGCGGGGCCCGGCGCGCGTGTCGAAGGCCGGCGCGCTCTGGCTGGCGAAGGCGACCGGTCATCCCGTGCTGCCGTTCCATCTCGAGGCGGATCGGTACTGGTCGATGAAGAGCTGGGACCGGACGCAGATCCCGAAGCCGTTCGCCCGGATCGCCCTCGTGATCGGCGCGCCGATCTACGTGCCCCGCGACGCCGGCGCCGAGGCCATCGAGCTCGCGCGTGCGACGCTCGACCAGCGGCTGCTCGGGCTGGAGCAGCGGGCGCTGGAGCTGGTACGCTGACCCCACTCCCTCAACTCGTCAACGGCATCACCGGTCTCCCATGTCCCTGATTCTGGTTGCCTCGCCCCGCTTCGCCGAACACGTGACGCCCTTCGGCCATCCCGAATGTCCCGAGCGCGCCGAGGTCATGGACGCCGTCGCGGCGCGGTGGCGGGCGGGCGGCGGGGAAGTCGTCTCGCCCCCCGAGGCGACCCGCGAACAACTCGCGCGCGTGCACGCCGCGGGCTACCTCCGGCGCGTCGACGAGGCGGCCGGGCAGTCCGTGGCGTTCGATCCCGACACCTACACCTCTCCCGAGACCGTGGAAATCGCCCGGCTCGCGGCGGGCGCCTCCGTGGACGCCGTCGAGCGCGTCCTGGGCGGCACGCGCTCCCGTGCGTTCGCCCTGGTGCGCCCCCCCGGCCACCACGCGGAGCGCGACCGGGCGATGGGGTTCTGCTTCTACAACAACGTCGCCGTCGCTGCGGCGCACGCCCGCGCCGAAGGCGCCCGGCGCGTCGCCATTGTCGACTTCGACGTCCATCACGGCAACGGCACGCAGCACGTGTTCGACGGTGAACCGGATGTCCTGTACGTGTCGCTGCACCAGTGGCCGTTCTATCCCGGCACCGGGGCGGCCCGCGAGGTGGGCCGCGGCGCCGCGGCCGGGCGGACGGTGAACGTGCCGCTCGAGGCGGGGGCGGGCGATGCGGATTACCGGCTCGTTTTCGAGGATCTCGTGCGCCCCGTCGTCCGCCAGTTCGAACCGGATCTGATTCTGGTGTCGGCCGGATTCGACGCCCACGATCGCGATCCGCTCGCGAACATGCGGGTCACCACGCCGGCCTTCGCTGCCATGGCGGCGGAGCTGAGGGCCGCCGCCGAGGAATCCTGCGGCGGGCGGCTGGTGCTCGTGTCCGAGGGCGGCTACGCCCTCGATGCCTTGCGGGACTCGATGAATGCCGTGGTGGAGACGCTCGCTGGAGGCGCGGTGGAGCCGCAGTGGCCGGCGCCCTCCGGGGATCAGGCGCGGCGGGGGCGCGTGGCGGTCGACGCCGCCCGGCGCGCCCTTGCCGCGTACTGGCGCCTGTAGCGCGGGCTACTTGCCCGCGATGACCGGCTGCATCACGCTCGATCCCCCGCGCTCCTTGAGCCAGCGCTGCACCCGCGCCATGTAGGTGTAGACGACGGGCGTCAGGTAGAGCGTCACCAGCTGGGAGAACACGAGGCCGCCGACGACGACCAGGCCCAGCGGCCGCCGCGCCTCGCCGCCCGCGCCGTAGCCCACGGCGATCGGCACCGCGCCGAGCAGGGCCGCCATCGTGGTCATCATGATCGGCCGGAACCGGATCAGGCAGCCCTGGTAGATCGCCTCGTGCGACGTCATCCCCCTGCGCTCGGCTTCGAGCGCGAAGTCGATCTGCATGATGGCGTTCTTCTCGACGATGCCGATCAGCATGATCATGCCGACGAACGCGTAGATGTTCAGGTCCATCCGGAACACGAGCAGCGTCACGAGGGCGCCGAACGCCGCCGACGGGAGCCCCGAGAGGATCGTCAGCGGGTGGATGTAGCTCTCGTAGAGGATGCCCAGCACGATGTAGACGACCATGATGGCGATGACGAGCAGCACCGCCAGGTTGCCGAGCGAGCTCTCGAACGCTTTCGCTTCACCCTGGAAGCCGCCGCTCACCGACGCCGGGAGCGTCTGCGCCGCGATGTCGCCCACCTTGGCCAGGGCGCTCCCCAGCGACGCGCCGGGCGCGAGGGCGAACGACACGGTCACCGCCGTCAGCTGGCCGGCGTGATTCACCGTCTGCGGACCTACGACCTGCGTCACGTGCGCGAGCGTGTCGAGGGGGACGACGATGCCGTTGGTGTTCGCGCCCGCCGCCGTCGCGCCGCCGGTGCCCGCCTGCGCCGCGGTGGAGCCGGATCCGGGGTTCGGCGTGGCCTTGAAGTAGAGCAGGGACAGGGCCGTCGGATCGGCCTGATACTTGGGCTCGAGCTCGAGCAGGACTTTGTACTCGTTCGCCGGGGCGTCGATGGTCGACACCCAGCGCGGGCCATAGGCGTCGTAGAACGCGTTCTCGATCTGGCTCGCCGTCACGCCCAGCGCGGCTGCCTTGTCGCGGTCGATCTGCACGTCGATCTGCGGACTGCTCACCTCGAGGTCGCTCGTGACGTCCTGCAGGTCTGGCAGCGACTGCAGGGCCTTCACGAGGTTGCGCGACGTGTCGTAGAGCGCTTCCTTGTCGGGCGACACCATCGAGTACTGGTACAGGCTCTTGCTGACCTGGCCGCCGATCCGGATCGTCGGCGGGTTCTGCAGGTACACGATCATCCCGGGAATCCTGGCCAGCTTCGGCCGGAGGTTCTCGATGATCTGGTCGGCCAGCTCCTTGCGCTCGGAGCGCGGCTTCAGGTGCACGACGATCTGGCCGAGGTTCGGCCCGCCGAGCGTGTTCGCCACGCTGCCGCCGATCGTCGAGACGAGGGCCTCGACGTTCGGGTCCTTGCGGATGACCTCGGCGACCTGCCCCTGGTAGGCGACGAGATTCTCGTAGGAGCTGCCCTGCGCCGCCTCGGTCGTCACGGCAATCTGGTCCGTGTCCTGGTTCGGGATGAAGCCCTTGGGCACGAGGACGAACAGGACGCCGGTCAGGACCAGCACCACGACGAAGGCGACCATCGTGGCCGGACGGTGCTCCAGGACGACCTTGAGGGTGCGGTCGTAGCCCCCCAGGAGCCACTGGAACGCGGCCTCCGAGGACCGCGCGAACTTGCTCTCGCGGTGCTCGTGCGGGCGGCGGAGGAACCGGCTGCAGAGCATCGGGGTCAGCGTGACCGAGACGACGCCCGAGATCAGGATCGCGACGCAGATCGTCACGGAGAACTCGCGGAACAGCCGTCCCAGGACGCCGCCCATGAAGAGGACGGGGATGAAGACGGCGGCGAGCGACAGCGTCATCGAGACGATCGTGAACCCGATTTCGCGCGAGCCGTCGAGCGACGCCGTCAGCGGATCCTCGCCCGCTTCGACGTGCCGGTAGATGTTCTCCAGCATCACGATCGCGTCGTCGACGACGAAGCCGACCGACAGGATGAGGGCCATCATCGACAGGTTGTCGAGGCTGTAGCCCAGGAGGTACATGACCGCGAAGGTGCCGATGATCGAGAACGGGAGCGCCAGGCTGGGAATCACCGTCGCCCAGACGTTCCGGAGGAACACGAAGATGACCATGATCACGAGGCCGAGCGTGAGCGCCATCGTGAACTGCACGTCGTGGTACGACTCGCGGATCGTGTCGGACCGGTCGTAGAGCACGTCCATGTGGACGCCGGCCGGGAGCTCGACGCGGAACTGGGGCAGCAGCGCCTTGACCGCGTCGGCGACGGCGATCGTGTTCGTCCCGGGCTGCCGCTGGATCCCGAGGGTGATCGCCGGCTGCTTGGTGTCGCCCGAGTAGTACCAGGACGCCGTCCGCGGATCCTCCGGGCCGTCGACGATGGTGCCGAGGTCGCCCAGGCGCACCGGCGAGCCGTTCCGGTACGTGACGATCATCTGCTTGTACTCGTCCGCCGTCATCAGCTGGCCGCTCGCCGCCAGCGTGAAGGCCTTGTGCGGGCCGGCGATCGTGCCGGTGGGGCTGTTGACGTTCCACGCCCGCAGCGCCGTCTCGACCTCGTTGATCCCGATTTGTCGGGCGGCGAGGAGGTGCGGATCCAGCTGCGTGTGAACGGCGAACTTCTGGCTGCCGAGCACCTCGACCTGGGCGACGCCGCTGACCATCGAGATCCGCTGCGCGATGCGCGTTTCGGCATACTCGTCGAGCGTCCAGGGCGGCATCGTGCTCGACGTGATGACGAGGTAGAGGATCGGCTGGTCCGCCGGGTTCACCTTGGTGAAGGTGGGCGGCGTCGGCATGCCCTGCGGCAACAGGCGCGCCGCCTGCGTGATGGCGGCCTGGACGTCGACGGCCGCGCCGTCGAGGTTCCGGTTGAGGTCGAACTCGAGCGTGATCTGCGTGGACCCCAGGGAGTTGACCGAGGTCATCGACTCGAGGCCCGCGATCATCGAGAACTGGTTCTCGAGCGGCGTCGCCACCGACGAGGCCATCGTCTCCGGGCTCGCGCCGGGCAGCGCGGCCGTCACGAGCAGCGTCGGGAAGTCGACGTTGGGGAGGTCGCTGACCGGCAGCGAGACGTACGCGACGAGGCCGAAGAGGGCGATCGCCGCCATGAGGAGACTGGTGGCGATCGGGCGCCGGATGAAGCCTTCAGAGATGTTCATGAGCGTTACGCCAAGGAGGTCCGCGACGGGACCGCCGCCGGAATCTTGCTGGTCTTGAAGAACGTCGCCATGTAGGTGTAGACGACCGGAGTCAGGTAGAGCGTGATGAGCTGCGAGACGAGCAGCCCGCCGACGACCGCCAGCCCGAGCGGACGCCGCGACTCGCCGCCCGAGCCGAGCCCGAGGGCGATCGGCACCGCGCCGAGCAGCGCCGCCATCGTCGTCATCATGATCGGCCGGAAGCGGATCAGGCAGCCCTCGTAGATGGCCTCGGTCGGCGTCTTGCCGCGCTGCCGCTCGGCGTCGAGCGCGAAGTCGATCTGCATGATGGCGTTCTTCTTGACGATGCCGATGAGCATGATGAGCCCGACGAACGAGTAGACGTTCAGCTCGTTGCGGAACACGTAGAGCGTCACCAGGGCGCCCAGCCCGGCCGCCGGAAGGCCCGAGAGAATCGTGATCGGGTGGATGTAGCTCTCGTAGAGGGCGCCGAGCACGATGTAGACGACGCCGATCGCCACGAAGAGCAGCAGCCCGAGATTCTTCATCGACTCCTGGAAGACCTTCGCCGAGCCCTCGAAGCTCGGCGTCACCGTCGGCGGCAGGACCTGCTTGGCGACGTCCATGATCTTCGTGGTGGCCGTGCCCAGCGACACGCCGGGGCGCAGGCCGAAGGAGACCGAGACCGACGGCAGCTGGCCGGAGTGGTTGATCGACTGCGGCCCGACCGTCTCCTGGAACTTGACGACGTCCTCGAGCGGCACGAGGCCGCCCGACGGCGTCTTGAACGCGATCTTCTTGAGCGAGTCGGCCTGGAGCTGGTACTTGGGATCGATCTCCAGCAGGACGCGGGTACTGGCTCGCCGGCCCGTAGATGGTCGACGCCCACTTGGGGCCGAGGCTCGAGTACAGCGCGTTCTCCACCGTCTGCGTGTTCAGGCCGACGGCGGCGGCCTTGTCGCGATCGATCACGAGATTGACGCGCGGGCTGCGCATCTGCAGGTCGTCGGACACCTCGATCACCTCGGGCAGGCGCGAGACCGCGGCCTCGACCTGCGGCGCCCACTGGTAGAGCTCGTTGGTGTCCATGCTCTGCATCATCATGCTGAAGTTCTGGTTGCCGCCGCGGCCCCCGATCTGCAGCGCGGGCGGCAGCCCGACGAACGTCCGCACGCCCGGGAAGTGGTTGAGCGCCTGGCGGAGCTGCATGCGCCACCTGCTGGGCCGAGTCCTTGCGCTCGTTGCGCGGCTTCAGCTGGACGGGCAGGCGGGCGTTGCTCGACGAGCCGCCACCGCCGCCGACCATCGTCAGGAACGAGTCGACGTTCGGATTCCGGATGACGATGTCCGAAATCTGCTGCGCCCACTTCGACATGTCGTAGTAGGACGTCCCCTGCGCAGCCTGCAGGTTCACGAACAGCGAGTCCTTGTCCTCGTCCGGAATGAACCCGGTCGGGATGATGTCGTACATCGCGACGGTCGCGACCAGCACGAGGGCGAAGACCGCCAGCATCGCCGGGCGGTGCCGGAGCACGACCTCGAGGCTCCGCTTGTAGCCCTCGAGCAGCGCGTCGAACGCCCGGTCCATCAGGCCGGCGAACCCCTTCTTCGTGTGCACGACGCGCAGGAATCGGCTGCACAACATCGGCGTCAGCGTGATCGACACGACGCCGGAGATGAGGATCGCCGCGGTGATCGTCACGGCGAACTCGCGGAACAGCCGGCCGAGGATCCCGCTCATGAAGAGCACCGGGATGAACACGGCGGCCAGCGACGTCGTCATCGTGAGGATCGTGAAGCCGATCTCCCGCGATCCGTTCAGCGCCGCCTCGAGCGGGCTCTCGCCGAGCTCGATGTGGCGCACGATGTTCTCGAGCATCACGATCGCGTCGTCGACGACGAAGCCGATACAGAGGATGAGCGCCATCATCGACAGGTTGTTCAGGCTGAAGTGCAGCAGCTGCATCACCGTGAAGGCGCCGAGGATCGAGAACGGCAGCGCCAGGGCGGGAATGAGCGTCGCCGAGGCGTTGTGCAGAAAGAGATAGATGACGAGGATCACGAGGATGAGCGTGGCGAGCAGCGTGATCTGCACGTCGTGGAAGGCCTGGCGGATCGTCTTGGACTGATCCTGCCGCGGCGCCAGGTGTACCGATTCGGGCAGCTCGGCCTGGAACTGCTTGAGGAGGCCGAGGACGGCGTCGGTCACCTGGATGGTGTTCGTCCCGGGCTGACGCATCACCTGCAGGTTGATCGACCGCTGCACGTCGACCTTGCCCGCGGCGTCCTTCTGGTAGAACCACGCGCCGTTGAAGACGTTCTCGACGCTGTCGATCACGTTGGCGACCTGGTCCAGGCGGACCGGCGCGCCGTCGTGTGACCCGACGACGATCTGCTTGAACGCGGCGGCGTCGGACAGCTGGCCGTCCGCCTTGATGTTGTAGGTGGCCTCCGGCCCGAACAGCTGTCCGGTCGGCTGGTTGACGTTCCAGTTCGTGAGCGCCGAGTCGACCTGGTTGATGCCGATGCCCTGCGCGTGCAGCTTGTCGGGGTCCACCTGGACGCGCACTGCGAACTTCGCCGCGCCGCCGACCGTCACCTGCGAGACGCCGTCGACCATCGAAATGCGCGGCGCGATCATCGTCTCGGCGTAGTCGTCGAGGGTCGACATCGGCAGCGTGCGCGAGAACAGATTGAGGATCAGGATCGGACGATCCGCGGGGTTCGACCTTGCGGAACGACGGCGCCGACGGCATTCCCGCCGGCAACAGGGGCATGACCTCCGCGATGGCGGTCTGGACGTCCACGGCCGCGCTGTCGATGTTCCGGCCCAGGTCGAACTGCAGCGTGATGTTCGTGCTGCCCGTCCCGCTCGACGAGATCATCGAGTCGACGCCCGCGATGGTCGTCAACTGGCGCTCGAGCGGACTCGCGACCGACGAGGCCATGGTGTTCGGGTCGGCGCCCGACAGCCCGGCGCCGATGTTGAGCGTCGGGTAGTCGACCTGCGGGAGGTCGCTCACCGGCAGCGCGCGGTACGACCAGGATGCCGAACATCGCGATCGCCGCCATGAGCAGGCTGGTCGCGATCGGGCGCCGAATGAAGATTTCCGAGATGTTCACGACGGGCCTCGCCGCGGTTAATGGGTCGTCTGCGGTTGGGGCTGTCCGTTGCGGCCGCCACGGCCGCCGCGCCCGCTCCGGCCGCTGCGCCCCTGCCCGGCGCCCGGTGCGCCGGCCGGCGTCTGGCCGTTGCTGAGGTCGACACGGCTCCCGGGCTCCAGGCGCAGCTGGCCCTCGGTCACCACGGTCTCGCCGGCCTCGAGCCCCTTCTGGACCACGAGCTGCTCACCGACGCGCTGGCCGACCGTCACCGGCCGCTGTTCGACCGTCGAGTCGTCCTTCACGACGAACACGAACTGGCCGTCCTGACCCGTCTGCACCGCTTCGGACGGCACCACGGTCGCGCCGTTGATGGTGGACAGGTGCAGCGTCACGCGCGTGAACTGACCCGGCCACAGCCGGTGGTCGCGGTTGTCGAAGGTCGCCTTGAGCTTGATCGTGTCCGTCGTCTGGTCGATCGCGTTGTCGAGGAACGAGAGGTGCCCGGTGACGGCCTGCGGGTTGTCGTCCTGCGGGTTCACCGACACGGCCAGGGGATCGGCGCCCACGTGGGGCCGGATGGTGGCCAGGTTGCCCGAGGGCACGGAGAACGTCACGTAGATGGGCTCGACCTGCTCGATCGTGGTCAGCTGCGTCGTGTTCGCCGTCACGAGGTTCCCGGCCTTGACCGACAGCGCGCCGGTCCGCCCGTCGATGGGTGACGAGATGACGCAGTAGCTGAGCGCCACCTTCGCGTTCTCGACGGCGGCCTGCTGCGCGACGAGCTGCGCCTGCGCGCTCGCCACCGCCGCCTGGTCGGCCTTGACCACCGCCGCGGCCGCGTCGGACGCCGCCCGCGACTGCTGCGCCTGATCCTTCGAGACGATGCCGCGCTCGTTGAGATCCGACTGACGCTGCGCCGCGAGCGCCTGATAGTCGGCATTCGACATGTCGCGGTTCAACTGGGCCTTCGACTGCTCGAGCAGGGCCTGGTCCCGCGTCAGGTTCGCCTCCGCCTGGTCGAGCTGCGCACGATAGGGCCGCGGGTCGATGTCGAACAGCTCCTGGCCCTTCTTGACGAAGTCGCCTTCCTGGAACTTCACCGCCGCCAGCTCGCCGGTCACCTGCGCCCGGACCGTGATCGTCGAATAGGCCTCGATGTTCCCGATCCCGTCGATGTCGACGGGCACATCCTTCCTGGTGACCTTGGCCGTGACGACCGGCGCGGGACCGGTCGATCCCCCCGTCCCCGGCCACGACCGCCGCCTCCCGTCGGACCGGCGGCGGACGTGTTGGTCGAGCAGCCGGCGAGACAAGCTGTGACAAAGAGACCGAAGACAACGGTCAACGTACGTTTAAGCATCCTTGTGCTCCGTCAAGAACGCGGAATGACTCGCAGCGTCGGGGTGATCGCGCACGCGCAGTTTGCCGCGGGCGGTTCGGGATAGTGAACCAGCACTTAAGAGAGAGATACGTGCCGATCTTCGCGCCATTTACGCCAGGGGCGTGTCATTTAGTGTCTCGGAGGTCGTTTGTCTTCGAGTGTCACCGGTCGACGGAGACCGGGCGCCGGACGGGCTAGTCGCTGGCTGGCGGATCGCCCGCGGCGAGGCGCGCCCGCGCCTTCTCCACGTCGCGATGGAAGACGAACAGCGGATCGGCGTTCCCCGTCGGGTCGGTGAAGTTGTAGGTCTTGCCGTTCACCTTCACGCTCAGGTTCCTCTTCAGGTAGTCGACCTCGAAGGCCTGGAGGTCGGCGAGCGGCACGCTGAAGGCGTCGTCGGCGTCCGTCGTCTCGTAGCGCAGCTCGCGCGGCGTCGCGATGAGACGCCCGCTGCAGGATCCCATCCGGTGCTTGTGCACCACGTCGATGGCGGCATGCAGCCGGACTTCCTTGAACGTGATCCGGACCTCGTGCGCGCCGGGCGTCACGTCGAGCGTCTCGTCGATCCCGTCGTAGCCCTGCGCGGTGACGTTGAGCGTGTGCGACCCCGGCGTCACGCCGGACGCGGTGACGGGCGTCTTGCCGAGGAAGACGCGATCGACGAACACCTGCGCGCCGGGGACGTCGCTGTCGATGTGCAGCTCGCCGGTCGCCGGAGCGTGCGCAGCCGGTGCGATGGCCGGCGTCGCGGCCGTCGCGGCTCCGCGACGCGGCGCCGGTACGGGAGCGGAAACGGACGCGGGCGCTGCGGGCTTCGCGGGCGCCGGCGGCGGCTCGGCGGGCGTCGCGGGCGCGCGCGCCGCGGCGGCGGCCGGCTGTGGAGGCGCCGGCGGCATGATGAGCAGCGCCACGCCGACGGCTGCGATGAGGAACGCCACGCCGATGGTGAGGGTGATGAGATAACGGCGATTCACGGTGTCCGTATAGTGTAGGCGAAAAGGTACAATGAACGGACGAGCGCCCATGGCCGACTACAAACCGCAGGAGATCGAGCAGAAGTGGCAGCAGCGCTGGGCATCGACCCGCGCGTTCGAGGTCCGCAGGGATCCGGCGCGGCCCAAGTACTACTGCCTCGAGATGTTCGCCTACCCGTCCGGGCACGCCCACATGGGGCACGTCCGCAACTACACGATCGGCGACGTGATGGCGCGCACCAAGCGGATGCGCGGCTACAACGTCCTCCATCCCTTCGGGTGGGACGCCTTCGGGCTGCCGGCCGAAAACGCTGCGATCAAGACCGGCACACACCCGGAGACGTCGACGCTGGCCAACATTGCGTACATGAAGGGGCAGCTCGAGCGGCTCGGCATCAGCTACGCCTGGGAGCGGGAGATCGCGACCTGCACCCCGGAGTACTACAAGTTCAACCAGTGGATCTTCCTCAAGATGGTCGAGCGCGGCCTGGCGTACCGCCGGCGCTCGACCGTCAACTGGTGCGAGGTCGACAAGACCGTCCTCGCCAATGAGCAGGTCGTCGACGGGGCGTGCTGGCGCTGCGGCAGTCCGGTCGTCCAGCGCGATCTCGAGCAGTGGTTCTTCCGCATCACCGAGTACGCCGACGAGCTGCTCGAGGACCTCTCGACCCTCGACCAGTGGCCCGAGAAGGTCGTCGTCATGCAGCGGAACTGGATCGGGCGGTCCGAGGGCGCCCGCCTCACGTTCCCGATCGCGGGCGCGCCGGCCGGCGATCCGGGCATCGAGATCTTCACGACGCGGATCGACACGATCTATGGTGCGACCTTCGTCCTGCTCGCACCCGAGCACGCCCTGGTCGATCGCTTCGCCGCCGAGAGCCCCGACCCGGCCGCGTTCCGGGAGCGCGTCTCGACGTTCCGGGCCCTCGACCGTGAGGCCCGCCTCACAGGCGCGATTGAGAAGGAGGGCTTCGACACGGGCCGCAAGGCGGTGAATCCCTTCACCGGCGAGGACGTCCCGGTGTGGGTGGCGAACTTCGTGCTCGCCGAGTACGGCACGGGCGCGATCATGGCCGTGCCCGCGCACGACCAGCGCGATTTCGAGTTCGCCCGCAAGCACGGCCTGCCCCTTCGCGTGGTGGTACAGACCGGCGACACGGTGCCGGCGGCGCTGACCGAGGCCGCGTCGAACTACGGCCGCCTGGTCAACTCGGGCCCCTGGACCGGGCAGGAGGCGCCCGCCGTCATCACGGCGCTCGTCGCCGACGCGGAACGGCGGGGCATCGGCACGGGCGAGGTGCAGTACCGCCTCAAGGACTGGGGCATCTCGCGCCAGCGCTACTGGGGCACGCCGATCCCCATCGTCTACTGCCCCGAGCACGGTCCGGTGGGCGTGCCGTACGACCAGCTCCCGGTGGAGCTCCCGAAGGTGGCCGCGTTCACGGGTCGCGGCGACTCGCCGCTCGCGCAGATTCCGGAATTCGTCGAGACCACGTGTCCCACGTGCGGCGGCCCCGCCAGGCGCGAGACCGACACGATGGACACGTTCGTGGACTCGTCGTGGTATTTCCTGCGCTTCACCGATCCCGGCAACACCGAGGCTGCCGTTCTCGCGCGAGGACGCGGCCTACTGGATGCCGGTGGACTTCTACGTCGGCGGCATCGAGCACGCCATCCTGCACCTCCTGTACTCGCGGTTCTTCACGCGCGTCCTCCGGGACATCGGCCTGGCCGGCGTCGCCGAGCCGTTCACCCGGCTCCTGACCCAGGGCATGGTGCTCAAGGAAGGCGCCGTCATGTCCAAGTCGAAGGGCAACGTCGTCGATCCCGACGCGATGATCGCGAAGTACGGCGCCGACGCCCTGCGCCTCTTCATGGCCTTCGTGGCGCCGCCCGAGAAGGAGCTGGAGTGGACCGACGCGGGCCTCGAGGGGAGCTTCCGCTTCATCGTGCGCGTCTGGCGCGTCGTCGATCACTGGGCGGCGGCGATTCGGACCGCACCCGCCGTGTCCGGCGGGGAAGACTGGTCGGACGCCCAGCGCGCCCTGCGGCGCAAGACCCACGACACGATCCGGCGTGTGACCGCCGACATCGAGGAGCGCATCCACCTCAACACGGCCGTGTCGTCGCTCATGGAGCTGGTCAACGCGCTCTACGCGTTCAGCGAGGGCACCGCGCTCGGGACGCCGGGCCGGAGCGGTCCGCCCGACGGCGCGGTCGAATCGCCAGAGACGCTCGCCGCCGTCCGCGAGGCGCTGGACGCGCTGGTCGTCATGCTCTCGCCGTTCGTGCCGCACGTGACCGAGGAGCTCTGGCAGATGCTGGGGCACGAGGCCGGTCTCGAACTCGTCCAGTGGCCGTCGTTCGACGAGGCCGTCGCGAAGGCCGACGCGGTGGTCGTGCCGGTGCAGATCAACGGCAAGGTCCGCGCGCGCCTCACCGTGTCGGCGGACGCCACCGAGGACGAGTTGCGGGCGCTCGCGCTCGCCGACGCAGCGGTGCGCACCCACACCGACGGCCGGACCGTCCGCAAGGTGGTCGTCGCGAAGGGCCCGCTCGTGAGCCTGGTGGTGCAGTGAGACGGCGGGCCGCCCTCCTGGCGCTCGTCGGCGCTCTCGGTGTCGCGTCGACCGGCTGCGGATACGCGCTCGCCGGGCGCGGGTCCTTCCTGCCGTCGTACATCCAGACGATCGGCGTGCCGACCTTCGCCAACCGGACTCCGGTCTTCAACCTCGAGACGACGCTGACCGAGAAGGTGCGCTCGGAGTTCATCAGCCGCGGCAAGTACAAGATCCAGCCCGATACCCAGAACGTGGACGGGATCCTGACGGGCGAGGTGACGAACGTGACGCTGCAGCCCGCCAATATCTCGAATGTCGGGCTCGCATCGCAGTACATCATCGTGATGACGGCGCGGATCGAGTTCCGCGACACGCACACCGACACGATCCTCTGGCAGAACCCGTCGCTCGTGTTCCGCGAGGACTACGAGGCGACGAGCCAGAGCGGCGTCGACCCGGCGGCCTTCTTCGGGCAGGAGGCCAACGCCCTCGACCGCATCACCACGGACTTCGCCCGCAGCATCGTCAGCGCCATCCTCGAGGCGTTCTGACGTGCCGACGCTCACGCCGGCGGCCGTGCGCAAGCAGATCGCGGCCGGTGCGACCGCGCCCCTCTATCTCGTCGTCGGCGACGACGACGTGGAGAAGGGCGCCCTGGCGGCCGAGTTCGCCGACCTGGTGGACGCGGGCCTGCGCGCGTTCAACGTCGACCGCATCCACGCGGGCGACTTCACGACCGGTGACAAGCTGGCGGCCGGCGTCGACGGCCTGATCGCGGCCGCGCGCACGCTGCCGATGATGGCGCCGCGCCGCGTGGTCGTGGTGCAGCAGGCCGAGGCCATCCTCGCGCCCAGGCGCGAGAGCGAGGCCGCGACCCGCGCGCTCGGCCGGCTCGAGGACTTCTTCAAGGCTCCCGAGGAGACGACCACCCTCGTGCTCGTGGCGGGAGCGGTGGACCGCCGCGCGCGGCTGTTCAAGGCGCTCGACCAGGCAGGCGGTGATCGTGGAGGTGGGCGGCGTCGAGGATCAGGCGGACGCCGAGCGCTGGGTTCGTGCCCGGGTCGCCGCCGCCGGCGTCCAGATCGAGCCCGACGCCGCGCGGCTGCTGGCGGCGCGCGCGGGCCCCGACGTCAAGCGCCTCCGCGGCGAAGTGGAGCGCCTGCTGCTCTACGCGCTCGGCCAGAAGGTCGTCACGGTCGACGATGCGCGGCAGGTGGCGGGGCCGGCGGCGCTCCTGGACGACTGGGCGATGGCGAATGCGATCGAGCGGGGATCGGCGGCCGAGGCGCTCAGGCAACTGGCGCTGACGCTGGAGGCGGGCGCGGCGCCCGAACAGGTGCTCGGTCAGATCGGCTGGGTGGTGCGCACGAAGTTCCCGCACTCGGCGCCCGGGGCGCTGGCCGGGTCGGTCGACGCCCTCTTCCGGACCGATCTGGAGCTGAAGCGAAGCAACCGCTCGACCGACCAGCCACGGATGCTGCTGGAGCGGCTGATCGTCGAGCTGTGCCGGCGGTAGCCCGACGAGGTCAGAGGGACCTCGAGGTTCGCCGACTACGCGGCGGTGGTCTTGGCGACGAGACGCCGGGTGAGGCGTGACTTGTGGCGGTTGGCCGCGTTGCGGTGGATGATGCGCTTGCTCGCCATCCGGTCGATCAGCGCGATGGTGTCGCCCAGCGCGGTGCGTGCGGCGGCCAGGTCGTTGGAGTCGATGGCCGTGCGGACGGCCTTGAGCGCCGTGCGGAGCTGCGACCGGAGCTGACGATTGTGCTCGCGGCGCTTCAGACTCTGTCGGTGCGCTTTGAGCGCGGATGCGTGTTTAGCCACGAAACTTCCTAACCTCCGAAAACGTTGAGTCTACCATACCTCATGGCGATTTCCGTCCAGCACTTCCAGCGCACCTACGGCACGCTGACCGCCGTGGACGACCTGTCCTTCGACGTCGGCCCGGGCGAGATCGTCGGGCTGATCGGGCCCAACGGCGCCGGGAAAACGACCACGCTGCGCTCCCTGGCCGGCATCCTGCGCCCGACGGCGGGTACCATCCTCGTCAACGGTCACGACATCGTCACGGATCCGATTGCCGCCAAGCGGGCGCTGGCGTTCATGCCGGACGAGCCCCACTTGTTCGAGTACCTCACGGTCCGTGAGCACCTGGGCCTCGTCCGGCGGCTGTACGGGGTCGAGGACTTCGACCGGCGGGCGGCGGCGCTCCTCGACGAGCTGGAGCTCACGGGCAAGGAGGGGGCCCTGCCCGGCGAGCTGTCGCGCGGCATGAAGCAGAAGGTCGTGATCGCGTGCGGCCTGGTGCGGGAGCCTGCCGCCCTCCTCTTCGACGAGCCGCTCACCGGCCTCGATCCGATCGGCATCCGCCGGATGCGCCAGACGATCCTCACGCGCGCGAAAGGCGGCGCGGCGATCCTCGTGTCGTCGCACCTGCTGACGCTCGTCGAGGAGATCTGCTCCCGCGTCGTGATCATGGACCACGGACGCAAGATCGCCGACGGATCGGTCGCCGAGCTCGCGGCTCGCGCGGACATGGCGGCCGCGGGCTCGCGGCTGGAGGAGATCTTCCTCCGCGTCACGGGCCGCGACGAGTCCGGGGAGCGGGCGGACGAGCGGTGATCCGCGCCAGCCTGTACATCACGGGCTGCTCGGCCAGGAACCGTCTGCGCGGTTGGCTGAAGCGCCTGCGCGAGCCCCGCTATATCCTCGGGGCCGTCGCCGTGCTGTCATACCTGTACTTCGCGATCTTCGCGAGGCTGCGCGCCCGGCGATCCGCACGCGGGCTGCCACCGGACCTGCTGGCCTCCATCCAGCCGCTCGCCGGCCCGCTCGTGGGGATGTGGCTGCTCGTGATGGCCGTCGCGGGATGGCTCCTGCCGTTCGACAGCGGGCTGCTCGACTTCACGCCCTCCGAGGTCGACTTCCTCTTTCCGGCGCCTGTCTCGCGCCGGCAGCTCATCATCCACCGGCTCCTGCGATCGCAGGTCGGACTGGCGCTCGCCGGCATCGTTCCGGCCGTGCTCTTTCCGCTCGGGTCGATCTTCGCGCGCGCCCGGCTGGCATTCGCCCTCTGGCTGATGGCGACGACCGGCAAGGTGTACTTCACCGGCGTCACGCTGTCGCGGACGCGGGGGATACGAACCGCCTGGCGGCCGCTCGCCCTCGTCCTCGGCGCGACGGGCGTGGTCGGCGTCGCCGTGTGGCGCGCCGTTGTCGTGCAGCCGTGGGGCGATCTCGAGGCACTGGTCCACCACGTCGGAGTGGGCGTCACGACCGGCGCGTCGCGGATCGTCCTGTGGCCCCTGGCGGCGCTCGCCGCGCCGCTGTTCGCGCCGACACCCGGCGCGCTGGCAGCGGCGCTCGTGCCCGCGGTGGCCGTCTTCGCCGTCACGCTCTGGTGGGTGCTGCGGGCCGACGAGACGCTGCAGGATGCCGCGGCGACGGCGAGCGAGCGCCGCGAGCGCCAGCAGGCGACGAGGGCACGGCTCGGCGGCATGCGCTCGAGCGTGGGCCTGTGGAGGCTGGCGCCGGCCGGACGTCCCGAGGCGATATTCGCCTGGAAGGCCGCGGCGCAGACGCTGCGCGTCGCCGACCGGCAGACGATCCGCCGGATCGTCATTCTCGTGGCCCTGCTGTCCTTCGTCGCCGTGAGCCTGGTCCGGCAGGCGGGTCTCGCGGCGGCGATGGGAATGGTCGGCGTCGGCGGTGCGATGTACACGGTTCTGCTCGCCCCGCAGATCCTGCGGATCGATCTGCGTCAGGACCTCCGCGCCCTGGATTTGCTCAAGACCTGGCCCCTGGCCGGCGCGGCCATCGTTCGGGGTGAGCTGATCTGGCCGACCGTACTGTTGACCGCCATCGCCTGGGTCCTGCTGGGCCTGGCGCTGGCGATGTCGACCGCCGTGTTCCACACGGCCAGCCTGGCGCTGCGCGTCTCTGTGGCGATCGCCGGCGCGCTGGTCGCGCCCGCGCTGCTCCTGGCCCAGCTGGCCATCCACAACGCGATCGTGCTGGTCTTTCCCGGCTGGGCCGCGATCGGCCGCGACCGGGCGCGCGGGTTCGACGCGATTGGGCAGCGCCTCATCACGCTGGGCGGCACGTGGGTCGTCCTCCTGGTCGCGCTGCTGCCGGGCGCCTTGTCGGGAGCGCTCACCGCGCTCGCCGCCGTGAAGATCGGCGCCGGGCCGGCCTCCATCGTGCCCGGGGCTGCCGTGTGCACGGCCATCACCGTCCTCGAAGTCGCGCTCGGGACCGAGGCGCTCGGGCCCGTGTTCGACAGGCTGGACCTCCTGGCAGTCGAGAGGGGCGAGTAGGGGGCGGCGGGGGATGCGGGATGTCGTGATGGAAGGCTGCTACGCCTGGCGGGGGCCGAGCACCGATGGGACGACGGCGTCGACCAGGAGCAGGATGGCGGCGACGATCAGCGCCAGGTCGGCCCGGATCCCGAGCGAGACGGCCGCCGTGCTCCCGACGATCGCCCAGAGGATCGGCACGACCCAGACCATGCGCGGCACGCGCGACGCCGTGAGCAGCAGGCCCGCCTTCAGCAGCGTCGTCGGGCACGGCACGGCAAAGGCCGGCATCCTCGGATAGCGCAGCCCGAACGCCAGACCGAGAAACGGATAGAGCAGGGCATAGCTGACGAGCAGCCCTTCGAGCACGCTCCGGGGCGGCTCGCCGACCCCGACTCCGAGAAGGGCAGTGTCATACGTGGTGTCCGCTCCCGTCGATGATGTCGGCGAGAATCTCCGCGGCCTCCTCGCACTGCGTCCGGGAGACGTCGAGGTGCGTCACGGCCCGGACGACGCGCGGAGCGAAGGCGAAGATCAGCACGCCCCGCTCGCGCGCCCGGGCGACGACGGTCGGGCCGTCGGGTGCCTCCGCCGTCAGGCCGAACACGAGGATATTGGTCTGAACGCTCGCGAGGTCGACGATGACGCGCGGACTGGCGGCGAGCCGCCGGGCGATGAGCCTGGCGTGCGCGTGGTCGTCCGCGAGGCGGGCCATGTGGTGCTCCAGGGCGTACAGTCCCGCAGCCGCGAAGAATCCCACCTGCCGCATGGCGCCACCCTGCATGCGCCGGTAGCGGACGCAGCGGTGGATGAGGTCGGCCGATCCGGCGAGCACCGATCCGCCAGGCGCCCCGAGGCCTTTCGAGAGCGCCACGCTCACGAGATCGAACGGCGCCGCGCACGCCGCGGGCGGGCAGCCGGCCGCCACTGCCGCGTTCCACAGGCGCGCGCCGTCGAGGTAGGTGGCGATGTCCCGCTCGGCCGCCGCCTCGCAGACCTGTCTCGCCACGTCGTTGGGAAAGACGACGCCGCCGGCGCGGTTGTGCGTGTTCTCGACTTCGACCAGCGTCGTGGGCGGGTAGATGACGTGGCCGCGCGGCTTGACGGCCTCGACGAACTCGTCGCGCGTGAACAGGCCCCTGGCGCCGACGGCGGTGAACTGGACGCCGGCGTTGGCCGCCGCGGCGCCCGTTTCGTGCCACACCGCGTGGCTCCCCTGGCTGACGATCACATCGTCGCCGGGACGAGTCAGCGCCCGGAGCGCCACCTGGTTGGCCATCGTACCCGAGGGCACCCAGAGCGCCGACGGCTTGCCGAGGATCTCGGCGACCCGGTCCTGCAGGCGATTGATCGTGGGATCCTCGCCGAACTGGTCGTCGCCGACGGCCGCGGCAGCGATGGCATCGCGCATCGCCGGCGTGGGCAGGGTGACGGTGTCCGATCGCAGGTCGATCACGTCTATCCAGCCTCCCCGAAGCCGGGCATCAGCTCGTTGCAGTCTCTCATCATCGGTTCCCGCTGATCGGGGATCCGACGACGCGTCGGGGTCAGTCGGCTCCGCCCGCCTCGGCGAGGTGGAACTTGTGCAGCGCGCGGTGCAGCACCGGCGCCAGCATGATGCCCACGGCCACGAGGAAGACCACGCCGGAGTAGAGCGCGTAAAGTCCGGCGAAGAGCTTGCCGCCCGAAGTCGTCAGGGGCGCGACCGGGCCCATCCCGCCGAGGATCATCGAGGCGTTCAGAAAGGCATCGAGCCAGCCCAGGTTCTCGAAGTGCGCGTATCCGAACATGCCGACGAACAGAGAGCCGAAGATGACCGCCACCGCGATGCCGGCATGCCGGGCAAGGCGCCGGAGGTACAGGGGCCGGGGCAGCAGGCGATCTCGTCGATGCTCGTACATACGCCAGTCCAGCGCCGATGTCACCGGGGCACGCGCGTCAGACGAACGGCCCGGCGTCCGGGTGCCGGCACGCCGCAGCCGCCGACTCGGGCGGCCGATCGCGCAGCATCTGGAAGTCGGCAAAGTCGAAGCCCGGACCCACCGTGCAACCCACGAGCGTGTAGGCGCCGGTCGATCGCGCGGCCTGCCAGTCGTCGGCGACCACGGTGTGCACCGGTCGCGCCGCGTCCCCGGCAGGGCCGAGCACATGGCGCGCAATCGCCTCGAAGCCCGGATCGGCGGTGAACAACTCGAGCGGCGCGCCCTCGTAGTGATGCCACACTTCGTCGGAGGCGACGCGGTGCCAGCGGCTGACCTCGCCGGCAGTCAGAAGAAAGTAGATCGTCGTGAGCGCCGACCGCTCGGGGCGTCCATCCGTGGGCTTGACGGAAGACGGCGAGCGGTAGACCTCGCGGAAGTAACCGCCTTCAGGATGCGGGGCCAGTCGAAGCGACGCGAGCAGGTCTGCAGCGCGCGAATCCATGTCCGGGACAGGATACTCCCGTCCTCAGGGGCGGAGCGAGCGGGGCACGGCGAAGAGGGGCCCGTGGCCCGGCACGATGTGGTCCGCGAGGCGAAGCACGACGGCCCGGCTGGCCCGCTGGCGCGCGGCGTCCTTCGACCACTGCGTCCAGACGGTCTCGTCCAGCCAGTCGCCCTCACGCTCGAACAGATTGCCGACGATGGCCGTCGTCCCCTCGGGCGTTCGCACGACGACGGTGAGGTCGTGGTCCGTGTGGCCGGGCGTGGCAATCACCGCGATTGACGTCCCGGCGGGCGTCCCCTCGATGGTCAGCGGAGCGGCGGCGAAGTCGTGCCCCCAGTACTCGCCGTCTCGGCAGACGTCGGTGTCCTGGACGAACGTCGCGTGCGGGAAGAGGTTCAGATTGCCCGTGTGATCCAGGTGCCCGTGCGTAACCACGACGACGCCGACGTCCGAGGGTTCGAGACCGTGCGCGCGAAGCGCGGCCAGCAAGGCGTCGCGCTGGTCGGGGCCTCCCGTGTCGACCAGCACGTGCGGCGGGCCCTTGACCAGCGTGACGGATCCCCCCGCGCGCTGACGCCCGTCGCGCGGCGCGTCCGTATACCCGGCGAGCAGGACGACGGCCGCCGGCACCGCTAGCCTTCGTACGCGCGCTCGAGCGCCGCGATGTCCGGCTTCTTCATCTGCAGCACGGCGCGCATCGCCCGCTCGGCCCGGACCGGGTCCGCGCCGTCGAACATCCTCTCCAGGACGGCGGGTACCACGATCTGCCACGACAGCCCGTACCGGTCCTTCAGCCAGCCGCACTGCTGCGCCCTCGGATCGCCGCCGGCGCTCAGCCGGTCCCAGTAATAATCGACCTGGTCCTGGGTCTCGCAGTTGACCTGGAATGACACCGCTTCGTTGAACGTGAAAATCGGCCCGCCGTTCAGGGCGGTGAACGTCTGGCCGTCGAGCTCGAAGGTGACGGTCATCACCGTTCCGGCCTTCGGACGCCCCTTGATCTCGCTGCCGGCGTCTCCGTAGCGGGTGAGCTTCGTGATCTGCGAGTTCTCGAAGATGGACACGTAGAACCGGGCGGCCTCCTCGGCCTGCGTGTCGAACCACAGACAGGGCGTGAAGCGTTGGATCGTCGACATGGGTGTCTCCTGCCAGCTGGTCGAACGGGATCTCCCGCATTCGACACCAGATGAGGGGCGGCGGCAAGCCTCTAGCGACCGACGATCTCGTAGGGACCCGAGACGGGCTTCCGATCGGTGTAGTGGGCGATGGCCTGGCCGTTCACGACCTCGACGGTTTTGTAGATCACCTTACCGGGGGGGCGCGGCGCGGCGCCGGCGAGGTCGCCGACCTTCTCGACGTACCGCTGGGTCTCGCGATAGGGCGGCACGCCCTCGTGCTCGTCCACCGCCGTCGGTCCCGCGTTGTAGGCGGCGAGCGCCAGCTCTTCGTTGCCGTTGTAGCGATCCAGCAACTGACGCAGGTAGGCGGTGCCGGCCCGCACGTTGTCGCTCGGATCGAACGCGTTCCGGACGCCGAACTCCCGCATCGTCGCCGGCATCAGTTGCATGAGGCCGAGCGCGCCCTTGGGCGACCGCGCGAACGGATTGAACCCGGACTCGACCTGGACGACCGCCCGGACGAGGTCCGGCCGGACGCCGTTGCGCCTGGCGTGCTCAAGGATGAGGTCGTCATAGGCCTCGGCGCGATCCGCCGGAACATCGCGGGTTGCCCGGACGGTTTGTGCCTCGGGCACCGCATAGGCGCGTGCGTCCCCAGCCTGGGGCCGATCCGACAGCACCAGATGGCCGCTCGCGTCGCGCCACGCGTAGATCTGGGCGAGGGCGGGGGAGGCCATCCCCGCCAGCAGCGTCACCGCCAGGACATACACGGATTTGCGCATGCCAGATACACCCGACGTTGGAGCTATCGGACGATCTGGCGCGCGTACTTAGGCCCTGGACTCCCGGTTCTACAGCGTTTTCGAGATCGGTGCCGCCCCGAGATCGGTGTGGCCCCGAGATCGGTGTGGCCCCGAGATCGGTGTGGCCCCGAGATCGGTGTAGCCGCGGACCTTCAGGTCCGCCCAGGCGAGGCCGACCTGAAGGTCGGCCGCTACAGCTCTGGCCCCGTCGAGCTCAGCATCTTCCTGACGACGGCGAGCGAGGCGTCGAGCATTTCCTCGATCTTCTCGGGCTGCCTGCCGCCGGCCTCGGCGAAATCGGCGCGTCCGCCGCCGCCGCCGCCGACAATGGGGGCGATTTCCTTGACGATCTGGCCCGCCTTGATCCGCTTCGTCAAATCCGGCGTCACAGCCACGACGATCTGGACCTTGCCGTCGTTCGCCGCCGCGAGCACGACGACGCCGCTCGCGATCCTGGCCTTCAACTGATCGGCCAGAGCGCGGAGGGCGTCCTTGTCCAGACCGGGGACCTGCCGGCGCGCCAGCTTCACCCCCGCCACGTCCACCGTGTCGTCGGCCCCGGCCGCGCCGCCATCGCCGAGCGCCAGCCTGGTCTTCAGCTCGGACACCTCGCGCGTCAGCCGCCGGGACTCGGTGTGGAGCTTCTCGATCGCGTCCACGGCCTGATCCGGGTTGACGTGGAGCGCCTCGATGATCCGCTGGAGCTCGCCGCGCTCCCGCTGCATCCACTCGACGGCCCCCTCGCCGGT
The DNA here is from genome assembly GCA_963761615.1 of uncultured Acidobacteriota bacterium. Classification (GTDB taxonomy): domain Bacteria; phylum Acidobacteriota; class Vicinamibacteria; order Vicinamibacterales; family CAVVIG01; genus CAVXGU01. The sequence goes on along the minus strand of CAVXGU010000003.1, from coordinate 2,599,444 downwards.
CAGCGCCTCGATCCGGCGCACGCCCGCCGCCACGCCGCTCTCGGCGATGACCGCGAAGACGCCGATATCGCCGGTCGCGGCGACGTGCGTGCCGCCGCAGAGCTCCATGCTGAACCCGGGCACGCTCACGACGCGCACCCGGTCGCCGTACTTCTCGCCGAACAGCGCCATCGCGCCGGCGGCGATCGCCTCGTCGGTCGACCGGACCTCGGTCGTGACCGTCGTGTTGCGCCTGATCTCGGCGTTGACGATCCGCTCGATCCGCGTCAGCTCGTCGCGGGTGAGCGGCTGGAAGTGGACGAAGTCGAAGCGCAGCCGGTCCGGCGCGACGAGCGATCCGGCCTGCTTGACGTGGGTGCCGAGCACCTGTCGCAGCGCCGCGTGGAGGAGGTGGGTGGCCGTGTGGTTGCGGCGCGTGGCGTCGCGGCGTTCGGCGTCGACCTCCGCCGTCACCAGGTCGCGCGCCCGGAAGGCGCCGGCCGTCACCTGTACCGCGTGGGCGCGCGGCAGACCGGTGCCGATGCGCGACAGGCCCTCGACCGACGCCGTCGCCCCCGTGGCGTCGTTGACGATCCGCCCGGCATCGGACACCTGCCCGCCCGACTCGACGTAGAACGGCGTCCGCGCCAGCGCCACGAACCCGTGCGCGCCCTCGCCGAGGGACTCGACCGGCTGGCCGCGCTCGTCGAACAGCCCGACGATCGGCACGCCGGCCTCCTTCGTCGAGGCGTACCCCTCGAAGCGGTCGCCGACCGTCTTGAGGGCCCCTTCGGCGCCGCCCAGGGCGAAGGCGAGGCCCTTGCGCGCGGTCCCGAAGGCGCTCTTCGCCCGCGCCTTGTCCCGCTGGCCCTCCATGGCCGCCTCGTAGCCGGCGCGGTCCACCGTGACGTCCTGTGTGGCCGCGGTGTCCTCGATGAAGTCGTAGGGCAGGCCGAAGGTGTCGTAGAGCCGGAACGCGACGTCGCCCGGCAGCGTGCGCCTCGGAGAGTCGAGCGCTTTCGCGATCTCCGTTTCGAGGCGCGGCAGGCCGTCGGTCAGCACCGCCTCGAAGCGGTTCTCCTCGGCGAGGATGGTCTTTTCGATCGTCTCGCGATTCGCGCGGAGCTCCGGGTAGGCGTCGCCCATCTGGCCCGCGATCACCTCGACGAGCCCGTGGAGGAAGGGCTCGTCGAATCCCAGGTGCTTCCCGTGGCGCATCGCACGGCGCATGATCTTGCGCAGCACGTAGCCGCGCCACTCGTTGGACGGGATGACGCCGTCACCGATCAGGAACGTCGCCGCCCGGGCGTGGTCGGCCACCACGCGCATGGAGATGTCGACGGGCGACATCGAGCGGCCGTAGGCGTGACCCGTGAGCGCGCCGATCCGCTCGAGCAGGGGCGTGAACAGATCGGTGTCGTAGTTGGAGTCGGTGCCCTGGAGCACCGAGGTGATGCGCTCGAAGCCCATGCCGGTGTCGATGGACTTCGCGGGCAGCGGTTCGAGCCGACCCTCCGGGGTCCGCTCGAACTCCATGAACACGTTGTTCCAGATCTCGATCTCGGGGTCGGCGCCCTGGCCGCGCACGTAGTAGATCTCGGAGCAGCGGCCGCACGGACCGGTCTCGCCCATCTGCCAGAAGTTGTCCTCGGCGCCCATCTCCAGGATGCGGTCGGGCGGCACCAGCCGCTTCCACACGTCGTACGCCTCGTCGTCGCGCGGGATGCCGCTCTCGCCCTTGAAAATCGAGACGACGAGGCGATCCGCCGGCAGCTTCCAGACGTCGGTCAGGAGACTCCAGGCGAGGCGGATCGCGTCCTCCTTGAAGTAATCGCCGAAGGAGAAATTCCCGAGCATCTCGAAGAACGTGTGGTGGCGATAGGACGGCCCGACGTTGTCCAGGTCGTTGTGCTTGCCGCTGACCCGCATCACTTTTTGCGCCGAGGTGGCGCGCGTGTAGGCGCGCCGCTCGCGGCCGAGGAACACGTCCTTGAACTGGTTCATCCCGGCGTTGGTGAAGAGCAGCGTGGGATCGTCGCCGGGCACGAGCGACGAGCTCTGGACGATCGTGTGGCCGTGCTGTTCGAAGTACTGCAGGAAGGTGGCGCGGATGTCGTTCGACGTCATCGACAGTTATTGTAGCCGGCAGGCCGGAAGGCCGGCACTACGCCTTGCGGCGGGACTTGAGGGCGGCGATCGCCCGGCCGGGCTCGAAGCCCTGGCCGATCAGGTAGCGGTACAGACGACGGAGCTCGGTCTCGTCCGCGATCGCGCGGCCGCGCAGGCGCTTGTCGATGGCCGCCGCGATGTGGGCCGTGGGATCGAGATCGGCGAGCGCCGCTTCGGTGGCCCGGGCGGCGAGGTCGCGCGGAATGCCGGCGCGGGCCAGGGCCTGCGCGATGCGCGCCCGCCCCCGACCCTTGCGGCCGGCTTCCGCCCGCGCGATCGCTTCGGCGACGCGGACGTCGTCGATCGCGCGCGTGTCGCGCAGGCGCGCGACGGCGGCGTCGATGTCGTCGGGCGCATGACCCTTGCGGGCGAGGCGCTGGCGGACCTGCGCCTCGGCGAGGTCGCGGCGCGCGAGCATCCTGAGGGCGTCGGTGTAGGCGCGGCTAGCTGCCAAACCGGGTGATCTCGGGCGCCTTGCTCTGGACCACCGCCTGGGCCATCTGGTCGCGGCTCAGGTCGGACGTCGTCGCGATGCCCTGCACCCGGAGCTTGAACTCGTCCACGTTCGAGGCCCACCGCAGTGCCTCGTCGTAGCTCACCAGCCCCTGCGAGAACAGTCCGAAGATCGACTGGTCGAACGTCTGCATGCCGTACTGCGACGTGCCGGCGGCGATGGCGCTGTGGATGAGGTGCGTCTTCTCCTTGTCCACGATGCAGTCGCGGATGAACGCGGTGGCGATCATCACCTCGACGGCCGGGACGCGGCCGTTGCCGTCGGAGCGGGGCAGCAGGCGCTGCGAGATGACGGCCCGGAGCACGCTCGCCATCTGCAGGCGGACCTGCTTCTGCTGGTGCGGCGGGAAGACGGCGATGATGCGGTTGATGGTCTCGGTCGCGTCGAGCGTGTGCAGGGTGGAGAAGACCAGGTGGCCCGTCTCGGCGGCGAGCAGGCCGGTCTCGATGGTCTCGAAGTCGCGCATCTCGCCGACCAGGATGACGTCGGGGTCCTGCCGGAGGGCGCTGCGCAGCGCCTGCGCGAACGAGCGCGTGTCGACGGCGACCTCGCGCTGGTTCACGATCGACTTGTCGTCCCGGTGGAGGAACTCGATGGGGTCCTCGACCGTCATGACGTGGGTCTGACGCGTCTTGTTGATGTGATCGATCAGCGCGGCCAGCGTCGTGCTCTTGCCGCTGCCGGTCGTCCCGGTGACGAGCACGAGGCCGCGCTCCTCGTCGGCGATCCGCTTGAGGACCGGGGGCAGGTCGAGCTCGTCGATCGTCTTGATCTGCACCGGGATGACGCGCAGGACCATGCCGATCGTGCCGCGCTGCTGGAAGACGTTGCACCGGAACCGGCCCAGGCCGGGGACGCTGTAGGCAAGGTCGACCTCCTGCGCGTCCTTGAACTTCTGGCGCTGGGTCGCGGACATGACCGCCGCCCCCATTTCCACGATGTCCTCGTGGTTGAGGCGGGGCGTGTCGGGGGCCGGCGTGAGGCCGCCGCGCACCCGGAGCATGGGGTACGAGCCGACCTTCAGGTGGAGGTCGGACGCGCCGTTGTCGACGGCGATCTTCAGGAGATCGTTGACATGCATGTGGTCGCCGACCCCGTGCCGGCGGCGAGCGGGCCGGCACGGGTCGCGACTCGTTTATCGGCCGCTGGCGGCGGCAGCTTTAGCGGGCTGCCGGAGGCCGGCCTCCTCGGGATAGACGAAGGTCAGCCAGCCGTGCGTGTCGGGTGCGGCGCCGCTGATGACGTCGAAGAACGCCCGCTGCAGCCGCTCGGTCACCGGGCCCCGGCTTCCGCTCCCGATGGCGATGCGGTCCACCGTGCGCACGGGGGTCACCTCGGTGGCCGTGCCCACGACGAACATCTCGTCGGCGATGTAGAGCGCCTCGCGCGGGATCGCGGTCTCGACCACGGTGAATCCGAGGTCGCGCGCCAGGGTGATCACCGAGTCGCGCGTGATGCCCGCGAGGATCGAGGAGGCGAGCGGCGGGGTGTAGATCGTCCCGTCGCGGACGATGAACACGTTCTGCCCGCTGCCCTCGCTCACCTGGCCGTGAACGTCGAGCGCGATGCCTTCCGCGTAGCCGTCCAGGTGGGCTTCCATCTTGCTCAGGGCGCTGTTGGCGTAGTTCGCCGCCCCCTTCGCCATGGCCGGCAGCGTGTTGGGCGCCATGCGCGTCCAGGAGCTGATCGTCACGTCGACGCCCTGCTCGAGCGCCTCCTTGCCGAGGTAGGCGCCCCACTCCCACAGGATGATGGCGGCGTCCACCGGACACGTGGTCGGGAGCACGCCGAGCTCCTGGTACCCGCGGTAGACGAGCGGCCGGATGTAGCAGGCCTTGAAGGCGTTGGCGCGGATGGTGCCCAGGACGGCCTCGCGCCACCCGGCGAGATCGAGCGGGTACTCCATGCGATAGATCTTGGCCGAGTGCTGGAGCCGCCGCATGTGGTCGTCCAGCCGGAAGCAGGCCGAGCCCTTCGGCGTCTCGTAGCAGCGCGCGCCCTCGAACACGCCGCTCGCGTAGTGGATGACGTGCGAGGCGATGTGAATCGTCGCGTCCTTCCACGGCACGAGCGTGCCGTTCATCCAGATCTTCCCGGTCCCCGCGAAAGCCATGGGCGATAAACCTCCTAAATGATATTAGTCCAGAAAGTAATGGACGACGCAAGGCGGGCGGGGAACCGACGGCCGGCTCCCCGGCGCCGCGCGAGCGCTAGTTCTGGAGCTCGCCGCAGAACGGACAGCGGTCCGATCGCGCGTGGAGAGGCTTGCGGCAGTGCCAGCAGAAGCGCGGCGGCGGCGACTCGCGGGCGCGCAGGCGGCTCTGGATATCGTGCAGTGCGGCGGCCGGCGCGTCGAAGGCCGGCGACGACTCGGCCAGGACCGGGCGCACCGGCGTGCGCCCGCGACCGCGTGCCGCGAGCACGTCCTCCATCACCTCGCCGGCGCGCTGGTAGCGGTCGGTGATCTCCGGCGCCATCGCCTTCATCACGATGTCGCTGATCGCGCGCGGCACCTTGGGATTGCGCACCCGCGGCGGGGTCACCAGCTCGCCGCGGAGGAGCCGGTCGAAGTCGGCCGGCGTGGGGGCGTCGTAGGGCAGCTCGCCGGTGAGCATCTGGTACATGGTCACGCCGAGCGAGTACACGTCGGACGCGAACACCGCCTTGCCCTGGAACTGCTCCGGCGCCATGTAGGGCGGGCTGCCGATCACGGTCGTGCCGTGCGCCGCGACCTCCAGCACGCGCGACGTGCCGAAGTCGGCCACCTTGCACAGCCCGTGTTCGGTCACCAGCACGTTCGAGGGCCGCAGGTCCCGGTGCAGGACGTTCTGGCCGTGCGCGTGGTCGACCGCGTTGCAGATCTGGCACGCGTAGTCGAGTGCGACGGGCAGGTCCAGCGCGCCCTCGCGCGTGATCACGTGCTCGAGCGTCTCGCCGGAGACGTACTCCATCACGATGAAGAACACGCCCTCCTGCTTCTCCGCCGTCAGGATCGAGACGATGTTCGGATGGCCGAGCGAGGCGAGCAGCCGCGGCTCGCGCAGGAGCTGACCGAAGTCGACCTCCTGCTTGTGCGGAACCTTGAGCGCGACCTTCTTCGTGATCCAGGTGTCTTCGGCCAGGTATACCGTGCCGAAGCCGCCGCTGCCGATCGTCGAGAGGATCTTGTACTTGCCGATGATCTGGCCGCGGAAGAACATCTGCGCGGAGTATAGCAAGACGCGCGCGCCAGGTACCAGGCGCCCGGGGCGCCGCAGCCGGGCGCGCGTGGCACCCCGGAGCCCCGCGCCCGTGCCTATAATCCTTTCACCGTGCACCGCTTTTTCGCCCCCGATCTCGATCCGGGGAACGACTTCGTGACGCTGCCGCGCGACGAGGCGGATCATCTCAAGCGGGTGCTTCGTCTCGGTCCGGGCGATCTGGTGGGCGTGTTCGACGGGCGCGGCGTGGAGTTCCTCGGGCGCGTCGCCGGCGGCACCGCCCCGGGAGCGCGCGTGCAGCTCCTCGAGCGCCGGGCGCCGGCGGCGGAGCTGCCGATCGCCGTCACGCTCGTGCAGGCCGTCCTCAAGGGCGACAAGATGGACGATGTCGTCCGCGACGCGACGATGCTGGGCGTGGCGGCCGTACAGCCCCTCGTGACGGCACGAAGCGAGGTCACGGTCGCCGCGCTGTTGCGACAGGGCCGCGCGGATCGCTGGACGCGCGTCGCCGTGGCGTCGGTCAAGCAGTGCGGCCGCGCGACGCTGCCGGTCGTCGAATCGCCTCTCAGCTTCGAGACCTGGCTCGAGGAGCCGCGCCCGCCGCTCACCGCGATGCTGGTCGAGCCGTCCGCGCCGGGCGGCGCCGAGCCGCTCGAGGCGCTGAAGGACGAGGCAGTGCCGCTCCCCGGCGTCGCCGTGCTGGCGGGCCCCGAGGGAGGGTGGACCGGCGACGAGCTCGCGGCCGCACGCGCCGCCGGCATCCGCCTCCTGACGCTCGGCCAGATCACACTCCGCGCGGATCGAGCGGCCCTCGTCGCGCTCGGCGTGATCCAGTTCCTCTGGGGCGCCCGCTAGGCTCTCGCCCGGCTCCCGGCGGAGCCGAGGCCCGACGCCTGGCGCCCGACGCCTACTTGACCGTGATCTGAAAATCCCGCACCACCGTGTCGCCGGCATTCAGCGTCAGCTGTGCGGCGGCCGCGACGTGGGCCTGCAGGAAGTCGGGTTCGAACCACTCGCCAGGCTCGGTCGGATCCACCGTGGTCAGGTAGTAGTCCCCCGGCGGCAGGCCCTGGAGCTGGTATTTCCCCGTCTGGTCCGGCCGCGCGGTCATGATTTGCCGCGATTGCGCGCGCCACAGCGTGGAGTCGGCCGGGAAGGCCAGGATCGTGAAGTCCGTGACCGGCTGGCCGCTCTGATCGGTCACTGCGCCCGTGACCGAGGTCAGCCGATCCGTGAAGACGACGGTGACGCCGGTGAGGTTCTGTCCGCTGCGGAGGTCGACGGGCGTGTCGGTGACGTCGTGTCCGTCGACGAGCACCTGTTCGAGCGCCCAGCCGCGGAGGCCGCCTGCGTCGCGGATGAAGTGCGGACCCGCAGGGACGCCGTCCAGGTCGAAGTTGCTGTTCTGATCCACCCGCGAGTTCAGGCGGACCGTGGGCTCGTTGCTGTCGGCGGCGATCGCGGTGATGCGCACGTTGCGCGCGTTGGGTCCGTCGGAGGAAGGCGCCGCGGCGTCGAACTTGATGGTGCCGGTGATCGTCGCGCCAGGCTGGAGCAGGACCATCATGTCCGGGACGTCGATGCCGGATACCGTCACCGGCTGCATCGCGTACGCCTGGACGCCGGTGTCGTCGCTCGAGGCGTCGAGGACGTACCGCCCCGGCGGCACGTTCCGGATCGCGAACGCCCCGTCCCAGTTGATGCGGCTGCCGTAGCTCTCGCCAAACCCGCCGCGCCCCCCACGTCCGCCGCCGCCGCTCGTGCCCTCCGGTCGCAGGCTGATGAAGCCGCTGGTCGTCGCCACGCCGCCCGGATTCATGACGTGCCCCGAGAGGTCCGCGGTGTGGACCAGCAGCAGGCCGAAGTTGACGCCGTCCTTCTCCTCGCTCACGCCGAGCGTCAGCGCCAGGGCGTCGTTCGGCGACGCGACGCCGGGGTAGTAGGTCGGCGCGTAGCTCTCGTCGTTCTGGCCGGCGGCGTCGGCGCCCGGGCCTCCGCCGCGACCGCCCCGCCCGCCGCGTCCGCCGGGACCGCCGAAGCCGGGGAGCAGCGGACGCGTGACGGCGTTGACGTAGTAGTCGCCGGGGTCGAGGCCCCACACGCGGTACTCGCCGCGGTCGTCGGTCTCGGCGGCCCCTGCCGGCACGAGTTGCTTGTCGCCCTGCACGTAGCGGTAGCGCATCACGCGCACGGATGCGCCCACGACCGGCTCGCCGACTTCGTCCACGAGGCGCCCGGCAATGACGCCGCCCTTCGGCAGGGAGAAGTCCACGTTCCGCAACTGCTGGCCGTCGCCCACCTCGAGCGGCATGCCGGGCTGCAGCGGACGTCGCTGGCCGTACTCGAGCGAGATGTAGCCGGTCTTCGACACCGTCACGGTGTACCGCCCGGCGGGCAGTCCCGTGAAGTCGAAGACGCCCGACTCGTCGGTGAGCATCGCGCGGCCGCCCGGGAGCTCGGCGGCCCGCACCTGCACCCGCGCGCGCTGCACGGGCCTCCCGCCGTCGGTGGCGACCACCCGCCCCGTGATGCGTGCGGTCGGCGGCGGGGCGCTCTGGCTCTCCTGGGTCTGGGCGGGCGTGTCGCGCGCCGGCTGCTGCGCGCCGGGCCGCTGGGCCCGGCCGGACACGGCAGCCGAGAGAAGGACGGCGAGGACTGCGGTCAGCGTGCGCGTGCGCATGGCGCTCTCCGTAGTGTGACGCAGCCGCCGCGCGCCGGGCCGTCGGCCCGTCCTGTCACAGACTTTTCACGGCAGCTCGACGAGGAGGCCGACCCATTCGTCCTCGTGCGCCTGCCAGGCCACGCGGGCGCCGGGAAACGCCGCGGCCACGTCGTCGCGCTCACGCTCGAGGACGCCGCTCAGGACGATGCGCCCGCCCGGGCGCGCCGCAGCCGCGAGGGCGCGGGCCTCGCGGACGATGAGCGCGCCCGTCAGATTCGCCACGACGATGTCGGCCGGCCAGGCGGGCGGGCCGGCGGCGAGGTCCGCGACGCGGAACGAGACCCCGGCGGCGCCGCCGTTCAGCGCCAGATTGGCCGTCGCTGCGTCGATCGCGTCCGGGTCGTGGTCGATCCCCAGGACCGATGTGGCCCCCAGTCGCGAAGCCGCGATCGCGAGCACGCCGCTGCCGGTGCCCACGTCCAGCACGCGCGCACCGGCAAGGGCCAGCGTCTGGAGCGCGGCGAGGCAGAGGCGGGTGCTCGCGTGGTGGCCCGTGCCGAAAGCGATGGACGGGGGAATGGCGATCGTGCAGTGGCCGGCGGATGGTGGACGCTGGCCGGCGGTGCCCGGTGTCGTGCCGTGGGGCGTGACGGTGATCCGGCCGACCGTCACGGGTTCGAGGTCGGCCTGGCAGCGGGCGGCCCAGTTCCCGTCGGGGATCTCCAGGGACGTGGCGGTGAAGCCGCCGGCGACGAGCGCCGCCCGCGCGGCGTCACGGCTCGCGGGCGAGCGGAAGTAGATCCGCGCTCCGCCGTCGACGTCTTCGGCGGCCGTGGGCGAAAAGTCGTCGACGGCCGCCAGCATCAGCTCGGTGGAGCCGCCCGTCGCTTCGACGGCCGGCCAGACGCGCTCGCTATCCAAACATTCCCTTGACGCGCTCGAAGATGTTCTTCTCTTCGTGCTCCTCGGGCGCCTTGGGCGTGAAGGTGTCGGGCGGCAGCACCGCGGCGAGCTGGTCGAGGAGCTTGCGCTGCTCGCGCGTGAGCTTCTTCGGCGTGACGGCCTGGAGCGTGACGAACAGGTCGCCGCGATCGCCGCCGCCGACATCGGTGAGGCCCTTGCGGCGCACGCGGATCGTCGTCCCCGACTGCGTCCCCTCGGGCACCTTGACGGCCTCGTCGCCGTCGAGCGTCGGCACGCGGATCTCGCCGCCGAGCGCGAGCGTGGTGAAGTTGACGTCGATGTGGCAGTGGAGGTCGCGGCCCTCGCGCTGGAAGAACTCGTGATCGCGCACGTGGATCACGACGAAGAGATGGCCGGGCGGGCCCCCGAGGGAGCCGGCCTCGCCTTCGCTCTGCAGGCGGAGCTGCTGGCCGCTGGCGATCCCGGCCGGGATCTTCACCGTGATCTTCCGGTCGCGGGCGAGGACGCCCTGGCCGTGGCAATCGTGGCACGGCTTGGTGACGATCTTGCCGGTGCCGCGGCACTGCGGGCAGGTGCGAGCCATCGTGAAGAAGCCCTGCTGGAAGCGGAGCTGCCCCTGGCCGCGGCACTGCGGACAGGCGACGGGCGACGTGCCCGGTTCGGCGCCGGTGCCCCGGCACGTGTCGCAGGTCTCGTGGCGCGGGATCTGGATGGTCGTCTCGGCGCCCTGCGCGGCCTCGAGGAAGGTGATCTCGAGGTCGTAGCGCAGGTCGGCGCCACGCTGGGGCCCGCCGCGGCGGCGGCCGCCGCCGAACAGGTCGCCGAACCCGAACATCGAGCCGAGCACGTCGGCGAAGTCGCCGAACTCGCTGAACACGGACGGATCGAAGCCGGGGCTGCCGCCCGGGCCGCTCGACACGCCGGCGTGGCCGAAGCGGTCGTAGCGGGCGCGCTTGTCGGTGTCGGCGAGGACGGCGTACGCCTCGGCGGCTTCCTTGAAGCGCTCTTCCGCGTCGGCGTTCCCCGGGTTGCGATCCGGGTGGTGCTTCATCGCGAGCTTGCGGTATGCGCTCTTGATCTCGGTGTCGGTCGCGGTCCGCGAGACGCCGAGGACCGCGTAGTAGTCCCGCCGGCTCACGCCTTGGCCACCTTCACGAGCGCCGGCCGGAGGAGCCGTCCGTTGATCGTGTAGCCACGCCGCAGCTCGCCCGTTACCTCGCCGTCGCGGTGATCGGCGCTCGGTTCGTGCAGCACGGCCTGGTGGAGGTTCGGGTCGAAGTCGGCGCCGAGCGCCTCCATCGGCTGGACGCCGTATTTCTTGAGCAGGTCGTGGAGCTTGCCGTGAATGAGCTCGACGCCCTTGCGGTACGCGTCGGCCTGGTCGCCGGCCTCCACGGCCAGCGCCCGGTCGAAGTCGTCCACGACCGGCAGCAGGTCGAGCAGGAGATCGATGACGGCCTGGTCGGCCTGCTCGCGCCGCTCGCGCTCGACGCGCCGGCGGTAGTTGTCGAACTCGGCGCTCTTGCGGAGCCAGCGATCGTAGTAGTCGTCCCGCTCCCGGCGCAGGGCGGCGGTCTCGGCGTCGCGGTCGGCGGCCGCCTCGGGCGCTGGCGTGGCGGGCGCCTCGGGCTCGGCCGGGTCGTGGCGGATGTCGTCTGTCATGAGATGGTGTCCCGGGTCGCGTGCCCTGCCGCTCAGTTGGGTCCGCGCAGCACGCGCGTGATGGCCTGCGCCGCGCCGTCGACGATCGCGATCGCCCGCGAATACCGCATCCGCGTCGGACCGATCACCCCGATCGTTCCGTACCCGCTGCCATCGTCATACGTCGACGCGACGAGGCTGAACGGGCGCAGGTTGGGGTCGGGGTGCTCGGCGCCGATCACGATCGTGAGACCGGGGCCGTCGATGTACTCGTTCAGCAGCCGCATCAGCCGCTGCTTCTCCTCGATCATCTCGACGAGCGCGCGCAGCGTCTCGAGGTTCAGGTGATGGCTCTCGCCGAGCAGCGCCGCCGTGCCGCCGATGTACAGCTCGTCGAGACCCAACACGGCGAGGCTGCTCGAGGCGAGCCGCATGGCGCGCGCCAGCAGTGCGTCGTAGAGCAGACGCTCGGCCTGCATGCGCTCCAGGACGGCCTCGCGCGCCCGGCCGAGCGGCATGCCGGAGAACTCGGCGTTCAGGTAGTTGGCCGACTGCCGGAGGTCGTCGGCGCTCAGGGCCTCGCCGATGTCGATGACCTTCTGCACGACCTGGCCGCCGCGCGCCACGATCACCACCAGCACGCGGGTCCGGCTGATCGGGACGAACTCGATGCGCTCGAACACGGCGGCTTCGAGCGTCGGCCGGCTCGCGAAGCCGATCCCGTGCGAGGCCTGCGAGATGAGCTGCGAGACGTGGGGGAGCAGCGACTCGATGCTGCCGCCCTCGCGCCGGAGCCGCGCCTCCACGGCCGCGCCGTTCGCCCGCCGTGGCTTCTTCGACTCGAGCAGGAGGTCCACGTAGAAGCGGTACCCGCGGTCGGTCGGAATCCGCCCGGCCGAGGTGTGCGGCTGCTGGACGAACCCCTCCGACTCGAGGCGGGCCAGGATGTTGCGGACCGTCGCCGACGAGACGCCCAGGCCGGCGGCCGTCACCAGCAGGGACGACGCGACGGGTTCACCCGAGGCGATGTACTCGCGCACCAGCGCGGCAAGCACACGACGCGATCGATCGGCCGTTTCCGGGGGCATGGCGGTGCTTAGCAGTCTCGACCAGAGACTGCTAACTCATTATACACTCTCACACGCCGAGCTTGGGCGGGGTCCATTTCATCGACAGCTCCGCCGCGTCCCGGCCCGAGATCTTGCCGTGCTTCACGGCGATCAGTTCCGCGAGGATGCTGACGGCGATCTCCTGCGGGGTGACGGCGCCGATGTCGAGGCCGACCGGCGCGTGCACGTGCGTCAGCTGCTCGAGGGGCACCTGCTCGGCGGCCAGCGCCTCGTAGATGCGCGCCACCTTCGCGCGGCTGCCGATCAGGCCCAGGTAGCGCAGCGCTCGCGGCGCGAGCGCCCGCAGGGCGTCGAGGTCGTTCGTGTGGCCGCGTGTCACGATGACGGCGCAGGCGTGCGGCGGCAGCTCGGCCGCCGCAATCCACCCGGGGATGTCCGCGGCCACGACCTCGACGGCATACGGGAACCGGTCGGCGTTGGCGAACTTCTCCCGGTCGTCGACGACGTGCACGCGGAATCCGACTTCGTGCGCCAGGCGCCCGAGGTGGAACCCGACGTGGCCGGCGCCGATGATGTAGAGCTCCGACGCGGGCTCGATCGGCTCGATGTAGACGTCCATCTGGCCGCCGCAGATGAGCCCGGTCTCCTGCGCGAAGTCGTCCGACAGCTCGTAGTGCACGAGCTGCGGCGCGCGCTGCGTGATGGCCTCCCGGGCCTTCCAGAACGCGTCGTTCTCGTAGCAGCCGCCGCCTATCGTGCCGACGGTGCGCCCGTCGCTGTAGACCAGCATCTTCGCGCCGACGCGCTGCGGCGTCGAGCCGTGCGCGGCGACGATCGTCACGAGCGCCACGGGCTCGCCGCGCTCCAGCGCGTCGGTAACGGCGGCGAAGACCTCCTGGTTCATCTCTGTGAATTATAGAGGCAGGCGGGGCGGGTCAGGCAGGCAGGCGGGGCGGTCAGGCAGGTGGGGCAGGTGGGGCAGGTCGGGCAGGTGGGCGAGTCCGGAGGCCGGGGGGTCACGGGGCGACGATCCAGTGGACGCCGAGCTCGAGCGGCAGCTCCTCGGCGAGGCGATCCACGAGCGCGGGGCCGTACTGGTCGAGGAAGGAGACGAACCCGATCGCCCGCTCCTGGGGCTCGCCGCCGGGGAAGGCGAGCGCCTGCGCGCGCGTGAACTGACGGCGCAGCGTCTCGTCGCGGCGCTTGGCGGCCGCGATCATCTTGTTGTGGAGCGTCTGCAGATCCTTCTGCATGCGGCCGCGCGTCGACTCCGCCGCGCCGGCGAGTGTCGGGTCGATCGCCGGGATCACCTCGACGATGCGCGCGAGTCCGGCGTCCAGACCCTTCGCCGCCGCGTCGAACGCCGCCTCGACCTCGGGCGGCATCTGTGCCTGGAGCAGGTCGTTGAGCGCCGCCTCGTCCTGCGGCTGGAGCGCCTCGAGTGCCACGCGGTGCCGCGTCAGGAACCGAACGGCCGCCGAGTCGGCAATCGTCGCCGACGCGCGCGGGTGGACGAGCGGCATCGGGACGCCGAACGCCCGGTAGACGTCCTTGAGCTGCGCGAAGTACGCGAGCTCGCTCGGCCCGGCGACATAACAGGCGGTGGGGAAGATCGTGTCCTCGACGATCGGCCGAAGCAGCACGTTCGGACTGAAGGAGGCCGGTGTGCGCCGGGCGCGCGCGACCAGATCCGCCGTGGGGTACGTGCGGTCGCCCGCCGTGTAGTGGCCGCCGGCGGCGCGTAGCGCCTGGCGCGCGCCGTCGTCGGCGATCAGGAAGAGCGCCGCCGCGCCGGGCTGCGTCTGTACCTGGGTGTGATAGCCGCCGGCGACGAGGCGATCGCCGGCCTCGGCGGCGAGCCGCGACGTGTCGCCCGGGTGCTCGAGCTCGCGCGCGAACACGCCGGCGGCCAGCGGCTTGGCGGCCGGGTCGGAGGCGTCGAACACCACCAGGCCGTGCGGCCCGAGCGTCGCGTCGAGCCACTGTGCGAACGCGCCGGCCATCCCGGCGCCGGGGGCGTACGCGGCGCGGAGACCCTCGACGAGCGCCTCCCGGAACTCGGTCGGCGCGAGTCCGGCGGCGAGCTCGTCGAGCGCCGACGCGATGCCGGCATCCAGGCGGGTCGCGCCGACCGAGGCCGCCGCGCCGGCGCGCGCCGGCAGGGACACGACTCGCGGCTGGAGGTGCTCGTCGAGGACCGTACACGCACGCACTTCGTCCCAGTCGTGATCCTCGGCATCGACCCAGAAGACGGCCACGGCGGCGACGGCGTGGTCGCGGGCGACGCGATTGGCGAGCTGAAGCGCGGTGAGCGCCTTGAGCAGCGTGTAGAGAGGCCCGCCGAAGAGCCCCGCCTGCTGGCCGGTGACGATCGCGACGGAGGCCGGGTCGGCGAGCCGCCCGGCGGCCTCGCGGGCCGCGGACGGGGCGCCGCGGCGGTCGAGCTGCGCGGCGAGCACCGCGGTCAGGGCGGTTCGATCGCGGTCGTGCGCCTGCGCCCGTGCGATCGCGTCGGTCCACGCCGCCGGATCGGCCGGATGACCGGCGAAGAACGGCGCGAGGTCGGCGTACGCGTACGCGTAGTCGGCGGCCAGACGCCGGAGCCACGGGAAACGGCGGATGTCAACGGGGATGCGCGAGGCGGTCTCGGAACGCGCAGGGTCGATGGGGTGGACGCGCACCGGAAAGTTACTGTCGCAGAGGGCCGAGACGACTGTCAACCATGCTAAGATGAGGCGCCTTCCTTTGAGGAGATCCGTCACTGAACACGGACGCCGCCGGCCCCGCGCCTGATGCATTCGGTACGTTTCGAGTTCTTCATCAAATTGGTGCGGGAACGCTGGGTCCGGTGTTTCGCGGATTCGACCCCGAGCACGATCGCCTCGTCGCCATCAAGGTCTTCCAGCTCGACCTTCCGCCCGAGCGCGTGCACCGCTTCGTCGCGGCGCTGCAGCGCCTGACGAGCGGCGCGCTCAAGCATCCGGCGATCGCCGCGCCGATCGCCGCCGGCATCCAGGAGAACACCGCTTACCTCGTCCAGGAGTACGTCGCGGCCGACTCGCTCGATGTCGTGCTGCGCGAGCAGGGACCGGCGCCTCCGGGCGACGCCGTCCGGGTGGCAGCCCAGCTCGCGTCGGCGATCGATGCCGGTGTGGCCCACGGCGCCATCCATCCGCGCGACATCCTGCTCTCGCATCTCGAGGCCCGCATGACGGGCTTCGGCATCGTCCCTGCGCTGGAGCAGGTGGGCGTGACGGCGCCGACCAGGCGGCCGTACACCGCGCCCGAGCGCCTGGCAGGCGCGGCCTGGGATCGGCGGGCCGACATCTTCAGCCTCGCCGCCGTCATGTGCGAGGTGCTCACCGGCAGGCGGATCACCGGCACCGGCGAACAGGCGGCGCGCGCGGTGGCCGACCTGCGCGGCGTGGACGGGGCGGCGCTCGCCGCCGCGTTCGCGCGGGCGCTCGCCGAGAGTCCCTCCGATCGCTTCGACACGGGCGGCGCGTTCGCCGAGGCGATGGCCGCCGCCGTCGAGCGGAAGGCGTCCGCCGAGCGCCGCGCGCCGGCGCCGGCCGCCGCGCCTGCCGAGGCGCGCCTGCCGCTCGAGGAACCCGACCTGCTGCTGCGCGACGGCGCGGCGGAAGACGTGGGGATACGGCGCGAGGATCTGGAATTCGTCGTGACGCTGCCGCCGCTCGAGACCGAGGTCCCGTCGCAGGCCGAGTCGCTGATGCCCGACGCGGAGGCCCGCGAGCCGCGTCAGGCGACCGTTCCGGTCCCGGCGGTGACAGCCGCAAAGAAGACGCCCGAGCCGCCGCCCCGCTCGTCGATCCTGCGGACGCCTCTGGCGCCGACGCCCCAGCCGAAGCCGTCGGCCCCGGCGAAGCCGGCGGCTTCCTCGAAGGCTGCGTCGCCGAAGACGCCGCCCCGGGGCGGGCGCGTCGAACCGGAGCCGGCACGAACGGAGGCGGACGCCGCGCCGCCGGCTCCGTCCAGGCCCGCGCCGCCGAGACCAGCGGCGCCCGTCGAGGAGCCGCTGCTCCTGTCGGCGCTCGATCGATCGCGGTCCGCGATGTGGCCGCTTGCCCTCGCGCTGATCGTCGGGCTGGCGCTCGGCATTCCCATGGGCTTCGGCCTGTATCCGGTGCTCAACCGGGCGCCCGAGACGCCGGCGCCCTCTGACGCCGGAGCGCGTACCGCTCCGGGCGCGCCGACGGCGTCGATGGCGCCGGCTGCTCCTCCGGCCGGCGCGACGAAGGCGGCCACGCCAGCCAGGCCGGCGGCGGCGCCCGCACCTGGGGCCGCCGCGAAACCTCCGGCTGCGCCGCCGCCTGCGGCGCCGGCTGCTGCGCCGGCACGCGCGACGGGACGCCTGCTCGTGCGATCCACGCCGGGCGGCGCACGGGTGTTCGTCGACGGGCACGCCCATGGCGTGACACCGGCCGAGCTGCGCGACCTCGCACCCGGGACCTACAGCGTACGTGTGGTGCGCGACGGGTATCAGGCTTCAGAGCGGCGCGTGACGATCACATCGGCGCGGCCCTCGGGCACCGTGAACGTGACGCTCACGCACCTGCCGCCCGCACCGCCGCCGGCCGCGCCGGCGGGCGGCGCGGGCACGCTGCGCGTCGAGTCGCTGCCGAGCGGCGCGAGCGTGTTCCTCGACGGGACACTCGTCGGGACGACGCCGATGTCCGTCGCGAACGTCTCTGCCGGCGAGCACGCCGTGCGCATGGAAATGGACGGCTACCAGTCCTGGACGACGACGACGACGGTGAAGGCGTCGGAAGAAGATCGGGTCGCGGGATCCCTGGAGAGATAGCGCCTGCGGTGATGCCGGCGAGGACGGGGAAATCCGAGCCGAGGCATCGGCGTGAGTTCGCGGCGGGGGTGGGGCCCGCCGCCAGTGAGGAACGAGAAGCGCCAGCGGCCATGCCGAGGCGAGGACGGGGAAATCCGAGCCGAGGCATCGGGTGAGCTCGCGGCGGGGGTGGGGCCCCGCCGCCAGTGAGGAACGAGAAGCGCCAGCGGCCATGCCGAGGTGAGGACGGGGAAATCCGAGCCGAGGCATCGGCGTGAGTTCGCGGCGGGGGTGGGGCCCCGCCGCCAGTGAGGAACGAGGATCACCTTGGACGCGATTCTGGCTTTGGAAGACGGGACCTGGTTCGAAGGCAAGTCGGCCGGCTACGACGGCGAGACGGGCGGTGAGGTCGTGTTCAACACGAGCATGACCGGCTATCAGGAGATCCTGACCGATCCCTCCTATTCGGGGCAGATCGTGACGATGACGTGCGCCGAGATCGGCAACTACGGGGTGACGCCGCACGACGTGGAGTCGCGGGTGCCGCGGGTTGCCGGCTTCGTCGTGCGCGACGAGTCACCGGTGGCGAGCAACTGGCGCGCGGAGGGCACCCTCGGCGACTACCTCAAGGCCAACCGGATCGTCGCGATCTCGGACATCGACACGCGCGCGCTCACGCGGACGCTGCGGTCGGGCGGCGTGCTGCGCGGCGTGATTGCCGCCGGCGCGGGCCTCGATCCGCGCGCGCTCGTCGAGCGCGCCAACGGGCTGCCGAAGATGGAAGGGTCCGATCTCGTGCGCGACGTCACGTCGGCCGCGGCCTTCGACTGGCCCGCCGAGGATCCGGCGAGTTCGGCGTGCCGCCGGGCCGGCGCGCCGGCCGCCCGCTGCGGATCGCGGCCTACGACTTCGGGATGAAGTGGAATATCCTGCGGCGGTTGAGCGCGCACAACTGCGCCGTGCGCGTCTATCCGGCGACGACGCCGGCGTCGGAGCTGCTGGCGGGAGGTCCCGACGGCGATCTTCCTCAGCAACGGGCCGGGCGACCCGGCGCCGCTCGCCTATGCCATCGACAACGCGAGGACGCTCGTCGCGTCGGGAGTGCCGGTGTTCGGCATCTGCCTCGGCCACCAGGTGCTGGGCCTCGCGATGGGCGGCTCGACCTACAAGCTCAAGTTCGGACACCGCGGCGGCAACCATCCGGTGAAGAAGCTGGCGACCGGGAAGGTCGAGATCACCTCGCAGAACCACGGGTTCGCGGTCGATCCCGGCGTCGCTCCCGCCCGACGTCGAGGTGACCCACACTGAACCTCTACGACGGGACCGTCGAAGGCCTGCGGCACGCGACGCAGCCGGTCTTCTGCGTGCAGTACCACCCGGAGGCGTCGCCCGGGCCGCACGACGCGGATTACCTCTTCGACGACTTCATTGGACTTATGGAGGGCCAGGGCTCAAGGGCTAGGGCTCGAGCCGCTCGAGTCCGGGAGTCCTGAACCTCAGCCGACAATCACACGACATGCCTCGCAGAACCGACATCAAACGCATCCTCGTCATCGGCTCGGGCCCGATCGTCATCGGTCAGGCCTGCGAGTTCGACTACTCCGGCACCCAGGCCTGCAAGGCGCTGCGCGCCGAAGGGCTGGAGGTCGTGCTCGTCAACTCGAACCCGGCGACGATCATGACCGACCCCGAGCTCGCCGATCGCACCTACGTCGAGCCGCTCACCCCGGAGGTCGTGGCGTCGATCATCGAGCGGGAGCGTCCCGACGCCGTGCTGCCGACCGTGGGCGGGCAGACCGCGCTGAATCTCGCGGTCGACCTCGCGAAGGCCGGCGTGCTCGAGCGCTTCGGCACGCAGCTCATCGGCGCCTCGATCGAGGCCATCAAGGTCGCCGAGGACCGGCTGCTGTTCAAGGACGCGATGCGCGAGATCGGGATCGAAGTGCCGCAGAGCGGCCTCGCGCGCTCGCTGGACGAGGCGCTCGATCTCGCCGAGACGCTGGGCTTCCCGATCGTCAGCCGTCCGTCGTTCACCCTGGGCGGCGTCGGGGGCGGCATCGCCTACAACATCCAGGAATTCCGCGAGCTCGCCGAGCGCGGGCTCGACCTGAGCCCGGTGCACGAGATCCTCATCGAGGAGTCGGTCATCGGCTGGAAGGAGTTCGAGCTCGAGGTGATGCGCGACGCCGCCGACAACTTCGTCGTGGTCTGTTCGATCGAGAACATCGACCCGATGGGCGTCCACACCGGGCGACAGCATCACGGTCGCGCCGATCCTGACGCTCAGCGACAAGGAGTACCAGCGGATGCGCGACGCCGCGCGGCGGATCATCCGCAAGGTCGGCGTCGAGACCGGCGGGTCGAACATCCAGTTCGCGATCAACCCGGCCGACGGCCGCATGGTCGTCATCGAGATGAACCCGCGCGTGTCGCGGTCGTCGGCGCTCGCCTCGAAGGCCACCGGATTCCCGATCGCGAAGATCGCCGCCAAGCTCGCGCTGGGCTACCACCTCGACGAGATCCCCAACGACATCACGCGCCTCACCCCGGCGTCCTTCGAGCCGACCATCGACTACGTCGTCGTCAAGATCCCGCGCTGGAACTTCGAGAAGTTCCCGCAGGCCGACCGGACGCTGACGACGCAGATGAAGTCGGTGGGCGAGGTGATGGCGATCGGGCGCACGTTCAAGGAAGCG
Organism: uncultured Acidobacteriota bacterium; assembly: GCA_963761615.1. Classification (GTDB taxonomy): domain Bacteria; phylum Acidobacteriota; class Vicinamibacteria; order Vicinamibacterales; family CAVVIG01; genus CAVXGU01. The sequence goes on along the minus strand of CAVXGU010000003.1, from coordinate 2,579,788 downwards.
TTCATGAAGGGCGTCCGCTCGCTCGAGCTGGGGAGGAGCGGCCTGCTCTTCGGCGGCGCCGCCGAGGCCGACCGGATCGCCGGTGTGGGCCTCGGGGACGGCGACGACGACGTGTCGCTCGGCAAGCGGCTGACGATTCCCAACGATCGCCGCATGTGGGACCTGTTCCGCGCCCTCGACCGCGGATGGACGGTCGAGCGCATCCACGAGCACACCCGGATCGACCCGTGGTTCCTGCGCCAGTTCGCCGAGATCGCGGCGCTGCGGCGCGAGGCCGCGCAGGCGGGTGTCGACGGCCTGGGCCGGGAGCCGTTGCGCCGGCTGAAGCGCGCCGGCTTCGGCGACGCCGAGATCGCGCTCGCGGTGAAGGCGCCCGAGGCCACGGTCCGCGGGCGGCGGCACGCCGAGGGTCTGGCGCCGGTCTACAAGCGCGTCGACACGTGCGCCGCGGAGTTCGAGTCGTTCACGCCGTACCTCTACGGCACGTACGAGTCCACGTGTGAGGCGGCGCCGAACGGCCGCCCGAAGGTGGTCATTCTCGGGAGCGGACCCAACCGCATCGGCCAGGGCATCGAGTTCGACTACTGCTGCTGCCACGCGGCCTTCGCGTTGAAGGACGAGGGTCTCGAGACGATCATGATCAACTGCAACCCGGAGACCGTCTCGACCGACTACGATACGGCCGACCGGCTGTACTTCGAGCCCCTCACCTTCGAGGACGTGATGGCGGTCATCGAGAAGGAGCGGGCGGCCGGCGGCGAGGTGTCGTGCCTGGTACAGTTCGGCGGGCAGACGCCGCTCAAGCTCTCGCTGCCGCTCCAGAACGCGGGCGTGCGGATCCTCGGGACCTCGCCCGACTCGATCGACCTCGCGGAGGACCGGAAGCGGTTCGCGGCACTCCTGCGCGAGCTCGATATCCCGCAGCCGGCCAGCGGCACCGCCACGTCGCGCCAGGAGGCGCGCGACGCGGCCACGGTGATCGGCTTCCCGGTCGTCGTCCGCCCGTCGTACGTCCTCGGCGGTCGCGCGATGGCGATCGTCTACGACGTCGCGACGCTGGATCGCTACATGACGCACGCCGTGGATGCCTCGCCCGAGCACCCGATCCTCGTCGACCGGTTCCTCGAGGATGCCTTCGAGTTCGACGTCGACGCCGTGGCCGACGCGACCGGCGCCGTCGTGATCGGCGGCATCATGGAGCACATCGAGGAGGCCGGCATCCACTCGGGCGACAGCTCGTGCGTCGTGCCGCCCTTCATCTGCCCCGAGCGGCACCTCGAGACGATCCGCGACTACACGCGGCGGATCGCGCGGCGGCTGCAGGTCGTCGGCCTCATGAACGTCCAGTACGCGATGAAGGACAACGTCGTCTACGTGCTGGAGGTCAACCCGCGCGCATCGCGGACCGTGCCGTACCTCTCGAAGGCCGCCGGCGTGTCGCTGGCCAAGATCGCGGCGAAGGTGATGGCCGGCCGGACGCTGGCCGAGCTCGGGCTGACGCGCGACCTCGAGGTGGCGGGCGTGTTCGTGAAGAGCCCCGTCTTCCCGTTCGTGCGCTTCCCGGGTGTGGACACGATCCTCGGGCCGGAGATGAAGTCGACGGGCGAGGTGATGGGCGGGTCGTCCAGCTTCGGTGTGGCGTTCGCCAAGGCGCAGCTGTCAGTCGGCCAGCGGCTGCCCGACGAGGGAACCGCGTTCCTGAGCGTCAACAACGACGACAAGCCGAACCTGCTGCCGATCGCTCGGGATCTGGCCCAGCTCGGCTTCCACCTTATCGGCACGCGCGGCACCGCGGCGTACCTCCGCGCCTACGGGCTCGACGTGGACGTCGTGTTCAAGGTCAACGAGGGCCGGCCCAACGTCGCGGACGAGATCGTCAACGGGAAGGTCCAGATCGTCGTGAACACGCCCCTCGGGCGAGAGTCGTTCTTCGACGATCGCGCCGTCCGCCGCGCCGCGATGATGCACTCGGTGCCCTGCATCACGACGCTCACCGGCGCCGCCGCCGCCGTCAGCGCGATCCGCGCCCTGCGACAGGAAGGTCTCGTCGTGCGCGCGCTGCAGGACTACCACGCAGGAATCGCCGCAGAGAAAGCCTGACCGCCGGGCATAATTCTCGTCCCCCGCGCGACGCGGCCAGAACCGCCAGGGTGCCCCGGCCGCGAGGGTCGCCGGCGCAAGTCCGGTCCGCACAGGACTTTGGTGTTCCCGGTGATGGTTCTGGTCCCATGACGGCCCACGCCCCGCCGATCCGCCCCGTGTGTTGCATGCGCTGCTCCTGTGCGATCGGTCGTCGTCGTGCCGGCGGTCGGCTTGCTGGTCGGGGCGGCGCTGGGGTTCGGGCGCACGGCGATGCCGGCGTGGATCGCGCGATCGCTGCTCGTCGCCTCCGCCGTCGTCGCCGTCTGGGCGTGGCGGAGACAGTCGACGGTCGCCTTCGGCGCGCTCGTGGCCTGGACGTTCTGTCTGGGCGGGATCGTGCTCGCGAGCTCGGCGTGGCAGCGTGCGTGGCAGCCGCCGCTGCTCGCTGATGTCGGACCGCTCGACGCCGGGCACGACCGGTCGCCGCTCGTCGTCACCGGGCGCCTGCGGGCGGACGCGTCGCCCACGGCGTCCGGCGTCTCCCTGAGCCTCGACGTCCTCGAGATCGAGCACCCGGGCCAGCCCCCGCGGGGCCCGGGTGCGGACGGGCGCGGCGCGTCGCTCGGCGGCGTCGCCCTCACGGTGGTCGGCGACCTGGCGCGCGAGCGAATGGGGGAGTGGCGCGCCGGGCGCATCGTCCGCGCGCCGACCGAGCTGCGCAGGCCGTCGGTGTATCGCGACCCGGGCGTGCCCGATCACGAGCGGGAGCTCGCCGCGCGCGGGACGCGGCTGGTGGGCACCGTCAAGAGCGGCGCCCTCGTCGACGTGATCGCGCGCGGGACGCCCATCCAGGAAGCGTTGTCGGCGGCGCGCGCGTACTGCCGCCGCGCCATCGCCGGCGCGGTCGGACGCTGGAGCACGCGATCGGCGGCCATTGTCTCCGCCATCGTGATCGGGGACCGGAGCGGCCTCGACGCCGAGACCGAACAGCGGCTGCAGGACGCCGGCACCTATCACGTCATGGCGATTTCGGGGGCGCACGTGGCGCTCCTGGCCGGGGCGCTCGTCGGGCTCTTCCGGCTGGCGGGCCTCTATGGGCGTGCCTCGATGGGCGCCGCGGCGCTGGGACTGATCGCCTACGCCGGGCTCGTCGGCGGCGGCGCGTCGGTCGAACGGGCGACGGTGATGGCCGTCCTGTATCTGGGCGGACGCGCGATCGACCAGCGCGGGCCGCCGCTCAACACGCTCGCGTGCGCGGCGGCGACGCTCACGCTGGCGTCGCCGCTCGACGTCTCGGATCCCGCCTTCATCCTCACCTGCGGCGCCACGCTCGCCATTCTGCTGATCGTGCCCGCCGCCGACGCGCTGCGCTCCGGGCGGCTGACGAAGGTCGTCGTGGGCACGCTGGCGGCGTCCCTGGCAACCGAGGGGATGCTCCTGCCGGTGTCGGCACGCGTCTTTTCGCGCGTCACCTTCGCGGGGCTGGCGCTGAACTTCTTGGCCATTCCGCTCATGGCCGTGGTGCAGGCCGCAGGCATGTCGGCCGTGCTCGTCTGGTCGGCCTCGCGCCGGGCGGCCGGCGCGATCGGGTGGCTGGCGCATCTCGGGGCGGAAGGGCTGGTGCGATCGGCGGATTTGGTGCGGCTGGCGCCGTGGCTCTCGCTCAGGATCGCGCCGCCCTCGCCGTGGGTGATCGCGCTTTACTACGCTGCTGGCGGCACGGCCTGGGCCCTTTGGCGTCGCGGATCGCGCGGCGGGCGCCGAATGGTCGCGGCCGCCCGCCGGGTCTGCCGGCTCGCCGTCGCGCTGGCAGCCGGCGCCGGAATCTGGATCGTGGCCGAACCGTGGGCGTGGCCGCTCGCGCATGGCGACGGGCGGCTTCACGTGACGTTCGTCGACGTCGGACAGGGGGACGCCGCGCTTCTCCGGCTGCCGCGTGGATCGACGATGACGGTGGACGCGGGCGGCGTGGTCGGCGCCTCGACGTTCGACGTCGGCGACCGTGTGGTGGCGCCGGTGTTACGCGAGGCCGGCGTGAGGCGGCTGGACGAGGTCGTCCTGACGCACGGGGACGCCGACCATATCGGCGGTGCGCCCGCGCTCGTGCGTGAATTTCGCCCGCGCGCCGTCTGGGAGGGCGTGCCGGTCCCGCCGGTCGTGGCTCTGACCGAGGTGCGCGCCGAGGCCGTTCGGGCCCGGTCGCAGTGGGCGAACGTGCAGGCCGGCGATTGGCTGACGATCGACGGCGTCGCGGTCGTCGTCTGGCATCCGCCGCTCCCGGACTGGGAGCGCCAGCGCGTGCGGAACGACGATTCGGTGGTGCTCGAACTGCGGTGGCGCGATGTGTCGATCGTGCTCACGGGGGACATCGAACACGAAGCGGAAGCCGCGCTCGTCGGGCGCATCCCGCCCGCTCCGATCCGGATCGTCAAGGTGCCGCACCACGGGAGCCTGACCTCCAGCACGCCGGCGTTCGTCCACATGCTCGACCCGGACGTGGCCGTGATCAGCGTCGGCCGCGACAACCCCTTCGGCCATCCCGCGCCGGCCATCGTCGCGCGCTACCTGCAGTCGGGTGCGCTGGTGTTCAGGACGGACGTGGACGGCGCCATCACGCTCGAGACGGACGGGCGCCGTGCGACGGTGACGACGTTCGCCGGGCGGCGATTCGACGTGCGGTAGTCAGCGGGCGCGGTCGTTGCAGCCCTTGGGACGGGTGGATTACTTCACGACCCGCTTGGCCTGCTGCCAGCGCTCGTCGAGTTGATCGAGCGTGAGTGCCTGCATCCGGCCGCCCTCGTCGGCGATCGCGCGCTCCATGGCGGTGAAGCGCTTCGTGAACTTCTCGTTCGCCTTGCGGAGGGCCGTCTCGGGCTCGATGCCGAGCTTGCGGGCGAGGTTGGCGATCGAGAAGAGCAGGTCGCCCATCTCCTCCTCGGCGCGAGCCCGGTCCGGGGCGTCGGCGTCGAAGACTTCCCGGAGCTCGCGGACTTCCTCGTCGATCTTGTCGAGCACGTGTGCGGCACGGGCCCAGTCGAAGCCGACCGAGGCGACGCGACCCCCGATTCTGGTAGGCCCGCAGGAGGGCCGGGAGCGCGGAGGGGACGCCGCCGAGCAGTGTCCGCGGGGCGGCGTCGGCGCCTCGCTCGGTGGCCTTGATTTCCTCCCAGCGCCCGCGCACCTGCTCGCCGGTCGTCAGCGGCGCCTCGCCCTCGGCCCGCGCGAACACGTGCGGATGCCGCCTGACGAGCTTGTCGGCCACGGCCGTCAGGGCGTCGGCGATCGTCGCGTGTCCGGCCTCGGCCTCGAGCTGGGCGACGAACACGGCCTCGAACAGGAAGTCGCCGAGCTCTTCGCGGACCGCGTCGTGGTCGTGTGCGTCGATGGCCTCGAGCAGCTCGTAGGTCTCCTCGAGGATGTACGGCTGGAGCGAGTCGATGGTCTGCTCGCGATCCCACGGGCAGCCGTCCGGCGCTCTCAGCGCGGCGACGATCTGGACCAGGCGTTCAAAAGGAGCAGCTGGAGACATAAGGGATGTGGTGATGGGGTGATGGGGTGATGGGATGGTGGTAATGTACTGTGACTGTTTCGTTACGCCATTATCACATCACTACATCACCACATCACCCCATCAGGACGTCAGCCCATAGTCATTTCACCATGTCCGACCTCTCCTTCGCCGGCTTCGTGCTGTCCCTGGCGACGACTGCCGCCATTCACTTCGGCGATCTGCCGGACCCGGCCTCGGGGCAGACGTCGACGAATCTCGAGGGTGCGCAGCAGATGATCGACATCCTCACGCTCCTTGACGAGAAGACGCGCGGCAACCTGACGGCCCAGGAGCGCCAGGTGCTCGAGCAGGTGCTCTACGAGCTGCGGATGCGCTTCATCCAGGCGAAGAGCGAGCCGGCGACGGGAACCTAGCGGATGCGCGTGACGTTCCTCGGGACGGGCACGTCCCACGGCGTGCCGTCGATCGGCTGCGACTGCGCGGTGTGCCGGTCCGACGATCCCCGGGACCGGCGCACGCGGCCGTCGATCCTGATCGAGACCGAGCCGGGCGTCGCGCAGCGGCGGCTCGCCGCGCGCGGGTTCCGGCCGGATTACAGCCGCGACGTGCGCAGCATTCTCGTCGACACGTCGAGCGACCTCCGGGCCCAGGCCCTCGCGCACGACGTGAGGCGCGTCGACGCGATTCTCTTCACCCACAGCCACGCGGATCACGTGTTCGGGCTGGATGAGGTGCGGCGCTACAACGCGATGCAGGGCGCGCCGCTCGGCTGCTACGGCGACGCGCGCACGCTGAGCGATCTCCGCCGCATGTTCGCCTACATCTTCGATCCGCCCGACGAGGGCAGCACGATTCCCGCCCTGCGTCTCTTCCGGATCGGCGGCCCGTTCACCCTGGGCGACATCGACATCGTGCCGGTGCCGCTCCTGCACGGAACCCGGCCGATCCTGGGCTTCCGCACCGGCACGTTCGCGTATTTGACCGACTGCAGCGCGATTCCCGAGGCCTCGTGGCCGCTGCTCGCCGGCGTGCGGACCCTGGTGCTCGACGCGCTGCGGCACCGTCCGCATCCGACGCACTTCAGCGTGGCGGAAGCGCTGGAGGTGGTCGGCCGGCTCGCTCCCGATCGCGCGTACTTCACGCACATCTGCCACGACCTGCCGCACGCCGTCACCTGCGCGCACCTGCCGCCCGGCGTCGAGTTGGCCTATGATGGCCTCGTGCTCGACTCGTTGACCTGATGGACGTCATCCACTTCCCGGAGGATCCGCGCCCGGCCCAGTGGGTGCAGCCCGTGCTGGCGCTGGGCAATTTCGACGGCCTGCATCGCGGACACCGCAAGATTCTCGATCGCGTCTGTCGCCGCGCGGCGGAGCGGGGGACCACGCCGGTCGTGATGACTTTCGACCCGCATCCGCCCCGGGTCATCAGGCCCGACAAGGCGCCGCCGCTGCTCATGACGCCCGCGCAGAAGCTGGAGGCGCTCTCCGAGACCGGCGTGCGCGGCCTGGCGGTGGTCCGCTTCACGCCGGACGTGTCGCGCTGGAGTCCGGAGACCTTCGTGCGCAGCGTGCTGGTCGACTGGCTGCACGTCGCCGAGGTGTGGGTCGGCGCCAACTTCCTGTTCGGCCACGATCGGGCGGGCAACTTCTCGACCCTCCGGGCCCTGGGGGCCCAGTTCGGCTTCCGGGCCGAGAAGATCGACCCGGTCCGCTACAAGGACTTCGTCGTGAGCAGCACGCGCATCCGGCGCCTGATCACGGAGGGCCGGGTCGACGAGGCGGCAGCGCTGCTCGGGCATCCGTATTCGATCGACGGACTCGTCGTCAGGGGCGACGGACGGGGCCGCACGATTGGCTTTCCCACCGCGAACCTCTGCACCGAGAACGAGCTGCCGCCGCCCGACGGCGTCTACGCGACGACGACGACGATCGACGGGATCGTGTGGCCGTCGGTGACGAACGTCGGCTCGCGGCCCACCGTGGACGACTCGGGCCGCCTGACGATCGAGACGCACATCTTCGACCTCGATCGGGATCTGTACGGCCGGACGCTCCGGGTCGGCTTCGTCCAACGGCTGCGCGACGAGCGCGCGTTCGGATCCCTGGAATTGCTCACCGCGCAGATCGCGGCCGACTGCGATCGGGCCCGTGCCCTTTTCGACCGCCTTTCACTGTAGAATTCGCCGAGCGTGCCTGGTCGCCACTTTCACTTCACCTTCGAGCTCACCGACGGCTCCCTCGTCGAGACCATCGCCAGCGAGGTCGGCAACATCCTTCGCCACGCCGGGCTGTCCGCCGCCGATGCGGGCGAGGTCTCCCGGCAGGCCCTGACCGCGGCCCGGTCCGGCAACGTGGGCGCGCCCTGCCGCCTCCAGTTCGACGCGGGGGTGGACGAGGTCGAGGTGATCGTCTCCTGCGGCGGCAAGACGGCCTGGCGGGCGAAGCGTCCGATCGAATAGACGCGCATGCAGCTGTACAACACGATGAGCCGGCGTATCGAGCCGCTCACGCCGGGCGCGGACGGCTCGGTGCGGATGTACACCTGCGGTCTGACCGTCTACGCCCGCGGCCACGTCGGCAACTTCCGGACCTTCGTCTGCGTCGACGTGCTGCGCCGGGCGCTCGAAGTACCTCGAGGGCTTTCCGGTGAAGCACGTGATGAACTTCACCGATGTCGACGACCGGACGATCGCCGGCGCGGCGCAGGCGGGGATGCCGCTGCGGGACTACACGGAGCAGTACATCGGCATGTTCCGCGAGGACGCCCGGGCGCTCGGGATCGAGGCGATGGAGGAGATGCCCCGGGCGACCGAGGAAGCCAACCTGCGGGCGATGACCGCGCTCATCGCCCGTCTGGACGCGCAGGGGCACACCTACCGGAGCGACGGGTCGATCTACTTCAAGATCTCGACGATGCCGGATACGGGCGCCTGGCGCGGCTGGATCCCGAAGGCCTCAAGGCCGGCGCCCGGGTGGATGCCGACTCGTACGCCAAGGAGGACGCGCGCGACTTCGTGCTGTGGAAGGCCTCCAGGCCCGGTGAGCCGTCGTGGGATTTCGGCGAGGGGCCCGGGCGGCCCGGCTGGCACATCGAGTGCTCCGCGATGGCGCTGCGCCTCCTGGGCGAGCCGCCGATCGACGTTCACGCGGGCGGGATCGATCTGATCTTCCCGCATCACGAGAACGAGATCGCGCAGAGCGAGTGCGCGACGGGCAAGCCCTTCTCGCGCTTCTGGATGCACGTCGAGTACCTGCTCGTCGACGACCAGAAGATGTCCAAGTCGCTCGGCAATACCTACACGATTCCCGACATCGTCGCGAAGGGCTTCCGGCCGTCCGCGGTCCGGTACCTGCTGCTGTCGGCGCACTACCGGAAGCAGCTGAACTTCACGTGGGCCGGCGTCACGCAGGCGGAGGAGTCCCTCACGCGGTTGAGCGACTTCCTGGCCCGGCTGGACGCCATTGCCCGGCCCGGAGCCTCCGCGGCCATCGGCGCCCGCGTGGACGAAGCCGTCGCCGCCTTCCGGTCCGCGATGGAATCGGACCTGAACACCTCGGGGGCCCTCGGCGCGGTCTTCGAGCTCGTGCGCGCCGGAAACGCGGCCATCGACGCCGGCGAGGTCGGGACGGGCGACGTGGCCGCAATCAAGGCCGCGTTCGACGGGTTCGACCAGGTGCTCGGCGTCCTGAGCCTGCGGCGGGCCGAGGACGAGCGGCCCCCGGTGCCCGTGGAGGAGATTGACGCCCTGATCGCCGAGCGGCAGGCCGCGCGGCGCCGCCGCGACTTTGCCGCGGCCGACGCCATCCGCGACGGCCTCGCCGAACGCGGTGTGCTGCTCGAGGACGGCCCGTCGGGCACCCGCTGGAAACGCAAGTAGGCGCGGCCCGCGTCTTGCTCCGGCTTCGGGCGGGATGGGCGACGGACGCACCGCGCTCGGAAAAGCCGGCGAAGATTCTCGCGTGCCGCGAGCTGGAGCGGCGAGGGCTGTCGATTCTTGCCCGCCGCTACCGGCGCCGAGGGGGCGAAATCGACATCGTCGCGCGCGACGGCCCGACGATTGTGTTCGTCGAAGTGAAGACACGGCACGGCGTCGCGTTCGGGGTCGGCGCCGAGGCGGTCACGGCGTGGAAGCGCCGGCGGATTGCGCGGCTCGCCGAGGACTTCCTGCTGCACCATCGTCTCGAGGATTGCCCCTGCCGCTTCGACGTCGTGTCCATCGACGTGGCCGGCGGGCGGCCGTCCGTCGAGGTGTTCCACAACGCGTTTGACGTCACGTCCTGATCCGGCTCGCGCCGTGCTTCGCCAGGATCCCGTCACCGGCGACTGGGTGATCATCGCCTCGGGCCGCGTCGACCGGCCCAGCGACTTCCAGGTGACCGCGCCCGTCGTGGCGGGCGCGGAGCGCTGCCCCTTCTGCGAGGGCCACGAGGCGGAGACGCCGCCGGAGGTGCAGGCCGTACGGCCGCGAGGCGGCCCGCCGGACGGCCCCGGCTGGACCGTGCGCGTCGTGCCCAACAAGTACCCGGCGCTCTCGCCGGAGGACGAGGGCGTCCACGAGGTCATCATCGAGGCGCCGCGGCACGGACGACGGCTGGCCGACATGGACGGCGACGAGATCGCCCAGGTCTTTGCGATCTACGCCGATCGGATCCGCGCCGCCCGATCCGACGCGCGCCGCCGCTACGCGATCATCTTCAAGAACCACGGTCACCAGGCAGGTGCGACGCTCGGCCATACGCACTCGCAGCTCGTCGCGCTGCCCGTGGTGCCCGAACACGGGGGCGCGCAGGTCGCCGGAGCGCGGCGGCGGCACCGGGAGACCGGGAGGTGCGCGTTCTGCGATCTCGGTGGCGCGCGAGATCGCCGATGGCGCGCGGATTGTCGAGGCGGGCGACGGCCTCGTGGCCCTGGCGCCGTATGCGTCGCGGTCCGCGTTCGAGACATGGATTCTTCCGGAGCGCCACGACGCGCGGTTCGAGGACGCGCCCGAGGCGGCGCGCCGTGCGGCGGGGCGGATGCTGACCTCGGTCCTCCATCGAATCGATCGTGTCGCGGGGGAGCCGCCGTTCAACCTGGTGGTGCACACGGCGCCGTTCCAGTCCGATGCCGCGGCGTGGTACCACTGGCACCTGATCGTGATCCCGCGACTGACGATGGTGGGGGGATTCGAGTGGGGCAGCGGGATGCACATCAACCCGACGGCGCCGGAAGACGCGGCCGAGCTCTTGCGCGCGGCGCGGCGGTAGTGGTACGTTACTCAGTCGGGCGGGAATAACTCAGTGGTAGAGTGCGACCTTGCCAAGGTCGAAGTCGCGGGTTCGAATCCCGTTTCCCGCTCCATTGAATTACTGCGGGGGCTTTCCCCCGGTTGCTGCGCAGTCGGCGACGTGGCCCCCAACGCCCGCCCCGTTCCGTGCGCAGGGGTCCGCCAGGGGCGACCACGGCTCTGGCAGTTGAGGCAGTGACAACGTGACTGCACCGCGCCTCGTCGAACGCTGTCGCCCGGGCCGCACAGTCCGCTGACGGATCGGTCCGTCTCCTCTCCATCAGCTCGAAGGGCGCCGTCGCCAAGTGGTAAGGCAGAGGTCTGCAAAACCTCCACCCCCGGTTCAAATCCGGGCGGCGCCTCCAATCTAACTCTAATGAATTCAGATACTTGTGGGCTGCGGCTGATCCGCCAGCGCCGGCGACTTCAGTCCAAAACAGTCCATCTCGCCAAACAACCGCTCTTCAAGTTCTTCGACGGCCCTGCGGTGCGAGGCATCGACGACGTGCGTGTAGATGTTGAGGGTCGTCGAGATGCTCGCGTGCCCGAGCTGCTCTTGCGCGATCTTGACCGGCACCTTGAGGTCGTTCAGCAGCGTCGAGTGAATGTGGCGGAACTGATGCCACGTCACCCGACCGAGGCCCGCCTGTTCGGCGGCGGGCTGCAGCACCTTGCGCAGAAGCTTCGACTCGCGCAGCGGGTTGCCGCTCCGGTTTCCGAACACCAGATCGGCTGGTGCGGCCCGCGTCACGCGTTCCCGGTGTAATTTGAGTGCCGCCACCGCGTGACGGCCGAGCGGGATGGTCCTGACCGCCTTCCGTGTCTTTGGCGGTTGGAACTTGCCCTCGAACACCGATTCGCGCACCGCGAGAGCGCCGCCTTCCAGATCCAGGGCGGACCACCGCAGCGCGAGCAGCTCCCCGATGCGTAAACCCGTCGCGGCGATGAGGCTCACCATCGTGCGATGCGGTTCAGCGAGGCGCGTGAGCAGCCTCGCCAGATCCTCGCCGGCGATGATGGCGGGTTTCTCCTTCAAGCCCTTCTGGGGGAACTTCACGCCCCGCGCCGGGTTCGCCTGGAGGTACCCGTATTCCACCGCCGTTTCGAGAATGCTGGAAAGTAACACCCACGCGTTTCGTACCGTCTGCCATCCGGCGCGTTGCCGGAACTTGTCGGCGACCCACCGCTGAATCGCGAGGCGCTCGATGTCGCGGAGTCGCCACGCCTTCCAGACGGGGAGGACGTGAACGTTCAGGACCGTCTTGTAGCCGTGTTGCGTTGATGCCTTGAACGTCGGGAGGACCAGAGCCTTCCACTGTTCTTCGACGAACGTGCCGAAAGCCATTGATGCCTCCGGCCGACTCGCTCCCGCATTCACCGGGCGGAGCCGGTCGTCGAGCAATGCCTGCGCCTCCCGTCGCGTGGGAAACTCCGCGACGGTGCCCAGCACCTGCCACCGCCGAACCTGTCCGATCGCTGCGTCTTCGAGCAGCACGTCTTCTCGCCACCTCCCGACCCACACCTTGCGGCGCCGGCCGCTCTTGAACAACTGACCTTTCTGAAATCTGCGACGAGCCACGTTGACCTCCTTTACGTGCGGCTCGCCTTGCTCTCTGGTGCGTCTACGCTAATCCTGGCAAGGCGCGCGGTCAACGTCTGCGAGGCTGGCGTCGGGATACCGAGCGTTTCGCATCGATGTATGCGCGGAGATCGGTGCGGTCGAAGCGGAGGTACTTCCCGAGCTTCACGGAGGGAAGGCGGTCCTCGGCGTCGTCGCGGCTGTGCTCGTAAATCCAGGACACCGAGACGTTCAGGAAACGCGCCGCATCGTGAACGGTCAGGAGTTCATCGCCGTGCGCGATCGCAGAGTCCGCATTCCGATGGCGCTCGCCGCCCGCGAACAGGTGCTCGCCGCGTCGGCCTCCGATTTCCGAATGATTCATCGCCGTGACTGCGCGGTCAACATCGAGCGCAGCACGTGCCTGGCGGTGTTCTGAGCGGTTGGCGCGACGCGTCGGTTCGGTGGTCTGTGCCTCTGGGTTGGCGGTCGCCCTCATCGCATCCTCCCGCAGGTTGACGGAGGTGCCGGCCACGAGTCCGTCGCGTGGCGTTAAGCGTATATGTCAATTATTGACATATTAGTCTAACGATACTAGACTGTGCCAGAGTTCGTCAAGAAGCCCTGAGGCCCCTGTTATGCGACGAGATGAACACGCCGCACTCCGTCATGCTGGCGACCTTGCAGACATTGCGATGAGCGAGAAGGTCATCGGGAGATGGCGCCGTCTGTCACCCGAGGCTCGCCACCTCCTCGCGCGGATCTCCGGTCGAGAGCCCGTGGCTCAGAATCTTCGGAAAGCGCGCGAGAACGTGGGCATGAGCCAGCAGGCAGTGGCGAAGAAGCTGCGCTTGTCGCGCAGTCTCATCGCGCAGATCGAACTGGCCAACCGACCGGTGACGGCTGACGAACTTGCGAAGTTCGCGGATCTCTACGGGACGTCCGCCGCCGAGCTCGCAGGGACGCCCGTCACCACCGACGACCCCGTCGCGGTCATATTGCTCAACCTCGCACCCGCGCTGCTGAACGAGGTCGACATGTCGTCACGGATTCACGGCGTGCTGGGCGCTCTGATGACGGCGTCGCACCTGGAGCGATTGCTAGATCGTCCGGCGCGCAGGGGATCGCCGACGTATGCCTTGTCACCACCGAGGACGTTGGTTGAAGCGATCCGTCAGGGCGAAGAGATCGCCGATGACGAGCGGCAGCGGCTCGGCCTTCGGGATGCGCCGCTTCCAGATCTCGCCGAACTCTGCGGCGCCCAGAGCATGCCAGTCTTTGCATTGAAGCTGCCCGACGACCTGGCATGCGTGTTCATCGCGCACGCGTCCGTCGGTCTGGCGATAGTCGTCAACGTCACCCATGACGCCGCTCGTCGACGGCTGGCCATCGCGCACGGCTACGCGCACGCCGTGTGCGAGCCGATGGGCACGATCCGCGTCTGCACGCACGCGAACGCCAAGGAACTTATCGAACGACGCGCCGCGGCGTTTGCAACCGCCTTTCTCCTGCCTGCATCGGGCGTCGCCGGCACGCTGCAGCGCCTCGGAAAGGGCCAGCCCAGCCGACAGGAGTACTGGGCCTTCGATCCAGGCACCGAACAGTCCGTACGGGCGGAAGAGCGCGCGACGCCGGGATCGCAGACGATGACCTACGCCGATGCGGTGTGGATCGCCCGTCGATTCGGGACGACCTACACGCTCGCGATCGCTCGACTGCTCGGGCTGGGGCTGCTTGCCGAATCCGACCGCCGGCGCCTCCTGCGGCCCGGCACTGTGGCCCTCGCGCGAGAGTGCTTGGCCCTTCTCAGTCCCGCGTCCGACCACTCGCCATGGTCATCGTCCTCACACACGGTCGTCGCGTTGTCGGACCTGCCGGCCGAGCGGTTTTATATGGCCATCGAAGCGTACCGGCGTGGACTCTTGACGAAAGCCGACCTTGCAGGGCACGCCGTGTCGCTGTCGGCGCAGCTACCGGGGCTCGCTGAGTCGCGGCTATTGGAGCTCGCCGAGGCCGCTCGGTGATGCCAACGGCGCGGCGGTGCTGCGCACCGGCAGTAACTGTTGACACGCCACCCTGGATTCAGGACGCGCAGCTGGTGAGGTCGTCAACCGTCGTGTCCGCTGCGAGTTAGCGTCAATCGCACGTCGTCCGTAAACCGGCCGGTTTACGGCGGTGGCCGCCCGTTTCGTCGCGTCTCTCCCTGGAGGACTGCGCCCATGTCCGTCCCTCGCACGAAGTGCCTCAGCACCAAACTCACCGACGAGGAGTACGCCGAACTCGAGCGCGCAGCCGGGGTCCAGACGCTCGGCACGTGGGCGCGCGAGGCGCTCCTGGCGGCGGTGCGGCGACCGCCCGCGGACGCTGCGGCCGTCGCGGAAGTGCTGGCGCTCCGGACCATCCTGCTGAACCTGTACTACGCGCAATCCGCCGGCGAGGCCGTCACGTCCGAGTGGATGCAGGCGCTCATCGATCGGGCCGACCGGGACCGGTTCAGCCGGGCCGCCGCGCGCCTCGCCGAGGCCGTCGCCGGGGGTGGCCAGTGAGGGGGCGGGGCGGCGCGCCGTACGCCTCCGTAACCCGGTCGGCGACGTCCCTGACCCGCCGCGTCGTCGTGGCGGCGGCCCTGGTCGCCGGGCTGGGCGTCGCTGGATACGGCTATGCGTGCCGGTGGACGCCGCTGCAGCGCGCCTACCTCGTGACGTACGTGCGGAGCGCCCTCGTCTGGCCGTCCAGCGGCCTGTTCAACGTGCTGTACGTGGTCGATGCCCGGGGCCGTCGGCTCGCCGTCGATGACGAGCTGGTGACGGTGACGAACGCGGCCGGCGAGACGACGTTGGCCCTCGCCGCCGCGACGACCGCCGCCGGGGCCACGGGCCTCGAGTGGCGCCGGGCGCGCTACTCCAATGCCGCGATCTATCGCTTCCTACGTCGGTGGATCTATGGCGGCCAGACTCCGCTCGCCCTCGTCACGCCGCCGCTCTGGACGGCGCTCGTCCTGGCCCTCGGCGGCCTCCTCGGCGCCCGCCTGCAGGGCGGTGCGGACGTCGGCCCGGCGCGCGATCCGTCTCCGCGCTGGGACCCGCGCCCGATGGCGGCGCCGGTCGTGATCGACGCGGTCGAGCGCCCCGCGCGCGCACTGGGCCCCGCGTCGGAGGTGACCGGCCGACCACCTGGACCGGGGCCCGTGGCGCAGGCGCCGCCCTCGAGGCTGATACCTGGATCGACATCCGAACCCGTGGGGGCGTCCGCCTCGCCCTCCCGCACGCCTGGCTCGTCGCGGCCGTTCTTCCAGTAGAGGAGCGTCGGGGATGCTGACGATCTCGAAGCCGCTCAGTGCCGGCCAGGCGCACCGGTATCACCAGGAGGAATTCGCCAACGCCCGCGAGAACTACTACACGGGTGCGGACACGATTCGCGGCGAGTGGCACGGGGGATTGGCGCGCCAGTGGGAGCTCAGAGGCAGCGTCGAAGCGGAGCAGTTTCGCCGCCTGGCCGAGGGGCAGGACCCCCGCACGGGGGAAGCGCTGGTGCGCCACCGCCAGGGCGGTGCCTACACGAACCGGCATGGGCACACGGTCACGCCGATGGCGCATCGCGCGGGCTGGGACGCGACGTTCTCGGCGCCGAAGAGCGTCTCGCTGACGGCGCTGGTTGGAGGCGATGCCCGCGTGCGGGCCGCCCACACCGCGAGCGTGACGGTCGCCCTCGACGCCCTCGAACACTACGTCCAGGCTCGCGTCGGCGACCATCCCGCCGAGGCGACGGGGCAGTGGGCGGCGGCACGCTTCGAGCATGACAGCGCGCGGCCCGTCGAGGGATACGCCGCCCCGCAACTCCACACGCACGTCGTCGTGTTCAACGTCACGCGGACCGTCGATGGGGACCTGCGTCCGATCCAGCCGCGTGAGCTCTACAAGTCGCAGCAGTACGCGACCGCGGTGTATCGCGCCGAGCTGGCCTCGCGTCTGACGGCCTTGGGCTACGCTGTCGACCGGGGCGCGAGCGGCCAGCCGGAGATCCATGGGTACACGCCCGAGTATCTCGAGGCGTCGAGTCCGCGCCGGCAGCAGATTCAGGACCGGCTCGCGCAGGGCGCGCATCACGGCGCCGAGGCCGCCGAGATCGCGGCCCGTCAGACCCGGGGCGCCAAGGCGCCTGGCGCCCACGACGACATGCGGCGCCGGCATCAGGCGATGGCGCGGACGTTCGGCGATCAGCCGGCACAGGTGGTCCGGATGGCGCGCGCCCGGGCCGGTCATGCCGAAGCGCCGGTGCCGCGGATCAGCGCCCAGGCGGCGGTGTCTTTCGCGAAGGATCGGAACCTGGAACGCGATGCTGTGGTGGACGAACGCACTCTGCTTCGCGACGCCTTGAACCGCGCCATGGGCGAGCAGCCGGTCCGCACGATTGCCACGGAGCTCGAGCGCCGAGTTGACGCCGGAGAGTTCATCGGCGTGGCCCAGCGGTTCGGCATGCCTGGTCGCGCGTTGACCACGCAGGCGATGATCGACCTCGAGCGCGAGACGATCGACATCATGCGGGCCGGACAGCGAGCTCGCCCCCCGCTGGGTGCCGCGACGGAGGCTGATCTGGCCTCGGACGATCCGCAGCTGAATCCGGGCCAGCGTGCGGCGGTCGCACAGATCCTGGCGAGTCCTGACCGCATCCTCGCCCTCGAAGGTGTGGCCGGCGCGGGAAAGACGACCACGCTCGCGGCCGTGCGTCAAGCGGCCGAACACGCGGGGTATCGCGTCGAAGGATTGGCGCCGACCTCCCGGGCGGCCCAGACGTTGGGCGACGCGGGGATCCCGGCGCGGACGCTCCAGCACCATCTGGCGCACCAGGAGCCGTCGCTCGACGGCCCTCCACGGCTGTACGTGCTGGACGAGTCCAGCCTGGCGAGCACGCGGCAGATGCACGATTTCCTGCAGGGCCTGGTGAAGAATGACCGCGTGGTGCTGGTCGGCGACGTGCGGCAGCACCAAGCGGTGGACGCGGGCCGTCCCTATCAGCAGCTGCAGGAGGCCGGGATGGCGACCGTTCGGCTCGACACGATCGTCCGACAGCGCGATCCCGAGCTGAAGGCCGTGGTCGAGTTTCTCGCACGGGGCGACACGGCCGCCGCGGTTCACCGGTTGCAGGCCCAGGGCCGGGTGCACGAGATTGCGGATCCTCAACAACGATTGCAGACGATCGCGCGGGAATACCTGGCACATCCGGCCGGCACCCTCGTCGTGTCACCCGACAACCGCTCGCGAGTGGAGATCAACGACGTGATTCATCGGGCCCGGCAGTCGAGCGGCCAAGTCGGACAGGTTGAACACCGCGTTGGCGTGTTGGTCCCTCGGCAGGACCTGACCGGCGCAGACCGCCAGTGGGCGGCTCGTTACGAACCCGGTGATGTCGTGCGATATACGAGGGGGAGCGCCACGCACGGACTCGGCGCGGGCGAGTACGCGCGCGTCGCGCACATCGACACCGCGCGTAATCTGGTGACCGTCCGGAGGCGGCACGGCACACGCATCACCTATGACCCGCGTCGTCTCCAGGGCGTGACCGTGTATCGCGAGGCGAATCGGCGGTTCGCGGCAGGGGACCGCGTCCAGTTTACGGCCCCCGATCGGGAGCGGCACATCGCCAATCGAACCCTGGCGACCATTGAGCGGATCGGCCGTGACGGACGGCTCCAGCTGCGTCTCGACAGCGGTGGCGCGCACACGATCGCCGGGAAGGATCAGCCCCACATCGATTTCGGCTATGCGGTCACGAGCCACAGCAGTCAAGGCCAGACCGCCGATCGCGTCCTCGTGTACATCGACACCGACCGGGCGGGGGAGCAACTCGTCAACCGGCGTCTGGCCTATGTCGCCCTGTCGCGTGGGCGGTACGACGCGCAGATCTACACGAACGACGTCCAGCGACTCTCCGACAGCCTGAGCCGGGACGTCTCCCACCGCTCAGCCCTCACGCCAGACCGTTCCCTTGGTCCCGTCGGGCCACACGCAACGCCGTCACACCACGACGCCTTGACACGAGATCTGAGCATGGAGCGCTGATCTCGGCCAACCGACTGAGGGGCTGCTGGAGAAACGACTCTGCGATGCGCGCGCCCTCGTCGGTCAGGATCACTGACTTCAATGCTTGCCGAATTGTCGGCACTGGGCGCGGGTTGTCGGCAATGCGCGGCGATCGGCCGCTATCGGGATCTCTTTAAGCGAGTTTTCAGGAGCTTTTGGGCCACATTTCAGGTGGTCGTTCCTATGCTGAGCACATGGACCACCTCGGAGTGCTCGTGGCTCGAGCTTCAAGCAGCAGGTTCGCGAGGTCGATTGCTGCGGCCTGCGGAATTCTTCTGGCAGTCGCGGCACTCGGCTGGTTCGTCGCGATCGCGCCTGCGGCGGTCTCCTTTGCCCTTGCCGTAGCCGCGGCTGCGGCGTGGTGCGCTTGGCTGGAGAAGCATCCCGACGCCCCTGTCGACGCCGAGGCCTCCGCACAAGTCATCGTCACATCCGCAAGGCGAGGTGGATTGTCCGTATACGTGCTCGCGACCGCGCACGACGGCACGACGTGTGCGTTAACGATGGCCAAGCACTTGACGAGCGATCTGGACGCGCGGATTGTCCTCCTCGTGCCGAGGCTTGCGTCGTTTTCCAGCCGATTCGATCCCACGAGCCAGGGCCAAGCGGCTCTCGTCGATGCGCATCAGGCGCTTGCGGTTGAAGTCGGCGTGCGAGTCACGGTCCTGCTTTGCGAGTGTCGGAGGCATGAGGACCTGATTCCCGTGCTGGACCGCTCGTCTTTGCTCATCGTCGGCGGCCGGACACGTCTATGGTGGCCAAGCCGGGAGGAACGGCTGGTCGAGCGACTTCGCTCCGAAGGTTATGCGGTTGTCTTTTCACAGGTTGGTGCCGAGCGCGCCGGGGCGCGGCCATTTGCGACCGTCGCGTGAAGGGGGCTTCAGTCATGTTTCGCGCTCATCGGGTCGTCTGTACCGGGATTCGTGCGGTCGCAGCTGTTGTTGTGATCGCTACATTATCGGCGCCCGCCGGCGCGCAGACGCCGGCCGCCGCCAACCCTTTCGAGAACGTGACGTTCGGCGTCACGTTCGAGGGGTACTACCAATGCGACTGGAATCGTCCACCCGACCGCGTGTTGTTGCTCCGCGCCTACGACACGCGCGCCAACGTCTTCAGTATCCAGCAGGCGGCCATTGTCCTAGAGAGCGACCCTAACGTCGCGGAGGGCCGACCGTTCGGCGCGCGGATCGATCTTCAGTTCGGCCAGGCGACCGACACCGTCCAGGGCAGTCCAGCGAACGAGCCCCGTCCGGCTGTGTACCGAAACCTCTGGCAGGCCTACGGCACCTACGTCATCCCGGTTGGTCGAGGGCTGCAGGTCGACTTCGGAAAGTACGCGTCGATTCTCGGGTACGAGACGAACTATGCGAAGGACGACCAGGCGTTCTCCCGCGCGTACCTTTTCAATTTTCTGCCCTTCTATCACTCGGGCGCGCGGTTGACATTCCCGGTGAACGACAAGGTGACGCTGCTGTACATGCTGTCGAACGGCATTCAGCAGACCGAGGACTTCAACAACTTCAAGTCGAACCAATTTGCGGCGATTCTCAAGCCGGTACCGGCGGTGACGTGGACGATCAACGACTACTTTGGCCAGGAGCAGCCCGACAACGGTCAGCCGAACGGCCCGAACGGTTTCTTCCACGTCTACGACACCTACGTCACGGTGACGCCGACCGCCCGCTGGGCGCTGGGGCTCGATGCGAACCACACAACCAATCAGCTCCAGGAGGGCGATCAGTCGCTAGCCCTGAATGGCCTGGCGGTGTACGCGCGATACCAGGTGACGACCCGCACGGCGCTCGGACTCCGCGAGGAGCACCTCGATGATCAAGGTCTGTTCGGGGGCATCAAACAGGTCCTCCAGGAATCGACGGTGACCGCGGAGTACAAGGTCGCCGAGGGCTTCCTGGCCCGGGCGGAGTTCCGCCGCGACTGGTCGGACCAGCCGTTCTTCACCGGACCGTCGGGGGGCGGCGACCTGCGCGACCACCAGAACACCATCCTCTTCAGCGGGGTCTGGTGGTTCGGCAACAAGACGGGCGCCTGGTAAGGGCTCGAGTAGAGGCGGAAGCTTCGGAGGAGGCAGCCAGTGCTTGACCTGTTCTATCTCGTCGTCGGTCTGGCGGGTTTCGGCGCCCTGTGGCTCATCACGAAGGCGTGCGATCGCGCGTAGGAGACCGGACATGTTCGATTACATCGTTTCCGGCGTCGTGGCCGTGCTGTTGCTCGTCTACCTGGGGTGGGCCATGTTCCAGCCCGAGAAGTTCTGAGGGGCGTCATGATCGGCACAGGCATCCTGCAGATCGTCTTCTTCTTCGGCCTGATCCTGCTTCTGACGAAGCCGGTCGGCCTCTTCATGTCGCGCGTCTTCGCCGGCGAGCGCACGTTCCTGCACCCGATGGTGCGCCCCGCCGAACGGCTCGTCTACCGGGTGTGCGGGATCCGGGAGGACGAAGAGCAGCGCTGGACGACGTACGCGGCGTCCCTCCTGGCGTTCAGCCTCTTCGCCTTCCTGTTTCCGTACGCGCTCATGCGTCTGCAGGGGCTGCTCCCGCTCAATCCGCAGCGATTCGGCGCGGCCCAGGTGAGTCCCGACCAGGCCTTCAACACCGCCATGAGCTTCATGACCAACACGAACTGGCAGTGGTACAGCGGCGAGTCCACGATGAGCTATTTCGTGCAAATGGCGGGACTCGCCGTCCAGAACTTCGTGTCGGCTGCAGCCGGGATCGTTGTCGCCATCGCGCTCATCCGCGGGTTTGCGCGGCACGACACGGACACGATTGGCAACTTCTGGGTCGATGTGACCCGGTGCACGCTATATGTGCTGCTGCCGATCTGCCTGGTCGCCGCCCTCGTGCTCGTGTCGAGGGGCTCGATTCAGAACTTCCATCCGTACACGGTGGCGAAGACTGTCGAAGGCGCAACGCAGACGATCGCGCAAGGTCCGGTGGCGTCGCAGGTCGCCATCAAGCAACTGGGCACGAACGGCGGTGGGTTCTTCAACGCGAACTCTGCCCATCCGTTCGAGAGCCCGACGCCCTTCACTAACCTGGTCCACATCCTCCTGATCTTCGTCCTCGGCGCCGGTCTGACCTACACGTTCGGCCACATGGTCAAGGACACGCGACAGGGATGGGCTCTCTTCTGGGCTATGAGCCTGATGTTCCTGGTTGGCGTCTCCGCTGCGTACTGGGCCGAGCAGGCCGGCAATCCCATCGTCGCGCAACTGGGCGTCGAGAGCGCAGCGACCGGGACACAACCGGGCGGCAACATGGAGGGAAAGGAAACCCGGTTCGGGATCGGCACGTCCGCGCTCTTCGCGACGGTGACCACGGACGCGAGCTGCGGCGCCGTCAACAGCATGCATGACAGCTACACGCCCCTAGGCGGCCTCGTGCCGCTGTTCAATATCCAGACCGACGAGGTCATCTTCGGCGGCGTGGGGTCTGGTCTCTACGGGATGCTGCTGTACGCCATTCTCGGGGTCTTTATCGCGGGCCTGATGGTCGGCCGGACGCCGGAGTACCTCGGCAAGAAGATCCAGCAGAAGGAGGTGAAAATGGCGCTGTTCGCGGTGCTGGCGACTTCCTTCTTCATCCTCTTCTTCGCCGGGCTGAGTGTCGTCATCCCGTTCGCCAAGGGCAGTTATTGGAACCCGGCTGGTGCGGCCATCGCGAACATCAACAACTCGGGACCGCACGGCCTGAGCGAGATTCTGTACGCCTTCTCGAGTCAGACCGAGAACAATGGCAGCGCGTTCGCCGGCCTCACCGTCAACACGCCATGGTACGACCTCGCCGGCGCCCTGTGCATGCTGTTCGGTCGCTTCCTGTTCATGATCCCCGCGCTGGCGATCGCCGGCAGCCTGGCGCGCAAGAAGATGGTGCCGACGTCCGCCGGCACGCTGCCCACGCACGGGTTGCTGTTCGTGGGATTGCTCATCGCCACCGTGGTTGTCATCGGTGCGTTGACGTTCTTCCCGGCATTGTCTCTCGGCCCGATTGTGGAGCACTTCCTCATGCACCAGGGCAAGCTCTTCTCGACGATGCTGCTCATCCCGGTGTGGAGTTGAGTCATGGTGGCAACGACTGGTGTGCCCGTCCCTCCGCGCGTTCCTCCGACCTCGTCGTCTGGCGACGAAACCAGCCTGATCCCGAAGACGCTCGTGCGCGCCCGACCCCTGTTCGATCCGGACATTCTGCGCCGTGCGCTGAGGGACGCGGTGCTCAAGCTGAATCCCGCGACGCTGATGAAGAATCCCGTCATCTTCGTCGTGGAAGTCGGCGCGGCGCTAGTGCTGCTGTTCCTGATCCGCGACATCGTGACCGGCGTCGGGGCGAAGGGGTTCGAATTCCAGATTGATCTGTGGCTGTGGTTCACGGTGCTGTTCGCGACCTTTGCCGAAGCGATGGCCGAGGCGCGCGGCAAGGCGCAGGCCGAATCGCTGCGCAAGACACGAACGGACACCGTTGCCAACCGCCGGACGGAGAGCGGGCAGATCGAGAAGGTCTCGTCGTCCAAGCTGCGTGCCGGCGACGTCGTGGTGTGTGAGGCCGGCGACACGATCCCGGGCGATGGCGAGGTCGTCGAGGGCGTGGCGACCGTGGACGAAGCCGTCATCACCGGCGAGAGCGCGCCCGTAATCCGCGAGTCCGGTGGCGACCGGAGTGCCGTCACGGGCGGAACGCGCGTGCTGTCCGATCGGATCGTCGTTACGATCACGTCGAACCCCGGTGAGACTTTCCTTGACCGGATGATCGCGCTCGTCGAGGGCGCAGAGCGGCAGAAGACTCCGAACGAGATCGCGCTCAACATCCTGATCGCCGGGCTGACGATTATCTTCCTCTTCGCGGTCGTGACGCTCGTGCCGTATGCCGTCTACAGCGTGCATTCCGCCGGTGCGGGTGCGCCGCCGAGCGTCGCGGTCTACACGGCCCTGCTGGTCTGCCTGATCCCGACGACCATCGGCGGCTTGCTGTCGGCGATCGGCATCGCCGGCATGGATCGGGTGATGCAGCACAACGTGCTTGCCATGAGCGGCAAGGCGGTCGAAGCCGCCGGCGACGTGAACACGCTGCTCCTCGACAAGACGGGAACGATCACGCTCGGCAGCCGGCAGGCCGTCGAATTCCTCACCGCAGCGGGCGTGAGCGCCAGTGAGCTGGCCGACGCCGCCCAACTCTCCAGCCTGGCCGACGAAACGCCGGAAGGACGCTCGATCGTCGTGCTCGCCAAGGAACGGTACGGGTTGCGGGGACGAGATCTGGCGGCGCACCATGCGACGTTCATCCCGTTCTCGGCGTACACGAAGATGAGCGGTGTCGACATCAACGGCCGGCAGCTGAGAAAGGGCGCGACCGACGCCATTGTCGCCTTCGTGAGGCAGCAGGGCGGCACAATTCCGCCCGAGATCACCGAGATCTCCGACCGAATCGCGCGCGCCGGCGGCACCCCACTCGCGGTGGCCGACGGCTCGCGCCTGCTAGGTGTCATCCATCTCAAGGACATTGTGAAGGTGGGCATGCGGGAGCGCATCGCGCAGCTTCGCGCGATGGGCATCCGCTCCGTCATGGTGACCGGCGACAACCCGCTGACGGCCGCCGCGATTGCGTCGGAGGCCGGTGTGGACGACTTCCTCGCGCAGGCGACGCCCAAGGACAAGCTCGAGTACATCAAGAGAGAGCAGGCCGGCGGGCGCATGATCGCCATGACCGGAGACGGCACGAACGACGCGCCTGCGCTGGCGCAGGCGGACGTCGGCCTGGCGATGAATACCGGCACGACCGCGGCGCGCGAAGCCGGGAACATGGTCGACCTCGACAGTAACCCGACGAAGCTGATTGAAGTGGTCGCCATCGGGAAGCAATTGCTGATTACGCGCGGCGCCCTGACCACGTTCTCGATCATGAACGACGTGTCGAAGTACTTCGCGATCATTCCCGCGATGTTCATGACCACCTATCCGGCGCTCAACACGCTGAACATCATGTACTTGCGGACCCCGGCGAGCGCCATTCTGTCGGCGGTGATCTTCAACGCGTTGATCATCGTCGCGCTGGTCCCGCTGGCTCTGCGGGGTGTCCAATATCGGCCGCGGAGCGCCGCGCAGATGCTGCGGCGGAACCTCATGATCTACGGTGTCGGCGGCCTGATCGCACCCTTCCCATGCATCTGGGCCATCGACCGGGTGCTCGGACTGCTGCACCTTGCCTGATCGGACGTCGCAGTCGGCCGGAACCTGGAGACAGGACGATGCTTAAAGAATTGAAGACCGGATGTCTGATGATGGTGGCCATGACGGCCATCACGGGATTCCTGTATCCGGCGATCGTCACGGCGATCGCGCAGGCCGTGTTCCCGAGTCTGGCGAACGGCAGCCTGATCCTGTCGAATGGTCAAGTGGTGGGGTCTCGTCTGCTCGGGCAGAACTTCACCCGCCCCGAGTACTTCCATCCGCGCCCGTCCGCGGCGGGGAGCAGTGGGTACGACCCGACGGCCAGCGGTGGAACGAACCTCGGCCCAACGAGCGCCAAGCTGATCAACGGCACGACAAAGATCGACGAGAAGACGAAGCAAGAGGTCGTCGATTTCGACGGCCTCAAGGATCGCGTCGTGCACTATTGCGTCGACAACGGGATTCCGATCCAATCGTCGGTTCCACTCGACCGCTTCGAGGATGCGCACGGCAACCTGGACGACGTGAAGCTGATCAAGGCGTTCAACGATGCGAGTGCGCCCCTGGTGATTCGCGCGACGCAAGCAATTCCGGCCGATGCGGTGACCGCGTCGGCGTCGGGCCTGGACCCGGACATCAGCCCGCGCAACGCGGAGATCCAGGCCGCTCGAGTCGCGATGGCGCGGGGCGCAACAGCGGCCCAGGTCAAGGCCCTCGTCGCGCAGCACACGGAAGGGCGCACGCTTGGGATCCTTGGCGAGCCGCACGTGAACGTCCTGGAGCTCAACATGGCGCTCGACCAGCGATTCCCTCAGCAGTGAGGCTCGGCACGATCCGACCATTCGGTCGCGACACCGCACACTCATGAGTCCTGAACCCCACCGGGATCCGGAGGCCTTCCTTCGGCAGATCGAGGCGGCTGAACGCGCCGAGCGGCGCGGGCAACTGAAGATCTTCCTCGGTTATGCCTCTGGCGTTGGAAAGTCCTTCAAGCTGTTCGACGAAGGCCGTCGGCGACACGAGCGCGGCGAGGACGTGATCGTCATCGCCGTGCAACCCGAGTCGGCTCCCGGCGTTCGCGACCTGGTTCGGGACATCGAGTGCATTCCGACGAAGGACATCGGCGGCATCCCGGTCATTGACCTGGCCGCAGTGTTGGAACGCCGGCCACAGGTCTGTCTGGTGGACGGCCTCGCCTATGCCAACCCTCCCGGCTGTCGGCATGCGAATCGCTACGAGGATGTGGCGGAGCTGCTCGACCGCGGGATTTCAGTGGTCACGTCGATCAACCTCGAATACATCGCCGAACAGCAGCCATTTGTCGAGCGCGTGCTCGGAGCGACGAGAGAAGAGACGGTCCCGCAGACGTTCATCGATCGAGCCGACGAGGTCGTCGTCGTCGACGCGCCCCCCGACGCAGAAACGGGCATGGAGGCGCGGCAGCTCTCGCTGCTTCGGCAGCGGGCGCTGCTTCTCACGGCCGACGTGGTCGACCGGCAGCTCGAGGCGTATCTGCGATTGCACGGGGTCCGGGTGACGTGGGGGACGCAGGAGCGCATCCTGGTGTGCATGACGCCTCGGGCGAACGCGGCCAAGATGCTCGCCAGCGGTCGCCGGAATGCCGACCGCTTTCACGGCGATCTCTTCGCGATCTACGTCATGCAGGACCGCCTCACCGCCGACGATCGGCTGGCGCTCGACCGCAATATCACGCTCGCGCACGCCCAGCAGGCCCACGTGGAAACGCTGGAGGGCAAGGATCCGGTCACCACGATTCTGGAATACGCCCGCAGCCGCGGAATCACGCAGATCTTCGTCGGTCACAACCTTCGGCGTGGGTGGCGCAACCGCATGGGAGGCACGCCCCTGGATCGCCTGGTTCGTGACGCCGAAGGGATCGATCTTCGGGTGTTTCCCCAGTGACGGGTGGACTCCCGGTGCGCGGGCGTCTCAAGGTGTTTCTGGGGTACGCGGCGGGCGTGGGGAAGACATATCAGATGCTCACGGAAGCGCACGAACTCCAACGCCGTGGGGTGGACGTCGTCATTGGCTACTTTGAAGCGCACGGGCGCAATGAAACGATCGCCCTGACCGCTGGCCTCGAGACGGTCCCGCGAAGGGCGATGGAGTACCGCGGCACCAGATTGGAAGAGATGGATACCGAGGCGGTTCTTCGTCGGCACCCGCAGGTCGCGCTGGTCGACGAGTTCCCTCACACGAACGTGCCGGGATCCGCTCGGCCCAAGCGATGGGAAGACGTACAGGTGCTGCTCGATGCGGGCATCGATGTGTTCACCACCATGAACGTGCAGCACCTCGAGAGCCTGAATGATCAGATTTGGACTAGCACCGGCGTGCGCGTGCGGGAAACGATTCCCGATTGGGTCCTGAAACAAGCCGACGAAGTCGTGATGGTCGACCTGACGCCGAGGGCTCTGCTCAATCGACTGGAGCGAGGAGTTGTGTACGCGCCAGAGCGCGTCCGCGCGGCACTCGAGAACTTCTTCAAGGAATCGACGCTCGCCGCCCTTCGCGAGCTCGCGATGCGCCAGGCAGCGTACGCCATCGAGAGCCGCCTGCCGGATGACGAATACGAAGCCGTGACAGATCGTGGGGTGGGATCGCAGGGACCCGGCGAACGCCTGCTCTTGGTGATCACGCTCGACCCATCGAGCGCAGCGCTGATCCGGCGGGGACGCCGGGTGGCTGACTACCTCCGGGCGGATTGTCTGGGCGTGTACGTCTCGAGGTCGCCGAGTCTTGACGACCTCACGTCCGAGGATCGCGAGACGCTCGAACGGCATCTGAACTTCGCGCGCGGCCTTCGCGTCGACACGACGGTTCTCGAAGGGTCTGATGTGGCCGAGACGATCGTCGCATTTGCGCGGCTCCATCGCGTCACACAGATCTTCGTTACGCGCGAACGGTCGAACGCGTTGCGCGCATGGTTTGCTTCGGCGTTCGTCCAGCGCCTCGTCAACCTCGCTCGCGACATGCAGGTGACGGTCGTGGCGGATCGATCGGTTCGGCATCCGACCGCCTAACGGGCGGCGGATCACGTCTGGGTGCGCAGGACCCCGGGGGTGTGGCATGGCGGGAGAGTTCAAGATGCCGTCGTCTGGTGCCGGACGCTCGACCGGCGGGCGAGCCGGGAGACCCGGCGCGCGTCCACGACGTCGGCAGGTGCGCTTCTACGTCCTTCTGGCCTTGCTGGGCTTGGCGTCGTTCTATGCGGGCACTCACTTCGTCACGACAACGCCCTCCGCGCCGCCTGTTCACCCACTCACCGGCCGACAGATCGCTGGCATTGCGACCGATGCCAGCTGGATGGATCGCGCGAGCCGCGAGCAAGAGGAGGCTCCCGAGCAGGCCCTGACACTGATCGGCGTTCGGCCGGGCATGGTCGTTGCGGACGTGGGAGCCGGCAGCGGATACATGACGACGCGCCTGGCTCCGCTGGTGGGTCCGAAAGGCACGGTGTACGCGAACGATATTCAGCTCGATCTGCTCCGGATCATCGAGCAGAAGGCGCAGCGTGAGCACCTGTCGAATGTCGAAGTCGTCCAGGGAACCGAGACCGATGTAAGGATTCCGGAGAACGCCCTCGATCTCGCGTTGCTCGTCGACGTCTACCATGAGTTCCAGCATCCACAGGAGATGCTTCGGAGCATCCGTCGAGCCTTGAAGACCACCGGGGAGCTCGTCCTCGTCGAGTACCCGCAAAGAGGATCCGCGCATTCCGATTGCTGATACACACCGGATGAGCGTGGCGGACATGCGAACGGAAATCCAGGCGGAGGGATTCGCGTTCGATCGAGTCATCGAAGCGCTGCCCCGTCAGCACATTGTCATCTTTCGGAAGCCCGCCGCTGCGTCCGCAGGGGTCCCCCGACCGTGACGATGCCGGACCCACGAGCTACGGTGTACACACCGCTCGCGCGGATCGCGGAGCACGACCGCGCGCGTCTGCGCATCTACGTCGGCGCCGCGCCGGGTGTCGGCAAGACCTACGAGATGCTGCAGGAGGCGCACGCCCTGAAGGCACGCGGACTGGACGTCGTGATCGGTTACGTGGAGACCTACGGCCGCCGCGACACGGAGGCGCAGCTGGAGGGCCTCGAGGTGATTCCTCGCCGACACGTGGTCTACCGAGGCGTCGTGACTGAAGAGATGGATGTCGCGGCGATCCTCGCCCGTGCGCCGCAGGTCTGTGTCGTCGACGAGCTGGCTCACGCGAACGTCCTCGGCAGCCGGCGCGGCAAGCGCTACGAAGACGTGCTCGACATCCTCGCGGCCGGGATCCACGTGATGACGGCGGTGAACATTCAGCACCTTGAGACCTTGAACGACGCCGTCGCCGCGGCGATCGGCGTACGCGTCCGGGAGACCGTGCCGGACACGTTCTTCGATCGGGCAGACGAGGTCGTCGACGTCGACGTGTCGGTTGACGAGCTACGGGAGCGCGTGAGCGAGGGGAAGGTGTACCGTCCCGAGAAGATGGAGCAGGCCTTGACGAACTTCCTCCGCAAGGGCGACCTGTCGACGCTGCGGGAGCTCGCGTTGCGTGCCGTGGCCGACGAGGTCGGCGAGAAGGCGGCGAGCGACCGTGCGCGTGAGGGCCTAGAGCCTGCGCTGATCCCGGAACGCGTGATGGTGTGCATGAGCTCGAACGCCCAGGCGCTCCGGGTCATCCGGACTGGCGCTCGGATCGCGCGCCGGCTTGGATCGAGATGGTACGCCGTCTACGTGGAGACCCCGCGCGAGCGGCCGGATCGCATTACGCCTCGCGACGCGGAGGCCCTGCAGCAGAACATCAGGCTCGCGGAATCCCTCGGTGCCACCGTTGTGCGCGTGAAGGCGGATCGGCCGGCGGACGGGCTGATTGCGTTCGCCCAGCGGGAAGGCGTCACGCACGTGGTCTTCGGGCAGAGTGCGCGGTCACGGTGGGAGCTCGCCTGGCACGGCTCCACGCTGGATCGGTTCCTCCGAGTCGTGCCGGACGCCTCCGTCCAGATCGTGCCGCTGAGCGACGCGTCACACGCAGGACCCACGAAGCCGTGAAGGACACGAAGGGCAGGAATTCAGGAGCGTCGCCCTCGTGTTCTCCGTCGGTTCCGTGGCTTTGTGATTCCTGCCAGCTTGTGTCGTATTTCCTGCGAGCCGCTCCTTGACAGACGCAGTGCAACGTGCCACAAGGCTCGGGATGTCGCTGCGCGCCAAACTGATTCTCAGCTACGCAGCTTTCCTGGTCGCGGTCGCAGCCCTTGGAGGGTGGAGCGTCTGGCAGCTCGAACGGATGGGTGCGGTCGCCCGACGGATCTTGGCCGAGAACTACGCGTCGGTGGTGGCGGCTCAGGACATGAAGGAGAACCTCGAGCGGCAGGACTCCGCCGCCCTGTTCGCGCTCCTGGGCCGCCGTGAGGCGGCCGCGCGCCAGCTCGGCGACCATCGCCAACGCTTTGATGCGGCGTTTGAGGTCGCCGCACACAACATCACGGAGATCGGCGAAGCAGAAGTGATTGCCGCCATCAAACGCGACCGCGACGACTACTACCGGCGATTCGACGAACTCTTGCACGAACCGACCAGCGGATCGGATTCGCACGCGACGGACGACTATTTTGCGAGGCTCGAGCCGCAATTCGATCTCGTACGCGCTGATTGCGACCGACTCCTTCATCTCAATCAGGAGGCGATGCTCGTCAAGGCGGCGGACGCTGGGCGAACGGCAGGACAAGCGCTCGTCATGACGCTCGCCGTGGCTGCAGCGCTCATCGTCGCTGGTGTAATTCTCGCATTTGCCCTCGCAAACACGATCGTGCGGCCCTTGCACGAGCTCACATCCGCGACGAGCCGCATCGCCTCGGGCGCGTTGGACAGTGTCGTGCCAGTTCAGACGAAGGACGAACTCGGCGTGCTTGCCGGCAGCTTCAATCGAATGGCAGAACGATTGCGTGAGCTCCGACGGTCCGATTTCGGCAAGGTCGTCCTGGCGCAGCAGATGACGGAAGCGGCTATCGATTCTTTGTACGATCCTGTTCTCGTGACCGACGCGGAAGGAAGAGTCACCAAACTCAACCACGCTGCAGAACGGCTCTTTGGGTCGGAGTCGACGAGCCTCGGTCGACCCATTGCGCAGGTGGCGACCGACAGCCGCATCGCCGCCGCCGTAGCCGACGTGCTCGAGTCGCAGCAGGTCGTTGCACGGGAGGAACTCGGAGCCGCCCTGCCGTTGATCGTCGACGGTGCCGAGCGTTCATTTCACTTGCGATCCACGCCGATGCGCGACCCTGACGGACGGCTGGCTGGGGCGGTGACGCTGCTGGAAGACGTGACCCATCTTCGCGAGATCGATCGTCTGAAGTCCGAGTTCATCGCCGCGGCGTCTCATGAGTTGCGCACGCCGCTCTCGACCATCAGGATGGGCGTCGATCTGCTCCTCGAGACCGCTCCGGCGGCCCTGACGAGCAAACAGCGCGAGATGCTGTCGATGTGTCATGACGATGCCGTACGGTTGGAGCAGCTCGTCGAGGAGCTGCTCGATCTCGCCAGGATTGAATCCGGGCGGGCGGTGCCCAAACCCGTGGCGATCCCGACGATGCCGCTTCTGCGCGACGCGATCGAACCGCTACGCCTCCAGGTCGAAGCCAAGGAATTGACGCTGCGCCTCGTCGATGATTCGTCACTGCCGATGGTCCTGGCTGATCGGTCTCAGATCGAGCGCGTTCTCGCGAATCTTGTCGCCAATGCGGTCTCGGCCACGCCGCGACGTGGCATGATTACAATCACCGCGCTGCCCGTCGGAGGTTTTGTCGCGGTGTCTGTCAGCGACACGGGTCGCGGCATTCCCCGGGAGTATCTGCCGCGGATCTTCAGTCCTTTCGTGCAGGTGCCGGGCGCGGCGACCGGGAGCGCCGGTTTGGGTCTCGCCATTTCACAGCGGATCGTTCAGGCTCACGGAGGCCAACTGAGCGTGCAGTCTGAGGCGGGTCACGGCGCGACGTTTACGTTCACCTTGCCGATCGCCGCATCATCTGTCATCGCCGGCGAGAAGGAGCGACATGCCACCGACGCGGGTTCTGATTATCGAGGATGAAGATCGTCTTCGCCACATGATGCGGCTCGCGCTCGAGAACGAGTATCAGGTTGGCGACGCCCCGACCGGCGAGGCCGGGCTGGAGCAGTTCGGGGCCGGCGCCGACTGGGACGTTGTGCTCCTCGATCAACGGCTACCAGGCATCGATGGGCTCGAGACCCTTCGTCAGTTGAGGCAACGAGACCCCGGCGTTTGCGTGGTCATGATTACCGCATTCGCGTCCATCGAGCTCGCTGTTGACGCGATGAAGCTTGGTGCTGTGGATTTCTTGCGCAAGCCGGTCGCTCCAGAGGCACTCCGGGGCGCGCTCGCTGCGGCCCTCCACACGAGGGCGGAGCGACAGGCGATTCGCCCTTCCGCGATAGGGCTGCCGGTCGCGAAGCCGACGATCACGCGTCTGACGCTGAACGGATTTCAAATTATGGCAGAGCATGAACGCTCGGACGCGGGATCTCCGCACGATCACCTGTTCACGGTCCTGCAGTTCGCGAGCGGCGAGCGGCACCAGGTGACTGTACGGATTGATCCCGAAGAGGTCGAACGGGTCACACGTCTGTCACGGCGGCGCCTGGCACCGCAGGGCGCGTTCTGGCGTGAACAAGCCGAAGCGTTTCTCGCGAACACTCTGTGGCTGAACGGACGGGTCCCCGACACTGGCTGTCTGACGTTAACAGACTTGCCACGCGATATCATCGACCTCGCTGCGGCATGGCAGGCCGACTGAGCGGTCGTTGCAACGCGTGGCGCGCTTCGGCGGACGAGGGAGCCGTTGGCGTCACAGCTCTTATCGGGACCGGGGAAGAGGCGCCTCGTGGAGCAGCAGGTCGATTCAGCTGACAAATGGCTGACAATCGGTATGGCTGGTGGCGGATCGGGGGCGGGACGAGTAGTCGAAAACCCTTGGAAAAGCGTCTGGAGTGAATCCGAATGGTCGTCAGTTGGCTGTGTGAATTGGGCTCAGAATCCAACTACTCCCGCTCGTCGTGACAGAATGCGTATCGCCTCCCGATGCTTTTTCAGAGCTGAATGACAGACAGACCAGGAACGCGCCGGAAGTCGCGTGGATTGACCGTCAGCACCGAATACCGGAGCGAGAGGGCGGTGGTACCGATCAGGAGATCCGCGAACGGAATTACGATGCCGCCTTTCTGCTGCTCGGCGTCCAGCTTGCCCGCGAGCCTTGCAATGTCCGTGGTCAACGGATAGATCGCGACGGTGGAGAGAAGCTCTTCGACGAAGGCCTCGCGGCGCGCCCGCCGTTCGGCCGTATCAGCACGGTGGACACCGTGAACGAGCTCGACGACACCGACCGCCGATACAGCCGCCTCTTGGTCGCCGGCCGACTCGATTACACGCTGGAGGAAGGTTTGAACGGTGTCGCCGCGGCGCTCGGCCGCAATCGCGACACTCGAGTCGAGAATCAGTCCCACGCAGGCGGGTTGAGCGGTTCGTGGTGGCTGCTGACCAGCGCTGCAAGGTCGCGGCCGAATTCGCCGTCGAGTGTCGCATTCGAGCCGCGCTCTTTGGCCAGACGAAGCGACTCCGAAAGGAAACGGACGTGGGGCGGAGCTTGGCAAAGCACCGCCACGGCTTCGGCATTTCGCTCGATCACAACTTCGGCGCCGGCGCGCACGCGTGCCAAGAGCGACGGAAAGTCGTTCGCTGCTTCAGCCTCAGACACACGAATCGCAGGTTTGCTCATCGACTTCAATTGTAGCTCTCCGCGCACGCGGACTCCAAGTCAGACGGTACCTGCCCGCGGCGCTCGCGGCTTGGCCGCTGATACGGTTCGAACCTTCCGAGATCTTGATGTGCGACGCCGGCGCGTCGAAACACCCGCGCACTCAGAGCGTCGACGGTCGCAACGAAACGCTATGTAATCAGCCGTCCCAAGCATGGTGTCGGACGCAGCTTGAGGCCGGCGAAACTTCAGTCCAACTTCAGTCCACGAACACCCAAACACCACCAAAAACCAAGGGGTACCAGAGACCAGAGAGCGAGACGAGTCAACAACTTACAGAACCCAGCGAAGTCTGCAAAACCTCCACCCCCGGTTCAAATCCGGGCGGCGCCTCCAATCTTAACCGGCTTGTTTCTCGGCATTTGGCGACTCAGACGAAGTGTTCACTTCCTGAGACTTGGGAACAGTTGGGAACAACCGGCGCTCGAGGGCTTCGATCGCCTGCCGGTGCGACGCGTCGACGACATGCGTGTAGATGTTGAGCGTCGTCGAAATGCTGGCGTGCCCGAGTTGCTCCTGCGCGATCTTCACCGGCACGCGAAGATCGTTGAGGAGTGACGAGTGGATGTGGCGGAACTGATGCCAGGTCACGCGTCCGAGCCCCGCACGCTTCGCCGCCGGTTGAAGCACCCGCTCCAGCACCCGGGACTCACGCATCGGCTCGCCGAGACGATTCGGGAACAGCAGGTCGTTGGCGCCTTGGCTGGTCGCACGCTCGCGATGCGCCTTCAGCAGCGCGACCGCATGCGGGCCTAGCGGAATCGTCCGCCGCGCCTTCTGCGTCTTCGGCTGCTGGACCTTCCCCTCGAACACGGACTCACGCACGGCGAGGGTCCCCGCGTCGAGATCCAAGGCCCGCCAACGCAGCGCCAGCAACTCGCCGATCCGCAACCCCGTCGCGGCGATGAGCCCGATCATCACCCGATACGGCTCACCAACTTCGTTCAGAAGCTTCGCGAAGTCGGCGCCCGCGATGATCGCCGGCGAGTCTCGTAGCGTCCGCGGCGGGAACTTCACCCCGCGCGCAGAGTTGACCACGAGATAGCCGTACTCGACCGCCGTTTCGAGGATGCCCGACAGGAGTGTCCAGGCATTGCGGACCGTCTGCCACCCGGCCTGCTGCCTGAACTTGTCGGCCACGAATTGCTGCACGTCCAGCTTGCCGATGTCCCCCAACCGCCAGTCGCGCCAGTAGGGCAGTACGTGCTTGGCGAGCACATGCTTATACCCACGCTGGGTGGAGAGCTTCAGGGTCGGCAACACGAGCACCGACCACTGGCTTTCGACGAACGCACCGAAACGCATCGAGGCTTCGGGCCGGTTGCCGACATGGTTGACGTGACGGAGCTGTTCCTCCAGTTTCGTCAACGCATGCCGCTTGGTCGGCAGTTCGGCCGCGGTTCCGAGTACCCACCGATCGCTGCACCCGACCGACCTGACCGCTGTCCAGCACCACGTCCTCTCTCCAGCGCGCGACCCACACCTTCCGACGTTTACCGCGTTTGAACAAACAACCAGATTGATACCGACGACGAGCCACAGCCTGCCTCCCTTCAAGGGTGGCTCGCTTCGCTTTCTGCGGTCTCACGGTAGCGTGATCGGGCACGGGAATCAACGGGGCGACGGCGTGTGCTGGCGCCGCGCTTCGAGATAGCTCAGCACGTCGGCGCGGCGGAAGCGTACGTACTTGCCGACCTTGAGCACCGGTAGCACGTCGGGCGATCCCCGCCGCGTGTGTTCGTACACCCACGAGACTGGCACTTGGAGCATGGCAGCCACGTCGTGCACGGTGAGCAACTCGTGCGACGCGGACGTGTCGTTCGAGCTCGCACGGCCCCGACGCCCAACGACGGCTGTTTCCGACAGAGATTGTCTTGCGGGCATGGAACCCTCACATCGATGGTCCGGGAAGCGGCGATACGCAGGTCGTCAGAGAGAGCGGTCGTGCCGGGCTCTCACGAGCCCGTTAGCGCCGCTGTTGGGTATCCGACGACAACGGATGTACCCGATTGGCCCGAGAGAGCCCGAGCTGTTGACATCATATACTGTAAGTTGTACCGTAGTCAACATGTATCGATACATTAACGACCGTGGCTCCGATGTCTAAGAAGCCCCAGCAGCAAACCCTCTCTGTCCGGATCGATGACAGCCTCCGCCGACGCCTGGAGCAGGCGCGCCAGCTGTCGGCGTCCAAGACCGGGGAGCCGGTCTCCACGTCCGAGATTGCCAAGCGGTTCCTGGAGGCCGCGCGCGACGACCGGCTGGACGTCGTCGACCTCCTGGCGGATCCCACGGGCAGCTTGATCCAGATCCGGCGAAAGGGAGAGGCGGGGCTGGTGTTGTCGCGCGCGGAGTGGACGACGCTGGCGCACTTCGTGCGCCACGGCGTCGAAGCGCCCACGCAGCGGGAGGTGTCGCGCGAGTCGCTGGTCGGCGTGCTGGATGCCTTCCAGGCCGTCTACGACCTGCGCGCTACGCCTGTCGACCGGCTCGAGGCATACTACCTGGGCAACCTGCCGCCTGTGTCGCCGCCGAGTGCCAGGTCAGCGCGCCTGCACAAGGTCAGTGCCACCCAGGCTGTGCCTCGCGCGCTCGCCGAGACGCGCCGCCACTTGCAGGCTCCGTCGGCGACCTGGGCGCCGTTGATGCTGGGCCGCAACCTCTTCGTGTTGCTCGATGAAGATCGCGTACCAGGTGCCGAGGTGCTCACACGGGCGCTGCAGCCCTACTGGCCCGTCTTGTGGCGACTGGCCGCGCGCGGGCACTACCTCCTCACGCAGCGACCGGTGCGCGATCCGTCGATCGCGCGGGAGGGGCTGTACCGTCCGCCCATTCCGTCCTTAACGGAAGAGGGGTACACCTTGTCCTTCGCGGCGGGCGAGGGTCAGGAGTTTTCCGTGCTCCTCGGCTTTCCAGGCGCGCGCGGCCCCCGCTATCCGATCGTCGGCTTTCCCCGTATCGCCGAGTTCCGCACGCTCCTCTCGGACCTGCTCGCCGATCAGGCACCCGGTGACTGGACCGGGACGTACTTCTACGCGGCCGTGATGTCGCCCGCCACGCCCGAGGCGAGCGAGGTCTGGTTCCGCGCGCACGACAACGGGGTGTCGTTCGGCCTGACGTTCGCAGAATGGGGCCACGTGCATCGGCTGTTTCAACGCGCGTGGGAGCTTCCCGAGATTCGCGTCGCGTGGGAGGCCTTGGTCCGCGAGTACGGCGAGGTGTGACCGCAGGCGCGCGGCCGCCTAGGGGATGAGCGCTGCTGTCGCAGCGGCAAGTTCGTTGACACGCCACCCTGGATTCAGGACGCGCAGCTGGTGAGGTCGTCAACCGTCGTGTCCGCTACGAGTTAGCGTCAATCGCACGTCGTCCGTAAACCGGCCGGTTTACGGCGGTGGCCGCCCGTTTCGTCGCGTCTCTCCCTGGAGGACTGCGCCCATGTCCGTCCCTCGCACGAAGTGCCTCAGCACCAAACTCACCGACGAGGAGTACGCCGAACTCGAGCGCGCGGCCGGGGTCCAGACGCTCGGCACCTGGGCGCGCGAGACGCTGTTGGCGGCAGTGCGGCGACCGCCCGCGGACGCTGCGGCCGTCGCAGAAGTGCTGGCGCTCCGGACCATCCTACTGAACCTGTACCACGCGCAAGCCGCCGGCGAGGCCGTCACGTCCGAGTGGCTGCAGGCGCTCATCGATCGGGCCGACCGGGACCGGTTCAGCCGGGCCGCCGCGCGCCTCGCCCAGGCCGTCGCCGGGGGTGGCCAGTGAGGGGGCGGGGCGGCGCGCCGTACGCCTCCGTAACCCGGTCGGCGCCGTCCCTGACGCGCCGCATCGTCGTGGCGGCGGCCCTGGTCGCCGGGCTGGGCGTCGCTGGATACGGCTATGTGTGCCGGTGGACGCCGTTGCAGCGCGCCTACCTGGTGACGTACGTGCGGAGCGCCTTCGTCTGGCCGTCCAGCGGCCTGTTCAACGTGCTGTACGTGGTCGATGCCCGGGGCCGCCGGCTCGCCGTCGATGACGAGCTAGTCACAGTGACGAACGCGGCCGGCGAGACGAAGTGGGCCCTGGCCGCCGCGACGACCGCCGCCGGGGCCACGGGCCTCGAGTGGCGCCGGGCGCGCTACCCCAATGCCGCGCTCTATCGCTTCCTGCGTCAGTGGATCTATGGTGGCCAGACTCCGCTCGCCCTCGTCACGCCGCCGCTCTGGACGGTGCTCGTCCTGGCCCTCGGCGGCCTCCTCGGGGCCCGCCTACAGGGCGCTGTGGAGGTCGGTCGGGCGCGCGATCCGTCACCGCGCTGGGACCCGCGCCCGGTGGCGCCGCCGGTCGTGATCGACCCGGTCGAGCGCCCCGCGCGCGCACTCGGTCCCGCATCGGAGGTGCCCGGCCGACCACCCGGAACGGGGCCCGTAGCGCAGGCGTCGCCCAAGAGGCTGACATCTGGATCGGCATCCGAACCCGTGGGGGCGTCCGCCTCGCCCTCCCGCCCGCCTGGGTCGTCGCGGCCGTTCTTCCAGTAGTAAGGAGCGTCGGGGATGCTGACGATCTCGAAGCCGCTCAGTGCCGGCCAAGCGCACCGGTATCACCAGGAGGAATTCGCCAACGCCCGCGAGAACTACTACACGGGTACGGACACGATTCGCGGCGAGTGGCACGGGGGATTGGCGCGCCAGTGGGGGCTCAGCGGCAGCGTCGAGGCGGAGCCGTTTCGCCGCCTGGCCGAAGGGCAGGACCCTCACACCGGCGAGGCCCTCGTACGCCATCGCCAGGTCGGCACCTACACGAACGAGCGCGGACGGACCGTCACGCCGATGGCGCATCGCGCGGGCTGGGACGCCACGTTCTCGGCGCCGAAGAGCGTCTCGCTGACGGCACTGGTCGGAGGCGACGAACGGGTGCGGCTCGCTCACACCGAGAGCGTGACGGCGGCCCTCGACGCCCTCGAACACTACGTCCAGGCCCGGCTCGGCGACCATCCCGCCGAGGCGACGGGGGAGTGGGTGGCGGCGCGCTTCGAGCATGACAGCGCGCGCCCCGTCGAGGGATACGCCGCCCCGCAACTCCACACGCACGTCGTCGTGTTCAACGTCACGCGGACCGCGGATGGGGACCTGCGTCCGATCCAGCCGCGTGAGCTCTACAAGTCGCAGCAGTACGCAACCGCGGTCTATCGCGCCGAGCTGGCCTCCCGCCTGACGGCCCTGGGCTACGCTGTCGACCGGGGCGCGAGCGGCCAGCCGGAAATCCATGGGTACACGCCCGCGTATCTCGAGGCGTCGAGTCCGCGCCGGCAGCAGATTCAGGACCGGCTCGCGCAGGGCGCGCATCACGGCGCCGAGGCCGCCGAGATCGCGGCCCGTCAGACCCGGGGCGCCAAGGCGCCTGGCGCCCACGACGACATGCGGCGCCGGCATCAGGCGATGGCGCGGACGTTCGGGGATCAGCCGGCACAGGTCGTCCGGATGGCGCGCGCCCGGGCCGGTCATGCCGAAGCGCCGGTGCCGCGGATCAGCGCCCAGGCGGCGGTGTCTTTCGCGAAGGATCGGAACCTGGAACGCGATGCTGTGGTGGACGAACGTACTCTGCTTCGCGACGCCTTGAACCGCGCCATGGGCGAGCAGCCGGTCCGCACGATTGCCACGGAGCTTGAGCGCCGAGTTGACGCCGGAGAGTTCATCGGCGTGGCCCAGCGGTTCGGCATGCCTGGTCGCGCGTTGACCACGCAGGCGATGATCGACCTCGAGCGCGAGACGATCGACATCATGCGGGCCGGACAGCGAGCTCGCCCCCCGCTGGGTGCCGCGACGGAGGCTGATCTGGCCTCGGACGATCCGCAGCTGAATCCGGGCCAGCGTGCGGCGGTCGCACAGATCCTGGCGAGTCCTGACCGCATCCTCGCCCTCGAAGGTGTGGCCGGCGCGGGAAAGACGACCACGCTCGCGGCCGTGCGTCAAGCGGCCGAACACGCGGGGTATCGCGTCGAAGGATTGGCGCCGACCTCCCGGGCGGCCCAGACGTTGGGCGACGCGGGGATCCCGGCGCGGACGCTCCAGCACCATCTGGCGCACCAGGAGCCGTCGCTCGACGGCCCTCCACGGCTGTACGTGCTGGACGAGTCCAGCCTGGCGAGCACGCGGCAGATGCACGATTTCCTGCAGGGCCTGGTGAAGGATGACCGCGTGGTGCTGGTCGGCGACGTGCGGCAGCACCAAGCGGTGGACGCGGGCCGTCCCTATCAGCAGCTGCAGGAGGCCGGGATGGCGACCGTTCGGCTCGACACGATCGTCCGACAGCGCGATCCCGAGCTGAAGGCCGTGGTCGAGTTCCTCGCACGGGGCGACACGGCCGCCGCGGTTCACCGGTTGCAGGCCCAGGGCCGGGTGCACGAGATTGCGGATCCTCAACAACGATTGGAGACGATCGCGCGGGAATACCTGGCACATCCGGCGGGCACCCTCGTCGTGTCACCCGACAATCGCTCGCGAGCGGAGATCAACGACGTGATTCATCGGGCCCGGCAATCGAGCGGCCAAGTCGGACAGGTTGAACACCGCGTTCGCGTGTTGGTCCCTCGGCAGGACCTGACCGGCGCAGACCGCCAGTGGGCGGCTCGTTACGAACCCGGTGATGTCGTGCGATATACGAGGGGGAGCGCCACGCACGGACTCGGCGCGGGCGAGTACGCGCGCGTCGCGCACATCGACACCGCGCGCAATCTGGTGACCGTCCGGAGGCGGCACGGCACACGCATCACCTATGACCCGCGTCGTCTCCAGGGCGTGACCGTGTATCGCGAGGCGAATCGGCGGTTCGCGGCAGGGGACCGCGTCCAGTTTACGGCCCCCGATCGGGAGCGGCACATCGCCAATCGAACCCTGGCGACCATTGAGCGGATCGGCCGTGACGGACGGCTCCAGCTGCGTCTCGACAGCGGTGGCGCGCACACGATCGCCGGGAAGGATCAGCCCCACCTCGATTTCGGCTATGCGGTCACGAGCCACAGCAGTCAAGGCCAGACCGCCGATCGCGTCCTCGTGTACATCGACACCGACCGGGCGGGGGAGCAACTCGTCAACCGGCGTCTGGCCTATGTCGCCCTGTCGCGTGGGCGGTACGACGCGCAGATCTACACGAACGACGTCCAGCGACTCTCCGACAGCCTGAGCCGGGACGTCTCCCACCGCTCAGCCCTCACGCCAGACCGTTCCCTTGGTCCCGTCGGGCCACACGCAACGCCGTCGCACCACGACGCCTTGACACGAGATCTGAGCATGGAGCGCTGATGTCGCGCTGCAGGTCGAGATCGCCCCACACCGCGTTTGGAGCGTGAGGTCACTGCGCACCCTTCGGGTCGACCTGTCACAAAGTCTCCTTGGTCAGGGCGTCTGCCAAACGAACCTTGATGAACGCCTGTCTGGTGACGCCGAGTCGACGGGCCTCCTGATCGATCTCGCGCAGGAGGTCCACCGGGAA
The DNA here is from genome assembly GCA_963761615.1 of uncultured Acidobacteriota bacterium. GTDB lineage: Bacteria > Acidobacteriota > Vicinamibacteria > Vicinamibacterales > CAVVIG01 > CAVXGU01. The sequence continues at coordinate 2,538,803 of CAVXGU010000003.1, read as the reverse complement.
GTCCACATTGACCCGCTGGACGGCTCGACCTGGCCGGGTGGCCTTGGCGACATCCATGTGCGCCGACAGATCGGTCCCGGCGTCGTGCATCGCGTCGAGCTCGGCGGCCGAGAGTGCCCTAGTCTTGGAGGTACGCTGTTTCTTCTTCATGGCGTGCTCGCCTGACAGATATGATCCGAACACGGTCGCTTCGCATCGTGACGAAGGCCGACCACACCACGCCGCTGATTCGCCCGATGACTTGAGTCCGAGGTTCGTCGATCGAGTGGGCCGGAATCTCAAGTCTGTCGGGATCGCTCCAGAGCGCCTGCGCGCCGTCGAAGTCGATGCCGTGCTTCTTGAGATTGGCTGCCGACTTCGCCGGATCGAACTCGAAGTTCATTAGGTATAGAAACTATACCATAGGGCCGAGCCGAGTGTGCCCAGCCGTTGCGCGGCGTACTTCGTCAGTGGCGGTGGCCAAGGGCTTGTCGAGGGGCTCGTATAATGCGCAGGCATGTCCGGTCCGCTTTCAATCGCGGGTTCGTTGACGCCGGAGATCCTCGGCAGTCGGTACGAGGAATTGCTCGGCCTCGTCCGCCGGGCCGAGGCCAGGACACGCCGGGTTCTCGAGGCGCCGGTTCGCGCGTGACCGTCAGCCTGGCGGCATTTGTCGCGGCCGCGTTCTTCGAGATTGTGGGATGTTACGCGTTCTGGGCGTGGCTTCGCCAAGGCGTCACGCCGTTTGTCGCTGTACTCGGCGTGGCGAGCCTCGTTGCCTTTGCCACCGCGCTGACGCGCGTGGACAGCCCGTTCGCAGGTCGCGCCTATGCTGCATACGGCGGCATCTACATCGCCGCGTCGCTCGTCTGGCTGTGGGTCGTCGAGGGGCGCCGGCCGACAGTGGTCGATCTGACTGGCGCCGCGCTGGCGGTTCTTGGCGGCCTCGTCATCGTCGTTGGCGCTCTACGGTCTCGCTGAACACCTACGCACAGGAAGCCCGGCCTCGCGAGGGACATCTTGGCGGCGCTGGCACTGCCGGGAACCAGCGCCCGCTTCGAGCCGAAGTGCTGGCCCGTCTCTGGCGCCAGGTCCCCCTGCGTCGGTACACAGGCTGACGTAACGATGGGGCCCGCCGTCCAGGCATCAGACCGTCGATCGCGTGAGCGTGCGCGCGATCATCACAGCAGCCCGCCGGCTTCATCCGAATGTCGAGATCGGCGTGGTCCGACGGTGCCGAGGGGGTGGAGGCGTTATCTGGGCTGCATGTCGCGGGGCCAGACTCCCACAGTGCCCCCATCGTCGCCTACGCCTTCCAGTTGTCAATAACCCCCCGGAGCAGTGAAATGAGCGCCTGAGCGCAGGCCGCAGCCTCCCTGTCGGTCATCGCGGCCACGCTGGCCTCGTAAGTTACCATGAGCTGTTGCCAGTGCCGACAATTCACGGAAGACCTGACGCTCCGGCTCAGCGAAGTCTTCTTCTCGAAGAGATCCCACTGTCGTACTCACGTCTGCGAGTCGCGCCTGCAGCGAGCCCGAACCTTTCGCCAGAGACATCACTGCGACCATCAAGTGCTCCCGAAGGCCGCGATTGTCATACGACATCGATCCTCCCGTTCCGTGATCGGCGAATAGCCGCCCAAGGCAGAGACTCGAAGTTGGTGACTTCTCTGACACCTCCAAGACATTGCGCATTCGACTTTGTAATAGGCAACGGCGGACAGGAACACGAGCTCACTCGGGTCGCTCCGTCACCACCAGGTATCGCTCGCCGACGAGCGATACGAGAGCGTCTCGATGCGCGCGCCTCTCTTCGTCGGTCAACAGGTCCCGCCGGCGCGCCTCCACCTTCAAGACGAACTCGCGCATCGACTCGGCCAGCTCGATCAGCCGCCGCGCATGTGCACGCACGAGATCTCTCGCCACGCCGTCTTCAACCGTCGGGAGAAGCTGGTGGAGATGTGACAGACAGCACCATTGCGAGTGCTGAAAACGCAGGCGGCCTTCAGTCGTCCGAAGCTGGTCGGAGAGTTGGTCGATCGCTCGACGTTCCGCCTCTCGTCCAGCCAGACAGGCCGGACACCGATCCGCATCGCACAGCAGTTCGGGAATAGCCTGGGCCATCCGGTCAGACGCTCGCTGGAGGATCGACTGGAGACGTATCGCCGTGCGCTCGAGCAGCTCGGGGTAGCTGGTGCTCAGTCCGCGCGGTGAGGTGACGTGTTCCAGGTGCCAGGTATGTGTGGAACAGAGCCCGCACGACGCCACGAACTGCCCGCGGGCGGCCCGATCGACCACGAGCGCGTACTGATGGTGGCACAGGAACGTGAAGACGGCGTCCGACATGGCCGCACAGACGACACAGGTTCCCGTCACCACGCCCCTCGTTGGCGACGCCTGAGCCTGTGGCATCCGGAGTTCGGATGGACCCTCGATGACCGCGTCGGCCAGGGACGCGATTGTTTCAACAGGCGCCTGTCGTAGCAGGGCGTCGCGGAGCTGTGCAGCGGTTTCGCGCAGCGACTCGATACGCGATGTAACGTCGACCGTCGCTGCCGGCATGCCGTTCGTAGTCTTCGCGTCGAGGCCTGTCGGCAGGCCCGTTTGAAGCCGTCGTTCTGTCAGCGCGTCACGCGACTTGGCATCGAGATTGTCGAGGCAGGCTCGCAGATGCCGGAGGACCAGCTCGCGGAGCGTTCCGCCCACGCGGTCGACGTCTTTTGGAAGCCCGCGCGTCATCCGCGCAACGACTCGTCTCCTCGCAAGGGCGCGGGGCAGGGGCGCGAGGCGGATTGGAACGGCGCACTCGATTGGATCGGGAGGAGCCGTGGATAGCTCGAAGGCCGGGGGCGTCCACTGGCACCCATCCGGTGGCACCTGCGGGCTACCCGAGAGACTTCCGCCCGGGTCGAGCCCGAAGACCGAGCCGGCGATCGTCAACGTATCGTCGAGCAACACCAGGAGTTCGTTCCGCGCGCCGTCCGCCACGCACCGTGTCAAGTCGTTGATCGGCGCCACCATCGACCGGAGCCACTGGCTTGCGGAGTCCTCGAGCTGAGCGGCGAGCCACTCGCGCCCCGTCTGCTCGAGAGACGGAATCCGTCGACCATGATTGGGATGCCGACGTCAACTGACTGGCGAGAGACTGACGTGTGTCCAGGAGGAACCGATCCAGGGCAGGCTCGAAGACCTGCGGGAGCCACTGCGCCGCGAGGTGTTCAGCTCGATCGACAATAGCCTGCCGCCGGGCATCCTGTTCCTGATACCGGCGATTGAGTTCGGTCGTCGTCTGTTCGTGACCGGTCGAGGCGGCGACGGCCCGCTGTCGGACCGTGATCGTGAACCGTGTCTCCTCGAGCAGCGGCACGATCCTGTCGAGGATGGCGACCAGGAACGCCCGCTGTCGATCTTCACTCAGGAACGTGGCCAGGGCGGCCTCCAGCGCCTGCAGGCCGTTCGCCCTCTCGGCCGCTGGCCTCCCGGCCTTGTCGGCCATGGCACGTGCGGCGGATACCGGGAAGAGGCGAACGGTCTCGGTGCCCAGGCGGCTCGCCAAGTGGCGACGTGTATAGGCGACGACCTCCGCGAGGTCGGATGCGGCAACCTGGTCAGCCTTGTTGAGCACGAAGAACAACTTGCGGACGTGCTGACGGACGGTGTCGAGGAATGCCAGCTCGGTCTCCGACAGCGGCGCGTCTGCGCCAGTCACGAAGATCGCCGCATCCGCCTCGGGCAGGAACCCGAGGGTCGTGGCAGTGTTCTGCTCCTGTGCGGACCCGATCCCAGGCGTGTCGATGAACCGCAATCCTCGGCGGAGGAACATTGCGGGCACCTCGACCTCGGCTGAAAGGATGTGCTTGTTGTTGCCGGGGTTGCCGCCCTCGGTGATGAACTCCGCGAGCGCGCTGAGCGGGATCTCCTGGTCGAAGCTCTGTCCGGCCCGTTGAATGGTCACCCGGACCGAGGATCCATATCGCAACGACGTGACCGCTGATGTGACCGGGATCGAGCCGGTGGGGAGTAGCGGGCGCCCGATCATCGCGTTGATCAGCGAGGTCTTGCCCCGTTTGAACTGGCCGACGACGACTAGGTGGAAGCAATCCTCGGCGAGGCGAACCGTCAGGCGATGTGCGCGGTCCGCGACCCAGGGGGCCGCCTGCTCCGCAAGTCTTCCCAGCTCGCGCAGGAGCTGGACGATCGCCTGCTTGGCGACCATGTATTCGTGCAGCGGCGCGGAGGTATCGTCCGCGAGCGCCGGCTGGAGTGGGCCGTGACGTTCGTCAACGTGGGTCATGGAGGTCGTGCCCTGTCTGCTCGTCGGGCTCCTCGCGCGTGCCGAAGACCTCTCGGTAGACGTCGGCGCCGAAGCTCGTCTGGAGGGGCATACCCTCTTTCAACTTGAACGTGCGCGTGCCGTCGGCAGGACGTTCTGCGCGCAGGAAGAGCGTGTCCGACCGCGCCTCATCCGCGCACCCGCGCGCGAACTCGTACTGGTGGGTCACGAAGAAGATCTTCACGGCGTGTTCGAGCAAGGCGCGGACGACCTGGCTCGCAATCTCGGATCCCTCCCGCTCATTGGTGGCGGCAAACGACTCGTTGAAGAGGACCAGTGCGTTCGGGGCGAGGAGGCTGACGATCCCGCTCATCCTCGCCAACTCCTCGTCGAGCTTCCCGCGTTTCATGGTCGGGTCTTCTTCCCGCTTGTAGTGCGTGAACAGCACCGGGCAGAGGTTGGCCGTGAACTGTTGCGCGCCAACGAACATGCCGCTCTGCATCATGATCTGGCCCAGGCCGATGCTTCTCAGGAACGTCGACTTGCCGCCCTGATTGGCGCCCGTGACGATGACGAGACTCTTGCTCTCGGCGTCAAACGTGTTCCCGACGACCGGCTGATCCGTCGTGAGCGAGAGGCAGACGTCATGGAGATCCACGACGTGATGGCGGCGGTCCTGTGCCGGGATCGGCGTGGGAAACGACAACGGAACGGTGCGTGCAGCGAGTCGGCGGTGGAGGTTGACGCAGCCGAGATAGAAGGCCAGCTCCGTCCGCAGCGCCGTGAAGAAGCCGAGCACGTGGTCGGCCGATTGTGCGAGGGCGTTCGCCACAAGGTTGATCCCGCGGTCGCGGATCTCCGCGACGGCCCGCCCGCCGGCTTCGTCACGTTCGTGGATGTGAAACGTATGGCCCGGCGGTCCCTTTGTGACGAGTCTGGAGAGCCATGTCCGCCTGTCCACGTTGGGCGCTCTGAGCACGTAGCTGGTGCCCTGATTCGCATCGCCCAGTCGGACGCTCAGGAGCACACCGGACCGGAACTTCAGATCGTCGAGGTGCTCGCGAACGCGCGCGAGGTACTCGTCTGTCAGCTCCCGTTGAAGCAGCGCGTAGAGCGACGTGAAGGCGTCCGACCGGAATCCCGTCTGCCGGTCCGCGATGGCACGAAGCCGTGTCAGGATGTCGTGGAACCGCCGCATCAGGGCGACCGAGCTGTGCAGCGTGGATGTTGGATACTGAAAGATCCCCCACCACTCCTGCCGTTTGGCGTCGATGCCTTCGAGGGCCAGCGCGTACAGGTCGGTGACCACTTGGGGGTTCATCAGGCAGTCCTGCAGGACCGCCTGCCGGTAGCGGATCGTGTCGATGTCGTTCTCGCCCGCGGTCAGCAAAGCCTGTCGCGCGACGGCGAACAGGAACGCGTCCTCGCCTGCCATCGCACCGAACAGGGTGTTCAATTCGAGGTCCTGAACCAGCGCACGTATTTCAGGGGGGTCGGCTTCCGCGTCGGATGCCTCCTCCGTGCCGCTCCGCCGCCGGCCGTGCGCGGCGACGTGTTCGGCATCCGACATTCGCGTCCGGGCGTCTGTCGGCGTCGATACCGATCCAGCTCGAAGTCGCGGTCCCGGTACATCAGGCGCGGGTTCATCGCTTCATCCGCCTCGCATCCAGTCGTAGGTCATGCGATGCTTGCGGGCGAGGGCGACGGCGTAGGCGAGTCCGTCTGCCGGCTTTCTCACGACCTTGTGGTGCGATGGAGGTATTTGTGAGTCGACGATGCTGACCAGGCTGACGGTCTTTCCGTCGTACGATGCCAGTTCGGTGAGGAGGACGTCAGCAACGGCCGTGAGGTCGAGCTCCGAGAGGCGCGCCAGATCCGCGCCGAGCCAGACGGCGTCGTCGAGGGTGGTCGAGGCAAAGAATCTCATTCAGAACGACGAGGCTCCGCGGGGTGGCGCGATCGAGGATGGCCCTGATGCCAACGAGGTCGTCTTTGAAGTTGGCCCGCAGGCCGGTGACATGCTCTTGGCGCTCGATGCGTGAAGATGCGGTCGACGAGGCTCAGGCGGGCGGCCGTTCCTGGCACGGGACAGCCGAGGCTCGCCAGATATGCCCTGCCCATCGTCGGGCGAACGTGGGCTTGCCGCCCTGGTTCGGTCCGGACACGACGATCAGGCGCTCTGCGCCTCGCACTCCAGGTCGTTGGGAACGATGCGGCGCGCGGAGCTTGGGAGTCGCTTCGGCCAGCGCCAGGTCGAACTCGTGCTGCAGGTGGACCTCCCTGGACGCTACGAGATCTCTGCACGTCAAACGCAGGCCGGACTGTCTTCGACGGTTCCATGTACGCGAGGGAGGAGCGGGTAAATCCTGTACCTCGCGATTGAAGCGCATCTATCGTGGCAGCGTCGAGGGGAGGCGCCGTGTAGAAAGCATGGGAGCGTGGCGAAGGCGCTTGGGATACAGCGAAGCGACGGTGCTTGATATCCGGGTCTTCGATGTGGTCGAGGTTCGTCGTCCCGGGTATCTAGTTTGATAGTCCTTCGCGGGTCTGTGCGTCGTCGTCGGAATCGTCCGACGTTGCTCCATGGCGGCTGGAAGTTGGCTTCATCCGCATAGCGGCGCACGGTCACGGTGCTGCCCCACATCCTGGAGCGTGGACCGAATCGCTGGAGTGTGCAAGATCGTGCCGCTAGCGTCCGACGCGAGACGACGGAAAAAGGCGTCCGACCGTATGTAGACGGTGAGGGGTAAGTGCTGAATGTGCGCAAACCGCGCGACGATGCTGGGGCTCGTCGCAGGCGCTGTGCTGTTGCTCGACTGTCTGGCAAGCCAGTTCCGCTCGTGCAGACGAAGACGTGCTCGGCGCTCGTGCGGGATAGGTGCTGTGGTCGGCGCGAGTCAGGCGCCTGCGGACCGCTGCATCCCTTGCGAAGAAAGAGTCGAACGGCTTCCTCCACCGCGGCGTCCTCGAGTCTCGTATGACCTCTCGTCGATAGGCGATGGGCGTGGGATGTTGCTCGCCTGGCGTGGAGAAGTGGCCTCCAGACGGCACTCGGTCCGATCCAGCTGTCATGCCCTCGATGATCTGGTCGAGATTCAGGTCGTGGAGAGCTTGTGGACACGGGCGATGTCGGGCGGCGCCTGAACGTGTGCGGCGGCCAGAGAATGCTGAAGGACTCGAACGGAGAGTCTCGAGGGCGATCCACTTCGGTGGGGATCGCACCGGTGGTTGGGGACCCGGACTGCGTTGGGAGTGGCACCATGAAGTTCACCAACAAACGCCCACCGAGGCCTACGCCTCAAGGCAGGAGTTATCGGTCCCCGCTGGCCGGGGACGGTTTTGGCGAACTCCACCGCCACGACCATTATATCGATATCACAAGCCGCTTGAGCCACGGCGCCTGCGATGGTAAGCTCACGGATGAACGGGGTGTTGCAGTTCGCCCCAGCGCGTTTGATGGGTGTTGGAGTTCACCCCCAACCGCCCCGCCGCTTGAGCTGGGGCGAATGACTCCTACGGGCTTGTTGCTCGCAGGGGTGTGTTTGCCGCGTCTCCTTGCCTGTCAAACCCCAAGCCCCGGTGCACGACGAGGTGCAGCTGCCTGCGTACAACGCGCTCCAAGTCTTTTTCGTCCTCCTTGTCGCTCCGCTCTATGCGGGCGTGCTGTCGCGCCTCGAGGAGGTCGTCCAGAGCAAGCGCGGCCCCAGCGTTCTGCAGCCATACCGAGACATCTCTGGAAGCTCTTTCACAAAGATGAGGTGGTGTCGGAGCAAAGCTCCTGGATCTTCCGGTTGACCCCCTACGTGTGCTTCATCACCCCCCATGTTTGTCGCTCTTCTCATTCCCGTGCTCACGGACTATCCTCTCTTTTTTTTCGCCTTCATGGCGGATATGCTGGGCGGCGGCTTCATTCTGGCGCTGGGAGGCTTTTTTGCAACCCTCGCGGCAGTGGATACAGGGAATCCCTACGGGCCGATGGGCGCCAGCCGAACGCGAATGGTGGGATTTCTGGCCGAGCCGGTCTTTATGATCGTGTTTTTCACGGTCTCCTTTGTGGCAGGATCGACGATCCCGTATATCGTGCAGGAAGGTATGGGTACCCCCCTTTGGCAAACCTTCCTCTCGAACCGGCCCATGTCCTGATCATACTTGGCCTTTTTCATGCTGATCCTGGCTGAAAGCGGCCGCATTCCTGTGGATAACCCGTCCGGCCACTTCGAGCTCGCCATGATCGATGAATCCAAAGGACTTGAGTTTTCAGGCCGTGGCGCCGCGCTCATGAAGTGGGGCAGTCACATGAAGTTCCTCGTGCTGACGTGCATCTTTCTGAATGTGCTTGTCGCTCCCTGGGGACTGGCCGCCGAGCGCAGCCTCGGCGCGGTGGTCACCGCCGTGCCGCTGATTCTCGCCAAGATTCTGATCTTCACGCTCGTGCTCGCCGTCATCGAATCCTCGCTGGCGAAGTTGAGACTGTTCCGGATCACGGAGTTCCTGGGCGCCGCCTTCATCACATCGGTGGCGGCGATGGTGGCGAGCATCTTTCCCGGCGCGTAGTCGATCATGAGCCCCCATCCTTTACCGTGGCCTGAAGCCCTGAGCGCGTTGAGCGCGGGGCTGATCCTCGTCGCGGGGTTCGGCGATGGTGGCGACGCGCCAGGTGCAGGGCGTCGCACGTTTCTTCGTCATCGCAGTCGGTGCTCCTGACCCTCTCGGCATGCCTGCTGGGCTACAGTCGTCACTCGGCGGAGCTGTGGGCCCTGGGCGGCATCACCATCGTCGCGAAGGTTCTGATCATCCCGTGGGGCCTGCGGCGTCTGCTGCCGGCCGACTTCTACGAGCGCCGCGAGATTTCCCAGGCGCTGAACGTTCCGACATCGCTCCTGCTGGCCCTCGCGCTTGGCCGTGCTGGCCGAATTCGTGGTCGAGCCGGTTGTGGCGCCGTGGCGTCCGATCCGATGATTCGCGTCAACCTGCCAATCGGGCTGGCCGTGCGTGCTGATCGGTGCCTACTCCCTGGTTGCGCGGCGTGAGGCGATCCCGCAACTGATCGGAATCCTGGCCATGGAGAACGGCGCGTTCCTCGCCGGCATCGCCATCGCGCCCGACCTCCCGATTCTCGCCGAGCTCGCGATCGCGACCGACGTGATGCTGATTGCCGTGGTCGTCGGCCTGCTGAGTCGCACCATCGAGCGCACGCTCGGCACCACGGAGGCCGCCTTGTTGGCCGAATTGCGCGAGCTGAAGGAGGAGCCGATCGCATGACGCTGATCGCCTGCGCCGTGATCCCGTTAATCGCGGCGGCGGCCTGCTGGGTGCCCTCCATCCGAAGATTTGCCTGGCCGGTCACGATGGCGGCGACCTGGCTCCTGGTCGGGCTGAGCGTGATCGTTGCCGACCGCGTCGTGCACACGGGGCGCGTCATCGGCCTCGCGGGGTGGTTCGAGGCCGACGGGCTCTCCGCTCTGGTCCTCTTGATGGTCGCCCTCGTCTGCGGGCTGGCGTGCCTCTTTGCCGGGGGCTACATGCGACACAGCCACGGGTCGAGCGGTCGACTCTGGTGGTTCTACTGCAACTACAACCTCCTCCTGTTCGCGCTCGTCGTCGTGCCCGCCCTCGCCGAACCGAACCTAGTGTGGGTCGGCGTGGAGCTCGTCACGCTGTTCTCGGTGCCTTGCTGGTGAGCTTCGACCGCACCGCGGGCGCGCTCGAGGCGGCGTGGAAGTTCTCGGTCCTGACGATGATGGGGGCGCCGATCGCACTGTTCGGCTTCTTCCTGCTCTTCTGGGCGTACCGGTCCGCGGGCGGCGGATGGGAGACCTGGCAACGGCTGCAAGCGGCCGCGCCGGTGATGCAGCCGCGCGTGCTGGCGCTCGGCGTTCCTCCTCGATCTTCGTCGGTTTCGGTGCGAAGGTCGGGCTTGCGCCGATGCATACGTGGCTGCCCGACGCCCACAGCCAGGCGCCATCGCCAGTGTGCGCCGCTGCTCTCTGGTGTGAAGACGACCGTGCCGCTGTATGCCATTCTCAGGCTCCTCTCAGTCGTGCTGGCCTCGCCCACGGCGCGGCTCGGCCAGTGGATGACCGTGATCGGCCTGGTATCGGTGGGCATGGCGGCAGCGCTGCTGCTCCAGGTGCGCGACTACAAGCGGCTGTTCGCCTACTCCACCGATCGAGCACATGGGGATCGTTCTCGTGGCCGCCGGCATGGCGACGCGCGCGTCCGACTTCGGCGCCGTCTTTCAGTTGCTCAACCACGCGTTGACGAAGTCGCTCTGTTTCTACGTGGCCGGCCTCGTGCTGCTGGAGCTGGGCACGCGGGACATCTCCTCTGTGCGCGGTCTGCTTCGACGCTCGCCCTTCGCCGGCGTTGCGTTGCTCGTTTGTGCGCTGGCGATTGCGGGGGCGCCGCCGTTTCCGGTCTTTCTGAGCGAGCTCGCGATCTTCCAGGCGGGGATTGGCGGTCGGCGCTATCTGGTGGTTGGCATCCTGGCGGCGCTCATCGTGCTCGCCTTTGTCGGCATTATGCGTCACGTCAATCGAATGGTCTTCGGCAGCGCGAGCGAAGCAGGCCGCGTCGACGTTCTTCCCCTGACGTGTCGCGCTGCCGTCCTAGCCGGCGCGGTGCCGGTGGTCATGCTGGGGGTTTACATGCCCGCGCCCATCCGGACCTTGCTGACGCTGGCGGCCCGCCAGCTCGGAGGTGTGTGAGATGACCGACGTTACCGCGACGGCACCGGGCGTGGCGGCGCTCGCCGCCACGGTGCGACACCGCTTCGACAGGTCAGTCTCGCTGATACAACCTGGTGATGGCGCCGAACTCGAGGTCAGGGTCGATCGCGGCTCCGTCCTGCCGGACGTCTGCGGGTTCCTCGCATCCGAGGCACGATGCCTCTTTGGCGGGCTCGTGGTCGAAGAGCGGCGCGACCACTGGAAGCTGTTCTATCCGTTCCTGAGCGAAGACGGTCGATGGCTTCAGGTGACGTTGACGATGGCCCTCGAGACGAGAACGCTGCCGAGCATCACGCCGCGCGTCCATGCCGCAGATTGGTACGAGCGGGAGGCGGAAGACCTCTTCGGCTTGCGGTTCGAGCTGCACCCGCGGCTGGGTGACTTCGTCCTGCACGATCAGGTCTGGCAGGAGGGTGTCGAGCCGATGCGCCGGGCCTTCGATGCGCAGTCGCTGGAGTTCGAACGCCGGCCGCAGGCCGAGTGGCGGCCCACGCTTGTCGTGCGGGATCCGGGCGCGTTCGCGATGCCGGTAGGGCCGATCTACGAGGGAGGCATTGCGGAGTCGGCGCACTTCCTGCTGGAGACCGTCGGCGAAGACGTCGTGCGGGCGGTGCCACGGTTGTTCTACAACTATCGCGCGGTCGAGAAGATCGCCGAGGGACGGACGATCGCGGAGGGCCTGCTTCTCGCGGAGCGGTTCGCGGCGACGTCGGCATTCGCGCATTCCCTCGCGTACTGTGAGGCCGTCGAGGGCATCACGGGTGCCGAGGTGCCCGCGCGAGCCCGTGTGTTGCGAGTCATGCTTGCCGAGCTGGAGCGCATGCGCCATCACGCCGGCACGATCACCGCCATCTGCCAATCGACGGCGCTCGTGGTGTCGGACGCCCAGGCTGCGCTGGTGGAAGAATCCTTGCTGCGGGCGTCGTGCATGCTCTCCGGGCACCGGTATCTCTTCGGATTGAATGCGCCGGGTGGCCTGTGCCGCGACTTCGACGCGCACGACTGCTCGGCGCTTGTCTCCGCGGTCGACGCGGCCGCCGCGTGGTTGCGCCGGCTGGAGCAGCGACTGCGCTATACGAGCAGCTTCCTCGATCGCCTCGAGGACGTTGGTGTCATTACGAGCGATCAACGCGCGGATCTGGGCCTAGTCGGCCCGGTGGCACGCGCCTCCGGCAGCCTCCGCGACATGCGGCGCGACGCACCCTACGCCGCCTACGCGTCCTGTCCGTTTGACGTTCCGACGGAATCAGAAGGCGATGGCTACGCGCGCCTGCGCGTCTTGTTTCGTGAGGCGTTACAGTCGGCGGATCTCATTCGCCAGGTCGTGTTGCGGCTCACACCCGGTCCAGTCCGTGCGGACCTGCCGGCGCACGAGGGCGGCGCCGCGTTGGTCGGAATCGAGGCGCCCATCGGCGCGGGCCTTCATTGGGTGCGCCTCGACCACGAGGGGCGTCTGGTGCGGTACCACGCCATGACCGCGTCGTTTCGCAACTGGCTCGGCCTGCATGTCGCCGCCGAGAACTTCGCGTTCCAGGATTTTCCGATCATCCTGGCAACCCTGGGCCTGTCCATGTCGGAATGCGACCGGTGACGGCCATGAGCTTCTGGTTCTGGCATGGACTTCGAGAAGGGATTCCACACCACGCGGTACCCCGCTCGGCCGGAACGGACGCCGGGGGTGTCGCCGGGCAGGCCCGTGGACACATGGTTCGACGAGCCCGACGCGGCGGCTCGGGTGGCTGCCGCCTGCCCGGTTGATGCCTTGACGCCGGCGGGTGCGAGCGTCCAGGTCGATCTCCGCCACTGCGTCTGGTGTCAGCGCTGTCGCGTCGGGATGCAATGGGAGGGCGATTACGAATGGGCCCGGATGGCCCACGGATCGGCAAATCCGCTGCCAGGTCCATTCAGCGGCTCGCTGCACGTGATGGTCGTGGATGCCGGCGACTGTGGCGCGTGCCTTCGAGAAATCCGACAGCTCAACAATCCGTTCTACAACGCGCACCGGCTCGGCATCTTCTTCACCGCATCCCCGCGAACGGCGGACGTGCTGCTGGTCGTGGGACCGGTCAGCGAAAACATGCGCGTACCGCTCCTGAAGGCCTACGACGCCATGCCGGCCCCGAAGCGCGTCGTCGCTGCCGGTACGTGTGCCATCACGGGCGGTGTCTTCGGTCGCACCTTCATGTCGGCCGGAGGGGTGCACCACGTCCTGCCCGTGGACCTGGAGGTGCCCGGCGATCCGCCGCCCCCGCTCGCCGTGTTGCACGGTCTGCTGACGATTGCCGGACGCAGCCGGACCGCTGACACGGGCGGCCTGGCCGGAAGGGGGCACCGACCGTGACGTTCTGGACGATGGGTACGTTGACAGCGTTCTTTGTGCTGTGCGGCGCGGGCATCGGACTGTCGCTCGGTGTTGACGATCGGCGAGCTCTGGACACGATTGCGTGGCTTGGCGGGCTTTGCTCACTGGCGGTCGTGGCGGCGGGAATCGGACCGCTCTACGAGGGCTCCGAGAGAGAAGTGTTGCTGTGGGCCGCTGGAGGCCTGGCCCATCTGTCGTTCCACGTGGACGCGCTGTCAGCTGTTTTTCTTTGCATCACGGGCTTCGTGTACCTGTCCTGCTCCCTGTTCGCGCCTGTGGCGCTGGCCGGGCCTCTGGGTGGACGATATTCACCTCGACGATTCGCCGGGCTTCATTTCGCGCTAATGGGATTCGTCGTGGCCGTTCTGGTGGCCGGGGACGCGCTGACCTTCCTCGTCAGTTGGGAGTGCATGACGATCCTCACGTATGTTCTCGTCAACGGCGAACGGGAGGAGCGCGCCGAGCCCGGCGCCGGCTATCTGATGCTCGCGATGAGCGAAGCCGGCTTCATCGCCTGTGCGATCGCATTTCTGGTGGCCGCCCGAGGTGCACCCGACCTTTCGTTCGTGGCGATTCGAGCCACGGCCGGACAGCTTCCATCGTCCGCACGCTGGCTGATCTTGGTCCTGGGACTCTTTGGATTCGGCGTCAAGGCCGGGCTGGTGCCGGTGAACATCTGGCTGCCGCGCGCGTACAAAGCGGCTCCCGCGCCATTCGTGCCCGCTGCTGGCGGGAGTTACGCTGAACCTTGGCTTTTACGGTCTTCTGCGCCTGAACGGCGATCTGGTTGCCGGCCCGGGCGTGGGCATGGGGATTGTCGCCCTCGTAGTGGGGAGCGCGACCGCCGTGGTCGGCATCCTCTACGCCACCACCGACAACGACATGAAGAGCCTGCTCGCCCACAGCACGATCGAGAATGCCGGCATCGTGACGGCCGGGTTTGGCGCGTATCTCGTGTATCGAGGCTCGGGCCATGCCGTCGCGGCCGGTCTGGCGCTGACGGCAGCGATCTACCACATCGTGAATCACTCGATATACAAGACCCTGCTGTACGAGGGCGCCGGCCACTTGGAGGCCGTTCTCGGCACTCGCGACATGAATCGGTTGGGAGGCCTCGCGCGCGAGGTGCCATCCCTGTCGATCTTCTTCCTCGTCGGCTGCCTGGCCATTGCCGCCATTCCCCCGTTCAACGGATTCGTCAGCGAGTGGCTCACCTTTCAGGCCCTGCTGCGCAGCGTCCTAGTCGGCTCTCGCGCTTCACGAAGGTTGTCTTCGCCTTGGCCGGCGCCGTCCTCGCGCTGACTGCGGCGTTGGCGGTCACGTGCTTCGTGAAGGCCTACGCGATGAGCTTTCTCGGTATGCGCCGCGGGGGTGGGATGCGGACGCCGGCCCGTGTGCACGGGCGGGCTCGCTTCTCGATGGCGATGCTGGCGGCGGCGTGTGTCCTGCTCGGGATTCTGCCGACGTACACGATCGGTGCACTGGGCAGGGCCGTCGGACCGCTCACGGCCTCGGACGCGTCGGCGGCGCTCGTGCCTCCGTTCTTCACGGCAACACCCGCCAACGGGCAACTGCCTGCCGCTTTCCTACGGGACTTTCATGATCTGGGTGCGCAGGCCGGGTCCTCCGTGCTGGCGGGTCGCGGCCTGGTCATCCTGTTGCGCGGCGGCGATCAGAATCCCGTAGTGTTCGCGATGTCGCCCACATACAGTGTCGCCGCCTTGGCCTTGTTGCTGTTCGCGGCCTATGCCGGCGCCTCGGCGCTGACGAGGCGCCGCGTCGTCTCGCGACAGGAGGTGTGGGCGGGCGGCATACCCTCACTCCTGCCCGAAATGACGTACACGGCGACCGGCTTCTCGAATCCGGTGCGAGTCGTGTTCCAGGCCGTGTTCCGTCCGAACGTCGTCGAGGATACGCGCGAGACGGTTGCGGTCCACTTTCGAACGGCTATCCGCCGCCGGCGGGACGAACGCCCGCTCGTCGACCGCGTACTGTTCGAGCCGCTGCAGGCCACCGTGCACTGGCTCGCGGCGGCGGCCGCCAGCATGCATCATGGCCGGCTGAACGCGTACGTGGCGTACTGTACCTGGGGTTCTTGGTCGTCGCGCTGATCCTGTACAGACTGGCGTAGGCCCATCAAAGGAGGTGATGATGGCAGACATCGACAGGGAGGAGGTCTCGTGAGCCGCTACATCATGATTGCCCTCGGAGGCGCGCTGGGCGCGCTGGCACGCTATCAGGTGGCGGCCGTCGTACAGGCCCGCGTGCCCGTCGGGTTTCCGTATGGCACGTTCGTCGTCAACGTGACCGGGTGCTTCATCATGGGCTTCGCCACGGCGCTCCTGACGGAGCGCCTGGTGGTGCACCCGAACTGGCGGTTCCTGGTCCCGATCGGATTCGTCGGCGCGTACACGACCTTCTCGACGTTCGAGCTGGACACGTTCCGGGCGGCCTCTGAGGGGGCGTGGTGGATCGCCGCGGTGAACATGTTCGGAAGCTTTGTGGTGGGCTACGTGGCGCTGTGGGCCGGCTTCGTGGTCGCCCGGGGGCTCGCCTGATGGGAGACCGCATGCTGCAGCAGGGACCAGCCAAGAAAGTGTCGGTGTATGTCGGCGAAGACGTGCACCACCATGGCGAGCCGCTCTACCTCGCGGTGCTCAACTACCTCTTCTATCACGGCGTGTCCGGCGCGACGGTCACCAAGGGCGTCGCGGGCTTCGGCTCGCACCACCGGATGCACACGGCCAGGATTCTCGAGCTCAGCGAGAACCTGCCCATCAAGGTGGAGTTCGTGGAGGCATCCGGCAAAGTCGACACGATTCTTCCCCAAACTCCTCGAGATGGTCGGCTCGGGGCTGGTCGACATCCAGGACACGACGGTCGTGACGCTCGCTGCGCAGCCGCCATAGGACCGGAGGGGGCGGACACGTCTTCCTCGTGTCGAGCTGACGGGGCAGCGCGGAAGGTGCGCTGCGTATCTTCATCGGCGAGAGCGACCGGTGGCAGGGGAAGCCGCTCCACGAGGCAATCATCGAGAGCCTTCGCACGAACGACATCGCGGGCGTCACGGTGTACCGGGGGATTTCCGGCTATGGCGCCCACCGGCGGTTCCACAAGGAGAAGCGGCTGAGCCTCTCGAGCGATCTGCCGATCATCCTGTCGGTCATCGACGAGGAAGCGAAGCTCCGGGCGTATCTGCCGGTGCTGGAGCAGATGGTCGATGAGGGTCTCGTCGTGCTGTCGGACGTGGACGTGATCGAGGACGCGCATCGGCTCGAGGCGAACACCGACGCGACGGAGGACTTAACCATCATGGGCAGTCAGGCGCGGAATGCTCCGCATCCACTTCGGCGAAGACGACCGCTGGCGTGGCAAGCCCCTGGGTGCAGCTATCATCGAGGAAGCGCGCCGGCAGGATTCTGGCGGCTGTGACCGTGGTCCCCGGGGATTGGAGGGCTACGGCGCCAGCTCCCGGATCCACCGCCCGCACTTCTTCCAGTCGGGCGATTCGCCGATCATGGTCGCCATCATCGACACTGCCGAGAAGATCGACCGGTTCCTCTCGACGCTCGAGCAGATGGTCGGCGAGGGCCTGATTGCGGTCTCCGACGTGGAAGGGCTGATCCGCTACACGAACCGCGCCGACCCCGCGCCAAAGCCGGACTGAGGCTGTAGAGGTGACCGGCAAGATTCGGAGCGGAAGCGACGGCAACGAGCGGGGGTGGGGCCCCGCGAGAGAGTAGATGATGCCCGCGTCGAACCAGGCGCAGGCACGGCGCCTTGTCGTCACCTGCCAGTACGTCGATTGGCTGCTCGGCGAGCTCGAACAGGCCTTCGTCGAGGCGCAGGCGGAGCTTTCTCTCGGGCGCTACGCGACCGATTTCTCGCGCCCGCCGAGCGGCGGCTCGTACACGACTACATCGCGCGGCTGCGAACCCAGCTGGTCCGTATGCTCGAAGGCCAGGGCCTGTCGCCGGCGCCACGCCTGATCGGCCTCCGCCACTCCCTGCTCACGCACTCGACGTACGTCGACGTCGCGGTGGAGGAATTGAAGCCGCACTACATGGGAGGTACTTAATGATGCTCTTGACGCCAGCGCCGCGCTCAACGGCATCGTCGAGGAGTTGCACGGCACGATTGGTCAGTTGATGGCTGCTCCTAGTGCGGGGAGTGTGCGGAGGACTTGCGGGCTCGACTGGAGCGAATGGCCGGCCGCCAGGATGTCGCGACGCTCGACGCCCTGGAGGCGCTCGCCGCGAAATACGGGCTCGTCGAGTTCAGAAGCGCGCTGGCGACCATCCTGGACACGCTCGAACTGAAAGGGACTGGAGCTGGCGGTATTCGGCCGCGTAAGCACCGGCAAATCGTCGCTGCTCAATCGGCTGCTCGGCTCCGACGTATTCCGCCGGTTGGCGTGACGCCCATTACCGCCGTGCCGACGCGCATCACTAACGGTGCCGGCCGCAGCTGCAGGTGGCCTTCGCCGACGCGGCGCCGCGCCAGCTGGAGGTGACTGCGCTGGCTGACTACGCGTCGGAGCGTGAGAATCCCGCCAATATCAAGCGCGTCTTTTCCCCCGTCGTCGAGCTGCCGGCGCGCCTGCTCGAGTCGGGCGTCACGCTGGTCGACACGCCGGGCCTCGGTTCCCTCGCGACGTCGGGCGCGGCCGAGACGCTCGCCTACCTCCCGCACTGCGACGTCGCCGCCGTGCTCGTGGACGCCGGCTCGACCATCACTGTCGAGGATCTGGCGACTGTGGGTCTCCTGCTGAATGCGGGCATTCGCGTCTCGGTGCTGGTGAGCAAGGCCGACTTGATCGGACCAGCCGATCGGGAGGCGGTGGTCGCGTATGCCCGCGAGGCCCTGGCGCGTGAGTTCAATGTACCGATCGCCGTGGTCGCCGGAGCGTCAGGCCGGAGCTCGACAGCCTCTTCGAGGCGTGGCGGACCGAGGAACTGGTACCGCTCATCGCCGATCAGGAACGCCAGCGGGAACAGGCGGCCGCCCGCAAGATCGACATTCTGCGGGCGCAAGTCGAGTCGCGCCTGCGCCAGTGGCTGTTGGCAGCAAGCGGTCATGCGCCCGCATCCCAGGCTCTCCGAGCGAGCGACGTCGCGCTGCAGCGAGCGGCGGGCCAAATCACCGATCTGGAGCGGCGCTTCGACGCGCTCACGATCGTGCTGCCGAGGCAGGCTCCAGCCGTGATCGCAGGTGCGGCCGGGTTGATCGCCGCGAGGACGGCGCCCCGGACGGCGCTGGTCGCAGCGTTCCGCGAGGTGACGGGCGAAACCGCGCTGGGTGTGACGCAGGACCTGCAGGCACTGGCCGAATCCCTGGCGGAAGTCTGCCGCGACGTGGCACGGACGCTCGCGATTGACGATGAGGCGGCCGAGGCATTGGAAAGAACGGCCGTCGCGCGCGAGATACCCGGCGCCGGAGTTGCCGCCGGAACTGGCGGTGCCAGGCGAAGGCCTGGAGCGGATCTTGGGACGTGGCGTCACGAAGGGGGTGGTCGCGAAACGCCTCCAGCAGTCCGTTGGGGCGGTGGTCCAGGCCACCCTCGAGAGCTATGCGGCGGTCCTGCGCCGTTGGGCGATGGACGCGCTCGGCCACATCCGCTCGGAGTGGACGGCCGCGACTGATGGGGTCAGGGCCGAGCTCGATCGCCGGATGGGGCACGAGCGAATCGATCATTCCAGGCAGACGAGATTCGGCGCGACCTCGAGCGCGTGACGCTGTCGGCCACTGGGGACAGGCGGTGAAGGATTTCGAGACGCTCGCGGCCCTGCGCGCGAGGTGGAGTTGACCTCGGCGGCGGACGAGGCGGCGGCGCTCGCCGGGCGCCTGGCGGCGGGCCGGTTCTTCGTGGCCTGCGTCGGGCAGTCCCAGCGTGCGGCAAATCGACCGTTCTCAACGCCCTCGTGGACGATGAGGTGCTGCCGGCTGGAGTGACGCCGGTCACGTCGGTGGTCACGACTCTGCGGTACGGGGCCGAGCGACGGGCCGTGGTGCGTCACGCGAGCGGGCTCACGGAAGACATTCCCGTCGCGGATGTCCCCCTCTTCGTGACGGAAGCCCACAATCACGAGAACGCGCGGGGTGTGGCCGCCGTCGAGGTCTTCCTGCCGGCACCGATTCTCGCCAACGGGTTGTGCCTCGTCGATACTCCCGGGATCGGTTGGCGTTCGCCGGCAACACGGAGGCCACGCGCGCGTTCGTGCCCCACATCGACGCGGCGCTCGTCGTCCTCGGCGCCGATCCGCCGATTTCAGGGGACGAGCTGGCGCTGGTGCTGGAGGTCCTCTCACAGGTGCCATCTGCGGTCTTCGCGCTGAACAAGTGCGACCGCCTCGCGCGCGACGACGTGCGGCAGGCGCCGAGTTCACTGAACGGCTGTGGCCGACCGTCTGGGGCGCCATCGGACCGGTGCTCGAGGTGAGCGCAGCCGAGCGCATGGCGTCGGGGCGCCCTCGCGTGACTGGCAGCGACTGCAGGACGCGCTCATGGATCTGGCGGATCGCTCGGCCGACATCCTCCGACGCGCCTACGAGCGCGGGCGCGCCCGGCTGATGCAGCGGGTGCTGGACGAGTGCGACGAGCGCCGTGGCGCACTCCTTCGGCCCGTCGAGGAGTCCAGGCCCGGATCGCCATGTTCCGCCGATTGGTCGCCGAGGCCGAGACGATGCTGCGGGAGCTCGACGTGTTGCTCGCAGCGGAGCAGCGGCGCCTGTTGACGGCCTTCCAAGAGCGGCAGCAACAGTTCGTCGACGGGGAGCATGCCGCGGCCCGACGGGAGCTGGAGGCGTGGATCGACGGTCTGGCTTCGGCCCGTTTACGGGACCGATCGAAGGCTTCGAGCGGGCGTCTGACGTCGCGCGGCAGCACACCGAGGGCTGGCTCGCGCGGATCGAGCCGGAGGCCGACGACGTATCGCGATGCGACAGCCCGCTTCACCGCGCTCGCGAACAGCTTTCTGGCGCGGCTCGCGGAATCACACGAGGCGGCGTTCGAGAGCCTGCCGCGGAGCCTCGAACCTGAGATCGGCCTGCGCGAGGGACGGCACTTCTACGCCACGAATCTGATGCACTTGACGGCGCCTGGCTTCCTCACCCGTGCGGCAGACCTGCTGCTGCCACGGCGGGCGCGCGTGTTGCGGATCAGCGAGACGCGGGTGCGTATCTGGAGAAGCTGTTGCGCAGCAACACGACGCGCGTGGTGTTCGATCTCGAGCGCCGTGTCGAGGTCAGCCGGAAGCGGCTCGAATCGGAGCTTCGATTCCTGCTCGAGCAAATCACGCACTCTGCCGAGCGCGCGCTCGAGCGGGCACGGGCCAGCCGTCAGGCCGGCGAGGCCGCCGTGACGGCCGAGCTCGCGCGACTCGACTCGCTCAGGCAACGGATCCAGCAGGTCGCGCACGATGGAGCGTCGGACTGATCCGCCCGGACGCCAGACGCTGCTGAGGCTCGCGCGGATGGCGCTCGCGAGCGGCCGCAGCGTGCTCCTGGTCGGGCCCGAAGGCATCGGGAAGAGCCGATCGTCGAAGCGATTTCCGGCGACCACGTCGTCATCGATCCCATCGAGCACGTCAGCCGCCAGACTGCGAGCCGGATTCGGCGCTCGTTGGATCGCGGTGAAGTCTACCTGGCAGCGACTCGGAATCTGGACCGGGAGACGCTCGGAGCGGTCGGACGGATTCTGTGGCGGTTCGCCATCATCCAGGTGCGGGAGCTGCCGGACTCCGTGCTACGAAGATCGTGACATCGGAGATGGGCGGCCGGGGCCGAGGCGGCGACATCTGGGTGCGGGAGCTCGTCGCATTGGCGCGGGGCGGGCCGGGGTTCGCCGTCGCAGCCGTCCGTTTCGCGCTCGACTGGGATCGGCGGCACGGGTGCCTGCCGTTGCCGCCGTTCGCGTTCGCGGCGGCACGCGGGGAGGCGGTCATCCACGAGGTCGAATGGCGCGAGTAGCCACCAGAAAATGCCATCTCCCAGTTCCGGAATCCTCTCGATACTAGACGCTCGCCGCGTACTCCGTCTTCGTCGGCAGCTACGTGGTCTTCGCCATCGGCAAGTTCCCGTGGATGAAGATCGATCGGCCGGGTGCGGCGACCATCGGTGCCGTGCTGATGGTCGCCTTCGGGATCGTGGGCACGCGCGATGCCATGGCGTCGATCGACTTCGGCACGATTGTGCTGCTGGTCTCGATGATGCTCATCGTGGCGAACCTGCGGCTGGGCGGCTTTTTCGACTGGGTCACCGGGGCCATCATCGAGCGGCTGCATCCGAAGCACTTGCTGCCGGTCGTGGTCTTCACGAGCGGCTGCCTCTCAGCGTTGCTGGTCAACGATGTCGTGTGTCTGGTGATGACGCCGTTCGTCATCGGGCTCACGCGGCGCCTGGGCCTGCGGCCGGTCCCGTATCTGCTGGCGGTTGCACTCGCCTCCAATGTCGGGAGCGTTGCGACCATCACCGGGAACCCGCAGAACATGCTCATCGGATCGCTCTCGGGCATCTCTTACCTCGAGTTTGCCATCCACCTCGGTCCCGTGGCGATCGGCGGCCTGGGTGTGACGTGGGCCCTCCTGCATTGGCTGTGTCTGCCGGGCGGCGTGGACCGTGCGGCGGTTGCAGACGCGCTTGCCGCCCCGCCCGCGTGCGCCCGGATGAAGCCCGTCGTGGTGCTGGCCATCGTCTTCGCCGGCTTTCTGGCTGGCGTGCCTGCGCCGCTGATGGCGGCGATCGGGGCAGCTCTCCTGCTCGTCACACGTACGGTCGAGCCGAAGCACGTTTACGACGATGTCGACTGGGGCTCCTCGTCTTCTTCGTCGGCCTGTTCATCATCGTCGGCGGCGCCGAACACGCCGGGTTGGTGCCCACCCTGCTCGAGCCAGTCGCCGGATGGAACCTGCACCGACTCCGGGTCTTCGTGCCCGTGACCGTGGTGCTGTGTAATCTCGTCAGCAACGTGCCCGCCGTGATGCTGCTCAGGACGCTCGTCAGCAGGTTCCCGGATCCGCAAGCCGGGTGGACCGCCCTCGCGATGACGTCGACGCTCGCGGGCAACCTCACGATTACCGGCTCGGTGGCGAACATCATCGTCGTCGAGGGCGCCGCCGCCCGCGGCGTGCGAATCCAGTTTGGTGAGTACCTGCGCATCGGTGTTCCGGTTACGCTCGCCACGGTGGCGTTTGGATCGCTCTGGCTATGGGCGACACACTGACCGGCCTCATGGCATCGAGCGACGTAGTGCCGCTCATCAGAGTGCTCGTCCTGTCGGACATTCACGGCAACGTCGATGCCCTCGAGGCCGTGTATGCCGACGCGTGCCGCCGTGAGACGTCTTTCGATGAGATCTGGGACCGGCGATCTCGTGGACTACGGTGGGGCGCCCGCTGACGTGATCGCCTGGGTCCGCCACCGTGGGACTCGTGTCGTGCGGGGCAATCACGACCATGCACTCGGGACCGGCGACGACTGCCGGAGCTCACCCGCGTATCGGGACCTCGCGCTGGCGACGCGCGCGGTCTTCAGGCCGCGCCTCTCGCCAGACGACCTGGATGTACCTCGCGACCTTGCCCCTGCAGTCGGAGGTGGTGACGGCTCTCGACACCCGGACGGTGCTCGTCCACGCGAGCCCGCGCGACCCGCTGTTCGAGGACGTGCCGACGGCAAGCCCGGACCAGATGTGGCGCGAGGCGCTGTCTCCCGCGGGGGCCGCCGCTTTTGTGTTCGTCGGGCACACCCACGATCAATTCATTCGCCGCATCGATTGCACGACGCTCGTCAATCCCGGCAGCGTCGGCATGCCGAAGGATGGCGATCCTCGCGCGTCGTACGCGATCGTCGACGCCGGCCGGATCGAGCTGTGTCGGACGGCCTACGACACCGAGCGCGCCGCGGCGCGCATCGAAGCGTTGCCGCTGGCCCCGGAGCACCGTCGTCGGCTCACGCACGTCATTCGCCGCGCCCGTCTCCCTTGACGGCGGGTCGGACAGAGGAGGGCAGAATGGGTGTTTCGTCGATTGTGGAGTACACGGGCGCGAGGTGCTCGACTCGCGGGGGAATCCCACCGTGGAGGTCGATGTTCGCCTCCAGGGAGGGGCGGCAGGCCGGGCGGCCGTTCCGTCGGGCGCGTCCACCGGAACGCGCGAGGCACTGGAGGTCCGCGACCAGGACCCGAAGCGGTACGGCGGCAAAGGGGTGCGCACGGTGGTCGCAAACGTGGGCGGGCCGCTGGCGGCGGCGGTACTCGGCCTGGACGCCGGTGACCAGCAGGCGGTCGATCGGGCCCTGATCGCCGCCGACGGCACGGCCGACAAATCGCGGTTCGGCGCGAACGGGATTCTCGGCGTGTCGATGGCGGCGGCGCGCGCGGCTGCGTCGGCGCGAAACCTTCCCCTGTATCGCCATCTGGCGACAGGCCCGATCGATTCTCTGCCTGTCCCGATGACCAACGTGTTGAACGGCGGGGCGCACGCCGCCAACGCGCTCGACTTCCAGGAGTTCATGATCGTCCCCGTCGGTGCGCCGTCGATGGCGGAAGCGCTGCGGATGCTGGCCGAGACGTTTCATGCGCTGCGG
This sequence comes from uncultured Acidobacteriota bacterium, assembly GCA_963761615.1. Classification (GTDB taxonomy): domain Bacteria; phylum Acidobacteriota; class Vicinamibacteria; order Vicinamibacterales; family CAVVIG01; genus CAVXGU01. The sequence goes on along the minus strand of CAVXGU010000003.1, from coordinate 2,514,882 downwards.
ACGATCCTGAAGGACGCCGGCCACGTCACCTCCGTCGGAGACGAGGGCGGATACGCTCCTGACGTGCGGCGGCCCGAAGACGCGCTGACCCTGCTCGTGGAGGCCATCGACCGGGCTGGTTACCGGCCCGGCCCTGACGTGGCGCTCGCTCTGGATCCGGCGGCGAGCGAGCTCCATCGGGGCGATCGGTACGAGTTCGGCAAGAGCGGGCTGCCGTCCCTCACGAGCGGCGCCATGATCGACTGGCTCGAGCACCTGGTCGATCAGTTCCCCATTGTCTCGATCGAAGACGGTCTGGCGGAGGACGACTGGCAGGGTTGGCGGCTGCTGACCGAACGCCTCGGCGGCCGGATCCTGCTCGTGGGCGACGACATCTTCGTGACGAATCCCGCGATCATCAGGCAGGGCATCGAGTCGCACGTGGCCAACGCGGTACTGATCAAGCTCAACCAGATCGGCACAGTCACCGAGACACTCGAGGCCATCGATGTGGCGCATCGAGCCGGCTATCAGACCGTGATCTCGCACCGCTCGGGCGAGACGGAGGATACCTTCATCGCGGACTTCGCGGTCGCGACCGGTGCCAGCTACATCAAGACCGGATTGATGGCGCGGTCGGAGCGGGTGGCCAAGTACAATCAGCTCCTTCGCATCGAGGAAGAGCTCGGGGACGCGGCGAAGTTCGGCGCGAGGCGTTCGGCGCGACGCCGGTCCGACCGGTGAGCGTCGGGAGCCTGGAACAGTGGGTGGGACTGGGCGCCATCGCGCTCGTGGCCGCCACACTGGCGGCCGTCACCGGGTTCGGCGGTGCGGCGGTTCTGCTGCCGGCGCTCGTCGCCGTCTTCGGCGTCCGTGAAGCGGTACCGATCCTCACAGTGGCTCAGCTGATTGGCAACGGCGCCCGAGTCTGGTTCAACCGCCGGGAGCTCGATGGGAGGGTGGTCGGTTGGTTTGCGCTCGGCGGTGTTCCGATGGCGCTCGCCGGCGGCTATCTGTTCGCCGAAGCTCCCAGTGGCGCGCTGACGCGCCTGCTCGGCGGCTTTCTGCTGCTCATTGTCCTGTGGCGTCACATGCGCCCGTCGCGCCCCCGGTCCTTCCCGGCGCCGGCCTTCGCGGCGATCGGCGCTGGTGGGAGCCTCCTTTCGGCGCTCCTCGGAAGCGTCGGACCGCTGATGGCGCCGTTCTTTCTGGCCTATGGGCTCGTCAAGGGCGCGTACATCGGCACGGAAGCGCTGTCGACCGTGATCATGCACGTGACGAAGCTGGTGGCCTATCAGCAGACGCGGCTGCTCACCCTGGCAGGTGCAGGCGTCGGACTTGCGCTGGGCCCGGTGATGATCCTCGGCTCGTTCATCGGCAAACATGTCGTCGATCGCCTGCCCGAGCGCGTGTTCGTCGTGATCATTGAACTGGTCCTGCTGACAGCCGGATCGCTCTTCCTCATTCGAGGGCAGTGACCGCCGCGAGGAATGCGCGGTTCTCCAAGCGGCGTCCGGGACGGGCCAGTGCATCGTGGTCGCGAGACGCCTCACCACGGGCTAGCCTTCGAGTTCCGCTCGCCGTGGAACGGGATTCGACTTCAGGAGGCTGGTGCGTCGAGGACCTCGCGCACACGCGTGGCTGGTACGTCGGACGCAGAAGGCTTCTGAAGTAATGACATTCCGGGGGCGAATGCCCGGAGGCAAACGCGATCGCCCTCACGGGATCGTCAACCAGGTGGACCGTGTAGCCGTACCCCACGCAAGCCCTGCTCACGAATTAGCGAACGATCTCTTCATCCTCGATCGCGAGAATCGTCTCAGCGCCTCGCAAGGAGCGTCGATCGATCGCAGGTGGCGGATGCGCCACTTCGGCGTCTTCGGTTGTGGGCAGATAGAGCTTGAAGGTCGCCCCGCGTCCCACTTCGCTGTACACCCAGATATGTCCGCCGCTCTGCTTCACGATGCCGTAGACCATTGCCAGGCCAAGCATTGCCAGGCCAAGCCCCGATGCTGCCTGTCCATGGAGGGCTGTGACCTTCGCATTTCGTCCAGCTGCGCGCCGCGGGGGAATCAGCAAGCAACCGTCGCGGCTGCGGCATATCGTGTGGGGAGGTCACCGATGTCCCGGGGATCATCACGTTCAGGAACCAACTGACGCACGCATACAGCGCCATCGACCATCGCACCCTCTGGGGCATCGTCGAACGGCGAGTCCTGTTGCTGCGAGCGGAGGTTGAGCCACTGTTGCGGCGGCTGCAGGCGGAGTAGCGTGACCTTGGCATGGGCGTCGGTGAACGTGAAACGGCGTGCAGTCCGTGTATCTCGCCGCGGGAAGGACGATCCGAGGACCAACGTTGGGAGCAAGACTCGCACATGCACGACGGCCATAGTCGGGTTTTGTTCCCAAGAAGACCCGCAGGGAAACCTCCCCCAAAACGTGGGAACAACTCGGGAACAAAACCCGCCGAAAACCAGCCCAAACGGGGGAATCAGGGCCGACCAGAGAGCGAGACGAGTCAACAACTTACAGAACCCAGCGAAGTCTGCAAAACCTCCACCCCCGGTTCAAATCCGGGCGGCGCCTCCAACCCTTCTTTCGTAGATCACGGAGAGATCGCACGCGAGCGCGATGCGGACTCGCGTCCGCCGCCCGCCGTTCTAGAACTTCCCGAACCCGCAGTTGTCCCCTCCACCCCGGGTGCAATCGTCATACTCGCGCTGCCGCATCTGACGGAAGACCTCGGCCTCGTCCCGATCCACGCGCTGGCGGAGTCCCATGATCCACAGCGCGCGCTGGGCCGAGTTGTGGAAGGTGATGCCGGCAGGATCGGCGCCGGTCAGGCTGGCCCCGAAGCGCAGCTTGCCGGCGATCACGACGTCGTGCTCGGCATTGTCGCGAAAGCCGATGTTGTTGGTCGGGTCGCTCAGCCAGCGGGCGAAATACGTCCCCTGCGCGTTGCCCTGCTCGCCCGACCGCTGGAACCAGGCGATCGCCTGCTGGCGATCCTGCGCAACGCCGATGCCGAACTCGAAGGCCCGACCATAGGCGAACTCACCCTTCATCCAGCCTTCCGCGGCGCTCGCCTGGTAGAACTTCGCAGCCAGGTCCCAGTCTTCCGGCACGCCCCGAGCGAGCTCATACGACAATCCCACCTGGTTCAGGCATTCCGGTTCGCCCACTGCCGCGCCGTGCTGGTACCACACGAACGCCGCCTTGGCGCTGCGGGGGACGCCCTCGCCGCGGTCGTACACCAGCGCCAGACGCACCGCCGCGAGGCCGTTCCCCATCCCGGCCGCCTTGGTCAAGAGGGGGACGGCGCCTGCCGGATCGCCGGCCTGAAAGCGGCCGAGCGCCTGATAGTAGTCGCTGGCCCCCGGAAGCTGCTGGCAATACCGCTCGGTGGCGGGACTCGGGCCCATCCGGTATGTGCCCGGAACGATGCCCAGGCACTTCTGCAGGAGCGACGACGGCGCTCCGATCTGCGCCGTTGCGCCCGAGGACTGGCACCCCGCGGTTGCCGACACCACGGCGGAAATCAGAAACCACCCGGCCAGGACATGGCGCTTCATGGTATGTCTCCCGTTGCGGCGACGGCATGGTGAAACGGGCTCGGACCCGCCGACGTTGGTTCAGCGCGCTCGGACGAATTCTTTGGTGAAGTACCTCTGGAACGTCCGAACGGGCTGCCAGTAGACGCGCCCCACGGGATCGTAGATCCGCAGCCCGGTCACACCTCCCATCGTTTCGACCCCTTCCACGACCAGGGCATGCAGGGGCGCGCGGGGACAGGCCGCAATGTACACGCCGACAATCACCGGTTTGCCGGCCCGGACCTCGTTCATCATGTTCGTCATTCCCACGCCCACCTGGGCGTTGATGCCGACGCGTCTCAGACCATCTGCGACCTCGGCCGGCCTCAAGCCGCCCTTGAGGGTCACTTCGCCGGTCTTGGAGATGACCAGCTGAACGTGCGGCCGGATCCTGTCAAATACCTGCATGAGGTCTATGTTGCGTCCGAGCAGCTGCGCGAGGCGGTCACATGCCAGCACCGTGCACGTTGGCAGATTCCCCTGCGCAACCGCCACATCGGCCGACTGGGTCAACTCGATGGCGTCTTCCATGTAGCCGGCCGCGCTGCCGGCGGCCCCCATCGCCGCTCCTCCCGATGGCGCCTGGGAGGCCTCCTGAACGGCCTGATTCGCCATCTCTTCCGCCTCCGACGCCGAGACGTTCGCAATCTGCAGTGTCGCCGCCTCCTGAGCACCGGCGCACTGCACGGCCGCCGCCTGTGTCACCCTCTGTGCCCACCCTCTCAAGAAGGTGGCGACCCCTGGGAATGCCGCGAGACACGCGCTGATTCCCACCTGGACTCCGACATCGTTGTGCTTCGTCACGTCCATCGAGTCCGTCATCGCCTTCGAGATGCGGCCCGCCCCGAGCAGCAGCGCTTGTGCGTCGGCCAGGAGCTGACGCTTGAAGTCGGCGGTCTCCTGCGCGGACGCCCCCTGACACGCACCTGGATTGCCCGGTGCAGGCTGGAATCCGCGCATGGGGGGCGCTGGATTCGACGTGCCCGAGTTGGGCGCGCCGGGAGACGGCTGTGGTCCGGCCGCTGGCTGCCTCGGCCGGTCCGTCGCCACCGAGGAGTTGCCGTTTGCGCGGCCGGCGTTGGCGTTCCCTTGCAGCCGCCGGCCCGTGCCGCAGGCCCCGCGCGCCGCCGCCGCGTCACTGCGCTCCTGCTGCACTTGGCCGAGCGCGTTCTGCCGCTTCTGCCTGGCCGCTTCGGCGCAGGTCTGGTCGCCCTGGCAGGCGATGACGTCCTTCTGCCACCGGTCGTTCACACCGGCCTCGTGCTCGTACGCCAGTTCCATCTGGCGCTCGTAGGCGGCGTTGCAGGGATCGGTGTCCAGGCTCGCCCGGCCCTGCAACTGCCGGCGGGCTTCGCAGATCCCGTGAGCCGTCTCCGCGTCCACCCGCTCCGTCTGCACCTGGCCGAGCGCGCGCTCCCGCTTCTGCCTGGCCGCCTCGGCGCAGGTCTGGTCACCGCGACAGGCGGCGACGTCCCGCTGCCACTGGGCGTTGACCTGCCCTTCGTGGGCGGAGGCCTGGGCCATCTGTCGCTCGTACGCGGCGTTGCAGGAGTCGGTGGCCTGCCGGGAGTTGGAGCTGAAGACGTCACCCTGGCCTGGCGCGGCCGGCGTCTGCGCCACGATGGGCACCAGGACGCATCCGGCCAGGCCGAGCGCGATGATGATGGCCCCGGAGTATCTGCGCATGTGTTCTCCTGCAGTGGAACGAGGCGGCCGCCACGACCCGGGTCGCGGAGAGTCTGGCGACGTGGGTACCCCGGCGCCGGTCATTTCGGGTAGACGGGCACTTCGATGGGCGTCGCCAGCACGACACGGTGATTGGAGGTGTCGATCAGACCGGTGATCTGGAAGCGATCCTTGCGGACCAAGTACCCTTCCGCCCAGCGATACTTCGGTGGTCCCGCGACGACTTGCACCCGGCCTGCCAGGCTCTGACCGATCCCCATGGGCTGGGAGGACCGCACCGTGAGCGTGACTCCGGCGTACTTCACCGATCCCGTGAACGGCGGCACGGTCTTCCCGTAGCTGTCATAAGGGGAAGAGCCCTTGTAGACGTTCTCGTTCACCCCGCCCTTCAGTACCGTCGGGCCAGCCGCTTTCGCCTGCTGCGCCGTAAGGCACGCGCCCATGGCCGCACCGTCCGCGCTTTTCTGGGCGTCATAGGCCTTGTCCGGCTGTTTCTGACAGATCAGGTCGTTGTAATGACAGGCCTTCACCGCCTTGAGCTTGACGATGAGGGCGTCGGCGTCGGCCACATCCCGCTGCCTCGTGCAGGGGATGGCGGCATATGCGGTGTTGACCGCGTCGCGCTGCTGCTCGGCCAGACAGATGCCGTATTGGGCACCGTTCTCGTGTCTCGCCTGGGCGAAGACGTCCTGGGCCGCAGCCTTGCAGCGCACGTCCTCCGGGCCGCAGGCGGCCATGCTGGATCGGAACTGCCGGGACGCCGCCTCGTCGCTCGCGGTCTTCTGCGAGGTGCAGCTGGATGATGCGAACGTCTCGGCCTGCTGGGCCGATGCTACGCTGGTCAGGGCCACCACGAGCACGCCGATGATCGCAGTCCGCATCGCGAGACAACCTCCCGGCGCCGAACACGCCGAGTCTACCGCCAACCGGGGTGCGACGAGGCCTTCGCAGGTTCAGTAGTACGACGGCTTGCCCTGCAGATGCTTCTGCCACTCGAAGCTGTATTGCAGGCGTGCGTTCTGTTCCTCGTAGCCGGTACGGCTGCACGGGCTGAACGGATTGAAGTGATCGCGCATGTCGGAACAGTCGGGCTTGCGTGGCTGCGGAGGCGTCGCGGGAGCCAGTCTCGTCGCCAGGATCCGCAACACGGCGTCGTCACCGAAGTTCTGCGCGAGGAAGTCAGCGACCGGATGGGGACGGCCGTCCAGGGCGCCGATCAGGACTGGCGCGGTCCGGTTGTCGGGCGCGATCAGCCAGCCCGCAAACGGCTGGCCGTCCCGGCCGCGGTAGACCATCAACGTGGCGTGGGCCATGTCGCCCGCCATCCCGGCGGCATGGGCGACATCGAGCGCCCGCGAAATGTCGATGAAGCCGTGCGGCAGCGGCAGGTCGATGGTGGCGTTCGTGATCGGGCCGACGATCGGGTCCGGCGATCCGTCGGTGAACTGCACCACCTTCCGCGAGGCAGGCGACACGAGCGTGAAGCCGAAAGAGCCCCCGGCACTCACCTGCGCGAACGTCACCTGGGCGTCGGGCTGCCATTCACGCGCATACACGAGCACGTTCATCGCCATTTCCCGCATGTCGGGTAGACGGTTCGCTCGAGCGCGTTGAAGCGCGGCGTCGGAGAGGGGCGCGCACGGGTGGCCGGTCGCGCCCATGATCTGGATCATCGAGTCGGAGGCCTGGTTGCCACGCGCCTGCGCCAGCCGAAACCACTTGCAGGCCTCGGCATAGTTCTGCCGCTGAAAGTAGAGACCGCCCACGTTGTATTGCGCGTTGGCGTCGCCGGCGCTCGCGGCCGCGAGCATGCCGGGGGGAATCGTCTGGGCCGCAGCCGGCGCGCCCGTGCACAGCACGGCCGCCAGCAGCAACACCGGACCGCGCACCACACCGCCGCCTGCCATCGTCGGACCTCGTGGCTCCTTCACCCGTCAACGGACGGCGCGATTCCTCGCGTTGCGCTCGGGTGTGCACGCTTGCGAGAAGCGACGGCGTGCGCTCACGGCCAGCGAGACATCGAGCGGCAACGTGAAATTGCAGACAAAGCGCTGGCCCTTCGAATCCTCGATGGCCGTGATCAGGAGACCGTCGACACCTGACCCTGGCCCGTTCTTGTCCCGAGCGATCACGCCCCAGAAATACGACCAGACGATTCTGTCGCTGGGGGTCACGCCGGGCGGCTCCAGTCTCTGACGCGTGAACACTCTGGTGTAGCGCGGCTGGCCCGGCAGCGGCGGCGGCGCATCGGGTGCGCCGCTGTCGTCGTTGCCAATCCTGAAGTCCGCGCGGCGTCCATTGATCACCACCCTCAGATACTGCGAGCCGTCGGCTGTACGCGTCGTCACGCCGACCCGCCTGGGCGGGTCGTATCGCTGAGACGGCGGCTTCGGCGCGGCCTCGTCGATGCGGCCCGTCAGCTTACGACACTGGGCGGATTGCTGGGCGTTCGGCGTCTGACAGGGATCGCCCGGAAGCGTGCCGGGCGGCGGCTGCCACTGGCTCGGATCGCTGGTAGCCGAGGTGAAACCCGGATAGAAGCCCGACTGGCCAGGCGGCGGCTGCTCGTTCGGAACAGCGGGCTTCGGTAACGGCGTGACGTTGGGCTGGACCAACGGAACGACCGGCCGTTGGCCAACACCGCCACTGGATCGGGGCTGGATCGGGCGCGGCTGGGACGCACACCGGTAGCCCTGGGTCCTCTCGCTGTCCGCCTGTCGCACGATCGCGTCCGCGGTCTTCACGTCGTGCGCGCGATATGCCTGTTGCAGCGAAGGCACGAGATCGTGCGCCCTCTGGTAGTGCGCGTAACACTCGGGCAGGTTCTTCGCCACGATCGGCGCCGACCGGTTCCAGAGCTCCTCTGCACTGGAGTCGACCTGCTTCACCTCGAGTTCGATGGACAGCGCGCGATTCAGATCGCCGACCGCAGGGTTGTCGACGACGCCCGGTGGCACGGTATTCTGGTCGGCCGGTTCGCCTTTGCTGACATGGCCCTGCAACACCTGCCGGGCTTGGGCGGGCAGTGGGATGCACAACAGGAGTGCACTGGCGGCTGCAACGCAGTGGCGGCTGATCATCGGACTCGCCCTTTGGAGGTGTGCTGCCGCAGGATGCTACTACACGCCGTCCCTGATGGGAACCCGGGTCGCGGGCCGTTGGTTACGCCACCGCCACGTGCTTCGACCATCCGGATTACGGGGAGGCGGTCGGGCGGATCCTGTCCACGGGCGTCGATGTCGCGTTCAACGCCGAGCGACTTGAGGTACGCGAGCACGGCGCCGGCGTCTGCTCGTGTCATGCGGAACTCCGGCATCGGGGGGCGGAGGTACGTACCCCGTCGGGAAATGCCGGTCATGAGCAGGCGAACGAACTCCTCGTCGGTCCCCGGCGGGTCTCCGGCGAGTCGCGGCGCCACGGTCGCCCAGTCCGTGACGTCGCGGGTCGGCTCGAGGATGACGGGGCTGCCCATCAGCCACCGCGTGACGTCGGGATTGCCGTCCTGGTCGACCGGCGTATGGCACCGCCAGCACATGGCGACGTTCTCGACGATATACCGGCCGTGTGTGACCGGGTCCGGCGACGCCTGCTCGGCCTGCGCCGTCTGCGCCGCACCGGAAGGGCTGAAGCGTTGCGGGCCGCTTTCGGCCGCGCGCGGCGCCAACGTGGCGGCCGGACGCTCGAGGCCGCCTGGATCCGCCACGTGCACGCGGTGTCCAGGATGCTCGACGTGACCTGAAGTCGCGATGTCGCGCCGGACGCGGTCGGCGTACGCGCAGTTCGGAAGCCTCGAACGGGCAGGTGACCGTTCGGATGACGTTCACGCTGTCTTGAGCCGGGTGCCGGGCCTCGAGCGGTCGGCCCCGAGCAACCCTACGCGGCCGGCGGACGCAGCCGGTAGCGCCCGGTCTGCGTCAGCACGAGCACGCCGCCGTCCACGAGCTCGCTGAACACGCGCGCGCAGACCGCCTGGTCGAGCGAGAAGAGGCGGCTCGCCTGCGCCGTGGTCAGGCACAGGCCCGGCATCTCGTCGAACTCGGACCGGATGCGATGGACCAGCGATTTGCGGGGCGCGTGGGCGCGGCGATCTGGGGGCAGCGCGGCGGCTAGCGGACGGCCGGGAATGCGTTCGGGAAGTTGCGGCATGGTGCCCTCCCTGACCCGTTCCCGGTACCTTACTCCCGTACCGCCAACGCCGGCGCGACTTTTTTCCGGCATGCCCGGCCGAAGCTCAGCTCATGGATGGGAGACAGCGACCGAGAACGTGGCCGGCGCGGCCAGATTGCCGATGTCCCACACGTCGGCGCAGTAGACGCCGGGATCGTAGGTCCCCGTCACCTGCACCGCCGTGCCCGACTGCGTGTCAATGGATGTCGTCGTCGGGCAGGTCGTGCCGCTCGGTTGGCCGATCCCGAGGCCCAGCCACAGGGTCGACGGCACGCCGGCGCCTCCGACGCTCGTCAGCGTGAGGTTCACCGTGCCGTAGGCGCCGACCGTGAACGAGTAGAAGCTCGATCCGCTGACCGGCACGGTGCCGTTGAACGTCTCGTCGATTGTCGCAGCGGCGACCGCGGGCGTCGTGGTGGTCGTCGAGGGCGTGGTCGTGCTGGTGGACGGATTGTTGCTGCAACCGGCGAGGACGACGGCACCGACGACGCTGGCCAGACCGAACGTAAGGATTCTATGAAGACACCTGTACATGAGCGTTTCCCGGACGAACGGCAGCAGATGGCATCGACTCAGATTAGACTACAGAGCGGGCGTGCCGGCCGCCTGCGGGAGACTCGTCACGAACTTTTCATCATTTGGTGCCGGCTCATCGGTCCCGGCGGACGTCTACACTCGGATGATGGGTTTGGTGTCCCGTCGAGCGCGCCTGGGTGCGCTCGCGGCAGTGTCTCTCCTCTGGGTTCTCGGCGCAGGGTGCAGCTCCAACAGCACGACGTCGCCGACTCCGGCGACCACCGGTACCTGAAACCTTCAACGGATACCTCACGGCCGGCACGCAGGTCTCGCGCGCCGTCGTCCTCACGCAGGCGTCCACGCTGACGGCGACGCTCAACAGCACCGACCCGTCGGGCGTGCAGGTGGGCCTGGGCCTCGGGCTGCTCGACGGCAGCGACTGCGCCCTCACGCAGGTGATCACCGCCGGTGCCGGCGGCTCCCTGTCGGTCGCGACCGACGCGGGCACGTACTGCGTGGATCTCTACGACATCGGACAGGTGGGTAAGGCGCCGCTGTCGTTCACGGTCACGATCGACCATCACTGAGCTTCCATGCGCATTCTGGGCCGAATCCTTCCCGCTCTCGGCGCCGTCGTGGCGATCGCTTCCGTCGCGGCCGGGTGCAGCGGCACCACGACCCCGACCGCGCCCTCGACCACGTCGTCGACGACGACCGAGTTCTTCACGGGGACATTGCCGATTGGCGGCTCCAGCTTCTATTCGTTCACGCTGCGGGCTGCCGGGGCCGTGGACGTCACCCTGGCCAGCCTCCGGGCCGGCTCGCCGCTCCTCGACGTATTGCACCCCTCGCTGACGCTCGGGCTCGGCACGCCCGCCGGCACCGGCTGTCAACTCGACGCCCAGGCGCAGGCGGCCCCCGCCCTCACCGCCCAGCTGAACGACAGCATGACGTCGGGCATCCACTGCGTCTCCGTGTCCGACTCCGGCTCGCTGGACCAGGCCGCCACTTTCGTCATCCGCGTCGTTCATCCCTGAGGGCGCCCAGCGCGCGGCGCGGGCCGGACTGCGCCGGCCGCGGCACCGTGGTCCCGCGCGCATTCCTTTCAGCTACACTCCCGTCATGCGAGTTTCGCCGGTCGCGGCGGCGGCTGCCCTCGCGCTGGCCATCTGGCCGCGCATGGCGCCGGCGCAGGCGCCGCCGTCGCTCGACGTCCTGCTGACGCGCGCCGGGCGCTACGCCGAGGAGTTCACGGATTGCTTCTCGAGCGTGGTCGCCGAGGAGGACTACGTCCAGGACTCGACGACGAGCCGCGTCGGGCCCAACGGCACGGGCGATGGCGCGCACGGCCGGGCCAGCCACCGCGTCCTGCGCTCCGACTTCCTGCTCGTTCAGTTGCCCAACTCGACCGCGTGGATGCCGTTTCGCGACGTCTTCGAGGTCGACGGCAAGGCCGTGCACGACCGCGACCAGCGCCTCGAGAAGCTCTTCCTCGATCCCACGCCGAAGTCGGTGGAGAAGGCCAACGCCATCGCCAAGGAGAGCGCCCGCTACAACCTGGGCAACATGACCCGCACCGTCAACAACCCGGTGTTCGTCCTGGCGTTCATGCAGTCCGACTACCAGTCGCACTTCGCGTTCGACCTCGACAAGGCGGATCCCGAGGTCGGCCCGGGCGTGTGGATCGTGAATTACCGTGAGACGGCGCGGCCGACGATCGTCCGGGCGGCGTACGATCGCGACATGCCGGCGCACGGACGGGTCTGGATTGACGCGCTCACGGGCCGCATCTTCCGCACCGAGCTCGCGCTGGACGATGCCAATGTGGTCGCGCGGGTCACGACGTCGTTCCGCTTCGACGCCGCATTCGGCATCGCCGTGCCGGAACAGATGAGCGAGAGCTATCTCGTCGGCACGGCGCTCGAGCGCCAGCAGGAGCTCCGTGGCGTCGCCACCTACGGCCGGTTCCGCCGTTTCGCGGTGGAAGCCGGCCAGTCGGTCGATCTGCCCAAGGGCCGGTGAGGCGCAGTAAGATCCACCTTATGAAGCGCATCCTGCTGCTTGCCGTCGCGGTCGCCGCCGTCGCGTCCCTCGCGTTCGCTCAGGATCCTCTCGGAGGGCTGGGCCAGCCCGAGCCCATGGCGCCGACCCGCGAGATGCACGTTCCGCTCGTCGAGGCCGCCGCGGCGGGGCACCTCTCGGACGTGAACCGCCTGCTTGCCAGCGGCGCGGACGTCAACGCGAAGGACTCCATGGGCCTCACCGCGCTGATGCACGCCGCAGCCGCCGGGCACGCCGACGTCGTCAAGGCGCTGCTCGGCGCGAAGGGCGTCGACGTCGCCGCCGCGGACCCGGCAGGCCAGACGGCGCTCTTCAGTGCCGCCATGTACGGCCACGCCGATGTCGTCGATCAGTTGCTGCACGCGGGCGCGTCGGTGGCGACGAAAGACGGCGAGGGCGTCACGCCGCTGATGGTCGCCGCCGGCCAGGGGCGAGATGACGTCGTCGCCGCGCTCATCGCGGCCGGCGCCGACGTCAATGCGGTCGACAAGGACGGCCTGACCGCGCTGATGCGCGCGGCCTCGTCGGATCGGATCGCCGCCGTTCGTGCGCTCCTGGCGCACGGCGCCAACGTCACGCTGAAGAATGCCGAAGGATCGACCGCGCTCGTGACCGCCGCCTACAGCGGATACGGCGACGTCGTCACCGCCTTGCTGGCGGGAGGAGCCGACCCCAACCAGGCCGATACGAATGCGCGGACGCCGCTGATGGCTGCCGCGCTGAGCGGATCGACGTCCGCCGTCGACGCCCTCCTGAAGGGAGGTGCGAAGCTCACGGCGACCGACGTCGCTGGCGGGACCGCCCTCACCTACGCGTCGTCGGGCGGCCAGGATGCGGTCGTCGCGGCGTTGATCAAGGCGGGCGCAAAGCCCGGCCCGCGCGAGCTGGTGCTTGCCGCCGGCAACTGCCGCACGCCGGTCGTCCAGCGGCTGCTCGAGGCAGGCGTCAACATCAACGCGCCGGCCAACAGCAGCACGGCCATCGTCGCCGCCTCCGCCGACGGGTGCACCTCGGCAGTGAAGGTGCTGATCGCGGGCGGTGCGGATCTGAGCATCCGCACCACCCAGGGCACGACGCCGCTCATCGAGGCCGCCTTCGCGCCGAACGGTGCGGGCACGGCCGCGATGCGGCTGCTGCTCGCGCAGCCCGTGGACGTCAACGCCGCCGACGAGCAGGGCCGGACGGCGCTCATGGGCGCGGCCTCCGCCGGCGACGCGGAGCTGGTGCAGCTCCTGCTGGACAAGGGCGCCGACATGGAGCTCGCCGACAAGTCGGGGCGGACGGCGTGGATCTATGCCGCCGTGGCCGGCAACCAGGACGTCGCCGACATCTTCAAGAAGGCCCGCGCGGCCAATCCGCCGACACCCAAGTAGCCACGCCAGAGTGTTCCGGCGAGGGCGCAGCCTTGTGCGCCGTTCCCCCTATTGGGCGCAGTGCTCTTGGCCGAAACTGTCACAAAGTGTCAGGCGAGAGCGAGTTCTGACAAAAACTGTCAGTCACGCTGGTCCTGCCGAATCGTCAAGTCTTCCGGAATCAACGACTTGACAGAAACGTCCCGTCGGGCATGGTATCTGCAACCCGTTACGGCGACACGATCCTGTGATGAAGAAAAGCGACGGCTTCTTCCTGATCGACCTGATCTTCACCTGCGGCATCATCGGGGTGTTGCTGGCGGCCGCGCTGCCGCGCCTGCTGAAAGCGAAGCAGGCGGCCTCGGCGGCCTCGGCGATCGGAAGTCTGCGGACGGTGTCGAGCTCCGAGCTGACGTACGCCTTGAGCTGCGGCGGCGGATTCTACGCGCCGTCGTTCCCGATCCTGGGACAGGCGCCGCCCGGGAGCACGGACGCCTTCATCAGCCCGGATCTGGGTGGCGCCGCGAGCGTCGTCAAGTCGGAGTACCTGATGCAGCTCGACGGCGTGCCGTACGGGGGCGCGCCCGCGTCGTGCAACGGCCAGGGCGCCGGGAGCCTGTCGAGGGGCTACGCCGCCGCCGCCGACCCCCTCGAGCCAGGCAACCTGCGGTTCTTCGCGGTGAATTCCGATGGCGTGATTTACGAGGACACGTCCTCGTTGTACGCGACCATGCCGGAACTCGGTGCCCCGCCGCAGGGCGCCCCGCTCAAGCACTGGTAGCGTCACCCCGTCACGACATCACCCCGTCACCCCATATATAATGGCTCCCAATGTGGACCAAAATGATGGGCGGGCCGCGCAAGAAGGCCCCGAAGACGATTGCCGTCATCGATCCTGATCGGTGCTTCGGTGCTTTTGCGTGTTCGATCTGCCAGGCGGCCTGTCCGGTCGCCGGGTGCATCGTCGAAGAGCCGGACCGGGACGGGCGGATGGTCTGCGCCGTGCGCGCCGACCTGTGCATTGGATGCGGACTCTGCGTGACGCTCGGGAATCCCACGGCGCCGCAGCAGCGCGAGTTCGGCTGCCCGCCGGACTACGACGCGATCAACATGATGCCGTTCGCCGACGTCGTCAAGGCACTCGAGGCGTCGGAACCGGCCCAGGCCCAGCCGGCGACGTCGTAGCCCGCGCCGCCTGCGCGTAGCGCGACGGCAGCGGGTGGTCGATTCGGGTCGCGATGAAGGCGGTCGCCTCCTCGAGGGCCGCCAGGGACACGCCGGTTTCGATCCCCATTCCGTCCAGCATGTAGATCAGGTCGTCGGTCGCCAGGTTGCCGGCCGCGCCTGGCGCGTACGGGCAGCCGCCGAGGCCGCCGGCCGAGGCGTCGAACGTCCGGATCCCGAGCGGCAGTGCCGCGAGCACGTTGGCGAGCGCGGTGCCGCGGGTGTCGTGGAAGTGCAGGGCGACGCGTTCGGGCGGCACCCGCGCGAACACCGCCTCGAGCACGACGGGCACCTGGCCCGGATGGGCGACGCCAATCGTGTCGCTCACCGCTACCTCGAATACCCCCAGATCGATCAACCGCGCGGCCAGTTCCGCCACCGTCGCTGGCGCGACGCGTCCTTCGTAGGGACAACCGAACGCGGTCGAGAGGTACCCGCGCACCCGGATGCGCTGCGCACGGGCCTTCTCACAGACCTGCGCGTAGGTGGCCAGCGACTCGTCGATGCCCTGGTTGATATTCCTGCGGCTGAAGGTCTCGGTCGACGCGGCGAAGATGGCGACCTCGGCGACGCCGGCGGCGAGGGCGCGATCGAGGCCGGCGAGATTGGGCACGAGCGCCGTGTAGCGCACGCCCGGCCGGCGCGCGATGCCCGCGAACACGGCCCCGGCGTCGGCCATCCGCGGCACCCACTTCGGGCTCACGAACGCCGAGACCTCGATCACCGGCAGGCCCGCGGCGCTCAGCTTGTCGACGAACGCGATCTTGTCGGCGGTCGGCACCACCGCGCGCTCGTTCTGGAGCCCGTCCCGGGGACCCACCTCGACGACGGTGACCTTCATGCCCGCCACGAGGGTGGCCGCTTCTCGAGAAAGGCCTTCAGGCCTTCCTGGCCCTCGGCAGAGACGCGCCGCTCCGCGATCGTGCGCGCCGTGCGGGCCAGGGCCTCGTGCAGGGGACGCTCGCGAACGTCGGCGACCAGGGCCTTGGCGGCGGCGAGGGCTTCGGGTCCGCCTTCGAGGAGCTGCGCCACGACGGCCTGCAACGTGGCGTCGAGGCCGCCGGGCGGCGTCACCTCGTGGACCAGACCGATCTCGCGCGCCCGGGCGGCGGAGAAGCGGCCCCCGGTGAGGAACAGCGCCCGGGCCGCCGATGCGCCGATCTTCGCGATGACGAACGGCGAGATCACCGCCGGGACGATGCCGAGGCGGACCTCGCTGAACGCGAACACGGCGGCGTCCTCGGCGAGGGCGACGTCGGAGACGGCGACCAGTCCGGCGCCGCCCCCGATGGCCGCGCCGTGGACGCGTGCCACGAGCGGGATCGGCAGGCCGTCGAGCGCAGAGAACATCCGCGATGCGGCCTCGGCGTCGCGCAGGTTCTCCGCCTCGGAATAGGCGACCGTCCTCGCCATCCAGGTGATGTCGGCGCCGGCGCTGAAGCTCCGGCCCGCACCGGCGAGCACGGCCACCCGCGGACGATCGGGCGGCGGTGCGTCCTCGATCGACGCCGCCCACGCCGTCAGCTCGGCGATGACCGCGTCGTTGAAGGCGTTGCGCACGTCGGGCCGGTTCAGGGTCACCGTCTCGACCCCGCGCGCCCGCACGACGTGCAGATGCTCGAATGCCATTTACATGCGGAAGACGCCGAACCGCGTGTCGGGGACGGGCGCGTTCACGGCCATGCGCAGGCCGATCGACAGCACGCCCCTCGTGTCCCGCGGGTCGATCACGCCATCGTCCCACAGGCGCGCGGTGGAGTAGTAGGGGGACCCTTCGGCTTCGTACTTCTCGAGGATGGGCCGCCGGATCGCGTCCTCCTCGGCGGCGCCGAGCGTCTTGCCCTCGCGCTCGAGCTGGTCGCGCTTGACGGTGGCGAGCACGCCGGCGGCCTGCTCGCCTCCCATCACCGAGATCCGGGCGTTCGGCCACATCCAGAGCAGGCGCGGGTCGTAGGCGCGGCCGCACATCCCGTAGTTGCCCGCGCCGAACGATCCCCCGACGATGACGGTGAACTTGGGCACCATCGCGTTGGCGACGGCGTGCACGAGCTTGGCACCGTCCTTCGCGATGCCCGCCCGCTCGTACTCGCGGCCGACCATGAAGCCGACGATGTTCTGGAGGAAGAGGATCGGGATCCGGCGCAGCGCGCACATCTCGATGAAGTGGGTGGCCTTGAGCGCCGACTCGGAGAACAGCACGCCGTTGTTGGCGACGACGCCGACCAGGAATCCGTCGAGGCGGGCGAAGCCGGTGACGATTGTCGGCCCGTAGCGCGCCTTGAACTCGTCGAACTTCGAGCCGTCGACGAGGCGCGCGACGATCTCGCGGACGTCGAAGGCCTTCCGCCGGTCGGCGGGCACGACGCCGTACAGCTCGGCGGCCTCGTAGCGCGGCGGCTCGGGCACGGTCCGATCGATGCGTGCACGGGGACCGAGCCCGAGCGTGGAGACGATCGTGCGGCAGATCTCGAGCGCGTGATCGTCGTTCTCGGCCAGGTAATCGGCGACGCCCGACAGGCGCGTGTGCACGTCGGCGCCCCCCAGATCCTCGGCGGTCACTTCCTCGCCGGTCGCGGCCTTCACGAGCGGCGGACCGCCCAGAAAGATCGTTCCCGTGCCCTTGACGATGATGGTCTCGTCCGACATCGCGGGCACGTACGCGCCGCCCGCGGTGCACGATCCCATCACGACGGCGATCTGCGGCACGCGCTCGGCGGACATCCGCGCCTGGTTGAAGAAGATCCGTCCGAAGTGCTCGCGGTCGGGAAAGACCTCGGCCTGCAGCGGCAGGAAGGCGCCGCCGGAATCCACGAGGTAGATGCACGGGAGGTGGTTCTCGAGCGCGATCTGCTGCGCACGCAGGTGCTTCTTGACCGTGATCGGGAAGTAGGTGCCCCCCTTGACCGTCGCGTCGTTGGCGATCACGACGACGTCGCGCTGGGCGACGCGTCCGACGCCGGTGACGAGGCCCGCGGCCGGGACGTCGCCGCCGTACATCTCGCAGGCCGCGAGCGGCGAGAGCTCCAGGAACGGCGCCTTCGGGTCCAGCAGGCGCTGGATGCGTTCCCGAACCGGCAGCTTGCCCTGCTCGCGGTGGCGCTCGAGGTAGCGCAGGCCGCCGCCCTGCGCGGCGGCCGATCGGCGCCGCGTGAGCTCGGCGACGAGCGCCTCCATGCGATCGCGATTCGCGGCGAACGCCGCGTCTGCGGGATTGACGCGCGTCTCGAGTACGTCCACGGTCGGCAGCCTGTCAGACGGGGCGATCAGCGGGTCCCGTCACCAGCCACAGCAGTCGGTCTTGTAGCCGCAGCCGGGACAGCGCCAGACCGCGTGCATGCGGTACATCTCGTCGCCGCAGCGCTCGCAGAGGACCTTGTCGTCGTTCGGCGCGGTCACCTTGAGCGGCGTCAGCGGGCGCGTCGGAGCGGGCGGCGTCTCGTCCGGCATCGATCGATTATCGCACAGGCATGCGGGGCGTCCCTCGCGCGCGCCCTGCCATAATGTGCGCGTGACGGGCACGTCCCTGCCGGTGCGGTTCTGTCGGCGGTCCCGCGACATCGCGGGGCTCGCCTGGAAGGCGGCGTGGATGGCGGCGGCCGAGTTCTACCACGGCGACAGCCCCGCGTACGCGGCGTCGATCGCGTACTACGCCCTGCTGTCCCTCTTTCCGTTCTTCATGATCGCGCTGTCCGTGGTCGGGGCGGTGACCGCGAACGTTGAGGACCGCGCGGCGGTCCTGCGCGTCGTCCAGTCCTACTTTCCGGCGCAATTCGCCTTCTTCACGGCGCAGCTCGACGCCTTTCGCGGCGACAGCCTCTCGCTCGGCATCGTCGGCACCGTCGCGCTCATCTGGGGCGCCATCGGCGTGTTCAGCGCGATGACAACGGCGGTCAACTACGCGTGGGGCGTCGAGAAGCGGCGCAGCTTCCTGCATCACAAGTGGTTCGCGTTCCTCATGATGATCGTGACCGCGGGGCTGATGGCGGTCGCCGTGGTGCTGGTCGGCGCGAGCCACGTGGTGGGGGCGAGCTGGTTCGCGGGCGTCCTCGCGCGGTTCCCGGGGCTGGGCGTGCTGAGGGGGCTGGCCGTCCGCTGGGCCACGACGGGCCTCTTCATCGTCGTCGTCGCGCTCATCTTCTACTACGTGCCCAACGTCAAGGTGCCGTTCCGCGACGTCTGGATCGGCGCGTTCGTGACGGGCGTGCTCTGGAAGACCGCGCTCGAGACCGTTTCGTGGTACGCGCGTGACGTGTCCGAGCTCTCGCGGATCAACGGCTCGATCACGGCCGTCGTCGTGTTCCTGATCTGGATGTACGTGCAGGCGATAATCCTGCTGTACGGCGCAGAGCTCACCGCCGCCTATGCGCGGCTTCGCGGCGATCGACTGGAGCCCGAGCCGGAGGAGTGATGGCAGGCCCGAAGGCCTGCGCCACCGTGTGTCGACGCGGACCTTCAGGTCCGTCGGCGATCAGGCGGGTACGCCAGACAACGCGCGGATGATCGCGTCGCTGAACGCGGGCACGTCGTCCGGCTTGCGCGACGTGATCAGGTTGCCGTCTTCGACCACGGGCTTGTCGACGTACATGCCGCCGGCGTTCTTGACGTCGATGGCGATGGAGGGCCAGCAGGTCAGCGTGCGGCCCCGAAGCGCCAGCGCCGAGATGAGCAGGGACGGGCCGTGGCAGATCGCGGCGACGGGCTTGCCGGCCCGCATCATGTCGCGGGCCAGGTCGACCATCGCGTGGCGCATGCGCATCTTGTCGGGCGCGTGACCGCCGGGGACCACCAGCGCGTCGAAGTCCTTCGCACGCGCCGCGCCTGCGGCGAGCTCCGCGGTCACCGTCACGGTGCCCCGCTTGCCGGCGTAGGTGCCGCCGACCGCCGGGCCGACGAGCACGACCGTCGCGCCGGCGGCGCGCAGCGCCTCGAGCGGCCCGGTGAGCTCGCGATCCTCGAACTCGTCTTCGACGAGCATCGCAACGCGCTTGCCCGCCAGCACGGGGGAGCCAGCCATGTGAAGGATTCTACTTCAGTGTCATAATCCACAGGTGAATCGTCTGGCCGGTGAGCGAAGTCCGTATCTCGTTCAACACGCCGACAATCCCGTCGACTGGTTTCCGTGGAGCGAGGCGGCCTTCGACAAGGCGCGCGCCGACGACAAACCGATCTTCCTGTCCATCGGGTACTCGACCTGCCACTGGTGTCACGTGATGGCCCACGAGTCGTTCGAGAACCCGGCCGTCGCCGCGGTGCTCAACGACAAGTACGTGTCGATCAAAGTGGACCGCGAAGAGCGTCCCGACGTGGATCGCGTGTACATGACCTTCGTGCAGGCGACGACCGGCTCCGGCGGCTGGCCGATGAGCGTCTGGTTGACGCCGGACCGCCGCCCGTTCTTCGGCGGCACCTACTTCCCGCCGTCCTCGCGGTGGGGCCGGCCCGGCTTCGTCGAGATCCTCGACGAGATCGCCCGCGTCTGGGCCGACGACCGCGGCAAGGTGGAAGCGTCGGCGGCGTCCATCACCGCGCGGCTGAAAGCGCTCGAGACCGGCGGGCCGGGCGGGGACCGCCCCGGCCCAGAGGCGCTCGACCGGACGGTCGCCCAGCTGCGGTCGGCCTTCGATGCCCGGCACGGCGGCTTCGGTGAGGCGCCGAAGTTCCCGCGCCCGAGCGAGCTGTTCCTGCTCCTGCGCGAGTTCGTGCGGACCGGCCACGGCGATGCGCGCGACATGGCCCTCGCCACGCTGCGCGCGATGGCGCTCGGCGGCGTGCGCGACCACATCGGCGGCGGGTTCCATCGCTACTCGGTCGACGCGGCGTGGCGGGTGCCGCACTTCGAGAAGATGCTCTACGACCAGGCGCAGCTCGTCCTGGCGTACCTCGAGGGCGCGCAGGCGTCGGGCGATCCCTTCTACGCCGGAGTGGCCGAGGACACGCTGCACTACGTCATGCGCGAGCTGACCGATCCCGACGGCGGGTTCCTGTCCGCGGAGGACGCCGACAGCGTGCCGCCGGAGCAGGCCGGCCGGCCCGGGGCCCACACGGCGGAAGGCGCCTTCTACCTCTGGCGCGAGGACGAGGTGAACGCGCTCACGGGACCCGACGCCGAGATCGTGAGGCGGCGCTTCGGCATCGAGCCGCACGGCAACGCGCCAGCCGATCCCCAGCAGGAGTTCACCGGCAGGAACCTGCTGTACATCGCCGGGTCGGTCGACGACATCGCGGCAGCGGTGGGGCGCACCCCGGCGGCGGTCGCCGACGCCCTGGGACGCGCCCGCCTCCGCCTGTTCGACGCCCGCCTGGGGCGCCCACGGCCCCACCTCGACGACAAGGTGCTGACGGCCTGGAACGGCCTGATGATCGGCGCCTTCGCCCGCGCCGCTCGCGTCCTGGCCCCGCCCGGCGGCGGCGACCCGGCGTCGAGTCCGTACCTGGCTGCCGCGCGGCGGGCGGCGGCGTTCGTCCGGAGCCGCCTCTGGCGGGCGGACGAGGAGCGCCTGTGGCGCCGGTACCGCGGCGGCGAGGCCGGCATCGACGCGTACGCCGAAGACTACGCCTTCCTGATCTTCGGCCTGCTCGAGCTCTTTCAGGCGAGCGGGGACGCCGGGTGGCTCGAGTGGGCGATCCGGCTCCAGGAGCGTCAGGACGCCCTCTTCTGGGATGAGCGGAACGGCGGCTGGTTCAGCACGACCGGGTCGGATCCGTCCGTGCTCCTGCGGATGAAGGAGGACTACGACGGCGCCGAGCCCACCGCGAGCTCCGTCGCCGTGCTGAACCTCCTCGCGCTCTCGCACCTCGTGCCGCGCCAGGAGTGGACCGATCGCATCGAGCGCACGTTCCGGCTGTTCGCGTCGAGGCTGGACCAGCTCGGCCGCGGCGTCCCGATGATGGGCGCCGCCCTGTCCACCGCCATCGCCGGGCTTCAGCAGATCGTCATCGTCGGCGGCGACCGGCGGGCGCTGGAGGCGGTGGTGGCGCGGCGCTACCTGCCGTTCGCCCTCGTGCTGTCCCTGTCGCCCGAGGCGCAGACGGCCGTGTCGGGACGGCTGCCGTTCGTCGCCCCGATGGCGGCCGGACCGGGCGGATCCGCGCGCGCGTACGTCTGCCGCGACTTCGCGTGCCGCGCGCCCGTCGAGTCGGCCCCGGCCCTGGAGGCGGAGTTGAGATGAGTGTCAAGGTGGAAATCTGGCTGCGCGGCGACAACCACGCGACGACGCGAGGAACTGCCCGGCGTGGAGCCGGACGCGTCGCGGTGGACCGACGACGACGTCCGGGCCGTGCTCGAGGGCATGCTCCGGACGATGGATCGGCTGAAGCACCCCGGCGGCGAGGAGCGGCCGGTCGCGCTGCGCGGCCTCAGCTGGATCGTCAACCCGTACGACGAAGGCGGGGTGGTGATCGCCATCGAGATCACGCTCGGCGCCGCGGTGGCCGGGCCCTTCCAGATCGACAGGGCTGCGCTCGACGCGATGGTGACGCGCGTGCTGGCGCGTCCGGTGCCGCCCTTGTCTCCGACTGTACACTGACGCGTCGGAGTTGCCGCGCCTGGGCCGGGCTGCTATAAGAGGCCCATGCGCGAGCGAGTGTTCGACCTGTTCCTGGCAGCCATCCTCCTGTGCGTCGCGTCCGTGGCCGGCGCCGCCGTCACGAGCGTCGACGTCACCTCCCGGACCGACGTGCCCTACGGCTACGAGCGGATCGCGGGCACGATCCACTTCGCGGTCGATCCCGCCGATCCGCGCAACGCCGTGATCGCCGACATCGACAAGGCCCCGCGCGACGCGCAGGGCAAGGTCGAGTTCTCCTCCGACTTCGTGATCCTGCGCCCGAAGAACGGCCCGGGCAGCGGCGTCGCGCTCGTCGACATCGTCAACCGCGGCAACGAGACGGTGAAGCGCTTCAACCTGGTGACCGGCAACGGCGCCGGAAGCGACGACCCCAACGCCCGGGCGTCCGCGCCCGACGCGGATCTCGGCGACGGGTTCCTGATGAAGATGGGCGTCACGGTGGTCGAAGTCGGGTGGGAGTTCGACGTCACCCGGAAGAACGGCCTGCACATCACCGTGCCGGTCGTCACCGAGAACGGCCGGCCGGCCAGCGGGATGGTGACGGCGGCCGTCATCCCCATCAAGGGCGGCGACACGGCCACGGTCGGCGACCTGGCCGGTTACCAGCCCGCCGATCCCGACGCCAGCGACAGCGTGCTGCGCGTGCGGGACAATGTCTTCACGAACGCCGTCCAGGTGATCCCGCGGGCCAGCTGGCGGCTGAAAGGGAACGAGATCACGCTCGCGGGCGGGTTCACGCCGGGACGTGTGTACGAGCTGACGTACCGGGCGTCGAGCCTGCCGATCGGCGGCCTCGGCTTCGCCGCGGTCCGCGACGCCTCGGCCTGGGTGAAGCACACACCCGACGCGCTGGCCTCGGCGCGGTATCTCTACACGTTCGGATCCTCGCAGAGCGGCCGCTTCCTCCGCACGTTCCTCTATCAGGGCTTCAACACCGACGAGCAGGGGCGCCAGGTATTCGACGGCGTGATGGCGCACATCGCGGGCTCCTCCCGGATCGTGCTGAACCGGCGCGCGTCGACGCCGACGACCCTCGCGATGTTCACCGCGACCGCCTATCCCTTCGCCGACAACGCGGTCCCGGATCCGGTGAGCCGACAGTCCGAGGGTCTGCTGGACAACCCGCGGGCCCGCGCGAACCAGCCGAAGATCATGTACACGAACACCGGCGTCGAGTACCTGGGGCGGGGGCCGCGTCGCGGCGCTCGTCCACACGTCTCCCGACGGCTCGAAGGATCTCACGCTGCCCGGCAACGTCCGCGTGTACTTCCTGGCCGGCGCGCAGCACTCGCCGGCGCGGTTCCCGCCCAAGGTCGACAACGGCCAGCAGATCGACAATCCCACCGACTACTGGTGGGCGCTCCGGGCGTTGTTCGTGGCCATGGACCACTGGGTGCGTCAGGGCACGCCGCCCCCGCCGAGCCAGTACCCGCGGCTCGCGAACCACACTCTGGTGAAGGCGGCCGACGTGGCGTTCCCCGCGATTCCGCACGTGCAGTCGCCGAACCACCTGACGGCGGGCTTCCGGATCGCGAACGTCTTTCTGAAGGGCGGCGCCGGCGGAAGGCGTGCCGCTGCCGCTCCTCGTGCCGCAGGTGGACGCCGACGGCAACGAGACGACGGGCATCCGCCTGCCGGAGCAGGCGGTCCCGCTCGGCACCTTCACGGGCTGGAACTTCAGGAACACGAAGATCGGCGCGCCGGACCAGCTGTACCCGCTGCTCGGGTCTGTACGTGCCGTTCGCGAAGACGAAGGCCGAGCGCATGCGGACGGGCGATCCGCGGCTGTCAATCGAGGAGCGCTATCCGACGCATGCGGCCTACTCGCAGAAGGTCGCCGCGGCGGCGCAGGCGCTGGTGAAGGGCGGCTACCTGCTCGCCGGGGACGTGACGGCGGTGGAGCAGCGCGCGGAGCAGCACTGGGACTGGGCGACCCGGTAGGGCAGGCCAGGCAGGGCAGGCCAGGCAGGGCAGGTGGGGCAGGTCGCGTAGGCGGTCCGACCTGCCCCACCCGCCCTCTTCTACTTCCCCTTGTTCTCGTACCAGCGGACGACGCCGCCGCCGCCCGTGCACACGATGTCGGGCCGGCCGTCGTTGTTCATGTCGGCCACGACGCAGCTGTTCATCCCCGCCTGATCCTCCAGCCGCTCGTACGTCCACTCGCCGGTTGCGGCGTTCTCGGGCGCGAAGAAGAGGTGCACCCCGCCGCCCTGGCGGGCGTTGTCGTTCGCGACGATGTCGTCGCGTCCGTCGCCGTTCAGATCTGCGACCGCGATCTCGTGGCCCGCGGAGATCTTGTCGAAGATGACGCGGCGCGTCCACTTGGTGCCGCTGCCGGTGTAGACGACCACCTCGTTGCCGTGCCAGGGCTCGATCGACGCGAAGAAGCGCTGGCCGTTTTGCGTGCCCATGCCGACGTCGCTCGCGCCGAGCCGCGGCGCCGGCTCGCTGTCGTGTCCCGCCGACAGCTTCGTCTTCTCGAACGTCATCGAGGCGCCGGTGCCCGTGGCGCGATAGAGGTCGATGCCCTCGAAGCTGGCGACGAGGAGGGCCTGGCGGCCGTTGCCGTCCCAGTCCACCGGGCGCACGCGATGGATGATGCCCGGCACCTTGTCGGTGATCAGGTGACGCGTCCACGTGGCGGTGTCGTACCAGAAGATCGACGCGGTGTCCTGCATGTAGGTGGGCCCGACGCTCTTGGGGCCGACGAGCGGGGCGTTCACGAGCTCCGGCTTGCCGTCGCCGTCCAGGTCGGCGAACACGATGTGGTGCGACGTGGGAAACTCGTCGATCTTCGTGTTCGTCCAGGTGCCGGTGGGATGGCCCATGCTCCGGGCGATCCACACGAGGCCCGGGCTCTTGTCCGGCTGCATCGCGAAGCCGCTCTCGTACGCGACCTCGGGGATCCCGTCGCCGTCGATGTCCGCCATCGCCTTGTTGACGATGCCCGGTGTGTCGCTCGCGATGACGTGCGGCGTCCACGTGGGGTTCTCGTACCAGTCGAGCTCGGGCACCGCCAGGGAGTTCGCGATGACGTCGATCTTCCCGTCGTGGTTGAAGTCGGCGACCGACACCGAGTAGCCGCCGCGCAGCGACGCGATGTCGTGGGCCTCGAAGTGAACCGGTCCGGCGACCGGAGCGCCGGCGAGCGCGACGGCGGCCACCGCCGACGCCGAGGCCGTCGCGAACCAGAGATGCTTTGCAGTCACGCGATCACCCTCCAGCAGGAGTTGCAGGACGGGGCATTGTAGCCCGAATCCCGGCCCCGGGCCCCGCGGCGGCGCCAAACCCGTGTGCTAACATTCGGCGCCGATCGGCACGTGAGGGCCACATTCACGCGGATCGGCACTCGGTCCGGCGCTTTGCTGCTCCTGGCGGCCGCCGGCGTGGCGACCGAGGCCTGGCTGGCCCGGTCGATCTTCTTTCCCGCCGACGGTCCGCGCGGCCCCGAGTTCATCTTCATCTCCGCGTCCTTTGCGACGTTCCTCGCCGGACTGGCCGCCGCGCTCGTCGGTGTGGTCGTGGTGCACCTGATCGTCTGCGCCGGCGAACGCGCGCACGCCCACCCGCCCGCTCCCGCCGCGGGAAATGACGTCCGGTACCTGGCCCCGCTGCTCCTGTGCTGGATGGGTCTGGTGCCGCTCGCGGGCCTGTGGCCTGGCACCGCACGCTGGCTCGCGCCGGTCATCTACCTCGTCGTCGATGCCCGCGTCTGGTGGTGGGCCGTCGTCGGGGTCTGGGTGCTGGCGCGGATCGAGCGCCGCCTGAGGCCCGACGCACCGCCGCCGATCCGGCTCGCGGCGGACTGGGCGGCGGCGCATCATCGCGCCGCGACGGCGTTGCTGGCCCTCGTCGCCGCGGTGTGGGTGGTGGAGGCCACGCCGCGCCTGCGGTTTTCCGCCGTGCTGAACGGCGACGAGCCGAAGTACATCCGGTTCGACGAGGGGTTCTATCAGGGCAAGGGCGTCGAGATCAGCACCTACACCTCGCTGTCCGACCTGCCGGCGGGCTTCCGACCGCACGTCTGGCGCAACCTCGAATTGCTCGCTGCCGCCGTGCCGCACGACCTCGCGGACCTGGCGTCCGATGCGATCGCGTTCGCGCATCATCCCGGACGCCGCTTCAACCGCTCGACGTACGCGGGGCACTGGTTCATCCAGGGCAAGAACGGTGGGCTCTACCAGGTACACACGCCGGGATTTTCGGCGCTGATCTTTCCCGCCTACTACCTCGATCGGCGGTTCGCGGCCAGCGATCCCGGCTACCAGGGCGAGTTCCCGGCGCGGCTGTTCTGGTCGAACCTGATGCTGCTGGCCGTCTACCTCGTCTGGGCGGGCCTCGTGTTCCGGTTCTTCCGACTCGCGGTCGGTGGCGCGGGGGCGGCCTGGCTGGCCGCGGCGGCGGTCGCCCTGTCGGCGCCAGGCACGACCTACGTGTTCCAGTTCTATCCGGAGCTCGCCGCGGGCGCCGTGCTGCTCGGCCTGTCGTCCTGGCTGTGGTTCGCGAGGCGGCAAACGTGGCAGGCCGTGGTGGGTTTCGGGCTGCTGGCCGGCGGCCTGCCGTGGCTGCACGTGCGATTTCTCCCGGCGGCGGCGTGGCTGGTCGCGTGGGCGGCGTTCGCCTGGCGTCGGGAGTGGCGGCGCATCGTGGCGCTCGCCGGAGGCTTCGCGGCGGCCGTGGGGGCGTACTCTCTGTACATCTTCCATATCTCGGGCAGCATCGTGCCGACGGCGCTCTACTCGGGCGCGGGCAGCGAGGACATCGTGTCGCTGCCGCGGATGGGTGTGGGCCTCGTCGCCATCTTTCTCGACCGCGACTGGGGGCTCTTCGGTCCCTCGCCGCTGTACATCCTCGCGCTGCCGGGTTTCTGGCTGCTGTGGCGCCGGAATCGCGCGCTGACCCTCTTCGTGCTCGGGTTGATCGCGGTGCTGATCGGCCCTGCGGCGAGCGTGTCGATCGCGGGCGCCGGCACCCATCTGCGCTTCTTCGTGGCGGCGGCGCCGTTTTTCGGGCTGGGTGTGGCCGAGATGCTCACGCGTGCCGCGAAGTCGCGCGTCTGGCAGGCCGCGGCCGGGCTCCTCATCATCCTGTCGCTCCAGAACGACTGGGCGTACAGCGAGCACCTCCGCAAGGAGATGACGTTGATGCGCGACTGGAGCGTCAGCGGCTGGAAGACGCTGCTGCTCATGCCCACCATCGGCGCGGCGGGAGGGCGGGTATCGGGGATCACCATCGGCCTGGCGGCGATCTGGATCGGGGCCCTGGCGGCGCTCGTCATCGGCGTGGCGCGGGGCCGGGGCGCGGGCGGCTGGGTGGACCGCCTCGAGCGGCGCTCGCTTCCGATGCTCGCCTCGCTCGCGGTCGTGCTCGTGCTCCTGATGGGCGAGGCCGTCTCGGCGGCGACCGGCGCGTGGTGGAGCGACGGGTACCGCATGCCGTCGGCCGAGGCGGCCGTCGAGGCGGCGCTGCGCGTGGACGCGCTCGGGCACTGCGGGATCTGCGCGACGTCGGCCACCGGCGTCGTGGGGACCGCGGATGTCATTGCCGCGCTGCAGGTCGTCACGCCCATCGTCGCGCTGCGGAGCGAGCGTCTGCACGCCGGACCGACCTACGCGGACTGGCTGGCGATGCCTGGGCTGATCCGTCAGTGGTACGTGGAGGCGAACGGCTATCCACCGGCGAGCGCCGATATCGGTCACTACCTGTATCAGTGGCGGGAGGAGGGCGCCGACCGCGACGAGATCCGTCGTCGGATTCTACGAGCGGGCCGGCAAGACACCGCCGGAGGCCGGCAGCGGGCAGTCGCCGTAGGTCGCGGGGGCTACTTGCCGGGGCGATCGTAGGGGACGTCGCCGCGGTTCACGTACGTGCCCCTCGGCGTGAGGCGGAGGAAGCCGGCGTCCACCAGCTCGGCGAGGACGCGGGTGCAGACATCGGGCGGGAGGTGGAAGAGGCGTCCCGCCTGGGCGAGCGTCAGGGCCAGTCCCGGGACCTCTTCGAACTCTCCGCGGATTCGGCGCAGCAGTTCTTTGCGCTCGCCGACGTCGCGCCGATCGTGCGGCAGGATCGAGCGCGCGGCGTGTCCGAATTCGGACCCTCCGGCCGGCCGGTGCGTGCGGTTCTCGTTCATCGCTGAACCCTCCTCCTTGCGGAAGGTAAGTGCAAGCCGCGCGCCATGGCGCTTATCGCCGGGCCTGAAGCGCCTTCTGTTTATCGGTCGGTGACGGACGGTGGAAGCCCGGCAATTTGCCGCGACCGTCGTGCCGGAAGTCCGGGTTGCGGGAGGCTATCGTCGCGCAGGATTCGTCGGAAGAATTGCCGCCCGGGACGGGAAATCGCGTGCAGTGCTTCGCGGCGCTCCATCGCGGGGGGGCTAGAATCGACGAGACTCGTTCGCGCCGGGGTGGCGGAACTGGCAGACGCACAGGACTTAAAATCCTGAGATCCGCAAGGATCGTGTGGGTTCGACCCCCACCCCCGGCACTCGACTGGCTAGAAGGTAGCTCTGTACTAGCAGGATGCTGAAAAACGGCTCATGACCCGATCGACAAGTCGATTCGGTCGTACTACGATCGGCGCACCCCTCTTCCAAGGAGCGTGCGCGTGCGCGGAGACGACGAGCAGAGCGGCCACTTGTTTAGCTATCTGTCGCCGGAGCAACGCGTGCCGGCCGATCATCCGCTGCGGGCGATTCGCACCATGACGGATGAGGCCTTGCGCCGGTTGTCGCCGCGGTTTGAGGCCATGTATGCCAAGACGGGCCGGGCCTCGATCCCACCGGAGCATCTGTTGCGGGCGCTGTTGCTCCAAGTGCTCTATTCGGTGCGCAGCGAGCGGATGCTGATCGAACAGCTCGAATACAACCTGCTGTTTCGCTGGTTTGTCGGCCTGGGCATGGACGATGCGGTGTGGGTGCCCACGACGTTCACCAAGAATCGCGACCGGCTGCTTGAGGGCGACATCGCGCGAGCCTTCTTTGAGGATGTCGTGGCGCAGGCCCGTGGCCGTCGCCTGCTGTCCGCCGAGCATTTCACCGTCGACGGGACCTTGCTGGAGGCGTGGGCGGGCCAGAAGAGTTTCACGCGCAAGGATCAGCCGCGCGAACCGCCCGACGATCGCGGGAATCCGACGATCAATTTCCATGGGGAACGGCGCTCGAATCAGACGCATCAGTCGACGACCGATCCCGACAGCCGGCTGTTTAAGAAGGCGAAGGGCCACGAAGCCAAGCTGGCCTATCTCGGTGAAGTGCTGATGGAGAATCGCCACGGGCTGGTGGTCGACGCCTGCGTCGTTCTGGCGACCGGCACCGGCGAGCGCGACGCGGCCCTCGGCCTGGTCGCCGGTCTGCCGTCTCGACGCGTGACCGTCGGCGGGGACAAAGGCTACGACACGCGCGGCTTTATCGAGACCCTGCGGGACCTCGGGGCCACGCCGCACATCGCGCTCAAGAAGAGAAGCCGCACCCTGGACGGACGGACGACGCGGCACGCCGGCTACGACATCAGTCAACGCGTGCGCAAACGCATCGAAGAAGTCTTTGGCTGGATGAAGACGGTCGGCGGGCTTTGCAAGCTCCGTCATCGTGGCGGGGCCCGCGTGAACTGGCAGTTCCTCTTCGCGGCGGCGGCCTACAACATGGTTCGCATGCGCACGTTGGAGACCACCGCATGACCCGAGCGCACCGATCAGCACCGCGACGGTCGATCGACGACACGAGTCGGACCTTGAATCGAGTGCGGAAGTCGTCATGAACCTTCGAATTTCAGCATCCTGCTAGGCGACAAGGCAGGACCTGTTGACGGAGTGCGCAACCGAGGGGGGCCAGTCAGTTCGCCGGCGCGGAGGCGTTCCAGTTCGGACGGGGTGACTTCATGCGTGATGATCGCGGTCGCTGGCGGAAGCTGGTTCGGTTCGCTCGTGGTTGCAGACTTCTCACAATGTGCCAGGTCTTTCGGTTCGGACGAGATCCTGAAGAATGATGCCGAAGACCTTCCGACCCGTCGTCTCAACGTCACCGACATCTGCCGAGGTATAGGGCGTGGACGCGCTCGCGGGCGCCCACGCCCAGGCCAGGGCCACAGGGCCCGTTCTGCCGCGTTAGCGTCCGGGCGGCGGACCGGGAGGGCCGATGATGATGAACCCGTTGCGCTTCGCGATCGGAGCGAGGCGGGCGACATCCGGCGGGGGACCATCGTGCGGCGGCGGCAGCACGCGCGCGGGAGCTGGTTGGCCGACCTCGCGCATGAATCCCTCGAACTGCATCGGCGCGAAGCCGACCAGGGCGCGCGCCGGCTCCGGGCCGGCACCGATGAACGTGTGCGGCACGTTCTTCGGACCGAACGCGAACCCGCCGGCGGTCAGGTCCAGACGCGTGTCGCCGACGTAGAACGTCAGGTTTCCTTCGAGCACGTAGAACCACTCGTCCTCTTCGGGGTGCACGTGCCACGGCGATCCGAGTCCGGCGGGCACGATGACCTCGAGCAGGCCGTAGGCCCCCCCGGTATCGGCCCGGCCGATCTTCACCGTCTGGAGCATGCCGAGGAGCCAGAACGCCTCACCTTCGTTGCGGGCCAGGGCATAGCCGCCCGTCGCGCGATCTGCCTGTGTCACTGTCGTCATCACACTCTCCTTCTTTGTCGAGCGGTCAACCGATTATCGTGCCAACGACTATTGCAGCTGCCTGCCTCCCGCCAGGCGATCCATCGTTCACCTTAGATCAGGGAAACGTGCCAAGGTTCGAGATCACCACCTCGAGCAGGGTCGCCAACTGCCGCCCTCGCTCGGCGCCCAGATGCCCGAGTAGTGCTTTCGGCAAGCGCTCCACGTGCGAGTCCAGCCTGCGTACGAGCGTGAGGCCCTTCTCCGTCAGGCCCACCTCCACGACGCGCCGGTCCTGGCGACTGCGACTCCGCGTCACCAGCCCGCGTGAGCTCAGGCGGTCGACCAGACGCGTGATATCAGGATCGCGCTCAATCATCCGCTCCGCGATGTCGCTGCACGCTAGCCTGGCCGGATGGGAGCCGCGGAGAATCCGGAGCACGTTGTACTGGTGGGTGGTCAGCTGAGCCGTCTTTTTGAGAAATCTCGCCCACGGCTCCACGATCCGTGCGGCCGCCATCCGCAGGCCGAGCAGGATTTCCTGCTCGGGGGACGAGAAGGGCTTCTGCTGCTTCAGCTCTCGAGCTATGAGGCCAGCCATGAACCCGATAATATACGTTTACACGACTATCGTCGAGAGGTTTATTGCAGCCTAAGCCTAGGCTCCGAAGCAGCGGGGGCGGCGGACGGATTGGTCCTGCCTGACGCCGCAGGAGCGGTCTTCCACGGGAGAGCCGCACGCGACGGTAAGCGTCTTACGCGACGTCCTTGCGCGTGTGCTCGGCGAGCACGTCGTTGATCAGCGTCTGGTAGCCGACGCGCCGGCGTCGCGCCTCTTTGCGGAACGACTCGAGGACGCTCGGATCGACGCGAATGGCGATCAACTGCCGGGGCTCTTTCCCGAGCGGCGGCCGACCCACTCGGCGCATGGCCGCCAGCTGCTCTGGCGACGAATCCGGAATATCCGAGAAGTCAATCCTTCGACGCGTACGCCGCACGTTCGCGGCGGCTCGCCCGCCGCGCGCTGATGATCCGGATCGTTTCGGCATTGCCACTTCTCCTGAGCGTATAGGCCACCATGAGCACCTGTCCGTCGGCACCCTGTCCAAGCCGGCGGAATCGCGATTCGGCGGACGAGTGAAGCAGATCGGGGCCGTCGAGCGCGTCGGGATCCAGGAAGACCGTCACGGCATCGTCGAATGTGACGCCGTGTTTCGCCGCGTTGGCCTCGGCCTTCCGCGGATCCCAGTCGAACACCTATTCAGTATATACGCAATGTGGCGGGATGCTGGGGGCGACGGACCAAGGAGGCCGTCGTCCATGGCACAGGCTCGAACCCATGCGCGCAAGAAGAAGACTCCGAAACGTGTGCTCGCTCTGCCAGACCTGGAGCACGCCAAGTCTGCGGTGCTCAGCAGCCTCACGTCCCGAAGCGGACAGCGAACCTACGACCACGCCATTCGTGAGTTCGTCGGATGGTATTGCTCGGAGCCACGCCTCGCGTTCAACCGAACGGTCGTCCTTCGCTATCGGATCTATCTCGAACAGCGGCAGTACGCGCCGGCCACGCCGGGATGTCGAGAACCTCCACGGACAGGTGCCGGATGACGGACTCCTCGCCGCGGCACGCGGACGAGCAACTTCAGCAGCTCCAGATGCTATCCTCGAGTGCCTTGGGCTGCTGATGAAGAGAGGAGTGTGTCAACATGATCGAGAGGCTGACGAGGAGCGAGGGCAGGGCGTTCGGCTTCCGCGTGACTGGCCGCGTCACGTCCCAGGCGGTCGAGGCCTTTGTTCCCCAGATCGAGCTCGCGATACGCAAACGCGGCAAGCGCCCGATCGGGATCCTCGCGGACCTTTCCGAAATGCGCGGGGCCGACTGGAAGGCCCGGTGGGACGAGATCCGCTTCCTCGCGAAATATTCGGAGCACATCGATCGCGTCGCGATCGTGGGTGCTGGCAAGTGGGAAGACGTGAAAGCGGAGGTCCTCCGCGGGACGGTCCTCGTCCAGGCGGAGACGCGCTACTACGCGACCTCGGAGATTCAACATGCCTGGCACTGGGTGAAGACGGGGAGCGCCCCGCCTGGTGCCGGACGAGTGATCCTGCCGAAGGGCACGCTCATGGCTGGCTACGTCCCGGAGTACCTGGACGTCTGAGGCCCGGGCCGATCCGTGCCGGCCCAAAGGGGCCGACGGCGTGTCCACGAAGCTGAGTACGGCGAGAGTGACCGGCTGGCTCACACCGTCGCCGACACTGCGCTCGATCGCCCCATCCGCATCTGCGGCTGTTCGCTCGACGCGCCGCGCCCCGCGAGGACCTCGAGCAGCCGCCTTCCCAGAACTGCGGCCGAGTGGGGGTTCTGACCGGTGATCAGATTACGGTCCTCGACCATGTAGGGCTTCCAGATCTCGCCGCGGCTGAAGGAGACACCGATCTTCTCCTTCAGTTCGGTCTCGAGCAGCCACGTCGCCTTGGAAGCCACCCCGACGGCCTCCTCCTCTTCGTTGGTGAAGCACGTGACCCGGTACCCCTTGAACGGCGAGACACCGCGGATTCTTGTGGACAGCATCGCGGCGGGACCGTGGCACACGATGAACAGCGGTCTGCCCGACGTGAGCTGCGCGGTGAGGAGCCGTCCGGCGTCGGCGTCGAATGCCAGGTCGGCCATGGGGCCGTGACCACCCGGCAGGTAGACGGCGTCATAGTCTTCCAGGCGAACGTCCGACAGCTTGAGCGGCCGCCGCATCTCCTCTGCGGAACGGATGATGGCCTCGAGCTCGAGGGCGCCCTGCGGCCCGCCCGCCATCTCGGGGCGCAGACTCATCATGTCGACGTTCGGGGTCACGCCATTGGGCGTCGCGACCACGACGTCGTGGCCCACATCTGTGACGATCTTGTAGGGGTTCGCGAACTCTTCCGCCCAGTACCCTGTCGCGTATCTGGTGCCGTCCTTCAGGACCCAGTACGTCGCCCCGGTCACTATGAAAAGCACCCTCGCCATCGCAACCTCCTCTCGCTTCCTGGGAAACACCGTGGTCCCCGACCGTCATCCACCGAAGGTTCATCAACAGAAGGACCGTGATCGGTCACGACATCCTCCTGCAGCCATCAGAGCATACGCACGCAGGCGACGCCATTGGACGAAGGTGTCGCCGCCACCATGGCTGAGGGTCTCTCGACGACGAGTCGGTACCATGTCGAAGTCAATCGGCGCCATGGGCCTTGCGTCCAGGCCCTCCGGTGCTGCCGGCCGGCTTCCGACCTCGCTTTCAACTCCATTGGACGAAGGCATCGACGGCGGGCCGCTGACGTCTTAGCTGGCGACAATTCGCGGATCGTCGCTGGAGTTGACGTACTCGAGCCCCAGTGGGCCCATTGCCGTCACCTGGGTGATGTATTCGCCAGACTTCGCCCAATGAAAGTGGGACGTGCCGCCGGGAAGAACGATGACGGCGCCCGTCGGATATGCCTGCAGCACGTCCGCGCGGAAATCATCCCCCAGACCGATATAGAACAGCCCCGAGATCACCGTGTAGACGCGATCCTCGGGGTGTCGATGCGGCATCAGTTTCATACCGCGGGGCACTCTGACCCTGATCGTGTATGGTCCCGGCCTCGAGGGCTCGCCCACCAGGAGGGCCAACCGGACTTCTGGCGGGAAGGCTGCGAACGCTTTCCATTCAAGGTCGTCGGCCACCAGGGCCCTGAACTCCTCTTGCCCCGGCTGATGGAGACGCCCCTGCTGTCTCCCAGCCTGTCCCGCGTGTGCCGTTGGTTCTGACATGGCCCCTCCCTGATGTCTCCGCCGCTTCTGAGAGTGCTCTTCGCTCTCCCGTCTCTCCAATTCAGGCAGAAACGTCCGGACGGGACAATTGAGCGAAGGTATGGCCGTGCGACAGGCCGCCAGCCAGGAAGCGTCGCGCTCGCAGTGCTCCGGTCTCTCCCTCTGCAGCACCCGTTCCAGGACTGCGATCAGGAAGGGGGACGCCACCCTCTGGCCAGCGTCGTCTGACCGACCTCGATGATGTAGCCGTCGGGATCGCGGATGTAGCACCGCAACTCGGTCTTGTGCAGCTTTGGTGGCGTCAGGAATTCGGCGCCGCGCGCCCTCCACTCGTCGTACACCGCTTGGATGTCGGCCACCCGGATGTTGAGGAAGCTGCTCACCCGATCCGGGTCCGGCGGCGTCTCGAGCGTGACGGTCGGCTTGTCGTCGGTCGGGCCTCCTCCCACGTTGATGATGATCCAGCTGTTTGCCAGTGCGACGTACGTCACTCCGTCATCCCCTTCGCCCGAGACGACGGTCCTGCCCCCCAGTACGTCGCTGTAGAAGCGGCGTGAGCGCTCCACGTTGTCTGACACGATGAAGTGGGCCACAACCATCTCCGGTTCGATCGTGCTCATGCGAACCTCCTCGTCGGCATTCATACCCGCGCGACGGCCGTCCCGATGATGATGGCGTCAAGGTGCCTCATGGGACCGCGCCTGAGGGAACATCATGTCGCTGCCTCAAGGGGACTTGGTCGCTCCTCCCAGCCGTCCGGCGACCGCCGGACGTCAGCGACACGTTTGCGAGCGCGAGTCACGAGCTGCCTGGCGTTGGCCTCTCCAAGCCCCAGGGTGAGCGCGATGTCGCGGTAGGCAAGGTCGAAGCCCTCTCGAAGGATGTATGCCGCCTGCTCTGTCGGCGACAGCTTCTTCGCCAACAGTAGGACTCCACGCCTGAGGGCCTCGCGCCGTTCCACTCCCAGCCAAGGGTCCGCCTGCTCGTCCATGGGCTCAGGTATCCAGGTGCCGGTGTACGTTTCTCGGCGCGAGTGGGCCGACCGTATGACGTTGATCGCCAGTCGTGTCGTCGTCGCGGCGAGGAATGCCGAGGCGTTCCGAACCACACTGCGGTCTGCTGTCTGCCAGCGAACCCAGACGTCTTGCACGATGTCCTCGGCGTCGGCGGCGCTGCGCATCATTCGGTACGCGATGGCGAAGAGGCGTGCTCGCACGCTCATGAACGCCAAGAGGCCGTCGCCGTACTTGCCGGTTTCGAGCTCTTCCGGCGACCAGGTGTCAGCGACCGAAGAGGATTGAGCCGTGACGTCGAATGCACCTGGATGGCGGTCGTCGATTACGGCTGGCATGACACCCCTCTAGGCAATCTCCCCACAGTGAGCGTCGTCACACGGATGGCGGCGATCTCCTTCCGGATTCTGTCTCGACGCGAAAGCCGGCTTATGGACGAGCCGTGCGAGCGATCACCGGAGCGGCTGGTCGTCGACAATCGCCGTCGGCAGGCCATCGCCAATTCCATGCCGCAAAGATAGTGCTCGTCTGATGGTGCGTCTATCGGACCTTGGTGTTGGGTCGGCGCGAGCTCTTGGGCAGGGCGGGAGGGACGCGCCGCCGGACTCCAACGAACTCCTCTAGCAGGATGCTGAATAGCGGCCCATGGCCGGATCGAAAAGCGCCTCTTCCATGGGGAACGGCGCTCGAATCAGACGGATCGGTCGACGACCGATCCTGACAGCCGTGTGTTCAAGAAGGCCGGGGGGCGACAAAGGGTACGACACCAAGGTCGAACGCCGGTCATCGAGCCGACTCTCGAAGTCGTCATGAACGCCCGAATGTCAGCATCCTGCTAGGGGATGACCGCAGCCGGCGCCCCGACCGGCCTCTCCGCGCCTCCGCTCAGCGCATCGGCCACCGCCACCACGTGCTCGACGAGGGACGTGGTGTACCCGAGCTCGTTGTCGTACCAGCTGCAGACCGAGCAGAGGTCGCCGTCAACGACCTTGGTCAACGACAAGTCGACGATCGCCGCGTGCGGATCGCCGACGATGTCCGCGCTGACCAGTGGATCGCGGCTCACGGCGAGCACGCGCGACCATCTCGGTACGAGTGAGGCGCGCTCGAGGCAGTCATTGATCTCCTGGGCAGAGGTTGGACGCCCGGCGAGAAACGTCATCGTGGAGATCGAGCCAATCAGCACGGGCACGCGCATGGCGATCCCGTCGAACCGTCCTCGCAGTTCGGGGATCGCGCGCGTCACGGCGATCGCGGCCCCCGTTGTCGACGGCACGATGTTCGCCGCCGCGGCCCGCCCGCGGCGGAGGTCGTGCCCGTGAGTGGGCCCGTCGACCAGGGACTGTGACGCCGTATACGCGTGGACGGAGTTGAGGAGAGCCTTTCGCACTCCGAGCTGTTCCTGCAGGACCTGCATTACCGGGGAGGCGGAGTTGGTCGTGCACGACCCATTGGAGGAGAGGGCGCAGACCCCGAGTGCTTCGAGGTTGACGCCCACCAGTACCGTCCGAGCGTCTGGGCCGTCGGCGTCTTTCGCGGGAGCCGTCAGGACGACCTTGCGCGCGCCGGCCCTGAGATGGACGCGTGCTTGTTCGTACGTAGGAAACGCACCAGTGGCCTCCACCACGATATCGACGCCGAGCGCGGCCCATGGGAGCCTGGCGGGATCGCGTTCGCGCAACAGGCGAAGCCGTCGGTCGCCGACGACCATGTGTGGGTTGTCCGACCCTTCGATGGCCACCGGCTGATCGAACCGGCGGTAGGCGGAATCGAAGCGCATGAGATAGGCGAGATTCTCCGGATCGGCCAGGTCGTTTGCGGCCACGACATCGAGCCTCTCGTGGCCGATGGCTTGCTTCAGGAATGCGCGCCCGATTCGTCCCAGTCCGTTGATCGCGATGCGGGTCATCGTGTCTCGTTCGGTCGTCACTGCATGTCCTTTCTTGGCGATTCGCCTCCAGGTGAGGGTCAATGTCTATGACCGATTGACGCGACGATTTGTGACAGGGGATGGAACGATGAGAGCGCTGGACTCCCGCGAAGACACGAGGAGACAAGCTCCTTTTCGCAGCGACCGCCGCCTACGCTTTCCGGGGGCGCTCAGTGGTGGCGGGAAGGTCGAAGGCGAACGTCGCTCCCGGCCCATCGTCGTTGGCATTCGCCCATAGACGTCCGCCGTGGCCTTCGATGATCGAACGGCAAATCGACAGACCAATGCCCATCCCGTGTTCCTTGGTCGTGTAGAAGGCTTGAAACAGTTCCTCAACGGTATCCGTGTCGACGCCGGTGCCGGAATCTCGAACGGCCAGCTTCACTCCGCCTGGCTCCTGGAGGCTCGTCTCGACTAGGAGTGTCCGCGGTCGGTCCTCGACCTTGGCCATGGCATCAATCGCGTTGAGGAGCAGGTTCAGGATGACCTGCTGCATCTGGACTCGATCCGCGCTGATGAGCGGCAGGTTGTCCGCGAACTTCGTCTGCACGAGCACACGACCCTTCTGAAGTTCGCCCGCCGACAGCGTGATCACCTCCCGCGCCGCGTCGTTGAGGTCGACTGCTTCCATGGTCGGTGCCCTGGCGGTGAACATCGCCCGTAAGCGGCGAACCACGTCGCCGGCGCGTTCGGCGTCGCGGATCGTGCGTCGAACCGTCTCGACGGCGCCAGCAAGATTGGGCGGATCAGTCGTCAGGATCCGCACGCAGGTGCTGGCGTTGGTGAGAATACCCGACAGGGGTTGGCTCACTTCATGGGCGATGGAGGCCGTCATGGCGTTGAGCGTGGCGACCCGGGCCACATGAGCGAGATCCGCCTGCGTCCGGCGTAACGCTTCTTCGGCGCGCTTCTGGTCGTCGATATCGGTTGTCGTGCCGATGAATTTGAGGACCTGTCCATCCGCATCGTGGAGGACGACCGCTTGCTGGAGGTGCCAGCGATACGTCCCGTCACGAGCGCGGAGAGACCGCGTCTCGAACGCGAAACCCTGTCCCGATCGCACGCCCTCCCAGAAGCTCTTGGCGGCCATCTCGCGATCCTCAGGGTGAATCGCGGTCATCCATGCCTCGGGATGCGACCGGACGAAGTCAGGCGTGTGATCGGCAAATTCAAGCCACACGTTGTTCACGAAATCAGGCGTCCCGTCGGGTGTGAGCGTCCAGGCGGATACAGGAAGAAGCTGGAGCACACCAACTTTGATCTGCAGCTCCGTATAGAGGAGGGCATTCTCAATCGAAATCGAGGCCTGCGAAGCCAATAGCTCCAGAACGGCAATCCGATCCGGCGTAAAGACACGGGGCGACAGGCTGTTCTCGAGATAAAGCGCTCCGACAAGCTTCTTCTGCTTCACGATTGGCAGACACAGGACCGAACGAGTACGTCTCAGGCGCAGATACTCATCGTCGGAGTACACGTTGTCAGACGAGGCATCATCCAGGAGTACACGCTCTTGTGTCCTCATCGCGTAGTGCAGCACGGATTGAGGCAGTTCGGAAGGCGTGAGAGCAGCAGCGTGCCGGGCGGCAACCTCTATCCGGCCCGGTCTGGTGGTGGCTTCGGCTTCGATCCGCGGCTCACCATCCCGAGTGAGGATCAGCAATCCGCGCTCGGCCCCGGCGTGCGCCATCGTGATTTGCATGAGCCGCTCGGTCAGCTTGGGAAGGACCATCTCGCTCGAAAGCGCCTGCGAGGCTTGGATTACCGCCTCGACGTCCAGCTGCCCAACTGACGGGCCAGTCGCGGCTGAAGACGCAGAGTCGCGCCGCTGGCGAAGGCGTGGATGGCATTCGTCGAGCTGCCTCACTTTTCCGTGAGCGCCCCACCTCTCGTAGCAGTGTCGGGCGTTGCGCAGATGAGCCTGGCTGGCTGTTTCGAGACCGCGTGCGGCGTAGAAGCGCGCTGCGAGCTCACTCGCGAGCGCCTCGTTATGGACGAAGTCGTTGTTCCGGGCCGACTGAATCGCGGCCTCGTAAAGACGTTCGGCATCCACCTCGCGCCCTTCGATTCGAGCGATCTCCGCCGCGATCAGCAGCGCGCGGTTTTCGAAAGTGTCCGGGCAGTGCCTTGCCCATTCCGTCAGCTGCCTATGATGAGCGGTCAGTGCGCCGGCATGCTCCCGATACTGAACGGGAAACGCCCTATTGCAGGATGCCGCATGACTCAGGGCGCCGTAGAAGTGAGCATCGGCCGTTTCAAGAAAAGACGGACAGGTCCAGAGCAGCCGCTGAGCGTGTGAGGATGCGGCAAGGGCTGCGGCGTAGTCGCCAGCGAAGTAGCGCGCCTGGAGCTTGCGCACCCAGTACCAGCATGCCGCGATCGCGTGACCCTCCCGGTGCGACAGGACGCGCTCGAATTGAATCTCATTGAATTCGGCGTCGTCGAAGCATCCAAAAGCGGCCGTCAGACCGCGAAGCGTGCGGATCAGCGCGAGCTGCGTCTCAGCGATCTCGGTCAAGAGATCGAAACGGGCATTCCGGGCGAATTCCAGGCTCTGCTCGGTCTTGCGCTGCACGTCCGCGAGGGGAGCACCCCGTGTCAGAAGATTCCCAAACAGGTCGACACCGCAGGATGCCGCGGTCGTGAGATCGCCGATGGCATTGGCGGCATCGAACGCTTGATGGATCAACTCCTCACCGAAGCGCACGTGCCTGGTCCAAGGCACGATGAGGACGGCGAAGGACAGATAGGTGTGGGGCCTGTACCGCTCCAATCCATGTCGCTCAACAAGCTCGTAGCCGAGCCGCCCGAACCGAAAGCCCGCCTCGTAATCACCAAATCTCGGTCCGGCGATCATGCCGAGCCAGATGTAACCGTCACACGAGGCTCCGGAATGACCGTGCTCCAGACTCATGTTGACCAGCGCGCAGATCATCAGGCAAAGGAGATGTTCATCCGTGTACAGCGCGGTCTTCAGGCTTCTCTCCAGAACGTCGTGAGTCGCCAGGCATTCCGGGTCGCTCATCATGGGCAGGTTGATGAGGTCTTCCGTGTCGCGGCTTCGGAGCAGAGACCACGTGCGCTCGTACTCCAGTCGCGCCTCCTGCGCTGTCGGATGTGGTGCCCACTCGAAGCCCACGTGCCGCAGGTACTCGAGGG
Organism: uncultured Acidobacteriota bacterium; assembly: GCA_963761615.1. Lineage (GTDB taxonomy): Bacteria > Acidobacteriota > Vicinamibacteria > Vicinamibacterales > CAVVIG01 > CAVXGU01. The sequence goes on along the minus strand of CAVXGU010000003.1, from coordinate 2,474,249 downwards.
CAACGGTGATGGCGCGACCACTCTGATCGAGCGTCGTGCACACGTCGATGTGCAGGCACGACACTGACGCCCGTTCGACGGTGTTGGCTGTGTGGCTGTGCAGTGCAGCCAGGCGCTCATCTGCGGCTGCGAGCTCGCCGACGAGAAAGTCGCATCCGGCCCGTTCGAGCTCGATGGCGAAGATCAGGTCGCGCCGAGTCGTCCAGGCGCGGTCGCCCAGAACGCCCGCCCCGGCGATGAGATATGTGAGCGCCGAGGCGTAGGCCGTGGATCCTTTGGCCTTGCGCCCCGCCTGCAAGTCAATCGCCGCGACTTGGGCCTTGTCATTGTCATCGATCAGCAGTCTGGCGCCGCGGTTCAATTGGCCGGCGACATCGAACACATGTTCAGCCAGGGCGTCAGCCGTCAGGTTCGCAAGCAGCCGTCGGCCAATCCGGAGGTGGACCGCCGCGCGCTCACCTTCCGGGATGAGCGCGTAGGCCGCTTCCTGAATCCGGTCGTGGAGGAAGGCATACGATTGTTCCAGGCGAACAATCAGCCCCGCACGGACCGCGTCCAACAAAGCGCCGTCGAGCTCTTCGTCGGAGTGGCCCAAGGCCACGCTCAGCAGCCGGATCTCGGCCGCATTCCCGAGACAGGCGAACTGCTGGAGAATGGTCTGCGTGTGCCGTGACAGTCGCCGCAGCTTCTCCAGCATGAGATCTACGATGTTGTTGGAGTAGTCCTTGGCACGAATGCGATCCAAATCCCACGTCCAGCCGGCAGCAGCCATGTCGAACCGGAGCAACCCCTCTTCAGCGAGGGAGGTGAGGAGTTGGATCGCGAAGAACGGGTTGCCTCCTGTTTTGTCATGAATCAACGCGGCGAGAGGACCAGCAGAGTCCGGTCGGCGACCCAGGGCGTCGACGGTGAACCGCTCGATGTCCTCAGTCCCGAGGGGTTCGAGCACGATGTCTCGTACTGTTGCTCCCGCATGGCGCATGGCCGCCAGTGTCCGTGTCAGCGGATGAGAGGGACCGACTTCGTTGTCGCGGTAGGCGCCGATGAGGAGCACGTTCCGGACGTCGGGATCCGTAGCCAGGCGCTCGAGTACGTCGAGACTCGCCGTGTCGAGCCACTGTAGATCGTCGAGGAACAGCGCCAGCGGATGCTCCGGGCGGGCGAACACGCCGAGAAAGCGGAGAAAGACCAGCTGGAAACGGGCCCGCGCTTCCTGGGGCGCCAGTTCCACTGCGGGCGGTTGCGTGCCGATGATGAATTCGAGTTCGGGGATGAGGTTGACGATCAGTTGGCCGTTGGGCCCCAATGCCTCCAGCAGGGCGCGGCGCCAAAGGTCCACCTCGGCTTCGCTCTTGGCGAGGATCTGGCGCACGAGCGTCTGGAACGCTTGCGCGAGCGTCGCGTACGGGACGTCACGCTTGTACTGGTCGAACTTGCCGGCGGCGAAGATCCCGCGCGGTGGAACGAGCGCTTTGTGCAACTCGTGCACCACGGAAGACTTGCCCACGCCGGAATACCCTGACACCAGCACCAATTCCGTGGCTCCCTGCGTCACCACCCGGTCGAACGCCGCGATGAGCGCATCGACCTCGCGCGCCCTTCCGTACAGCTTCTCGGGTATCAGCAACTGGTCTGACGAATCGTCCGTACCGAGTGGGAAGGGATCGACACGGCCTCGCCACTGCCATTCGGACAGACAGCGACGAAGATCGGCTTCGAGACCGGCGGCGGTCTGGTACCGCTCCTCCGGATTCTTGGCGAGAAGCTTCATCACGATGGCCGATATCGGCGCCGGGATCGCACGGTGTTTCAGCGGCGGGATCGGCTGGCGTGCGATGTGGCTGTGGACCCACTCCAGGGCGTCAGCGGCGCTGAACGGGAGGACGCCGGTGAACAGCTCGTACAGCGTGACGCCCAACGAGTAGAGATCGCTGCGGGCATCGACCGAGCGATTCATGCGCCCGGTCTGCTCGGGGGACATGTAGGCGAGGGTGCCGGCAATGCTCTCTGGCGCGACCGGCGCCAGCCGCTCACGCGGGAGCCGCGAGGCGATGCCAAAGCCGGTCAACCACACGTAGTCGGCGTCGTGGACCAGGGCGGCTGCAGGTGTGACGTCCCTGTGAATGAGGCCCTGCCTGTGAGCGTGGCGAAGAGCGGAGGTCAGCCCGATGGCGATGCGCAGGGCCTTGGTCAGATCGATTGGTTCTTTCTGACCGTCCCTGATCACCAGATCCAGTGGTTCACCTCCTGGATCTCCAAGTATGAGAATGGGTCGCCCGCGGTGACGAGTCAGCGCGAGAGGCTGAGCCGCCCACGTCGGATCGAGTTCGGTCGCCAGGGAGTATTCGTGCTCTAGCCGCAGGAGGCTCTGGGGAGACGGCTGTTCGGCAGCGGCCTCCAGCGCCAAGACAGGCCTCTGGTTGGCGCGGTCTCTGCCGCGGTATAGCGTGAATTCCGGCCCTTCGCGGAGCACCTCCAGTACATAGTTGGAATCCTCTGCCACCCGAGAGCACCCCTTGTTGCCAGGCGGGCCGGCCGCCCTTCAGGGCGGCCGCAATAGACTCCCGATCATCCCGCGCTCGTCCGATCTCGTCCCGATCTTAGGCGACCGCTGGCGTCGTCGCCAGTCGGATTTCATAGGACTTTGGTATCGATCTCGGACGCCGGCACGCGGACACCGGCTAGGCCGACGCCATATCGGCCGCCGGCGCCTCGAGGCCGTAGCGCCGCAGGCGCCCATACAGTTGTGTCCGCGTCAAACCGAGGCGACGAGCAGCCCTCGACTTGTTCCAGCTCGTCTGGTGCATGATGCGTTCGATCGTCGAACGCTCGATGGTCCCAAGATCGCTCGACGGCGCCGGCGTTCGTGACGTGACTCTCTGGGGCAAGTGCCGAGCTTCGATCTGGTCGTCGGCGAGAATGGCGGCTCGCTCGAGGGCGTTGCGCAACTCGCGGACGTTGCCTGGCCAGTCGTAGGCGAGCAACGCATTCAATGCATCTTCTCTCAGGCGCGGGATCGGACGCCCCATCGCCGGCGCGATCTCGGCCAGAAAGTGATCCGCTAACAAGGTGACGTCCGTCAGCCGCTCACGCAGCGGCGGAAGCACGATGTCGAATACGCGGAGCCGGTACAGGAGATCCTCGCGAAAGGTTCCGCGAGCCACCGCGTCGTCGAGATTGCGGTTGGTCGCGGCGACGATGCGAACGTCGGCCCGCAGGAGCCGGATCCCGCCAAGGCGCCGGAACTCACGTTCCTGGAGGAACCGGAGCACCTTCACCTGTGCCGCCAGGCTCATCTCGCTGATTTCGTCGAGAAACAACACACCCCTGGCTGCCAGCTCGATCTGTCCGGCCTTCGACTGCTGCGCGCCGGTGAACGCCCCGCGGTCGTATCCGAACAGTTCAGACTCGAGAAGCTGTTCGGGAAGCGCCGCGCAATTGACGGCGACGAACGGCCCGTGCCTCCTCGGCGACGTCCGATGAATCAGTCGAGCGACGACCTCTTTGCCGGTGCCGGACTCGCCTTGGAGCAGTACGGTGGTCTCGGTGGCCGCCACACGCATGGCCTGTCTGACGATGTTGTGCCACGCAGACGAAGATCCGATCGCATTGGTCTCACGGAGATGGAGCGTGACTCCTGGCAAGCCCGCGTCGCACGGTGCACACATCATGACGATCCCTCCTGGGAAGCCCGCCCCGGCCGCTGCGCCACGAAACCGAATTGCGGCCGAACGACTCCCGATCGGATTGGACCACGACGAGGGACGCCGCAGCCATCAGACGATGGTGTGTGGGATACGAAGGTCGGAACCTTCCGATCGGTGGATCGTCTCGCGACTCGCCGCCAACGCCGGGCTGACCGAGGGCGCGCCACAATGCGAAGGTCGCGATGGCCATTCCCAGGAGGGCGTCTTCCCCTGCGACGCCAGGGACCGACGAATAGCCCAGGGCGAACGGAGCCACGATCAGCCACGTACCGAGCGCCACGTTGTTCCAGTTCAGCCATCTCATAGCGCATTACCTCCATCTTGCTTCGTTTTCATTGGTTGACCATCTCGCCGGACTCGAAGCCTGGTCGAGGCGAGACCGAGCCGTTGCTCCGCACCGTGGCTGGATTGGGAGGTCGGCGGCAAATGCCGGTCTTCGGCCGATTGCCGCGAGCGTGTCGACGATCCGCTCGGGTCGTCCCCAGTCGCTCCACATCACGCCCCGCAGTTCACACGTTGCGAGCTGCCTGGCCGCCGGCTGTAGCAGCGCAGAGGAAAAGTCACGCCGGGGCATTTCGGCGTAGACGGCGTCCAGCGTGGCACCCGCATGGCCGGACATCACGTGGGCCTGGAGCTCGTCAAAGCGTTCGATCACATCGGGAACGTAGCGGCGTCCCAGCCTCCAGAGGGTCTCGACGCGGGCGACGGTGATCAGAGTGTTCCAGAGACCGCCTTCCGACATCAGGGTTGCCGCCTCGTGGATGCCAGGTTTCTCTCTGAACGCCCTCACGCGACGTACAGAGTCGCGAGGGGTATCGGCGTCCAATGGCTCGGCGACGATCCAGCCATAGTCGGTCTCTGGACGATCGGGCGTGACGCCCACGAGGATGGGCCGGTCTGGGGCGACCGCGCTTTCCCGGATCGCGCGTGCGATCGCTGCGACGAACCTGGACTCAGGCCAGACGAAGTGGTCGGAGGGGTAGATGACGACGGTCGCGTGCGGGTCGGCGGCCCGGACGAGCGTCACTGGCAGGAAGACACCGGCGGCCGTGCCACAGTTCGCTGGTTGGAACACCGTCAAGCCGCGGCCATCGAGCTGTGACAGCGCATCCTGGTGGTGACCGCGGGCCACGACCGTGACGCGATGCTCTGGCCGGGTCACTCGGTCGGCTCGATCGATCGTGTGCTGAAGCAACGACCGCGTGCCCACAAAGGTGCAGTACTGCTTGGGGCGGTGGCGTCCCAGCCAGCGCTCGATGAATGGCCGCGTCCTCTCGCCTTCGCCAGCCGAGAGCACCACAGACCAGGTCTGACGATCCGAATCCCGCATGCTGACCCTCCACGAACCCAAGGAGCTCGAACCCGTCGATCGGCAGGATTCAAGCGGTCGTCGGATCGGGGAGCAAGCGGCGTGCCGCCATGGCGGTCAGGTATCCCGCGCCAATCAGCGATCTGCGGCGACGCTTGTGTGTGATTCCGTGCTGTCGCTGAGTGGTCCTACGCAGAGCACGCCCTCTGCGCTGTCCAGAATGACATCGACGCCGGGCTCAGCGGGCGAGGAAGGGACGTGTCGCGAGGGAGTTGGAGAGCCTCACGGATCGAGCGAGTTGATCTCCCGACGCATCCGCTCTTCGTGAAGGGCCTCACCAAGCGCCGTGTGGATTCGCTGCAGCCGGCCGAGCATCTCTTCGTGCCTGAGCCAGTCCACGACGAATGGTCGGTCTTCAGGCGAAGCCGGAATCATGATCAGCAGTTGGCGGCACTTACGCAGCTCCGGCAAGCCCGCGTTTAGATCGGCGCGGATCCCGTCCAGCTGCGCGCTCGATAGCAGTCCGCCTTCGAGCGCAGCTTCGCCGAGCCCGCACAACAGCGCGCACCAGTGGTAGTACGCGCCGAACGGATGATCGGCGGCCAGATCTTCGCCGTACTCCCACCCGCCGGACAGTTCCTGCTCGAATCGCGCCTTTGCCTCATCGGTCCACGCCCAGTGGCGCAGCAGGCACGCGAGGCGGTTGGCGGACGCGTTGTGTAGCGACCCAGCGACCGACATGTCCGCGCCCTCGCCATCAGTCATGTTGACCCTCCGCGCCAGCCGTGCACCGCCGTCAGGCGCCGACTCACACCGCTTGCGTCAACGGCACATCGACGACGTGCTCCGCGACAAACCAGACCTGCAGTTCGTTCCGGCGGATCACATCGCTCACGATCAGATCGTTCGTGCCGTCGTCGCCGGTGTCAGCCGCCCGGCGCGCCATCGTACGCGCTTCCTTCAGCACGATCTCGTGCGCATGCAGCAGCCGAGAAATCTGCACGGGGGCCTCTTCGCGTCCCTTTGGCGGGCGCGGAATGAGCGTCGTTTCCGCGACGTCGGGCGCCATCGCCACGCTCACGCCGCCGAGGATCTGGATGCGCTCGGCGAGAGTATCGACGAGCTCGCTTTGCTCGCTGTAGTGCTTGTCGAACAAGAGATGGAGCTGGTAGAAGGTCGGGCCGGCGATCTGCCAGTGATGCTTCTTGTACAGGTCTCGCAGCGTCATCGTGTCGGCGAGCAACTGGTTCAGGTCGTCGACGCTCGTCTGGCAGGTCTTCTCCGACAACGCGATCGGCATCCGGACGAGATGGCCGAAGGGCTGGATCTCGTGGGTCTGCTGGTGCGTCAGGGGGGTGGCCTGCTTCAGGATGAGCTCGGCATCGAGCGTCGACTTGGTCATGTGATCCTCCAGGGGCGTGGTGAACGTGCGTCGGAATTGTCGAGTGCGCGTCAGCCCTTGGGGGCGGACCGCAAGCCCAGTCTGGCGGCCATGGTCACCAGATCGGGAAGAGAGTCGGCCTTCATCTTCCGCATGACCTGGCCTCTGTGCGCCTTCACGGTGATCTCGCTGATGCCGAGCTCGCCGCCGACCTGCTTGTTCAGCAGGCCCGAGACGACCAGCGTCATCACTTGGCGTTCGCGCGGCGTCAGCGACGTGTAGCGGTCGCGGATCAGCCGCAGCTCCGCCTCGTCCCGCAGCGCGTTCCGACTCCGCTCCAGGGCGCCTCTGATCGCATCCAGCAGCACATCGTCCCTGAACGGCTTCGTCAGGAACTCGACGGCTCCCGCCTTGATCGCCCGCACGCTCATCGGAATGTCGCCGTGGCCGGTGATGAAGATGATCGGCATGTCGGTCCGCTCGCCGAGCTGCTGTTGCAGTTCGAGGCCGTTGAGCCCCGGGAGGGTGACGTCGAGCACCAGGCAGCAGGGAACCGCGGGGCGCGGGCGGGACAGGAAGTCCGGTGCGGATGCGAACGTCTCGGGCCGCCAGCCGGCGGTAGCGATCAGCAGCTCCAACGACTCGCGCACCGAGACGTCGTCATCGACGACGAACACGATGGAAGCGACGTCCGGCATGGCGATGGTTCCTGGCGCACGAACTGCGAGCGACCTTCTGACAGTATACGGTCCGCTGTCGGCACTCCCAGTAGTCATCGTCGTCACGCTGACCTCATCCGAGGGCCGCGCCGATCGCTTCGACGAGCGCGGTCTCGCTGAACGGCTTGAAGAGACACGCGACGGCTCCTCGAGCCAGCACCCGCGGACGGACCGCCTCGTCACGCTGGCCGGTGATGAAGACGATCGGAATCGCCTGGCCCCGGCGCGTCAACTCCTGCTGCAGGTCGAGTCCCGACATGCCAGGCATCGCGACGTCGAGTATCAGGCACTTCGTCTCGCCGGCGAGACCGGACGTCAGGAACGACTCGGCCGACGAGAACGCCCGGGCGTCGAACCCGAGCTGCCGAAGCAGCTCCGGCAGCGATTCCCGGACCGATTCATCGTCGTCGACGACCGACACCAGCAATCGTTCGACCATTGCGATTCCTTCGACAGAGCACAGCATGCGCCACACGGCCGGCGCCGGTCCATAACACCTTGGTATTGGCCCGCGCGAGCGGGCGCGTCGTCTGCGGCTCTACGCCTGATGTTACGAGGGGCGCTCGACTGGCGGTGGTTCCGTGGTCCTTTCAGGACGGCTTGGAATCGAAAAAGCGAACGTGGCACCCGGGCCGTCATTGGGCTCGGCCCAGAGACGCCCGTGGTGTCTCTCGACGATGGCGCGGCTGACGGAGAGTCCGATGCCCATGCCATCGCTCTTGGTCGTGTAGAAGGCGTCGAATAGTTCGTCCTGGCTCTGGGTGGGGAATCCCACTCCGGTATCGCGTACCGTCAGACGTACGCGATCGCCCTCCTCCCGTTCGGTCCTGATCAGCAATCGGCGGGGGCGATCGTCGACGCCCGTCATCGCGTCCGAAGCATTCCGGATCAGGTTCAGGATGACCTGCTGGAGCTGAATCCGATCGCCCGAGATGGTCGGGAGCCCGTCAGCGAACTCCGATTGGAGCGCGACCCGGTGTCTCTGCAGGTCACTCAACGACAGCGCAATGACCCCTCGGGCGGCCTCGTTCAGATCGATCGGCTCGAGGGCGAAGTCCTTCTTGCTGTAGAGCGCGCGCAGGCGCGTAATCACATCCGAGGCGCGGTTGCCATCGCGAATCGTCCGCCGCGCGGTTTCGCGCGCACCGTCGACGTCCGGTGGAGCGGCATCCAGCATTCGGAGACACGTGCTGGCGTTGGTGACGATGCCTGACAGAGGCTGATTGACCTCATGAGCGATCGATGCGGTCAGCGCGCTCAGCGTCGAGACCCGCGCCACATGGGCGAGCTCACCGCGCGCCCGGTTGAGAGCCTCTTCGGCGACCAGGCTCTCCGTGACATCCTGAAGCGCGCCGACGAAAACGGGCCGACCCGCGGCCCCCTCGATGACGTGGGCGACGCCGCGCACATGCTTCACCGCGTCGCGGCCGGTCACAATCCTGAATCCAAGGCTGACGTCGACTCCCGTCATGCCGCGCGCGATGGCGGATTCGAACGACGGCAGATCGTCGGCGTGGATGGCCGCCCGAATCCTTTGCATGGTGATCTTCGATTCGCGATCGAACTCGAAGATGCGGAACGCCTCGTCGGACCACGTGTGGTCGTCTTCCACCAGATCGCTGATGAAGCTGCCTGTCTTGCTCAGCCGTTGGGCCTCGGCAAAGCTGTCGTACGCGCGCCGGAGCTCCTCCTGGGCGCGCTTTCGGCTTTCGATGTCCGTGTTGACTCCGTACCACTTGATGATGACTCCCGCCTCGTCGCGCAGCGGGTTCATCCGGAAGAGGAACCACCGGTATTCCCCGTCGCGCCGGCGCAGACGCGCCTCGGCCTCTCCGGCGTCTTCAGACGCCATGATGTGCCGCCAGGCCGCGGTCAGCTCCGGCAGGTCGTCGGGGTGGACGGCCGCTGTCCAGCCCCAGTCGCCGGCCTGTGCCGCTGAGAAGCCCATGAAGTCCAGGTAAAGCCGGTTGAAGAACTCCGCGGATCCGTCTGGACGCGCCGACCAGGCCAGCGCCGGAATCGTGTCGATGAGCAGCGTGAGGCTGCGCTCGCTCGCGCGGAGGGCGTCCTCCGCACGCTTCCGCTCGTCGACATCCGTCAGGAGGACGCACCAGCGGACGATCCGGCCGTTCGCGTCGCGGACAGGAAAGCCGGAGTTGGCGAACCAGCGATAGACTCCGTCCGCCCTTCTGAATCGCTGCAGGATCTGGTAGGGAGTGCCCAGCGAGATCGCGCGAGTGAACGCCTCGATGACGTGACGCCGATCTTCGGGATGAACGGTGTCGTTCGTACCCCACTGTCTGAGATCCTCGACGGTCTGGCCGAAGTACTCGATCATCTGGGGATTGACGACTTCGATGTCGCCGGTCGCGCTCAGGAGGGCGACCATGCCCGGGATGCTGTCCACGATCAGGCGCGACTCGCGGTCTCTTTCGCGCAGAGCCTCTTCCGTCCGCCGACGTTCAGCGACCTCCGCTTCCAGCCGCTCATTGGTCTCGGCGAGCTCGCGCGTTCGCTGGGCGACGCGCTCGTCCAGCTCGCGGGCCAGTCGTATCTGCGCCCGCAACAGGCGCGTGTGCTGCAGACCGATGGCGGCCTGGTTCGCCGCCACCTCGAGAAGCAGCGAGTCCGTTCCGGCTGGGAAATCCCGTCTCCGGGACCCGCCGACGACGAGGCCGATGTCGCCGTTGAGTCCGAGGCGCGCGCACGTCAAGGAAACATCGACGCCGCCGATCGACATTCGCGCGGGCAGCGACCGGTCCTGTGGCGCATCCCCCAGCGCTGAGTGGATCGCGACACCGACCTCCCGCGCGGGGAACGTTCCATCGATCGACTCGGCAGTCCGGAGCGTGTCGGTGGGGGAGCCGCCATCCGGATCGCGCAATCGCACGAACACGAACGCCAGACGGAGCATCCCGAGCAGTGCGTCCGCCAGGGTGGTGGCGATGCGGAGCGGCTCGCCGTCCGCCCAGAGGGCCGGAAGGGCCATGACGCTGACGAGATCGTTCAGGCACCCGCGAAGACGCGCGAGTTCGTCGGGAGGGGGCTCGAGCGTTGCCGTCACCCTCAGGGCTCCGTTGCGCGTTGTGCGCGAGGCCCCGCCCTCCGTGCCCGAAACTCCGGGATGAACTGCTCAGGAGGGACGAAGAACGGATTCCGCTGGAGAATACCGCCGATGATGACCATCGGATGCGTGCGCATGATGTCGATCACGGCGTCACCGCCGAATTGGTCCAGGCGATACGTGCAGATCACGGCATCGTCGTGTTGCCGCCACAGGTCGTTGACGCGGGCCTCGAACTCGATCACGTTGTCGGCGAAGGCCCGGCTCTTGGCGGCCCAGTCCATGCGGCAGACGATGCGACTGAGCGGGAATCGGTGGGTCGCGTTGCCGCTGGCCAGCTGCTCGAAGACGGCCAACATCCGATCCTGATCGAAGTGCCCATCCCGAAGGTACGTGTCGGTGTTGGCGCGCAGCTCGAACTGGCCACGTGTCTCGGCGGCCATCGTGTCGATCCCGACCTGTGTCAGGCGTTTCAAATGATCATCCCGCTGATCGGGATTGACGAGGTGGATGGCCTTATGGCCGTGCTCGAAACCCTCCTTGATGAACGGCAGCAAGACGCGATACTCCTCGTCGTCGCTGTTGAACAGCGCGCAGACGTGACGAATGTCGCCGAGGGCCGAGCCAGCGAGGGAAACCCGCTCCGAGCTGTTTGTCATGGTGCCAGCCTCTCCGCGCCTTGTCGCCCAAACGGGGCCGGTTCGAATAGGGTAGCGCATGCCGATCGCCTGCGGGCCTTGTCACTCGATGTCACGGCAAGGGCCATCGAACGGGGCTGCTGGCGCGAAGCGCGCCGGCCCCGGTCGACGACTTCTCCGCACGCGACCCATGCCAAGGTGTTCGTCGATACCTTGGTCTGATGGATCTGCGGGCGCGAGGCTGCTTTCATGCAGTCGAGGAGGTGGCATGAACTGTCGCACCGTCTATCGTACGGTTCGCGTCGACGGACTCTCGATCTTCTATCGCGAAGCGGGGCGGGAGGACGCACCCACCCTGCTGCTCCTGCACGGACTCCCTTCGTCGTCACGCATGTTCGAGCCGCTCTTCGCCAGGCTGTCAGACCGCTATCATCTCGTCGCGCCGGACTATCCCGGTTTCGGGCACAGCGACTGGCCGGACCCCGGCATCTTCCCATACACGTTCGACCGGTATGCCGAGATCGTCAGCCGATTCACAGAGGCACGCGGCCTCCAGGGCTACACGCTCTACATGCAGGACTACGGTGGTCCGGTGGGATTTCGGATGGCGCTGGCGCACCCGGAACGCGTTGAGGGGATGATCGTCCAGGACGCCGTAGCCCATAACGAGGGGCTCGGAGCGAACTGGACGACACGGCGCGCCTTCTGGGCAGACCGCGCGGCGCACGAGACGGCTCTGCGTGCCAACCTCCTCTCCTTGGAAGCGACGCGAACGCGTCATGTCGGAAGCGACCCGAACGTCGAACGCTACGACCCGGATCTGTGGACCGACGAGTTCGCGTTTCTCAGTCAGCCCGGCCAGGCGCACATTCAGGCCGACCTCTTCTATGACTACCGCACCAACGTGGAGGCCTATCCGACGTGGCAACGCTGGATGCGCGAGGCGCAGCCGCGTCTGCTCGTGGTGTGGGGCAAATACGATCTGTCGTTCGATCCGTCCGAGCCGTACGCGTATCAGCGCGACGTCCCGGCGGCCGCGGTGCATGTGCTCGAGGCGGGGCATTTCGCCCTGGACACCGCCGCCGCCGAAATCGCCGCTCTCGTTGACGGCTTTCTCGGCTCTCTCCGGGTGAGCCCCACGCGGAAGGGCGAGGTGCGGCGATGAAGAGTTGCTCCCTCGTCTTGGTGCCGATTGTCTCGGCGTCGATTCGTTCATGGTGAAGGACTCGAGGCGTTCAACGGACACGGTCGGCTCCGATTCGACGCCCCCGCTCGCCAGCGGGGAATCGGCCCGCGCCTTCCCAACCCTCACGCCGCAACAGGTGTCCAGGATCGCCGCGCGCGGACGCCGGCGAACGACCGCGCGGGGCGAGGTGCTGGCCGACGCGGGCGACAAGGCAGCGCCCTTCTTTGTCGTCGTGAGCGGTGAGATCCAGGCGCTGCGGCCCGGCGAGAACGGGGAGACGCTGATCGTCAGCCATCGCGCCGGCCAGTTCTCAGGCGAGAGCAACATGATCAGCGGCCGTCGCGCGGTGGCCCGCCTGCGCATGAGCGAGCCAGGCGAGGTGATCCAGCTCGATCGCGAGCAGCTGCTCGCGCTCATCCAGACGGACGCGGAGCTGAGCGAGGTCCTGATGCGGGCGTTCATCCTGCGCCGGCTCAGGCTGATTTCGCGCGACCTGGGCGACGTCGTCGTGCTCGGCTCCAGTCACAGCGCGGGAACCCTTCGCGTGAAGGAATTCCTGGCGCGGAACGGCCATCCCTTCCACTACGTCGATCTCGACCGCGATCGCGACGCGCAGGACCTGCTCGATCGCTTTCAGGTCGGCGTCGCGGATGTTCCGGTCGTGATCTGCCGCGGGCGGACTGTCCTGCGACATCCGACGAATGCACAGGTCGCCGACTGCCTGGGGTTCAACGACGAGATCGACACGGACCGCGTCAGCGACCTGCTCATCGTCGGCGCCGGGCCCGCCGGACTCGCCGCCGCCGTCTACGGCGCGTCGGAAGGCCTGGACGTGCTCGTACTCGAATCGAACATGCCGGGTGGCCAGGCCGGTTCCAGTTCGCGTATCGAGAATTACCTTGGCTTTCCGACCGGGATTTCCGGGCTGGACCTCACTGGCCGGGCGCACGCGCAGGCGCTGAAGTTCGGCGCACGGGTCCTGGTGGCGAAGGGGGCGACGCGGCTGTCGTGCGACGGTCAGCGGTACCTGGTGGAGATCGACGGCGGCCCGCGAATCGAGGCGCGCGCGGTGATCATTGCCAGCGGGGCCGAGTACCGAAAGCCGGCGATCGACAATCTTGCGAAGTTCGAGGGAGCCGGCGTTTATTACGGTGCGACGCCGATGGAGGCCCAGCTGTGCGTCGGGGAGGACGTCGTCGTCATCGGCGGCGGGAATTCCGCCGGGCAGGCCGCCGTGTTCCTGTCCGCGACGGCACGCCGGGTCCACCTGCTGGTGCGCGGCCACGGCCTGGCAGACACGATGTCGCGGTACCTGATCCGCCGCATCGAGGAGGATCCGGCCGTCGTGCTGCGGACGCGCACCGAGCTCGTCGCACTGGAAGGGAACGGACGTCTCGAACGCATCCAGTGGCGCCACCACGACACCGGCGCGATCGAGAGCCACGACATCGGTCACGTCTTCGTCATGGCGGGCGCGCTTCCCAATACCGGCTGGTTGGACGGATGCGTCGTCGTGGACGAAAAGCGGTTCGTGAAGACGGGAGCGGATCTCTCGCCAGACGACCTCGCGGGGGCGAACTGGCCGCTGGCGCGGCCACCGTTCCTCCTCGAGACAAGCCGGCCCGGTGTGTTTGCGGTCGGAGACGTGCGCTCCGGCAACGTCAAACGCGTCGCATCGGCCGTGGGCGAAGGGTCGATCGCCGTCGCCTTCGTGCACCAGGTGCTCCATCAGTAGGGAAGACGGAGGTCCGCATGGGCGTCGTGAAGATCGTCGGCTTGGGCGGGTCGCTGGCGGCCAATTCTTCCAGTCTGACGGCGCTGAAGGTCGCGCTGGATGGCGCCCGTGAGTTCGGCGCCGACGTGCGGCTGTTCGATTTGCGCCAGCTGAACCTTCCCCTATATGTCCCGGGCGCTGAGGACGTGCCGGCGGCGGCCCGGGAGCTGTGCGACGAGATCTACACCGCACAGGGCCTGATGTGGAGCAGTCCGCTGTATCACGGGACGGTCAGTGGCGCCTTCAAGAACGCCATCGACTGGCTGCAGCTCCTGAGCGATCGGACCCCGCCCTACCTGACCGACAAGGTGATCGGCCTGATCAGCACGGCCGGTGGCACGCATGGACTGCAGGCCGTGAACACGATGGAATTCGCCGTCCGCGCGCTGCGCGGCTGGGCCGTGCCGCTCGTCCTGCCCATCCCCGAAGCGTGGCGCGTCTTTAAGGACGGCCAAGTGCTGGACAAGCGGGTCGAGCAGCAACTCCGTGCGCTGGGCCATGAGCTGGCGCGGGCGGCGGCGTTGTTTGCTGGTCGCGGCATGACTGCCGCCGAAGCCGCCAGCGTCGAGGGAGAGAATGAACCGTTGCGGTGAGCTGATGGGTTCCGTCTGGACCGGCGCGCGGAGCGGGACTCCGCGCCGGACCTGCGTTCAGGCTCCGCGCGCCGACGTCGAGAAGGCCATGGAAGGGAAGATCGTCGAGAACCCGATCGGGCGGCATTTCGGCCCCGCGCCGAGAAAGAACGATGGGGCCTACGAGGTGGCCGGCGTCGCCGCGGATGTCCGCTACGTTCCGTCGCAGGCGCCGACGCCCGCCGTGCCCATGTACTTCCTCGCCGAAGCGCAGAGCACCACGTTCGACGACCTGGAGCTGCAAGGCCGGGAAGTCTGGTCGCACTAGCGCGGGCATCGCGTTGGGGGTCCCGGCGGCGATCGGCGCAGGGCTGTTGATGGCCCGTCAGTTGTTCGACGTCACGCCGTGGGATCCGATCCTGCTGGCGGCCGCCCCCGTGCTGCTCGTGTTCGCCACGTTGATCGCGGCGACGATTCCCGCCACGCGGGCGGCGAGGGTGGAGCCGGCAGAGGCGCTCAGGGCCGAGTAGCCGGGCGGATGGCTGGTGGGATTCCAGCAGGCCCGAGCCGGAACGTGCCGACTTCCCGGAGCGGCGGGCGCGTCACCTGCTGAATTGCGCGATTCGTTGGGCCATGCGAAGGATCACCTTATGCATGACACGCGATGCAAGGCGGGAAGTGGAGAGTGTGAAATGGCGAGTGAGGATTTTGCAAGCTATGCGTTCACCTATGGTGGAGTTCATGGAGCGCCGAACGCTTCCGGACTGTTCACCATCTACGGCCCCAGGGGATACGTCTACGTTGGCGAGAGCGACGATGTCCGGGGAAGCCTCTACCAGCTCCTGAACGAGTCGAGGATGGATCGGCTGGGCCCGTTGTCGTTCTCGGTTGAGCTGGTTCCCCAGCCCCAACGTGCCGCTCGTCAGCAGGCATTGGTCCTGGCACTGAAACCCCTGCGCACGACCGCCCATTAGGCCGGCAGCCCAGCCGGCGGACCGACCCGGAGGGTCTGGGGCACTGCGACCGTCATCGCGACACCGGCGGCCACGATGACGGTGAGCCGCCCTTCCGGTTTCTCTACGGACGGAATGTCGGCTGGTTGACCAGCCGGGCCTTGTCTTGTTCGGCGCGGACGTCGGAGTTCTGCTGCTGCTGCCGCGCGGCTTCCCGTGCCGGCGCCTCCAGCGTGTCCAGCCGGGCAGCCTCGATCAGGGCCGCTCTCGCCAGCTGGTCCAGCGGCTTCGAGAACATCACCAGGCTGACTGCGGCGCCGTATGTCGATCGGACCAGGTTCACCGAGTACTGCGCGTCTTCCCACCGCGCGAGGACCCGGTCGGTGGTGTCGCGAAACGCCTGCGACAGGCGTGCGCTCGTGACGGCCGGCAAGGGGACCGTCGCGGTTCCATACTGCGCCGTCATGCTGTTGATCAGATCGTCGTCCGTCAGTCCGGCGATCTTCGCCCGGTCGTACGTGGCAACGATGCGAAAGAGCTTGTCGTCGTAGAAGGTGAAGACGATGTCCTGAACAGGCGCTCCTTCGAGCGCCCCGCCGGCGCCGGCGGCGCTCGGCATCCAGACGAGCTCCTTGATCAGGGCGGGGCGCTGCTGTACCAGCGACGGAGCCGAGCTGCCTGCGCCGCCCTGTGCCGAGACCGTCGCGATGCTCGTGCCGAGCCGAACGCTTCGATATGCCGAGAGATCCTGGGCAGCGACCGTAGGCGCCGACAGGGCGATGCCGAGCGCGGCAAGGGCGAGACGATGTGCGAGGGTCATGGGACTGTCCTTTCGAATGCTGGTGACGCACGTGGTGTGCGACGGAGATCACCGAAAGCCAGCATACCGGCGAGGGCGTCGGTCGGCTGTACAGAACGGCACAGCGGGGCCGTTGCGGGCGGGAGGTGTCAGAAGGCGGCGGCCGGCTGGTGCTCGACCTGCTGTTTCACGTGCTCCAGGTAGACGCGCACTCCGTCGCGCGAGCGCCTGGCGATGATTGGCCGCAGGAACAGGCCCTTGAAGCCGGTCATGCCGTCGTTGCGCGATCGCGTGATCGAGACCAGGGCGAGACGGTCTCCGTCGGCGTGGTCATCATGGATGAGAAAGCGCAGCTCGAGCGTCGTGAAGAAGTAGTGACTGGCGTAGAGCTGCTTGATCGCGATCACGTACGACACGGGCGACTGCGGGCTCTCGTCCGGGCAGTAGATCATCACGTGATTGACGCGAATGGTCTGTTTGAGGCCGAAATCGACGACGGTCCAGTAAAAGAAGTCCTCGACGTTCTGGGGACGGCCGCTGGGGTACTCGTCCAGATACTTGAGCAGCGCGGGCACGTGCGCCGGCATGGGAACGTCGCTGGCCAGGAGCGCACGGAACTCGCCGCCCACCGACCGCGGCTGGCTGCCGTCTTCGTAGGATCCAAGGGCCGCGTTGCCGTCCCGCTGATACGCGCGGACCAGATCGAGGAGCATTTCGCGAGTGATCGCGGTGGCCTCCTGCGCCGCGTCCGGGGAGGCCCAGTCCACGTCGTTCCTGAATCGGCTCATCGCGGCCTTGGAGAGCTTCACGTCGCAGTCGCCGGGGCGGCAGGATCGCAGCGCCTCGACATCGGGCGCCGGCAGCGTCAGGGCCGCCAGATCGTCGAGTCGCGGCGGGTCGCTGAACCGTCCGATTTGGGGGATGCCGGGTCCCCGTTCGAAGTTCACGATGTCCCGAAATCGCTCGAGGAAGCGCTCCGGGGTCGCATGAACGTAGACGGCTGCGACGTTCGCGAGCTCCTCTCGCACCGGTGTGCTGAGGCCCCGAACCACCGCCGAGCCCTCATCGAGGGCGCGCAGGTCGGCGGCCGAGAAGCCCAGCGTCTGCGTCAACAGCGCGTGCGTGCCCGAGCCCGTCTGCGCGCCGAGAACGGCGACGGCGATCCACAGGGCGGCGCCCACGGCTGCGCTCAGCCTGGCCGGAGCCTGCCCAGGACGCGTGCCGGTGCTCACATTCTCCAGTGTCTCACGTCCCCGCGGCGCATCGGCCCGAAAGTGACGCACACGACCATCCCCGAAGGCGCGGTGAGCTGCGCCGCCGTCGACGGAGGGGTCGCATCTCAGCGTGAGCGGTTTCGAAGCCGGCGCTCGAGCAGGGCCATCCGTCGCAGAGCCGTCTTTCTCAAGGCGGCGGCGTCACGGGCGATGGCGGCTTCACCGAGACGCTCGACATGGGGAACGCGGCGGTCCAGTGCCGCAATCAGCTCGCGCAAGTGACGAAGCGCGACCAGCGGATCAGTGGCAGGGGTCTTTTTGGCCATCGGAATCGCGGGAACTCGCCTCATTCTACTCGGACTCGGTCGCGAGGGCCGGCGATCGCGTATACTGAATTGGACCATCCAGACCTGAGCCCGCCAGCGTTCGAGCTCCGCATCCTTCCGACCGATGCGCGCCGACCGGCCCACTTTTGGTTCCGCGTCGAGTGCGATCGTACGGCTCACGCCCAGAATTGAACACAGGCGCCGCCCGTTTTGAGGGCGCGATCCTGGCCATCTGTCGGCTCTCTCCCGGGATGAGGGCAAGACTCATGGTGGAACGAGTCCCGGCGGCGGGAAGGAGTCGATCCGCAGATCGATGGCTGTTCGGTCGCGGATCACGAGGAGGACCCACATGGCGACAGCGAGCGGGACGGACTGGATCAAGCAGTTGGCCGACGACGAGCGGAGGCGGGACGCGCTCCGCCTCCATGAGGAGAATCGTGTCGCCAGGAAAGCCGATCTCATCCGCCTGGGTGGTCGTCGTCTGATCGACGACTTGCGAGCGACGGTGACGCGCGACGTGGACACCTTCCGACGGGAGTTCGAGGGAGACCGCTCCCGCGACATCGTCGTGGACACCACGGAGGCGACCGGCGGGTTCACGGTGCGCAAGCCGGCGTCTCCGGCCGTCACCCTGACGGCGGCGCCGAATCTGGAGTCGGCGACCGTGACGTGCCACTACCGGTTCACGACGCTCGACGGCATGCCTCCGCGCGAAAGTCACTTCGATCTGGTGTTCGCCGGAGACGGGGCAGAAACGCTGCAATTCAAATCACCGGAGAGCGGCCGGGTCTTTGCCAGTGCGGATGCGCTGTCCGAGTATCTGCTGATGCCGGTGTTCACCGGACGTGTGCGCTAGTTTCACTTCAAGGAGTTTCCATGACATCGATGACTGGCACGATCAAACGGCTCGTGAGCGACAAGGGTTTCGGCTTCATCCTGGCGGGCGACGGGAGCGAGTACTTCTTCCACAACTCGGCGTGCGCCCAGACTCCGTTCGACGACCTTCGTGAGGGACAGGCCGTCACGTTCGACCGCGGACAGGGCCCGAAGGGTCCCCGGGGAGAGAACGTCAGGCTCGCCTGACGGACGCGTCCGCGGGGGACGGGGATGGCGGGGGCTCCGTGCGGTGAGGCCCGGCGAGGCCAGCGGGCGGGCTACCTGGCGGCGGACGGCCGACGCCGCCGGGGCCACCTCGCTCCCTCCGGCGGCCCGTTCCGACCACTTCGTCAGCCGACGCGTCGAAACCGACCGGGCGAGCCCGACCTGGAGGACAATATCCCGATGGCTCCCAGGAAGGCAGACGTCTTCGACGCGGCGGCATTCCTCCAGACGAGCGGCATCGCCGCCGAGATCGTGGACTATCCAGCCGGGGAGACGGTCTACTCCCAGGGCGATCCGGCCGATGCCGTCTTCTTCGTGCAATCGGGGAGCGTGAAGCTGTCGGTGCTCTCGGCCTCCGGCAAAGAGGCGGTCGTCGGGACGCTCGGCGGCGGCGATTTCCTCGGGGAGGGGGCGCTGGCCGGTCAACCCGTCCGGCTCGCGACGGCGGTCGCGCTGGCCCCGAGCCGCATCCGCGTCGTCCCCAAAGCGGAGATGATCCGCCTGTTGCACGAGCAGCATGCGATGTCAGACCGGCTCATCGCGCACCTGCTCACCAGAAATGGTCGCCTCGAAGAGGACCTGGTCGATCAGCTGTTCAATGCGAGCGAGAAGCGGCTGGCCCGCACCCTGTTGCTGCTCGCGCGTTACGGCAAGCCGGACGGACCACGCCGCGTCCTGCCCAGGATCTCCCAGGAAGTGCTCGCGCAAATGGTGGGCACGACCCGATCGCGCGTGAACTTCTTCATGAACAAGTTCCGGAGACTCGGTTTTATCGAGTACAACGGCGAGATCGACGTGCACGACGGGCTCCTGGCCGTCGTGCTGCACGACAGCTCCGCGTCCAACGACTGAGCAACGGTCCACGTCGGCAGCGGGTCGTCTCGGTAAAGTGGCCGGAGCACCAAAATGCGAGCACGCCACACCGGCCGACCATTGGGTGTGCACAGAAGGACACCCGTGTCAGTGCTTCAGGGCTGCGTCTTGGCGGCCGCGCCGGGTCGCCGGCCGACTTGCTGCGCTTTCCGTCGCGCCGCCCAGTAGCGCTTCATGCGGAGGCTGACCGCCTTGCGCTCGGCGGCCGACATCCGCCGCGTCCGGCGAGACGTCGGACGCCCGGTGCGCGCAGGTTTCAGACGGCCGGAATCCCTGGCGACGACAAAGGAAACCGGCAGTTCGTCGTTGTCGAATGCATCGCGAAGACGGGGGAAGAGTCCGATCAAGTGCTTGGCTTCTTCCGACAGTTCGCGCAGGCGTAGTTCAGCGCCGCGCTGTGCAAGTTCAAGGACGTGGGATGACGGCTTTGGCATATTCCGCAGAATAGCATGCGGCTGATTTGGTTCGATCTTCTCAATCATTTGTCTCCCGGCCGCTGACTCACCCACAGGATGAGTTTGCAGGGACGCAAGCGGTCATCCTCAGCGTGTCTCCCTCCTCAGGGGCACTGGATGAATCCCGCGCCCTCGTAGCGTCGCAATGATGCCGCGAGGACGACGGCTCCTGAGAGGACGGCCCCGACGACGGCCGGCGTCGCCTGCCAGGAGACGTCCGCCGGCAGGGCGATGAAGGCGGTCCCGGAGAGCACGTCGCCAAGTCCGAGCGCCTGGGACCGTATCCCCAGCACCTGCGCGGCAGCTCCCGGACGGTCGCCGTCGCTGCCTTCCGTCGTCCTGCGGAACCCCAGAAGAGCAAAACGCCCTTCCGAAACGTTCCGGAAGGGCGTGATTGGTCTCGTCAAGAAGATCAGGTATCAGCGAAAGCCGAACACGGGCGGGAACGAGACGACCACGAGCGCCGCCCAGGCCGCATACACGGGCAGATAGACGACCTGCCAGTGCTCCAGGGCGGCGAACGAGGCCCGGTGCCGCGCGAAGCGCGCGTAGAACCAGGCGGATCCGGCGAGGTTGACGAGCAGGATGATGTTCTCGCCGAGCGCGGCTACCCGGTTGGGGGTGAAGCCGAACTCGGAAATGCGCGCCGCGATCGCGGCGAGCGCCACTCCATCGACGACGAGTGCGCTGACGACGAGGAGGAGCTGCAGGCCGTCGAAGAGGTCGGGCGGCGTCTGCGGGTCGCGAGCGGAGGCCGCGTAGAGCACGAGCCCGACGATGACGACGAGCAGGAGGTCGAAGCCGATCAGGACCTGCCGCTGGACGTCGACGGGGTGGCCCGTCCAGGCCATCGCGGCGAGGAACACCAGGAGCAGGGCGGTGAACAGCGGCGTGAAGACCCTGGTGAGCACGGGCGCCATGTTCTCGATGACGCTCTGTTTCGCCTCCACGAGCCAGGACGCGACGATGACCGCCCCCATCGCGCCGCACGGGAGCAGCCAGGGGGCCACGAACCATGCCGCATTCATCCCGATGGCGGCGAACATCATGAGCGTGAAGCCGGTGAGGACGCCCCCGCCGAGCGCGATGAGCACGTAGTAGATGACCAGCTCGCCCGAGAACCGCACGAAGTTCATGCGCCCCTCGTCGGCGGACCAGCGGCCCCCGGCGTACGCCAGGCCGACGGCGAGCCAGAGGGCGATTGGCAGGTGCAGCGCGGTCAGCATCGCGGTGTCGCTGCGGGCGCCGAAGGGGTAGACGTTGGCGAACAGGGCCCCGGCCGCGAAGGGCAGCCCCAGCCGGAGGGCGCCGGCGACGCCGGACCGACGCTTCCACAGAAAGTAGACGGCGAGCAGCGGGAAGACGAAGAGGCTGGCGTTCCGGAAGTAGAACGGCGGGAGTTCCTGATTGGGGCTGAGACGAACGCCGAACAGGGCGGGCACCTTGATCGCCAGCGCGGCGGCGACGGCCAGGCCCAGGACGACGAGCGTCTCGGCGCGCGAGGCATTCGTCGGCTCGTCGGCGCCGGACGCAATGACCAGCTGCTTCCATAGCCGCTCCGAGTGCGCGCGCGCGAACTCGCGGGACAGCGCGTCGAGGTTGCCCATGCGCTTGACGGCCACCAGGAAGGCTTCATCGCCCGACAGACCGGCCTCGGCGAGCGCCGCCAGTTGGTCGCGCAGGTGTCCCTCGAGCTCCTCCACGTCGGGGCCGTGAACCCCCTGGCGACGCCGCAGGTACGCTCGCCATTGAGCGATCTGCTCCTCCGGCGGTCGGTCGGACACCGTCGTCATGCGGTGCACGCCTGCATCCAGATGCCCCGCAGGGTCCGGTCCACGGCCTGCCACTGCTGCCGCTGTGCGGCCAGCTGCGCGCGCCCGTCCTTCGTGATCCGGTAGTACTTGCGCCTGCGGCCGTTGTCGGCAGCGGACCACTTCGCCGCGATGGACCCCTGACGCTCGAGCCGGTGCAGCACGGGATAGAGCATGCCGTCGGTCCACTGCAGATGCCCACCCGACAACTCGGCCACCCGCTTGATGATGGCGTACCCGTAGCTGTCGCCGTCGGCCAGGATCGCGAGCACGAGGGGTGTAGCGGACGCGGCCACGAGGTCCTTGCCCAGGTCCATACGTAGAGCCGTTATACATTGCTGTGCTATGTATGTCAACCCGCGCCGCCGCGGGGACCTTCCTCTCGCCGCGGGGCACCTGGCCGGCGCGGCGGGCGCCGTGGTCGTCTTGACAGGGGTCGTCGCCGCGTGGTTCTTTAGCGGTTGTGGCCGCGTCATCGCTCCCGCCCGACCCGACCTTCTGGCCGCCCCGCCGCATGCGGCAGCTCGGCGCGTGGATCCTGGCCGCGAGCCTGCTCGCCGCCGGCGGTCTCTACTGGTGGGAGACCCGGTCCGCCGATATCCCCGAGGATCAGCTCTTCGCCGGATACGCCCGCCAGCGCGACCATGACATGGGCCTGCTGTACGGTCCTGGGGGCCGCGACCTGATGAACGTCCTCGAAGATGTCGACTCGCCCGCAGGCCACGCCATCCTCGTGGTCGGCGCCGGAGCGTTCGGCGCCTGGCTCTGCTTCTACCGCGCTCGCCTGGACGAACGCCCGTAGCCGGCCGGACTCCGGGCTGGAGCCGCTCCGGGTGAAACCGGCGCGCCGGGGCGCGCGCCGGACGGAGTGCGCGTCAGTGGGCCAGCCCTTGTGTCAGGCGGGCCCACGGGACCTTCTTGAGCATCTCCTGGATGCGGTCCTCGGCTCCCGACAGCTTGATGACGACGTTCTCCAGGTAGGGGGAACCGGCCTTGTGGGCGAACTTGAACGTATAGAGGCCGTCGGTCCCGGCGTCGGTGGCGGTGGCCCAGTTGCCCGCGAGGATCACGTAACAGTTCGGCGCGTCCACGTTGCAGACCTCGCCGCTCACCTTGTGCGCCACGACGCCCGGCACGAGCGAGGGGGCCTTGGTGCGGAGCGCGCTGGCTTCCACGTTCGGCGCGTTCGCGCACACGGTCAAGGTCACCTTGCTCAGTCGCTGGATCTGCGTGTTCAGCTTGTCCAGTGCGTCGCCGTCGGCCTTGTCCATCGTTCCGGACTTCATCTTGGCCACCATGTCGTCGGTGACCTTCTGGACCTGGTCGTAGAGCGGCTTGAGACGCTCGTTGAAGAGCTGCGAGTCGGGCGTCACCTGGTAGGTGCGATCGAAGCCGATGCAGTCGTCGAGCGGCACGCCGGGGTCGATGTTGATGCTGACGTTGTCCACGCCGTCGAACAGGTCGTCGGTCTTCTGCCAGTTGGCGTCGCCGAACTGATCGAGCAGCGGAAAGAGGACGTCGGTGAACCGGGTCAGGGCCTGCTTCTCGGCTGCCGTCGGCGGTCTGCGGGATTGTGCATGCACCGGCGGACTCGCGGTCCACGCCAGCGCGGCGGCCGCGATGGCGGCGACCGTTCCGCGCGCGGTCGTCACGATCAATCGGCGGGGGATCTTCGGGGGCGCGGGTGCAGGCGGGCGACGCGTGTGCATGACGAGGATTCCTTCTGAATAGCCAAACATTAGCGGGTCTGCCCCCGCGTGGCAAGCCGCGAGGGGCGGGGAGGCTGGCTAAGATGGGACGCATGATCGCGATGCGTACCGGTCTCTCGTACGTCGACCTCCACTTCCGCGGTGTCCCGCGCATCATCGCGACGGGCGTGCTGCACGGTCCCGCGGGCGTCGCCCTCGTCGACCCGGGGCCGTCGACGACGCTCCCTGCGCTCGAGGCGGGCCTGGCCGCCGGCGGCCTTCGGCTCGACGATGTGGACGCACTGCTGCTGACCCACATCCACCTCGATCATGCAGGAAGCGTCGGGCGGCTCGTGAGGGAGCATCCGCGAGTGACCGTGTACGTCCACGCGCGCGGTGCGCCGCACCTCGTCGATCCCTCGAGGCTGCTGACGAGCGCGTCGAGGTTGTACGGCGACGCGATGGACGCACTGTGGGGCGAGGTGGCCCCCGTGCCGGCGTCGGCCATCGTCTCGCTGGCGGGCGGCGAGGAGATCGACGTCGCCGGTCGCCGCCTGGCCGTAGCGTACACGCCCGGGCACGCCAGCCATCACGTCAGCTACGCGGCGCTCGACGCCGGCCTCGCCTTCGTCGGCGACGCCGCCGGCGTGCGGCTGCGGCCGGGCGGCTATTCCATGCCTCCGACACCGCCGCCGGACATCGACATCGAGCGCTGGATGGAGACGCTGGCGCTCCTCGGAGGCTGGGACTGCCCGACGCTGTTCCTGACGCACTTCGGCCCGCACGACGCGGACGGCGGCGGCCTGCTGGACCGCTTTGGCGCGAATCTGCGCGTCGCGGGCGATATGGTCCGTCGTTCGCTGGAGCGGGAAGGCACCGACGAGGACCGTCAGCGGTGGTTCGCGGAGGAATTGCGCGAGGCGCTGCGACGGCACGGCGGACCGTCGGTCGCCCAGGAGTACGAAACCGCTGGCCGCTTCGATCTGAACTGGCAGGGCCTGGCGCGGTACTGGCGCAAGAAGGCAGGCTAGCCGGCGCTGCGCTGCGGGCGGCCAGAGCGGTTTTCGCTTCGCTGTGGCGGCCGACCTTCAGGTCGGCTTCGCATTGGCGGACCTGAAGGTCCGCGGCTACGCCGATCTCGGGGCGACATCGATCTCGACAAACGCTCTAGGCCGTGGCCGCCGCCTTGTCGTGGGGCGTGGTCGCCGCGAGCCGGCGCGGATCGACGAGCAGCCGCAACGCGAGGCCCAGCGGCTCGCCCGATCGCGTGGCCGGCCGGACGCGATACACGGCCGAGAGCACGCGGCCCTGTCGCAGCGCCGCGGGGACGAGCGTGCAGTCCGCCGACTCGCGCTCCAGCTGGAACTGGACCAGGCGGAACAGGGGAATCGACACCGGAGTTCGGCATTCGACGAAGGCGCCCAGCTCGCTCACGTCCTGAGTCACGACGCTCACGAAGCGCGTGGCGCCGCGCTCGTCCTTCCAGGTCAGCCTTCCGCCCAGCGCGACCTTGTGCCGCTCCGCCGCGCGCTTCGGTTGGCCGGTCTGCTTGCCCATCCAGGTCTCTTTCACGGAATCCCCCTTGGTTTGCACACTTTCTGGGGTTCCTTCTATCAAGGATCGCGCCGACCCGCCGAAGGCGGGGAACGGGTTGCGACAGCTCTTGCAAGTGCAAGTAGATACGATAGTTATGTGAATTAATGAATCTGACAGGCGGCCTGGATATGGACATTTGGTATCCATACTCGCCTGTTGTGGATACTTGGTGACCGATTAATTTGTATCCATTTCAGGCTGATTCTCCAGCCCGAGACGTCGCAACTTCAAATAGAGACCGCGGCGCGTGACGCCGAGGGTTCGCGCCGCCGCGGAGATATTGCCCGCGCTGCGGGCCAGCGCGGAGCGAATCGCATCCCGCTCGAGCTGTTCGACGGCGCTGGCCAGGTTCACGGCCATCACGGGCGGTCTGGGCGGGGGGGCGGGCGCTGGCGGAGCGTCGGTGGCCGCGATCTCCGGCGACAGGTGGGTCGGCTCGATGATGCCACCGGCCGGGCTCAGCGCCACGGCGCGCTGGAGCTCGTTGCGGAGCTGGCGGACATTTCCCGGCCAGCGGTACCTGGGAAAAGAGCTCCAGGACCTCGGGGCTCAACTGCACGTCGGGCTTGCCGAGCTGCACGGCGGACTGGCGCAGGAAGTAGGCGCAGAGATGCGGAATCTCCTCGCGGCGCTCGCGGAGGGCGGGGATGTGGATCCGGAACACGTTCAGCCGGTAGTAGAGGTCCTCGCGGAACCGGCCCTCGGCGACGCGCTGCTCCAGGTCGGCGTTGGTGGCGGCGAGGACTCGGACGTCCACGCGCTGCGGGCGCGTGTCGCCGACGGCCATGATCTCCTGCTGCTCGAGGAACCGCAGCAACTTGGGCTGGACCTCCGGCGCGAGGTCCCCGATCTCGTCGAGGAACAGCGTGCCTCCGGCCGCCGAGCGCACCAGGCCCGGTTGATCCGACACGGCGCCGGTGAAGCTCCCGCGGCGGTGGCCGAAGAGCTGGCTGTCGGCGAGGTCGCGGCCCGTCGTCGTGCAGTTGTAGGGCAGGAAGAGGGATTCGCTGCGGTGCGAGCCGCTGTGAATGGCGCGCGCCACGAGCTCCTTGCCGGTTCCGCTCTCGCCCGTGACGAGCACGGTCAGATCGCTGCCCTGCAGACGCTGGATCTGCTCCACGACGCGGGCCATCGCGGCGCTCGTGGCCAGGAACCCGGGGATGAGCGGCTCGAGCGTCCGGTCCATGTCGAGGCCGGCGGGCACGACCGAGCGCTCGCGCGCGGCGCACAGCGCGAACCCCTGCTCGGCCACGGCGGCGATCATCGCGATGCGACGCGCCGCCAGGTTGCCAATCGGACGCGGCGAGGCGACCAGGCCGAAGCGGGCACCCTCGCGGTCGCGGCCGAGCGGCTGCACCAGGAGCGCGCCGCGCCCGTAGGCCTGTCCCTGGACGGCACTGCGCGCGAGCCGCTGCGCGGCCGAGGCGTCGCAGCCGGCCGTGGCGACCACGCGGACGTCGCCGCTGCCGGCCTGCACGTAGATGGCGGCGGCGTCGCCGTCGGCCGCCTCGAGGAGCGCGGACGCGGTTTCGCGGCCCAGCAGATCCGGCAGCGCCGCGGCGTCCACCAGCCGCCGCACGACCGCGTCGTCGGCGTCGGCGGGCGAGACCACGGCCTCGCCCGAGCCCGTGGCGCCGAGCAGCTCGCGCGCGGCCTCGGTGTCCTGCAGGTCGCGGCGGGCGCCGAGGCGTGCGAAGATCTCGCGCGCGCGCCCGAGCTGGCGTTCGGCCATGGACCGCGCGCCGGCGTGCGCCAGCAGGCGGCCGAGCGCCAGCAGGCTGAGCGCCGACTGGTAGCGCTCGCCGAGCAGGTCGAGCAGGGTGGCGCTCTGCGAGAAGTCGTGGTACGCGTCGGCCGGCCGGCCGCTCTTGGCATGCAGGGCGCCGCGCAGCCGCAGGTACTCCCCCCATGCCGCGGGGCCGGTCTTCGGGTCCAGATCCTCGGCGGCCGCCCCCAGCCGCTGGCGGGCTTCGTCCGTCCGGTCGGCACCGATGAGCGCCTCGGCCGCAATCAGCGTCGCCTGCAGGCGGTCGGCCGGCGGCGCGCTGGCTCCGATGATTTCGTCGGCCTGTGCGATCGCCTCGTCCAGCCGGAGGCGCTTGAGGGCGAGGCGCGCGCTCAGCACGCGAATCGACCACTCGTACCAGCGGCTTGCCTGGCGGCCGTAGCCGCCGTACGCGTCGCCGGCGCGGCGTAGCGCGTCCTCGGCCTTGTCGTATTCGCCGCGGATCAGGTGGATCTGGGCGAGCGTGTCGTACACGGCGCCCGTGGTCTCGTGAAACTTGATCGGGCTGCGGAGCTCGAGGGTGCGATTGAGTGCGCGTTCGGCGCGCTCGAGGTCGCCGACGTGGACGCAGATCTGCCCCAGGGTGCCGAGCGCGACGGCGAGCCCATGACCGGCGCGGCAGGCCTCGTGCAGCGCGACGCTCCGCTCGATGAGCGACAGCGCCTGCTCGTAGCGGTGCTCGAACATCGACACGATCGCCTGATTCGTGCACACCGTCGCGACCACGTCGTCGGCCGGAATCTTCGAGGCGAGCCGCTCGGCCTGCTTCAGGGCCGCGCCGGCTTCGGCGTAGCGGCCGATTTGCGCGAGCGCGACGCCCGAGAGGGAGTGGGCGAGCGCGAGGTGCCGGCGGTCGTCGGCGGCATGGAGCGCCGAGGCTGCCTTCGAGATGTGCTCGCGGAAGATGGCGGCGTCGCCCACCTGGCCGTAGCACTGGGCGAGCTCGAAGTGGGCGAGGCCGATGGCGCGCGAGTCGTGCGCGACCTCGGCCTCGCGAAGCGACCGGCCGTGCAGCGCGATGGCGCGCGACTGGTCGCCGCGCGCGAACGCGATGCGGCCGTGCAGGCGCCACAGCGCGGCCAGGCGTCCGTGCGCGATGCTCTCGCGGACGGTGTCGGGCGGCCGGCCCAGCGCCGTGGCCGCTTGGTCGACGTCGTCCTGCTGCAGCCAGGCCTCGCCGAGCGCGACCCGAAGGGCCAGCTCGTCCTCGCGCTTGAGTCCGGGCGCCCGCAGGGCCGGCGTCAGGATCGAGGCGGCTTCGTCTCCCCGGCCGCGCTCCAGGGCGGCTTCCGCTCTCGACAGCAGCGTCTGCACCGAGGACGGGGGCACGTCGCGAGTATAGCGAAAAGGCTCGGCGTCAGGTGGCGGGCGAGAGGCGCGCCGCCAGGGCGGCGGCGACCCGATGGAGGCGCCCCGGATCGGGCGACGGCAGGTGGACGTGCACCGCCCGCCGGCCGGCGCCCGCGAGCGACTGGAAGTCGCCCAGGGCCTGCGCCAGCTCCAGCGTGCCGAAGGAGAACGGCTGGTGGGGAATCGGCACGTCCTCGGCGGGTGAGGCCGAGATCAGCACGAACACCCCCGTGTTCGGCCCGCCCTTGTGGAGCTGGCCGGTCGAGTGCAGGTAACGCGGTCCGTAGCCGAACATCGTCGCGGCGTGGCTGGCGTCGAGGATCCTCCTCCGCAGCACGGTCAGCTCGGTTGCCAGGGCCCGGTCGTGGCCGACGTACGCCAGCAGCGCCACGTAGTCGCCGGGCCGGACGAGGGTCAGGATCGCGTCGGCTGGCTCCTGGCCGAGCAGGTCGCGCGCGGCCGGCGTCAGCGTCAGCGTGACGCCGTCGAGCGTGCGGTCGGCCGGCGGCAGGGCCAGGCGGCCTCCATCCTTGACGCCCTCCAGCAGCCGCGAGGTTGCGTCCTTGGCCTGCTGGACGTTGGGTTCGTCGAAGGGGTTGATGTGCAGCAGCGCGCCCGCCACCGCCGTCGCAATCTCCCAGCGGACGAACTCGGCGCCGATCGCCGTGATCTCGCGCAGCTCGATGTCCGCCCCCGGGGCCTCGCCCGGGAAGGCCGGCGGGGCGGTCTCCCGTGGCCCCACCTGGAACCGCGCGAAGAACCGGTCGGGACCGTACACCGTGTTCGGGCCGCTCGGCTCGCCCGCGATCGGGACGATGCCGGTGCCGAGCTTGCCGGTGCTTTCGGCTACCAGCTGTTCGACCCAGAGTCCGAAGGCCTCGAGCTCCGGCGGCAACTGCAGGGTGAGCTTGTCGCGTCCCGCGCGGGCAGCCGTCGCCATGGCGAGACCGAGGCCGACCGCCGGGTTGTCGAGGGCACCCTGGCCGTCGCGCGCCGCCTCGAGCATCGCGAGGCCCCAGCCGACGAGCGCCGCGATGTCGAGCCCCATCAGGGCCGCCGGCACCAGACCGAAGTACGAGAGGGCCGAGTAGCGCCCGCCGATGTCCGACGGGTTGATGAACGCGTCGCGGAATCGCTCGGTCTCGGCCAGGCGTGCCAGCGCCGTGCCCTCGTCCGTGATTGCGATGAAGTGGCGGCCCCAGCGCAGCCCCGCCCGCTCGAGGCGCTCGCGGAAGTGCCCGGCGAGCATGTTGGGTTCGACGGTCGTGCCCGACTTGCTGGCGAACACGTAGAGCGTCCGTTCGGGCGGTGTCGCCGCCGCGCGCACGGCCGCGGGGTCGGTCGAGTCCAGCATCTGGAACCGGGGACCGCTGGCGGTCGCCCCGAGCACCGATCGGAGCACTTCGGGCGCGAGGCTCGACCCGCCCATGCCGAGGAGCACCACGTCCTCGAATCCGTCGCGTGACACCGACGCCCCGAGCTGTTCGAGGCGCGGGACGGCACGCGACATGATCTCGGGCGAGGTGAGCCAGCCCAGGCGCGCCGCGATGCGGCGCTGGACTTCCTGATCCGCGCTCCACGCGGCCGGGTCGTGGTGCCAGAGTCCGGAAGCGGCCGCAGCGGCGGCGTTCGCGCCGGCGTCGAGACGATCGCCGATCGAGCCGGGATGAATTCGCAGGGTGCTGCGCAGCTGCGCGCGCAAGTTCGTGGCGTCGGACATGTCTGTAGAATACTGTAGCCGTGACTGTTCGGAGTCTCCGCACGGGAAGCCCCGGCGCCGCTCGGTGGATCGCGATCGGCGCACTGCTCCTGAGCTCGGCGTGCGGATCGCCTCCGGCGGAGCGAGCGCCGGCTGCGGGCGCGTCGTCCGGGTCGCCTCGATCGCCGGCCGCGCCGGTCGAGGCGGCGGCGACGTCGTCGCGGCCGCGCATCGTGATCCTGGGAGACAGCCTGACGGCCGGGTTGGGCCTGCGCCAGGACGAGGCGTATCCGGCGCTGCTGCAGCACCGCGTGGACGAGGCCGGCCTCGACTACGAGGTGGTGAACGCGGGCGTGTCGGGCGACACGTCCGCGGGCGGCCTGAGCCGACTCGACTGGGCGCTCGACGGCGACGTGCGCGTGCTCGTGGTGGCCCTCGGCGGCAACGACGGACTGCGCGGCCTGCCGCCGTCGGAACTGTCCGCGAACCTGTCGGCGATCATCGAGCGCGCACAGGCGCGCAAGATCCGCGTCGTGCTGGCGGGGATGGAGGCGCCGCCCAATTTCGGGCCGGACTACACCCGCGCCTTCCACGACGTGTACCCGACGCTCGCGCGCCAGTTTCACGTGCCCCTCATTCCCTTCCTCCTCCAGGGCGTCGCGGGCAGCGACGTGCTCAACCAGGCCGACGGAATTCACCCCACCGCGCCGGGCGCGCGCGTCGTGGCGGACAACGTGTGGGCGGTCGTCGGACCGATTCTCGGCACGCATCCATGATCGAGCTGACGGGCGTCTCCAAGACCGTGATGAGCGGCAGCGAACCGCTGACCATCCTGCATCCGCTCACCCTGAGCGTGCCGAAGGGGCGGTTCCTGGCCGTGCTCGGACCGTCGGGGAGCGGCAAGTCCACGCTGCTCGGGCTCATTGCCGGCCTCGACGCGCCCAGCTCGGGCCGCGTCGTCATCGACGGCGTGGACATCACGGAGCTCGACGAGGACGCGCTGGCGAGGCTCCGGGGTGAGAAGATCGGGTTCGTGTTCCAGTTCTTTCACCTCATCCCGTCGCTCACCGCGTACGAGAACGTCGCCGTGCCGATGGAGATCGCGGGGGCGAAGGATCCGCGGCGCCGGGCCCGGGAGCTGCTCGACGAAGTCGGTCTGCGGGACCGGGCGCATCACTACCCGGCCCAGCTCTCCGGCGGCGAGCAGCAGCGCGTGGCGCTCGCCCGTGCGCTGGCGAACGACCCGCCGATTCTGCTGGCCGACGAGCCGACCGGCAACCTGGACAGCACCAACGGCCGGCACATCCTGGATCTGCTCCTGCACGTCCACCGCGCCCGCGAATCGACGATCGTGATGGTCACCCACGACCCCGAGCTGGCGGCGGTGGCCGACGCCCGGCTGGTGCTGCGGGACGGACGCGTGGCGGAGCCTCCGGCATGAGCTTCGTCTTCCGGATGGCCGCCCGCGAGACCCGCGCCGCGTGGCGGCGGCTGCTGTTCTTCTTCGTGTGCATTGCGGTCGGCGTGGCCGCCATCGTGGCGCTGCGGTCGGTGATTCAGGACGTGCGGGCCGTGTTCGGCCAGGAGGCGCGATCGCTCATCGCGGCCGACGTCCTCATCTCCACCAACCGGGACTGGCCGCCGAAGGTCGAAGCCGCCATCGACCGCCGGCTCCGCGAGGCGGCGGCGATCTCCACCGAGACGATCGAGACGGCGACGATGGTGAGGCCCGCGGACCCGTCGAACACCGCGGTGCGGATGGTCGAGCTGCGGGCGGTGCAGGCCGCC
Organism: uncultured Acidobacteriota bacterium; assembly: GCA_963761615.1. GTDB lineage: Bacteria > Acidobacteriota > Vicinamibacteria > Vicinamibacterales > CAVVIG01 > CAVXGU01. The sequence goes on along the minus strand of CAVXGU010000003.1, from coordinate 2,442,460 downwards.
TTCCCGCTCTACGGCACGCTGGAGCTGGGCGACGGTCAGGTGTACGTGCACGCGCTCATCGAGCACCACGGCGCGCTGGTGCGGCCGGAACTGCTGGCCATGCTCAACCTGCGCGTCGGCGACGGGCTGATGATCGGCACCAGCCGGTTCACCATCCGCGGCGTGATCACGAACGAGCCGGGCCGGCGCGTCGAGGCCTTCAGCCAGGGACCGCGGGTGATCATCGACTACGCCGACCTGGACGACACCGGCCTCATCGGCTTCGGCAGCCGGGCCCGGCGGGTGCGCCTGGTGCGCGTCGCGCAGAGCGAGATTGGTCCGCTCGTGACGGCGCTCCGCCACGACGTCGGCAACGACTTCATCAACGTCCGGTCCTACCGCTCCGACGACGACGAGCTCGGCAGGGACTTCGACCGCGCGGAGAACTACCTGAGCCTGGTCGGTCTCATTGTCGTGATCCTGGGCGGGATCGCGGTCTCGAGCGTCACGCGCGTCTTCATCCTGCAGAAGATGCGCTCCATCGCGGTTCTGAAGTGTCTCGGCGCCCGCAGCGGACAAATCATCGCCGTCTACCTGCTGCAGATCCTGGCGCTCGGCACCGCCGGGGCGCTGCTCGGCGTGGGCATCGGCTGGGTCGCGGTCCGGGCGATTCCCTATGCGATCGGCCCGACGAGCGCCCTGCTGGGGGACGTCCACTACGGCATCACGTGGAGCGCCGCGATCCAGGGCTTCGGCATCGGGATCCTCGTCTCGCTGCTGTTTTCGGTGGTGCCCCTCCTGCAGGTGCGCGTTGTGCGGCCCTCGCTGCTCCTGCGCGACGAGTCCACCCGCGGGCGGCGCGACTGGACGAGCGTGGGGGCGGCCGTGGCCGTGGCGGGCGGGCTCGTGGCCCTGACGGCCTGGCAGGCCGCCTCGTGGCGCGTCGGCGGCGTCGTGTGCCTGGGGTTCGCGGGGCTGGCGCTCGTGCTGTTCCTGGCGGGGCAGGCCCTGGTACGCCTGGTGTCGCCGCTGGCCGAGTCGCCGTCGTTCCCGCTCCGGCACGCCGTGCTCCACCTGTCGCGGCCCGGCAACCAGACCCGGGTCATCCTGCTCGCCGTCGGCCTCGGCGCGTTCTTCATCGTCGGCGTGCGGTCGCTCCAGGCGAATCTGCTCGCCGAATTCTCGGTCGAGATGCGCGCCGACGCGCCCGACATGTTCCTGATGGACGTGCAGCGCGACCAGGCCGGGGCGATGCGCGCCTTTCTCGCCGATCCCGCGCACGGGGCGAGCCACGCGCAGCTCATCCCGGTCCTGCGGGCCCGTGTGACCGGCGTGGCGGGCCGGCAGACGAACCTCGACGATTTCGAGGACGTTCGCGCGCGCGGCTCGCTGGCGCGCGAGTACACGGTGACGTACCGCGATCACCTCGAGGCCAACGAGGAGGTGGTGGCCGGACACTTCTGGAACGGACCCTCGGACCAGGCGGAGGTGTCGGTGGAGGAGGGGCTGCACGATCGCTTCGGCATCGACCTGGGCGACACGGTGCGGTTCGACATCCTGGGCCGGACGATCGACGCGAAGGTGACGAGCATCCGGCGCGTGGACTGGAAGGACTCGCGGAGCGGCGGCTTCATGTTCGTCTTCCGGCCGGGCGTGCTCGACCAGGCGCCGCAGACGTTCATCGCGCCGCTCAAGGGTCCGAGCGGCGTGGACGCGCGCGCCCGCTTCCAGCACGACCTCGTCGTGGCGTTCCCGAACGTGTCGGTCATCGACTTCCAGGAGATCCTCGCGAACATCCGCGACGTGATGAGCAAGGTGACGCTGGCCATCACCGTCGTGGGCGCGCTCGTGCTGCTGAGCGGCGGGCTGATTCTCATCGGCGCGGTCGCCATGACGAAGTTCCAGCGGGTCTACGAGGCCGCCGTCTTCAAGACGCTCGGCGCCAGCACGAAGACCATCGCGAGGATGCTCGTCCTCGAGTACGGCGTGCTGGGTCTGCTGGCCGGGCTGGTGGGCTCGCTCGGGGCCATCGCCCTGACGTGGGGCGTGAGCCGCTACGCCCTCGACATCCCCTGGCGGATCTTCCCGGTCGAGCACATCGCTGGCGTCGGCGTGACGGCGGTCGCGGTGGCCGTCATCGGCCTCGTCTCGAGCCTCGACGTCCTCCGCCACAAGCCGCTCGCCACGCTCCGGTCCGAATAAGCACGGAGGCTGCCCGTGACCACGTTCCTCGAACGCCAATTCGGGCTCAGCGCGCACGGCACGACGGTCCGCACGGAGATCCTGGCCGGCGTCACGACGTTCCTGACGATGGCCTACATCATCTTCGTGCAGCCCGCGCTCCTGTCGTCAGCGGGCATGGACTTCGGCGCCGTGCTGGTGGCCACCTGCGTGGCGACGGCCTTCGCGACGGCGCTGATGGCCTTCATGGCCAACTACCCGATCGCGGTCGCGCCGGCGATGGGGCACAACTTCTTCTTCACCTACTCGGTGGTCATCGCGATGCACGTGCCGTGGCAGATCGCCCTCGGCGCGGTGGCGATCGCGGGCACGATCTTCGTCCTCACCGCCGGCATCGGATTGCGCGAGCGCCTCATCACCGCGATCCCGGACGGCATCAAGTACGCGATCGCGGCGGGGATCGGCCTGCTCATCGCGATGGTGGGACTCCAGTGGGCCGGGCTGATCGTCGGTGCTCCAGGGACCCTCGTGGCCCTCGGCAGCCTGCACCGCGCGCCGGTGCTCATGGCGCTCGGCACGCTGCTGCTCACGTCGATCCTGATGGCGCGGCGGGTCCCGGGCGCGCTGCTCTGGGGGATGCTCGCGAGCACGCTCGTCGGCCTGCCGCTCGGTCTGGTGCATTACCACGGCGTGGCGAGCCGGCCGCCGTCGATCCTGCCGACGCTCCTCAAGCTGGACGTCGCCGGAGCGTTCGCGCCCGGGATGATCGCGGTGATCTTCGTCTTCTTCCTGCTGGCGCTGTTCGACTCGGTGGGCACGCTGGTGGCCGTCGGGAACCAGGCGGGCCTGATGCGCGACGGCACCCTGCCGCGCGCGCGCCAGGCGCTGCTCGCCGACGCGCTCGGCACCGTCGCGGGCGCGATGCTCGGCACGTCCACCGTGACGGCGTACGTCGAGAGCGGCGCCGGGGTGGCGGCCGGCGGCCGCACCGGTCTGGCGAGCGTCGTCACGGCCGCGCTCTTCGTGGCCTCGCTGTTCCTCTATCCGCTCGCGCGCATGATCGCCGGCGGCTATCAGGCGGGCGACGTGACGCTCTACCCGGTGATCGCGCCCGCCCTCATCCTCGTGGGGACGATGATGATCGGCGGCCTCCGTCACGTCGACTGGGACGATCCGACCGAGTCGATTCCGGCGTTCCTGACGATCGTGATGATGCCGCTCACGCTGAGCATCACCGAGGGCGTGGCGTTCGGGCTCACGTCCTACGCGGCGCTCAAGCTCGGCGCGGGGCGGGGCCGCGAAGTGCATCCGCTCGTGTACGTCTTCGCGCTGCTGTTCATCGCACGGTACGCGTGGTTGCAGGGCTGAGGTATGATGAGATTTTTGAACGGGCCCGTCCGGGCCGCACCGTCTGGAGGAGTCTCAGGCGCATGGACGTACAGGCGTACAAGGACGCGCTCCTCAGGAAGCGCACGGAAATCCTCGGCACCGGCGGCATCAAACCACTTCAGGCATCGATGGAGAACAACACCCGCCAGGGGGACATGGCGGATCAGGCGAGCGGCAACAACGAAGTCCACATCCAGCTCAAGTTGAAGCAGACCGACGCGAAGATCCTGCAGGCGATCGAGGAGGCTCTCTGGCGGATCGAGAAGGGCACCTACGGCGTCTGCCGGGACTGCGGCGAGATGATTGCCGAGGCGCGCCTGAACGCGATCCCGTGGACGCGGGTCTGCATCTCCTGCAAGGAGAAACAGGCGACGTGACGGACCTGACGGACCTGCTGCAGGAGTTCTACCGCGACAAGCTCGCGATGGTGCTGCGTCACGAATCCGGCGCCCGCCGGATGGCCCAGTACGACGCCAACAACGTCTACCAGTACCTGATCAACCGCGGGGACGTGCAGCTCTCGTGGATTGCCCGCGCGCTCGTCGATCTGGGCGCCGACGTGCCGCCCGCCGCGCCGGCGCCCGATCGCCAGGGCGGCGCCGAGGCGATCCTCCGCGAGGACGCCCGCGACTCGGCGGCCTTCGTCGAGCGGTGGCGTCCCCGCGTGGACGCGATGCTGCACGCCAGGCACCGCGGCATGCTGCGCGTCATCCTCGGCGAGACCCTCGAGCAGCAGCGCGCCTTCGAGCAGCTCGCCGAGGGCCGGGAGGACGTCCTCGGACGCCACAACCCCAGGAACCCCCCGCCCGAGGGCCGCGTGCTCGACCGTCGGTGGGTGGAATAGAGAAGAATGTAGTGATGTGGTGATGTGGTGATGTGGTGATGTGGTGATGTAGTGATGTGGTGATGTAGTGGCGGGGTGATGGGGTGATGGTGATCCAGGTCGCGATTTCGCTCGGCAGCAACCTGGGCGACCGGCGTGCGCACCTCGACTTCGCCGCCTCCCGCCTCGACGATCTCCTCTCCGACCTCCAGGTGTCCCGCTATCACACCACCGCGCCCGTCGGCGTTTCCGGGCCGCAGCCGATGTTTCTCAACGCGGCCGCGGTGGGCGGGTGCCGGACGGCGCCGCACGCGCTCCTCGATGACCTGCTCGCGATCGAGCGCGAGCGTGGCCGCGAGCGCCCCCACCAGGGCGCCGCCAGAACCCTCGATCTGGATCTCGTGCTGTTCGGAGACGTGATCCTCGAGGAGCCGGGCCTCGTGCTGCCGCACCCGCGGTTCCGCGGGCGGCGCTTCGTCCTGGAACCGCTCGCCGAGGTGGCGCCCGATCTGGTCGACCCCGGCACGGGTCTGACGATCGGTGCGCTGCTGGAGGCCCTGGACGGCTGAGGACGGTCGCGTCTTCGCGGCCGCGCTCAGACGGCGGGACGCGGCTGGGTCCGGGGCGCGGGTTGTACGCGGTGGCCGCCGGTGACGGCGCGCCGCGCGTGCTCGATCGCCACGTAGTAGACGGGCGTGATGTAGAGCGTCAGGAACTGCGAGACGAGCAATCCGCCGACGACGGCCAGGCCGAGCGGCCGACGCGCCTCGGCGCCGGCACCCCAGCCGAGGGCGATCGGCAGAGTGCCCACGAGCGCCGCCATGGTCGTCATCATGATCGGCCTGAAGCGGACCAGACACGCTTCGTGGATCGCATCGACGGGCGCCTTGCCTTCCTCCCGCTGTGCGCCGACGGCGAAGTCGACCATCATGATCCCGTTCTTCTTCACCAGCCCCACGAGCATGATGACGCCGACAAAGGCGTACAGGCTCAGCTCCGTGTGGGCGATCATCAGCGTGAGGAGCGCGCCGAAGCCGGCCGCGGGCAGCCCCGAGAGAATGGTCAGCGGGTTCGTGAAGCTCTCGTAGAGCACGCCCAGCACGATGTAGATCACCACGACCGCCATCGCGAGGACCAGGCCGAGGCCCTTGAGGGAGTCCTGGAAGGCCTGCGCGGCGCCCTGGAAGGACGTGGCGACGGTCGACGGCAGCGTCGTCGCGGCGAGTTGCTGGACGTCGGACACGGCATCGCCGAGCGCGACGCCCGGCGCCAGGTTGAACGAGATCGTCACCGACGGCAGCTGTCCGGTGTGGTTGACCGAGAGGGGGCCGGCCGTCCGCTTGAGGCTGGCCACGGTGTCGAGCGGGATGAGCTGCCCGGACGACGAGCGCACGTAGAGCATCGACAGCTCGGCCGGATCGTTCTGGAACTGCGGCGCGACCTGCATGATGACCTGGTACTGGTTGTTGGGGGCGTAGATCGTCGACACCTGGCGCGTGCCGTAGGCGTCGTACATCGCCGTCTCGACCTGGTTGACCGACAGCTGCAGGGCCGCGATCTTGTCCCGGTTGATGTTGACGCGAACCTGCGGGTTGTTCAGCTGGAGGTCGCTGTTGACGTCCTCGAAGCCCTTCAGCTGGCGGACCTTGTCCTCGAAGATCGGGGCCCAGTGGTACAGCTCGTCGGTGTCCGGGTCCTGCAGCGTGAACTGATAGAGGCTGTTGCTCCGCTGGCCGCCGATGTTGATCGGCGGGGGATTGGTGAGGAACACCTGCATGCCCGGGACCTGAGAGAGCTTGGGACGCAACTCCTCGATGATCTGATCGGCGTCCAGGGTCCGATCGGCGCGCGGCTTGAGGTCGATCATGACGCGCCCCTGGTTGAGACCGCCGCCGCCCGGGCCCGAGCCGATGTTGTTGCTGAAGCCCTGGATGTTGGGATCCTCGGCCAGGATGTCGCCGACGGCGAGCTGGTGCTTGACCATGTCGTCGTAGCCGATGCCCTGCGTGGCCTGCGTCGAGATCTGGATGCGCCCCTGGTCCTCGCTGGGCAGGAAGCCCTTGGGAATCACGATGAACAGGTACACCGTGCCGGCCAGCAGCAGGACCGAGATCGCCAGCACGGTCGGGCGGTGGCGCAGCGTGATCGAGAGCGTCCGGCCGTAGAGATGGCGCCCGCCGTCGAACAGTGCCTCGAACGCATTGTAGAGGCGGCCATGCTCGCGGCCGTGCTGCGAATTGAGGAAGCGGCTGCAGAGCATCGGCGTCAGGCTGATCGACACGAAGCCGGAGACGAGGATCGCCACCCCGATCGTCACGGCGAACTCGTGCAGCAGGCGGCCGACCATGCCGCCCATGAACAGCACCGGAATGAATACCGCCGTGAGCGACGCCGTCATCGACAGAATCGTGAACGCGATCTCGCTGGACCCGTCGAACGCCGCCTGCATGGCCGACTTGCCCATCTCCATGTGGCGGACGATGTTCTCCAGCATCACGATGGCATCGTCGACGACGAAGCCCACGCAGAGTGTCAGCGCCATCAACGACAGGTTGTCCAGGCTGTAGTTGAGGAGGTACATGACGGCGAACGTCGCCAGGATCGACGCGGGCAGGGCCAGGCTCGGGATGAGGGTGGCGGAGATGTTCCGCAGGAACAGGAAGATCACGAGGATGACGAGGCAGATCGTCAGCAGCAGCGTGACCTTCACGTCCTGGACCGACTCGCGGATCGACACCGAGCGGTCGGTCCGGACGTTGAGGTCGATCGACGGCGGCAGCTGCTCGCGCAGGCCCGGCAGCAGCGCCTTGATCCCGTCCACCACCTCGACGACGTTCGTGCCCGGCTGCTTCTGGATCGCCAGGTAGATCGTCCGCTGGCCCTGGTACCAGCTCGCCGACTTGTCGTTCTCGATGCCGTCGTAGACGTGCGCCACCTCGTCGAGCCGCACGGGATTGCCGTTGCGGTAGGCGACGATGAGCGGCCCGTAGGCCGCGGCGCGCTGGAGCTGGCCGTTGGCGAGCAGCGTGAAAGTCTGCGACGGCCCGTACATCGTGCCCGTCGGCAGGTTCACGTTCGACGCCTGAACCGCGCTCGCGACCTCGTCGATCCCGATGCCCTCGGCCGAGAGCTTCCGCGGGTCGACGTCCACACGCACCGCGTACTTCGCCGCGCCGAACACCTGGACCTGGGCCACGCCGTTGACCATCGAGAGGCGCTGGGCGATCGTCGACTCCGCGTACTCGTCCACGGTCGAAAGCGGCAGCGTGGCCGACTGGAGCACGAGGAAGAGGACCGGCTGATCCCCGGGGTTGACCTTCTGGTACGACGGCGGCGCGGGCATCTGCGGCGGCAGGCTCCGCCCGGCCTTCGCGATCATCGACTCCACGTCCTGCGCGGCCGCGTCGATCGAGCGGCTGAGGTCGAACTGCAGCGTGATGTTCGTGCTGCCCAGCGCGCTCGTCGACGTCATCGAGGTGATGCCGGCGATGGTGGCGAACTGCTTTTCGAGGGGGAGCGCGACGGCCGAGGCGACGGTCTCGGGGCTGGCGCCGGGGAGGCTGGCACTCACCTGGATCGTGGGGTAGTCGACGGTCGGCAGGTCGCTGACCGGGAGCAGGCGGTACGCCATGGCCCCGAACACCACGATGCCGAGCATGATGAGCGTGGTGGTGATCGGGCGGCGGATGAAGATGGCGGAGAGGTTCATGACGGAGCCTGGGCCGGCGCGGTGCTCTTGACGGTAATCCGGCTGCCGGGCACGAGCCGGATCTGCCCATCGGTCACGACGATTTCACCAGGCGTCACGCCGCGGTCGATCACGGTCTCGTCCCCGCGCGTGCGGGCGACGGTGACCGGACGGAGGTCGACGGTCTGATCCGTCTTGGCGACGTACACATAGTTCCCCTGCGGTCCCGTCTGGATGGCGGCCGTCGGCACGACCGTCGCGTTCGGATCCTCGGCGAGGGTCACCGTGACGTCCACGAACTGGCCCGGCCACAGGCGCTCGTCGTGGTTCTCGAACGCCCCCTTCAGCTTGATGGTGCCGGTCGTGGGATCGACGCTGTTGTCGATGAAGGTGATCCGGCCCTCGGCCGGCGGTGGCGCGGCGGTCGGCGGCAGCGCCTGGAGCCTCAGCGCCCCCTTGGCCATGTAGGTCTTGAACGTGGGGAGCTCGGACTCGGGAATCGAGAACGCGACGAAGATGGGCTGCACCTGGTCGATCACGACGAGCGGCGTCGTGTCGTTCGCGCGCACGAGGTTGCCGGCCTGCACCATGAGGGCCCCGGTCCGGCCGGCGATCGGCGCCGTGATGGTTGCGTACTGGAGCTGCACCTGCGCGTTGTCCACGGCGGCCCGGTCGGCCCCGACCGTTGCCTGGAGCGCGGCGGCGGTGGCGTTCATCTGATCGACCTGTTCGCGCGTGGCGATCCCGCGGCGGTCGAGATCCGCGTAGCGCGCGACCTGCGCCTGCGCGTTGACGAGCTGCGCCTGGTCGCGCTGCAGGTTCGCCTGGCTCTGCTGGAGCGCCGCCTCGAGGGGGCGCTTGTCCAGGGTGAAGAGCACCTGCCCCTGTCTGACGTCGTCGCCCTCCCTGAACGAGACCGACGTCAGCTGGCCGGTGATCTGCGCGTGAATGGCCACCGTGGAGAACGGCTGGACCGTGCCAATGGCCTGGAAGTCGAGGGGAACGTTCTTGCGGACGACCGGGGCGGTCGTCACGGGGACGGCGGCGTTCGAGCCGCCCGACCGTCCCCCGCGTGCTGGCGCGGGAGCCTCATCCCGCGCGGAGCAGCCGCCGGCGACGAGCGCCGACACTGCCACGAGTGCTGCAACCGATCGACCCACCGCCGAACGCATTCCGGACCACTCCCGACGCGGCGTGTCCGCCGCGCCGCACACTTATTCGAACCGCAACGCGTCGATCGGGTCGAGCGCCGCCGCCTTGCGCGCCGGATAGAACCCGAAAAAGACGCCGATGAACGCCGCGAAGCCGAACGCGATGAACACGGCGTCGGTCGACACCGATGTCGGCCAGCCCTGCCAGATCGTCACGCCGCGCGATAACCCGTACCCGAGCATGATGCCGATGCCGCCGCCTACGAGACTCAGTACCACGGCCTCGACGAGGAACTGCAGCAGCACGTCGCCGCCGCGCGCGCCGATCGCCATGCGCAGCCCGATCTCGCGCGTGCGCTCGGTGACCGACACCAGCATGATGTTCATGATCCCGATCCCGCCGACGAGCAGCGACACGCCGGCGATGCTCGCGAGCAGCGCCGTCATGGTCCGGGTCGACTCGGTCCGCACGCTCGCCATCTCCTCCATCGTGCGCACCATGAAGTCGTCGTCGTCGCCCTGCGCGATCTTGTGCCGGACGCGCAGCAGCGTCGCAATGCGATCCGCCGTCGCCTGCACGTCGTCGGCGCGCGCCGCCGAGACGGTGATCTGCTGGACGTAGGTCACGCCGCGCATCTTCTTCATGACCGTCGTGTACGGCACGAACGCCACGTCGTCCTGGTCCTGGCCCATCCCCGACTGGCCCTTCGACGCCATCACGCCGACCACGGTGAACGGCCGGTTCTGGATGCGGAGCACCTGACCGACCGGGTTCACACCGGGGCCGAACAGCTCGTCGCGGACGATGCTGCCGAGCACGACGACCTTGGCCGCCGACGTCACGTCCTGCGGTGTGAAGTACGACCCGTCGTCGACGTTCCACGACCGGATGAGCGGGTAGTCGACGTCGGTGCCCTGCACTTGGGTGTTCCAGTTCATGTTGCCCGCAATCATCTGCCCGCGGGTGTTAATTCCCGCTGACACGTACTGGACGCCCTGCACGTCGGCAATCGCCGTCGCGTCCTCGGGCACCAGCGTGCTGGCGTTGCCCTGCCCCGAGCGGACCCCGCCCTGGGTGAAGTTGCCGGCGCTCACCATGATCATGTTCGTGCCGGCCGACTGGATCTGCGTCTCGATGGACGCCGACGCGCCGCTGCCGAGGGCCACCATCGTGATGACGGCCGCCACGCCGATGATCATGCCGAGCATCGTGAGCGCCGTCCGCATCTTGTTGCGGTTGAGCGCCTTCAGGGCGATCCGGAGAGTCATCAGGATTGACATCGGTTCAGACTCCTTGCTTCCGCTGGATGCTCGTCACACCGCCTGCGCTTCCTCGCTGGGCGGGGGCAGGGCCGCCAGTTCGTCCTTCGCCTCCCGCCGCGTCGTGACCGGACGGTCCGCGACGACCTGGCCGTCACGGAATGTCACGATGCGCGTCCCGTACTCGGCGATGTCGTGCTCGTGCGTGATCAGCACCACGGTGATCCCGTGCTCCCGGTTCAGGCGCTGGAAGATGTCCATCACTTCGATGCTGGTCTTGGTATCGAGGTTCCCGGTCGGCTCGTCGGCGAGCAGGATCGACGGGTCGTTCACGAGCGCCCGCGCGATCGCGACGCGCTGCTGCTGTCCGCCCGAGAGCTGGTTCGGATGGTGGTCGGTCCGGTTGCCGAGGCCGACGGCCGTCAGCATCGCGATGGCCTTCTTGTGGCGCTCGGACATCTTGAGCTTGGACCCGGCGTAGAGCAGGGGGAGCTCGACGTTGTCGAGCGCGGAGGTGCGCGACAGCAGGTTGAACCCCTGGAACACGAAGCCGATCTTCTTGTTCCGGACGGTCGCCAGCTGATCCTTCGACATGCGCGACACGTCCTGGCCGTCGAGCAAGTACTGGCCCGAGGTGGGCCGATCCAGGCAGCCGACGATGTGCATGAACGTCGACTTGCCCGACCCCGACGGCCCGGTCACGGCGAGGAACTCGCCGGGCTGGACCTCCAGGTTGACTCCGCGCAGCGCGCGCACCTCCACCTCGCCGACGACGTAGGTCTTGATGAGATTCTGGACCGAGATCACTGAGTCCATGGCCTGGCTTACCTTCCTCCGCGGCCGCCGCCGAAGCCTCCCGGAGGCCCGCCGCGGCGCCCGCCCTGCGGAATGAGCGGGTTGCCGGCGCCGCCGCTGGCCGACACGCGCGACGCGGCGGGCAGCGTGACGCTGGTCACCGCTTCCATGTCCGGCTGGACTTCGCTGCCGATCACCTCGGTGTTGGTGCCGTCGGTGATGCCGAGGCGCAGGCGCACCGGCTTGATCTGCTTGTCCATGTAGAGCCACACGGTTCCCGACGTCTCGACCGTCTGGAGCGGCGCGAAGAGCGCGTCGATCGTCTGGGCCCCGGCTCCCTTCGGCGCGGCCGGCTTCGCGGCCGGCGCCATCAGCGCCTCGAAGGCGGTCACGTCCTGGCCGCGGCCCTTCATCCGGTCGATGAACTGCTTCTGCTGGTCCGGCGTCATTGCCTTGAAGCGGTCCATCATCTGGGCGGGGTCGAACCCGCCCCCGCGGCCGCCGTTCTCGGCCCGCGTGCCTCCCGCCGGGGCGCCCGCCGCGCTCCCTCCGGCGACCGGCGGGACCGGCGACGCGCTCGTGCCGGGGGCCGGCGAGGCCGCTGCCCCTGCCGGCGCCGCACTCCCGCCTCCCGGGCCGGCGCCGTTGCGTCCGCCGCGGCCGCCGCGCCCGCCACGGCCGCTGCGGGCCGTGTTCCTCATTGCCTCGGGCGGTACCGGCTGGTTGAGCGCGGCGAAGATGTCCGGCGTCGGGCGGAAGCGGAGCGCGGCGTTCGGCACGCGGAGCGTGTCGTCGCGGCGCGCGATCTCGACCCGCAGGTTCGCCGTCATGCCCGGCTTCAGCTTCAGGTCGTCGTTGGGCACGTCGATGATCGTCCCGTACGTCGTCACGTTCTGCACGACGACCGGCTGGAGGCGGACCTGCGACACCGTCCCGATGAAGTCGTCGGTCGGGTACGCGTCGACGCGGAACGTCACGTGCTGGCCCGGGCGGATGCGGCCCACGTCGGCCTCGTCGATGGTCGCGTTGACCTGCATCTTCGTCAGGTCGGCCGCGATGATGAACAAGGTCGGCGAGGAGAGGCTGGCGGCGACCGTCTGGCCGACGTCGACGCTGCGCTGGATGACGATCCCGTTGATCGGCGACGTGATCACGGCGTGATCCAGGTTGACCTGCGACTGGTTGAGCGAGGCCTGGGCCTGTGAGACGCTCGCCTGCGAGGACTGCAGCTGCGCCTGCGCAGAATCGACGGCCACCTTGGCCGCGTCGAGGTCGCTCTGGGCCACCAGGTTGCGGCTGGCCAGCTCCTTTTCGCGCGTGTACTTCTGCTGGGCGTCGTCGAGGGCGACTTTGTTGTGCTCCAGGTCGGCGCGCGACTTGACGAGGTTGGCGCGCGACTGCTCGACCTGCGCCTGCAGGAGCGACGGGTCGAGGCGGGCGATCACCTGGCCCTTGTGCACGATCGAGTTGAAGTCGGCCCCGAGCTCCTCGATCGTGCCCGAGACCTGGGTGCCGACCTGCACCGTCGTGACGGCCTGCAGCGTGCCCGTCGACGCGACCACGTCGATGATCTGGCCGCGCGTGATCGGAAGCGTGTTCACGGTCGGTTCGCCACCGCCGCGGCGCATGTAGTACGCCGCGACCCCGGCCCCGATGACCGCAATGACGACGATCGTGAGAAGCACCTTTTTCATGTCAGTGTTCGCCTCGCGCCCGGCCGCCGGCGTCGCTCGCCAGAGCGATCGCGCGGCGCCGTTCGGAAATGGTCTACGGTCTGCTCCCTAGCGGCCGATGATCGTGATTCCCGAACTGCTCAGCGTCGTCTGCTCGAGGCGTTCGAGCTCGACGAGCGCCTTCCGGTAGTTCCGCACCGCGCTGAGCTCGTTGTTCTGCGCGGTGGCGAGATCCCGCTGGTCCAGAATCACGTTGTAGTTCGTGGACATGCCGACTTCGAACTTGCTCTGCTCCGCGTCGAGCGTCTGCTGCGCCAGCTTGACCGCGGCCTGCGCCGCCTGGACGACCTCGGCGTTGTTGCGCACCTGGATGGCGGCGTTGGTCACATCGGTCGCCACCTGGAGCTCGACCTGCTTGAGCTGCGCCTGGACCTGGTTGAGCTGCACGCGCGCGCGGGCGACCGACGCGTCGGTGGTGTTGTAGCCGAGCGGATAGGTCACGTTCAGCTGCATGTTCCAGCCCGGGTACTGGTTCTGGAAGAGCGAGCTCAGCGCGTCACCGATACCGCCGGGAATCGTCTGCTCGACGCTGCTGCCCAGCGTCCCCAGGCTGGAGCGCTGCAGGTAGGGACCGCCGACGCCCTGCGTCGTGTAGCTCGCGGCGAGCGTCACGTCGGGCCGCGTCTGGTCCTGCAAGTAGTTCATCGTGATGCTGTTCGCCTGGACGTTCATCTTCGCAATCGCCAGGTCGGTGCGCTGGCTGAGGGCCTTGCGGACCGCGTCGGCGACGTCGACCGCCACCGGCTGGAAGTCCGGGCGGTCGACCGGGTCGAGGTGCGCGTTCCAGTTCGCATCCTCCGTGCCCGAGACGATGAGCCGCTTGAGCGCCAGCTCGTCGGTGCGCGCCGTCGACTGCGCGGCCACGAGCGCTTCCTGGCTCGTCGCCGCCTGCGACTGCGCCGTCACGACATCGATGGGGGCCATCGTGCCCACCTGGACGCGCGTCTGGTTGTCCTGGACCAGCTTGTTCGCGAGATCGACCGACTGTTGCGCCACCTGCACCGCCTGCGTGGCATAGACGTAGTCCCAGTAGGCGTCGCGCACGTTCGACACCGTGTTCGTGATCGTCGCCTGGAGCTGGACGTCCGAGATGTCGCGGTTGATCTTGCTGACGGCCAGCGTCTCGCGCGCCGAGTCGATGTGGAGGTTCCGCAGCAGCGGCTGGTTGTACTGGAACGTCCAGTTCGACGAGAACAGGGGGTTGAACGAGGTGTTGTTGCTGTTGCTGGTGGTGCGGCTGTTGTTCAGGGTGGCCGACGCCGACGCGCCGAGCCACGACAGGTTCTTGCTCAGGCCGCCGTTGTACGTGATGGTCCGCGACGTCACGCCGCCGCCGCCCGAGGACACCTGCAGCTGACTGGTCGGCGGACGCACGGTCGACTGCTTGCCGAGCGCGCTGGTGAGCGACGGCGCGTACACGGCCTGCGCGCTGGCGACCGAGATGTCGCTCAACTGCGGGTTCAACCGCTGGACCGCGATGTCCAGGTTCCGGTCGAGGGCCAGCTTGATGGCGTCGTCGAGCGTGAGCGGAACCGTCGGCGGAGCGGGTTCGTTCTGGCCCTGCGCCTGCGCGGCCGTCGTGGCGGGCGGCTGGCTCGCGTCGAGCCGCGCCACCGCCTCCTTGATCAGCTCTTGTACGTGGAGCTCGGTCGGGGTCTGCTGAGCCGTCTGGGCCGAGGCGGGCGAGGCTGCCGCGGCGAGCGCGAGGGCGGTCACTACCGCCGTAAACGTGTGAGTCCGCATCATTGACGTCTTTCCTCTGGATCGGTTGATCGTGCGCTGGAGCTATCGTGGCCCGCGGTTGTTGCGGTTGTTGTCCGAGCTGCGCGGCCGGGGGTGATCGTGCTGCCACTTGTCGACGCGCGCCGTGTACCAGACCCGCTGTTCCGGCGTCAGGACCTGTCGGATGTGCAGGAGCATCAAGGTCCGTTCCTTGTTCATGGCGCTCCGCCTCGCCTCGACCTTGTCCACCTGCGCCACCACGGTCGGCTCGTCGGCGTCGGATTCGATGAGCTTGGACAGGTCGGCCTCGAGTGCGTCGAGCATGACCTTGTTCTTCTTCTGCCGCGCGAGCGCCGCCTCGAAGATCGAGTCGATGCGGGTCACCTGATCCGCGGTCAGCTTGAGGTCCTGCTGGACCTCGGGCGCCTCCCACCACTTGAACGACGACTGCGCCGCGGCCGGCACGGCGAGCGCCGCCACGACGAGCAGCGCGAACGTCCGGGCCAGCACCTGTCGGGTCTTGTGCACCTTCGTGAACCCTCTGAAAACCAACTCTCGAGAGGATTTACGATGACGCGACGTGGGCCGTTTAGTTGGAGACAAAGTTTTACGCGCGTTTTCGCCCGTCCTAACAAGCACTTACGCCAGACCCGGGAGCCACGGAAGCCCTTGCCCGTGAACGAGTAAGGGGCATGATACACTCCCAGCGCCGATCCGGTCGGCCAGAGACGTGCGGGACGTTTTCATCGAATTGTCAAACCTGCGGATTGGCGAGCTGCTCTTCAGCCGCCTCGATACCGCCCGCCTGCTGATCATGGGGATGGTGGGACTCGCGCTCGTCGCGCTGGTCCTGCGCTCCGTCGCGGGCGCCGCCCCCGGCCGGCTCCGGATCGCCGTCCCGGCCCTGCTCAAGTCGGTGCGCGGATCGACGTTCGCCTTCGTGCGGCACACCCCGCTCGTGCTCGTCCTCGCCGGCCTGCCGCTCTTCGCCCTGGCCCTCGCGGACCCGTACACGCCCCTGGGCAAGACCGACGTCACCTACCAAGGCCGTCGCATCGCCATCATGATCGATGCCTCGTCGAGCATGCGCGTCCCCTTCACCGCGAAGGACCTCAACCCGCTCGCCGAGACCCAGGCCACGTTCTTCACGAGCGTCGGCGCCGCCCAGCGCTTCGTCAAGCTCCGCATGGCCGGCAAGTACCGCGACCTGATGGCGCTCATCGAGTTCGGCAACGAGGCGTACGTCGTCACCCCGTTCACGAACGACTACAACAACATCCTGCTGAGCATCTCGCTCATCGGCGACGCGGTCGAGTTCGCCCGGTTCCCCGATCAGGGCACCATCATCGCCCAGGCGATCGACCAGAGCGTGCAGCTCTTCAAGGCGTTCGGCTTCCTCCACGCCTCCGGCAACCTGATGGTGATCTTCTCCGACGGGGAGGACATCCACGCCATGGTCAACGGCCGGTCGCTCGACGACATCCTCGCGGGGGCCGTCGCGGCGAAGGTCCCGATCTACTTCGTCCGCACCAACTACTCGAAGGGGGAGGGCGCCATCATTCCCGACGAGCTCTGGAAATCGGCGGTCGAGAAGACGGGCGGGAAGTTCTTCGCCGGCTCGAACGAGGCCGCCATCATCCGCGCGATCGACGAGATCGATCATGCGGCGGTGGGCGCCATCGACGCGAAGCAGTACAGCACACAGGTTCCGCGCTTCGCGCCGTTCGCGCTCGGCGCGTTCGGCCTGTGGGGACTGGCGGCGCTGCTGACCTTCCTCGTGCCGCAGTTCCGGCGCTTTCCCTGAGGCCCGCCGCCGCGTCGCCCTCTCGGAGACTCACAGTGGGGCGCCGCAGACCGCCGCCAGACGCGTGACGGCTTCACCCACCAGATTGTCCGGCGTCGAGGCGCCGGACGTCAGGCCGATCGCCACGGCCCCCGATGCGGGCAGCCAGCCCGCAGTGATCCTCTCGGTCTTGACGCCGACCGGGCGATGGCGGATCTCGTCGGCGGAGAGCAGACAGGCCGGATCCGCGATGTGGAAGGTCGGACGGGTGCCGGCGCAGATCCGCGCCAGATTGCACGTGTTGCTGCTGTTGTAGCCCCCGATCACGATCATCAGATCGACCGGCGTGGTCTCGAGCAGCGCGATGACCGCGTCCTGGCGATCCTGCGTGGCGCTGCAGATCGTGTCGAAGGCCTGGAAGCGATCGTCGATGCCTTCGCGCCCGTAGCGCGCGATCATCGCGGCCTTCAACCGCTCGCCGATCTGGAGCGACTCCGACATCAGCATCGTCGTCTGGTTGGCCAGCCCGACGCGGGCGAGGTCGCGGTCGGGATCGAAGCCCGGCGACACCGCCCGGTGGAAGCGCGCCAGGAACGCGTCGCGATCGCCGCCGCCCCGGATGTACTCGCACACGACGTCGGTCTCGGCATCGTCGAAGACGACGAGGTAATGACCGCCGTGGCCGACGGCCTGCGAGGCGGTGGCCTGCGTCTCCTCGTGCCATGTCTTGCCGTGGATCACGGACGTGTGGCCGCTCTCGGCGTAGCGGCGGACGTTCTTCCAGACGTTGAGCACCGATCCGCACGTCGTGTCGACCAGGGTGCAGCCGCGCCGCTCCAGCTCCAGCATCTGGGCGATCGTGACGCCGAACGCCGGCAGGATCACGACGTCGTCGCCGCCGATGGTCTCGATCGCGGCGGGCGACTCGGTCAGGAAGGCGACGCCCATGTCGCGCAGCTTGTCGTTGACGTGGGGGTTGTGGATGATCTCGCCTGTCAACCAGACGCGCCGGTCCGGGAAGCGCTCGCGCGTCTGGTAGGCGTAGTCCACCGCCCGGTCGACGCCGTAGCAGAACCCGAATTCACGCGCGAGGTGGAGCGACAGTCGGCCGCTCCGCAGGACGAAGTCGTTCGCCTTGATCCGGTCGACGAGGGCGCTGTGGTAGCTCTCGGCCAGGCGGCCGGCGACCGCCTGCTGCAGGTCCAGCCCCTTGCGGAAGATCAGGGAGCTCATGAAGACACCGGTGCCGGGCACCAGGCACCGGGTGCCGGGTGCGCGCGCCAGGTGCGGGGTGCGGGATGCCCGGTGCCCGGGTGCGGGCGCATCGAGCACGGGGCCATCTGCCTGGTGCGGGACGCCTCGGGAGCTGTGCAGGGACGTGCCGGCATCGTCACTAGACTACCGCACCTGGCGCCCGGCACGCGGCGCCAAGCACGCGGCACTAAGCACCCGGTACTAAGCACCCGGCTCCAAGCACCTGGCACCTGGTGCCCGGCACCTGCACCCGACACCCGGTGCCCTTATCTGTAATCGCTCGCGTCCCGAACGTGGGGTGTCAACCGGTCGTAGCTGACCAGCACGCGCGTGTGCGGACTCTCGAGCGCGACGTCCAGGTCGGAGAGGAAGGCGTCGTCGTCGGCATCGTTGCGGGCCGGGACCGGCGTCGCGTGCGCCGGCGTGGCCGATGCCGGCGAATGCCGGACCATGGCGGTCGAGACCGGCTTGGAATGACGCAGGGCGGCGACGGTCGTGCCGCTCGCGCGCGACTGGTCGAAGAACACGCCGACGCCCACGCCCGCGAACAGGCCCACCGCCGCCGCCGCCGCGATCCACCGCGTGGCGATCCTGGGGCCCGACGAGGTCAACCCGCGGCCGGGCTGCGAGGCCGGGAAGGTCAGCACACGCGCCGACCGGCCCACGTGGGACAGACGCTGCGCGATGCGCAGCCGCTGGGCCCGGAGGCGCTCGGCGGGGAAGACCTGCTCGAGATCCGCGTCGGCCGATGCACGCGCGTCGTCGAGCACGTGCGCGAGCTCGGCGTAGCGCCGGGTGCAGGCATCGCAGTCCGCGAGATGTTCGGCGGCCGGCGGGGCGACTGGCGTCCCGGCGCGTGCCAGGAGATAGGTGTCGACCAGCGCCTCGTCATGGAGGTGTTGGGAGCGCAGCAGATTCACGACCGGCCTCCCTCCAGCAGCCCGCGCAGCTTGCGAGCCGCCCTGAACAGATGCACGCGTACCGTCGACTCGTTGATGCCCGTGATGGCACTCACGTCGCGAGGCGTGCAATCACCAAAGTGGCAGAGCATGAACACCGTCCGCTGCCGGCCTTCCAGGCGATCGATGGCCTCGGCCAGCCTCGCGCGCCGCTCGCGGTTGAGCATGCGCGCCTCCGGTCCGGCCTCGGGCGCCACGGCCGTCCGGGCCGGAATGTCCCGCTCGTCGTCGCCCGACGCGGACACGAACCAGCGGTCCCGCCGCGCCCGCGCCTTTCGACGGTCCAGGCACCCGTTGATCAGGATGCGCGTGAACCAGACCTCGAACGGCCAGGCCTCCCGGTACGAGGCGATGTGCGTGAACACCTTGACGAAAGCGTCCTGCACCGCCTCGTCGGCCTCGGCCGCGTCCCGCAGATACTGGTACGCGATCCGAAGCGCCCGTCGCTGATGGGTCTCGACCAGCGCCGCGAACCGGTCGCGGGCTTCGTCGATCGCACCACGCTCCATGAGATCGCGGATCTCGACCGCGATCTGCGAATCCTCCGACAAGGCGGACGCCGGCGGAATCGGTGTGGTCAGCCCGGTCGAGGGCTGTCCGACCGTTTCCTCACGGCCCGCCGGGTGGACGCCGCGGGTCTGGGCCTCGTCAGCGGACAATGTCGTCTCTACCTGTCATTACGGTGGCGGTCGAGTCTCGTTTACCGGGTTCTCGCATAACAGTTTAGCGCCCGCGGACGTTCACGTCAGCACGGGAGTTGTTGACTTCGCCCGAAGGGCACGAGTACGATTTGTGGATTCGCCGTATGTTACTGGCCCTTCGCGTCTTAGGCGCCTGAATGACGACCGGGCTCGACCGCGACTCGACCCTGGATCGCGAGGGGCTGTCCGGCGTGCGGACCCACTGGAACCTGCCCGAGGCCGCCCTGTACGAGCATGTCATCCGGCGAGGCGAGGGCACCTTGACGGCCGGCGGGGCCGTCATGTGCCGGACCGGCGCCTACACCGGCCGCCGTCCGAGCGACAAGTTCATCGTCCGCGAACCGTCGAGCGAAGCGCACATCGCCTGGGGTGACGTCAACCACCCGATGGACCCGCGCTGCTTCGATGCGCTGCGCCAGGACCTGACCGCTTCGCTCGCCGGCCGCGAGCTGTACGTCCAGGACTGCTGGGCGGGGACGGATGCGACCTACCGGCTCGGCATTCGCGTGATCACCGAAACGGCGTGGCACAGCCTCTTCGCGCGGAACCTGTTCGTGCGCCGCGCGGCCGGCGCGGCGCCGTGGGGGCCGCAGTTCACGATTCTGGCGGCGCCGTCCTTCGCCGCCGATCCGGCTCGCCACGGCACCCGCTCGGGCGTCGTCATCGCGATCAACTTCGCCGAGCGACGTGTTCTCATCGGTGGCACGAGCTACGCCGGCGAGATCAAGAAGTCGGTCTTCACGATCCTCAACTACCTGCTGCCGCTCCAGGGCGTGTTGTCGATGCACTGCTCGGCGAACGTCGGTGCGTCGGGCGAGGTGGCAGTGCTCTTCGGGCTCTCCGGCACCGGCAAGACCACCCTGTCGAGCGACCCGGACCGCCGCCTCATCGGCGATGACGAGCACGGCTGGAGCGACCGCGGCGTTTTCAACTTCGAGGGCGGATGCTACGCGAAGACGATCCGTCTGTCTGCCGAGGACGAGCCGGAGATCGATCGGGCGGCGCGCGGGTTCGGCACCGTCCTCGAGAACGTCGCCGTCGATCCCGCCACCCACGAGCCCGACTTCGACGACGAGTCGGCGACCGAGAACACGCGGGCGGCGTACCGGCTGAGCGTCATCGGGAACGCGGTCGCGTCGGGGCAGGGGGGGCACCCCTCGGCCGTCGTCATGCTGACGGCCGACGCCTTCGGCGTGCTGCCGCCGATCGCGCGCCTCGGGCCCGACGCCGCGCTGTATCACTTCCTCTCCGGCTACACCGCGAAGGTGGCGGGCACCGAGCAGGGCGTGCTCGAGCCCCGGGCCACGTTCAGCACGTGCTTCGGCGCGCCCTTTCTGCCGCTCCCGCCCGGTCGGTACGCGGAGCTGCTCGGCGAGAAGATCGCCCGCCACGGCGCCAGGGTGTGGCTCGTGAACACGGGGTGGACCGGCGGGCCCTACGGCGTCGGACGCCGGATGGCGATCGGGCACACGCGTGCGATGCTGCGCGCGGCGTTGTCGGGCGCGCTCGACGACGTGCCGTTCGCGCGCGATTGCCGCTTCAACCTCGACGTGCCGACGGCCTGCCCGGGCGTGCCCGCGGCGGTGCTGCGTCCCCGGGAGACCTGGGCCAGCCCGTCCGACTACGACGCCCAGGCCCTCAAGCTCGCGCGGATGTTCGAGGAGAACTTCCGCGCCTTCGCCGGCGCGGTGTCGACCGACGTCGCCGACGCGGGGCCCCGCGCGTGAGGCAGTACGAGCCGGTCATCGGCCTCGAGGTCCATGCTCACCTGCTCACCGCGTCGAAGATCTTCTGCGGCTGCCCCACCACGTTCGGCGCGCCGCCGAACTCGCAGGTCTGTCCGGTGTGCCTCGGGCTGCCCGGCGCCCTGCCGGTCCTCAACCGGGCGGCCGTCGACGCGGCCGTGCGGGCGGGGCTCGCCCTCGGCTGCGCGATCCGCGAGACCTCGATCTTCGCGCGCAAGAACTACTTCTATCCCGACCTGCCAAAGGGATATCAGATCTCCCAGGTACGATCGCCCGCTCGCCGAGGAGGGCGTCGTCGCCGCCGGGAGCGACTACTGGACGCCGGACCGCGACATCCGCATCACGCGCGTGCACCTCGAGGAGGATGCCGGCAAGCTGCTGCACGAGGGCTTTCCGGACTCGTCGCGCCGCAGCTACGTGGACCTGAACCGCGCCGGCGTGCCGCTCATCGAGATCGTCACCGAGCCGGACCTGCGCCAGCCGGGCGAGGCCGCGTCGTTCTTCAGCTATCTGCGCGAGATGCTGATGGCGCTCGGCGTCAACGACGGCAACATGGAGGAGGGCAGCCTCCGCTGCGATGCGAACGTGTCGATCCGGCCTGCGGGCGCCGAGGCGCTCGGCGTGAAGGTCGAGCTCAAGAACCTGAACTCGTTCCGCTTCCTCGAGAAGGCGCTCGAGTACGAGATCGCGCGTCAGATCGACGTCGTCGACGGCGGCGGCCGCGTGGTCCAGGAGACGCGCCTGTGGGACGCGGCCGGCGGGCGCACGTTCTCGATGCGCAGCAAGGAAGAGGCGCACGACTACCGGTACTTCCCCGAGCCGGACCTGCCGCCGCTCGTGGTCGACGGGGCGCGTGTGGCCGCGCTGCGCGCCACGCTGCCGGAGCTGCCGGCGGCCCGGCGGCGGCGGCTCCAGGCGGTGTACGCGCTGCCGCAGGCGGACGTCGTCACGCTCACGCAGGTGGCCGAGGGGCTGGACGTGTACTTCGAGGACGCCGTGACGGCCGGCGCCGAGCCCAAGGCCGTCAAGAACTGGCTGCTCGGCCCCGTGCGGGCCACGATGAACGCCAAGGGCCTCGCGACCGCCGCCGATCTGCGAACGCGGGTTGCGCCCGAGCGGCTGGCGGGCCTCCTCGCGCTCGTCGACAAAGGCGCGATCAGCGGGTCGATCGCCAAGGACGTCTTCGAGAAGATGATTGCGACCGGTCGACCGGCCGATGCCATCGTCGCGGCCGAAGGCCTGACCCAGATCGACGACGAGGGCGCGCTCGAGGCGCTCGTCGCCGAGGTCCTGGCGGCGCATCCCGACGCCGTCGCCCAGGTGCGCGCCGGCAAGACGGCGACGGTCGGCTTCCTCGTCGGGCAGGTGATGAAGGCGGGGAAGGGCAAGGCGAATCCGAAGCGCGTGAACGAGATCCTCAGGCGCGCGCTGGAGACGGCGTCGTGATCGAGGCCGCGCACCTGTCGAAGCTGTATCGCGAAGGGGTGTACGCCCTGCGCGATCTGTCGCTCACGATCGACAAGGGCGAGTTCCTGTTCCTGACCGGCGCGAGCGGCGCCGGCAAGTCGACATTCCTCCGGCTCGTCCTGCGCGAGGATCGCCCGAGCGAGGGACAACTGCGCGTGCTCGGGCAGGACCTGGGCGCGATGGGCGGATCGCAGCTCCAGGCGTACCGCCGGACCGTGGGGTTCGTCTTCCAGGACTTCCGGCTGATCCCGCGCTTCAACGTGTTCCAGAACGTGGCGTTCGTGATGCGCGTGCTGGGGACGCCCGTGTCGGTGCAGCAGCGCAAGACCTTCCAGGTCCTCAAGTGGGTCGGGCTGCAGCACCGTATCAACGCGTATCCGGAGGAGCTCTCGGGCGGCGAGCAGCAGCGGATCGCCATCGCGCGGGCCCTCGTCAACGAGCCCCAGATCGTGCTGGCCGACGAGCCCACGGGCAATCTCGATCCCGACCTGTCGCTCGAGATCATGAACCTGTTCCGCGAGATCAACGCGCGGGGCACGACGGTCGTGGTGGCCACGCACGATCGCGAGCTGATCCGCCGCGTCGGCCGACGGGCGATCACGCTCGACCACGGCCGCATCGTGGAGGTGGCCTGATGCGGGCGCTGCGCTACTCGCTCGACGAAGCGCTCGTCAGCCTGTGGCGCGGCCGGCGGTCCGGCATGCTGTCCACCGGCACGATCGCCCTCGCGCTGTCGGTGCTCGGCGGCTTCCTGATGGTCACGCTCAATCTGGAGCGTCTCGCCGCCGAATGGAGCCGGAGCGCCGAGATGTCGGTGTACCTGGCCGACGGGGTGAGCGCCGAACAGCGGGCGGCGATCGAAGCCCGGCTCGCCCCGGGGGCCGTCATCGCCGCGCGCGAATACGTCTCGAAGAGCGACGCCCTGGCGCGCTTCCGCGAGACCTTCGGCGACCTGTCGTCGGTGATCGGCACGCTGGACGCGAACCCGCTGCCGGCGTCCTACGAGCTCCGCCTCCAGCCGACCGAGCAGGCGCGGACCGGCGCCGGGGGCCTCGCCGCGTCGCTCCGGTCGCTGCCCGGCGTCGTCGACGTCCGCTACGACCAGCAGTGGCTGTCGCGGCTCCTCGGGGCGGTCGGCATCGTGCGGACGATCGGGGTGCTCCTGGGCTCGATCCTGACGCTGGCCGCCGCCCTCACCGTCGCCAACGTCGTGCGCCTGGCGCTCTACGCGCGCCGCGACGAGATTGAGATCATGCGGCTCGTCGGCGCGCCGCAGGCCTACGTCCGTGGGCCGTTCATCGTCGAGGGCGTGCTGCAGGGCGGCATCGGTGCCGTGGTGGCCCTGGCGGCTCTCGGGGCCCTCTTCGTGGCCGTGCGGGTGCGCTACCTGGAGCCGCTGGCCGCGGCCATCAACCTGTCCTCGGTCCGCTTCCTGCCCTTCGAGCTGGCGCTCGCGCTGGTCGTCGGGGGGATGGTCGTCGGCTGCGTCGGGGGGATGGTGGCCGCGTGGCAGGGATAGTCTTCTTGACACACGTTTTCTCACGGCACTACACTCGGCAGTAGCGGCTGGGTAGTTTCTCTCGAGGACCTGCATGCCACGTTACGTGACCGACTCGAGACCGATTAGCGCGCAGCACACCGCCTCCACCCTCACCGAGTTCTACAGAGAAGAGTTTCTCAAGCACCACCGATGTCTACAGAAGCAGCGCCCGTATTACTCGGAGGGCGCCATTACCGGGGTTGAGGCCGCCCTAGCACGCATCATGGCCGACCTCGACCAGCTCTGCACCAAGGCCAACGCCAGCCAAGTCCTCAGCAACCTCCTCAAGAAATTCGACGTCGTGACCGGGCTTTCCGCCTGGTCGGATCCCAAGCAGTTGAACTGACTCCACAACTCGCGCGCCTTCGACACGATCTTCTGGCCATCGTCAGAGCCGGCATCCGCGCGGCCGGCACCGGACCCCTCCTGACGCGCGCGCTCGCCGCCGCCGCGCTCCCGGGACCCGTCCGCCTGCTCGCTGCCGGCAAGGCCTCCGCCGCCATGGCCGACGCCGCGCTCGCGTGGTTCGGCGGATCGGTCCGCGGCGGGCTCGTCGCCACACCGGAGCCCCGTGGGGCGGCAGGCCCCCTCGAGTACCTCCAGGCGGGACATCCCGTCCCGACCGAGGCCAGCGCACGGGCCGGCCGGCGCGCCCTCGAGATCGCCGAGGGCCTCGAGGCCGGCGAGACGCTGGTCGTCCTGCTCTCGGGCGGCGCCTCGGCCCTGCTCGAGGCGCCGGCGGAGGGCGTCTCGCTGGACGACATGCGCGCCACGACGGATCGACTGCTGCGCGGCGGAGCGGACATACACGCGCTGAACACCGTGCGGCGGCATCTCTCCGACGTGAAGGGGGGCTGGCTGGCTGCGAAGGCGGCCGGTCCGGTGACGACCTTCGCCATCTCGGACGTGATCGGGGACGCGCCCTGCGACATCGGCTCGGGGCCGACGGCGGCGGATCCCACGACGTTCGCCGATGCGCTCGGGATGCTCCGCGACTTCGGCGGCGTGTCGGCGTATCCCGTGGCGGTCGTCGGGAGGCTGGAGGCCGGCGCCGCGGGGCGGGTGCCGGAGACGCCCAAGCCGGGCGACGGGCGGCTGACCCGGGCGGCGTGGCATCTGATCGGCAGCCGCGCCGACGCGATGGCCGGCGCGGCCGCCGAAGCCGCCGAGCGCGATTACCGGGTGGATCGGCTCGACGAGCCGGTCGAGGGCGACGCCCGGCGCGCCGGGGAGGCGTGGACGCGCGCGGCGCTCGCGCGGGCCGTGAACGGACGCGGCCCGCTGTGCATCGTGGCGAGCGGCGAGACCACGGTCCACGTGACCGGCCGGGGGCGGGGCGGGCGGAATCAGGAGCTCGCGCTCGCGGCCGCGCCCCTGCTCGACGGGATGTCGGAGGCCGCCCTCGCGAGCGTCGGCACCGACGGCATCGACGGTCCCACGGATGCGGCCGGCGCGGTGTCGGACTCGACGACGATCGCGCGTGCCCGGGCGCTGGGCCTCGATCCGGCGCGGTTCCTCCGCGACAACGACTCGTACACCTTCTTCGAGGCGCTCGGGGATCTCGTCCGCACAGGGCCCACGGGTACCAATGTCGGCGACCTCCAGGTCATTCTGCTAGCCTAGCCATTCATGCTCTCTCGCGACCACGTCCTCGTCCTCATGCGCGACCGGGTGCACCATCCGGCGGCGATGCGGGAGCTCCTGCAGATCCTGAAGATTCCCCGCGAGGAGCGGGCCTCGTTCCGGCGCCACGTCAAGCAGCTCGTCGCATCCGGCGAGCTCATCCAGATCCGAGGACACCGGTTCGGTCTGCCCGAGAAGATGGACCTCTACGTGGGGCGCCTCCAGACGCACCCGGCCGGGTACGGCTTCGTCACGCCGGAGCGGCCCCTCGATGCGGGCGGCGACATCTACATTCCGGGGTCGCACCTGGCTGACGCGATGCACGGCGACCGCGTCGTCGTGCGCCTCGAGCGGATCAAAGAGGGCGGGCGCGTCGAGGGCCGCGTGATCCGCATCCTCGAGCGGAGCGGCGAGTGGATCATCGGCCGCTACGATCGCGACGAGCACGCGATGGGCTACGTCGTGCCCTTCGATCGCCGGGTGCTCATGGACATCGTCGTGCCGCCCGGACAGGAGGGCGGCGCGTCGCCCGGCGAGATGGTGAGCGTCGAGCTCACCCGCTGGCCGACCACCACGCGGGGCGCGATCGGGCGGGTGGCCGAGGTGCTCGGGGACGTCGACGCGCCTGGGGTCGACACCGAGATCATCATCCGCAAGTACGGGATTCCCGACGCGCCCTCGGCCGAGGCGGTTGCGGAAGCCCAGGCGCTCGGCGAGACGGTGTCGCCGCGCGACATCCGGGGCCGCACGGACTTCCGGGACGTCCTCACCGTGACGATCGACGGCGAGCACGCGCGCGACTTCGACGACGCGATTACGATCGATCGACTGCCCAACGGGCACTACTGGCTGGGCGTGCACATCGCGGACGTCTCGCACTACGTCGAGGACGGCAGCGCCCTCGACCGCGAAGCGTACGAGCGGGCCACGTCGGTGTACTTCCCCGAGCGGGCCGTGCACATGTTCCCCGCGGAGCTCGCGACCGGCCTCTGCAGCCTGAACCCGCACGTCGACCGTCTGGTCCAGTCGTGCCTGATGGAGGTGGACCGGCACGGCCACGTGGTCCGCTACGAGCTGCACGACGGCGTGATCAACAGCGACGCGCGCATGACCTACACGGCGGTGAACGCGATCCTGACCGATCGCGATCCCGCGCTGCGCGCGCGGTACGAGCGGTTCGTCCCCTCGTTCGAGCTGATGGAGGAGCTCTTCCACGTGCTCAACGACGCGCGGCGACGGCGCGGGTCGATCGACTTCGACCTGAACGAGGCCGAGGTGATCGTGGACGAGGGCGGTGTGGTCGAGGCGATCATCGCGCTGCAGCGCAACGTGGCGCATCGCCTGATCGAGGAGTTCATGCTCCTGGCCAACGAGACCGTCGCGTCGCACCTGGAGGGCGCCGGTGCGCCGGCGCTCTACCGTGTGCACGAGGACCCCGATCCGCTCAAGGTGGAGAAGTTCGAGGAGTTCGTCGGCGGCTTCGGCTACAGTCTGGGTGCGCCGCCCACGGCCATCCGCCCGCGCCACTTCCAGAAGCTCCTCGAGAAGATCGAGGGCAAGCCCGAGGAAAAGCCGATCGCGTTCCTGATGCTGCGTACGATGCAGAAGGCGCGCTACGCGGCCGAGAACCTCGGGCACTTCGGCTTGGCCGCGCCGAGCTACACGCACTTCACCTCACCCATCCGCCGGTATCCCGACCTCGTGGTGCACCGCGCCCTGCGCCTCGCGCGGCACGGGGGGCTCACCCCCGAGGCCCGCGAGGAGTGGACCGACGAACTGCCGGAAGTCGCCCGCCACACCTCCGAGCGCGAGCGCCGGGCCGACGACGCCGAGCGCGAGCTGCTGCAGTGGAAGAAAGTGAAGTTCATGGCCGACAAGGTCGGCGACGAATTCGAGGGCTACGTCACGGGCGTCGCGGCCTTCGGGCTGTTCATCGAGCTCGTGGAGCACTTCGTCGAAGGCCTCGTTCACGTGTCGACGATGGCGGACGATTACTACCGGTTCGTCGAGAGCGGCCACCTGCTGCGCGGTGAGAACACCCAGCGGGTGTACCGGCTCGGCGACCGGGTGAAGGTGCAGGTGCTGCGCGTGAACATGGACACGCGTCAGATCGAGCTCGGACTGGTGGAGATCCTCGCGCGCGTGAGGGACGGCGCGGCCGGACCGCGACGATCGCGGGCGAAGCCGAAGCACGACATGCAGAGGAAGAAGAAGGGCCGTCCCGGACGGCGGGAGCGACGGGCGCGGCGCTAGGCCGCGGCTACTCGTCCGACTTGTCCTTGACCGCGTCCTTGAAGTTCTTGATGGCGGACCCGATTCCGCGGCCCAGGCCGGGCAGGCGGTTGGCGCCGAAGATCACGACCACGATCGCCAGGATGACGAGCAGTTCTGGCAGTCCAATCGAACCCATGAGCGGTACCTCGGCCCAGATCTGTACCATCCTTCGAACCGGGCAGAACTCCGGGACCCGAGGAACCGGGAGACGTCCGGTTCTTTATCTACGACTGTCGCAGAAGCCGCCAGGCGAGCCCGAGTTCGAACGTCCGGCCCAGCCGCCACGCGAGGCCCTGATAGGGCTGACGGCCGGCGATCAGGTCGGCCATCACCGCGCGCACCCCGGGGCTCTGCCGGAGCGCGTCGACCAGCAGACCGAGGAATCGCGGGCGAAAGAAGCCGGCCTTGAGACGGGCCGCCCGCCTCAGCTCCGGCCCGATCGTGTCGTGGACGGCCTCGGCGTACCGCGCGGCGGATGCGCCGCCGCCGGCGATCGCGTCGGCGGCGAGGCGCCCCGACTCCAGCGCGAAGTAGATGCCTTCGCGGGTGATCGGGTCGACCAGCCCCGCGGCGTCGCCGACGAGGCACCAGCCGGGGCCGCTCACCTGGTTGCGCGACAGGCCCTCCACGGTCAGCGACGGAATCGGCCACGCGTACGGCTGGAGGGCGACGTCGTCGGCGAGCCCGCGCGCGCGGAGCCACGCGCCGATGCGCAGGCGAAGCGCCGCGGACGTGGCGCCGGCATCGGCCTGAGCGCAGACGCCGACGGCCAGATGCGTCGGACGGGGAAAGGACCAGAAGTAGCCCGGCGGATCGTCGAGGAAGCCGATGACGATCGAATCGGACGTGGCGCCGTGCGCGAAGTAGCCGGTCGCGATCGAGATCTGGTCGCGGGAGAGCGCCCGCGCCAGGCGCCGGCGGACGAGGCTGCCGGCGCCGTCGGCACCAATCAGGAACCTCGATCGAACGGTGCCTGCGGTCGTCGCGATGTCGAAACCGCCGGCGTGGGGTCTCACGTCGCGCGCGCGCGCGGCCAGCAGCGTGGCGCCGGCGGCGCACGCCGCGCTGAGCAGCCGGCCGTCGAGCTCCGCGCGACTGGCCACGACGAGCGGCCGACGGTCGAGGCCCGGGCCGCCCGCGACCGGACCTAGCGCGACGACCGCAGGCTGGTCGCCGTGACGATCGAGAAAGTGCGCCTCGCGCACGGTCACCGCCGCGAGCGAGCCCGGGGCGACCGCGTCGGCGACCTCGGCCAGCGCGCGCCCCGTGACACCGCCCCCGCACGGCTTCTCGCGCGGATGCGAGGCGTCGATCAACGCGACGCGGGCGCCGGCGCGGGCGAGCCGCCAGGCGGCCCAGGCGCCGGCGGGGCCCGCGCCGACGATCGCGATGTCGGTGGCCGCGGTCATCAATCGCTCTCGTGATACATTACACGCCATGCACGCAGTCGACACCGCGCAGTTCACGGTTGCCGTCTTTCAGGACGCGGCGTGGGCGGAAAAGGGCCTCCAGGCGCTCAAGCAGATCGGGTTGCCGGCCGAGGCGTTGACGATTCTCGCCAAGGAATCTCCGGACATCTCGGTCCTCATCGAGCGCGTGTTCGGCGGCGCCGGGACACGGCTCGAGATTGCGCCCCTCGGCGCCGTGCTCGCGCGCGGCTCCCTCATCGACGCTCTGCAAGGCACTGCCCGCGATCTCGGCAAGCTCGGGATTGCCGGAACGATGCGGCGTGTGGGGTTCCAGGCGCACGACGGTCGCATCTTCGAGGCCCTGGCGGCCCGCGGCGGCGTGCTCGTCGCGATCCAGAGCGAGCCGCGGGCGGCGGACGCCCTCGCCGTGCTACATTCGTACGGGGGCGGCAACGCGGCGATCGGGGCTTGGGCCGGGCGCGTGTAAGACGAGGTTCTCGGGGTTCTCGGGTTCTGGAAGGTTCTGGAAAGTTCTGAAGGTTCTCGGATTCTCGCATCGGCATCCGAGGACAGTCCTACCGGCAAGTCTCTCGGTCTAAATCATCAGCAGCAACGGCGCGCCGAGGCACCGCTTTTGCAGTTGCGGCGTCGGATCTCGTAGGCGAGAATAAAACATAGGGCAGTTTTCGCGTGACGATGGCTGAGAACCGGGAAACGGCCGGCGTCAGCACCTCCGCCGGGCACCTGTCCGTGCACGTCGAAGGCGCGCACCCCGCTGAATTTCCTTTCCTCATCGAGCAGCAGCGCGGGCGCCTGCGCGGCGCGCTGGGCGTGGCATTCGGCTGCCACGTCGCTGCCGTGCTGGTCATCGTGATCATGGCCCACCTCGGTCACGGGTACACCGAGGCGATCCTGCCCGAAAAGATCAACGACTCGATGGTGTGGCTCGCCGAACCCGGTCCGGGCGGCGGTGGCGGTGGCGGCGGCAATCAGATGAAAGAGCCCCCGCGTCAGGCCAAGATGCCGGGTAAGGACAAGCTCACGGTGCCCGCGGTGAAGGCGCCCAGTGTGGCGCCGGTGATGCCGAAGAAGCCCGAACCGAATCCTGTTCAAATGGTCCAGATACCCGTCCAGACCCTCGCGTCGGCGGCGGAGTACCTGCCCGGCGCGATCGAGGCGCCGCCTGGTCCCCCGACGGCGTCGCTCGGGCCGGGCCGCGGCGGCGGCGTCGGCACGGG
Source organism: uncultured Acidobacteriota bacterium (assembly GCA_963761615.1). Lineage (GTDB taxonomy): Bacteria > Acidobacteriota > Vicinamibacteria > Vicinamibacterales > CAVVIG01 > CAVXGU01. The sequence goes on along the minus strand of CAVXGU010000003.1, from coordinate 2,411,746 downwards.
CCAGGGCACCGGCATCGGGCCCGGCCAGGGATCGGGTCTCGGCCCCGGGTCGGGCGGCGGCACGGGCGGCGGCGCGTACCGTCCGGGCAGCGGCGTGACGGTGCCCGAGGTTCTGCGCCAGGTGAAGCCGCAGTACACCTCGGAAGCGATGCGCGCGCGGATTCAGGGCAGCGTCGAAGTCGAGTGCGTGGTCCGCACCGACGGCACCGTGGGCGACGTCCACGTGGTCCGGTCGCTCGATCCGCGCTACGGGCTCGACGATGAAGCCGTCAAGGCCGCCAGGCAGTGGCGCTTCCGCCCCGGCACGCGCCGCGGCGAACCGGTGCCCGTCCTCGTCACGATCGAGCTGACATTCACCCTCCGATAGACGCCGGTTCCGGCGAAGGGGACTGAGGGCCCCCAAAACGAAAACGGGGCCCGACGGCCTTCGCCGTCGAGCCCCGATCCCGTGTTCTTCGAGGCCTGGCGCCCTGAGGCGTCCTGCCTAGTACATTCCGCCCATCCCGCCTCCCGGCGGCATCGGCGACTCTTTCTTCTCCTCGGGAATCTCGCAGATGAGCGCCTCCGTCGTGAGGAGCAGCGACGCGATCGACGACGAGTTCTGGAGCGCCGACCGCACGACCTTCGCGGGGTCGATGACGCCGGCCTTGACCAGGTTCTCGTAGGTGTCGGTCAGCGCGTTGAACCCGTCCTCGTCCTTCATCTCGCGGACCTTCTGGACGACGATCGAGCCCTCGAAGCCGGCGTTGGTCGCGATGTGGCGCATCGGCTCTTCGATGGCCCGCGCGAGGATGTTGACGCCGATCTGCTGGTCGCCCTCGAGCTTGAGGCTCTTGAGCGCGCGGCCCGCACGGAGCAGCGCCACACCGCCGCCCGGCACGATGCCCTCCTCGACGGCCGCCTTCGTCGCGTGCATCGCGTCCTCGACGCGTGCCTTCTTCTCCTTCATCTCGGTCTCGGTGGCCGCGCCGACCTTGATGACGGCGACGCCGCCGACGAGCTTCGCCAGGCGCTCCTGCAGCTTCTCGCGGTCGTAGTCCGAGGTGGTCTCCTCGATCTGCGCGCGAAGCTGCTTGACGCGGCCGTGGATGGCCGTTTGCGTGCCGGCGCCCTCGACGATGGTCGTGTTGTCCTTGTCGATCGTGACCTTCTTGGCCTTGCCCAGGTCGTCGATCTTGAGATTCTCGAGCTTGATCCCGAGGTCCTCGGTGATCGCCTTGCCGGCGGTGAGGACCGCGATGTCCTCGAGCATCGCCTTGCGGCGGTCGCCGAAGCCCGGGGCCTTGACCGCGGCGGCGTGCAGCGTGCCGCGCAGCTTGTTGACGACGAGCGTCGCCAGCGCCTCACCCTCGATGTCCTCGGCGATGATGAGCAGCGGGCGGCCGAGTCGCGCGACCTGCTCGAGCACCGGCAGCAGATCCTTCATCGAGCTGATCTTCTTCTCGTGGATCAGGATGACCGGGTTCTCGAGCACGACCTCCATGCGCTCGGGATCGGTCACGAAGTAGGGCGAGAGGTAGCCGCGGTCGAACTGCATGCCCTCGACCACGTCGAGCGAGGTCTCCATGCTCTTGGCCTCTTCGACGGTGATCACGCCGTCCTTGCCGACCTTCTTCATGGCCTCGGCGATGATGTTGCCGATGGTCTCGTCGTTGTTCGCCGAGATGGTGCCGACCTGCGCGACCATCGGACCCTCCGGCGGGACCGGCTTGGCCATCTTCTTGATTTCGTTCGTCAGGGCTTCCACGGCCTTCTCGATGCCGCGCTTGATGTCCATCGGGTTCGCCCCGGCGACGACGTTCTTGGAGCCCTCGCGGTAGATCGCCTGGGCGAGCACCGTCGCGGTGGTCGTCCCGTCGCCCGCGGTGTCGGAGGTCTTGCTCGCGACCTCGCGGACCATCTGGGCGCCCATGTTCTCGAGCGGGTCCTTCAGCTCGATTTCCTTGGCGACCGTCACGCCGTCCTTGGTGATGGTGGGGGAGCCGAACTTCTTGTCGATCACGACGTTCCGGCCCTTCGGGCCGAGCGTCACTTTCACCGCATCAGCGAGCTTGTTGACACCCCGCAGCACCGCCTGGCGGGATTCCTCGCCGTACACAATCTGCTTTGCCATGGTCTCTCCTCAGAAGCGGACCGTCAGGGTCCGTCGAATTCACGTGGGCACGGACGCCGCTACTTCTTCTTGGGCGCGCCCTCGATCACGCCGAGCACTTCGTCCTCCCGCATGATCAGGTACTCCTCGCCGTCGACCTTGATCTCCTGACCGGAGTACTTGCCGAAGAGCACGGTGTCGCCGGCCTTGACGTCGAGCGGCGTCCGCTTGCCTTCGTCGTTGGTCTTGCCGTTGCCCACGGCCATGACCTTGCCTTGCTGGGGCTTTTCCTTGGCGGAATCCGGAATGATGATCCCGCCGATCTTCTGTTCGCCCTCATCGATGCGCTGAACAATGATGCGGTCGTGCAGCGGTCTGACGTTCATGCTCGTCCTCTCCGTGAATCGGGTGAGTGATTGACTGCGGATGTTGCGCTGGTGGAACCCCGGCCCCGGCGGTTAGCAGTCGCCAGGCGCGACTGCTAATTATAGGCCGGCTGTTGGCAGAGTCAAGACGGGAGTGCTAGCGGCGGCGAATCTTGTACGTTTCCATCTTCCGGGTGAGCGTGTTCCGGTGCACCCCGAGCGTGTCGGCGGTCTTCGTCAGGCTGCCGTCTGCCTGCGCCAACACCTTGGCGATGAAGCGCTTCTCGAATTCCTGGACGGCGTCGCCGAACTGGACGCCCTGATCCACCATCTCCTGGACCAGCCGGTCCAGCCGGTCGCTGATCACTGGCCCCCCTCGGCCCGCATCACGCGAGCTCGCGTCCGGTGAGGCGCCGAAACGCCTCCAGGTACTTGTCGCGCGTGCGGGTCACGACCTCCTCCGGCAGGGTCGGGACGGGCGGCTGCTTGTTCCAGCGAATCGACTCGAGATAGTCGCGGACGAACTGCTTGTCGAAGCTCGGCTGGGGCCCGCCCGGCCGGTAGCCGTCGCGCGGCCAGAAGCGGGAGGAATCCGGCGTGAGGACCTCGTCGATCAGGATGAGGCGCGCCGCGGCCGGACGGTCGTCGCCGGGCAGCACACCGAACTCGAGCTTCGTGTCGGCCACGATGATCCCGCACGCCTCGGCGTGCGCGGCGCCGGCGGCGTAGACGCGCAGCGTGAGGTCCTTGACGCGCTCGAGCACCTCGCGTCCCACGAGCCGCGCCGCCGCCTCGTCGTCGATGTTCAGATCGTGGCCGCTCTCGGCCTTGGTGGCGGGCGTGAAGATCGGCGCCGGCAGGCGGTCGGACTCGCGGAGGCCGGCCGGCAGGTCGATGCCGCACACGGCGCCGGAGGCACGGTAGTCCTTCCAGCCCGATCCGGACAGGTACCCGCGGGCCACGCACTCGATCGGGAGCGGCGTCGTCTTGCGCACGAGCATCGAGCGCCCGGCGAGGCGGTCGCGGGCCGCGCGCGCGTCCGCCGGAAAGTCGTCGGGGTCGGTGGAGACCACGTGGTTGGCGACGATCGGCGCGAGGCGCTCGAACCAGAACGTCGAGATCTGCGTCAGGACCTTGCCCTTGTCGGGAATGCCCGACCCGAGCACGTAGTCGAAGGCGGAGATGCGATCGGTGGCGACGATGAGCAGACGGTCGCCGTAGTCGTAGATGTCGCGAACCTTGCCTCGGCGGTCGGGTTGGCGATCGGCGAGCGCGGTGTCGAGGAGCGGAGCGGCAAGCGGCACGGTACTTCCTCGCGGCGAGAAGGGCCGCATATTACAGGACGGGGGACGCGCTGGCAACACTGGCGGTATAGTAGGACGTTCTCACGTGAAGTCCATTCCCGTTCGCACAATCGCCGTGCTGGCACTGGCGGCCGGTCTGGTGGCGCTCTTCCTGCGCAACGTGGACGTGTGGGGCGTCGCCGAGGCGATCGCGTCGGCGCAGCCGGCGTGGCTCGCGCTCTCGCTGTCGACGATGTGCGCCAGCCTGGCCATCCGGGCGCTGCGCTGGCGCTACCTGCTGGCGCCGCTCGGGCAGACGACGTTCGGGAACTCGTTTCGGGCGACGGCGGTGGGCTTCGCGGCGAGCAGCGTGCTGCCGGCCCGCGCCGGTGAAGTGATCCGGCCCTACTTCCTCGCGCGGAGCGAGGGCAAGAGCGCGACGGGCGCCTTTGCGACGATCGTGCTCGAGCGGCTGCTCGACATGATCACCGTGCTGGTGCTCCTCGGCCTCTACGTGCTCGCGTTCGCCGAGGCGCCGCGCGCGGTGAACCCTCGGGGCATGGAGCTCGTGACGTGGACCGGTCTGGGCGCCGCGGTGCTGGCGCTCGGCGCGCTCACGGTGCTGTTCCTGCTCGCGGGCGATCCGGCGCGTCTCGGGAAGGCGATGCACCGGTTGAGCCAGGTGATTCCCTCCTCGTTCGCCGGCGTGGTGGCGCGCATCGCGGAGAAGTTCGCGATCGGGCTCGGCGCCATCCGGCGTCCAGGCCGGCTGATCGGGGCGCTCGTCTGGTCGTTCCCGCTCTGGCTGACGATCGACCTCGGGATCTGGGCGGTGTCGCGCGCCTTCGGGCTCCACGTGCCCTTCACCGGATCGTTCCTGGTGGTGCCGCTGCTCGTGCTGGGCGTCGCGGTGCCGACGCCGGGCGCGGTGGGCGGGTTCCACGAGGCGTTCCGGCTCGGCGTGACGGCCTTCTACGGCGTGCCGAACGACGAAGCCGTGGGGGCGGCGATCGTCATGCACCTCTTCTCGATCGGCCCGGCACTGCTGCTCGGGCTGTACTTCGCCGCACAGGCGGGGCTGAGCGTGGCGGGTCTGCGGCAGATGGCCGAGCGGGCCGAGCCGACGGCATAAGCGATGAAGTGTCCCTACTGCGCGCATCTGGGCGACAAGGTCGTCGACTCGCGGGAGTCGAAAGAGGGCGAGGTGATCCGGCGCCGCCGCGAGTGCCTCGAGTGCGGGAAGCGCTTCACGAGCTACGAGCGCCTCGACCAGATCCCGTACATGGTGGTGAAGAAGGACGGGACGCGCGAGCGGTTCGAGCGCCAGAAGCTGATCGCGGGGCTGCTCAAGGCGTGCGAGAAGCGTCCCGTGAGCGTGGCCGCCCTCGAGGGCGTCGCCGATCGGGTCGAGGCGACGCTGCAGGAGCGCCCCGAGAAGGAGATCGCCACCGAGGAGATCGGGGCGTTCGTCATGGAGGAGCTCAAACGCCTCGACAAGGTCGCCTACGTCCGCTTCGCCTCCGTCTACCGGCACTTCCGGGACATCGGCGAGTTCATGAACGAGCTGAAAGACCTGCTGAACGCCAAGGAATGACCAAGGTCCGGCTGCTGGTGGGTGTCGTCGCGACCCTCGCGATCGCCGGTCTGGGCCCGGGGCGGCGGGTGGCGGCGGCGGATGGCGAGCCCGTGGTGCTCAACGTGACGCCGATGGCGCGCGACGGTCAGGTGCTGGTGTCCTTCGAGCTCGACGGCGGGATGACGCCCGACGTGCGCGCGGCCATCCAGAGCGGCCTGACGACCAGCTTCTCCTACGACGTGGAGCTGCGGCGCGGCGTCGCCGGCTGGTTCGACTCCACCGTCGCGTCGGTCACCGTCACGGCGACGGTCCGGTTCGACAACCTGACGCGGCGCTACCAGCTGTCCCGGTCGATCGACGGGCGTCTCGAAGACGCGCGCCCGACCGAGAACGAGGCGGACGTCCAGCGCTGGATGACGCGCTTCGACCGCGTGGCGCTCTCGACCACGGCCACCCTCGACGCCAACGACGAGTACTACGTCCGCATTCGCGCCCACACCCAGCCGCACGACAGCTGGTTCTTCTGGCCGTGGGATCACGGCTCGATCCTCGGCCGCTCCCAGTTCACGTTCATCCCCTGAGGCGCCCGGTCCCCGATGCCTGCCACGATCACGTCGATTACGCCTCGTCGTGCGAGCCAGGCCCCCCAGGCGACCGAGCCGCCGCGCCGGCCGTTCCGTGACAACCCGCGCCTGATCCTGGCCGGCATCGCCGCGCTCGTGATCGCGCTGGCGGCCATGCTGGTCGTCGCGAACCGGACGTCCGACCTGTCCCCGGACTTCCTGAGCGAGTTCGTCCTCTACGGGCTCTCGGCCGCCGACCTGACGATGCTGGCGGCCCTCGTCTTCGTCCTGGCGCGCAACATCGTCAAGCTGATCGTCGAGCGCCGGCGGGCGCTGCCCTTCGCGCGGTTCCGCGCGAAGCTCGTGGCGGTCCTCCTCGCGCTGACCCTGGTGCCGGCGCTGCTGGTGCTCGTGGCCGGGAGCGAGCTCATCCGGACGAGCGTCGATCGCTGGTTCAACGCGCCGATGGACGAAGTGCTCGCCTCGGCGAATCAGATCGCGAGCGACTACTACCACGAGCGGCAGCTGCTGGTCTCGGATCGCGCGACGCGCATCGCCGACACGCTGAGCACGGTCGATCTGGCGGCCGCCGACGTGACCGCCATCCGCGACCGGCTCGTGCCCGAGGTGACCGAGCAGCGCGTGCAGATGGTGCAGGTGTACCGCGTCGAGCCCGCGACCGGGTCGCTGCCCCGGCTGGAGCCGGTCGTCGACGTGGCGTCGCCGCGGCTGCCGTCGGAGGCCGGCCATGCCGTCTCCGACCGGCTGGCGGCGCAGGCCCTGGCGGGCGGCGCCGACACGCGATCGATCGAGTCGCTCGGCAGCCTGGGCGACCTGTTGCACAGCGCCGCGGTCATTCGCGGCGCGGCGGGGCGTGCCACGGGCGTGGTGGTGGCGACCGACTACCTGACGGGCGACCTGGCGGCGCGCGCGCGCGGGATGACGCAGGCCTACGAGGACTACAACCAGCTCCGCGTGCTGAAGCGCCCGTTGACGGGCGTCTACCTCTCGTTCTTCGTCATGGTCACGCTGATGATCATGGTGGGGGCGACGTGGATGGGCCTCTATCTCGCCAAGCGGATCACGCGTCCGGTGCAGATGCTCGCGACGGCCGCCCGCGAGATCGGCGCCGGCCGGCTCGACCAGCGGGTCGAGCCGCAGAGCGACGACGAATTCGGATCCCTGGTCGAGGCGTTCAACGCGATGGCGGGAGAGCTCGCGGCGAGCCGGCGGCGCGTCGATCGATCGACGGTCGAGCTCCAGCGCAAGCACACCGACGTCGAGATCCGTCGCCGCTACGTCGAGACGATTCTCGAGCGCATCGCCACCGGCGTCGTGGCCGTGGACGCCGACGGCGTGGTGACGACGATCAACCACGCCGCGTCGCGCCTGCTCGGGCTCGAGCGCTCGATCGTGGGCCAGCCGGCGGCCGCGGTCTTCGACGGGGCCGGCCTCTCGGCGATCGGCGCGCTCGTCGGCGGCGCCGCCGCCCGCGCCCGGAGCGAGCCGGCGGCCCGGGAGCTGTCGATCATGCGCGACGGCCAGGAGCTGCACCTCGCGGTCATGGCGACGGCCCTGGCGGGCGACGCGGGGGGCGTCGTGCTGGTGCTGGACGACGTCACGCCGCTCATCCGGGCGCAGAAGGTCGCGGCCTGGCGCGAGGTCGCCCGGCGCCTGGCCCACGAGATCAAGAATCCGCTGACGCCGATCCAGCTCTGCGCCGAGCGGCTCCGGCGTCACTTCGCCGCGGCGCCTCCTCCGGCCCGGGACCTGGTCGAGGAGTGCACGTCCACGATCGTCGGCGAGGTGGAGTCGCTCAAGGGCCTCGTGGACGAGTTCTCGCAGTTCGCGCGGATGCCCTCGCCGAAGACCGCGCCCCAGGATCTGGCGCAGCTCATCACGGACACGCTGGCGCTCTACAACGGGATCTTCACCGACGTCCGCATCGATACCCGCTTCGCCGACGGCCTGCCGCCGGTGCGGCTCGACACCGAGCAGATGCGCCGCGTCATCATCAACCTCGTGGACAACGCCATCGAGGCGATGGAGCGCCGGGGCCGGATCCTCGTCGAGACGCAGCGCGATGCCGGCAACGGCGTCGCCCGGATCGTCATCGCCGACGATGGCCCCGGGATCCCGCCGGCCGAGCGCGAGAAGCTGTTCCTCCCGTACTATTCGACCAAGCGCCGCGGCAGCGGCCTCGGCCTCGCGATCGTCCGCCGCATCGTCGCCGAGCACGGCGGCAGCATCGACGTCGGCGACAACGTCCCGCGCGGCACGCGCTTCACGATAGAGTTACCGTGCTGAGCGCATGAAGCCTACGATCCTGATCGTCGACGACGAGCCCGGCGTGCGGACCGCGCTGGCCGGCGTCCTGCGCGACGAGGGCTACGCCGTGGAGACGGCCGAGAGCGGCGAGGCGTGCCTCGATCGGGTGAACCGCGGCGGCGTGGACCTCATCCTGCTGGACGTGTGGCTGCCCGGCCTCGACGGCCTGGCAACGCTCGCCCGGCTGCGCGAGCGTCAGAGTGACGCGCAGGTCGTCCTCATTTCCGGCCACGGCAACATCGAATCCGCGGTGCGGGCGATCAAGCTCGGCGCGTTCGACTTCGTCGAGAAGCCGCTCTCGCTCGACAAGACGGTGCTCGTCGTGCGCAACGCGCTGCGTCAGCGGCGGCTCGAAGCGGAGAATCGGGCGCTTCGCGCGCGCGTCGACCGGCACCAGGTGATGGTCGGCGAGAGCTACGCGATGCGCCAGCTTCGCGAGCAGGTGGCGATGGCCGCGCCGACCAACGGGCGCGTGCTGGTCTACGGCGAGAACGGCACGGGCAAGGAACTGGTGGCCCGGACGGTCCATGGCCTCAGCCGCCGGCGCGGCGGGCCGTTCGTCGAAGTGAACTGCGCGGCGATTCCCGAAGAGCTCATCGAGAGCGAGCTCTTCGGCCACGTCCGGGGCGCCTTCACCGGGGCAGTGGCCGACCGGCGCGGCAAGTTCGAGGCGGCCGACGGCGGGACCATCTTCCTCGACGAGATCGGGGACATGAGCCTCAAGACGCAGGCGAAAGTGCTGCGCGTCCTGCAGGAGCAGACCATGGAGGCCGTGGGCGGGACGGCCCGGATCAAGGTCGACGCCCGCGTCGTGGCGGCGACCAACAAGGATCTGCCGGCCGAGATCCGTGCGGGCCGGTTCCGCGAGGACCTGTACTTCCGCCTGAACGTGATCCCGATCTTCGTCCCGCCGCTCCGCGAGCGGCAGGAGGACATCCCGCGCCTGGCGGATCACTTCATGGCGGAGCTGGCGCGCGAGTACGGGCGCCGCATCAAGCGGTTCGACGCCGACGCGCTCGCGGTCCTGAGGCGCTACGCGTGGCCGGGCAACGTCCGCGAGCTGCGGAACGTGATCGAGCGGCTCATGATCATGGTGCCGGGCGACACCATCGCGGCCTCGGACCTCGGGTTCCTCGATCGCGACAGCCTCGGACGGACCGAGGAGCCGGTCGCGCCCGGCGAGCGTCTGACCCTGCACGACGCCCGTGAGCAGTTCGAGCGTGAATTCATCCTGCGGACGCTCACCGAGCAGCAGGGCAACATGTCGCGCACGGCCGAGGTGCTGGGCGTCGAGCGCAGCAATCTGTACCGGAAGATGCGGACGTTCGGCCTGACCCGCCGGGGCGAGGAGGAAGAGGAGTCGGCCTGATCAGGCGCCGAGCCGCGCCTCGAGCACGCGGTCGTCGCTCCAGTCTTCGATTCTGCAGATCCTCCGGCGTCGCGCCGGCGAGCGCGGCGCGCGGCACCAGCCCGATCACTTCGCTGCCCGCCACCGCCACGCCCCGGCGGGCGGCTTCCCGCGACACCGCCTGGAAGGCCACCGGCATCGGCGTCCGGTCGACGTCGGTCAGGTTCATGGAGACCTGGACGATGCCGCGGTCGGCGAGCGGGAGGCCGAGGGCCTTCACCGCCGGCAGGCCGCCGCCGCGCTCCCGGATCGTCGCGGCAATTGCCCGCGCCACGTCGAGCCGGGTCGTCGCCAGGTTCACGTTGAAGGCGACCAGCAGCTTCCGGGCGCCGACCGCGCAGGCGCCGGCCGTCGGATGGAGGGCCCGGGGCCCGAAGTCGGGCCACCAGGCGGGCTCCGCGATTCGTGCGGCGAGCCCCTCGAGGCCGCCGCGGCGCACGTCCTCGAGGCGCCGCCGCTCCGGGGCTGCCGCCGCGTCCTCGTAGAGATAGACCGGTACACCCCAGCGCCCGGCGATGGCGGCGCCGGTCCGGCGCGCCAGCGCCACGCACGCCGCCATCGGCGTGTCGTCGAGCGGCACGAACGGCAGGACGTCGAGGGCGCCGATGCGCGGGTGGACGCCGGTGTGGTAGCGGAGGTCGATGTCGGCGACGGCCCGCTCCGCCAGCGCGAGGGCCGCGTTGGCCAGCGGATCCGGCTCGCCGACGAGCGTGAACACCGAGCGGTTGTGCGCGGGGTCGGACGAGCGATCGAGGAGGCGGACGCCGGGCACCGCGCGGACCGCGCGCGCCATCCGGTCGACGATCGCCGGCCGGCGTCCTTCGCTGACGTTCGGCACGCACTCGATCCGCACGAGGGGGGATTGTACTCACGCTCACGCGGTGCTATAATTTGCGCGTTTTTCATGGCCGAATCGCTTCCTGCCGACGGCTCCCACGCGCTCGACGCCGGGTCGGTTGGCGATCGCGACGCCCGGCTCGAGCAGCTGCTGCTCATCGGCCTGGATCACTACTTCGCCCAGCACTACGAGCACGCGATCAGCGTGTGGACCCGCTGCCTGTTCCTGGATCGCAATCACGCACGGGCGCGGGCGTACATCGAGCGGGCGCGCAGCGCCCTCGCCGAGCGGCAGCGCCAGTCGGAGGAGCTCCTGCACGACGGCGTGGCGGCGTTCCGCCGCGGCGACGGCGGCGAGGCGCGGCGGCTGCTGCGCGCGGCAATCGACGGAGGTGCGCCGGCCGACGAGGCGTTCTCCGTGCTCAGCCGCCTGGATCGCCTGGAGCGGGCGGACCGGCCGATTCCGGGCGCCGACGTGCCGGCGCACGTGATGGTGCCGACGCCGGCCCCGGCGCCGCGGCCCGCGCTCCGCCCGGTCGAGGAGGCGCCGGTGCCCCGCCGCACGGGCGGCCTCGCCGTGACGCTGGGCATGCTCGTGCTGGCCGCGGGCGTGAGCGCAGCGGCGATCGCGGCATCGAACGGCTGGCGGTGGTCGCCGCTCAGGGCCTTCTCGGAGCCGGAACTGGCGGTGCCGATCGATCCGGACGTTCCCGACACCGTGCCGCCGATCCCGAGGCGTGGCGAAATGAACCTCGACCGGGCGCGGGCGCTGGCGGCGGGCGGCCGCCTCCACGATGCCCTCGCCGTCCTGGATCGCATCCGGCCGACCGACGCGGAGCGGGGCGAGGCCGACGATCTGCGCGCCGACATCCAACAGCAGCTGCTGGCGCTCGTGTCGACTCCGCCGGCGCGGTCGTCGGAAGGGACCGACAGCCCATGAAGTGTCCCAAGTGCGGATATCTCCGGTTCGAGCACGTCGATCGCTGCCGGTACTGCGGCTACGACTTCGCGCTGTCGCCCGCCGAGCCCGAGGCGGACCTGCCCATCCGAACCCACTCCGGCGCCACGCCGTCGACCGCCGAGCTGTCGATGATCGACGTGACGCTGGCGCCGCCCCCGCCTCCAACGTCCGAGCTGCCGTTCGGCGACGCCCTGCGATCGGACGATGAGCCGCTCATCGCGCGCCCGTCACGTCCGCGCGCCCCGCTCGCCGTGCGCCGGGCGACCCCCGAGGTGCCGCGGCTGCGGAGCCAGCCGCTGACGCCCTCGCTCGACTTCGCGGCCGAGCCCGCCGAGAGGCCGTCTCTGGCAGCCGGCGAGTCATCCGCCTGGGGCCAGATTGCCGGACCGGCGGCGGCCGACGCGTCGGAGACCGCGACCGCCCTCGCCCGGCTCGCCGCCGTGGTGGTCGACCTGCTGATCCTCGCGGCGGTCGACGCCGTCGTCATCTACTTCACTCTCCGAATCTGCGGCATCTCGATGGCCGAGATCGACATCGTGCCGAAGGGGCCGCTCCTCGCCTTCATCCTGGTGCAGAACCTCGGGTACCTCGTGGCGTTCACCGCGGGTGGCCAGACGCTCGGCAAGATGGCGGTGGGGATCCGCGTGGTGCAGGCCGGCTCCGACGACCCGCTCGATCTCGCACACGCCGCTCTGCGGACCCTCGTCTGGCTCGCGCTCGCCGTGCCGGCCGGACTGGGATTCCTCACCGCCATTCCCGGACGCGACCATCGCGGGCTGCACGATCGGTTCGCCGGCACGCGCGTCGTGCGCGCGTAGCGGCTCGACGCGATGCCGATCGCCGTATGACCGCGCTCGCCCTGGCCCTGTCCACCGTCTTCGGGGTGGGCTACGCGCCGATTGCCCCCGGAACGTTCGGGTCGGCGGCAGGCCTCCTCATCTGGCTCCTGTTGCCCGCCTCGCCGGTGGTGCACGCGGCGGTGATCGTGGCGCTGTTTCTCGCGGGCTCGTGGAGCGGCGGCGTGGCGGAGCGTCACTTCGGCCGGACCGATCCGTCGGCGGTCGTGCTCGACGAGGTGATCGGGATGCTGCTCACGCTCTTCCTCAATCCCGTCGGCTGGGGAGGTGCGCTCGCCGGCTTCCTTCTCTTCCGCGCCGCCGACATCGTCAAGCCCTTTCCCGCCAACCGCGCCGAGCACCTCCCGGGCGGCCTCGGCATCATGGCCGACGACGCCGTCGCCGGGATCTACGCCAATCTGGCCCTTCGACTCGCGATGGGCCTGTGGCACCTGGTCATGTAGCACGAGTGATGACGGACGGGGCGACCTGGTGATGGGGCACGTGCCGACGTGGTGATGCGGTGATGTGGTGATGTGGTGATGTGGTGATGTAATGATGGGGTAAGGTGGTGACTGGCATAGAGGGCCTGAACACTCCATCATCCCATCGCCGCACTCACCAAAGTCACCCTCGAATCCTCATGCGGGCCTCGATCATCGCTGTCGGCACCGAGCTCCTGACGCCATTTCGGGTGGACACCAACTCGCTCGCCGCCACCTCGATCATCAACGAGCTCGGCTACGACGTCGCCCAGAAGACGGTCGTGGGCGACGATGTGGAGGATCTGGCGTCCGCGGTGCGGGGGGCGCTGGCGTGGGCCGACCTGATCATCGTCACCGGCGGCCTCGGGCCGACCGAGGACGATGTGACGCGGGACGCGCTGGCGAAGGTGTTCGAGGCCCCGCTCGTGCCGGACCAGTCCGTTCTCGACCGCCTGCGCGCCCGGTTTGCGGCGCGCGGCATCGCGATGGCGGCGAACAACGCCCGCCAGGCCCTGGTGCCCCGCGGCGCCGAGCTCCTGGAGAATCCCCGCGGCACGGCGCCGGGCTTGTGGCTCGAACGCGGGTCCACCGTGCTCGTCGCGCTGCCGGGCCCGCCGAGGGAGATGACGCCGATGCTCGAGACCGTGGCGCGCGCGCGGCTGGCGGCTCGCGGCGGCGGGGTGGCGCTCTATCGTCGCGTGATCAAGATCACGGGACGCCCCGAGTCGGACGTGGACGCCTGCGCGGCCCCCATTTACACGCGGTGGCGCGACGCCGACGTGCCGATCGCGACGACCATCCTCGCGGTCATGGGGCAGATCGAGCTGCACTTGACGGCGCGCGCCGCGGATCGGAGCGCGGCCGATCGCGCGCTCGATCGGGCGGTCGGCGAGCTGGCCCTCGCGCTGGGCCGGTCGGCGTACAGCGTGAACGGCGACCCGCTCGAAGCCGTGGTCGGGGCGCTGCTGCGGGAGCAGGGGCTGCACGTGGCCTGTGCCGAGTCGTGCACGGGCGGGCTGCTGACCTCGCGCCTGACCGACGTGCCGGGCTCCTCGGAGTACGTCGATCGGGGCGTTGTCTGCTACAGCAACCGCGCGAAGATCGAGCTGCTGGGAGTGCCGGCGGAGCTCATCGCGCAGCACGGTGCGGTGAGCGAGCCGGTTGCGGCGGCGATGGCCGAAGGCGTGCGGTCGCGGGCCGGCGTGGAGGTCGGCATCGGGGTGACCGGCATTGCCGGTCCTGGCGGAGGGACCGTCGAGAAGCCCGTGGGCACCGTGGCACTCGCGGTGGCGCTCGGCGACCGGGTCCGGGTCCGTACGGTGCGGCTCCTCGGGACCCGCGAACAGGTGAAGTTTCAGGCGGCGCAGGCGGCGATGAATCTGCTGCGGCTGGCGTTGCTGGACGCACGCGATGAGGCTGTTCGCCGCCATTGAGCTCCCCCAGGCCGCGCGCGACGCGGTTGCGGCCGAGGCCCGGCGGCTGTCCCGCGAGGCGCGGGCGGCGACCGACGGCGTCCGCTGGGTCCGGCCCGAGCACATCCACCTGACGCTCGTCTTCCTCGGCGAGCTCGACGCCGCGCAGAGCGCGGACGCCGTGGCGGCGTTCGGCGCTCCGCTCGATCGACCCGGCTTTCGCGTCGAGATTCGAGGGGTGGGGATGTTTCCGCCCGGCGGGCCGCCTCGGACCCTCTGGCTCGGCGTCGGGCACGGCGGCGGGGCCGTCGTCGAGACGCACGCGGCGGTGGTCGCGCGCCTGGGCGCCGCGGGCGTGGCGACGCCGCATGAGGCCTTCCACCCGCACGTGACGCTCGGGCGCTGGAAGCACTCGCGGCCGCCCGACCGCGCCGACCTGCTCGCCGCGGATTGGGGAGCGGCCGTCGCGACGTTCGACGTCGCGGACGTCGCGCTCGTCCGGAGTCGCCTCGCGAGCGAGGGCCCCACCCACGCGGTCGTCGCCCGGAGCGCCCTGGCCGGCCGCGCAACCGGCTAAACTAGGCTATTGAAAGGCCGCCGCCCGGCCGCTCGCGCCGGACTGGGCGCCACCATGCCGTTGCTCAGCATCGTCTTCGCGTACCTGATCGGGTCCATCCCGTTCGCCCTGTTGCTGTCGCGCCGCTGGGGGAGCGACCTGCGCCTGGTCGGCAGCGGCAACCTCGGGGCGGCGAACGTCGCACGCGCGTCGGGCGTGCGGGCCGGTCTGCTCGTGGCGCTGCTGGACGTGGGGAAGGGCGCCGCGAGCGTCGTCCTGGCCGAGCGCTTCGGCAGCGGAGACGTGGCCGCGATGGCCGGCGTGGCGGCCGTGGTCGGTCACGTGTACCCCGTGTGGCTGCGCTTCCGCGGCGGCAAGGGCGTGGCGACCGCGTGCGGGGCCTTTTCGATTCTGGCGCCGGCGGCCATGGCCCCGGCGCTGACGATCTTCATCGCGACGGTCTGGGTGACGAAGTACGTTTCGCTCGGCTCGGTGCTTGCCTCGCTCGCCCTGCCGCCGCTCGCCTATGCCACTGGAAGCCCGGCGCCGGCGGTCGGCGCTGCCGTGATGGCCTGCGCGCTCATCACGTTCCGGCACCGATCCAACCTCCTGCGGCTGCGGGCCGGAACCGAGCACCGCGTCAATCTGGGTGCCCGCCCGCAGGTGAAGCACTGATGCGGACGGTGGCGGTTCTCGGCGCCGGGAGCTGGGGCACGGCCCTCGCGGTCCATCTCGGCGACATCGGCCATGACGTGCGGCTGTGGGCGCGGGATCCCGTGCTCGCCGAGTCGATGCGCACGCGCCGCGCCAATGCGGGCTACCTGCCCGACGTCACCTTTCCACCGAGCGTTTCGGTCGCGGACTCGCTCGAGGACGCGCTGGCCGGGAGCGACCTGGTGGTGTCGGCGATTCCGTCTCACGGCTGCCGGGAGGTCATGCGGCTCGCCGCGCCGCACGTCCGGCCGCGGGCGACCGTGGTGAGCGCGACCAAGGGCCTCGAGGCCGACTCCCTGCGCCGCATGTCGGAAGTGATTGCCGAGGAGCTCGGCACGGGCTGCGCGGTCGCGGTTCTGTCCGGGCCGACGTTCGCCGTGGAAGTGGCGGCGCACATGCCGACGGCGGTGCTCGTGGCGTCGGCGCGTCCCGAGGCCGCGCGCGTCGTGCAGGAGGAGTTCCGGTCGCCGTCGTTCAGGCTCTACGCGAGCCACGACGTCGTGGGCGTGGAGATTGGCGGCGCCGCGAAGAACGTCATCGCGATCGGTGCGGGCATCGTCGAGGGCTTCGGGCTGGGGCACAACGCGCTCGCGGCGCTGATCACGCGGGGGCTGGCCGAGATCACGCGGCTGGCGTGTGCGGCGGGGGCGCGGCACGAAACGCTCGCGGGCCTGAGCGGCCTGGGAGACCTGGTGCTGACGTGCACGGGCACGCTGAGCCGCAACCGCCACGTCGGCATCGAGCTCGCGCGGGGACGGACGCTCGCCGACATCCTCGCCGGCATGAAGATGGTGGCGGAGGGCGTCCGGACCACCGGCGCCCTGCTGGCACTCGGCGCGCGCTACGGCGTCGAGCTGCCCATCGCGGAGCAGATGAACGAGGTGCTGGCCGGGCGCGTGGACATCCGGACCGGCGTCGAGGCCCTCATGCTGCGGCGGCAGCGCGCGGAGCTGGAAGCGCGATGAGCCCGCTCGGGTTCCTCGGACGCATCCGCGAAGGGCTGGCGCGCACGACCCGGCAGCTCGTGGGCCGCTTCGACGAGATCGCCCGCCGCGTGGACGCGCCGGACGCGCGCTCGCGGCCGATCGACGTCGACACCATCGAGGCGCTCGAGGAGCTGCTCATCTCGGCCGACATCGGCGTCGGCGCGACCGAGCGGATTCTCGGCGCCGTCCGCGCGCAGGCCCGGCACGGGGTGCCGCTGCGCGATCTCGTCAAGACGGAGTTGCGGGTTGTCTTTCAGGCGGCGGAGCGGCCGCCGGTCGCCGTCACGGCGCCCCCGCGCGTCGTCCTGATCGTGGGCGTCAACGGCACGGGGAAGACGACCACCGTCGGGAAGCTGGCGAGTCTGATGAAGCGGGGCGGCGCACGTCCGCTCGTCTGTGCGGCCGACACGTTCCGGGCCGCGGCGGTGGAGCAGCTGGAAGTGTGGGCTGGCCGGGCGGGGGTCGAGATCGTCCGTGCGCGCGAGAGCGCCGATCCGGCGGCCGTGGTCTTCGACGCGCTGGCGTCGGCGAAGGCGAAGGGGTGCGATCCCGTGCTCGTGGATACGGCGGGGCGGCTCCACACGCGCGTGAACCTCATGAACGAGCTCGACAAGATCCGGCGCGTCGCCGCGCGCGAGGTCGCCGGCGCGCCGCACGAGGTGTGGCTCGTCGTCGACGCGACCGTCGGGCAGAACGGCGTAGTGCAGGCGCGTGAGTTCATGTCGGTGGCCGGCGTCAACGGCATCATTCTGACCAAGCTGGACGGCACCGCGAAGGGCGGGGTGGCCGTGGCCATCGCGCACGACCTGAAGCTGCCGATCCGCTACGTCGGCGTCGGCGAGGGCATCGACGACCTCGTGCCGTTCGACGCCGACGAATACGTGAACGGCCTCTTCGAGGATCGCTGGTGACCGGCACGATGGCCGCGACGGCGGACTTCATGGAGCGGGCGCTGTTCCTCGCCGCGCGGGGACGAGGCCGCACGAGTCCCAATCCGATGGTCGGCGCCGTGGTGGTCGATGCGTCGGGTGTCGTCGTCGGCGACGGATTCCACGAGCGCGCGGGCGGCCCGCACGCGGAGGTGAAGGCGCTCGAGGCGGCCGGCGAGCGCGCGCGCGGCGCGACGCTGTACTGCACGCTGGAGCCCTGCTGTCACGTCGGGCGCACCGGCCCCTGCGTCGAGCGCATCGTGCAGGCCGGCATCGCGCGCGTCGTCGCCGCCGTCGAGGACCCCAATCCGCTCGTGCGCGGGCGCGGCTTCGCGTACCTGCGCGAGCACGGCGTCGACGTCCAGGTCGGCGTCGGCGCCGATCGGGCCGAGCGGCTGAACGCGGCATTCTTCTCGCTGATGCGCGATCGGCGGCCGTTCGTCACGCTGAAGGCCGCCATCAGCCTGGACGGACGTATCGCCGCGGCGCCGGGGCAGCGGACCCGCCTGACCGCGGAGGCCGCGAACCGGCACGCGCAGCGCGTGCGGGCCGAGGTCGACGCGGTCGCGGTCGGATCGGAGACGGTGCTCGTCGACGATCCGCAGTTGACCGCGCGCGGCGCGTTCCGCGCGCGGCCCCTGGTGCGGGTGGTCCTCGACCGCCGTCTGCGGACGCCGCCGACGGCGGCGATGCTCTCGACAGTCGACGCCGGCCCTGTCATCATCGTGACCAGCCGCGAGGCATTCGCGCGCGCGGAGGCGAGACGCCGGCTCGAGGCGCGCGGCGCCATCGTCGAGGTGGCCGCCGGGCCGCGCATTCGCGACGCGCTCGACGTGCTCGCCGCGCGCGACATCGGTTCGGTGCTGCTCGAGGGAGGCGGTGCCGTCCACCGGGCGGCCTGGGACGAGGGTGTGGTCGACTTCGTCCGCGTCTACGTGACGCCGCACGTTCTCGGCCCGGACGGCGTGCCGTTCTTCGACAGCCGGCTGCTCGACGAGGGCGCGCTCGACGATCGCCGGACGGAGGCGATGGGGCCCGATACGATGATCGAGGGATATGTTCACCGGACTCGTTGAAGCCGTCGGCGAACTGGTCGAGTGCAAGCCCACGAGCGCCGGTTTCCGCCTGCGCATCGAGTCCGCCCTCAGCACGGACCTGACGCCGGGCGAGAGCCTCGCCGTGAACGGCGTGTGCCTGACCGTGATCCTGGCCGACGGCGCCGAGATCCACGCCGATGTGGGGCCCGAGACGGCCCGGGTGACGACGCTCGGGGCGCTGCCGCGCGGGAGCCTGGTGAATCTGGAGCGGCCGCTGCGTCCCGACGGACGGATCGGCGGGCACTTCGTCCAGGGCCACGTCGATGCCGTGGGCCACATCGAAGAGCTGCGCCCGGACGCGGACTTCGAGTGGCTCACGATCGGGTTTCCCGCGGGGCTCGCGCCGTTCCTCGTGCGCCGCGGGTCGGTCGCCGTCGATGGCATCAGCCTGACCGTCGCGGGGCTCGGCGGCGACAAGTTCGACGTCCAGCTCGTGCCCTTCACGCTCGAGCACACCAACCTGAGGCGCGCGCGCGTCCGCGATCGCGTGAACCTGGAGTGCGACATCATCGGAAAGTACGTGGCCCGCGCCGTGGAACTGGCGGGCTTGTCGTTCGCCGGCGCGGCGCCGGCGGACCCCTTGCCATAGCAGGTGGGTGCCATGAGCCCGAACCAGATCACGATTGCCAAGGGCGCGCGCAAGCGCCAGGGTCCGTTCGCCCGGGTCGAGGACGCGATCGAGGCCTTTCGGGCCGGCAAGATGGTCGTCGTCGTCGACGACGAGGATCGGGAGAACGAGGGCGATCTGACGATCGCGGCCGAGAAGATCACGCCCGACGCCATCAACTTCATGGCGCGCTACGGCCGCGGACTGATCTGCCTGTCGATGCTGCCCGAGCGGCTCGACGAGCTCGACGTGCCGTTGATGGTGTCGAGGAACAGCTCGCGGTTCGAGACCGCATTCTGCGTCTCGATCGAGGCCAAGCGCACGACGAGCACGGGCATTTCCGCGGCGGACCGCGCCGCGACCGTCCGCGCGGCGATCGATCCGGCCACGCGTCCGGCCGACCTCGCGCGGCCGGGCCACATGTTCCCGTTGCGGGCGCGCACGGGCGGCGTCATCGAGCGGGCGGGGCAGACCGAGGCGGCCGTGGACCTCGCGCGCATCGCGGGCCTGTACCCGGCGGGCGTCATCTGCGAAATCATGAACGAGGACGGGACGATGGCCCGCGTGCCGCAGCTCGCCCGGGTGGCGAGGAAGCACGGCCTCCTCATGATCACCATCGCGGATCTGATCAAGTACCGCGTCCGCACCGAGTCGCTCGTCAAGCAGGTGGCGACGGCGAAGCTGCCGACGAAGTACGGCGACTTCATGATCCACGCCTTCGAGAACCAGGTGGACGCGCAAACGCACGTCGCGCTCGTGCGCGGCGCGATCGGCGACGGCCAGGACATCCTGGTGCGCGTGCACTCGTCGTGCCTGACGGGCGACGTGCTCCACTCGATGCGCTGCGACTGCGGCGACCAGCTCAACGCCGCCATGGAGCGCATCGCCGCCGAGGGCCGCGGCGTGCTCCTGTATCTGAATCAGGAGGGCCGCGGCATCGGCCTGGCGAACAAGATCCGCGCCTACGAGCTCCAGGACGAGGGCTTCGACACCGTCGAGGCCAACGAGCGCCTCGGCTTCAAGGCGGACCAGCGCGACTACGGCATGGGCGTCCAGAATCCTCCGCCAGCTGGGCATCCGATCGATGCGCCTGCTGAGCAACAACCCGCGCAAGCTGGTCGGCGTCGAGGGCTACGGCCTGTCGGTGAGCGAGTGGCTGCCGCTCGAGATTCCGGCCCACGATGCGACCCGGCGCTACCTGAAGACGAAGAAGGAAAAGCTGGGCCACAAGCTGTCGTCGGTCTAGCCCTCCCTCGGGCGCCTCTTCGATTGACAGGGCGCGGCCTCGCGGATACGATAAGGGTTTGCGCTAGAAGACCTTAGCGCCACCAGTCCATGTTCGACTCGCTCAGCAACCGCCTGCAGGACGTCTTCAAGTCGCTCCGGGGCGAAGCCCGCCTGACGCCGGAGAACGTCGAGACCGCGCTGCGGGAGATCCGCCTGGCGCTGCTCGAAGCCGACGTCAACTTCAAGGTCGTCAAGGCGTTCATCGACCGCGTGCGCGACCGGGCGATGGGGCAGGACGTCCAGCGATCGCTGACCCCGGCGCAGGAAGTCGTCCGCATCGTCCGCGACGAGATGATGGCGCTGTTCGGCGACGCGAAGGGCGGACTGCCGCCCGCGACGCGGCGTCCGCGCGTCATCGTGCTCCTCGGACTGCAGGGCGCCGGCAAGACGACGACGGCCGGCAAGCTGGGGCGGTGGCTGACCGCGCAGGGGCGGCACCCGCTGCTCGTCTCGACCGACGTCAAGCGCCCGGCCGCGATCGCGCAGTTGAACGTCGTCGGCGGTCAGGCCTCGCTCAAGGTGTACGACCCGCCGGGGCAGCTGGACCCCGTCACCCGCGCGCGCGGCGCCGTGGCCGAGGCGGAGCAGTTGGGCTTCGACGTCGTCATCGTCGACTCCGCCGGCAGACTGCACATCGACGACGACCTGATGGACGAGCTCGTCGCGATCAAGCACGAGACGGCGGCGTCCGACCTGCTGTACGTCGCCGATGCGATGACGGGCCAGGATGCCATCAAGAGCGCCGGCGAGTTCAATCACCGCGTGGGCGTGACGGGCGTCGTGCTCACGAAGATGGACGGTGACGCCCGCGGCGGCGCGGCGCTTTCGGTGGTGTCGGTCGTCGGGGTGCCGATCGCGTTCGTCGGCAACGGCGAGCGGCTGCAGGATCTCGAGCCGTTCCACGCCGAGCGCGTGGTCTCGCGCGTGCTCGGCATGGGCGACGTGCTGTCGCTCATCGAACGCGCCGAGGCGGCGCTCGACGCCGACGACGCGGAGCGCGTCGAGCGACAAATCCGGTCGAATCAGTTCACCCTCGAGGACTTCCGCGATCAGCTGCGGACGATCCGCAAGCTGGGTCCGCTCGAGCAGATCATGGGGATGCTGCCCGGCATCGGGTCGCTCAAGGGCATGGCGGCCCAGAAGCCGGACGAGAAGCAGCTGGCGCGCATCGAGGCGATCATCAGCTCGATGACGCCGGAGGAGCGGCGGAAGCAGCACATCATCAACGGCAGCCGCCGCAAGCGGATCGCCAGGGGCAGCGGCACGAAGGTCGAGGATGTGAACCGTCTGCTCAAGCAGTTCGTGCAGATGCAGAAGATGTTGAAACAGCTCGGCGGCATGTCCGGGCTGGCCGGCGGCGGCAAGCACGCGCGCCGCCGGGCGATGGAGATGCTGCGCAGCCGCGGATAGCGGCCCCTCGATTTCGCGCGCAGCGTAGTTTCGGTCCGGGTTCGAGGCCCGGATCCGTCTCAAGGAGCGTCGGTCATGGTAGCAATTCGTCTGCGACGGGCCGGTTCGAAGAAGCGCCCGTTCTTCCGCGTGGTGGTCACCGACTCACGCGCGGCCCGCGACAGCAGCTTCGTGGAAATTCTCGGCCACTACAACCCCCGCAGCCGGCCGGCGGTCGTCAAGGTCGACCGCGCCCGGTACGACTACTGGGTCGGGAAGGGCGCGCGGCCGTCGGACTCGGTGCGAACCCTCGTCGCCCGTCACCTGACGCCCGAGCCGGCGGCCCCGCAGCCGGTCGCGCCGGACAGCGAGGCCGCCGGTGCCTGACACGGGCGTCGCCGCCGTCGTCGAGGTGCTGGCCCGCGCGCTCGTCGATCAGCCCGACGAGGTGCGAGTCGTCGAGTCACAGCACGGCCCGCGGACGCTCGTCGAAGTGTTCCTGGCGCCGAGCGACGCGGGGAAGGTCATTGGCCGGCAGGGCCGCACGATCGCCGCGCTGCGGACGCTCGCGGCGCTCGCCGGCGAGAAGGCCGGCAAGACGGTGACGCTCGAGGTCCGCGACAGCCCGCGGCGGGCCTAGGCGTTCCCGGTGCGCTGGGACGACATGGCGGTCGTCGGCCGGATCGCCCGGACGCACGGCAACAAGGGGCAGGTCATCCTCGACTCGGAGTCGGACTTTCCGGAGCAGCGCTTCCAGCCCGGTTCGGAGCTGTTCGTCGAGCGGGAGGGGCGCGTGGTGCCGCTGACGGTCACGGCGGTTCGCTTTCATCGCGGCCGTCCCATCGTCGGCATCTCCGGCGTCGACTCGATGAACGACGCCGAGCGGCTGGCCGGCCTCGAACTGCGGGTGCCGATGGATCGGCTCGCGCCGCTCCCGCCGGGGACGTACTTCCGGCACGACCTGGTCGGATGCCGGGTGGCCACGCGGTCGGGCCAGGCGGTCGGCGTCGTCAGACGGGTCGACGGCCTGCCCGGCGGCGATCAGCTGGTGGTCGAGGCCGACGGCCGCGAGGTGCTGGTGCCGCTCGCGGGGGGCATCTGCGTGGCCGTGGATCTCGAGGCGCGGCGGATCGTGATCGACCCGCCGGAGGGGCTGCTCGAGCTGAACGGGTGAACGGGCTGGCATGACGCTCGACATCGTCACAATCTTTCCGGCGATGGTCGAGCCGACCCTCCAGGCCGGGGTCGTCGGCCGGGCGATCGCGAGCGGCACGCTCGACGTGAAGGTGCGGGATCTGCGGGATTTCACGACGGATCGGCACCGGGTCGTCGACGACGTGCCGTACGGCGGCGGACCGGGCATGGTGCTGAAGCCCGGGCCGATCTTCCGCGCGCTCGACGCGATCGAGGCCGAGCGCGGGCGGCCGCTGACGGTGCTGCTGATGTCGCCGCAGGGGCGACGGTTGACGCAGGCCGTGGCGCGGGAGTTGAGCGAGGCGCCCCACCTGGTGCTGGTGTGCGGACGCTACGAAGGCGTGGACGAACGGGTTCATGCGAGGGTCGACGGCGAGCTGTCGATCGGCGACTACGTGCTGAGCGGCGGGGAACTGCCCGCCCTGGTCGTCGCCGATGCGGTCGCCCGGCTGGTGCCGGGCGTCGTCGGGGACGATCAATCGGTCGAGCACGACTCGTTCAGCCGCGGGCTGCTGGATCATCCGCAGTACACGCGGCCGGCCGAGATCGCGGGCGCGGCGGGCGAGGCCCTGCGGGTGCCGGACGTGCTGCTGTCGGGGAACCACGCCGAGATCCGGCGATGGCGCAAGCGGGCCGCGGTGGGCCGGACGCTCGAACGGCGGCCGGATCTGCTGCGGGACGCCGAGCTCGACGAGGAAGAACGGGAGATTCTGCGGGAACTGGCCGCCGAGCGCGGCGAAGGAGTGGGGCATGGGCGCGATTGACACGGTGGAGCAGCCACAGCTGACCGAGCGGCCGGCAATGCGGTCGGGGGACACGGTCCGCGTGCACGTGAAGGTGCGCGAGGGCGACAAGGAGCGCATCCAGATCTTCGAGGGCGTCGTCATCGGCATGCACCGGGGCGGCGCGCGCGCGTCGTTCACCGTGCGGAAGGTGTCGTTCGGACAGGGCGTCGAGCGGATCTTTCCGCTGCACTCGCCAACGATTCAGAAGGTCGAGGTCGTGCGGTCCGCGAAGGTGCGGCGCGCGAAGCTCTACTACCTGCGCGGGCTGCGGGGCAAGGCCGCCCGTATGCGGGACAGTACCCGGGAGACGAAGTCGCAGGCCTGATCGGGACCGACCGCATGTCCCGGGTCCCGGCCACTCGCACCCTCGAGAACGCGCTGCGGCGCGTCGGGTTCGTGCACGTGGCCGGCGTCGACGAGGTCGGGCGGGGCTGCCTGGCCGGCCCCGTCGTCGCGGCGGCCGTGGTGCTCCACCCGGATCGCAGGATTCCCGGCGTCTCCGACTCGAAGGTGGTGCCGCCCGCCGAGCGCGAGCGGCTCTACGACCTGATCGTCCGCGACGCGATCGCGTGGGCGGTCGCGGGTGCCGATCCGTCGGAAATCGATACCTACAACATCCACCAGGCGTCGCTGCGCGCGATGCAGCGTGCGGTGCTGGCCCTCGCGCCGCTGCCCGACATCGTCCTGGTCGACGCGTTCCGCGTGCCGGCGCTGCCGATGGCGCAGCGCGGTGTGGTGCACGGGGATCGGCGGTGCGCGGCGATTGCCGCCGCGTCGATCGTCGCGAAGGTCACGCGGGATCGCCAGATGTGCGAGCTGCACCGGACCGATCCGCGCTACGGTTTCGACCGGCACAAGGGCTATGCGACCGCCGAGCATCTGGACGCCGTGTCGAAGTTCGGGTATTCCGCTGCGCACCGTCGATCGTTCCGGCCTCCGACGCTGTTTGATACGATGGACTGACGTGACCGTGGGCATCGATCGCGGCGCCATTCTTCGCAACGCCGGGAACCTGCTCCGGCAGGGCAAGGTCGATCTCGCGATTGCGGAGTACGAGCGCGCGGTCGCCGAACGGCCCGGCGACTGGAACACGGCCAACCTCCTCGGCGACCTGTACGTCCGCGTCGGACGCGTCGACCAGGCCGTCGAGCAGTACGGCCAGATGGCGCGGGGCCTGCGGGCACAGGGTTTCCTGCACAAGGCCGCGGCGGTCTACAAGAAGGTCCTCAAGCTGGAGCCCGACAACGTGCGCGCGCTCGTGGAGGCGGCCCGCGTCGCCGGAGAGCTGGAGCTGACGGCCGACGCGCGCGCACACCTCGACGCGGCCGCCGAGTATCTGGTCCGGCGCGGCGATCGAGAGGGTCTCGAGCAGATTCGCGCGCGCCTGGCGGCTCTCGACGCGCCGGCCGAGACGGCCGCCGACCGAGACGACCCCGCGCCCGAGGCCGAACCAGAGGTTCAGGGGTCGACGCCGGTCGACTCGCGGCCCCCCGAACACGCGTCGCCCGCCCCCGCACGGGCCGAGGAAGCCGGGGCCGGCGTCCCGCTGGACGAGTTCGAGCGCGCGCTCGAGGCGATCGGGACTTACGACGGGATCGAGCTGACGGTCGTCGACAGGGACGCGGCGGCGCCGGTGCCGCCGGTGCCGATCGAAGAGCCCACGCTGGAGGCCACGCTGGCGGTTCTCCGCGACGAGGCCGCTCGCAAGAGCCGTCTGGGTGCGGCGCAGGCGGCGTACGAGCGGGGTCTGAGGCTGAGCGGCGAGGGCCGCGCCGACGAGGCGGTGGCGGCGTTCGAGGAGGCGGCGCGACATCCCGCGCTGCGCTTCGTGGGCGCCGCCGCGGCGGCTCGGATTCACCGGCAGGAAGGTCGGCTGGCCCCGGCGATCGAGTGGTTCGATCGCGCCGCGCGGGCGCCGGCGCCCACGCCGGACGAAGGCCGCGCCATGCGGTACGAGCTTGCGGCAACGCTCGAAGAGGCCGGACAGACCTCGCGGGCGCTCGCCGTGACGAGGGAGCTCCAGGCGCCGACCGGCAGTGGTCGCGACCCGGCCGCGCGGGGACGCCGCACGTCGCCACGACGGACGAGAGGGTAGGGTCCTGATCCGACGACTCATTTTCATCGCGTTCTTCCTCGAAGTCGGACTGCTGCTGCTGGTGCTGCCGTGGTCGGGGTTCTGGGATCGGAACTACTTCGCGATTCGCTGGCCCGTGATTCGCGTCTTCGTCACCAACGACTTCGTCCGGGGCGCGGTCACGGGCCTCGGCGTCGTGAACATCGTCGCCGGACTGAGCGATCTCCTGGGCCTCGTCGTCGTCCGGGAGGAGCGCCGGCCGCCGGTCGGCGATCGCCAGCCGCTGCCGTGAGGCCGGGGCCCGCCCTCGAGGCGCCGATCGTCTGCGTGGTCTCGGACGCACACCGGCTGGCACGGGCGGGAGCCGACCCCCGGGCATGCCTCCTGGAGCTCGCCCGGCGGGCCGTCGAGGCCGGCGTCGATCTCCTGCAGATTCGCGAGCCCGGATTCGAGGCGGCCGACCTCTACGCGGTCGTGGGCGCGGCCGTCTCGCTCTCGCGCGGATCGCGGACCCGCGTGATCGTGAACGATCGCCTCGACGTGGCGATTGCGGCCGGCGCCGACGGCGTGCATCTGCGCGGGGACTCGATGGCGTCGGCGCGGGTCCGGGAACTGGTGGCGGGCCCGTTCCTGATCGGGCGATCCGTCCACGGTGCCGCCGATCTCGCGGCGGATCCGGGGCCGCTCGACTACCTGATTGCCGGCACCGTGTTCGCCTCGGCCTCGAAGCCGGACGCGACGAGGTGCCTCGGGACCGACGGCCTCGCCGCCGTGGTGGCGGCGGCCCGCGTGCCGGTGCTCGCGATCGGCGGGATCACGGTCGACCGCGGTGCGGCGGTGGCCGCGACCGGCGCCGCGGGAATCGCGGCGATCGGGGCGTTCGTCTCCGGCGGCGCGGGGAACGAGCGCGGCTGTGGCGTGGGATCGATCGACGAGGTGACCGCCGCGTTTCGCGCGTCGTTTGGACTGGTTTGACAGTACTGCATGCGCTTCCTAACATAGGCGGCAACGCGTAAGCGACGAAATTCCCCCGGCATGTCCACGGATCGACCGGCCAACGACTTCGGTTCCCGTCTGCGAGAGGCTCGCGAGCGGCGCGGCGTGACGCTGCGCCAGATCGCCAACTCCACGAAGATCTCCCTGTCGGCGCTCGAGGCACTCGAGCGCAACGACGTGTCGCGCCTGCCCGGCGGGATCTTCAGCCGGGCGTTCGTGCGTTCGTACGCCGTCGAGGTGGGACTCGATCCGGAGGCCACGATCAAGGACTTCATGGCGCTCTTTCCGGAGCACGAGTCGGTGGCGGCCGGGCACCCCTCGACCAATCCGGTGGATTTCGAGGCGCACGAGAGCGATCGGCGCATGGCCACCACGTTCCTGTGGCTGGCCGTCGTCAGCGTGCCGCTGGTCGGCCTGCTCCTCTACTTCGGCGCGAAGGAGCGGGCGGCGTCGGCGGTGCGCGACGTGCCCCAGGTCTCCGCACCGGCCGCGGACAACGCTCCGCTGGACGTGCCGCCACCGGCGGAGAACGTCCACCCGGCGGTGGCCCCGATTGGCCCGCCCGTCGCGCCGCCGGCGCCCGCCGCGACGCCCGACTCGCTGACGGTCGCCCTCGTCGCTATGCGGCCCTGCTGGGTGTCGGCCACCGTCGACGGCAACAAGGTGATCGAGCGCCTGCTGGCGACCGGGGAGCGGGAAGTCCTCGACGCGCACCGCGTCCTGGTGCTGACGCTCGGCGACGCCTCGGCCGTGACGCTGACGGTGAACGGCCAGCCGGCCCGCGGGCTCGGGCGGGCCGGGCAGGTGGTGACGGCCGAGTTGAATCTCTCCAACTTCGGCGATTTCCTCGCATCGCAATGACGGCGCCGACGCCGCTCCTCGACTTCTTCCGGCGCGGCGAGGTCGCGCGCGACGTCCGCATGCTCGCGGCACAGGGCGCGCTGGCCCCGCGCGTGCTCGAGCAGTTGAGCATCCTCGCGCTGCTCGTCGACGATGCCGACCCGGAGATCCGCCAGACGGCGAACGAGACGATCGAACGGCTGCCGGCGGGGCCGCTCGCCTCGTACCTCGGCCGATCGGACACCCCCGCCGCGCTCAGAGAATTCTTCCTCAGGCGCGGGATCGTGCCGGCTTCCGACGCGGGCACCCCGACGTTGGAGTTGTCGGAGCTTCCCCTGATCGGCCCCGCGGAAGCCGAGGCCGAAGCGTGGGAGGAGGGCGAGGACCTCGAAGGGGCGACCGAGGACGAGCGGAAGCTGAGCGCGGTGCAGAAGCTCGCGGCCATGAACTTCACCGAGCGCCTCAAGGCCGCCTTTCGCGGCACGCGCGAGATGCGCGCGGTGCTCATCCGCGACCCGAACAAGATGATTGCCATGGCCGTGCTCAGCAGCCCGAAGCTCAGCGAGAGCGAGATCGAAGGCTACGCCCGGATGGGGAGCGTCTCCGAGGACGTGCTGCGGGTCATCGCGAGCAACCGTGCCTGGATCAAGACCTACGGCGTCGTGGTGGCGCTCACGCGGAACCCGAAGACGCCGCTCGCCGTGTCGCTCAACCTGATGTCGCGCCTGAACGATCGCGACCTGCAGCAACTGTCCGTCGACCGCAACGTGCCCGAGCCGCTGCGGGTCGCCGCCAGGAAGCGCGTGGTGGCGGCGACGAGCCATCGCTGAGGCCCCCTGGAGCGGTTTTCGTTTCGCGGTGGCGGACGATCTTCAGGTCGGCTTCGTATTGGCGGACCTGAAGGTCCGCGGCTACACCGATCTCGGGACGACACCGATCTCGGGACGACACCGATCTCGGGACGACACCGATCTCGAAAACGCTCTAGTCTAGGCGCGCGGCGGGCGCTTCGGGCGCCTGGCGTTCGCGCGTTCCTGACGGCCCCAGTCCGATCGCATCTGCGACAGCCCGTCCATGTAGACGGCCGCCCGCTCGCGCTCGTCCTCCGTCTCCATCGACTTGAGGAGCTGGACGGCGCGCGCCAGGTCCTGCTGGATGGTCCGCTTGGTCGTCGCGTAGTAGAGGCGCTTGATCTCGGCGATCTTCGCCTCCGGCGTCAGGATGGTGAACTTGTCGCTCATGGTTCGAACGTGAGTCCTCGCGCGTCGAAGCGGAAGTCGAGGAGACGGGCGCCGCCGGCGGCCAGCGCCGCGGCCACCGCCTCGCGCGCCGCGGGCGGCGCGTAACAGAACAGACAGCCCCCGCCGCCGGCGCCGCAGACCTTGGCCGCGGTGGCGCCGGCCCGCGCGGCCCGCGCCATCAGCGTGTCGATGAGGGGAGTCGTGACGCCAGGCGCCAGCCGCTTGCGGTTCTCCCATTCCACGCCGATCTGCCGGCCCACTTCGTCCCAGTTCCCGCAGCAGAGCGCCTCGCGCATCGCGCCCGCCGTGTCCCGGATGCGCTCCAGACAGTCGAAGACGTGGCGGTCGCCGTCGATGTGGCGCTTCGTGATCTCCCAGTTGTTCGTGCCGGACTCGCGGGGCGCGCCGGTGTAGGCGAGGACGATCCGCCGCTCCAGTTCGGCGGCGTCCACGTCCAGCGGGACACGCGTGACGCCGCCGACGCCGAGCTCGATCGCCGCAATCCCGCCGTAGAACGCGGGGCGGTAGTCCTGCACGCCCGTCGGGACCCGGATCGTCTGGCACTCGACGTTCATCGCGACGTCGAGGAGATCGCGAGGCTCCTGCGAGGCGCCGGTCCACCGCGCCAGCGCACCCGCGAGCGCCACCGCGAGCGCCGACGAGCCGGCGATCCCGGCCCCCGCCGGGGACTCGCCGCGCGTGGTCACGACCGCGCGATCCAGGCGGTAGTGCCGGGCGAAGCGCTCGAGGAGCGGAACCGCGCCCGACCCGTCGAGGGCACGCCACGTCGGTGCGTCGTGGACCGCGCCGATGTCCGACGCCTCGAGCCGCACGCCGGGCGCCTCACGCGAGGCCACGCGGACGTGGGCCCGCAGGTCGATCGCCGCGTTGAGCGTTTGCGCCCCCGGGTGGGACAGGTAGAGAGGCCAGATGTCGATCGTGCCGCCCGCCAGATCGATGCGGGTCGGTGCGGACGAGTCGAGCTGCACCGGCCGATTATAATTGTGACCCGCATGTCGCCACGGGCGCTCCGTCGCCGTATCGGGCAGCTCCTGGTCGCCGGCTTCGACGGCCACGGCGTGCCGGTCGAGCTGAGAACCCTTGCGCGCGAGTTCGGCCTGGGGGGCGTCATCCTGTTCGCCAGAAACGTCCACGATCCCGAGCAGCTCGCGGAGCTGGCCTTCGAGGCCTCTCGTCTGGTCCCGGACACGCCCCTGTGGGTCGGCGTCGACCAGGAGGGCGGCCGCGTCGCGCGGCTCAAGGCGCCGTTCACCAAATGGCCGCCGATGGCCACACTCGGGCGGAGCGGGGACGAGCAGCTCGCTCGCCGGTTCGCCGCCGCCCTGGCCGAGGAGCTTCAGGCCGTCGGCATCAACCTGGACTACGCGCCGGTTCTCGACGTGAACACCAACCCGAAGAACCCGATCATCGGCGACCGGGCGCTCGGCGACCGCGCGGAGGACGTTGCGCGTCTGGGGCGCGCGATCATCGAGGTGCTCCAGTCGGCCGGGGTGGCCGCGTGCGGCAAGCACTTCCCGGGGCACGGCGACACGACCCTGGACTCGCATGTGGATCTCCCGATCGTCGACCATCCGCCGGAACGGTTCCGCGAGGTGGAGTGGCGGCCGTTCCGCGCCGCGATCGAGGCCCGCGTGGCCATGATCATGACGGCGCACCTGCTCGTGCCGTCGCTCGACGAAAACCGTCCGGCGACGCTGTCGGAAGCCGTGGTGACCGGCCGGCTGCGGCGGGAGCTGGGCTTCGACGGTGTGATCGTGAGCGACGACCTCGAGATGAAGGCCATCGCGGATCGATACGCCGTGCCCGACGCGGCCGTGCAGGCGGTCGCGGCCGGCTGCGACGGAGTGCTCGTCTGCGGGCACGATCACGACCTGCAGGCGGCAGCGCTCGAGGCCGTCGTGCACGCCGTCGAGGAGGAGCGCCTGCCGTACGCGCGGGTCGACGATGCGCTTCGGCGGCAGCAGGCCGCGAAGGACCGCTTCCTGGCGGCGGTCGCCCGCGTGGGCCACCCGGCCGGCGGGCGACGGCTCCGCGAGTCGATCGGCGCCGAGGCGCACCAGGCCGTGGCCGAGGAGATGGCGCGGTTCCTGTGATGATCACGCCGCGGGCGCTCGAGCGGGGCGACCGACTCGCGATCGTGGCGCCTGCGAGCCCGTTTTCGCGCGAGGAGTTCGATCGAGGCGTCGCCGAGCTGCGACGTCTCGACTTCGCGCCCGTCTTCGACCAGTCGGTGTTCGCGCGGGAGCGCTTCCTCGCCGGACCCGCCGCGGTCCGCGCGGCGGCGATCCGAACCGCGTGGCGCGACCCGTCCATATCCGGGCTGATCGCCGTCCGCGGGGGCTACGGCAGCGCGCACGTGTTGCCGCTCCTCGATCGCGAGGAAATCAGGCGCACGCCCAAGGTGTTCATCGGGTACAGCGATCTGACGGCGCTCTTGACGTTCCTCACGCTGCACTGCGGCGTGGTGGCGTTCCACGGGCCGATGCTCGATCGCCGTCTGGGCCGCGGCGCCGAGGGGTACGACGAGGCGACGTTTCTCGGCGCCCTGACGTCGGCCGCGCCGCTCGGGGAGCTGAGCCCCGCCGGCCTCGAGACCGCGCACGCCGGCGAGGCTCGCGGTGTGCTGCTCGGCGGCACCCTGACGCAGCTCGTGGCCTCGCTCGGCACGCCGTTCGCCTTCGAGCCTCCGCCGGGATCCGTGCTCTTTCTGGAGGAGATCGGCGAGCGGCCGTACCGGCTTCACCGGATGGTCACGCAGCTGGCCCAGGCCGGCGTGCTCGCGCGCGCGGCCGCCATCGTCATCGGTGAGCTGCCGGGGTGCGACGAGCCATCTGGCGATCCCGATCAGGACGCCCGCGTGAGCGGGCGAGCCGTGATGGCGGATCTGTTCCGTGACTTTCCTGGACCCGTGCTGATGGGCTTTCCCTCCGGTCACACCGTCGGGCCGTCCCTGACGCTGCCGTTCGGCGTCGCCTGCCGGGTGGTCGGCACGGGGCGGCCGGCGCTCGTCATCGAGGAAGGCGCAGTTGCCTGACGAGCGGGTCTACCTGATCGGCATCTGCGGCACCGCCATGGCGACGCTGGCCGCGCTCCTCAAGCGCAAGGGGCTGACCGTCAGCGGCTCGGATCAGAACGTGTATCCCCCGATGAGCGAGTTCCTGGCCGCCGAGGGGATCACGGCGTTGGCCGGCTATCACGAGGACCACATCACGCCGGACATCGACCTCGTCGTGATCGGCAACGCGGTCTCGCGTGGCAATCCGGAGCTCGAAGCCGTTCTCGATCGCAGGATTCGCTATACGTCGCTGCCCGAGACCGTGCGAGACCGGTTCCTGTGGGGGGCTCGCTCGATCGTCGTTGCCGGGACGCACGGCAAGACCACGACCACGGCACTGAGCGGCTGGCTGCTCACGCACGGGGGCGCGGATCCGAGCGTCTTCGTCGGCGGCATCGCCCGCAACTTCGGCGACGGCGGGTCGAGCTATCGGCTGGGACAGGGACGCGACTTCGTCATCGAGGGCGACGAGTACGACAGCGCGTTCTTCGACAAGACGGCCAAGTTCCTCAAGTACGTGCCCGACGTCGCCGTCGTCAACAACGTGGAGTTCGATCATGCGGACATCTACGCGGACATCGAGGCGGTGAAGCTGGCGTTTCGCCGGCTGGTCAATCTGGTCCCGCGAAGCGGCCTGGTGCTCCTGGGGGCCGACAGTCCGCTCGCGGCCGGGCTTGCGCCGGGGGCGCTCGCGGCGGTCGAGACCTTCGGGCTGTCGGACGGCGCTGACTGGCAGGCTCACGGCGTCGAGCCGGAGGGGGCGCGGACCCGGTTCTCCCTGCGCCGCCGGGGCGAGCCGTTCGGCCGCTTCGAGGTCCCGCTGGTGGGCGCCCACAACGTGCGGAACGCGGTGGCCGCAATCGCCGTCGCGGCGCGCGCCAGCGTCGACACCGGACGGATCGCCGAGGGCCTGCGGCTGTTCGCGGGGGTCAAGCGCCGCCTCGAGGTCGTCGGCGCGGCTGGCGGCGTGACGGTCTACGACGACTTCGCCCACCATCCGACCGCCATCGCCGAGACGCTGGCCGGGCTGCGCGCCGCCGAGCCGCTCGCCCGGATCTGGGCCGTCTTCGAGCCGCGGTCCGCCTCGTCGTGCCGGCGGGTCTTCCAGGAGGCGTTCGCCGAGGCGTTCGGCGCGGCCGACGAGATTCTGCTTGCTCCCGTCTTCCGGTCGTCGCTGCCCGAGGACCAGCGGTTGTCGCTCTCCGGACTCGTGAAGGATCTCGGCCGCCGCGGCAAGAGGGCGCGGGCCGCGACGTCGCTCGAGGAGATCGTCGAGACGATCGCCCGCGAGCACCGGCCGGGCGACCGGGTCGTCTTCATGTCGAACGGCGGGTTCGGCGGCGTGCACCGGAAGCTGCTCGGGGCGCTCGCGTGACGCGGATCGTCCGGGGCGGCGACTCCGCCCTCACGCTCGAGCTCGAGGACGTGATCGATCCCGCCGTGAACGCCCGCGCCGTCGCGGCGGCGGCTGCCGTCAGGACCGCGCGCGTGGCGGGCGTGCGCGACGTGGTGGCCGCCTTCCGGTCGGTCACGGTGTATTTCGATCCCGTGCGCACCGACGTCGGCTCGCTGGAGCAGGTCCTGTCGCGGGCTGCCGCGAGCGCGCCCGGCGCGCGGACGCCGGGCCGGGAGAGGCGGCTGCCGGTGTGCTACGGCGGGGACCTGGGCCCCGATATCGGCGAGGTGGCGGCGTTCGCCGGGTTGAGCGAAGACGACGTGGTTCAGCGCCACACCGCGCCGGCGTATCGCGTGTTCATGCTCGGCTTCGTCCCTGGCTTCGCGTACCTCGGCGTTGTGGACGACGTCATTGCCATGGCGCGGCGGCCGGTGCCCCGGACGCGCGTTCCGGCGGGATCGGTGGCGATTGCGGGCCGGCAGACCGGCGTCTACCCGTGCGACACTCCCGGCGGCTGGCGGGTGATCGGACGCACACCGGTACGCCTGTTCGACGCCGGCCGGGAGGAGCCGAGTCTGCTGGCGCCAGGCGATGCCGTGCGCTTCGATGCCATCGACCGGTCGACCTTCGATCGGCTGGACGGCGGACGGTGACGGCGCTGACGATCCTTCGTCCGGGACTGCTGACGACCGTCCAGGACCTCGGTCGGTGGGGCTACCAGGATCGCGGCGTCCCCGTCGCGGGCCCCATGGACGTGCTGGCCCACCGGGCCGCCAACGCCCTGGTCGGGAACGAGGGCGCCGCCGCCACGCTCGAGGTCACGCTCACGGGGCCCGAAGTGTCGTGCAGCGGCCCGTGTGTAATGGCGACGACAGGGGCGGCGTTCGCCCTGACCGTCGGCGACAGGCCCGTGCCGACGCAGGAGCGGTTCGACGTGCCGGCCGGCGCGAGGGTCGCCTTCGGGGCGCGGGTGAGCGGCGCCCGCGCGTACCTGGCCGTATCCGGCGGCATCGACGTTCCGCCCGTCCTCGGCAGCCGCGCGACGCACGTCCTCGCGAAGATGGGCGGCCTGGAGGGACGCCCCCTTCGCGCCGGCGACCGCCTGCCGCTCGGGACGGCCCGCGCCCGCGCGGCCGGGCCGGTGCGCAGCGACGTGGGTCGCGCGCGGAGCGGCGACGGCCCCGTTTCCTTGCGCGTGCTCCCGGGCCCACAACGGGACTGGTTCCCTCCCGATGCGCTCGAGGCCCTGACGCGGTCGCCCTATACGGTGGAGACGAATTCGGACCGGACGGGCTTCCGCATGCTCGGGTCCGGCCTCTCGCACGCCGGACGGAGTCTGATCTCGGAGGCCACGCCCCTCGGGTCCCTGCAGGTGCCGCCCTCCGGCCAGCCGATCCTGCTCATGGCGGATCGCCAGACGGCGGGCGGATATCCGAAGATCGCCACCGTGATCGCGGCGGATCTTCCCGCGGCGGGACAATTGGCCCCGGGCGACTCGGTCCGCTTCGTGGTCTGCACCCTCCGTGAGGCGCTGGCCGCGCTGATCGCCCAGGAACGAAGCTTGCTCGCCATCGAGGCGTACCGCACGCCGTGAACGCGCCGCACGCACCGATGACCGACTTCGAGACGGCAATCGAAAAGACCGTGGGCCCGGGGCGGCTGGTCCGGGCCGCGCCCCTCGCGCGGTTCACGACCTTCCGCGTCGGCGGAGCGGCCGACTGGCTGCTCGAGACGCGTTCCTCCGGCGAGATCGTCGCCGCCCTCGCGGCCGCCCACGCGGCCGGGCTGCCGACGACGGTCCTCGGCGGCGGCTCGAACGTGCTGATTGGCGACGCCGGGATCCGCGGGCTCGTCCTCCGTCCGCGCGGTGGCGGCGTGTCGCGCGAGGCGGAGGACCGCATCCGCGCCGATGCGGCGGTCACGGTCAACGGCCTGGTCCGCTGGACGATCAACCGAGGCCTGGCGGGGCTCGAGTCGTGGGCGGGCACGCCGGGCACGGTGGGCGGGGCGGTCTGCGGCAACGCGCACTTCGGCGGCCGGCTGATCGGGTCGCTCGTGCGCGAAGTGCGCCTCGCGGGGCCGGACGGTTCCGTGAGCGACGTGCCGCACGACGCCATGCGCTTCGGGTACGATCACAGCCGCCTGCAGGACACGGGGGAGGTGCTGCTGTCCGCCGTCTTGACGGTGACGGGAGGCGATCCCGAAGCCCTGAGGTCGGCCGCTCGCGCCTCGCTCGCGTTTCGCAAGCGCACGCAACCGCTCGACGTGCCGAGCGCGGGATGCGTCTTCCGGAACCCGGATCCCGAGCGGGATCGCGTGCCGGACGGGATCCCGTGGTCGGCGGGCGCGCTCATCGACCGGGCGGGCCTCAAGGGCGAGGCCGTCGGCGGGGCGAGGGTCTCGCCGGCGCACGGCAACTTCATCGTGAACGACGGCACGGCGACGGCGCGGGACATCCGGAGCCTGGTGGTGCGGTGCCGCGATCGCGTCCGCGAACGCTTCGGGGTGACGCTCAGGGAAGAGATCGTGTATCTCGGTGACTTCGATGGCGACTCTACGGATTGAGGGCGGCGCCCGGCTGGCGGGCGCGGTCGACGTGGAAGGCAACAAGAATGCCGCGCTGCCGCTGCTGGCGGCGTGCCTGCTGACGCGCGAGGAGTGCGTCCTCACCAACGTGCCCAGAATCGGCGACGTCGAGGTCATGGTGCGGCTGCTCCAGGACCTGGGGGCGACGGTGGACGGGGCCGGCACGACCACGTTGCGCGTTCGCTGCGGCGAGGTGACCAAGGACGAGCCGGACGCCACGCTCGTCGGGCGGCTCCGGGGGTCGGTGCTGCTGCTCGGGCCGCTGCTCGCGCGACGGGGCCGCGCGACGCTGGCGTTGCCGGGTGGCGACTTTCCCGCCCGCCGGACCATCACCGTCCACCTCGATGCCCTGGCGGCGATGGGCGCCCGCATCATCGACGGGCCGGGCCATCGCCTCGAGGCGCCGGGCGGGCTGCAGCCGGCGTCCGTGTATCTCTACGAGGCGTCGGTGACGGGCACCGAGACGGCGCTGCTCGCGGCGGCGGCGGCGCCCGGCATCTCGGAGATCCGCCACGCGGCGTGCGAACCGCATGTCGTGGAGCTGTGCCGGTTCCTCTCGCAGATGGGGATCGGCGTCGAGGGGGCGGGGACGACCACGATCCGCGTCGAGGGCGGCACGCGGCTCCACGGCGCGACGCACCAACTGTGGGGCGACTACATCGAGGCGGGGAGCTGGGCGGTGGTCGCCGCGGTGACCGGCGGGGCCGTCGACGTCACCGGTGCGAGGCCGGAGGACCTGGAGGTCGTCTCGGCGGTGCTCACGCGGATGAACGTCGTCTGCCGGGTGGTGGGCGAGGTGTTCCGGGTCGAGCCCTCGACGCCGCGCTCCCCGGGCCGCATCACCACCGGCCTCTGGCCGGGTTTCCCGAGCGATCTCGTCAGCCTGGTGACCGTGCTGGCGACCCAGGCCGAGGGGCGCACGCTCGTGCACGACTGGATGTACGAGCTGCGGCTGTTCGCGCTGGAGCAGATGAGCGGGATGGCCGCCGACTTCTTCCTGTGCGACCCCCACCGCATCATCGTCACGGGGCCGCGCAAGCTGCGGGGGCGTCCGCTCGACAGCCGCGACCTCCGCTCGGGGATGGCGCTCATTGCCGCCGCGCTCGCGGCCGAGGGCGAGAGCCGGCTGTCACCGCTCGAGATGGTCGAGCGCGGGTACGGCCGCCTCGTCGAGAACCTCAAGAAGCTCGGCGCGAAGATCGAGCGCGCGTAGCGCAGCTACGGCGCCGGCGTGACCGGCAGCCCGAGGTTCGGCACGGCGGGCGGCCTGGCGGGCGCCTGCGCCGGCGGCGTCGCCGGAGCCACCGGCACCCCGCCGGCGACCGGGGACAGGCCGTCGCGTCCGACCAGAATGGGCCGGAGATCGGCCGCCTTCAGATCGAGGACGCGGACGATGTGCGGCGTGAGCGTCAGGATGACGTCGGTCTGCGTGGTGTCCGTCGTCGAGTGCCCGAAGAGGCGCCCGATGATCGGCAGGTCGCTCAGGCCCGGAATTCCTTCGAGCGTCGTGCGTTCGTCGTCCCGGATCAGGCCGGCGAGCATGTTCGTCTCGCCGTCGTGGAGCCGGATCTCGGTGGTGATCTCGCGATTGCCGAACGTCGGCAGCCCGCCGAATCCCGTGCCGGTCACGCTCGACACCTCCACGTGGAGCGACAGCGTCACCTCGTCGTCGTGATGCGTGCGCGGCGTGATGTCGATGTTCACGCCGATCGGCTCGTAGTTGAACGCCGTGATCGGCTGCTGGGGCACGCCGCCGGTGGCGATCGGAGAGAACGTGGTGACGGGCACCGGCACGCGCTCGCCGAAGCGCGCCTGGGCGGTCACGCCCTCCGAGGTGCGGAGCTGCGGGTTGGCCAGGGTGCGCGTGTTCTCGTCGTTCTTGAGCAGCCGGTAGTACAGCGCCGGCAGGCTGGTCACGACCACGTCGGACTGGGTGAGATCCTTGAGCGCCTTGAGCGTCAGGGTGGAGCTGGACGTGCCGAGGCTCCCGTCGATCCCGGGCGAGCCGGGCGACGCCACCTGCAGGCCGAACTCGTTCAGCTTCGACCGGTTCACTTCGAGGAGCTCGACGTCGATGATGACTTCGGGCTTCGCTTTGTCGATGGCATCGATGAGGCGCGCGGCGGCCGCCACGCGCTCGGGCGTGTCCTGCAGCGTGAGGGCGTGGGTCGCGGTGATCGCCGAGATGCGCCGCACGTCCAGCACCAGGCGGAGCAGATCCATCGTCTCCTTGAGGTCGGCGTTGCTCAGGTAGAACGTCCGGACGACGTCGTCCTGGTACTCGAGGCGCTTGGCCGGCGTGTCGGGAATGATCGTCACCGTGCGGGGCGCGCTGACGCGGTAGAAGGTGTGGGTGGCGCCGGTCACGGACTCGAGCGCGTCCTTCAGGGAGGCGTTCCGGAGATCGACGGTCACCGGCTCGGCGGCGAAGGTCGGATCGAAGAGGAGGCTGACGTTCGCGAAGCGCGCGATCGCGGTGAAGACGTCTCGGCTGCTCGCGTCACTGAAGACGAGCGAGGCGGGCATGGCCGCCGTGGGCAGGTCCAGCCCGGCGGGCGCCAGGTCGCGCGCCTCGGCGACGAGGCGCTGTAGATCGGTCTGGGTCGTGTCGGTGAGCGACGCCTGGGTGCGCAGCTTCTCGCGCGTGGCCTGCAACTCTCGATCGACGTCGGCGTCGGTCGGGTTGAGCTCCGAGGCCACCTGGTACTCGACCAGGGCCTCGTCCAGCTTGCCGGTGGCCGCCAGTCGCCGCGCCCGGGTGAAGTGCTCCTCCGAGGCGCGAAGCTTGGCGCGCGCGAGCGCCTGCTGCACGCGGGCGTCGTTGGGCTTGAGCTGCAGCGCCTTCGTGTAGGCGACGACGGCCGTGTCGTAGTCCTGCCGCTGCTCGGCCTGCTGCGCCTGGTGGGTCACGGTCGCGACCGCGCAGCCGGAGAGGAGGAGACACGCGCCGGCGACGGCGCTCCAGCGGACGAGGCGCCGGCTGGAGCGGTCAGCGATCGGGACGCGTCGGTGCGGGAGCGTCGGTGATGACGTCGACTCCGCGTGGAATCTTGAACGTGAACTTGTCATCGGGAACTCCGACGTTCTCCTTGAGGTTCGTGAACACGAAGCTCGACTGCCCGCCTTGATCGTCGGCGGTGACCAGGCCGCGCAGGGCCAGGGTCCGGGGATCGACGGCGAGAATCAGCCAGTCGTAGTCGGTCTGGGGCTTTCGCGGGACCAGCTTGATCGCAACCGTGCCCGGGGGCACCCCCGCCGGTGGCTGGGCGTCCGAGGCATCGAAGTCGCGCACGAGATCGCCGCGCCCGGCGAGGAAGAGCACCGAGGTGTCCGCCGTGTCCTCGGGATGAATCGCCGAGACGAGAACCTGGCGGTCCTCCGGCAGGTACGAGTAGAAGCGCGTGCCGTCGGAGACGAACAGCTTCTTCTCGGGGTCGGTGTACTCCCAGCGCATGCGCAGCGGCTTCCTGACGAGGAGGTGTCCCTTCTCGACGATCTGCTTCCGCAGCACGCCGCCCCTGTACGTGTGGGTGAAGTCGGCGGAGAAGTCGTGAATGGCCGCGTAGTGCTTCTGCAGCGCAGCGGCGAGGGCCTCGGCGCTTTCCGGAGTGCCCGCGCGGAGCGTGCCCGCTCCAGCGGCGAGCGCCACGACCGTCAGCGCCGACGTCAGCGCGCGGCTCAGCCCCATGCGGTAACCATAGCACGCAGGGAGCGGCGAGGTGGGGAAGGCCTAGCCCTTGAGCGCTCCCGGAGCGGGCGGCGCCTGACGGCGTGATTCCTTGGTCTCGGTGGGGAGGTTGGCGCTCAGCCAGTCGGTGATGCCGCCCTTGAGCGCCTGTGCGCGATAGCCCTGGCGGATGAGGTCCGCCGCCACGCGCGAGCTGGCGAGCTCGTTGGGATCGGAATCGTAGACGACGATGTCCCGGTCGCGGGGCAGCGTCGGAAGGGGGGCGTCGGTTTCCGCGCGAACCGCGCCTGGCAGCCGCACCGTGCTGTGCTCGTAGGGATATTTCAGACGCGCGTCGAGCAGGACCGGTGCGTCGCCGCCGTCGAGACGTTGCTTGAGGTCTTCTTTCGAGATGCGGGGTACTGGCACGAGGCGTTATTGTCCACGGGCGGAGAGCCGGGTGTCAACCGACGCGACTACCGCGCGGCGATTCGCCGCTCGAAGGGGAGGACGCGCTCGGCGAACTTCCTCGGCACCGACCGGGCCTTGACGACCCTGCTCGGCACGTGCTGACACGTCGGCTCGAGCGACCAGCCCGGGGATCGACGTCCGCAGTGCACGCACCGAAGGTAGACGCTGCCGGGCTCGCACCAGACGGTGTAGTCGTGGCGGCCAGAGAGGTAGCAGAGCACCCAGTTCAGCATGGTCTTCGGTTGACCACCCTATGACAGCAACCTCCGGATGACAAGGGGGTTCCGGCTTTTTTCCCGAAGAAAGGTGAAATTCTGGCACGCCGCCCCTCCCATTCTTGCCCGATCGCGCGGGCTCAACGGCGTGAACCGTCGTCATCAAGCGTCGGCCGGGTGGCACGCCCGTTGCGGTCCTGGAGTGCGCAGGAACTTTCGCAGGAGGTCTCACATGCGCAATCGCACCGTCCTCACGACCGCGCTGGCGCTGGCCCTCATGCTGGCTGGAACGGGATCGGCGAGCGCGGCGCAGTTCTCCATCGGGATTCGAATCGGTTCGGCGCCACCGCCGCCCCGCGTGCTGCGGGTGCAGCCGCGGCGGCCCGGCCCGGGTTTCGTCTGGGTCTCGGGATACTGGTTCCCGGAGCACGGGCGCTACCTCTGGCGCGCGGGGTACTGGACCTTGCCTCCCTACGAGGGGGCCTACTGGGTCGCGCCGCGTCACGAGAACGGCCGGTTCTATCTCGGGTACTGGACCGGACCGCACGAGCGCTTCGAACGGGAGCGCCGGCGTGAAGACGATCACGACCGCGATCACGGCCCGGCGCGCAGGCGGGGCCACCAGCCCAAGCGCGATCAGCCGCGGGATCGCGATCGCCGCTGACCGCGCGCCTGCGGCGGCGCGATGCGCCGCTGCGGGCCGCGCCTCTCGCGCGGCACGATCCACTTTCCGCAGCCCTGGCCAGGGCGGCGTGCGATCCAAGCTGTACACGTGCACGCGCTTGGGCCCGATGCGCGCAACCCGTGCAATCCAGGCGTCCACATCGCCTGGCAGCGTGTTGTCGATCCGCCCTTGGATGAAGCAACTCTGCACGATGCAGTCACGGAGCCGGTGGGCCCAGGCCTGGAGGCGGTCCAGATCGACGTCGACCAGTGGCAGATTCACCCGTGTCTGCACCGTATCGGAGCCAGCGTCGAGCTTGACCATCCGTTCGTCGAGCCGGTTGACGGCCTTCCGGACGTCGTCGCGACCGAGCTCGGTGCCGGCGGTGAGGATTCCCGTTCGCGTGTCGGGGAAGTACCGATCGCGCATGTCGAGCACGACATCGACGGCTTCGCCGAGCCAGGGGTGGAGCGTCGGTTCCCCATTGCCGCTGACGATGATCGCGTCCAAGACGGTGCCCGCGGTGCTCAGCTGGGCGAATCGAGAGTCGATCTCGCGGCGCACGCGAGCCGGGTCCGGATATTCGCCGAAATCGTCCGGCCGTGTGGGCACGCGTTCACGGGTCCAGCCGCACTGGCAGTAGACGCAATTGAACGTGCACTGCTTGCGCAGCGGAGGCAGCAGATTGATGCCGAGTGACAGCCCCTGTCGTCTCGTCGGGAACGGGCCGTACACGACGTCCGCCTTGAGCTCCCAATTTCTCAACAGGGCGTAGTGGGGATCGCGGGGTGCGGACACGTCCGGCGTCAGCCTTCCCAGTTCCGGCGCTCGACGAAGGTGCGAGGCTCGAGGGCCCGCCCGGCGGGATGTCGCGCGGCCTCGCGGCGCGCCGACCACAGCAACGGCGGACCGGCGATCCGATGGATGACCGGAGACAGGCCGCCCAGTTCGCGCTCGATGCGACGGCGCAGGGCGCCGATGCGTGAGCTGACCGCGGCATTCGACTCGCGGAGGTAGTGCTCCATCGCCCACAACGCGGCCCCGTAGCCGTTACGGAGCTTGCGACCGTCGGCGGCGTACCGGGCGCGCACGCGCGGATCGGGGTCGTGTCGATAGCGCTGCCAGCCTGCGAACATCGTGCGCATGATGCGAAACAGACTCGGGCCGTTGACTTCGAAGTCGCGTTGAAACGCCCAGTCCAGCCACTCCTTCGATTCGTCGTGGCTGATGTGGTCGTGCCTGAAGTTGAACTTGTATTGACCGTGCATGTCGGCCCAAGCGACGCCGTTCAGCATCCGTCCGTCGGTCTCCATTTCGGCGAACAGCGGTGTGCCCGGCATCGGCGTGTAGAGCATGAATTGATGGCAGTCGGCATCGTGCGACACGGCATAGTCGATCTCGGCGCCGAGCGTCCGCGGCGTGTGATGGTCCAGGCCGATGATCGTGGACCCCTGAACGTGAATGCCATGTGACTGCAGTTCGCGCGTCAACGCGAGCGTGTCGGCGTTCTTCAGCTTCAGATAGGTGGCGCGTGGCGATTCGAAGCCGACCCAGACCCAGTTCACGCCGAGCTCGACGAGCTGGCGGATGTCGTACTTGCGGATCGCGTTCGCCGAGGAGAAGACGTACAGGGCCCAGGACCGTCCATGGCGCTTCATTTCAGCGAGCAGCTCGAGCGCGCGTCTGCGATACAGGAGGAAGTTCTCGTCCATCATGAAGAACGTCCGGACGCCGAGCTGCCGCTCGATCCCGGACATCACATCGAACAGTTGCTTCCCCGTCTCATAGAAGTTCACGAAGCGGCCTTTGCCGCCGAAGAAGGACGAGGTCGTGCAGAACGCACAGCCCATCGGACACCCGACGGACGGGATGATCGTCGCGGCGGGATCGCCGCCGCCTCGCGGAGCCTTGATCCCCATGAGGCGGAAGCCGAACGACGACGGGATCACGGGATGCCTGATGGGCGCATCGGGCGGCTCGCCGAGGAATTCGCGAAACCACCGGATCCCTTCGCCCGTGACGATGTGATCGGCGTTCACTAGGTGGTCGATGTAGGGAATCGCGGCCACGTGCCCGCCGACCACGACTGTGGAGGCCGGAGAGTACCGGCGCACGAGCCGGCACATCTCCCGGACCTTGCCGACGTTGACGACGATTCCGGAGATCCCGACCACGTCGTACGAGTGCGACGTCAGCTCTTCGATGAAGCGCTCCCGCGTCGGAAAATCGAGGAGCGTCGAAGGGGCCGCAAGGTTGTGCTGAATCAGCATGATGCCCCACGACCGGTGGTGCATCCGCAGCGAGAACGGTCCCTGGGCCCTGGTGACTTGATTGTGATACAGCTCGAGCGGATTGATCGCGCGACTCCCGAACTCGTCGTCGGCGGAGAAGGGGCCGAAGACCGACGTCAGCAGCACGCGCGGGCGGCGTGAGGCAGGCGGGCGGTTCGTCGGGGGCAACACGACTGCAGAACCTCGGGAGGCCGACGCTGGAACGCCGGCGTGGAGTCCGTCGGCCATGACATCAGTGCTTGCGAGGATGCTGGACATCCGAAAGATTGGCTGAACGAGCAGGATACATGCCAATTCGGGTTCCCGTCCCCGGGCTCCGGTCGTCCCGTCCATGGCGGGATGTCGCCGCAGATGGTCCGAAGAGCAGAGGTTCGTGTCGGAATCGCGGCGATCCCGAATCACCCGCCCCGCCGGCATACGCTCACCACTCTTTCCGCCAGTTGAGTATCTGTCGATGCCGACGCGTGCCTGAAGCGTGTCGATCCCTCCGATCCATTTTCTGCCCAGAAACCGTGGCCTCGGGCATCACGGAGTCCGGAGCCAACCACTTCGCCGGACCGGCCGTAGTCGACGATCACGCCCGGCTCGAGCAAATGCGCTTTCGAGCGTGCGGTCGAGGGCATCCGCCGAATCTGCCGGTCGAAAGGGATTACTCTATGCGGGACGGCCTGCGGGCCCGCCAACGGCAAGCCTGCCGCGAGCCTGGACGAGCAGGAAACAGAAGGAGGATGGAATCATGCGGAATCCGGTCATCGCGGTGTTGCTGCTTGCCGTGGCCGTCCCCGCGTCCGCGCAACACGCCTCGACGCCGGGCCTTCTCAAGGTGATCTCCACGCAGACGAAGTCTTTCGCGGCGGAGGCCGATTTCCCTGCCCCGACGGGGGCGCCGGCGATCGACGCGGCGGCCAACCGGATCACGCTGCACGCGCGCGACTC
Source organism: uncultured Acidobacteriota bacterium (assembly GCA_963761615.1). GTDB lineage: Bacteria > Acidobacteriota > Vicinamibacteria > Vicinamibacterales > CAVVIG01 > CAVXGU01. Next base: position 2,367,603 of record CAVXGU010000003.1, on the reverse strand, counting down.
CCGCCTGACCGTCATGGCCGGCCCCGAAGACAACATGATGTCGTTCAAGATCGCCGGCCTCACGAACCCGGAAATCGTCGTGCCCGACGGCGCCACGGTCACCTTCACCGTGATCAACGTGGACGACGACATGAACCACGACTTCAGGGTGGCCGCGAAGGCGCCACCGTATCCCGACGCCCCCGCACTCGGCGCGGACGCGGTGGGGACCGCCGTCCTGCGGCCGCACGGGGAGCAGAAGCCCTTCGACGCGACCGAACTCGTCGTGCGGGCCACTCGGGTCGGCCAGGGCTTCTATCTGTGCACGGTTCGCGGCCACGCGAAGGCGGGCATGTTCGGCAAGCTGACGGTGGCTCCATAGGCGGCCTGCCGTCCCCGGCTCTAGCGAGCGTCTGCGTCGGTCGGTCTCCTGGCGACCGCCGTTTCTGGACGGTCTGAGGCCGAATGGCTCCGAGAACGCGAACGAGGCGCTCTTGTGTAGGCTCTCGCCTGTGCAAGACGATCCCACGCTGCGTGGCCGACGCGCCTACGACCAGCGAGCCTGGGGCGATGCCTGCGACGCGTTGTCTCAGGCGCGCGCGGCCGGTCCGCTCGGAGCCGACGACGTCGAGCGCCTGGCCTGGTCGGCGACCCTCGCGGGGCGCGATGAACTGGCGCTCGAGGCGTTCGAACGGCTTCATCAGCTCAGGCTCGACGCAGGCGAGGACCACCGCGCGGCGAGGGCCGCGTTCTGGCGGCATTGCGCGCGACCGCCGTGGGTCAAATGGCTCGGGCGAGCGGGTGGCTGGGGCGGGCCGAGCATCTGGTCGATCCGGCCGGACAGGACTGCGCCGAGTGCGGCTATCTGAGGCTGCTCGGCATCTTCCGTTTGAGCGCCGCAGGCGATCACGCGGCGGCCCGGACAGCCGCGGCTGACGTGGCCACCATCGGCGACCGGTTCAAGGACCCTGATCTGAGCGCGCTGGGCCGGGACTTCCAGGGCCGCGCGACGATCCGACTCGGCCGGCTCCCGGAAGGTCTTCGATGCTTCGACGAGGCGATGGTGGCGGCGACGGGCGGGGAGCTGTCGCCGGTCGTCACCGGGCTGATCTATTGCGATGCGATCGCCGCCTGCCAGCAGACGCATGCGCTGGATCGTGCGCGCGAATGGACACTCGCGCTGAGCGGCTGGTGCGAGGCGCAACCGCAGCTGGTACCGTTCGCCCCAACCTGTCTGGTTCACCGGTCGGAGATCATGCAACTCGGCGGCGCCTGGACCGAAGCGTTCGAGGAGGCCCGGCGGGCGTCGACCCGCCTGTCACAGGCGCGCGGCGGTGACGCGGGCCATGCGGCCTACCAGGAAGGCGAGATCCATCGTCTCCGGGGCGAACTGGCCGAGGCCGAAGCGGCCTATTCCCGGGCCAGCGAGCGTGGCCGCGATCCCCATCCGGGGCTGGCGCTGCTCCGCATCGCCCAGGGTCGGGTCGACGTCGCCGCCGCCGCGTCCCGGCGTGTGCTGTCGGAGACGAGCGATCCGCTCAAGCGGACGCGCTTCCTCCCGGCGCACGTCGAGATCATGTTGGCCGCGTCCGATGTCGGCGAAGCGCGGCGGGCCACCGACGAACTGAGCGCGCTGGCGGACCGCTTCGGCATGGCGTTGCTGACCGCCATGGCGCAGCACGCGAAAGGCGCCGTGGCGCTGGCGGAAGGCGACGCGCGAGGCGCCCTCGATCCGCTGCGGCACGCCCGGGACGCGTGGCAGCGCGTCGGGGCTCCGTACCTGAGGCAAGACGAACAAGGCCATCGCCGACGCCCTATTCCTCAGCGAGAAGACGGTCGATCGCCACGTGAGCAATATCTTCGTCAAGCTGGACGTGGCCACCCGCACGGCCGCGACCGCCTGGGCGTACCAGCACCGCCTCGTTGGGTAGCACCCCCCATTCTTGAAGGGTCACGAAAATGGGTATTCCGCCCGAAGTCCCGCCGCTTCGAGCCCTTGTAGTCTCCTGTCATCGGCAACCGCGCCGGCCCCCGAGGAGCGTCAGATGATGAACGGGCAGTCGCACTCACCGGTCGAAGGCTTGATCGAAGAGGGCGAGGCGTTCAGCAGGCTGGCCGCGCAACCACTCGTTCACGATCGACTCCGAGCAGGTGCGGATCCTCGTCATGGTCGCGCCCGCCGGCGCGGAGGGCTTCTTCAAAGAGTGCAGTGTGCCGGCGCCGTCGATGACGTTGCCGCCACCGGCCGACGTGCCCTACAGCGAGATTCAGAAGATGATGGCCCTCGCGCCGACGTACGGCTTCGAGTTCGTGCCGCCCAAGCAGTGAGCACACGGGGCAAGACGCGGAGTCGAGCGCCGGCCATCTCACGAAGGCGGCGCTCGATTGCCCGCGGTTCCCGTCGAATACGTCCGCCAGCGGCCCCGCGCGGACCTGAAGCAGGTCGGCTTCGCGCTTTGGGAGCGCCGCGGCTGGATGGGCAGAATCTGGGCACACAACACGAAGAAGCCGCCGACGGGGATACGTCGACGGCGTCAGAAATCGCAAGATTGCTTGAGAAAGTTGGTGGACGGCAGGAGGCTCGAACTCCCGACCTCCGCGTTGCGAACGCGGCGCTCTCCCAGCTGAGCTAGCCGCCCACTCGGCAGAACCCCAATCCTAGCATGTACTTCTGCGGCCAGCAACGCGCCGGTCGCGGTCGCGGGATCGACATCGCCGCTTGGTATAGTCAAGGCGTGTCAGCGCTCAGTCGACTCGGCGTGCTGACCGGCGGCGGCGACGCCCCGGGCCTCAACGCCGTCATTCGCGCCGTGGTGAAGTCGGCGACCAATGCGGGCATCGAGGTCATCGGCCTCGAGGACAGCTTCGACGGTCTGATTCAACCGGACCGCTGGCGCCGGCTCACGGCGAAGGACGTCGCCGGCATCCTGCGCTTCGGCGGGACGATTCTCGGCACCACGAACCACGGCAACCCGTTCGCGTATCCGGTCTCGACACCCGAAGGCCGGCGCGACTACTCGGCGGTCGTCGTCGAGAACTTCCAGAAGCTGCAACTGGACGCGCTCGTCGTCATCGGGGGGGATGGGACGCTCGCCATCGCCCAGCAGTTCGCGCTGCGCGGGATCCCGATCGTCGGCGTGCCGAAGACCATCGACAACGACATCGTCGGCACGACCACGTGCTTCGGCTTCGATTCGGCGGTCGACTTCGCGACCGAGGCGATCGACCGGCTGCACGCCACGGCGGAAGCGCACCACCGGATCCTGGTGGCGGAAGTGATGGGGCGCTATGCGGGCTGGATCGCGCTCTATGCGGGCGTGGCCGGCGGCGCCGACGCGATCCTCATTCCCGAGATTCCGTTCGATCTCGAGGTCGTGGCCGAAGCGGCTGAAGGCGCGCGAGCGGTGGGGCGCGCGGTTCAGCGTCGTCGTGGTCGCCGAGGGGGCGTATCCACGAGGCGGCACGCTCTCCCTCCTCGAGCAGGGCACTCTCGCCACGCCGGAGCGTCTGGGCGGCATCGGCGCGCAGGTGTGTGCGGGCCTGCAGCACCTGACGGGCAAGGAGACGCGGGCGGTCGTGCTCGGCCACCTGCAGCGGGGTGGCGAGCCCACGAGCGCGGACCGGGTGCTGGCGACGCGGTTCGGGCACAAGGCGGTCGAGCTTGCCCGGGCGGGGGCGTTCGGGCTGATGGTGGCGTACGCGCCACCCGATATCGTCACGCGTCCGCTTCAGGATGTCGTGGGCAAGACCAAGACCATCCCCCTCGACTTCGACCTGCGTCGCGACGGCGCGGGCCATCGGCATCACGTTCGGGGACTGAACACAGGCTCTGGGCTCTGGGCTTTGGGCTCTCGGCCTTTGGCTCCGGGCAGATCACGAATGCAGCGGACCGCCGCGGCGAGCCCGAAGCCGAGCGCCCAAAGCCGAGCGCCTGTCAGTGTCCGAGCAGCTCCTGGTCCTTCTTCCTCTGCAGCTCGTCGATTGACTTGACGTGCTGGTCGGTGAGGCGCTGCACCTCGTCGAGGCTCTTCCGCTCGTCGTCCTCGGAGATCGCGTGGTCCTTGAGGAGCTTCTTCAGCCGATCGTTGGCGTCCCGCCGGACCTGGCGCACGCTGTTGCGGCCCTCCTCCGAGATCCGGTGAACGTGCCGGGAGAGCTCCTTGCGGCGCTCGTCGGTGAGCGCCGGAATCGGAATGCGGACCACCTTGCCGTCGTTGGCGGGATTCAGGCCGAGGTCCGAGGCCCGGATCGCCTTCTCGATCGCGCCCAACTGCGAGGGGTCGAAGGGCTGGGCAACGATGAGCGTCGGCTCGGGCACCGAGAGGCTCGCGAGCTGATTGAGCGGCATCTGCGTGCCGTACGCCTCCACGTGGACACCGTCCAGGATCGTCACCGAGGCGCGCCCCGTGCGCACGCCCGCGATCTCGTGCGTGACATGATCGATCGCGGCGTTCATCCGGGTGTTGACGTCGAGGAAGAGGGTTTTCAGGTCGCTCACAGGGGCATCCTCTGAAGCTACGAACGGAGGCACGGGGGGACCGGGCCACTGGTCTCGAGCGCCTCGGTTCCCATCGCTCTCACGAAGCCGTGACCACGCTGCCGACGGGGTCGCCCACGATGGCCCGCCGGATGTTGCCAGGCGTTCGGAGGTTGAAGACGACGATCGGCAGCCGGTTGTCCATGCAAAGCGAGATCGCCGTGGCGTCCATCACCTTCAGGCCCTGTTCGAGGACCTGGAGGTACGAGATCCGGTCGAAGCGGGTGGCGTCGGGGTGGAGCATCGGGTCGGCGTCGTAGATGCCGTCGACCTTGGTGGCCTTCAGGATGACGTCGGCCTTGATTTCCATGGCCCGGAGCGCCGCCGCCGTATCGGTGCTGAAGTAGGGATTGCCCGTGCCCGCGCCGAACACCACGACCCGCCCCTTTTCGAGATGGCGGATGGCGCGCCGGCGGATGAACGGCTCGGCGACCGCCCGCATCTCGATGGCGGTCACGACGCGCGTCACGACGTTCTGCTGCTCGAGCGCGTCCTGCAGGGCGAGGGCATTGATCACGGTGGCGAGCATGCCCATGTAGTCGGCGGTGGCGCGGTCCATGCCCCGCGCGCTGGCCGCCACGCCGCGGAAGATGTTGCCGCCGCCGATGACGATCGCGACTTCCACGCCCATCGCCTGGATGTCGGAGATGTCTCGCGCGATCTGCGCCGCGACGCCCGGGTCGATCCCGTACGCCTGGTCGCCCATCAGGGCTTCGCCGGAGAGCTTCAGGAGGATACGCTTGTACGCGGGCGTCACGGCCGACGATTATAGCGCGCTAGGCGGCCTCGCCGACCTTGAGGCGGACGAAGCGCGTGATCGTCACTTGTGCGCCGAGCGCCGTGTTCGTCTCGGCCAGCACGTCGGCGATGCTCTTCTTCGGGTCCCGCACCCAGGGTTGATCCGGCAGGACCATCTGGCTGTAGAAGCTGCCCAGCTTGCCTTCGACGATCTTGTCGACCACCGCCGCGGGCTTGCCCTGGCCCTCGACCTGCGCGCGGTAGATGCTGCGCTCCTTGTCGAGGACGTCGGCGGGCACCGCCGCGCGCGAGACGTACGCCGGGCTGGCGGCGGCGACCTGCATTGCGACCTCCTTGACCAGCGTGGCGAGCTCGTCGCGGCCCGCGACCTCCGGCGTGACGCCGCCGAACTCGACCTGCACCCCGATCTTGCCGCCCAGGTGGATGTACTGGCCGACGAGTCCGCCGCCCGCATAGCGCACGAAGCGCGGCACGGCCATGTTCTCGCCCATTTTGGCGATGGCGGCCGCGACGCTCCGCGCCACCGGGCCCGCCGGGTCCTTCAGCCACGCCTCGGTCGCCGCCTCGCCCGCGGTCTCGATCTCGGTGAGCACGTCCGCCATGAGGCGCTGGAAGTCATCGGTGCGGGCGACGAAGTCGGACTCGCAGTTGATCTCCGCGAGGATCCCGACCGAGGCGTCCGGGGACAGGCGATGGGCGATGAGCCCCTCGCTCGTCGCGCGACCGGCCTTCTTCGCCGCGCTGGCGAGGCCGCGCTTGCGGAGGATGGTGTTCGCCTCCTCGAAGTTGCCCTGGGCCTCGGCGAGGGCCGCCTTGCACTCCATCATGCCCGCGCCGGTCTGCTCGCGGAGCTTCTTGACCATGTCTGCCGTAATCGTGACTGCCATGCGGTTCTCCGTAATTGAGGGGCCGGACGGCCGACGGCGTCAGCGCCGCGCGGGCCGGACGGGCCGCGAAACGTCGCGTACATCGAAACGCCGGCCCCGGGGCCGGCGTTCGACGGGAACGCGTCGGGGAAGGGGCGGGACGCTCAGGCGGACGCCGGCGCGGCCTCGCGCGGCCGGCGGGCAGCCTTGGCCTGCCGGCGGCTGTCGTCGCCGGCGGCGTCGTCGCCGCCCTCCCGCGTCGTTTCGGCCTCGGCCGACTCCTTGACGCCGCGGCCCGAGAGCACCGCATCGGCGATCCGGCCCGCGAAGAGGCGGATCGACCGGAGGGCGTCGTCGTTCCCCGGAATCACGTAGTCGACCTCGTCGGGGTCGCAATTGGTGTCGACGATCCCGATCACCGGGATCTTCAACTTGCGCGCCTCGTCGACGGCGATCTTCTCCTTCTTGGTGTCCACGATGAACACCGCGTCGGGCAGCCGCGCCATCCCGCGGATGCCTTCGAGGTTGCGCTGCAGCTTGCGCCGCTCCTTCTCGTTGCGGGCGATTTCCTTCTTGGAGAGCGTGTCGTAGCGCCCGTCGGTGGCCATGGCCTCGATGTCGCGCAGCCGGCCGAGGCTACGCTGAATCGTGGCGAAGTTGGTCAGGAGCCCGCCGAGCCAGCGCTCGTTCACGAAGAACATACCGCAGCGCTGCGCTTCTTCCGCGATCACGTCCTGTGCCTGGCGCTTCGTGCCGACGAAGAGGAGCGTCCGGCCGTCCGCGGCGAGGTTCGTGACGAATTCCTCGGCCTCGCGGAACAGCTTCACCGTCTTGCCGAGATCGATGATGTAGATGCCGTTCCGTTCGCCGAAGATGTACTCCTTCATCTTCGGATTCCAGCGTTTGGTCTGGTGGCCGAAGTGAACTCCGGCTTCCAGCAGATCCTGCATCGCGATCGCGGCCAAGCTTCCTCCAGGAAATAGTTAGCGCTTGCTGAACTGGAAGCGCTTGCGCGCTCCCGCCATGCCGTACTTCTTGCGTTCCTTCGCGCGTGCGTCGCGCGTGAGGAGCCCCTCGGTCTTCAGGGCCTTCCGTAGCTCCAGGTTGTATTCGACGAGCGCGCGCGCGATCCCGAGCCGGACCGCGCCCGCCTGTCCCGACACGCCGCCGCCGGCGACCGTCGCCAGCACGTCGAACTTGTCGGCGGTCTCGGTGAGCCGCAGGGGCTGGCGGATCTGGGTGCGCAGGGCCTCGGTGGGGAAGAACGCGTCGAATGCCCGGTGGTTGATCTGGATGGCCCCGGTGCCGGGGCGGAGAAACACGCGGGCGGTGGAAGTCTTCCGGCGCCCGGTTCCATAGTATTGAACGGCTGCCACGTTACGCGACCTCGAGCTTGGAGGGCTTCTGCGCCGCGTGCGGATGATCCGGACCGGCGTACACCTTCAGTTTGCGATACATCGCCTCGCCGAGCTTCGTCTTCGGCAGCATGCCGCGGACGGCTTCCTCGACCAGGCGCTCCGGATGGCGCTGGCGGACGATGCGGGCGCGCTCCTCGCGCAGACCGCCTTCGTAGCCGCTGTGCTGCCGGTAGATCTTCTGATCTTCCTTGTGGCCGGTGAGCTTCACCTTGGCCGCGTTGACGACGACGACGTGATCGCCGGTATCGAGGAACGGCGTGTAGCCGGCCTTGTGCTTGCCCTGGAGCAGACGGGCCGCCGTGGTCGCGATGCGTCCGAGCACCCGACCTTCGGCGTCGATGACGTGCCAGCGCGCCTCAGTCTGCCCGGCGCGGGCCATGAACGTAGACATCCCTGACAGTACCTTCCGTGCGCAACCGTTGTAGGGGAACCCGGCCCGCCTGAGTCCACGGTCGGGACAGTTCAGACAACCGTAAACTCAAATCATACGTGCCTTTGTGAGGCACGTCAAGAGTCCCCCGGCTTCAGGGCGCGGCTTCGACGTGCGCCGCGGGTGCCCCCTAGGCCTTCCCGTCCACCTGCCGATAACAGGGAGCGCAGGGGTATCCGCCCCGGAGCGGCCGTGGACCATCGGCAACCGGGGCGATCGGCAGAAAGCGCTCTTGTGATCCACGCACGAAAGTGTAATCCGCCGAACGGGGTGGCCGGGCTCGCCGGGCGCTCCGACGCGATTTCGGCGCGCAAAGACGTGAAATCACGTGCGCCGGACGCTTGGTACCGCCTTTGCGGACAGCGCAGACGCGCCGGCTGTGTCGGATCGGCCCGAAGGCCGGGGGAGTGACGCCAGGTGTTTGGAAAGCGGAAAGCCGTAGTCGGGCTCGACATCGGATCCAGCGCGGTCAAGGCCGTCGAGCTGGAGGCCAATGGAAAGGGCTATCGCGTGTCGGCGCTCGCCACCGAGCCCGTCCCGCCGGACAGCATCGTCGACGGGGCGATCATCGACGCCACGGCCGTCGCCGACGCCATCCGCCGTCTGTTCGGGAGCCAGGCCTTCAGGACCAAGGACGTGGCCGCGTCGCTCTCGGGCAACGCCGTCATCGTCAAGAAGATCAGCCTGCCCGTGATGACGCCCGCCGAGCTCGGCGAGTCCATCACGTGGGAGGCCGAGCAGTACATCCCCTTCGACATCCAGGACGTGAACCTCGACTACCAGATCCTCGACTCGGGTGCGGGCGAGGGCGGCACGATGGACGTCCTGCTGGTGGCCGCCAAGAAAGAGAAGATCGCCGACTACACCGGGGTCATCGCCCAGGCGGGGCGCGTGCCCGTGGTGGTCGACGTCGACGCCTTCGCCCTGCAGAACGCCTTCGAGGTCAACTACGGCCTCGACACGGCCCAGGTGGTCGTCCTGCTGAATGCCGGAGCGAGCGCCATCAACATCAACATCGTCAGCGGCGGGCAGTCGGTGTTCACGCGCGACATCTCGATGGGCGGGAACGCCTACACCGAAGCCATCCAGAAGGAGCTGAACCTCTCCTTCGAGAACGCCGAGCAGCTGAAGAAGGGGACTCCGGTCGACGGCGCCACCGTCGACGAGGCCCAGCCGGTGCTCAAGGCCGTCACCGAGAACGTGCTGCTCGAGATCCAGAAGACGTTCGACTTCTTCAAGGCGACGGCGGCGTCGGACCGGATCGACCGGATCCTGCTGAGCGGCGGATCCTCGCGGACCGCCGGCTTCGCGCAGGCGCTCGAGGAGCGGTTCGGGGCGCCGGTGGAGATGTTCGACCCGTTCCGCCAGATCGCGTTCGACCAGGGAAAGCTGGGCGTGCTCGACGCGGACAGCGTCGTGCCCACGGCGGCGGTCGCGGTGGGCCTCGCGCTCAGGCGGGCAGGTGACCGGTGATTCGCATCAACCTGCTCACTGTCGACCGCGCGCGTGCCCAGAAGAAGAAGAAGGTCGCCTTCCAGGCCGGCCAGAAGCTCGTGGTCGGCTGCAGCCTCATCCTGATCCTGGCGGCCCTCTTCATCGGCTGGCGCTACTGGACGCTCAACCGGGAGTCGGCCGAGCTCGACGCGCAGATCAGCGCCGCGCAGCAGGAGACGACGCGCCTGCGGTCGATCATCGAACAGGTGCAGCGGTTCGAGCAGCAGCGCGCCCAGCTGCAGCAGCGCGTCGCGCTCATCGAGCAGCTGCGGCGGGACCAGACGGGCCCGGTCCGGATGCTCGACCAGATCAGCCGATCGCTGCCCGCGATGCTGTGGCTCACCGAGCTCAAAGAGACCGGCGATGACATCGTGATCGACGGCCAGGCGATGACGGTGACCGCGCTCACCGACTTCGTGTCCAACCTGCAGGCGACCGGCTACTTCGAGCGCTCGATCGAGATCGTCAGCAGCACCGCCCAGCCCATGCCGCAGAAGATGCCGGGCGACCTGGTCAAGTTCGAGATCAAGGCGAAGTTCGCGCCGCCCACGCCGGCGCCGCAGGGTTCGTAGATGGACATCACGCTGACCAAACTGCCGTGGTACGCGCAGATCGGCGCGTTCGTGGTGCTCGCCCTGGCAGGTGTGGGCGCCTTCTACTACTACTACGAGCGTCCGTTCCAGGAGGACATGCACGCCCGCCAGCAGCAGCTGGCGTCGCTGCGCGCCGACATCTCCAAGGGGCTCGCGACGGCCAAGCAGCTCCCGGAGTTCGAGGCCCAGGTCAACGAGCTGCAGGCGCGGCTCAACAGCCTCAAGGCGGTGCTCCCCGACGAGAAGGACGCCGCGGACCTGCTCCGCCAGATGCAGACGGTGGCGGTGCAGTCGAACCTCGTGATCACCAACTTCCGCCCGCAGCCCACGGTGGTGCAGCCGCTGCACGCGGAGTGGCCCATTCAGCTCGCGCTCCAGGGCACGTACCACAACCTGGCGACCTTCTTCGATCGCATCGGGCGCTTCACGCGGATCATCAACATCAGCAACCTCGACGTGAAGGCGGTCCAGAAGCCGGATCCGACGACGAGCATCACGGCGAACTGCACGGCCACGACGTTCGTGCTCGTCGAGGGGACGGCCGCGGACGCCACGCCGCAGCGCGGCGCCAGGGGAGCGCGCGGCGCGGCGCCCGCCGGGCGCGGCGGGGCCCGCGGGGCGCCGCCCGCACGTGGCGGGCCCGTCCCGGCGCGAGGGGGCCTGTGATGCGCGGTCACGTCCTGATCGCGCTCGCCGCGCTGTCGCTGGCGGTCTCCGCCTCGGCGGCCCAGGCCCCGGCGCGCGGCGGGCAGGCCCAGCCGCCGGCCCGGGTGACGCAGGCTCCCGGGGCGAAGGCGCAGACCCCGCCGCCCGCGGCGCCGCCGCCCGCCGAGACCTACACGTACCAGCCCGAGGGCCGGCGCGATCCCTTCATCAGCCTGCTGACCGAGGGGCCGGCGGCGCGCGTCCCCTCCCAGAAGGCGGAGGGCGCCGCCGGGCTCAGCGTCGCCGAGATCAGCGTCCGGGGCACCCTGCAGAAGGGCGACGAGATGGTCGCCATGATTCAGGGGCCGGACAAGAAGACGTACATCGTGCACCAGGGAGACAAGCTCCTCGACGGCACCATCAAGACCATCACGTCGCAGGGGTTGGTGATCGTCCAGGAAGTCAACGATCCGCTGTCGCTCGTGCCGACGCGGGAAGTCCGGAAGCTGCTGCGGTCGTTCGAACAGGCCAAGGAGTAAGTCATCGTGAGGAAGGGCTGGGCCCTCTTGCTCGGCGTCGTACTGACCGGCATGCTCGCCGCGACCACGGGTCGCGCGTTCAGCCCCGGCGTCGACGCCCATCTCCAACGCGTCAGCACGCAGGTCGACAAGGACGCCGTGTCGCTCGTGATCGAGTCGAGCGCGCCGGTGCCCTACATCGCGACCCGGCCCGATCCGCTGACGGTGCTCGTCGAGTGCCGCAACATGGACGTGTCGGGCGCGGTGAACGCCGTGGAGCCCGGCGGCGCCGGGCCCGTGGCGGCGGTCGCGGTCGAGCGATCGGAGTCGCTCGGCGCCGAGACGGCGCGCGTGCGGATCTCGCTCGCGCGGCCCGTCGGCTACCACGTGCGCAGCGACCGGAACCGGATCCTGGTGGACTTCGACAAGCCGACCGGGCTGGCCGCCGCCGTGACGCCGAGCGCGTCCCCCGCGCCGGTGGATCCCATCGCCGCCCTCGGCCTCGACCCGGCGCCGGCCGACCCGAATGCGGCGGCCGCCGACAAGGCGGCGGCGAAGCTGGCGAGCCAGACCCGGGCAACGACGAGCCCGGCCCAGGCGACCAGTCCCGCGCCCACGGCCGCCCTGCCCGGCCAGCAGAGCGCGCAGGGACCGGCCGGGGCGCAGCCTGCGCCCGGCCAGCGGCAGTACACGGGTGAGCCGGTCAGCCTGGACTTCCAGGGCGCGGACCTCCGGAGCGTGCTGCGGACCTTCTCGGAGATCAGCGGATTGAACGTCGTGATCGACCCGACGGTCACCGGCACGGTGGACGTCTCGCTGCATCAGGTGCCGTGGGACCAGGCCCTCGACATCATCCTCCGCGCCAACAAGCTCGGCTACATCGTCGACGGGACGGTGGTCCGGATCGCACCCCTGACGACGCTCGCCGACGAGGAGACCCAGCGCCGCAACCTGGCCGACCAGCAGGCGCTCGCCGGCCAGCTGCAGGTTCTGACCAAGACGCTGAGCTACGCGAAAGCCGCGGACCTGCAGCCGCTCCTGACCGCGAGCGCGCTCTCGCAGCGCGGGACCGTGCAGGTGGATCCGCGCACCAACACGCTGATCATCACGGACCTGCCCGAGCGCCTGCAGACGGCGTCCAACCTGATCCAGTCGCTCGACAAGCCGCAGCCCCAGGTGGAGATCGAGGCGCGGATCGTCCAGACGAACCGGAACTACGCGAAGAAACTGGGCGTGCAGTGGGGCTTCAACGGCCTGGTGGACCCGACGCTGGGCAACACCACCGGCCTCGCCTTCCCGAACAGCGGCAGCGTCTCGGGCGCCACCAGCGCGGGGCAGGGCACGGCGGTGAACCTGCCCGTCTCCGGCGCCACGAGCGCCGCCGGCCTGGCGCTCGGCTCGGTCAACGGGGCCTTCAATCTCGACGTGGCGCTCAGTGCGCTCGAGTCGAGCGGGAACGGGCGCGTCCTGTCGACCCCGCGCATCTCGACGCAGAACAACGTCGAGGCCGAGATCACCCAGGGCGTGCAGATCCCGATTCAGACCGTGTCGAACAACACGGTCACGGTGACGTTCCGGAACGCCGCGCTCACCCTGCGCGTCACGCCGCAGATCACCGCGGCGGGCACGGTCATCATGCAGATCGCGGTGGAGAACGCCTCGCCCGACTTCAGCAACGAGGTCAACGGCATCCCGCCGATCAACACCCAGCAGGCGTCCACGCGGGTCCTCGTGAGCGACGGCATGACGACCGTCATCGGCGGCATCTTCGTCAGTAACCAGCAGGCGCAGACCGACAAGACGCCGGGCCTGAGTCACATTCCGTTCTTCGGCTGGCTGTTCAAGCGGGATTCGACGACCGATTCGAGCAGCGAGCTGCTGATCTTCATCACCCCACGCATCATTCGGAGCTGACGGGGCAGATATGTCGCGCATGTCCATCGCCAACTGTTTCGACGCGGCCCTCCGGCGCAGGAGCCGGACGATCCTGCGCGTGGCGGCCCTCGCCGCCATCGTCGGCGCCTCCGCCTCGTGCGGGAGCGTCGTCCGGCAGGGCCGATCGCCCGTGTACATGGTCATCGACAGCCTGGGCGGGGCGCAGGGCAACAAGCCCGGCACGTTCTCCGGCTTCCTCACCTCGGACGTCCAGACGATGGTGACGTCGCCGGCGCCGTGCTCGACCGACAGTCCCTGCCCGACGATCTACGACGACGTCGGCGAGGCGGTGCTGCGAATCTCCCCGAAGAACATCGGGACGTCGACGAGCCCGACCCCCGTCACGACGAACAACGAGGTGACGATCAACCAGATCCACATCGACTACCGGCGCGCCGACGGGCGCAACACGCCGGGCGTCGACGTGCCGTACGCGTTCGACGCGGCCGCCACGGGCACCATCCCGGCCGGCGGGACGCTGACCCTCGACTTCGAGCTGGTGCGCCACGCGGCGAAGGAAGAGTCGCCGCTCGTGGAGCTCATCACGAGTCCCAGCGTCATCACGACCATCGCCGACGTCACCTTCTACGGCACCGATCAGGTGGGCAACGCGGTCACCGTGAGCGGCACGATTCAGATCGACTTCGGCAATTTTGGAGACCAGTAGGTCCATGGCTAAGGTCCTTCGCACCTTTGCGGCGGTCGCCTCTGCGCTCGTGGTGGGCGCGTGCACCGTCCACCAGGCGTCCACCCCGAGCTTGAGCGGTCCGTCCGAACTGGCGCTGTCGTTCGGCGTCACGGCCACGCCCGACACCCTCACGCAGGACGGCGCGTCGCAGTCCGTCATCCGCGTGACGGCGTTCGACGCGCAGGGCAAGCCGCTCGCCGGCCTCGCGGTGCGGCTGGACATCGCCGTCAACGGCACGATTCAGGACTACGGCCGCCTCTCCACCAAGTCGATCGTGACCGGGAGCGACGGCAAGGCCACGACCGTGTACACGGCTCCGCCCGCGCCGCCCTCCGGCAGCCAGTTCACGACCCAGGTGGTGACCATCGCGGCCACCCCCGTGGGGAACAACTTCGACACGGCGACCGTGCAGACGGCGAGCATCCGGCTCGCGCCGCCGGGAGTGATCCTGCCGCCGGCCGCCGCGCCGACCGCGCAGTTCACGTTCGTGCCGACCGCGCCGACCGTCAACGGCACGGTGACCTTCGACGCGTCGGCCAGTCAGCCCGGCGAAGGGGCCAGCTCCATCACCAGCTACGCGTGGAGCTTCGGCGACGGCGCCAGTGCGTCCGGCAAGACGGCGACGCACAGCTTCTCCGCCGAGTCCGACTACAGCGTGACGCTAACGGTCACCAACGACCTGGGGATCGCGGCGTCGACGACGAAGAGCGTGACGGTGGGCAACCCCGCGGCGCCGACGGCGACCTTCACCTTCTCGCCGACCTCGCCGCAGGTGAACCAGACCGTCCAGTTCAACGGTCATGCGTCGACCGCCGCGCAGGGCCACTCGATCGTGGGCTTCGCCTGGTTCTTCGGCGACGGCGCCTCGGCGGGCGGCAGCACGGCGTCGGACCTCTACACCATCTCGCACGTCTACACGGTGGCCGGCACCTACAACGTCATGCTCGAAGTGCTCGACGACGCCGGCCAGAAGGCGTTCTCGACGCAGTCGGTGACGGTGACGAGTCCGGGGGCGCCCACCGCGGCGTTCACCTTCTCGCCGTCGGCGCCGGAAGTCGGCACGGCGGTCAACTTCAACGGCAGCGGGTCGACGGCCGCGCCCAACCACTCCCTGGCCGCCTACAGCTGGGACTTTGGCGACGGCACGCCCGCCGGCTCGGGTGTGGTTCCGACGCCGCACTCCTACGCGAGCGCGGGAGCCTTCAACGTGGTCCTGACCGTGACCGACGACACCGGCCAGAAGGCGGTGGCGACGCAGTCGGTGACGGTCACCAGTCCGGCGGCGCCGACGGCGAGCTTCATCTTCTCGCCGAGCGCACCGCAGGTCGGCCAGGCCGTCAACTTCGACGCCAGCGCGTCGGCGCCGGCCCCGGGGCACACGATCATGAGCTACAGCTGGAGCTGGGGCGACGGCACCTCGGCCGGCTCGGGCGTCACGTCGTCCCACTCCTTTGGCGCGACGGGGACCTACACCGTCCAGCTGACGGTGACCGATGTGGGCGGTCAATCGGCAACCGCGACGAAGAGCGTGATCGTCGGCGCCGCGCCGACCGCCGCCTTCGTCTTCTCGCCGGGCAGCCCGGCGGTGAACCAGACCGTGCAGTTCAACGCCAGCGGGTCGGCGGCGGCCCCCGGTCGCAGCATCGCGTCCTATAGCTGGAACTGGGGCGACGGCACGGGTGCCGGCAGCGGCGTCACGCCGACCCACCCCTACACCGCCACAGGTACCTACAGCGTCGTTCTGACGGTCACGGACGACCAGGGCACGACGGGCCAGGTGACGCATACGGTCACCGTGGGCAATGCGACGCTCCCGACTCCGAACTTCGTCTTCTCGCCGACGACGCCGGCACTCGGAGAGACCGTGAACTTCGACGCGAGCAGCTCGACGGCCGCGCCGGGTCACTCGATCGCGAGCTACAGCTGGAACTTCGGTGACGGCGTGGGTGTGGGGCCGGGCGCCTACATGACCACGACGCACCCCTACACCTCCGAAAACACGTTCACCGTCACGCTGACTGTGACCGACGACATCGGCAGTTCGGCGACGGTCAGCAAGACCGTGCCGGTGACGGCGTCGCCAACGGCGAACTTCGTCATCTCGCCGACAGACCCGATCGCCAACGCCACGAGCGTCAACTTCGACGGGACGTCCTCGAGTGCCGCGGCAGGACACTCGATCACCGGCTACGCCTGGAACTACGGCGACGGCAGCCCGACCGACCACGGCGCGAAACCGTCGCACGTCTTCACGCTGCCGGGTAGTTACCAGATCACGCTCACGGTGACCGACGACCTCGGCCACACGGGGCAGAACACGCAGAAACTGACGGTCGCGGCGCCCCCGGCGCCGTGACGTCCCGCCTCGAGGATCTGCGACGCCGGGTCGACGCCGACCCGGCGTCGATCGCCTTCGCCCAGCTCGCCGAGGAGTACCGACGGGCTGGACGTCTCGCCGAGGCCGTGCAGGTCTGTCGCGCGGGCCTCGCCAAGCATCCCGAATACACCTCGGCACGGGTGACGCTCGGGCGGTCGCTGCTCGACCTCGACGATCTGGACCAGGCAGAGGCCGAGATGCGGCGCGTGCTGTCCGGCTCGGCGGACAACCTCGCGGCCATCAGGGCGCTCGCCGAGATTCATCGTCGGCGCGGTCCGCGGGAGGAGGCCGGTCAGCCGGCTCCGTCGGCGCGGGCAGGGGCTGTACGGTCGCGCGCACAGGTGGTAGAGTGGAGCCGCGAGTCCCGGGTGCCCCCAGGAGCGGGCGAGCGCGACCACCGCGTCATCGCTGCCCTGGAGGCTTGGCTCACGGCCATTCATGTCGCACGCGCCAACCGTCACGCTTGACGAGCGCCACGTCCGGCTCCGGCAGCTCCTGGCTGACCGCTCTCTCGACGCCCTCATCGTCACCACCCTGTCGAACGTGGAGTACCTCACCAATTTCGACGGCAGTGCGGCCATCGTCGTGTTCACGCCCGCCGCCTGTCACTTCGTCACCGATTTCCGGTACCGCACGGCGGTGGAAGAGGCGCAGGCCTCGCCGAGCGCCTGTCCGGGGCTGGACCTGCGCATCGCGCCGGGAGCCGCGGACGTCGAGCTGGCGTCCCTCGTCGGCTCGATGACGGGGCGGCGTGTCGCCTTCGAAGCGGCCGACCTGACCGTGGCGCGGCACCAGTGGCTGCTCGCGACGCTCGCCGCGCAGCCCCGGGCGCCGGTGCTCGAACCGACCGAGGGGCTGGTCGAGAAATGCCGCGTCCGAAAGGACGCTTACGAGATCACCACCCTTCGAGAGGCGGCCAGGCGCCTGTCGAGCGCCGCCGCCGCAGTCCTGGCGCAGATCCGGGCGGGATCGCGGGAGCGGGACGTCGCGGCCCTGATCGACGGCCAGCTGCGCGCCTCCGGGTTCGAGAAGCCGGCGTTCGACACAATCGTCGCCTCGGGGCCGAATGGGGCCCTGCCGCACGCGCGGCCCGGCGAGCGAATATTGAGCGAAGGCGATCTGGTGGTGCTGGACTTCGGTGGGGTCTACGACTCATACTGCGTGGACTTGACCCGCACCATCGCCATCGGCCGGGCCACGAGCCGGGCCCGCGAGGTCTACGCGTCCGTGCTCGAGGCCCACGACCAGGCAATCGCCGCCGTCCGGCCAGGGCAGTCCCGGTTCGACATCGATCTCGCCGCCCGGGAGGTCCTCACCGGAAGGGGCCTGGGCGAGGCGTTCGGCCATTCGACCGGGCACGGGCTGGGCCTCGACATCCACGAAGACCCCAAAATCGCGCGACGCCGCCCCGATGTCCGGGGAGGCGACGAAGAAGTGGCCGCCGGCATGGTCTTCACGATCGAGCCCGGCGCCTATCTGCCGGGTTGGGGTGGGGTCCGGATCGAGGACGACGTGCTGGTGACGGCGGACGGCGTCGACGTGTTGACGGATGTGAGCACGACGCTGCTGGAACTGGGGAACTGAGGCACCAAGGGACTGAGGAACCAGCTTCCGACTTCTTCGGTTCCTGAGCTGCAGGATACTAACGTTGATGGATTTCGACGCGATCACCCGAATTCTCGAGCTCGTGCGCGAGCACGACTTGAACGAGCTCGAGGTCGAGCTCGACGGCCTGCGGCTGCGCGTGCGCAAGGATGGTCCGGTCGTGGCGCCGGCGATGCACGTGGGCCAGGTGCCGCTTCCGGGCGCGGCGGCGGTCCCGACGGCGCCGGCCACCGGCCCGGGGCCGGTTCCCGCCGAGGCGGAAGTCGAGGATCTCGAGCTGACGGTCGTGAAGTCGCCGATTGTCGGCACGTTCTACCGCTCGTCTGAGCCCGGCACCCCGGCGTTCGTGGAGGTCGGGTCTCGGGTGAAGAAGGGCGACGTGCTCTGCATCATCGAGGCGATGAAGCTCATGAACGAGATCGACTCCGAGTTCGACGGCGAGGTCGCCAGCGTGTACGTGGAGAACGGTCAGCCCGTGCAGTACGGCGAGCGGCTCTTCGCGATTCGGACGACGTCGTGAACGGCCGGTCGGGCGGATAGGGTGGGGCAGTTGCGCCCGGCGCCAGTGAGCAAGAGCCAGGCGCCTGCGGCCATGCCGAGGCGAGGACGTGAAGATCCGAGCCGAGGCGTCGGCATGAGTTCGCGGCGGGGGTGGGGCCCCGCCGCCATGAAGAGATGTTCAAAAAAATCCTGATCGCGAATCGCGGGGAAGTGGCACTGCGCGTCATTTACGCCTGCCGGGAGCTCGGTATCCGGACGGTGGCCGTCTACTCGGAAGCCGACGAGCACTCGCTGCATCGCCGGTTCGCCGACGAGGATGTGTGCATCGGCCCCGCGCGGAGCGTGGACAGCTACCTGAACGTCCCCGCGGTGATCACGGCGGCCGAGATCACGGGGGCGGACGCCATTCACCCGGGATACGGCTTCCTGTCCGAGAGCGCCTATCTCGCCGAGGTCTGCGAGGCCTGCCGCATCAAGTTCATCGGTCCGGATCCGCAGGTGATCCGGCTGATGGGCGACAAGGCCCGGGCCCGGCGCGTCATGCGCAAGGCGGGGGTGCCGATCCTCCCGGGCAGCGACGGCCCCATCGAGAACGAGGAGAAGGCGCTCA
The DNA here is from genome assembly GCA_963761615.1 of uncultured Acidobacteriota bacterium. Classification (GTDB taxonomy): domain Bacteria; phylum Acidobacteriota; class Vicinamibacteria; order Vicinamibacterales; family CAVVIG01; genus CAVXGU01. Next base: position 2,348,648 of record CAVXGU010000003.1, on the reverse strand, counting down.
AGCTGGCCAAGGAGATCGGCTATCCGGTCATCGTCAAGGCGACCGCCGGCGGCGGCGGCAGGGGGATGCGGGTCGTCAAGAGCGCGGCGGAACTGCCGCACGCGGTGAAGACGGCGCAGCGGGAGGCGGAGGCGGCGTTCGGCGTCGCCGATGTCTACATCGAGAAGTACGTCGAGTCTCCGCGCCACATCGAGTTCCAGATTCTCGGGGACCAGCGCGGGACGGTGCTGCACCTGGGCGAGCGCGAGTGCTCGATCCAGCGGCGCCACCAGAAGCTCATCGAGGAGTCGCCGTCGACGGCCCTCAGCGAGAAGATGCGGCGCAAGATGGGGAGCGTCGTCATCGACGCCGCGAAGGCGGTGCAGTACACCAACGCGGGAACGTTCGAGTTCCTGATGGATTCCTCGGGGCGCTTCTATTTCATGGAGGCGAACACGCGGCTGCAGGTCGAGCACCCGGTCACCGAGATGGTCACGGGCATCGACATCGTCAAGGAGCAGATCCGGATCGCGGCCGGCGAGCGCCTGTTGATGAAGCAGAGCGACATCACGTTCACCGGCCACTCGATCGAGTGCCGCGTCAACGCGGAGGACCCGGAGACCTTCGTGCCGTCGCCCGGTGTCATTCACGCGTTCAGCGTGCCCGGCGGACCCGGTGTGCGCGTGGAGACCTTCGCGCACAGCGACTGCACGGTCACGCCGTACTACGACTCGATGATCGCGAAGATCATCGTCCACGGGCGCGACCGCCAGGAAGCCATCGCCCGGATGCGGCGCACGCTCGAGATGACGGTCGTCGAGGGGGTCAAGACCACGATCCCCCTCCATCTCCGGATTCTCGACGACCCTGATTTCGTCGCCGGCCGCCTCAGCACCTCGTTCATGGAGCGCTTCCTCGCGCGCCCCCGGAGCGGCGGTCACCTCGCGGAGACCGCCTAGGCGTTGGCGCGCTGGACGCCGCCGCAGCCGCTCAACGCCATCCTGGACGCCGACGCCGCGGCCGCGGCCGGCTGGACTCTGTCCGATCTCGCCGACGCCTGCCTGCGGGGCGGCGCCCGCTTCTTCCAGTTCCGCGCGAAGTCCCTGGGGAGCGGCGCGCTCCTGGCGGCCGCGTCGGCGCTCGCGGCGCGGGCCCGCGCGGCGGGCGCGGCGCTCATCGTCAACGATCGCGCCGACGTGGCGCGGCTGTCCGGGGCCACCGGCGTCCACGTCGGCCAGACCGACCTGCCGGCATCCCGGGTGCGCGCCCTCGTCGGGCCGGACGCGATTGTCGGCCTGTCGACGCACACGGCCGATCAGATCGCCGCGGCGCTCGCCGAGCCGATTTCCTACCTCGCCATCGGGCCGGTGTTCGGCACGACGACGAAGGCGACCGGCCACGAGCCGGTGGGGCTCGCCGGCGTCAGGCTGGCCGTGCAGATGGCTGCTGCCCGCGGCGTGCCGGTCGTGGCCATCGGCGGCATCACGCGCGAGCGGGCGCCGGGCGTGCTCGAGGCCGGAGCCGCCGCCGTCGCCGTCATTGGCGATCTCCTCGCCGGCGGAAACCCGGAAGCGCGTGTCCGGCAGTACCTCGCGGCCACGGGCCGATGAGCGCGCCGTCCGTCGCGCATCCCCATCGACTAGAATGAGTGCGCCGCGCGGACGCCTCGCGCGCCCATCACGGATGGACGCAACCGCCTCGCCGTCGAGCCGGCGCCGCTGGTGGCGGGTCGAGGGCCCGGGCTTCGCGGTCGGGCTGCTCGTCTCGGTCATCGTCGGCGGGACCGTCGGCTTCCACCTCATCGAGGGGTGGGGCCTGTGGCAGTCCCTGTATACGACGGTTCTCGGCGTGGCGACGGTCGATCTGCCGCCGCTCTCGCCCGCCGGACAGGTCTTCAGCCTGTTCGTGCTGTTCGCCGGCGTCGGGGCCGCGCTCTACACCTTCACGCGCCTGGCGAGCGTGGTGGTCGAAGGCACGCTGCCGAAGCAGTTCCAGCGCCGCCGGATGACGCGCATGTTGGACACGATCAAGGACCACTTCATCATCTGCGGGTACGGACGGATCGGCAGCACGATTGCGCGCCAGATCCAGCGCCAGGGGACTCCGTGCGTCGTCATCGAGCGTGAGCCCGCGCGGCTGCAGGCCGCCCTCGAGGAGGGCCTGCTGGGGGTCGTCGCCGACTCCGGCCGCGAGGAGGTGCTCAAGCGGGTCGGCATCGAGCGGGCGCGCGGCCTGATCGCCGCCGTGGGCACCGATGCCGAGAACGTCTACACCGTGCTCAGCGCGCGCGTCCTCCGGCCGGATCTGTTCATCGTCAGCCGGGCCGAGACCGAGGACGCGACAATCAAGCTGAAGCGGGCGGGCGCCGACCGTGTCGTGTCGCCCTACCAGATCGGAGCCGTCCAGATGGCGCAGACCGCGCTCCGGCCCGCCGTCGTGGATTTCGTCGAGCTCGCCACGAGCTCGGAGAATCTGGAGCTCGCCATCGAGGAAGTGGCCGTGAACCCCGCCTCCACCCTCGCGAAGCAGTCGATCCTGGACGCCAACCTGCGGCAGCGCTTCGGCGTGATCGTCGTGGGCATCCAGCGTCAGGATCGCACGATGGAATTCAACCCCTCGCCCGAGACCGAGATCCGTCCAGGCGACAAGCTCGTGGTTCTCGGACGGCCGGAGTCGCTGAAGCAGCTCGAGGCGGAGGCGTCGCGCTGATGGCCGCCCGCCGTCTCGACGGGGTCGCGGTGGCCGACCAGATTCGCGACGATCTCGCGCCGGACGTGGCGGCGTTCACGAGCGCCGCCGGCCGCCCGCCTGGGCTGGGCATCGTCCTCGTGGGGGATGATCCCGCGTCGGCGATCTACGTCCGGAGCAAGCTGAAGGCGGCGAGCGAGGCCGGGCTGCGCGCCGATCTCGAGCGCCTGCCCGCGACCGCCTCGCTCGCGAGCCTGCTGGCGATTGTCGAACGGCTGAACCGGAGCGACGTGCACGACGGCATCCTGGTGCAGTCGCCCCTGCCGCCCGGGCTGGGCGAGGACGCCGAGCGGCGTGTCTTCGACGCCATCCGCCCCGACAAGGACGTGGACGGCTTCCATCCGGAGAACGTCGGGCGGCTCGTCCAGAACCGCCCCACGCTCACGGCGGGCACGCCCTCGGGCGTGATCGAACTGCTGGACCGGTCCGGCATCGCGATCGACGGCCGCAGAGCCGTCGTCATCGGCCGGAGCGACATCGTGGGCAAGCCCATGGCGTTGCTGCTCCTGCACCGCAACGCCACTGTCACGATCTGCCACTCGCGGACGGCGGACCTGCCGTCCGTCGCGCGCGACGCCGACATCCTCGTCTCGGCCATCGGGCGGCCGGCGTTCGTCACCCGGGACTTCGTCAAGCCGGGGGCCACGGTGATCGACGTGGGCACCACGCGCGTCGAGGACCGGGCGATGGTCGAGCGGCTGTTCCCGGAAGGGTCCAAGCGGCGGATCGCGTTCGAGCGTCGCGGCGCGCTCGTGCTCGGCGACGTCCATCCGGAGGTCGAAGAGATCGCCGGCGCGCTCACGCCGGTTCCGGGCGGGGTGGGGCCGCTGACGGTCGTCATGCTGCTCAAGAACACCGTGCGCGCGGCGCGGGCGCGCCGGGGGGGGCTGTCGTAGTGCGGGCCGCCAGGCCTGCCCGCTGATGACCAGGGTCGCACTGACCGGCGGGATCGCCACGGGCAAGAGCCACGTGCTGGAGCGGCTTCGCACGCTCGGGGTCGCCTGTGTGGACGCCGACGACCTCGCCCACGGCGCGATGCGTGCCGGCACCGAAGCGACGGCGGCGATTGCCGAGCGGTTCGGCCCTTCCGTCCTGGCCCCGGACGGTGCAGTGGATCGGCGGGCGCTGGGCCGTATCGTGTTCCGCGACGAACGGGCGCGTCGGGACCTCGAGACGATCGTGCACCCCGTCGTGTACCGCGCGATCGAGGCGGCGATCCGCGGCTTCGATCGACTGGGCGCCGGCGACCTCGTGGTGGCGGCGATCCCTCTGCTGTACGAGACCGGACGGGCCGGCGACTTCGCGGCCGTCATCGCCACGACCTGCCCCGAACAGGCGCAGGTCGATCGACTGGTGGCGCGGGGCCTGACCGTGGTGGAGGCGCGTCAGCGACTGGCCGCGCAGGTGCCGGCCGCCGAGAAAGCCGCACGGGCCGACTTCGTCATCGACACCTCCGGGACCTTCGAGGACACGAGCCGACAAGTCGAGGCGGTGCTGGCCCGGCTGAGAAACCTCCCAGGATGAGTGCCGCCATGACGTCTCCCCGTCGCCCCGCACCGAGCCTCGATCCCGCCCGCTTCCTCTTCGACCCGGGCCGATGGACGCTCGTCGCGACAGCCCCTCCCGAAGGGGAGCTCGTTCGCCTCGTCGATCGGGAGGGTGTCCTGTCCTTCGAAGCCGCGGTCTGGCGGGAGGCGGGCGAGTGGCGCGCCAGGGCGGCATTCCTCCCGGATCTCCCCACGAGACGCACGCTCGACGCGTTCTGGCGCCAGCACGGTATTCCCATCCAGGCCGCGTTCGAGCGGGTCGTGGCTGGCGATGCCGCCCCGGAGGAGGTCGCCGCCCGTGTCGCCGAGGCAGTGCGCAAGACTGTCGAGAACATGCACATGGTGCAGACGGTGATGCCCGCGCGCCTGCCGCCCTTCCCGGTCGAGTACCTGGATTCGCTGGGCGTCGAGGCCTTCGAACCCGGCGAGGACGACTCCGCGGGCGGCGCCCCCGGGCGATGGCGGCGTCTCCTGGCGCGTCACTTTCCGGGGGGCCAGCCGCGGCTCGAGCGCGGCGACCGAATGCGCTTCCTGCGCTACTTCATGACCGATCCCGCGCACCCGCGGGATCCGGCCGGCCGCCGCGCGGCGATGGAGGCGCTCGGCGAGGCGTTCGCCCGGACCGAGTGGCCGCGCGAGGACTGGGCTCGAGACGACCGCGGTGTGCTGTCGCGTCCGCCGTCGCTGCCGCTCGTCCTGATCCGCCTGACGGGCATCCAGTGGATGAACGAAACGGCGGGGGTGTACGAGGACATGCACCGGTCCGGCGGGGAGTCGGCGTTCGACCAGTTCGTCTCGATGCTGGCGGCGCTGCCTGAACGGGAGGCCGTGCACGCCGCGGCGCTGCTCGTCGACTGGCTGCTGCCGCACATGAACGCCTACCCGCCCGAGGGGCTCGGCCATCGCGGCGACCGGATCGACTTCATCACGACGCGCCTCGTCTTCGAGCGGATCCTGAACCCCTTCTATCGCGCGCGCGCCGCGGATCCCGTGGCGCGCCGCCTCGAGGACTGGCCGCGCTCGCTGCGGCTGCAGGTCCTGCGCGCGCTGCGGAACGGATTTCTGCACGAGTCGCGCCTTCGCCGCCTCCGGTCCGCCCTCCCGGACGTCGACGCAGGCCCCGGCCGCCGCGAGGACGCCCCGTTGCCGTTCGAATCGATCGCTCCGCTGTACCTCTTCCCGGAGGCCGTCGCCGATCTGCTGGGCCCGCTCGTCGTGCCGGAGACCGCGGTCGCCGAGGCCGCGCGATACGGCCTCGCGCGCTCGATCGCCGATGGTCGCGAGTGGTTCAGTGAGAAGCTCCTGCGCCGGAACCTCGCCGCCTTGGAGGGCGAGGTCCTCCGCGCGGCACCGGGCGCCGCGGCCGGCGTTCCCTGGCAGGCGCTCGCCGATCGCGCCGCCGCCGCCGTCCGCCCCTTCGCGAGCGGCGCCCCGCGGTGGGAGGATCTGGCGGCGCGCGACCGGGGCTACATCACGGCGGGGGAGCTGGCCGAGCCGGAGTTCGTCGTGCTCCAGCCGGACTGGCGGGCGCGGATCGCCTAGGCGACAGCGTTTTCGCGATCGATGTCGCCCCGAGATCGGTGTCGCCGCGGACCTTCGGGTCCGCCCCATGCGAAGCCGACCTGAAGGTCGGCCGCTGCAGGGGAACGAAGACCGCTTAGACCTCCACTTCGACGTCCTGCGCGGGGGCGATGCGCTCCTCGACGAACGTGTTCCAGTCGTGGCAGTGCGGGCACTGCCAGAGGAGCTCCGTGCTGCGGTAGCGGCAGCGCATGCAGATGTGCGGGTCCAGGTAGAAGACCGCGTTGCGGGTCAGCTCGCTGTAGCGTTCGAGCAGCGACGGCTCGTGGCGGAGCTGGCCGAGCGTCCGCCAGATCGCCTGGTGGAGGCTGAGGGCGTGCGGGTTCTGCACGAGCGCGGCAAACAGCAGGTCGAGCGCGTCGTGCGGCCGCCCGCTCGCCGCGAGGTGGCGTGAGAGGGCCAGCCGGGCGCGCCAGTCCTGCGGGTTCTCCTCGATGAGGCGGCGGCAGAGGCGCGTGAAGCGCTCCGGCGCGCCCGCCCTGACGGCCAGCGCCTCGAGGCGGTCGAACGCCAGGTAGGCGCGATCGGGCGCCACGTCGACCAGCTTCTCCCAGATCGTGGCCGCCTCGCCGTCACGGGTCTGCGCCACGCGGACGTCGCCGAGGTTCAGGTAGGCGGGGACGGCGCGCGGATCGAGGTCGATGGCGCTGCGGAACCGGCGCTCCGCCTCCGAGTAGTCCCTCCGCCGCATCGCCTCCAGACCGATCTCGTTCTCGAGGAACGCCAGAATGGCCTGGCTCTGCGGGCGCTCGTCGGCGTCGGCCAGCTTCGACAACCGCCGCCGCGTGTCGTACGCCTCGGTCCACTGATGCTGCTCCTCATGGAGCTTCTGCAGATTGACCAGGGCGTACTCGTTCTTCGGATCGAGCCGCAGGACCTCGTTGAACGCTTCGAGCGCGCGGTCCACGAACCCGCCGCGCTTGTAGTCGAGGCCGAGGCAGAGCAGGACGTAGGCGTGCTCGATCCGGCTGAGGCGCGGCCGCTGCAGCAGGGTCTGGTGCACGGTGATGGCGCGGCCCACCTGGCCCTTCTCGCGGTACAGGTTGCCGAGGATCATGTGCACCTCGAGGGTGTCGCCATCCAGGCTCGCGGCCCGGCTCAGCTCCTCGATGGCCAGGTCGATCTGGTTCGAGACCAGGAAGTTGAGGCCGAGGATGTAGTGGGGCGACTCGCGGGCGCGGCGCCGGTCGATCCACTGGCCGTCGCGCAGCTTGTAGCGCTCCCACGCCTTGCCGACGGCAAGGCCGGCCAGCAGCGCCAGCAGGGCGACGAGCATCGGCGCGTAGCCGCTCATGCGGGCGATCCCTCGCCGCTCCAGGCGGCGACGATGCCGTCCCAGCGGCGCTGTGCCTTGAGGATCAGCTCGACGAGCTCGCGGGCGGCCCCCGCCCCTCCCGGCGAGGGACTCAGCCAGTCCACGCGGCGCCGCACCTCGATCGCGGCGTCGGCCGGCGCGGCCGACAGGCCGACGCGCCCGAGCACCGGCAGGTCCAGGATGTCGTCGGCCATGTAGGCCACCGCGTCGTCGGAGAGCGACAGCTGCTGGAGGATGGCCCGGTAGGCCTCGAGCTTGTCGGTGACGCCCTGGTGCACCAGCGTGATGCCGAGCTGGGCGGCCCGCTGCGCGGTCGTCTTCGAGAAGCGTGCCGACAGGAAGCCGACCGTGAGGCCTTCGCGCTGCGCCCACACCATGGAGATGCCGTCGCGGATGTTGAAGCGCTTGCTCTCGGTGCCGTCGCCGTTGAGGACGACGGTGCCGTCGGTCAGGACGCCGTCGACGTCGAACAGGACGAGGCGGATGTCTTTCGCGCGCGTTTCGAGGGTGGAAGGGGCCAGGGGCATGGGCGCGTTCAGATCATCTCCGTTCGCCACAGGTCGTGCAGGTGCACGACGCCGGCGACCTGGCCCGATTCGTCCACGACGACAATCGCCGTGATCTTCCGCTGTTCCATGACGTGCAGCGCCTCGGCGGCCAGCGTCGACGGCGGCAGGGTCACGGGCCGGGGCGTCATGACGTCTCCGGCCGTGAGCTCCAGGATGCGCGGCGCCGTGGACATGTGCCGGCGCAGGTCGCCGTCGGTGATGATGCCGTGGAGCGCGCCCGCGGCGTCGACGACGCAGGTCATCCCGAGCTTCTTGCTCGACATCTCGTAGATGACGTCGCGCATGATCGTGTCGGTCCGTACGATGGGGCACTGCTTGCCCGCGTGCATCAGCGACCCGACGCGCATGAGGCGCTTGCCCAGGCGGCCGCCGGGGTGCAGGCTGGCGAACTGATCCTCGCGGAAGCCCTTCTCGACGAGCAAGGTCATGGCCAGCGCGTCGCCCATCGCCAGCGCCGCGGTGGTGCTCGCGGTCGGGACCAGGTTCATCGGGCACGCTTCGGCCGCGACGCCGCAGTCGAGCGCGACGTCGGCGGCCTGCGCCAGCGTCGAGTCGGCAACGCCGGTGAGGGCGATGAGGCGCGCGCCGAGACGCCGGATGGTCTCGAGGAGACGCAGGATCTCGTCGGTCTCGCCGCTGTAGGACAGCGCGATCACCACGTCGTCGGCCTGGATGACGCCGAGGTCGCCGTGAATGGCGTCGCCCGGGTGCAGGAAGATGGCGGCGGTTCCCGTGCTCGAGAGCGTCGCGGCGATCTTGCGGCAGATGATGCCGGACTTGCCCATGCCGGTCAGGATCACGCGGCCGCGGCACGCCTTGAGCAGGTCGACGGCGCGATCGAGCCGTCCGTCCAGCCGGTCGACGAGCGCGAGGATGGCGGCGGCCTCGGTCTGGAGGACCTGTCGGGCGAGGGCGCGGTCAGCCATGGATTCGGGGCGTTGGCGTCCCGCGCGATGGCGTCGATGGCCATCAGACGGCGCGCGAGCGGCTCGACGCGGTCGAGCCGGAGGGCGTTCTGGGCATCGCTTCGGGCGCTCGGCGGGTCGTCGTGGACTTCCAGAAAAACGGCATCGACGCCGGCCGCGACGCCGGCCGAGGCGAGCGGCTCGATGAACTCGGCCTGGCCGGCCGTGACGCCGTCGCCCGCGCCCGGGAGCTGCAGGCTGTGCGTGACGTCGAAGACGACCGGGACGCCGAAGCCTCGCATGATCGGAAACGCGCGCATGTCGACGACGAGGTTGTGATACCCGAAGCTGACCCCACGCTCGGTGACGAACACGTGCGGGTTGCCGGCGTCGACCACCTTGGCGATGGCGTGCCGGATGTCGCCGGGCGCCATGAACTGGCCTTTCTTGATGTTGATCGCGCGCCGGGTGCGCGCCGCCGCCACGAGCAGATCGGTCTGCCGCGAGAGGAAGGCCGGGATCTGCAGGACGTCGCACGACTTCAGCGGCCGGCGCGGCCTGGGCGGCTTCGTGGATGTCGGTGAGGATCGGCAGGCTGAACCGGCGCTTGATGGCGGCGAGCGTGCGCAGGCCCTCGTCGAGTCCCGGGCCCGCGAAACGAGGCGCCCGAAGTGCGGTTCGCCTTGTCGAAGGACGCCTTGAAGATGAGGGGCAGCGTCAGGCGGCGCGCCATGTCGTGGAGGCGCTCGGCCATCCGGGTCGCGTGCCCCTCGCTCTCGATGACGCACGGACCCGCGATGAGCACGAGCGGATGCCCGCCGCCCAGCACGACGCCGCCTGACCTTGACCGGTGGCACGAAGCCATTATAGCGACGGCCGGCTACGCCACCGACGCCGAGGCCGCGTCGGAGAGGTGTGCGGCCTTGTGGCGATAGCTCGCTTCGACGAAGCCCGCGAAGAGCGGATGCGGCCGGGTGGGCTTGCTCTTGAACTCGGGGTGAAACTGGACGGCGAGATACCAGGGGTGACCCGGAACCTCCGCGATCTCGACGAACTTGCCGTCCGGCGAGCGCCCCGAGATCCGGAGCCCGGCGTCGGAGAGCGTCTTCTCGTAGAGGCAGTTGAACTCGTAGCGATGGCGATGACGCTCGTGGATGAGCGCCGAACCGTACAGCCGGTGCGCGAGCGAGCCGGGCGACAGCTGGCAGGGATAGGAGCCGAGGCGCATCGTGCCGCCGAGCTCGTCGACGCCGAGCAGGTCCCGCAGCTTGTAGATCACCTTGTCGGACGCATCGGGGCTGCACTCGGTCGAGTCGGCGTTGGGGAGGCCCGCGACGTTGCGGGCGTACTCGACCGTCGCCCACTGGAACCCGTAGCAGATGCCGAAGTACGGAATGCCGCGCTGCGGGCGATCTCGGCCGCCTTCATCATGCCGCGCGTGCCGCGCGTCCCGAAGCCGCCGGGCACCAGGATGCCATCGGCGCCGTCGAGCAGCGCGGGACCGTCGGGCGCCTCGAGCGCCTCGGCCTCGATCCACTTGATGTTCACCTTGAGCCGGTGCTGGAAGCCGGCGTGGTACAGCGCCTCGTTGAGGCTCTTGTACGAGTCCTCGTAGCCGACGTACTTGCCGACGACGTGTATCGTCATTTCGTCGGCCGGATTCTTGATGCGCGTGACGAGATCCTCCCACGCCTCCATGCGTCGCTCGGTCTTGGGCAGGTGCAGGTGCTTGAGGACGATCGCGTCCAGACCCTCGGCCGCCAGCACGAGCGGCACCTCGTAGATCGTCGCCACGTCCTTGGCCGTGATGACCGCCTCCTCGTCGACGTCGCAGAAGAGCGCGATCTTGCGCTTCATGTCCGGGTCGAGGAAGCGATCGGTCCGGCAGAGCAGGATGTCGGGCTGGATGCCGATCGAGCGCAGGTCGCGCACGCTGTGCTGTGTCGGCTTCGTCTTGAGCTCGCCCGCCGCGCCGATGAACGGCACGAGGGTCAGGTGGATGTACAGCGTGTTCTCCCGGCCGACGTCCTGGCGGAACTGGCGGATGGCCTCGAGGAACGGCAGGCTCTCGATGTCGCCCACCGTGCCGCCGATTTCGACGAGGACGACGTCCACGCCGTCGGCGACGCGCGCGAATCGCGTCCTTGATCTCGTTCGTGATGTGCGGGATCACCTGCACGGTCCGGCCCAGGTAGTCGCCGTGGCGCTCCTTCTGGATGACGCTCTGATAGATCTTGCCCGTCGTCCAGTTGGAGTTGCGGGTCGTCGCCGCGTTGGTGAAGCGCTCGTAGTGTCCGAGGTCGAGGTCCGTCTCCGCGCCGTCGTCGGTCACGTAGACCTCGCCGTGCTGGAACGGGCTCATCGTGCCCGGATCGACGTTGATGTAGGGGTCGAACTTCTGGAGCGTGACCGTGTAGCCGTGCCCTTCGAGCAGGTAGCCGATGGACGCCGCCGCCAGCCCCTTGCCGAGGGATGACACGACGCCGCCGGTCACGAAGATGTATTTCGTCGCTCGTGGGTTCGGTTCGCTCATGAGGGGCCTCTCCGCGTCCACTGGTGATCTGCCTGTGTGGTCAATTCGCCGCCGGTGCGGCCAGCAGCCGACGGACGTGCTCGAGATCTGTCGGGGACGTCGATGCCCACCGAGTCGTAGGGGTTTCGACCGTCCGGATTCGGATGCCGTGCTCGAGGGCGCGCAGCTGCTCCAGCGACTCGGCGCGCTCGAGCGGCGTCGGATCGAGCGAGGCGAGCACGAGCAGGGCGCTGCGGCGGTAGGCGTACAGGCCGACGTGCTTGTAGAACGGCGGCCACCCGCGCCGGGCGTCCCGGACGTGCGGGATGGGCGCCCGCGAAAAGTACAGCGCGTCACCGCCGCGATCGACGACGACCTTCACGACGTTCGGATCCCGGAGCTCGTCGGGCTCGTCGATGCGCCGGCAGAGCGTGGTCACCTGCACGGCCGCGTCGACGCCGAACGGCGCGAGCGCCTGGCTGATCGCCCGCGGATCGATCAAGGGCTCGTCGCCCTGCACGTTCACCACGACGTCGCAGTCGAGCGTGGCGGCGACCTCGGCCAGCCGATCGGTCCCCGACACGTGATCGGACCGCGTCATCCGCGCCTGTCCACCGAAGGCGCGCACGGCCGCCGCGATGCGCTCGTCGTCGGTCGCGACGATGACCTGGGCGATCTCCGGGCACGCCGCGGCGCGCCGATAGACGTACTCCACGATCGGACGGCCGTCGAGCAGTGCGAGTGGCTTGCCGGGGAAGCGCGTCGACGCGTATCGAGCGGGGATGATTGCGACGATGTGGAGGGAATCGAGTGAATCGACCGGACCGTCAGTCGATGCAGGGTGCACGACGAATAATAGCACACCCGTGAAGGGTGCGTGCTACGATCCGCTGGCCCATCCATGAACCTCGCGCGCGCGGTCGCGATCGGCCTCGTCGGCGGCATTGTCGTCGCGTGGCTGGCGGGCGCAGCGACGCCCGTCCGGCCGCGGATGCCGCCGACGCCGCGCGCGCATGCCGGCGATCGAAGCGCGGCCGAACTGGCGCGCGAGATCTCGCGCCTGCGCGAGCGGCTGCATCCCGACGTGCCGCCGCGACGCGGACGGAACGTCTTCGCGTTCTCCGATCGGGCGCCGAGCGCGGCGGCGCACGCGCCATCGGCGTCCTCGCCCGCGGCGACGACGCCCCCCGCGACTCGGGCACCCGACCTGACGCTGTCCGGCATGGCCGAGAATCCCGGCCCCGACGGGCCGGTCCGGACGGCGATCATCGCCGGGCCCGGACGGTTGTATCTGGCGACGCTGGGCGACACCGTCGAGCGCTACCGCGTGGTGCGGCTGTCGTCGGACGCCGTGGACCTCGTCGACCCGTCGACCGGCGTGACGCTTCACCTGACGCTCCACGAGTGACGCCGTCGATCGCCGCCATCCCCGCCGTCACCGTCCTGATCAATCCGGTGTCCGGCGGCGCGCGGCCGCCGCGCGCGCGGCAGCGGGCCGGGCTCGCCGCCGCGGCCATCGAGGCGCGCGGCCTCGAGGCGGAGATCATCGTGACCGAGCGGCGCGGGCACGCACGGGACCTCGCCCGCGCCGCGGCCCGCCGCGGCGCCGGGCGCGTCGTTGCGTGGGGAGGCGACGGCACGGTGAACGAAGTTGCCTCGGCGCTCGCATTCAGCCAGGTCGCCATGGGCATCGTGCCGGCGGGCTCTGGCAACGGTCTGGCCGGCGAGCTCGGCCTTCCGTCCGACCCGGCGCGCGCGCTCGACGTGGCCCTCGACGGTGCGCCCCGTGCGATCGACGTCGGCGAAATGGGCGGTCGCTACTTCGTGAACGTCGCGGGTGTCGGCTTCGACGCCGACGTCGCGCGGCGGTTCGACGCCGCCGGGAACCGGCGGCGCGGCCTCGCCAGCTACCTCTGGATGACGGGGCAGTCCCTGCTGCACTACACGCCCGCGTGTTACACCGTCACCGCGGGCGAGTGGCGCCGCACGGTGCGTGCGCTGCTGGTGGTCGTGGCGAATGGCAGCGAATTCGGCAATCGCATGCGGATCGCGCCAGGCGCCCGCATCGACGACGGCGCCCTGGACGTCGTGGTGGTCGAGGAGCGTTCGCGCGCGCAGACCATCGGCCAGCTGCCGCTGCTGGCGCTCGGCCGCGTCGACCGGAGCGCCATGTGGTCCTCCCGCCCTGCCGAGACGATGGCCATCGAGTGCGAGACGCCGATGTGGTTTCACGTGGACGGCGAGCCGGTGTCCGGCGGCACGCGGCTGCAGGCGCGCGTCCATCCCGGCGCGCTGCGCGTCTGCGGGTAGGTCGGACCGGGGTCCCGGTCGCGCTCGAGAGGGCGATCCCGGAGCGGGGGCTGGAGCCGGGCGTCAGGCGCCGGGCAGGCGGACGATCCAGGCCTCGCGAACGGCGGCGATCCGGCGGATGGCCTCCACGGCGGCATCCAGGGCCCCGGGCTGGCTCGCGTCCTCGTCCACGTTGACGACGCCGACGGCACCCGTGGCGTTGCGGCCGAGCGCGAAGCTCGCGATGTTGACGCGCAGTCGTCCCAGGATCGTTCCGACCTCGCCGATGACGCCGGGCTGGTCCTCGTTCGCGATGATGAGCAGCGTGCCCGAGAGCGGCGCCTCCACGCTGCATCCCGCGGATCGAGACGAGCCGGGGCGTGTTGGGCTCGAAGACGGTGCCCTCGGCCCACCGATCGGCGCTCGCGTCCATCGAGTCGGCCGTCGGCGCGAGCTTCACCGAGAGCAGGCTCTTGAAGTGCCGGGCGCGGGAGCTGCGCGACTCGACCATGTCGATCCGCCGCGCCTGGGCGGCCGCGCGCGCGTTGACGATCGAGACGCCCGTCGAGAGGATCGGGCGGAGCATCCCGGCGGCGGCGCTGCTCCCGAGCACCTGAATCGCACGGCTCTCGGCGAGGGCGCCGTAGCAGCGGACGCCGAGCGCGCCGATGGGCGCGACGCCCAGCTGCGCCACGATCGCTCCGAGGTCGTCGGCGAGCCGGATCCACGGCTGGAGCCGCTGGAGCTCGTCGGGCGAGACCGACGGGAAGTTGACGGCATTGCGGACGATCCCGTCGTGCAGGAAGTCCCGCACGGTTGCGGCCGTCTCCAGCCCGACCAGTTCCTGGGCCTCCTCGGTGGAGGCCGCGATGTGCGGCGTCGCGACCACCTGCGGCAGCCTGGCGAGCGACCAGTCCTTCGGCGGCTCGGTGCCGAAGACATCGAGGCCCGCGCCGGCCACGATGCCCGCCTCGATCGCGCGCGCCAGCGCCGCCTCGTCGATCAGATCGCCCCTGGCCGTGTTGATCAGCCGGAGGCCGGGCTTGCACCTGGCGAAGCGCTCGTCGTTGAACATGTGCCGCGTCTGCGGCGTGCTCGGCATGTGCAGGGTGACGTAGTCCGCCGACGCGCACACCTCGTCGAGGGTCAGCAGCTCGACGCCGAGGGCCTCGGCGGCCTCCGCGGAAATGAACGGATCGTGCGCGACCAGGCGCATGTCGAAGGGCTGCGCGCGGCGCGCGACCTCCTGGCCGATCCGCCCCAGGCCGATGATGCCGAGGGTCTTGCCGCGGAGCTCCGTGCCGAGGAAGCGCTTCTTCTCCCAGCGGCCGTCCTTCATGGCGTGGTCGGCTGCCGGCACCGAGCGGGCGAGCGCCAGCATGAGGGCGCAGGCGTGCTCGGCCACGCTGATGCTGTTGGCGCCCGGGGCGTTGACCACCAGGATGCCGCGCGCGCTCGCCGCCGCGACGTCCACGTTGTCCACCCCCGTGCCGGCCCGGGCGACGATGCGCAGGCGCGGCGCCGCGGCCATCAGGTCGGCGGTGACCTTGGTGGCGCTCCGGACCATCAGGGCGTCGGCGTCGGCGAGGTCGGCGGCGAGCTGCGCCGGCGGGCGCCCGCTGCGGGCGTCGACGGTCCAGTCGATTTCGGTCTGAAGGAGCTTGAGGGCGGACGCAGGGAGATCGTCAGCGACGACTATCTTCATGAGGCGAAAGGCTCGTCAATGTTTGGGGGTGGGTGTGACCGGGGCGGCGATGCTCCGCAGATAGTTGACCAGGCTCCACATCTGCGGCTCGGTCAGGAACTCGCCGTAGGGCTTCATCGACGTATTGTCGACGCCGTCGCGGATCACCGCGAAGATCTCGCCGTCGCTCGACCCGTACTTCCATTCCGAGTCGACCAGGTTCGACGGGGGCGGATCGAGGGAGTAGGACATCGAGCTGTCGCCGTCGGCGTTCTCGCCGTGGCACGAGGCGCACTGGTCGATGTAAATCCGGTATCCAAGATTGATCGACGCCTCGTCGGCCGGCACCGGATTCTTGAGCGCCTTGGCGGCGAGTCGGCGGGCGCGCTGGGACTGCTGCGCAGCGAGCGGCAGCGTCAGGCCGAAGACCACGGTGACGACGACGATGGCGGCGAACCGGCGGCCCATGATGTCCATCTCCTTGGCTACAGTATAATCCCGGAGTTTTCGTGTGAGGAACAAGGCGGCGTCGCGCTCGCCCTGCTGTGGTGCAAATCGCTAAAACATTCCAATAGCAGCGTCACAACGGTGCAAACGCGTGTCCTTTTCCACAGAGTTTTCCACAGATTCTGTGGACAATCGTTTGTCGTGCGCGGGTGACCTGACCTAAAAGAATCATGCCCAACTTCAATCAGCTGAAGCCGCCAACGAGCGGCACGCCCATCTCGCGTCGCAGTGGACAGCTCATCGTCCCCGACGATCCCATCATCCCGTTCATCGAAGGCGACGGCACGGGCCCTGACATCTGGCGTGCCAGCGTGCGGGTGTTCGACGCCGCCGTCGAGAAGGCCTACGGCGGCAAGCGTCGCATCCACTGGTTCGAGATCCTGGCCGGTGAAAAAGCGAAGGCGCAGACGGGGGAGTGGCTGCCGGGGGACACCCTCGAAGCCGTGAAGGCCTACAAGGTCGCCATCAAGGGGCCGCTGACCACGCCGGTCGGCGGCGGAATCCGGAGCCTGAACGTCACGCTCCGTCAGGTGCTGGATCTCTACGCCTGCATCCGTCCGGTCCGGTACTTCGCCGGCACGCCCGCGCCGGTGACGCACCCCGAGCGCATGAACGTGATCATCTTCCGCGAGAACACCGAGGACGTGTACGCCGGGATCGAGTGGGCCCGCGGCACGCCGCAGGCCGAGCGCGTCATCGAGTTCCTCGCCCGGGAGATGGGCAAGCGGATCGCGCCGGATTCCGGGATCGGCATCAAGCCGATCTCCGAGACCGGCACCAAGCGTCTGGTCCGGATGGCGATCCAGTACGCGCTGGCCCACAACCGCCGCGTCGTCACGATCGTGCACAAGGGGAACATCATGAAGTTCACCGAGGGCGCGTTCCGCGACTGGGGCTACGAGCTGGCGAAGGCCGAATTCCGGGACCGGATCGTGACCGAGGAGGAGGTCGGGCAGGGTGCCTCCCCGGAGGGCAAGCTCCTCATCAACGACCGGATTGCCGACAGCGTGTTCCAGCAGATCCTGACGCGGACGGCCGAATACGACGTCTTCGCGACGCCCAACCTCAACGGCGACTACCTGTCGGACGCCTGCGCGGCGCAGGTCGGCGGCCTCGGCATGGCGCCGGGGGCCAACGTGGGGGACGAGATCGCGTTCTTCGAGGCCACCCACGGCACCGCGCCGAAGTACGCGGGCAAGGACGTCATCAACCCCGGCTCGCTCATCCTGTCGGGCGTCATGATGTTGAATCACCTGCGGTGGGAGGAGGCCGGCGCCCTCATCGAGAAGGCGCTCGAGACCACCATCAGCCAGAAGCAGGTGACCTACGACCTGGCGCGGCAGCTGCCGGGCGCCACCGAGCTCAAGACTTCCGAGTTCGCCAACGCTATCATCAAGAACATGTAGCCGAGACCGTGTAGCCGCGGCCGGGACGGCCGCGAGGTGGGGACCCAGATGAATCGCAAGGTGACCGTGGTGGGAGGCGCCGGCAACGTCGGCGCCACGGTGGCGCGGGGCGTCGCCGAGAAGCAGCTGGCCGACGTCGTGATCGTCGACATCGCCGAACAGAAGGCCGCGGGCGTGGCCCTCGACATGCTCGAGGCGTGTCCGCTCTACGGATCCGACGCGCGCGTCGTCGGCACGAGCGATTACGCGGAGAGCGCGAACTCGGACGTCGTGGTGATCACCTCCGGCGTGCCGCGCAAGCCGGGCATGAGCCGCGACGATCTGCTGAACGTCAACTTCAAGATCATCCAGGCGGTCACCGAGCAGGTCGTCAAATACTCGCCCGACTGCATCATCGTTCCGGTGGCGAACCCGCTCGACGCCATGGCGCAGGCCATCCTCAAGCTGAGCGGGTTCCCCCGCGAACGGGTCATCGGGATGGCCGGCGTGCTCGATTCGGCCCGCATGCGGGCCTTCATCGCCCAGGAGCTCCAGGTCTCGGTCGAGAACGTGCACGCGTTCGTCCTCGGCGGGCACGGCGACACGATGGTGCCGCTGCCGCGCTACTCGACCGTGGCCGGTGTCCCGATCACCGAGCTGATGGACGCGGCGACCATCGATCGCATCGTCGCGCGGACGGCCGCCGGCGGCGCCGAGATCACGAAGCTCGTCGGCACGAGCGCGTGGTTCGCGCCCGGGGCCGCGGTGGTGGAGATGCTCGAGGCGATTCTGCTCGACAAGCACAAGATCCTGCCGTGCTCGGTGTACCTCCAGGGCGAGTTCGGCGTGAGGGATCTGTTCGTCGGCGTCCCGGCCAAGCTGGGCGTGCGCGGTCTCGAGCAGGTGATCCAGATTGCCCTGACGCCGGAGGAGGACGCGGCGTTCAAGAAGAGCGCGGCGGCGGTGAAGGAACTGGTGGGCGTCATCAACGTCGGCTGAGGAACGCCGCGGCGGCGGGGAAGCTCGATGAAGTGGGTCGTGTGCGCGGCGGTCGTGATGGCGGTGGGCACGCTGGCGGCGCAGCAGGGCCTGGACCCGTCGGCCATCCCCGTCGAGCAGGAGCCGCACCACCACGTCGTCTTCGCCAACGCGTACGTGCGGGTGCTCGACGCGGTCTTCCCGCCGGGCTACGTCACCCTGAAGCATTCGCACGTCCACGACAACGTGGTGGTGACGCTCGCGCCGGGACGCGACGATGCCCAGGCGCTGGCCCGGGTGGGCCGCGCGTTCTTCAACCAGGGCGGCTACACGCATACCGTCACCAATCCGGGGCCCGAGGAGGCGCGCTTCATCGAGGTGGACCTGCTCGGCACGGACGTGCACGGCGCCCCGGCCGTGCCCGATTCGCCCGGACACCAGCTGGAGTTCGAGAACGCGCGCGTCCGGATCTACCGCGTGAAGCTGGACGCCGGCGGGCGGCTGAACCCGCACACCCATGCGGCGGGCTGGGTGTCGATCACGGTGAAGGGGGGCATGGGGCCGGGCGCGGCCGACTGGCACGACGGGGGGAGCGCGGCGCCGCTCGCGGCCGGAATCCCAGCCGCTGGAGCTGGTGGAGGTGGAGCCGAAATAGGCCGGGGCGGCCCTAGCGCGCCAGCATCGCCCGGACGTACTCGCGCGTCATGCGCGCGATGTTCGAGATCGGAATCTCCTTCGGACAGACCGCCTCGCACTCGCCCTCGTTCGAGCAGCTCCCGAACCCTTCCGCATCGGCCCGGTGCAGCATCGCGACGACGCGGCGTCCGCGCTCGACCTCGCCCTGGGGCAGCGTCGCCAGGTGGGAGATCTTGGCGCTGACGAAGAGGTGCGCCGAGGCGTTCTTGCAGGCCGCCACGCACGCGCCGCACCCGATGCAGGCGGCGGAGTCCATCGCGGCGTCGGCGACGTCCTTGGAGATGGGAATGGCGTTGGCGTCGGGCGCGCCGCCGCAGTTGGCCGAGATGTAGCCGCCCGCGGAGATGATCCGGTCGAAGGCGCCGCGATCGACGATGAGGTCCTTGACGACGGGGAAGGCGCGTGCCCGCCAGGGCTCGATGGTGATCGTGTCGCCGTCCTTGTAGCGGCGCATGTGGAGCTGGCAGACGGTGGTGCCGCGGTCCGGCCCG
This sequence comes from uncultured Acidobacteriota bacterium, assembly GCA_963761615.1. GTDB lineage: Bacteria > Acidobacteriota > Vicinamibacteria > Vicinamibacterales > CAVVIG01 > CAVXGU01. The sequence goes on along the minus strand of CAVXGU010000003.1, from coordinate 2,329,462 downwards.
TGCGGGACGCCGTTGACGACCAGGCTGCACATGCCGCAGATGCCCTCGCGGCAGTCCGAGTCGAAGGCGATCGCGTCCTCGCCCTTCCGTACCAGCCCTTCGTTCACCACGTCGAGCATCTCGAGGAACGACATGTCGGGCGAGACGTCGGTGGCCGTGTAGTCGACGAGCCGTCCGGCGACGTTCGGCGCCGCCTGACGCCAGAATCTTCAGGTTAAGACGCATGACCCCTTCGTGTGCGTGTGATCACTTGTAGCTCCGCTGCGTCAGGTGGACCTCGTCGAACGTCAGCGGCTCCTTGTGGAGGACGGGCGTCTGGCCGACTCCGGTGAACTCCCAGGCGGCGACGTAGGCGAAGTGCTCGTCGTCGCGAAGGGCCTCGCCCTCCGGCGTCTGGCTCTCCTCCCGGAAGTGCCCGCCGCAGGACTCCCGCCGCTCGAGCGCGTCGAGGGCCAGGAGCTCGGTGAACTCCAGGTAGTCGGCCACCCGGCCGGCGTACTCGAGGCTCTGATTCAGGTTGTCCGGTGAGCCCGGCACCGACACGGTGTGCCAGAAGGCTTCGCGGAGCTTCGGGATCTCCTCGAGCGCCCGCTTGAGACTCTCTTCCGTGCGCGCCATCCCCACGTTGTCCCACATCACGCGACCCAGTTCGCGGTGGATCTCGCGGATGCTGCGGTGGCCCTTGACCGAGAGCAGGCGCGTGATGCGTTCCTGGACGGCCGCGCCGGCCTGCTTGAAGGCGTCATGGTCGGCCGAGACGGCGGGCAGGGGCGTGCTCGCCAGGTAGTGCCCGATGGTATAGGGGATGACGAAGTAGCCGTCGGCGAGGCCCTGCATGAGCGCGCTCGCGCCGAGCCGGTTGGCGCCGTGATCGGAGAAGTTCGCTTCGCCCAGGACGTGCAGCCCGGGCAGATTGCTCATCAGGTTGTAGTCGACCCACAGCCCGCCCATCGTGTAATGGATGGCGGGGTAGATGCGCATCGGGACCTTGTAGGCGTCCTCGTCGGTGATCTTCCGGTACATCTGGAAGAGGTTGCCGTACTTGTCGCGGATCGCGTCCTCGCCGAGGCGCTTGATGGCGTCGGCGAAGTCGAGATACACGGCCAGGCCGCTGTCGCCGACGCCCCGGCCCTCGTCACAGACCTGCTTGGCGTTGCGAGACGCGACGTCGCGCGGCACCAGGTTCCCGAAGCTCGGGTACTTCCGCTCGAGGTAGTAGTCGCGCTCGTTCTCGGGAATCTGCGCCGGCGGCCGCGAGTCGCCCTGCTTCTTGGGCACCCACACGCGCCCGTCGTTGCGGAGGCTCTCGCTCATCAGCGTCAGCTTCGACTGGTGCTCGCCGCTCACCGGGATGCAGGTCGGGTGGATCTGGGTGAAGCAGGGGTTGGCGAAGAGGGCGCCCCGCTTGTGCGCCCGCCACGCCGCGGTCACGTTCGAGTTCACCGCGTTGGTCGAGAGGTAGTACGCCGTGCCGTAGCCGCCCGTCGCCAGGATCACGGCGTGACCCGCGTACGCCTCGAGGGCGCCCGTCGTCAGGTTGCGGGTGACGATCCCGCGCGCCTTGCCGTCGATGACGACCAGGTCGAGCATCTCGTGGCGCGGAAACAGGTGGACGTTCTTGGCGGCCACCTGCCGCATCAGGCCCTGGTAGGCGCCGAGCAGCAGCTGCTGGCCGGTCTGGCCCCGCGCGTAGAACGTGCGCGACACCTGCGCGCCGCCGAAGGAGCGGTTGTCGAGCAGCCCGCCGTACTCGCGCGCGAACGGGACCCCCTGCGCGACGCACTGGTCGATGATGTTCACGCTGAGCTGGGCGAGGCGGTAGACGTTGGCCTCGCGCGACCGGTAGTCGCCGCCCTTCACCGTGTCGTAGAACAGGCGGTACACGCTGTCGCCGTCGTTCTGGTAGTTCTTGGCGGCGTTGATGCCGCCCTGGGCGGCGATGCTGTGCGCCCGCCGGGGGCTGTCCTGGATGCAGAAGCTCAGGACGTTGTAGCCGAGCTCGCCGAGCGACGCCGCGGCCGAGGCGCCGGCCAGGCCGGTGCCGACGACGATGATCGTGTACTTGCGCTTGTTCGCCGGGTTGACCAGCTTCATCTCGAACTTGTGCCGGTCCCACTTCCCGGCGATTGGGCCCGACGGCACGTGCGCGTCCAGCGTGATCGCGCTCATCGCGCCCCCCCCGTGAAGTGCACCCAGAGCACGATGCCGATGAACCCGCCGGCGATCAGCACCGCGGCCACCCGGCCGGCCTTGAGCAGCCGGGGCGTCCAGGTGGGATGGTCGAGGCCGAGCGACTGGAGGCTGCTCGCGGCCCCGTGCCAGAGGTGCGACCCGATCATGAGCATCGACAGCACGTAGAAGCCGACCAGGGCGGGGCTCCGGAAGATGGCGAACTCCTGGCGGTACAGATCGCGGCCGCCCTGCGGCCACGGATACTCGGTGCCCCAGCCTTCGCGGAAGGCCTTGACGTGGATGACGAGGAACGCGAGCAGCCAGAGTCCCGACAGGATCATCGTCGAGGAGGCGAGCGTCTTGCGGCTCGGCGGCCCGGCGTATTCCTTCTTCACGTACTTCACGGGACGCGCGCCGCGGTTCGCGACGTACATGCGCACGGCCTTGTAGATGTGCACGACGAACACGGCGAGCAGCAGCAGCTCGATGATCGGAAGCAACGGGTTGCTTTCGAGCGTGAACGCGTACTTGTTGTACGCGGCGGGGCCGGCGAAGATGACGAGATTGCCCGCGATGTGAATGAGGAGATAGAGGAAGAGGGCCAGCCCGGTGGCGCCGATCAGGAGCTTGGTGCCGATCGACGAGTCGAAAAGGCGCCGTCGTGAATCCATCGACCCCACAGTTTATATCAGACGGTGCGCGGCGAGTTGACGGCCTTCCGCGGCATTCGGTACCATCAGGCGCCGTCATCGTCCGGCCCTCATGAAGATTCACGAGTATCAAGCCAAAGCCATCCTCGCGCGGCACGGCGTGCCCGTGCCGCGCGGCGAGGTCGCCTTCTCGCCTGCCGACGCCGGGGAGATTGCCCGTCGTCTCGGCGGCCCCGTGTCCGTCGTCAAAGCGCAGATTCACGCCGGAGGCCGCGGCAAGGGCGGCGGCGTGAAGCTGGCGCGATCACCCGAGGACGCCGAAGACCTCGCCCGCGCGATGATCGGCATGACCCTCGTGACCCACCAGACCGGCCCGGAGGGCCGCGTCGTGTCGCGCGTCCTCGTCGAGGAAGGCCTCCAGATGACGCGCGAGCTGTACCTGAGCCTGCTCGTCGACCGCGCCGCGGGCAAGCCCGTCGTGATGGCGAGCGCCGCCGGCGGCATGGACATCGAGGAAGTCGCCGCCACCACCCCCGAGCGGATCGTGCGCGTGCACCTCGAGCCGGGCGTCGGGCTGGTGCCCTTCGAGGCGCGCCAGCTCGGGTTCGCGATCGGCCTCGACGGTCCCCAGGTCCACAAGTTCGTGGCCCTGGTCGGCGGCCTCTACGAGGCGTTCCTCGCCACCGACGCCACCCTCGTCGAGATCAACCCGCTCGTGGTCACCGCCGCCGGCGACCTCCTCGCGCTCGACGCGAAGATGAACGTCGACGACAACGCGCTCTACCGCCACCCCGAGATCCGCGAGCTGCGCGACCTCGGCGAAGAGGACCCGCTCGAGATCGAGGCGTCGAAGTTCTCGCTCAACTACATCCACCTCGACGGCAACATCGGCTGCATGGTGAACGGCGCCGGGCTCGCCATGGCGACGATGGACATCATCAAGCTGTCGGGCGGGGAGCCGGCCAACTTCCTCGACGTGGGCGGCGGCGCCAACGCCGAGCAGATCCGCAACGCGTTCAAGATCCTGATGTCGGACAAGAACGTGAAGGCCGTCCTCATCAACATCTTCGGCGGCATTCTGCGCTGCGACGTGCTCGCCAACGGCGTCATCGCGGCCGTCAAGGAGCTCGGCGTGCCGGTGCCGATCGTCATCCGCATGGAAGGCACCAACGTCGACGAGGGCAAGCGGCTGCTCGGCGAGAGCGGCATGAACTTCACGACCGCGGACTCGATGGACGAGGCCGCACGGAAGGTCGTCCACCTGGCGGGCAGTAACTAGGACATCTCGAGTCACACCGACCATGGCTGTGCTGATCGATCGATCGACGCGTCTGCTGGTGCAGGGTCTCACCGGCCGCGAGGGAACGTTCCACGCCAAGCAGGCCGCCGCGTACGGCACGACGGTGGTCGGCGGCGTGACGCCGGGCAAGGGCGGCACGACCCACGAGGGCTGGCCCGTCTTCAATACCGTCCGCGACGCCGTCGACCGGACCGGGGCCAACGCGTCGGTGATCTTCGTGCCGCCGGCCTTCGCCGCCGACGCCATCATGGAGGCCGCCGACGCCGAACTGCCGCTGGTCGTCTGCATCAGCGAGGGCATCCCGGCGCTCGACATGCTGCGGGTGATGACGTTCCTCAAGACGCGCCCCGCGACCCGGCTCATCGGCCCGAACTGCCCGGGCATCATCTCGCCCGGCAAGGGGAAGGCGGGCATCATCCCCGGCAACATCTGCAAGGAAGGACCCGTCGGCATCGTCTCGAAGAGCGGCACCCTCACCTACGAGGCGATTCACCAGCTGACGCGTCTGGGACTGGGCCAGACGACCTGCATCGGGATCGGCGGCGATCCGCTGATCGGCACCTCCCACATCGACGCGCTGTCGCTCTTCGCGGCCGACGCCGACACCCGCGCCGTCGTGCTCATCGGGGAGATCGGCGGGAGCGCCGAGGAGGAGGCGGCCGCCTGGATCAAGGCCAGCTTCCGCAAGCCGGTCGTCGGCTTCATCGCCGGCCAGACCGCGCCCCCCGGACGCCGGATGGGCCACGCCGGCGCGATCGTCGCCGGCGGGAAGGGCACCGCGGCCGAGAAGATGGCCGCGCTCGAGGCCGCCGGCGTGACCGTCGTCAAGAGCCCCGCCGACATGGGGGCCGCCGTGCAGCGGCTCCTGGCCCGGTGACCGACCCGCGGCCACCCCTCCCGTCGAGAAGGGCCATGTTATACTCGGTCGGATCGGGCCGCGATCGACAAAGCCCTTTATCTGAGTAGGTTGTAAGGATTCCTGAAATGGCACCGACAGACCTTGCCGAGCAGCAGCAACACGCCTCCACCAACCGCCAGCGCGTCGTCAACGACTTCAGCATTCAAATCGCCACCGTCAACGGATCGGGCAGCCAGACCGCCAATCTCGTCCTGCTGCGGTCGATTCTGCTGATGGGCGTGCCCGTGTCGGGCAAGAACATGTTCCCGTCGAACATCGCCGGGTTGCCGACCTGGTACACGATCCGCGCGAGCAAGCGCGGCTACATCGCCCGGAAGAAGGAAGTGGACTTCCTGGTCGCGATGAACCCCGAGACCGCGAAAGAAGACGTCCTCACCCTGGAGCCCGGCGCCGCCGTCGTCTACGACGAGCCGCTCAAGCTCAACGCCCTGCGCAGCGACCTCGTCTTCTACCCCGTGCCCTTCGACAAGCTGGTCGCGCCCGTCTGTCCCGACGCGAAGCTCCGCAAGCTCGTCCGCAACATGATCTACGACGGCATCCTGGCCAAGCTGCTGGGCATCGATCTGGAGTTCATGGACAGCGCGCTCGGCAAGCAGCTCGGCCGCAAGCCGAAGGCGGTCGCCCTGAACACGGACGCGCTCAAGGCGGGCTGGGACTACGCCGAGGCGACCTTCACGAAGCAGGATCCGTTCTGGATCGAGCCGATGAACGAGACGGCCGGCAAGATCCTCATCGAGGGCAACGCGGCGGCCGCCATCGGCTGCATGATGGCCGGCGTCACGGTCGTCGCCTGGTACCCGATCACGCCCTCGTCGTCGCTGTGCGAGTCGCTCATCGGCTACATGAAGAAGTACCGGGTCGACAAGGAGACCGGCAAGGCCACCTTCGCGATCGTCCAGGCGGAGGACGAGATCGCCTCGCTGGGCATGGTCGTCGGGGCCGGCTGGGCCGGCGCGCGCGCCATGACGGCCACGGCCGGTCCAGGCATCTCGCTCATGTCGGAGTTCGCCGGCCTGGCCTACTACGCCGAGACGCCCGGGGTCATCTTCGACGTGCAGCGCGTCGGCCCCTCGACGGGCCTGCCGACGCGCACGGCCCAGGGCGACCTGCTCTCGACCGCCTTCCTGTCGCACGGCGACACGAAGCACGTCATGATCATCCCGTGCTCGGTCGACGAGTGCTACACGATGGCGCAGGACGCCTTCGACCTCGCCGAGCAGCTCCAGACGCCGGTGTTCGTGATGATGGACCTCGACCTGGGGATGAACAACTGGATGTCGGACGCGTTCGCGTACCCCGAGCGCGGCATCAAGCGCGGGAAGCGGCTGGACGCGGACACGCTGCGGCGCCTGCCGGCCTGGGGCCGCTACATGGACGTGGACGGCGACGGCATCCCGTACCGCACGGTCCCCGGCGACGGCATGCCGTCGTACTTCGCCCGCGGGTCCGGGCACAACGCCAAGGCGCAGTACAGCGAGCGGCCCGACGACTACGTCGACAACGTGGACCGGCTGGCGCGGAAGTTCGAAACCGCGCGGACGCTGGTCCCGAAGCCCGAGATCGACCTGGTCGAGGGCGCGAAGATCGGCCTCATCGGATACGGCACCAGCCACTGGGCGATCACGGAGAGCCGCGACCAGCTGCGGGAGGAGACCGACGTCAAGGCGTCCTACTTCCGCCTGCGCGCCTACCCGTTCACCCACGAGCTCAAGGCCTTCGTCGACGCGCACGAGCGGATCTACGTCATCGAGCAGAACCGCGACGCCCAGCTGCTGCAGCTGATGAAGCTGGAGCTCAAGCCGGAGCAGGTCGCCAAGCTGCGCAGCGTGCGCCACTACAACGGGCTGCCCGTCGACGCCCGGTCGCTGACCGACGACGTCCTGGCGCAGGAAGGCTATGAAGTGGCCCGGAAGGCCCCCACGCGCGTGGGCTCGGCCGGGATGACGGGGGGAGAATAAGGATCATGGCCACGAAAGTGAACCGCATCGGCCTCGAGCCGGTGGTCTACAAGGGCAGCAAGACGACGCTGTGCGCCGGCTGCGGGCACAACGCGATCTCGGAGCGGATCATCGACGCGTTCTTCGAGATGGGCGTCGACCCGCACCGGGTCGTGAAGCTGTCGGGCATCGGCTGCTCCAGCAAGAGTCCGGCGTACTTCCTGGGCGGTGCCCACGGCTTCAACGCCGTGCACGGCCGCATGCCGTCGGTCGGCACCGGCGCGATGCTCGCCAACGCGAAGCTCATCGCCATCGGCATCAGCGGCGACGGCGACACGGGCGCGATCGGCATCGGCCAGTTCGTCCACCTCATGCGCCGGAACCTGCCCATTATCTACATCATCGAGGACAACGGCTGCTACGGGCTGACCAAGGGCCAGTTCTCGCCGACCGCGGACCTGGGCTCGCGCCTGAAGACGGGCGTCGTCAACGACCTCCCGCCGATCGACACGTGCGCGCTGGCCGTCGAGCTCGGGGCCACCTTCGTCGCGCGGTCCTTCTCGGGCGACAAGAAGCAGCTGCTCTCGCTGCTCAAGGCGGCCCTGGCGCATCGCGGCACGGTGATGCTGGACGTCATCTCGCCCTGCGTCACCTTCAACGACCACCAGGGATCCACCAAGAGCTACGCGTACGTCCGCGAGCACGACGACCCCGTCGAGGACGTCAGCTTCGTGCCCTTCTTCGAGGACATCAGCGTCGACTACGACCCCGGTACGACCCAGGAAGTGACGATGCACGACGGGTCGAAGCTGCTGCTGAAGAAGCTCGAGGAGGACTACGACGCGACCGACAAGATCGGCGCGCTCCGCCGCCTGCACGAGACGGCGCGCCGCGGCGAGTTCGCGACGGGCCTGATCTACATCGAGCCCGACCGCGACGACTTCATGACGCAGCTCCACCTGGTCGACGAGCCGCTGGCCTCGCTGCCGCTCGAGCGCGTGCGGCCGGGCCCCGAGGCGCTCGAGGAGATCATGGAAGGGCTGCGGTAGATGGCCGAGCGGACACTGGCGATCATCAAGCCCGACGCGGTGGAGCGGCGGCTGGTCGGCGCGATCCTCGCCCGGATCGAGGCCGCCGGTTTCGCGATCCGCGCGATGCGGCGCGTCCACCTGAGCCGGGGCGACGCCGAGGGCTTCTACGCGGTTCACCGGGCGCGGCCGTTCTTCGAGAGCCTGACGACGTTCATGTCGTCGGGCCCCTCGATCGTGATGGTGCTCGAGGCGCCCGACGCGATCCGCACGTGGCGGACCCTGATGGGCGCCACCGATCCGGCCAAGGCGGATCCCGGCACGCTCCGGCGCGAATTCGCCGAGTCGATCGAGCGCAACGCCACCCACGGCTCGGATGCGCCGGAGACGGCGGCCGTCGAGATCGGCTACTTCTTCGCGGGCATCGAGCTCAACTGAGGGCACCGGCACCGGCACGCGGCACGCGGGGCCCGGCGCGTGGCGCGTTGAAGAGGGGTATGGGCAGACTGCTCGTCCTGATCGGGCTCGCGGTCGCCGGCATCGGCCTGCTGATGATGCTCGGCGTCCCGTTGGGACGGCTGCCGGGCGACTTCGTGATCCGCCGCGGCAACGTGACCTTCGCGTTCCCCCTGGCGACGTCGATCCTGCTGAGCATCGTCCTGACGCTGCTCGTCGCATTCTTCCGCCGGTGAGGCGGCGGACCTATGGCCATCAAACCCGACACGTGGATCAAGCGCATGGCGCTCGAGCACCGGATGATCGACCCGTTCGTCGAGAACCAGGTGCGCAGCGGCGTCGTCTCGTACGGCCTCTCGTCCTACGGCTACGACGTGCGAGTGGCCGACGAGTTCAAGGTGTTCACGAACATCAACACCACCGTGATCGACCCGAAGGCCTTCGATCCGCGGTCGTTCGTGGATCTCAAGAGCGATGCCTGCATCGTGCCGCCGAACTCGTTCGCCCTGGCGCGGACGGTGGAGTACTTCCGCATCCCGCGCGACGTGCTGACGGTCTGCCTCGGCAAGTCCACGTACGCGCGCTGCGGCATCATCGTCAACGTCACCCCGTTCGAGCCGGAGTGGGAGGGGACGGCGACGCTCGAGATCTCCAACACGACGCCGCTGCCGGCGAAGATCTACGCCAACGAGGGCATCGCGCAGGTGCTGTTCTTCCAGAGCGACGAGCCGTGCGCGACGTCGTACCGCGACAAGCACGGCAAGTACCAGGCGCAGCTCGACGTCACGCTCCCGCGCGTCTGAGGGGAGCGCCCGCGGCCGCGGGGAGGCGGGTCGAGGGTATAGATGGTAGTTATGGCGGCCGGCATCTTGATTAGCAGGACTTATAACGTCGTAAGGAGAATCGATTTGACCGCGGGGGCGCCGGAGCGCTCTAATCATTCGCGATGTTCTGCCACACCTGTCCGCCGTCGACGGCAGGCCGCGCGCGCGGCCGGGCGGCGGGCGTGTGGGCGGCGGTTGCCGGCGTCCTGGTCGTTCGCGTCGTCCCCATCGTCGTCCGGGCGAGCGGATGATGTGACCACCTGACGCGGCGAGACAGTTCAGGGGCCATCATCCGAAAGAACGGAGGGTGGCCCTTTTGCTTTGAGGGCGGGACGAGGATCGAGGCGCACGTGCGGATTGGGTATCAAGGCGAGCCGGGAGCATTCAGCGAGGCGGCCGCGCGCCTGGCAGCGGGCGACGTCGAGGTGGTGCCCTGCAAGGCCTTCGACGATGTGTTCCTGGGCGTCGAGGAGGGGCAGCTGAGCCACGGCGTGCTGCCGGTCGAGAACTCGATCGGCGGCAGCATCCACCGCAACTACGACCTGCTGCTCGCCCACGAGCTGCCCATCGTCGGCGAAGTCGAGGTGCCCGTCGTCCACCATCTGCTCGCCCTGCCGGGCACGACCACGGCCGGGCTGCGGCGGGTGTACTCCCACCCGCAGGGGCTGGCGCAGTGCGAGCGGTTCCTGCGGAAGCTGCGCGGCGTGGAGATCATCGCGACCTACGACACGGCGGGCAGCGCGAAGATGATCGCCGACGGGCGGCTGACCGATGCGGCCGCGATTGCCTCGGCACGTGCCGGGGAGGTGTTCGGGCTCGTCTCGCTCGCGGCCGGGATCCAGGACTACGATCACAACGTGACGCGCTTCATCGTCGTGGGACGGACGCCGATGAGCGAGGCCCGCGCCGACAAGACGTCCGTCGTGTTCACGCTCCCCAACGAGCCCGGGTCGTTGTTCAAGGCGCTGGCGGCGTTCGCGCTGCGCGGCGTGGACCTGACGAAGCTCGAGTCGCGGCCGATTCCGGGCCGGCCGTGGGAGTACCTGTTCTACGTCGATCTGGCGGCGGCGCGCGACGAGCTCGCCTGCGACCGCGCGCTGACGCACCTGGCCGAGCTCGCCCCCATGCTCCGGATCCTCGGGTCGTACGCGAAATGGAAGGCGCGCGACCGCAAGCCGTCGGATCCCTTCGAGGTCGTGACATGACGATACCGCCGAATCCGCTGACCACCGGTCCCAGCCGCGCGCCCGCGCGCGCGATGCTGAAGGCCGTCGGCCTGACCGATGCCGATCTGAAGAAGCCGCTCATCGGCGTCGCGAACACCTGGATCGAGATCGGGCCGTGCAACTTCCACCTGCGGGATCTCGCGGTGCACGTCAAGAACGGGATCAAGGCCGCCGGGGGGACGCCGCTCGAGTTCAACACGGTGTCGATCTCGGACGGGATCACGATGGGCACCGAGGGCATGAAGGCGTCGCTCGTGAGCCGCGAGGTGATCGCCGATTCGATCGAGCTGGTGACGCGCGGCAACGGATTCGACGCGGTCGTCGTCCTCGTCGGGTGCGACAAGACGATTCCGGGCGGCGTGATGGCGCTGGCGCGGTTGAACGTGCCGGGCGTGGTGCTCTACGGAGGGTCGATCGCGCCGGGACACTGGCACGGGCACGAAGTCACGATCCAGGACGTCTTCGAGGCGGTCGGCGCCAACGCCGCCGGGCGGATGAGCGACGCCGATCTGTGCTCGCTCGAGAACGCGGCCTGTCCCGGCGCGGGCGCGTGCGGCGGCCAGTTCACCGCCAACACGATGGCGCTGGCGTGCGAGTTCCTGGGCATCGCGGCGCTCGGGAGCGGCAGCGTGCCGGCGACCGATCCGCGCAAGGCCGAGGTCGCGCGCCAGGTGGGCGAGCTCGCCGTGGGACTGGCCCAGAAGGGACTGCGGCCGCGCGACATCCTCACCCACGCGGCGCTCGAGAACGCGATCGCGTCGGTCGCCGCCAGCGGCGGCTCGACCAATGCGGTCCTGCACCTGCTGGCGATTGCGCGCGAGGCCGGCGTCGATCTCGCGCTCGACGACTTCAACACCGTCGGCGCGCGGATTCCGCTGCTCGCCGACCTCAAGCCGTCGGGCCGCTTCGTGGCCGCCGACATGCACGCGGCGGGCGGGAGCCCGCTGTTCGCGCGGCGGCTGGCCGAGGGCGGGTGGCTCAACCCGGTCACGACGGTGACGGGGAAGACGCTGGCGGAGGAGTCGGCGGGAGCGGTCGAGACGCCGGGCCAGCAGGTCATCGCGCGCCACGAGCACCCGCTCAAGGCGCGCGGCGGGCCGGTCGTCCTCACCGGGACGCTCGCGCCGGAAGGCGCCGTCGTCAAGCTGTCGGGGACCGAGCGGCGCCACCACCGCGGGCCGGCACGTGTGTTCGACAGCGAGGAGGCGGCGTTCGACGCCGTCCAGCATCAGGCGATCAAGCCGAACGACGTCGTCGTGATCCGCTACGAAGGGCCGAGCGGCGGACCCGGCATGCGGGAGATGCTGGCCGTGACCGCGGCGATCGTGGGCGCGGGCCTGGACTCGGTGGCGCTCATCACCGACGGCCGCTTCTCGGGCGCGACGCACGGCCTGGCGATCGGCCACGTGGCGCCGGAGGCGGCGCGCGGCGGGCCGATCGCGGCCGTCCGCGACGGCGATCCGATCGTCATCGATCTGGAGAAGATGAGGCTCGACCTGGACATTCCGGAGGCGGAGCTGCGCGATCGCCTGGCGGCGTGGACGGCGCCGGCGCCGCGCTTCGCGGGCGGCGTGTTCGCGAAGTACGCCCGCCTCGTTTCGTCGGCGTCGGCCGGGGCGGTCACCGGGTAGGCTGGAAGCCTGGAACCCCGCGGCCGCGACCGGGTGCTGGGCGTTGACGCTTGGGGGGCTGAGGGCCTTCGCAGCACGGTGCTGGAGACGCTAGTCGGGCATCGTGCAGGGCACGTCACGGCAAAGTCGAGCCGAGGAGCGCCTGCGGCCACGCCGAGCCGAGGACAGGGCACTCCGAGGCGACGGCGTCGGCGTCAGTCCGCGGCAGGGATGGGAGTGGCGCCAGTGAGAGAAGCTGAGCGCCTGCGGCCATGCGAGTCCGAGGACCTGGAGATCCGAGGACGAGCGTCGGCGTAAGTTCGCGGCGGGGGTGGGGCCCCGTCGCCAGTAAGGAAAGAAGACAGCCATGAAGCTGACGGGTGCGCAGGCGTTGTGGGAAGCGCTGGTCCGCGAGGGCGTGACCGATGTATTCGGCTATCCCGGCGGGGCCATCCTGCCGGCGTACGACGCGATGCTGGCCTATCCGGTCCGGCACATTCTCGTGCGGCACGAGCAGGGCGCGTCGCACATGGCCGACGGGTACGCGCGCGCGAGCGGGCGGGTCGGCGTGGCGATCGCGACCTCGGGGCCGGGCGCGACCAACATGGTGACCGGCATCGCCACGGCGATGATGGACTCGTCGCCCATCGTCTGCATCACCGGTCAGGTGGGCAGCAAGCTGATCGGATCGGACGCCTTCCAGGAGACCGACATCACCGGGATCACGCTGCCGATCACCAAGCACAACTACCTGGTGACGCGGGCGGAGGACGTCGCCTCGACCGTGCGGGAGGCGTTCGCGGTCGCCCGGTCGGGCCGGCCGGGGCCGGTGCTCGTCGACATCACGAAGGACGCGCAGCAGGCGTCGGCGGAGATCGACTGGGCCGCGACGGAGCCGCACCTCGAGGAGGCGCGCGACGACGCGCTGCCCGGCGACAGCGATCCGCGGGAGGCGATTGCCCTGATCAACGCCGCCGAGCGGCCGGTGATTCTCGCCGGCCACGGCGTGATGCTGTCGCACGCCGAGCGGCAGGTGCTCGATCTCGCCGAGCGGGCGCAGATTCCGATTGCCGTCACCCTCCTCGGCCTGGGCGGCATCCCGGCATCGCACGCGCTGAACCTCGGCATGATGGGCATGCACGGCGAGGCCTGGGTGAACCACGCGATCCAGGAGGCCGACCTGCTCATCGCGCTCGGGATGCGCTTCGACGATCGCGTGACCGGCAACCTGAAGACCTACGCGCCCACGGCGCGCAAGATCCACGTGGACATCGACCGCGCGGAGCTGAACAAGAACGTCCGGGTCGACGTGGCCATCGCGAAGGACGTGGGGACCGCGGTGGCGGAGTGGATGCCGCAGGTGGAGCGCCGCGATCGCTCGGCGTGGGTCCAGCACATCGACGCCATCAAGGGTGACGCGGCCGTACGCGACATCCAGAAGCTGCCCGACAACGGACACCTCTACGCGGCGCACGTGATCAACGATCTCTGGCGGCTCACCGACGGGCGCGCCGTCGTGGTGACCGACGTGGGCCAGCACCAGATGTGGGAGGCTCAGGTACTACAAGCACGAGTCGTCGCGGTCGCTCATCACGTCGGGCGGCCTCGGCACCATGGGCTTCGCCCTGCCGGCGGCGATTGGCGCCAAGGTCGCGTGCCCGGACGCCGAGGTCTGGGTGGTGGCGGGCGACGGCGGGTTCCAGATGACCAGCCCCGAGCTTGCCACGATCGTCCAGGAAAAGCTCGACGTGAACATCGCGATCATCAACAACGGCTACCTGGGCATGGTGCGGCAGTGGCAGGAGTTCTTCTACCAGCGCCGCTACGCGGCGACGCCGCTCGTCGGCCCCGACTTCGCGAAGCTGGCGCAGGCGTACGGCATCGCGGGCGCGACGGTCACCCGGCGGAGCGAGGTGACGGCGGCCGTCGAGGCGGCGCGGCACTCGGGCCGGGCCGCGCTCATCGACTTCCAGGTGGAGCAGGAGGACTCGGTGTACCCGATGGTGCCGGCCGGGGCCGACCTGCACAACATGATCCGGCGCCCGTCGCCGATCGTGGAAACGGCGGCAGACTGACAGGGTTCCTATGCTGTACACTTTCGCGGTCTACGTGGACGATGAGCCGGGTGTGCTCAACCGCGTGGCGTCGCTCTTCCGGCGCCGCGCGTTCAACATCGAGTCCCTCACCGTGGGGCACGCCGAGACGGCCGGCATGTCCCGGATGACGATCGTCGTCGACACCGACGACTACGGCGCCCGTCGGCTCGAGGCGCATCTGTACAAGCTCGTGCCGGTGCGGCGCGTGCAGAATCTGACGAGCGTGCCCGCCATCACGCGCGACCTCGCGCTCATCAAGGTGGCGGCCGCGGGCGACTCCCGGACGCACGTGATGCAGCTCATCGACGTCTATCGCGCGCGCATCGTCGACGTGAGCCCGGAGTCGATGATCATCGAAACGACCGGCACCGAGGACAAGCTCGACAGCCTCCTCGAGGTGCTGCGTCCGTACGGCCTGATCGAGATGGTGCGGACCGGCCGCGTCTCGATGGCGCGGGGCGCCGGCCGGGCCCCCACCCCCAAAGCCGCAGACGCCGTCGCGGTGACCGGTCAGGCGGACGCGAGCCGGGGGTCGGTGTAGACAACGGTGCCGGGCGCCGGGCCCCTGGCGCCGGCACGTGGCGCCTGGTGCGCGACACCAGGGGCCCGATTCTGAGAGGACACTCCAAATGGCGAAGATCTACTACGACGATGCGGCCGACCTGGCCGTGATTCGAGGCAAGAAGGTCGCGGTCATCGGGTACGGCTCCCAGGGCCACGCCCACGCGCTGAACCTGCGCGACAGCGGCGTGGACGTGCGCGTCGGTCTTCCGAAGACCAGCCGGTCGCGCGCGAAAGCGGAGGCCGACGGGCTGGTGGTCGGCGACCCGGCGGAGGTCTCCAAGTGGGCCGACGTGATCATGATCCTCGCGCCGGATACGGCACAGGCGGATCTGTACCGCGAGTCCATCGAGCCGAACCTCGCTCCCGGCAAGATGCTGATGTTCGCGCACGGCTTCAACATCCGCTTCGGCGGCATCAAGCCGCGCCCGGACGTGGACGTGACCATGATCGCGCCGAAGGCGCCCGGCCATCGCGTACGGGAGCTGTACGTCGAGGGCGCGGGCACGCCCGCCCTCGTGGCGGTGCACCAGGACGCCACCGGCAAGGCCCTCGCCATCGCGCTCTCCTACGCCAAGGCGATTGGCGTGACGCGCGCCGGCGTGCTGGAAACGACCTTCGCCGAAGAGACCGAGACGGATCTGTTCGGCGAGCAGGCCGTGCTCTGCGGCGGCGTGAGCGCGCTCATCAAGGCCGGCTTCCAGACGCTGGTCGACGCCGGCTACCAGCCGGAGATCGCCTACTTCGAGTGCTGTCACGAGCTCAAGCTGATCGTCGACCTGATCTACCAGGGCGGCCTGAGCTACATGCGGTACTCGGTCAGCGACACGGCCGAGCACGGTGACTACACCGGTGGCCCCCGGGTCGTGACCGACCAGACCCGGGCCGCCATGAAGGCGATGCTGGCCGAGATCCAGAGTGGGGAATACGCCCGCAAGTGGATGGCCGAGCACGCGGCCGGACGCCCCTGGTTCAACGAAGTGCGACGCCAGGAGCAGCACCAGCTCCTGGAAGAGGTCGGGGCCCGGCTGCGGGCCATGATGCCGTTCCTCAAGCCGGTGACCATCAAGCAGGAAGCCGGTGCCGATCAGCCGGCCGCATCGACCGGTCGCTGAACCTCCGATTTGGCCGGCGGAAGACGCGCATTTTGCGCGTCTTCCGCGCCGGCCGCTGCTGCCAGCTCAGCTTGACCGTTAAAAGACTTACGTAGTAAAACTTACCCGTCTTTTGGAATCGCCCGAGCCTGCGCCGTCTGCCTTCATGGAAAAGCTCATCGAGCGCGAATCATCGCCTCGACATCCCCTCGTCGCCGCCCCCGCTCTCGCCGTCCAGTTCTTCCTGATCCCGTTGGCTGTCGTCGGCATCGCGGTGCTGGTGTACGTCGGCTTCCGCTCCCTGCTGACCGACCACCGGACGCCCGAGGACTACCTGATGGAGGTGGCGACGGGAGGCGAGAGCCAGCGCTGGCCGGCGGCCTACGAGCTGTCGCGGATGATGTCGGATCCGTCGGTGCGTGGGGACCATGCGCTGGCGCCCGCGCTGGTCAAGGCGTTCGAGGAATCGAAGGGCGGAGGCGACCCGCGCGTGCGCCGGTACCTGGCCCTGGCCATCGGGCGGCTGGATCCGCCCTTCCCGGCCGCCGCGATCACCGATCTGACCGCCGCGTTGAAGGATCCCGACAGCGAGACGCAGATCAGCGCCATCTGGGCGCTGGGCTCGTCGAACGACCCGACGGTCGCCACCCACTTGATGCCGCTCTACGACGACGGCGATGCGGGCATCCGCAAGATGGTGGTCTACGCGCTCGGCGCGCTGCCGGGCGACGATCAACTCGAAACGCTGCGCAGGGCGCTCCGGGACGAGACCGCCGACGTTCGATGGAACGCCGCGGTCGCACTCGCGCGGCACGGCAACGCCGACGGCGTGCCGGTGCTGGGACAGATGCTGGATCGGTCCGTATCTCGAAGGGGGTCGTGACCCGGGAGGCGAGCCCGGACGAAGACGTCGATCCCATATCGGATGTGATGATCAGCGGGATTCAGGCGGCGGCCATGGTGAAGGCGCCGTCGCTGAGGGCGCCGATCGAGACGCTGAGCCGCGAGGACCAGAGCATGAAGGTCCGGGCCGCGGCCCTCGATGCCCTCAAGGAATATGGAACCTAGCGAGTAGAATCCGGAAGGACAGACCCCAATGGCAGACGAACATAACCCGGCAGCAACTCCGGCGACGCCAGCTGCTCCCAAGGCGCCTGCGCCGCCGGCTCCGAATTTGACGGGCAAGACGACGTCCGCGGCGTCCGCGGGCGGCGCGGCGGCACGGACGACGGCGGCTCCGGCGAAGGCGGCGGTGAGCACGCGCGATCCGGACGACCTTTCACCGCTTCTCACGCGCCGGGGCTGGATCGGCCTCGCGTGGGGAGCGTTCTCGGCGGCGTCGGTCGCCGCGCTGGCGGCGACGGGACGCTTCATGTTTCCGAACGTCCTGAACGAGCCGCCGCAGCAGTTCAAGGCGGGCTTCCCGAGCGAGTACGGAATGGGCGTGGACGAGCGGTGGAAGGACAAGTTCGGCATCTGGATCGTGAAGACCGCCGACGACTTCTCGAACCACGTGAGCGGCTTCTACGCGCTCATCGCCGTCTGCACGCACCTGGGCTGCACGCCCAACTACCTGGCGACGGAGAACAAGTTCAAGTGTCCCTGCCACGGCAGCGGCTTCCACCTGAACGGCATCAACTTCGAGGGGCCGGCGCCCCGGCCGCTCGAGCGCGCGGCGATCGGTCTGGCCGACGACGGCCAGATTCTGGTGGACAAGAGCCGGCACTTCCAGGAAGAACTGGGGCAGTGGACCGATCCGGCGGCGTTTCTCAAAGCATAGGACGGCAACGACGTAGGGCATATGGCTGAGACCAAGACAATCGATCCCAATGAAGGTGCGCTAGCCCGCTTCTGGAACTGGCTCACCGAGACCCAGGTCTGGACGTCGGTGTTCCGCCACGGCAGTCCGACCAACGACCGCAACCGGGTGCTGGTGATGCTGTCGAACGTGTTCCTGCACCTGCACCCGGTGCGGATTCGCAAGTCGGGCGTCAAGCTGCGCTACACCTGGTGCATGGGGGGGTTGAGCTTCTTCCTCTTCCTCGTGCTCACCTTCACCGGCCTCCTGCTGATGTTCTACTACCGGCCGACGCTCGAGTACGCCTACACGGACATCGTGGGGCTGCGCGAGCACGTGCCGCTCGGCATCATGCGCGAGATGCACCGGTGGGGCGCCCACGCGATGGTCATCACCGTGTGGCTCCACATGTTCCGCGTCTTCATGACGGGTTCCTACAAGCCGCCGCGCGAGTTCAACTGGTCGGTGGGCGTCATCATGCTCGTGCTGACGCTGCTGCTGTCCTTCACGGGCTACCTGCTGCCGTGGGACCAGCTGGCCATCTGGGCCATCACCGTCGGCACGAACATGGCGCGCGCCACGCCGTTCCTCGGGCACGAGGGCCCGGGTGCGGCGCTGCTCAAGCTCGGCGGCGTGCCCCTCGTTCACGCCTACGACGACGCGCGGTTCGCGCTGCTCGGCGGGTCGTTCGTGGGGGAGGGCGCGCTGCTGCGCTTCTACGTGCTGCACTGCGTGGCGCTGCCGCTCGGGATCGCGGTGCTGATGGCGGTCCACTTCTGGCGCGTGCGCAAGGACGGCGGCATCTCGGGACCGATGTGAGCGAGGGTGCGCGCGGCTTGATGCCGGCGGCGGCCCCGGCAACTGTTCAGCCTGAAGCTTCAGAGCGCAGAGTCAGAGCCTAGAGCCCGGCGCCGAGAGCCGAGAGCCTAGAGTGGTGAGACGTCTGTGAGCCCCCGGAGGGGACTGTGGATGCGGTAAAGGGATTCTTCAACACGCTGGCGGACCCTCGTCTGTTCTTCCTGATGATGGTCCTCCTGCTCGTCGTGATCGTCTGGAAGCGGGAAGTGATCGCGTCACGGGCGGTCGGATACGGCGCGCTCGGCCTGATGGCGATCTTCTTTTTCTTCGGGTCCTTCGACCCGAACTTCCGGCTGATCGTCACCAAGCCCGACAACGTCCCGATCATCGGCCTGATCTTCCTGCTGATCTTCTTCACCTGGTATTCGATTCGGCAGGCGGTCCTGAACGACCGTCGCATCGCCGCCGGTCAGGGGCCGATCGAGAAGGCCGAGTCGGACCGCGTCTGGGTGTGGCCCGACCTGGTCTACACGGAGCTCATCTCGCTGATCGTCTGCGGCGTGATCCTGATCGTCTGGTCGATTCTGCTCAAGGCGCCCCTCGAGCAGCCGGCCAACGCCGCGCTGACGCCGAATCCGTCGAAGGCCCCCTGGTATTTCCTGGGCCTGCAGGAGATGCTGGTCTACTTCGACCCGTGGCTGGCCGGCGTGGTCTTTCCCGGCCTGATCATCGTCGGGCTGATCTGCATTCCGTACATCGACAAGAATCCCAAGGGCAACGGGTACTTCACGTTCGCGGAGCGCAAGGCCGAGATCACGCTCTTCCTCTTCGGCTTCGTCATTCTCTGGTGCTCGCTGATCGTGCTGGGGACGTTCCTGCGCGGGCCGAACTGGAACTTCTTCGGGCCCTTCGAGTACTGGGACATCCACAAGCTGGAGCCCCTGACCAACGTCGACCTGTCCGAGTACATCTGGGTCCGGTGGCTCGGGATGGGACTGCCCTCCGCCTGGTACATACGGGAGATATTCGGAATCCTGCTGGTGCTGGGCTACGTTTTCGCGTTACCGGTGATCCTGGGCAAGACGCTGCTGAAGAAGTACGTCAAGAAGTCTCGGCACGCCACGCTACTATGTGACGGTCTTCCTCTTCCTGATGATGATGGCGCTGCCGACGAAGATGCTCCTGCGCTGGATCTTCAACCTGAAGTACATCGTGCACATCTCTGAATTCTTCTTCAATATCTGACCATGGCTGAAAAGAAGGGCGTCGGGCACGCCTACAACGTCGACTTCCTGAACGTCGTCTTCGCGGCGTCCAGCATCTTTCTGTTCCTGTCGGTCATCTGGATGGTCTGGAACGACTACAACCGGGAATGGAAGAACACGCAGCGCCAGTTCTCCGAGCTGCAGTTGCAGGTGACGCGGGCGACCCTCCAGAAGGCCTCGCAGTCGATCGACCGCAACAAGCTCGCGGAGCTGGAAAAGCAGGAGGCGGCGGCCCAACAGAGCATCAAGGGCAATCAGGGGAAGATCGACGCCATCCAGAAGCAGCTCGACGACATCGACGCCAAGCTGTTCCACCAGCAGCAGGATCAGAACTACGCGACGGCCACCTACAACTCCGATCTGTACGAGCTCGAGGCGGATCGCGCCGACGGCAAGACGGGGCTGGACGCGTTTCAGGCCAAGGTCGACGCCGAGGCGAAGAGCCTGAACGATCTCAAGCTGGCGGTCGAGCAGATCCAGGCGCAGCGGACGGCCCTGCAGGCGCAGATGGGGCAGTACACCGGCGCCGCGGCGACGATCCAGAAGCAGATCGACGCGATCAACGCCGACCAGAAGCGGCTGCAGGGGCAGGTCGACACGCTCGAGCCCAGCGTGGTCACCGACTTCCGCAACGCGCCGCTGGTCGACTTCATGGCGCCGACGCTCAAGGTCCAGCAGATCATCCTGGCCAACCTCGTCGACGACGTGAACTTCACGACGATCCCGAAGATGGACCGCTGCGTGACCTGCCACCTGGCGATCGACAAGAAGGGCTACGAGAACTACCCGCAGCCGTTCACGACCCACCCGAACCTGGACGAGTACCTGGGCAGCAAGTCGCCCCATCCGATCGAGAAGATCGGGTGCACGGTCTGCCACGAGGGAGAGGGCCAGTCGGTCAGCTTCAAGACCGCGTACCACACGCCCAGCAACGAGAAGGAAAAGGAGGCGTGGGAGAAGAAGTACGGATGGGAGCAGCCGAGCGAGTGGGACTACCCGATGCTCCCGTCGACCATGACGGAAGCGTCGTGCGCGAAGTGCCATCAGGAGCAGCTCTTCGTCCCGGGCGCGACCCAGCTGAACGTCGCCTACGCGACCTTCGAGCGGGCCGGCTGCTACGCCTGCCACAAGACCCAGGGATTCGAGAACGAGCGCAAGCCCGGCCCGATCCTGACGCACATCAAGTCGAAGTTGACGCCCGAGTGGGTGAAGAACTGGATCCGGGATCCGAAGCAGGTCAAGCCGTCCACGTGGATGCCCCGCATCTGGTACAACTCGAATACCAGTTCCCCGGCCGACGCCGTGCGGAACGAGGTCGAGATCAACGCGGCCGTGGCCTACCTGTTCGCGAACTCCGACGAGGTGCCGCCGGTCGACGCGAATCCGCCGCAGGGTGACGCCACCCGCGGCGAGCAGTTGGTCAAGTCGGTCGGCTGCCTCGGCTGCCACGTGATCGACGAGTCGCGTGAGGCGGCCGGGCCGCACCGGACCTTCGGCCAGCCGCTCCAGAACATCGGCAACAAGGATTCCTACCCGTGGCTGTTCGACTGGGTGAAGAATCCGAAGCACTTCAGTCCCGACACGTTCATGCCGAATCTCCGGCTGACCGACGGGGAGGCCGCCGACATCGCGACCTACCTGAAGACGCTCAAGGGCGGTCCGGGCATGGCGGCCAAGGCGACGCCCACCAAGGCGGACGTCGACAACGTCCTGCTCGACTACTACCAGGCCGCGATGCCCTATGCGGAGGCGAAGGCCGAGCTGGCGAAGCTGGATCCGCAGCAGGAGCAGGTCGAGCTCGGACAGCGGGTCATCAGCCGCTACGGCTGCTTCAGCTGTCACGAGATCAAGGGCTTCGAGAACGCACAGCCGATTGGGACCGAGCTCTCGCAGGAGGGCAGCAAGCCGGTGTCGCGCCTCGACTTCGGCTTCGTGAAGAACCTCGCGCACACGGACAAGCTCGGATGGTTCGAGACCAAGCTCCACGATCCGCGCGTGTTCGACGAGGGCCGCATCCTCAACCCGCTCGACAAGGCGCGGATGCCGAACTTCCAGCTGAGCGACGTCGAGGTGCAGCGCCTCGCGACGGCCATCATGAGCTTCCAGCGGCAGATCCAGCCCCAGGAGGCCATGCCCACGCAGACGGCGCAGCTGGCCTTCATCAGGCAGGGACGCAACTTCGTGCACCAGCACAACTGCGTCGGCTGTCACATCATCGAGGGCGACGGCGGCGATTTCCTGAAGCTGGTCTCCGATTCGTCGCTCGGGCCGCCGATGCTGACCCCGGAGGGCGGGCGCGTCCAGCCGCAGTGGCTGTACGCCTTCCTCCGCGGACCGATCAAGATCCGGCCGTGGCTCAACGTCAGGATGCCCACGTTCGGGCTCTCGGATCCGAACCTGAATACCGTGATCCGCTACTTCGGGGCGGTCTCGAACACGATCGGGCCGTTCATGACGCAGCCCGAGATCCTGAAGACGGCCACGGACGAAGCCGCCGGGAAGGAACTGTTCACGCTGCTCAAGTGCCAGCAGTGTCACGTCCTCGGCGTGATCCCGAAGGACCAGCCGACGTCGAATCTGGCGCCCGATCTGCGGATGGCGCACGAGCGCCTGCAGGCCGACTGGATCCTGAACTGGCTGAAGAAGCCGTCCGACATCCTGCCCGGCACGCGCATGCCCGCGTTCTGGCCGGATTTCCCGAAGTCGTACTACCCGCAGCTCGGCGGGGACGCCGAGGCGCAGATCCACGCGATTCGCGACTACCTCGAGACGTTCCGGGGCGGTCCGTCGCCACTCACAGGCAATTCCGCGAATTAAGGCAAGGCAGGGCAGGTCGGGCGGGTGGGCAGGTGGGTCGGCGGCGTGCCGCCGCATCCGGCCTGCCCCGCCCGGCCGACCCGCCGCACCCGGCCGACCGCCCCTATAATTCACGGATGCTCCGGCCGTTTCGCGGCGTCCTGCCTCGCGTCCATCCATCCGCCTACGTCGACGACAGCGCCCAGGTCATCGGGGACGTGGAGATCGCGGAAGAGTCGAGCGTCTGGATGACGGTCGTGATCCGCGGGGACGTGAATCACGTGCGCATCGGCCGCCGGACGAACGTTCAGGACGGCACCGTCGTACACGTGATGAAGGACACGCATCCGACGATCATCGGCGACGAGGTGACGATCGGCCACGGCGCGATCGTCCACGGGTGCACGATCGCGAACCGGTGCCTGATCGGCATGGGCGCCGTCCTGCTGAACGGGGCGCGCGTCGGCGAGGACTCGATCGTCGCCGCGGGCTCGTTGATCGTCGAGGGCGGCAACATCCCGCCGCGGTCGCTCGTCATGGGCAGCCCCGGCAAGGTGCGCCGCCCGTTGACCGACGCCGAGGTGGCGGACATCCTCGAGTACTCGAGACGGTACGTCGCCTACCGCCTGGAGTACATGCGGGCTGGATAGGTTCCGTGCCGAGGGTGTGGAGTCGGGTGCGGGTGGAGCAAGAGCAGGATCCGCACGAGGCAGAGAATGAGCGCGCCTGCGGCCATGCCGAGGCGAGGACAGTGGAATCCGAGCCGAGGCATCGGCGTCCGTTCGCGGTGGGGGTGGGGCCCCACCGCCAGTAAGAAACGATGACATCTACCAAGCCGCCGAGCGGGACGCGCGACTTCCTCCCGGCCGACGTCCGGCGGCGCGAGCACGTCATCGGCGTGATCCGGTCCGTCTACGAGCGCTACGGGTTCGAGCCGCTCGAGACGCCGGCGTTCGAGAACATCGAGACGCTGCTCGGCAAGTACGGCGAGGAGGGCAACAAGCTCATCTTCAAGATCCTGCGCCGTGGGGAACACGAGGCGAGCGGGCAGGCCGACCTCGCGCTTCGTTACGACCTGACGGTCCCGCTGGCGCGAGTGGTCGCGCAGTACCAGAACGCGCTGCCGAAATTCTTCAAGCGCTATCAGATTCAGCCCGTGTGGCGGGCCGACCGGCCGGCGAAGGGCCGCTTCCGCGAGTTCTACCAGTGCGACGTGGACGCCGTCGGATCGACCTCGCCGGTCGTCGATGCCGAGATCCTGTCGGCGGGCGCGGAAGTCCTCGAGCGTCTCGGGTTCCGCGATTTCATCGTGCGGCTCAATCACCGCCGCATCCTCTCGAGCCTGCTCGAGTCGGGCGGGGTCCCGGCGGAGCAGCACGAGGGCGCGCTCGTGGCGCTCGACAAGCTGGACAAGATCGGTCCCGAGGGGGTCGCGACGGAGCTCGCGGCGCGCGGCATCGCGCTCGCGCCGCGCGTGCTGTCCGCGGTGACGAGCCACAGCGGGGATCCGGACGCGTCCTGGCTCGCCGGCGTCCTGGCCGGGCGGCCCGACGGACTGACGGCGCTCGCGGCGCTCGACGCGATCCGGGGTCTCGTGAGCACTGCGGGAGCCAGCCGCATCCGCGTCGACGCCACGCTCGCCCGCGGGCTGTCCTACTACACGGGCGCGATCATGGAGATTGCCGTGCCCGATCTCGCGGGCAGCCTCGGCGGCGGGGGACGGTACGACAACCTGATCGGCATGTTCCTGGGTCACGACGTGCCCGCATGCGGGTTCTCCCTCGGCCTCGAGCGCCTGCTCGTCGTCATGGCGGAGCGGCAGATGTTTCCCGCGGCGGTCGAGGGCTCCGGCGTCGACGTGCTCGTGGCCATGTGGAGCGACGATGCCCGGGGCGAGGCGCTCCGGCTGGCGGGGGAGCTTCGCGCGGGAGGGCTGCGCGCGGACGTGTATCCGGACTCGGATAAACTCGGGAAGCAGCTCAAGTACGCCTCCGCCCGGGGCGTGCCGTTCGTGGCCGTGCTCGGCGACGACGAGCGCGCCAGGGGACAGGTTGGCGTGAAGGACATGCGCACGGGCACGCAGGAGCCCGTCGCGCGCGCCGAGGCCGGGTCCTTCATCAGGGCACGGCTCGACGGATCATCGGGGCACTAGCATCAGGAACGCGAACAGAGGACCAGACACGGCGCACAGCACCCGCACTCGGCACCCGAATCCCGGCGCCCGGTGCCCGGAACCCATATGGCAGATTCGCTAGGCGACCTCACTCGAACCCACACCTGCGGCGCACTCCGGCCGTCCGACGTCGGCGCGCACGCCGTCCTGCTCGGCTGGGTCCATCGCGTCCGCGATCTCGGCGGCGTCACCTTTCTCGACATCCGCGACCGCGAAGGCATCTCGCAGGTCGTCGTCCGCGACGACGAGGCGCTGATGAAGATTGCCAAGCGCCTGCGCTCGGAGTTCGTCGTGGGCGTGCGCGGGCCGGTCCAGCGGCGATCCGAGGACACGGTGAATCCCAGGCTGGCGACGGGCGAGGTCGAGGTGCTGGCCGCCGAGATCCGGGTGCTCAGCGAGGCGAAGACGCCGCCGTTCTCGATTGCGGACGAGTCGCCGGTGTCCGAGGACGTCCGGCTGCGGTACCGGTACCTCGACCTGCGCCGGGCGCGTCTGCAGGCCAACATCGGCCTGCGGCACCGGCTGACGATGGCGATCCGACGGTATTTCGACGCCAACGGCTTCTGGGAGATCGAGACGCCGGTCCTGGCCAAGTCGACGCCGGAGGGTGCCCGCGACTTCCTGGTGCCGAGCCGGATCCATCCGGGCGAGTTCTACGCGTTGCCCCAGTCGCCGCAGATCTTCAAGCAGCTCCTCATGATCGCGGGCACCGACCGGTACTTCCAGATCGTCCGGTGCTTCCGCGACGAGGACCAGCGGGCGGATCGGCAGCTCGAGTTCACGCAGGTCGACGTCGAGATGTCCTTTGCGCGGCCGGAGAGCATCTACGGCCTCATCGAGCCGCTGATGCAGGTGATCTTGCGCGAAGCGGGGCGCGAGGTGGCCGGTCCCTTCCGGAGGATGGCGTACGCGGAGGCCATCGCCCGCTACGGGTCGGACAAGCCGGACCTGCGGTGCGCGATGGCGATCGAAGACGTCTCGGACATCTTCCGGGACTCGGAGTTCCGCGTGTTCCGCCAGATCGTCGCCGACGGTGGGGTCGTGCGCGGATTTGTCGTGCCCGGCGGCAACCGTTACACCCGGAGCCAGATCGACAGCCTGGTCGACCAGGCGAAGGAGATCGGCTTCGGCGGGCTCATCTGGGCGCGGCCCGGTGAACCGCCCCTGTGCTCGGTGAAGGCGATCGCGCCGGCCGGCGTCCAGGCTGCGCTCGCCCGCATGGCGGCCGGGCCAGACGACCTGATGCTGCTCGCGGCCGGACCCGCCGACGGCACTTCGAAGCTGCTCGGCCAGCTGCGCCTCCTCATCGCGCGGAAGGACGACCTGCTGGACCCGTCGGCGCTCGCCTTCCTCTGGGTGACGGACTTTCCGTTGCTCGAGTACGGCGAAGAGGACGGCCGGTGGTTCTCGATGCACCACCCCTTCACCGCGCCCGTCGACGAGGACGTCGACAGGCTGGAGTCCGACCCGGGCGCGGTGCGGGCGAAGGCCTACGACCTCGTCCTCAACGGCAGCGAGATTGGCGGGGGCAGCATCAGAATCCACGATTCGGAGCTGCAGGCACGCATTTTCCGCCGCCTGAGCATCACCGACGAGGAGGCCAAGGCGCGCTTCGGCTTCTTCCTGGAGGCGCTGGAGTACGGCACGCCGCCCCACGGCGGCATCGCGCTCGGACTCGACCGGATCGCCGCCATCCTGGCCGGCGAGACGTCGATCCGGGAGGTCATTGCCTTTCCGAAGACGGCCAACGCGCTGGATCTGATGGCCGGCGCGCCGTCGGAAGTCGACCTGAAGCAGCTCCGGGAGCTGCACCTGCAGGTCCGGAAATAGGGGCGGTGGACCGGCGGAGGATTTTCGCGTATAATAGCTCTGTTAACTCGTTGTAAATCAAGGAGATACACGCGGCCTTCCGCGCCAGATGAAGCGCATCACCGTCCCGGAAGAGGGGACCCAAACGCTCTTCGGCTCCTACGACGAGAACCTCAAGCATCTCGAATCACTCTTCAACGTCCGGATCCGCACGCAGGGGCACGACCTGCTCGTGGACGGCGAGGGATCCGGTCCGGACCGCGTCGATCGCGTGATGGGGCAGCTTTCGTCCCTCATCCGCGACGGGTTCCGGCTCTCGAACGCCGACGTGAAGACCGCTTCCGACCTGGTGGCCCAGGACGAGTCCGTCGATCTTCGCGATCACTTCCTCAAGGGCATCGTCACGACCGGCGGGAAGCGCCGCGTGGCGCCCAAGTCCGTCAACCAGCGGCGGTACGTGGATGCCATCGAGGCCCATGACATCGTCTTCGGGATCGGCCCGGCGGGGACCGGAAAGACCTACCTGGCCATGGCCGAGGCGGTCTCCTACCTGGTGGCCAAGAAGGTGAACCGGATCATCCTGGCGCGGCCGGCGGTGGAGGCCGGTGAGAAGCTGGGCTTCCTGCCCGGCGACCTGCAGGAGAAGGTGAATCCGTACCTGCGTCCCCTGTACGACGCGCTGTACGACATGCTGGAAGTGGACCGGGTGGCCCGGTACCTGGAGCGCGGCACCATCGAGGTGGCGCCGATTGCCTTCATGCGTGGCCGGACGCTCAACGACTCGTTCGTGATCCTGGACGAGGCGCAGAACACCACGTCGGAGCAGATGAAGATGTTCCTCACGCGGCTCGGATTCGGCGCCAAGGCGGTCATTACCGGTGACGTCACCCAGATCGACCTCCCGGCCGGGCGGACCTCGGGCCTCGTCGAGGCCATGAAGGTGGTGAGCCGCATCGAGGGCATCGCGTTCGTCCATTTCGACGAGCGGGACGTCGTCCGTCATCGTCTGGTCCAGCAGATCGTCAAGGCCTACGAGGCGTTCTCGAATGCGGGCGCCGCCTACCAGGTGCCCTGACCCATGGCCGACCCGCACCAACGTCTGCGCGTGGCGGTCGTGGACGGGAACGGGCGTCCGGCATCCGCGCCCGGGCTGGCGCGCTGGCTCGCCCGCGTGGCGCCTGCCTCCGCGCGCGGATGCGTGAGCGTCGCGCTCGTGAGCGATGTGCGCATCCGAGGCCTCAATCGCCGGTTTCGGGGCGTGGATCGTGCCACCGACGTCCTCAGCTTCCCGGCGGCGGCCGCGCCCGGGCCCGGGGCCCGTCTGTCCGGGCTGGGCGACATCGTGATCGCCCGCGGCGTGGCGGCGCGGCAGGCCGCGGGGGCCGGGCACTCCACGGCGACCGAGCTCCGCGTGCTGGCGCTTCACGGGCTCCTGCACCTGCTGGGCTACGACCATCACGGCGACGGCGGCCGGATGTCGCGCGCCGAGCGGCGCCTGCGCCGCAAGGGCGGCCTGCGGGAGGGCCTGATCGAGCGGGCGGAGCGATGACCCCGCTCGTCGTATTCCTGCTCGGGTGCGCGGGCACCTATCTCGGGGCGTTGGAGACGGCGTTCAGCGCCCTGGTCCGCCTCTCGCTTCGCCTCGAGGCCGAGCGTAACCGCCGGCCCGGCCCGCTCGGCATCTACCTCGACAACCCCGTGCTCCTGTTCGTCCCGCTGCGGCTCCTGCTCGGTCTCGTGACGGCACTGGCCGCGATCGTGCTGGCGCGGGCCATCGGCGTCGGCGCGCTGCACCAGTGGCTGATCGTGATGGGCGCGGCCGGGGTGTTCTTCGTGCTGTTCGAGGTCCTGCTGCCGCTGGTGCTGGTCGGCCGCGATCCGGAGCGCACCCTGGAATGGCTGCTGCCGAGCTTCGCGCCTGTTGCCCAGGCGCTGCGCCCGGTCACGTCGTGGCTGAGCCGGCTCGCGGCGCTCGTCCGGCGGCAGCCGGCGCCGGGGTCGAACGGGAGCGGGGGAGAGGACACGAGCGCGGCCGCGCTCAAGGCGCAGGCCGAAGCGGCGGCGCGGGAGGCGCAGAGCACCCGGGAGGAGCGGCGGCTCCTGCAGAGCATCGTCGACTTCGGCGGCACGCTGGTCCGCGAGGTGATGACGCCGCGGCCGGACATCGTCGCGATTCCGGAGTCGGCGACGGTCAGGGATCTGCGTGCGCTGTTCGGGGAGCAGGAGTACTCGCGCTTCCCGGTGTACAAGGGCACGCTCGACAACATCGCCGGCTTCGTGTTCATCAAGGATCTCGTCGCGCTGGGGCCGATCGACGACGCGCGGCCGATCGCGCCGCTCGTGAGGCCGGCGGTGGTCGTGCCGGAAACCAAGCGGGTCGCCGAGCTCCTGAAGCAGTTCCAGCGGCAGCAGACGCAGGGGGCGATCGTGGTCGACGAGTACGGC
Organism: uncultured Acidobacteriota bacterium; assembly: GCA_963761615.1. GTDB lineage: Bacteria > Acidobacteriota > Vicinamibacteria > Vicinamibacterales > CAVVIG01 > CAVXGU01. Next base: position 2,300,505 of record CAVXGU010000003.1, on the reverse strand, counting down.
GGCACGGCGGGCCTGGTGACGATCGAGGATCTGCTCGAGGAGATCGTCGGCGAGATCCGCGACGAGTACGACGTGGAGTCGGAGCCGATCGTGGACGAGGGGGCCGGGCGGTTCGTCTTCAGCGGCAAGGTGGATATCGACGAAGTCCAGCGGCGCCTCGACGTGCGCATCGAGCGGGAGGGCTTCGAGACCGTCGGCGGGTTCCTCCTCTCGCATCTCGGACGCGTTCCGGCGGTGGGCGAGCGGTTCGACATCGACGGGCTCGACGTCCAGGTCCTCGATGCCGAGCGGCGGCGCATCCACAAGGTCCGGATCTCGAGGCGGGACGTGGCCCAGGCGGCGAGCGAGGCGTGAAGTGCGGCCTCGTCGCGCTCGTCGGCCGGCCGAATGCCGGGAAGTCGACGCTGCTCAACCGGCTCATCGGGGAGAAGATCGCGATCGTCTCCGACAAGCCGCAGACGACGCGGCGGCGGATTCTGGGCGTTCGGACGTATCCCGACGCGCAGATCATCTACCTCGACACGCCCGGCATCCATCGCCCGCTGCACCGGATGAACGTGCAGATGGTGCAGGCGGCCGTGGCCGCGATCGGGGAGGTCGACGTGCTCGGGCTCGTCGTCGACGTGTCGGAGCCCGCCGGGCGCGGCGACGAGTTCGTGCTCGATCTGGTCAAGGACGCCCGCGCGCCGATCGTCCTCATCCTGAACAAGGCGGACCTCGTCAGGAAGCCGACGCTCCTCCCGATCATGGAGCGCTACGGGAAGCTGGGGACCTTCGCCGACATCGTCCCCCTGTCGGCGGCGACGGGGGAGAACGTCGATCGGCTGGAGGCGGTCCTCCTCGCGCGGTTGCCGGAGGGCCCGGCGCTCTATCCCGCCGACTACCTGACCGACCAGCCGGAGCGGGTGGTGGCGGCCGAGATCGTCCGCGAACAGCTGCTGCGGCTGACGCACGGCGAGCTGCCGTTCGAGAGCGCGGTGGTGGTCGATCGGTTCGAGGAGGCCGACGCGCACGGTCTGGCGCGGATCTACTGCACGATCGTGGTGGACCGGGAGTCGCAGAAGCCCATCGTGATCGGCCGGGGCGGCGACATGATCAAACGCATCGGCACCTCGGCGCGCGAGGAGCTCGAACGCTTCCTCGGGACGCGCGTCTTCCTGGATCTGCACGTCCGGGTCCGGCCGGACTGGCGCGACGACCTGCGCGTGCTGCGGCAGATGGAGCTCGGCGAGACGCGGCGCGACCGCGACGGCGGCTGATTGGCCGCATTTTTGTGGTACATTTGACGGCCCAACTGCTCGCCTCGGGATGCCGCTCTACACCACCGACGCCCTGATTCTTCGGACGTACAAGCTCGGTGAGTCGGATCGCATCGTCGTCTTCCTGACCCGGGACCGGGGCAAGAAGCGCGGCGTCGCGAAGAACGCGCGGCAGAGCCGGCGACGGTTCGGCGGCGCGCTCGAGCCGATGACCTGCGGCCGGGTGGAGTACGTCGAACGGGAGCGGCGGGATCTGGTCAGCCTGCACTTCGTCGAGCCGACCCGGTCGCCGCTGAGGGCGACGAGCGGTGCGGCGCTCGGATACGTCAGCTACTTCGCGGAGCTGATCGACGAGTGGGCGCCGGAGGCGGATCCGAACGAGAACCTGTATCGCCTGGGCGCGTCGGTCGTCGACGCGCTCGGCGAGGGTGTCCCGGTGGAGCCGCTCGCGCGGTACCTCGAGTACTGGCTGCTGCGGCTGCAGGGCGTGTACGCGGTCGAGCCCGGGCTCTCGGCCGGCGCGCGCGCCTTCCTCGAAACGGCGCGCGTGAGGAGCCCGTTTGCGCTGGCGGACGTCCCCGTGTCGGACGTCGCGCTCGCCGAACTGGAGGCGGTGCATCGGACGATGATTGGACACCACCTGGAGAAGAACCTGAAGTCGGCGCGGGTCCTGAGGGAGATGCTGCGGCCCTAGCCATGACGTTCCAGGATCTCATCCTCAAGCTGTCCGAGTACTGGGCGTCGCGGGGCTGCGCGCTGCAGCAGCCGCTCGACATCGAGGTGGGCGCGGGCACCATGCACCCGGAGACCTTCCTGCGCGTGCTCGGCCCCGTGCACTGGAACGTCGCCTACGTGCAGCCGTCGCGGCGTCCCGCCGACGGGCGGTTCGGCGAGAATCCCAACCGGCTCTTCAAGCACCACCAGTTCCAGGTGATCCTGAAGCCGGCCCCCGACGACGTCCAGCAGATCTACCTGGAGAGTCTCGAGGCCTGCGGGATCAATCCCCGCCAGCACGACATCCGCTTCGAGGAGGACAACTGGGAGGCCCCGACGCTCGGAGCCTGGGGCATCGGCTGGCAGGTGCTGTTCGACGGTCTCGAGATCACGCAGTTCACGTATTTCCAGCAGGCCGGCGGCATCGAGCTCGCGCCGATCTCCGCGGAGCTCACCTACGGTCTCGAGCGGATCGCCATGGTGCTCCAGCGGGTCGACAGCGTCTACGACCTGGACTGGGCCGCCGGGGTGAAGTACGGCGAGGTCCGCCTGCGCGAGGAGATCGAGGAGTCGAAGTACGTCTTCGGCCAGGTGAACCTGCCTCCGGGAGAGTTCGCCGCGTTCCACCGGGATCTGTTCGAGAAGTACTACCGCTTCGCCGGCGCGCTGCTCGCGAGCGGCCTGGTGTGGCCCGCGCTCGAGCACTGCCTGAAGTGCTCCCACCTGTTCAACATCCTCGATTCGAGCAACAGCATCGGCGTCACCGAGCGGACCGCCTACATCCTCCGCGTCCGCGACCTCGCCGTCGGCATCGCCAAGGCGTACGCGGCCGATGCCGCGCCGGAGGCCGACGCATGACCTCCGATCGCGAGCTCCTGCTGGAGATCGGATGCGAGGAGCTGCCGGCGAGCTGGCTGCCGGGGCTCGTCGACGCGCTGGCCGAGGTCGTCGCCGCGCGCCTGCGCGAGCATCGCCTCCCGGCCGCCACGCCGGTCGAGACCTTCGCGACGCCCCGGCGGCTGACGGCCCGCGTGGCGGGCGTGCCCGAACGTCAGGAGGATCTCGAGGAGCTCGTCACCGGGCCGCCCGTGTCGGCGGGCTTCAAGCCGGACGGATCCCCCACGCCGGCGGCGGCCGGCTTCGCGGCGAAGCAGGGTGTGCCGGTCGCGGACCTCGAGCGGGTGCGTACGGCCAAGGGGGACTACCTGGCCGTCCGGAAGCACGTCCGGGGTCGGGCCGCCGTCGACGTCCTGCCGGGAGTGCTCGGCGAGACGCTGCGCGGGCTGGCGTTTCCCAAGTCGATGCGCTGGGACGCGCTGCTCGAGGACGGCCGCGGCGATCTCGTTTTCGGGCGGCCGATCCGCTGGCTGCTGTTCCTCTACGGCGGGCGCGTCGTGCCGTTCACGATCGTCCGGACGCCGGGCGCGACGAGCACGCAGGTGCAGGACGTTGCCACCGGCGCCGTCACGTATGGCCACCGGTTCCTGACGACGAGCGGCCGTCCCGGCCGCGCGATCAAGGTCCGATCGTTCGACGAGTACCGGACGAAGCTCCTCGAGAATTTCGTGGTGCTCGAGCGGGAAGACCGGCGCGACAAGATCGTCAGCCAGCTCGACGCCAAGGCCCAGCGCCTGCAGGGGCGCGTCAGCCGGATGGTGCACGCCGACTCGAGGCTGCTGGAGGAGGTGCCCGACCTGGTGGAGTACCCCGCCGTGGTCAGCGGCACGTTCGCGGTCGAGTTCCTGGAGCTGCCGGACGAGGTGCTGGGCACGACGCTCATTCATCACCAGCACTACTTCCCGGTCGAGGACGCCTCGGGCCGGCTGAAGAACGCGTTTCTGGCTGTCATCAACATCGAGCCGGAGAACGAGCGGGCGATCGCGCGCAACGCGGAGCGTGTCGTCACGGCCCGGCTGCGCGACGCGCGGTTCTTCTGGGAAGCGGACCGGCGCGCCTCGCTCGAGTCGCGGCTCGAGCGCCTGGCGACGCTGACCTTTCACAAGAAGCTCGGCAGCTATCGCGAAAAGGCCGAGCGCATCTCGCGGCTGGCGGAGTGGATCGCCGGAACCGTGTTCGGCGCGGGCGGCGACGCCGCCGAGCACGCCCGTCTGGCGGGGCGGCTCGCGAAAGCGGACCTCGCGACGGACATGGTGCGGGAGTTCACCGAGCTCCAGGGGGTGATGGGCGGCGTCTACGCGCGCGCCGAGGGTCTGCCCGAGCCGGTCGCGACGGCCATCTACTACCAGTACCTGCCGATCGGCGTCGAGGCCGAGGCCGCGCCGTCGAAGGCGGACCTGGGCGATGGCAGTGCCGTCTGGGCGGCCGTGGCGCTGGCCGACAAGCTCGACACGATTGCCGGGTTGTTCGCCGTCGCCGGCGAGAAACCCACCGGGTCCCGTGATCCGTTCGGCCTGCGCCGCGCCGCCCAGGGCGTCGTGAAGATTCTGGCGGACCTGCCGGCCCTCTGCGGGATCGACCAGCGCATCACGATCGGCGCCCTCGTCGCCAAGGCGCTCGAGCCGTACGACGCGGCGCTCGATCGGGCGGGGTCGGCGACGCCGGAGTCCGACTGGTCGCCGCGGCTGGTGGCGTTCTTCAGCGAACGCCTGCGGTACGTGCTCCAGCAGCGCGGCGCGGCCTACGACGAAGTCAATGCCGTCGTCGGATCCGAGGCTTCGGCGGGCGATCTGGATCGGCTGGCGCCGTCGACGGCGCTCGCGCGGGTGGCCGCGGTGGCCGAGGCGCGGCAGGCGCCCGAGTTCGTGGAGCTCGCCGAGCTGTTCAAGCGCGTGAAGAACATCTCCAAGGACGTGCCGGCGGGCGCCGCCGGCTGGGCGAGCCTGGTCGAGTTCGCGGATGCGGGCGCGACCGACGAGGCGGAGACGGCCCTGATCCGGCACGCCGCGTCGCACGCGATCGTCATCCACGAAGCCGAGGCCGAAGGCCGCTATCTCGACGCGCTGAAGGAGATCGCGGCGCTGCGGCCGCTGGTCGCGCGCTACTTTGAAGATGTCCTCGTGATGGCAGAGAATATGGCCGTCCGCGAGAAGCGCCTGCAGCTAATGGCGGGGCTGCGAGACATGGTCCTGGAGATTGCCGATATCTCGGAAATCGCTCCCACCCGCGAGCCGGGCCAGCTCGACCCAGGGAGCACTCGAACTCGTTGATCCGTCCCACGGAGTAGCAGATGGTCAAGAAGCGGGCGTCCAAGGGGAAGACGGCGAAGACCCAGACGAAGACCACGGCCAAGACCGCGACGAGGAAGCACGTGTATTTCTTCGGGGGCGGCAAGGCTGACGGCAGCCGGGACATGAAGGATCTGCTCGGTGGCAAGGGCGCCGGGCTGGCCGAGATGACCAACGCCGGACTCCCGGTCCCGCCCGGCTTCACGATCTCGACCGACGTCTGCAACATCTACTACAAGGAAAAGGGACGCATCCCGGCGTCGATCGACCAGGAGATCGCGACGTATCTCGCGCGGCTGGAGCACGTCGCCGGCGCCCGGCTCGGATCGACGGAGAACCCGCTGCTGGTGTCGGTCCGCTCCGGCGCGAAGTTCTCGATGCCCGGGATGATGGACACGATCCTCAACCTCGGACTGAACGACGACGCGGTCGAGGGGCTGAAGCGCCGGACGAGCAACGGCCGCTTCGCCTACGACAGCTACCGGCGCTTCATCCAGATGTTCGGCAACGTCGTCCTCGAGATCTCGAAGGACGCCTTCGAGTACGAGCTCCACGCGGTCAAGCAGGCGCGCGGCGCGCACCTGGACACGGAGCTCGACGAGGAGGCGCTCGCCGACGTCGTCGTGCGCTACAAGCGCGTGGTGCGCGAGCGGTCGGGCCGCGACTTTCCGCAGGTCCCCCACGAGCAGCTGAAGATGGCCCGCGACGCGGTCTTCCGGTCCTGGAACAATGCGCGGGCGATCGAGTACCGGCGCATCTACGACATCCCGGACTCGATCGGCACGGCTGTCAACGTGCAGATGATGGTATTCGGCAACACCGGGTCGCGCTCGGCCACCGGCGTCGGCTTCACGCGGAACCCGGCGACGGGCCGCAAGGAGTTCTTCGGCGAGTTCCTGATCAACGCGCAGGGCGAGGACGTCGTGGCGGGCATCCGGACGCCGCAGCCCATCACCGAGCTGGAACAGGTGATGCCGGCGGCGTATCGGCAGCTCCGCGACATCACCACCCGCCTCGAGAAGCACTACCGGGACGTCCAGGACTTCGAGTTCACCATCCAGGACGAGCGCCTGTTCATGCTGCAGACGCGGAACGGGAAGCGGACGGGCTACGCGGCGGTCGTCATCGCGACCGACATGGTGGCCGAACGGCTCATCACGCCGAAGGAAGCGGTGCTGATGGTCGACCCGGAGTCGCTCTCGCAGCTGCTGGCGCCGGGCTTCGATCCCGGCGAGTGGCGCAAGATCCCGGTCGCGACCAAGGGGCTGCCGGCGTCGCCCGGCGCCGCGAGCGGGCAGGTCGTCTTCTCGGCCGATCACGCCGTCGACTGGGCGAAGCAGGGGCGGCAGGTCATCCTCGTCCGGCGGGAGACGGTGCCGGACGACATCCACGGCATGTTCGTCTCCCAAGGCATCCTGACGGCCACGGGCGGCATGACCTCGCACGCCGCCGTCGTCGGCCGGCAGATGGGCAAGCCGTCGATCGTCGGCGCCGGGGCGCTCCAGATCAACGAGGAGACGAAGGCGTTCCGCGTCTCGGGGCAGACGGTCAAGGAGGGCGACTACATCTCGTTCGACGGGCTGTCCGGCGAGGTCAAGATCGCGCGTGTGCCGACCCGGCCGAGCGAGATCCTGCAGGTGCTCGACGGGACGCTGAAGCCGGAGAAGTCGGACATCTACCGGCGCTTCGGCCAGATCATGAGCTGGTCGGACAAGTTCCGCGAGATGGGTATTCGCGCCAATGCGGACCTGCCCGACCAGGCCGAGATCGCGTACGCGTTCGGGGCGCGCGGCATCGGGCTGTGCCGGACCGAGCACATGTTCTTCGGGGAGGGCCGGATTCCGATTGTCCAGCGGATGATCCTCGCCGAGACGGAAGCCGGCCGCCGGGAGGCGCTCGACGAGCTGCTGCCGCTCCAGCGCGCGGACTTCTACGGCGTCTTCAAGGCCATGCACGGCTGCCCGGTCACGATCCGGACGATCGACCCGCCCCTCCACGAGTTCCTGCCCAAGCGCGAGGAGCTGATGGTGGAGATCGCGAAGCTCGAGTGCACCGGCGCGACGGGACCCGACATCGAGGCCAAGCGCAGTCTGCTGCATCGCGTCGAGCAGCTCCACGAGTTCAACCCCATGCTCGGCCACCGCGGCGTCCGCCTCGGGATCACGTACCCGGAGATCACCGAGATGCAGACGCGGGCCATCATCGAGGCGGCGTGCCGGCTGAACCGCGAGGGTCTCAAGGTCGTGCCCGAGATCATGATCCCGCTCGTGGGCCACGTGAAGGAGCTGCGCGACCAGAAGGCCGTTGTCGATCGCGTCGCCGCCGAGACAATGGAGCGGGAAGGCGTCCGCGTCAAGTACCTGGTCGGGACGATGATCGAGGTGCCGCGCGGCGCCCTGACGGCCGACCAGGTGGCCGAGGAGGCGCAGTTCTTCTCGTTCGGCACCAACGATCTCACGCAGCTGACGTTCGGGTTCTCGCGCGACGACGTGGGCAAGTTCCTGCGCATCTACCAGCAGAAGAAGATTCTGGAGCGCGATCCGTTCGCGACAATCGACGTCGACGGCGTGGGCGCGCTCGTCCGCATCGGCGTCGAGCGGGGCCGGCGGGCGCGGCCGGAGCTGAAAGTGGGCGTCTGCGGCGAGCACGGCGGAGACCCGTCCTCGATTCACTTCTTCGCCTCGGCCGGGATGGACTACGTCAGCGCGTCTCCCTACCGGATCCCGGTGGCCCGCCTGGCCGCGGCGCAAGCCGCGCTGGCGGTCAAGGTCGGCGATTGACGTGTGGTCACGATCTTCCTGCACCGGAACGGCGCGACCGAACAGGTCAGGAGCGTCGATCGCGGCTGGCTGAATCCGGCGTCGGGCGCGCACGTCTGGGTCGACCTGGCGGCCCCGTCCGTCGCTGAGTCGCTGATCCTCAGCGAGACCTTCGGCTTCCACCCCCTGTCGGTGGAGGACGCGATGTCCTCCATCCAGTACCCGAAGATCGAAGCCTACGACGGCTACCTGTACGTCGTCCTTCACGAGCTCGCGGTGCGTCCGAATCAGATCGCCTTCGCCACCGACGATGTGGACTTCTTCATCGGGGGCAACTACCTGGTGACGGTGCACGGCGGCGAGTCGCGTGCAATCGGCGGCCTCCAGGGCCACTGTACGCGCGACCGCCGGATGCTCGGCGACGGCCCGGTCCCGCTCTTCCACCGCATCGTCGACACGATTGTCGACCACTACCGGCCGGAGCTGGACACACTCGAGGATCGGCTCGACGAGCTGGAGGAGGCGGTGTTCGTGCGGCCGTCCCCGGCGCTGGCGCGCGAGATCCTCAGCCAGAAGCACGTCGTCTCCACGCTCCGGCGCGTGACGGCGCCCCAGCGCGACGTGATGGCCCGGCTGGCGCGGCGCGAGTTCGTCGACATCAGCACGGAGATGTCGTTTCGCTTCCGGGACGTGTACGACCACCTGGTCCGCGTCGCCGACGACACGCTGATCTTCCACGACCGGCTCTCCGCCATCCTCGACGCCCACCTGTCCAACGTCAGCAACCGGTTGAACGACGTGATGCGGGTGCTGACCGTGGTCGCGACGCTCTTCATCCCGCTCTCCTTCCTGACGGGTGTGTACGGCATGAACGTGGACCTGCCGCGCTTTCCGGGCGGGCCGGGCGCGCAGTTCTGGTGGCTCTTCGGGATCGCGGCGACCGTGGCGGCGGGCATGCTGATGTGGTTCCGCCGCAAGGGATGGCTGTGAGATGAGCCGGATCCAGCGACTGGCGCCCGACCTGGCGAATCAGATTGCCGCCGGCGAAGTCGTCGAGCGTCCGGCGTCGGTCGTGAAAGAGCTGGTCGAGAACGCCGTGGACGCGGGTGCCCGGCGCATCGTCATTCACGTCGAGCTCGGCGGCAAGCGCCAGGTCCGGGTCGAGGACGACGGCGAGGGCATGAGCCCGGAGGACGCGCGCCTGGCCATCGAGCGGCACGCGACGAGCAAGATCCGGCACGCGGGCGACCTGGCGGCGATCCGGACGCTCGGCTTCCGCGGAGAAGCGCTGCCGTCGATCGCCTCGGTCTCGCACTTCGTCCTGCGGACGCGCGCGCGAGGGGAGCCGAGCGGCACCGAGATCCGCGTGAACGGCGGCGCCGTGGCGTCGGTCGCCGAGGTCGGCACGAGCGAAGGGACTCAGGTCGAGGTCAACGATCTCTTCTACAACCTTCCGGCGAGGCGGAAGTTCCTGAAGTCGGATGCGGCCGAGACGGCGCAGGTCTCGCGCGTCGTCACGCAGCTGGCGCTGGCGTATCCCGACGTGGGCTTCGCGCTGACGAGTGGCGCCCGCCGCGTGCTCGCGTGTCCGCCCGCGGCGTCGCTGCGCGACCGGATGTACCAGGTGTACGGCGAGCGGGACGACCTGCTGCCGGTCGGGAAGGACGCGGGAGGCATGCGCGTGGGCGGGTACGTGGCGGCCCTCGCCCAGCAGGGCCCGACCCGCGGGCCGCAGCACGTGTTCGTGAACCGGCGGATCGTCAAGGACCGCACGATCGCGCACGCGATCCTCGACGCGTACAGCCAGGCGTCGATCAAGGAGCGAAGCCCGGAGGTGCACCTGTTCATCGAGATGCCGGCGGAGGTGGTCGACGTGAACGTGCACCCCACGAAGGCGGAGGTGCGGTTCCGCGAGCAGTCGCTCGTCCACGAGGTGGTGCGCCGTGCGCTGATGGACGCCCTGGGCCAGGGGCCGGCGCCGCAGCTGCAGCTGCGACCGGAGGCGGCGCGCGCGGAGCCGGTGGCGCCCGCGATTCCCGGCGTGCTCCAGGGCGGTTCGTTTCCGAGCCGCTGGACCCCGCCCGACCCGTCGGCGTCCTGGCGGCCGGCCCGCGGGAGCGAGACGGACGCCGGCGAGGCCGTCGCGGCGGCCATCGTCCGGGCGGGCGCCGCGGCGCAGCCGGCCGACGTCCCGCCGATGATGCCGCTCGGGCAGTTCCGCGATACGTTCATCATCGCCGTGGACGCCGACGGAGTCGCGATCATCGATCAGCACGTGGCCCACGAGCGCGTGCTGTTCGAGCGCGTGATGGAGCGGCTGACGGCCGGCCGTCTCGAATCGCAGCGCCTGCTGGTGCCGCTTACGCTGGACCTGGCGCCGGGCGCCGTGCAGGCCGTCGCCGGCCGCTCGGCGGAGCTCGACCGGCTGGGATTCGAGGTGGAGCCGTTCGGCCCGGGCACGCTCAAGGTGTCGGCGATTCCGGCGCTGCTGGAGGCCGAAGCGGCGGCGCGCACGCTCGCGGCGCTGGCCGAGGACCTCGAGGGGCTGGACCGTGGAGCAGGGGTGCAGGAGGCGCTCCAGCGGATCGCCGCCACGACCGCCTGCCATGCGGCTGTGAAGGCCAACTATCCGCTGACCTACGACAAGATGGTGCACATCCTGGAGGAGCTCCGCGCCACGGCGTACTCGACGATCTGCCCGCACGGGCGGCCCGTGATGCTGCGCCTGACGCGCCGGGAGATCGAGAAGAACTTCGAGAGGATATGAAGACGTTCATTTACTATCTCGGGCGCGGCGCGCAGCTGCTCGGCATGTGGCTCCTGATCGTCGACGTCTTCATGGCCGGCCCGATGGGGCCGAGTTTTCAGCCCTTCCTGATCGGCTGCATCATCTTTGCGGCGGGCTGGGGCCTGACCCGGTCGGTATAATCCCGTCATGCGGCGAAGCGCGGGGCTGGTGGCGTGCTGTCTGCTCGCGTGCGGCTGCGGCGGAGCCCGCAAGGTCGGTGGACCGGCCCGGCCCTCCGACACGGCATTCGTGGTGGAGCGATCGATCCCGGACCTGCAGGCGGCCCTCGCAGCCGGACGGGTCACGTCCCACCAGCTCGTGGAGGAGTACTTCGCGCGCATCGCGGCCTACGACAAGCAGGGACCCGCGCTGAACGCGATGATCGCCGTGAACCCGCGCGCGCTGGCCGACGCCGACGCGCGCGACCGGGCGAGGAAGGCGGGCCACGTCCTCGGGCCGCTCGACGGCATTCCGGTCGTCGTCAAGGACAACTACGCGACCGCCGACATGCCGACGACGGGCGGGTCCGTGGCGCTGCACGGCTTCGAGACCCACACCGACGCCTTCCAGGTGAAGCAGCTGCGGGGGGCGGGCGCCATCATCCTGGGCAAGACGAACCTGCACGAGCTGGCGTACGGCATCACGACGGTGAGCTCGGAAGGCGGGCAGACCCGCAACCCGTACGACCGGCGGCGCAATCCCGGCGGGTCGAGCGGAGGCACGGGCGCGGCCGTGGCGGCGAGCTTCGCGGCGGCCGGGATGGGCACCGACACCTGCGGGTCCATCCGCAACCCGGCGGCGAGCGACGACCTGTTCGGGTTGCGGCCGACGATCGGGCTCTCGAGCCGCGACGGCATCATCCCGCTCTCGCACACGCAGGACGTCGCCGGCCCGCTCGCGCGGACCGTCACGGATCTCGCGATCATGCTGGATGCCACCGTCGCGGAGGACCCGGCCGATCCCGTCACCCGCCTCGGGGACGGGCATCGTCCGGCCAGCTACCGCGACGCGCTTGAGGCGGGCGCGCTCAAGGGAGCGCGGATCGGCGTGCTCGGCGATCTCTTCGGCGGCATGCCGGAGGACGACGAGGTCGGTCATCTCGTACGGCAGTCCCTTCAGGCGATGGCGCGGGAGGGTGCGACGCTCGTGGACGTCCACCTGCCCGAGCTCCGGGACGCGCTCGCGGGCACGAGCGTGATCACGGCGGAGTTCAAGTGGGATTCTGATGGACTACCTGGCGCGCTGGCCGGGCGCGCCGGTCCACAGCCTGAAGGAGATTCTCGACAAGGGCGAGTACGGTCCGGCGGTCGAAGGCGTGTTCAAGCGGGCCGAGGCCGTCGAGGCGCGCGACTCGAAGGCGTACCGGGATGCGCTCGCGAAGCGGGACGCGGCACGCGCGCTCGTCGAGCACGTCTTCGCCGACCAGCATCTCGACGTGCTGGCCTACCCGGTCCTGACGCGCAAGCCTGCGCTCATCGGGGATCCCCAGCGCGGGAGCAACTGTCAGCTGAGCGCGACCACGGGCCTGCCGGCGCTGGCGGCGCCGGCCGGATTCACGGCCGACGGCGTCCCCGTCGGCGTCGAGCTGCTGGGGCCGGCCTGGAGCGAGCCGCGACTGCTGGCCCTGGCCTTCGACTACGAGGCCGCCGCCAGGCCGCGCCGCCCTCCGGTTCTGAACTGAGTCCTCACGTCTTCGTCCGCAGCCGCGCCGCCTTCCAGGCCTCGAGGCGGCTCCGGATCTGCTCCTCGTAGCCCCGCGCGGTCGGCTCGTAGTACCTCCGCCCCTGGAGCGCAGGCGGCAGGCACGACATGTCGGCGACGCCCTCGGCTTCGTCGTGCGCGTACTGGTAGCCCGCACCGTAGTCCAGGGACTTCATGAGGGCGGTCGGCGCGTTGCGCAGGTGGAGCGGCACCGGCTCGGCGACGTCGTGATGGGCGTCGTCGGCGGCGCGGTTGTAGGCGACGTACACCGCATTGCTCTTCGGGGCGGTGGCGAGATAGAGCACCGCCTGGGCGAGCGCGGTGTTGCCCTCGGGCATGCCGATGAAGTGGACGGCGTCCTTCGCGGCCACGGCGATGCTCAGGGCGCGGGGATCGGCGTTCCCGATGTCTTCGGAGGCGAACCGGACGAGGCGCCGGGCGATGTAGAGGGGATCCTCGCCGGCTTCGACCATGCGCGCGAGCCAGTACACCGAGGCGTCCGGGTCGCTGTTCCGCATCGACTTGTGGAGCGCCGAGATCAGGTTGTAGTGCTCCTCCCCGGACTTGTCGTACAGGAGCGCCCGGCGCTGGATCGTCTGTTCCACGCGGGCGCGGCTCACGCGCCGCGCGCCGGCCTCGCCGGGCGCCGCGGAGACGCTGAGCTCGAGCAGGTTCAGGGCGACGCGGGCGTCGCCGTTCGCGTAGGCCGCGATCGCCTGCAGCGCCTCCGGTTCCACGGTGACGTGCGCGCCGCCGAGGCCGCGATCCGCATCGGTCAGGGCGCGCTGGAGGACGCCGGCCACCTCCTCGGTCGTCAGGGCGCGGAGGACGAAGACCTTGGATTGCGAGAGCAGGGCGGCGTTGACCTCGAACGAGGGATTCTCCGTCGTGGCGCCGATGAGCACGATGTCGCCGGCCTCGACGCGCGGGAGGAAGGCGTCCTGCTGCGCCTTGTTGAAGCGGTGGATCTCGTCGATGAAGACGATCGTGCGGCGGCCGGTCGTCCTGCGGAGACGTTCGGCCTCGGCCATCACCTCGCGGATCTCCTTGATGCCGGACAGCACGGCGCTGAAGGAGACGAACCGCGCTTTCGTGATGTCGGTGATGATCCGCGCGAGCGTGGTCTTGCCGGTGCCCGGCGGACCCCAGAGAATGATGGACTGCAGGAGGTCGCGCTCGATTGCCTCCCGAAGGGGACGGCCCGGTCCGAGGATGTCGTCCTGGCCGACGAGCTCGTCGAACGTGCGCGGGCGCATGCGCTCGGCGAGGGGCACGGTGGCGGGCGGCGCCGAAGGCTGGTCGTCGGGGAACAGGCCGTCCATGTGTCAGCCTCGCTGGCGGCGCGCCTCGTAGACGAAGAGCGCGGCGGCGACCGCCGCGTTGAGCGACTCCACGGGCGCGGTCATGGGAATCGTCGCGCGGACGTCGCAGGCATCGACGACGGCGTCGGGCAGTCCGGCGCCCTCGCCGCCGATCAGGACGGCGGACGAAGGCCTCAGGTCGAGATCGAACAGCGGCGTGCCCCCGCGCGGGACCGCCGCGATCAGGCGGCAGCCTCGGGCGCGGGCGTCGGCGGCCGCGTCGGACGGGGTCGGCAGGCGCTTCAGCGGCACCCGCAGCGCGCTTCCCATCGACCCGCGGAGCGCCTTCCAGCCGAAGGCGTCCGCGCTCGTGCCGCAGGTCAGGACGCCGCTGGCGCCTCCGGCTTCGGCGACCCGCACGATGGCCCCGAGGTTGCCGGGATCCTGCACGTCTGCGGCCACGACCAGCAGGTGGGGGCCGCGCGTCTCGCGTTCGCTCCCGGCCGGGCGGTCTGCGAGCGCGACGGCGGGGCTGGCCGATCGGACCGGGCTCAGCGCCCCCATGACCGGCGCCGAGGCCGCCGTGACGGGCACGCCCAGGCGTCCGATGCGTTCGGCCAGCGCCGCCATGTCCGGCCGATCGAGCGCGGTGGCGGCGAAGGCGGCGTGTCTGAACGTCAGGCCGGCGTCGAGGGCGTCGGCGACCAGGTGCGGACCGTCGAGCAGCAGCAGACCGGCGAGCTCGCCCCGGGCCGCGGCGCGGTAGCGGGCGACGATCGGGTTGTGGCGGCTGGAGACGCGCTGCATGGACCGGTAGTGAGAATAGCACTGTGGTACCATGCTGGCCTTGGTGTGGTCGGCGCGAGTCGGTCGCGGCGGCGGTGGCGGGGAGCATGAAGGATCGGCTGATCAAGAAGTTCGAAGAGGAAATCATGGCGCTCGATCGGGAGCTGAAACTGGAGCTGCCGAAAGAGATCAAGCGGGCCCGGGAGCTGGGCGATCTCCGCGAGAACGCGGAATACGCCGCGGCCAAGGAGCGCCAGCGCCTGGTCGAGGCGCGCATCAGCATGCTGAAGAAGCGCGTCGCGGAGATCGCGCTCCTGAACGTCGATCGCATCCCCCACGACCGCGCCGGATTCGGCTCCACCCTCCACGTCGTCGAGGACAACGGCGAGAAGCTGGTCTTCCAGCTCGTCATGCCCGAGGACGCCGACGCCACCAAGGGGCTGATCTCGACGACCTCGCCGATCGGCCGTGCGTTTCTCAACAGGGAGCCCGGCGACGTCGTGTCGGTCTCGACGCCCGGCGGGAAGCGGGAGTTCGAGATCCTCAAGCTCGTCACGATTCATGACGAAGCGGAATGACCGCCGCGCGCCAGCCGCCGCCCGCTGAGCCCTATTCACCCCAACTTCGAACCGCGCTCGTCCTAGCCGGCACGGGCACGGACGGCGTGTACCACGCCGGCGTGCTGCGGGCCCTCCACGAGTCCGGCGTCAAGATCGATGTCGTCGCGGGGCGGGGCATCGGCGCGGTCGGCGCGCTGTTCGCGGCGATCGACGGCGCCTCGCAGCTCTGGGACGCGAAGGGCTTCTGGAGCCAGCCGGCGGCGGCACGCTTCTACGGGTGGCTTCCGGCTCTGCGGTTCGTCGCCTGGGCGCTGGCGGCGTCGCTCGCAATCGTGGCGCTGCCCCTGCTGGCGATCGTCGCCGGGCTGATCGTCTTTCCCGTGGACTTCGTGGCCCGCATGGCGGGCAGCGGCGCCCCCGGGCTGGCGGGCGCGTACGTGCGCCTGCTCGAGGCGGCGTTCGCGCCGTCGGCCCTGCCGACGTGGCTGCCGCGCGCCGTCGTGCTCGTCCTGACGGCCGCGGCCATCATCCTGATCGCGCGGGGGCTGTCGACGCGCCGGCCGCGGCGGGCGCGCGGAAGCGTCTGGTGGCGGGCGGTACACGCGCCGCTGTCCGCGAGCGAGGTCGGCGTCCAGTGCTGGCGGGTCCTGTGGCAGCGGCTCGGCGGCGCGTCGGGACTCCGCCAGCCGCCCGCGGCGGAGCTCGGGCGGCGTTACGTCGACCTGCTGTCGGAAAACCTCGATCAACCCGGATTCCGGGAGCTCGTGATGGCCGTTCACGACCTCGACGCCAGGCGGGACGTCGTCTTCGCGGTGGTGCGCGAGGACCGGCGGATGGCGCTCGTGCGCCGCCCCACGACCCGCGAGGCGGAGGACCGCCGGGCCGAGGTGTTCGACCTGGCGGGCATCGGGGCCGGGCTGCTCGCCGACGCCCTCGAGGGCGCACTGGCCGTGCCGCTGGTCACCGAGCCGCACCCGGTGACGTTTCCGCCCGACTCGTTCTGGCGCGGGGAGACCCACCGGCTCTGCGATCGCCCGGCCGCCCTGGTACGGCTGCTCGACGAACTCGGGGCGCTGGGTGTGGAGCAGGCGATCGTCGTCTCGGCCGCCGCGGAGTCGCCCGGGGCGCACGCCCTGCCGGCGCCGCGGCTCGAGGGGCGGGCGCGGGTGGGGGAGTACCTGCAGTCGGCCGAGGCCGCCCTCGTCACCGACGCGACGCGCGCCGCGGGCAGGCGCATCCCGCGCGTGTTCACGATTCGACCCGCCCACAATCCGATCGGCCCCTTCGATACCAGGGGCGGGTTCGACGATCGGTCCGACCGGCGCCAGCCGCTCTCCGAGCTGATGACGAGCGGCTACGAGGACGCGTACCGCCAGTTCATCGATCCGGTTGTCGCCGTCTAGCCCCGAGCTCCAGCGGAGCGCCTGGGTCGGGCCCGTTCGTCGGCAGCGCTGGCATGGAGGTCGCGAGATGACCAGGAAACCGGCAACCGAGCTCATTCACGCGGGGGACGTGCCGCCGGGCCAGGCGGTGCCTCTCGTCCCGCCGATCTACGAGACGACGACGTTCGTCTTCGAGAGCGCGCGCGAGGTCGTCGACTACAACGAGGGACGATTGTCGAAGTACCTCTACTCGCGCTACGAGAACCCGACCGTCCGCGCGGTGGAGCGTCAGCTCGCCGTGGCGGACGGTGCCGAGGACGCGCTCCTGTTCGCCTCGGGCATCGGGGCGGCCGCGACGACGCTGATGTCGCTCACACGGGCGGGCGACGAGGTGGTGTGCGCGGCGGCGGTGTACGGCGGCACGATGCATCTGCTCGTGGATCTGCTCTCGGGCTTCGGCGTCACCTCGCGATTCGTGTCGCCGGCCGAGCTGGCCAATCCGGAGCGGCTGGCGGGGACGCCGCGCGTCGTGTGGTTCGAGTCCCCGACCAACCCGACGCTCCGGTGCGTGGACATCGCCGCCGTCGCCTCGACGTGGCGCGGGCGTGGCGTGACGACGGTCCTCGACAACACGTTCGCCAGCCCGATCAACCAGCAGCCGCTCGCGCTCGGCGTCGACCTGGCCCTGCAGAGCGCCACCAAGTACCTGAACGGCCACAGCGACGTGACGGGCGGCGTGGTCGCCGGCAGCGCGGCGCTCGTGGGGCGTATCGCCCGCACGCGCCGGCTCACCGGGGCGGTGATCGATCCGGCGGCCGCCCACCAGATCGGCCGCGGGCTGAAGACGCTGGCGGTGCGCGTGGCGCGTCACAACGCCAGCGCCGGGGCGATCGCGGCGTTCCTCGCGGCCGACCGCCGCGTGAGCCGTGTCTGCTATCCCGGCCTGCCGCACGATCCGGACCACGCGGTCGCGAGGCGTCAGATGCGCGGATTCGGCGGCATGGTCTGCTTCGACCTCGAGGGGCGGTTCGACCGGGCCGAAGCAGTGTTCGACCGGCTCCAGCTCGTCAAGCGGGCGGCCAGCCTTGGCGGCGTGGAGAGCCTCGTGAGCCTGCCGGTGCTGACGTCCCACTGGGGGTACAGCGACGATCAGCTGCGGGCAGCCGGCGTGACCCGCGGGATGGTGCGCCTGTCGATCGGCCTCGAGGATCCGGACGACCTCGTCGCCGACCTCGACCAGGCGCTCGGCTAGGCTTCGACCTTCTGCGGCCTGGCGTCCTTGTCGTGCAGGAACTGCGCGACCAGATCCTGGAGGGCGGCGGCAATGGCCGCCGGGTCGAGCGGGCCGTACTTCTGGATGAACGGCTCGGCCGGGACGATTGCCTTGGCCATCGAGCGGTGCCCGCCGGCGTTGCCGATGTCGCCGAAGACGCGGCGGACGAACTCGCCGGCGTTCTTCGAGTAGCCGAGGTTGCGGACCGAGATGACCACGGTGTCGCCGAGCAGCCCCGCCACGAGCGTCCACTTGACGTCCTGCAGCTCGAGGAAGAAGTCGGCGACGTAGGGCACGAGGTCCTCGCGGGGCGTCTCGCCGAGGAAGGCGCAGAAGACCTGCCCGGCGAACGAGCCGTGCTGGTAGGCCTTCAGGACGTAGTCGAGGCGCTCGACCGTGATCTCGGCGCCTTCCATCCGGCGGATGAGGGTGGCGTCGGACAGCGGGTACAGGTACGAGAAGGCCTCGATGTCGACCCGGTTGGTCTGCCGGTTGAAGAAGAGCGTGTCCGACTTGATGGCGTACAGCATCGCGGTGGCGGTGCGTTCGGAGATGTTGACGTCCACGGCGCGCAGGTGTTCGGTGAGGATCGTCGACGTCGACCCGTAGTCCGGCCGGATGTCCTTGTAGACCGCGGTGTAGCCGGGCTGCTCCGGGTGGTGATCGATGACGAGGTCGACCCGGGTGATGATCTCGCCGAAGTAGTGCGGCTGCACGTCCACCATCGCGACCCGATCGAAGCCGCCCAGCATGTCGGCCGTGATCGGCTCGACCTGGATGTCGAGCAGGTTGATCATGCGCAGGTTCTCGGGGCGCGTCACGCCCTGGAAGGCGCCGATGATGGCCGTGGTCTTCGTGCGGTGGAGGAGGTTGCGGAGCGCGAGGCCGCTGGCGAGGGCGTCCGGGTCGGGGTCGTTGTGCAGCAGGATGAGCACCCGGTCGGCGTCGCTGAAGTAGCGCTGGTACTGCTGGACGCGGGCGCGCGTCAGGGATCGGCTGAACTCGGTGAGCAGCGGGCCGCCGAGGAGCTCGGAGAGCGAGAGGTACGCGACGTCCGGGAAATCCGCGCGGAGGTCGTCGCCGCGGCGGGCCGTGGCGGTGCCCCCGACGCCGAGCACGTAGATGAGGACGCCGCCGGCGTCGCGGACGGCCTCGATGACCTTCCGGAGGCTCCGCCGGCCGTTGTCTTCGATGAGGACGCAGGTGCTGGGTCCGAGGTCGAGCTTGAGGTAGGTGTCGGTGCGGCGGGGATCACCGATCGCGACGGCCACGCCGGCTTCGTGGAGCCGCCGGGCGAGGGGCCGGGCCTCCACGACGAACTCGACGTCGAAGCCGGGCAGCAGGACTTCGTCCAGCATCCTGATGACCAGCTCGTCCTGACAGACGGCTAGACACCGCATCGAGATCCCAAACCTCGATTATACGCCGCCCGGGGCCCGTGCCGGCTGGCACGACGTGACGCCCTCTGGTACGATGGTAGGTTGCAATGCCGTCGCACCACGACCGCTTCCGCCTCGTGTCCGATTTCGATCTGGCCGGCGATCAGCCGCGCGCGATCACGGAACTGGTCGGCGGACTCGAGCGTGGGGACCCCCGGCAGGTGCTGCTGGGCGTCACGGGGTCGGGCAAGACCTTCACGATGGCGCAGGTGGTGGCGCGCGTGAACCGTCCCACGCTCGTGATGGTCCACAACAAGACGCTCGCCGCGCAGCTCTTCCAGGAGTTCCGCCGGTTCTTTCCCGAGAACGCCGTCGAGTACTTCGTCAGCTACTACGACTACTACCAGCCCGAAGCCTACGTCCCCGCCACCGACTCGTACATCGAGAAGGAGGCCACGATCAACGACGAGATCGACCGGATGCGGCTGTCCGCGACGCGGTCCCTCTTCGAGCGGCGCGACGTGATCATCGTCGCCAGCGTGTCGTGCATCTACGGCCTCGGGTCGCCGGAGGCGTACTACGGGATGCTGCTCCCGCTCGAGCGCGGCCAGCGGATCGGGCGCGACGAGATCCTGCGCAAGCTGGTGGAGATCCAGTACGAGCGCAACGATCAGGACTTCGGCCGCGGCACCTTCCGCGTCCGCGGCGACATCGTCGAGGTGTACCCCTCGTACGAGGAGCTGGGGCTGCGCATCGGGCTGTTCGGCGACGAGGTGGACGACCTGGTCTCCTTCGATCCGCTGACGGGCAAGACCGTGCGCCGGCACGACAAGACCGCCGTCTACCCGAAGTCGCATTTCGTGGCGCCGCGCGACCGGACGCGGCGGGCGGTCGAGGCCATCAAGGAGGAGCTCGCCTGGTATCGCGGGAAGCTGGAGCGCGAGGGCAAGCTCCTCGAGGCGCAGCGGCTGCACCAGCGGACGATGTTCGACCTCGAGATGATCCGCGAAATCGGCTACTGCCACGGGATCGAGAACTACGCCCGGCATCTCACCGGACGCGCGCCCGGCGAGCCGCCACCGACGCTGCTCGACTACCTGCCCGGCGATGCGCTCGTGATCGTCGACGAGAGCCACCAGACGGTGCCCCAGGTGCGCGGCATGTACCACGGGGACCGGTCGCGCAAGGAAGTGCTCGTCTCGTACGGGTTCCGGCTGCCGTCGGCGCTCGACAACCGGCCCCTCAACTTCGAGGAGTGGGAGGCGCGGCTGGGGCAGGTGGTCTTCGTGTCGGCCACCCCGGGGCCCTACGAGCTCCGCGCGTCGGCCGGCGTCGTCGTGGAGCAGATCATCCGGCCGACCGGCCTCATCGACCCCGCGGTGGAGGTCCGTCCGGTCAAAGGGCAGATCGACGACCTGCTGGGCGAGATCCGGTGCCGGGCGGAGCGGGGCGAGCGCGTGCTGGTCACCACCCTGACCAAGCGCATGGCCGAGGACCTGACGCAGTACTATCAGGAGCTCGGTGTGCGCGTCCGATACCTCCACTCGGACATCGAGACGCTGGAGCGTGTCGAGATCCTGCGGGACCTGCGGCGCGGCGCGTTCGACGTCCTGGTGGGGATCAACCTGCTCCGCGAGGGCCTGGACCTGCCGGAAGTCTCGCTCGTGGCGATTCTCGATGCCGACAAGGAAGGGTTCCTGCGGTCGGCCGGGTCGCTCATCCAGACTTCGGGACGGGCGGCGCGAAACGTGAACGGGCGTGTGATCATGTATGCGGACGCGATGACCGACTCGATGCGCGCGGCGATCGGAGAGACCGAGCGCCGGCGGGAACGGCAGGCTGCCTACAACGTCGAGCACGGCATCACCCCGCAGTCGATCGTCAAGGGGATCGACGACGTCCTGTCGAGCGTCTTCGAGCGCGACTACGTGACGCTCGACGAGCCCGAGACGGGGCGCCGGGGGTTCGCGAGCCAGGCGGAGCTCGACGCCCACGTGACGGGCCTGCAGGCGCAGATGAAGGCCGCCGCGGGGAACCTCGACTTCGAGAAGGCCGCGTCGCTGCGCGACGAGATCAAGCGGCTCCGGAATCCCGAACTGGCGGCGCCGCCTCCGGCGCGGAAAGCCTGACGCATCGTGGGACGAGTCGACGACTGGCTGAAGCGGGTGGCGTTCGAGGTGCAGGAGTACGTCCGCCTCATCGGCGCGGCGATCGGCTCCGTCTTCACGCCGCCCATCTACCGGCACGACATCGTGGAGCAGTTCGACGCCATCGGCGTCGGATCGCTGACGGTGGTGCTGCTGACGGGGCTGTTCACCGGTGCGGCGCTGGCGTCCCAGAGCGGTCTCACGCTGGACCAGTTCGGGGCGCGCCCGGTCGTCGGGCGCCTGGTGAGCACGTCGATGGTGATCGAGCTCGGGCCCGTATTGACGGCCCTGATGCTCACCGGCCGCATCGGGTCCGGGATCGCCGCCGAGCTGGGCTCGATGATGGTGACCGACCAGATCAACGCCCTGCGCGCGCTCGGCACCGATCCGATTCGCAAGCTGGTCGTCCCGCGGATGCTCGCCGGGATCTTCATGGCACCGGTCCTGACCGTCATCTCGGACTTCGTCGGCGTGTTCGGGGGCTGGATCGTCGCGCGGTTCCAGCTGCAGGTCGCCTCGAGCCTCTACTGGTCGTCGGTGACCGACGTGCTCTACATGCAGGACGTCACGCAGGGGCTGGTGAAGCCGTTCGTGTTCGGCTTCCTGATCGTCACCATCGCATGCTACGTCGGCCTCCGCACCAGGGGCGGCACCCAGGGGGTCGGCAAGGCGACGACGATCGCCGTCGTCGCCGGATCGGTGGCGGTGATCGCCGCCGACTTCTTCGTGACGCAGATTCTGGTCGCGACCATCTACTGACATGGACGTCGAGACGGCGGGCATCGCGGGGACGCGCGGCCCCGGGCGGGAGGGAGTGGTCGTGGCGTTCGACCACGTGCGCCTCGCCTTCGACGACAAGATCGTGCTCTCCGACATCAGCTTCTCGCTCGTCCGCGGGCGGACGAAGGTGATCCTCGGCGCGAGCGGCTCGGGCAAGTCGACGATCCTGAAGATCGTCACCGGGCTGTGGCGCCCCGACGCGGGCGCGGTCTGGGTGAACGGCGCGCGCGTCGATCAGCTCACCGAGCGGGAGTTGATGCCGGTGCGCGACGACCTGGGCATGATCTTCCAGGAGGGCGCGCTCTTCGACTCCCTGACGGTGCGGGAAAACGTCGGCTACAAGCTCTACGAGGAGACCGACATGCCGCTCGGGGACGTCGACCGCCGCGTCGAGGAGGTCCTCGGCTTCATCGGGCTCGCCGAGCACATCGACAAGATGCCGTCGGAGCTGTCGGGCGGCCAGCGGCGGCGGGTCGCCATCGCCCGCGCGCTGGCCTTCAAGCCGCGGATCCTGCTCTACGACGAGGCGACGACGGGCCTCGACCCGATTACGGCCACGACCGTGGACGATGAGATCATCAAGTTGCGGGACTTCGAAGGCGTCACCTCCATCGTCGTGACGCATCAGCTGCGGGACGCCTTCTATGTGGCGACCAAGATGGCCGCACGCGGCGACGGGGAGCAGGTCAGGATCGTGCCCGCACCGCCCGAGAAGCTGAAGGAGACCGAGTTCATCATGCTCAAGGACGGCCTCATCTGTTTCGAGGGCGACGCCGACGAGCTCCGGGCCTCCGACGATCCGTACATCAGGACCTTTTTGTCGTAAGGGTGTGTCATGCCACGAACGCGCTCGCTCGTCTGGTCTGAACTGAAGCTCGGCGTCCTGACGATCGCCGCCCTCGTCATCGCCGCGACCACGATCTTCCTGATCATGGGCGGCAAGGGCTTCTTCTGGCAGCGCTACAGCCTGAAGACCCGCTTCGCCAACGTCGCGGGCCTCAAGTCGGGCTCGCCGGTCCGGCTCGCCGGCGTCGAGGTCGGGTCGGTGGACGGCGTGCAGCTGGCCGGCCAGCAGGTCGACGTCACCTTCCAGGTGAACAGGTCCTACCGCGGGCAGATCACGACCGACTCGATGGCCCGGCTGGGGTCGGTGTCCCTGCTCGGCGAGAGCGCCGTCGACATCACGCCCTCGTCCAACGGCACGCCGATTCCCGAGTGGGGATACGTGCCCTCGGAAGCGAAGGTCACCCAGTTCTCCGACCTGACCAGCGAGGCTGGCCAGGGCATCCAGGACCTGAACGCGGTACTCCACGGCCTGCGCGACGGGCGGGGCACGATCGGCAAGCTCATGACCGACGACGCGCTGTATACGGAGTTGACGTCGTTCGTCAGCTCGGCCCGCGACGTGACGCAGGCGATGAAGGGCGGCCAGGGCGCGATGGGCCGCTTCATCAGCGACCCGCAGCTGGCGGCCTCGCTCGAGCACTCGCTCAAGAACCTCGACGAGCTGACGACTCGGATCAACGCGGGCCAGGGCAGCATCGGGCGCCTGATGACGGACGAGGACTTTGCACGCTCGCTCGAAACAACGACGAAAAACCTCTCCCAGATGACCGAACGCCTGCAGCAGGGGCAGGGGACCCTCGGCAAGCTGATGACCGACGACACGCTCTTCACGCGCCTCGACACGCTGAGCAACTCGTTGGATCAGATGGTCGACCGCTTGAATCAGGGCAAGGGAACGGCCGGTCAGTTGCTGCAAGACGAGAAGTTATATGAGAACATGAACCAGGCGGTCGCGGATTTCCGGTCGCTCCTCACGGAAATCCGAAAAGATCCGAGAAAGTACTTGAACGTCAAGGTCAGCATTTTCTGAGGTGAGCCATGGCGAGAGATGACGGGGCAGGCGCGGGCACGGTGCTGCTGGCATTCCTCCTGGGCGCGGTCAGCGGCGCGGCCGTGGCGCTGCTGTACGCGCCGGGCGCCGGCCAGGAGACGCGCGAGTACCTGGGCAGCAAGGCGCGTGAAGGACGGGAGCGGGCGAACGACGTGATGGAACGCGGCCGCGAGGCGGTCAAGCAGGGCCGCGAGACGCTGACCACCGCGATCGAGAAGGGCCGCGAGGCATACCAGCAGGCGCGGGCGAAGGAGAACGCGTGAGCCAGACCGCCGAGACGCTGCTCGGCGTGATCGCGGTCGCCACCCTGGTGATCGCGATCGTCCACGTGGGCGTGCTGGTGGCGGCCGGCGTGCTGGCGCGGCGGCTGATGCGGCTGGTCGACGAGTTCGAGGACCGCATGCGGCCGCTGTTCGGGCATCTCGACAGTATCGGCAAGGACGCGACGCGGGTCTCGTCGCTCGCCGCGGCCCAGGTCGAGCGCGTCGACCAGCTGTTCGCCGATCTCGCGGTCCGGGTCGACGAGACCGTCGACAACGTGCAGGCGGGCCTCAAGGTGCCGGCCCGCGAAGGGCGGGCGTTCTTCAGCGCGCTGCGGGCGGCCGCCCGCGCCCTCCAGGAAGGCCGACGTCGTTCGCGGCGCGGCGACGACGAAGACGCACTGTTCATCTGACGCACCCCGCGAACCAGTCTTGCGTCCCCGCCCGGCGAGTGGTATCTACTCCACAGGTCGGGCCGTCCCGTGTCGACGCGGGAGGCGGGGGCGACGTCGGGCCGGGACGCTCGAAGGGGACGGGAGGAGTCGCGATGCGGATTGACGAACGGCAGCTCGGGGACGTGGTGATCATCACGGTCAACGGGGACATCACCATGGCCAAGGGTGGCGACATGGCGCTGAAGGACAAGGTGCGCAGCCTGATCGAGCAGGGCCACCGGAAGCTCGTGCTCGACCTCGGCGACGTGAGCTACGTCGACAGCGCCGGGCTGGGACAGCTCGTGCAGGCCCATGCGACGGCGTCGGCCTCGGGCGGTGCGCTGAAGCTCGCCCGCGTCACCAAGCGGCTCAAGGACCTCCTGACGATTACCAAGCTGGTCACGGTGTTCGACTGGTACTCCGACGAGCAGACGGCCGTGGCGAGCTTCGCTCCGGCCCGCACCTGATCCTGCCGCGGACGAGCCGGTAGCTCCGCGTCTGCTCATCACCGACGCGACCGGCCACCGCCGGTTCAGCTACTGCAACGCGGGGCACAACCCTCTGGTCCTCGGGCCGCCCCGCCGGCCGGTGTCGACCTGACGCCGAGCGCATGGCCGGCGACGTCGCGCGGTGACCCCACGACGTCGCGCGGGGAGATTTCACGCCTCATGGCGAAACGCGGATTCCTCGGGGGCTTCGAGCTGCTGGTGCTCCTGGCGCTCATCCGGCTGGACGACGAGGCCTACGGCGTGCCGATTGCCGAGGCCATCGAGAAGAGCAGCGGCCGCGAGGTCGCGATGGGGAGCGTGTACATCACGCTCGAGCGGCTCGAGCGGAAGGGCCTCGTGGCGTCCCGCCTGGGCGAGCCGACCGCCGAGCGCGGCGGCCGCGCCAAGACCTACTTCCGCATCACGGCGAAAGGCCTTCGTGACGTGCGCCAGGCCCGGCGGACGCTGGTGGAACTGTGGACCGGTGTGCCGCAGCTGGAGGGAGGGGCGGGATGAGGCCGTCCGACGATCCGAAGGCGGCCGTGTGGCTGGTGTCGCGGCTGATGGCGTCCGACCGGCGCGACTCGATGATTGGCGACCTCGTCGAGCAGCGTCGAGGCGGACGCTCGGCGTGGTGGTTCTGGCGCCAGGCGGTCGCGGCGATCGTGGTCAGCTGGGCCGTGCGCGTGTGGGAGCATCGACGGCTTGCGCTCGGCATCACGCTGGTGAGCGCAGTGCTGAACGAAGCCTGGATGCGGAGCGGGATCTGGACGTGGGTGGACCGGCTGCACACGGCCTGGTACCAGCCCTTGCTGCGTTCTCGCTGGAACTGGCTGGCGACCGACCCGTGGGCGTACCGCCTGCGCCCGTACGACTGGACCACGGTACTCGTCTGGTGCACGCTGCTGGCCGTGATCGCTCGTGCCCTCTCGCGCTTCCGTCCTCGTGAGCGCTGGCTCGTCGCGGTGCCGATGGCGATCCCGCAGGTGGTGGAGCGACTGCCGCACCTCCAGGGGGCGTACCGCGCGTGGAGGGCGGCTCCGAGCGATCCGGTGTGGTTGTACGCGTTGCTGTGGTACGCGGCCCTGACCCTTGTCGTGGTTCCGGCCAGCATTCTCGCGGGCAGCGGGGCGTGGCGGACGCGGCGGGCGCTGCAGGACTCGCAACCCTGCGGCTCATGCCCGCGACGTATCTGAAGCTCGAGGCGCTCGAGCAGTCTCTGGCGAACCAGCGGCTCAAACAGTGGGCGGGGCGCGTGCGCGCGCTGGCCACCGAGAAGGCGTAGCGCGTCCTGAGGCGATGGGTGGTGGGCGCTACAGGACTCGAACCTGTGACCTCGTGCGTGTGAAGCACGCGCTCTAACCAGCTGAGCTAAGCGCCCGATCGACCGACCCCCGAGTGTACTCGAAGGCTGCCAGGGTCGCCAAGCGGCACCAGACACACGGCACCAAGCACCAGGCACCAAGCACGCGGCACCCGGCACCAGCACCCGGCACCCGGTGCCCTTACTCTCCGATCCCCTTGTTCTAAAGCGTCCCGAACAGCCGGTCCCCGAAATCCCCCAGGCCCGGCACGATGTACTTCTTCGCGTTGAGCCCCTCGTCGAGCGCCGGTGTGTAGACGCGGACCGAGGGATGGTGGCGATCGAGGAAGGCGACGCCTTCGGGCGCGGCCACGATGCAGACCGCCCGCACGTCGGCGGCGCCGGCCCGGTGCAGAATGTCGAGCGCCGCCGCCGAGCTGCCGCCGGTGGCGAGCATCGGATCGATCAGGATCACGTGGCTCTGCGCCAGGTTCGCGGGCAGGCGGACATAGTACTGCGAGGCCACGGCGGTCTCCTCGTCGCGCTGGAGACCGAGGTGGCCGACGCGCGCGCGGGGCACCAGCTCCAGCGCTGCGCTCAACATCCCGAGGCCGGCGCGCAGCACGGGGACGAAGATGATGTCGCCCGCCAGGCGCCGGCTCGTCGCGGGCCCGATCGGGGTCTCGACGGTGACGGCCTCGGTCGGCAGATCGCGCAGGGCCTCGGCCACGAGCATGAGGCTGGCGCGCGCGGCGGCGCGGCGGAAGGCGTCCGATGTCGTCGTGCGATCGCGGAGCGTCACGAGCGCGTCGTCGATGACAGGATGTTGCACCAGATGCAGCGGCACGCGGCCACTATACACGATAGAATCGGGCCCCATGCGCTCGCTCGTCGCGACGTGCCTCGCGCTGGCCGCGGCCGCCTGCGGGTCGCCCGCCCGTCAGCCGGTGTCGCTCGTGGTCACGGGCGGGACCGTCATCACCGAGAACGCCGCGCGCCGGATCATCCCGTCCGGCGCGGTCGCCATCGACGGAAACCGGATCGTGGCCGTGGACACGGTGAATGCCGTCGCGGCGACCTACGCCCCCAGGGAGACGATCGACGCGACGGGACAGGTCGTCATGCCGGGCCTGATCAACACGCATACGCACGCGGCGATGGTCCTCTTCCGGGGACTCGCGGACGACCTGCCGCTCGATACCTGGCTCCAGAAGTACATCTTCCCGGCCGAGGCGAAGACGGTGTCGCCCGAGATGGTGCGAATTGGCACCCGGCTGGGCGCCCTGGAGATGATCGAGTCGGGCACGACGACCTTCGTGGACATGTATTGCTTCGAGGAGGAGGTCGCGAAGGCCGCCCGAGAGGCGGGGCTGCGGGGGATCCTGGGGCAGACGATCATCGGCTTTCCCGTCCCGGACGCGGCGACGCCGGCCGACGGCCTGAAGCACGCCGAGACGTTTCTGCAGGATTTCAGGAACGACCCGCTCGAGACGCCGGCCGTCGCGCCGCACGCCATCTACACGAACGACCAGAAGACGCTCGAGGCGGCGTCGGCGCTGGCGCGCCGCTACGGGGCGCCCCTCATCATCCACCTGGCCGAAACCGAGGACAACGTCAAGACCTCGCTCGAACAGCACCGTCTCACGCCGGTCGCGTACCTCGATTCGATCGGCTTCTGGGCGCCGCGCACGATCATCGCCCACGGCGTCTGGGTGACCGACGCCGACATCGCGATCCTGAAGCGGAACGGGGTGAGCGTCTCCCACAACCCGGAGAGCAACATGAAGCTGGCGAGCGGCGCCGCGCCGGTGACCAAGTACCTGAAGGCGGGCGTCGCGCTCGGGCTGGGCACCGACGGCGCCGCGAGCAACAATGACCTGGACATGTTCGAGGCCATGCGGCAGGCGGCGTTCATGGCCAAGCTGGTGGACCGCGATCCCGCGGCCGTCCCGGCGACCGCGGCGCTCGACATGGCGACGATCGGCGGGGCCCGGGCGATCGGGATGGCGGACGAGATCGGATCGCTCGAGCCGGGCAAGCGTGCCGATCTGATTACCGTGTCCATGTCGGCGGCGCGGCAGACGCCGCTCTACGATCCGGTCTCGGACCTGGTGTACGTCACGCGCGGCGATGACGTCCGCGACACGGTGGTCGACGGGCAGGTGCTCATGCTGAACCGCCACGTGCTCACGCTGGACGCCAACGCCGTCAGGGGCGATGCGATCAGGTTCTCGCAGAAGGTGCGGGCCGCCGTCGGCAAGTAGCCGCCGACGGCCGTTCAGCCGAGGACCGCGATGTGGGGCAGGTTACGATAGCGACCGGCGTAGTCCAGGCCGTAGCCGACGACGAAGCGATCCGGGATGCTGAAGCCGACGTACTCCACCTGGACGTCCTGCCGCCGCCGCGACGGCTTGCTCAGCAGGCACGCGGTGCGCAGGGAGCGCGGGTTCCGGGCCGTGAGAATGTCCTTCAGGTAGGCGAGCGTCACGCCGGTGTCGACGATGTCCTCGACGATGAGAACATCGCGATTCTCGATGGGGATGTCGAGGTCCTTGAGGAGACGGACCTGGCCGGACGAGGTCGTCGCGGCTCCGTAGCTGGACACGGCGATGAAGTCGAGCGTGACGCCGTCGCCGAGCCGGCGGACGAGGTCGGCGAGGAAGACGAACGCGCCTTTGAGGACGGCAATCAGGTGGATGTCGCCGGGGCAGTCGCGGCGGATCTCGGCGGCCAGCTCGCCGATCCGGCCGGCGATGGCGTCGGCGGTCAGCAGAATCTCCGTCGGATGCGCCTCGGGCATGGGCGCCGGATCATAACCCAGTGAAGCGATTCGAGATCATCACCGAAGCGGACGCACGGAGGCTGGAGCGGGGCGAGACGGTCCTCCTCGCGCGCGGCGGTCACGTGACGCCCCTCGCGCGCGACACGCTTCGCGAGGCGGGTGTCACGCTGGTCGAGGAGGAGCGTGCCGCGGCCGGGGACTTGTCGCTCGCCCCGGTCTCACCGGTCCGGTCGCTTGCCGTCGCGAGCGACCACGCCGGCAAGGCGCTGCGTCTCGCCCTCGTGCCGTGGCTGCGCGCCCGGGGCCTCGCGGTGGCCGACCTGGGCACCGACGGGGACGATCCGGTGGACTATCCGGACGTGGCGGAGGCCGTCGCGCTCGCCGTGAGCCGGAAGGAGGTCGACGCGGGCCTGATCGT
Source organism: uncultured Acidobacteriota bacterium (assembly GCA_963761615.1). Classification (GTDB taxonomy): domain Bacteria; phylum Acidobacteriota; class Vicinamibacteria; order Vicinamibacterales; family CAVVIG01; genus CAVXGU01. Next base: position 2,270,909 of record CAVXGU010000003.1, on the reverse strand, counting down.
GGACGGAGGCGGCATCGGGTCGGCGGTGGCGGCCAACAAGGTGCCCGGCGTGCGGGCCGCCATGGCGGCGACCGAGACGGTCGCCCGGTATTCCCGCGAGCACGTCGGGGCGAACGTGCTCACGCTGGGCGCCTCGCTGGTGACGGAGGGGGAGGCCCGCCGGATTGTCGACGTCTGGCTGGGAACCTCGATGCGCGAACCGCGCTACATCCGCCGCCTCGCCAAGATTGCGCGGCTCGAGCGCCGGCGATGAACGACAGCGATCTCCGCCGGCTGGTCGAGATCGTCGTCGAGGAGGTCGGGGAGGGCGGTCCCGCCGCGATCTGCGCGTGTCATGCGGTCGTCGAGGACTGCTGTCCGGACCGCCTGCGGGGCGTCCTCGGTGCAGGCGCCAGCCGCGTGGGCGTCCACGCGCGGGGAGGCGCGCCCACCGACGTCGCGGGGCTCATCGACCACACCCTGCTCAAGCCCGATGCGACCCGGTCGATGATCGAGGAGCTCTGCCGCGAGGCGGCGGCGTTCCACTTCGCCACGGTCTGCGTCAATCCGACCTGGGTGGCCCTCTGTGCCCGCGCCCTCGCCGGCAGCGGCGTCGGCGTCTGCTCGGTGATCGGGTTTCCGTTCGGCGCGACGCTGCCGGACGTGAAGCAGTACGAGACCCGCCGGGCGATGTTCGACGGGGCCACCGAGATCGACATGGTCATCAACGTCGGGGCGCTGAAATCGGGGGACCTGGCCCTGGTGGCGCGGGACATCGAGGCCGTGGCAGGCTCGTGCCGGGAGTGCGGCGCCCTGAGCAAGGTCATCATCGAGGCGGCGTTCCTGACCGACGACGAGAAGGTGACGGCGTGCACGCTGGCCCGGGCGGCGGGCGCCGACTACGTGAAGACGTCGACCGGCTTCGGTCCCGGTGGCGCCACCGTGGGCGACGTCGCGCTCATGCGGCGGGTCGTGGGCGCCGGCATGGGGGTGAAGGCGGCCGGCGGCGTCCGGGATCTCGAGAGCGTCCGGGCGATGGTGGCCGCCGGCGCGACGCGCGTCGGCGCGAGCGCCGGCGTCCAGATCGCCCGCGAGGCCGGCGCCGCAAAGCCCGTATAATCGGACACGTGGGGCGGTTGCCGCGATGGGCGGTGTATGTCGTGGCGTCCGGGGTGCCGCCACTCCTCATCTTTTTCCTGCACCTGTTTCCCCAGGTCAGTGCGCGGGCGCTGGTGCCCGTGCTGCTGCTGATCATCCTGGTCATCGCGCGGACGTGGAGCACCGGGCCCGCCCTCGCGGCGACGGTCGTGTCGTCGGCGACGTACGCCTATTTCTTCCTGGCACCGATCTCGTTTCGCACCGACGATCTGAACGACTGGATGGCGTTCCTGACCTTCGCGGCGACCGCGCTCATCGTCGGTGAGCTGTCGGCGAGAGCCGAGCGGCGCCACCTGGAGGCGCAGGAAGGGCGGCGCGAGATTCGAGCGCCTGTACAACGAGCTGCAGGGCGCGTTCGACCGCGCGAGCGCGGCCGAGGCGGCCCGGCGGAACGAGCAGCTCAAGGCGGCGCTGCTCGAGGCGATTCACCACAACCTGCGCACGCCGCTCACGTCGATCAAGGCGGCGGTCACGGCGCTCATCGGCGCCGAGGAGCGCGTCGGCACGATCGGCCTGACGCGCGAGGGGCAGGAGGAACTGCTTGCGGTGATCGACGAGGAGTCGGACCGGCTCAATCGCTTCATCGAGGGCCTGTCGACGGCCGAACGCCAGTTCGAGCCTGCGCGGCTCGAACGGGCCGATCTGGGGGAGATCATCAACTCCGGGGTCGAGCGGGCGAAGACGCTGACCCGCGACCACGACGTGGAGGTGACGCTCGAGGCCGATCTCCCGAAGGTCGCCGTCGACGCCCCCTCGATGACGGAAGTGGTCTACTCGCTGCTCGACAACGCGAGCAAGTACGCGCCGCCGGGGACGACCATCCGCGTCAACGCCAAGCGGGAAGACGGGCCGTACGTGCGGCTGAGCGTCAGCGACGAGGGCCCCGGGATTCCGGAGGAGTACCAGGATCGTGTGTTCGAGAAGTTCTTCAGAGTGCCCGGACGTGAGCCCCACGACTCGCGCCGGGGTGGCATCGGCCTCGGTCTGCCGGTTGCGAGGCGGCTCGTCGAGTCGCAGGGTGGGCGGATTCTGGTTCGAGCCACGAAGGGACCGTGGCGCCGCCGTCGCGATGACGTTGCCGGTTGCGGTCGACCAGACGAGCGAGAGCCATGCGACCGCCGAGGAAGCTGCGAGGGGAGTCAGGGCATGACGACGACAACGGAGAAATCGAAGGTGCTGGTCGTGGACGACGAGCCGCAGATCACGCGCGTCCTGCGGACCGTGCTGACCAGCCAGGGATACCAGGTGCGGACCGCCGGGGAAGGGGAGACCGCGCTGCAGAGCTTCACGGAGTGGCGGCCGGAGCTGGTCATCACGGACCTCTTCATGCCGCACATGGACGGCCTCGAGCTCTGCCGCCGGATCCGGTCGGTATCGAGCGTGCCCATCATCGTGCTGTCGGTGAAAGGGGAGGAGCGCGCGAAGGTCGAGGCGCTCGACTCGGGTGCCGACGACTACGTGACCAAGCCGTTCGGCATCGACGAGCTGATGGCGCGCGTGCGCGCCGCGCTGCGCCGCGTCACCACGCCGGCGAGCGACGTCACCTCGTTCGACGTCGGCGACTTCCGCGTCGACCTCGAATCGCGACGCGTGCACGTGCGCGGCACCGAGGTCCGGCTGACGCCCAAGGAGTTCGAGCTCTTCGTCTACATGGCGCGGCACCCGGATCGGGTCATCACCCACAAGACGCTGCTCGAGGCCGTCTGGGGGGAGGCGTCGCAGGAACAGCCGGAGTACCTGCGGGTGTTCATGGGGCAGCTGCGCAAGAAGCTGGAGCCCGATCCCGGCAACCCGCGCTACCTGGTCACCGAGCCCTGGGTGGGGTACCGGTTCAACCCGAAGGGGTGAGTGCCACCGCGTACTGCGCGGCGACGGCGGCGGGCGATTCGCCTGGAGTTACGCGGCGATGTCGCAGGGGGTGTGCGCCTTCCAGCGCCGGGGGGAAGGGCGATTGTCCTTCCTCCCGGCGCTGGCGGGATGCCGGCGAGCTGGAGGGACCGCGTACGGGGTGGTGACGCAGTAACTCGCGCGGCTACCCGGCGTTCTTGAACGCCATCTTCTGGTTGTACAGATCCTTCTTGCGGACCTGCGAGTCGTACACGAGAAAGTCGGTGATCAATTTGGCGTCGTCCGGCGAGATGAGCGTCTTGGCCTTGCTCATCATCTTCTGAACGTCCTGCTCCCACTCCTCCTCGAGCGCCAGGTCGCTGTTGATGGCGCGGGCGGGCGAGTGGCACTTGCCGCACTTGTCGAGGAACAGCTTGTAGTCGGCCTTGATCGCGTCGGGGTAGCTCGAGACGTCGATCTTCGCCGGGCCCTTGTCGTGTGCGTGCATTTCGGCCAGCGCCGCCGCGGTCGGCTGCTGCGCCCGCATGACCTGAACGATCCCCGCCACCCAGAATGTGATCAGAAGTGCCGTCCCCACTGTGCGTCTCATGGCTGACCTCTCCGTTCGTCGTCGCGCTCCGACTCTCGGCTCGCGTGTCTCCCGACTCGTACGCCGCCACTATGGCGCTCGTGAATGAGAACTCGATGAAAGTCCGGTGAAGGACCGTTCACCGGACTTTCATTGGGGATTCATGCTGGCAGCCCATAGTCAGCGGCAGAACGGCGCGGGACCGACCCTGCTCCGGGAGAACGACGATGAGACGCCTGACTCGAGCACTAGCCTTGAACGTTCTGTTTGTGGCCGTTCCGTGCGTCGCGGTGGCGGCGCCGCAGAATGCTGCCGTGGCCGCGGCCGTGCAGCGGGACGCCGTGTGCACGACCTGCCACGACGCGACCTCGCCCGTCTTCTCGATCTATCAGACTCCCCACGGCAACAGGGCCGACGCGCGGACGCCGGGCTGCGTCGACTGCCACGGGACGAGCGAGAAGCACACGCAGGATCCCGGGACCGCACCGGATGTCGTCTTCGGCTCGAAGTCGAAGCACGAGTCGACGGCCGACGCGCGCAGCGCCGCGTGTCTGAGCTGCCACGAGTCGAAGGTGCTCGCACGCGTGAACTGGACGGGGAGTGCGCACCAGGCCCGCGGGATCGCGTGCACCGACTGTCACAACATCCACGCACCCGATCAGAAGGTGCTGAACAAGGCGACGCAGGCTGACGTCTGCTTCACCTGCCACAAGCAGCAGCGCGCCGAGGTTCATCGCATCTCGGCGCATCCGCTCGCCGCCACGGGCCTCGGGACGACCGCCAAGATGACGTGCACGGACTGCCACAATCCGCACGGATCGACGGGGCCGTCCCTCCTCATCAAGGACTCCGTCAACGAGACCTGCTACACCTGTCACGCCGAACGCCGCGGTCCGTTCCTCTGGGAGCACGCGCCCGTCGTCGACAACTGCGTCAACTGCCATACGCCGCACGGTTCGGCCAACGCGCCGCTGCTCAAGACCCGCGTGCCGTTCCTCTGTCAGGAGTGCCACAGCGGCGACCACGCCAGTCAGGTCAACAGCGGCGCCAACCTGCTGGGCGGTGCCGTGACGACCGTCGACGGCCTGCAGCAGCCGGGCGCGGCGTCACCGCGCGCCCAGCTGGACGCGCGGGCGTGCCTCAACTGCCACGTGCTCATTCACGGCTCGAATCATCCGGCGGGTGCCAAGTTCCAGCGTTGACGCCCTTCATGCAGGGACGACTGTCATGGATACACACGCGAATCGACAACTCGATGCCGTCCGGCGAGGAGGGCGGTGCGCCCTGGCCTTGATTGCGGTTGTGGCATTGAGCCCGCGCACCGTGCTGGCGCAGGATGCGAGCGTGCCGGCGAGCACGTTCGAAGCCGGAGGCGTGAACGTCTCGAACGGCTCGTACAAGGCCGGCGAGTACAACGGACTGCAGAACCAGGGCGGCCAGTTCGTCGGAAACTTCGATCTCCGCGGGCGGGCGCGATACGACGGCGACAGCGCGTACCGGTGGCGGGCGACCGGGGTCGACCTCGGCCTGGATACGCGCAGCCTCTCCGCGAGGTTCGGCGTTCAGGGCAAGTTCCGGGTGTCGCTCGCGTTCGACGAGCTGCGGAGAAACCGTTCGGACACGTACCAGACGCCGTTTCTCGGCGCCGGCACCGACACGCTGACGCTGCCGGCGGGCTGGCTGATCCCCACGATCGCCGGCAGCAGTTCGGGCAACAGCGTCGTCAACACGGTCAGCGCGCGCGGTCTCGTCCCGTCGATCGGGACCGCCGCTTACATCGACACGCGATCGTCGTCGCCGAGCCAGGGCGGTCTGCTGACGCCGACGGCGGCCCAGATCGCGTCGGTGACCTCCGCCGCCGCGGTCGACGTTCCGCTCTTCGACAACTACAGCCTGTCGACGACGCGCGCCAAGGGCGACGTGTCGCTGTCCTACACGTTCGACCCGCGATGGAGCGTGGACGTCGGGTACGAGCCCGAACACAAGACCGGCGTCAAGCCGATGGGCACGGTCTCGCGGGAGTCGGGCGGCGACATCTCCACCGTCATCCCCGACGTCATCGATACGAACACGCACCAGATCAACCTCCGGCTGAACTTCAACGGGGAACACAGCTACCTGCAGACCGCGTACTACGGCGAGATCTTCACCAACCTCGTCCCGTACATGTCGTGGCAGAACTGGGCGACCGGCGCGATCACGACGGGCGGGTCGAATCCGGGGAGCGGTCAGGTCAACGTGATGAGCAGCGCGCCGTCGAACCAGTTCCACCAGGTCAGCGCGGCGGGAGGCTTCGCGCTGACGAAGTCGACCAAGCTGGTCCTGAACGGATTGGCGGGGCGCAACACGCAGAACGCCGCGTTCCTGACCGACCCGACCACGGTCGTGGTGCCCGTGAGCTCGCTGAGCGGGCTCGTCGTGACCGAGACTTTCGGCGCCAAGCTGACGTCGAGGCCGGCGAAGAGCCTGAACCTGTCGGCGGCCTACAAGTTCGACAACCACGACGATCGGACTGCGGTTCACATCTTCCAGTACGCGGACGCGGGAGAGGGCGCGACGTCGAGCTCGTACTTCCCCGCGGGATCGAACAACCCGCTCGGCGCCGTGCTCGCGCAGAACGCCAATGCCAACCGCCCGTACAGCAAGAAGGAGAATCAATTCACCGCCAGCGCGGACTACCAGCTCGCGCCGGGGCAGGGCATCCGCGGGACCTACGCCTTCGACCGCATCAACCGCTGGTGTCCGGGAGCGTGGATTGGCTGCGCCGACGCCGCCGTGACGAACGAAAACGCGGTGGGCGCCGAGTACCGCGTGACGCTGCCCGCGCAGTTGACCGTCAGAACCGGCTACACGTATTCCAGGCGGCGGACGCCGGACTACAACGAGAACGCGTTCCTGGCGCTCGTGCCGTACGCGAGCGTCGTCCCGGTGGGCGCGACGGACGGGGCGACCGCCTACTCGTTCATGGCCGCGAACGGATGGAGCGGATGGGGGCCGGCGCTCGGCTACGCCCCGACGAGCGGCAACATGAACCTCTTCTTCCCCAGCAACAGCGCCCTGGCGAACGCGCTCTACGCCAACAACAACCGCATCAGCGAGCTGCCGGGCCTGCGGCGCTACTACGTGTCGGATCGGAACAGCAACAAGGTCCGGACGGCCGTGACGTACCAGGCCGGCGACGCCCTCTCGTTCCAGGCCGATGCCAATTACGACAAGAACGAGTACGTCGACGCGGTCTACGGCCTGCAGCACGCCTCGAACTGGACGGCGAACGTCGAGGGCACGTATGTCCTCGGCGCCAACGTGAGCCTGGACGCGTTCTACGAGTACGAGGACTCCCAGGCCACCAGCGCCGGCACGACGTACTCGGCCAACAGCAACTCGTCCGCGGTGTCGGGGCTGACCGGACTGTCCGGGAACACCTGCGACGGGTACGTGACGCTCCAACAGCGCAACAACAACAACAAGCTCGACCCCTGTCTCGGCTGGGCCAGCGATCGAGCCGACGCGCTGCACTCGGTGGGCATCTCGCTGATCCGCAAGAGTCTGCTCGACGCGCACCTGGACCTGACGGGCAACTTCACGCTGTCCCGGGACCGGTCCGACAACAACGTGACCGGTGGCAACTGGGCCAACAACGTGCTCGTGGGGCCGGCGGCGCCTCCGACGACGATCGCCGCCTACTTCATCCCGGCGACGGCCCTGCCGACGGTGTTCACCAACACCTACGAGCTGCGCGTGAACGGGACGTACAACCTCAACTCCAGGCAGGCCGTGCGCGTCCTGTACACCTACATGCGCATGAGGTCGGCGGACTGGTCCTACGAGGGGATGCAGTTCGGATCGCTCAGCGGTGTCCTGCCGACCAACGAGCAGCCATTCAGCTACGCGGTGCACGTCGTGGCCGTGTCCTACGTGATGACCTTCTGAGCCCGCAGGTCCGCGGCAGTCGTCGGTTCGTCGAAGCGTGCCGAGCCGACGACCGCCGCGGCCTACGCGGTGATGCCTTCCTGGCCATTCGCGGACGAGGCGGGCGGCTCGGCCACCGGCAGCCACACCGAGAACGTGGAGCCCTTGTCGGGCGCGCTCTGAACGTCGACCCGCCCTCCGTGCGCCCGGACGATCTGATCGACGATCGCCAGCCCGAGCCCGCTGCCGCCCGTGTCGCGCGAGCGGGCGGGATCGGCGCGGTAGAACGGTTCGAAGATGTGCGGGAGGTCCGCAGGGGCGATTCCGCAGCCGGTGTCGCTGACGACCAGCGTTGCCAGTCCGTCGGTGCGCCCGACCGAGACCAGAACCGAGGCGCCCGGCGACGAATAGCGGATGGCGTTCTGCAGCAGGTTGAGGACCACGCGGCGCAGGTGCGGGCTGCTGCCGGTGACCATCACGGGCTCGATCTGACCCGCCGACACCTGGACCTGGTAGGCCTCGGCGATCACTTCCGCCGTGTCGCGGCAGTCCTGGACGAGATCGGCCAGGGGGACGGGCTCGCGCGCGTCGAGGAGGTGCCCGCTTTCGGCGAGCGCGATCAACCGCAGATCGCGGACCAGCTCGGACAGGCGGTCCAGGTCCTCGAGCAGGTCCACGGCCGTGCCGCGCCACTCCTCCAGGGAGCAGTCGACACGCAGGCACATGTCGAGGGTGCCGCGGATGGCGGCAATCGGCGTCTGCAGCTCGTGGGACGCATCAGCGGCGAAGCGCCGTGCGCTCGACATCGACGCCTCGAGGCGGTCGAGCATCGCATTCAGCGTGGTGATCAGGCGGTCGAGCTCCTGATTGTCCGCGCGGACGTCCAGGCGCGCGCCGAGCCGGTGCGCTTGAATGTGCTGGACGCGCGACACGATCGAGTCGACCGGCGCCAGCGCCCGTCCGACCGTGTAGTTGCTGCCCCAGCCGGCGACGGCCAGCACGAAGAGGATCGTGACGCCGAGCAGGAGCGCGAGCTGTCCCAGCGGCGCCGTGGCCGTGCTCCGGGTTTCGGCCAGCTGCAGGATGACCGGGGTCGCGCCCTGACGTGCGACGCTGAGCGTGACGATGCGGTAGGCGCGTCCGCCGCGATCGCGGAGCGTGAGAATCGCCGCGACCGGCTCTGGCGGCGTTCCGGGCTTCGGCTTCGGCGGCGTCGCCGAGGTCCGGGAATGTCGCGGACCGGAAGATGGGGACGCCTGCGGCGGTCCGGACGACCAGGGAATCCATGGTGGCCCTCGGGTCGGCGGCAAGGGCCCGTTCGACGTCCGGGCCGAGGAGATCGGGCAGCAGGCTGCCGGACAGCTGGTGGGCGCGCAGGGCCAGGGCCTCGTCGATCGAGTCGAACGTCGAGCGGGCGCGCAGCAGCACCAGGCCGCCCGCAAAGAGCGACAGCGTCACGCCCAGCGTCAGCAGATACCAGAGTGTCAGGCGGGCGCGCAGGCTGCTATGTGTCAGGCGCTTCAGGATCGCTGAGTACATAGCCCGCGCCGCGAATGGCCCGAATGAAGGTCGGTTTCCCAGGCTCGTCGATCTTGTCGCGGAGATGCTTGATGTAGACGTCGACGACGTTGCTGCCGCCGCCGAACGTGCAGCTCCACACCCGTTCGGCGATCATCGTGCGCGTCAGGATCGTTCCGGCCCGCCGCATCAGATACTCGAGCAGGCCGTACTCCCGCGCGGTCAGCGAAATGGCCCGGTTCCCTCGCCGCGCGGTGCGCGTCGAGGGGTCGAGTTGCAGGTCGCCGACGCTGAGCGTCGTGGGCGAGTGATCGAGACGCCGGACGAGCGCGTGCAGGCGCGCCATCAGCTCCTCGACGGCGAAGGGCTTGGTCAGGTAATCGTCCGCGCCGGCGTCCAGGCCCGTCACTCGATCGACCACCATGTCCCGCGCCGAGACGATGAGGACGGGCGTGCGCTTGCCGACGGCTCTCAGGGCCCGGCAGACGGCGAGACCATCGAGCTTCGGCAGCATGAGGTCGAGGACGATGGCGTCGTAGTCGTAGGTCTTGGCGAGATCGAGTCCTGCCTCGCCATCGTCAGCCCAGTCGACCGCGCCGGAGTCTTCGGACACCGCCCGGCTGATGAACGCCGCCATTCGCCGCTCGTCTTCGATGACCAGTACGCGCACCGTAACCTCGGCAGCTCGGGCTGCAAGAACCACGCCGCACGCTCGTCGGAAGGCCTGAGGGCGCCGCGTCCGGCTGGAAACGCGGCGCGGCGCTGCCGGGAAGTCGTGATCCGCGAAACCGGCGCCCTTTCGCCTCGGAGGGAGATGTCGGCATCTCGTTGCAATCGTTGCACGTGCGAGACACTGTCTTGGCGATCAGCGGGGAAGAATACGCGCGGGATCGCGGAAATTTCCAGGGCTCGAGCGGTCTGACGAGGAGGTGTCGGAGAGGGATCACCCGGCCACTGGGGGGATCGACGAAGCGAGCAGCACGCGGGGGAGCGTGCTGCTCGCAGTCGGCGGCCGGGTCAGGTGTCGAGCGGCCGGCGCGGCCCCGCTGGGCCGCGCCAGCCGTACCGGGCTAGCCGATGGGTTGGGGCACCGGGATCTCTTCCGGCGCTGCCGTGGTGGCTTCTCTGGTGTAGACGGGCGCCACGCCGTCGGACTCGTTGGCCAGATACCACGCACCGATCCGCGCCGGGCCATCGGCAGATGTCTGCTCGAGCGTCATCTGCTCCTTGTCGCTCGCAACGCCCCTCCGCACCGGAGTGGTGAAGAAGGTCGCATACACCGTGGAGCGATCCTGGCTCAGGACGCGCACGATCGACGGTTCCACCATCTGGAACACGTACGTTCCGGGTTTGAGTCCCACACCAGGGATCTCGACCGGGCCACTGAACGAGATGAAGTGGTCGGAGGGGGATCCGCTGACCACGCCGCCGTGGCCAGTGACCGTGACGGTGAACTCCATCGGCTTCTGAGCCTGCGCCCACGCCGGATGGGTGCCGAGCAGAAACAGGGCGACGATTGCCACCACTACGCCGAGCAGCTTCTTCATAGATGCCTCCTTGCGAACTGCAATGGCCGCGATGGTTGCAAGCCCGATTCCGCAAGACATCCCGTTGCAGTCGAGGAGCCTGCACCTCCGGCGGCGCGAGGAACCGTGCTTGCATGCCTGGTGTGTGTGCGGGCCGACGAGGAGTGCCGGCGGCAAGACCGTGGAGGAGATGACACATGGAGACAACCACCGAGAAATCGCAGCTCCAGACGTTGGCGGCGGAAGGACGACTGACGAAGCACGCGCTCGCCACGACGCTCGCGCCCGAGCCCAGGCGTCGGTTTCTCGACGCGTGCGCCGCGATCGAGAAGGAGTACACGGACAAGTGCGGGTCAGCGGACCCGTGTCTCGAGTCCGGATGTTCGACCGCGGGCGAGATCTGCCTGCAGCCGCTGCTCCGGGCCGGCACGGAGTATCACAAGCAGTGCGGCGCCCAGTGGGCGAAGCTCTACGCGCGCGAGGAGAATCGCCTCGAGGGCTGGCGCTAGGGGGGACGGGCGCGACGGAAGGCCGGATGGACGACGGCGATGATGTCCGCGCCCTGCCGGGACGATCTGGACGACGTGCTCTGTGCGAGCCCGTTGTTCCGACGTCTCGCGCCCGCCGACCGACGGGAGTTGGGCGCGATTGCGCGGGAGCGCACGTTCGACCGGGCGGCCTTCCTCTTTCGTGAAGGCGATCCGTCCGACTGTCTGCATGCCGTCGTGACCGGCCGCGTGAAGGTCTTCAAGACGAGCGCGTGCGGGCGGGACCTCATTCTCGAGATCTTCGGACCCGGCGACGCGGTCGGCGCCGCAGCCGTCTACGAATCGCGTCCGTACCCGGCACACGCCGTCGCGATCGCGCCGACCACCTGCCTGCTGGTCCCGCGGCAGGCGTTCTTCGCGCTCCTTCAGAGTCGTCCGACGATGATGCAGGGTCTCCTCCTGGGGCTGATGCACCAGATCGACGACTTGACCGATCGTCTCTGTGAGGTATCGGGCGGACGCACGGAAGGCCGCTTCGCGCGCTTCTTTCTCAAGCTGGCCGGCGACATGGGCCAGCCGCGCCCGCAAGGCCTGTTCATCCCGATCGCGCTGTCCCGGCAGGAGCTGGCGGACATGATCGGCACGACGATCGAAACCTCCATCCGCATCATGAGTCGGTGGGGCAAGGAGAGCGTCCTGCGGACCGACAAGGACGGCTTCCTCGTCGTCGATCGGGCCACCCTCGAAGCAGCGGCGCTGTCGTAGCCCTCGCCGCCTACGAGGCCGGCGGCGGTTCGTGCTGGCAGAGAGGATCTTCGGCGAGCGGATCGCCGGTGGCCGAGAACGCCCGCGAGCGCGACCCCCCGCAGATCCAGTGGTACTCGCAGCGCCCGCACCTTCCGCCGAAGGCGCCCGGGTCACGCAGTTCCCGGAAGAGCGCCGACGTGCGATACACCTCCACGAGATCGTCGCGCAGCACGTTGCCGGCGGGCAGCTCCAGGAATCCAGACGGGCAGATCTCGCCGGTGTGCGAGACGAAGACGATGCCGTTGCCGTCGCGGATGCCGGCAGCGGAGTGGGTCGGGGCGCCGGCCGTCGGTCCGGGGAGCGCGCCCGCCTCGCGTGCTGCCTTCCGCTGCTCCAGCGCCACCCGCCGCAGGTGCGGCGCCTCGGTGGTGGTCACCACCACGCCGCCGCGCCGCGGCGGCCTCGAGAGCGTCGCGACCCAGCCGAGCAGGGCCTCCGTCCGCTCGGAGGAGACGGGCTGCAGCACCTGGCCGCGCCCGACCGACACGAGGAAGAACAGGCTCCAGCGCGCCGCACCCATTTCGATCACGTGCTCGTAGACGGCCGGGAGCTCGTCGAGGGTCTCCGCGCAGACGAGGGTGTTCACCTGGAAAGGCAGGCCGACCTCGCGTGCGACGCGGGCGGCGCCCAGCGTCCGTTCGTAGGTGCCCGGGATGCCGCGGATGGCGTCGTGGCTGGCGGCCGTGGATCCGTCGAGGCTGAGCGAGATGGCCTCCACGCCGGCCACCTTGAGCTGGCGCAGCGACTCCGCGGTCAGGAGCGGCGTCGCGCTCGGGGCGACCGAGACGCCGAGTCCGAGTCCGCGCGCCATCGCGATGAGGGCGAAGAGGTCCTGGCGCTTCAGCGGATCGCCCCCGGTGAGGACGATGTGCGGGAGCGGATCGCCGAACGCCGCGACCCGCTCGAGTAGCTGCCGTCCCTGGGCGGTCGTGAGCTCGGCGGGGTTCGGATCCGGCACCGCCTCCGCCCGGCAGTGACGGCACGCCAGGTCGCAGGCGCGCGTGATTTCCCAGTACACGCGCTGCGGCCGTTCCTCGTACACGAAGGCGCGTTCCATCCCCTCCATCATAGCCACCCGGTGTGCGGTGCGCCGCCCGACCCAGCTCGCAGCCCGGTGTTCCAGCTCGACGGCCCGCGGAAACAGCACGTCGTTCTCGAGGTGCACGTGGCGCCGCAGGTCTGCCTCGAATTCGTCCAGCTCGGCCATGCAGACGCCGCAGGCCGTCGCGCCGTCCGCGGGCAGCGCGCAGCCGCGGGTCAGGCTCCGGATCCTCGCCAGCGTCTCGGCCGCCTCCAGATGCTCCCGCTCCATCATGCGGATCGGGTTCTCGATGGTGCCGAACGGGCTCGGCTCGAGTCTGCAGGAGCCGGCGCGCTCGGCGAGATCGCGGATGTAGGGGAAGAGCAGGCGCTCTTCCTTCATGAGGTGTCTTTCCAGTTGACTGCGCAACTGGCCAAAGGACACCGCCGCCAGCGCAAGCTCTGGCTGGTGCGCCCGATCCGGCCCGCCGATCTCGTCCAGGTGCGAGGCGATGACCGGCATGGCCGCCCGCACGTAGGCGTGGTGCGTGTCGACGATGTGGTCGATGAGCCGATCGATCGACCAGCGCTCCTCGGGCCCGCCGTCGACGGCGGGGTGTCGGACGTCGAGGGCTTCGTCGCCGATCGCAGTGTTCAGGCGCTCGCCCATCGGGACCTCCAGTGCGTCGCCGGGCGTACGGCGGGAAAGCGCGGAAAGGTGGCGCCTCGTCGTGCTCGTCGGCACGTCCTTCTCGCGGCACGCTGTCGAGGCATCTCGACTCGCCAAGTATCGCGATCCTGGACGGCCGTGGGTATGACGTGCGTCATACGAGCGCCTGGGCGCCCGGCGTCCGCCCGTTTCCGTCGTTCGCTCCGGCAACACGCACGACCGCGTCACCGACCCGTGCGTGGGGTACCGCTTCAGTTCGAGAGGCTGGCCGCGCGTCCGTCGCGCAGCCGGCGCAGGACCATCAGCGAGATGTCGTCGTGGACGGGCGCGTCGCCGACGAAGCGGTCCACGGCTTCGAGGATGCGCGCCCCCACCACGCGGGCCGGCTGGCCGGTGGTCTGCGCGAGGGCGGCGAGAAGGCCTTCCTCGCCGAAGAAGCTTCCCGCCTCGTTCATCGCCTCGCTGACCCCGTCGGAGTAGACGACGAGCTCGTCGCCCGGTCCCAGCTCGACCGCCTGCTCGGCGAATGCGGCATCGGGCACGATCCCCAGGACCATCGAGCCGAACGGCATCGCGGTGACTGCCGCGCCCCGCACGACGAGCGGAGGCATGTGCCCGGCGTTCAGCACGCGCACGTGGCCCGAGTCGGCGTCGACGAGGAGGTACACGAGCGACGCGAAGCGGGACGGCAGACCGTCGCGGTAGAGGATGCGGTTCACGTCCGACGCCAGCTTGCCGAGATCGTCGAAGTGCGGGCCGAGCGCGCGCAGCGTGGCCTGGAGCTTGACCGACAGCAGCGCGGCCGGCAAGGCCTTGCCCGTGACGTCACCCAGGGCCACCGCATGGATCCGTCCGTCGATCGGCAGGTGGTCGATCAGGTCGCCGCCCACGTCGTTGGCCGGGCGTGTGTAGAGCCAGATGTCCCACCCGGGCACGCCGGGGTTCTCGCCAGGCGTGAGGGCACGCTGCACCTGACGGCCCGCCTCGAGCTCGTCGCGCGCAGTGACCTTGTCTTTGAGCTCGAGCGCCAGAACGATGAGGAGCAGCAGATCGCCGACCAGCGCCGGCGCGAGGGGCCGGATGTGCACGTCGCCGACGTCGAGGTGGATGACGCCCATGAGCAGGTACGCCAGTCCCGCGGCGAGCAGGACGCGGCGGGCCGGCGTCAGTTTCAAGAGGAGGCTTTCGAGGAACCACCAGGCGCGGCGGGTGAACCGCCGGATCGGGCGCATGCGCGTCAGCCGCCGGCGATCCTCCTCGCTCAGGTAGAAGCGTTCGATGGTGGCGAGGGTGTCCCCGACGGTGCGCCGGGCGCCGCGCCTGCGAACGTCCCGGTAGACGACCATGATGTCGTCCCGCAGGGTCCGGAAGAAGCTGGGCGGCGTGTTCGTCGCCATGGGTCAGCGGCGCGTCCGGCGCGTTCAGGCCGGACGACCGGCCGCGGCGGGGGCGTGCGTTGTCGACGGAACCGACTCGGCCGCCGGAACGGGCTTCCAGAGGCGGACGACGAGGAGCGTCTGATCGTCGCCCGGGGGCTCGCCCGCGGCAAAGGTCTCGACCGCGGCGAGGATCGCGTCACAGATGGCCCGCGCCGGCCGGTCCGCTGACTCGCGTAGAACGGCGATCAGGCGTTCGTCGCCGAAGTAGTCCCCGCGCCCGTCGGTGGCCTCGACGATGCCGTCGGAGAAGATGACGAGGAGGTCGCCGGGGCGGGCGTCGACCGAGACGGCCCGGAACGTCGCCGCGGGCAGGACGCCCAGCACCGGTCCGCCGTCGGCGAGTCGCTCGATGGCGGTCACGCCATCGGGCGCGCGCCGCGT
This sequence comes from uncultured Acidobacteriota bacterium, assembly GCA_963761615.1. Lineage (GTDB taxonomy): Bacteria > Acidobacteriota > Vicinamibacteria > Vicinamibacterales > CAVVIG01 > CAVXGU01. Next base: position 2,255,598 of record CAVXGU010000003.1, on the reverse strand, counting down.
GCGCAGACCGGGCAAATGGCCCGCGTTCAGGTATTGCAGCTCGCCGGCGACGGGATCGTAGGCGCACCAGAAGAGGGACGCGAAGCGGTCGCCAGCCGACTTGGTCAGCAACAGCTGATTGAGCCGGGCGGCCGCGCGGTCCGGCGCCTCGTCGGGAGAACTGCCCCACGGCGGGCTGCTCATGGCGCCGTGAATGAGGCCCATCACCAGTGCGGCGGAAATGCCGTGGCCCGACACGTCGCCGAGGAGGAACGCCGTGCGGCCGTCCGGCAGGCTCACCACGTCATAGAAGTCGCCGCCGACCTGCGAGGCCGGCAGACACTCGGCCCCGAGGTCGAGGCCGGCCGGCAGCGCTCCCGCCGCCGGTAGAAGGTCGCGCTGAACCTGCCTGGCGAGCGCCAGCTGTGACTCGATCTGCTTGCCCCGCACGTAGGGTCCGATGCGAAGGCCGATGACCAGCAGCGAGGCGAGCAGCGCCAGCGCCGCGGACGCGCTGATGACGGAGTAGCGGCGGAGGCGCGCGAAGGGCGCCGAGAGGCTGTCTCGATAGAGAGCGAGACCGACGAACAGCCTCCGGGGCGGTTGTTCACCCTGGGCCGCGACGGCGCGCGCCATGTTGCACCGGCACGTGAACACCCCGGTCAGGACGTCGTGGCCCGCGAGGGAGGCCTGTTCGATCGGCACCGGCCCGCCCTCCGCGGGCCGATCGCGGCCCCCGAGCGAAAAGGCCGGCATCGCCTCGCCGCTCGACGCGACGACCGCGCCGTCGCTTCTGAGCAGCGCGACCGCCGCGACCTGGTCGGGAAAGTCACGGCGCAGCTCGTCGAGAATCGCCTGATAGGTGGCGGCGTCCTCCGCGCGATCCATGCGGGCCGCACGTTCGATGTTGCGCACGCGCTCCTGGCCGGCGACGCGTCCCTGTTGCAGGATGAGATTCGTCGAGATGTAGCGATAGCTCGTGATCGTCTGCGCCAGCAGCGCGATGGCCAGCAGGCCACCCGCCACGAGGACCACTTTCAGCCAGCTGCTGGCCGCGACGCGCATGCGTCATCTTGCGTCGTGGAAGCCGCCGGATGCAACTCGTGCGCCTACCGCGTCCTCGGGTCGCTCGATGCGGGCCACGCGAGTTCCGACTCGAAGGCCCTCGCCTGAGCGGGAACGGGCACTCTGGAGTGGATCAGGATGTGACGCGGCGTGATCCCCGGACCGTACGCGTCCCGGTTCGCGTCGGTGTCGGGCTTGAACACGCCGCCGCTCAGGTCGACGCCGGCGAAGATGCCCTGCGTGCGCGAGTAGGTGAGAATCTCCGCGTGGAGCTGCAGATCGGTCTGGGCCCTGGCATCTCGACCGACCGGACCGGCAGCGACCGACGCTTCGGCGCCGAGTGTGACCTTGTCCTCGAGCATGCGGTTCACGCCCTGGTCGTTCATGACGAGCATGACCAGGTCCACGCTCTGCCCGCCCAGTTGAAAGCCGATGCTGCCCTTTTCGAGCTCGACGAACGCCGGTGCGCTCCACCCGTTCGCGGTCCGGCAGCTCATCACGCCCTTGCCGTACTCACCGCCGACGATGAAGGCGGCCTTTTTGAGTGACGGGATCACGATGGCGCACGAGGCACGCTGCCAGAGATCCTCGGGGATGTCGTTGTCGGGCGTCGCATGGATCTGCTGCAGGACCTCGGCGGCGTCCTGCACGCGATCGACTTCGGCGCCGGTCATCACCGCGCGAGCGGCTGCGGGAGCGGCCAGGAGCGCCAGACCGCTGACGCCGATCAAGACGATCCTTCGCATGGTCACACCTCCTCGGCGTGCGTCGGGAAGTTCCTCGACGTCACCTGCCTGGAGCACTGCGATGCAAGGATCGGTCCCCGCCCGTCAGCACGGCCGCACAGTCGGAATGTCGGGGTCCGGACGGGGAATGGCGAATCGTCGAGTCACCGCGACCGTGTCAGGGCGCCGGGACGTTCGATCTTCTCGATGCCGTCGTGAAGGTTGTCGAGCTTCCGGGTGAGGTCGACTGGCTCTTCCGTGCCGGGCCTATGGGCCGACGGGGGACTGGCCGGCAGGCCCGGGCACGGTCAGTGTCGCGCCCTTCTTTGCAAAGATCATCGCGAGCAGCTTCGCAGGCTGCGTTTGGCTCGCGTTTCTCGAGACCTCGTGCGTCGCGCCCGGCTGCTCGTAGAACATTTCGCCGGTCGAGTACGTTCTTTCCTCGCCCTGCCCCGAGATCTTCGCGACGACGGCGCCCTCGAGGACATAGGCCAGCACGAAGCCGGCGTGGTGATGCGCTGCACCGACGCGTCCGGGCGGGTAGTCGACCTGACTGACCGTTACTTCCCAGTCGTCCATCGTCAGATTCGGCAGGTCGTGTTTGAAGACCGGCGGCCGGGGCGCGCCATTCGGCGCCGGCGTCTGCGCCTCGGCGAGGCCGCCCGACGCGACCAGTTCGGCGAAGAGTGCGAACGACGCGAGGGCATCCCGGCGGTTGATCATAGCGGGAGCATACCATGCTGTCCGTTCAACCATCGTCCAACATTCGGTCCAGCATCGCCGACCACATGGGGAGTCTCGAGGCCTGGCGCAGCGATTTCGTGGCTGCTTGGGCTGGAGCGTGGTCGCACGACGGTCGCCAATCGCACGGACGCCCGAGGGCGACCGCGGCGTGGGCCTGGCGAGAGCACCTGGTGCCGAGTGCTCAGTTGGCGTGCACGGAGGGCTGCGTGAGCAGCCGGAGCGGGTCGATTGGCTTGCCGTTGGCCAGAATCTCGTAGTGCACGTGCGCGCCCGTGGCCCGTCCCGTCGCGCCCACGTAGCCGATCACCTGTCCGCGCGTCACCGTGTCGCCCGCCTTCACGGCGTAGCCGCTCAGGTGTCCGTAGCGCGTCGACAGGCCGAAGCCGTGTCGGATCTCGATCATGTTTCCATAGTCGCCCGCATAGGCGGCCGTTTCGACGACGCCGTCAGCGGTCGCGTAGACGGGGTCGCCCTTGGCGCTCGCGATGTCGATGCCCTCGTGGAAGCCGGGCTCGTCCGTGAAGGGGTCGGCGCGCCCGCCGAAGGTCCCGGTGAGCCACCCACGCGCCGGCCAGATCGACGGCGTCGCCTCGGCTAGCGCTTTGCGCCGCGCCATCTCGACGTTCATCGAGTTGAGCCGATCCCGGAGGCCGGAGAGCAGACTGTGGAGCGCTGCGAACGTGGCTCGAGGAGAGGTCAGCGCCGAGGGCTTCGGCGCCGCGAGCTGCGTGGCCGCCGATTCGCCGCCGCCGGCCGCTCGCGCCTTGATCACTGCCGGAAGCCCCTGCATCGCGCGCGCCTGCTCCGCGTCGATGTTCTCGCGCTCGCTGAGATCGTCGATCAGGCCCTCGAGCGACTGGATCTGCGTTGCCAGGTCACCTGTCATGACGCGGTAGTTGCCGTTCTCGATCTCGAGCTGGTTCTCGGTGAGTCGGAGGTCGTCGATCCGGGCCGACGCGTGCCAGCTCGCGCCGAGTCCGATCAGGACGGGGACGACCACCGCCATGGCGGCCACGGTGACCGGCGCTCCGAGTCCGATCCTCAGCCTGACGAGGCCGGTCGACCGGTCCGCGACGAGAACGGTGTAGCGTCGCGCGCGCATGCGGCTGGAGCCTTCAACAAGCCAGCCAGCCGGTCCAGGCGCCAACGCCGTCCGACGCGCCCGCCAGTGGTTGCAGGGCGGGTTCGGTCGAAACGAGTCGAAGACTTGCTGCTGCTGCCCAGTTGAAAATCACGCCGCTCAGCAGCAAGGCCTGTGCCGAGGACGCAGAAGATTCGAACTCATGCGAGCAGTGGCCGTCCAAGGCCGGGCAAACGGACGCCCATCATCGTGGTCACCTCGCGGTGGCGGCGGCCGGCGATCGAAATGGGGGAGGATCTTTCACGGGCGTCCGGACGATCGTTCCCGGAAAGCTCTGCCGCTGAGGCGATTCACCATCAGATCGCAAGCGCGACTGATGTGGTCGTGGCCGCGACGCGGGGCGTCGAGGGACGAGAACCGGACTGCACGACCGTCGGAGAGCTGAACGGCCGCTCAAGTGAACAGCATTGGCATCAGCGCCGGTCTCTTCGCGCAGGGGTCCGGCGGAATGATTGCGAGCCCGTGTGCACCGGAGGAGTGATTGCCAAGAACTCACTGAGCGTGGCGCCTCTGGCGTCGACGTTCCAAAAGGGACAGACGTCCCGGGATTCGCATCCTAGACTCGACTCGTGCGTCTCGCCTGGCGGAAAGCGTCCGCAGCCAAGGCCGTCCTCCGTTGAGGCACGAGCACGCGCATCGTCGAAGGGATGTGTCATGAGCAGCTTATCGAGTCGGACGTCCGTTGTCGCCGTCATCATCAGCGTGGCGTCATTTGTGGGCGTGGGCGTGGTCGCCAACGCGCGGCCGCAGCGGGACGCGAGGCGGCAAGACGCCAGGCAGGCCCCAGACAAGAAGGACGCGCCCGGCAAGGCGCATGCGCCCGCCCGGAAACGCGCACCCGCCGGGAACCGAGGGGCGGCGCAAGCGCAAGGGCCAGCGGAGCCACCGCACTCGTCCCGTCCGCAGTCGGCGCCGCAACCGCAGTTCTCGCAGCGGCCTGCTCCCCAGCAGAAGACGGGACCGCGTCAGGCCCAGCCGCGTCGGCCGGAGGTGCAGCAACAGCAGTTGGTCACGCAGACGCGCGAGCGGATCGTCCAGTACCGGCGCGCAATTGGACCAGCAGCAGCGCACGGGGTCACGGGTGCTCGTGCAGTTGCAGCAGGAGCATCGGACGGCACAGTACTCGTTTCAGGTGACCTACATTGCGCGCCTGCATGAGCAGGAATCGAGCATTCAGAACGCGCGCAGCTACAACTACGATGGGGATCCCTACTTCTACACACCGCCAAGTTATCGGTACCTGCGTGGAGGCACCTACTACGAGACGAACGAGTACGGCGCCACCGTGCTCCGACAGGCCGTGAACTACGGGTATCAGGAGGGCTTCCGCGCCGGACAGGCCGACCGCCAGGACCACTGGAGGTTCGACTACCAGAACGCGTATGCCTACCAGGACGGGAACTACGGGTACGGCGGCTTCTACGTCGAGCGTGACGACTACCACTACTACTTCCGTCAGGGCTTCCGCCGCGGCTACGAGGATGGCTTCTACCGCCGCTATCGATATGGGGTCTATGCGTCGGGCCAGTATCGCGTTACGACGCCTGTGTTGTCGGTGATCCTCCGCCTGCTGCCGCTTCGCTAGCGGCAGTAGCGTCCAAGCCGTTCTGGCTTGGTGGCGGTCCGGCGGGAGCAGAGAGAGTTGTCGCGGAGACGTAGCATCCAATCGGGATTGTGGCGGTCTGCGCAATCCCGCTCGGTCAACCCGGCTGATCTGATTGCGCGGAGGTTTCTTGGAGGACACCCCAGCTCTCGTTGCCCGCCTACGGAGCGTCGTTCTCCAGATTCTGCTCGTCACCGCTGGAGTCGCGATGGGATTGTGGGCGCTGTACAGGCTCGCTACCCTCGTGTTCGTGCTCACCGCCGCTGCGCTGTTCGCGTATGTGATTGCTCCGCTGGTGCAATGGGTCGAGCGGCCCGTGTGCGTGGCGGGCCGGCCGCGCCGGATCCCGCGGGGCGCTGCCATCGTGCTTGTCTACGCCCTCTTGGCCGTGACCGTGGTGACGGGAGGGGTTCTCCTCCTGCCCAGCGCAACCACGCAGATCAACGACTTCATGACGCGGGCGCCGGCGTATAGCCAGTCCGTGCTGACCTGGGAGCACCACTGGACCAGGTATTACGAGCGCGTGCGGATTCCGGTCGAACTGCGGAGGAGCATCGATCGCACGGTGCTGGAGGCGGGACAGTCGGCCTTCGAGTCAGCCCGTGGATCGCTTCTGGCGCTCGTGGGCGCGCTCGCCTCGGATCTGCCGTGGCTTGTCGTCATCCCGGTCCTCGCCTTCTTCTTCTTGAAGGACACGTCCAGGTTCCGCCGCACCATCGTGCTGGCGCTGCCGCACCGAATCCGATTGCGGGGGCACCGGCTATTCGAGGATCTGAATGCGACGCTGGCGGCCTACGTGCGCGCGCAGTTGCTCGCGTGCGTCGTCGTCGGGAGTCTCTGCGGTCTCGGCTTCGCCGCGCTCGGGATGTGGTATCCGGCGCTCCTCGGGTTGTTGGCGGGACTGTTGGAATTCATTCCGCTGGTTGGGCCCGCCCTGCTGGCCGCAATCGCCGCCGTCCTCGCCGCACTTCATACTCCGTGGCTGACGTTCCAAGTGATCGGATTTCTCGGCGTCCTCCGCGTGCTCGAAGACTACGTCATCTACCCGCGACTGATTCGCCGACAGATCCGCCTGCATCCGCTGATCGTCATCGTCGCGGTCCTCACCGGCGCCGAACTGCACGGGATTGTCGGCCTGTTTCTCGCCGTACCCGCGGCGGCGGTCGTGTCCGTGGCGTGTCGCCACTGGCTCGGCTGGCGCAGAGACGGCGGGGTGGTCGATCCGGCGCGTCCGGACACGCCTGCCCGGACAGCGGCGTAGCGGCGTGGAGGCCTCACATGGCCCGCTTCGAGACCATGCAGCGGCGCTCCGGCATTGACCAGCCCGAAGAGGACGAGCACGCCCTGGACGAGCGCGCGGCCACCAGCGCGAGCGCAGGGTGGCGCCGCTGCTGGGAGTCCTCATCGTCAGCGGGAGTCGTCGGGCCACAGTGCGAGGATGATCGCTGGAGGAATCAGACACAGCGTCACGAGAAGGGCGCCGGTTCCGAGCGTCACGCTCATCCTGAGAACCACGGTGGCGGCGATCATGGCGGCGACAACCGCGGACCACACTTCGAGCAAATGCGATCGGCTCACGTCTTCCAGCATGGCGGTCACCCTCTGCTACGCGATCGGTACCGTTACGTCGACGTCGTTCGCCAGCGTGACGATCAACGTCGTGCCCGCCGCATGGTCGACTTCCTGACCCTTCGTATCCAGGACGACCGCGGTGCCGGCTCCGCCGCCGATGAGGGCGCCCTTCGCGGCGCCGCTGGCGCCGCCGAGAATGCCACCAATCATCGCCCCCGCGCCCGCGCCAATTCCGATCTTCGTGGCGTCGGCCGTCTTCGTGGGCTCGGCCGTCTCGGAGTACGTCGCATCGATGGCGTAGCGATCGCTCCGGCCAGCCGGCGCGATGCTCGTGAAGCGCACCGACATTCTGGCGAGGCCCTTCACCTTTGCGGAGCCTTCGACGCCGGAGACCACGCCTCTCACGGTGCTGTTCGCCGGGAACACCTCCGCGTCGTCAATCTGGATCGCCCTGGCCAGCGTCGCGTCCACCTGGTCTTCGACCCGGTTCGTCCCGGAGTTGATCGGAGTCATGAGGGTCAGTGAGAGTCTCGTGCCCGCCGGCACGGTGTACTCGCGGAACTTCGCCGATGCCGGCAGCTCGATCGGCCGGGCTGCGTCGACGATCTGAACGTCCACGATGTCGTCCTTTGAAATCGACTTCGTCGTCCGGCCAGTCTTCACCTGCACGGCCTTCTCGTCGCGGCCGGTGACCGTGCCTTGCACCACTCCTCCGTTCGCCGTGGTGACTGCGACGTCCTCACCAATGGCGACCTTGTCGACGGCCGGCTGGCCCGCGCATCCCGCCGCCAGCAATGCGAATGCGGCGACGGTGACGAGATGTGACGCCCTGTTCTGCTTCATGGCGAGTTCTCCTGCGTGAAGCGTACGGGCGCGGCACCGATGACGGCTGTTCACTTGTGCACACGGCCGGGCCTGTTCATTAGTGAGCAGTCGGACTCGACCGTGGCGGCATAGCATGCACGTGAGGTCAACATGCTCTTCGATCGCAGTGGCCCACGGCCGGCCGTCTCGTGCGCGTCGGCGTCGGCCGGCATCGGCGCGCTTCCCGTCGAATCTGATCAAGGACATCACATGAAGCCTACCGCCCTCATCGGCATCGCCCTCATCGTGGTCGGATTGCTGGTCCTCGTCTCTCAAGGATTCACGTACACCACTCGCGAGACGGTCATGGATGTGGGGCCGATTCACGCGACGGCGGATCAGCGGAAGACCGTCCCGGTTTCCCCCGTGCTGGGGATCGTGGCCGTGGCCGGTGGCGTCGCGTTGGTCATTGCGGGTGGAAGGCAGCGTGCGCGATGACCATTACACTCTCGGGACTCATCGTCTTGATCGTGATCGCGGCCGTCTGCGGTGCCGTTGGCAAGGCCCTGGCCGGCGGGGCCCGGGGCGGGCTCGTCGTGTCGACGGCCCTCGGCTTCATTGGCGCCCTGCTCGGGCCGTGGGTTGCGCGGCAACTGGGTCTGAGCGAGCCGTTCACGTTGCGTCTGGCCGGGCAATCGTTCCCGGTCATCTGGTCGATCGTCGGCGCCGCGCTGTTCGTCGCGCTTCTTCACCTGGTGTCCGGGCGGCGGGGCTGGAGCCGGTGACGTTGGACGCAGGCGTTGTGATGGTGAGCGCGAGACTGCCGATGGCACACGTGACGCGACATCTGCTGAATGAAGGACGGGAATCGCACGATGTCATCACTCGATCGCGTCTTGAAGAGCGACGGACACCTGTATCGGTTCGTCGTGACGCACGACCTCACGGGGTGGCGATCTTCGGCGCATGACGGAGGCGTGTGCACAACGGCACAGACGCACACTGAGCTCTCAACCATACTGCACCTGTGAGTCGCACATGACCGGACCCAACCCTCGGCACCTCGTCACGGAGCAGCGCCCGATGTCCGTCCTGCGCGGGCGGGACGGGAGACGGGGAGCCGGCGCCGCCACGGTCGCGCTCCTGTTCGCGTTGACGCTCGTCTGTTGCTCGAGTCCGTCGGCTCGGCTCGGCGCGGCGTCGGCCACGGTTCGTCCGGCCGTAGAGGTCGCCGCGCTTCGGACGGATGCGGTCAGCGTGCAGGTGGCGATTCAGGCGTTCATCGATACTCGCGACGCGACCCTTGGAGTGAACACGCGTCCTGAGTGGGACGCCCTGCAGGCGCTGTACCGGCCCGGCGGGTATTCGCCGCTGTGGACGGACTCGTCCGGTCGGCCGGACAGCAATGCGCACGCGGCGCGCGTGCTGCTCGACGGCGCGGCGGACGAGGGTCTCCAGCCGGCGGACTACGATCTCGAGTCGCTCGAACGCTTGACGGCGGCGGTGGACGCCGAGTCGGGGGCGGCGCTGCAGGACCGGGCGCGCTTCGACGTGACGTTGAGCGCGGCCACCTTGCGCTACTTCCGCAATTTGCACCTGGGACAGGTCGATCCGCGCACGATCGGTCTTCGATTCGACCCGCCCGCCGAGCCGCACGACTTCGTCGCGCTGCTGCGCTCGGCGCTCGCGGAGCACCGGATTCCCGAGACCGCGGTCGAGTTGAAGCCACCCTGGGCGCAGTACGACGCGCTGCGCGTCGATGCTGGCCCGATACCGGGCACTCGCCGCCGATGCCACCCTCGGGATCCCGCCGTTGCCGGACGCGACGGTGCGGGTGGGGCAGCCCTATGACGGAGCCGGCATCCTGTACCGCCGGCTCCTGGCGTTCGGTGATCTCGCGGCCGGTACCCCGCCTTCGGATCCGTCGCGATACGACGCATCGCTCGTAACCGGCGTCAAGCGATTCCAGGTCCGGCACGGCATCGAGGCGGATGGCGTGCTCGGAAAGCGCACGCTGGCGGCCCTGCGCGTGCCCCTCTCGTGGCGGGTGCGACAGATCGAGCTGGCCCTCGAGCGCCTGCGATGGTTACCAGACCTGGGCGGCCAGCGTCTCATCATCATGAACATCCCGATGTTCCGCCTCTGGGCGTGGGACGCTGTCCCGCCGCGCAGCGCTCCAACATTCGGCATGAACGTGATCGTCGGCCGCGCGCTCGACACGCGGACTCCGGTGCTCGTCGAGGAGATGCGCGACGTGGTGCTCAGGCCGTACTGGAACGTGCCGCGGTCGATCCTGCGCAGCGAAACCCTTCCGGCGACCGAACGCGATCCGGACTATTTGCGCCGGGAGCACATGGAAATCGTGCGTGGAGACGGGGACAACGCCCAGCCGGAGGCCGTGACCGCCGACACCATCGCCCAGCTCCGCGAGGGGACCCTGCGCGTTCGCCAGCGTCCAGGGGCGGGCAATGCGCTCGGGTTGATCAAGTTCGTCTTCCCGAACGACGAGAACATCTACATGCATGGCACGCCGGCCCAGGAGCTCTTCGCCAGGAACCGCCGCGACTTCAGTCATGGATGCGTACGCGTGGAGGATCCCGTCGCGCTCGCCGAATGGGTGCTCGCGGATCAGCCGACGTGGGCCGGTGAACGGATCCGTGCCGCGACCACAGGGTCTCGCTCGATCCGCGTGAATCTGACCAGTCCGGTCAAGGTCATTCTGTACTACTCGACCGCCGCCGTGAGACCGGAGGACGGCACGATGGGATTTGCGGACGATATCTACGATCAGGACGTGTTGCTCGACCGAGCCCTGGCCGCCCGATCATCGGCGTCGCGGAAGGGGCCTTAGCCGGCTGTGGCGGCGGCCGCACAGCCGCCCAGATACTTCGACCCGGCGAGCCACCGCTGGTCTGGGTAGTAGGCGAACACCAGGCCCGAGCCCTTGATGTGATCGATCACTTGGCGCGCAACCGCAACGGGGAGCGCCGGGCAGCCCCAGCTGCGGCCGATCCGCCCGTGGGCGCGAGCGAAGGCCTCGCTGACGTACGCGGCGCCGTGCATCACGATCGCGCGCTCGCGCGCCTTGTCGTTGAAGCCGACGTCGAGGCCGTTCAAGCGCAGGGAATAGCCGTCTTTCCCGATGTAGGTGCCAGCGGCTTCGAACAGGCCCAGGCTCGATCGGTGGGTGTCCGGTTCGTTCGAGAAGGCCGTCGCCACGTTGTCGCCGCTGCCCTGGCCGTGGGCCACCAACTCCGCGTACAGGAGTTGGTGCGATCGAAGGTCGAACACCCAGAGGCGCTTGGCGGTCGATGGCTTCGAATAATCGATCACCGTCAGCGTCGACGGCCTGGCCGCAACGCCCGACTGTATGGCGCAGGCAGCCGCACCGAGGGCCAGATCGAACACGCGTCGGTCGAGGGTTCCAAGGGAGGCGCGATCCCATCCGCCTGGCGCCAGACCAGCAGCGGCCGCAGATGCAGCGGTCCGACGTGCCACGATCGTCCTGGTGGCGGGCGTAACCGGCTGCCAGGCCGCCACGGTCGCCGCCGACCACACGACTGACGCCAACAGGGCAACTGCGACCCGTCCCTGTCGTGCGCGTTTCTCGAGATTCGGCGTCTTCGACACGCGATGTGAGCCCCCAGTCGGGAGAATAGGCCGTCTGACGTTACACGCGCGAGGCCACTCATTGTAGCCCGGACACCGCCAAACAGGGCGGGACGGGCTGTCGATTGGCGGCTCCCGGGGCCAACGTCGATCCGGCGCTCCGGCGCCCCACGACTGAGTCACCCTCCCGGTGCCGGAAGGGGTGCCTGTTCCGTTGTGAACACCGGCCCGGCGTGGCGCATGTCAGGCTTGTTCCATGAAACCCATCATCCCCGCCGCCGTCGTGCCGATCGTGCTCGGTCTGAGGGAAGCGCCCGTCATGACGGGTCCCTCACGACCTCGGCGCCGATGACATGCGTCCGACGCGATCGCGCGTCGCCGCGATCCTGCTGATCGGCGGACTGTGCGTCTCCGCCCCGCGTAGCGTCGCGGCCGGTGCGCCCGAACGCTCTGCGCTGCTCGACGTGCCGTACGTCTCGCAGACGCCGGAGCTGTGCGGCGGGGCCGCGGTGGCGATGGTCCTGCGCTATTGGGGCGAGCGCGACGTGTTCGCCCAGGACTTCGCCCCCCTCGTCAGCGCGGCTGATGGGGGCATCGTCACGGAGGCGCTCGTCTCGGCCGTTCGCGATAGGGGCTGGGAAGCGCATCTCGTGCCTGGCGGTGACGACCCTTCACGCGATTCGATTCTCGCTGAACTCGATCGCGGTCGGCCCCTCATCGCGCTCATCGCCGTGGCGCCGCGCACGTACCACTACGTCGTGGTGGTGGGCGGCACCGACCAGGACGTGATCCTGCACGACCCGGCTCGCGCCCCGTACCAGCTGATCGAGTGGTCCGACTTCGACCGTGCCTGGGCCGCGACCGGACGGTGGGCGCTCTTGGTGCTTCCGCCGGTTGGATTCCGCGCTGGCAAGACGACACCGGTGGTCGGGCCGTCGGCGACGGCCGCGGGGTCCGAGCCCGCGCGCACGCCCTGCACGCCGCTCGTGGAGCACGCCGTACAGCTGGCGCGCAACGGCGACGCCGGGGGCGCCGAGCAGGGTTTCACCGCCGCCATGGGCCTGTGTCCCACCGACCCGGAGGCCTGGCGCGAACTGGCGGGACTGCGCTTTCTCGCGTCACGCTGGCCGGAGGCGCAGGCGCTGGCAGCCGTGGCGGTCCGTCTCGCTCCCGGGGACGAGTATGCCTGGCAACTGCTTGGGACCAGCGCCTATCTGATGAACGAACCCATGAGGGCTCTCGAGGCCTGGAACCACACAGGAGCGCCGCGCCTCTCGGCAATCGACATCCATGGCGCCGTGCGAACGGCCCAACCGGTCGTCGTGCGGGCAGCCGGGCTGCAGCCTCGACAGCTCCTGACGCCGGAGGCCCTCGAGCGAGCGAGGCGCCGTCTGGCCGAACTCCCCGTGGCGTCGAGTGCGCAGATCCGGTACCAACCCGGCCTGACGCGCGAAGAGGCCGGACTGGCGACCGTTGATGCGGTCATCGATGAGCGTCCGGTGGTCCCATCCGGGAGCGTGCCGCTCGCCGTGATGGGCGCACGCGCCCTCCTGCTGGATGAGGTGCGGGTCGATGTGGCCGGCCTGCTGGGCGCAGGCGAGATGACGAGCGCGCGATGGCGATGGGCGGCGGGACGGCCGCGCGTGGCTGTCGGACTGGCCATGCCCGCGCCGCAGGGGCTGCCCGGCATCGTGTCGCTCGTCGGGTCGTGGGCGCGACAGTCGTACGGGCCCTCGGTCTCGTCGGGCCAGAGCATGCCGGTGCGTGAAGAGCAGCGCCGGGTGGGACTGCAGGTCGCCGATTGGGCGACGAGCTGGTTCCGGTGGGAGGCCGGCGCCGCCTTCGATCGTTTCAGCGGCGTCGGGGAGGCCGGCGCGGAGCCCCTCGATATCCGTCGTTACCTCGCCATAGAGAGCCTCGTTGAGGTCCGGCCGGATCACGATCGCGTCGCTCTGTCCGGGTCCGGAGGCTGGTGGGCGCCGATCGCGGGGGGGAAGCGGTTCACGACGGGCGGTCTACGGGCGGCGTGGCGTTCGAGCGACGATCGGCAGGGACCAGTCTGGTCGGCGGTCGCCGGAGCGACCGTCGCCGCCCGTGACGCGCCATTGGCATTGTGGCCCGGCGCCGGCACCGGACAAGCGCGCGACGGCCTCCTTCGGGCGCATCCCCTGCTGAGCGGGGACGGCGTCGTGACTGGTCAGGTCTTCGGTCGAACCGTGGCGCTCGGTTCACTGGAGTACCAGCGGCCCGTCGGCCGTGTCCTCGGCAGCGTCGTGTCACTGGCCGGATTTGCGGACACGGCGCGCGCGTGGCGTCGGCTGAGCGAACCCGGCCCCTCGCCGCTGTACCTCGACGTCGGGGCGGGCGTGCGCCTGCGGACGCCCGGCCTCGCCGGCTCGCTCCGGGTTGACGTGGCGCACGGTCTCCGGGGCGGAGGCGCGGTCCTCTCGGCCGCCTGGAGCACGGCCTGGCCCGACTGACGCCTCAGCGCAGCTGTGCTGTTCAGAACAGCGCTCGTGCCCACCGACTCGTTACAGTCGCGTATCTGTGGACCGACGACCGGGCCATTCGAGAGTCTTCTGGAGGTGTCTATGCGCATTCGCACAACAGCAGTCGCTCTGGTTCTCTGCTCGTTCCTGTGGAACACGTCGGCGATCGCGCAGGAGCATCTCGTCGATCCCGCCGCGATGCGTCAGGCCCTCGCCGAACAGGCGGCGACCGACCGGCAGAATCGCGAGACCGTATTGGGCGTGCTCGAGCACTCTCAGGTGCGCGAACTGGCGGGTCGACTCGGGTTGAACGTGATGGGGGCGGAAGCCGCCGTCTCGACGCTCGACAGCACGGAGCTCGCCAGCCTGGCGGAGCAGGCGCGCGCGGCCGATGCGCAACTGGCGGGTGGATCCAACACCGTCGTGATCTCGACGACGACGCTGTTGATCATCGTTCTCATCGTGGTCCTCCTCGCCCGTTGACAGTTGGAGGGTGACTGCTTGTCGTCCTTCAGATCGGGGTAGATGCGCGCATCCTCGCGGTACCGCGTCTGTTCGAGGTTGGCCGCAAGGACGTCGGCCGTGGCACGCACGGACTCCACGATGCCCGGTCAGAGGGCCAGCCGTCGAACGAGTCGGCGCTTGGCGACTTGAACGATCGCGAGATAGACAAGGGTCGCCGGAATCAGGAACGCGAAGTACGAGGCCGGCAACGTCGAAAACCCGAGCAGCGGCGCGAGCGGAGTGGCCGGCAGTACGGCGCCGACGACGACGATGACGAGCGTCGTCAGCGTCAGCGAACGGCTGGGGTGACTGCGAAACGGGTTACCCATCGTGCGGATGACGAAGAGCACCAGGGTCTGAGTCGCCAGCGACTCGACGAACCAGCCCGTGTGGAACAGCGCGTCTGCCGCCCGGAAGTAATGGAGGAGCACGTAGAACGTGATGAAGTCGAAGACTGAGCTGATGGGCCCGATGAACAGCATGAAGTCGCGAATCACCCGCATGTCCCAGCGCTGCGGACGGCGAAGGTAGCTGTCGTCCACGTTGTCGGCGGGAATCGTGACCTGGGCGACGTCGTAGAGGAAGTTGTTCAACAGGATCTGCGTCGGCAGCATCGGCAGGAATGGCAGGAACACGGAGGCGGCTGCCATGCTGAACATGTTGCCGAAATTGGAACTCGTGCCCATCAGCAGATACTTCATCATGTTGCCGGAGGCGCGACGTCCCTCCAGAATCCCACGATGGAGCACCCGGAGGCTGGGCTGCCCGAGAATGACGTCGGCGGCGTCTCGTGCCACGTCGGCGGCGGTCATCACCGAAATCCCGACGTCGGCGGCGTGCAGCGATGGAGCGTCGTTGATGCCATCGCCCATGAAGCCGACGACGTGGCCGCGTCGTTTGAGCGCCGCAATGATGCGATCTTTCTGGGCTGGCGAGACGCGCGCGAACACCGACGTCTCCTCGGCCAGGTGTTCGAGCGCCGCGTCATCGACCCGCGCGAGGTCCTCGCCCGACACGATGTGCGAATCCTCGAGGCCGATCGAGCGGCACACGTGATGCGCGACGCGCTCGTTGTCGCCTGTCAGAATCTTGACGGTGATCCCGTCATGCGCCAGCTCGGCCAGCACCTCCGCCACGTCAGGCAGGACGGGATCGGCGAAGCTCACGAAGCCTGCGCAGACGAGGTCCGCCTCGTCGTGGCGACCATAATCGGCGCGTGCCTCGAGCCACCGATAGGCGACGGCGAGGACTCGCAGGCCCTCCTCGCTGAGACGTTCGTGGACGGCGGCACACGCGGCTCGGGCGTTCGCATCCAGCGGGACGACGCGGCCTTCTGTTTCGAGCGCGGTTGACTGCTCGATGATGGCCTCGGGTGCGCCCTTGGTGATGAGCAGCCGGCGAGGATCGCCATCGAGCGGCTCCACGACGACGGAGAGGCGTCGGCGCTCGAAGTCGAACGGGATCTCGTCGACCTTCCGATAGGCGGGTCCGTCCGCTGAGGCGTGCTGGAGAATGGCGACGTCCAGGGGGCTGCGGATGCCGGTCTGAAACATGCTGTTGAGGACGGCCAGGGTCAGTGGCCGCGGCGAGACGGCGCCGGCCGGGTCGACGGCTCGATCGAACTGCATCACGCCTGAGGTCAGCGTGCCGGTCTTGTCACTGCAGAGGATGTCGATACTGCCGAAGTCCTGCATGGCCGGAAGGTGCTTGACGATGACCTGGTCGCGCGCCATCCGCAAGGCGCCGCGCGTGAGCGTCACGGAGCTGATCATCGGCAGAAATTCGGGTGTGAGCCCGACGCCCAGCGCGACCGCGAAGAGCAGCGACTCGAAGGCGTCGCGTTTGAGCGCGATGCCCATCAGCAGGATGAACAGCACCAGCACGACGGTCGTTCGAAGAATGAGGAGGCTGAAGCGGCGCAGGCCCCGCTCGAACTCCGTGTCCGGCACGCGGGCGCCCAGCCGCGTGGCGAGGTCGCCGAACATCGTGGTCGGTCCGGTGGCGGTGGCCAGGGCGATCGCCGTGCCGCTGACGACCGAGGTGCCGAGAAACACCAGAGCCGGAGTATCGGGGCCGGTGGCGCCGTCCGGCGCGAGGGCTCCGGCTGCCTTGTCGGCCGGCAGCGACTCGCCGGTGAGCATCGATTGCAGGACGGAAAGGTCTCGTGAGTCGAGCAGGCGGGCGTCAGCCGGCACGAGATCGCCGGCCGACAACCGGAACACGTCGCCCGGCACGACGTTTGGCAGAGGCGTCTCGACCCAGGCCCCGTCGCGCAGTACCGTCGCGGTCGGAATCACCGACGACCGGAGGCGGTCGGCTGCCTGCTGTGACCGGTACGACTGCCAGAAGTTGATTGCGACACCGAGCACGACCAGCGTCACGATGATCAGGGCGTCGACCCGCTGTCCCAGCAATCCGGCGATCCCGCTCGCGACGAGCAGGATGACGACGAGGGGGTTTGCGAACAGGCGTCCGACCTGCACGACGGCTGAGCGCCGCCGAATCGGCGCGGGCTCGTTCGGCCCGTGCTCCACGAGGCGGCGGGCCGCCTCCACGCTGGTCAATCCGGGTTCGGTCGTCGCCCCGAACGCAGAGGGGTGCGCGTGCGGCCTCACAAGGAGCAGCTCTCCCTCTTGCTATCGTGCGGGCGAGCGCCGAGCAGAATCGTGACGGCGTTCGGCTCCCTGCACCTCCGCCTCCCACCTCGTCCACCCACGTAGTCTCGTTCTGAACATCGCCATCCGTCCCGAGTGCGTACAGTCGATCGCGAAGGGTCGGGCACGGGATCCAGGGCCGAGGCCTTTCCGTTCCCGGGCACGCCGACGCGCTCGGAGGCCCATTCGGGGCGGGCCGGCGGACACCCCCAGCCCTGGCGGGTCCGTGTTGCGGGGAAGGGAGCTCGCTCGTGATTGCCGTGTGGGTCGTCAGCGGCCTCGTGCTTGCCGGCGTCGTCGCTTTCGTGGCCGCGTCCATTCGCCGGGATCGCGCGCCCGATCTGGGCGTCGTCAGCCAGCAGTGGATCGCGGAGTACCGGCTGCGGCCAGGGGAAGACGCGCGGCGTTGACGGCCCGCGAGTCGGGATTGTGCCCAGCCGCGCCTCATGCCGGTTCATGGAGGTCCCAGTCATTGTCGACGATCGCCTGCCCCAGCGACGCGGAGGGGTGGCCGAGGCGTGAGGCGAGTTGATCGCGCGCGCGCGAGCGGCGCTGCCACAGAAGAGCGGGGTGTTGCGCCCGTCCAGGGCCACGCCACGATCGGGCGCAACCGACGGGCCCGGCCCTCCATGTCCGCTTCATTCAGCGTGGGGAGGGGAGCTCACATCCGCTTCACCACGAGCCGGTTGACGACGCGCGCGACGCGCTCGGTGCCGCGAGCGATCTCCGCCGCACGCGCGCTCGCTGCCGCGGACGGCACCGTGCCCCGGAGGGTGACCACCTGATCGGTGGTGACGACAGCGATGTCGCTGCCGCGGAGCACGATCTCATCGGCAAACTTTGCCTTGACCTTCGTCGTAATCCAACTATCCGCGATCGCTTCACCGGCGGCCGAGGCGAGATCCTCGCTCTTCCTGGCGACCTCGCCGGTTGTGTCTTTGGCCTCGCCGGCGGCGTGCTCCACCGCGTTCTTCGTGACGTCAGCCGCCGCCTCGCCGGCCTTCTTCGTCGCGTCCACGGCCTGGTCGGCTCCCGCGTGGGTCGCGTCGAGCGCAGCGGCGCCGCGACGCTGCGTCTCATCAGTCGTCTGCTGGGTGCATGCCGCGGTGGCGAAGACGATGCAGAGGAACGCCGCCGTGGTGAGACCCTTCGAAACGCGCAATACGTGCCTCCATGTGTGAGATCGTCGGCCGTGAGTGTCCTGTCGCTCCGCGCGCCGCCGCTAGATGACCGAGCGGCGGCCGCCCAGCAGCCCCATCACGAACAGGACGAGCGCGACGACCAGGAACACGTGAACGAGTGGGCCGATGGTGTACGTCCCGACAATACCCAGCAGCCAGGCGATCAGCAGAATGACGGCGACGGTGTACAACATGGTCAATTCTCCAGTCAGGCGGGCCTTCGTCTCGCGTCCAGTCCGGTGGGCGCGCCGACACAGGCGCCGACCGCCTCAGTATCGGGCATGGTTGACGGCCTGTCTGTGCACTTGAGCACACGCGTCATGCCGCGGTTGTCCTGTTCTGAACGCGGAGAGACTCACCGAGCGGGTAGATGCCGTGGCTCACCGTTCGTTATTGAACAGTGGCACGGGGCCTCGAGCAGGTAGGCTGACTGCATGAAGCACTTGAACGTCGTCGTTGGTTCCGCCTTGCTGGTCGGGTTATGCGTCACGATGGTTCAGGCCCAGAGGCCCGACAACCGCAACACCGACCCTTACGCCGCCCGCTACGACCGAAACGGGCGCTACGACGCCTACTCACCTCTGGCAGAGATTGACGCGGGCACCTACATCACGGTCCGCACACGGCAGGCCATCGACACGAACAGACGAGACGGCCGCGAGTACCTGGCAACCGTCGAGACCGACGTGTGGGACGGCTATAGGCGCCTTGCCGTACCGGCGATCCCACGAGGTTCGTCGAGTCGGCTCCTCGTCAGGTCCGCTGCAGACGGCGACCTCATCCTCGATCTGGACTCGGTCACGGTCAAGGGTCGGCGCTACGCGGTCTCGGCCGAGGCCGATCGAGTTCAGGCGCCGGATCACGGCAGCAGCGACCAGGCCGTGCAACGTATCGGCGGCGGCGCGCTTCTCGGGACAATCATCGGCGCCATCGCGGGCGGGGGCAAGGGCGCCGCGATCGGTGCGGTTGCGGGAGCTACGGTCGGGGCCGCCAGTCTCGCGACGCACGGTCGACTCGTCAGGGTACCGGCCGGATCGCTCGTGACGTTTCGCCTCGACCGCGCACTGGCGATCGGCAGGTAGTACCTGCCCTCATCCCTGTCACTGTCGACACCGGCTTGAACATGTCGTCGGGCGTGAACACGAACGTACGCCCGGGGCGTGCGTCATGATCGAATTCACGACGCTCGGGTTCTTCCTGATTGTGCAGCAGCGAGAAACAGAGGAAGCTTGAGGAGGGTCGCTCGAAAACGAGGGAGGTGTATCTGGTGGCAAGAGGGAAGGGGCACGCAAAGGCGGCGATGTCGCGCGCGTCGAAGACCCTTGCAGACCAGTCAGCGGTCGTGCCGGATACCGAGATCGCGCGTCGCGCGTACGAGTTGTATCTCGGCCGTGACGGCGAGCACGGGCACGACGTAGACGACTGGTTGAAGGCAGAGAGCGAACTGCGAAGCAAGCCGAGGCAGACCGATTGACGATGTGGTTGACTCGCTTCGTGCCGTAACGCGCCCCGTGGCAAGCGAAACCGTGCCGAGGAATGTCCTAAGCTGGATTAGGTGCGAAGGCGAAGATCCCACGGGAGGGACAGTGATGGCAGTTCGCAGACCCCTGCAAAAGGGCCGACCGCAGGTAACAGTGGAAGAGACGCCACCCGCGGCCACGCGCCCCGATCGGGGACCAGTCGATGCCTTGGGGAAGCGTCATCGGAAGCCACCGCCTCAAGAGTCGATAGATGAGCGGATGGGCGAACCGAGAGGCAAGAAGGTCGGCCAAAAGAGCGTCAAGGCTGGCCGGCGCAGCGGGCGAAGCTAGCACGGCTATTGTCAGGACCGAAGAGGTGGCAATGGGCGACAAAGTAGGCATTTGGATTGACCATGGGAAGGCGGTCATCGTGTCCGCCTCGGCGGATCGGGTCACCAGCAGAACCCTGGAATCCAACGTCGAACCGCACTCACGTTATTCGGGTCGCGCAGGGTCCGCTGCGCCAGAAGGGTCCGAGCACGAGCGAGGCGAAAAGAGATATGAGGCACGCTACGGCGAGCAGCTTGACCGATACTACGACCAGGTCATCAGTCAACTGGGGCAACCCGAGGCTCTTCTGATCTTCGGGCCGGGTGAAGCCAAGATGCAGCTCAGCGCCCGTTTGAGCACCTCCAAGGCGCTGCCTGCCTGCACTGTCGGCATCGAGACCACGGACAAGTTGACCGAGTCGCGGATCGTGGCCAAGGTCAAGGAACACTTCGGAATTGATCGCGGCGAGCCCCGGTAGATTTGCGCCGGCGAATTACACCGGACTCGACAATCGTGGAGCGGGCTACGGGAATCGAACCCGTCTAACTGGCTTGGGAAGCCAGGGCATTACCACTATGCTAAGCCCGCGATCGGCCGACGGTCGCCCAGTTTATCACGAGCGGATCAGACCCAGGACCTCGTCGCGCTTGCGGGCCATCATGTCTGGCGTCGCCGCCTCGAGGTTGAGACGGAGCAGCGGCTCGGTGTTCGAGGGCCGCACGTTGAAGTGCCAGTCCTGGTACTCGACCGAGATCCCGTCGAGCGAGGTACTGGTTCCCGTCGGCGTAGTGGGCCGCGAGCTGTTCGAGCTTCGCCGGCACCGCGTCCATGCTCGGCAGCGTCGTGTTGATCTCGCCCGAGATGAAGTAGCGCTCGCGCAGCGGGGCCAGCAGTTCCCGCAGGCTCTGCCGCTTCTTCGACATCAGCTCGAGGATCAGGAGGGCCGGAATGAATCCGTTGTCCGCGTAGAAGTTGTCCCGGAAGTAGTAGTGCCCCGTGACCTCGCCGCCGAAAATGGCGTTCGACTGGCGCATGCGCCGCTTGAAGAAGGCATGACCCACCCGGTTCATGAGCGCGGTGCCGCCGAGCCGCTCCGCGGTGTCCTTGACGGCGCGGCTCGCGCGGAGGTCGTAGATCACGGTCGCGCCAGGGTGCTTCAGCAGGAACGCTTCCGCCAGGAGCGCCGTCACGAAGTCCCCCGAGATGAATTCGCCCGCGCCGTCGATGAAGAAGCAGCGGTCCGCGTCGCCGTCCCAGGCGATGCCGATTTCGGCGCCGTCGGCGACGACGCGCGCGACGATGTCCCGCCGGTTCTCCTCGATGAGCGGATTCGCCTCGTGGTTGGGGAAGCGCCCGTCGATCTCGAAGCAGAGCGTCGTCGTCCGGCAGGGCAGGTGCGCGAAGAGCTTCGGCGCGACCAGCCCCGCCATGCCGCTGCCGGCGTCGAGCACCACCTTGAAGGGCGCGATGATGCCCGGGTCGATGAACGAGAGCACGTGCGCGACGTACGCGTCGAGGACGTCCTTCTGCGAGACCGAGCCGGGCCGCGCCGCGGGCGGCGGCAGGCGGCCGGAGGCGATCATGTCGCGGATGTCCCCGATGCCGGCATCGCCGCTGAGCGGCAGCGCCTCGCGCCGGACCATCTTCATCCCGTTGTACTGCTTCGGGTTGTGCGAGGCGGTCACCTGGACACCGCCGTCGAGGCCGTCGCGCGCCACCGCGAAGTAGAGCATGTCGGTCGGGATCATGC
The DNA here is from genome assembly GCA_963761615.1 of uncultured Acidobacteriota bacterium. Lineage (GTDB taxonomy): Bacteria > Acidobacteriota > Vicinamibacteria > Vicinamibacterales > CAVVIG01 > CAVXGU01. Next base: position 2,233,988 of record CAVXGU010000003.1, on the reverse strand, counting down.
CGTAATCGACGACGTCGGCGCCGCGAGAGGTCGCACCCTCGATGAAAGCGGCCGCCAGCGCCGGCGAGGAGAGTCGCATGTCGCGGCCGACCGCGACCCGGCGCGCCTCGAGATAGCTCACGAATGCCGCGCCGATCGCGCGGGCCGCGTCTTCGTTGACCTCGCCGGGGTAGAGTCCGCGCACGTCGTAGGCTTTGAAGATGGCAGGGTCGACCGCGGGCATCATGGGGCCTCCCGGGGGATTAGAGCCGGCTGAAGTCGGTGATCAGCGATTTGTCACCGAGGACGACGCCCTCACCAACCGAGGCGTGCCGGCCGATGTGGCACTGGCGGCCCACGATCGCGCCGCGCACGTGCGCCTCCTGGGCGACGCGCGTGTTGGGCCAGAGAATGGACCGGTCGACGACGGCGTGCTCTTCGATCTGGCACTGGCGGCCGACGACGCCGTACTGGCCGACGCGGGCGCCCGCCTTGACGACGGCGCCGTCGTCGATGAAGCACGGCCCCTCGAGGACGGCGCCCTCCTCGACGCGGGCGCCTGGAGCGACCCACAGCCGGGACGAGGCCTCGGGCATGGGCGCCGCGCGGTAGCGGCCGTCCATGATGTCGCGGTGCACCTGCATGTACTTCTCGGGGGTGCCGATGTCGATCCAGTACCCGCGTGCGACGTAGGCGACGAAGGTCTCGCCGCGCTCGATGAGCGAGGGGAAGAAGCTGCGCTCGATCGACCAGGGCACGTCTTTCGGAATCCGGTCGAAGGTGTCGGGCTCGAGGACGTAGACGCCCGCGTTGATCGTGTCGCAGGTGATTTCGTCGGGGTTCGGCTTCTCGAGGAAGCGCGTCACGTTGCCCTGCGCGTCGGTCTCGACCAGCCCGTACGCGGCGGGGTTCTCGACGGGCGTCAGGACGATCGTCGCACGGGCGCGGCGTTCGCGGTGGAGCGCGATGACGGCCGCCAGGTCCAGGTCGGCCAGCACATCGCCGTTGAAGACGATGACCGACTCGTGGAGCGCCTCGCCGGCGTAGCGCACGGCCCCGGCCGTGCCGAGCGGGACGGGCTCGACCACGTACCGGATGCCGACGCCGAGGCCGGCGCCGTCGCCGAACATCTCCTCGATCCGCCGCGGCTGGTAGTTGAGGCTGAGCACCACCTCGTCGATCTCGGGCACGCTCCGCAGCAGGTCGATCTGATAGCGGAGGAACGGGCGATCGAAGATCGGGACGATGGGCTTGGGCGTGTGGATGGTCAGGGGGCGGAGGCGCGTCCCCTTGCCACCCGCGAGCAGAATCGCCTTCATACGAACCCCCGATGATATCATGTGCCCGACGGCCTCATGAACCTGCCGAACTCGCTCACGGTCACGCGCATCTTCCTCGTACCGCTGCTCGTCGTCGTGCTCCTGACGAAGTTCGAGGGGCGCCAGGTGCTCGGGATGCCCAAGGAACTGGTCGGCGCCGCCATCTTCGGGCTGGCGTCCATCACCGACTGGCTCGACGGTTACCTGGCGCGCCGGCGCGATCAGATCACGGCGCTCGGGCAGGTCATCGACCCGCTCGCGGACAAGCTCCTCACGTCGGCGGCGCTCATCTCACTCGTGCAGCTCGAGCTCGCCCCGGCCTGGATCGTCGCGATCATCATCGGGCGGGAGTTCGCGGTGACGGCGCTTCGGAGCCTGGCGTACGCGCGCGGCGTGGTGGTGCCGGCGTCGCGGCTCGGGAAGCTGAAGATGGTGGCCCAGGTCGTGGCGATTCTCGCGCTGATCCTGGGCCAGCACAGCGGCGGGCCGCTCATCGAGATCGGACAGGGCGCCCTGTGGGTCGTCCTGGTGACGGCCCTCGTTTCCGCCACCGACTACTTCCGCCGGTTCAACCTGTTTCTGGGGTCCCGCATCGAGTAGGCCCGTCTCGGCCCGCACCGCGGGCCTTGCGCGAGTGACAGCAGCCACGAGGGCCCGAGGTGTCCTTCATGGCTGCCGTCAGACGGTCCGATCGGCGCTACTGGCCCGTGCGCGGCGCGAGGAAATCGCCCTGCTCGACGGCGTCGCGAGCGTCCGCAATCCGCACGAGCGCGCGGCCAGGCGCGGCCGCCACGACCGCGGCCTCGCCCACCCACGCCAGCGGCTGGCCGGCCACGTGCTTGTCGCGGTAGATCGCCAGGCGCGACCCGACCGCCACGCCGGCGTCCGTCCCCTGGTCGATCATCACGAACTCGCCGGTGCCGGCAGTCGCGTGCGCTTCCGGGCCGAAGACCACGCGGGCCATGTGCCGGAAGTCCGGATTGCCGGAGCGGTCCGCCGTCAGGACGCTGTCGGGCACGTCGGGGGCGGAGAAGGCCTCGAGGTAGTCCCCGGAGAAGATGGCGTCGCAGGCCTGATCGATGCGGCCGACGGCGCTGCGGGCGTCGAGGGCGACGATCGTGAGCCAGCCCGCCGTCTGCACGACCGGCCGTGCGGCCTCCTCACCGGCCATCTGATCGGCGGCGAACGGACGACGGATGAAGAACTGCTGATTCAGCTGGAGGCCGCCGGCGGTGCCTCGATCGATGACCAGGAGGTCGCCGGGCATGTAGGCTTCGCGCCGCTCCGGGTCCTGCGAGCCGATCACGTGCGGTGCCATGGCCGCGGCGGCGCCCGTCGCCGACGGCGACATGGCGCAGGCGACGGCGCGCTGGAGCCGGGTCAAGGGTGTGGGCGCGGTCTGGGGGGCCGCCGGACTGGCCATCAGCACGGCGGCGGCAACGAGAGCGAGCCGGGAAATCGAGCGCTTCATGGTGTGTCCCCTGTCGTCTGTGCGGACAATTCCGCAATGCGCTTGCGCGCGTCCTCGAGATGGTCGCTGGCCTTGAACTCATCCACGAGCCGGGCGTAGTAGGGGAGCGCCTCCGCCGGCTGCTTCGCTTTGAGCAGCGTTTCGCCGAGGTAGTAATAGACGTCGTCGCGGTGCGTGTACTTCGGGTCGTTCTCGAGCACGCTCTTCAGCCGATCGATCGCGCCTGCGTACCAGTGGATCCGGTAGTAGAAGATGCCCACGTCGAGCTCGTGGTCGTCCAGGCGGTCGCGCGCCTCGCGCAGGTGCTGCTGCGCGTCGGGAATGAGCTTGCTGTCCGGGTAGCGCGTGATGAAGGTCTCGAACTCGTGCACCGCCTGCTTCGTTTCCGTCTGGTCCCGCTGCGGGTTCCGCATCTGGCGGAAATAGGCGAGCGCGATCTGGTACTGGGCGTAGTCGGCGCGCGGGTTCGTCGGGTAGAACTGCAGGAACTCGGTGTACTCGGCCACCGCCTGCACGAGCGAGGCGGAGCCGCCCTCACCCATGTAGGTGTCGCCGATCCCCAGCTTGGCGTCAGGCCGGTAGGGGCTCTGGGTGTAGGTCTCGAAGACCTGAGTCAGGAACGTCCGGGCGGTGAGCCACTTGTGGTCCTTGAGGGCCTCGGCGCCGCGCTCGTACAGGTAGCGGTCGGGCTGGAGGGTGCCCGGCGGCACCGCGCTCCGGTTCGCCGAGGCGCAGCCGGCGAGCGCGAGCCCCGCCACGAGGGCCGCCAGGGTGGCCGCGGCGGCCTGGGGAAGATGGCGGGAGGCATGCTTCATGACGTCTTCAACAGGTCCTTCAGCCAGCGGTACTCCGCCGACAGACCGTCCTCGAGCGAGGTGGACGGTGCAAAGCCGAGCTCGGTCCGGGCGAGCTGCGTGTCGGCGTAGGTATGGCGCATGTCGCCCTTCTGCGCGGGGTCGGTCGTGACCCGCGCCCGGCGGCCGGCGACACGGCCGATCAGATCGAGGGCCTCGACCATCGATACGCGGGAGCCGCCTCCCACATTGTATACACGGCCCGGCACGCCCCGGACGCCGGCGGCGATTGTTGCGGCCACCGCATCGTGCACGAACGTGAAGTCCCGTGTCTGGAGACCGTCGCCGTAAACGTGGATCGGCTCGTCGAGGATCGTGGCGCGCAGGAACTTGTGGAACGCCATGTCGGGCCGCTGGCGGGGGCCGTAGACCGTGAAATACCGGAGCGACACCGCCGGGAGGCCGTAGTTGACGTGGTAGAGATGACAGAGGTGCTCGGCGGCGAGCTTCGTGACGCCATAGGGCGACACGGGCTGCGGACGGGCGTCCTCCCGCATCGGGATCTCGACCGCGTCGCCGTACACGGACGAGCTCGAGGCGTACACGAAACGCTCGAGGCCGATCGGAGTCGCAGCCTCGAGCAGGATCTGGGTCGCCTCCACGTTGTTCACTGTATAGACGCTGAAGTCGCGTCCCCAGCTCTTGCGGACCCCCGCCTGGGCGGCCAGGTGGAAGACATGGGTCCGGCCCCTCAGCAGACCGGGCAAATCGGCGTCCCGAATGGACGTCTCGACGAACCGGAACCCCGCGCGTCCCGTGAGCGACCGGAGGTTCGCCTCCTTGAGGACCCGCGGGTAGTAGTCGACGAACGAGTCGAGGCCGACGACGTCCACGCCCTGGTCGAGGAGGGTGCCGCTCAGCGTCGACCCGATGAACCCGGCGGCGCCCGTCACGAGCGCCTTCATCGCGCGGCCTCCCGCGCCGCGCGGGCGAGCGCCGCCTGGACGAAATCGGGAAGTCGGCAGGGGCGGCCCGAGCGGTCCAGCGAGGCGTGCACCGTGTGGCCGGCGGCGATCATCGTCTCGTCGGAGGGCCGCACGATTTCGTAGTCGAAGCGCACCCGGACGGGCGACAGGAGCTGGCCTTCCACGCGGATATCCAGTTCGTCGTCGTAGCGGGCCGGCTGCCGGTACTCGCACCGCGCCTCGATGACGGGCAGCCCGAAGCCCGCGGCCTCCATCTCGCGGTAGGTGCAGCCGGCAGCCCGCAGCAGATTGGTGCGCGCCACCTCGAACCACGCGAAGTAGTTGGCGTGGTAGACGATGCCCATCTGATCGGTCTCCGCGTAGCGGACGCGGACCCGAGACGCGGAAGTGGCGCTCACCGGGCGGCGGGGGTGGAAAGGGCCGCGAGCGCGGAGGCCTTGAGCTCCCGCGTGGCGCGCTCGGGATCGGGCGTATGGAAGATCGCCGAGCCTGCGACGAGAATCCGCGCGCCGGCGACGACGGCCCGCCCGACGGTCGCCTGGTCGATGCCGCCATCGATCTCGACCGGGGCGTCGTTGCCCGCCCGGTCGAGCAGCGCCCGGACCTCGCGCACCTTCGTCTCGCTGCGGGGGATGAACGTCTGGCCGCCGAAGCCCGGGTTGACCGACATGACCAGCACGAAGTCCACGTCGCCGGCGATCTCCTCGAGCGCCACGACCGGCGTGGACGGATTCAGGACGACACCGGCCTTGACGCCGAGCGCCTTGACGGCGTGCACCGTGCGGTGCAGATGGGGGAGCACCTCGACGTGCACCGACATCATGGCGGCGCCGGCCTCGGCAAAGGCGTCGATGTAGCGATCGGGATCGGTGATCATCAGGTGAACGTCGAGGGGGACCGTCACGACCTTGCGCAGCGACCGTACGACCGGCGGCCCGATCGTGATGTTGGGCACGAAGTGGCCGTCCATCACGTCGACGTGGATGAGATCGGCGCCGCCCCGCTCGACGGCCGCGACCGCGTCGCCCAGCGCGGCGAAGTCGGCCGACAGAATCGACGGGGCCACGAGCACGCTCACTTGCTCACCTCGAGCGCGATCGGCTCGCCCGGACCAATCTGGAAGCCGGCCTGCGGGTTCTGCCGGATGACGGTGCCCGGCACGACGCCGGGGTAGGGTGCGTTGCCGACGAGCGCCACGCGGAAGCCGCTGCCGCGGAGGATCTCGGCGGCCCGCTGGCCGTCCACGCCGATGAGATTGGGCATCACGTAGGTGGCGCCCAGATCGCCGCGGTTGACGAGCAACGCGACGCCGGCGGCCGCGGCGTCCGCAGGCGGATCTTGCCCGACGACGACGTCGGACGGATAGAGCGTGGAGCGGATCTCGGCGACCTCCGCTTCGGGCAGTCCCGCCTGGGCGAGTCGCAGCTCGGCGGTCCGCTGACTCTCGCCGACCAGGGCGGGCACGGTCGCGGCGCTCGCGCCCGAGCTGATCCACACATGGACGGTCCGCGCCCGTCTGGTGACCGACCCGGCCGGGGGATCCTGGGCGACGACGCGTCCGGCGGCGATGTGGGCGTCGAAGCGCCGCGCCTCGTCGATGTTCACGGTCAGCCCGACGTTCGACGCGAGGGTCGTCGCCTCGTTGGCGGTGTGGTCGACGAGCGCGGGAACCGTGACCTCCCGGGCTTTCAACGCCACGCGCATCGCGGCCGCAGCGAACACGAAATACGTGGCGATGAGCGCGCCGGCGAGCAGGAGCAGCTTGCCCGCGGTCCACACGCGGCTTCGAAGGTCCATGCGGCGAAAATCGTACTACAGTTCCGCCCCGGGCCGCCGCTCGAGCACGGCCCCGAAAAACGCCTCGAGACCGTGGGCGAACGGCATGGTGCGCAGGCGCCCGCGCGCGTCGACGACAGCCTCGGGCACCAGGGCGTGGCGGCGGACGTCGAGCTCGTGGAACGCCGGGTGCGCGGCGAGGAAGGCATCCACGACGGCGTCGTTCTCCTCGGGCTCGCTCGAGCACGTCGCGTACACGAGACGGCCCCCGGGCGCGACGGCCGTGGCCGCGTTCGCCAGCATGCGGTTCTGCGCCGCAGACAGCGGCACGAGGTCGGACGCCTGGCGGCGCCATCGAATGTCCGGATCGCGCCTGAGCGTGCCGAGCCCCGAACACGGCGCGTCGACGAACACGCAGTCGAAGGCGCGCCGGAACGGCAGCGGCGCGAGGAGATTGGCCTGGACGATCCGGACGTTGCGCGCCCCGCAGGCGGCGACGGTCTCGCGCAGCAGCGCGATCCGCCGGTCACGGACATCCGCCGCCACCACGTGGCCGGTCGCCCCTGCGGCCTCCGCGAGGACGACGGTCTTCCCGCCAGGGGACGCACAGGTGTCGAGCACCGTTCGCCCGGCGACCACGCCCGCCAGGAGCGGGATGAGCTGCGAGGCTTCGTCCTGCACCAGGAAGAGATCCGCCGGGACCTCGGCGAGCGACGCTCCGGGATCGAGGACCAGGGCCGAGGCCGCGAAGCGGCCGGGCCGGACCGCGATGCCGGCGCGTCCGAGCGCATCGAGCAGCCGCTCGCGCGTGGCCGTGAACGGACGGGCTCTCAGCGTGAGCGGGGCCGGGGCGTTGTCGAACAGCATCCAGGCTTCGGCCGCGTCGAAGCCGGCGCGATCGAGCCAGCGAGCGGCCAGCCATTCGGGATGGGACAGCGTGACGCTCAGGTAGCGCAGCGCCGCGGCGCGGTCGCGTCCCGCGTCTTCGGGCCGCACCGGGAGCGACAGTGAGCCCCGCCGGCGCGAGATCTGCCGGAGAACGGCATTGACGAACCCGGCGGCGCTCCGCTTCCGCGCCCGCCGGGCCAGATCGACCGCATCGTCGACGACCGCCGAGGCGGGCACCCGCGTCAGATGGAGGAGCTGGTATGCGCTGAGGCGGAGAATCGTGAGGACGTCGGGATCCAGCCGGCTGGTCGGCCGGCTGGCGGCAGCGGCGATGACGTGATCGAGGGCGTTGCGCCAGCGCTCGACCCCCGCGGCGATGTCGGCCGCGAGCGCGCGGTCTCTCGGGTCCGAGAGCTGCCGGCGGGCGGCGGCGATGGCACCAGCGAGATCGGCCCGGCCGCCGTCGACCGCGTGCAGGACGTCGAAGGCCGCGACCCGCGCCGGCGCGATCATGGGGACGCCGGCGGCGACGTGAAGCGGGCGCCCGGGTGGAGGGCATGCCCCGCCAGGAACTCACGCGTGGCCATCGCGCGCCGCCCCTCGGGTTGTACCGACAGCACGTCGAGCAGGCCGCCGCCGGTGGCGATGTGGAGCCGCTCCCCGTGCGCCTCGACGACGGTTCCGGGAGGAAGCGTCGGCGGCCCGTCGAGGGCGCGGGCGCGCAGGAAGATGAGGCGGCGGCCCTCGAGGTACGAGAAGGCGTGCGGCCAGGGGTAAAGACCGCGAATCTGGTCGTGGATGCCGCGTGCGGTCCGGGTCCAGTCGATTGCCCCGTCGGCCCGCGTGATCCGGGGGGCGTAGGTCGCGGCGGCATCGTCCTGCGGGACTTCGTCCAGGGGGCCGGCGGCCATGCGGTCGACGGTCGTGACCAGGAGCGCGGCGCCGGCCGTGGCCAGACCGCGCTCGACGTCTTCGCTCGTCTCGTCGGGGCCGATCGGGCGTGCGACGGCGGCCAGCATGGGGCCGGCGTCGAGCTCGCGCACGACGCGCATGATCGTGACGCCCGTCTCCACGTCGCCGGCCATCACGGCGCGATGGACCGGGGCGGCGCCGCGGTAGCGCGGCAGCCGCGACGCATGCACGTTGACCATCCCGAGGCGCGGGGCGGCGAGGACCGCGTCGGACAGGATCCGCCCGTACGCGGCGACGACGCCGAGATCGGCGCGGAGTCCGATCAGGGCATCGAGAAAGGAACGCTCCGAGAGACGGGCCGGCTGCAGGATCGGCAGGCCGGCGGCGGTGGCTCTGGCCTTGACCGGTGCGTCGGTCGTCTGCTGGCCGCGGCCGCGGGGGCGATCCGGCTGCGTCACGACGCCCGCCACCACGTGGCGTGAGGCGAGCAGCGCGTCGAGCGTCGGCACGGCGAAGGCCGGCGTGCCGAAGAAGACGACTCGGAGCGGGTCGCCCGTCACCATTTGCCCGCGCGCGTGAGTTTCTTGATCTTGCGGACGATCATGTCGCGCTTGATCCCGCGCAGACGATCGACGAACAGCTTGCCGTCGAGGTGATCCATTTCGTGCTGGAACGCGCGGGCGAGGAGCCCCGTGCCTTCCCGCTGCTGCTCCCGGCCCGTGCGGTCGAGGCCGCGCACGACGGCGCGCGTCGGACGGAGAACCGTCGCCTGGAAGCCGGGGATGCTCAGGCAGCCTTCTTCCTCGAGCTGCGTGCCCTCGCGCTCGACGAACTCCGGGTTGATCATCACGATGAGGCTGTCGGGGTCGCGCCCGACCGACACGTCGACGACGAAGAGGCGGAGTGGAACGCCGACCTGGGGCGCCGCCAGCCCGACGCCGGGCGCGGCGTACATCGTCTCGATCATGTCGCCGACGAGCTGGTCGATGTCCGGCGTGATCGCGTCGACGGGATGCGCCGGCTGGTGGAGCGTCTCGTCGCCGAACTTCAGGATCGGTCTCAACATCCGCGGGGGGGCCGTCGGGGCGTCATCACCGGCGCGCGAAGCGCCGGGCCGCGCGCTCGCGGCAGGCCTGCCAGGCGGCGACGACGTCGTCGACCGTGTCGCCGCCGAACTTCTCGAGTGCGGCGGCCGCGAGGACGAAGGCCACCATGGCTTCGCCCACGACCGCGGCCGCCGTGACGGCGCAGACGTCGCTGCGCTCGATCGTCGCCGGGCTCTGCGCCATCGTGGCGAGGTCGACCGATCGCAGCGGCTTCATGAGGGTGGCGATCGGCTTCATCGACGCGGTGACGCGCAGATCCTCGCCGTTCGTGATCCCGCCCTCGAGGCCGCCGGCGTTGTTGGTCGGCCGGGCGAGGCCGGTGGGCGATCCCGCCGGGGCGAGCACGATCTCGTCGTGAACCTTCGAGCCCGGGAGGCCCGCGACCGCCGCGCCGCGTCCGATGCCGACCGCCTTGATGGCCGGGATCGACATGAGCGCCTGCGCGAGCCGTCCGTCGAGCTTCCGATCCCACTGCACGTGGCTGCCGAGACCGATGGGCACGCCGTGCGCCACCACCTCGAAGTTGCCGCCGAGCGTGTCGCCGGCCTCCCGCGCCCGGTCGATGGCCGCGATCATGCGCTGCTCGACGTCGCGATCGGCGCAGTGGAGCGGGCTGTCCGGATCGATCGCCTCAATCACGTCGAAGGAGACGGCGAGGGAATCGGCGATCGAGACGTCGCCGATCGAGACGACGTGGCTGCCGATCCGCGTCTCGAGGCGCGCCAGGAACTGGCGGGCGATGGCCCCGATGGCGACGCGCGCCGCCGTCTCGCGCGCGCTGGCGCGCTCCAGGACGTTGCGGATGTCGTCCTGTTCGTACTTGATCGCGCCGGCCAGGTCGGCGTGGCCCGGCCGCGGGCGCGTGACGAGGGGGCGATCGGAACCCGTCGCGGTCGCCGGCGGCTCGGGCTCGACCGCCATGGTCCGCTGCCAGTTCTCCCAGTCCTTGTTCGGAATGAAGAGCGCGATGGGCGCGCCCGTCGTCAGACCGTGCCGGACGCCGCCGAGCGCTTCGGCGCGGTCGGACTCGATCGCCATCCGCCGCCCTCGTCCGTACCCGCCCTGACGCCGCCGCAGATCGGCGGTGACGGCGTCGAAGTCGATCGGCAGTCCCGCGGGCATGCCTTCGAGGATCGCCACGAGCCCCTTGCCGTGCGACTCGCCCGCAGTCAGAAATCGCAGCATCGCCCGGCCATTTTATACGAACTTCCTGCACCGTTCCGGGCGCGGCCGCGCGCTGCGGCTCGCGATCCGCGGGGGCGGCGTTCTTGCAGCGACACCGGGACGTGGATCTGGTCGCCGATCGATTTCTCATCACCGACGCGAACGTCGCGGTCGACCTCGCGACCCGTCTCCGCGTGTGGCTGCGTCGGCTCGCTCCGGCCGGCGTCGCCGAAGCGAGCGTCTGGAGCGAGCGGTGCGACGCGAGGCAACGGCAGGGGCCGGTCGGCCGGGCAGCCCTCGTCGACTACGGCATCGTCGGGGAGTCGCGCCGGTTCGAAGCCTGGAGCGCGCCCGACGGGACGCTGGACGTCGTGTCAGGCGCGCCGCGCGCGCTCTTCATCGACGAGACCGGACTCGACGAGCTGTTCGCCTGCAGCGACGACCCCACCCCGCGGCTGGTCGGCGTGCAGGGCGAGCCGGTGCCCGCGCGATTGGCGGCCCTGCGGCTGCTCGCCCGGAGGGCGAGGATCGCGGGCTTCGTGCCGCTGGCGCTCGACTGGGTCGCCGCCCCTCCGCGCGGATACCGCGAGGAACTGTTCGCGCTGCTGAAGGACCGCAGCCTGTTCATCCTCGGGGAGCGCTGCGCGGGGCAGGACGTCGCCCGCGAGGTGAGCCGGATGTGGGCGGTGCTCGCCGGCCGGTGTCTCGCGTCACCGCGACCGCACGCGGGCGTGCTGGCGACCAGAGTGGAGATCCCGGGTATCGACTGTGTCCGGGTCGTCCGCGAGCCGCCGGCTGCGCCGCGACGCCGCGTGGCCTCCTGCCGCCTCGCCGAACGGGCGGTGCCGTACCTCGTCGACATCGCCGGCCGTCGGGACGCCAGTCGGCCGGCAGCGGAGCCGGAACCATGCGAGGCGGGGGCGGAGGCGGCGCGCGAGATCGACAGGGCCGTGGAGCTCTTCGCCCGAGGACGGCGCGCGGCCGGAGAGCGCGCGCTCCGGGAGGCGGCGAGGACCGCGGCGCGGCACGGCGCGTGGCGCGAAGCGAAGCGGGGCGCGCTGCGTCTCGCCGAGACCCTGATGGCGCGGGGCCGCGCGCGCGAGGCCCTGTCCGCCGCCGAGGACGCGCGGGAGTACGGCGCGCGCGTCGGCGACGGGGAAGCCCTTCAGGTGGCCCTGCTGGCGGGGCGCGCGTGGATCGACCTCTGCCGCCTCGACGACGCGGAGCGCGTGTTGACGGCGGCGGTCGCCGCTGCCGCGCGGACCGCGGACGCCGAGGTGACGCTGGCGAGGGCCGAACTGGCGCGCTGCCTGTGGTGGCGGGGCCGTTTCCACGAGGCCGAGACGATGCTGAGGGGCAGCGACCCGACGCGGTGTCTGCCTGCGGCCTGCGTCCGCGTCCTGCTCGCGCTCGGGACGGGCGATCTCGAGGGAGCGCTCGGACGCGCGCGCGCGGCCCGCGGCCTGGCGGAACAGCTGCCCGGGGCGTCGGCGCGGGGGCTGGCGGCCGTCGCGGCCGCGTGGGCGCACCTGGGTGCCGGCGATCTGGACGCGGTCGGGCCGCACGGGGCGACGGCCATCGCGGCAGGACGGGTCGCGCGCGACCCCGTGTGCACGGTCACGGGCCGGCTGCTGATCGCGGAGAGCCTGCGGCGTCTCGGCCGTGCGCGGGACGCCGGCCCGATCCTGCGAGACCTGGACCGCCTCGCGCCGAGGCTCCCGCCGCTGCTGCGCGCCCAGATCGCGTTCGTCGGCGAGGTCGCCAGGCGCGGCGACCCGTCGTCGGCGCTCGCGCGCCATGTCGCCGCGACGGGTCTTCACGGCCTCGCCTTGCTGCTCCCGGCCGCCGAGCGCGCCGACGGCGGGGCCGCGGGTCTCGGGGGCTGTCTCGTCCAGATCGTGCAGGCGTGCCAGACGGTCGGCGACGATCTCGCCGTGCTGCGCGAGGTGTGCGCGCGGCTCCGGCACCAGACCGGCGCGGGCGGCGTGAGCATCTTCGCCTGCCACGGCGGCGGGTGCGAACTGCTCGTGCGGGACGGCCGGCGCGGGGACGCGTCGAGCGCTGCACGCTGCGTCGCGCTCGGCCTCCCGATCGAGCCGAGAGGCGTCGAGGGCGCCGCGGCCTCCGCCGCGCCGATCGCCTGTGCAGGCCGCGTTCTCGGCGCGGTCGTCGTCTCGTGGCCGCTCGGATCGTGCCGGGGCCGAGCGCACGCCTCCGGCCTGTTCGGACTGGCGGCGGCCGCCGTGGCGCCGCTCGTGTCGGCGATCCTGGCCGACCGGCGGGTCCGGCTTGCGGCCAGCGAGACGGAGCTCGTCGGGACGAGCGAGGCGATGCAGGGGGTCCGACGTGCGGTCGACGCCGCGGCGCCGGCGCCGTTTCCCGTGCTCGTGTCGGGCGAGAGCGGGACGGGCAAGGAGCTCGTGGCGCGTGCGCTGTGGCGGGGCGGTCGGCGGGCTGCGCGGGCCTTCGTCTCCGTCAACTGCGCGGCGCTCCCCGAGGATCTGGTCGAGGCCGAGCTGTTCGGCCACGCGCGCGGCGCGTTCACCGGCGCGGCGACGGACCGGGCCGGCGTCTTCGAGGAGGCCGATGGCGGCACCCTGTTCCTGGACGAGGTGGGCGAGCTGTCGCCGCGCGCGCAGGCGAAGCTGCTGCGGGTCCTGCAGGACGGCGAGCTGCGCCGGGTGGGCGAGAACGTCGCGCGCCGGGTGAACGTGCGGCTCATCACCGCCACCAATCGCGAGCTCCGCGAGGAAGCCGAGGCCGGACGGTTCCGGCGCGATCTGGTCTACCGCCTGGATGTCCTGCGCATCGCGCTGCCGCCGCTGCGGGAGCGCCGCGAGGACATCACGCTGCTGATCGACGCCGCCTGGCGCGGCGCGGCCGTGCAGGTCGGCTCGCGGGCGACGCTCGGCACGGATGCCGTCGACGCGCTCACGCGTTATGATTGGCCCGGCAACGTCCGGGAACTGCAGAACGTGCTCGCGGCCCTGGCCGTCCGCTGTCCGAGGCGCGGGGTCGTGCGCGCCGGGGCCCTTCCGCCCGAGCTGAGGGCGTCGCGTGCGCCCGTGGACGGGCGGCTCGAACCGGCGAGGCGGGCGTTCGAGGAACGGTTCGTGCGGGCGGCCCTCGCCCGCGCGGGCGGGCGCCAGACGCGCGCGGCGTCCGAGCTCGGCATCACGCGACAGGGGCTCACGAAGCTGATGAAGAGGCTGGGGATCGAGAGCCGGCACCGGACATGATCACGTTCGTCGTTCGCCGCCTCCTGCTCACCATCCCCGTCCTGCTGGGCGTGGTGACGCTGGTGTTCCTGCTGATCCATCTGGTGCCCGGCGACCCCGTCCAGGCGATGCTGGGGGAGAGCGCCTCGCCGAGGGACATCGCGGAGTTGCGCGTCAGGCTCGGCCTCGATCAGCCCCTCTACGTCCAGTACGCGCGCTACCTGCACGGCGTGGTCACGGGCGACCTGGGAACGTCGCTCCGCACGAATGAGCCCGTCGTCGCCGCCATCCGCGATCGCATGCCCGCGACCATCGAGCTGGCCGCGGCCGCCATGCTCGTGTCGATTGCGATCGCCATTCCGCTGGGCATCATCGCCGCGGTGAATGCGGGGACGACCGTGGATCACGTGGCCACGACGGTCTCGCTGCTCGGGATCTCGATCCCCAACTTCTGGCTCGGCCCGCTGCTCGCCATCATCTTCTCGGTCCAGCTGGGGTGGCTGCCGGTGTCGGGGCGCGGCACGTTCGCCAATCTCGTGCTCCCGGCGATCACGCTGGGCGCGCCGCTGGCGGCGGTACTCGCCCGCATGACGCGCGCCAGCGTGCTCGAGGAGCTCCGGGAGCTCTACGTGCTGGCCGCGCGGGCGCGCGGACTCTCGCGCGCCCGCAGCGTGCTCGTGCACGCCTTCCGGAACAGCCTGATCCCGATCGTCACAATCCTCGGGCTGCAGGTCGGCATGCTGCTCACCGGCGCGGTCATCACCGAGACCATCTTCGCGTGGCCGGGGGTGGGACGCCTCCTCATCCAGTCGATCAGCTTCCGCGACTATCCGCTCGTGCAAGGCTGCATCCTGCTCATCGCGGTGACCTACGTGTCGGTGAATCTCCTCACCGACCTGGCGTACGGACTGCTGGACCCGCGGATCCGGTACGAGTAGACGATGCTGAAGACCGGCGCCCTCATCGTCGGGCTGGCCGCGCTCGCGGCGATCTTCGGGCCGTGGCTCGCCCCGTTCGACGCCGCCAGCCAGAACCTCGCCCTGCGCCTGGCGGGGCCCAGCCTGCTCCATCCCTTCGGCCTCGACGAGCTGGGGCGCGACATCCTGGCGCGGGTCCTGGCGGGCGCCCGGATTTCCTTCTTCGTGGGCGTGACCGTCGTCGGCGTCTCGGGCACCGTGGGCACGGTGCTCGGCGCGGTCGCCGGCTACATGGGCGGCCTCGTCGATGACGTGATCAGCCGCGTGATCGACATGCTGCTCGCGTTTCCGGGACTGCTGCTCGCGATTGCCCTCGTCGCCGTCCTCGGGCCGAGCCTGCGCAACGTGCTCATCGCGCTGACGATCGGCGGCTGGGTGGGCTACGCGCGTCTGGTGCGCGGCCAGACGCTCAAGGCGCGGGAGCTCGACTACGTCCAGGCCGCCAAGGCGCTCGGCGCCAGCCGGACGCGACTGCTCTGGCGGCACATCATCCCCGTGGCCATGCCCGCGGTGGTCGTGCAGGCCACGCTGGGCATGGCCGGCGCGATTCTCAGCGAGGCCGCGCTCAGCTTCCTCGGTCTCGGCGTGCAGCCGCCGACGCCGAGCTGGGGCACGATGCTCAACGGCGGGCGGGCGCACCTGCTCGACGCGCCGCACCTGACGATCTTCCCCGGGCTGGCAATCGCGCTGCTCGTGCTCGGCTTCAACTTCCTGGGCGACGGCCTGCGGGACTGGAGCGATCCGAAGATGACCGGCGGGGTGCAGCCGCCGCCGCTACCGTAGGCGTCGCGAGAGCGCGGCGAGCGTGGCGTTGTGCGGGTCCTCGGCGAGCCCGCGCGCGGCGGTCGCCTTCGCGTCGGCGCGCCAGCCGAGTCGGAGCTGCGCGCTCGCCAGATCGGCCAGCAGGACGGCGTCGTGGGGAGACAGGTCGACCGCCTGTTCGAACCAGGCGACGGCCGTCTGATCCTCGTGCAGCTTCGCCGACAGGGCGCCGAGCCGGGCCGCGACGCGCAGGTCGCTCGAGCCGTCCGGCTCGAGCGCACGGTACTGCATCAGGGCGGTACGCGCCGCGTCGAGGTGCGAGTCGCGCTCGGCGGCGTCGGCGTAGGCCAGCAGGGCCGAGGAAGCCACCGGCTTCCGGGTCGCGGCCTGCAGCAGCGTGCGCTCGGCGGCGTCGATCTGGCCATCGAGCTCGAGCGCCCGACCGAAGAGCTCCAGCGCCTCGCTGGAGGCCCCCGGGTTCGCGGCGACGCGGCCCAGGGCTTCGAGCGCCTTGCTGAGCGCCACGCGGTCGCGGCGGGTCTGCGCGATGTTGAGCCAGACCCGGCCCAGCGCCTCGTAGATCCGGGGCTGCCCGGGCGTCTTCTCCAGCGCCCGGCCCAGCGTCCGGACCGCCAGGTCGGGATCGCCGGCGCGGGCGTAGGCGAGCCCGACCGCTATCTGGCGTTCCACGTGATCGCGGTCGAGGCCGGCGATGATCTGGAGCTGCTCGAGCTGGTCGGTGCGCCGGTCGAGCGTGCCGTAGAGGTCGGCCAGTTCCTCGCGTGCCGGGACGAGGTCGGGCGCCAGTGCGATGGCCCGGTCCAGCGGCTTCACGGCGTCGGCCGGCCGGCCGCTGTCCCGCAGGCATACCCCCATCAGGTAGTAGGCGTCGGCGAGGTGGGCGTCGACGGCGACGGTTCGCCGGAGCGCGTCGAGAGTTCCCGACAGGTCGCCCGCTCGATAGCGGGCGAGCGCCAGCTTGTAGTCGACCTGGGCCGATCGATCGTCGAGGCGCAGGTAGGCCTCGTAGGTCTCGGCGGCGCGGCTGTAGCGCTGAAGCGAGTAAAGCACGTCGCCGAGCTCGTTCAGGGGCCGGGGCGCAGTCGGATCGAGCCCGGCCGCGGTGCGGAAGTCGCGCGCGGCGGCCTCGAGGTCCCCGCGGCGCTGGTAGGTCTCGGCGCGCCGCAAGTGCGCCAGCATCGAGTCCGGACGCAGCGCGACGGCCCCGCTGTACGCCTCGACGGCACCGAAGGTCTGATCGGCGGCGAGCGCCGCATCTCCCTGGGTCATCAGGCTGCGGTAGTCGCGCGCCCGGGCCGCCTGGTAGACCAGAACGCCCCCGCCAGCGAGGAGCAGCAGGAGGGCGAGCGCGAGAAAGAGGCGACGCATGGACGGGAAGTCTTAATCCTACCCCGGAACTTCCGCTCCAAGATGGGGTCCAAGTCCTATATAGTGGTACCAGTTACTGGCGCATACCGGTCCGTTGGGGAGTCCTGGGTGAAGGAAGCGCGGCTGGTCACCTGGTCGGAAGTCGAGGGGCATGACGCCTCGCTGGTGCGGAGGTGTACGGCAGGGGACCAGGTCGCCTGCGCGGACCTGGTCAACGAGCACCAGCGGATGGTGGTTCAGCTCGCCATGAACCTGCTGGGCGACCGCGACGAAGCGCTCGACCTGTCACAGGAAGTCTTCCTCCGGGTCTTCCGCACGATTCACCGCTTCCGCGGCCACTCGAGCCTGCGGACCTGGATCTACCGCATTGCCGTGAACCAGGCGCGGAACCGGCACCGGTTCTGGCGCCGGCGCCACCGCGCGGACCAGGTTTCACTCGACGAGCACATCGCGACGCACGGCGACATGCGGTCGTCCGGGGACGTGACGCCGGAGCGGGAGCTGGCGCGCAAGCAGCTGGCCGAGCAGCTCTGGGCGGCGCTGGCGGACCTGCCGTTCGAACAGCGCACGGCCGTCGTCCTGCGCGAGATCGACGGTCTCAGCTACGAGGAAATTGCCTACTCGCTCGGCGTGGCGATCGGGACTGTGAAGTCGCGGCTGACGCGGGCGCGTCACACGCTCCGCGAGCAGCTTCGCGAAGCGAGGCTGTCATGACGCTGATTCCGTGCAGGGACATGCGCGAGTCGCTCGAGGCGTTCTTCGACGAGGAGCTGTCCGTCGGCGAGCAGATCGCGGTGCGCGCGCACCTCGACGGCTGCGCCGCCTGCTCGGCGGTCTTCGAGGAGCTCCAGGGGCTCCGGGCGGAGCTGCGTCAGGTGGCCGTCGGCCGGCTGGCCCTGGACGTCGACGAAGCCGAAGGGTTCGAGTCCGCCGTGGTCAACCGGGCGGAAGTCGAGGCGGGCGCGTCGTTCGGGTCGTGGGTGCGCGGGCTCTTCGACGACATGCACTTCGTCTATGCCGCGCTGAGCGCGACGATCGCGACGCTGGTGTGCGCGACGATCACGTTCGGGATGTTCCGGTTCGCGACCACCGCCGAACCCGACTCGCTCGGCGCGATCGTCAGTATTCTCAGCTCGCCGGGGTCGAACGAGAACCCGATGCACATCTACGGCCGCGTCCAGCTGCCGCGCGTGCTCGATCCGGCCGAGTCGGGGAGTGCGGGCGAGGCCGACGCGGTCTTCGCGCTGTCCGCGGTCGTCACGCGCGAGGGCACGATCTCCAGCCTCGAGCTGCTGCACGCGCACGGAGGCCCGTGGCTCGGGGAGGCCGGCCGGATCGAGGGCGTGATGGACGCGGTGTCGCGCGCGCGGTTCGAGCCCGCCCAGTCCGACGACGGGCCGGTGGCCCTCAACATGGTCTGGGTCGTGGCCAATACCACCGTCCGCCCCGAGGAGCGCGTGAAGCACGCGCCGGTTCCCGCCAAGACCGTCGACGACGCGTCGGCGCGGACTCCGACCGCGAAGAAGCGGATCGCGCGCACGCACGATCCGCGCCCGTCCGCCATCGCCTGAACCCGGACGCCGTCTTGTCGTGGGAGTCGGCCGCGCTCAGCGCGGCTCGACGTGCGCCATGGTGACGTTGTTCATGGCGTCCGACGCGCGCAGCGTGATGCCCCGTGCGTCCGGTCGGCCCTCGATCGTCACCTCGTAGTGTTCCTTCGGCGAATCGGAGATCCCGTCGGCGGGGAAGACCGTCACCCAGCTGAGGCCGTCGAGCGAGTACTCGACCTGGCCGATCCGTGAGTGGCTGTCGGTCACGTCGAGAGCGAGCCGCGTGCGCGTGCCGTCGATGCGGGCGGTCGCGCCGCTGATCGCGGGCGGCGTGTTGTCGATGTCGAAGGCGTCGCTCGTCGACTCGCCCTCGAGCGCCTCGGCCGGGGCGTTCGACGGCGCGTCGGAGGCGACGACCCGCACGAAGTACGTGCCGTCGGGGACGGTCGTCGTGTCCCACACGAAGATCGGGTCGGTGAGCCCGGTGCGGAGGACCGTCCAGCCCGTCTGGTCTTCCCGACGGTAGTAGAGGTCGTAGCGCAGATCGTCCCCGTTCGCATCGTCCGCGCGCCAGATCAGCGTCTCGAGGCCCTTCTCGTACGCGCGCCGTCCGAGCGCCGGCGTCTGGGAGTTGCCGTTGTTGCTGTTCGCCGCCGCTTCCTCGAGGCGCCGGGCGGGCGTCGTCTCGTTGTCGAACCCGGCGAGATCGGGTTCACCCGTGCTGAACGGCTTCTGGAACACGATGCCGGGCGGGTGGACGGTGATCGATTGCACGACCGGACGGACGTTGCGCTGGAGGTAGGCTGCGCGCACGGAGGTGAGGACGGGACTCGCGCCGGCGGTCCCGTGCAGCGTCGCGCGCCACTGGAGGTAGCGCGCCTTCGGGCTCGTGATCGCGGACCCGTCCGGCGTCGTGTAGGCGGCGGACCAGTCGCTCCACGTGTCGTCGGGCGTCTCCGTGTTGCCCGACCGGGTCGCGATCGCGACCGAGGTGCCTGACGGCGCCGTCGCGCGCCAGCTCACGGCCCCCCAGCTCGATACCATCTGGGCGTCCAGAGCCTCGGACTCGTACGTGCCGTCGGTCGCTCGGTTCGACGAGAGGCGGAACAGCTTGCCCGGGTTGGCCGTCGCGTAGGTGATTCGCCCCTGGCGGTCGCGGAAGAGCGACGTGACCTGCTGGGCCTCGGCGCGCGCCACCAGCGAAGGCACGGGCGGATTCCCGGCCAGCCGGAAGATCTTTCCGTCGTTCCCCGTGGCCACGAGGACCGAGCTCCCGTCCTCGAACGCGATGTCGTAGGGGGCGTCGTCGCGCGATTCCCAGATTTCGTCCCACAGGCCGTCGGGCGGAATGCGATACACGGCGCCCATGGTGACGCCGTGGCTGGCGCGCGACGCCGCGGTCGGCTGTGGCGTCGACGACGTGTCGGCCACCGTGACGCTCGTCACCTCGACCGACACCGACGCGGTGGGCTGCCGGGATGGCGCCGGTGCGCTCGGCGCCGCCTGCGAGGTCGACTGCGAGGGTGCGGGAGCCGGTGCCCTGGCGTTCTGGGCGGCTGCATACAGAACGCCCTGGCTGTCGAAGCGGAGCGCGTGGATCTCGTCGAACGGCGAGTCGAGCAGGACGAACCCCTTGCCCGAGGGATCCACCCGGATCACGCGGCCCGGCGAACCGGTGCCCACGAGGAGGTTGCCCGCATGGTCGAAGGCCAGGGCGACGGCGTGCGTCGCCTTCGTGTCGTAGAACGGCTTGCCGGTGCCGTCGGGGGCGATCTTGTAGACGAGGCCGTGCTCGCCGGTTCCAGCGTAGAGGTTGCCCGCCGCGTCCGTCGCCAGGGCCCAGATGTACTTGTCGTCGGGATCGAAGAAGGTCGTCGCCGTGCCGTCGCGGGCGACCTTGTAGATCCGTCCGTCCGGCGACGTACCCACGAAGAGGCTGCCGTCGGGGCCCGGCGCGAGCGCGTGCACCTCGAGCTCGGCGGAATCGAAGAGCAGCGAGCCGCGTCCGGACGCATCCACGCGGAACACGCGTCCGTCGTTGCCGCTGCCGATGAACATCGTGTCGTCGGGGCCCGGCGTGACCGACCAGAGGAACGGCGAGGAGCTCTCGTAGACGAGCTCGGTGGCGAAGCCAAGTGCGAGCCGTCCCTCGGCGTCGATCGACAGGTTCGTGACCTCGCCCTTGAGGAAATCGTCCTGGGTGGCGGCCTCGAAGAACTGAGGTGAGGACGCCCTCAGGACGGTGGCAACGGCGCCGGCTATGAGGATGGCTGCGGCCAGCGCGAGCGCCCGGCGCGCCCTGACGGCGGGGCGCGCATGGGGAACCGGTGAGGATGTCGGCATGGAGTCGTGAACCGCGAAGGCTGCTGTCAGTTCGGCGAGACCGTGATCGTGAGCGTGCGCGACCCGCTGACGGCCTCGTCGGTCGGCACCGACCACTCGCCGAGCGTCGTCGTGTAGAGCGGGTTGAAGCTGCCGCTGTGCCGGTCGGCCTCGAGCACCGACAGGACCGACGGCGGGAGCGCCGAGAGCAGCTCACCGTTGACGACGGCCCCGGGCTGGGCCCCCAGCAGCTTCACGTACAGCGTGTCGTTGCGCCGCCCGTCGTTGAGCGACCGGATCAGCTGCGAGACGTCCTGGTCCTGCTGCGGCAGCCGCGTCTCGCGCTGCTCGGTCTGGGCCAGTCGCGAGCCGTCGGCGACGAGCAGGGTCAGCGTGCCGTCGGCGTTCGCCGGAATCTGGATCGGGACGGTGCGGAGGATGTCCTCGCCGCGATAGGTCCGCAGCAGCACTTTCAACGGGACGGTGCGGCCCGGCCGCGGGCGCGGGTCGTCGAGCCACACGCGCTCGAGCGTGGCCGTGCGCGGCTCCTCGCTGGCGTGGATGGTCACGTCGACGCCTTCGAGATCGACCGGTTCGAACGCGTTGTCCATGAGCAGCGTGATCGGCGTGACGATGTAGGACGCGGCGCCGATCGACGCCTCGTCGCCCGAGAACATGTTGTCGAAGGCGACCGCCTCGTGTCCCTTGATCGAGGCGTGGCCGCTCACCGTGAAGCTCGCCGCCCCCATCTGCCGCTCGTAGGATCCGAGCGTGTTGAGGATCGTGGCGTACGTCATGAGCGGCGCGAAGAGCTGGTCGTTGACCACGCCGAAGTGGAACGTCCGCGGCGACCCGCGGCCCGAGTCGAGCGTGACGGTGACCGGCAGCATCTGCGGGCCCGGCCCGAGCTTGCCCGCAATCGCCGTCGCCCGGTCCTGCAGGAACGTGCCGATCACCTGGCCCGTCGTCGACAGCTTCATCGAGGAGAACAGGCTGGGCAGGACCGTGTACACGTACGCCCGCGTCATCGGGAACTCGGTGGGTCCGAGGTTGTAGAGCGGGTGGCCGAAGGCGTAGACGCGGTCGCCGTCCACCTGCGTGACCGTGCCGGTCGCGCCGAGAATGAGGTCCCCGTTGACGAGCTCCACGCCGACGGCGTCGCCTGGCTTGAGCGGGCCGTCGAACGGCATCTCGCCGGGAGCAGGCCCGACCGGTCCACCGCCCATCGGCACGAAGCCCTGATCGCGGAAGGCCGAGCCGAGCATGTCGGCGAGGTCGGGCTCGAAGCCGCCCATGACGAGCGGGGTCGCGATGGGACGGAGCAGCGTGCCGAGCGCGCCCGCGTCGACGCCCGCCGCCGACGCACCGGCGACCAGGCGCGTGTCGCCCTGACGCGCGGCAAAGGGACGATTCCAGTCGAGCGCCCGCCGGAAGGCCATCGTGAGCGAGTCGGGCGTCAGCGGGTACTGCAGCTGGATGCGCGCGGCGTGCGGACGCGGTGTGTCGAAGGCGGTCGCGTCGGTCATCTCTTCGATCGGCGTGATGCCCGCGATGGGCTCCTTGGAGAAGGTGCCAAGCGAGTAGGAGACGGCGCCGATCAGACGGCCGTCGATGTAGACCGGGCTCCCGCTCATGCCGGCAATCACGCCGGTATTGGCGAGCGGACCGCCCTCGAGCTTGGCCAGAATCAGATTGCGATTCGGGCCCATGAGGTTCTGGAGCACGCCGATCACGTCCACCCGGAATTCCTCGACCCGGGTGCCGTCGAAGACGGTCCGGCCGACGCCGACCATGCCGGGACGGATCTCCTGCACCCCCATCTGAGGCGCCGCCGCGCTCAGCACCACCAGGCTTCCGACGAGGAACAGGGCCAGAACAGGGAGGGATCGGGCGGGCATGACTCCTGATTTCGTTATACGGGAGAAGTGCTTGCTGGTCAAGGAGAAATGGCGATTTTGTTGACACCGAAAAGGCCCTCTGCTATCGTCAGGGGCCTTGTGGCAGAGAGGGTCTTCCACCACTTCGACGGCTCGACCGTGACGTCCGCGAACTTCGCGTGGCGGTGGTATTGGAGTCCCTCTGAAGAGGCTTCCGCATTGGCCTGACCTGCCACCGCGCGACCGAGTTCCCCGAGCCTCTTCAGCCCTGCGGTTGAAGAGGCTTTTTTTATGTGTTCGGAGATGCAGCCAGCCGTCTGTGCCACCGTGACCGCCGCGACCATGGCGGAGCTGCGGCGCCGCCGCGACGCCGTCGCCGGTGCCGATCTGATCGAGCTTCGTCTCGATACGGTGCGCGATCCCGACGTGGCCGCGGCGCTCGCGGACCGGCGGCGGCCCGTCGTCGTCACCTGCCGGCCCGTCTGGGAGGGCGGCGCATTCGCCGGCAGCGAGGACGAGCGGCGCCGCCTGCTCGCCGAGGCGCTGGCGCTCGGCGCGGAGTACGTGGACGTCGAGTGGCGTGCGGGCTTCGGCGACCTCGTCGCGGGCGAGGCGGCGGCCCGGGTCGTGCTCTCGTCGCACGATTTCGCGGGCGTGCCGGCCGATCTCGAAGCGCGCCTGCACGCGATGCGGGCGACGGGCGCCGGGATCGTGAAAGTCGCCGTGCAGGCGAATCGGCTGTGCGACTGCCCGCCGCTCGCGGCGCTCGGCCGACGGGCCGGCCGCGACGGACGGATCGTCCTGATTGCGATGGGCGAGGCGGGCCTCGTGTCCCGGGTCCTCCCGTCCCGCTTCGGATCCGCGTGGACGTACGCCGGTGATCAGCGGGCGGTCGGACAGGTTGCCCTCGCCCGCCTGCTCACGGAGTTCCGCGTCCGGAGCCTCTCGGACGCCACCGCGCTCTACGGCCTGGCGGGGCGGCCCGTCGCGCATTCGGTCTCGCCCGCGATGCACAACGCGGCCTTCGCGGCGACCGGACACGACGCGGTGTACCTGCCGCTCGCGGCCGCCGATACGGACGACTTCGTGGGATTCGGGCGCGCGATGAACCTGCAGGGGGCGAGCGTGACGACGCCCTTCAAGGTGGACGTGTACGAGCGCGTCGACGAGGCGAGCGCGCTGGCCCGGCGCGTCGGGGCCGTGAACACGGTCCGCGTGAGCGAGGGACGCTGGGTCGGCGACAACACCGACGTCGAGGCGTTCCTCGCACCGCTCGGCGACCCCGCCGGACTTCGCGGCGTGCGCGCGTCCATTCTGGGCGCCGGGGGCGCGGCCCGCAGCGTGGCCGTCGCGCTCGGCATGCACGGTGCCGTCGTGCGGGTGCATGCGCGCGACCGCGGGAAGGCGCGCGCGGTGGCGGCGCTCGCCGGGGGATCGGCGGCCGCCTGGCCGCCGGAAGCGGGAAGCTGGGATCTGCTCGTCAACTGCACGCCGATCGGCATGCACCCGCACGTGGACGCCACGCCGGTCCCGGCCGGGGACCTGGGCGGCGGCACGGTGTACGACTTGATCTACAACCCGCCGCGGACGCGGCTCCTCGCCGACGCCGAGCGCAGGGGCGCCCGGGTCGTCGGCGGCCTCGACATGCTCGTGGAACAGGCCCGGGCGCAGTTCGCCTGGTGGACGGGCGCGCGCCCACCGGCCGCCGTCATGCGGGAGGCGGCACTCGCGGCTCTGGCGGAGTTTGACCGATGAAGATCACCTCGTTCGAGACGTTCAAGGACCTCGCCCTCCGGGGCACCTTCGTGCCGGTCTGCAAGGAAATCGTCGCCGACCTCCTGACACCGGTGTCGGCCTTCCTGAAGATCGCCGAGCACGCCGACTACGCGTTCCTCCTCGAGAGCGTCGAGGGCGGGGAACACGTGGGCCGCTACTCGTTCCTCGGCAAGGACCCCTTCCTCATCCTCCGCTCGCGCGGCGGCCGGACCACCATCGAGCGCGGGGGCTCGGTCGTCGAGCACGAGGGGCCGTTCGTCGAGATGCTCCGCCAGCTGATGGCGGACTACCGCTCGCCGTTCGTGCCCGATCTGCCGCGATTCACGGGCGGCGCGGTCGGCTACTTCGGCTACGGGGCGGCATCCTGGTTCGAGCCGGTGCTCGGCGACCTGGGCACATCGCCCGACGGCGCCGACGACGCGGGCTTCATGCTGTTCGACACGGTGCTCGCGTTCGATCACGTCCAGCACCGGATCCTCATCATCGCGAACGCGCGCGTCACGGCCGACGACGACCTCGCGTCGCTCTACGCCTTCGCCTGCGCCAAGATCCAGTTCCTCGAGGGCGAACTGGAGCGTGGCCTGTCGCGGACGCCGGCCGGATCGCCGGAGCTCATCGACGTCCGCTCCAACCACACGCGCGAGCAGTTCGAGGATGCCGTCCGGATCGGGAAGGAGCACATCGCCGCGGGCGACATCTACCAGGTCGTGCTGTCGCAGCGCTTCGAGGCGGACGTGTCGGCCGACCCGCTGACCGTGTACCGCGCGCTCCGGCACGTGAACCCGTCGCCGTACATGTACTTCGTGCGGATGGGGAGCGTGTCGGTCGTCGGGTCGTCGCCGGAGATGCTGGTGCGGGTCGAGGGATCCCACGTCGAGACCCACCCGATCGCCGGCACCCGGCCGCGCGGACGATCGGCCGAGGAGGATCAGCGCCTCGCCGAGGAGCTGAAGGGCAACGAGAAGGAGCGCGCCGAGCACGTGATGCTGGTGGATCTGGGACGCAACGACGTCGGACGCGTCAGCGAGTTCGGCTCGGTCCGCGTGTCGCAGTTCATGGGCCTCGAGCGGTTCTCGCACGTGATGCACCTCACGTCGGTCGTCGAGGGACGGCTGGCGGAGGACCGGGACCGGCTCGACGCGCTGGTGTCCTGTTTCCCGGCGGGCACCGTGTCGGGCGCCCCGAAGGTGCGGGCGATGCAGATCATCCGGGACCTCGAGCCGGCGGGCCGCGGCCTCTACGCCGGCGCCGTGGGGTACCTCGACTTCGCGGGGAACCTCGACTTCTGCATCGCGATCCGGACGATCATCATGACGGGCGGCAAGGCCTACGTGCAGGCCGGCGCCGGCATCGTGATGGACTCCAACCCCACGGCCGAATACGAGGAGACGCGCGACAAGGCGCGCGCGCTGCTGCGGGCCCTCGAGCTCGCCCAGCGAGGGCTGTCATCATGATTCTGGTCGTCGACAACTACGACTCCTTCACCTACAACCTCGTGCAGTACCTGGGCGAGCTCGGCGCGGAGGTGCGCGTGGTCCGGAACGACCAGGCGACCATCGCCGAGATCGCCGCGATGCAGCCCGGCCGCATCGTGATTTCGCCCGGCCCGGGGCGGCCGGAGGACGCCGGCGTGACGATGGACGTCATCCGGACGCTCGGCGAGACCACGCCCATCCTCGGGGTCTGCCTCGGCCACCAGGCGCTGGGGGCCGCCTTCGGCGGATCGGTGGTCCGGGCGGAGACGCCGATGCACGGCAAGACATCCACCATCGAGCACGACGGCCGCGGGGTCTTCACCGGCATCGAGGGGCCGTTCGTGGCCTCGCGGTACCACTCGCTGATCGTGTCCGACGTGGGGCTGCCGGCGGCGCTGGACGTGACGGCGCGGACGCGCGAGGATCGCGCGATCATGGGGCTGCGACACCGGTCGAAGCCGCTCTTCGGCGTCCAGTTCCACCCCGAATCGATCCTCACGGGCGAGGGGCACCGCATCCTGCGCAACTTCCTGGAGGGGAGAGACTGATGTTCCCGGCGCTCATCGGGAAGCTGATCCGGCACGAGGACCTCACGAGCGGCGAAGCCGCCGCGGCGATGGAGGAGATCATGGGCGGCCGCGCCCATCCGGCGCAAATCGCCGGTCTGCTGATCGGCCTGGCGATGAAGGGCGAGCGGCCGGCCGAGATCGTCGGCTTCGCCCGGACGATGCGGGCGCACGCGGTCACCCTCTCGCGGCGTTTCGACGACGTGTTCGACACGTGCGGGACGGGCGGCGATCGGTCCGGGACGTTCAACATCTCGACGTGCGCCGCCCTCGTCGTCGCCGCCTGCGGCGTGCGCGTCGCCAAGCACGGCAATCGCTCGGTCTCGAGCCGCTCGGGGAGCGCGGACGTCCTCGAGGCCCTCGGCGTCGACGTCGCCGCGCCGCCGCCGGTCGTCGAGCGCTGCCTGGACCAGGTCGGTATCGGGTTCTTCTTCGCGCCGACGTTCCATCCCTCGATGCGGCATGCCGGCGAGACGCGCAAGGCGCTCGGCGTGCGCAGCGCCTTCAACCTGCTCGGACCGCTCACGAATCCCGCCGGCGCCCGCCGGCAGATCGTCGGCGTCCCGCGCCCGGAGCTCACCGAGCTGCTGGCGCGCTCCCTGCTGCTGCTCGGATCCGAGCGGGCGTGGGTGGTGCACGGCGCCGACGGCATCGACGAGATCTCGCCGGCCGGATACACGAAGATCTCCGAGTGCCGGGGCGGCAGCGTCCACACCTTCTACCTCCATCCCTCGGATGTGGGGCTGGCCAAGGCGCCGCCCGCCGATCTGGCCGGGGGCGACGCCGCGGAGAATGCGGCGATCGTCAGGCGCGTGCTCGACGGCGCGCGGGGCGGGGCCCGCGACGTGGTGCTCCTGAACGCGGGCGCGGCGCTGTTCGTGGCCGGCGCGGTCGCGTCGGTCGAGGCGGGGATCGCGCGCGCCGGCGCGGCGATCGATCGCGGCGACGCCGCCGGCGTGCTCGCCCGCCTGGCCGAGGCGTCGCGGACGGGGGCCGGGGCGTGAGCGCCGCGGCCGACCTGCTGGGCACGATCGTGGCCGCGACGCGGCGGACGGTCGAAGTCCGCGAAGCCCGGGAGCCGCTCGCGGCGCTCGCCGCGCGCGCCCGGACGCGGACGATGACGCCGGGGCGATTCGAGGCGGCCCTCGCCCGGCCCGATCACGTCAACGTCATCGCGGAATGCAAGCGGCGCTCGCCGTCCCGGGGCGTGCTGCTCGAGCGCTACGATCCGGTCCGCATCGCGACCGCGTACGAGGTGGGCGGGGCGGCGGCAATCTCGTGCCTCACCGAGCCCACGTTCTTCGACGGAGCGCTCGACCACCTGCGCGCGATCCGGGCGGCGGTCGGGATCCCGATCCTGCGCAAGGACTTCATCGTGACGGAGTACCAGCTGTTCGAGGCCCGGGCGAACGGCGCCGACGCCGCGCTGCTCATCGTGGCGGCCCTGGAGCCGCTCGATCTGCGGCGCCTGGCGGCGCGGGCCGCCGAGCTCGAGCTCGACGTGCTCGTCGAGGTCCACGACGAGCGCGAGCTCGACGTGGCGGTCGATGCGGGCGCCCGGATCCTCGGCGTCAACAACCGGAACCTCCGCACGCTGACCGTGGACGTCGAGGCCTCGGAGCGCTTGATTG
Organism: uncultured Acidobacteriota bacterium; assembly: GCA_963761615.1. Lineage (GTDB taxonomy): Bacteria > Acidobacteriota > Vicinamibacteria > Vicinamibacterales > CAVVIG01 > CAVXGU01. The sequence goes on along the minus strand of CAVXGU010000003.1, from coordinate 2,206,050 downwards.
GCGCGATTCCGCGCGGGCTCGTGGCGGTGAGCGAGAGCGGCCTGAAGTCGGGCGCCGACCTGCGCCGGCTGAGGCACCTCGGGTACCGCGCGTTCCTCGTCGGCGAGCGCCTGATGAGCGATGCCGACCCGGGCTCGGCCCTCGCGACGCTCATCGCCGGGGGAGCGGCGTGCTGATCAAAATCTGCGGAATCACGCGGCCGGAGGACGCCGCGGCGGCCGTGGACGCCGGCGCCGATGCCGTGGGCTTCGTGTTCTGGGAGCGGAGCCCGCGGTACGTCGATCCCGAGCGGGCGCGCGGGATCGTCAGGGCGCTCCCGCCGTTCGTGACGCCCGTCGGTGTCTTCGTGAATCAGCCGCTCGAGCACGTGAACGACGTGGCGCGCCGGGCGCGTCTGGGCGCGGTGCAGCTGCACGGCGACGAGCCGCCCGGGTTCGCGCGATCGATCGAGGGACCGGTGATCAAGGCGGTGACGGCCGGCGCGCCCGGGGCGCTCGACTGGCCGGAGGCCGTGATGCTGCTCGTCGACGCGGCCGATCGCGAGCGGCGCGGGGGCACCGGCCGGCTCGCCGACTGGGCGGGGGCCGCGGCCGTCGCCGCCCGGCGGCGGATCCTGCTGGCCGGCGGGCTGACGCCCGAGAATGTGGAGGAGGCGGTCGCCCGCGTCGGACCGTTCGGTGTGGACGTGTCGTCGGGTGTGGAACAATCGCCGGGCGTGAAGGACCACTCGAAGGTGCGGGCGTTCGTGACCGCCGCGCGGCGGGCGGCTGGAAGAGTCGGGAGGCGATGATGGCGGCGAGTACAGGTGTGGGGCGGCGCGACCCGGACACCCGGGGCTACTTCGGGGAGTTCGGCGGGCGGTATGTCCCCGAGACGCTCGTCGAGCCGGTCGAGCAGCTGGAGCGCGCGTACCTGGCGGCACGGGCGGATCCGGCCTTCCAGGCCGAGCTGTCGCGGCTGCTCAAGGACTACGTGGGCCGGCCGACGCCCCTCACCGAGGCGTCCCGACTCACCGCGGCGTTCGGCGGCGCCCGGATCTTTCTCAAGCGCGAGGACCTGACGCACACCGGCGCCCACAAGATCAACAACGCCCTCGGCCAGGCGCTGCTGGCCGTGCGGATGGGCAAGCGGCGGATCGTGGCCGAGACCGGCGCGGGCCAGCACGGGGTCGCGACGGCAACCGCGTGCGCGCTGCTGGGTCTCGACTGCTGCGTCTACATGGGCTCGGAGGACATGGAGCGGCAGGCGCTCAACGTCTTCCGCATGCGTCTCCTCGGCGCCGAGGTGCGGCGCGTCGAAGCGGGCAGCCGCACGCTGAAGGACGCCATCAACGAGGCGATGCGGGACTGGGTCACCAACGTCGGCGATACGTACTACCTGCTCGGGTCGGTCCTCGGACCCCATCCCTACCCGCTGATGGTGCGCGAGTTCCAGGCGGTGATCGGCGCCGAGGCGCGGCGGCAGATCGTCGAGCAGGCCGGACGGCTTCCCGACGCGATCGTGGCGTGCGTCGGCGGCGGGAGCAACGCCATGGGGATCTTCGACGCGTTCATCGACGAGGGCCCCGTCCGTCTCATCGGCGTCGAGGCGGGCGGCGAGGCGATCGCCCGCGGCCGGCACGCGGCCCGGTTCGCGGGAGGGAGCGCCGGCGTCCTGCAGGGGACCCGGACGTTCGTCCTGCAGGACGAGAACGGCAACATCGAGCTGACGCACTCGATCTCGGCGGGCCTCGACTACGCGGCGGTGGGACCCGAGCACGCCTGGCTGCGCGCGCTCGGGCGCGCCGAGTACGCGCACGTGACCGACGAGGAGGCGCTGGAGGCCTTCCAGACCCTGGCGCGGCTGGAGGGCATCCTGCCGGCGCTCGAGTCCGCCCACGCGATCGCCTACGCGAAACACGTGGCGCCGGAGCTCGGCCCGGACGCGATCCTGCTCGTCAATCTCTCCGGGCGGGGCGACAAGGACGTGCACACGGTCGCCAGGGCGCTGGGCACGGTGGTGAAATGACCGTACGCACGAGTTCGAGAATCAGCGGGGCCTTCGAGCGGATCCGGGCCGAACGGCGGCCGGGACTGGTCACGTACACGACGGCCGGTGATCCGACCCTCGCGGCGTCCGCGGCGGTGCTGCTCGCGCTCGACCGCGGCGGCGCCGACGTCCTCGAAGTGGGTGTGCCCTTCTCCGATCCGATGGCCGACGGCCCGGCCATCCAGCGGGCGACCGAACGGGCGCTCGCCGCCGGGGGCAGCCTCGGCGCCTCGCTCGACCTGATCGCCCGGGTGCGCGGGCGCGTGCGGGCGCCGATCGTGGTCTTCAGCTACGCGAATCCGCTGCTGCGGATGGGCGTCGACGCGTTCGCCGAGCGGGCGGCCGCGGCGGGCGTCGACGGTGTCCTCGCGCTCGACCTGCCCATCGAGGAGGCGGCGGGGTTCCGGGAGTCGCTGGCCGCGCGGGGGGTGGACACGATCTTCCTCCTGAGTCCGACGACGACCGATGCGCGCATCGAGCGGGCGGCGGCGCTGGGGCGAGGGTTCCTGTACGGCATCTCGCGGCTGGGCGTGACCGGCGCGCGGGATCGCGTGGCCGACAGCGCCGCGGCGCTCGCGGCCCGGATTCGCGCGAAGACGACGCTGCCGATCGCGCTGGGATTCGGGATCTCCCGTCCCGAACATGTGCGAGAGGTCTGCCAGTACGCCGACGCGGCCGTCGTCGGCAGCGCCCTGGTGAGCCTCATCGGCGAGATCGGCGACGCGCCCGAGCTGCCGGACCGCGTCGAGGCGTTCGTGCGGTGGCTGCGAGGTGAGCATGGCGAGGCTTGACGAACTGCGGGCGGACATCGATCGGGTCGACGAGGTGCTGGTGCGCCTGCTGAACGAGCGCGCGCGGTGCGCCTGCGAGATCGGGCGGCTGAAGCGCAAATCGGGGGTCGACGTCTACCAGCCGGATCGCGAGAAGGAAGTGCTGGCGCACGTGCGGAGCGTGGCCGCCGAGGGGCCGCTCGGGCCCGAGGCGATCGCCCGGCTCTTCGAGCGCATCATCGACGAGGCGCGGCGACTCGAGCGCCGCATCATGCAGGAAGAAGAAGACGGGCCGGCCAGGGGTCGGTAGGCGACGGAAGCGAGGCAGGAAGGTCATGGTTGTGATAATGGACGAGCGGGCCACCGAGGAGCAGATCGAGCACGTGGTCGCCCGCCTCGTGGAGCTGGGGATGGACGTGCACCGCTCGACGGGGGCGACGCGCACCGTGCTCGGCGTCGTCGGGCAACGGCGTCCGGATCCGGGTCTCATCGAGGTGCTCGACGGCGTGCACGAGGTCGTGCGGATCTCGGAGCCGTACAAGCTGGCGAGCCGGACGTTCAAGCCCGAGGACACGGTCGTCACGGTGGGCGACGTGCGCATCGGCGGCGACGAGGTGATCGTGATGGCGGGGCCGTGCTCCGCCGAGAACGAGGCGCAGGTGCGGACGACGGCGGCCGCCGTGCGGCGGGCGGGCGCGAAGATCCTCCGCGGCGGCGCGTTCAAGCCGCGCAGCTCGCCGTACAGCTTCCAGGGGCTCGGGGAGGAAGGGCTGAAGCTGCTGCGCGACGCGTGCAACGAGCAGGGCCTGCAGCTCGTCTCCGAGGTGATGGACGTCAGCCAGATCGATCTCGTGGGGCGGTACGCGGACATGTACCAGGTCGGCGCGCGCAACATGCAGAACTTCACGCTGCTCCGCGAGCTGGGCAGGGCGCGGAAGCCGGTCCTGCTGAAGCGCGGCATCGCGGCGACGATCGAGGAGTGGCTCCTGTCGGCCGAGTACGTGCTGAGCGGCGGCAACACGGACGTGGTGCTGTGCGAGCGGGGGATTCGCACCTTCGAGACGGCGACCCGGAACACGCTCGACGTGGCCGTGATTCCGGTGGTCAAGAAGCTGAGCCACCTGCCGATCGTGGTCGACCCGAGTCACGCCACCGGGCGCCGCGACAAGGTGGCGCCGGTCGCCCGGGCGGCCGTGGCGGCGGGCTGCGACGGCCTGATCATCGAGGTGCACTGCGATCCGGACCACGCGCTGAGCGACGGCGCGCAGTCGATGTTCCCGGCGCAGTTCGACCGGCTGATGGCGGAGCTCCGGATCATCGCGCCGGCCATCGGGCGCAGCATCTGCCTCGAGGCGGTCGCCCGCCGGGGCTGGGGAGCCTAGCGCTTGGAGCTGCCCGTCATCCAGCCGGGGCGGCCTGCGCCGGGCGGCCGCGCCACCCCTCTCTTCGAGAAGATCGGCATCGTCGGCCTCGGCCTCATCGGCGGATCGATCGCGCTCGCCGCGCGGCAGATCTGGCCGGCCGGCCTCGTCATCGCCGTCGACAACAAGGACGTGCTCGAGACCGCGATGCGGCTGCACGCCATCGACGTCGCAGCCGACGACCTGGTCGTGCTGGCGGAGGCCGACCTCGTGATTCTCGCCGCACCAGTCCGCCAGAACCTGGCGCTGCTCGGCGAGCTGGACGCGAACGTCCGCACGGCGGCGGTCGTGACCGACACCGGCAGCACGAAGCGGGCAACCGTCGAGGCCGCGCGCGCGCTGCCGCCCCGCTTCACCTTCGTCGGCGGACATCCGTTGGCCGGCGCCGCGACCGGCGGCCTCGAGCACGCGCGGCCGGATCTCTTCAAGGGCCGTCCGTGGCTCCTGACGCCGGCCGACGACCGCTCGGGTGCGGCGATCGAGAAGCTGACCGCATTCGTCGAAGCGATGGGCGCGCGGCCGCGGATGATGGCCCCGGCGGTGCACGACAGGGTCGTCGCGTTCCTGAGCCACCTGCCGCAGTTGACGGCCAGCGCGCTCATGGAGGTCGTCGGCGACGCCGTCGGGGGCGACGACCTGGGGCTGGCGGGCCGCGGGCTGGCGGACACGACGCGGCTCGCGTCGAGCCCGCCGGACATCTGGGCCGACATCGCCGCGACGAACGCCGACGAGATCGGGCCCGCGCTCGACGCCTTGATCGACGTGCTGCGCGACCTGCGCGCGGACCTGACGTCGGGGGACCGGCTCGCGCAGGTGTTCACGGACGCGCGCCGGTGGCGGGAGAGGCTGGGCGGGGCGGGATAGGCGGGCGGCGGTCCCGGATCAGGGAAAGTCCCCGGCGCCTGGCCGGATTTCCAGGTGAACGGTCGCCGACGCGACCTCCTTGTCGGCCTGCTTCAGGCTGAACACCACGCGGTAGCTGCCGGCGGAGAACTGATGCTCGTTGGTGAACCGCCGCGTGATCTCCGACTTCCCCGGGACGTAGGGGTCGCAGTCCGTGCTGGCCTCGGACCGCGTGCCGTCGCCCCAGTTCCAGACGACGCTGGGGCAGTCGTACTCCTGGAAGTCGTCGGACCCGCCGACGAGCTCGGCGGTCACGACCACGCGCGCCGGCGCGATCGCAACGGCGGGGCGGGCCGTGGCGACGAGCTTCGGACGGACTTCCTTGGAGGACGCGCCCTGCGCGAGGAGGGCCGGCGCCGCCACGAATGCCGACAGGATTGTCGCTGCGGCGATGTGCCTCGAGGGAAGCATGTCAGTTCTCTGAAGGGCCGAGCGCGTTGTGAGTTATTGTAGCGACGGCGTGAGAGCCCGGGCAAAGGATTTCGCCGGCGCTCGCTACACGAGGCACGCGAGATGACGACGGGCGGAACTCGACTGGCATACAGCCGGGCGGCGATGAGCGGCGTGACGGCGGATCTGCTGCTCGTCCCCTGGTTCGAGCAGGCGAGCCCCGAAGAGCCGGCAGGCCTCGACGCGGCGACCGGCGGCGAGCTCACGCGTGCGCTCGCGTCGCAGGAATTCACCGGGCGGCTGTTCGACATCTTCATCACGCCGATCGTGGACGCCGCGTGGCAGACGCGCCGGGTCGCGCTCGTGGGCGCCGGGCGCGCCGACGAGTGGGGCGGCGTGAGGGCGCGGCGCGTGGCGGCCGCCGGCGGCCTGGCGGCCCGCCAGCGCCGGATCGCGCGGGTCGCGTGCCTGGCCCGCGCGGAGGCGGCGCCGTCGGACGGCGCCGACGACGTGGTCCAGGCCGTCGCGGAAGGCCTCACGCTGGCCGAGTTCTACGGCGCGAGCTACAAGACCACGGAAATGCTGCCCGGTCCGCCGGAGTGGACCGTGATCCACGACGGGACGGACGCGTCGGCCGCGGCAGCGCGCGGACGGCTGCTCGGGGAGTGCTCCAACCTCGCGCGGCAGCTCGCGAACGAGCCCGGAAACCGCCTGACGCCGACCGAGTTCGCGCAGCGGGCGGCGGCGCTGCACGCCGGTTCGCCGGTGGCCGTCGAGGTCCTGGGACCGGAGGAGATCGCGAAGCTGCGGATGGGATTGCTGCTGGGCGTCGCCCGCGGCAGCAGCGAGCCGCCGCGGCTGATCGTGATGCGCTACGACCCGCCGGGCGCGCCGGATGCCCCGGTGCTGGGCCTGGTGGGCAAGGGCGTGACGTTCGACACGGGCGGCATCTCCCTCAAGCCTGCCGAGGCCATGGATCGGATGAAGGACGACATGACGGGCGGGGCCGCCGTCGTCTGCGCGATGCGGGCGATCGGCGCGCTGCATCCGCCCGTGCGAGTGGTCGGCGTCGTGCCGACGACGGAGAACATGCCGGGCGGCCGCGCGATCAAGCCCGGCGACATCCTCACCGGCGCGAACGGCAAGACCGTCGAGGTCATCAACACCGATGCGGAGGGCCGGCTGATTCTCGGTGACGCCCTGTGGTACGCGCAGCAGCTGGGCGCGACGCACCTGGTCGACGTGGCGACGCTCACCGGGGCCTGCGTGGTGGCGCTGGGGAAGATCACGAGCGGACTGTTCGGCACGCCGGCGCCCTGGGTGGAGCACATCCGGACCGTCGCCACGCGCGCGGGGGACCAGGTGTGGCCGCTGCCGCTCTTCCCGGAGTACCGGGACCAGCTCCGGAGCGAGATCGCCGACATCGCCAACACGGGCGGCCGGCCCGCCGGTTCGATCACGGCCGCCATGTTCCTCCACGAATTCTCCGGCGGCCTGCCCTGGGCGCACCTGGACATCGCCGGCACGGCGTGGGCGGAGGACGCCAAGCCCTACCAGCCGAAGGGGCCGACCGGCGTCGGCGTCCGGACGCTGGCCGAACTGGCCTCGACGGTGGAGGCCTGGGCCGGACTGACGCCCTGAATCCCCATCCGTCGACCGTGCTGCTTCAGACCCCCTCCACCCCGGCCCCGTTCATCGTCAAGCTCGTCGAGCCCGAGAAGTCGAGCACGTGGCAGCGGCTGGGCGGCATCCTGCTCGGATCCCTCGGCGTCACGGGCGTGATCGTGCTCGCGGCCCTGGTGGCGGGGACCGTCCTCGCCGGCGTGCTGTTCTGGATGCGATCGCGCTCGCTCTGACGCGCGACGACTACTGCTGGGCGACCGTCTGCGTGTCGCCCAGGGACATCTGGTACTTGAGGAGGGCGTTGTAGAGCGCCTCGGCAATCCGCTGGCGGTAGGCGCCGGTCTTGAGGAGCCTGGCTTCCTGCGGGTTGGTCACGAACGAGATTTCCGAGAGCACGCTCGGCATCGCCGCGCCGATGAGCACGACGAACGGCGCCTGCTTCACGCCGAGGTCCTTCACCGACTGATTGCCGGCGCGCAGGTGCTCCACGAGCGACTGCTGTACCTGGGTCGCGAAGTCGCGCGACTCGTCCAGCTTGTTATTGAGCGCGATCGACCGCACGAAGTCCGGCAGGTCGCCCATGGTCTCGCCCGATGCCGCGTTCTCGCGCGCGGCCACTGCCTTGGCGCTGAGGGTCGTGGCGAAGTTGAGGAAGTACGTCTCGATGCCGCTGGCCTTCGGGTTTTGGCTCGCGTTGGCGTGAATCGAGAGGAACAGGTCCGCGCCTTCGCGGTTCGCGATGGCCGTGCGCTCCTCGAGCGGAACGAACGTGTCGGAGCGTCGCGTCAGGATCACCTCGAGACCGGGTGTCTTCTTGAGCAGCTTCTCCAGCCGCAGCGCCACGTCCAGGACCAGGTCCGCCTCGCTGACGCCGTTGGCCTGCGCGCCGGGGTCGTGTCCCCCATGCCCCGGATCGATGACGATCCGGGAAATCCCGAGGCCGAGCTGGCGGGCGAACGAGAACCCGCCGCGGCCGTTGGCCTGGGGCGGCGTGGGGGCCGGCGCGGGGTCGGGCGGCGTCGAGGGCGGCGTCGCCGGCAACGCCGCAGCCGTCGTGGCGAGCGCCGCGGCGGGCAGTGCCGGGGCCGCCGGCGGAGCCGCCGCGGCCGGCCTCGCCGGGGCGGGCAGTTCGAAGCTCGCCGCACGCACCGCGGGCCGGCGCGGCGTGACGTCGACGACGAGGGTGAACGGGTCGTACAGCGGATAGACGCTGTAGTTCCCGACGCCCTGGGCGTCCAGCACGACGCGCGTGGTGTTGTTCGGATGGCGGCCCAGCCGGATCTGGTGGACGACGTCGGTGTCGCCGTCGAAGCGGATGGTGCGATCGCGGAGCGTCGGCGCCGCCCGCGCCGACGAGAAGTCGATGTAGAGCCGCGGCGGGGTGTCGAGCCATTCCTCGTGAAAGGGCACCTCGGCGTTCAGGTGGATGGTGACGCGCACGCCTTCGGGCAGAATCGTCCGGTCCACGGTCCTGATCGTGGCGATCTGGCTCTGGTCGCGCGTGGCGCGCGCCAGCTGCGCGGGCACTCCCGTCAGCAGCCGGCTGTGCGGGTATTCCTTCTGCAGCCACTCGAGCAGCCTGGTGCCGGTGGTCTTCTCGCGCGCCTCTCCGAACAGGTCGTAGGCGTCGAGCGACAGCACGCCGCCGTTCCAGAGGGCGTTGTCGCAGTACCCGCTGCGCGGGAAGCGCCGGACGATCTCCTCGTAGGCCGCGACCGCGTGGCGCACCTCGCCCAGCACGGCGTCCTGGCCATCGTCGGACGCCAGGGCGGCGCGGGCGGCCTGTTCGCGCACGAGCGCCGCCTGGTACAGGTCGCCGGCCTCGTCCTGCGCGTGCACGACTCCCGCCATGGCCGCCACGACGGCGAGCCCGAGCACGAGGCGGCGGGAGACGGCCTGCGCGATCATCGCAGCTGTGCGTCCACTTCCTCGAAGTAGTGCTTGTCGACCAGCACCTCGCGGGCCTTGCCGCCCGCGGCGGGCGAGACGAGGCCTTCCATCTCCATCATGTCGACGAGGCGTGCGGCGCGGCTGAAGCCGATGCGCAGCCGGCGCTGCAGGTACGAGATCGAGGCCTGCCCGCTCTGGACGACAATGCGGGCGGCCTCGTCGTACAGGTCGTCCTTGTCCATCTCGATGCCCTCGGCCGAGGTCTTCTCGTCGGCCGTGATGGACTCGTCGTAGGTCGGCTTGCCCTGCTTGCGGAGGTAGCTGGCGAGGCGGGCCGTCTCCTGCTCGGAGATGTACGGCCCGTGCAGACGGACGAGCCGAGACGAGGCCGGGGGCATGAACAGCATGTCGCCGCGTCCGAGGAGCTGCTCGGCGCCGTTCGAGTCGAGAATGGTGCGCGAGTCGATCTTCGACGAGACGCGGAAGGAGATGCGCGCCGGGAGGTTCGCCTTGATGAGGCCGGTGATGACGTCGACCGAGGGGCGCTGCGTCGCCAGGATCAGGTGGATGCCCACGGCACGCGCCATCTGCGCGAGCCGGGCGATCGACTCCTCGACCTCGTTGCTCGCCACCATCATGAGGTCGGCGAGCTCGTCAATCACCACGACGATGAAGGGGAGGGAGCGGGGCATCTCGGCCTTGGCCGCGTCGCCGCCCTCGGCGAGGGCGTGCTGGATGTTCCGGTTGTACTGCTCGATGTTGCGGACGCCCTCGGCGGCCAGCGTCTTGTAGCGCTCCTCCATCTCCCGGACGGCCCACCGGAGGGCGTTCGCGGCCTGCTTGGGGTCCACGACCACGGGCGTGAGCAGGTGCGGGATGTCCTCGTACATCCCGAGCTCGAGGCGCTTAGGGTCGATCATGATCAGTCGGACATCGTCGGGCGTCGCCCGGTAGAGGACGCTGGTGAGCATGCCGTTGATGCCGACCGACTTGCCCGCGCCCGTGGAACCCGCGATGAGCAGGTGCGGCATCGCGGCCAGATCGGCGACGAACGGCTCGCCGTGGATGGTCTTGCCGAGGGCGAGCGACAGCTTGGACGTCGAGCGCCGGTAGACCTCCGATTCCAGGAGCTCGCGCAGCGAGATCTGCTCGCGGTTGCGGTTCGGAATCTGGATCCCGACGGTGGACTTGCCGGGGATCCGGTCGATCAGCACCGACTCCGCCTGCATGGCGAGGCAGAGGTCCTCGGCGAGGCCGGTGATCTTCGAGTACTTCACGCCGGCGTCCGGCTTGAACTCGTACGTGGTGACGACCGGCCCGGGATGGATTTGGACGACGCGCCCTTCCACCGAGAACTCGCGGCTCTTCTCCTCGAGCAGCCGCGCGCCTTCCATGAGCTCGCGCTCGTCGATCTTGCGCTCGGCGCGGCTCGCGTCGAGCAGGGCGAGCGGCGGCAGCGCGTAGTCGCCCTTGCGCCGCTCGGCGGGCGCCTTGGTGAGGGGCTCGGGATCGGGCAGGGGCAGCGGCGGCTCCGGGAGGGTGACACGCGGCGGCTTGGGCGAGGCCAGCGACTTGAGCGCGCCGAAGACCGGGGCAGCGGCCGGCGCGGCTTCGCGCTTGCGCGGCGCCGGGCGGGCGGGCGGCGGCTCGGGGGCGGTCGCGGGCGGCGGCGGCGCGCCCGCCTTGGTGTGCTTGGCGATGACCTCGCGCCGCTGCTTCTCGCGGCGCCGCTCCTCGCGCCGCGCGCGCAGGTCCTCGAGACGACGCTTGAAGCCGCCCGCGGCGGCCGCGCTGAGGTCGGAGAACAGGCGCCCCAGCGAGAGCTGCGTGGAGGCGATCACCGCGAGGAAGATGAGCGTGACGATGATGATGAGCGAGCCCGTGCGGTTGAAGTAGTCCGAGAGCTCGGCGGCGAGCCAGTCGCCGGCGTAGCCGCCGCCCGGGAACACCTTGCCGGCAATCTGGAGCGTGCCGAAGGCGAGGCTGAGAAACGCGCTGAGGCACGCCAGCAGGAGGACGGCGCCGGACGCCTTGGTGCCCGGCGCGTCGAACGCCTGGCACCAGAAGAAGTGCCAGCCGATCATCGCCACGAGCAGGGGAATCAGGTAGGCGGTGTAGCCGAAGAGCTGGAAGGACGCCTCGGCGAGAAAGGCGCCGACGCGTCCCGCGAAGTTGGCCGGCGCGAGCCGCGCCCCGGTGCTGAAGAACCACACCGGGTCGGTCGGCGAGTAGCTGACGAGCGAGATCAGCCAGATGAGGGCCACGGCGAACAGCGCCACGCCCAGGACCTCGCTCAGACGCCGGGACAGGGTCGATCGGGTCACGGCTCAGATCTCCATGATGACGGGCAGCACGAAGGGCCGCCGTCCCGAACGCTTCCTCAGAAACCGCCGCAGCTCGAGGCGGAGCTTCTCCTTGATCAGCCCCTGGTCGGTGCGCTCCTCGAGGCTCGACTGCTCGATCACGTCGCTCAGCACGCGCGCCCCGTCGGCGAGCAGCGCCTGGGCGTCCTCCATTACGAAACCGCGCGTGATGATGTCGGGCACGCCCTCGAGCGCGCCCGTCTGCCGGTTGATGGCGAGCACGGGAACGACCAGGCCGTCCTCGGCCAGGTGCCGCCGGTCGCGGAGGACCTCGTCGCCGATTTCGCCCGTGAGCGTGCCGTCGATGAGGATGCGCCCGACCGGCGCCTTGCCAGCGAGGCGCGCGCCCTCGGCGTCGAGGTGGAGCACGTCGCCGTTCTCGAGCACGAAGATCTCCGGCCGCGGCGCCCGCCCGGCGAAGACGCGGGCCGCGACCTGCGCGTGCCGCGCGAGCTGGCGGTACTCGCCGTGAATCGGCACGAAGTAGCGGGGCCGCACGAGCGACAGCATGAGCTTGAGCTCCTCCACGCTGGCGTGCCCCGAGACGTGGACGTGCTTGAGCCCCTCGTGGATCACGCGCGCGCCCCGGCGCGCGAGGTGGTTGATCACCCGACCGATCGCCTTTTCGTTTCCGGGGATCTCCCGCGCCGACAGGACGACCGTGTCGCCGTCGCCCACCTTCACGTGGCGGTGGTCGTCGATCGCGATCCGTGACAGCGCCGAGTACGGCTCGCCCTGGGACCCCGTGGTCAGGCAGAGCACGTCCTGGGCGGGATAGCCGGGGACGTCGGCGTCGCGGATCTGCAGCCCCGCCGGGATGCTCAGGCACCCGAGGCGCTGTGCGATCTGCGAGTTCTCGACCATCCCGCGCCCGACGAAGGCGACCTTGCGATCGAACTGCGAGGCGAGATCTACGAGGATCTGCATCCGGTAGATGCTCGAGGAGAACGCGGCGACCACGAGACGCCCCGAGGCGCTCGTGAAGATCTCCTCGAACGCCTCCACGACCTCCGTCTCCGAGCCCGTGAAGCCCGGACGATCCACGTTGGTGCTGTCGGCGAACAGCGCCAGCACGCCGTCGCGGCCGAGCTCGGCGAAGCGGTGCACGTCGAAGTGCTCGCCGTCGATCGGCGTCTGGTCGATCTTGAAGTCGCCCGTGTGAACGATGGTGCCGGCCGGCGTATGGATCGCCAGCGCCACGCAGTCGGGCATGCTGTGCGTGACGCGGATGAACTCGATCGTGAAGGGGCCGATGTCGACCCGCGCGCCGGGGCGCACCGCCCGCAGCGAGTCCGCACGGTCCAGGCCGTGCTCCTCCAGCTTGGGCTCGACCAGGGCCAGCGTGAACGGCGTCCCGTACACGGGACCGTCGATGTACGGCAGCACGTGCGGCACGCCGCCGATGTGATCCTCGTGCCCGTGCGTCAGCACGAGCGCGGCCGCCGGTCCGCGCGCCTCGAGGTACGACAGATCCGGGATGATGCGGTCGACCCCGGGGAGCTCCGGGTCGGGGAACATCACGCCGGCATCCACCACGATCGTCGTATCGGCCCACGTGAGCGCGAGCATGTTCATGCCGAACTCACCGAGTCCGCCGAGGGGCACCACTTCGAGCATGAGTTCACGAACACACGGACCCTGGTCCGACCAGACATCCTGGCGGATCGGCAGGACACAGGTGAGCCGCAACCGCGGCTCGTCAGGCTGCTGGGTGCGCCTGAGTGAAAGGGGCGGGATGTCGCACGGAACGGCTAAAGTCGGACCGTGCCGATACTTAGCGGCAAACTATAACATAGCTGCGGGAGCACCGGGTAGGGGAGGGCCGCCGGCGGCCGCATAGGCGTCCGCCAGGCCGACCAGCTCCGCCACCGACAGCGTCTCCGGCCGGCGCCTGCCGTCCAGGCCGGTGCGGGAGAGGGCCTCGGCGGCCGTCACCGGTCCCGGCGGCATCCCGAACAGGGCGTTCGCGAGGGTCTTGCGCCGCCGGCTGAAGATGGTCTTGACGACATGCTCGAGCAGGACCTCGTCCGCAGCCCTCGGGGCCGGATCCCGGAAGCGGATCCGCACGAGCGTCGACCGGACCTTGGGCGCCGGGCGGAACGCGCCGGGCGGCAGGTCGAGGAGCCGCTCGACGGTTGCGCGGTAACGCACCAGGATCGTCAGCACGCCATACTCCCGGCCCCCGGGCGGGGCGATGAGCCGCTCGGCGACTTCGCGCTGGAGCATGAGCGTCGCGTCGGAGATCGGGAATCCCTCCGCGGCCAGGTTCCGGAGCCTCAGCAGGATCGGCGCTCCGACGTTGTAGGGCAGATTGCCCGCGACCCTGACCTCGCCTGGAATCCCGGCGGACCGCAGGGCGTGCCGGAGGTCGGTCGGGGCGAGCTGGAGGAAGTCGCCCGTCACGACGACGAGATTCGGCAGGCGCCGCCCCCCGAGGGTGGCGGCCAGGTCGCGGTCGATCTCGACGGCCACGACGCGCGCGGCCCTGGCGGCGAGGCGCTCGGTCAGCGCGCCGCGCCCGGGGCCGATCTCCAGGAATCGATCGTCGGGCCGCGGCGCGATGGCGGCGACGACCTTCTCGGCCCACGGCGCTTCGAGGAAGTGCTGTCCGAAGCGCTTGCGCGCGGGCGGGGTCACGGGCGGCTCCGCCAGTAGTGCCGCTCGACGTGCTGGATCTGCTCCTCGCTCATCCCGAAGTAGTGGCCGATCTCGTGAATCAGCGTCTCCGCGATGACCGCGACCACGTCGCCCGAGATGCGGGCCTCGCGCTCGATGGGGCCCTGGAACAGGGAGATCTGGTCGGGCAGCACGTTGCCGTAGTCCCACGATCGTCGGGTGAGCGGGGTGCCCCGGTACAGGCCGAGGAGGGAGCCCGGCGGCGCGATCCCCATCTCGGCGAGCAGCGCCGGCGTGGGTTCGTCCTCGACGACGATCGACACGTTCTCGATGACGCGCTGGAAGCGCCCGGGAATCGAGTCGAGCGCCTCGGCGACGAGCCCTTCGAACGCCGTCCGGTCCATCACCGCGCGGCCGCGCGATAGAAGTCGCAGTCGTCGGCCACGGCGCACTGGGCGCAGAGCGGCTTCGGCCGGCAGACGCGGCGGCCGTGGAGGATCAGGGTGTCGGAGGCGCGCGTCCACCGCTTGCGGGGCAGGGCCTTGCAGAGCTGCTGTTCGACGACCTCGGGATCGTCCGACTCGGCGAGGCCGATGCGGTTGGCCACCCGGAGGACGTGACGATCCACGGGCAGGCCCGGCACTCCGAGCGCGTGCCCGAGGACCACGTTGGCCGTCTTGCGTCCGACGCCGGGGAGCTGCACCAGGTCGTCCATGCGAGCGGGCACCTGGCCGGCGTGGTCGGCGACGAGCGTGCGCGCCATGCCGATCAACGACCTGGCCTTGGCCCGGAAGAATCCCGTCGAGTGAATCAGGGGCTCGAGCCTGGCCGGCGTGGCACGCGCGAGGGCGGCGGCATCGGGGTACCGCTTGAAGAGCTTCGGGGTGACCTGGTTGACCCGCTGATCGGTCGACTGCGCGGACAGCATCGTCGCGACGAGGAGTTCGTAGGCGTCTCGGTAGACGAGCTCGGTGTCGGCGCCGGGATGCTGCGCCTCGAGCTTGTCCAGGATCTGGCGCGTCGCGGCGGTGGTCTTCAATGCACCGGGCCCGCGCCCTTGTTCCAGTCCGGGTTGTTGTAGGACTCGGAGTACACGCGCCAGTGCTCCTGCAGCGCGGCAACGAGGTTGGGGACGAACTGCACGGGCACCACGACCTTCGCACGCACGGGCGCGCGGACGACATGGTCGGCTTCGGCGGCCTTGATCTCCTTGTCGGAGAGCGGCATCACTTCGCAGAAGGTCAGCGTGAAGTCGAACGGCGTGTGCGCGATGGAGCAGAAGTTGGCGTAGGTCCGCGGCGTGCTCGCCGGCTCGTCGGGGACGATGGTGAAATTGATCTGCTTGGGCTGATCGGCCATGCGGGCACTATAGCAGCCGATACGGGTGCCGGGCACCAGGCACCGAGTGCCAGGTGCTGGGCACCGGGTGCTGGCGTGCCGGGTGCTGGGTGCGGAAGTGTCGAGTGCAGATGTGCTGGCGTCGGCAGGGGCGCGTGCAGGGGCGCCGGCGGCGGCAGTGTCTGGTGTTGGACGCGCTGGGGCGGGAGTGGCAGGTTACCAGGCTGCCCGGGCCAAGATCCCTGGACGGGGGGCCCGGACGCCGAGGCGCATTGCCGGCACCCGGCACCTGCGCACCCGGCACCTGGTGCCGGGCACCTGGCGCCCTTTTCAATATTTTCGCATGACCCCGACGACGACACCCTGGATCTGGACCTGGTCGGGATCGACGAAGATCGGCTGCATGGTGGCGTTGGCGGGCTGGAGGCGGATCTTGCCGCTCGCGTCGCGGTAGAACTTCTTGAGCGTGACGTCCGAGCCGCGCAGCAGGGCAATCACCATCTCGCCGCTGGCCGCAGTCTTCCGATCCTCGACGACGACGAAGTCGCCGTCGCGGATCTGCTCGTCGATCATCGAGTCGCCCCGGACGCGGAGGACGTAGGTGTCGCGCTTGCCGACGAGGTCTTCCGGCACGGCGATGGTTTCCGACGATGCGATCGCCTCGATCGGCGCGCCGGCGGCGACGAAGCCCAGCAGGGGAAGCTCGACGGCGCGACCGCCGGTGCGCGTCGGGATGAGCTCGACGGACCGGCTCCGGTTCCAGGCGCGCTTGATGAATCCCTTCTCCTGCAGGTTGGTCAGGTGCTTGTGGACGGTGGCGAGAGAAGAGAGGCCGAAACGGTGCCCGATTTCTTCGAGGCTCGGGGCGTACCCATGCTGCTGGATGAAGTCGTTGAGGTAATCCAGGATCTCCCGCTGACGCTTGGTAAGGGGTAGCATGAGGCCTCCTTGGCCGCCACTATATGCAAAGGAAAGGCGAAGGTCAACACCCTTGCGACTCCCGCTGACCATTCGCTCCGCCGCCGCGTGCACGACCGACGTGGTCGGCCTCGGGCTCAACAGCATCGATCTGCTCGCCGTCGTGGCCGAGCATCCCCTCGCCAACAGCAAGCAGCGCCTCCAGCGGTTCGCCCGGCTGCCGGGCGGCCAGACGGCCGGCGCGCTCGTGACCTGCGCACGCCAGGGCTGGAGGACCAGATACCTCGGCCGTTTCGGCAGCGACGAGCTGGGCGCCGTCGCCCGTGACAGCCTGATTGCGGAAGGCGTCGACGTCAGCGCCGCGCCGGTCGTGCCGGGCGCGACGAATCAGTTCGCCGTCATCCTGGTCGACGCCCGCTCGGGGGACCGGACCGTCCTGTGGGATCGGCACCCGCTGCTGTCGATGACCGCGGCCGATGTCAGCGAAGAGGACGCCGCGGCCGGGCGGCTCCTGCTGGTCGACTGCCACGAGACGGCGGCGGCCGCCCGGGCCGCCCGTTACGCGCGCGCCGCCGGCGTGCCGACGATCGTCGACGTCGAGCGCGTGCGACCGGGGATCGTGGATCTCCTCCAGCACATCGACGTGATCATCGCCGCCGAGGAGTTCCCGTCGGCCCTGACCGGGATCGACGACGTGGGACGGGCGCTCGCGGTCATGGCCGTCGAATACCGGCCGGCGATCGCCTGCGTGACACTCGGCGCCGGGGGGAGCCTGGCCCGCTCGAACGGCCGCGAAATCCGCACCCCCGCGTTTCCCGTCGATTGCGTGGACAGCACGGGCGCCGGCGACGTCTTTCGCGGCGGCTTCGCGGCGGCGTGCCTCCGCTGGCCGGAGGGGGACCTGGAGACGGCGCTCGCGTACGCCAATGCCGTGGCCGCGCTCAATTGCCGCGCCTTGGGCGCCCGGACCGCCATCCCGACGCGCGAGGAGGTGGACCGCCTCATGGCCGAGCGGTCGCCGATGTAACGTTGAGGGGACACTTCGGGTCTAACTCCACATGCCGGCAACGACCTGGCCTCTGCCCGCCACGTGCGCCGCGGACTGGCCCGTGAGGCCGGTTCGGCGGCGCGCGGAAGGGAAGCGGGTCGATGGCGGGGCGGCCGACGGGCCTGCGCTCGCCACGCTCGACGAGGCGGCTCTCGCGGCGGCGTGCGCCGCGGGGCGCCCTGGGGCGTTCGACCTCGTCGTCGAGCGCCACCGCCGGCAGATCTACCAGCTCTGCTACCGCTTCACCGGCAACCACGAGGATGCGAGCGACCTCTCGCAGGACACGTTCCTGCGGGCGTTCCGCGCGATCCCGAAGTTCCGGGGACAGTCGTCGATCGGCACGTGGCTCTATCGCATCGGCGTCAACGTCTGCCTGAACCGCGTGAGTACCCGGGCGCCGCTCGAGAACGCCGAGCCGATCGACGAGGTGCGGGCGCTCGAACAGTCGGGCGAATCGGCGAGCGATCGGCTGCTGCGCGACGAACGGGCGGCGCGCGTGCGTGCCGCGATTGCACGGCTCCCCGAGAAGCAGCGTGCGACGCTGATTCTTCGCGTCTACCACGACCTGTCGCACCAGGAAATCGCCGACATCCTCGGCGGGTCGGTCGGAGCCGTGAAAGCCAATTTCTTTCACGCGCTGGGCAACCTGAAGAAGCTGCTCGGCGGCGAGGACCTGTGATCATGGAGCACCTGTCGCCCGAACAGCTCGTCGACGCGCTCGACGGCGTCGAGCCGCCGCACCTGGCGACGTGCGCGTCCTGCCGGGACCAGCTGGAGGACCTGCGCGCCTCGAGCGCGGCGGCCTCGAGTGTCGCGGTGCCGGAGCCGTCGCCCCTCTTCTGGCGCGAGTTCTCCGATCGCGTCCACGAAGCGACGGTCGAACAGACGGGCGGACCCGGCGGGCGGGCGCGACGCTGGCTGTTCGGCGGCGCCTGGTGGGGGCTCCCGCTGGCGGCCGGCGCCGCGGCCGCGGTGATGTTGGCTGTCGCGGTGGGCGTCAGGGAGATGCGCCCGAGCGTGGTGGCGCCGGCGCCGGTGGCGAGCGCCGGCGATCGAACGCCTCCGGTGACAGCCGACGGGGCCAGCGTGCCGGCGGCGGTCGACGACTCGTCGCTCACGTTCGTGGCGGATCTCGCCTCGGGCCTTGACTGGGACGGCTTCAGTCAGGCCGGCCTGACGCCGCCGCTCGGCGGGGTCGACGATGCCCTGGGCCAGCTGACGGATGGCGAGCGGGCCGAGCTGCGGCAGCTGCTCGCGCAGGAGCTGGGACGCCCCGGCGCCTAGGCGGGCTGTTGCGCGGGTTGTTGATACACTGAACCGAACGGACCAGCTCATGAAGGATTCCGGCTTTCGCCGGCGCGCGATCGCGGCGCTGATGGTGGCGGCTCTCGTCGGCGTGTCCGGCGTGGCTCGCGCCCAGCGGGTTCCGGCCCGGGCGGCGCAGGCGACTTCGCCCGCCGAGCTGCAGCGGATGTTCGACGCCTACGCGCTGATCCAGGCGCAGGACCAGCTGAAGATCGACGACAGCCACTACGCGCAGTTCCTCACGCGGTTCAAGGCGCTGCAGGATGTCCGGCAGCGCGCGGTGGTCGAGCGGGCGCAGATCATCCAGGACCTGCGCCGGCTGACGGCGGCCGATGCGGTCGACGAGGCCCAGGTGAAGCAGCAGCTCCAGGATCTCGACGCGCTCGATGCGCGCACGGCGGACGCGGTGCGCGACGCCTACGCCCGGATCGACGAGGTCCTCGACGTGCGGCAGCGGGCCCGGTTCCGGATCTTCGAAGAAGAGATGGAGCGGCGGAAGGTCGACCTGCTCGTACGCGCGCGGCAGGCCAACCGCCGCCAGGCGCCGAGTCCGAGGTAGGCATCGTGCACCGCCTGCTGCGTCCTGGAATCGGGGCGGCGCTCCTCGCGGCGCTGGTGGCGCCCGTGGCGGCGCAGGGGCCGGCGGCGCCCGATTCGCCGCCGCCGCTCGAGCGCAAGCTCGATCCGATCCGCCGGCAGGCCGAGCGTCCCGACAAGGCGAAGCCCGTCGTCATCACCGAGAGCGACGTGAACGGGTACCTGCACGCCGCGGGTGCGAGTGGGCTGCCGGCGGGGGTCGTCGACCCGACGGTGAGCATCCTCGGCGACGGGCGCATCTCGGGGCGCGCGGTGGTGGACCTCGACGCGGTCCGCAAGGACAAGAAGCCGGCGGGCCTGCTCGATCCGGTCAACCTGCTTCGCGGCCAGGTGCCGGTCATGGCAACCGGGGTGCTCACGGTGAGCGACGGCGTGGGCCACTTCGCGCTCGAGTCGGCGACGGCCGGGGGCGTGCCGATTCCGAAAGTCCTGCTGCAGTACATCCTCAGCTACTACTCGCGGACGCCCGACAATCCCGACGGTCTGAGCCTCGATCGGCCGTTCCCGCTGCCGGAGCACATTCGCGAGGTCTCGGTCGAACGCGGGCGCGCGATAATCACGCAGTGAGCGCCGCAGGGTCCGACCGGGACCCGACCGAACCGATCCTCTCGACCCCGCTGCAGTATCTGAAGGGTGTGGGCCCGCGGCGCGCGGCCGACCTGCGCCACGCCGGCCTGTTGACGGTCGACGACCTGCTGCACCGGTTTCCCCTCCGGTACGAGGACCGGAGCCGCTTCGCCCCGATTGCGTCGCTGCGGCCCGGAGAGACCGCGTCGGTCGCCGGCCGTATCCTGAGCTGCGGGCTCCGGACGACGCGCCGCCCGGGGTTCAAGATCTTCGAGGCGCTGGTCGGAGACGAGAGCGGCGGCATCCGGGCGGCGTGGCTGAATCAGCCCTTCCTGCGCGACGTGTT
Organism: uncultured Acidobacteriota bacterium; assembly: GCA_963761615.1. Taxonomy (GTDB): domain Bacteria; phylum Acidobacteriota; class Vicinamibacteria; order Vicinamibacterales; family CAVVIG01; genus CAVXGU01. The sequence continues at coordinate 2,185,927 of CAVXGU010000003.1, read as the reverse complement.
CGCGGCAGGCCAGCACGTGGTGCTGTTCGGCGCCGTCGAGATTCGGGGCCAGGGCGGCCTGCAGCTCACCAACCCCCAGTACGAAGTGATCGACGACGAGGGCGAGGCGATCCACACCGGCCGGATCGTTCCGGTGTACGAGAAGGCCGGCAGCGTCACGACCCGGATCCAGCGGCGGCTCGTGCACGAGGCCCTGCAGCGGCTGCCGGCGGATCTGCCGGACCCGCTTCCCGAGGAGGTGCGGCGGCGCTTCGCGCTGCCCGGACGCCGCGACGCCCTCGCGGCCGCTCACTTCCCCGACGCGGCCACCTCGATCGACGCGCTGAATCGCTTCGCCACGCCGGCCCAGCAGCGGCTCATCTTCGAGGAGGCGTTTCTCTTCCACCTCGGCGTGCTCGCGCGGCGCCGCGTCTCGGAGGCGGAGCGGAAGCCGGCCGCCATCACCGTCGACGATCGGATTCGCGCCTCGGCGCGGCAGGTGCTCCCGTTCCGGCTGACGCCCGGCCAGCGCGAGGCGCTCAAGGAGATCGTCGAGGACCTGCAGCGGCCGCATCCGATGAACCGCCTCCTGCAGGGGGACGTCGGAGCGGGGAAGACGATTGTCGCGCTGCTGGCGGCGCTCGTCGCGATGGAGAACGGGCTGCAGGTGGCGTTCATGGCGCCGACCGAGATCCTCGCCGAGCAGCACTATCTCGGGATCGGCCGGCTGCTGGCGGCGTCGCGCTTCCGCGTCGCCCTCGTCACGGGCGGCAGGGGCAAGGGCCGCAAGGCGCAGCTCGCCGACATCGCCTCGGGCGCCGTGCAGCTGGTGATCGGCACCCACGCGCTGGTCGAGAGCGGCGTGCGGTTCCATCGCCTCGGCCTGGTCGTCATCGACGAGCAGCACCGGTTCGGCGTCCTCCAGCGGGCCACGCTGCGCGACAAGGGCCTGCACCCCGACGTGCTCGTCATGACCGCGACGCCGATCCCGCGCACGCTGGCCCTCACGGTCTACGGCGATCTCGACACGTCGGTGATCCGCGATCTCCCGCCGGGCCGCCTGCCCGTCCGGACGATCGCGAAGCCGGAAAGCCGCCGCGACGACGTGTACGCGATGGTGCGGCGGGAGCTCCAGGGGGGGCGTCAGGCGTACGTCGTCTACCCGCTCGTCGAGGAGTCGGACAAGATCGCGCTCCGGGCGGCCACGGAGATGGCCGACCATCTCGCGCAGGAGGTGTTTCCCGAGTATCGGGTGGGCCTGCTGCACGGCCGCATGAAGGCCGACGCCAAGGAGCGGGTGATGCGGGCCTTCGCCTCGGGCGAGCTGCACGTGCTCGTGTCCACGACGGTCATCGAGGTCGGCGTCGACGTGCCCAACGCGACGGTGATGATCGTCGAGCACGCCGAGCGCTTCGGCCTGTCGCAGCTGCACCAGCTGCGCGGGCGCGTCGGCCGCGGCGCGGCGCAGGCGTACTGCTGCCTGCTGTACCAGGCGCCGCTCTCCGACGACGCCCGGGCGCGCCTGCACGCGCTGACGGAGACGTCGGACGGGTTCGCGATCGCGGAACGCGACCTCGAGCTCCGCGGGCCGGGCGACTTCTTCGGGACGCGGCAGGCCGGCCTTCCGACGTTCCGGGTGATCGATCTGCGGCGCGATCGGGAGGCGATCGACGCCGCCCGTCGGGAGGCCGCGGCGTGGCTGGATCGGGCGGCGCCGGCGCCGGCGGAGCTGGCGCGGCTCGCGTCGACGTGGGAAGCGCGCTTCAGGCTCGTCGAGGTCGGCTGATGCGGATCATCGCCGGCGCGCTGAAGGGACGGCGGCTGAAGACGCCGTCGTGGCCGGGCCTCCGCCCGACGTCGGACAGGCTGCGCGAGACGCTCTTCGCGATTCTCGGCGCGCGCGTCGAGGGCGCGCGGGTGCTCGACGGCTACGCGGGAACCGGCGCGGTCGGGATCGAAGCGCTGAGCCGCGGCGCGGCGCACGTCACCTTCGTGGAGCAGGACCGCCGCGCGCAGCGGCTGATCCTCGAGAACCTGGCGCACTGCGGGATCCGAGACGGCTATGCTATGATTCGCTCCAATTTTGCGCGCGCCCTCGCGGCCCGCGCGACCAGCGGCGCGGACCACGCGTTGGCAGGGCTCGACATCGTCCTGCTGGATCCGCCGTACGAGACAGCCGAGAACCTCGCGGCCACCCTCGCCGCCACCGGAGAGGTGATCGAATCCCATGGCATCGTCGTGCTGGAGCATGCGCGTCGCGCGGCCGTCCCCGAGGCCGCCGGACGCCTCGTCCGGACGCGGGTCGTGGTCTCGGGTGACTCGGCGCTGACTTTCTACGCATGCCGACCCTAGCCGTCTATCCGGGATCCTTCGACCCGCTGACCAACGGTCACGTGGACATCATCGTGCGCGGCGCGCGGCTCTTCGATCGGATCGTCGTCGCCGTGCTCGTGAACGCCGAGAAGGCACCGCTCTTCGCGATGCAGGAGCGCGTCGAGCTCGCGCGGGAAGTCTTCGCCGCCTACCCCAACGTCGAGGTGGACACCTTCGACGGCCTGCTGGTCGACTACGTGAAGCGGCGCGGCGCCCAGGTCATCGTGCGGGGGCTGCGCGCGCTGTCGGACTTCGAGTACGAATTCCAGATGGCCCTCATGAACCAGCGGCTGAACGGCCAGATCGACACCGTGTTCATGATGCCGGCCGAGCAGTACACGTACATCAGCTCGCGGCTGATCAAGGAAGTCTTCGCCCTCGGCGGGAGCGTGCACGGGCTCGTGCCGGACGTGGTCGAGGCGCGCCTGCGCGCCGGGGCGCGCCGGAGGTAGCGCCCGCCCGCGGGGGGCGCAGCGAGACACCATGCCAGACCTGGCACAGCGAACGGGCCGCATGACCGCGTCGGCGACGATGCGGGTGACCGCCGCCGTGGACCGGCTCAGGCGGGCCGGTCTCGACGTGATCGACCTGGGGGCGGGCGAGCCGGACTTCCCGACGCCGGAGGCTGTGAAGGCCGCCGCGCACGCCGCGATCGACCAGAACTTCACGCGCTACACGCCCAACGTGGGCATCGTGGACCTCCGGCGCGCCATTGCCGATCGCTACCGCACCGACTACGGCGTCGAGTACCGGCGAACAGGAGATCATCGTCAGCGCCGGCGGGAAGCAGGCCCTGTTCAACACGGCGCTCGCCCTCTTCGGACCCGGCGACGAGGTGATCACTCACGCGCCGTGCTGGCCCACCCTGCTCGAGCAGGTGAAGCTCGCCGAGGCCGTGCCGGTGGTCGTGCCGACGGCCGAGGCGGACGGCTTCGCGATCCGCGCCCGGACGCTGCTGGAGGCGATCACGCCGCGGACGCGGGGCATCATCGTCAACTCGCCGTGCAATCCGACGGGCGCCCTCATGCCCGAGGCGGAGCTGGCGCGGGTGGCGGACGTCGCGGCCCGGCAGGGCATCTGGGTCGTGCTCGACCTCTGCTACGAGCACCTGATCTACGATGCGGCGCCGCACAACCTGCCGGGCGTCGTCGCCTCGCGCTGCCGGGAGTTCGCGGTCGTCTGCGGGTCGACGTCGAAGACGTACGCCATGACGGGCTGGCGCTGCGGGTGGGCCCTCGGGCCGGCGCGGGTCATCGCCGCCGCGGCCGGCATCCAGAGCCACGCGACGTCCAACGTCAACGCGATCACGCAGAAGGCCGCCATCGTGGCCCTGACCGGATCGCAGGAGCCGGTGCGCCAGATGCTCGAGGAGTACCGGCGCCGGCGGGATCGCGTCTACGAGTGGCTGACCGTCGATCCGCGGATCCGGTGTCAGCGCCCGAGCGGCGCGTTCTACCTCTTCCTCGACATTCGTGCCGCCCTCTCGCCGGGTGGATTCCCGACGTCGGCCGACTTCGCGGCGGCGCTCCTCGAGGAGGCCCGCGTGGCCGTGACGCCGGGCGAGGCGTTCGAGGCGCCGGGCTTCGTGCGCATCTCGTACGCGACGTCGATGGAAACGCTCAGGGAGGGCAGCCTCCGGATCGTCGAGTTCGTGCGCTCGCACGCCGTGACCGGCGCGGCGGCGGCTTCCTAGATCACACCGAGGGACGCAAGCGGAACGGGAGAACCATGGCACCTAATTCGAGACGGCACGGCGGGCGCGGGGGCGGCGCCGCCGACACCCCCCGAGGACACCACGACCACGCCCGCGGCGCCTGCGGCCCCCGGCGAGCCCGCCGCGCCGCCCCGCCAGGGCGGCGTCCTGAACATCACCGATCTGAAGGACATGAGCATCCAGAAGCTCACGCAGATCGCGAAGGACATGGCCGTCGCCGGGGCGACGGGCATGCGCAAGCAGGAGCTCATCTTCCAGATCCTGAAGGCGCAGACCGAACAGAGCGGGTTCATCTTCTCGGAAGGCGTCCTCGAGGTGCTGCCGGACGGCTTCGGCTTCCTGCGCGCCCCGGACTACAACTACCTCCCGGGACCCGACGACATCTACGTCTCGCCGTCGCAGATCCGGAAGTTCGACCTGCAGACCGGCGACACCGTGTCGGGCCAGATCCGGCCGCCGAAGGAAGGGGAGCGGTACTTCGCGCTCATCAAGGTCGAGGCGGTGAACTTCGAGGCGCCGGACCAGGCGCGCGAGAAGCTGTTCTTCGAGAACCTGACGCCCCTCTATCCGCAGGAGCGGCTGCGCCTCGAGACGACCCCCGAGAACCTGTCGGCCCGGGTCATGGACCTGATGACGCCGATCGGCAAGGGGCAGCGCGGGCTGATCGTCGCGCCGCCGCGCACGGGCAAGACGATGCTCCTCCAGAACATCGCGCAGTCGGTGGCGGCAAATCACCCGGAGGTGTACCTGATCGTGCTGCTCATCGACGAGCGGCCCGAGGAGGTCACCGACATGCAGCGCTCCGTCGACGGGGAGGTGATCTCGTCGACGTTCGACGAGCCCGCCCAGCGCCACGTGCAGGTCGCCGAGATGGTCATCGAGAAGGCCAAGCGGCTCGTCGAGCACCGCAAGGACGTCCTCATCCTGCTCGACTCCATCACGCGGCTGGCGCGCGCCTACAACACGGTGATTCCGGCGTCGGGCAAGATCCTCTCGGGCGGTCTCGATTCGAACGCCCTGCAGAAGCCCAAGCGGTTCTTCGGCGCCGCGCGCAACGTCGAGGAGGGCGGGTCGCTCACCATCATGGCCACGGCGCTCGTCGACACGGGCTCCCGCATGGACGACGTGATCTTCGAGGAGTTCAAGGGCACCGGCAACATGGAGATCAATCTCGACCGGCGCCTCGTGGACAAGCGCGTGTTCCCGGCGATCGACATCCAGAAGAGCGGCACCCGGAAGGAAGAGCTGCTGCTCTCGCGCGAGGACCTCAACCGCATCTGGGTCCTGCGCAAGGTCCTGAACCCGCTCTCGCCGGTCGAGGCGATGGAACTGCTGCTCGACAAGATGGCGAAGACGAAATCGAACGCCGACTTCCTGGCGTCGATGCAGAAGATGGGGTGAGCGTGCCGACGACAATCATCGTCCGGGAGAACGGACCGTTCCGGGTGGACGGCGACGACGTGAAGGTGGTGGACTGGAACGGGAACGAGTACCAGAATCGCGAAGCGACCGTTCTCCCTCTGCCGCTGCGGCCACTCGGCCACGAGGCCGATTTGCGATTCGACCCACAAGCGGATTCCGTTCGAGGCGCACGAAGCGGCCCCGCCGCCGGGCACGGACCCGGAGGTCGGCTGATCAGGCGCCCGCGGCCGGGGACGGGCCGGTTCCCGCGGTCCCCAGTCCCAGCATCGTCCGCAGCTCGGCGCCTTCCATCACTTCGACTTCGAGCAGCCGCGTCGTGACGTGCTCGAGATCGGGCCGGCGCTCGGTGAGGATCCGGCGCGCGGTGTCGTGCGCGTCGGTCACGAGCCGCGTCACCTCCGCGTCGATCTTCTGGGCGGTGTCCTCGGCGTAGACGCCGCGCTCGGGCGGCATCGGCAGGTCGAGGAAGCGCGCGCGGTTGTGCCCGTTGAAGCTGACGGCGCCGAGGGCGTCGCTCATCCCGTACTCGGTCACCATGGCGCGCGCGATGTCGGTCGCGCGCTGCAGGTCGTTCTGCGCGCCGGTCGAGATCTCGCCGAGCGCAACCTCCTCCGCGGTCCGCCCGCCGAGCAGCACCGCCAGCTGATTGAGCAGGTCCCCGCGCGTCATCAGGTACCGATCCTCGAGGGGCAGCTGCATCGTGTAGCCGAGGGCGCCGAAGCCGCGCTGGACGATGGAGATCTTGTGGACGGGATCGAGTCCCGGCAGGACCGACGCGACGATCGCGTGCCCCGACTCGTGATACGCGACGATGCGCCGCTCCTTCGAGCTCATCACGCGCTTCTTTTCCAGGCCCGCGATCAGGCGGTCGATCGCGGCGTCGAAGTCCTGCGGCCCGACCGACGACTTGTCCGCGCGGGCCGCGAGGAGCGCCGCCTCGTTGACCAGGTTCGCCAGGTCCGCGCCCGCGAACCCCGCCGTCCGCGCCGCGACCACCCGCAGGTCGGCCGTGGGCGACATCTTCACGCCCTTCGTGTGGATCTTCAGGATCGCCTCGCGGCCGTTGATGTCCGGCTTGTCGACCAGGACCTGCCGGTCGAAGCGCCCGGGGCGGAGCAGGGCGGGATCGAGCACCTCGGGACGGTTGGTGGCCGCCATGATGATGACGCCCATGCGGGCGTCGAAGCCGTCCATCTCGGCCAGGAGCTGGTTGAGCGTCTGTTCGCGCTCCTCGTGCCCGCCCATCGGGCTCTGGACGCGGACCTTCCCGAGCGCGTCGAGCTCGTCGATGAAGACGATGCTCGGCGCCTTGGCCTCGGCCTGCGTGAAGAGGTCGCGGATGCGCGCCGCGCCGACGCCGACGAACATCTCGACGAATTCCGAGCCGCTCAGGCTGAAGAAGGGCACGTTGGCCTCGCCGGCGACCGCGCGCGCGAGCAGCGTCTTGCCGGTCCCCGGCGGGCCGACGAGCAGGACGCCCTTGGGGATGCGTCCGCCCAGGTTCGTGTACTTCTGGGGGGTCCGGAGGAACTCCACGATTTCCCGCAGCTCGTTCTCGGCCTCGTCGACGCCGGCGACGTCGCCGAACTTCACCTTCACCTCGTCTTCCGCGTAGATCTTGGCGCGGCTGCGCGCGAACGACATCACGCCGCCCTCGGCGCCCCCCATGCGCCGCATGAAGAAGAGCCAGATGGCCGCGATGAAGACGAGGGGCAGCACCCAGCCGAGCAGGTCGGGCAGCCAGCGGTTGACCGTCTCCCCGGTGTACTTGACGCGGGCGGCGTCCAGATCCGCCGCGAGGCTCGGGTCGTTGACGGGCACGGTCGTGAAGGCGGTGGTGCCGTCGACCGCGTTCTTGAGCGTGCCGTGGATCTGGTCCTCGCCGATCGTGACCGCGGCGACCTGGCCGCCCCGCACGAGCGACTTGAACTCGCTGTAGGGGATCGCGCGGCCCCCCGGGATGCCGGCGTAGACCTGCGACAGCAGCAGCAGGACGACCAGCGCGAGCCCGTACCAGATCAGCGCGTTGCGGCGCGGTCCCGGCAGACGGGCGCCGGACCGCGGCTTCCCGCCGCGCGAGGCGAAGCGTGGTCCCCGAGGGGGCGTGGCCATGGCTTAGGCTCGCACCTCCGTGGCCTTGGTGAACGCGAGGCCTTCGGCGCCGGCGTCGACGAGCACCGTGTCGCCCTCCCGGAAGTCGCCCTCGAGGACGCGGATGGCGAGCGGGTCGAGGACGCGGCGCTGGATGGTCCGCTTGAGCGGCCGGGCGCCGTAGGTCGGGTCGTAGCCCTCCTCGACGAGGCGTTCCTTGGCGGCGTCGGTGAGCTCGACGTGGATCTTGCGCTCCTCGAGGCGGCGCATCAGCCCGGCGATCTGGATGTCGATGATCTGCTTCAGGTGCGCCCGATCCAGCGCGTGGAAGAAGATGATGTCGTCGATCCGGTTCAGGAACTCCGGCCGGAAGTGGTCGCGCAGGGCGGCCATCACTTCGCGCCGCGCGCCTTCGGTCACCTCGGCGCCCGACTGCGTCGCGGCGAGGTACTGGCTGCCGAGATTCGACGTCATGATCACGACGGTGTTCTTGAAGTCGACCGTGCGCCCCTTGCCGTCGGTCAGGCGGCCGTCGTCGAGCAGCTGGAGCATGACGTTGAGCACTTCGGGGTGCGCCTTCTCGATCTCGTCGAAGAGCACGACGGCGTACGGGCGCCGCCGCACCGCCTCGGTGAGCTGTCCGGCCTCCTCGTAGCCCACGTAGCCCGGGGGGGCGCCGATCAGCCGCGAGACCGTGTGCTTCTCCTGGTACTCGGACATGTCGATGCGCACCATCGCCTGTTCGTCGTCGAAGAGGAACTGGGCGAGCGCGCGCGCGAGCTCCGTCTTGCCGACTCCCGTCGGGCCGAGGAAGAGGAAGCTGCCGAGCGGCCGGTTCGGATCCTGGAGCCCGGCGCGGGCCCGGCGGATCGCATTGGCCACGGCCCCGATCGCATCGTCCTGGCCGATGACGCGGTGGTGCAGCCGCTCCTCCATGTGAATCAGCTTCTGGACCTCGCCCTCCATGAGGCGGCTCACCGGAATGTGCGTCCACTTGCTGACGACCTCGGCGATATCCTCCTCGTCCACTTCCTCCTTCAGCATACGGTGGCTCTTCTGCAGATCGGCGAGCTTCGCCTCCTGGGCCTTCAGCCGCGCGTCCAGGTCGGGACCCTCGCCGTACTGGAGCTGGGATGCCTTCGCGTAGTCGCCCGCCCGCTGCGCCTGCTCGATCTTGAGGCGCAGCGCCTCCTGCGCCTCCTTGAGAGTGCGGGCCTGCTGGATGATGTCCTTCTCCTGCTGCCAGTGCGAGGCCAGGCCGGACCGCTGTTCCTTCAGGTCGGCGAGCTCCTTGTCGAGCTTGCCCAGACGCTCGCGCGACGCCGCGTCCTTCTCCTTGCGGAGCGCCTCGCGCTCGATCTCGAGCTGCATGATCCGCCGCTCGATCTCGTCGAGCTCGGCCGGCATGGAGTCGATCTCCATGCGGAGCTTCGACGCGGCCTCGTCGACCAGGTCGATGGCCTTGTCCGGCAGGAAGCGATCGGCGATGTAGCGGTTGGAGAGCACCGCGGCGGCGACCAGGGCCGCGTCCTTGAGCCGGACGCCGTGGTGGATCTCGTAGCGTTCGCGCAGACCGCGCAGGATGCTGATCGTGTCCTCGACCGTCGGTTCGCCGACCAGCACGGGCTGGAACCGGCGCTCGAGCGCCGCGTCCTTCTCGATGTACTTGCGGGTACTCGTCGAGCGTGGTGGCGCCGATCGTGTGCAGCTCGCCGCGGGCCAGCATGGGCTTCAGCATGTTGGACGCGTCGATCGACCCTTCGGCCGCCCCGGCCCCGACGACGGTGTGCAGCTCGTCGATGAAGAGGATGACGGTGCCCGCCGAGTCCGTGATCTCCTTGAGGACGGCCTTCAGCCGCTCCTCGAACTCGCCCCGGTACTTCGCCCCCGCGACGAGCGCGCCCATGTCGAGCGCGACGATCTTCTTGTCCTTGAGCCCCTCGGGCACGTCGCCCCGCACGATGCGGCCGGCGAGGCCCTCGACGATCGCCGTCTTGCCGACGCCGGGCTCGCCGATGAGGACCGGGTTGTTCTTCGTGCGGCGCGACAGGACCTGGACGACGCGGCGGATTTCCTCGTCACGGCCGATTACCGGGTCCAGCTTGCCCTTGCGGGCGAGCTCCGTCAGGTCGCGCCCGTAGCGCTCGAGCGCCTGGTAGGTGCCCTCCGGGTTCTGGCTCGTGACGCGCTGCGAGCCGCGAACGGCCGTCAGCGCCTGGAACACCTTGTCGCGCGTCAGCCCCTTCGACGCGAGCAGCTTGGCGGCCGGGGAGCGCCCCGTCTCGCCGAGGACGCCGATGAACAGGTGCTCGGTGCTGACGTACTCGTCCTTCAGGCGGTCCGCCTCGGCCTGCGCCACGTCGGTGACGAGCTTGAGCCGGGGAGACAGGGCGGCCTGCGATCCGCCGCGGACGTGCGGCAGCTGGTCGAGCAGCCCGCGCGCTTCGCGCGCGAGGGCGGCCGGGTCCGCGCCCGCCTTGCGGACGATTTCGGGAACGACGCCCTCGGATTGCTCGAGGAGGGCGACCAGCAGGTGCTCCGGCTCGATCTGCGGGTGCTCCATGCCGTCCGCGAGCTGCTGCGCCGCCAGGACGGCTTCCTGGGCCTTCTGGGTGTACTTGTTGATGTTCATCGCGTTCGCCTTTTCGTTCACGCCGCGCCGTGCGTCGTGTCTTTCTCGAGGCGCGCCAGCGCCTCGAAGTGCGTTCGTGCTTCCGACGTCAGCTGGCGGGGCAGCTGGACGTCGACGGTCGCGTACAAATCGCCGAATTCGCCGGGGGCGCCGGGCACGGGCATCCCGTGGCCCTTGAGCCGCAGCACCTGCCCGTTCTGCGTCGTGGGCGGAATCTTCAGCCGCAGGGACTTGCCGCCGAGCGTCGTGACGTCCACCTCGCCGCCGAGGACGGCCGTCGTCAGGGGCACGGCCACCCGCGTGCGGAGATCGCGGCCCCTCGCCTCGAAGCGGGGATGCGACCCGAGCCGGATCCGCAGGAAGAGATCGCCGGACGGCCCGCCGCCGGCGCCGCGCTCGCCCTCGCCGGCGACGCGGACCTTCGATCCATCGCCGACGCCGGCCGGGATGCGGACGTCGACGTTGCGCACCTCCCCCCCGTGGCGGATCTTCAGCCGTCGCATGGAGCCGCGGTAGGCGTCCTCGAGGCCGAGCTCCAGCTCCTGCTCGACGTCGCGCCCGCGAGCCGAGCGGGGACGCGCGCCGCGGCCGCGGCCCGGCTCGCCCTGGACGGCGCCGCCGAAGAAGGTGTGGAAGAAGTCCGAGAACGGGTCGCCCCCGCCGCCGAACATCTCTTCCATCTCCTCGGGCGTCATCGTCCGGTAGCCGCCCGGGCCGCCCGTGTTGACGTGCCAGGCGCCGCCGCCCGGCTGCGGCGCGCCGGGCGCGCCGGCCTGCTCGTACATCCGCCAGTTCGCGCCCAGCTCGTCGTATTTCTTGCGCTTCTCCGGATCCCCGAGCACCTCGTAGGCCTCGTTGATCTCCTTGAAGCGCGACTCGGCGGTCGCGTCGCCCGGGTTGACGTCCGGGTGCACCTTGCGCGCGAGCTTGCGGAAGGCCGCCTTGATCTCCTTGGCGGTGGCCGTCTTGGGCACGCCGAGCGTCTGGTAGTAGTCTTTGAATTCCATCACTCGAATCCCAGCGTGCGCGCGAGCTCGTCCAGCTCCTGCGCGAGCCGGCGCGCTTCACGCGTCGTGAACGGCTCGCGCATCAACGGACGCATGCGATCGACCGCGTCGGCCACCGAGAGCAGACGCTGCACGCCCGCCAGGTTGACGCCGGCATCGTCTACCAGGCGCTTGATCAGGCGGAGCCGCGCGATCTCGCCCTCCGAGTAGAGACGCATGCTGCCGACGGTGCGGGAGGGGCGGACGAGCCCGAGCCGCTCGTACTTGCGGAGCGTCTGGGGGTGCATGCCCAGCATCCGCGCCGCGACGCTGATGAAATACAGGCCTTCGTCGATCGGCATGGCGTTCCGGAAGGGCGTATACAAAACTTGCGCCGATCCAAGTCTAGACATTGACACGCATTGTGTCAAGCCCTGAGGCTGCGCGGGCACCCGAACCAAAGTATTCTGACGATGGATGTTCCACGCGTCCGACTTGCTGACCATTGCGCTGCTCGTGGGCCTCGAGGGGCTCCTGAGCGCGGACAACGCGATGGTCCTGGCCATCCTCGTTCTCGGCCTGCCGAAATCCCAGCAGCGCCCGGCCCTGCGATACGGCATCCTCGGGGCGTTCGCGTTCCGGATCGGCGCGACGCTCCTGGCCGCTTACATGATCCGGCTCGGCTGGGTGAAGCTCCTCGGGGCGTCCTACCTGCTGTATCTCTCCGTGCGGCACTTCTCCGCCGGTGGCGACGCCGAGGTCCGGCGGACGCCGAAGCCGGCGCGCCCCTGGCTCGGGCTGTCGGCGTTCTGGGGGACGGTGGTGAAGGTCGAGCTCACGGACATCGTCTTCGCCATCGACTCGATTCTCGTGGCGGTGGCCATGTCGCCGAAGCTCTGGGTCATCATCTCCGGCGGCGTGCTCGGCATTTTGATGATGCGCATCGTGATCGGCCAGTTGCTGGCGCTCGTCGAGCGCTATCCGCCGCTCGTGGACGGGGCGTTCGTGATCATCGCGTGGGTGAGCCTGAAGCTCTTCGTCGAGTTCCTCTACGTCGAGGGGATCATCGGCTTCGAGATCCCGCAGTGGCTGTCGCTCGGGCTGATCGTGGTGATCTTCGGCAGCGCCCTGCTGTACGCGCGGCACCAGGAGGGCAAGGCGCCGCGGCCGGCGAGAGACGGGGACGGCGGCGGCGGAGACGAGGCGAGGCGGCTCATCGAGGAGGACGAGAAGCGCGTCAGTCGGTCCGGCCCTTGAGCCGGCGCAGGGCGCGCCGCTCGCGCTTGTCGGGCGCGTGCGGGGGCGTCATCGCCGCGCGGTACGCGCGCTCGACGCGGCGAATCTCGATCTCTTCGGGGGTCGGCTTGGGCGTCAGGTCTTCGTAGAGCTCGCGCGCGGCCGCCTTCGCGACGTGCCGGTCGGCAGCGCCCCGGACGACGATCCGCTGCTCGCGTCCGAAGGGCCGCCCGATCCGGATCTCGTCGCCCGCTCTCACCGCCCGGTCCTGGCGCCCCGGCTGGCCGTTGACCCGGACCCGGCCCGCCCGGCACGCCTTCTGCGCCTCGGATCGGGTCCGGAACAGGCACGCGACATCCAGCCACACGTCGAGCCGGACGCTCGCTCCGCCGTCACGGGACACGGGCCTCCCACGGGAACCACGACGGCCGCGAGCAGGACCAGCGGCGGCTCACAGCGTCATCAGGTTCGGCAGGAAGAAGTAGAACAGCAGCGTGATCAGCACGAGGTAGCCGAGCATCACGAGGGTCCAGCCCATGTTGTGGCGGATCACGTCGCCCTCGCTGCGGACGAAGCGGCTCGTGGCCACGCCGACGCTCGCCGTCTGAGGGGCGATGGGCTTGCCGACCTCGGCGCCGATCGAGTTGAACGACGGCAGCAGCAGCGCCGGCAGGTTCAGCAGGCGGCCGGTGACCGCCTGCACGGGCCCGAACATCGCGTTGGTCGACGTGTTACTGCCGGAGAGCGCCACGCCCACCCAGCCCAGGATCGGGGCGAGGACGATGAACGCGATCCCGACGTTGGAGAAGCCGAACGCCATCGAGTTTGCCATCCCGCTGTACACGAACGAGAAGGCGAGGCCGAAGATGAAGAAGCCGACGAGCAGGGCGCCCCACATCTGCTGGAACGTGCGCGCGAACACCTGCCGGATGACGGCGACGCCGGGCCTGAGCAGCAGCAGGATGACGAGCCACGACGCCAGGATCGCGGTGCCGCCGCTCAGCGGGTTCAGGTTGAAGGTGGACGAGGTCGCCTGGTTGGTGACCGAGCTGATCGCCGGCACGGAGAGCTTCAGGAGGCTGTAGCTCGGCAGGGTGGACCACGGTCCGGTCCAGGCGACTACGACCAGGATGATCACGATGTACGGACTCCAGGCGCGGAGCACGGTGCCGAGCTCGGTCGGGACGTCCGCGCCGCGCTGCACGTCGGCACTGGCGAGCGGCACGCCGCCGAAGCCGCGGATCGTCTTGGGCCGCCAGACCTTGGTGAACGCGAAGAGGACCCAGAACGAGACCAGGGCGCCGGTGATGTCCGGGAGGTACGGTCCGAGGAAGACGGCGACCGGCCACTGGCCGGCGACGTAGGAGACCGAGCCGAGAATCGCGAGCGGCCACGCCTCGATCATCCCGTCCCAGCCGCTGACGAGGTAGAGCAGCAGCCAGGGCGGGGCGATCGCCAGGACCGCGACGATGTGCCCGATCGACCGCGAGAGCGACATGAGCGGCAGGCTGGTCACGGCGGCGAGAGCGATGACCGGCGCACCCAGCGCGCCGTAGGACACCGGCGCGTTGTTGGCCAGCGCCGCGACGCGGATCGCATCGAGGTCCGCGATGCCGAACCCGATCAGGATGGGCGCGATGACCGCCCACGGATACCCGAAGCCCACTGTGCCCTCGAGCAGCGCGCCGAAGGCCCACGCCAGCATCAGCGTCTGGATGCGGATGTCGGTCGTCGCGTGATGGACCAGCCAGTTCTTGAAGCGGTCGAAGTCGCCCGTGAGCACGAGCGTGTTGAAGATGATCAGGCCCCAGAACGTGATCCAGTCGACGGCCCAGACGCCCTGCAGGCCGCCGTACAGATACGCGCGGGCGATGAGCGGCGCCGGGGCGTGCCAGATCACCATGCCCATGACGGCCGTGAGGAGGCCCGCGATGAGCGTCGCCAGCCAGGCCGTGACCCGGAACCCCGCCATCATCACCAGCAGCACGATCAGGGGCACGAAGGCGGCGAGAACCGTGATCCACAAGCTGCCGATCGGCACGAGCGTCTGCGTGAACATCGGATGCGCCTTTCCTCACTGGCGGCGGGGCCCCACCCCCGCCGCGAACTGACGCCGACACTCGCCCGAGGAGTCCCGGTCCTCGGGCTCGCGTGGCCGCAGGCGCCACGCGTGCCTACCGGCGGCGGGGCCCCACCCTTGGCGCCGACGGCCGCCGACATTCGCCCGCAGAGTCCCGGTCCTCGGGCTCGCGTGGCCGCAGGCGCCAGGCATTCCGCACTGGCGCCGGGGCCGTCCCCATCCAACCCCGCCAGCCACCTCGACCCGACCTGCCCACCCGCCCGACCTGCCCTTACGCGCCCTACTGCTGTCGGTGCACGAGCGACCGGTCGACGGCGCCGAGGTCCGGGACGCCCGCGAGCGCCATGGCGAGCTCGAGCTCGGTGCGCAGGATGTCGAGCACCCGCCGGACGCCGGCCTCGCCGTCGGCGGCCAGGCCCCACAGATACGCGCGGCCGACGAGGACGGCGCGCGCGCCGAGCGCGATCGCCTTCAGCACGTCCGCCCCGCGCCGCACACCGCCGTCGAGCAGCACCGGGATCGCGCCCCCGATCCGGTCGACGACCCCCGGCAGGGCGTCGAGCGTGGCGATGGCGCCGTCGAGCTGACGCCCGCCGTGATTCGAGACGACGATGCCGGCGACGCCGGTCTGGACGGCGAGGACGGCGTCCTCGGCCGTCAGGATGCCCTTCACGAGGACCGGGAGCCGGGTGATCGATCGCAGCCAGTCCACGGCGTCCCAGGTGAGCGAGGGATCGAGCTGTGAGTGCACGTACTCGGCGAAGCTCGAGCCGTCGTTCCAGGTGAGCGCGTCGGCGCGGTCGGTCCGAGCCAGGTTCTTGAACGAGAATCTCCGGCGGCAGCATGAACCGGTTGCGCACGTCGCGCTCGCGCTTGCCCATGCGGGGCATGTCCACCGTGAGCACGATGGCCCGGAATCCGGCGGCTTCCGCGCGCTCGACGAGCCTGCGCGTCAGGCCGCGGTCCTTGTAGACGTAGAGCTGGAACCAGAGCGGACCGCTCGCGGCGGCCGCCACGTCCTCGAGGGCGGTCGACGAGCTGGTGCTGAGGACCATGAGCGTGCCGGCCGCCCCCGCGGCGCGAACCGCCGCCAGCTCGCCGTCGGGATGTCCGAGGCAGTTGAACGCCGTGGGCGCCAGCAGGATCGGGAAGGCGAGGTGCGATCCGAGGACGTCGGTCGAGGGATCCACCCGCGTGACGTCCACCAGCACGCGCGGGCGGAAGACGATGTGGTCGAAGGCCAGCCGGTTCTCGGCCAGAGTGCGCTCGGCGCCGGCGCCGCCGGCGTAATAGTCGAACGCGGTGGGCTCCATCCGGGCGCGGGCGAGGGCCTCGAACTCGAGCACGTTGACCGGGCCGTCAGGGGAGTCGGACAGGGGGCGCCTCCGAACGCTGGCGGATTATAGCCCGGGTACCGGGGCAGGGTGGAACGGGCGGTCGATCAGTGCATCATCGCGTAGACGAGGACGTCGATGCCGAGCGAGTATCCGGCGGGGGAGAACTCCAGGAAGAACTCGTGGTTCTCGGCTTCGCGCTCCCACGAATCGCCGAAGTCGGTGTTGTGCGTCATGACCACCATGACGCGGCCCTTGTCGTTGGCGATCATTCGGAGATCGGCGTGCGGGCTGTCCGACCCACGCTCCCGGGTGTCGCCCGTCCGCAGCCAGTTCTGGATGTTGGTCACCTGCTTGATCGCGTTCACGGGATAGATCGTGTGCAGCATCGGGTGGTTCATCGGGACGTCGACGATGGGGTACTCGGGCAGCGCCTTGCCGATCTCGCGGGCCCAGCTCTCCCACGCCGGCGTGCCCCAGAAGTCGTCGACCCACAGGAAGCCGCCCTTGAGCAGCCACTCGCGGACCCGCGCGGCGTCCTCGGGCGTGAACATGAGCGTGCCCACGTCGGAGGCGAACACGATGGGGCACTTGAAGAGGAAGTCGTCGGTCGGCCGGACCACCCAGCGGTACGGCTCGCCGTTCTTGTCGACGCTGACTTCGGTCTTGGTGAGCTCGCCGAGGCGCGTCGCCAGGTTCACCGCGGCGTAGGGATAGTCGGTCGCCCAGCCGATGCCCATGGCCTCGTACACGCCGTTCGACTGATACATCAGCTTGCAGATCGTGAAGGCCCCGTCCGGCTGGTAGTCCGCCGGGGGGAACTGCGGGGGGTAGCTGCCTTCGCGGAAGAACCGGCCGTACGCCCCGCCGCGGAAACGGCGCTGCGCCGAGGCGATGCCGGCCAGCGCGACCGCGCCGACGAGCACCGCAGCCACGACCAACGACGGCCGCCGACGGCGCGCGAACATCCTGGATGACGCCCTGCCCGAGAGTCTAGTGCAAGCCGGCCGACGCTACCAGCGCCGGCGGCGGCGGCACGTCGCCCGGGTGCGAGCCCGGGGTGCGAGAAAGACGAGGAAGACAAGATAGATCGGACTCGGGACGCAAATTGCAGTACAGTAGTGCTGTTCTACTCGATTGAGCCCGCCAGCGTTCGAGCAGTGCCCCCCGGAAGGGTGCGCGCCGACAGGCCCAGCTCGGCCAGCGATCGGAGCGCACATGACACCGCGGTTCAGCGTCCATCCGTCCCGTCCGCCCGACGCGTCTCCTCCCGGAGGCGCGGGATGATCACCCTCGACGTCAACCTCCGCGTGCCGAACATTGGCGCCGCGCGGGAGGACCCGGAGCGCCGATCCATCACGAATGCAGATTCACGGTTCTGGAAGGTGATGGATGTGCCGGCGCTGCCGAAGATCGGCGAGGATCTCGAGCTGTCGTGCGGCGGTTGCGCGTTCCAGGCCGTCGTCAAGCGCGTGGACTGGCACGACAGCCGGGATCGGTTCGTGGTGGCCTGTCACTACGCGAAGCGGTCGATGACGCCGGCGATGTACGACAGCCTCCGGGGCGACATCGACTGGACCATGCGGCCGCTGATCGCCGCCGACCAGCGAGGGTCGCTGTGACGCTCGTGCACGGGGCCGGCTCGCCGGCGCCGCACGCCGATGGCCCGGAGAAGACCGACGCGCTTGAGCTCCGCGAGAACGGGAAGGCCGCCCGCAAGGCCGATCTCATTCGCGCGAATGCGCGCCGGCGTGACAGCGGAATTCGAACGAGCGGGTATCTCTCAGACGTCCACGACAGTTCACTTCACGGAGTTCGTATGGCATCCATGACCGGCACGATCAAGCGACTCGTCAGCGACAAGGGCTTCGGCTTCATCCTGGCGAGCGACGGCAACGAGTACTTCTTTCACAACTCGGCCTGCGCCCAGACCGCGTTCGACGATCTGCGGGAGGGGCAGGCCGTGACCTTCGATCGCGGTCAGGGGCCGAAGGGGCCGCGCGGCGAGAACGTCAGGTTGGCCTGATGGCGCCGGGCTTCAGGCTCAGACCCATCATGAAGCAGGGCACGGCGTCTGGGCTGCCCGAAACGTGGGTGCACTATCTGTCGGTCGAAGACGCCCGTATTGGCGCCAGACTGATGTATCACAACGATCGCGTGCTGCGCGTCATGCTCGTGACCGACAGCGCCGACTCGTTCGTCGAATGGATCGAGCGCTGAGACCGGCCGAGCACCACGCGCACGTGGTGCGTCCGGCCGTCGTTCACGACAGGGATCGACGCCGCGTCGATCTCCACGCCGTCCAGTGAGGCCTCCACGACACCCCGACACAGCCGCTCGGGGTTCGACACCCCGATGACGTAGCGCGTCTGCCCCAGCGCCCAGGAGATCTCGTACTCCGGCCAGGACGATGGGATGCAGGGATCGACACTGAAGGTGGCGCCGCGCCGGCGCAGGCCGAGCATGCTCTCCAGCCCGGCGCGGTACAGCCAGGCCGCCGATCCCGTGTACCAGCTCCACCCGCCGCGTCCGGCGTGTGGAGGCCGGGCATAGACGTCGCCCGCGACCGCGTAGGGCTCGAGCTTGTAGCGCTCGACGTCCTCCATGGTTCGCGTGTGGTTGATCGGATTGAGCATGTGGAAGAGCTCCGCCACTTCATCGCCGGCGCCGAGGCTGGCGAGCGCCATGACGATCCAGGCAGCCGCGTGCGTGTACTGGCCGCCGTTCTCGCGGACGCCCGGCGGATACGCCTTGATGTAGCCGGGATCCTGCGCCGAGCGATCGAACGGCGGGGCGAGGAGGAGGAGGAGGCGTGACCCGCGCATCAGGAGCGCCGTGCGCACCGAGTCCATGGCGCGCTCGGCGAATCGCTCCGGAACCGCGCCGGAGATGACGGCCCAGGACTGCGCGATCGAGTCGATCCGGCACTCGTCGTTCTGCGCCGATCCGAGGGCCGTCCCGTCGTCGTAATACCCGCGACGATACCACTCCCCATCCCACGTCAGCTGCAGCGGCGCCGCGAGACGGCGCGCATCGGTCCGGTAGCGGTCGGCGCGGGCGCTGTCGCCGCGCGCGTCGCAGACGAGGGCGAAGTCGGTCAGGACGCGGTAGAGGAAGAACCCCAGCCACGTGCTCTCGCCGCGTCCGGCCCGCCCCACGCGGTTCATCCCGTCGTTCCAGTCGCCGGTCCCGAAGAGGGGCAGGCCGTGCGCCCCCACGGTCGCGCCCCGCTCGATGGCGCGGACGCAGTGGTCGAAGAGGGTGCCGTCCTCGTCCGCCACGCCGGGCAGCCCGTAGTCGTCGTCCCGATCTGCGCCGAGGGGCGGCGCGAGGAGGAACGGGACGCGCTCGTCCAGGACCCCCGCGTCGCCCGTGGCGTGCACGTACGCCGTGACGGCGTAGGGCAGCCACAGCAGGTCGTCGGAGCACCGCGTGCGGAGTCCGCGCCCGCTCGGCTCGTGCCACCAGTGCTGGACGTCTCCCTCCCGGAATTGCCGGGCGGCCGCGCGAAGGAGGTGCTCGCGCGCGAGATCCGGCCGCGCGAAGGACAGGGCCGTCACGTCCTGCAGCTGGTCGCGGAAGCCGTAGGCGCCACCCGGCTGGTAGTACCCGCCGCGCGTCCAGAGGCGGCAGCCGATGGTCTGGTAGAGCAGCCAGCGATTCATCAGCGCGTCGAAGGAGTCGTCCGGCGTCCGGACGCGGACCGCGTCGAGCGTGTCGTTCCACGACGCCCGAACGCGCGCCAGCGACTCGAGGGCCGCGGAGGCGGTTGCGTAGCGATCGATCAGCCGGCGCGCGTGATCGCGGCTGGCGCCCTGTCCCAGCGTGAAGACCAGCTGGCGGGTCTCGCCGGCCTCGAGCACGATCCGAACGTGAAGACCCGCGCAGGGATCCAGGCCGGCGCCGATCTGGCCGGACAGCCCGGCGTAGTCCAGGGCGGCCGGGCTGCCCACGTGCCGGTTGCGGCCGATGAACGACCGGCGGTCGCCCGTGAACGAGGCGAGCGGCTCGCTCGCCCTCGAGAAGGCCACGCAGCCGGCGAAGTCCTGGTTGTACGGATTCCGGGCCAGGATCGCCGCGTTCGGCACGTCGAGGTCGGTGACGACGTGCACGTGCCCGCCGCCGGTCGGCGGGCCGAGGGCCCACTCGGCGTACGAGAAGACGCTGAGCGTTCGTGAAGCGGGGGTCTCGTTGGCGAGCGTGAGCAGGGAGCACTTGACGGGATCCTCGGGGTCGACGAACACGTCCAGGGTCTGGGCGATGCCGTACGCGGTCCGGCAGAATTGCGTGACGCCGGCCATGTGGCGGACGGTGCAGCGGCCGCTCGCCGGCGGACGGGCCATCGGCCCCGGCGCGGGCGACCACGCATCGCCGGTCTCGTCGTCTCGAATGAAGAGCGCCTCGCCCGTGGGATCGCCGACCGGGTCGTTCGCGAAGGGGGTCAGGCGGTTCTCCCGGCTGTTGCCCGACCACGTGTGCGCCGAGCCCGACGCCGTGATGATGGTGCCGAACCGCGGGTTCGCGATGATGTTCGCCCAGGGCATCGGCGTATCGAGGTCGCCGTCGAGGACGATTGTGTAGGTGCGCCCGCGGTCGGTGAAGCCGCCATAACCATTGGCGAGCGTCATGCCCGGGACGGTCGCGTCGGTCGCGCCGGCCGCGGCTCGGTGCGGCGACGTCGGGCCGAAGCGCGGCTGCGGGGGGCTGCTGGCGGGCGTCCGTTCGAGCTGGACGCGCAGCGGGCCGGCGTCGCTTCGCACGATCGCGCGGGCCACGGCCTGGAGGAGGACGCGCTCGGCCTGGCCCATGCGATCCGCGCGCAGGAGAAAAGCCCCGCCGGGACGGTGGTGCCAGGCACTCCAGGGACCGTTGTTGACGACGGCGTCGAGCTCGGCCTGCACGTCGTCGAGATAGCCGACCGGCTGCTCGTTGACGATCACGACGTCGGCGCGGAGGCCTTTCAGCCGCCAGTATTCCTGGGCCTGGAGCACCTGCCGGACGAGGGCCGCGCCCCCGTCGCCCCGCACGCGGACGAGCAGAATCGGCAGATCCCCGGAGATCGCGTGCGGCCAGAGGCCTGGCTGGCCGAGCTCGTTCGACGCGAGCGTCTCGGGGTCCGCGCGAAGAGAGTCGTCGCTGCCGAACAGCCGCGACGCCAGTCGCTCGAACAGGAGCGCGTCGTCGGCCGAGATCCGCAGGTGATGCAGGTTGCTCTCGGCGTGCATGACCGCGAGCGCGAACGCGCGGGCGGTGGCACTCCGGTCGTGGTACTTGCGCGCGAGGGCCTCCGCCGTGTCGCGATCTGCCGCGACGCCGGTCGTGAAGCTGAGTCGAGCGGTCGCGCCCGGGGCCAGGCGGATGCGCTGACGGAGGCTGACGATCGGATCGAGCACGACGCCTGTCGTGCCCGAGAGGGCCCGGCCGTCGAGTGCCAGGGGATGCCGTGCGCTGCGGCCCCGGCCGAGAAAGCGCGCGCGGTCGGTTTCCCACTCGAGCGATCCCTGCGGCGCGCCTTCCAGGCTGAGGGCGTGAAACGCCCAGGTGGCCGCCTCGCCCGGCGCCCGCGGGCGGCGATGGCACAGGAGGGCCGCGCTGTCCGGCAGGTACTCGGTCTCCATGAAGAGCTTGCCGAACGCCGGGTGGGCCAGGTCGTCGGCGGCCGCGGCGAGCACGACCTCCGCGTAGCTGGTGACGTCGAGCTCGCGCATGCGCGGACCGCGGTTGCGGATGGTGACGCGCCGCACCTCGACGTCGTCTTCGGCCGAGACCGCGATGTCGAGCTCGGTCGAGACGTCCTCGTCCTGCCGCCGGAAGCTGACGCGATCCGACGACAGCGTGACGGTGTAGTCGTCGGGCTCCCGCAGCGTCGGCTGATGGGCCGCGGACCAGACGGCCCCGCTCCGCACGTCCCGGACGTAGATGAACTGGCCGTCCGCGTCGCGCGTGGCGTCGCGATGCCAGCGCGTGACGAGCAGTCCCCGCCACGTGCTGGCGCCACCGCCGGCGTTGGTGACGGCCGTCACGTAGTGGCCGTTCGAGAGGAACTGCGTGTGCGGGAACGGCGTGTGGGCCGAGCGGAAGCGGCGTGACGGCCTGGTCGCCGCGGGCGCCGGCACGCGCATGTGGTCGAGCGGACGGGGCTCGATCGCCGCCACGTCGCGCGGCACGCGTTCCTGCAGCAGCAGCTCGGTCGCCTGGACCCGCGGATCGGCGTGGAACCGCTCGACCATGCGATTGTCGAGGAGCACGTTGGTCAGGGCGAGCAGCGTCATGGCCTGGTGGTGCGCCAGATGCGTCAGCACGACGACGCCGTGCCCGGGCGAGGCGCCCGCGTCGCCACCGGCGTCGGCGGACTCGTTTCCGCGATGCGTGTAGTCGATCGCGTCGAAATATCCGAAATCTCCCGAGAGGCCGGCTTCGTCGAGACGCCGGAGGTTGGCGACCGCCGCGACCGGGTCGATCAGGACGGCGAGCGCCGTGGCATAGGGCGCCACGACGAGCTCGTCTCCCAGGCCGCGTTTCAGGCCGAGTCCCGGGACGCCGAAGGCTTTGTACTGGTACGCACCGTGGCGATCGACGACGTTGTAGGCCGACTCCGAGATTCCCCAGGGCACGCCCCGCATGGCGGCGTAGTCCTGTTGCCGGCGGACCGCCAGGCGGCAGGACTCGTCGAGGAGCGTGTGCGGGTACCGGCGCATCACCAGGAGGGGCATGAGGTACTCGAACAGCGTGGCGCTCCAGGAGAGCAGCACGGGTGCGCCGTGCACGCTCGTGATCGAACGTCCCAGGTGGAACCAGTGCGCCTCCGGCACGTCGCCTTTCGCGATGGCCACGAAGCTCGCCAGCCGGGCCTCGGAGGCCAGGAGGTCGTAGAACGACGCATCGGCGCGGCCGGCGCCTTCGGCGTCCGGCAGGCGGTAGCCGATCGTGAAGAGCTGGCGGTCCCGATCGAACAGGAAGCGGAAGTTCATCGCATCGACGAGTGCATCCGCACGGGCCGCGAGCGGCGGGGCCAGGTCGCGCACGCCAACCGACAGGGTCAGGAGCGCTCCCGCGCAGTTGCCGCTGTCCACCGTCGACACGTAGGCGGGCGCCAGAGGCGCCAGCGTCCGCGTGTCGTACCAGTTGAGCAGGTGGCCCTCGAACCGCTCCAGCCGCTCGATTGTCGTCAGGGTCTGATCGAGCCGGCGCACGAGCTCGGGGGTGTCGATGAGCCCCAGGTCGTGCGCGGCGAGGATGGCGAGCAGACCGAGGCCGATGTTCGTCGGCGAGGTGCGATGGGCCACGTTCAGCTCCGGCCCGACCTGCACGTTGTCCGGCGGGAGGAAGTGATCGTCGGGCCCGGCGAAGGCGGTGAAGTACGTCCAGGTGTGTCGTGCCACCCTCAGGAGGTAGGCGCGATCGGCGGGCGCGAGCGCAGCCAGAAGCCTGGGCAGGGGCCGGCTGACCGCATAGGCGATCCACGGGGCGCAGACCCAGGCCGCGAGGAGGGGCGCCGCCACGGGCCATGCCGCGGGACGGACGACCCCGACGAGGGCGAGAATCCCCAGCGACAGCAGCAATCCCGCGCGCATGTCGCGGACGAAGCCGCGGAGCCGGGGCTGGCCGCCGCGCGCCGTGCTCGCGGCTGCGGTTTCCCACTCGAGCAGCGTTCGGCGCGTGACGCCCAGACGGATCAGGGTGACGCCAACGGCATGGAGGCGTTCGCACGCCTCGTTGGCCATGAAGGCGAGCTGCAGCCCGCACCGCGCGGCGGCCGTGCTCGTGTCCTCGGCGACCGTGCGCAGCAGGAGGTTCCAGGACCGCCCTGGCCGCGGTCCCCGCAGGACCGTGAAGAGCGGCGCGACCAGCGGTCCTGCGAGCGCCGCCAGCGCGAGGGCGGTCCAGACCCACGGTCGGCCCGGCAGTGCCGTCCAGCCGAGCACGAGCAGCAGGACGGTGGCGGGCGGGAGCAGGCTCCGCCGCAGATTGTCGAGGATCTTCCACCGGGCGATCATCGGGAGGCGGTTCCGGGTGATGCCGCGGCGCGACGGGACGAAGGGAAACAGCCACCACAGGATCTGCCAGTCGCCTCGCACCCAGCGATGCTGCCGGCGCGCGTGCGCCAGGACGCTGGAGGGGTAGTCGTCGACGACCTCGACGTCCGTCACGAGCGCCGTGCGCGCGTAGATGCCCTCGAAGAGGTCGTGCGACAGCAACGCGTTCTCCGGCACGCGATGATCGAGTGCCGCGGCGAACGCGTCGACGTCGTAGAGGCCCTTGCCGGTGAAGATGCCCTCGCCGAACAGGTCCTGGTACACGTCGGAGACGGCGGTGGTGTACGGATCCACGCCGGTGTGCCCGGCGTAGGTGCGCGCGAACAGCGACCCGGCCGCGCTGGCCATGGTCACGCTCACCCGCGGCTGGAGGATCCCGTAGCCGGCCGTCACACGGCCGAGGCGCGGGTCGAACCGCGGCCGGTTCAGCGGATGGCTGATGATGCCGATGAGGCGCCTGGCCGCGTCGCGCGGCAGCCGCGTGTCGGAGTCCAGCGTGAGGCAGTAGCGGACCGTCGGGAGCAGGTTCAGGACGCCGACCTGGGTCGAGAAGCTCGTGTCGGTCGCGCCGCGCAGCAGCCGGTTGAACTCCTCGATCTTGCCGCGCTTGCGCTCCCAGCCGATCCACGCCTGCTCGCGGGCGTTCCACTGGCGGTCCCGGTGAAACAGGAAGAACCGGTCCGCGTGGCCGGCGCCGAACCGCTGATTGAGGGCGATCACCCCGTCGCGCGCGCGCGCCAGGATTGCCGCATCGCCCTGGCCGTCGGGCGTGCTGGCGTCGACGAAATCGCTCAGGATCGCGAAGTGGATGTACCGATCGAGGTTGCCCAGCGCGAGCACCTCGACGTGTTCGAGGAGCGCGTCGACATCTTCGAGGCTCCTGAAGATCGTGGGGACGATGACCATCGTCCGGGCCTCCTCGGGAATGCCGCCCGAGAAATCCAGCCGCGGCAGGCGTCGGGGGCCGACGGCTCGGACGACCGCCCACTGCACGCCGGCGACCGCCAGCGCGCTGGCCGGCAGCGCCGCGAGAAGCGCGGCGGCCAGCCAGAGCGCCGGACCTCCCCCCGCGTCCGCGACGTAGAGGACGGCGGCGATCAGCAGGAGCCCGGTCAGGGTCGCGATGGCGCCGAGGTAGAGTTCCGACGCGTGCGCCAACAGGACGCGGCGAGCCCGGAGCGCCCCGCGTGGACGGTAGGCGAGGTCCACTTCGAGCGGCACGCGGCCCGCGCCCACGAGGTGGTAGCCGACGTGGGCGGCCGGCGAGGATCCCGAATCGCCCGACGCCTGCCTTGCCGACTCGATGGCCTTCAGCGCCACGCGGAGCTGGCCTTCGCCGCTCGGCGTGGCGAGATCTTCGACGGCGTGGCGCACGGCGTCCCGGCTCAGGAAGTCCATCCGCCCGTAGATGCCGGCGGGATCCCGGCGCAGCGTCTGTTCGACGAGGCTGACCGTCTCGACGAACGCCGGCCAGTCGAGCGTCGCGCACAACCGGAGACTCGCGACGGCGTTCGCCACCGAGACCTGCGCCAGGCCCTGGCGCTGATGTTCGCCCCGCACGGCCTCCTCCGCGGTCGTGTGTCGCGACGCGAGGTCGTCGTCCACGGCCAGACGAACGGCGGCCAGCCGCAGCCCGTACTCGCGAACGCGATGCAGCACCTGGACGATGAAGGCCGGCTCTGCCGACGCGGCGCCGGCGCGTCCGTCGCGATCGGCTGCCGACACGTAGCGGTCGGCGGCCAGGCGCGCGGCGCGGGCCGACAGCAGCTCCTCGGCGAGCCGCCGGAGGTTCTCGACGAGCGCCAGCTTCAACATGCTCGGCCAGGCCCAGAGCTCGCCCAGCGTGAGCGGCGCGATGCGCTGGTAGGCCTCGAGGAAGTGAATCAGCGCCTGGCGATCGAGCCGGCTGTCGCGGTGACGGACCAGCTCGACCGCGATGGCGTAGACGCGCGCGTGCCCGCCCTGCTCCGGTGCGGCGAGTCTCGGCAGGGTGCGCCCGTAGGTGCGCGGGAGGTTGCGAGGGATGTCGGTCAGCTCGGCCGTGATCAGGTGGAAGTTGTTGAGCAGCTCGTCCGCGGCGGCCACGACGAAGTGGCCCATGCGCACATCGTCGGCCAGCGTCCGGTACGCGCGGCGGAGGACGCGGGCGTTGTCCTCGAATCGCGGAAAGGTGTCCTCTGACCGGCGGCGCGGATTGGGTCGATCGTGAAGCCGGCCGCCAGGGCGCGCGCCCGCTCCTCGAGTCCCTCGATGCTCAGGAGTGCGTCCCGCAGCGGTTCTTCGACCGCGCGGGGCCGTCGCCCGGGCCAGCGGACCCTCACGACACCGTCAGCGTGCAGACCAGGGTCGTGGCCGCGACGGACCAGGCGCGGCCGGCACGGGTGGGGACGGCAGGTTCAGGACGCAAAATTGACACTGGGGCCTCGTCGAAGAGAAAGTTCCGGCTCTACCCGGAGCCTTCGAGCCGGGACTCCTCGTCGAGCGCGGCGATCTGTTCGAGGGCGAGGGCTCTGAGCTCCGCGGAGTCGCGGGCGATTGACGGCTCACCGGGGTGATCGACCCGCGGTCGTCGGCGGTCCAGCGCCGCGACAAGTTCGCGCAGGATCGAGACGCGGCTCGAGTGGCTCACGAGGCGCGAGGGGAGCGGGGCGTCCGCCGCCAGCCGTGCGCCGGTCAGGGGTTGTTCCGGAGTACGTCGGCGATCGTCTGCGACGGGGCGGCCGGCCACAACGCGACGATGATCCCCGGCGGGACGAGGGAGAGGGCCGCGAGCATCACGCCCGTGGCGACCGTCATCGTCACACCGAACACCACGATCGTCGCGATCATCAGCGCCACGGCCGCGAACCAGGCCAGGATGAGCTTGGAGCGCGTCATGTTCTTCAGCACTTGATTGCCTGCTTTCTCCACCCCGTCAGGGGCGTGTCATCTTGAGAATCGTACGCCGCCCGGCTGCGCCGCGCTGTTCGAAATTGCACACCGGCGGATGGGCCCGACCGGGTCAATCGTCGTTCGACCCCGGGCGCACGGGTCGGGCATCAGCCGGGACACGAAGGGTCGAGGCGCCAGGCGCCCGCGCGGCCACCATCGACCGGATGCGCGCCCGACGAAGCATCTTGCGTCGCCGGTCCTTCTGAAATCGCGCGCGATCGCCGTTGCGTTCCGACATGAATTCTCCTGAATCGAGCGTCCGTTGGGAGGCGGGACAGCGGACCAGCCACCGCTGTCCACACCGCAGCATAGGCCGTGCTCCCGGTCGTCGGCTGTTCAAAAGAGCACACCCCGGCTCACACCCGCTTCAGGAGCCGGGTGATCCAGACGAGGATCACCGCCCCCACGAAGGCGACGAGAATCGAGCCGATGAGGCCCCCTCCCGGCCAGATGCCGAGCCATCCGAAGAGACGGCCGCCGACGACGCCGCCGAGCATGCCGAGCAGGATATCGACGAGGATGCCGTAGCCGCCGCCCTTCATGACGGTACCGGCGAGCCATCCGGCGATCAGACCGACGACAATCCAGGTCAGAAGTCCCATCGCGTACCTCCTTGGTGGGGCCAGGCAGTCGCCTCGAGCGTCTCGCGCCCGGCCGGATCTCGCAATCGTCGACGACGATGCTCGAGCGCGAACGAATGATCTCGAGCGAAGAGTCCCACTGTACTCGACGAGCGAGTGTCTCGCTGATTGAAAAGGGACCCGTCTTGCGAGTAGTGTGAGGGCCTCGAACACACCGCCCGTCCATCCATTCCGTCAGACTCAGGAGGCCGCATGTACGCCGTCATCGTCAACGCGACCATTGCGAAAGGCCAGGCCGACGCCACGCTGAAGCTGCTGCGGGAGCAGACCGTGCCTCGCGTCAAGCAGATGCCGGGGCTCGTGAAGGGCTACTGGACGCGAAGCGCTGACGGCGTCCACGGCACGTCGATCGTGATCTTCGGCGCGAAGCAGAACGCCGACGAGGCCGCGGCGGCAGTGCGCGCCACGGCGCCGCCGTCGGTGACGGTCGAGAGCGTCGAGGTGAAGGAAGTGATCGCCGACGTCTAGGCCGGCGGCCCCAGGCGTCATCGCGAGCACGCCGGGCCGATTGCGATCGGCGGCGCCCGCCACAGCATGGGAGGTCAGATCGCGGCGAAGGACGGTCTGCACATCGACATGCGGCGGTTCAATCGCGTGCTGGATTACAGGCCGAGCGACAGGACCATCACCGTGCAGGCAGGCGCCACCTGGCGGCAGGTGCAGGAGCGAATCGATCCGGACGGTCTGGCGGTCGCGATCATGCAGACGTATGCGAACTTCACGGTGGGCGGATCCCTGTCGGTCAACGCTCACGGGCGATACGTCGGTCGAGGTCCGCTCGTGCGGTCGGTCCGGTCCTTCCGGATCGTGCTGGCCGACGGGTCACTGGTCGACGTCAGCCGCGACCGGGCGCCGATCCCGGAACGCTGCTGGCGTGGGCCCGGTCGGAGGTCTTCGCGTTCGTCGTGTATTACAAGCAGGGCACGAGCGACAGCGCGCGGCAGGAGGTGGGCGTCTGGACGCGGGAGATGATCGATGCGTCGCTCTCCCAGGGCGGCTCGTACTATCTTCCGTATCAGCTCAACGCGACCAGGGCGCAGTTTCTGCAGGCATATCCGCGAGCGCCTGAATTCTTCGCGCTGAAGCGGCGGCTCGACCCGACGGACAAGTTCACCAACGCGCTGTGGGACAAGTACGACAGGTAGGTGCCGGCGCGTCGGTCGGCACCGCCGGGGACCTGTTGAACGCGGACTTCTGGCCGCGGGTGTAGCATGCTCGCACGCGGTCAGGTTGCACGCCGCCGTGCGCGGCAGGAGGTCCGTCATGCCGTCAATCGTGTTCGGCACGCCTCAGGAACTGTTCCAGCACTACCACGGGGACCAGCCCCGCCTCGCGCACACGGCTCTGGGATCGGGGTCGGCGCCGTGCCGCGTCGTGGGGACGGCGGGTCTCCGGCTCGAGCGGGGAGGCGCCGGCGCGCAGGTGTTTTCCTACTACAAGTTTCCGTTTCGCATCGACGCCGAGCGCGGGACGGAGAATCGGACCCTGCGCCTGGACGCCCGGCTGAAGGTGGACGGCCACGCCAGCGTCCTCGCGGGGCGGCGGGACGCCACGCAGGGCTGGGCACCCGAGAATCAGCTGATGGCGTGGGCGACCTTCTCGATCCGCGCGGAGGTGGACGTCGAGGAGGAGGTGTCCGGCGCTCGCGTCATCCGGGCGCTGACGCTCGAGTCGAAGCCGTGGTTCGCCTCGACGACAGTCTGGGATCACTCGCAGATCGAGGGGTATCCACTCGTCAACGAAACCAGACAGCGCACCGGTCAGGTGACGCCCGGGGTGAAGTACGTCGTCAACGTCTACGTCGATCTGAAGATCTCCGGGTACTGCTTCACTGACACGGCCGATCCCGCGAAGCTGCCCCATGTGCAGTGGCCGGAGGCGAGAGTGAACACGGCCTGGGCGGAGCCCGACGGGCTGTCGGCAGATCTGACGCTGGTCTGAGGGCCCCGCCGTCAACGGTCTCCGGAGAGGCCGGCGAAGCACGGTGGCAGTCGATCCGGGGACGTCGACGCTGGTCCGATCCACCGGAGGCAGGAGAGTCCTGCCGCGCTTCGCGCGAGAAGGAGAGCCGGAATGAGCGGGGACACCATGCCCATCAACGATCTGCTGCTGTCCGAATTCGATGCGGAAATGACGAAGACCCGCACGATGTTGGAACGGGTGCCGGACGGCTTCGGCGACTTTGCGCCGCACCCGAAGTCGATGCCCCTCGGGCGCCTCGCGCCGCACGTGGCCCAGCTCACCGCATTCGGCCTGACCATCCTGACCGAGCCAGGGCTGGACTTCGCCCAGGGCACCTACGCGCCGCTGCCCTTCGAGTCGGCAGCGCAACTCGTCCGGGTTCTCGATGAAGGCGCCGCGAAGGCGCGCGGCGCGCTTCAGCGCCAGAGCGATGAGGCGTGGTCGCAGCCGTGGAAGCTGTCGTTTCAGGGCAGGACGATCTTCGAGGGCACGCGCTTCCTGGCGTACCGTGAGATGTTCATCAATCACATCGTCCATCACCGGGCGCAGCTCGGCGTCTATCTCCGCTTGAACGGCGTGCCGGTGCCCGCGACCTACGGCCCCTCGGCCGACGACACGCTCGGCTTCTGAGTCCTCGGCAAGCGCATCGTGGCCATGATGCCAGCCGACACGACGGAAGGACAGAAGGTGCGGATCGCGTAGTGTTGACCTATCCGCCCGAGGACGCTCGGGGTCTTGTTACAGGCTCTAGAGAGAGCGGTTTTCGTTTCGCTGTAGCGGCCGACCTTCAGGTCGGCTTCGCATTGGCGGACCTGAAGGTCCGCGGCTACACCGATCTCGGGGCGACATTGATCTCGAAGACGCTGCAAGGCACGGTCACAGCACGGGCCGCCAGAGATGATCCCGTGCGCGGGCAGCTGTTCAACCGACTCGGCGACGGCAGATGGGGCGGGGCGCTCAACGCGTGCCGCGCTCAAGATCGGGAGATGACTCGCGCCAATTGTTCGGAGTGTCTCGCTGCTCGACGCGCAACTCAGGCAGGGCAGACACGTTCTGCGCGACGGGCGAACGACGTGGAAGACGTGGAAATGGTGGCGAGGGGCGGAATCGAACCGTCGACACCGTGATTTTCAGTCACGAAAATGCCGGTTTTCGGTGAAACGCCCTGAAACGATTTGAACAAGCTAACTCCAATTTCTCTACGTCTTAGGCTGTTCCTCGCGTAGCATCTCGTTCCGGCGATTTTCGTCGCGCTGTTACCCCGGTGTTACCCCAGAAGCAGACACCGTGATGCGACGTTCGTCGCCAAGCCTCTCCGGAGGGGTCTGTTGCCCCGGAGTCGAGACGCATGCCGAAGAAGAATCTGACGGCTCGTTTCGTTGACAGCGTCAAGCCGACTCGGTCGCGCACCGAGTACCTCGACCGCGACGTGCCCGGCCTCGCGCTGCGCGTGACGCCGCAGGGCGCGAAGAGCTGGAGCGTGCTCTATCGGCATCACGGGCGGCTCCGTCGCCTCACCCTTGGCAGCGCCGACGTGCTCACGCTCGCCAAGGCGCGCGATCGCGCCCGGGACGAGCTCTACGCCGTCGGGAAGGGCGCGGACCCCGCACAGGCCAAGCTGGACGGTCGCAAAGCCGAGACGATCGGCGACCTCGCGGAGGTGTACCTCGAGAAGTGGGCGAAGCCCCGGAAGCGAAGCTGGCGCGCCGACCGGACGCTGCTCGAGCGGAAGGTGCTGCCCAAGTGGCGCCACCGGGCCATCGCCGAGATCACGAGGCAGGACGTCCGGCGCCTGGTGGAAGGCATCGCGGAGGAGGGGGCGCCGATCCGGGCGAACCGCGTGGCGGCGTTGATTCTCGAAGCTCTTCTCGTTCGCGCTCGACTGGGATTCTCGTGCCCACGAGTCCGGCGGTCCGCATTCCGCGGCCCGGCCAGGAGCAGGCCCGCGACAGGGTCCTGACCGAGGAGGAAGTCCGTGGGCTCTGGAAGACCTTCGAAGCCCTGGACGCGCCGATGGCGGCCTACTACAAGCTCAGACTGTTGACCGCGCAGCGCGGTGGGGAAGTGGCCTCGATGCGATGGCAGGACGTCGATCTCGATGCCGGCTGGTGGACCATTCCCGCTGGAACCAGCAAGAACAAGCTGGCGCATCGCGTGCCGCTCAACCAGTCCGCTCTGGCCCTTGTCGAAGCCCTCAAGGTGGCGCGGGACGAGAGGGCTGAGGACGAGGCCGAACCCGCCGAACAGACGCGCGAGCGAGCACTGTACGTCCTGGCCGGGGCCAGGGGGAAGCGGCAGCAAGCCGAGGCCGCAGCGACTTTCGAGACCGCCGACTTCAGGGGCCACGACCTTCGGCGGACCGCAGCCTCCTACATGGCCTCCGGGGGCGTGCCGCGACTCACGATCAGCAAGCTGCTGAACCACGTCGAGCGGGGCGTGACGGCCGTCTACGACCGGCACAGCTACGACACGGAGAAGCGCGCCGCACTCGACTGGTGGGACATCAAGCTGACGGCGATACTCAAGGGGAAGACCGTGAAGGTGTTGCCCTTCTCGAAGGGGGCGTGAGGGACGGGATGGCTCAGCGCAAACGGAACACCGGCGAGGAGATTCTGGAAGGCATCCGCCAGTTAAAGCGCGGGGAGAGGGGTCGTGTTCGGGCTGTACGCTCAGTCGCCGGCGTGCGCAGGGAAGCCGCCACCGCGAAGCCACGAATCAAGAAATCGCGCTGAGGCTACGAACGCCCCTGCCATCGAGCCGGGTCTTGGCGACCGTGAACCGCCAGGACCACGACGAGTTCACCGTCGATTCGAAAGTAGACGGCGTAGGGGAAGCGCGCGAGGACCGCGCGCCGCGTGTCGCCGTGCACTTCGGGAAATGCGAGGGGACGTGCCAGGACGCGGGTCATGAGTGCGTCCAGGGCATCGGCAAAGCGCTGACCCAGCCCCTCGCTCCGCGACTCGTACCACCGCCGGGCCTCGAGGACTTCCTCTCCGGCCTCCGGTCTGAAGACCGCCGTGTAGGGCACGTCAGCCCAGCAGCTTCCGCCGAACCTCCGACCACGGAACCGCGGACCCAGGGTTGCGCTGGTGCTCATCCCAACGCCGATCGAGCTCGCGACGTTGTTCGTCCGTCAGCTCGAACGCGGTGTCGCGCTCCACTTCCGTGAGGCTTTCCCAGAGCGCGATCGCGAGTTCGGCGCGGTCGTCAGCCGGGAGCTTGAGCAGGTCCACCAGCGGGTTAACGTCCATGACTCATCCTCGCACGCACCGGACGCCACCGCAATCTCAGGGCCGCTTCAAGCAGCGTGGATAGAGCCGCGCTGAATCGAACCAGCCCGGCTCAGGGTTGGGGTGGATCCAGGATCTGGATTAGGTCGTAGGTCTCCGAGACTGTCTTCTCGCCGTTGATGCCGACGCGCCAAACCAGCTTCGCCTTGTCGCCGCTGAACTGTACGTCGAAGCGGTCGCTGGCCGGGATGCGACAGCTTCGACGAGGTCCTCCGGTGAGCTTGGTCCAGTTGAACTTGCTGTCGCAGTTCACGACGGCCACACGTCGATCAGGGAGCTGGAGCGAGAACGTGGCGCCACCAACGACATACTGGACCGTCTGGGCGGGTGTGATGACGGAGGTCGATGTCCCAGACCCGTAGCAATTGGCGGTTGTGGAGCTGTTGACCGTTCCGGAAACGGTGCTCCCAAGGGCCGTCGCAAACACGGATCCGGTCGTGTTCGCATAGCAGTTCGCGTTACTGGCGCGGTAGGTACTGCACAGTCCCCGGCACCACGAAGGAGTAAGACGTTTCGCTGAAGCGCCGGTCGAGGACCACGACCGGCAACGTCGTGCCGCCCTTGCGCTGCGGAGTCGGTGCGGGGCGCGGAGACGCCTTGTCGGTCGCCGGCGTGGAAGTGTCCACCGGTGCTGCCGACGCAACCGTGCCGGCAGGGCAGCGCCCGTTCACCGGCTTGTAGACGAGGGCCCCCTCGCGGCACAAGATGCCCTGCGCTGAGGCCGCCGGAGCCGTGGCTGGCGCCGCCGGCAGCGTGACTCTTATGACCTGCTCCTGCCCATCTTCCGGACACAGTTCGATGCGCCCGACACTCACTTCCTGACCGCTTGGCCAGCGCACCGTGAAGCCTTGAAACGTCGCGCATACAGCCCAGGGATCAGGCGCCGCGTAGGTCTTGGTCACAGGCAGCGCCCCGACAACGGTCTGGTTGTCGGGCGCCAGAAGGGAAGCGCCGGATGGGTCGGAGACGATGAGTACGGGACACCGGACCGGCGACCGCTGGCGAGACGCTGACCAGGGGGAACAGGGCGACAAGGACGACCGCCTTCACGCCTCGCATGGCCGCCTCCAGGTTGCGGGTGGTGCGCAGCGAGCATAGCACCGCTCGCCTCGATCTGGTCTGCGACACGAGCCAGGATCCCCTTGCCTCCTACGACAGACCCCACGGCATTGACAGGCCGATGCGCCCGGCGCTGAAGGCTGTTCTCGACGCGGAATCCGGGCCCTCCGCTGCGGTGGCCTCGTGGATTCCGTTCCAAGGTGAGAGCGGGTCAAGGGTCCGACACTTCTCGATGAAAGCGCCCGCCGAAGAGCCTGATTGCGGTACCAGATGCCCCGGCAGCAACACCGTAGCCGAGGGGGTCCGAGACAGGAGCGACCCCCTACGGCGCGGACCCTGCTGCTAGCAGGCTCCGCATCAAGATGCGGGGTCGCTCCTGTCTCGGACGAATGATTGCGAGGTGGATATGGCGGCGATACAGGACTAGTAACTCGAAGAGCGTTTCCGAAGGGGCCTGAGCGGCACATGTAGCAACGGCGTCGAGGCCTTGCAGAGCGGACTCAGACCAGACTACTGAGCAGCGCCAAGAAGCCACTTGCGACGCAATTCCGCCTCGACCTGTTCGTGAGAGACCGTGCGACTTGCCTTGGCGTCAGCCTCCCCACGCTTCACAGCCTGGACGACTTACAGGTGGTAGAGCACGTCGTCAAGGCTGCAATCCTCCGGCAACCGGTCGAGAAGCCCGCGAACCGTTTCCTTGGTGGTCATCGGTTCTTTGTCAGCATAGCCCTGGTGACGCTTGCGGGCTCAGAATTTGCGCACTCTCCAAACACATCCATTCGTCAGCATCCCCGACTCCGGAGAGGGTCAACTGAGCTGCAGCACTCCGATGATCTGCCCATTGAGAAACCTACTCTTGAATCGATTCTCCTGGGCCGCCGACTTCAGCAAGCTTCGCAAGTAGGTCTGAGAC
This sequence comes from uncultured Acidobacteriota bacterium, assembly GCA_963761615.1. GTDB lineage: Bacteria > Acidobacteriota > Vicinamibacteria > Vicinamibacterales > CAVVIG01 > CAVXGU01. The sequence continues at coordinate 2,151,248 of CAVXGU010000003.1, read as the reverse complement.
ACCATCTTTGTCGAAATTCATCTTGATGTGCGCAAACCGACTTTCAGGGAACGGGATCGTTGGAAGGCGATCGGCCGGATTCAGAACGAAGATGTGAGCCTCTCGGCGGGTGTTACGCTCGAGAATCGCATTGATGTATTCGTCTCGAAAGGCGTATCCAACAAAGACAACGACATCGGCCTCGCCGAGGCGGCCCTGAAAGTAGCGGTGCAGCTGCTGAAAGAGGGGATCGGTCGGGGCGCCCTTGAACCCGGGATAGATGATCGCGTGTCGTTCGTGCTTTCCTTGAAACAGCGGAGTCCCGACGTGGATCCGGTTCTTGCCGCGAACCCAATCGACTGAGCCATGAAGCTTGGTCAAACGTCCGTATGACACGAATTGCTCAACCGAAAATCCGCGCAAGTCCCAGATGGTCGGATCCAATGTCGGTTGATTACCAGGCGTTCGCCCAGTAAGCACCGGCGCGCTGCAGACCTGGACCGCCTCCTCGAGGACGATGTCATAGTTCGTTGTCACCAATTCAATCGCTGGGTGCAGCGTGGCCAGTCCCTTCAGGAGTGGAACCCAGTTGCCCTCCAGATCCTCTCTCTTGGGCGGTTCGCCATACAGCTCGTAAACTAGCGCATTGATCCGAGAAGAGAGGGCGTCGATCCTTTGTGTCACGGAGGAAGCAACGCTCTGCAGTTGCCCTAGGTTCTGTTTCGTCCCGGCGACTTGAGCGAGACGGTCCTTGCTTACGAACCAACCGGCGATACTTCTGCCATCCGAAGCCCGGAAAGTGAAATCGCGTAACTCTCGCGTCAGCCAGAGGATCTGCTCGATATCGAGCGGCTTGGCATCTTTCCGGGATTCAAGATACTGCACCGAGAGCTTGAACAAGTCGTCCTGCGTTACCGGTTCAGGCAGCTTGTCGAAGAACTCCACGGTAGTTGGGTACTGATCGGGGCGAACGGCCTTGGATGCTCCGGCGCCGGCAAAGACGATAATCACTAGCTACGTCCAGTCTCGATACGCTCTAATGGGTTTCCGCTCCGGTCGAAGTCTGCTGCGCCATACTCGCTTTACTGTGCGGAACGGTCAGCAGCTGAAGTCGTAAGGGTGCCAAGGTTCTTCCGCCCGCGAAATCCAAACGCTCGACTTGCGCTGCCAATGCCAAGCCGCGAGAGCTGCAGCGCAAGCCGAGACGAAGTGGCTAGAGCACTCACTGTTGCCAGTGAGGTTCGATAACCCTTCGGATGCGAGCCACTGCAGAAGTTGAGAGCGACTGTGGGCGCTGTCTTTGTAGGTCTTGACCGACTCCAGGGGAGCGCCGCGGAGTCCCATCGCAGCGCCTGGGTGCACTTCGACAACACTGATGGTCTGTTTGCTTTGGATTCCCCGAAGGCGAGCGGCAACTGTCACGCCCCTCAGCGTCAGGTACACCATTCGGGTAGCTGTTGGAGCCATCACTGAACCCGGGCGCATCCCGGCATCAATGATCAAACGACGTAACTGTGAATCTCGAACGCGATCCCCGCCGCCCGGTTGATACGACAGTGGCGCATCCAAGCCGATCACCAGCGGCTCCAGTTCGGCGAGACATTCCGCTAGAGATTGAATCGAGCTGTCAGAACCCTTATAGGTCTCCGGCACATAGCTGAGAGCGCCGTTCGAGGCACAAAATCGGACGACCGAGGTCTCCTCAATATTGGCCGGACCAGCCAGGTCGATCCCCAGGACTTGCATTCCTATCGCCTCGTTGCTGTTCAAGAACGACGGTCACGGTGGCCCATCATCCCGCGAGGCGCCGATGACCGCAAGTGCTTCCTGAGGCGCTGCCTTGCACGAGCCGATCGAAGAAACGCAGGAGTGAATCTGTCGCTGACCGGCTCAATGAGGATTACCTCTCGAAAGCGAAGACTGCCGCAGTGCTTGCCCACTTCAGCGACGATGAACGCCCATTCATCATCCAGCATCGGCGCGTTTACGACTACCCTGATCAATAGGGTCGTTGCTGCAGGGTAACGCTTCGCCTGCTTGTCGCGGATGACATCGAGAATTTGTGCGACGTGCTCACGCTCGGGTTCCCGATAGTCTCTGACGTATGGCTCTGAAGCCGCGAGACCTGTATTGCGATCACGCCTGGCCAGCCCAGGCCCCCACGACATCCCCTCCCTGTTCAGTTGCTCGCGAGACAGATACTCGTTGGGATGAACCGCCGTCGACACCTCCAAGAACTGGCGCGTCGGAACCTTCTGATGGTCTACCGCCGGCCCGGAGAAGCGAAGAAAGGCATCGTGGGTCTGGTTGCCGCCCTTCCAGCGCACATGGATGCGTAGACCGGGCCTGTAGCGAGCCTGTACAAAGCGCGCCACCGGCAATACCTCTTCGATTAGCTTCTTGCTCCGAACGCTGCGAAGCATCCTGAGCTCTTCGACACCTGCCGGCGCCGCTCGAACGCGATCGAAGATGTCGTAGGCGATCCGACAGAAAGCAAGGCCGTCAAGAAAGCGACCGTCGAGTTCCTCAAGGCCACGAATCGGCATTTCCAAATGCTCTGTATTAGCCTAACTGCCGTTGAGGTGGACGGCTCAGGAAGGGTCGATCGGGAGACTGTTCACGGCAAGCAGTGCTCTGTGAGGGCAGTTCTGAGTACTCAAGCGGACAACTCCGGCAGGCCAATCATGGCCATCGGATTGGCAAGGCGGCGCATTTGATGTACCAGCGATGCCTGTCGGTCGCGCTTAGCCCGGTTTCGTGTCTCCCTGTTACCCCGGTGTTACCCCGAGCGATTTTCGACTCGATCTCGCAGGAGACAAGATCGCTTATAACATCTATTGAATCAATAGCTTGGAAATGGTGGCGAGGGGCGGAATCGAACCGTCGACACCGTGATTTTCAGTCACGTGCTCTACCAACTGAGCTACCTCGCCACTGGTGGGGATGTCGCAGGCCGGACGGCTAGTGATCATAGCACACCGTGATAGGCTCGCTCCTGCCGGAGCCGCGCCATGATCCTCGACCACATTCGCAACGCCGGGTTCTACGCCCGCGTCAGCCGCCCGATCGCCGCCGCCCTCGACTTCATCCAGCGTTACGACCCGGCCGAGCGTACGCCCGAACGGATCGATCTCGACGGCGGCGCCTACGCCCTCGTGCTCGCGTACGAGACGAAGCCGCGCGCCCAGGGCGCCTGGGAGGCCCATCGCCAGTTCATCGACGTCCAGTACGTGGTGGAAGGCCAGGAGCTCTTCGGCTACGCGGATTCTGACGACCCTCTCGCCCGGGAAGTACGACGAGACGCGGGACGTGCTCGCCGCCGACGGAAAAGGCGACATGGTTCGCTTGACGGCCGGGCACTTCATGATCCTCGGGCCGGAGGACGCGCACATCCCGGCCCTCGCCGTGGACGACGAGCCGCGACCCGTGCGAAAGATCGTAGTGAAAGTGCCGGTGTAGGTTCGAGGCTACGCGGGCGCCGCTTCCGTCTCGCGCGTCAGCCCGAGCTCGCGGCGAACCTTGTCCTCGATGTCGCGGAACACCTCGGGGTGATCCTTCAGGAATTGCTTCGCGTTCTCGCGGCCCTGTCCCAGACGCTCGCCGCCGTAGGCGAACCACGCGCCGCTCTTCTCGACGATGCGGCGGTCGACGGCCAGATCGAGGAGGTCGCCCGTCCGTGAGATCCCCTCGCCGTACATCACGTCGAACTCGGCCTCGCGGAAGGGTGGAGCCACCTTGTTCTTCACGACCTTGACGCGCGTCCGCCCGCCGATCACCGTGTCCGCGTCCTTGATGCTGGCGATGCGGCGGATGTCCATGCGCACCGACGCGTAGAACTTCAGCGCGCGCCCGCCCGTCGTCGTCTCGGGACTGCCGAACATGACGCCGATCTTCTCGCGGAGCTGGTTGATGAAGATCAGGCAGGTCTTCGACCGCGACACCGCACCCGTGAGCTTGCGCAGCGCCTGCGACATCAGGCGGGCCTGCAGCCCGACCATCGCGTCGCCCATGTCGCCCTCGATCTCCGCCCGCGGCACGAGCGCCGCCACCGAGTCGACGACGACCACGTCCACGCCGTTCGACCGTACCAGCACCTCGACGATCTCGAGCGCCTGCTCGCCGTTGTCGGGCTGCGAGACGAGGAGATTCTCGATGTCGACGCCGAGTTTCTGCGCGTAGGAGGCGTCGAGGGCGTGCTCGGCGTCGACGAACGCCGCCATGCCGCCCAGTTTCTGGGCCTCAGCGATCACCTGCAGCGCCAACGTCGTCTTGCCCGACGACTCGGGCCCGTAGATCTCGACGACGCGGCCGCGCGGCACGCCGCCGACGCCCAGGGCATAGTCGATGCTGATGGCGCCCGTGGGGATGGTATCGATGGGCTGAATCGCCCCCTTCGCGCCCAGCCGCATGATCGAGCCCTTCCCGAACTGCTTCTCGATCTGCCCGACGGCGAGGTCGACGGCCTTGATCCGTTCGCGGTCGTCTCTCACAGGGCGTTCGTCTCGATCGACAGCGGGCATGGAGGCTCCTTTTGAAGGCTTCTGGCTCACGGCTTGGGACCCGACGGTTGACGGTGAAGACCGATACCGCCGCACATTCTAAGAGCGTGCCGAGGCGAAAGTCAAGTGCAGTTCTGTGCCTCTGGCGCCAGAAGACAGCCGAAATCAGATACTTACGGATATCAAGACTTTCGCCCTTTGATTCGCCGCCAGCCAGGCGCTGCGCGCGGCGCCGCAGGGCGAGGAGGCAATGGTTGCCCCGTTGTGCCACTATGCCCGGATATGCCGTCACCGGTGGGACATGCGCTCGGCGGGGTCGCGGTGGCCTGGATCGCTGACCTCGTGCCGGGCGACCGCACGTGGCGCCGCCGGGCGCGCGGCTGGCTGGCGCGGATCGGCGGGGGAGCCACCGTCGCCTGCGCGGTGCTCGCCGCAGCGCCCGATCTCGACGTCCTCGTCGGGCGGCACCGGACCTTCTCCCACAGCCTCACCGCCGCCGTCGTCGTCGGCCTCGTCGCCGCAATCGTGGCCGTGCGGATCCGCCGGCCGGCCGTTCGCCTGTCGCTCATGTGCGCCGGCGCGTGGGGCTCGCACCTCCTGCTCGACTGGCTCGGCATCGACAACTATCCACCGCGCGGCATCCAGCTGCTCTGGCCGTTCAGCGATCGCTGGTTCATCTCGGGCTGGGACCTCTTCGTCGAGACGGCCCGCGTGCACGTCTTCACGCTGCAGGCGTTTCTCGTGAACGTGCGCGCGGTCGCGTGGGAGACGCTGCTGCTCGCGCCCGTCGTCGCCGCGCTCTGGCTAGTACGGGAAAAAGCCCTGGCCGGACTTGCGCCCGAGCCGGCCCGCGGCGACCATGCGGCGCAGCAGCGGGCACGCCCGGTACTTCGGGTCGCCGAAGCCGGTGTGCAGGACGTCGAGAATCGCCAGGCATACGTCGAGGCCGATGAAGTCGGCGAGGGCTAGCGGCCCCATCGGGTGGTTCATCCCGAGCGTCATCACGGTGTCGATCGCTTCGGGACTGCCGGCGCCCTCCATCACGGCGAACATCGCCTCGTTGATCATCGGCATCAGGACGCGATTGGCGATGAATCCCGGATAGTCGGCGGCCTCGACCGCGGTCTTGCCGAGCCGCCCGCACAGCGCGCCGGCCACCTGCATCGTCGCGTCCGACGTCGCCTGGCCGCGCACCAGCTCCACCAGCTTCATCACCGGCACGGGATTCATGAAATGCATGCCGAGCACACGATCCGGGCGCCGCGTCGCCGACGCGATCACCGTGATCGAGATCGACGAGGTGTTCGACGCGAGCACGGCGTGCGCCGGCAGCATGGCGTCCAGGGTCGAGAACAGGGCCCGCTTGGCGGCGGCATCCTCGACGATCGCCTCGACGACGTAGTCCACGGCCCCGATCTCGTCGATCGTCGTCGTCATCGTGAGGCGTGCGAGCGCCGCGTCGCGCTCGGCGGCGGCGATCCGCCCCTTCGCCGCGAGCCGGCCGAGGCTCGTGTCGATCGACTGGAGGGCGCGATCCAGCGCCGTCTGCGAGACGTCGACGAGGTGCACGGCGCACCCGGCGGTCGCGAACACCTGCGCGATCCCGTTGCCCATCGTCCCGGCGCCGATGACGCCGACGGTTCGAATCATCTCCATCGTCGCCCGATTCTAGATGGTCTCCACCGCCAGCGCCACGCCGTTGCCGCCCCCCAGGCAGAGCGTGGCGATGCCGCGCGCCGCGCCTCGGCGGCGCATGGCGTAGAGGAGTGTCGTCAGCACCCGGCTCCCGCTCGAGCCGATCGCGTGGCCGAGCGCCACGGCACCGCCGTGCACGTTCACCTTCTCCGGGTCGAGGCCGAGCTCGCGGATCACCGCGACGGCCTGCACCGCGAAGGCCTCGTTCAGCTCGACCAGATCGACATCGGCGAGCGTCCATCCCGCCTTCTTCAGCACCTTGCGGACCGATTCGACCGGCGTCATGAGCAGCAGCTTCGGCTCCAGGCCGCTGGTCGCCTGCGCGACGATGCGCGCCATCGGCGCGATGCCCAGGGCGCGCGCGCGCGCCTCCGACATGACGACCAGCGCGGAGGCGCCGTCGTTGACCCCGGGCGCGTTGCCCGCCGTCACGGTGCCGCCCGGCTTGAAGGCGGGCTTGAGGCTGCGCAGCTTCTCGAGGGTGGTGTCGCGGCGAATCGGCTCGTCGTGGGTCACGCGCACCGGCGGCCCGGTCCGCTGCGGCACGTCGACCGGCAGGATCTCCTCGTCGAAGAATCCGGCGTCGGTGGCGGCGGCGGCGCGACGGTGGCTCTCGACCGCGAAGGCGTCCTGCGCGTCGCGCGAGACGCCGTATCGCTCGGCCACCACTTCGCCCTCGCCGCCCATGTGGCACTGCTCGAAGGCGCACCAGAGGCCGTCGGCGATCATCGAGTCCACGATCTCGCGGTTGCCCATGCGCAGACCCTCGCGCGCGCCGGCCAGCAGGTAGGGCGTGTTGCTCATCGACTCCATCCCGCCGGCGACGACGAGGGTCTCGTCGCCGGCGCGGATGGCCTGGTCGGCCAGCATGACCGCCTTCAGGCCCGACCCGCAGACCTTGTTGATCGTGAGCGCCGCGACCGTGTTCGGGAGCCCGCCACGCAGGGCGGCCTGTCGCGCGGGGTTCTGGCCTTCGCCGGCGGTGAGGACGTTGCCCATGATGCATTCCTCGACGGCGTCCGGATCGACGCCGGCGCGCCGGACGGCCTCGCGGACGACCAGCGCGCCGAGCCCGGGCGCCGGGAAGCTGTTGAGGGCGCCGAGGAACTTGCCGGTCGGCGTGCGGACGGCGCTGACGATGACTGATGCAGGCATGGGAGCTCGTGGATGGTGGATGGGGGTGAAGGGATCAGCGGCGCCCCGCGGCCGCCCCCCCGTGTCCGGCCGTCACTCTGATGTCCAGGCTGGTCACCACGCCCTCGCCGAGCAGGGTCGCGAGCCGGCGCAGGATCACGGGCGACGAGCGGTGGAGCTCGCGCGCCCACTGGCGGGTCCCGGCAGCGACGATGAGGACGTGGCCGTTCAGGCCGACCGAGGTCACGCGCTGGAGCTGGGCGCCGACGGCGGTGCGCCAGGCGAAGGCGACCTTGCCGGGCGAGAGCGGCGCCCGCCGCAACAGCTCGGCCACCGCACCCGGCACGGCGTCGGCGATTCGTCGCATCGGGCTATTATCGCGCCGATGCGCCTCATCCTGGCGTCCGCCTCGCCGCGCCGCGCGGAACTGCTGCGCGCGGCGGGCTTCGTCTTCGACGTGCGCCCGGCCGATGTCGACGAGACGCCGCGAGCCGGCGAGCCGCCCCGCGACTACGTCCGGCGGCTGGCGGCGGAGAAGTCGGCCGCCGTGCGCGTCGAGGCGCCGGACGCCGTCGTGCTCGGCGCGGACACCGCCGTCGTGCTCGACGGGCTGATTCTCGGCAAGCCGCGCGATCGGGCGGAGGCGGCCTCGATGATCGGACGGCTGGCGGGACGCCGGCACGAGGTGATGACGGGCGTGAGCGTGCGGCGGCCGGGCCACGAGGCGGGGCGGGTCGAGACGACGGCGGTCTGGTTCGGACCGATGACAACCGCAGACATCGCCTGGTACGCCGCGAGCGGCGAGGGTCTGGACAAGGCGGGCGCTTACGCGATTCAAGGATTGGCGTCGCGCTTCATCCCCCGAATCGACGGCTCGTACTCGAATGTGGTGGGTCTGCCGATCTCGGCGGTCACGGAGCTGTTGAGCGCCCTTGCATCAGGGGGGGAGTCGGGTCTATTCTTGAGCGTGCCCTTCCCTCGGAAGTCCTTATGAGACATCGATATATCAAAATCGGCATCACGACCCTGGTTCTCGGCCTGGCTTTTGGCGGCCTGTTGTGGGCGACCATGCGTCAGGGCACGGAGTACTACAAGCACGTCGACGAGGTCGTTGCGAACGAACAGGCGTGGCAAGGCAAGCGCCTGCAGCTGCACGGCTTCGTCGTGCCGAACTCGATCATGGTTCGGCCCAGCACGCTCGACTACAAGTTCAAGGTCCAGAACAACGGGAAGGAAATCGACGCGTCGTACACCGGAATCGTGCCGGACACGTTCAAGGATACGCCCGGCCAGGTGTCTGAAGTCGTGCTCCAGGGACGGCTGGAGCCGGACGGCAGCTTCCGCGCCGACGGCATCATGGCGAAGTGCCCTTCGAAGTACACGCCGTCCGACAAGGTGAGCTAACCCGATGGCCTCGCTCGGCACGTTCCTGCTCCTGGCCGCGTTCGTCGTCTGCAGCTATGCCGCGGTCATTTCGGTAGTGGGGGCGCGCCGGCGCTCCCGATCGCTCGTGGAAAGCGGCGTCGGGGCGTTCTACCTGGTCGCTGCGCTGATGACGGTGGCGTCCGCCGTCATGATCAACGCCTTCCTCACCAACGACTTCTCGATCAAGTACGTCGCGCACTACTCGGACACGGTCCAGCCGCTCTTCTACAAGATCACGTCTGTACTGGGGCGGGCTCGACGGCTCGATCATGTTCTGGGTGTTCCTGCTGTCGGTCTTCGGCAGCTGCGCGGTCTTCGTGAACCGCGAACGCCATCGCGAGCTCATTCCCTACGTTGTCGCCACCATCGCCACGGTCGAGATGTTCTTCCTCTACCTGATGGTGGCGCACAAGAACCCGTTCGGCACGTTCGTGACGGCGGCGCCCCTCGACGGCGACGGCCTCAACCCGCTCCTGCAGAACTACTGGATGGCGATCCACCCGCCCTCGCTCTACACGGGGTTCGTGGGCATGACGATCCCGTTCGCGTTCTGCATCGCCGCGCTGGTCACCGGACACCTCGACGACTCCTGGCTGCGCGCCGTCCGCCGCTGGACGATGGTCAGCTGGCTGTTCCTGACCCTCGGCCTGACGCTCGGGATGATCTGGGCGTACGAGGAGCTCGGCTGGGGCGGCTACTGGGGCTGGGACCCGGTCGAGAACGCGGGGCTGCTGCCCTGGCTCACGGCCACCGCGTTCCTGCACTCGGTCATGGTGCAGGAACGGCGGAGCATGCTGCGCGTCTGGAACGTGACGCTCGTGATCGTCAGCTTCTTCCTGACGATCTTCGCGACCTTCATGACCCGCTCCGGGGTGGTGCAGTCGGTGCACGCCTTCGGCGACGACCCCATTCTCACGCGCCTCTTCACCGCGTTCATGGTCGCCATTCTCATCTTCAGCTTCGGACTGGTGATCTACCGGCTGCCGCTCCTGCGCGCCAGGAACGAGCTCGATTCCTGGCTGTCGCGCGAGGCGGCGTTCCTGGTGAACAACTGGATCCTGCTGTTCTCGGCGTTCTTCGTCCTCTTCGCGACGATGTTCCCGACGCTGAGCGAGGCGGTCACGGGCACCCGGTTGACGGTGGCAGCCCCGTTCTTCACGAGATGGATGGCGCCCATCGGCCTGATCCTGCTGTTCCTGACCGGCGTCGGTCCGCTGCTGCCGTGGCGGAAGTCGACCATCCGGAACCTCAGCGATCAATTCCTGTGGCCGTCGGCGGCCGCGGCCGTGACCGCGGTCGTGCTCGCCGTACTGGGTGTACGCGTGTGGTCGGCCGGCCTCTGCTTCGCCCTGTCCGCGTTCGTCGTGGCGACCGTCGTCCAGGAATACTGGCGCGGCGCGAACGTGCGGCGCCGCAACAGCGGGACCGACTTCTTCACTGCCGTCGTCGGCCTGGTGGGCCGCAACAAGCGCCGCTACGGCGGCTACATCGTCCACGTCGGCATCGTGCTGATGTTCCTCGGCTTCGCGGGGAGCGCCTACAAGATCGACAAGCAACTCGCCCTCGCGCCGGGCCAGGAAGTCACCGTCGGCCACTACACGATGCGCAACGACGGCATCAAGGTGAGCGACGACGGCCAGAAGCAGATGGTGACGGCGTACATCAGCGTGTTCGACGGGAACCACAAGCAGATCGACACGCTCTACCCGGCGCGCTGGGCGTTCCGCGGCCACGAGCAGGAGCCGACCACCGAGGTGGCCATCCGCCGCTCGTTCGCCGAGGACCTCTACATCGTCATGCCGTCGAACGATCCGCGGACCGTCTCGACGCAGGTCGCGCCGCTCGAGATCGTGATCAACCCGCTGGTCGACTGGATCTGGATGGGCTTCGGCGTGCTCGCGATCGGCACCGGCATCGCGCTGATGCCCGAGCGCGCGTATGCGTTCGCCGTGGCCCGCCTGCCGGCGGACGTCGCGACGACGGCCGGCGTGATCCTTCTCGCCCTGGTCCTGGGCGGCGCGCGGCCGTCGGCGCAGGCCTTGTCCGGGACCGGGATGGGCGTCGCCCCGGAGGGCGTGGACGTCCAGACCTCGTACTATCCGCGGACGGAGTTCGAGAAGCAGATGCAGCACGAGATACGCTGTACCTGCGGCTGCGGGTACATCGCGATCAGCGAGTGCCGCAAGGATCCGTGCGTCGTCTCGCACGAGATGCGCGGCCAGCTCGCCTCGCTCATCGACCAGGGCAAGACCCACGACGAGATCATTGCCTGGTTCGTCAATCACTACGGCGACGAGAAGATGCTGGGGGCACCGATCGACAAGGGCTTCTCGCGCCTGGCCTGGCTCTTCCCGTACCTGGCCGGCCTGACCGGCGCCGCCGCGATTGGCTTCGTGGCCGTCCGGTGGTCGCGGCATCCTCTCGGGAGCGAGGACCCGGCGCCCGCGCCCTCGCCGGCCATGGATGAACGCCTCGACGATGAGCTCCGGAACCTCGACTGACTCGCTCCAGCCCTGGCAGTTCTTCGTGCTCGCAGCGCTCGGGTGCGCCACGGCCGTGGTGTTCGTCGCCCGCGACCGCGGCCTGCTCGCCGTCGTCCTGCTGACGGTCCTGATGTTCACGGTGGGACTCGCCGGCCTGGCGACGCTGCGGGCGCTGCGGCCCCTCTTCGCGGGGCACGAGGACCTCACGGTGATGATCGGGGGGCGGACGCGGGCCGCCCTCGAGCGCGAGAAGTTCCTGACGCTCCGGGCCATCAAGGATCTCGAGTTCGATCGGGCGATGGGCAAGGTCTCGGAGAGCGACTTCCTCGAGATGAGCACGCGGCTGCGCGCACGAGCCGCGGGGCTGATCCGGCAGCTCGACAGCGGCCAGGGCTATCGGGAGCAGATCGAACAGGAGGTGACGCGGCGCCTCGGCGAGCCTCGCCCGGCCGCCGCGCCGGCGGCGCGCGAAGCGCGGGCGTGTCCCGAGTGCTCGACCGAGAACGATCCGGACGCCCGCTTCTGCAAGTCATGCGGACACAAGCTGTAAGGATTCTCGCGGCGGCAGCGGCCCTGATGTTCTGCGGCGGCGCCGCGTTCGCGCAGTTTCAGATGCCCGACCCGAGGCAGATGTCGGGCATTCCACGCCCGGTCACCGACCTCCCGGACAACACGGTGTCGGTGCGCGTGATCCGCGGCAGCTTCGACAACAACGTCGTCGGTCAGAAAGTCGAGCTGCACGCGGGCGCCGAGGTGCGGTCCGCGACGACGGACAAAGACGGGCGCGCGGAGTTCAGCGGCGTCGCGGCCGGCACGCCGGTGACGTTCAGCGCCACCGTGGACGGCGAAGATCTCCAGTCGCAGCAGTTTCCGTTCCCCGGCCAGGGCGGCATCCGCCTGATGCTCGTCGCCTCGAAGCCGGGCGGAGGCGGCGCCGCGACGCCCGCCGCGCCGGCCGCCAGCGCGGGCGTCACCATCGGCGAGCGGTCCCGGATCGTGATCGAGCCCGACGAGGAGTCGATCCGGGTGTACTACCTGCTGGACGTCACGAACGGCGGGAGCGTGCCGGCGAATCCTCCGACGCCGTTCGCCTTCGATCTGCCGCAGGGCGCGACCGCCGCCACGCTGCTCGAGGGCAGCGCGCCGATCGCGCAGGTGCTCGGGAACCACGTGAGCGTGACCGGCCCGTTCCCGCCGGGCTCGAGCATCATCCAGGTCGGGGCGGAGCTGCCCGCGGTCGCCGGACGCACGGAGTTCACCCAGGCGTTCCCCGCGCCCATGGCCCAGGTCGCCGTGATCGTCCACAAGCTGGGATCGACGAACGTGACGTCGCCACAGCTGACGAACCGGCAGGAGATCACCGAATCGGGCCAGACCTACATTCAGGCGGTCGGCCCACCCCTCGGCGCCGCCGCCCCGGTCACGCTCACCCTGACGGGCATGCCGCACCACAGCCCCGTCCCGCGGGACACGGCGCTCGCGCTGGCGCTGAGCATCATCGTCATCGGCGTGGCCGTGATCATCCGGCAGCCCTCGCCGGATCGGGCCGCGCGGGCCGCCGAGCGCAAGCGCCTGCTGGCCAAGCGGGACAAACTGCTGGGTCAGCTCGTGCGGCTGGATCGGGACCATCGTGTCGGCAAAGGCGATCCCGCGATCTATCCGGCGCGGCGCGAGGAGTTGGTGCGCGCGCTCGAGCAGGTCTACGGCGCCCTCGACGACGACGATGCGGGCCCGGATCCGGCTCGCGCCGGGCTCGCTGCGTGACGATCGATTTCGAGCAGGTCCGCGCCACCGACGTCTCGCGCCACTTCGGGCGGCGCCGCGCGCTCTCGAAGGTCAACCTCACCTTCGGCGCCGGCGAGATCGTCGGCCTCCTCGGCCCCAACGGAGCGGGGAAGTCCACGCTCATCGCCATCCTGTCGACGCTGCTCACGCCCGGCACCGGTGAGGTGCGCTATGGGACGTACACCGCCACGGAGGCCGGCGCCGCGCTGCGGGCGCGGATCGGCTTCCTCGGGCACGAGCTGCACCTCTATCCGGAGCTGTCGGCCCGCCAGAACCTGACGTTCTTCGCGCGGCTGTACGGCCTCGACGACCCTGGCGTGCCGCGGGCGGCGCTGGACCGGGCCGGGCTGTCCGAGCGGGCGGACGACGCCGTGAGCGGCTTCTCGCGCGGGATGCGCCAGCGCCTGGCGCTCGAGCGCGCGCTGCTGCACGGCCCGCGGCTCGTGCTGCTCGACGAGCCCTTCACCGGTCTCGACGACACGGCGGTCCGCGTTGTCGACGACCGGATCCGGGCGCTGGCCCGCGCCGGCGCGCTGGTGCTCGTCGCCACGCACGACCTCGATCTGGCCGACGGCCTGGTGACGCGCGTCGTGCTGGTCCGCGACGGCCGGATCGTGGGCGACGAGGCGGCGGCCGCCGGCCTGCGGTCGCGGTACCGGTCGATCGTGGGGAGCGCCTGATGTTCATGCGCGTCGCCTGGCTCGTGCTGAAGAAGGACCTGGCGATCGAGGCACGGAGCTGGGAGATCGTCACCACGACCCTCTTCTTCGCGCTGGCGGTCGTCGTGGTGTTCATGTTCGCGTTCGTGCGGGACGGGCAGCCGATCGAGGGCGCCGCCGCGGGCGTGCTGTGGATCGCCCTGGCGTTCGCCGGGACGCTGGCGCTCGGTCGCACCTTTGAGCGCGAGCGCCAGAGCGAGACGCTGCGAGGCATCCTGCTGGCGCCGGCGTCGCGGGCGGCCGTGTTCGCCGGCAAGCTGCTCGGCATCGTGCTGCTCCTGCTGGCGGTCGAGGCGCTGGTCGTGCCGCTCGTCTGGCTCTTCTTTCAGGAGCGGAGCCTGTTCGGCCGGCCGCTGCTGCTGGGCGGCCTCCTGGTCTCGGGCGCGATCGGCTTCGGCGCGGTCGGCACGCTCTTCGCGGCCATGCTCGTGCACGTCCGGACGCGCGACGTGCTGCTCCCCATCCTGCTGTACCCGATCACGATTCCGGCCCTCATTGCCGGGGTCAGCGGGACCCAGGCCCTCATGGCGTCGCCGCCGTCCGAGCCGCTGGCGGTCATGTGGATTGCCATCCTCGTCTGCTACGATGTAGTGTTCATGACGCTCGCGCTCTGGGTGTTCGAACCGCTGATGACTGGGTAGCCATGCGAAGGCTCTTCCTGCCGCTCACGATCCTCGCCGCCGGCATGTTCGCGTACGCGCCGTTCATGATCGACCGGACGCCGTACGAGTCGACCATGCTGCTCATCCAGAAGATCTTCTACTTCCACGCCCCGTCGGGCATGGTCATGCTCACCTCGGCCGTGCTCTGCGGACTGGCGAGCGTGTGGTTCCTGTGGAAGAAGGATCCGAGGGCCGACCACGTGGCGGTGGCGGCCGGCGAGCTCACCGTCCTCTTCGGCGCGATCGTCCTGATGACCGGGCCGCTCTGGGCGCGCAAGGCCTGGGGGGTGTGGTGGACGTCGGACGTCCGGCTCAACATGACGCTCATCGGCTGGCTGATCGGCGTCGGCTATCTGATCGTCCGCCGCTTCGGCGGCCCCGGCTCCGAGAAGCTGGCGGCCGGCCTGGCGGTCTTCGGGACGGCGAACGTGCCGTTCATCTACGTGTCGGTCAACATCTGGCGGACGGTGCACCCGCAGACGAGCGTGGTGCCGACGCTGCCGTCCAGCATGATGAGCACGTTCTGGTTCTGTGCGGCCACGCTGTTCGTCCTCTTCGCCCTGCTGCTGACGGCCCGCATCCATCTGGAGCGCGAGCGGGCGATGGTGGACGCGCTGTACCTGGCGGAAGAGGACGCGTGATGAGACTCCGACGACTGTTCGCGTGGGGCGCGCCGCTCCTGGCGCTCGCCTGGACGGCGGTTCCCCTGCTGGCGCAGCAGGCGCAGACCGGCTTCGTGCCGCTCAGTCAGGCCCCGCCCTCCGAGCGGATCCCGGCGGCGCCGTTCGTGTTCATCGCCTACGGCGTGGCGTGGCTGGCCGTGCTGTTCTACGTCTGGTCGATCTGGCGGCGCCTCGGGCGGGTCGACCGGGAGCTGCACGCCCTGCAGCAGAAGGTGGCCGGCCGGGGCGGCGCGAAATGACCGCCGGGCACTTCATCTTCATCCCCAGCGTGCTGCTCATCGGCGTGGTCATCGGCTGGATCCTGGGGGGACGGGCGGCGCGCGACGCATACGCCATGGAGCTGAGGCGGCGGGAAGAGCGGGAGAAGAAGGCCCGGCAGCAGCCGTCCGGACACGAGTCGCCGTCGAATCCCGCGTGACTCAGCGGCCGGCGAGGAGCCGGTTCCCGAGGACTTCGGGCAGCCCCGCCGCCGCGATCTTCGCGCGGGCGGCCTCCACGTCGTACTGAATCCGCATCAACTCCACCACGCGCCGGTCGACGTCGACGATGGCGTAGGCCGCCCTCGGATCGCCGTCGCGCGGCTGGCCCACGGCCCCGGGATTGAGGAGATACCGGGCACCCTCCTCCAGGGCGAGCTTCATCTCGGCCGCCTTGGCCGATCCCGCCGCCTCGAGCGATCCACCCGTCAGCACGAAGGTCATCGGCCAGTGCGTGTGGCCGTACAGGCAGAGGGAGCGGCTGGCGACTTCGAGCGCGCGGCGCGCGTCGAGCTCGTCGAACACGTAGGCGTCCTCGTCGAAGGGCGAGCCGTGGCAGACCTCGATGAGCGCATCGACGACGACGGGCCCCTTGGGCATCGCGGCGAGCCAGTCGCGGTCGGCGTCGCTCAGTTGAGCGCGCGTCCACTCGACGGCGGTGCGGGCGACGGCGTTGAAGCCCTCGGCCGAGTCGAGGCCGCAGGCCACCTTGTCGTGGTTGCCGCGCACGATCGCGACGGGCGCGAGACCGCGCACCCGCTCGATCGCGCCCGCAGGCTCGGCGCCGTAGCCCACGACGTCGCCCAGGACGAGCACCTGGTCGAAGCGCCGTCGCGCGGCGTCGGCGAGGCAGGCGTCGAGGGCGTCGAGATTGGCGTGGATGTCGGTGAGTACCAGGTAGCGCACTATGCCTCGTTCATTCTCGCGACGATTTCGTCGACGATCTCATGGATGCTGCGCCGGCCGCAGTCGATCCGCACCCTGGCGTGCCGGTAGGCGTCGCATCGCGTGTGGTAAAGGCGCTCGAAGGCCGTGCGATCCGACGCGAGGGGCCGGCGCCCGTCGGCGGGCACGCGCTCGATCAGCCGCTTCAGGGGAACGTCGAGCCAGATCGAGAGGCCGTCGCGGTTGATGGCCTCTCGGTTCGCGGGGTCCACGAAGGTGCCGCCGCCGGTCGCCACCACGAGGTGCCGCGCGGCCAGCCGGTCGAGCAGGACCGCGCGCTCGACGGACCGGAAGTACGGCTCGCCCTTGGCGGCGAAGATGTCCGCGATGGTCCGGTGCTCGCGCGCTTCGATCAGGTTGTCGATGTCCACGGCTTCCCAGTCGAGCCGGCGGGCCAGGGCCCGGGCGACGCTGCTCTTGCCCGACCCCATGAACCCTACCAGATAGACCTTATCGGTCGTCACGCGATCAGCCGGTCGAGGGTCTCGAAAAATCCCGGGTACGAGATGTCGACCGCGTCGGCGCCCTCGATGACCGACGGGCCGTCCGCCCCCAGCGCCGCGACGGCGAACGCCATCGCCATCCGGTGGTCCCCGTGCGCGTCGGCGCGGCCGCCGGCCGGACGGCGGGCGCCGGCCGCCGCGCGGACCGCGAAGCCGTCGGCCAGCTCCTCGGCGTCCACGCCGAGCGCCCGGAGGCCCGCGACCAGCGTAGCGATGCGGTCGCTTTCCTTGACGCGCAGCTCGGTCGCGCCGCGTACGGTCACCTGGCCGGCGAGCGAGGCCATCGCGCCGATGGCCGGCAGCTCGTCGATCAGACCGGGGACCTCGGCGGCCTGGATCTCGATCGCCCGGGCCTCGCCGCCCTCGACGACCACCGTGCCGGACGGCTCGCCGGCCGACGGCCCGCCGGCGTCGACGGTGACCCGCGCGCCGAAGCGCCGGAGGACGTCCAGCAGGCCCGTTCGCGTGGGATTCAGCCCGACGCCGGTGATTTCGACGCGCGAGCCGGGCAGGGCGGCGGCGGCGGCGAGCCAGAACGCCGCCGACGAGAAGTCGCCCGGCACCACGAGGTCGCGGGCTGCGAGCCGCTGGCCCCCGGCCAGCGACACCGCCAGCCCCTCGCGACGGACCGGGACGCCGAAGGCCTCCAGCGCCCGCTCCGTGTGGTCGCGCGTGGCCGCCGGCTCCACGACGGTCGTCGTGCCTGCCGCGTGCAGTCCCGCCAGCAGGACGGCGCTCTTGACCTGGGCGCTCGGGACGGGCGGGGAGAAGGTGATGGCGGCGAGCGGCGCGCGGCCGCGAATCGTCAGGGGAGGATGGCCGTCGGTCGCCTCGAGCTCCGCCCCCATCTGCGAGAGCGGCGCCATCACGCGTCCCATGGGCCGGCGCGACAGCGAGGCGTCTCCGACCAGGCGTACGGTGAAGGGATGGCCCGCGAGCACTCCGGCCATCATCCGCATCGTCGTGCCGGAGTTGCCGGCGTCGAGCGGGCCGGCCGGCTCGATCAGCCCCCCGAGGCCGCGGCCGCCAATCGACAGCCGATCCGAGCCGGCTCCGCGGATGTCGACACCGAGCGCGGCCAGACAGGCGAGCGTGGATCGGCAGTCGGCGCCCGGGGAGTAGTGCGCGATCGTCGTCGTGCCGTCGGCGAGCGCGCCGAGAATCGCGTAGCGGTGCGAGATGGATTTGTCGCTCGGCACCGTGAACCGGCCGCGGACCCGGCGGGCCGGCCGGACGGTGGCGACGGTGACCGGAGGCATCGCGCTCATCTTATGGTACTTCGCCCCGCGGGGCCGCGGCTTGACATCGATCCCTCGATAGAGCGGTAATCAATGGGTTTCATGCCGCTCACTTCGCCGCAGATCCGCCTGGAGTTCTCGAGCACCTTCGAGATGCTCGACTTCGTGCAGGCGGTCGGCGATCGCCTCAGCCACCGCGTCGGGCTGGACGACGACGCCGTTCACTGGGTGAGCGTCGCCGTTCGCGAGTGCGTCATCAACGCGATCAAGCACGGCAACCGCGGCGACGCGAACAAGCTGGTGTGCGTCGAGTTCGACGCGCGCACCGTCGAGAACGTCCCCGAGCTCGCCATCTGCGTGCGGGACCAGGGAGAGGGATTCGAGCCGGACGACCTGGCCGATCCGCTGGCCCCGGAGAATCTCCTCAAGTCCAGCGGGCGCGGCATCTTCCTCATGCGCAACTTCATGGACGACGTGGAGCTCGAGCGCGTCGACGGAGGCATGGAGGTGCGGATGATCAAGCGTGCGCAGCCGTCGGACTCGGGCGACGACGCTCCCGGATCCTGAGTGCCGACCGACCCGCGATTCCTCGCCACGGCCGTCGAGGCCGTCGTGCACGCCGGCGCCCTGCAGATGGCGCGCGTCGGCGACAGCATCCGCATCGACAAGAAGGGGACCATCGATCTCGTGACCGAGGTCGACGTCGCGGTGGAGCGCGCGGTGCGCGACCTGCTCGGCGCGCGCTTCCCGGATCACGCGATCCTCGGAGAGGAGCTCGGCGCCGGCGGCACGCCCGAGGGGCCGTGCTGGGTCTTCGATCCAATCGACGGGACGACGAACTACGCGCACGGTCTGCCGATCTTCTGCGCGTCCATCGCGCTCGAGATCGACGGCGTCGCCGAGGTGGCGGCGGTCTACGATCCGAACCGGCAGGAGCTCTTCACGGCCGAGCGCGGCGCCGGGGCATGGCTGAACGGACGTCCGCTGCACGTCTCGAGGGTCGAGCAGATGGTCGACGCCATGCTGGTCACCGGCTTCCCGTACGACGTGCACGACCGCGTGGAGGAGATCGTCGGGCTCTTCGCGGCCTTCGTCGGCCGGGCGCGCGCCGTGCGCCGGCTGGGGTCGGCGGCCATCGACCTCTGCTGGGTCGCGGCCGGACGCATGGACGGCTTCTGGGAGCAGGACCTCAAGCCGTGGGACGTCGCCGGGGGGGCCCTCATCGTGGCCGAGGCCGGCGGGCAGGTGACGCACATGTCGGGAGCGCCTTTTTCGTCCCACGGGCGCAATGTGCTGGCGACCAACGGTCGCCTGCACGAGGCGATGCTCTCGGTGATTCGCGGCCCTCTGCCGACAATCCGCTGAAACCTTCAGCGGACAAGGGTGTTATCCGGGAGAGACAGCCGGCACCCGGGGCCTCCGAATTCCCACCCAGCGGGGGCCGGGTTCTGGCATCGCTCCTGCTTGGCTTCCAGGGAAAGGAGCAGCCATGTCTACAGTACGTCGACTCTGCACGTCGCTGGGCGCGATGGTCCTCATTTCCGGGCTCCTTGCGGCACCGGCGGCGGCTCAGCAGTCCGTGAACCTCTACGTCGGCGGATTCGTTCCCCGCGGTCTCGACGCCCGCGGCCCCAACGACGTCCTGTTCGCGGACGGAGATTTCCTCACCTTCAACTTCGGAGACTTCAAGGGCGTGATGGTCGGCGGCGACTGGCTCATCCCCCTGAACGAGTGGGTGGACGCCGGCATCGGGCTGGGCTATTACCAGCGCACGGCGCCGTCGTTCTACACCAACCTCGTGAACCCGGATGGCACCGACATCACCCAGGATCTGAAGCTGCGGATCGTGCCGTTCACGGCGACGTTCCGCTTCCTGCCGCTCGGGCGGCACGACGCCATCCGTCCGTACATCGGCGCGGGCGTCGGCGTCCAGAACTGGCGGTACAGCGAGACGGGCAGCTGGGTCGACGCGAACAACAACATCTTCCGCGACAGCTACGTGGCGACCGGATCCGACACCGGGCCCGTCATCCTGGGTGGCGTGACGGTACCGATGGGGCAGGTCGACATCGGCGGGGAGATCCGGCACCAGGCGGGCTCGGGCAAGCTGCCGGCGTCGCTCGGCTTCGCCGGCAACAAGATCGACCTGGGCGGCACCTCCTACCTGCTGGTGTTCAACATCCGGTTCTGACGGCGGTAGAGCGCGACGCCGCCTCCCGAACAGACGCGCGAGAACCCATCGAGGAACTCCGGGTTCTCGCGCGAGCGCTTCGCCAGCACGTCCCCGCCCTCGGCCCTCTCCTCGATCAGGATCCAGCCCGCGTAGGGCCGCGGGTCGGCGACTGCAGCCGGCCACAGCACGCCGTTCCCCTCGTGCAGGAAGTCGCGGACGTCGAATCCCGCGGCCGCCGTCTCCTGCATGTAGTGGCCGAGCGATCCCATGCTCGCGAGGATCGTGGTGCCGTCGTAGCCATCCGCCAGGCACCGGGTGACCGCGCGACGGCCGACGCTGTTGGCGTGATCCCACTGCGCTTCGAGGACCATTGGCGCCTTCGGGTCGAACGGCCGGAGGTCGTAGGCCGTCGCGGCGAGCAGGACGAGCGCGATCGCGTTCCGCCACGCGCCGCGCGGCGCCAGCGACGCCAGCACGCCGATACCGACGGCCTCCGCCGCGACGAGCGGCACCATGTACCGGATGCGGTACGGATGGCCCTTGAAGAAGGCCGCCCAGGCGACGGCTTCCATGGCCACGAGGGCGATCACGACGGCGTCGGCCGCCCGCCGCCGGGAGATCACCCCTCTGACGGCGGCGACTGCCAGACCGGCCGAGGCGGCGCCGACCACGAACCAGCCGCTCAGCGCCTCGATGCCCCAGAGGATCTCGGTGACGGACAGGAACGGGCGGCCGAGCGCCTTGTTCTCGGGGACGAAGAATCCGCTCGAGACGAACCAGGCGCCCACGACGATCTTGCTGAAGGCCATGAATCCGAGGATCGCGGCGGCCGGCGGCAGCGCGACGGGCCGCGTGCGCCGCAGGGCCTCGAGCGGGCGGGCGCCGCGCCGCCACCACGTCCAGGCCGCGACACCGATGGCGCACACCGTGGCCGGCCACGCCTCGTATCGCGTCAGGCAGGCCAGCGCGAAGACCCACCCGACCGTCGTGGCGCGGGGCGGGCGCGTCGCCTCGGGGTCGAGCCAGCGCAGGAGCAGCGCGATCCCGGCGAGCGTCAGGCCGAGGAAGAGCGGCTCGGTCATCGGCGTCGCCTGCAGGTAGAGCAGGCTCGGGTTGAGGACGTACACGGCGAGCGCCGCGATCATGGCGACCGGCGATCCCGTCAGCGAGCCGACGATGGACGCCAGGGCGCCGGCGCCGAGCGCGAACGCCAGAATCGACATCACGGTCGCGGAGAAGCCGCTGCGGTACCAGGCGTCGACCTGGACGGGAATGGCGTTGAGCAGGTGGGGAAGCGGCAGCCACACGGCGCCGATCTGGCGCCACCCGGGCGTGATGCTGTCGAAGATCCGGCGGGCGACGACGAGGTGGCCGCGGGCATCGTAGTGACTGAGCGTCAGCCCGAGGTGCGCGTAGTGGACGGCGACGACGGCGCCCCACACGGCCGCGATGACGGCCGCGGCGACGACGACGCGCCGGCGTGACGGTATAATCACGCGTTTATTCTATGGGTAGTCTCGTCGACCATGTGAAGGCGCTCGCGGTGACGCTCGGCGCGCCCGGCCTCTTCATCCTGTCGTTCCTCGACTCGTCGTTCCTCTCGCTGCCCGAGGCCACCGATCTCATGGTCATCTGGATGGTGACCCAGCACAAGAACCGACTGCTGCTGTACGCCGGCAGTGCGACGCTGGGGTCGATCCTCGGGTGCTTCGCGCTCTACGAGCTCGGACGCACCGGCGGGGAGACGCTGCTGCGCTCGCGGATGAAGTCGGGAGCCCTCGAGCGGGCGTCGCGCCTCTTCCAGCGCTACGGTCTGATGTCGGTCCTCATCCCGGCCATCCTCCCGCCGCCCACGCCCTTCAAGGCGTTCGTGCTGCTGGCCGGGGTCACCGCCATCAGCCGCGCGGAGTTCGCCGTCGCGGTCGGCCTCGGGCGCGGGGTCCGCTACTTCGGAGAGGGCCTCCTGGCCGAAGCGTACGGCGAGCAGGCCATCGACTTCGTGCGTCGCAACGGCCGGGCGGTGTCGCTGTGGATCGCCGGGCTGCTCGTGGTGGGTCTGGCGGCGTACGTGTGGCGTGTCAAAGCGCGGGCCCGGACGGACCGATAACATCTCAATGGCCATGCGTCCCGAGCTGAGCGTTGTCATCCCGATGTACAACGAGGTCGGGTCGGTCGAGGAGCTGCACCGGCAGCTCACCGACACGCTCACCGCGTGGGGACGCTCGTACGAGATCATCGTCGTCGACGACGGCAGCCTGGACGGCACGTTCGAGGCGCTGGCGGCGCTCCAGAAGACCGACCCGCGGCTGCGCGTGATCCGCTTCCGGCGGAACTTCGGGCAGACGGCGGCGTTCTCGGCCGGCTTCGATCACGCGACCGGCCGCTACATCGTCACCGCGGACGGGGATCTCCAGAACGACCCGCACGACATCCCGGCGATGGTCCAGCGCCTCGAGGAGGGCTATGACATCGTCTGCGGGTGGCGCAAGAACCGGAAGGACCCGTTTCTCTCGCGCCGGCTGCCGTCGATGGCGGCGAACCGCCTCATCTCGGTCGCGACCGGCGTCGCGCTCCACGACTACGGCTGCTCGCTCAAGGTGTTCCGCGCCGAGGTGATCAAGCCGCTCAAGCTCTATGGCGAGATGCACCGGTTCCTCCCCGCCATCGCGAGCGAGCAGGGCGTCCGGATTGCCGAGGTGGTCGTGAACCACCGGCCGCGGACCCAGGGGCGGTCGAAGTACGGGATCTCCCGGACGGTCCGCGTGATCCTCGACCTGCTGACCGTGAAGTTCCTCCTCAGCTACTCGACGCGGCCGCTGCAGATCTTCGGCCTCGTGGGCCTCCCGATGATCCTGCTCGGGGGCGCCGTGACGGGCTGGCTGGCCCTCGAGCGCCTGCTCGGGAGGCAGTCGATCGCCAACCGCCCGGCCCTGCTCTTCGGCATGCTGCTGCTGTTCACCGGTGTCCAGCTGATTACCCTCGGCCTGCTCGCCGAGATGCAGGCCCGGACGTACCACGAGTCCCAGAGCAAGCCCACCTACGTCATCCGGGAGATTCTGGAATCGGACGACGGCATTAGGGCTTGACGCCGAAATCACAAATCCGTATCCTGAACTTCCTTCGCAGCCGCCGGCAAGCTTCCCAGCCTTTGTCGCGGCTTTCTCGATCGGGTTACTTGCGCACAAGCATCGCCCCGGCGCTCTCGGCTGCGCGGGGACCATATTTAATTCGCGCGGGCAGATGGCCCGGCGGCGGCAGGAGATCATGAGATTGAAGCCTCTGAAGGTGTGGGGTGTCCTTGTGTTCGCGGTGTGCATCGCGGGATGCACGAAGAGTCCGATCACGCCGACCGGCACCACGTCGTTGACGACGCCGCTGGCGATGTCGCCGGCAGAAGGCACCTTCGTCCCCTACGCCAAGCAGCCCGTGACGCTGGTGATTTCCAACGCAGTGAGCACGAGCACGTCCCCGGTCACCTACACGTTCGAGGTGGCCACCGACGCCGCGTTCTCGAACATCGTCTTCAAGCAGGGCGGGGTGGTGACCGGCAGCGGGAACCAGACGAGCCTGTCGGTGGGGAACCTGGCTGGCGGCAAGACCTACTACTGGCGCGCCCGCATCGACAGCGGGGACGCGCCGGGTCTGGACAGCAAGCCGCGCACGATCTCGATCGGGCAGCAGGTGGTCCTCCAGGTGCCCGTGCTGGGCGACCCGGCCGACGGCGGCGTCACGGCGCTGACGCCGACGCTGAACGTCGACAACGTGCAGCGGAGCGGCCCGGCCGGCTCCATCGTGTACCGCTTCGAGGTGTCCGACTCGCAGAGCTTCGGCAACCTGGTCTTCGTCGCGGCCGCGGTGCCGGAGCGGACCGACCTCGGGTACACGCCGACCGATGTGACGACGTCGCTCGACCCGGGCACGTACCTACTGGCGCGTGAGTGCGACCGACACGACCAACTCGGTGACCAGTTCCTATTCGGACACGCACTCGTTCCAGGTGGCCGCCGGCGGCGCGGCGCTGTCGAACGGCGAGTTCGATCTGAGCCAGGTGCATATCCTGCTCGGACCGCCCATCGCCACCTGGCCGCAGACCCAGACCATCACCGACGCTTACGAGGACGTGGACAACGGGCAGCTCTGCATCTACCACACAGGGCTCGAGGCGTGGCCCACGACCGCGTTCTTCGGCGATCCGACGGTGCAGGTCCAGGGCAACCAGTGGGTCTTCGCCTTCATCGGGGGCCAGTGGTACGGCGGCGCCGCCGACTACTTCCGCCCGGGCCAGGCGTGCAAGGGCGTCACCGCCGACACGATCGGCCAGGATGCCTTCTACCTGCCTGGTCTCGAGCCGCTCCATTCGTGGATCCCGCAGCCGGGCGACATCTTCGCCCTCGCCGCGACGACGCCCGCGCGGGCGTGGCCGAACATGGCGACGCTCGACGAACGGACCGACGTGAAGGTCCTGATCTGGCCCTAGCGCGACCCGGGAGCTGGTGAGATCCAGGACGCGTACACGACAGGAGCCGGCGAGCCCAGACAGGGCGCCGGCTCTTTTTCTTCCGCCTCGACGGTGATGGCCAGGGCACCCGCGCGCCCGCCGCGCGCGCTCGCCTTCGTCTTCATCGGGGCCGCCGCGCTCGCCGTCGCCCTGACCGGCATCGCGTCGACGGCCCTCGTGCTCACGCGCACCGCCCCGACCTCGCTCGCGGCGCCGGCGGCGTTCTGGCTCTGGCTCGCGCTCGGCTGCGCCCTCACCACCGCCAGCCTCTTCCTGCGCGGCCTGCGCTGGGTCTTCCTCCTCAGGCGCGCCGACGTCCGGATCCCGATCCGCGACGCGTACATCGGCTACTTCGCCGGCTTCAGCCTCGTGCTCGCCCCGTTTCTGCTCGGCGAGATTGCCGTGCGCGCGAGCGTGCTGCACCGGCGGCAGCAGGTCCCGAGGAGCACGACGGCCATCGTGAACGTCTGGGAGCGCTGGCTCGACGTGCTCGCGATGGCGGCCATCCTCGGCGTCTGCGCGCTCGCCAGCGCGCCGCGCACGGCGCTCGTGGCGCTGGCTCTGGCCGCCCTCGCCCTCACGGGACCGCTGCGCCGCTTCACCCTGCGGGTGGTGACCGCCGCCGTCGTCCCCGTCACGACCCGGTTCGGAGTCGAGGCGCCCGGGGAGGTGCGGACGATGGCCGGACCGCGCGTGACCGGCGTCGCGTTCGGAACCGGCGTGCTCGCGTGGACGCTGCCTGGCGTCGCGTTCTGGGGCGTGGTCCGCAGCCTCGGCCTCCCGCTCTCCGTCCCCCATGCCGAGGCGGTGTACGCGGTCTCGTCGCTGAGCGGCGCACTGGTCCTCACGCCGGGCGGCATCGTGGTCACCGGCGGGCGCATGCTCGCCTGGCTCGCCTCGCTGGGCATGCCGGCCGCTGCCGCCGCGCTGGCCGTCGCCGGTACGCGGTTGGTCACGCTGGGCTTCTCGACGGCCTTCGGCGCCGTCCATCTCGTCGTGCACGCCCGCACCCGGCCGGATACCGGGGAGCACTTCGACGCGATTGCCGAGGCCTATGATGTCCAGATCCCGGAGGCGCGTCGGCTCGCGCTGCTGGCCCGGAAGACGGGGCTCATGCGGGACGTCATCGGGCGCCTCGGCGTCGGTCGCCGCGGGTTGGACGTCGGCTGCGGCCACGGCTGGTACGTCGGACGGATGCGGGAAATGGGATTCGACGTGGTTGGCATCGACGCGTCGGCCGGGCAGGTGGCCCGCGCGACGGCCAATCTGGGCGGGGCGGGCCTGGCGCAGATCGGTTCGGCCCTCGAGATCCCGGCCGCCGATGAGAGCTACGATTTCGTGTACACGATCAACGTGCTCCACCACCTCGCGTCCATCGACGAGCAGCGCCGGGCGTTTCGCGAGATTGGCCGCGTGCTGAAGCCCGGCGGGCTCCTGTTCCTGCACGAGGCCAACACGCGCAATCTGCTCTTCCGCTTCTATCTGGGCTACGTCTTTCCGTCGATCAACTGCATCGACGAGGGGATCGAGCGGTGGCTCCTGCCCAACCGCCTCGAGCAGTACACGGACATGCCGGTCGTCGAGCGCCGGTATTTCACGTTCCTGCCGGACTTCACGCCCGAACCGCTGGTGAGGGTCTTCGCGCCCGTCGAGCGGCTGCTCGAGGCGTCGCCGCTCGGCGTGTACTCGGCGCACTACATGGCCGTCTTCCGGAAGCCGGCGGCATGAGCGCGGCACTTCGCCGGACGCCGTCGACGGTCCTGCGGGCGGCGGTCGTGCTCTCGGCGCTGCTGGCCGTGGCCGTCGCCGTCTGGCTCCTGCCGGCGACCGTTCAGATCGCCGAGTGGACCGCGAACGAGCCGGTTCGGGCCGCGCTGTTCCAGCCGCTCTCGAGGCTGTACATCCTGGCCGGCGCGGCCGCGATCGCGGCCGTCCTCCTGACCGCGGCGCCGCAGCGGGAGCGCCTCGCCCATGTCGTCGCGCCACTCCAGCTCCTGTGGCTGTGGACGCTTCCGTTCTGGCCCTGGCTCCCGGATCGGGCGCCGGTGCTGCTGGCGCTGGCGGGCCCTTTGCGGTGGACGGTCGCAGCCGCCGCGGCCGCCGGCGTGGCCGTGCGCGCCTGGCGGGCGGCGAGGGTGCATCTGCCGCGCCTCACCCCGGGCCCCGCCGTCGTGTTCCTGGTGTCGCTGGCGATCTACGGAGCGTTCGGCCTTCACGCCGAGGCGACGACGGGCCCGGGCGGAGACGAGCCCCACTACCTGATCATCACGCAGAGCCTCCTGCTCGACCACGACCTGAAGATCGAGAACAACCACGCGAACGGAGACTACCGCTCGTACTTCGGCGGCGACCTCGCCCCCGACTACATGGTGCGGGGCGTCGACGGGCAGATCTATCCCATTCACGCACCGGGGCTCCCGGTGCTGCTGCTGCCGGGTTTCGCGGTCGCCGGCCTCTGGGGCGCCGTGCTGACGATGGCGCTCTTCGGCGCGTGCGCCGCGCTGGCGATCTTCGACCTGGCGGCGTCGATCGGAGGACGCCGTGTCGCCTGGCTGTGCTGGGCCGGCCTCTGCCTGACCGTGCCGTTCATCCCGCACGCGTGGACGATCTTTCCCGAGATGACGAGCGCGGCGATCGTCGCCTGGTCGCTCGTGTGGTTCGTCGGGCCGCTGCCGGACTCGCGATGGGCGTGGGTGTGGCGCGGTGCCGTCCTGGCCGCGCTGCCGTGGCTGCACACGAAATTCATCGTCTTCCTGGCAGCGCTCGTGATCGTGCTGGTGCTGCGCCTGCGATCGCGCATCCCGGACGCCCTGGCGTTTCTCGCGCCGGTCGCCGTCTCCTGCGCCGGCTGGCTGGCGTACTTCTGGATCATCTGGGGCAGCATCAACCCGCAGGTGCCCTACGGCACGTACACGGCGCAGTTCGTGCGCTTCGAAAACATCCCTCGCAGCCTGCTCGGCACCTTCTTCGACCAGAAGTTCGGCCTGCTGGCGTACGCGCCGATCTACCTCGCGGCGCTGCCCGGGGTCTGGTGGATCCTCCGTGAGCGGCGGTGGCGGCCGCTGGGTCTCGTGTCGATGGGCATCGCGGCCGTGTACGTCCTGAGCTCCGCGCGCCTGTACATGTGGTGGGGCGGGTCGAGCGCGCCCGCGCGGTTCCTCGTCCCCGTCGTGCCGCTGCTGGCGCCGCTCGTCGCCGTCACGCTCCGCGAGATCCACGGCACGGCGGCGCGGGCGGGTGTCGCCGCCGCGCTGGCGGCAAGCCTGGCGATCGGGGCGGCGGGCCTGCTGGCACCTGGGCGGCTCTACCTCTTCAGCGATCCGCACGGCTACGCGCGGATGCTCCAGGCGGTGCAGGGGAGCGCCCCGCTGGCGCCGTCGCTGCCCACGTTCACCGACGAGAACTGGCGGGCGCCGCTCCGTCTCGCGATGCCGTGGCTGGGGGCCGCGGCGGTCGGCCTCGCGCTGGCCTGGGGGATCGGACGCCGGCTGGCGAGCGGGTTCTGGGCCGGCGCCTCCGGTGCCGTCGCCTTCGCCCTCGTCGGCGCGCTCGCCGTGCCGCTGCCGCCGGTCGAGGCGCGCGCGGCCTCCGCCCGTCGCGGATTGGAGATCCTCCTGTCGCGTGTCGGCCCCGCGATGCGCGGATTCGATTACTCACGCCGGGCGCGGGCGAGCGAGGTTCGCATCCTCCAGGTGGCGGCGGAGTCCCGCCGCCGGGATCTGGGGGAGCTCGACGGCGGCGATGCCCGCCACCTGGCGGGCCCCTTCACCCTGCCGGCGGGTCGCTACCAGGCGCGCGTGTGGTTCGAGAGCGGGCGGGAGCGCAGCGGTACGCTGCTCGTCACGATCGGCTACACGGCCGTCGCCGCCCGGCTGGAAGGAACGCTCTCGAACCCGGCCACCCTCGACTTCGATCTGGCGTTCGACACCGCGGTCTGGGTCGGGCCCGAGACGGACGCGCTGTCGAGCAGCGTGCGGCAGGTCGACATCCAGCCCCTGGCGGTCGTCCCGCCGGCCGGGCGTCCCGCGCTCGCGCCGCGCAGCGTGGAGCCAGCGGGGACCCGTCCGGGGGCCGTCATCGCGTACGCGGACGATCACGCCTACCCGGAAGGCGGCGTCTTCTGGACCCGCGGCACGGAAGAGAGCACCGTCTACGTGACGCCGGCGGGGGCATCCGAGCTCGTGTTCACCCTCCACGTGGGGCCCGCGAGAACGGACGTCCGGCTTCTCGTCGGCGGCCGGGATTCTGAGCACGACGCTGGCCCCGGGGGAGACCCGGGACGTGGCATGGCCGGTTCCGCCCGGCTCGTCGCTCGTGCTGGTGCGCGTCGGCGCGTCGACGAGCTTCGTGCCGGCCTTCTCGGAGCCGGGTTCGACCGACCGGCGCCACCTGGGCTGCCAGGTGCGGATCCAGGCCCGGCCGGGACCCTAAACCCCGGAGCGTCTCGATCCGATACACATCGTTGCGCACCACTGCGTCCAGTGGGGTGGTGCGGCTGTCCCGAGGAACGACTGATGAGCCGATTTCGCCTCGCCACCGCCGCGCTCGTGTCTGCCGCGCTCTTCTCGGGGGCTTGCGCCACCCAGAAGAGCGCCGACCCGCTCAGCTCGACCGTCGCCGGCCCCATCCCGGGCGTCAGCATCTCGGCGCCGACGCCGATGCAGCCCGCCGTCGGCGCCAAGGTGCCGGTCGACCAGCAGCCGGTCACGCTCACCTTCGGCAACGCGTCGACGACCGGCGTGCGGCCGCTCAGCTACACGATCCAGGTGGCCGTCGACGCGCAGTTCGGGACGCCGGTGTTCTCGCAGAGCGGCGTCTCGCCGGGAGGCGACACTCAGACCAACTTCAGGCTGCCGGATCCGCTCGCGACCGGGCGGACCTACTACTGGCGCTCCCGCGCCGAGGACGGCGCCAACACCGGCCCGTTCTCTCCGGCGTCGAACTTCGCCGTCTACACGCCGATCGTGATCGGACAGCCGACGCCGCTCGCGCCGGTCAACAACGTCACCGTCGACGGCATCCGGCCTCAGTTCTCCATCGCCGACGTCCAACGGTCCGGGCCGGTCGGCGCGATCTCGTATCAGATCGAGATCGGCACGAGCGACAGCTTCGCCGGCAAGCTCACGTGGACGGTGGCCGAGCAGGCCGGGACGACCACGCTCGGCGCCGAGGCGGACCTGTCCTACGCGACGCGGTACTACTGGCACGTCCGCGCGTTCGAATCCGACGACGACCGGTCCCTGGTCGGCGACGCAGACGTTCCTGACGGGTGCGGCGCCGGTGACCACGGCGCCCCCGGGCGGGTCGGCCGGGCCGGCGCCCGGGGACCAGATCGATCTGAGCAAGGTGACGATCGTGCTGGGGCCCGCCAACGTGGCGAGCTGGCCGGCGACATCGACCATGACGAACGCGTACGCCGACGGCGTCGACCAGATGTGCCTGTACCACACGATGCTCGGGAAGTGGCCCTCGGTGCCGTTCTTCGGCGACCCGAGCACGCTCGTCGAGGGCAACCAGTGGGTCCTGATGCAGCAGAACGGCCAGTGGTACGCGGGGGCGGGCGAGTGGTACCGACCCGGACAGGCCTGCAAGGGCGGGATCAACGCCCAGACGATTGGCGCCGACTCCTTCTACAACCCGAGCCAGGAGCCACTGCACTCGTGGGTTCCGCACTCGGGGGAGGTGTACGGGGTCATGGCGACCACCCCGGCGCGCGCCTGGCCCGACATGAGCACCGTCGACGAGCGCACGAACGTCGTCCTCCTGACGTGGCCCTGAGGGCGGGCTGCCGGGCTCGGCCACGTTCGCGGGCTGGCGCTGCCGGCGGAGCCTCTGCTACGCTGGTGCAGCTCCCGCACATGGCCCGTCCGGCCCGACAACTTCCCGCGTTCCTGGCTGCGCTCCTGGCGGTCTCGTGCAGCGGAAATCCGACGACCCCGACCCCGACGCCGCCGCCGACGTCCACGCCGCCGACCATCTCGTGCCCCCTGCCCGAAACGGTGAACTCCGCGTCGGGGAACCCGATCCCGGTCGCCTACGGCTCGGCCACGGTGGTGGGAGGCGCGGCGCCGGTCACGATTACCTGCACGCCGGCGAGCGAGTCGACCTTCCCGGTTGGAAAGTCGACCGTCACGTGCACCGCCGCCGATCAGCAGCTGCGCACCGACTCCTGCACCTTCACGGTCACGGTGACCGCGCCGCCGACGCTGAGCCTCACGGCGTTCTCGGCGTTCGGCGACAGCATCACGGCGGGCGAAGACGGCACGGCGTCGGCGTTGCTGCACACGCTGGTGATTCAGACCAACCTGGCGTACCCGAAGCTGCTCCAGGATCAGCTCAAGGCGCGGTACACGCTGCAGACGCCGACCGTCGAGAACGACGGGCTGCCCGGCGAAGAGGCGGAGTGGGACTCGGCGCTCACCCGGTTCGAAGGCATCGTGGACGGCGGAAAGATCCAGGCGATTCTGATCCTGGAAGGCGCAGACGACATCTACAACGGGAACTCAGCGGGAGTCACTCCGGCGATCGCGGGTCTTCGGAGCATGGTGGAATACGCGAAGAACCGGGGCGTGCGCCCGTACCTCGCGACGCTACCCCCGGAGGACCCGGCGGGCTCCCGGGGCGGCGGGTACTTCCTCGTCGATTCGTTCAATCAGCACGTGATCAGCCTGGCGATGTCCGAGCAAATCGCCTACGTCGACATCAACGCGGCGTTCAACGGCGACCTGTCGCTCCTCGGCGCCGACGGCCTGCACCCGAACCCCGACGGCTGGAAGGTGATGGCCAACGCGTTCTTCCAGTCGATCAAGACCTCGCTCGAAGTGGCGCCGACGGCGTCCACCAGCCGCCTGTCCGGGCTGTTGCCCCTGTCGCCGCTCACCAGCGTTCGAGCAGTCCTCCGACCAGCACGGTAAGGCTCACGATCTCGCCGACGACCGTCGCCCAGGCCGCGCCGGTGGCGCCGGCGTGCGGGATGGCGTAGGCGTTCACCCCGACGTTGATCACCAGCCCGATCGTGGCGGCGCGGAGCATGAGCCGGTCCTTGTTCACGGACATCGCGGTCGCGTGGCAGATCCAGATCGCGAAGATGAACGGCAGGCCGAAGCACAGGATGCGCATCGGCACCGCCGAGGCCGAGAACGCCGGGCCGAAGAGGAGGCGGATGGCGGGGCCGGCGAACGCGTAGCCGGCGGCGCCGAGGACGAGGGCCATCGCGACCGATACCGCCACGCCCTGGAGCGCCAGGCGCCGGTGAGCCGCGCGATCGGTGACGAAGAGGCTCGCCAGCCGCGGCGCGAGCACGCTCGCGATGATCGAGGGCGCGTAGCTCAGGCCCTCGTAGACCTTGTAGGCGGCGTAGTAGATCCCGGTCTCGAGATCGCCTTTCATGACGCCGAGCATGACGCCGTCGATGTAGGAGTAGAGGTTCAGGACCGCGAGGAAGAACCCGAGCGGCAAGGCCGTGCGCTGGAGCTCGCGCCAGATGACGCGGTTGTAGCGCACGCCGAGGCCGCCGAGCTGGGACTCGGCCACCCAGGTGGCGACGCCGGCGGCCAGGACGCGCGCCACGACGAAGGCGATCGCCAGGCCGCGCAGGCCGGTGCCCGCCGCCAGCGCCACGACGCCGCAGACGAGCAGGATCGAGCGGTCCGCCAGGACGACGAAGCTGTCCCAGCCGAAGCGCTCGAGTCCCATGAGGATGCCGCGGATCGTGAACGTGTACGACCGCGCCACGAGCGCGCTCCCGATCAGGTAACAGGCGATCCGGACGTCCCACTCCGGGCGGAGGACGGTCGCCGTCACGAACATCGCCGCGAGCCCGAAGGCCGTCCAGAGCAGCTTGATGCCCAGGGCGTGGTGCAGGAGATCAGTGGCGCGCGATCGATCTCTCGCCACCTCGCGCATCGTGACCTGGTGGAGGCCGAAGTCCATCAGCGTCTCGAAGATCGTTCCGAGCACCAGCGCGAAGGAGAACTTGCCGAAGTCGATCTCGCCGAGCATCCGGCCGGCGATCACGAAGAGGAGGAGCAGGAGGCCGGCGCTGCCGGCCGACGCGCCCGCGTACACGAAGTTGCGCCGGAAGGTCCCCGGCGCCTGAACGGACTCGTCGCTCACGCGCGATCGCTCCGGCCGGGCGTCTTCGGCAGGACCGTGTGGGTCAGGAGCCACCAGTACGCCGTCAGCGCGTTCTCGTACGCCGACTTCCCGTAGCGCACCAGCCCGTTGCCGGCGAGGTCCTCGCGGACGATGAGCCGCCCGCTGACCAGCAGGTCGGCATCCCGGCGCCTGCGGATCCGCCGCGCGAGCGCCCGGTCCCGCGGCAGGGACGGCAGCAGCGCCAGCAGACCGACGACCGCCCGCAGGTACGTCCGGCCGTGTCCCTTCAGGACGAGGACGGCGGCCTGGAGGGGCTCGTGCACGAGCAGCGGCGGGACGAGACAGACGATCGTCCTGATCTGGTAGTTCTTCAGGATGAAGTGCCAGCGGTTGCGAATCTGGTAGTAGAACAGCCACGTGCCGCGCGGCCGGCTGTGATGCAGCACGACGGCCTGCGGCAGCTCGAGGATGGAGTAGCCCGCCATCTTCACACGGTGCGTGAAGTCGCCGTCCTCCTTCCCGATGAAATAGCGCTCGTCGAACAGTCCGACATCGATGGCGGCCTCGCGATCCAGCAGCAGCGCGCAGGTCGGCGCCGCCCCGATGTCGGCCGGCTCCTCGCCCCGGTCGGCGAGCGGTCGGTCGAGCCACGGGTTGATCGCTTCGCAGATGAAGTGAAGCGCCCCGCCGGCGTACTGGATGATCTCGGGCCGGCTCTCGTGGACGACGATCGGGCTGCCGACCTTGACGCGCGGGTTGCGCGCCATCTCCGCGTGCAGCCGCTGGATCGCGTCGGGGGCGATCCGGACGTCGGCGTCCATGAGGAGGACGAACCGGCGCGTGGCCTCGCGGATCCCGACGTTGCGGCCGGGGCTCGGGCCGTCGTTCCGATCGAGCCGGCGGACGTGCACGCCGGGGTGATTCGCCTGGAGCCACGCGCCGGTGCCGTCGGTGCTGGCGACGTCGACGACGGTGATCCGGTCCCCGGGGCAGCCCGCCTCGGCGAGCGAGGCGAGCGTCGCCGGCAGCCGCTCCCGGTTGTTGTGGGAGACGATCGCTACGTCCACGTCGAGCGGAAAGTCGCTCCGCGGGCTCATCGCGGGCGTTCTCCCGCCAGGGTGGCGGCGACGTAGAGGTTGGTGCGCAGGCGGAGCGGCAGGCGATCGGGATTGAGGACCCGCAGCGCGGCGAGGCCGAGGGGCCCGAGGTGCCGCCGGACCTTCTCGCGGAAGAAGTCGTTCACCACGGGCACGTCGAACGCGCGGGGCGTGAAGCCGTGGCGCCGGAGCCGCGCCAGCAGCTCGCTCAGGGAGTGCAGCGAGCAGTGGTCCTCGCGGAAGCGCGTGAAGCTCCGCCAGCGGATCGTCTCGAAGACGACGTTGGTCCACTTGTTCGGCGTCTGGATCAGGTACGTTCCGCCCGGACGCAGGACGCGCCGCACCTCCTCGAGGTGCGCGTCGCTGTCCGGGATGTGCTCGAAGACGTCGAAGCTCATGACCACGTCGAAGGATTGGCCGGGGAACGGCAGCCTCACGCCCCCGACGAGGCAGACGGGCAGGTCGCCGTAGAAGCGGCGGCCCTGCTCGGCGCGCTCCAGGCTCGTCTCGACGCCCGTCACGGCGACGCCGCGCCCGGCGAGCCGGTGGAGCAGTGTACCCGTCCCGCATCCGATCTCGAGGATCCGCCCGCCGGGCACGAGCGCGCCGGTCAGGTCGAGGAACCGCAGGTTCGCTTCGAGATTGCCGAACTGGGCCGGGGGGGCGGCCCCTGCTGGGTTCACGGCAGCCGCCGGAGGAACGCCATGACGGTGGTGAAGACGGTGTCGTTGAAGCGCACGACCATGTGCGGCGTCTGGTACCGGTTCCCGTACAGATCGATGGGCACGTACTCGAAGCGCCGGTAGACCGCCTCGTCGATTGGCTGGACGAGCTCCAGCCGCGGCCGGTCCAGCAGCGCGTGGAGCTCTTCGGGGTCGAAGACTTCCTCGTGCGCCGGCCCGGAGAGCTTGTACTCGGTGGCGACGATCACGAGGCCGCCGGGCTTCACGACGCGGGCCATCTCGTCCATCGTCGTCACGGCGCCGTCGGTCTTCCCGAAGTGCTCGATGGACGACAGGGAGTACGCGACGTCGAACGCGGCGTCGCGGAAGGCGAGCCGCCGTCCGTCCATCTTGAGGAACACCAGGCGATCGGCGCGGTAGGGGAACGGGGCGTAGTCGGCCGGCGTGGACACGACCTGTGCGTCGCCCTCGGCGCCGCTCGCCTGCCAGACGCCTTCGTAGAGGTCGGTCGCCACGACGCGGCGGACGCGGTTCGACAGCCAGTACACGGGATGCTCGTGGCCGGCGCCGACGCTCAGGACGGCGGCGTCCGGCCGCAGGAACCCGAGCCGCTCGAGCCCGAACAGGAGCTGGCTGAACTCGTAGCCCTTCCGGTGCATCGCGAGGAGATGATCGGAGAGGCCCAGACCGCGCAGGAAGGCCATCCAGTCGGGGTTGAGCCACTTGGCCGGATTCGCGAGCTCGCAGAGCTGGACGTCGCGCGGGAGGAAGCTCTCGAGGGGCACCGCGGCGCGGTACCGCTGGACGAACTCGTCCGATCGGAGCAGCGAGCGGATCATGTTCGCGCGGGTCTCGCCCGCGCCCAGCGCGGAGACGAAGTGCTGCAGTCCGCCCTGGTCGGCCCGCCGGCCGAGGACCACCTCGTAGGCGCGCTCGACGAAGTGCCGATCGGCGCCGAGCGCCCGCAGTCCCTGCTCGTGGGCCTCGGGATCGACCGCGGCCGCCTGTCCCGCCGACCACGCGTCGTAGAGCACCTTGAACTCGGCGCTCGCGAGCAGGCGCGTCGGCAGCTCGCCGGGGTTCGCGGGATCGAAGCGGCGGACTTCGTCACGCAGCTCGATGGGCGAGACGCCGCGGGCGTAGAGCAGCCAGTGCGCCTCCTCGACCTGACGCGCGGCCGTCGCACCTCCGGCGGCGGCGGCGGCCGCGCCGGTCACGGGCTCGGTCGCCGCGCCGAGCGCGCGCTTCAACTTGTCGGTGAGCGTCATCGGTTCGCGCCGCGATTCTACTATGATAGGCGCGTGGTCCCGGTTTCTCCCGAACCGTCGTCCGACGGTTCGTCGTCACCGCACAGCCGGCCCCGCCCGTCGTCGCGTGCGGCCTGGCTGGTGGCGGCCGTGCTCCTCGTGGTGGCGCTCTCCGCGGCCCTCTCGGTCGACGTCGTGCAAGCCGGGTACGGCATCAAGAGCGACGAAGCCACCTACGTCACGATGGCGCTCAGCCTCGCGTACGACCACGACGCCGTGTACCAGCGCCGCGATCTCGAGCGCTTCTGGGGCCTCTATCACACTGGCCCGGAGGGGATCTTCCTCAAGACCGGACCGAAGAGCGACCGCCTCTACTTCGGCAAGTCCCTGATCTATCCGTTCTTCGCGGCGCCGTTCGTGTGGCTGCTCGGTCTGAACGGCATGCTCGTGTTCAACGTGCTGCTGCTGTTCGTGGTGTGCGTGTGCGGCTACATCTTCCTGTCGGCGCGGTCCGCGCCGGCGCCGGCGCTCCTGTTCACGCTCGCGTTCGTTGGCGCGACGGTGGTGCCCGTGTACGCCGTCATGCTGATGCCGGAGATCTTCAACTTCACGCTCGTCTTCGTGGCGTACTTCCTCTGGCTCTACAAGGAGGTGGCGCCGCCCGGGGGCTTCCGGTTCCTGCGATCGTTCCGGAGCGACGTGGCGGCGGCCGCGCTGCTCGGCCTCGCCACGTACTCCAAGCCCGCGTATGCGCCGCTCATCGGCCCCATCGGTCTGCTGTGGCTCTGGCGCCGTCAGCTCAGGCCGGCGGTGGTCGTCGGCGTCGTCTTCGTGGCAGTGACCGTCGCGGGCTTCGGCGTGACCGCGCTGCAGTCGGGTGACTGGAACTATCAGGGCGGCAACCGGAAGTCGTTCTACTCCGGCCACGCGGCCTACTCGGGGTTTCCCTACGAGTCGCCGGCCGCGACGTTCGACAGCCGCGGCGGCAGCGTGACGACGAACGACACGGACGCGCAGACCGTGCTCAAGCCGTCGGAGTTCGTCAACCGCTTCGTCCACAACGTCGAATATTTCTTTCTCGGGCGCCACCACGGCTTCGTGCCGTACTTCTTCCCGGGCGCCGTCATCCTGCTGCTGTGGCTGGTCTCGCGCGAGCGCTGGGCGGCCTGGCGGGTCGTGACGCTCGTCGGCTTCGTGGTCGCCGTCACGGCGCTGCTCGTCTGGCTGCCGTACACGTGGAACGGCGGCGGCGGCCCGCCCGGCAACCGCTACTTCCTGCCGATGTATCCGATCCTCTTCTTCGTCACCCCGCCCCTCGCGTCCAGCGCGCCGGCGCTCCTCGCGTGGGTCGGCGGGGCGCTCTTCACGGCGAAGATGCTGATCAACCCGTTCGTGGCGGCCAAGTTCACGTGGGAGGCACCGGAGCACGGCTTCGCCCGCAAGCTGCCCGTCGAGCTGACGATCGCCAACGACCTGCCGGTGATGCTCGACACGTCGATCCGGGGGCGGGTGCTCTACACGCGGGATCCGACGGTGCTGCTGTACTTCCTGGACAAGCACGCGTACCCGCCCGAACCCGACGGTATGTGGATCGCGGGCGACGGCCGCGCCGACATCATCTTCCGGACCGACTATCCCGTCCGCTACCTGAACATGCGGGCGCATTCGCCGATCCACACGGTCCTGACCGTCTCGGCGGGGCGCGACCAGATCAGCGTGCCCGTCACGCCCGGCAAGGAGACGACGCTGCAGCTGCCGGTGTCGGGCGTGCGCGGGCTGAACAGCTACGCGTACCTGCTGCACGCGCAGTCGTCACAGGGCTTCGTGCCGCACCTGCTCGACCCGTCGTCGAACGACAACCGCAACCTCGGGGTCCAGATCTCCTTCACGCCGGTGTTCCAGTAGCGCGGGCGGTCGAGCCGCGGCCGACGTAGACGCCGGCCCCGATCAGCGAGAACAGCATGACGAGGCTCGTGCCCACGAGGGACATGAGCACGGCCGACTCGATCGTCAGCCCCAGCGCGCTGAAGTAGAACGAGAACGCCGCCTCGCGGACGCCGAAGCCGTTCACCGACATCGGGATCAGCTGGACGATGAACGAGATCGGGACGATGACGGCGAGCTCGCGCAGCGGCACGGGAATCCCGAGCGCGTGGGCGACGGCGCCGTAGAAGAAGACCATCGTGCCCTGGACGAAGATCGCGCCGCAGAAGGCCCCCGCGAGGTTCCCGGGGCGCCGGCGGAAACGCGCCAGCATGCCGGTGATCGTGGTGATCCGGCCGCCGACCCACTCCGGATGCAGGACGAGGAACGGACTGAGGAGCCGCCCGACGCCCTGGGGCGCCGCGACGGCGGGCACGATCACCGCCGCCCCGCACGCGAACGCCCCCCAGAGCCAGGGCGGCCAGATGGGCGCCGGCAGCCGCGCAAACTGCGCCAGGGTGGCGCCGGTGGCGGCGATCAGGGTCACGGCGATGAGTCCGAGCGCGCGATCCGCGATCACGACCGACGCCGCCAGGGTGAGCGAGCGGGCGGGCCCGGACGTGTCGCGGATCCGGATCACGTCGCCGCCGATGTTGCTCGGGAGGAAGTTGTTGAAGAACAGCGCGACGAGGATGGAGCCGAGCAGCGTCGTGCCGGCGACGTCGACTTCCTGGGCCTGGAGGAGCAGGCCCCAGCGCCACGCGCTGACCATTGCGTTCAGCGAATACACCCCGAACGCCGCGGCCAGCCAGGGCACGGACGCGCGCTGCGCGCTGGCCCACAGCTGGGCAACGTCGACGCGCGTGAAGAGAAAAATCAGCAGACCGGCGCTGACCGCCAGCTTGAACGCGAAGAGCGCGTAGCGCCGAGCGGCAGGCCGTTCGTCAGGGAGCTCGGGCATCCGCAGCAGACCGACGCGCGTCACTCTACTATGTTTTCGTGAGAAAATCATGCGATCGTGCGCATCCTGATGATCGCCCCGGAGCCGTTCTTCGAGCCGCGCGGGACGCCGTTCAGCGAGTTCCACCGCATCCGGGCGCTGACCGACCTCGGCCATCAGGTGGATCTCGTCACGTATCCCTTCGGGCGCGACGTCGCGATTCCCGGCCTGCGGATCTTCCGCTCGCCGCGGCCGCCGCTGGTCCGCAGCGTCCGCATCGGCCCCTCGCCCGCGAAGATCCCGCTCGACGCCCTGCTCGCCGTCACCGCGTCGTGGCAGGCGTCCCGTGAGCGGTACGACGTCGTCCACTCCCACGAGGAGGGCGGCGTGATCGGCGTGGTGATCGCGAGGCTCCTCGGCGTGCCGCACCTCTACGACATGCACTCGAGCCTGCCGCAGCAGCTCTCGAACTTCGCGTTCAGCCGATCCGCGATCGTCCGCCGCCTGTTTCTCGCCGTCGAGCGGTTCATGATCCGCGGTTCGAAGGCGGTGATCGTCATCTGCCCGGCACTGCAGGAGACGGCGCGCGCGGTCGAGCCGGCGGCCCGGATCATCCTCATCGAGAACGCCCCCGGATCGGCCGAGGCGCCCGCCACGATCGACGAGGCGCGAGCCGTGCGGACGACGGCGGGCCTCGGGCCGGACGTGCCGGTCGTGCTCTACACGGGCACCTTCGAGGCGTATCAGGGACTCGATCTGCTGTTCGACGCGATGGCTCGCGTCGCGGCCCGGCGTCCGGAGGCCCGTCTGCTGCTCGCCGGCGGGAAACCGGACCAGGTGGCGCGCGCAGCCGAGGCGGCGCGCCGGGCGGGTCTCGAGGACCGCGCGATCTTCGCGGGCGAGCGGCCGGCGTCCGAGATCCCCGCGTACCTGCTCGCCGCCGATGTCCTGGTGTCGCCCCGCTCGCGCGGCACCAACACGCCGCTGAAGATCTACCAGTACCTGCGATCGGGGCGGCCGATCGTCGCGACCCGCCTGCTGACGCACACCCAGGTCCTCGACGATGACACCGCGATTCTGACGGGCCCGACGCCCGCCGAGTTCGCCGAGGGGATCCTGGCGGCGCTCGGGGACCCGCAGCGCGCGCGGGAGCTCGGTGCGCGGGCACGGGCGCTCGCCGACACGAAGTACAGCTACGAGGCCTACCTGGAGCGCACGCGACAGGCGTACGACGCGCTCGGCTCCGGGGCCCGCCGGCGCGAAGCGGTCGAGGACGTGGCGTGACGAGCCGCCGGTCGCCCGACCACTACAGCTACACCGTGTATGCCGACCCGGAGACCGCCCGCACCTTCGACGCGCGGCGGTTCGGCGGTCCGATCGGCGAGCTCGTCGCATCCGGCCAGGCGCGGGTGCTCGCCGACTTCGTCGGGGACGTCGAGGGGCGGTCGGTCCTCGATGTCGGCACCGGCACGGGACGGGCGGCGCTGATGCTCGCGGCCCGGGGCGCCCGCGTCACCGGCGTGGACGCCTCGGAGGAGATGCTGGCCATCGCGCGCGCCCGGGCCGGTGCGCGCGGTCTGGCGATCGAGCTCCGCGCAGGCGACGCGCACGCGCTCCCGGTGCCGGATCGCGCCTTCGAGGTGGCCGTCTGCCTGCGCGTCATCATGCACACGCCACGGTGGCGCCCGGTCGTCGGCGAGTTGTGTCGCGCCGCGGATTGTCACATCGTCCTGGACTATCCCTCGGCGACGAGCGCGGCCCTCGTCGAGTCGCTGGCGCGACGCGCGGCGTATCGCCTCGGCGCCCGGACCGAGCCCTACCGCGTCTTCCGCCTGCGGACGATTGCCGGCGCCCTGGCGGAGGGGGGCTTCCGGATCAAGGCGGTCCACCGGCAGTTCGTGCTCCCCATCGCGCTGCACAAGGCGATCGGGTCGCCCGCGTTCACCCTCCGCTCGGAGCGGATCCTGGCGCAGGCCGGCCTGCTCCGGCTGTTCGGGTCGCCCGTGACGGTCCTGGCGGAACGGTGCGCGTCCTAGTCACCGGGGCGACCGGGTTCACGGGCGGGCACCTGGCCCGCGGACTGATCGCGTTGCCCGGTTACGAGGTCCGCGCCCTCGTCCGGCGTCCGGATCGCGCCGAGGATCTCGCCCACGCGGGCGTCGAGGTCGTCCCCGGCGACCTGACCGACCGGTCGTCGCTCGACGCCGCGATGCGAGGCGTCGACGTCGTCTACAACATCGCGGCGGTCTACCGGGAAGCGGGCCTGCCTGCGTCGACGTATCGCGCGGTCAACGCGACCGCGGTCGGGTGGATCGTCGAGGCGGCCGCCGGCGCCGGGGCGACGCGCGTCGTGCACTGCAGCACCGTCGGGGTCCACGGCGACATCGCCCACCCCCCGGCGGACGAGGACGCGCCGCTGCGGCCCGGCGACGTCTACCAGCGATCGAAGCTGGAAGGGGAACGGATTGCCCGGGACGCCGCGGCGCGGACGGGCCTCGCCGTGACGATCGTCCGTCCCACCGGGATCTACGGTCCCGGCGATCGGCGCCTCCTCAAGCTGTTTCGCCACGTCGTCCGCCGCCGGCCGGTTCTGGGGCGCGGGGAGATCTATTACCATCTGACCTACATCGACGACCTGGTCGAAGGCTTCCGGCTGTGCGGAGAGCATCCGGTCGCGGCGAACCGGACGTACATCCTCGCCGGCCCCGAGGTGACCACGCTGAACGAGCTCATGGCGCTCATCGCGGATCTCGCCCGGACGCGGCCGCCCACGCTGCACCTGCCCGTCTGGCCCGTCTGGCTCGCCGGAGCGGTCTGCGAGGCGGCGTGCGCGCCGCTGCGCATCGAGCCGCCGCTCTATCGACGGCGCGTCGACTTCTTCACCAAGAGCCGGGCGTTCAGCATCGGTCGCGCTCGGGGCGAGATCGGCTACGTCCCGCGCATCGGCCTGCGCCCGGGCCTCAATCGCACGCTCGACTGGTACCGGGAGCAGGGGTGGATGTGAGGCCCCCCGCCCGCCAGGCGCGCTCGAGGCCCCGTCCATGAGGGGGGAGATCGGCCGCGCGCAGGATCAGCTGTTCGCACCCGGGCGCTCGAGCCGCGCCAAGTACGCCGAGCTGATCGTCGGCCGCCCGGGACTGGGCGCGCTGC
Organism: uncultured Acidobacteriota bacterium; assembly: GCA_963761615.1. Taxonomy (GTDB): domain Bacteria; phylum Acidobacteriota; class Vicinamibacteria; order Vicinamibacterales; family CAVVIG01; genus CAVXGU01. The sequence goes on along the minus strand of CAVXGU010000003.1, from coordinate 2,109,433 downwards.
TCAAGTACGAGATCGTCGTCATGCTGGCGCAGTCGCGCGCCGGGGCGCTCGGACTCGTCCTGCGGAAGCTGCTGTACCCGTCGCTCCTGGGGTCCTGCGGGCGCAATGTCGTCTTCGGCCAGCACGTGGTCCTGCGTCACCCGCACAAAATCCACATCGGCGACAACGTCGTGATCGACGACAGCTGCCTCCTGGACGCGAAGGGATCGAGCAACACGGGCATCCGGATCGGCAGCGGGGTCTTCATCGGCCGCCAGTCGATTCTGTCCTGCAAGAACGGCGACATCGAGATCGCCGACGGCGCCAACATCGGGTTCAACTGCGAGGTGTTCTCCGCGAGCCGCGTCTCGATCGGCCGGCAGGCGCTCATCGCCGCCTACGTCTACGTGATCGGGGGCGACCACGACTTCTCGAATGCCGCGGCGCCGGTGCTCGAACAGGCGCGCCGTTCGCAGGGCGTGACGATTGGCGACGGCGCCTGGCTGGGAGCCGGCGCGAAGATCCTGGACGGGGTGTCGGTGGGGGACGGGGCGGTCGTCGGCGCCGGAGCCGTGGTGCGCGACAGCGTGCCGCCGGGCGCGATCGCCGTCGGCGTGCCGGCGCGCGTCGTCTCGACGCGCACGCCCTGAGCGATGGCCGTCCTCGCGATCGTCACCTCCAGCCCACCGGCGGTCGAAGGCGGCCACATCGTCATCGCGCGGGCGCTCGTGGAGGCCGCGAATGCCGCGGGACACGACGCCCGCCTGGTGCTGACGCCCGAGTGCACGTTCGGCCAGCAGCGCTACGCGTACCGTGCGGCGCGCCGCACGGACGTCGCCTGGGCGGACCAGGTCATCAGCCTGCGGTTCCCGAGCTACGCGGTCCGCCATCGCGCGCACGTCTGCTGGCTCAACCACACGATGCGCGAGTACTACGACCTCTGGCCCCGGTTCTCGGCCGGCCTGTCGGCGCGCGCGCGCGTCAAGGAGCGCATCAAACGGGCGGTTCAGCGGGCGGCCGACCGCCGCCTGCTGCGGCGCAACGTCACGGAGGTCGTCGCCCAGTCGCGCACGATCCAGCGGCGGCTCGCGGTCGATCTCGGCGTCCAGGCCGACGTCCTCCGGCCGCCGCCGCCCCAGCGCGCCTACCGCTGCGACGCGTACGGCCCGTCGATCCTGGCGGTCTCGCGTCTATCGCCGCACAAGCGTATCGATCTCCTGATCCGGGCGCTCGCCGAGCCGGCGGCGAGGGACGTCCGGCTGATCGTCGCGGGCGAGGGCGCCGAGCGCGGTGCGCTGGAGGCCCTCAGCGCGGAGCTCCACGTCGTGCCGCGCGTCGAGTTCGTCGGACGGGCCGACAACGAGAGGCTCGTACGGCTGTACGCGGAATGCCGCGCCGTCTGCTTTCCGCCGCTCGACGAGGACTACGGGTTCGTCACGGTGGAAGCGTTCAGCTCGGCCAAGGCCGTCGTCACGTGCCGCGACAGCGGCGGGCCCACCGAGCTCGTGCGCGACGACGAGAACGGCTTCGTCTGCGAGCCGACGCCGGCGTCGCTCGCAGCCGCTCTCGGACGCCTGTCGGGGGATGCCGCGCTCGCCGAACGGCTCGGTCGCGCCGCCGTCTCGGTCGTCGCGGACATGACGTGGCGGGCCGCCGTGGACCGTCTCGTGATCGTCTAGCAACGCGATGGTATGCTGAACCGGTCAGATGCCGCGCGTCCCACCAGGAGCGCCCTTCGACGAGCAAGGCGGACGCCTCCGGGGCGTCGTCGATCTGGCGGCCGGGCGTTACCCGCCTTTCCTGTTCGGCCTGCCCGTGGGCGAGCTCCTGCCCGTCTTTCACTTTCATGAGACGAGCGCCGCCGCGCTCGAGCCCGCGCTGCGCTACCTCGTCGAGAACGGCTATCGCACCGTCGTCTCCGACGATGTCGCCGCGCTCGTGCGGGAGCGGCGGCATCCGGGTCCGAAGTCCGTCATGCTCGCGTTCGACGATGCCTGGGCGAGCCTGTGGCTGGTCGTCGGACCGCTGCTCGAGAAGTACGGCATGCGAGCGGTCACCTACGCCATCCCGTCGCGCCTGGCCGGGGCCGACACCGTGCGCCCGACCCTCGCGGACGGCCCGGTGGACGCCGAAGCCGCCGACCGGGCCGCCAATCCGTTCGTCACCTGGCCCGAGCTCGAAGCGCTCTCCGCGTCGGGGCTCGTCGACGTGCAATCGCACAGCTGGTCGCACTCGATGGTCTTCAGCGGACCCGACGTGGTCGCGGTGAGCGATCCCCGTCGCGGCGAAACGCTGCTCAGCCGGCCGCGGCTGAACACGGGAGAGCCGCCGGAGTTCCTCGCGCAGTCGCGCGTGGGCTATCCGCTCTTTCCGCGCCGGTCGCGCCTCTCCGACGCCGTGCGCTTCCTCCCCGACCCCGGGGGCTGCGCGCGGGTGGAGCAGTTCGTCGAAGCCCGCGGCGGCACGGCGTTCCTCGACCGTCCCACGTGGCGGGCGGATCTCGAGCCGCTGCTCGGCGCGATCGCCGGCCGCTCGGAGAGCGAGGACGAACGGCGCCGCGCCGTCGAGTTCGAGATCTCGGCCGCGCGCGACGCGCTCGAGGGCCGCCTCCACGTCCCCGTGCGCCACATCTGCCTCCCATGGGGCGTGTCGGGACGCGTCACGCGCGCCGCGCTCGAACGCCTCGGCGTCGTCACCGCGTTCGCCAACCGTACGGAGGGCCGCTTCGCCGTCGCCGCCGGCGACGATCCCTTCTTCCTGAAGCGCGTGCACAGCCGGCACATCTTCGCGCTGCCCGGGCGGGGACGCCGTCCCTTCGCCACGTTCGTGACGAGGGCGGGGTAGCCTCCGTGTGCGGCATCGCCGGCATCGTCCTCGCTGACGGGGCCGCTCCGGACCTGGACCGGCTGCGCGCGATGACCCGCAGGATCGCGCATCGCGGTCCCGACGGCGAGGGCTACATCAGCAGGCCGGGGTTCGGCTTCGGTCACCGGAGGCTGTCCATCATCGACCTCGAAGGCGGAGCCCAGCCGATGGCGGACGAGCGCGAGGACTGCTGGGTGGTCTTCAACGGGGAGATTTACAACTTCCTGGATCTCCGGCAGGACCTGGAAGGGCAGGGACACCGCTTTCACACCCGCAGCGACACGGAAGTCCTGGTTCATCTGATCGCCGACCGGGGCGCGGCGGCCATGCCCGCGCTCCGCGGGATGTTCGCGATCGCGGCGTGGGACACGCGTGCGCGCCGCCTGCTGCTCGCGCGCGACCGGGCCGGCAAGAAGCCCCTCTACTGGTTCCGGGACGCGCGAGGGCTGTACTTCGCATCGGAGATCAAGGCCCTGCTCGCCCTCCCGAACTGCCCGCGCGCGGTCGATCCGGAGGCCCTGGACCGGTATCTGGCCTACCAGTCGGTGCCGGGCACGAGAACGATCTTCGCCGGCGTGCACCGCCTCGCGCCGGCGAGCGTCCTGACGTGGGCGCCGGGGCACGACCTGCGGATCGAGACCTACTGGGAGGCCGACTGGCGGCGCAAGACGACGCTGCCGTACGAAGACGCGCGACGGCGGCTGCGGGAGCTCGTGGTCGACGCGACGCGCGCCCGGCTCATCTCCGACGTGCCGATTGGCGCGTTCCTGTCGGGAGGCGTCGATTCCTCGGCCGTGGTGGCGGCGATGGCCGAGTGTTCCTCCGGCCCGGTCAGGACCTTCTCGATCGGCTTTCCGGATCAGGCGTTCGACGAGACCCGGTTCGCCCGGATGGTCGCCCGCAAGTTCGGCACCACGCACGAGGAGTTCATCGTCGAGCCCAGGGCGGTGGACGTCCTGCCGACGCTCGCGTGGCACTACGACCAGCCGTTCGCCGACTCGTCGGCCCTCCCGACGTTCTACCTCAGCCAGATGACGCGACGGCACGTGACCGTGGCGCTCAACGGAGACGGGGGCGACGAGCTCTTCGCGGGGTACGAGCGATACCGCGCCCTGCTCATGGGCGCGCTCTACCACGCCGCCGCCGCTCCGGGCCTGCGGGACATCGCCCATCGCGTCCTGCAAGGCCTGCCCGGGCAGGCCGACGGCGGCACCCCGATGGGCAAGCTCCGGTTGTTCGTCGAGGCGGGGCGGGTCACGCTCGACCAGCTGAATCTGCGCCTGTTCAACCACCGGGAGTTCGAAGCCGCCGAACGGGCGGCGCTGTACGCCCCGGAACTGGCGGCGCGCCTCGGGCCGGCGAACGCCGACGCGTACTTCCTCGCGTTGATGGCCGATGGCCTGGAGAAGGCCGGCCCCGACGTCGTCGACCGGGCGCTGCGGACCGACACCTGCATGTACCTGCCCGACACGCTGCTGGTGAAGGTGGACATTGCCAGCATGTCGGTCGGGCTCGAGGCCCGCTCGCCGCTCCTGGACACCGCCGTGATCGAGTTCGCGGCGTCGCTGCCGCGCGAGTGGAAGGTCACGTCGACGGGCAGCAAGACGATCCTGAAGGATGCCTTCGAGGGCATCCTTCCGCCCGAAGTGCTGCACCGGCGCAAGATGGGCTTCAGCATGCCGCTCAAGCACTGGTTCCGCCACGATCTGTACGGGTACGTGCGCGAGATCCTGCTCGACCCGAAGACCCTCGGACGGGGCTACTTCCGGCGCGACGCGGTCGAGCGCCTGATCGAGGATCACCGCGCCGGTGCGCGGAACAACACGTCCCGCCTGTGGGCGCTCCTGATGCTCGAGCACTGGCACCGCGAGATCCTCGACGTGGGCCGGCCGCCCGTCAGTCCGGGGGCTCGCGGCGTGGAGCCGCGCGCGACGCCGCCGTCGCGATGAGCAGATCGGCGAGCCGCCGCATGAGGGTGGCGTCGCTGAACTGCTCGACCACGGTGGCGCGCGCCCGGGTCGCGAGCCTGGCGGCCAGCTCCGGGTTCGCGGCCACCTCGCGCATCTTCTCCGCGAGGTCGAGCGCGTCCCCGGGACTGGCGAGCAGCCCGTTCTCCCGATCGACGATGCAGTCGAGCATGCCTCCGACGCGGGAGGCGACGAGCGGGAGCCCGGCGGCCATCGCCTCGATGAGCGCGTTGCTGAACGACTCGTAGTGCGACGGCTGGACGTAGGCGTCGGCGGCGCGGAGGAGCCGGGCGGCGTCGGTCGACTCGCCGTGAAAGATCACGCGCTCCTGCAGCGAGTGATCCGCCACGTACTGCCGCGCCTCGCTGCCCGCGTCGTAGGCGTGACCCGGCATGTCCGGGCCGACGAGGACGAGCACGCCGCCGGGGCCGATCTCGCGCCAGGCCTTGAGAAGGTCCAGCACGCCCTTCTCCCGGCTGAGGCGGCCGACGTACATCCACATGAAGGCGGCCGGCGGCCACCCTTCTTCGCGGCGGATGTGGACCTTCTCACCGTCCTCGGCCGGGTGGAACCGCTCGACGTCGACGGCGTTTGGCAGGTAGTGCACGCGGGCGCGCGGCACGCCGCAGGCCAGCGCTTCCTCCTCGTTCTCGCGGCAGTTGCAGGCAAAGGCGTCCGACTGCATGTACACGCCGGCGACGCGGCGCTTCATCCACTGGACCGGCGCCCAGTCCGGAGAGATGCGCCAGCGTGACAGCGGTTCGTTCCACTGATTGCCGGCGAGCACGCCGAGATTGCCGGATCGCAGGACGACGGGCTTGCCGAGCAGGCGGCCGGCGGCGACGGCGGCCACGCCGATGCCCTGGTAGCCCGGGCAGTAGATCAGGTCGAACTCGTGCCTGAGGGCGACGAGCTTCGCGACCGCCACGGGAATCATCGACCACTTGCGGAGTCCGCTGCGCGCGCCCGCCGGCGGCACGCGGTGGACCGGGATGTCGTCGAGCCGCTCGAACGCCGGCGTCTGCCGGTCGGGACGCTTGGTGACGACCAGCACCTGGAAGCCGTGTCTGTGCAGGTAGGTCGCCGCGGCTCTCGCGTGCGTCTCGGTGCCGCCCTGGACGGGGAAGTAGTAGGCGCTCAGCACGAGGACGCGCGGCAGCGCCGGCGCCGGGCGTTCGACGGCCGGAGATCCCTCGGCGGGACGGGCAGGCTCAACTCGCACGTGTGCGCTCGATGATCGAGGAAAGCGGAACAGACGGGTCGCGACGTGAATCTACCATCATCGCGCGGCGGCGGCCACCCGCCGATTGGAGCCGGGCGCGCTCTCTGCTACTCTGTTCCACCAGAGCATGGGTTACCGCAGTGAGCTGGAGTCGCGCATCGCCAAGAAGACCACGAAGGCGATCGTCGATTTCCAGATGTTCGAGGACGGCGACCGCGTGATGGTCGGCCTGTCGGGCGGCAAGGACAGCTGGGCGCTGCTCCAGGTGCTCGACGTGCTCCGGCAGCGCGCGCCCATCCGGTTCTCGCTCGTCGCCGTCAACGTCGACTCCGGCTACGAGGCCTACAGGCACGACCTCATCACGCGCACCTGCGCCGAGCGCGGGTGGGAGTGCCACATCGAGCACACGGCGATCGGCGAGGTGATCGACGATCTCCTCGATCCGGCGGCAACGCCGTGCTCGCTGTGCGCGCGCCTGCGCCGCGGCGTCCTGTACCGCATGGCGAAGGCCGTCGGCGCGACGAAGATCGCCCTGGGGCACCACGCGGACGACTTCATCGAGACGCTGCTCCTCAACCTGTTCTTCGCCGGGGCGCTGAAGGCGATGCCGGCCAAGCTCGTCTCCGACGCCGGCGACCAGGTGGTCGTCCGTCCGCTCGTCTACGTCGGCGAGGACGAGGCGCGCCAGTACGCCAAGGAGTGCGAGCTGCCGATCATCGGCTGCTGCTGCCCGGCCTGCGGCGACCTCGGGCTCCAGCGGCAGCGCGCCAAGCGCCTGATCATGGACCTCGAGCTGGAGCATCCTGGCGTCCGGCAGTCGATGCTGAAGGCGCTCGCCAACGTCGCGCCGCGTCACCTCCTCGACGCCCGGCTCAATCCGCCCGCCGAACTGCGGGCCCGAGTGCCCGTCACCACCTAAGGACCAGAGCCCGTGCCGCATCTGCGACGCCTCGTCTCGATCCTCGCGCTGCTCGTCTGCACGCTGCCGCGGGGCGCCTGGGCCCAGCAGCGCCCGCTCGTCACCGAGGATCCCGAGCCCATCGGCGCGGGCCGGGTCCTGATCGAGGGCGGCGTCGACTACGCCCGCAACGAGCAGTACACGGTGTCCGGCCTCAAAGGCAACCTGTGGCAGGTGCCGGTTGTCGGTGTCAGCATCGGGCTCAGCTCGATTGCCGAGCTGCAGCTGGACACCGGGTTCAACCGCCTGAGGATCACGGACCGCGTCGACGCGCCCTTGTCCTCGCTGCTCACGGTCCCCGGCGACGTGACCCACGACGTCGAGGACGTCGTCGTGGCGACGAAGATCCGGATGGTGCCGGAGACGGCCCACCGCGCGTCGCTCGCCGTTCGGTTCGCGACCAGGCTGCCGAACGCCAGCAACGAAAGCGGCCTCGGGCTCAACACCACCGACTTCTACATGTCCTTGCTGGCCGGTAAGACGGTCCAGTCGGTGCGGCTGGTCGGCAACCTCGGGGCAGGTATCCTGGGCGATCCGACGGTCGGCAACCGGCAGAACGACGTGCTGACGTACGGGGTGTCGTTCGCCCGGGCGCTCACGCAGGCCACTGAGGTCGTCGGCGAGCTGAACGGCCGCGTGTCCACGCGGAGGGGCCCGCCGTTTCCCGGTACGGAGACGCGCGGGGTCGTTCGTCTGGGTGCCCGCTACACGCATCACGCGTTGCGGCTCGACGCCGGCGTGTCGGTCGGCATGACGGCGATCGATCCCACGGTCGCCTTCACGACCGGCTTCACCTACGTCTTCAACGCGTTCCACGTCCCGTAGAACGCGCGCACGCCGGCGATCTCGTCGCGTGCCCGGTCGGGCGTCCATCCCAGCTCGCCGCCGACGATTCCCGCGGCGCGCGCGAGCGCGTCGTCGGTGGGACACCCGAGGGCGCCGAGCGGCGTCCGCCGGATGACCGCGTCGGCCAGCGTCAGCGCCATCTCGTTGCGGGCGGCCCAGACGAGCTCGGCGCCGATGACGGGCGACTCCTCCGCAATCCGATCGCGCCAGTGGGGGCGCTGGACCGCGAGCTCCAGCACCTCGGAGGCCAGGCTGCCGTACGCGCCGACGAGGTGCGGAATGGTGTCGCTCGGGACGTCGGCGTCGTGTTCGCGCCGCGACTGCGCGACGGCCAGCGACACGTCGCCGATCCCCCCGCCGGGCAGCGGGACGTCGGCGGTCCGGCAGGCCCGCGCCGGCCGTCCGAGCTTCGCCAGCGCCGCGTCGACGACCCGCCCGGCCACGGCGCGCGCGGTCGTGTACTTCGTTCCGGCAATGCTCACGAGGCCCTCGACCCCATCGCGGGCATGGTCCCGGATCTCCTCGCGGCCGCGCGGGGCGACCCGCCCGTCGCCGTTCACGGTGGCCGGCACGAGCCCCTGGTGCACGAGCGTCACATCGTCGAGCGCCAGATCGAGACCTGGAAACGCCTCGTTCAGCTCGGCGACGAACGCGGCAACGTCCTCGCGCGTGGCCGGCGGAGCGCCGGGCTCGCAGGCGGCAGGAGACTCCCAGGTGCCGAAGAGCGCCCGCCCGCGCCAGGGCACCAGGAACAGGTTGCGTCCGGAAGCGCTGCGGCCCCCGATCGCGGCGCCGGCCGCGGCCCGGCGGGTGACCAGGTTCATGGCGCGAACGAGCGGCGTGTTGGCCGCGATGCCGAGCGGCGCGGCCAGCGGCCCGATTGCCGCGCCCGCCGCCAGAACCGTCAGGCGCGCGCTGACGCCCAGGTCGCGTCCGGTCAGCCGATCGCGCGCCGCGATCCCGGTCGCCCTCCGGCCTTCCATCCGGACGGCGCGTGCCTCCACGTGATTGGCGAGGACCGCGCCCTGGCGTGCGCCGGCCAGGGCGACGCTGAAGGTGAGGCGGTCCGCCTCGACGGTGACGTAGTCCTCCCACACCGCGGCGCCGGTCAGTCCGCGGCGGAACAGGCCAGGGAACTCGGCGATCGCGCGCGTCCGGGACAGGACGCGGCCGGGACGGAGGCGGTGGGTGGGCGGCACGCCGCGGTTGCGTCCGGCGCCGACGATCCGGTCGAGAAGGAAGCCCGCGCGCATCGCCAGGCGGCCGCGGGTCAGCGACCGTCCGAGCGGCAGGACGAACTGCATCGGGCGAACGGACTCGGGTGCCACGCGGGCGAACGTGCGGCGCTCGCGCACCGACTCGCGGGCACGGGCGACGTCGAGGTGCTGGAGGTACCGGAGGCCGCCGTGGATGGTCCGCAGGTGGTTGAACGACGAGCCGCAGCCGAAGTCGTCGCGCTCGACCAGCGCGACCGATGCGCCGCGCTGGGCCGCGTCGTAGGCAATCGCCAGTCCGTAGATCCCGCCGCCGACCACGAGCAGATCGAAAGTGGACCCGGCGAGCCGATCGAGATCGCGTACCATCGCCCGGCGATACTAGCGCATGTCGGCGCCGCGGGCCGCCGCACGTTTCGGGATATAGTCTGACGAGTGGCGACGATCGACGAGGTCCGGCAGTACTGGGACCGGCATATCCACGATCTCGAAATCACCACGCATCCGGTCGGGTCCCGCGGTTTCTTCGACGATCTCGATCAGTACCACTTCGAGAAGCTCCACCATCTCCCGCGCCTCGTGCCGTTCGACGGCTGCGCGGGGCGGTCGGTGCTCGAAGTGGGCTGCGGCGCGGGCGTCGACCTGGCGCGGTTCGCCCGCGGCGGCGCGCGCGTCACCGGTGTCGACATCTCGCCGTCGGCCATCGGCCTGGCGCGAGCCAATCTCGCCCAGCAGGGCCTCCCGGCGGACCTGCGGGTCGCCGACGGTGAACACCTCCCGTTTCCCGACGACACGTTCGACCTGGTCTACGCGCACGGCGTCGTGCAGTACACCGCGTCGCCCCAGGCGCTCGTCGACGAGTGCCGCCGCGTGCTCAAGCCGGGCGGCGAAGCGATCTTCCAGGTCTACAACCGCGTCTCGTGGCTGAACCTGCTCTCGAAGGTGATGAAGGTCGGACTCGAACACGAGGACGCGCCCGTGCTGCGCACGTTCAGCATCGGCGAGCTGCAGCAGCTCGTGCGCGGGTTCCGGGACGTGCGGATCCTGCCCGAACGCTTTCCAGTCAAGTCGCGGCTGCACGGAGGCTGGAAGGGGGCGCTCTACAACGGCCTGTTCGTGGGGACGTTCAACGCGCTGCCGCGGGGTCTCGTGCGACGGTTCGGCTGGCACCTGCTGGCATTCTGCCGGAAGTCGCCCGGCGACCGAGACGACTCATGACTGAGGACTTCGCCAGCCGCGCCCTTCGCTTCTCGAAGGCCCACGCCTACGGGAACGACTTCCTCTACGTCGCCGAAGACCTGGTCGACGGCGTCGCGCTCGACGGGCTGGCCCGCGCGCTCTGCGCCCGCCACACCGGCGTCGGTGCCGACGGCCTGATCGTCTACGCACCGACGCCGACGGGCGCCCGCATGCGTCTGTTCAACGCCGACGGGAGCCGCGCCGAGGTGTCGGGCAACGGCGTCCGCGGGCTGGCGGCCCTGCTGCTGCGGCACGCCTCGGACGGCGCCGGCTCGGTGACGATCGCGACCGCGGCGGGGGAGAAGCGCCTCGAGCGCACCGGGCGGGACGGCACCCGCCAGACCTTCCGGGCCGGCATGGGCGAGCCGACCGGGATTCGCGGCGCGGACATCGAGGCTGGCGGCGAGACCGTGAGCGCCGTGATCCTCAACATGGGGAACCCGCAGTGCGTGGTCCTCGGGCCGCTGCCGGAGGCCGCCCGCTTCGAGCGCCTCGGCGCCGCGCTCGAGCGTCACCCCCTGTTCCCCGAAGGCACCAACGTCGAGTTCGCGCAGGTCGAGGCACCCGACCGCATCCGGATGCTCATCTGGGAGCGCGGCGTGGGCCCGACGACCTCGTCGGGGACCGGCACGTGCGCGGCGCACGTCGCCGCGGTCACCCGCGGTGGCGCGGCGCGGACGGCCGACGTCATCGCCCCCGGCGGCACCCAGCGTGTCGAGTGGACCGGAGCCGGCGTGTTTCTGACGGGGTGGGCCGAGGTCCTGTTCGACGGCGACTGGGGCGGACCGAGCGGCCGCTGACCGGGCGGGATCTGCCCGCGCCTTTCGCGGGCGGCGGTCAAATTCCCGGCGCCCCCTAGCGGTGCCCGCGCCCGGCAGCCGCCGCAATGGCGGCGTCCAGCTCGCCGTTCACGGCCGAAAGACGCTCGTTGGCGCGCTTGACGACAGTCGTCGCGCCGCGATAGTCGCCGCGCTCGGTGGCCGCGCGCGCTTCTTGCACGGCGTGCTCGATGTCGGCGATCGACTGCCGCGGGTCGGCGAGGCGGCGAAGGGGCACGTGCGCCGCCTCGGCGGCCTTGAGCTTGTCCGAGGTCTGCGCGACGGCGGCGAGGGCGGCGGCGACGGCCTTCTGGGCGCCGGCACTCGCCGCGGCGCGCGATGCGGTGGCGTCGTGCTCGGCGGTCTGCGCGCGCTCGCGGCTGTCGAGCGCGTTGTTCAGCGCGAGGCGATAGTCGCGGTCCGCGACGGCCTCGTGCGCGCGCTTCAGGGCGTCCCGGGCAGCGGCGAGCTCGTCGGGCGCGTAGGCGTCGGCGCCGCTGCGCTGCGCGGCCTCGATGGCGCGCTGCGCCTCCTGCATCTCCTTGTCGGGAGGCTGTCCGCACCCGGCGGCGAGCAGGCTCGCCGCGAGGGCCACGGCGCAGCCGAAACGCCTCGGGAACATCGCGTCAGTATACGTCCGGCGCGGGCGCCCCGAGCCGTGGCGAAAACGGCCTGTAGTACGATGAAGAACCTGTCGCCCGGCGACCGCCCGCGCGAGAAGCTTCGACGCCACGGCGTGTCGGCGCTCGGCGACAACGAACTCGTCTCGCTCGTCGTGGGCAGCGGTTGCCACGGGCGCGGCGCGCTCGCGGTGGCAAACGACGTGCTCGCCGTGCGCGGGGGGCTGCACGGGCTGGCGGGCGCGGCCTGCGACGACCTGGCGCAGGTGCCGGGGATTGGACCGGCGCGGGCGGCGCAGATCGTGGCGGCGGTGGAGCTGGGGCGCCGCACGCTGACGCTGGCGCCGCGGGCGCGGGCGCAGCTGCTCCAGCCGCGCGACGCGGCGGCGTTCCTGATGCCGATGTTCGCGTCGCGTCGGGTCGAGCAGTTCGGTGTCGTGCTGCTGGACACCAGGCACCGGGTGCTGAGGACGGCCGTCCTCGCGGTGGGCGGCCTCAACGCGACGATGGTCGAACCGCGAGAGGTGTTTCGGGAAGCGGCGCTGGGCAACGCCGCGGCGATACTGCTGTTCCACAATCATCCTTCGGGCGACCCGAGCCCGAGTTCCGACGACGTGGAGCTGACCCGGCGGCTGACGGCGGCCGGTGCCCTGATGGGCATCGACGTGGTCGACCACCTGGTGCTGGGGGACGTGCGGTACTGCAGCCTGAAGGAACTGGGACTTCTCTGAGATGTCGACGATCCTCTACTTCGATTGCTTCTCCGGCGCGTCCGGCGACATGGTGCTCGGCGCCCTGATCGATGCGGGGCTCCCGCTCGAGGCGCTGCGCGACGCGCTCGGCAGCCTTGCGATCGAGGCGTGCGAGGTGACCGCGGCGCGCGTCCTGCGAGCCGGCGTCTCGGCGACGAAGTTCACCGTGCGCGAGCGCCCTGCGGACGCCGCGCACCAGCATCCCCATCACCATCCGCACCGCACCTTGAAGGAGATCGGCGCGATCATCGACCGCTCGGCCCTGTCGGCGGCGGGCCGCGAGCGCGCCAAGGCCCTGTTCGAGCGGCTGGGGCAGGCCGAGGCCGAGGTGCACCAGATCCCGATCGAGCGGATCCACCTCCACGAGGTCGGCGCCCTCGACTCGATCGTCGACATTGTCGGCGCGGTGTTCGCGCTCGAGTGGTTCGGCGCGGATCGCTTCCTCGCCTCGCCGCTCAACGTGGGGGGCGGCACCGTGCAGACCGCGCACGGGCTCTTTCCCGTGCCGGCGCCGGCGACGGTCAAGCTGCTCGGCGGCGTGCCCATCTACGGCGGCGCCGTCCAGAAGGAGCTCGTCACGCCCACCGGGGCCCTGATCGTCTCGCTCGTACGCCGAGGCCTTCGGCGGCGTCCCCCCCATGACCGTCGAGCGCACCGGGTACGGCGCCGGCGACTACGACCTCCCGGACAGCCCGAACGTCCTGCGCGTGCTCGTCGGGCGGTCCGCCGAGGGGGGCCGTGCGGAGCGCGTGCTCGTCGTCGAGTGCGCGATCGACGACATGAATCCGCAGATCTTCGGCGTGGTCATGGACCGCCTCTACGCGGCCGGCGCGCTCGACGTGTTCTACACGGCCATCCAGATGAAGAAGAACCGGCCGGGCACGCTCGTGACCGTCGTCGCGCCGCCGGACCGGCGCGGCGCGCTGGCCGACATCATCTTCCGCGAGACCACGACGATCGGCGTGCGCTACTCGGAAGTGGACCGCGAGTGCCTGACGCGTGAGTCGGTGCCGGTCGAGACCCCGGTGGGGACCGTCCGAATCAAGGTGGCGCGCCGCGACGGCCGGATTGTCAACGCCGCGCCCGAGTTCGACGACTGCGCGCGCTTGGCGGCCGAACACGGCCTGTCGGTCAAGGACGTCCAGGCGCTGGCCGTGCAGGCGTACGGCGCCGCCGCGGGAGGCTCGGCCGTATGAGCCGCTTCTACCTGACGACCGCGATCGACTACGTCAACGCAGCGCCGCATCTCGGCACGGCGTACGAGAAGGTGGCCGCCGACGTCATCGCCCGCTACAAGCGTCTCGCGGGGTTCGAGACCCGGTTCCTGATGGGGAACGACGAACACTCGCAGAACGTGTTCCGCCGGGCGCACGAGGAAGGACTCGACCCCCTCGAGTACTGCCAGCGGATGGAGGAGGCGTTCCGGCGGACGTGGGCCCGGCTGGACCTCTCGTTCGACGACTTCATCCGGACGACCGAGCCGCGGCACCGCGCGGGCGTCACCGAGATGGCGCGGCGCATTCACGCGGCCGGCGACATCTACGAAGGCGAGTACGTCGGCTGGTACTGCGTCGGCTGCGAGGCCTTCAAGCAGGAGAAGGACCTCGTGGGCGGCCGGTGTCCCCTCCACCCGCTCACGGCACCGCAGTGGATCTCGGAGAAGAACTACTTCTTCAAGCTCTCGAAGTACCAGCAGCCGCTGCTCGACCACTTCGCGGCGCACCCCGACTTCCTCCGGCCCGAGATCCGGCGCAACGAGATCCTCCGTCTCGTCGAATCCGGCCTCGAGGACATCTCGGTGAGCCGCGCGGGACAGGCCTGGGGCATTCCCCTGCCGTTCGACGCCTCGTCGGTCGTCTACGTCTGGTTCGACGCCCTCATCAACTACGCCTCGGGCGTGGGCCTCGGCACGGACGCCGCGATGTTCGAGCGGTGGTGGCCGGCGGACCTGCACGTGATCGGCAAGGACATCACCCGGTTCCACACGGTGATCTGGCCCGCGATGCTGATGAGCGCCGGCCTCCCGCTGCCGCACCACGTCTTCGGCCATGGCTTCATGACGTTCGCCGGGCAGCGGATGAGCAAGTCGCTCGGCACCGCCATCGATCCGATCGAGGCCGCGGATCGACTCGGCGCCGACCCCCTGCGCCTGTACCTCGTCAAGGAGATTGCCTTCGGCGGCGACGGCGACTTCTCGTGGGAGCGCTTCGACGAGCGCTACAACGTGGACCTCGCGAACAATCTCGGCAACCTCGTGAGCCGGGTGACTGCGATGGCCTCCCGCTACCGGCACGGCCGCGTGTCGCCGGCCGGCGGGTGGGGCGACCGCCTGCCGCATCTCGCCGACACGCTCGCCGCGGACTACCGGCGGGCGATGGACGGGTTCGCGATCCACGAGGGAGCCGCGGCGGCATTCCGGCTGATCGACGCGACCAACGAGTACCTCGCGGCGACGGCTCCCTGGATGCTCGCCAAGGATCCGGCCGCGGCGGATCGCCTCGGCCAGGTCCTCTTCGACGCCGCCGAGGCCGTGCGCCTGGCCGCGGTCTGGCTGTCGCCGGTGATGCCGGCGTCATCGCTCGAGATCCTGCGCCGCGTCGGCGCATCGACCGAGTCCCTGCGTCTCGATCGCGACGGCACCTGGCGCGCCGGCGGCGAGCGCGTGCTGCTGCAGGAAGGGGCCCTCTGGCCCCGCAAGGAGAACACGATCGTGTCCGACAATCCGACCCCACAAGGCGCACCCGCTCCCGTCGCCCCGCCCCCCGACACCGCGGGATCCGGCGTTCCGGCGCGCGAGCAGATCTCCATCGACGACTTCATGAAGGTCGAACTGCGCGTCGCCCGGGTGACCTCCGCCGAGCCCGTACCCAAGTCCAGGAAGCTCCTGAAGCTCACGGTGGACGTGGGCACGGAGGTGCGAACGATCGTCGCGGGACTCGCCGAGGCCTACGAGCCGGACGCTCTGGTGGGGAAGACGGTCGCGATCGTCTTCAATCTCAAGCCGGCCAAGCTCATGGGCGTGGAGTCGAACGGAATGGTGCTGGCTGCCAGCCCCGACGGCGGCAAGCCCGAAGTCGTGACCTTCGCCGACGCGCCTCCCCCGGGCACCCGCGTCAGGTGAAGGCCGTGATCGACTCGCACTGCCACCTGGCGGACGAGGCGTTCGTCGCCGACCTCGAAGCGGTCGTCAGCCGCGCGAAGGGCGCCGGCATCGAGCGGACCCTGGTGATCCTGGAAGCGGGCAATTCGGCGGAGGCCGTGCAGGCCGAGCGGGTCGCGCGCCTGTGGCCCGAGACACGCTTTGCCGTCGGCGTCCACCCGCATCAGGCTCACGTCTTCGCGGACCGCGTCGGCGAAGTCGCGCCGGTCGTCGAGGGCCAGATCGACCGCACACCGGGCGTCTGCGCCGTCGGCGAGATCGGCCTCGACTACCACTACGATTTTTCGCCCCGGGACGTGCAGCAGGCCGTCTTCCGGGCCCAGATCGCCCTTGCCGTGGAGCGGAGCCTGCCGATCGTCGTGCACACGCGCGAGGCGGACGAGGACACGATTGCCGCGATCCGCGAGGCGGGGCGTGGCGCGGTGCGCGGGGTGCTCCATTGCTTCACGGGGACACCGGCGCTGGCCGCGGCGGCGATCGATCTCGGGTTCTACATCTCGCTCGCGGGCATCGTGACCTTCCCCAAGGCGGCGGAGCTGAGGACGACCGCACGCGACCTCCCCCTCGACCGTCTGCTCACCGAGACGGACAGCCCGTTTCTGGCGCCCGTCCCGCACCGCGGCACGCGCAACGAGCCGGCCCACGTGGCCCGGGTGGTCGAGGCGCTCGCGGGCATCCACGGCGTGCCGCCCCTGGAGCTGGCGCGCCGCACCGCGGACAACTTCCACGCCCTGTTCGGGGTGTGACGCTCGGAAAGCATTCATGCACCGGCAATTAGGCCCCTCCGCCGCGTTGACACCCTCGCGAACTTGTGGTCAGATTGTTCGCGTCTGACATTCGAGCCGCTGTGGAGAATTCCCCTCTCGCACTCGCGCAGATCTTCGAGCCGATCCGGACCGACCTCGAGAACGTCGAGCGGGAGTTCGAGCGGCACGTGGAGTCGCACGTCGGTCTGATCCCGACGATCGGCCGCTACATCCAGGCGAGCGGCGGCAAGCGCGTTCGTCCCGCGGTGCTGCTGATGGCGGCGCGGCTGAGCGGCTACACGGGCGACCGTGCGGTCCTCTACGCGGCCGTCGTCGAATTCATCCACACCGCGACGCTCGTCCACGACGACATCATCGACGATGCCGACCTGCGGCGTGGACGGCTGACGGTGCACTCGCGCTGGGGGAACGACATCACGGTCCTCCTCGGCGACTACCTCTACATCAAGTCGATGGCGATGGCGCTCACGCACGACACCCTGGAACTGGTCCGGGTGCTCTGCGACGTCACCCTCCACATGATCGAGGGGGAGCTCTACCAGCTCACGAAGAACGGCGACGCCGAGATCACCGAGGACGAGCACTTCGACATCATCAAGCGCAAGACGGCGTATCTGTTCGGCGGCTGCGCGCAGATCGGCGGCATGCTGGGCGACGTCGGCCCCGAGCGCGAAGCGGCGCTCCGGGAGTACGGCTTCAATCTGGGCGTGGCGTTCCAGATCGTCGACGATCTGCTCGACTTCACCGGCGATGCCCAGGCGGTCGGCAAGCCGATCGCCGCGGATCTCGTGGAAGGCAAGGTCACGCTGCCGCTGATCCACCTGCTGCGGCACGCCGACGACGGGCTCGCGACCGGGATCGTGCGCGACATCATCGCCTCGCGCACGGCGACGCCGGAACAGTGGGATGAGCTGCTCCGCGGGCTCAAGGCGCACGCCTCGATCGACTACGCGTACCGCCGCGCCGCCGAGTTCGCCGAAAAGGCCAAGACCCCGCTCTACGCGTTTCCGCCCAGCGCCGAGCGCGACGCCCTCCTCGCGCTGCCGGACTACGTGCTGTCGCGCGACCGCTAGCGGTGCGCCCGGGTCCTCGCTGATGCCCGGCCCGGATCCGGCTTCCCGCATCGACGCGCTCCGGCGCCTCGTCCGCCACCACGAAACGCGCTACTACGCCGACGACGACCCCGAGATCTCCGACGCCGAGTTCGACGCCCTCCTGCACGAGCTCGAGCGCCTGGAGGCGGAGCACCCCGATCTCGTCACGCCCGACTCGCCCACGCAGCGCGTGGCCGGGCATCCCATCGAGGGTTTCACGACGGTCGAGCATCGCCTGCCGATGCTCAGCCTCGACAACGTGTACGACGACGGCGAGCTGCGCGGGTTCGACGAGCGCGTCCGGAAGGGCGCCGGCACGGGCGACGCGCCGGTCGCCTACGTCGCCGAGCTGAAGATCGACGGGCTCAGCATCGCCCTCACGTACGTGGACGGCCGCCTCGTGCGCGCCGCGACCCGCGGCGACGGCGTCCGCGGCGAGGACGTGACCGCGAACGTCCGCACCATCCGGGCCCTGCCGCTCGCGCTCGAGGGCGGGCCCGCAGGATCGCTCGAAGTGCGCGGCGAGGTCTACCTGTCGCGTCAGGCCTTCGATCGGATGAACCACGAGCGGGAGGAGGCGGGGGAGCCGCTCTTCGCGAACCCCCGCAACGCGGCGGCCGGGACGATGCGGAACCTGGATCCGGCGCTCGTGGCACGCCGCGGCTTGTCGGCCTTCATGTACCAGCTCGTGCCCGAGGCCGCCTCCGGGACCGACGCCGCGCCGCCGACGCACGCCGAGACACTCGAGGCGCTGCGCCGCTGGGGCCTGCCGGTCGAGCCGCACTGGCGCAGGTGCGCGGACATCCAGGAGGTGGCGGCCTTCTGCGCCGAGTGGGCCACCAGGCGGCACTCCCTCGAGTTCGACACCGACGGGGTGGTCGTCAAGGTCGACGATCTCGCCCTGCGAGCCCGACTCGGCGCGACCGCGAAGTTCCCGCGCTGGGCGACCGCCTTCAAGTTCCCGGCCGAGCAGGCGACCACCCTCCTCCGCGAGATCCGGGTGAACGTCGGACGCACCGGAGCCGTGACGCCGTACGCCGAGCTGGAGCCGGTCTTTCTGGCGGGCTCGACGATCTCGATGGCGACGCTGCACAACGCCGACGATGTCGCGCGCAAGGACCTGCGGGCGGGCGACCGCGTGTTGATCGAGAAGGGTGGCGACGTGATTCCCAAGGTGGTGAAGGCGATCCTGCCGCATCCCGAGGGCAGCGTCGCCTGGCGCATGCCGGAGACCTGCCCGGCGTGCGGCAGCCGCCTGCATCGCGACCAGGACGAGGTCGTGTGGCGGTGCGTCAACGAGTCGTGTCCCGCCCAGCTCCGCCGCAGCCTGGAGCACTTCGCCTCGCGCTCGGCGATGAACATCGAGGGCCTCGGCGAGTCCCGGGTGCGTCAGCTCATCGACGCGGGCCTGGTCGCCGACTTCGCGGACGTCTTCGCGCTGCGGGCCGACGCCCTGGCCGGCCTCGAGCGGATGGGGGAGAAGTCGGCCGCCAACCTCGTCGCCGAGATCGACCGGTGCAGGGGCAACGACCTCGCGCGGCTGATCTACGCGCTCGGCATCCGGCACGTCGGGGAAAAGGCCGCCGCGACCCTGGCGCGCCGGTTCAGGACCATGGACCGGCTGCTCGGCGCCCCCGTCGAGGCCCTCGAGTCGGTCCACGAAATCGGACCGGTCGTCGCCGCATCGGTCCGGGCCTTCGCCGGCGAGCCGCGCAACCGCGAGCTCGTGGCCCGCCTGGCGCGCGCCGGCGTGAACATGGCGAGCCAGGCTCCCGAGACGGGCGACGAGCCCGGGCCCCTGGCCGGCAAGGCCTTCGTCCTGACCGGGACGCTGGCCTCCATGTCGCGGGAGGAGGCGACCGAGACGCTGGAGCGTCTGGGCGCCCGCGTCACGGGCTCGGTCAGCCGGAAGACGAGCTACGTGGTCGCCGGCGCCGATCCCGGCAGCAAGCTCGACAAGGCGCGCCAACTGAATGTTCCCGTGCTGGATGAGGACGAATTCCGGGCGCTTATAATGAAGACTTAGGCTCGGGGCCCGAGGCTTCGGGCTCAGGGTAGTGCTCGCAATGGCGCACGGAATCAGCCCCCGCTTCACCATCGTCACCGTCGTGCTGACGGCGCTCGTGTCGTTCATGGTCGGCGCGATCTTCGCCGGCGGCGGCGCGGGCACGGCGGTCGTGTCCGGCATCGCGCGTCCAGACGACGTGCCGGCCGGGCCGCCGACCGTCGCCGGTCCGGCGGCCGCGGTGTCGCTCGTCGACTTTTCGGACGTCGTGGCGCGCCTGAATCCCGCGGTGGTCAACGTCGAGGCGACATGGCGGGGTCCCGACGCGCGCTCGCGGCGCGGGCGCTCGAGCGAGCTGCCGTCGCTGCCGGACAATCTGCCGATCCCGCAGCCGCCGCCGCGCGAGGAGCCGCACCTCGGCGCGGGCACCGGGTTCATCATCGATGCCGACGGCAGCATCCTGACCAACGAGCACGTGATCGATCGCGCCGAGCGCATCACGGTGAAGCTGTCCGACGGCCGCAGCTTCCGGGCGCACGTCGTCGGGTCGGATCCGGACACCGACATCGCCCTCATCAAGATCGACGGCCAGGCGGGCCTGCCGGTCGCGCCGCTCGGCGACTCGAGCGCGCTCAGGATGGGCCAGTGGGTGTGCGCCATCGGCAATCCCCTAGGGTACGAGCACACCGTGACGGTGGGCGTGGTGAGCTACCTGGGGCGGAAGCTCTTCGACGCGAGCCTCGACGACTACATCCAGACCGACGCGGCGATCAACTACGGCAACAGCGGCGGCCCGCTCATCAACGAGCGCGGCGAAGTCATCGGCATCAATTCCGCGATCAGCTCGCGCGGCAACAACATCGGATTCGCCGTGCCCATCAACGGGGCCAAGGCGATCCTGCCGCAGCTCCGCGCGACGGGACACGTGGCCCGCGGCTACCTCGGCGTCGCCCTCAAGGACGTCGACCCCGACTTCCGCGAGTCGCTGAAGCTGCCGGTGTCGTCGGGCGCGCTCGTCCAGGACGTCACCGAGGACTCGCCGGGGCAGATCGCGGGCCTGCGGCCCTACGACGTGATCGTGGGGATCGACGGCGCCGCGGTGAAGAGCGACGATCAGCTCATCCACCTGATCGCGGCCCACGCGCCCGGATCGACCGTTCACCTCGACGTCATCCGCGACGGTCGCCGGACGGACGTGGCGGCCAAGCTCGCGGAGCGGCCGGCGCGCGAGGTCGCCTCGACGCGCCTGACGCCGCAGCCGGAGAAGGCCTCGTCGGCTCCCGAGGCGCCGGACGCCCGGCTGGGCCTGACGATCCGGGACGTCGACACCCGGATGGCCCCGCGGCTGCCCGAACGCGAACAGGGCGTCGTCGTGACGCGCGTCGAGCCGATGGGCCCCGCGTTCGAGGGCGGCATCGAGCGCGGCATGGTGATCCTCGAAGCCAACCGCCACCCGATTCAGAGCCCCGCCGACCTCTGGCAGATGGTGCGCTCCGCCGCGCCCGACGCCGTCCTGACCCTCTACGTCTGGACGCCGGACCTCGAGCAGCACCAGCTTCGCGCGATCCGCCTCTTCGACCGGTAGCCCCTCGTCCGCTTCATGCCCAAAGCGCGCATCCTGGTCATCGACGACGACGCCGCCATCCGCGAGTCCCTGCGAATGACGCTGGAGTACGACGGCTACGAGTGCCTCGGGGCCGCCACCGGCCAGGAGGGCCTGGCGCTCGCCGAGCGCGAGGCGCCCGACCTGGTGATCCTGGACGTGAAGATGCCGGGCATGGACGGCATCGAGGTGCTCGAGCGCCTCCAGGTCCTGGACGAGGCGCTGCCCGTCGTCATGATCTCGGGTCATGCGACGACGGCGACGGCGGTCGAGGCGACGAAGAAGGGGGCCTTCGACTTCCTGGACAAGCCGTTCGAGAGCACGGACCGGCTGCTCGTGACGATCCAGAACGCGCTGGAGCGCGGGCGCCTGAAGGCGGAGAACCGCACGCTCAAGAAGGCCGTCGAGGTGCGGCACCAGATGATCGGCGACAGCGAGGCGTTCCGCCAGGTGACGGCGGCGATCGCGCGCGCGGCGCCGACCAACGCGACGGTCCTCATCCAGGGCGAGAGCGGCGTGGGCAAGGAACTGGTGGCGCGGACCATCCATCGCAACAGCCTGCGCAGCCGCGAGCGCTTCGTGCAGGTGAACTGCGCCGCCATTCCCGAGGAGCTGATCGAGAGCGAGCTGTTCGGCCACGAGAAAGGCTCGTTCACGGGCGCGACCGAGAAGCAGACCGGGAAATTCGAGCAGGCGGATTGGGGCACGATCTTCCTGGACGAAGTCGGCGACATGAGCCCGAAGACGCAGGCGAAGGTGCTGCGCGTGCTGCAGGAGGGCGAGGTCGAGCGGCTCGGATCGGCGCGGACGATCAAGGTCGACGTGCGGGTGATCGCGGCGACGAACAAGAACCTCGAGGAGGAGATCGAGAAGGGCACGTTCCGGGAGGACCTCTACTTCCGTCTGGCCGTGATTCCCATCGCGGTGCCGTCCCTCCGGGAGCGGCCCGAGGACATCCCCATCCTGGTGCGCCACTACATGGAGTTCTTCAGCCGCGAGAACAACGTCCGCACGAAGCGGATCACTCCCGCGGCGCTCGAGGCGCTCCAGCGGCACCGCTGGAAGGGGAACATCCGCGAGCTGCGGAACACGGTCGAGCGCCTGCTCATCATGACCGCCGGCGACACCATCGACGTGGGGGACCTGCCGGAAGCGGTGCGCGCGGGCGGCGGCGGCCGCGGGGCCGCCGGGGCCGACGAGGCGGGCCGCACCGGGACGCTGCGCGAGTTCAAGGACGCCTCGGAGCGGGCGTTCCTCGTCTCGAAGCTGCGGGAGAACGGCTGGAACATCTCCAAGACCGCGGAGGTGATCGACACGCCGCGCAGCAATCTGTACAAGAAGCTGGAGCAGTACCGGATCTCGCAGGAGACCGACGGGTGAGCGGCGCTCGGGTACAATGGAGTGTCGCAGCAACCCAGACGACCGCGCACCGGTGCTCGAGGCCCGCAAGGGCGGAGAGCGGCGGTGGGAGGAAAGTCCGAACTCCGCAGGGCAGTGCGCCGGGTAACGCCCGGTCGGGGCAACCCGAAGGACAGTGGCACAGAAAACATACCGCCCGCCGACGCCTCGGCCGAGGTGGGTAAGGGTGAAAAGGTGCGGTAAGAGCGCACCGCGCCGGCCGCAAGGTCGGTGGCAGGCAAAACCCCGCACGGAGCAAGACCAAATAGGGGAGCCGCCGGTTTCGGCCGGAGCGGACGGCCCGTCCGTAGAGCTTCCGGGTAGGTCGCTCGAGTCCGCCAGTGATGGCGGGTCCAGAGGAATGGTCGTCATCGCGCCAGAGCGCCGCCTACCAGCGGTGCGGGCGGGAACAGAATTCGGCTTACGGGCGGCTGCGACACTTTCATGTCCCATTACCTTGTGACGGGCGGAGCGGGCTTCATCGGCTCTCATCTGGCCGGCGAGCTCCTGCGCCGCGGGCACCGGGTCCGCATCGTCGACGACTTCTCCACAGGCAAGCGCGCCAACCTCGCCGCGCTCGAGGCGGCCGAGCTCCAGGAAGGCGACCTCGCCGACGCCGACGTGGCCGGGAGAGCGGTCGCGGGCGTCGACTACGTGCTGCACCAGGCGGCGATTCCGTCCGTGCCGCGCTCCCTCCGCGATCCGATCACGTCCCATCGCGCCAACGTGGATGCGACGCTCGCCGTGCTCGTCGCCGCACGCGATGCCGGCGTCCGCCGGCTGGTCTACGCCGGGTCCTCGTCGGTCTACGGGGATGTGGCCGCGCTGCCGAAGCGCGAGGACGCGCCGACGGCGCCGCTCTCTCCCTACGCGCTCCAGAAGCTGGTCGCCGAGCAGGTACTGCGGCATGTTCACGCGGCTCTACGGGCTCGAGACGGTCACGATCCGATATTTCAACGTGTTCGGCCCCCGGCAGGATCCGGGGTCGCCGTACTCGGGCGTGATCTCGCGCTTCTCGGCGGCGCTCCTGGCCGGCCGCCGGCCGGTGATCTACGGCGACGGCGGGCAGACGCGCGACTTCACCTACGTCGCCAACGTCGTGGACGGCGTGCTTCGGGCCTGCGAGGCCGACGGCGTCAGCGGCGAGGTGATGAACGTCGCCACGGGCGGCCGGGTCTCGCTGCTGGAGCTCCTCGCGGTGATGAACCGGCTCGCGGGGACGCGCCTCGAGGCCACGCACGAGCCGGCGCGCGAGGGGGACGTCCGTGACTCGCAGGCGGATATCGAGAAAGCCAGGCGGCTGCTGGGCTACACGCCAGTCGTCGACCTCGAAACGGGACTGCGGCGAACGCTCGAGTGGGCTCGAGTCGAGGCCACTCCTTCACGCTGAGGCGGGCTCGCATGAGTGATCGATTTCGAAACGCATCGCCGCTGAAGAAGGCGGGCGCCGTCTTCGTCCTGGCCCTGGCGCTGGTCGTCGTGACGATCGCCGTCCCGGCGGGGCAGACGCCGCCGGCGCAGCCGGCCGGCGTGGACGCGCAGCTCGCGGCGAAGGTGCCCGACGACCCGCGCATCACCACCGGGACGCTGCCGAACGGCCTCCGGTACTACATCCGCGCGAACGCCCAGCCCCAGAACCGCGCCGAGCTCCGGCTCGTCGTCAACGCCGGCTCGGTGCTCGAAGACGACGACCAGCGGGGGCTGGCGCATTTCGTGGAGCACATGGCGTTCAACGGGACGACGCACTTCCCTGGCCGGGACGTGGTGATCTTCCTGCAGTCGCTCGGCATGCGCTTCGGGGCGCACGTCAACGCCCACACGAGCTACGACGAGACCGTCTACCAGCTGCAGGTCCCCACCGACAACATGGCGGTCCTCGACCGGTCCCTCCTCATCATGCAGGACTGGGCGGACGCCGTGACGTTCGACCCGACGGAAGTCGACAAGGAGAAGGGCGTGATCCTGGAGGAGTGGCGCCTCGGCCTCGGCGCCGACGCCCGCATCCAGGACGTGCAGCTGCCGGTGCTCTTCGCGGGTTCGAAGTACGCGGAGCGGAACCCGATCGGCCTGCCCGACATCGTGCGCAACGCGACGCCGGAGCAGCTCGAGCGGTTCTATCACGACTGGTACCGGCCGGACCTGATGGCCGTGATCGCCGTGGGCGACTTCGACGTGCCGACGGTCGAGACGATGATCAAGCAGCACTTCAGCGGGATTCCGGAGCCCGCCGCGCCGCGGCCGCGCCCGACGTTCGAGGTGCCGGCGCACGCGGACACCCGCTATACCGTGGCGACGGATCCGGAAGAGACCGCGACGACGGTCAGCGTGTACGCGACGCGGCCGTTCCTCGACCAGACCACGGTGGGCGCCTACCGGCGGATGATCGTCAACCAGATGATCACGGACATGCTGTCGGCCCGCCTCGCCGAGATCGCGCAGCAGCCGAACGCGCCGTTCCTGGCGGCCGCGACCGATCGCGGCCTCTTCGTTCGCTCGACCGAGGTCACCTCGCTCCAGGCGCGCGTGCCCGACAACGGCATCGAACGCGGCCTCGCGGCGCTGTTCACCGAGGCCGAGCGCGTGGGCCGCTTCGGCTTCACGCAGACCGAGCTCGACCGCGAGAAGCTGGCGACGGAGCGCGCGTACCAGCGCGCGGCAACCGAGGTCACCTCGACCGACTCGGCCCAGCTCGCCGACGAGTACATTCGGAATTTCACGCAGCAGGAGCCGATCCCCGGCATCGCGTACGAGAACGCCATGCACGAGCGGTTCCTGCCCGAGATCACGCTCGCCCAGATCAACGCCGTCGCACAGGACTGGATCCCCGAACACGATCGCGTCATCGCGGTCAGCGCGCCCGATAAGGCCGGCGTGACGGTGCCCACGGCCGCCGAGCTGAAACAGACGATCGAGTCGACCAAGAGCGCGCGGCTGACGCCGTACGTCGACACGCTGAGCGGCCAGAAGCTCCTCGACCCGCTGCCGACGCCGGGCCGGATCGTCAACACCACGACGCACGCGTCGATCGGGATCACGGAGTGGCAGCTCTCCAACGGCGCGCGCGTCGTGCTGATGCCGACGACCTTCAAGGGCGACCAGATTCTCTTCCGCGCCTTCAGCCCCGGCGGCACCTCGCTGGCCCCCGAGGCGGACTTCATTCCCGCCGAGACCGCCGACGCCGTCGTCAGCAGCGGCGGCCTGGGCGCTCTGTCCGAGACGGACCTCGAGAAGATCCTCGCCGGCAAGGCCGCCTTCGCCCAGCCGCGCATCGGCGAGATGTTCGAGCAGCTGGACGGCGGCGCCTCGCGTGACGACCTGGAGACGCTGTTCCAGCTCATCTACCTGCGGTTCACGAAGCCCCGGGCCGACCCCGAGGCGTTCAAGGCGCTCACCGAACAGCTGAAGGCGCGCCTGGCCGATCGGCAGGCGGATCCGGACGCGGTGTTCGAGGACACGATGCAGGACCTCCTCAGCCGGGACAACCCGCGGGAGCGCCCGATGACGCCGGCGCTCGTCGGCGACATGAGCCTGGACAAGTCGATGGCGTTCTACAGGGACCGGTTCGCCGACGCGAGTGACTTCACGTTCGTCCTGGTCGGCAGCTTCGACCTCGACGCGGTGAAGCCGCTGGCGGAGCGCTACCTCGCGAGCCTGCCGTCGCTGCACCGCGGCGAGAAGGCTCGCGACCTGGGCATCCGTCCCCCGGACGGGATCGTCACCCGCGAGATCCGCAAGGGGCTGGATCCCCGCAGCCGCGTGGGCCTGGTGTTCACGGGACCGTTCGAGGACACGCCCGCGAACCGCGTGGTCGCGCGCTCGATGGGCGAGATGCTGGACGGCGTCCTGCAGGACACGCTGCGCGAGCAGCTGGGAGGCACCTACGGGGTGAGCGTGGAGACGCGCTTCCAGAAGGTGCCGTTCGAGGGCTATCAGATCACCATCGACTTCTCGTGCGACCCGGCGCGCCAGGAGGCGCTCACGCGGACGATGTTCCAGGTGATCGACCGGTTCAAGTTCACGGGACCGGACATGGGCCAGATCGCCGACGCCCGCCGGACCCTCGCGCGCGACGACGAGGTGAATCGCCGGGACAACCGGTACCTGATCAACCAGATCGTGTCGCATTACCAGAACGGCGAACCGGTCGAGGAGATCTTCGACATGCAGCCCTACTACGACCAGGTGACGCTGCAGTCGGTGCGCGACGCCGCCCGGGCGTACCTCGACGCCTCGCACTACGTCGAGCTGATTCTCAGGCCGGAAGCGCCACAGTAGGCTCCCGGCCGCGCGCCGCCTCCGGGCCGTGCGCCCGCCATCATGACTGGACCGCCGCAGCTGCGTCTTTCGGGATTGCGCGTCGAGTTCGGGACACGTGCCGGCCGGTCGCAGGGTCCGGTCATCAGCGATCTGGATCTCAGTGCCGGCCGCAATCGCTTCATCGCCATCGTCGGCCCGAGCGGGTGCGGCAAGACGACGCTCCTCCGCGTCCTGATCGGCCTCGAGCGTGCGGCGGCCGGCCGCATCGAGTGGCAGGGCGACCCGGTCTCCAACATCGCGCCGCACGCCGCGATGGTGTTCCAGACGGCGAACCTGCTGCCCTGGCGGACCGTCGGGCGCAACATCTCGTACGGCCTCGAGCTGCAGGGGGCGTCGACCGACCATATCAGGCGGCGCGTGGATCAGTTGCTCGCGCTGACCGGCCTCCAGGCGCACGTCCACAAGCGGCCCTTCGAACTGAGCGGCGGGATGCAGCAGCGCGTCAACCTTGCACGGGCGCTCGCCGTGAAGCCCTCCGTGCTGCTGATGGACGAGCCCTTCAGCGCGCTCGACACGATCCTGCGCGAACGGCTCCAGGCGGAGCTGCAGGCGATCTGGATGCGCGAGCCCTGCCTGGTGCTCTTCGTGACCCATCAACTCGACGAGGCGCTCTGGCTGGCCGACGACGTGCTCGTGATGGGCGACTCGCCGGGCCGGATCATCGGACACGTACCGGTGGAGCTGCCGAGACCGCGAAGGCGCGACCGGGCGTCGATCGCCCGCCTGGCGGCGCTCCAGAGCGAGCTGCGCGACCGCATGGAGCTGCTTGGAAGCTATGCGTTCGCGTGAACCGGCGCCGGGAGCCGGTTACGGCGTGCTCCTGCTGCTGCTGGTCGTCTGGCAGGCGATCGCCTGGTCCGGCCTCGTCCGGCCGATCTTCCTGAGCTCGCCGCTCGCGATCATCCGCGCCCCGTTTGCCATGGACCTGCACGAGCTGACCGCCGCCGTGCTGATCAGCTCGCGCACGTTCGCCCTGGGCATGATCGCCACCGTCGCGCTCGGCGTGCCGATCGGCCTCGGCCTCGGCTTGAGCCGCCGCTTCGATGCCTCGATGTCGCCGCTGCTGGCCATCCTGCAGGCGACGCCCCGCGTGGCATTCGCGCCGTTCCTCATTCTCTGGCTCGGGATCGGCGCCACGTCGGTCATCGCCCTGATCGTGATGAACGCCAGCATCATGGTGATCACGACGACGGCTACCGGCGTGAAGCAGATCGATCCACGCCTGCAGGAGACCGCGTACGCCTTTCGCGCATCGAAGTGGCAGACCATCCGCACGGTGACGCTGCCGGCCAGCGTGCCCCACGTGCTCGCCGGCATCCGGCTCGCCGTGGGCCGCGGTCTGGTCAGCATGGTCGTCGGCGAATTTCTGACGAGCACGGGCGGCGTGGGGTACCTGATTCGCGACTACGCGTCGAGCTTTCAGACCGATCGCATGTTCGTCGGCGTCGCCATCGTGACGATCGCCGGGGTGGTGTTGAACGGGCTGCTCGAGCGGATCGAGCAGCGGCTGCAGTCGTGGCGGCCGGCGTGACCCCGGGCAGGCGGATGCTCACGCGACGAAACGACGTGCTGGCGCGCCTCGCCCTCCTGGTCTGCTGCGCCTTGCCGGCCTGCGCCGGCCGTCCTGGAAGCGACACGACGCTCTCGTCGTGCTATTCGGGCGCCGACGCCCCGAGCACGGCCGTGCTGTACGCGTCCGACCACGGGTTCTTCGGGCGCAACGGCCTGCAGGTGACCATGGTCTTCGCCAACGGCGGCGCGGCCTCGGTGGCGACGCTGCTCTCGGGGCAGACGCCGATCTGCCAGATGTCGGGGGCCAACGTCGTGGCGGCCGCGCAGGCGGGAGAAGACGTCGTCATCGTCGCCGGCATCGTGAATTCGACGCCGTTCACGCTGATGACGGCGCCCAGCATCACGCGGCCCGAGCAGCTGGTCGGGCGGACGCTCGCCAGCCCGGCCGCCGGCGGTTCCTACGAGCTCGCCCTGCGCCTCTACCTGTCGTCGCTCGGCGTGCCCTTCGATCAGGTCAAGTACACGCCGCTCGGGTCGCAGCTCGCCGTCGTGGCGGCCATGCAGGCCGGCGAGGTGGCGGGGGCGCTCGAGGTCCCGCCCGACACGCAGGAGCTGCGCGCGCGCGGATTCGTCGACATGCCGTTCGGCCCGAACGCCCCGCGGGCGTTTCAGCACATCGCGCTCGTCACCACCCGGCGGTACGTCGAGGCGCACCGCTCCGTCGTCCTGGCGTACGTCCGCGCGGTCGGCGAGGCGATCGCCGCGATGAAACAGGACGAAGCCGGGGCGATCCGGACGATTGCGAAATACCGCAGGCTCGATCCGGTGGCCCAGAAGGACGCCCTCGCTGCCGCGTACCGCGACGTCGTGCTGGCGAGATTCGAATCCGTGCCGACGCCGAGCCTCGAGGGCATGTCGTACATCATCAGCCAGCTGCCTCCGGCGCCGGGCGCGCGGACGATCACCGCGGCCGACGTCGTGGACCCGTCGATTGTCGCCGAGCTCCAGCAGGCGGGCGCCTTCGGCAGGCCGCAGCCGTGACCTCGTGGACGCCCGGGGAGCTGGACGGCTCGCTGGGCGCACGCTTCGAACGGGTCGCCGCGCGCGTGCCCGAGCTCGACGCCGTCAGCGGCGGGCAGGGTCGCCTGACGTTCCGCGAGCTGCGCGAGCGCGCGCGCGCCCTCGCGGCGCAGCTCGACGCCGCGGTGCCGGACGGTCGCGGACAGATCGCGGTTCTCTGCGCTGGCGATACGTCGCGCGTCGTGGCGATGATCGGCGTGCTGGTGTCGGGCCGCACGCTGGTCACCCTGGACCCGCGGTCGCCGGTCTCGTGGAATGCGCAGCTGCTCGCCGACAGCCAGGCCGCCGCGCTCGTCTTCGATCGCGGGCAACGCGACGCGGCGGGCGAGCTGGCTGCGGCGACACCTGGTCCGATCGTGCCGGTCGCGCTCGAAGGGGGAGCCGATCCGGCGGCGTCGAGCCCTCCACGAGTCGTCGCCGCCTCCGACCTTGCCGCCATCGTCTACACGTCGGGGTCGACCGGACGGCCGCGGGGCGTGATGCACCCCAACGATTCGTGGCTGTACAGCGCCTGGCTGCACCACGTCGAGGGTGGCGTCGACCATGGCGATCGGTTCGGCTCGATCGCGTCGGGCGGGTACGCGCGCGCCATCGGAGACACGGTTGCGGCCCTCCTGAACGGCGCGTGCCTCTGCCTGTACGACTTCGCGCGCGCGGGCGCCGGCGGTCTGGGCGAGTGGCTGGCGGAGGAGCGAATCACGTCGCTCAACCTGCCCGTCGCGGTGGCGCGGGAGTGGATCGCGACACAGCGGCCGGCCCAGTCGGTGCCCCTGCTTCGCGACATCCGCTTCTCGGGCGCCCCGGCCTACCGGCACGACGTCCAGCGGCTCGCGGCGACGCTGGTAGGCGGATGGACCGCATGGGCGGCTTACGCATCGTCGGAGGCGGGCAGCATCGCACGAGCCCGGCCGCGACGTCCCGAGGAGTGGGCGGAGGGCGTGCTGAGCGTTGGCGCGGCGGTGAGGGGCAGGACGGTCGCGCTGGTGGACGAGGAGGGGCGGCCCGTATCAACCGGCGAGGTGGGCGAGATCGTCGTCTCGGGGCGCCGGATGGCGACGGGCTACTGGAACAATCCCGAGTTGACGCGGGCGCACTTCGACGTCCTCGACAACGGCGACACGCGCTATCGCACCGGCGATCTCGGCGTCCTCGACAGCTGCGGGAACCTGAGTCTCGTCGGGCGCCGCACCGCCATGGTCAAGATCCGTGGTTTCTCCGTGGCGCCCTCGCACGTCGAGTCCATCCTGTTGTCGTGGCCGGACGTGACCCAGGCGGCGGTGCTCTCCGAGAGCGACGCGTCCGGCAACGCCGAGCTGGCTGCGTACGTCGTGCCGGCCGCCGGAAGGACGCTGACCGACGCCGAGGTGCGCGCCTGCGTCGGGCGAGCCGCACCCGCGTTCATGATCCCGCGGCGCGTGACGGTTCTAGACCGCCTGCCGACGCTGGCCAGCGGCAAGACGGATCGCGAGGCCCTCCGGCGCGCGGCCGAGACCGCGGCGAAAGCGCAGGAACCGGCGTCGCCGGACGGCACCACGCTCGCGAGGGTGCAGCAGGCCTGGTGCGACGTGTTGGGCTCCCGCGCCTCCGCCGTCGACGCGACATTTCTGGAACTGGGCGGCGACTCGTTCGCGGTGGCGCGCCTCGAGCGCCGGCTGTCGGAGATCTTCGGTCGTTCGCTGGAGCTTGCGGGCGTGCTCACGCACCCGACGATCCGCGCGCAGGCGGCGTGGATCGACCGTCTGCTGGCCGGTGACGTCACGAAGGTCGCGACCCCGGCCCGCGTCCAGACCCTCGCCGAGCGACCGGGGTGCGAGGTCCTGTACATGCTGCCGGCGACCGACGGCACGCACGCCTACGCGGTCCGGTTCGCGGAATCCGCGACCACGCTCTCGGTGTTCGCCGTCGAGCCGCCGCTTCGCGCGGATGGCCTGTTCGACGCGGCGAGTCTCGAAGCACTGGCGGCGCCGATGGCGGACTGCATCGCGGCCCACGCCGGGGACCGCGGAGTGTCCCTCATGGGTCCGTGCGGCGGCGGAAAGCTCGGTCTCGAGGTCGCGACGCAGCTGAGGGCCCGTGGGAACGCCATCGACCGGGCGATCGTCGTCGAGGCCCCAGGCACGACGCGCTCCGGGCTGGCCTGGAGTGCGCGGGCGGCCGACGCCGCGTCGTGGGTCTGGCGGGCTCAGCGCACGCTGGTTGAAGAGGGCCTCCGATCGGGCCCGCGACAGCCGCTGGAGTACGCCCGTGCGACGGCGAAGGTCGTGCTGCGCCGCGTGACCAGGCCGCTGGCGCATCGCGGCACGGCGCTGGAGAGGAAACGTACCGCCCAGTTCCGGGTCATGAGTCACGCCTATCGGCGCGGCACCTATCCGTTTCCCGTGCTGCTGATCCGCGGCGCCTGGAGTCAGCTTGGACTGCAGTTTGCCGGCAGCGGCATCAGCCTGGGGTGGGACCGCCACTGCCCGGATCTCTCCGTCCGCTTCGTCCCCGGCACCCACGCGTCGACGTACCGGGCGCCGTTCGTCGAGGCGCTTTCGCGGGCGGTGGAGGAGGCGTGCGCGCGAGGCTGAAACGCCTGTTCGAGGCAGCAGAGTGCCCGGTCGGGCGCCCTCAGGCCTTGCTGTCGTAGACGAGCTTCGACGCCGGAGGAGCTCCCTTGGGACTCATGCCGTGCACGTCGGCGGCCCAGGCCGCGAACTCGGCCATCGACGGGTCAGCCATCATCTTGCCGAAAGCGGCCATGGGGTCGCTTCCGTCGGGCGTCTCGAGCGTGACGATGACGAGATCGCCCTGGGGCGTCTCCTGAAGGAACGTGCGCTCGTGAACCCCGGCGGCCTTTCGGGAGGCGTCGAGAGCTGCCTTCATCGGCCCGGCCTTCAGCCTGTCCATCATCTCCTGCCACTTCGCCTTCTTGCCGGGAAGGATGGGAAGCGCGATCGCCAGAAACGCCATGTCGGTTCCTCCTTTTCGAGTGCGAACGAACCTACCAGCTGGTGGCAGGCACGTCAATCCGCGGTTCCACACAACTGACGGCCGCGCCGCCGCGGCCCGTCACTGCCGGTGGAACGTCCCGTCCGTGTCGGCCGTCATCTGGCCGCTCTTGACACCCTCGACGGCGCCGTCCTGGAGCCACTCCTTCGACGCCTTCTGAAACGCGACGTGGGAACGCTCCCAGACGGCGAAGTGGGTCGTGCAGGCGACTCCCACGAACACCTTGTTCGACGCGCCGAGCCCCTGGTAGAGCGTCTGGTTTGTCTGGTAGAGCCCGTCCTTCTGCCCGACGATGACGAGCGTCGGGACGACCACGCGCCTGGCGGCGGCGAGGTTCCATCCCCAGGTCGTCCACGACGGGTACCGCATGAGACCGCCGTGCGGCGACGTGATCGGATTCCACGCGGGTGTTCCCCACGTGGACCCCAGGGGGTCGAGGCCCATCGCCTGGTTCCACGCCGCCTGCGGAGCGTCCGGATCCACGTTCGTCTTGCAGGAGTTCACGAGCCAGCGGTCGTTGACCAGCCGGTCCCAGCTCTGGATCTGCATCGGCGCGCCCGACGCCGGCGCCACGCTGGGAGGGCCGGACGGGCCGTCGGCGCGATAGCAGCAGGAGGCGTACAGGACGAGGCGGTTCACCTTGTCGGGATGGAGCGACGTGTACGTGCCCGCCCGCATGCCACCGAGCGACCATCCGATCAGGTCGACCTTCTGGACGCCCCTCTGCGCGCGGATCCAGTCGACCACCGCGTCGATCTCCGCCCGGTCCGACTCGATCGTGGTGAGCGCGTGAGGATCGGTCGGCGCGCAGGACGCGGGCAGCGGGTTCGGGACGAGCAGGTCCGTCTGGGTCTTCGCGGTGGTGTTGCAGGGATTGTTCATCTCGGGCCGCGGTGAGAAGCCGTAGCCCGTGAAGTCCATGATGAAGACGTCGAAGCCGGCCCGGGCGAGATACCGCCCCCAGCTGTAACCATCGAAGTCGAAGTCGAAGGCGGCGACGCCCGACACGGACGCTCCGTGAACGAACAGGACCGCCTGTCGGCTGCCGGCTGCGCCCGGTTCGCCCTGGACGATCTCCCGCACGGCGATCTGGACGTCCTGGCCCGCGTTGGCGGGAACGGTGGAGGTGTGGGGAACGCCGCGGTCGACGACCCGCAGTCCACCCGCCGCGGTGGTACCGGCGGCCTGCGGCGCCGCTGCCGCCGAAGTGCCCGCCATGAACAACATCGCACTACCGAGGACGCACACCGCTGCGCTCTTCCATCCCACGTCCCACGCTCCTTCCCGACGGTTGCACCGGGACACCGCGGGGCCGACGCGATCTCCCCGGCTCCTTGGACCGGCCCCTGTGCATTCTACACAGGGCGGACCACACGGGCCGGCCAGGGGCGACCCGGGACTGCTACGGCGCGGTCACGACTCGCCTGGCGACGCCGCTCCGATCGGCGGCCGCCGCGACCGCCGCCGCCACAGCCGGCGCCACGCCGCGGTCGAACACGCTCGGCACGATGTATTCCGGCCCGAGGCCGTCCTCCGGCACCATCGCGGCGATCGCGTGGGCCGCGGCCAGTTCCATCTCGTCGGTGATCTGCGACGCCCGCACGTCCAACGCCCCGCGGAACACTCCGGGAAACGCCAGCACGTTGTTGATCTGGTTGGGATAGTCCGACCGTCCGGTCGCCACGACGGCCGCGTACTCCGCGATCTCTTCCGGCGTCACTTCGGGCGTCGGATTCGCCATGCCGAAGACGATGGCGCCGGGAGCCATGGTCTTCACAGCGTCGGGCGTGATCACGCCGGGTCCGGCCAGGCCGATGAACACGTCGGCGCCCGCCAGCGCCTCGTTGACGCTTCCCGTGAAGTTGTCCGGATTGGTCAGCTGCGCGAACTCCGCCTTGTAGGGACCGAGGCCGCGGCGTCCCCGGAAGAGGGCCCCCTGACGGTCGCACCCGATGATGTGGCGAGCCCCGGCGTTCAGGAGGATCTTGCCCACGGCGATGCCGGCCGCTCCGGCGCCGGCGATGACGACCTTGACCGTCGCCATCTCCTTGCCGACCACCTTCAGCGCATTGACGAGCCCGGCGAGCACGACGATCGCGGTCCCGTGCTGATCGTCGTGGAAGACGGGGATGTCGAGCGTCTCGCGCAGACGGCGCTCGATGTCGAAGCACCGCGGCGCCGAGATGTCCTCCAGGTTGATCCCGCCGAACACGGGTGAAATCGCGGCCACGGTGGAGACGATCCGGTCCGTGTCCTTGGTGGCCAGGCAGATCGGGAAGGCATTGACGCCCCCGAATTCCTTGAACAGCATGGCCTTGCCTTCCATGACGGGAATCGCCGCCTCGGGACCGATGTCGCCGAGGCCGAGCACCGCGGTGCCGTCGCTGACGATGGCGACGGTGTTCTGCTTGATCGTCAGGTTGAGCGCCTTCGACTTGTCCTCGGCGATCGCCAACGAGACCCTCGCGACACCCGGCGTGTAGGCCATCGAGAGGTCGTCGCGCGTCTTGAGGGGATGCTTGGCGACGACCTCGATCTTGCCGCCCAGGTGCATGAGGAACGTGCGGTCGGAGACCTGTTCCACCTCGATGCCATCGACCCCGCGGACCGCGTCGACGATGCGCGCGACGTGCTCGGCGCTGGAGGCGCTGACGGTCACGTCGCGGACCTTCTTGTCCTTCTCGAGGCGGACGAGATCGATGGCCCCGAGAAGACCGCCCGCGTCGCCGATCGCCGTGGCGAGCCGGGCGAAGGTTCCGGGAACGTCCTGGAGCTTGACGCGCAGGGTGGCGCTGAACGATGCGGAGAGATGCTGGGCCATGTACGCCAGTGTATAGCGTGTGCGCGCGGGCCGTTCCGGAGTAGGATGGCCGGCATGTTGCCGTCCCGTCGCGCCGCCGCCGGCATCGCGGCCGCCGCGCTCGCTGCCGGCGTGCTGTGCTCGACGCGGATCGGAGCGCAGGCGCCGGCAGGTTCTCCCTATTCGATGATCCTGACCCCGCAGCGGACGCTCGAATTCGTCCAGGCGGCCGAGAACCAGCTCCCGTACCTGCCCGGCGAAGTCCTCGTCAAGTTCAAGCCCGGCGTGGGCGTCGCCGGGGAACAGAGCGCGCTGGCCGCGCTGCGGAGCCGGCCGTTGGCCTCGAGCCTCCACTGGGTCGGCGACGTCGCCGTCGTGCGGGACCAGAACGAGTGGAACGCCGACATCCTGGCCGAGCAGCTCCGCGAGCAGCCCGAGGTGGCGTACGCGCAGCCGAACTATCTCGCGCTCCCGAGCGGCGTCCCGAACGATCCCGGCTACGCCGACCAGTGGAACCTCGACGCGCTCGACATGCCGCGCGCCTGGGACATCAACCCCGGCGCGAACGGGAACACGACGATCGCCGTCATCGACACGGGCATCACCACCGTGAACCAGACGTTCACGTTCAAGACCTGGAACGGCGCCGCGATCCAGGACGTGAACGTGCCGTTCGCCGTGAACCCCGACCTGCCGGCCGACCGGCTGGTCCGGCCGACGGACCTCGTGTTCTGGACCGGGCCGGTGCTGGACATGGAAGGACACGGCACGCACGTGAGCGGCACGGCCGCCGAGAGCACGAACAATGGCCTTCTCGAGGCCGGGATCGCGTACGGGGCGAAAGTCATGCCGGTCAAGGTCTGCGTCGGCTACTGGGAGCTGCAGTTCGCGATGTCGGCCGACGGCACCCCGGGCAATCCACCTGAGGGGGCCGGCGGCTGCCCCGAGGACGCCGAGGCCCAGGGCATCCGCTATGCGGCCGATCAGGGTGCCCAGGTGATCAACATCAGCATCGGCAGCCACTTCCTCTCGCCGGTCCTCCAGGACGCCCTGGGCTACGCCGTGTCGAAGGGCGTCTTCGTGGCGATCGCCGCCGGGAACGGCTACCAGACGGGTGACAGCGCCGAGTACCCGGCGGCATACGCGAAGGACATCGACGGCGCGATGGCCGTGGGGGCGGTGGGGCGGTCGCTCCAGCGCGCGTACTACTCCGACACGGGACCGTACATCGAAATCGCCGCGCCGGGCGGTGACGATCGGGACGCCGGCGTCAGCGGCGAGATCTGGCAGTCGACGATGCTCGAGTCCGACTCGGCGCCGGGGATGGTGCTGGCGCCGCGATTCGATCGGTACGCGGACACGCCGCTGGAGGGGACGTCCATGGCGTCGCCGCACGTGGCGGGCACCGCCGCCCTGATCATCAGCCAGGGCGTGACGAAGCCGGCCGCCGTCGAGGCGCTGATCAAGATGACCGCGAAGGACCTCGGTGCGCCCGGGCGGGACGACGAGTACGGCAGCGGACTGATCCAGCCGCGCGCCGCCATTTTCGGCTTCAGCTACGGGCGATGAGCCGGAAGCGCCTCCTTGCCGCCTGGGTGCTCGTCCTGCTGGCGGTTCCCGCCTTCGCGCAGACGCGCGTGCGCGTGATCAAGGACAAGGCGACGATCTGGCGCTCCAACTTCTCGGTCGTCGCCGCCGTCGTCGCCGCGGGCACCGAGCTCGACGTGGTCGGACGGCAGGGCCCGTGGTACGAAGTGGAGGTGCCGTTTGGTCCCGATCCCCGCGAGCGCGGCCTCATCGCGGCGAATCAGGTGGAGGCGATCGGTGGCGCGCCGGCTCCGGGCCGGCACGGCGCGGCCGTCCGGACGCGAACGACGCCGGCGCCGCCGACGTCCGGGATCGGCGTGCGCGGATTCGTCGAGCTGGGGTACGAACGGCTGGCGGCGAAGCAGAGCTTCGGCGCACTGCTGGGCAAGTCGACGGGCGTCTGGTACGGCGCGGGCGTCGAGTTCCGCGAGAAGGGCGGGTTCCTGTCGGTCTCGGTCGAGCGCTTCGGCAAGAGCGGCCAGCGTGTCTTCGTGTACCAGGGCGACGTCTACCCCCTCGGCGTGTCGACGCGGATCACCATCACGCCGCTGGACGCGACGGCGGGCTACCGCTTCGGCCACGGGACGGTGGTGCCGTACGTGGGCGGCGGCGCCGGCGAGTACTTCTATCGTGACACGTCGGCGTTCGCGGACCCGTCGGAGAACGTGAGCCGGCACTTCCCGAGCTACCACGCCCTCGGCGGCGTCGAGGTGCGCGGAGGGTGGCTGGCAACCGCCGTCGAGGTGCAGTACACGCGCGTCCACAACGATCTGGCCGGCGGCATTTCGGACGTGTACGACGAGCACGACCTCGGCGGGGTCCAGGCGCGCGTCAAGATCCTGTTCGGGAAGTAGACGTCTCTCCGCCGTCGAGTCGCCAGGGCAGGATCTGATCCGGGTGACGAGCCGCAAATGCCTGCAGCAACGGGACGAGCTCGGCGCGGCACCTGGCGAGGTCCTCGGCGCCGTCCGGCAGCGGGGGCGGCAGCGGCGGCGACACGGTCACGATGGTCGACCGCCCGTCGCGATGGGCCATCACGGGCAGCGTGACCGCCGACGTCTGACGCCGCAGGACCACCAGCCGCCGCGGACGACGAGGCTGCCGAGCGCGAGCGGCACGCGGAACAGCTCGCGGCCATCGTCGCCGTCGCCCATCAGGCGCGCGGTGTCGCCGGCACGCAGGCGCGAGGCGAGCGTGTGAACCGCCAGCGCCCGCGCTTCCGGCGCCCCGCCAGCTCGATGGCGACGTCGATCCCGCTGTCGCGCGCGAGGTCCGAGAGGGCCCGCCGAAAGACGGCGGCCAGCTCCGGCCCGGTGCCGGCGCCGACCGCGAGGCCGACGCGAAGGGTTCCGAGGGATGGCATCACTGTCGAGTTGATCGGGGGTGCTGAAGCATAGCAGTCGGGCAGCGACACGGGCAACTCCCGGCGTCGATTTCGTCCGGGATCCCGGGAGCTTCACAGCAGTTTCGGACGACGCGCGAGCCGCCGGACGAAGTGGCGCTTGGATTGCGTTATGGTTGACGACTGCCATGTACCCTATGACGGTGGTATTAGCGCGGCACCTAAAGTGGCCGAGGCTGGGCAATGTCGGTGAGTGTGCGATCGATTACTCGACGGCTTCTTCAAGCGATCCTCCTGATTGCTGCGGGCCTATCCCTAGCGTTCATTGTGATTACTTATTCAGAGATTCAAGACCATCGCGTTGTGCCGACAGGGAGGTGGATCGGCTGGGTTGGCATGACCTCAATCGTCTTCTTTCACATCATTCGTAACTATAGAGCCAACTGGGGAAAAGTCGGCTATTGGGCGTCTGTCAGCGGAATGCTACTGCTCCACACGATCGGATACTTGGTACTGTTTCGACACGTCAGCACTTGGATACCGTCTTGGTTTGCCATTATCACAATAGTCGAGTATCCACTCTTTGCATTCTCTCTTGACTGGCTTGGGTTCAGCCGAGTGGCCGTCAACGGGCGCCGCAAGAGAGCTTCGTACCGGGGGCGATGATGCGCGTGAACGTTGCGATCATGTCAGTCGCGGTGACGGTCGCCGCGCTGGCGCAGATCGACTCGCGTTGTCAGTCACATCCGAGGTTCTATCTCTTGAACGATCCAGTGCAGCATCAGTGGTGCATTTATCAAGATGAATCAACCTGGAAAAAGGACGTCCAAGACACACGTGCTATGGTCGTCGCATCGGTCGTCGAAGACGACGACCTTACTACCATTGACGTTACTGAAGATGACGAGTCAGGTGACTGGATGGTGTTTGACACCTACTCTTTTGACGGAGCGGGCGCCCCCAAATCCCTGAAGCGCGTTACGAATAGTCTGCCTGAAGACCTGAGCGATGAACGAGTCTACGCTATCAGCGATGGTACGATGGCCCTGCGAAGCGAGGTGACGCGACGGCTCAGGACGGGTCAACAAGTTCCGTCCCGGGACGATTGGCTGCCGGACGTGCCAATCGTCGCAAGGATTAGCGACTTTCCATTTGCGCCGTTAATGAATGCGCAGTGGTTCAAGACTGTCTCGCCGAAGATCTGCCTTGGAACTGGTCAATAGCTGCGCTGGTGTTCTGACCGCGAAGATTGTGAAATAGCTGGTTCGGCTGCGCGACCGGGAGGCGCGCGAGGACGCGCACCGGTGGTGCCCGGAAGGCCTGTCGGTCCCCGTCGTCGAACCCGGCGCGCTAGATACACCGTTCCGTTCTTCGCCACCGCGGCGTTGCGTGCGCTGGCGCGCGTGGGCGGGCCAAATCCAAGTCACACTGACCTTGATGTAGAGACACCGGAACGCTGGCAACTCCCGGCGTCGCTTTCGGGCGCGGTCGGCGTCGAGCCCGCAGCGTGATTTTCTTCCTCCTCTTGAAGTGGCGCTCCTTCAACAGTTTCCGACAACGGGCCTCGGCGCATTGAGCTGGCGCCCGGATTGCCTCTGTGGCCGTCGGTCCTGACGGCCATACAGACGGCAACCTCGGGGGCCCGACCTCCCGCCGAGTGGCGGTCGCCGTCAGGGCCATCCATCGCATCAAGGAGGACACATGCTTCGCATCGCGCTCTCGCTCATTGCCGCAGCCTGTCTGATGGCCGCGGTTCCCCACGCCACTCTGGAGGCCCAGAGTCCGTCGACGTCGGCGGCCAAGCCGGCCGGTCCGATGGTGAACATCAACACCGCAGACGCGGCCGGCCTGGCCGTGCTGCCCGGCATCGGCGCCAAGACGGCCGATCTGATCGTCGCCTATCGCCAGAAGAACGGGCCGTTCAAGAAGATCGAGGAGATTCCGAGAAACTCACGTTCATGTCCGTCGTTATTGAGGATTTCTGCGGATTGGGGCCCCGCCGCCATCTCCCGAAGTCGCTGAAGACCTCAGGAAATCTCGCGAAGTGTCGCGAGTGGTGGGCGCAGTGGTGGGCGCACCTTGTACCCGTTTGGCACAGGCGGGGGCTTGGGATAGCTCCACACTGGGCGACTTTCTCGGGAGTCATGCGAAGTGTGCCGAGACAAGTCCTCCGTTCTGACGCAGAACCCGTTGTCGGCTAGCAGCCCGTGGTGAAAGCCAGTTCTCGCACGCCGAACTGCTCGGGCGGATTGGTCGCGATCGACGTACGTGTGAGTCGTGAAAAGAGCGGTACGGGCGACCGATGACACGTAACCGCGTCCCAGAGCGTCCGCATCAGCGTCAAGAGACCCGCGAGGACCGCGGCGAGACGTCCCTGCAGCCCGCGTGGCGTGCCGACGCCAATCAGTTGCCGCAAGAGCAGGCCGAGATTGAAGCCACCAGCGTGAATCAGCAGGCGCTTCCGAATGTTGTCATGGCCGCGCAGGTGAACGCGACGCATCCCGCCGGTCTCATAGAGGTGGGCGAAGGGCCGTTCCAGGCGCTCGCCACGGAGCCGCAGCAGGCGCAGGCCCCGCGGACCGCAAATGCGCCGACGATTGCGGTAGACGGCCTCCCGGGCCTCCTGGTTCTTCTTCCAGTTCCGTCGGCCGCGATCGGGTTCCGAGATGTAACTGCGGACGCCGACGGCGGCGAAATCCACGAGCGCCTGATTGCTGTGATAGCCCTTGTCCCCGACGATCTCCTCGATGCCCTTGCCGTCGGGCCGCGCCGCCTCAACTTGCTCCGCGGCTTCAATCAGCGCCTCCACGCAGGTCGTGGTGTCGCCGTCGTCGGCATCCTGCACCGTGAGCCCGACGATCGCCCCGGTCTCGAGATCGACCGCATGCTCGGCCTTGTGTGCCAAGTGCGTGCGCCCATCCTTCATGTTCGTGATCTTCGCGTCAGGATCGTGCGGATGCGTCCAGTCGTCGTTCGAGCCCTTCTTCTTCCGCTTCCGATCGATCCGCGCTAAGTCCGCGCGCGTCGGCGTCTCAATGCCCGAGGCCTGCGCCAGCTTCGTGAGGAACTCCTGATAGCTCTCGCCGGTGTCGCGCCGCACAATACTGCGCAGCGCCGCGTTCGCTTCCAGCGTCGTCGCATCGATCCCGACGGTCTTGCCCTTCACCAGGCCCGCGTCCGCGAGGCGCTGCAGCATCCAGGTGAAGACGGCCTCGTGCGTCTCGAGATCGATCAAGCGGCGCGTACGCGAAATCGTCGAATGGTCGGGCGGAGCCTCGGGCAACACCAGCCCGAGGAACTCAGGCAGGGCAAACGAATCGGCTGCGCGCCAAGCGATCGCGCGCTCCGCGTCCGAGCCTTCGAAATAGCCGATCAGCAGCAGCCGAATAGTACCGGCCAGACGGCAGGCCGGGTCGGCCCTCGTCGGCGTGGAACCGCACACACCCCCCCTCGACGAAACCGTCGAAGTCGTGCTGATCGAGAATGTGATTCAGTCGAGCGTAGAACGGGTGCGCGGCACTGCGCGGCAGGTCTTGGGTCGCCACCCACATCGACGCTTGCTTGGTACGCCGCTTTCGTTTGCCTATCGCCATCGGCGACAGTGTAGTACGCGGGATCGATCGGGTCGATCCTTGATTCACCGTTTCACCACGGGCTGCTAGACTGCCGTAGGTCCTCAGGCTGATGCTTCGCGGCAACACGCTCGCGCGCGGTGACGATGCGCGCCGCCTGCTTCGGGCGGCGGCACTGGCCCGGCCCGACCGGGCGCTCGACGCGTGGCGGGCGTGGAGACCCCTGTGCCACGTGTGGCCGCCCGAGCCGGCCTCGCAGTGGTGGTTGCCCCTGGTCTGGTGGAAGCTGCGCGACATGCCGATCGATGCCGCCGACATGCGGCGGTTGCGGCAAGCCTACCATGACGTCTGGATCCGAAATCAGCACAATCTCGCGCTGGCGGCCGCAATGGTCGAGGCCTTCGAACGGGCGGGCATCGAGACGTTGCTTCTCAAGGGAGCGGCGCTCGCGCTGACGGCCTACGAGCGTGTCGGCCTTCGGCCCTTCGGCGACGTCGACGTCCTGGTCAGGCCCGCGAATGCCGCGGCCGCCCGCGAGCTGATGGACCGCCACGGCTGGGTGCCAATCCGCGCCGTGGCCGGTTCGTCGCTCGCGCTGCGACACAGCCTCGGCTACACCAACGGGAGCGGCGTCGATCTGGATCTCCACTGGGTCTCGCTGAGCGATTGCGGGGGCGACGACCGTGCCGACGACGGGTTCTGGCGCCGGTCCGTGCCGGTCGATCTGCAGGGCGTCCGCACGCGCGCCCTGTGCCCGAGCGATCAGCTCCTTCACGTCTGCGTGCACGGTGTCCACTGGACGCCCGTCCCCACGGGACACTGGCAGGCCGATGCCGTCGCCATCCTTCGCCGGCAGGGTGATGCCTTCGCCTGGGACGCGCTGATCGCCGAGGCGGGCGGACGGCAACTGGCGCTGCAGTGCGCGCGGGCGCTCCGGCAATTGACGCGTGATCGCGACGTGCCGGTGCCGGCCGCTGTGCTGGCGTCGCTCGGGCGACAGTCGGCGACGTGGTGGGAACGGCTGGAATATCACGCGAAGCGTTGGCCACCCTCTCTGGGGCCGCTGGTCGTTCAACAGTGGGGAGCCGCCGCCCGCCGGGGCGCCGGTGCCGGCCGCGGCGGCTTCGTCGCGGATCTGCGGGCGATGACAGGTGTCGAGCGCTCGTCGCAGCTCGTGTCCCGGGCCGTGACCCGGCTGCGCCGGCGTGGCGCCCTCGACACGCGCCGGCGCGTCTTCGATGCCTTCGGGCAGATTGTCCGGATCGAAGGCGCGGAGGATCTCGTGGCGCCGGTCATGAAGGCGCTGCCGCCGTTCCGGTCCGCGGACGGCAGGTCCGTGGATCGGACCTACGGGATCGCGCGTCTCGCCGGCGACAACGCGCCCGCGCGGTACCGCGTGACGATCGACGGTCAGCGTCTCGACGCCGTGAAAAGCGTGGACGAAGCCGCCGGCCAGGTGGCGAGCGACCTCCAGACCTTCCTGGCGCTGACCGCGCCGGGCGCCAC
Source organism: uncultured Acidobacteriota bacterium (assembly GCA_963761615.1). Taxonomy (GTDB): domain Bacteria; phylum Acidobacteriota; class Vicinamibacteria; order Vicinamibacterales; family CAVVIG01; genus CAVXGU01. The sequence continues at coordinate 2,066,219 of CAVXGU010000003.1, read as the reverse complement.
GTTCGTGCACGCCGCCGTCGTCGCGCTCGACGAACGGCTGATCGTGCTGCCCGGGGCTTCGGGGTCGGGCAAGAGCACGCTCGCGGCCGCACTCCTCGACGCCGGCGCGACGTATCTTTCAGACGAGTTCGCGGTCGTCGGGCACGACGGGCGCGTGGAGGCGTACGCCCGGCCGCTCGCGCTGCGCGGCGATGCGGCGGCGCACTGGATCCCGGCGGGCGACTACAGGGACCGCGCGCCGAGGCGACCGCTTCCGGTCGACACCGTGCTGTTCACGCACTACTCGTCGGGCGCCGCCTTCGACCCCGTACGCTTGTCGCCTCCGGACGCGGTCCTGCGGCTGCTCACGCATTGTCCGGCCGCGCAGAAACGACCGGAGGAAACGCTGCGTGCGTTGCGGGCGTTGGCCGCGTCGGCCGAAGCGTGGGTCACGCCCAGGGGCGAAGCCGCCGTCGCCGTGGCGGCACTGGCGTCCGGACGACTGTCCGGGCTCGTCCCGTAACCGGATTCCGATCTCGCTGGCCGCCAGTGTCGATCGCCGACGCGCGGCGGCGCTTCGCGCCCCCGCCGAACGCCGGGCGCTATCCATCGAGGCGACTGTCGGCGTTGGCCGACGCATCAACCCGGCCCGCTGTCGCGCGATCGACGACCTCGGCGGCGTCTTGCGGCCGGCGCCATTCGACCCGCTCTGGATTTCCTGCCAGCGTGCAGTCGTACTCGGGTTCCCGCGTCCCGTAGACGGCGACGTTGGCGTCGACGAGATGTCGGATCATCGGCCGCAGACGCGAGTCTTCCACGAAGAGACGGATGCGGGGCCGCCGGTGCTCGGTCGAAAACGCCTGGAGCGCGCGGATGGCCAGAAACGCGTCGCTCAACGAGTCGCCGGCATAGCGAACGCGGACGGCGTCGATCGAAACAAAGGGGGAGCGCCGGAGCTCCTCCCACAATTCACGCCGATCGAACAGGGCGACGCCCGTATGCTCGTCCGCCTCGCCGTAGAACGCCAGGATGGCCTCGCCGCGGGCCGCGAGCGCGCTCACGTACAGGACGCCCGGCTTGTAGCCCCCGCGGATCTCGCGCCCGTCCAGAAGCACGCCGGTTCGGGTCCTGCAGATTGAGATGCGCGTCGAGGAAGAGTGCCCCCTGCACGTACTGCCGTCCGTCGATGCGCGTGTGCCAGAAACCGAGGTAGCCGTCCTCGAACGGAATCAGGTTGGCGGAGTTGCTGACGGTCGCCGCCTCGAGCGTGCGCAGGCCGTTCACCTCCTGCTTGACGAGCCTCCACCCTCCGTCAGCGGTCTGGGCGAAGATGGTCAGGGGATCGAGGCTGTGCAGGCAGTGCAGCGCGCCACCGTGCTCGAACAGGACCCAGTTCTTCTCCGGGCCGCTCCGATCGATCGGCAAATCGAAGGGATCGTGGAATTGAAGCGTGTCGTCCACGATGCGCGAGAGGACCGGCTTGATGGCGCCCGGGTGCACCAGAGTGTGCGCGACCAGGGTCGAGCCCTTGAACGCGATGGGACGGAAATCCTCGATCCGCGAGCCCTCGGGATATCCGATCTTCCGCAGCGTGCGGGAACACCGCGGCGCGAGCGACTCCGGATCCAGTTCGACGAGTTCGGGGAACACGAAGGGCGTGAACCGATAGTCCACCTCGCGCCGGCACAGCAGCGCGAGCGATCCGCCGGCCGACACGACGCCGGGATTGTAGATGCCGCCGTTGCTGCCGGGGATGTCGCCGCGACCAAGCAGACGGCGGCGCTCGATGCAAAGACTCATAGCTCGGAGAGCGGCTGGCCGTCGAACCAGTGCGTTTCCGGGAACCGCGCGACGAGACCGTCGAGCGCCGACGGCTCGAGCTCCGACAGCAGGTAGTAATTACCGAGCGTCTGCGGCGTCCGGATGCCGAAGGTGATGTCGAGCACCATGTGAGAGCTGTCCCACGCGCCGGGCTGACACCGGCGCGTGACGCCGAATCGCTGCAGGCTCGTGATGTACGTGCCGGGCGACGTCGTCTTGTCGACCCGGTGCACGATGTACTGCGTGTGGTGCAGCTCTTCGGACTCGATGCTGAGCATGCGCCGACTGTAATGCAGCGTCGCGCCCGCCCACTGCAGGCGCACGCCCAGATGGTAGTCCTCGCCGCCGATCGGATCGCACAGCTCGTCGAATCCGTTGACGTCGACGAGCAGCGCGCGCGGCGCGCCGACGCTGCAGCCGAACAGTTGACCGCCGCCGAGCGGCACCCAGCGCCCGTCCTCGCCGCTCGACCAGCGCGAGTCGAGGCCGGAGACGTCGACCGTGCTCGACACGAGCACCCCGTCCTGGACGCGCATCCCTCGATGCTTCTGATACGCGCCGGCCACCACGGCGCCCCGTGCGGCGCCCGTCCGGACCTCGTCCCACCAGCCCGGCATCAGGACCGACAGATCGTCGGCAAAGACGATGTACGGCCGGCGCGCGTATACGAGACCGGTATTCCGCGCGCTGGCGGCCGCGAAGTACTCGGCGCCGGTACACCGATGGTCGCCGTTGAACGGCGTCGGCTTGGCCGCGACGGCGCGGCAGCGAAAGCGGCCCTGCCCCAGTGTTTCGAACGCCGCCGCCCGATCCGCCGAGTACAGTCCGTCGACGACGATCACCTCGACGTCGTCGTCGCCAATCTGTCGCGCCAGGCTGTCGGCGAACCAGTCGAACCGCGGCGTCTCGCGGTGCGTCAGATAGATCACGCTGACCCGGTCGTGCGCCGTCATGGCTTGCGGTAGATGCGCCACGAGCCCCGATCGTCGACGAGGTCGAAGCGCGACGCCGCGAGACGCCGAAGGGCCGGCTGCGTCGTCGCCCAGTCGGCGTCGTCGGCGACCCAGTAGCCGCCGCGTGCGATCTTGGGCGTCCAGAGATCGACTTCCCTCGTCGAGACCTCCTCGGAGTGATTGCCGTCCTGATGGAGCACCATGACGCTTTCGTCGGCGAAGAGACGGACGGCCGTGTCCGACCGTTCGCGCAGGACTCGGCCGTAGTCGAGGACGTGGTGGCGGAGCAGCGCGCGCAGGAAGCTCCGCAACACTTCGTCGTAATCGACCGCACGCCACCACGCGTCGTGAGCGGGATCGTTCGTGCCATCGACCGAGGCCGACGCCTGCCAGGGATCGATGCCGACGACGTAACCGTGTCCGAGCGCCGCGTGTGCCATGGCCATCGAGATCGTGCCGCGGCCGCCGAAGACGCCAATCTCGACCGAACGCGTCGCGGACGTCATGAGGATCAGCTCGGCCAGCTGCCAGGCCTTCTCGGGTGTGGTCCAGCCGTGGAGCGGAGCGACCGCGACCTCGATGCGCGCACGCAGTTCGTCGGTCAGGGCCGGCATGCAGCGGTCTCCCGGTCGATGTCGCGTGCCCGTAGGGATGCCAGCAGGTCGGTGTTCTCGCCGAGCATCGCGTCGAACCGTGCGGCGGGAATCCGGCAGATGTAGGCGTCGTGATCCTCGATGCCGATCGTGATCAGCACGTCGCCCTCGCAGGACTTGACCATGCCGCAGGCGAACTCGACGCCGTGGTGAGCGAACACGAACGGCTTCGACAGGCGCGTCAGTCGCCACGACGCGTCGAGCTCGATGATGCGATGCAGGTATACGCGCTCCCAGACACCGTCCGGCCCCTGCCGCCGGACCGCGTCGTGGACGAGCACCACGCGGCGGCTCCCGGCGGTCGGCCACCAGAGGGGCCCGGCCGAGCCCCGCCAGCATCGCGCGTCGACCGGCAGGTCGACGGTGAGCGCCGCCTCGTACGATCCCCGGCGGGGATCGAGCCGCAGGACGGTGATCGGGTCGTATCCGTAGATCGCGCGCAGCCGATCGGGCTCACCGCGATCCACGTACGGCAGCCAGTTCTTCTGCACCCGATCGTCGAAGGGACCGACAAGGGGCAGGTGGCTGACGATGTGCCCGGCCGTGTCGAGGCGACAGATCGACTGGTGCATTCGGCCGCTCGGGTGGCGATCGGTCGTCGTGCACAGCATCATCAGGTCGCCGTCGAGCGTGAAGAGCCGGACGTCTTCGAATCCGCGCACGGGTGTACGCCGCGCCGGAGGCTCGTCAGACGTAAGGGGATGCTCTTCGACGAGCTGGAAGGATCGATCGAGCGTCATCAGCACGTTCGTCGTGCGGTACACGCCGTCCTCGTCGAGCGACCGGTACCGCAGGCGCCGCTGCCGGTAGTTCACGGCCCGACAGTTGACGAGATAACCGTTCGCAGTTCCCACAATCGACGGATTGCAGGGGCGATACCGTTCATCGAGTCGCGGGTGAAGAGGAAGGAACTCACAGCCGGCAAGCGGGGCGGCGTAGGAAAGCGCGGCACATCGGGCTTCACCGCGGACCGGTTCGGGCGTGCCGCGTCGCAGCACGAGGCGCTCGCACGCTTCGAAGCCCTCGTCGTGAAACGCGGTTTTCGGCGCGGCAAGGGCGAGCTCCAGATCGAGCTTATGGTCGTACACGTCCAGGTGGACGAGAGTGCGCCCGAGGGGAAGCGGCAGCCGGCGCCCCTTGCTGGCCCACCGAGCCGCCATGTCGTGCTCGCCCGCGCGGCGATGGAGCCGAGCGAGCTCGTAGAGCGGCTCGGCTCGCGCCCGGTCGGCCTGATACGTCTCGACCAGCACGTCGGCCGCCGCCTCGGCGCGGCCGTGGTCGGCCAGCAGTCGCCCCAGCCGGTACTTCGCGTACCACGCTTCCTCCGATGCATCGCCGACGGCGATTCGGCGCCGGTAGAGTGCCGTCGCTTTCACCGGATCTCCGGCCGCGCGATACGACTGGGCCAGGTAGAACAGCGCGCGCGGATCGTCGGGATGGTCGTCGAGATATGCGCCGAGCAGCCGGATGTCGCGCGGAATCTTGTCGGCCTTCGCCCCCCCGTCGCCATGATCGCGGATCGACAGGCTCGCGAGCCTGCCCGACGTGCACCGGGCGTCGCACACGTAGCGTTCGTGCGTCGGCCCTTCGAGGCGCCAGTCGAGGCTCGCGCGGGCGAGCCGCAGACTCCAATACGAGAGCGTGGCGGACTCGTGGCGCAGCGAGATGGCGTCGGCCATCAGCGAGTCCCGGTCGAAGTCCGGGCCGATTGAGAGCTCGAGGTCGGCGTCGAGCAGCAGCCAGAAGGTGCGATCGAGCGGCCAGTCAAGGCCGCAGACGAACGTTCGAGCCTCGACGAGCGCCGCCTGCCGATTGACGCCGAAGTTCTGCCACCGCTGATGGAGGATCGACCAGGGCCGGCCGCGCGCCGACAGCACACCCCGCGCCAGCCCGACGGTAAGATCCGAGGAGCCGGTGTCGACGATCACGGCGGCGTCCACGAGCGGTGACGCCGCGGCGAGGCACCGCTCAATGACGGCGGCTTCGTTGCGCACGATCATCGACAGACAGATGCGCGTGGTACCGCTCGGCATGCGCGGCGCGCCTCGACTGCGGGTGCGTGTCCGTCTAGTCGACCGTGACGACCGACGATTGCGCGTAGGCCGGTTCGGGCACGGCAATCGACAGGACCAGTGGAATCGCGGCCGCCCAGCCGATGCGGGCCATCGCGCTCCGTCGCGACAGGTCCTCGGGGGCGTCGTCGAGCGGCGTGTCGAGCAAGGCCGCCTTGTCCAGCTCGGCCAGAGCCGCCCACACGAGCGATTCGCGGGAGGGCGCCGACGGTTCGGCCGGAATGGCGTCGGCAATCTGCGCGATCGATCGCGTGCCGTCGCACAGATTCCAGATGGTCGCGACCGTGCCGTTCAGGCAGTGCGCCTGGTGCGTGTCGAGATCGTAAACGAGCAGCTCGCCCTGGAATTCTTCAATCCTGATCTGTCGCTGTCGCTTCTTCGGGAGGAATTCACTCATGGCGCCCTCGAATCTCGGAAAGAGTCTTCGAGACTATACCGGCGCAGCCGCGTCGCGGCAAGAGCGAACATGTGAACAGCAGAGGCAGCCGCCGACGCCACGAGCGGCTGATGCAGGCCGCGCTCGTGCCGGCGATGTTGGCGTGCGGCGCCTTCCATCAGTGGACGGCTGACATGGGTATCACGTGTTCACACGACCAGACAATTGGCGTATCCTTGGGTTCGGTCGCGTGCCGGTGGCTGTCGCGCGTCGCGTGGAAAAGAGGAGCGAGCAGGCGGCGACCGTGCGCCGGCCCTGGCCCGGGCGCCGATGGCGCGCGCAGCGCGAGGCGCACGTGATCGACAGACAGGTGATCGCCGTCTACATCACGCACTTTGCGGTCAGAGACATCATCTCGATCAACGATGTCCTGATCGACCAGCTTTACAAGATGCGCGATACGACACCGATGGATCGGGCGCGACTCCATGTCGTGATGTGGACCGATGATGCCGCTTGTCTCGAGGACGTGCGCGGGCGGGCTCCGGCCGGTGTCGAGGTCGTGCTCAACGATCGGGCTGGTCGACCGGACTCGCAGCCCAGCATGCGAAACAAGGTGCTCGAGCTCGCCCGCACGAGCGGATGCCAAGCCTTCGTGCTCCTGCACAACGACGTGCGGCCCGCGCGGGGGTGGCTGGAGCTTCTCGTCCGTGACTGGCGCTGGGCCGAGGAACGCTGGGGGCGAGATAGCTCGGTCGTCTCGCCACGTCTGATTCCATACCACCTGACCGCGCCGCATCCGTCGTCAGGCGTGCATGCGGATTCAGACCTTTGGAGGAGCTTGCCCGCAGGCCGCGACGTGATGCTCACCGACAGGATGGTCGAGTGGTGTCGCGCTCAGCAGCCGGACGAGGTGCGGTTCATCGGTGGCGAGGTGACCTGTCCGGAGTCGTCGTCTGTCAAGTACGACGGCCGTGAGCTCATGATGTTTATCGCGAGCCCGCGCTTCTTCGACGACGTGGGGGACTGCGACGAGAGCATGACCGGCTTCAACTACGATGACACAGACTGGGGAATCCGAGCCTTCATGGCGGGAAAGCGCAATCTCCAGAGCAGCGGATCGTGTGTCGGACACATTGGCGCGTTCACGCTGAACATCAAGGCTCCGATCAGCCGCGAGAGACCTCGGGCTGACAATGCTGCGTTATTCGTCGCCAAGTGGGGATCGGCGATCTGGGACGAGATGCACGCCGGTCTGCTCTGGCCTCGCCTCCAGCGTGAGCAGCGCGCAGAGTGATCTGTTCGGAGACAGGGGGAATGTATCACCGTACCCCGCGGATCCGGGACGCCGCGGCGACTGGATCGGCCGCGTAGGCGCCACGCCGGGGTATGCAGGCTTCAGAATCGGGATTCGGCATGCCGAAAAGGATGTTCGAGTCGATTGGTTGCCAGGCCCATCCGTCATGACCAGCCGATGGTTGACCGCCTTCGGTATCACAATCGCGATCGACGCCGACGATCCGCGCATCTTTCCGTTTCTCGACGAGCAGCTGCCGGCGTTTCCCAACGATGACCGAAGCCGCAAGCCGGTGCTGCGGTACCGGGTGGCGCACGTACCGCCGCGCGGGCGTGTGGCCGTCGTCCGGGGCCGGCGCACCGTCGCGACGTCGAATGAGCTCTGGGGCGCGTCGGTGCGTCTCGTCGCCGATCTCCAGGCGGCGCTCGCCCGTGCGGCTGCCGGCTGGACGTTCGTCCACGCGGGCGTGGTCGAGATCCGCGGCCGCGCGCTCCTGCTGCCCGCGCGTTCGGGAGCAGGCAAGAGCACGTTGGTCGCTGCTCTGCTGCGGGCCGGCGCCACGTACGGATCGGACGAGCTCGCAGTGTTCGATCGCGACGGCCATGTCCATCCGTATTCCCGCCCGATCGTCCTGCGCGTCGGGGAACGATCGATTGCGCGCGTCGGTCCCGAGACCTTCGGGAGCCGCGCGTTCGATCGTCGGATTCGTCCCGGGGCCGTGCTGTTCACGGAGTTCCAGTCGTCGGGACGGCTGGACGTGCGCGCGATGTCCACCGGTCAGGTCGTGATCCGGTTGCTTGAGCACTGCCTGGGCGCACGCGGCCGTCCGACTGAGACACTCCGCATCCTCGGCGCGGTGGCCGGCCAGGCGCGTGGATTCGCGAGCGTGCGCGGCGACGCCGACGCGGCGGCCCACGCGCTCGTCGATGGGATCGACGGACTCTGGTAGCCGGAGCGGTCGCGTGGGCGATCCATCGATCAAGTGGGAGGGCGTTCTCGGCGGGCCCGTCGCCGACGTCGAGAACGTCAACGCGCACGCGCGCTCCTTCCTGCCGTATAACCCGACGATCGTCGAAATCGGCGCGTACGAAGGCGCGGGCACCATGGGCCTGGCGCAGGCGCATCCGTACGCGCGGATCGTCGCGTGTGAGCCGAATCCGCGGGCGTTCGCCGTCCTCGCCGAGCGGGCGAGGGCGTTCCCGCATGTCGTCCCGGCGAACGTGGCCATCGGGACGTCGAACGGCGTGGCGACACTGCACGTCGGGGCCGGAGACGACGAGCGGAGCGCGTCGCTGCTGCCGCCGATTCGGCACGACGAGCGGTCCGCACCGGCAACCGTCGAGGTGCCGGTGATGGTGCTCGACGACTGGTGCGCGGGGCAGGGCATCGAGCGGGTGCACTTTCTTCGCGTCGACGCGGGGGGGTTCGAGCTGCAGATTCTCATGCGGTCGCCGCGCATCCTCGCGACGGCGGTGGTCGTGGTGGCGAAGACCTACTTCTACAAGCCGAGCCCGTCGGTGATATCCAGCCGGACGCTGCGGCTGTTCCTCGAAATGTCCGGCTTCGAGATGGCCGCCCACGTATACCGGGACGGCGATCGCGGCGAGGCGACGTTCGTCCGCCGCATCGTCTACGATTCGGTCTTCCGATGACGAGTCGCGAGACGGTCGACCGTGCCGCCGCCTTCGAACGCCGCCTGAAGAGGGCCGCCGGCAAAGGCAGCGGTCATACGATTCGAAACGTCGATTTCATCTACATGATCAACCTCGACACCCGGCCGGAGAAATTCGCGCTGGCGAGCCGCTTCCTCGAGGTGTACGGCGTCACGCCCTACCGCTTCCCGGCCGTTGACGGCTGGCAGCTCTCGAAGGAGGCCGTTCAGGACGTCGGGCTGCAGTGGCAGCCAGGGATGACATCGCTGCTCGCGACCCGCTACCCGACGGAAATCGACGAGATGCTCCAGAGCCACGAGCTGACGACCGAGCCCGGGCGGACGTACTTCGTCCACTGTATGGCGCTCGGGACGATCGGCTGCGCGCTGAGCCACATCTCGGTCCTGCAGGACGCGTGGGATGCCGGCTACGAGACGATCTGGGTGATGGAGGACGACATCGAGGTCCTGGGCGATCCTCATGCGCTGTCCAGCCTGATTGACGAACTTGACGTTCTGGTCGGACGCGACGGCTGGGACGTGCTGTTCACCGACGTCGATTATCGGTGCGGAGTCGGCCGCTACGAGCTGGCGCACGGCGCGGCAAAGCGGCCCGACATGGACTGCAGCCCGGCAGAGCGTTTCAGCGAGAAATACGCGCAGACGGTGCGCGTCAGCGACCGCCTTCGCCGGATCGGCGCGCGTTTCGGCGCGACGTCGCGTGTGGTCCGCCGTTCCGGCATCGGGAAGCTCCTCGAGTTCTTCAAGGCGCACCACATCTATCTGCCATTCGACCTCGACGACATCTTTCCGCCCGGGATGCGGCGCTACGGCCTGACGTTCGATCTCGTGACGAACCTGCTGGGATCGCTCTCCGACAACGGTGCGCGAACGACCCTCGACGGAGGTCGGGTGGAGTCGTTTCTCCAGACATATCCGGAGGTCGCCGCCCAGGACATCGTGTGGGGTCGCAGCATCTATCAGTTGGGCACGGACCGGTGCGACGAGCGGTATCGGCTGCTCACGCCGGTTCTCGATCGTCTGGACGGCCCATTCTCCGTTCTGGATGCACACGCGGCGCAGGGTTACTTCTCGCTCCGGATCGCCGCCGGCTATCCGCAAAGCGCCTGCGTCATGACCGAAGCCGACGATGCATCTCGCCAGGCGCGGGACGGCGCGAGGCTCGCCGATCTCTGCCGCGCGAACGGCGAGCTCACCAACCTCGTGTTCCTCAACATGCGCCTCGGTGTGGATGATCTGGCTGCGCTCGCCGCCGACGAACACTTCGACCTGGTCCTGGCACGCCTCGCGGCACCGACCACGCAGGACTGGGCTGCGTCGGGCAAGTGGCTCGACCTGCTTCTCGACCTCGGCGATCAGGCGGTCGTGGAGATCGCAGGGCCCTGGGGTTCCGCTCAGGCGTCGTGCGTCGATCGTCTGGCCGCCAGGGGAACCGTGCGACCGCTGGGCCAGGTCAGGCGCTTCAAGGATCCGCGCGCCGACGGAACCCTCCGGCTCTTCTGGTTCTCCCATGCAGGCGACCGGACGCGTGTCGACCCGTCAGTGCCGCGGCTGTTTCCGATCCGCAAGTCGACTTTCAATCGCCTGAACGGGATGCATCCGTCAGGCTACGAGCCTCGATGTTTGTAACCGCGTGGTATCCGGAGTGCCTGGCTGCGACGCACGCATCGGAACTGGCCGTCGTCGAGGATCGCGCGTTCGTCGAGCTCGAACGCCGCGTGCTGGACGCGCTGACCTGCACATGGTGCTCCCAGGACAAAGCTCGGCTCCTGCTGGAGCTCGTGGTGATCACACGGCCGGCGGTGTCGGTGGAGATCGGCGCGTTCACCGGCTCGTGCACGCTGCCGATGCTGGCCGGCCTGCAGTATCTCGGCCGCGGCCGCGCCTATGTGGTGGAGGCGTGGTCGACCGACGAGGCCGTGCGAGGCTTGCCTCCCGGCGAGGTGAACGCGACGTGGTGGGGAGGCCTCGACATGCGGGCTGTCCGGCGACAGTTCGAGGCGATGCTCGAAGCGTGGGCGCTCGGCGCGCACTGCGAGGTGGTTGCGGAGCCGTCGCGGGACGCGGTGTCGCGCGTCCCGCCGATGGACTTTCTGCATCTCGACGGCAATTTCTCAGAGGCCGGCGCCCTGGCCGACACCGAGTCGTACCTGCCGCGGCTCGCGGCTGGCGGCTACACGCTGCTGTCGAACGCGCTCGTCAGCGTCGCGGGGAAGCTGACGAAGGTCAAAGCGCTCTGGCCGCTCTTTGACCAGTGCGAGATCGTCGCGGAGGTCGATGACGGCAACACGCTCCTGTTCAGGAAACGGTGATCACGCCTCACCGGGCTGCGCGGGCGCGCCGAGCGACAGGGAGCCCGCGGAGGGCGGGTTCGAGCATTACCTGCTGGTCCGCGTCGACGACGGCAGAGTCTCGCTTCAGGTGCTGGAGCCGTGGTGCTTGTGCGTCACGATGGGGCCGGTCATGGCAGACGGATCCGCTACGGCACGGGTCAGCAACTACGACGCGACCGATCTCGCCGTCACGGTCGAATTTCCCTCGGACGCGCTCGGGAGGAAACCGGTCGCCCGTGCGGCCGTCGCGTATAACGGCAAGACCCAGCAGGCAAGCGCGACAGTCATCCCTTCGGCTTGCCCGGCCTCGGAAGTGGTATTCTTCGTGGATTTTCGCCGAGTTTTTCCAGTGGAGGTTTCCATGACGACCCTGTCGCGCTCGATCGCAATCGCCGCTGCGGTGGCGGCCTGCTCGGCCGCGCTGCTGGCGCAGACGCCGGCGCTCGACATCAAGGTCGGGTTGTGGGAGATGACCATGACCACAAAAGTCGGTGGCGACATGCCCACCCTGGACATGAGCAAGCTCACGTCCGAGCAGCGGACGCGGATGCAAGAGGCTATGAAGCAGTTCATGGGCACGCACACGACCACCCACAAGAGCTGCATCACCAAGGCCGACCTGCAGAAAGGGGCCTTCCTCGGCGACGACCAGCCCAACTGCAAGACGACCGTTGTCAAGAACACGTCGACGGTGCTCGATGCGCATCAGACGTGTACGGGCGACGACGCGAGCACGAACAACCTGCATTTCGAGGCGGCCTCGCCTACGACTGTCACTGGTACGGTCAAGTCGACCAACACGTCCGACGGTAAGACGATGAACGTGGAGGGGACGATCGCCGCCCGCTGGCTGGGCGCCGAGTGCGGCGACGTGAAGTAGTGCAACTCGCGGATTTCCAGCGCCAGGGGTCCCTGAACGCCCCCGGCGCCGCCTGAGGGAGGACCAGCGATGCCTGTTGTCATGTCGATGCACTGGCCGGAGATCACCAAGGATCACTACGACCGCGCGCTCAAAGGCGTCAGATGGGAGCAGGAGCACCCCAAGGGCGCCCTCTTCCATGTGGCCTGGTTTGCCCCAGACGGCTTCCGCGTCACCGACGTGTGGCGATCCGCCGAGGACTTTCGGCGCTTCAGCGACAAGCGCCTGACGCCCGTGATGTCCACGATGGCCCTGAAGACGCAGCCCAACATCCAGACCGGGTCGGCACACCGGATGTTCAATCCTGGCGTCCCGCTGAAGGCGGCCAGCACGGCCAAGATCCCGCAGCGCTCTGGCAGAAAGACGGCCGGTCGCGCGGCTCCACGGTCGCGCAGGGCGAAAGCGTAGACGTCAAGACCGGGAATTCGACCGCCAGCAGGCGACGCGTCCTCGTCCATCGTCGCTTGCTGGCGCCGATCGCCCTTGCAGCAACGCCAGAGCCGGCCGCGGGCTCGGACGCCGCCGGCCAACCAGCCGCGACTTGCGCGCAGCGTCCCTGCCTCTGCGTCCGCCGCCGGGCAACGCGCGGGCAACTGCCGGCGTCGCTGTCACGCGCGATCGAGGTCGGCGACGGAGCGTCGTTTTCTTCCTCGTCTTCAAGATCCCCCCTTTCAACAGTTTCGGACGACGGCGCTGCGGCCGTTCGACGTGGCGCCTGAATTGCGTTGAGGTCCGTCGGCCCTGACGGCCATACAGACGGCAACCTCGGGGGCCCGACCTCCCGCCGAGCGGCGGTCGCCGTCAGGGCCATCCATCGCTCAAGGAGGACACATGCTTCGCATCGCGCTCTCGCTCGTCGTTGCAGCCTGTCTGATGGCCGCGATTCCAAACGCGGCCCTGCGGGCCCAGAGCAGTTCGACCGCTGCGGCCAAACCGGCCGGTCCCACGGTGAATATCAACACCGCGGACGCCGCGGGCTTGGCGGTGCTGCCCGGGATCGGGGCGAAAACCGCCGATCTCATCGTCGCCTACCGCCAGAAGAATGGCTCTACCGAAGCCGCGTGAGCCTTGGCGATTAGCTGCTTTGTTCTTCCTTGGGCCAGCCTGGTGGAAGTCCAAGGAGTTCTGCGACGTTCACCCCGTCGACCAAATCGATGACTCCGTCGCGCGGAATTGCCTGTGCGATCCTGACCAGAGCTGACGTGTACGGCTGCTCAGCCCACGGATTGTGATACAGCCGAAGTTCGGCCTGTCCGATGTTCCACGGATTCAGACCGTGCGCGACGAGAACCGCACTGTTTCTGGTGTACCGTGGCCCACTCGCTGAGGTCCAAGCCCCATTGGGCGCGCGGCCCTGCCGCGGACTGGCGAGATCTTCAGGATTAATTGTCAACGTCTCTTCGCCAAAGAGAGCCTCGATCACTTCTGACGGTTCCAATGACCACTTGTCGAGTGCGTTCACCGCAATCACGCTGGGCTTGTCCAGTCTGCCGTATCGTCTGGCCTTATCGACGATTGTGTTCGTACCCCTTCCTACCGCGGTGGCGGACGATGATGTCCGGGAAAACCCGTACCGTCGGTGTGCCGTCTCGGAAAGCCCGCAGGGCCAAACGGCAGTCCTTGAGGTCGCCCGCATCAACGGCCTTCGCGTGATTGGGAGTGATGCCCTGGCGGTTGTGTTCGACGTCCACGTCGAACGTTCGAAACTGTGGAACGAGGTAGAAGGCAAATCTGGCAGCGACACATCGCGACCTGCTGTTTCGGCCGCGCTTGCGTACAGGTTCGCTCTCATGTTACGGTTACTACGTGACACGTAGTAATCAGCGGCACGTAGTACCGACCACAGGCACCGATCCAGCGCGCTACTCGGATCCGCCTCTGCTGGTGCTGGCGAGTCTGGCGGACGGCGCCAAGCACGGGCACGTGATGATCGAGGACATTGCGCGTATGTCGGGCACGCGCCTCGGGCCTGGCACGCTCTACGGGGCCATCGCGCGCCTCGAGCGCGATGGGCTGATCGAACCGCTGGCGCCGGAAGACCGGAGGCAGCCGTATCAGTTGACCGCCGCCGGCCGCAAAGTGCTGCGGGCGCAGGTCGCTACGCTGAGCCGCTTCACCCGCGCGGCCCTGCGCAAGTTGGAGGCGCGATGACCCCCAGACTCGCGCGCCGCCTGGTCGCGCTCTATCCCGGGACCTGGCGCACCCGTTACGGCGCCGAGTTCGTGGCCTTCCTGGAAGACAGGCCATCGGCCATCGGTGTCGTCCTGAACGTCATCGGCTGGGCCGCCGTCGAGCACGTGCGCCGCGCCTGGAGGCCCGAGATAGACGACCGTCAACGCTCGCTGACTCTGATGATGTGCGCGTACCTGGTCGCCGTGGCGGCAGGGGTTAATTTCTACTGGACCATCGACGACACGGGGCTCGCGACGATCATGCGCGGTCAGTGGGCCCTCCGCGGCTCGTTCGAGGTCGTCGTCGCAGGGTTCCAGCTCGCTCTGGTCGCCGTTGTCGTGATTGCCGCCCGCGTGCTCATCCAGATGTTCGGCACAGCGCCCGAGCGCAGGCGTGGCGTGCTCGCCCGCGTGGCGGCGCCCGTACTGATCGGCATCGTCGCGCTCGCGTGGATGCTCGCGGCGGCCGCCTGGAGTCACCAGCAGTGGGGCAGTGCCTGGGTGCCGACGCCGTGGGATGTCGGCGGCGACTGGACGGCTCCGTCCGGATGGCCTCCGGTGGGTACGCGCGTCGTGTTAGGCGCGGTCTCGTTTGTGCTGCTACTGACCGGCCTCATCTTGAGTGGGAAATACGTGGCGGAAGCCGTTGTGCGCACGGATCTGTCGGGCGTGCCTCCGGCCTGGTTTCGAGGCGCCTCAATCGTGCTCGCCATAGCCGTCCTCATAATGAGCGCTGGCGTGGTCGCATGGGGATGGTCGGCCGAACAGTATGCGTCGTCGGCTTTCCATGCCAGAAACGGCGGCTTTTTCTACTCGAGGAACGTCTCGTCCTGGGCGCTCAGCGCGACGCTTTTTCTTACGTCCGCCACTCTGGCGGTCAAAGGTCGCCGCGCCGCCGTGAAACTCGCGTGATCGCCTCCCCTTTCGCCATCGAGACACGTGGGCTGACACGCTCATTTGGCCGGCATCTCGCGGTCGATGGCGTGGATCTCTGCGTGCCGCACGGCGTCGTCTACGGGTTTCTCGGACCCAACGGCGCCGGGAAGACGACGACGATTCGGCTCGTGCTGGGGTTGCTCACACCGAATCGCGGAGAGGTGTGGCTAAACGGCGAGCGCTTCACGCGAGGCCGGCGTGATCTGCTCCGCGAGGTGGGCGCGCTCGTCGATGGTCCGTCGCTCTATCCGCACCTGACCGGGGCAGAGAATCTCGAGGTCACGCGGCGTCTGCTGCACCTGCCGCGCGGGTACGTGGGTGACGTGCTCAACCGCTTCGGTCTGACCGCCGTCCGCGGGCGTCTCGTGCGGGCGTACTCGACGGGCATGCGCCAGCTGCTCGGCCTTGCGCTCGCCTGGATGGCGCGGCCCTCGTTGCTGGTGCTCGACGAGCCGGCGAACGGGCTCGATCCCGCCGCCACGCGGACGCTGCGTGCCCTGTTGCGGGAGACCGCAGCCGCCGGCTCCACCGTGCTCGTGTCCAGCCACGTGCTTGCCGAGATCGAGCAAGTGGCGGATCACGTCGGCGTGATCCATCACGGCCGACTGCTTTTCCAGGGCGAACTGGCCGCACTCAAGGCGCGTGCCGCCGGCACGCTCGAGGACATTTTCCTCGAACTCGTCGATCGTCACGATGCCACGCAGCGCCCTCCGGAGCCGACGCCATGATCGCCTACGCGCGCGCCATTTCGGCCGAGATGCTCAAGCTGAAACGGACGCTGGCACTTTGGCTGGCGGTCGGCGCGCCCCTCGCAGTGGTGCTGCTGAACGTCGTGGTGTACTCCCGAACCCGCGAGCTGGATGCGCCTGGCGGCAGTGCGCTCATCGGGTTCGCGCAATTGAGCTTCACGATGTGGACGGTCATCGTGTTGCCGCTGTACGTGGCGCTCGCGGCGGCGCTCGTCGCGGCGACGGATCACCAGGGCGACCACTGGGCGCAGTTGCTGGCGCTGCCCGTGCCGCGGGCCTCGATCTTTGCGGCGAAGTACGTCGCCGCCGCATGCCTGCTGGCCCTGAGCGAGCTCGCCTTCATCGTCGGCGTGATCGGGGCCTCGATGCTGCTCGCCGCGCTTCGACCCGCGCTGCACGGACAAGCGGTCCCGGTGGGACTCGTCGTCGTGCGCGGTCTCGAGAGCGGGCTTGCGGCGTGCCTCGTGGTCGCGATCCAGACCTCGGTGAGCCTCCGCTTTCGGAGCATCGCCGTAGGTCTGGGGTTGGGCATTGTCGCAGTTCTGGGCCTGCTGGGCGGCGTGGCGCGCGCGGGTCTCGGCACGATCGCCGTGTACGTGTATCCCTGGGCGCTGGCACCAACGGCCATGCGGCGGATGTGGGAAATGCACGCTGATCGCGGACCCGTCGCCATTGGTGGCGCGGTGGCTGGCATGCTGGTCGCTGTCGGCGGATCATGGTGGCTCGCGCGCCGCGACGTCAATTGAACGGCGTCGGTCACGACGAAATCTGACCACCTAAGATTAGTAGGTTCGTTTCGGCGCCGTTCTGTGCGTTTCAGCACCCTACCTCCGAGGCGTCCTGTGCGCTGAGCGGATTGCGTGAGGCCAATGGTTCTCTGGCCAAAGGGTCTGCGCCGGGCAACCAGCTCGGTGATCTAGGAGTCAGTGGGTCTTTCACGACCGTGAGGCGAGCCGGCGAACGACTCAACGTCTCCGCCTCCGGCCCAATAGAACGCTGCAGCCGAGAGCTCCCACACACGTTGGGCCCGCGGGTGGGCTGCTTCGCGTACGTCGGGCATGAGAACCGCAACCTGGCACCTGCCCTACCGACGGGCCGATGGATCAGTCGACGCGGCTCGCCTGCCAAAAGCCATCCAGGTGATTATCGAGCGTGCGGGCAGGTGGTACTTCGGATGCAGCAGTTCCGTCGAGGTGGCGGCCACCGGCGGGTCTTCCGAGGCTGTCGGATCCGGGAGCAGGTGCAGACGCGCATCGGCAGACTGCCACCAAACTGCCACCGTTGAAGTCAGCGATGCGCCTCGGAGTCACATCTGAACTGATCGACCGCGACTAGGGACCAGGAGTAGGGACCGGTCTAGGGATCGGGCAGCGCGACGCGACTGGCCGATGAAGACTTTCATCGCGCTGGCGAACCAGGCAGGACGTGGCGATAAATATGTGGGAGACCGCGCCGGGTAACCCGAGGCGCCAGGCGTTACCCGATGTTAGCGGCGGTGGTAAATACGACAGTTGTGGCGGACGAAAATCTGACAGTCGGCAGCACGGTTGGCTGCCGGCTGCGAGCGTAGCTCCCGGCCGGTGATTCATTCACCATGCGTCTCCGAAAGCGATCGGAGGCGCGATGTTTGGACGGGAGACGCGCATGCTACTCAGGCACTACCTGGAGCAGGGCACGAGCAAAAGCGCGCTGGCGCGCCAATTAGGCGTCAGCCGCGACACGATTCATCGGTGGGTCCGGGACGGCGATCTCGATCGCGATCTCGATGACGAGGCGGTGCGGTACGGACCGCGGCCGGTGGTACCAACCAAGCTCGATGCGTATAAGCCGATCATTGAAGCGCGCCTCGCCGCGTATCCGGAGCTGTCGGCCGTCCGTCTCCTCGACGAGATTCGCGCGGCGGGATACGCCGGCGGCTACACGCAGCTGAAAGCGTTCGTGCACCGGGTGCGCCCAACGCCGGCGCCCGAGCCGGTGATTCGCTTCGAGACGCCACCAGGCCGACAAGCGCAGGTGGACTTCGCTCGGTTTCGGTTTCCGTGGGGCGTGCGCTACGCGCTGCTGGTCGGTACTCGGGTACTCCCGGGTGCTGTGGTGCCGGTTCTATCCGCGCCAGGACATGACGACGCTGTTCGACGGGCTCGAGGAGGCGTTTGGCTATTTCGGCGGCGTGCCGCAGGAGCTGCTGTTCGATCAGATGAAGGCCGTGATCACCCGCGACCTGCGGCTCGAAGGCGGCGCGCTGATCCGTAATGCCGAGTTTCTCCGCTTCGCGCATCACTGGGGCTTCACGCCGCGCGCGTGTCGACCGTATCGCGCGCAGACCAAAGGCAAAGTCGAGCGTCCCGTCCGCTACCTCCGTGGCAATTTCGTCTACGGTCGCACGTTTCTCCATGAC
Source organism: uncultured Acidobacteriota bacterium (assembly GCA_963761615.1). Classification (GTDB taxonomy): domain Bacteria; phylum Acidobacteriota; class Vicinamibacteria; order Vicinamibacterales; family CAVVIG01; genus CAVXGU01. Next base: position 2,047,890 of record CAVXGU010000003.1, on the reverse strand, counting down.
GCGGATCTCGATCACCAGCGCGCGCGCTGGCTCGAGCGCGCCAATGGGCGGCTACACGGCACAACGCGCGAGCGTCCACGCGTCCGCTTCGATCGCGAGGAGCGATTCCTCCTGCAGCCGCTCGCCGCGCGGCGCTACACGTCGCTGGTCCTCGATCGCATGCCGACGTCGACGCCGGCGCGTCTGGCCCCGCGTCCGGTGGTGACCGTCGAGAAGCGGTCCCTGACCGCGTACGCCCGCCTCGCGGGAGGTGTCGGATGAAGGCCGCACCGCTCTCGCGACGAGATCGCCTGCGGCACCTCCTCGCGGATCTCCGCATGCCAGGTGCCTTGGAGGCACTGGACGCGATCCTCCAGGGCGTCGATGGCGGGACGCTCACCGCGCCCGAAGCCATCGAGCAGTTGCTCACCGCGCAGACGCAGCTCCGAAATAACCGACGTCTGCAGGCGGCGATGCGCTCCAGCCGTCTGCCGGTCGTCAAGCAACTCCACGACTTCGATTTCACCTTTCAGCCGTCCCTGCGACGAGAGCAGATGGAAAGCCTGCACGAGCTCGGCTTCGTCGAGCGCCGTGAGAATGTGATCTTTCTGGGACCACCCGGCGTCGGCAAAACGCACTTGGCGATCAGTCTCGCCATCGCCGCGGCCCAGAGTGGCCGACGCGTCTACTACGGCACGCTCGCGGATTTGATCACGTCGCTGGAAGAAGCGCAGGCCGCGGGTCGCCTGCAGGCTCGTCTGAAAGTCCTCACACATCCTGCAGTGCTCGTCGTCGACGAGATCGGCTACCTGCCGATCAGCCGCACCGGCGCCATGCTCTTCTTTCAGCTGATGACGCGTCGCTACGAGCACGCGTCGACCGTGCTGACCTCGAACAAGGGGTTCGAAGAGTGGGGTGAGATCTTTGGCGACGACGTGATGGCGGCGGCGCTCATCGATCGCTTGGTGCACCACTGCCATCTCGTGACGATCCGCGGCAACAGCTATCGGATGCGGCAGCACACGGAGCTCTGGCAGACGCTGCACACGGCGCACGAGCCGGAGTCCAGCGGCGGCCGCCGCCGCCGGACTCCGGCCCGTCAGGAGGCCCCGACGACCTGAGGCTCGTCCCCTCGTCGATCTGTCAGATTTTCACCCGGCGGAACTGTCAGATTTTCAACCGGCGTTGACACCCGATCGGCTCACCGCCCCCGTCGGGGCGCGGCAAGGCAATGCAGAACGTGCTGCCGTCCGGTCCGGTCGATTCGAGCGTGAGGGATCCGCCGTGAGTCTCGGCGATCCACCGTGCGATCGGAAGTCCGAGGCCCGTTCCGGTGCCGCGCCTGGCCGGATCGAGTTGGACGAAACGATCGAAGATCCGCGACCGGCCCTCCTCTGGAATGCCCGGCCCCTGATCACGGACCCGAAGCTCGACGCCAGCAGGTGTCGAGCTGATGGCCATTGAGACCGTCCCGCCGGTCCGCGTGTGCTGTACGGCGTTCTGTACGACGTTCAGGATCAACTGCCGCAGCAAGTCTTCGTCGCCTCGGAACCGGATTTCCGAACTCTGTGCCTGCCGCAGCTTTACATGGCGCTCCGACGACAGGGGCTCCAGAGCCCGGCAGCACTCCGCCACGATCTCGTCCAAGTACAGATCGACGGGACGCAGCGCATAGCCGCCCGCGTCGGCGCGCGCGAGCACCAGCATGTTGCTGACCAGGCGACTCAATCGGCGCGCCTGGCCGCCGACGATCTCGAGCGTCTCGCGATACTCCGCCTCGTCGCGCCCGGCGCGGCTTAGCGCGACGTCTGCCGCCGCGCGCATGATTGAAATCGGCGTCCGGAGCTCGTGCGAGGCGTCCGCCATGAACTGACGCTGGGTGCGGAGCGCTGCGCGCAGACGCGCGACCAGCCCGTTGAACGAGCGCGCGAGCCGCCCCAGTTCGTCTTGCCGATCGGCATAACCCAGGTCCTGGGTTCCCGACGGCGAAATCGCCGCAGCCCGTGCGGCCATCTCCGTGATCGGGCGGAGCCCGATCGCCGCCAGCCAGAGACCGCCCCCGCCCGCGAGCACGAGCATCAATGGTACGGCGATGCCCACGGCCTCGAGCACCTCATGCTGCTCGCGTCTGACATCGGCCAGCGACCGCACCACGACGAGGGTCGCGCTGGTCGACCCGTCGTGGAATGGAGCGGCCCGGGCCCGCCAGCTCCCGTGCGGCGTCTCGACCGTCCACGCCACTGTCTGATCGTGCGAGCCCGCGGGTGGTCGGACTGGATCGAGGCCCGCCCACCGCGAGACCACGACGTGATTCGCTTGGTCGAAGACCGCAATCGCCGTATCCCGAGACGCCATGACCCGGGCATCCGTGGCCGCCTGTCGGAGGGTTTCGTGTTCATGCAGCTCGTTGGCCATCAGCTCTGACAGATCGGACGCCAGCGCGTCGAGTCCCTGGTCCACCCGTCGCAGCCCCAGCCGTCGCTGACCGAACGTGACGTCGGCGGCGAAGATCGCCAACGCCACGATCAACGTTACGGTGTACCAGAGCGTGAGCCGTGCACGAAGCGACAGTGATCTCACGATTCGTTTGGAGTCACTGCGAGGCGGTAGCCTTCCCCGCGCCTGGTCTGGATGAGCGACTCGCAGCCCGCGCGCCCGAGCTTCCGCCGCAAGCGCAGGATGAAGACGTCAACGACATTCGAGAACGGCTCGTCATGTTCGTTCCACACGTGCTCGGCGATGTCATCGCGGCTGACGACCTCGCCGGTTCGACGGCAGAGGTACTCGAGCAAGGCGTACTCCCGGGCTGTCAAGGACACCTCCCGGCCGCCCACCTGGGCGACGCGGGCGCGGACGTCGAGCGCTAGCCTACCGACCTGCCACTGTTCGGGCGGCGGGGAGGGATGTCCACGGCGGATCAGGGCCCGGAGGCGCGCGACCAGCTCGCCGAAATCGAATGGCTTGACCAGGTAATCGTCCGCGCCGGCCTCAAGCCCCTCGATCCTTGACTCGACTGTGTCGCGGGCGGTGAGCATGAGGATCGGCACCGTCGAGCCGGACCTCCGGATCGTCCGGCAGACCTGCAGGCCGTCCTTCACGGGAAGCATCACATCCAGAACGACGGCGTCATAGCTGCCCATCAGGAACTGCTCGAGCGCCTGTCTACCGTCGAGGGCCAGGTCGACTGCGTACGCTTGTTCGCGCAGGCCCTTCGCCGTGACCTGCGCCGCGCTCGGTTCGTCTTCGACGAGCAATAGCCTCACGCCACGTCCCTCCGTTGCCCCCGGCGCTGGCGCTGGCGCTGGAGCCGCAATATCTGGCCCTGAGCTCATGGCATACACACCGGCGGTACGCTGTTGGCCCGCGGCGTGCCCGATGTGGCGGAATCACTGGGCAAGGAGGGCCGTCTTTGACGGGATCTGCCGCGCCATCTCTTTGGCGATCCCCGTGGCCTCGTTCGTGACGCTGGCATTGCTTTGTGCGGCAGCTTTCTTGAAGCGGATGCTCACGGCACCGACTGGCGTCCCGGTCTTGTCGCGAAGGGGCACGGCGACGTCGAATTCGCCGTCCTCTTTTCCGACCGACGGCCTCCCCGTCTTGATGGGCATGCTGTCGTCCTCTTCGCATGTCTCCCCGACATCGGAGCGATCGCTCGACGCGACGACGGTGCAGGCGGTGCTTGACTGCACGGCAATACCGATCTCGTCGGTCTCGGGATGCGCGGCGAGCGTCTTCTCGACGAGGGTTTGTGCGAAGGGCTGCGCGGACTTTGGACGTGCCCGCTGCGCCTGCACCGGCGTGACAAGGCTCGCCAAGAGGATCAAGCTGCCCAGCGCTGGCGGAGTCAGGGTGTGCGACAACCGCGGATGTGACGAAAGCACCATCGTTCCCTCCTGGCAGAAATGGTCGTGGACCGCGCATGTCCTCCGACTCCTGCGAGCGTATCGCAATCACCACGCGGGCGCATGAACGGCAGGTGACAGGTGAATAGTTGGGATTGATACCGTCGCGTGATCGCGGGACGGCACACGTTAGGCGCTCGGTGAAGCGGGCGTTCTCCTATAATCGAGCAGGCGTTCGGCTCGATGTCTCACCCCAAGGGAGGGTTCCATGCGGCTCCTGACACTCGTTGCCATCCTTGCGCTGACGTCCCTGGTCGCCGCGCAGACACCGGTCTACCGGATCACCCACACCTACGCCTTGGGTGGAGATGGAAGCTGGGACTACCTCGTGCCGGATCCCCCATCGCACCGACTCTTCATTGGGCGTCAGAACCGGGTGATGGTCGTCGATGAGAATACCGGCAAGTTGCTGGCAGAAGTGACCGGCGTCAACGGCGCGCACGGCACGGCCGTCGCTTCTCGAAGTGGACACGGCTTTGCGACGTCCGGGAACGACCACTCCGTGGTGATGTTCGACTTGAACACCTACAAGGTGCTGTCACGGATCCCGGCCGCTGAGGATGCGGATGCCATCATCTACGACCCGGCGTCGAACCGCGTCTTCTCGCTCAATGGGGATGCGCACTCGTCCACCGTGATCGATCCGGATTCTGGGACACGCGTGGCGACAATCGATCTCGGGGGTAAGCCGGAATACGGTGCCGCGGCGGGCGACGGCAAGATCTATGTGAACCTGACCGACGTGAGTCAGGTCGTCGAAGTGGACGCGAAGGCCGGTCGCGTGCTGCGTCGGTGGTCGACGGCCCCCTGCCGCCAACCCGTCTCCATGGCGATTGATCCGGGGCATCATCGCGTGTTCAGCGGATGCCGCAGCGGTGTCATGGCGATTTCGGACTACAACGCGGCCAAGGTGGTTGCCACGGTGCCGATCGGGCAGGGCGTCGACGGCGCGGGATACGACCCCGAAACCGGCATGGCCTTCGCCTCGAGTGCCGACGGTACGCTGACCATCGTGCATCAGGACACGCCCGACCGCTATCAGGTGGTCCAGACGCTCACGACCGCTCAAGGCTCACGGAACATGGGTCTCGATCCCACGACGCACCGCATCTTTCTGGCTGCGGCGAAGTTCGGTGCGCGCCCGGCCAGCGGGCGAGGACGCACACCGATGGTACCCGGGAGCTTCTCGGTGCTCGTCGCTGAGCCCAGCGGCGGGCGCTGAGACCCGTTGGCTGCGGGCCTGCGGTTGGCTACTGCGCCGGTGAGACAACCACCAACGCCGCTAGTTTGACGCCTGCATGCCCGAGATACACGGTTCCGTTCTTCGCGACCGCGGCGTTGCGGGCACCCTGGCGAGTGGGCACGCGGGCGACGACAGACAGTTGGCCGCCACGGGTTGCGCTGGCGATCGTGAGTGTGCCGGCACGAGCGGCGCCCACATAGAGCAAGTGCGTGGCGGGGGAGTACGTCAGATCGTCGACTCCGTCGCCGGTGCCCACCTTCGATAGGATCGCCCCGCCGTGAGCGACGTCAATGACCTCGGCCAGCGTGCTGCACGCAACGAACAGATGGCCCGCTGCGGCGTCCAGGGACAATCCATGGGGCCCCTCCGATCCGCATGAAGGTTGCCAGGTCGCCACGGTCTGGTGCGTCTTCAGATCGATCGCGAGGGTGCGGTCCTTGTCTTCTAAATTGCTGTAGAAACGGCCTCGCGTGGCGTCGACCGCATATCCCTCAGGGTTGCCGTCAAAGCTGAGCTTGGCCTTTTGGGCGAGCGTCTTGGCATCGAGTAGCCGGATCGACTTGTCCCTGGGGGTTGTGACCCAAACTTCTTGGGTCGGCGCGACGTAGGCCACGCCATCCGGCGTCGAGTCGAGGTGGCCGCAGGCGACCCGGGCCAACGATTCCGCGTTGTAGGCGCACACGGTCGAATCGCCTCGACTGCCGATGTATACAACACCGTCTCCCACACTCACGCCACTCGGGCCGAGCACCCGCGTGCCACCGCGGAACTGTACCGTCGACGTTGCCAATTTTCGGATCTGCCGGACGTTCCCTTTGGCGACATCGACAACGTCCACTGCGCCTGAACTGCCGCCCGGCACCCAGACCGCATTTGTCTCCGGGTCATAGGCGATGTAGTCCATCGATACATCTCCGGCCCCATTGTCGGGCAGCGGCAGGAGGTGCACCGTGTACTTCGCAGGCTCGGCCCCTCCCTGGGCCGGAGCCAGACGCGCCGCGGTCATGATCGGATCGGCCGCGAACACGAGGATCGCAAGGAACACTGACGCAAGAATCGATAACAGGCCTTTCAATGTCGCCTCCCTTCATCCAATCTCTCCGGCGAGCTTATCGCAAACCACCCCGTAGCCAGATGAACGGTGGATGACGGATGAATGGTTGGGAACGCCGTGCCCGTATCATTGAACGGCGGACCGCGCTGCGGCCGCACGTGACGCTACGTCTCGTTGAGGCGCGCTCTACCGGAGACCCGACCTTTCGCCACAGTCGCTGAGCCGAGCCCCTGCTTCTCGCCCCATGCCTGACGCCTTCATCCATTTGGTCGCCGATCTTGGCCAGTGGGGATACCTCGCGGTCTTCCTAGCTGCCACGCTCGAGTCGGCCGCGTTCGTTGGCTTACTGATCCCCGGCGAGAGTGTCGTGCTCCTGGCCGGCTTTCTCGCGTCACGCGGCGTCTTCGATGTGGGCGATTTGATCGTGATTGTCTGCGGCGGCGCCATTCTAGGAGACACCCTCGGCTATGAGCTCGGGCGTCACATCGGGCGCGCGGAACTGTTGCGCTACACGCAGCGAATCGGCGTCGATCAAGCGAGCTTGCAGCGAGTTGATCGGTTCTTCGTGCGGTACGGCGGCAAAACGGTCTTCGTTGGCCGGTTCATCGGATTCGTTCGCGCGCTGGCGCCATTCGTCGCCGGATCCTCGCGTATGCGGTATCGGGAGTTCATGCTGTACAACGCCGCGGGAGGCGCGGCGTGGGCCGCTACGTTTGTCTCGCTGGGATTTGTATTCGGGGAGAGTTGGCATCGGGTGGAAGTGTGGATGGGCCGTGCCAGCGCCCTCGTTGGTGCTGCCTTCATCGTCCTCCTGGGACTGATTCTGCTTGGCCACTGGGTGGCGCGGCACGAGGCGGCCCTGGACAGGCTCTGGGCTACCGTGGGACGGCGCCTCAGCGGCGGCGCTCTGGGGGGCCGGACTAGGCGAGCACGGGCGTTCCTGAGCGCACGCCTTTCGCCCGAGGGAGAACTCGGGTTCTATCTGACGCTCGGCGTCTTGGTGTTGACGGCCTGCGCTTGGCTCTTCGGCGGGATCGCCGAGGATGTGCTGACGGGCGATCCTCTCACACGCGTCGATCATCAAGTGTCGCTCTGGTTCGAGGTTCACGCGACGCCCGGCGTGACGCGCGCCATGATTGTGGCCACGCAGTTGGGCGGCTGGCGCGTCGTGACGGCGCTGACCGTGATCGTTGGGCTGGCGCTGATGTGGCGGCGCTCGGGATACTGGCTAATCACGCTTCTGCTGACGGTGCCAGGGGGGGCTTTTCTGAACGGGTTCCTGAAGCAAGTCTTCCACCGCGCACGGCCGCACTGGGAGCATCCGCTCGTGATGCTCAGAAGCTTCAGCTTTCCGAGTGGACACGCGATGAGCGCGACCACGCTCTACGGTTTCCTGGCGACGTGGCTGACGATCAGCATCGAATCGTGGCGATGGCGCGTCGCGATTGCTGTTATCGCCGTTGCGCTGATTCTTCTGATCGACGTCAGCCGCGTCTACCTGGGTGCGCACTATCCGAGCGACGTTCTGGGCGGAAGTGTGGCGGGCCTTGCATGGCTTGCCGTGTGCGCAACGGCGGTCGAGATCGAACGACGCCGTCGCAGGGCGCGACCCGACCGGCATCGGGTCGGGTGACGGTCAAGAAACACGTGCCGTAACCGGATTGTGGACGCGCGGTGCTTACGGACGTGGTTGGCGCGGACGCGGAGGAACAAGTCGCTCACACTGCCCGAGCCTGCCGCATCACCTCGGTCATGAACCGTTCATCGTGACCTTGTTAGCATTGGCGCTGCCATGAGGACAGCGCCTGATCGTGGATTCTGGCTTCTCAGAACGCGGAGGTGGTGCGTTCCCACCTCACTGTTTGTGGCGTCGCTCCTTCTCACCGCTCCGGCGTCGGCCCAACCCCCGGGCGTCGATGTGTTGGGCGTCGTCCGAGACCAGACCGCCGCGTCGTTGCCGACCGCGACCGTGGAGCTGCTCCAGGGAAGCCAGGTCGTCCAGACCGTCCAGACGGACTCCACCGGAGGCTTTCGCTTCACCGCGGTGCGGCCTGGTGCCTATCAGATCCGCGCGAGCTTCACCGGCTTCGACACGGCCACCCAGAAGCTCACCGTGGGGATTCGCCCGCCGTCCGCGCTACACATTACGCTGCCGTTGGCAGGTGTGGCACAACGGGTGACCGTCACCAGCGCAGCGACGCGGGTCGAAACTGGAGCCGCGAACAATTTGGACACCGTGGCGGTCGATCAGAGCACGTTACAGAATCTCCCTGTCCTCGACAACGATTACGTCTCTACTCTGACGCAACTTCTGGATGCCGGATCTCTCGGCACCAACGGCGCGACCATCGTCGTCAACGGCATGGAGGTCAACAGCCTCGATGTGACGGCGTCAGCCATTCAACAGATCAAGATCAATCAGGACCCCTATTCGTCTGAGTACTCCCGTCCGGGTCGCGGCCGCATCGAGATCCTCACCAAGCCCGGTACCCAGCAGTGGCACGGCGACGCCAATGTGACATTCCGGGATTCGGCCTTGAACGCCCGCAACGCCTTCACCACGGAGCGTCCGCCTGAGCAGCGCCGGATCTTCGAAGGCTTTCTTGGGGGACCGGTGGGAACCGGTGGCAAGACGTCCTTCATGCTCTCGGCAGACCAGGACGCAGAGGACTTACAGGCGATTGTCTTCGCCGACGGCGTCACGGGGCCGATCCGTGCCACGGCGGCGACGCCACGCCATCACCTCCAGCTGGCCGGCAGCATCACCCATCAGCGTAGCGCGGCCACCACGTGGTCGGTGCGCACGTCGTACGAAGACTCGACGCGGCAAAACAGCGGTGTCGGCGGTATTTCACTGCCGAGCACCGGTATCGACTCGGGCCACCGCGAGGAACAGGTCGTTTATACGCAGCAGACCATCTTCGGGCCGAGTCTTGTGAATCAGTTCCGCCTTCTGGCTGGACAGGAGCGAGAGCCGACGACGAGTGTGTCAGCCGACCCGCGGCTCGTTGTTCAGGGTGCCTTTATCGGCGGAGGTGGCCAGAGCGAGCTCCTGCGAACCGAGCATCACCTCCAGTGGGCCGAGAGCCTGACCTGGACGAAAGGACGGAATCTCCTGCAAGTGGGCTTTCAAGCGCCCGATTGGAGTCGGCGACGATTCGATGATAGCTCCGATGCCGGCGGGACGTTCTACTTTTCGAGCCTCTCGGACTATCGCATGGGCCAGCCGTACGCCTTCATTCAGCAGAGCGGGAATGGCCATGTGGCCTTCTTGGAGAAGATGTTGGGCGCGTACATGCAAGACGATTGGCAACCCCGCGACAATGTCTCGACATCATTCGGCCTGCGCTACGACTGGCAGAACTACTTCCATGACAACAATAACCTGTCGCCGCGGGGCTCTGTGTCCTGGGCATTGGGTTCGAGTCACGAGACGATTCTCCGAGGCGGCGCCGGTGTCTTCTACGATCGCACCGGCCCGACGCCGATCGCAGACTTGTTGCACTATCGCGATGGTGGACTGGTTCGCATCGTCGTCACGAATCCGTCGTATCCGAACCCGTTTCAGTCCGGTGGGTCGGTCACATCACAGCCGCCCAGTGTGGTGCGCCTGGCGCCCGACGTGCAGATTCCCTTCACGCTGCAGTACAGCCTCGGTCTCGAGCGCCAGCTCGCCAAGAACACGACGGTGGCCGTTACGTATATTGGTTCCCAGGGCTACCATCGGTTTCTGTCCCGCGATGTGAACGCGCCGCCGCCGCCGCTGTATTTGGTCAGACCCGATCCCGCATACGGCGTCATCCGCCAGATCGAATCGACCGGACGTCAGCGCGGCAACTCGCTGGAGCTCATGCTCCGCGGAAACCTCACCCGCTGGTTCACGGGGCAGATGCGATACACCCTGAGTCGGACCATGAACAACACCGATGGCATCTCGTGGTTCCCGGCCAATGATTACGATTTGTCTGGCGAGTGGGGACCTGCCAGCTTTGACCGCCGTCACCGGTTCTTCTTGCTGGGACAGATCAAGGCGGGTCGGCTGGTCAACGTTGGCGTGGCCCTGACCGTCAACTCCGGAGCACCCTACAGTGAGACCCTCGGACAGGATCTGTTCAACAATGGTCGCGGCACGGCACGGCCCGCGGGCGTGGCGCGCAATACGCTTCGGGCAGCGGCGTACGCCGATCTGGACCTCAAATTGTCCCGCGACTTTGCGCTCGCAGGTGGGGCACACGGTACCCGCGTGATCACCATCGGCCTGGACGCCTTCAATGTGCTGAATCGGGTCAATTTGGTAGACTACGTTGGCAACGTCGGCTCACCGTTCTTCGAGCACGCCGTCGCGGCCGGCCCGCCGCGCCAGCTGCAGCTCTCTCTTCGATACAAGTTCTAATCACAGACCGATGATCGCACGTCTCCGAAGCCTGCCGTGGTTCTCCGATCTGCGAGCGTCGAGGGCTCGCACGGGACGGTTCCGCACAACCGCTGGCGCCGTCAGGTGATGACGCGTGCACAGCTCGCTGCGGTCGTTCCGTGCACTTTCATCATCAGCGTCGCGGCGCCGGTGTTTGCCCAGTTGCCAGGAGGCTCGTCGACAACACCGCCTGCTCAGGCATCGGCGCCCGTCGCTCGTGCGATCACGCTGGATGACGCCTTGAAGCTGGCACAGGGCAATAGCCCGCAACTCGCGGCGGCAGCGGCCAATGATGGCGCGGCGCGCGCCGCCCGGCTGGCGGCGCGCGCCTTTCTGCTGCCGAGCGTGACCTCACTGAACAGCTACATTTACACTCAACCGAACGGCACCGCGACGGGGCGCTTCGTCGGCAACAACGGCAGCCGCGAGTACTACAACCAGGTCGACGTGCACCATCAGATCGGCGTCGCCGAGACGGCGGCCTATCGAAGTGCAACGGCCGGGGAGGCCCTCGCTCGTGCCCAGACGGAAATCGTTGAGCGCGGCCTCGTGGTGACCGTCGTCAGCCGCTACGACGATGTGTTGGTGGCACAGCGGAAGCTGGCGACGGCGCAGCAGGCGCAGGTCTACGCTCAGCAGTTCCTGACGATCACCGAGGACCGCGAGCGCGGCGGGGAGGCCGCACATGCCGACGTAATCAAGGCCCAGTTGCAGACCGAGCAGCGCGGACGCGATCTGCAGGAAGCCGAGCTGGCCCTGCGCACCGCGCGCAACGAGCTGGCGATTGTGATCTTCCCTGGCTATGAGACCTCGTTTTCGATCGTCGACGACCTCGCGAAGCCCGCACCGCTCCCCGGGCTCGACACCGCGCAGGCGCAGGCGGCGCACAACAATCCGGACATCGCCGCCGCGCAGGCCGCGCTCCGCCAGGCTCACCAGGACGTGTGGGTCGCGCGCGGGCGGATCCTGCCGTCGCTCGCGATGGACTATTTTTATGGGATCGACGCGAACCAGTTCGCGACGTCGATCAACGGCGTGAGCACGCTCGGGTACAGTGTGATTGCGTCAGTGAACGTGCCTCTCTGGAACTGGGGCGCGTCACGGGCGGAGATCGCCGCGGCGCACCTGCGTCAGAAGCAAGCGGCAACGGATCTGAGCGTCACGCAGCGCCAGCTGCTCGCCGATCTCGACAGCTACTACCACGACGCTCAGGCGGCACGTGCCGAGCTCGATTCGCTGCAGCGCTCGGCCGACCTCGCCGCCGAGAGCCTGCGCCTCACGACTCTCCGCTATCAAGCCGGCGAGGCGACTGTGCTCGAGGTCGTCGACGCGCAGACCACACTCGTCGCCAGCCGCAACGCGTATGACGACGGCCAGGCGCGATACCGCCTGACACTGGCCACCCTCCAGACCCTGACGGGGACGTTCCGATGATGCGCGCGCGACGAGTCCTGGTCCATCGAGGCAGCAGGCCACGGTATGCCGTGCTGGCCATCGTCCTGACCCCGCTCGTCGCGGCGGCGGGCTGCTCGGGGGGGCAACCGGTCGCCACGGCGGTTGTGAGCGTCCAGACCACCCAGGCGCAGCAAGGATCCATCGCCGATGTCGTGACGGCCGACGCCGTGCTTTATCCGCTGCAGCAGGCGGCGATCGTCCCGAAGATCAGCGCGCCGGTGGAGCGGTTCTACGTCCAGCGCGGCGCGCAGGTGAAGAAGGGACAGATCCTCGTCGTGCTCGAGCACCAGGACCTCGCCGCCGCAGTCGCGCAGGATCAGGGCCTGTACGAGCAGGCGCAGGCGAGCTACGAGACCACGAGGCAGGCCAGCGTCCCGGCCGACCTGCAGAAAGCGCAGCTCGACGTGACGACGTCGAAGGCGGCGCTCGACGCGCAGCAGCAGGTGTTCAGCGATCGTCAGCGGCTCCTCGAGCAGGGCGCGCTGCCCCAGCGCGATCTGGAGAGCGCACGCGTCGCGCTCGCCCAGGCCCAGAGCGCCTACGACGTCGCGAAACAGCACCTCGACGCCCTGCAGGCCGTGACGCAGGCGCAGACGTTGAAAGGTGCCGAGGCGCAGCTGGCTTCGGCCAAGGGCCAGTACGAGGCGGCGGAGGCCCAGCTGAGCTACGCGACAATCCGCAGCCCTATCGACGGTTACATCACCGATTGGCCGTTCTACGCCGGGGAGATGGCGCAGCCCGGCTCACCGCTCCTGACCGTCATGGACACCTCCGCCGTCGTGGCGCGGGCTCCAGTCCCCGTAGAGCAGGCGAGCGAGGTCTCGATGGGCGACGCGGCGACGCTGACGGTACCTGGCGGCGACGCGCCCGTCGGCGGGAAGGTGACGGTGGTGAGCCCGGCGCTCGACCCGGCCAGTACGACGATGCAGGTCTGGGTGCAGGTACCGAACCCGGAGGGCCGGCTGAAGCCCGGCACCAGCGTGCGCGTCGATATCGTCGCGCGGACCGTCCCCGACGCCGTCGTGGTGCCGCAGGATGCCATCCTGACCGACGAGAGCGGCGCCCGGTCGGTGATGGTCGTGGGGACCGACAAGAAGGCCCACACGCGGCCCGTGGAGGTCGGCGTGACCGAGAACGGCCGGACCCAGATCACGAGCGGCCTCAAGGTGGGCGAAACGGTGGTCACGGTCGGTGCCTTCGGTCTCGAGGACGGCACCGAGGTTCAGGTTGCCGCGCCGGCGTCGTCGCCCGCCAAGGGCGCGGACCGAAAGTAGCCCAGGCATGAGCGGGACCGAGACGCCGATCTTCGAGGAAGGGCCGCCCCGCGAGCACTGGTTCGCGCGCCACGCTAAGTCGCTCATCTTTTTGATCGTCGCGCTGGCGGTGACCGGTAGCTATCTCGCGATCCGGATTCCGATTGCGGTCTTTCCCCAGACGAACTTTCCGCGCGTCATTATCGGTATCGACAACGGCGTGATGCCGATTGATCAGATGCTGGTGACCATCACGCGCCCGGTCGAGGAAGCCGTCAACAGCGTGCTGGGGCTGCAGGAGGTCCGATCGATTACGAGTCGTGGCTCGGCCGAAATCGACCTGTCCTTCGACTGGCAACACGACATGGTCGAGACGCTCCAGCGGGTAAACGCCGCGCTGGCCCAGATCCGATCGTCGCTGCCGCCGACGGCGCAGATGACGACGCACCGGCTGACCTTCGCGAGTTTCCCGGTGCTCGGGTACAGCCTTACATCGGACAAGGAGCCGCTGTCGCAGCTCTGGGAGCTCGCCACCTACGAGGTGAAGCCTCGGCTGAACCGGCAGAACGGCGTCTCGTCCATCCGCATCATGGGCGGCCAGGCGCCGGAGTTCCAGATCACGCCGCACCCGGGTGATCTGCTGCGCACCGGCGTCACCGTGACCGACCTGCTCGACGCGGTCGGACGCACGAACCTCGTCGACTCGCCCGGACTGCTCGAGCGGGAGCATCAGCTGTTCCTCGGCCTCGTGACAGGTCAGGTGCGCACGCCAGAGGGCCTCGCGCAAATCGCCGTGAAGAACAGCCCGTCCGGTGTGCCGATTCACATCGGCGATGTGGCCGACGTGTCCCGGTCGGCCGAGCCGGTCTATACAATCGTTACGGCGGACATGAAGCCCGCCGTCCTGTTGGAGATCAGTCGTCAGCCGGACAGCAATACCGTCCAGGTGGCCGATGCGGTGCACCAGGAGGTCGAGGCGCTGAAGACCTCGTTGCCCTCCGATGTCCACATCGAACCGTACTACGATCAGTCGGAGCTCGTGACGGCCGCCATTGCCAGTGTGCGCGACGCCGTGCTCCTGGGCATCCTGCTGGCCTCGATCATTCTGGTCATCTTCCTACACGACTGGGGATCGTCGCTCGTCGCTGGGCTGGTCATCCCCGTCACGCTGATGATTACGTTCGTCGTGCTCGCGGCGCTGGGGCAGACCTTCAACCTGATGACACTGGGCGGCCTCGCTGCGGCCGTCGGCTTGGTGATCGACGACGCGGTGGTCGTGGTCGAGAATATCGTGCTGCACCGGGACGCCGGTCAGGGACGTCTGGCGGCGGTGCGGCGCGCGCTGGACGAGCTGACGGTACCCCTGATCGGCTCGACGTTCACGCCGATCGTGGTGTTCCTGCCGCTCATCGCCATTACCGGTGTCATCGGCGTCTTCTTCCGCGCCCTGGCGATTACGATGGGTGTGGCTCTGCTCACATCGCTGGCGCTGGCGCTTACGTGGACGCCGACGCTCAGCCAGTTCTTTATCCGCCGCCACGCGACCGTACACGAGCGGCCCGCGGCGCGGACGCGCGAGGAGGAGCTACGGCACGTGCTCGCGGCGGAAGAAGCGTCGATGCGCGGCTTCTTCGGTCGCGTCATCCGTCGCTACGAGGTCTGGCTGCGGCGCGCGTTGGCACATCCCTGGTGGCTCGCGGGTGGCAGCGCGGTGCTCATTGTCCTGTCGTTCGTCTCGTACCGGGCGCTCGGCTCGGATCTGCTGCCGTCGATGGACGAGGGCGGCTTCGTGTTCGACTACATCATGCCGGCGGGAAGCTCGTTGAGCGAGACGAACCGCGTCGTCACGCATGTGCTGCAGATCATTCGCTCGATCCCGGAAGTCCAGAGCACGTCGCGCCGCACCGGGCTGCAGCTCGGGTTGGCCGCCGTGACCGAGGCGAACACGGGCGACATCTCGGTCAAGCTCAAGTCGAACCGCTCGCGCGGCGTCGACGAGATCATCTCCGACGTTCGGCGCCGGATCGAGCAGAGCGAGCCGGAGCTGAATGTCGACTTCTTCCAGGTGCTCGAGGACATGATCGGTGACCTCACCGGCAACCCCGACCCGATCGACCTGAAGCTCTTCTCGGAGGATGCGGGCCTCCTGAACCGAACGGCACCGGCCGTGGCCGACCGCATTGCGAAGATCGGCGGCGTTGTCGACATCCTGAACGGCGTCGAGAATTCCGTGAGCGGTCCGGCCGTCACGTTCCACGTGAATCCGACCGTGGCCGCGCAGGCCGGGTTCACGCCGGAGGAGGTGTCGACCGACGCGAGCGCTATCCTCCTCGGCGACGTCGCGGCGACGCCGGTCGTCGCCAACGACCGCGCCTACAACATCCGCGTGCGGTTTCCCGATGCCAATCGCACGTCCCTTGAGGCCATGACGAATACGCTGCTGGTCAGCTCGATCGGCCGTACCGCCACGCTCGGCTCGCTCGCCACCGTGACCGAAGAGCCCGGCCAGACCGAGATCCTCCGCCAGAACCTCCAGCGCGAAGTTGACGTCACCGCGCGCCTTGAGGGCATGTCGCTCGGCACGGGCATCGCGGAGGTGCAGGCCGCCATTGCTGACATGCATCTGCCGCCGTCGATCCGCGTGGAGTACGGTGGGCTCTACGCCCAGCAGCAGCAGTCATTCCGCGACCTGTCGCTCGTGCTGGTGCTCGCGCTGGTGCTCGTGTTTGCCGTGCTCCTCGTCGAGTTTGGGTCGTTCGCGGCGCCGACGGCCATCCTGGCGTCCGCGCTCCTGTCGACAGCCGGCGTCTTCTTCGCCCTGCTCCTCGCCGGGATTACGTTCAACGTGACGTCGTTCATGGGCCTCATCATGGTCGTCGGCATCGTCGCTAAGAACGGGATCCTGCTGCTCGACGCGGATCACAAGTTCCGGGAGCTCGGCATGAGCGCCGAGGAAGCCATGATTCAGGCGGGACGGCGCCGGCTGCGGCCCATCACGATGACTGCGCTGGCTGCGGTGGCCGGCATGGCGCCGCTCGCCTTCGCGATCGGCTCGGGATCGCAGATGCTGCAGCCGCTCGCGGTCGCGGTCATCGGCGGCATCCTGATCTCGATGGTCCTGTCGCTTATCATTACGCCAGCCGTGCACTTCTACCTAACCAGATAGTCGCGCCGGTGGACTCCGCGCCGCGTCTGCCGAGACATCGCGTGGCGCGATAACCGCAAGAATTCGGCAAGCTCGTCGCCCTCAGACCTCATGAAAAGGCGCTCTTGTGGACGGTGCTGCCAGTCTTGCTCAGCGTGGCAATCGGTTGGCGATTGCTTGGCCCTTGTAAGTAGCCCTCCGTCCACCAACGGAGACTACACAGCCAGCGCTTTGACACGCTGCCCAGGGTGGCTGCACTATCTGCCACATGACGATGCGGACGAGAGCCGGCGGTGGTCGTTCTCGGCTGCTCGGTGCGGCGTCGTTGATTCGCGGATTGGCCCAGGACGTCCGTCTCGCCATTCGGAACTTCCGCGCCACGCCTGTCGTGACCGGGGTCGCCGTGTTGTCACTGGCGATCGGAATTGGCGCCAACACGGCGATCTTCTCGCTCGTCAACGCCCTCCTGTTGCGGGCCCTTCCCGTTCGCGACCCGGCTGGGCTCGTCGTCCTCAAGTCTGCTCCCCGACCTGGCCTGCCTGAATGGAACACCGCCGTCTGGGAGCAGCTGCGCGATCGGCGCGAGCTGTTCCAAGACGTCGCGGCGTACTCGGCGGCGCGTCGCGCGAACGTGACGTTCCCGGGTGACACGCAGACCGTCGATTGCCTGTTCGCCAGCGGTTCCTTCTTCGATACGCTGGGCATCCAGGCCGTTGTGGGGCGCGTGTTCCCCGGGGCGGACGATGTGCGCGGTGGCGGACCTCGGGGTCCGGTGGCCGTGATCAGCTACGCCTACTGGCAGGAGCACTTCGGTGGCTCGGCCACGGTGCTTGGCCGACGCGTGCCGCTCGAACACGTCCCGCTGACGGTGATTGGTGTCACCCCGCCAGACTTCTTCGGTCTCGACGTGGGGCGAACATTCGACGTAATCGTGCCGATGTACGTTGAACCGCTGATCGGCCGCCATGAGGCACTGTTGGACAATCGCAGCGCCATGTGGCTGAACGTGATCGGACGCTTGCGGTCTCATGACACCCGGGAGGCGGCGACCGAGCGGCTCCAGGCGGAGGCCGCTCCGATTCTCGACGCGACGCAGCCGCGCTGGTCGGCCGCCTACCTCAAGGCGTACCTCTCGCAGAGCTTCCGGCTGGTGCCGGCGGCGACGGGCGACTCGAGCCTCCGCCCTGCCTACGAGCGGCCGCTCGTCACGAGCTGGATACTCGTGTCCGTTGTTCTCCTAATCGCGTGTGCCAACATCGCGAATCTCTTGCTGTCGAAGGCCATGACGCGGCGTCATGAGCTCAGTGTCCGCGTTGCGCTTGGCGCGTCGCGCTGGCGCCTCGCACGACAGTTCTTCATCGAGAGCGCACTATTGGCCGGCTTGGGTGCTACATGTGGATGGATCGTGGCGCGGTGGGGAAGTGCGGTGGTGGTCCGACAGCTGTCCACTCGAACGAAGCCGCTGTTCCTGAACCTGTCGCTTGATGGGCACCTGCTCGCCTTCACGACACTCGTCATGACCGCAACCGCCGTGCTGGCTGGGGTGACGCCAGCGGTCCTGATGTCGAAGGCGTCGCCCATTGATGCCCTGACCGCGCGGCAGCCGAATGCAGGCGGCCGCCCTTACAGGTTCGACAGCGGCCTCGTCGTGGCCCAGATCGCGCTGTCGCTGGTCCTCGTGCTGATCGCAGGACTCTTGGGGCGCACCTTCTTTGCTCTGGCGACTCGGAATCTGGGCTTCGACCGCGACCATGTGCTGGTGGCCCGGATCAACGCCCACAGCGCTCCCCTCGAGACCGCTCAGCGCTTGCAGTTGTTCGACGCCGTGCGAGACGACGTGCGCTCGCTGACCGGCGTTGCCGGCGCGGCACTGTCGATGCAGACGCCGCCTTTTGATGGCACGTTCGTCTTGCCCCTCGAACGGGCCGGCGGCGCGCCGCTCGGGGCGATGCCAGTCGAGGCTCGGCGGGTCATTCTCGACTTTGTTGGGCCGGGCTCATTCGACACGTTCGGCACGCCCATCGTGACGGGCCGCGACTTCGACGATCGCGACGTGAAAGGGAGTCCGCTGGTCACCGTCGTGAACGAAGCCTTTGCCCGAGCCTTTCTGCCGGCCGGCAATCCCATCGGTCAGACCATCCAGTCAACGTCTCCAGCACTCACGATGGAAATTGTCGGCGTGTCAGCCGACGCGGTGTACCAGTCTGTTCGCGCTCCCGTTCGGCCCGTGGTCTTTGTCCCCCTGGCGCAAGCCACCTGGGCCCCGACCACCGATCAACTGGACTTGGCTGTCAAAGTCCTGGGCGGATCGCCGAGCCGCCTCGTCACGAGCGTTGCCCAGGCGGTGCGCGCGGCGAGTCCGGACCTGGCCGTCACATTTACCTCGCTTTCGGGTCAGGTGCAGGACTCGCTTGCTCAGGAGCGCGTCGTCGCTTGGTTGTCGGGATTCTTCGGCGGCCTGGCCTTGCTGCTTGCGAGCGTCGGCTTGTACGGCGTGACGGCCTACGCCGTGGCACGCCGGCGGACCGAGTTGGGGATCCGTCTGGCGATCGGCGCGCCACCCAACGGTGTGCTGCGTCTCGTCATGGCGCGCGTGGTGTGGCTGATCGCGCTTGGCATTACGTGCGGCGCGGCCATCAGCATCTGGGTCTCGAGATTCATCGGCCCCCTGCTGTACCGGCTGGCACCGCTCGATCCTGTCACGTTCACGGCTGCCGTTGTCACACTGGGCGCCGTTGCGGCTGCCGCGGGCTGGTTGCCGGCGTGGCGGGCTTCGCGCATCGATCCCGCCGAAGCGCTTCGCCAGAACTGACGGTGTTCGGCCGACGGTCAGCTCACATTCAGGATGCTTGCCAACTCGTGACATCCCCTCGACAGGCGCCGGCGGACGGTGCCGGTGCTGGACCCGAGGAGAGCGGCGATGGCTGGCGCGGTCAGGCCATCATGCTCGTACAACACCGGCACCTCCGACGGCGTGGCGTGAGTCGGTCGAGCGCCCGCCACAGCGTCGCGCGGGCCACAAAGACCGCCCCTCGTCTCTGGCGACGGAGGGCGCCTCGTGTCCCAACGATGTCAGCTGCGTATGGTTCCGCGACGCCACTAGTCGTAACGGAGGTGACGAGCACCCGAACCAGCCAAACCTCCTCGGGACCGGGTCCAAGCGGAACCGAAGGCAGCGAGTGGGCGGCTCGCAAGAAGGTGTCCTGGACGAGGTCCAGCGCATCATCCGCTATGGGTGCCAAGCGACGGGCCAAGCCGTACAGCTCATGATGGGCCTCGAACAGGATGGCCATCCAGGCAAGGTAATCGAGCTCCTGGCGCGCCCGCGCCTGACGGACCTCCCTGAGAATCCGGTGGGCCGGATCGCGGAAGATGTCCGCTCGGCGCTCCCGGACTTCACGCCAATCGAACTGCCGGAGATTCTCGATTTCGCGGCCGTGCGGCAATGACCTTGCCGATACCGTCTACGTCGAACCGGAGGAATTGTATCGAATCGGCGAGCGGCAGATCCTTCGCTACGATCTCACGCCGCCATTGCTCATCCAGGTACGGTTCGAGGGTACGCCGCTGCGCTCACGGTCGCTGGGGAAGACGTCTCGCGCGGGCACCGTCGACGCCCAACACTTTGAGGCGTTTCTTCTCTCGAAAACGAGGTTCCCCAGACCAGCGTCAGAGCGAGAAGCACGCGCAACATGACTGGCGGCTACGGCGTGTACAAGGGATCTAACTTCGCGTTGACGAAATGGCCCGCGGACACTACAGTGAAGTCGCGAGATGCTCATCTTGCGTTCGGCGTCTGTCGTTGGCGTTCTTCTCCTGCTGACGGGCGCTGTGGCAAGTGCCCAAGCGAGCACCGAACCTCAGGCGGGGCAACGCCAGGCGCAGATCGCCAACCCTGTCGCCATAGCCTCACAATCGATTGAACAGACCACCGAAACCGCCAGCGTATCCGGAACGGTCCTGGACGCGAGCGGAGCTGTCGTCGCAGGTGCAGACGTCACCGTGACCGAGCGTGACGGGTCGACCGTGCGCTCCACCGTCACCGGCGCGAACGGCACCTTTGCACTCACCGGGCTTCCTGGCGGCTCGTACGCCCTCGCGATCACGGCACAGGGCTTTCAGCCCTACACATCTGCCACATTCACCGTGACCGCACAGCAAGCCGTTCACGTCGCCAGCCTGGTCCTGTCGATTGCGGCGATCAGCACGACCGTCGATGTGCGTCCCACGGAGGTCATCGCCGCTCAGCAGATGCGGGCTGAAGAGAAGCAGCGGATCCTCGGCGCGATTCCCAACTTCTATACCAGTTATGTCTGGAATGCCGCTCCGCTGAACACCGCGCAGAAGTTCTCCCTGGCGAGTCGCGCCGCGATCGATCCGATGTCGTTCATCGGCACCAGCCTCGGGGCGGGTATTGAACAGGCGAGCCATGCGTATCCCGGATACGGGCGCGGCCTCGAAGGGTACGGAAGACGGTGGGGCGCATCGTTTGCGGATGAACAGACCCGCGAGCTCCTGAGCCGGGCGGTGTTTCCGTCGCTGTTCCACCAAGACCCACGATACTTCTACCAGGGATCAGGGTCCACGTGGTCGCGGATACGCCACGCAGTGGGCGATGCCTTTGTTGCACGCAGCGACATGGGACACCTCATGCCCAACTATTCGTACCTCCTCAGTAGTATCTCCGCTGGCGCCCTCTCCAATCTGTACTATCCAGCATCGAGTCGAGGAGTGGGCTTAGTCTTCACGAACGCCGCCATCGGCATGGTGGGGCGCGCCGGGCAGAATCTCGTGCGCGAGTTCATCGCGAAGCATCTGACGACGCACGTACCCGGTCGTCCCGGCAAGGCGGCAACCAGCAGCGAGAATCCCTGATCGCGCGCGCACACCCATGAACATCGAATCCGGCACACCAAGACGGCGCGGCTACCTCAACCACTCGCTCGTCGTGACGGTCTCGTTCTGGACGACTAGCGCCTGCATCGCCGTGGCGGTGGTGGCTGCCGTGTTGGCGATCTGGGAGTTTACGGGCAGAGATGCCCTCTGGCGCACCGTCGCCACGTGTGCCGTGATCAGTGCGGGCACGCTGACCTTCTCGTGGATCAATGGGCGGTTCGATCCCGGAGATCGCTAGGTGGGTGCGACAAGAGTCGCGTGCCAGCCAAGCGTTTAGCTTAGGTCGTCGCGCCGGACAGTACGAATTGGGAGTGACAATTGGAAAGACCGGCAACCACCGTACTCTACATCGTGCTCATGGCAGCCGTCGTCGTCACTGTGGACATTCTGTTCTTCAGGAACCAGTTCTGGGAACGGCTCATGGCGAATGTCGGCGTCGTTTTGGTATTCGTCGCGTTCTACTTCAGATTCCTGAACCATCCATGAGCAGGGCTGACGCTGAATCTCGGTTCTCCACACTGACGCCGGACGCTCGCATGGCGTGTCGATCTTGAGCGACGTTCTAGATTAATTGCGCGCGGCTCCTTGCAACCCGCGGACATGGGCGTTGGGCATGTCGGGTGGTGGCGAGTACTGATTCGCCGGGCTGGTCGACTTCATTAGAACGGCGAAGGCTGCGCGTGACTCGACGGTGCGAACATCTTCCCGTCATTGGCTTTCCACGAATCCGATGATGGCGTTATCGATCACCTTGGCGTGTCCGGGGCAGCAGGTCGGATCGGTGTCCACGGCGTTGCGAATGGACGGCGCCACTTTGCTGCCGATGTGCACGAACGTGCCAAAGACGATCCGGAACAGTTCTGAAGGCGCGGATCCGTGCGGCGCAGCCGCCGATCCGAACAAGAACGTGAGCGTGTGTCGCCGATCAATGGGTGGGACCAGATCGGGCAACAGGACATGCAGGAGTTTCGCCGTCGCGATGAGGGAGCACGGCTGCGCCGTCGTCAACCGGGTGGTGTCACACAGGTGCACCAACGGGGGCAGGATGTACTCACTGGTGGCGTGATCGAGATCGAGCAGGCTGAGGTTCGCCAGATCGGTCACCGCGAGCACGACGTGCGAGAGCGTCTCTCGGAACAGATCGAACGCGACCAGATCCTCGCGCCCGACCCACGTCGCCAACGCCGCGTAGCTGTACTCCGCGAAAAGCGCGTCTGAGCCCAGGACTTCAAACGCTCGCTGTCGCCGTCGTGCGAGTGTGCGCTCGTAGAAGTGTTCCCCTGCGTGGCTCCGTCCCTTCCGGTGTGCATATTCGAGCAGGCACGCGTCGAACATCGTGCACAACGTCGAGATCGTGTGCGATCGCGCACATGGGAGTCGCGATGGTGTGTTGCCCACGTGCAGGCATCGTAGCACCGAAGTCTCCTGCGCTACTGCATCTCGCCAGCGTCGGCCCATAGCGGCTTTGGGGAGGAGGGTGAGATGAGCTGGCCACTGCAGGCGGACCCCGTCGTCAGATTCGTCGCCCGTCAGCGCATGTTTCCCGTATGACCCAGGGAATATCGTCCGGGCTGAGGCCACACGCAGAGTCCGTGCGGCTCCTCACCGACTGGAATCCGGTGCGTCAATGCACCCGTGGTCGTGTCGAACACGTAGACCTCGCGGTCGTAGCGACCCGAGACCCACAGTTCGCGGCCATCGGCGGTGACGCCGCCCATGTCCGGACTGCCCCCGCCGGGGACGGGCCAGTGGGCCACGATCCGTCTGGTTGAGAAGTCCAATACCGTGATCGAGCCCGGGCCGTGGGGACCGGCGTCCGGCGTACTCCAGCCCCGGTTCGTCACATACAGTCCCGTGCCATCACGGCTGGGATAGAGTCCATGCGTTCCAATGCCGGTCCGGATGAAGCCCACCTGCGAGAACGCGATGGGATCGATCAGAAACACCCCGCCGTTCTTCATGTCCGCGACGTAGAACACCTCGCCGTCCGGTGACGACCGAATGTCCTGCGGCATCGAGCCCGAGGCACGGGTGCCCAAGACGAGACGCGCGACCACGGCCCGCGCGGCGACATCAATCTTTACCAACTGCCCCGAGAACTCACAGGTCGCGATGGCATAGCGCCCGTCCGTCGTGAACTCGAGGTGGTCGACGCCGCGGCACGCGACGGGGAGCGATTGGACGAGCGCCCATGTGCGCGGGTCGCGAAAGTCGATGCGGTCCAGCCGTTCCGCAATCACCAGCGCGAACTGGCCGTCTGGTGTGAAGTAGAGGTTGTAGGGATCATCGACGGGTACCCGTATTCCCGGCTCGCCGGTCGTCGGATCAATCGGCGTCAGGCTGTTCCCTTCGTCGTTCGTCACCCAGAGCGTCGTGAGGTCGTAGGCGGGCACGACATGCTCGGGAAGCGCGCCAGTCGAGAACGTGCGAATCACCCGATACGTGGCGGGATCGATAACCGACACCGTCGACGACCGTGAATTCGGAACGTACACGAGAGGCCGAGCGCGCGCGGCGGCCGGAGACAGCCACTGCGTCCCGGTGTGGGCGTAGATATTGACCGAGAACGCCCCTGGCGTGGCCGGTTCCCGCGCGGGAACGAGTCGCACGTGGCCGCCCAGCGCGGTCGCCAGGACGACGGCGGTGAGCATCCACAAGCGCCGGGCCACGCATCGAGTCTATCGCGCCGCGGCGGCACGTCCCAACTCGTCTGAGCGGAAGCAGAAGCCCACGGCGCCAATCGGCCCGTCACCACGAGATCGCGGCGGAAAGGATGTCCGGCCGGCGCGGCTCACCAGATCGCGAGCGGGAAGACCATCCTCCTCCTCACTCCTCACAGTCAGTGCGTCATCGCGTAGAGGACGACGTCGATGCCGACGGCGTAGGCGTCTGGCGAGAAGCGCTCGAAGTAGGTCGGATCCGCCGCTTCGCGCTCCCAGCCATCCGGGATGTCGCTGTTGTGGAGCATGAGCACCAGGATGCGGCCGTGGGTGTCCTCGATGGCGTGCACGTCGGGTGGGCCGTCGGCGCGTCGTTCGTAGTTACAGCCGCACCGACTCCAGCGCTCGAAGGATGCCATCTGCGGAATCTTGTCCAAGTTGAACATCATGTGCCAGATCGGGTGGTCCATCGGCACGTCCACGATCGGGTACTCCGGCAGGACGCGGCGCATCTGCTCGTTCAACTGCTCCCGCGCGAGCGCGCCGTGGTAGTCGGTGGCGAAGATGAATCCGCCTTTCAGGAGATACAGGCGCAGGCGCGCGACCTCCTCGTCGGTGAAGACCGCCGTGCCAGCGTCCTCAATGATCGAGATGGGACATTTGAAAAGGGCATCGTCCGTGATCGCAATCGTGGCGTAGTCCGGCTCGCCCTCGCCATCCATGGTCACGGGCGCTTTCGTCAGCTCCGACAGCCGCACGCTGAAGTTGACGTCGGCGCCCGGATAGTCGGTGCGCCAGCCCTGCTTCTCGCGCCGATTCCTGGTGAACATGAGCCGGCAGAAGTTGAAGGCGCCTTGGAAGGTGTCCGCCGTGGGGGCGCGTGGAGGCTCGTGGCGAAAGCCATAACCGCCCCGCCAGATCTGCGCGCTCACTACGGCTGCGCATGCGGTGACGACCACGGCGGCAGTCAACGCCCGAGAGAACGGGCCTTTGACGGAGGACTTCATACGACCCTGTTGTCCAGTCTACTCCGATGGGAGTTGGCTGACCCCGACGATCTCTGATTCCGGACGCCGCGAACGCAATGGCCCGACGCTCTCGCCGACGGCCGAGCCGGTTGCCGCCACCCTGACGTTGCCAGACAGGTGCAGGGAGCGTTCAAGGTTTTCTCGTGAGTGCGCGCGGCGCGGGTGGTGCTTGAGCTGATGACATATGACCTGTCGTCGTTCGTAAGGTCCTGGTCGCGGTGCTCTGCCGCTGAACACTCGAGGCGTGCAATGTGCCGAGCTTGACGCTTTCCACCAGGGGGCTAGTGTCGCTTCAAGGTCGGTCCAGAGTTGCGGAGAAAGGAAGTGGCTTGTAGTCGCGGGACTCCTGACGGCTGTCTTTGGTTTCACCGTCCTGGCCGTCGCCGTGCAAGTGCTCGCGGTTCTGGTCCAGCACGTCCGCTAGACTTAGTCTAGCCCCGCTCGATCATCTTCCATCTTCGTCGCTCGTCAACCCTTGACAGGCCGAACTGGCCAGCCGGTGTCGCCGTCACGTCGCATCACCGAGTTCGTTCGCTCGGCACGTACTGACACGGGCGTGGGATCGGTGTGCGGTCAGTGGTGCGCGCCAGTCGCCGGTGCCACGGACGCCAGCCGCGCTGCACCGGGTTCCCGCTGACGCGGCGTGCCACGGGACCTGTCACGCCCGGTGCGGCCGCCCGGCCGGCGGGGCGCCGTCGCCTGGAGCTTCTGCTCTCTGCAGGAAGCGTGATGGTTCCTTTGGGCGCGAAGGAACCAATCACGGTTCCTGAGGAGAGACAGAACCATGATGACCGCCACGTCCACTGACCCCGTGACTGTGAAGATCAGCGCCAACGACGCGGGCAACCAGCCCAGGAAGCTGGCCGACGCCGAACTGCACTTCACCAGCGGCCCGCTCGCGGGCCTCAAGCTCGTCGGCTTCGCGATTCGGGAGCGCCGCGGCGGCAGCGGCCGCAACGTGACGTTCCCGGCGCGGCAGTACCTCGGTGAACGGCGAGCGCCGCAGCTTCGCGTTGCTGCGCCCGGTCGCCGACACGACCGCGCAGGCAGCCGTTCGTGACCTGATCCTGCAGACCTACGACGACGTCACCGCGCAGCTGTAGCGCGGCCAGGCGGTCGGCGCCACGGGCGCCGGCCGCTTCTTCTTGCGTCGCTCATCCCCTCCGCTCAACCCCTGGCATCGCGTGCCGTTCCACGCGGTCTCGCCATTCCCTTGGTCTTCTGCAGCGGCTCGGTTGGCGCCACACGGGATCGGGCCGCAGAGGTCCGTACGGACGTGCTCGCGCCAGGCGCATGCCTGGCACGCCCGCCGCAGGGTTGTTCGTCGCCGCGTCGTGTCGCCGATGGCCAACACGACGCCGAGCCTTCGCGAACTGACCATCTGCTACACCGTCAAGCACGATCAGGCGGGCCAGCCCGTCCTGCTCGGCGAGGCCTTCACGACGCCTCAGGCTGCCGCCCGCCTGCTCGTGCGCGTGCTGGGCGACGAAGCCGCCGAGGTGTTCGCGATCGTTGCTCTTCACGACGCACCGGTTGGGCGCGTTTCACGACGTTAGTCGCGGCACCCTCGACAGCACCTTCGTGCACCCGCGCGAGGAGCGCGGAGTCGTGCGGGTGCGGGAGGCGCGGCCGCGCTGGGTGGACATCCGGGTGATCGCCGCGACCAATCGGGACCTCTGGGCCGAGGTCTCGGCCCACGGGTTCCGTGCGGGATCTCTATCACCGGCCCCGGGCCATCGACCTGCCCGTTCCGCCCGTGCGACAGCGACCGGACGATCTATCGGAGGGGGTGCAGGCGAGCGGGCCGTGCGCCGACGCCCACCGCCTCCCTTCTGGGCCCACGAGGCGGCGTACATCCGCGCGGTCCTCGAGCGCCACGGCGGCGACCGCGTCCGGGCGGCCGTGGACCTCGGGATCTCGTCGTCGATGCTGAAGCGTCGCCTGCGTGCCGCCCGTGACGTGGGGGCCGCGCGTCATTCGGGGGTCAGAAATGACCCTGTGGTCTGACCCTCAGGGTCATCTCTGACCCTCGGCCGCGCCCCGGACAACCGGCGCGCGCAGACGTGCTCCCTGATGTGCGACGCGCTCGACGTACGTCGCTCGCGCACGTTTCTTCAAGAAAGACGCGTCTGTTGCGCGTCGGCGTGCGGACCGACCGGGGGGCGCACTGGTGTCCCGGCCCGAATCGCGGCGACCTGTCACGCCTTTTGCCTGAGGCTCCCGTCGATAGGAGCGCCCGATGCCACTGAGTGACCTCCAGAAGGCGCAGGCCGGCTTCACCATCTACGCGCCGGCCTCGCAGACCGGACGCTTGACTGCCGCCCTCGAGGACCGCGGCGTCGTCGCGGAGATCTTCTCCCTATGACCGCCCCGGACCCGCGCGCCATCGCCATTGAAGGCCTGGGCTACCCGCCGCGCCAGGCGGCCTTTCTCGCGTGTGTGGCCCGCCACGGCGGCTACTTCATCCGGCGGCAGTACCTCGACTGGATGGGCTGCACCAAAGGGCGGGCGGTCGTCGAGTTCACGCGTCGGCTCCTGGTCCGCCGTCACGCGACGCGGCACACCTTCTGCCGCACGACGCACGTCTATCACTTGGCGTCGCAGGCGCTCTATACGGGGGCGCCCGGCACCACCTGGGGCGACCGGCGCCGCCGTCCGGTGCTGGCGATCAAGGGGCGCCTGATGGGGCTCGACCTCGCACTCCTCCGTCCCGACCTGCAGTTCCTCGCGAGCGAACCCGAACGCGTCGCGTACTGCGATCGCCTGGGCCTCGACCGCGCGCGGCTCCCGCAGCAGGCGCTCCAGCACTACCGGTCCGCGGCGCCGATCATCCGCTACTTTCCGGACCCACTGCTGTTCGGTCTGCTCGAGGCCGATGGCACCGCCCCGACCGTCGTGTGTGGCTACGTGGACGACGGCGCCCGCTCCCTCTCGGGCTTCGCGACCTTCTTGCGCCACCATGCCCAGCTGCTCGCGGCGTTGCCGCGCCGCCAGGTCCTGTACGTGGGGGAGCGTCCCCAACAGGCGAGGCTCGCCGCCGCCGTCTTCGAGCGGGCCTTCGGGGTCGCCCCGGAGGTCGCGCCAGGGCTGGCGCGTGAGGACATCGGCGCGTTCTTCCGCCTGCGCCGGCTCTACGAGCGACAGGCCTGGGCCGAGCTCAGGACGGAGGGGCTCAATCGCTATTTGAGCTGGCGCGCCCGGGTCGGACGCGACCTTGACCCCCTCTATGTCGCCTGGACCCTGGACGGGGACGCGGCCCTCGCGCGGGCGGGCGAGCCGGGGGCCAATCACCCTGGGCCCGCAGCCTTCGAGGCCGTCATTTTGCCGCACCCGTACCTGGTCACGGAGGGCCTCGATGCCCACACGGATGCCTCGTAAACGCCGGCGCGCGCTGTCGTGCCCGGGCAGGGCAGGTTCCTTGCCCGGGGCGGTGGAAAAGTCGCCACCGCCGGGGCGCAAACGCCCGCACGACCGCAGGTTGACGGCGCCGCCCGTCGGCGTCGCGGAAGCGGGGCCGAGGGGGTCCGAGACAGGAGCGACCCCCTGTCCGGCGGACCGGGCTGCTGGCAGCCCGCGTACCACGCCGTGGGGTCGCTCCTGTCTCGGACCCGTGATCACGATTCGAACAACGAACAATCGCGCCGGCGCACCACACGCGGATGCGCGACACGCTCACGAAAGGATCATCCCGTGCCGTTGATTCCTGCGCCGCCCGCCGCACCAGACCGAGATCCGGTCCCGCTGCGCTTGGAGCGCGAGCTGCACACGCAGCTCCGTGACTACGCCGAGTTTCTGGGCAGCACCAAGGAGTACATCGTGTCGGAAGCCCTGCGCCGCGTCTTCCGCCACGACAAGGACTTCCTCGCCTGGCAGCGCGCGCGGGAGCATCCGGCCAAGAGCACGACTACGACGGTGGCTGCGCCGCCGGCCGCCGTAGCCGGTACATCGCCGGACACGACGCGCAACGCACCCTCCGAGGCGACACGCCGCCCAGCCGGCAAGGACCGCGCGTGAGGAGACTCCTCGAGCACCGGGCGTGGGTGAGCGGCGTGGTCGCCGGCGTCCTGGGCTTCGCCGGCCGCACCATCGTCCCGTGGCGTGCCGACGACCCCATCCTGGGGCTGATCGCCGTGTATCGGCCGGGGCTCTACCGGACGTTGTACGTGGGGTATGTGACGCTGCTGTTCACGACGCCGTACCTGGCCGCGTCGGTGATCGGTGCGCTCGCGTACATCTTCATCCGCGGGCGGCAGCCGCACGGCGCACCGGGGCCGTTGCCCCCGTTTCCGGAGGTCGAGACCCGCGAATCCTTGTTCGTCGTGCTCGGCGAGCAGCACCATCCGCTCAAGCCGGTGCCGGTCGAACATCCGACGTGGTTGACCGTGCCCGCGGCCGGGCTCTTCACCGGCATCGCCGTGATCGGCGCCGTCGGCAGCGGCAAGACCACCGGGTGCCTCTATCCCTATGCCGACCAGATCCTCGGCTACCGCTCAAGGGATCCGGAGCGCCGCATCGGCGGTCTCGTCCTCGAGGTCAAAGGCGACTTCTGCCACGACATCCGGCGTCTGCCGCAGCAGCACGGCCGCGGGGAGGACTACCTGGAGGTCAGCCTGGACGGCGCCTGGCGCTACAACCCGCTCCACAACGACCTCGACGCCTACGCCCTGGCCTATGGGATCGCGTCCCTGGTGAATGCCGTGTTCGGGAAAGGGAAGGAGCCGTTCTGGCAGCAGGCCTACACGAACCTCGTGAAGTTCATCATCCTGCTCCACAAGGTCGTCGACGACTACGTGACGCTGTTCGATGTGTACGAGTGCGCGATCAACCCGGATCGGCTCGCGGAGAAGCTGGCCGAAGGCGAGGCTCGGCTCAGGCCGGCCATGGAGGTCGTGTTCTCGCGTGACGCGTACGAGTCCGATGCCAAGTGGGGCGAACTGGGGATGCAACTGGATCCCGCGTCCGGCCACGTGGCGGGGCCCGACACCGAGGAGGTCCGGACGCGCCTTGAGGCCCACAACATCACGTACAGCCGGCGGCGCAAGACCCTTGACGACGATCCCCGCCTGCAGCAGCTCGAGGCCGTTAAGCGGTGGTTCGAGCACGATTGGCGCCGGATCGAACCCAAGCTGCGGACCTCCATCATCGAAGGGATTTCGGTGTTCCTGTCGCTCTTCGATGACAGTCCCGCCGTGAAATACGTCTTCTGTCCACCCAAGGCGTGCTACGACCCGATCGCGAACGCCGATGGCCGGTACGGCCGGCCGCTGCCCCCGTTCGGCACGCTCCTCGACACCGGCCGGATGTGCGCCCTGAACTTCCCGATGGCCACGAACCCCGCGCTCGCCAAAGTCATTGGGACGATGATGAAGCAGGACTTCCAGCGAGCCGTCCTGGCGCGCATCCCGGCGATGGCCGCGCAGTCCGCTCGACACTGGCGAGAGGTGCTGTTCCTCTGCGACGAGTACCACGCGTTCGCGACGGCGGGGGAGGAGATCCGACCGGTGATGAGAAGTTCTTCAGCCTCTCACGCCAGGGCAAGTGCATCGCCATCGTGGCGACGCAGAGTCTGAGCTCGCTCAAGTCCGCGCTCCCGGGCGAGAGCTGGCGGACGCTTCTCCAGACCTTCCGGACCAAGGTGTTCCTGGCGCTCACGGACGATTTCAGCGCGAAGGTCGCGAGCGACCTCTGCGGGCGGGCGGAGCGCCTCGTGCCGCAGTACCACCTGGCCGAGAGTGGCCAGGACGCCCGCATCAGCGTGCTCACCGGACAAGCCGCGGCGCACAAGTCGACGATCAGCACGTCGAAGAGCTACGCAGTCCACCGCGACAACGTCTTCGAGGCGAAGGTGTTCGCCGAGCTGCGGAACGCCCAGGCCATTGTTCTCGCGTACGACGGACTCAATCCACAGCCGCCAACGTTCTGCTATCTGAAGCCCAGCTACTTGGATCGCCAGCGGACGTACTTCGAGCAGGTACGTCGAGGAGAGGTGTGACCGTGAGCTTCGAGATCATCCTGCCGTTTCTCCGGCCGATCGCCCCCTTCCTACAGGATTCGGAGGTCAGCGAGATCATGGTGAACCCCGGCGGGCGGGTGTTCGTGGAACGTCAAGGCACGCTCACCGAGGCAACACGCGTGCAGCTCACCGAGAAGAACCTGCAGGTCGCGGTCCGGAACATTGCCCGTCTGCTCGGCGACGACATCTCGGAGGAGCAGCCGATCCTTGATGCGCGGCTCCCAGATGGCTCACGTGTCGCCGCCGTAATCCCGCCGTGCAGCCCGCACGGCACAACGCTGACGATCCGCAAGTTCAGGACGGGGCTCTACACGGTGGATCAACTCGTGGAGGTCGGCACGCTGGGTGTCGCTACGCTCGATCACCTCTGCCAATCAATCGAGCGACGCCAGAACATTCTCATTAGCGGCGGGACGAGCACGGGCAAGACCACGCTACTGAATGCTCTGGCTGGCCTGCTGCCCGCACAGGATCGCGTCGTGATCATTGAAGACACGGGCGAGCTGCAACTGGACAAATCCAACGTGGTGCGCTTCGAGGCACGCCGGGCCCTTCGCGACCTTCCGGCTGTGACGATTCGCGATCTCCTTCGCGCAACATTGCGACACCGGCCAGACCGTATTCTTCTTGGTGAGGTCCGAGGCGGGGAAGCGTACGACCTCCTACAGGCGCTCAATACCGGGCACGCCGGGTCAATGTGCACGATCCACGCGAATTCAGCCCACCAGGCGTTGTCCCGATTGGCCTCGTGCGTGCTGCAGTCCGGCGTCGACCTGCCGTACGCCGCCGCCTGCCACCAAATCGCGGACTCCATCAACCTCGTAGTGCAATTGGACCGATTCTGCGGCCATCGTCGAATTGCTGCCGTGGTTCGCACGGGGAAGTATCTGCCCGTGAGTGACGAGTACGAGCTGACGCCGCTCATATCAAAGGGCCACGTCGCTGGCGAGCAGCGTCAGCACAGCCCGGTCGCGACAGACGTTGGCTCTGCGGTGTCAGCCGAGCCGTGGTTTTACTGACACGCCGGCTGTGTACAGCACGTATTCGGTGTACTAGGATAAAGAGGAGACTCCTGTGGCTGCTATCTTGACCGAGGCCGAACGCGAGTACGCGGCTCGTCTCGCACGCGAGCTACCATCCGTGATCGAGTTGGACGATTTGCCGCGCTGGATCGGTATGTCGCGCGCGACGATCTATCGGCTGCGGCAGCGCAATCGCTTCCCGATCCGACCGCTGCACCCTACCACGCGCCGGGTGCAGTTCGCGGGCATTGATGTGTTGCGCTATCTTCTGCGCAACCGGGAGTAGCAGGCACGATGGCTTCTCGAACCGACCGGCTGCCAGTCGGCATCACGCGCGCGCATCCGCACACGAGGCGGCCGCTGCGAACGACCGCAGACTTGGCCGCATGTCCCCAGTGGGTATGGCGGGTAAGGGCACGCCGGCGAGGCGTTGGAGAATTCGACCAGTTGTACCCGCAAGATGTCTGCGACACTCTACGCGCGACGCTCGACTTCCTCCAGCACGAACGAGCGATGCGCGTGCAAGACCTCCGACGGGACTCGGTGCGCGCGCAGTCCGGCGTATTCGAAGACGATGTCCAGACCTACCTTGCCAGGCGCGCGACATCCTCCGACTATCGCGGCCGCGTTCATAACCTGGAGGTATGGCGGGCCTGGCTGACCACAAAGCTTGGGACAGCCTTCAGGACCGACGCCATCACGCCCGCACTTGTGGAACTGGCGCTCGAAGAGTGGAAGCAGGCCACAGTCGTACGGAAGAAGAAGGGGGTGTCGGCGCGGAAGTGGACGTCAGCGACGCTACGGGCACGGGCGCTCCACCTCTCGAATCTCTTTGTGGTGCTCTATCCTGAGCGATCTAATCCAGTGCTCGCGCTGAAAGATCGCTTGCCCCCGAAGTCCCCTGAGGTCGAGAAGGCACAGCCAATGCCCGTAGTGATGGAGCTGCTGGAGGCGATGCGCAACCCACCACTGGTGGCGCAACGCCAGCACCCGTCGTTCTCGTCGGTGCGGACCGCCCTGCTGGGATTCGCCGGGATCACAATCCAGGAACTCTGGTCGATTCGCGATGCTCGCGCGTTCGACTTGCGAGCGGGCCTGCTACGTGTGCCTGCGAAGCGGATCGTGGAACGCTACACCACCGTCAAGGGCCACGGCGTGGTGCGCGTCGCCGTGGAGCAGGCGCAGCCTCGCGTCGTCATATTGAAACGCGAAGCTCTTGAAGCCTGTCGCCAATACGTGGACTATCCGAGTCGCTACAACGGCGGCACCACGCTCAGGAGGTTCGGATACTTTGCTGTTGGCGGCTTTCGGAATGCCCTGCGTGAGGGCTCGCGACGAGCCCGGTTGGACTATCCAGTCTCTCCGTACGACTTCGGCACCGATCGGGCCCCATCGCTCGAGCAAGTCCGGGCGCTGGTGCAGGCAATGCAGCACGATGTCGTGCCTTACCGACCGTCTCGCGACCGCAACCGCATTACGAAAGCGTTCATTCGTGCCTCAGTGCTGGCACACACGGGCGCACGCGTCGGCGAACTGGCGCTCCTTGAACCCGAGGACCTGCGGCTTCAGGAGCGTGTGGTGATGATGCCCACCGAGAAGCATCGGCGTCATGCGGGGCGCCTGGAACGAGAGCTGACCAGGCGCCGGATTCCCCTCAACGCGCATGGGATCGGGGCGCTGACACTGTTCGTCAAGTACGACCTCTTCGACCGTCTGGCGGATCGTACGTGCGTGCCGGACGAAACGAGGGTGCCCTGGTACCACGAGCTTTACTACCAAGTGACTGTGGCAGCTCGCCGAGTGAAAGATCCGTACACGGGGGCATCGCTATACTTCACGCCGCACTGCTTCCGGCACTCGTTCGCGACAGCATTGGCTCCGCTAGTCGGCGGCGACGCGAAGACGGGCGCGAAGATTCTGGGCCACTCACCGCAGACCTTTATGCGGTACATCCGTGCGAATGACGACACTGCCCGTGCGGCGGTGGAACAAATGGGGCAAGGGCTGCCAACCCTCCAACCGCCGATCAGCAAACCCCGAACGGGCTCTTTGCTGATGCTGCGGGGCGGTAGAGCGCCGGTGTAGTCTTGCGTCGGAGGACTCGCTGCGCCTGCGAGGTGGGAGGAGTGGGCATCGATGGCGTCGACAGGCGCCTTCCTACGTCCGGAGCGCCATGGACTCAGCCCGTTTCCGGAATTGTCATCACACGGGTTCGAATCCCCAACGGGTAGCCAGGAAACGTTGGGAGGGGCCGCTGCCCGGCGACACTCGCCGGGCAGCGTGAGCCTGGGAGAAGAGCCATACCAAAGACGACCTATGGGTCGGTGCCGCATTCCCTTCCGCACGTTCCACGGTCAGGTTTAGCGTTTCAGGGTTGGCGGCGGAGGGTGGCCTTTTCCTTAGCAATATTTGCGGTTTGCACACCAAGGTAGCATTGTGCTACCTTCATAGGTCGTGAGCGACGGGGACTGCCCTGCTTATGACCTCGTCGAAATGCAAAAGCTTGTTCAGCTAGGGCGCTACATGGTCACTCATGTGGCTCTCACCGGCGCCGGTCAGCTCGGTCTGGAGAGACGCGACATCGAAGCCTGCGTCTGCGAGCTTGATTCAACGGACTACTACAAGACGCTTCCCTCCTATAGCTATCCCGGGTTGATGCAGGACGTTTATCGCGCTAAGTATCTCGAGCATCGGGTGTACATGAAGCTGCAACTACATGAAGGCACTGTCGCTGTTATTTCGTTTAAGAAGGACCAGTCTCGATGAATCTCACACGCTGTCTCTGCGGCGGTTCCTTGACCGAGGTGCGCGAGCGCGCGGAAGTGGAGATTGGCCGACGGTCAGCTGTCGTGCCGGTGACGCGCTTTCGGTGTGAGCGTTGCGGAGAGACTTTCTATTCACCTGAGCAAATGGACGCTGCACAGCGAGCGGCGTCAGACGAGCTGCGTCGGCAGGATGGCCTCCTGTCGCCTGACCAGGTCCGTGAAATCCGCCTGGCTCGCGGTCTAACTCAAGTTCAACTGGAACAGCTCCTTGGAGTTGGGGCCAAGACTGTAGTTCGATGGGAGCGCGGGACTGTCTTTCAGAGCAGAACGGCTGACGAATTGCTTCGACTCATCCGGGACATTCCCGAGGTGTTCGAGTATCTAGCTGAGAAGAACGAGATCGGGTGTGGACGGCTCGACGTTGCGACGTCGCGCAGCGAGAAGCCGGTGCACAAATACGCCTCGCCGGTGCCGACCGCTAGGGGCCAGGCCAAGGTCGTTCCGTTTGGGGAAACGCAGCGACATCTTGTCCCGGTGCCTCCGACCACGGCGCTCCCGACAATACCAAAGGAGGCACTCAAGTGAGTGCTGTCTCGCAACTTCCGCTCAGCGGTTACGTTATTCGGAAGGTGTACCAGACCGTCGCTGAGATGGGTCCGCGCCTACCGTCCGAGACCTCTTCCGAGGACGAAGAACAGATTGGCTTCAGCTGGGATTGGCGCGTCCGGGGCAGGCACTCGTTCGAGGTTCGGTTGGAGCTGAATATCGATGCCAGAAAAGGACGACCGTACTACGCGAAAGTGGATGCGGTGGGCCAGTTCGGAATGACTGGTGCGCCAGACGTCAAGTTTGAGGACTTCGTGTGCTTGCAGGCTGTCGCTGTCCTATTGCCATACGCGAGGCAGTATTTGACGAACCTGACGGTGAACAGCCTGCAAGGTCCTTACTTCCTGCCAAGCTTGAACGTCGTGAAGCTGATGGCCGATTTCGACTACTCGAAGACCACGGGTGCAAAGCAGTTGGAACAGAAGGGAGCCATCCTCGAAGGGCTAAAAGAACCGGAAGACGGTCAACATCCACCGCCGCCGACGGCAACGTCGGCTCGACGACTGGCGACAGGAAAGAGATAGCGCCACATCATTTGAGGTGCAACTGTGGCTACCAAGTTCATCCGCCGGGATTCTGGAAGCGGGAAGTTCATCACCAAGAAGCAGGCCGACAGAAAGCCTGCCAACACCTGGGAGAAGGAGCGGGTGAAGGTGGGCAAGAAGTGAGCACGTAGACCAAAGCGCTGTGTCCGCTGGCAGTCGAGTGGCACGGGTACAGACGGAGGCATCACCGGCGCCTACCGCTCCTTGAAGTCCGAGGAGGAGACGTGGCTGTTTTTCGCGTATACTAAGAACGAAGGCGCGGTGCCGTAATTGGCACCAACCAACCGGAACTAATGGTTCCAACTGGGCCGCTTCTCCAAGCTGGGAGGGGCGGCCCTTTTTTGCGTTTGGGGAGGGCAGGGCAGGTGCCAATCAAGGGCCGGACACAGGACGTGGTGCTCACGACCCGAGCGCCAGGCTCGCTTGCAGCTGCTGTGCGTTCTGCCGCACAGGAGTCGGACCGGAAGCTGTCGGAGCAGATTAAGGTAACTATTTACTTGACTAACTTAGAGAGAGCGCCTATCCTTAGAGCATGGATTCGCCCAAGACGCTCCAAGACGCCATTCTCTACTTCGCGGATTTCGAGCACTGCCGAGAATTTCTGACAAACCTGCGCTGGCCTGACGGCACGGTGACGTGCCCGACCTGTGGATCCGACCGCGTGCTCTGGATGCCGAGCGTGCGCCGCTGGAAGTGCTACGGCAAGCACCCGAAGCCGCAATTCTCGCTGAAGACGGGCACCATCTTTGAGGACTCGCCGCTCGGCCTGGACAAGTGGCTCTCGGCGCTTTGGCTGCTGGTCAACTGCAAGAACGGCGTGTCGAGCTGCGAGATTGCCCGCGACCTAGGGATTACGCAGAAGTCGGCATGGTTCATGGCGCATCGGCTCCGCTTCGCCCTGCACCATGGTTCCTTCGACAAGTTGTCAGGCGAGGTCGAAGTCGATGAGACGTTCATCGGCGGCAAGGCGCGGAACATGCACACAGCGCAGCGCAAGCGTCGGATCACCGGCACGGGCGGGAAGGATAAGACGGCCGTGCTCGGCATGCTCGAACGTGGTGGCAAGGTCCGCACGCAAGTGATCGAGAACCGGAAGAAGAAGACGCTACGGGCCGAAGTCACCAAGCATGTTGAGGCCGGCTCGGCACTCTACACCGACGAACTGCTGTCGTATGACGGGCTGGAGGGCCGCTACGCGCATCAGGTGATCGACCACGCCGTCAAGTATGTCGACGGCGAGGTCCACACGAACGGGATGGAGAACTTCTGGTCCTTGCTCAAGCGCGGACTGGCGGGCACGTATGTCAGCGTCGAGCCGTATCACCTGTTCCGTTACCTGGACGAGCAGGCGTATCGGTTCAACAACCGGAAGGACGCCAGCGACTTCGACCGCTTCAGGATGGCTGCATCACAGATCGTCGGCAAGCGCCTGACATGGAAACAGGTGATCGGGATGCAGGAGTCGGCGAGTTGGGCGAACTGAGAAGGAGCGGACGCGGCAGGGACGCGGGAAACGGACCGGCCGCTAGGCTTTGCGCTTGACGGCCTTTTTCTTGTCGCGAGATGGTCGAGGCGGAAGAGCACTCTTGGGCACCGTCAGAACGGCTTTCGCGGCACGGCGGAAGCGCTCAAAAGCATCCGCGCCTTCGTGCATCTCGACGCTGCTCACAGGCTTCATCGGCGCTCCGTGGTAGATTCTAGGTGACCGGCGCGTCAGGCGTCTGCGGGTGCCAGCCCACAAACACCTGACGCTTTCGATTTGTTCCGCTTGAGGCGCTCCCCGCGCTGATCCCCCGATACAAAGGCGATTCTATACCCTTGTGCGGAGGAATGCGAAATGCACTCAGTCGATCCGTCTGAATCTGTCCTTGGGCAACTCGATGCGCATTGCGTCAGGCACGCCGTGCGAGTGCAGGATCAGGTCATCCGGGAGCGGTGCAAAGATCCGAAGTTCCACAGCGCCGTTGATGATGAACTCGCCGACAAACTCTCGGAGGCTCTGAAGTACGCCGAGCACTTCGCGGTCTCTGACCGGTTCATCACGAAACGACACTTGCCCGGAGACGCTACCCTCTATGCGGAATTTCTGGTCAATGAGGGCCTTGGGCATTCTTCCCACTACCGCGCCGTCATACATCACCTCATCCCGAACGTCCTCACGGGTTGTGAGGTCATGCCTATCAATGAATCGCCAGCGGCACGAGGCACCAAGGGCGCAGAGTTGCAACGCGCGATGCTTGTCGAGATTGGAGAGATTGTGCAGATGCCAGAGGGGATGCTGCGCGTAGCTGTACGGGGCGCGCATCTGGTGCGGCTGGAACGCGTCGATGAATCGGTATCCTCGCAGCGCAATACCGGCGAGTTTGTCGTCAGCAATGGCCTGTTTATCGAACTCTTTCTGGGTGCAGGCAATCGGGAACTGCGTGCGCCGACTTGTCGAACATCCGTTGGCGATGATCAATTCGTGCGCAAAGTAGTCAAGCGCGGCCCTGATGTTATGCAGAATATCCCCGACGAGAGCGGCGAAGCGGAGCGGTGGCTCACTGCGAACGCGGAGAATGAACAGGCCGTCACCATTCGCATCGTGCGTGCTCTCAAGGGCTATAGGGCTGCCTTGAAGATACTTCGCGACTTCATGGTAGAGGATTATAAGGTGCTCGTCTGCCCGTCTGAGCTTAACGATGACACCGGCGAGCGGGTGCATGGTGCCGCCGTGAGTCTCACTCCTCACCGAACATCCGGCGCTGCTCAGCGGCCTTCGAGAGCGCCTTCGGCGCGCGTTTGTAGGTGACGCTGGTCTGTCGGACTGGCGGCATGTCGATCCGCTTTCCATCCAGCAGATCGCCAACGGTGACGACCTGGAGCTTCGGATGCGTGCCCCAGGGGGACTTGTAGAACCCCGCTGAGGCCGCTTCCGTCCGCATGGCCTTCGTGGGCTCCTCCAGCGTTAGGAGCACGCCAAGCGCGGCCTTCTCGCGGTCGATGACACCGCGCAGATCGCGGACGTATGGCGCGTGCAGCTTCCCAGCCTTCACCGAAAGGATGACTTGTCGCGTCGTGCCGTCGCCCTCGTGGAAGTAGATCCGTCCATCGATGCCTTGGTCCGCGCCTTTCTTGCCCTCCGCTGGTCGAGCGCCGATAAGGCCGAGCGCCCACCACTGGAACTGATAGGGGTCTGACGCGGCGAGGACGGCCGCGTCCTGTATCGAGACGGGCTCACCAATCACATGGTAGGCGTGGTCCACGCTCTCGCCGTAGCTGTCGCGCAGGCGATGGCGAATCAAGCCGATTGCCAGGTGAGTAATATCGATACCGATCCAACGACGATTGAGTTTCTGAGCGGCGGCGACGGCCGTTCCGCAACCGCAAAATGGGTCGCACAGCACGTCACCTTCACTGCTGCTCGCTTTGATGATGCGTTCGAGCAGGGCCTCAGGCTTCTGCGTCGGATAGCCGAGTCGTTCCTGGGCCTGTGAATTAAGTGGCGGTATGTCGTCCCAGAGATTGCCGACTCGCGTGCCAGGCATCTCGTCCAGGTAGCGTTTCACTCGAATGCGCCCTTTCGTTGAGGGTGGAAAATACAGAAGCCCGGCCGCGTCAAGCTCCTTCATCCGCTCCAGGGAGACGGACCATCCGTTCGGATGTGGTTTGTAGCCCTTATAGTCATAGGTGAGATTCGGGCGTGGATGCGGACTGCGGAGATCGCGCGTCGTATAGGGTCGGCCATTGTGATCGACAGCGGAATAGTGACTCTTGATGTACTTGTCTGAATAGGCTGCATACTGCACGTTGAAGGTCGAGTCGTCTCCTGAGGCGTAAAACAAGATCGTATCGGTCTGGTCAGCGAATTGACGACGCGCGTCACTGTGACCGCTCGTGCGCTTCCAAATGATTTCGTTTCGGTAGTGCGTCGGTCCGAAGACCGCATCCATCAACATCTTCAGGTAATGGCTCGCTGTCGGATCACAGTGTAGGTAGATGCTGCCGGTTGGCTTCAGGACGCGTCGTAGTTCCACGAGGCGCGGAGCCATCATGGCGAGGTAGGCGAGCATGTCTGACTCGCCGAGGAACGTCCGGAACGCTTGCATCGCCTGTGAGACGCGTCCGCCCTGCTCGACGACCTCCTGATACGACCTGGCCGAGTTGTCGTCCCACGTCCAGGTATCCTCGAACGCCTGGATCTGCGCGGCCGCCTTCGTGCCGTGCTCGGCAAAGAGGACGTTGTAACTGGCGTTAGAATTGAACGGCGGGTCGAGATAAACGAGGTCGACGCTCTCCTCGGCGACGTGCCGTCTGAGCACGTCCAGGTTATCGCCGTAGTAGAGCAGATTGGGCGGGTTCTCAGCCACGGCCGAGAGCTTACGCCGCTAGGACTGGTTAGTCAAATCAGTAGTTACCCAGATTAAGGTACGTCCTGCGAGTCTGGGCGCGGCAGCGCAAAGCAGAGCGAGCGGCTAATTAGCCGGGTACGCGCGAGGGCCGAAGTGGGGGAAGGGCTAGACTAGACCGGCGCCTGTTCGCGCCGCATTAAGCGTTTAACGGTCTTCTCTAGGCATGGTCTGCGACCACTGGTGAACGGAGTTCACCCCCCGGCGGCGCCGGAAGGACGTCCGGTTCTGCTCGGACCGCTGCCGCAACGCCTGGCACCCGGCGATGAGCCGCGACCCGGTCTACTGGCCGTACACCGATATCCCCTGGGAGATGCGCGAGTGTGAGCATTGGCCTTGCGAAACGGCGAAGTACACCGAGGTGCAGGCCGGCGGGCACCTGAAACGTTGCTATGTGCCA
This sequence comes from uncultured Acidobacteriota bacterium, assembly GCA_963761615.1. Classification (GTDB taxonomy): domain Bacteria; phylum Acidobacteriota; class Vicinamibacteria; order Vicinamibacterales; family CAVVIG01; genus CAVXGU01. The sequence continues at coordinate 2,007,122 of CAVXGU010000003.1, read as the reverse complement.
CCAGTCGCCGAGCTGGCGACGCTATTCTAGCCAAAATGTATGTCTCGTATTACAGTAGATACGCTATGAAAACGCCCCGCGAGAAGGTCCTTACGTTCCGGCCGGACAGGGACACATTCGACGCCATGACGCTGCTGCGCGAGCGCCAGGGCGTGCCGTTCTCGGAGCAAATTCGTCGCGCCCTGCGCGAGTGGCTGGCCGGGCGGCCGGACGCGTGGCCGCTACCGTCCCTCGAACGCAGCAAGGGCGGCCGACGGCGAAGGTCGAGCCGCGGGCGCAAGACCGCAAGGTGATTGTGGGCGGAGGACATCATGTCTACCAACGCGGGAGTGTGGGCCGTCGTGGCACTCGTCGGGACCGGACTCGCCTATGGGTTGTTTCTTGACTCAGAGGTGCTGTCATGGGGCTGGCCGTTGTGGCTGCGGTTCACACTGACGGTTGCCTTTTTTTGGTACCTCTTGACGATTGCCTACAGGGAGGGCCGTGAAGCAGGCCGTAAGGTTGGTCTCGACAAGCGATGACGACGCCAACTACTGGGGCGCGGGAAGTGAAGGCGTCCCGGCAGCGCGCGAGCATGTCGCGTCGCCGGAGGCTAACCCGGGTCAAGTCGATCCGCGCGAGCTAAGCGGGCTGCCCCGCCATTCTAAGGGGCGCCGCCGGCCGCGAAAAGGGAACGCCGATGGCACCCTGGACCCCGGCCGACGCCGGCAACTAGAGTGCATGGTCGACCGCCTGCAGGCAGGGCCCCGGCCACCTGACGTTCAGTGTGCGGAGCCTGGAGCCCGCGCTTGAAGGTCTGCGCGCGCTGATTCGCTCCCTGCACATGGCCGCCGCCGACCTGCATGACTTCGCGCACAGCACGGCAACAAGGAGGTGGAAAATGAAGAGAAGGAACCCGCCGCTCAACCGACCCCAAACCCACGAAGCACTTAAAGCATTGACCCGGGCACGAGCGCAGTATGCCGTCCTGCATGCCGAAACCTACTGTCGCAATAGCGACTGCCCAGTCCGAGAAGTGGAGATTCGATTCAAGGACGAGTTCGACAGCTTGCTTGAACTCGTCAAAGAGAGCGGTCTCCGGTGCCCGCTGTGCGGAACGACACTCACGCTCCATCACGCGATGAGCCGAGGGGAGAAGGATGAGGCAGATAGCTCGGCGGCCCGCGCCAGCGTCAACCTACAGATGTACGAGCGCGACCATGGCGGCGGAACCATCACAGATGACATCGTGGCCGTTCCAGGCAATGTGATGAACGATACGCGCCTGCCGCCCACGCCTCCGAACTGGTGGTCAGAAGCCGCAGAAGGAAAGCAGTGATGGTCGCTGCCGTCTACGCCAGAAAGTCGACATCGCAGGCCGGCCGCGACGACCAGGACAAGAGCGTCGCGCGGCAAATCGACAACGCCCGCGCCTTCGCGGCCGGCAAAGGCTGGACGGTCGACGCACACGTCTACTCCGACCATGCGGTAAGCGGCGCCGAAATCGGCAAGCTGCGCGCGAAGCAGCGGATGCTGGAGCTATCGCCTGATTGGTGGATCAAGTGTCGACTGGTTCGTACTCGAAGAAGTTGAGCGTGATGTGATTCGGCGGAGGAACAAGTTGGAGTACACGAGCCAACTCCGCAAATGCCTTAAGCTTACGGGCTGGCTGTCCTTCTGGTATCAGACCACCTGGCGAAATCCGCAGAAGGCGCGACTCTCGGTGCTTGTCCATCTCCACCAGCGTGACGTGAGCATTCGTGGTACCTAGAAAGGCCACGAAGTCGTGCTGACTATCGGTAATGTGCTGGGCGAGAGCGGTCCTCGATTCAGGACTATTCTCGGGGACTTCACCTCCCGTTAACCAGTTACCGAAGCCTCTCATGAGATTCGTCTTGCCCGCAGCGAGGTAGAACGCATTGTCTCTGACAAAGGAGGCTACCGACCACGTTGTGGCGGCCTCGCCTTCGTTGCAGAGCACGTAGTCGATGTCCTTCTGCCAATCGACACCGCTAGGGCCTGCCACGACGCCGACATAGCCCCCTCCAATTCCATCAGGGACGGAGTAGTCCCACAATCCTAAGTTATGCAGAAAGGCGAGTAGTGCAGCAAGAACCGCTTGAGGCGATGCAGTTGGGTCGTGAGCCAGTCCTTCAAGAGCGCCTAGCACTTGCCTGACCATGAGCTTTCGACGATCTGGAGCAGTCCCAATTTGAATGATCTTCCGGTCTCCCAATTCTTCAACCCTTGGGTCGTCCCCGAGGCGATTGAAACTCAACAGCGTCGCCCCATGCGATTCAACTGCCGCGAGTGCCAACGCGATGCGAGCCCATCGATCAGGACGTTCACTCAGAATTGATCGGAAGGCGGCACTCGCCATTCCATGAAGGGCGTGTTGTGTTCGGAAGAGTTCGGCAAACGACAGCGCGATTTCTTCGTCGCCAGCAAGGGCAAGGGCAGAATTGCCAAATCGCAACAGTTTGAGGGCCGACTCATGGATTTGAAGGGTCGGCGTATCGATATGTCGTTCGCCGAAACTGGAGACAGGAGACTTCCCGACCAAGGGCGTGAGTGACGAACCTCTCCGCGTGACCATGCTGTCTGCGGCCAGGTAGACGCAGCCAGCCATGTTGATCCCGACGATGTGCGTCACTTGTACCTCCGGCGCGGTTCATATCACGGTCGCCAGGACCAGCGCCGCCCTTCGTTCGATCTTCGGGCCATTCACAAAGTCTCTCACTTTGGCGTCTCCTGAAGCTGCCCGGCCGCGGACATCTTGCCCGCGTTGTCTTCTCTGGTGGGCGCGACCGGTGGGCGCACATCAAGTTAGACCCTATAAATACTAAGCTGACTGCCTCGAATAATTAGTTCGAGGAACTGATGAACGTGCGCGGCATCGGCGAGAAGAGCTTCCTGCGGATCCGGGCGCAGATCACGGTGGGCGATCCAGCCACGCAGCGCCCGCGGGAGTAGGACGTGTCAGCCTGGGCGAACGCAGGATCGGCGATCGACCGGCCGTCCGGCTTCTCCTTCGTCGAACTCCTCTTCGCCCTTGGCCTTCTGTCGACCCTGTCCGCGATCGCGGTGCCGCAGGCCCTGGCGGCCATCGAGGACTACCGCGCGCTCGGCGCCGTGCGGTACGTCATGGCGCGACTGCAGGACGTCCGGCTCGACGCCATCACGCGCGGCGTCGATGTCGGGCTGCGGTTCGTCGACAACGGGGGCTACACGATGACCGCGTACCTCGATGGCAACGGCACCGGCGTGCTGTCCCTGGACATCAGCGCCGGTGCCGATCCCCGATCGGTCCACCCCAGCGGCTGGCGGATCTCTTCGCCGGCATCGATTTCGGACTGACGGACGGCCTGCCGCCGGTCGAGTCCGGGTCCAGCGCACCATCGGGCGATCCGATCAAGCTGGGCGCGAGCGACATCCTGTCCTTCAATCCGCTCGGCTCCTGTTCGCCCGGAAGTCTCTACGTACGCGCACCGGGTAAACGCCAGTACGTCATCCGTCTGTACGGCCCGACCGGTCGGGCGCGTGTCCTGGAGTTCGATCGGCGCACGCGCCAGTGGATCCCGGTATGAGCGGCGCGATTCGGCGCTTCGTCACGCGCGAGCGCCGCAGCCTGCCCCGGCGTCCGGCGTCGGATCACGGGATCACGGCGGCGCGCATCAGGCCCGGCTGTCCCGCTGCCGTCCTGAATCTGTCGACCCACGGAGCGCTCGTCGAGGCTCCGCGACGTCTCCTTCCAGGCACGCGCGTCGAGATTCAATTCCAGACGACCCGCGGCTCGATCGCGCTGTCCGGGCTCATCCTTCGGTGTGCGGTTTCGGAGCTTCGGGCCGACTTCGTCTGCTACCGCGCCGCAATTCGATTCGATCAGACGGAAACCCGCTTCTCAACTCCGGACACGCCGGGGTATTACCTTCCCAGCGACTTTTCGAGCATTCGGGGGGATCGCGGGAAGGAGCTACCCATCCCGTGCACGGCCGATGCGGATCGCTCGCCCCTGGATTCAACGTTTTCGGCCTCTTCTGGGAACGGCACTGGTTTTGTTTACAAATCGTTGCAAATCCAAGGAGAGCCGGATCGATGACAGATATTTCGACCCAGGTGCGAACGGACGGCTCACGTCGGACGAGTCGCCATCGGGACCGTCGCGAAGGTCTCGGCGCGTTGATCGATGCCCTTGCGGCGACCGTGACCCGGAGAGGCGAGGGATCCACTCTGCGGAGCGCCTTCGAAGACTCCCTCAGGGCACTGGTGCCGGTCCGATCGCTCCGGCTCTGCGACGCGCCGATCCGACGCGCCTCCTTCGGCGCGGCAGAGGACGAGGTCCTGGTGTTCGAAGTGGGGGAGGCGGACAACGCCGCCGCGCTGGAGGTACGCGCAGAGGCCGGTCGACTCGACGACTGGGACACCCAGCTACTGGCGCATGCGGCGCGGCTGGCGGCGCTCGTCCTGAAGCTCGAGCAGCCGGCGCCGCCAAGGGCCGCGGTACAGGCGGGACGCGCGCGGCGGGCAGGCACGGAGCCCCTGGTCGGGTCGGCGCCCGCCCTCGAGGCGCTTCGAACGGAGATCACCCGTGTGGCCGCCACGGACTTCACCGTGCTTCTCGAAGGCGAGAGCGGTGTCGGGAAGGAGCTGGTCGCGCGTCGAATCCACGCCCTGAGTCGCCGCGCCGACGGGCCGTTCGTCGCCATCAACTGCGCGGCGCTCGTCGAGACGCTCCTCGAGGCGGAACTGTTCGGGATCGAGGAACGCACGGCCACCGGCGTGCGCGGGCGGCGCGGCAAATTCGAAGCGGCAGACGGCGGCACGCTGTTTCTCGACGAAGTCTCCGATCTCTCGATGTCGGCCCAGGCGAAGCTGCTGCGGGCGATTCAGGATCTCGCCATCGAGCGGGTCGGCAGTACCGGTACCCATCGCGTCGACATCAGGATCGTCGCCGCCACCAACCGCGGCCTGCGGGAGCTCGTCGATCGCGGGCTCTTCCGGGCCGATCTGTACTATCGACTGAGCGGCGTGGACCTCCGGGTACCGACACTCCGCGAACGGAGATCGGACATCCTCGAACTCGCGTCTCACTTTCTCTCGCGGCACCGCGCGACGCGCGCCCTGAGACTGTCGGACAGCGCCGCCAGTGCGCTCCTGACGTACGACTGGCCGGGCAATGTTCGGGAGCTCGAGCGCGTGGTGGAGCGGGCCGTGGCGCTCGCGGGCTCCGACGCCATCGCGGTGGACGACCTGCCTCCCACGGTCCGGCGCGAGTACGCAGCTGTCCTTGGGCCGTCCGTCGAACGCGGCGAACGCCTTCGTGTCTGGGCCAGACGCTACGCGCGCCTCGTGCTCGACAGGTCGGGCGGCAACAAGCGTCAGGCCGCCCGCACGCTCGGGATCAGCCCGCACACCCTGACGGCGTATCTCCGCGATACCCCGCTCGACGACGCCACCGACTCCGGCGCGGACTGGGAGGGCACCGACAGCATCGCGGCGGGATGACTCCTCGCCGGGCGCCTCCGGCGAATCGTGAAGGCCTTGACAGGCGGGGCGGCCATTCCGGCCGCGAGGTCGCGCGCGGCCCGACTGGAGGACACATGACCCCGATTCGCCTTGCCATCGTCGCCGCCGCTGTCTGGGGCGGGTGCGGCGCCGCGGCCGCTCTCGCCCAGGGCCAGAGAACCGCGTCCGATGCGGTCGACGCGTTCAGCGTGGACGTCACGATCCGCCGGCAGCACGTCCGGGCCGACGGTTCCAGTCTCGACAGCGCGCCGCCGGCCGTCACATATCACTGGGAGGAGGCCCGTTCCGGATCGGGCTGGAAGACAACCATGACGCTCGCCGCGGCCGACCGGCCCGTCGTCCAGACACGGAGAGGTCCCGAGGAACTGCCGGATGCCTCGGCGGTGGTGCGACTCGAGCGCGACGACGGGGGAGCGGTGCAGCTCTTCGACGCCAAGTCGCGCCCGATCGAGGCGCCATCAGACGGCACGCGTCAGCGGCTGTGGGAACTCGCCGGTGGGAGCTCCAAGGACGCCGCGCCGAGCTTCACTCCGCCTTCGGGACAGCGGCGCAGTCGCGATGCCCTCGCGCGCTCGCAGAACTGGATTGACGCCGTGCTGCCACTGCGCGCGGCCGCGACGCGGCGCCGCGCGACGCTGCAGGCGCGCTACGACCGCTCCGGCCGCAACGTGCAGGGCTTCGATCAATACCTCGCGCCGACGCGCGACGGACAGGTCGAGGTGCTGGCCGATCCGGACTCGGCGCTGCCCGTCGAGATCAACGTCGTCCGCAATGGCGCGCTGATCGAGCACGCCACCATGGCCTACGCGGACGCCCCAGACGGGCGGATGCTGCGTCAGCGGCTGCACGTCGAGCGCGCGGTTCCGCACGCCGATGGCGCACGTTCGGTGACGGACGTGCAGCTGAGCAACGCCCGCATCGAGGGAAGGAGGACCCGATGAGCACCTCGACGGCCCGGATCCTCCGGCTCGTGGTGGTCCTGACCGCGCTCGTCGCCGACGCCGCGTGGGCCCAGGACCAACCGGTCGTCTTCATTCACGGCCTGCGGGCGACCGATGCCACGTGGGCGGACGCCGCCGGTCGACTCGAGGACGAACTCGCCATTGCGGCGTATCGCCCCAATCCGGACTGGCGGAGCACGTTCAGCGACCAGGCGAATCAGGTCGAGCAGAGCGTCAGCGAGGTGGCGGGCTCGCCGATCGCGATCGGTCACAGCAACGGAGGCGTCGTGGCGAGGGAATGGAGCAGGCGCCATCCGCTTCGCGGCCTCGTCACGCTGGGCGCACCAAATCAAGGCGCGCCGCTCGCGTACAACATCCTCGACTGGGCCAACTTCAACTTCCTCGTGAGCGACACCATCACCGATCTCTACGGCACGTTCAGCGACTGCGCGGCGTATTCCTGCGGGTGGGAGTGGGTGATCTACCAGGACGCGCTCGACGTGTACCTGTCCTACGTGCAGGGCTGGTTGAACGGCTCGCTGATCGGCCTTGCGACCACGGTGGGCATCGACCTGCAGGCTCCGGTGATGGCGCAGATGAGCCCCGGCTCGTCCTACCTGCGCGGTCTCGACTCGTCGGACAGCTTGAGCCGCGAGGAAGCGTCGGTGCCGACGCGCGTGGGGATCGTGTCGGAAGCCCACAACTTCTACGATGCGGGCGCCTTCCGTGCCGTCTGGCCGGACGAGGGCGACACGATCGACGTAATCAAAGACAGCACGATCTTCATCCTGGACTACTGGGCCGGCTACATCTACACACACGCCGATCTGTCCGACGAGGCCGCCTTCGAGATCGCCGACAACATGTCCGCGGTCGCGGGCTGGCTCTCCGCGCTCGATCCGGTCTGGTGCGAGATGGTCTCGTACCCCGGCGGCGGGGCTTGCACCTACAACGACACCGTCGTGCCGGAGTGGAGCCAGATACTGCCGGATGCGCCCGTCGTGCTGATCGGCGACGGTCCGGCACACGTCCAGGAAACCACGGCTAGCGACAGCTACTTGTACCAGGTGCTCACGTACTACATGAACGTTCCGCCACGGGGGGCCGGCGGAAACGAGACGCCGGCTGATCAGGCTCAGCACATGGTGTCCGACTCGGCCATCCGCGAGTGCGAGGGCTACGTCGAGTGGCCTGCGGTGTACCAGGCGACGGCCGACGGCTGTCTCGACTACTGCGGACAGAATGGCGCCGACGCGTGCGAGTGGTGGCAGGGGGGATCGTGCTACGCGGAGTTCGGACGAGGCTGCCAGGTCCACGGAGGATTCGGCGGGTGGTCCGCCGCCGTCCTGGACAAGGCCGGCGGCGACGATCCAGTCGTTGCCGCCGCGGCGATGCAGGGCGATTCGGCAGTTCGGGGTTGTTCCGGCTACGTGGAGTGGTCGCCGGTCCGTCGATCCGACGCAGCCGCCTGCGTCGACTACTGCACGCAGAACGGAGCCAACGCCTGCGAGTGGTCGGATTCCGGCGACTGCTACGTCGAGTTCGGGAGCGGGTGCTACGTGCAGAGCGGATTCGGCGGATGGTCGGCCGCGGTGTTCGACCAGGGTGATGCCGCTGCGGCCAACTCCGGGATGCAGCCATCGTCGGCCGTGCGCGGATGCACGAACTACCGCGAGTCGGCGCCCGTTCACCAGCACGACAGCGAGTCGTGCAGAAGCTACTGCGAAGAGAACGGCGCCGACGCCTGCGAGTGGTCCGACGATGGGTCCTGCTACGTCGAGTTCGGGAGCGGGTGCTACGTGCAGTCCGGCTTCAGCGGCTGGTCCGCGGCGGTGTTCCAGTGAGGGGCGCTCCGGCTGCGGTAGCGCTCTGGATGTGGATTGTCGCGGCCGCCGGCCTGGCGCGCGCGGCGCCTCCACGGTCGCCGGCGGACTCGGCGGTCTCGAACAGACTCTCGGCGCTCGAGCAGGGCCAGCGGCAGTTGGCCGGCGAAGTCCGTGCACTGCGGGAAGACCTGTCGCGGCTGCTGGAGCGGATGCCGGGGCCGGATGCTCGTCCGCCCCAGGTAGGCGACCCGCTGTCGCTCGAAGCCCTCCCAACCAGGGGATCGGCCGACGCGCCCGTGGCGGTCATCGAGTATGCGGACTTCGAGTGTCCGTACTGCGGGGCATTCTCGCAACGGACGCTGCCCGCCATCGATCGAGACTTCGTTCAGACAGGGCGCGTCGAGTGGGCGTACGCGAGCCTCCCACTCCAGGAGATTCACCCTCACGCGCTCAACGCGGCCGAGGCGGCCGAGTGTGCCGCGAGGCAAGGGCGCTTCTGGGAGATGCACGACGCGCTCTTTGCCGATCAGGAGCACCTCGATCAAGCCAGTCTGGTGGATCACGCGCGAAGGCTCGGGCTGAACCTCGCCGAGTTCTCCGCCTGCGTGCAGGGTGAGGGAGCAGATGCCGTGCGGAAGGCGGCCGCCTCGGTCCGCGCCGCCGGAATCTCGGTGACACCGACCTTCCTCATCGCGCGCCGCGAATCCGACGGCACACTGCGACTGACTCAGACCGTCGTCGGGGCGGTCGATTACCAGGCCTTCAAACAGGCCCTCGACGAGGCGCTCGCACCGGCAGGCGGGGGAGGTGCCAGGTGACCGGCCACGGCGGACGTTGGATCCCCGCCGCCTGCGTCGGCCTGGCCGGACTCGCGGTCGTCCCACTGCAGAGCGGCGCACCGCTGGCTCCGAACGTCGTGTGGTCGTTTCCAGCCGATGGGTGGGGCAGGCCTGCCGCCGATTCGAGTGCAGCGTTCTTCCTGACGCGGCGTCACGAGGTCGTCGCGATCGATGCGGGCTCCGGGGCGCTGCTGTGGCGGCAGTCGACCGGGATGGCCGGCGAGACGACGGAGGGGGCCAGGGTACTTCTGGCCCCCTCCGTCGTCATTGCGGGAGACGACGCCATCGTCGGGCTGGATCGGCATGACGGACGCGTGAAGTGGCGATCGAAGCCACCGGGCACCTACGGCCTGGGGCGCTATCTGGGAACCACCAGCAGGACAACGGTGTTTGCCGGATCTCCAGTGGGACGCCTCTATGCCATCAACGTCCAGTCCGGCGCCATTCGATGGTCCGCGAACCTCGACGCCGAGCAACCTGCAACGGTCTTCGAGCCGGTACTCGAAGGCGACACGGTGTTTGCCGGATTCACGCTCTTCGACTCCCCCCCGTCGGGCGGCCTTCTCGCCGTCGATGCCGTCAACGGACAGGAACGATGGCGCGCGACCTTCGATGGCGTCGGGGTCACCTGGGCCGGCGGACCGGGCGTCGCCGGCGATGTCGTGGTCTGCGCCGCGTCGACCGGCCGTGTCCTCGCCTTCGACCGGGTGTCCGGCGCGAGTCGATGGACGCTGCGCCAGGAGCGCGGGTTGCCCCCGCGCGATTTCCGCCCGCTGGCGGTGTCCGGCCGCAACCTGGCGGCAGGCTCGCTCTCTGGCGAGGTCGATGTCTATGACCTGACGTCCCGAACCGTGCGGTGGCGCCATCCGGGACCGGACGGATCGGTGGCGTTCGGGATCGTCCAGGACGGTCGTGCTGTCTACGTTCCAACCATGGGCGGGCGCCTCACGGCGCTGGATGTGATCGACGGCCACGCGCTGTGGAGGACAGAACCCGGGCAGGGAAGGTTCACCTGGCCTCCCGCGGTGGCCGGCGATCGCGTCTACGCCTCGACGACGGACACGCTCCTCGCGCTCGAGGCGCCACGTTGAAACCGTGAACGTCGGAAAACCGCCGAGAAGGGGAGTCATGATGAAGGCCGGTCGCTTCGTCGTCGCGCTGATGATCGGTCTCGGGCCGGCGTGCACACCGCCGACGGCTCCCGGCCAGCAGACACCCGGGCCCGTGTCTCCGGTGCCAGGTCCACCGTCACAACTGGATCTCCGGATTGGTCCGCAGTGGCTCTATCTCAGAGGGATTGGATTGTTGTCGGGCTCCGGCGCTGCGCCTTGCCAGCCGACAGGCGTGCCGCCAAGCGGCACCTCCGTGACGACAGCCGTCGACGTCAGCCGTGAAGGTGGCGAGTGGGTGGCGCGGTCGAGATCGCCCGAGGCAGGCAGCGTCGAGCTCCGGTTCCACGAGGTCGGGGCGGCCGCCGGCAACGTCTCGATCCAGGGGAGCGTCACGGGAGCGGCTGCCGACATGGCGTACGTGGACCTTTACACGCCGACCGATTCCCGCGTCGCTTTCGTCAGCGACGCCGCGGTCGACGGCCACGGCGATCCGTACTCATCCTACGTCGGGGGCCAGATGCGCGGCGTGATCCAGTTCATGGACTCACGGGGTCATGTCGGCACCTGCTCGGCCATCGACTGGGCCCTGCTGCCCTGACGCCGTCCCGGCCCGGAAGCCAGGGCCCGAGTGTCACGGCCGACCTCGAGCCCGGCCCCCAGCTCCGGGCGCAGCCGCTCAGTGCGCCGCGTGCGGCTGGTCGCCAATCGCCAGGTGATGGTGCCGCGTCGCCGCGAAGCCGGCAATCACGAGCAGGATGCCGCCTACGACGTCGACGGTGTACATCCCGCTCGTCATCCGCAGCGCCGGCACGAAGCCCGCGCCGATGAGCAGGATCCCGACGATCCCGGCGAGCGCCTGACGCCACCCCTCGCCGACCATGCTGAAGCCCAGCACGGCCGCGATGAAGCCCGTCACGAAGTCGTTCCACATGTTGCCGCTCGCGGTCATGGGCACGAAGGGCGCGACGATCATCCAGATGCCGGCCAGTCCGACAATCCATGCGTTGAACATTGCCGTTCACCTCCATGCGGGCGAGCCTTTGATCTCCACCTCGCCCTACATGGACAGACGTCGGCTGCGGCCCAACGGACGTCTCCGCATCGCGTCGAGCGCCCGGAGAACGGTCCAGGCGGCCGCCCGCACGGCTCCTCGCACGGCCGAGGTACAAACCCCGTTCGACGATACAATTCGCGCGGGCACGTCCGGCCACCGTTCTCCGAGGGAACCATGAGGCACTCGAAACGCTCGGCTCCATCCCGCAGAACGTTCCTCAAAACCGCCGCCGGCGTCGCCGCGGGCACGATCCTCGCGCCCCGGGCGGTCCGTGCCGGGGCTCAGTCGGCGGCCGTCACGGGCAGCGGCGCCTTTCCCGGGATCGAGCCGCGCTTCATGATCAGCCCCGAGCTGGCCTGGCAGTGGAACGCCGCAAAGGCCCGCATGGGCCCGACCTACGCGGGGAGCCCGGGCTGGAAGTCGTATACCGACTTCCTCACCGGCAAGATGTCCGAGCTCGGCGCCGTCGACCTCGACTTCGTCGAGATCCCCTACGACCACTACATCGTGGACGACTGGCCCGACGGCCGCACGCACCTTCCCGACGCACCCCATCCGGTCGAGAAGCTCGTCTCGGACGGGACGCCCGTCGCCGTCGTCGCCTCGTACGGCATGACATCGGGCTTCACGGCGCCGGAGGGCGTCACCGCGCCGATGGTCTACTGGGACGCGGCGCGTCCGCCGGCCGACGATCAGGTCGCGGGCAGGATCCTCGTGTGCCAGACGGCTCCGTACCCGGATCCGCCGTACGACGGTCGGTTCCTCGACAGCTACACCCCGACCGACTACGAGTGGCGCTCGCCGGGCAAGTGGCCCGAGCTCTTCCTGCCGGTGCCGGCGAGCGTGATGAGCTCGTACCACTCCCGCTGGGTCTGGGGCCAGCTCGGACGCTTCGCCGCCGCCGCGATCAAGGCCAGGGCGGCCGCCCTCGTCGTCGTGTACGACCTGTCGCCGGGCGCGGCCTTCAGCCTCGCGCAGCGCAGCGTGTACACCGCGACCGGACGGGCCGGCTTGAACGCCGAGTACGTGAACTGCCCGACGCTCACCCTGGACCGGGTGAACGGTGCCAAGGTGGTCGCCGATGCGCGGGCCGGACGGACCGCCACCCTCACGCTCGAAGCCCGCTTCCAGCGCGACACCGGAAAGGCCATCGTCGCGTATCTGCCGGGGAAGGACTACGGCACGGCCGCCGATCGGCAGGTGCTCCTCGCGACGCACACCGACGCGATGTCGCTCGTCGAGGAGAACGGCGGCCTGGGCCTGCTCGGCATCATGTCCTACTTCAATCATCTGCCGCGCCAGTCCCGCGCGCGCACCCTCATCTTCTACTTCGACTGCCGGCACTTCATGCCGGGCGGGGAGGGGAGCTGGCCGCAGTTCGACTACTACACCGTCCACCCGGATCGCCTGTCCTCCATCGTCGCGACGATGGGCGTCGAGCACATGGGCGGACGGCAGACGGTCGAGACGGGGGAGGGCGGGAACGACTACGTGTACTCGAAGGAGCGTCCCGAGGACGGCGGCGTGATCACGAGCCTGATGGACATCTACAACAACAACATCTGGCTCGTCGAGGCGATCGCACGCGCCGCCACGGTGAACCACTGGCCGCGCGTCGACGTCAAGGCCGGCGACGTCGAGCCCGGCGTCAACGGCGGCTTCCAGGGGCGCGTCAAGAGCCCGATGAACAAGGGGCGCACCTACAAGATTCCCGGCATCGGCCTCGCGGGCGACTGGCCGGGCGGCTGGACCCAGACCTACGCGCAGCTCGACACCGAGGCCGGACCGCACGGCTTCGACGAGACCTACTTCACGCAGCAGGTCGCCGGTCTGTCACAGCTCGCGGGCGAGCTGATGCGCGTGGATCCGCGCGTGATCGATCTCGGCTGGGGCGAGATCAAGTCGGCGATCGTCAAGCTGCCCGACTCGAGCTTCGTGGATCCGCCTGGCGCCGCCGCCGCGCGGCAGGGGCTCGTCGACCAGTACGTCTCGGTGTTCAGGCGCCTCGAGTCCGGCGGCACCGCCACCGCGACGGACGCGCTGGGCGATCTCTCCCGGCGCGTCGCCGCGGTCCTCGTGCCGGAGGCGCGCCCCCCACTCGACGCTCTCGTGGCGGCCCAGCGCGAGAAGCTCTCCTGATCTATTGCCCGGCCGGCTCGGCCACGCACGAGAAGTTCGCAGCGTCGTCCGTGCTGCCCGATCCCTTCCAGTGCTCCACCTGGCCGTACGGGCAGAGCGGGCGCGTCCGAATCCACCGTGCCGCTCGCGTTCTTGTGCGAGGCGACGATCTCGGCGGGCGCCTTGCCGGTCTGGATCCACGACGCCATCGCCCCGACCTTGTCGAACTCGTCCGGCCCCGGACCGCCCCGGCAATGGTTCATGCCCGGCACCATGTAGAGCTGGATCGAAGCACCGACGACCTCCGGCCCCATCGTCTTCACGACGTCCTTGAAGAAGTGCACCGTGTTCTGCGCCGCGACCTGCGGATCCTGCCAGCCGTGGTACAGGAGCAGCTTGCCGCCGCGGCCGAAGTACGGCCCCAGATCGGGATCGGTCAGATCGAGGATCCCGCCGTCCGCCGCGAGCGCGCGGTCGATGTCGGTCTTCGGGTCGAAGCTGTCCGGAGACCACGTCGGGTCCTTGAAGACGACATAGCGCAGGCCGTTGAGCGCGGTGCCGACCGGCTCGGTCCCCGCGAGGATGTACCACCCGAGCTCGGAGCCCGGCTGCAGGAGCGGCTCGGAGAGCCACTGGCCTTCGGGCGTCTTCCAGGGCCCGTACATGATCCGCATGGTCTCGACCTGCTCGGACGTGAGGCACGACGGGGAATCCGCGCCCTCGCACTGCAGCACCTGCGGGTCGAAGTGGCAGCGTGTCGGGTCGTCGATCACACCATCCTTGACGCCATCGAGGGCGTCGCAGGCCTGGAGTACCGCCTGGTGGATCATCATGTACTTCTCGAGCGGGATGCGGCTCCCGGCGCTCCGCCGCACCGCGGCGTTCAGGGCGATGCGCGCCGTGTGGAGGTGCATGTTGTACAGGGCCGGCGCGCCGGCGATGATCGCGTCGTAGTCGGCGGGGTAGCGGTCGGCTTCGGTCACCGCCTGCCGCCCCCCGAGCGAGCAGCCGTCGAACGTCGAGACGGCGGGCGCCGATCCGTAGAACGAGCGGACGATCGACTTGCCCTGCACGGTCATCTCGTGGATGGCGCGGTACCCCATGTCGACGAGTTTTTCGGGATGTCCGACCGCGAAGGCCGCGTTGTTGCCGGTATGCCCGGTGTCGGTGCTGGCGCCTGCATAGCCGGCCTTCACCGCGTCCGCCAGCGCGGAGTAGCTGATGCTGCCCGCCCAGCCGCCGTTGCCGACGCCCTGGAACCTGCCGTTCCAGCCCGAGGCCGGCATCCACACCTCGACCTTGATGTCGGAGTCGGACGAGGGCGTGAGCGTCGCCTTGACGCGACAGAAGGCCGGGACGCTCTTGTAGTCGTACGGCGGGGGCGGCGGGTCGGCATACGGGTTGGTCGAGCGGGGCCGCGGGCGGGCCCGCGGCGGCGCGAACGCGCCGGCCGCGACCATCTGCGCCGACGTGATCGCGCCCTGCGGCAGCGCCAGCGTCGCCAGTTGATCGCAGGTGCCCCCCTGCGCGGGCGCCGCGAGTGCGGCCAGGATCACGCCGAGACCGATCGTCACCATCGCTCTGTGCACGCGTCCACGCCTCCGGTCAGGTGTCACCGTCCGGCCGGCGGATGGCCCCGATGGGGCGATCCGCCGCGCCGGTCGATCCTCAGAAGTGCACCGTCGAATATCCCAGATTCCTGAGGAGATACGCGATCAGGTTGTGGCCCTTCTGATTCGGATGATAGTTGTCGAAGGCGAGCAGGCCCAGGCTGCTGGGATCCTGGTCGCCGCTCGCCCCGTTGAACCAGTAGTGCACCGGCGCCACGAGAATGCCCTGGGCCTCGGACGACGTCTTGATGTACGCGTTGACCTCGTCGAGGAACGGCTCCATCGCCTGGAAGTCGTTCAATCCGCCATCGTTCGCCCAGCTGTCGCTCGCCTTGTCGACGTTGACGAACGGATTGTAGATGTCCATCGTCCTGACGATCGTCGTCGTGCCGTCCCGCAACTGGTGGATCGCGGCGATGATGCCGTCCCAGTTGCTCTCGAGTGTCGCGACGGTCGCGGCGAGGCAGTCGGTGTTCTGCGCGCCGCCGCACGTGCCGGCCTTGTACAGGTTGCGTGCGGCCGAGAGGTCGTCGCCGCCGACGCTCCACGTGACGACGTGCGAGTTGTGCACGGCCCGCTGGACGACGCGGTTGTTCTGGAGCGCATTCAGCAGATCGTGACTGGTCCAGCCCGGGATGCCCAGGTCGTAGGTGTTGACCCAGCGGCCGTTGTCGTAGCCGACGTACAACCCGTACTGCTGCACGTAGCCGACCGGCGCGAAAGCGCCGAAGGCGACCGAGTCGCCGAGCGCGGTGTAGTTCCACGAGCCGCTCGCGATGACGCGCGGCGAGACGATCGCGCACGCGCCCACCACGAGCGCTGAAACGAGGGCGAGCCGGCCGAGCTGACGGCGACGGCGCCCTCCTGCCTGACGGATGGCCTGGATGATTCGCATGAGGTCCTCCACGAAGGGGTTCGAGTTGAGCAGCATACACCCCGCGCGCCACTCCCATGCGACGTTCGCGCGCTCGCGCACGTCACCTCGTCCGTATCGCGCCCTGCTGAGCTAAACGCCCGCCCGTCGCACGAGCGTCGTGTTCTTGATCGGCAGCGCGCGCACGCGAATGCCCGTGGCCGCGAAGATGGCGTTGGTCACCGCCGGTCCAATCGGCGGCACGCACGGCTCGCCCAGTCCGCCCGGTTTCTCGTTGGTGCGAATGAACTCCACCTGGATGCGCGGCGCATCCTCCATGTGGATCATCAGGTGATCGTGGAAGTTGCTCTCGACCACGCGGCCGTGATCGATCGTGATCTCGCCGACCATGGCCGCCGAGAGGCCGAAGATGATCCCGCCCTCGGCCTGGGCGGCGGCGGTGTCGGGGTTGACCACGTCCCCGCAGTCCACGACGGCGAACACCTCCAGGACGCGGAGCGCTCCGGACGGCGACACCGCCACGTGCGCCACCTCGCCGACGATGGTACCGAAGCACTGCGTGAGGGCGATCCCGCGCCCCTCGCCGGCCGGCAGGGAGGCGCCCCAACCCGCCAGCGTCGCCACGCGCTCCAGCACCGTCCGGAACCGCGGTTGATCGGTCAGGAGCGCACGGCGGAACTCGTACGGGTCCTTGCGGGCCGCGTGGGCCATCTCGTCGATGAAGGACTCCTTGAAGAAGCCGTGCTGCGAGTTGAGCACCGAGCGCCATGGGCCCGTGCGGACGGGATGCGTCGCGTCGCGGGCCTTCGCGCGCTTGTCGGCGATGGCGTACGGCATGTAGGTGGACTCGGCGTCGCCCCCGCCGGCGTACCACGACGCCACGGCGAGGGGCACGCCCGAACCGTCGAGCGCGCCCGCGAACCGCGACATCGCCGCCGGACGATAGTAGTCGTGCTGGATGTCGTTCTCGCGGCTCCACACCATCTTCACCGGTGTGGGAGACATCGCCTTGGCAATCCGCGCGCCCATCCCGACGTAGTCCAGGTTGAAGGGCAGGCGCCGGCCGAAGCCTCCGCCCAGCCAGAGGTTCGTGAACGCCACGCTCTCGACGCCGAGTCCGATCGCCTTGGCCGCCGTCGCGCGTCCGTTCAGCGGGTCCTGCGTGCCCGCCCAGATCTCGGCGCGATCGCCCTCGACGCGCGCCGTGCACGCCATGGGCTCCATCGTCGCGTGCGCCAGGAACGGCACGCGGTAGTCCGCGGTGATCGTCGTCGTGCCCTGCACCCCCGGCGGCGCGCCGAGCGCCGTGTCGAACGCCTGGAAGATCGACGCGCTCGAGACCCCGCCGTGGCCCCCGTCGTCGAAGACCGGCTTGAGCGCGGCCACGGCCTGGTGGGCCCGCCAGTAGCTGTCGGCCACGACGGCGACCGCTTCCTCGAGCTCCACGACGCGCTTGACGCCCGGCATCGACTCGGCCGGCGCGTGGTCCACGGATACGAGCTTGCCCCCGTAGACCGGCGCGATCTCGACGGCGGCGTACAGCATCCCGGGCAGCGTGACGTCGATGCCGTAGTGGGCCGATCCGTCCACCTTCGGCGGGATGTCGAAGCGCGGGCGCGGCGTGCGGCGGATCGTGTAGAGTCCCGGATCCTTCAGCCGCGGGTGATCCGGCACCCGCCGTCCGGCGGCCGCCGTCGCGAGCTCGCCGAATGCGGCGCTTCGTCCCGATGCCGCGTGCACGACCCGCGACTGCCTGACCTCGCACGTCGTCGGACTCACCTTGAAACGGTCGGCCGCCTCGGCGATCAGCATCTCCCGCGCGGCGGCGCCGGCCACCGACATGCCGTAGACGCCCGTGCCGCGGACGGCCGACGACCCGCCCGTCGCCTGCGTGCCGAACCACCGCGCGAGGCGGTACAATCCGTAGTCGATCGAGCGCTCGAGCGGAGCCGGGATGCCGCTGCCGGTGTACGCCCGGAGCATGTAGGCGTTCGCGTACGCGTCGAGCGCCGGCGCCTCCTTGACGCGGACCAGACGCCAGTCGGCGTCGAGCTCCTCGGCGGCCATCATCGCGAGGGCGTTCTGCGAGCCCTGGCCCATCTCGCAGTGGGGCACGAGCACCGTCACGATGTTGTCCGGCGTGATCGCGATCCAGGTGTTCAGCTCGCCGGTCGCGGCCGGGTCTCCCGACTCCACGCTGAGCCGGTTCGGCGCGAAGACGACGCCGGCGACCCCCAGCACCAGTCCGCCGCCGACCAGGGTGCCGGTGCCGATGAACGCGCGTCTCGTCCACTTGCGCATGAGAAAGCTCCTGACCGATCAACCGTAGTGCGGACCTTCAGGTCCGCGCCGTCCGACAGGCCCGACGGCCTGCGCTACGCCGGCGCCGCGGCCGCGTGGATGGCGCGGCGCACGCGCGCGAAGGTGCCGCACCGGCAGATGTTGGTGATCTCCGCGTCGATGTCGGCGTCGGTCGGGGCGGGGTTCTGGTCGAGCAGCGCCACCACGGCCATGATCATCCCCGACTGGCAGTAGCCGCACTGGGGCACCTGTTGGTCGATCCACGCCTGCTGGACGCGGTGGAGAACGCCGTGCTCCGTGAGGCTCTCGACGGTCCGGATCTGCGCGCCCTCGACCGAGGACACGGGCACGCTGCAGGATCGGACGGCCTGGCCGTCCAGGTGCACGGTGCAGGCGCCGCACGCCGCGATGCCGCAGCCGAACTTCGTGCCGGTGAGGCCCAGCGTGTCGCGAATCACCCAGAGGAGCGGGGTGTCCGGCTCCACGTCGACCGAGCGCGTCTGGCCGTTGACCGTGATCGTGATTGCCATGGGCGAATACTAAACCCGGACCGCCGCCAGCTCCACCCCGTTCCTTGACCCCGTCGGAACCCGCATAGTACCGTTGCGCGTTTGCCGGCGGCCCCGTCCGCCGGCGCCGTCCCGATGGAACACGCCCCCGACGTCCCCCTCAGGAAGACCCCGCTCCACGCCCGTCACCTGGCTTCGGGCGCCAGGATGGTCGCCTTCGGCGGCTGGGACATGCCGCTCGAGTACTCGGGCATCGCCGACGAGCACATGGCCGTCCGCACGCGGGCGGGCCTGTTCGACGTCAGCCACATGGGGCAGATCGAGATCGCCGGGCGCGACGCGCTCGCCGCGGTCCAGCGCATCTCGTGCAACGATGCCTCGCGGCTCGAGGTCGGCCAGGCGCAGTACTCCGGCCTGCTGACGCCCGAGGGCACCTTCGTCGACGACCTGCTCGTCTACCGCCTCGCGCCCCAGCACTTTCTGCTCGTGGTCAACGCCTCCCACATCGCCAGGGACTACGCCTGGATGGCGTCTCACATCGCCGGGGTCGGCGACGCCGTCGCGGTCGACTCGAGCTCCCGCTACGCGCTGCTGGCCGTCCAGGGCCCCAGGGCCCTCGCAGTCCTGCAGCCGCTCACCGGCGTCGAACTCGACGGCCTCAAGTACTACTGGTTCGCGCACGGGGAAGTGGCGAACGTCCGCGTGACGATCTCCCGCACCGGCTACACGGGCGAGGACGGCTTCGAGATCTTCGTGCCGCCTGGCTCCGCCGATCGGGTCTGGCTGGCGATCGTGCAGGCCGGTGCGGCCGCCGGCCTGGTGCCGTGCGGCCTCGGCGCGCGCGACACGCTGCGCCTCGAGGCGGCGATGCGCCTGCACGGCAACGACATCGACGAGACGACGACGGCCGTCGAGGCGGGTCTGTCCTGGATCGTCGGCTGGAAGAAGGACGACTTCGTCGGCGCCGAGGCCCTGCGCGCGCAGAAGGCCGCCGGGCCGGCCCGCCGGCTCGTCGGCTTCGAGATGATCGAGCGGGGCATCGCCCGGCCGGGCTACGATATGTGCGTCGACGGGCAGCCGGTGGGCCGCGTCACGAGCGGCACGCTGACCCCCTTCCTCCGGAAGGCGATCGGCATGGGCTACCTGCCGGCCCACGCCGCCGCCGTCGGCACCGAATTCAGCGTGGACATTCGCGGCCGCCGCGCGCGCGCGCAGGTCGTCGCGATGCCCTTCTACAAGAAAGGCACGGAGCGATGACCTACCCGGCCAGCCTGAAGTACACCAAAGACCACGAGTGGCTCGACCTGGCCGGCGCCACCGGCAAGGTCGGCATCACCGACTACGCCCAGGCGCAGCTCGGCGATGTCGTCTACGTCGAGCTCCCGGACGTGGGCACGCGCCTCAAGCAGGGCCAGTCGTTCGGGACGATCGAGTCGGTCAAGGCGGTTTCGGAGCTCTTCTCGCCGGTGTCGGGCGAGGTCGTCGAGGTGAACACGGCCCTCAAGAACAAGCCGGAGGCGGTCAACGCCGATCCCCACGGCAGCTGGATGATCGCGCTGAAGCTCAGCGCGCCGGCGGAGGCGGAGAGCCTGCTCGACGCGGCCGCCTACGAAGCCCTCGTCAAGTGAGCGACCGGCCGACCGCGGTGAACCAGGAGTTCCGTCCCTTCGCGGCGCGCCACATCGGACCGGACGCGTCCGAGCGCGCCGCCATGCTCGAGGCCGTCGGCGCGGCCTCGCTCGACGCCCTCGTGGACGAGGCCGTCCCGGCGCGCATCCGGCTCGCCAGGCCCCTCGATCTGCCGGACGGCCAGTCCGAGTACCGAGTTCCTCCGCGAGCTGCGCCGCCTCGCCGCGCGCAATCAGGTCTTCCGCTCCTACATCGGCCTCGGCTACTACGGCACCGTCACGCCGAGCGTGATCCTGCGCAACGTCCTCGAGAATCCCGGCTGGTACACGCCCTACACGCCGTACCAGGCCGAGATCGCCCAGGGACGTCTCGAGGCGCTCCTCACGTTCCAGACGATGGTCCGGGACCTGACGGGCATGGCAATCGCGAACGCCTCGCTGCTGGACGAGGCCACGGCGGCGGCCGAGGCGATGACGCTGCTGCACCGCGCCCAGGGCCGTCGGATCGAGGACGCCGGCGCCGCGCGGTTCTTCGTGGCCGAGACCTGCTTCCCGCAGACACTCGAGGTGCTCCGCTCGCGCGCCGAGCCGCTGGGCATCGAGCTGGTCGTCGGCCCACTGCGGTCGGCCCCGCTCGACGCCCGCACGTTCGGCGCGCTCGTGCAGTCGCCCGACGAAGCCGGCCTCGTGCTCGATCTCGGGCCGTTCATCGCCGCCGCCAGGGACGCCGGCGTCCTGGTGGCCGTGGGGTCGGACCTGCTCAGCCTGGCGCTGCTCAGGCCGCCCGGCGAGCTCGGCGCCGACGTCGTGTTCGGGAACTCGCAGCGCTTCGGCGTGCCGCTCGGCTACGGCGGGCCGCACGCGGCCTTCTTCGCGACGACCGAGGCGCACGTCCGCCAGGCGCCGGGGCGAATCATCGGCGTCTCGGTGGACGCGCACGGCCACACGGCGTACCGGATGGCGCTGCAGACGCGCGAGCAGCACATCCGGCGGGAGAAGGCGACCTCCAACATCTGCACCGCCCAGGCGCTCCTGGCCAACATGGCGGGCTTCTACGCCGTCTATCACGGGCCCGACGGCATCCGGGCAATCGCCGAGCGCGTCCACGTCCAGGCGAAGCTGCTCGAGCGCGAGCTCGCCAAGGTCGGCGTGCGCCAGCTGAACGCGCAGTACTTCGACACCCTGCGCCTGGAGACGTCGGATCCGGGCCGGCTGCGCCAGGCCGCCGCCGCCGCGCGCATCAACGTCCGCTACCGCCCCGACGGCGGCGTGAACGTCGCGCTCGACGAAACGGTCACGTTCGACGATCTCGACGCCCTCGCCGGCGTCTTCGCCGCCGCCCAGAAGGTCGAGCCCATCCCGATCCGTCGCTCGACCACCGGGCTGGCCGTCGCCTATCCCGAGGCGCTGGCGCGGACGACGCCGTACCTCACGCACGCGGTGTTCAACACCCACCGCTCCGAGACGCAGATGATGCGCTTCCTCCGGCGGCTCGAGCGGAAGGACGTCGGGCTGGATACGTCGATGATCCCGCTGGGCTCGTGCACGATGAAGCTCAACGCCGCCTCGGAGATGCTGCCGGTCACCTGGCCCGAGCTGTCGGGGCTCCACCCCTTCGCGCCCCCCGAACAGGCGGATGGATACCGCCACATCTTCCGCGACCTCGAGATGGCGCTCGCCCGCATCACCGGCTTCGCCGCCGTGTCGCTCCAGCCGAACTCCGGCGCCCAGGGCGAGTACGCGGGGCTGATGGTCATTCGGGCGTACCACCGCGACCGTGGCGACACGCACCGCGACGTCGTGCTGATCCCCTCCTCGGCGCACGGCACCAATCCCGCGAGCGCCGCGATGGCCGGCATGCGCGTCGTCGTGGTCGCCAGCACGCCCAGGGGCGACATCGATCTCGACGACCTCCGGGCCAAGGCGGCGGAGCACGGCGACCGGCTCGCCGCCCTGATGGTCACCTATCCCTCGACGCACGGCGTCTTCGAGGACGCCATCCAGGACGTCTGCGCGACGGTGCACGAACACGGCGGCCAGGTGTACATGGACGGCGCGAACATGAACGCGCAGGTC
Source organism: uncultured Acidobacteriota bacterium (assembly GCA_963761615.1). Lineage (GTDB taxonomy): Bacteria > Acidobacteriota > Vicinamibacteria > Vicinamibacterales > CAVVIG01 > CAVXGU01. Next base: position 1,984,729 of record CAVXGU010000003.1, on the reverse strand, counting down.
GGGCTGACGAGCCCCGCGATCATCGGCGCGGACGTGTGCCACCTGAACCTGCACAAGACCTTCGCGATCCCGCACGGCGGGGGAGGGCCCGGCATGGGTCCGATCGCGGTGGCGCCGCACCTGGCGCCGTACCTGCCGGGCCACCCGCTCGTGAAGACCGGCGGGCAGAAGGCCATCCACGCGCTGTCGGCGGCGCCGTGGGCGAGCGCGAGCATCCTCGCTGATCTCGTACGCGTACATCAAGATGCTCGGCGGCAACGGGATGACCGACGCCACGCGGCACGCCATCCTGAACGCCAACTACGTGAAGGCGCGTCTGGCGCCGCACTATCCGGTGCTCTACACGCGGACCAACGGGCGCGTCGCCCACGAGCTGATCTTCGACCTGCGGCCGCTGAAGCAGGCGAGTGGTGGCGCGTTCGACGAGACCGACGTCGCCAAGCGGCTGATGGACTACGGCTTCCACGCCCCGACGGTCTCGTTCCCGGTCGCCGGCACGCTGATGGTCGAGCCGACCGAGAGCGAGGCGAAGGACGAGCTCGACCGCTTCTGCGACGCGATGATCGCGATCCGCGGCGAGATTCAGGATGTCGTGGACGGCCGGGCGGATCGGACGGACAACGTCCTCAAGAACGCACCCCACACCGCCGGCGCCGTCACCGCGGACGGCTGGACGCACCCGTACTCGCGGGAGCAGGCGGCGTTCCCCCTGCCGTTCGTCCGCGCGCTCAAGTTCTGGCCGCCGGTCGGACGGATCGACAACCCGTTCGGCGACCGGAACCTGTTCTGCACCTGCCCGCCGGTCTCGGAATACGAGTGACGACGCGATCCGTCGCCGATGGCCCCGGCGGCGGGCCTGGTGTCGAGGGGGCTACACGACGTGCGCGGCCGAGGAGCCGACCGTCAGGTCCTCGGCGCGCTTCCGGAAACCTTCGAGGAGCGCCCGGGTCACCGGCCCCGGCGCGCCGTTTGCGATCGGCCGGTCGTCGACCCCCACGATCGGCAGGACCTCGCGCGTCGTGCTCGTGAGGAACGCCTCGTCGGCGCCGACGAGATCGTTGTCGCGGAGCACGGCTTCTCGCACGGGAATCCCCAGCCCGGCCCCGACCTCGAAGAGGAACTCTCGCGTGATCCCCGGCAGCAGCCCCGAGGTGAGCGGCGGCGTCAGCGCCTCTCCCGCGCGCACGACGAAGAGGTTGGACTGCGTGCACTCGGCCAGCTCGCCGCGGTAGTTGCGCATCACGCCCTCGAAGGCGCCACGCCTGGCCGCCTCCTGCATCGCCAGCGCGTTGTTGATCAGGTTGTTCGACTTGATCAGCGGGTTCACCGTCCCGGGATGGTTCCTGACGATCGAGACCAGCGCCACGCGGACCCCGCGCGCGAACGTCTCGGCCGGCGTGGCGACGAATGGCTTCACGATCACCACGACCGTCGGATCGGGACAGGCGGCCGGATCGTAGGAGAGCTCGCCCACGCCGCGCGTGACGAGGATCCGGATGTACGCCTCGTGGTCGCGATCGCCGCCGAGTCCGGCCGCGGCCATCGTCTCCAGGCAGCGCCGGCCGATCGCCGCGTCGGCGAGCGGCACCCCGAGCGCCAGCATGTCCGCCGAGTTGCGCAGCCGCCTCAGGTGCCGGTCGAGCAGGAACGGCCGCCCGTGGTAGGTGCGCAGCGTCTCGTAGACGCCCTCGCCGAAGAGAAACCCGTGATCGAACACCGATACCACGGCGTGCGCCTGATCGGCGACCTGTCCATTGACGTTGACCATCACGGCCATAAGGGGAAAGCGTACTGCCTGTGCTATTCTCGCGCAAGATTTCGGTCATGCGCGTACTCACAGCGGCACAGATGCGCGAGGCGGACCGGCGTACGATCGAGGACGTCGGCATCCCGTCGATCGTCCTCATGGAGAACGCGGGCCGGCAGGTCGTCGCCGCGATGGAAGCCATCCACAGCGACCTCGCCGACCGCCGCGTCGCCGTGCTCTGCGGCCGAGGGAACAACGGCGGCGACGGCTTCGTGGTCGCGCGGACGCTGGCGCAGCGTGACGTCGACGTCGCCGTCTTCCTGCTCGGCCGCGTCGCCGACGTCCGCGGCGACGCCCGCGTCAATCTCGAGGCGCTGGGACGCATCGGCGTCACCGTCGTCGAGATCGCCGACAGCAGCGCCTGGGAGCTCCATTTCTCGGAGGTCAGCGACTGCACGCTGATCGTGGACGCGATCTTCGGGACCGGACTCAACGCGCCGGTGACGGGCCTGATCGAGTCCGTGATCGCCGACATCAACGCTTCGGGCATCCCCGTCGTCGCCGTCGACCTCCCGTCGGGCCTCTCGGCCGACTCCGCGGATCCGATCGGGCCGTCGATCGAGGCGGGCGTCACGGTAACCCTGGGGGCGCCGAAGCTGCCGCTCGTCCTTCCGCCCGGCGAGCTGCGCGCCGGCGACATCGTCATCGCCGACATCGGCATTCCTGGAGCAGTGGTCGACGGCCTGAGCGGACCGCGCCTCGAGCTGCTCACGCGCGCGACGATGCGCGAGCTGATTCCCGTGCGGGCGGCCGACAGCCACAAGGGCGACTACGGACGCGTCCTGGTCGTCGCCGGATCGCGCGGCAAGACGGGGGCCGCGCACCTCGCGGCGCTGGCCGCGCTGCGGACCGGCGCGGGACTGGTCACCGTCGCCACGCCCGGGTCCTGCCAGTCCGTCGTGGCCGCCATGACGCCGGAGTACATGACCGAGCCGCTGCCGGAGACCGAGCAGGGCCTCGATCCCGAGGCCGTGGACCGCGTGCTGGATCTGGCGCGCGACGTCGTCGCCATCGGTCCCGGCCTGGGCACGGCGAGCGGGACCCGGGACTTCGTCAAGCAGCTGGTCGATCGCGCGGCGTCTCCGCTCGTCGTCGACGCCGACGGGCTGAACGCCTTCGCCGGCGACCCCGACCGGCTGACCGGCCGGGAAGGGCGCGACGTGATCATCACGCCGCATCCGGGCGAGATGGGGCGGCTCGTGGGCATGTCGGCCGACGAGGTGCAGGCGAGCCGCGTCGAGATCGCCCGCAACTTCGCCTCCGCACACCATCTGTACGTCGTGCTCAAGGGCCACCGGACGCTCGTGGCGACGCCCGACGAGAAAGTCTTCATCAACCCGACGGGCAATCCCGGGATGGCCACGGGCGGCACCGGAGACGTGCTGACCGGCATGATCGCCGGGCTCCTGGCCCAGATGCTCGACGCGGAGGCGGCGTGCCGTCTCGGCGTCTACCTGCACGGGGTGGCCGGGGACCTGGCCGTCGGCGAGCACGGCGAGATGGGGATGATCGCCTCCGATCTCATCGGCCGCATCGGCGCGGCCGTCCTCGACATCACCGGCGCGCGCCGCGGCGGCGATCGGGAGCAGGCCTGACGCTCGCCGTGACCCGCGTCACCACGCGTTCGGAGGACGAGACCGCAGCCGTCGCGCGCGAGCTGGCCCGGTCGCTCGGACCCGACACGGCCATCCTGCTGGTCGGCGATCTCGGCGCGGGCAAGACGGCGTTCGTCCGCGGCCTCGCCGACGGGCTCGGGGTCGATCCCGCCGACGTCAGCAGCCCGACCTTCACGCTCATCCAGCACTACGCGGGCGGCCGGCTGCCGCTCGTCCATGTCGATCTGTACCGCCTGAACGATCCGAGGGAGGTCGACGACCTGGGTCTGGACGAGCTGGGGGAGGGGGGCGTCCTGGCGATCGAGTGGGCGGAGAAGCTCCCGCGGCCGCCCGCCGGCGCCATCGTCGTGCGCATCGATCACGCGGACGACGCGCGGACGATCGGGATCACTCCGAGCGGTAGTTCGGCGCCTCTTTGGTGATGACCACGTCGTGGACGTGGCTCTCGCGAACGCCGGCCGCGGTCACGCGGATGAGCTTGGCCTCGCGCTGCAGCTCGCCGATGTTGCCGCAGCCGCAGTAGCCCATGCCGGCCCGCAGGCCGCCGACGAGCTGGTAGATCAGCGCAGCGACGCTCCCCTTGTGGGCGACGCGGCCTTCGATCCCCTCGGGCACCAGCTTCTCGCTCGCGCCGGTCCCCTCGATCTCGTACTCGTCCTGGAAGTAGCGGTCGCGGCTGCCGCGGCGCATGGCGCCGATCGAGCCCATGCCGCGGTATTCCTTGAAGCTCCGACCCTGGTAGAGAATCAGTTCACCCGGGCTCTCGTCGGTGCCGGCGAAGAGGTTGCCCACCATCGTGGAGCTCGCGCCGACGGCCAGCGCCTTCGTGATGTCGCCCGAGTAGCGGATGCCGCCGTCGGCGATCACCGGGACGTCGTGCTGCGCGGCCGCCTTGGCGCACTCGCGGATGGCGGTGATCATGGGAACGCCGATGCCCGCGACGACGCGCGTGGTGCAGATCGATCCGGCGCCGATCCCGACCTTCACCGCGTCGGCGCCTTCGGCGATCAGGGCCTCGGTCGCCTGCGCCGTGGCGACGTTGCCGGCGACGAGCTGCACGTCGCCGAACCGCCCGCGCACCCGGCGGACCATGTCCAGCACGCCCTGGGAGTGGCCGTGCGCGGTGTCGACGACCAGCACGTCGACGTGCGCGGCCACGAGGGCCTCGGCGCGCTCCATCGTGTCGCGCGCGATGCCGATGGCCGCGCCAACGCGCAGACGGCCGAGCGGGTCCTTCGACGCGTTGGGGTACTTGACGGCCTTCTGGATGTCCTTGACGGTGATCAGGCCCTTGAGCCGGTGGTCCGTGTCGACGACCAGCAGCTTCTCGATCTTGTGCTCGTGGAGGATCTCGCGGGCCTGGTCCAGCGTGGTGCCCACCGGCACGGTGATGAGATGCTCGTGCGTCATCACGTCGCCGATCGCCCGGTTCACGTTGGTCTCGAACCGCAGGTCGCGGTTGGTCAGGATCCCGACCAGGCGCCCCTCCTTGCCGCCGTCCTCGGTGATGGGCACGCCGGAGATGCGGTACCTCTGCATCAGCTCGAGCGCCTCGTAGATGCGGTTGGCGGGGGAGAGCGTGATCGGATTCACGATCATGCCGCTCTCGGACCGCTTGACCTGATCGACCTCCGAGGCCTGCGCCTCGATCGAGAGATTCTTGTGGATGACGCCGATGCCGCCGAGCTGCGCCATCGCGATGGCGAGCCGCGACTCCGTGACCGTGTCCATCGCGGCGCTCGCGATCGGGACGTTCAGGGTGATGCCGCGGGTCAGACGGGTGCTGACGTCCACCTGTCCCGGGAGCACCGTGGAATGCCGGGGCACGAGCAGGACGTCGTCGAACGTGAGGGCGGTTGGTGGCGCGTCGGGGTCGGAATCGAGGATCGTGGGCTCCGTCATGCGGCGGCTCCGTGGCACTTTTTGTACTTCTTCCCGCTGCCGCAGGGGCAGGGGTCGTTGCGCCCGACCTTGGGCTCTTCCCGCCGCACGGTCTTGACGGCCGCGTCGTCGCCGCCGACGCGGGGCGGCGCGTCGCCCGAGCGGCCCTGGGGCGCCGCGGCCGCCTTCTTGGGCGACGGGGCGAACGGCGACGCGGCCTGGGCGGTCGGGTCGTTGAAGGTGAGCGGCGTCCGCGCGGGCCGGCGGGGCGCCACCGGCGCGGCCACCTCGCCCTGCTGCTGCACCGGACGAAGCCACCACAGGTAACGCACGATCTCGTCGTCGACGCGGTGTTTCATGTCGCGGAAGAGGTCGAAGCTCTCCCGCTTGTATTCGACGAGGGGGTCCATCTGGCCGTAGCCGCGCAGGCCGATGCCTTCCTTCAGGTGATCCAGGCTGTACAGGTGATCCTTCCACTGGGTGTCGACCACCTGCAGCATGATGTCGCGCTCGACGCGGCGCATCAGCTCGACGCCCACCAGCGCCTCTTTCTCCTCGTAGCTGACGCGGACCCGGTCCCAGAGCATCTCCCGGATTTCGTCCGCCGTCCGATCGCTGAAGTCCATGGCCTCGACGTCGACGGCAAAGGTCTTGGACGCTTCGCGCTTGAGGGCCTCGAGATCCCACTCCTCGAAGTCAGCCTCGCGGGCGGCGTAGGTCTCGACGAGGGTGTCGAGCACGTCCTCGGCGAGGGTCATCATGTACTGATGGGTGTCGAGGACGACTTCCTCGTCGTCCTCCTCGGTCCGGATCTTCCCGTCCAGAATGTCGCGGCGCAGCTCGTAGACGTCCTCGCGCTGCTTGTTCATCACGTCGTCGTACTCGAGGAGGTGCTTTCTGACGGCGAAGTTCTGGGCCTCGACCTGCTTCTGGGCGCGCTCGATGGCCTTCGAGACCATGCCGTGCTCGATCGGCACGCCCTCTTCCATCCCGAGCTTCTGCATCAGGCCCGAGATCCGGTCGGACCCGAAGATCCGCATCAGGTCGTCTTCAAGCGAGAGGTAGAAGCGCGACGAGCCGGGGTCGCCCTGCCGGCCGGCACGGCCGCGCAGCTGGTTGTCGATGCGGCGCGACTCGTGCCGCTCGGTGCCCAGGATGTGCAGGCCGCCCAGGCGCACGACCTCGTCGTGCTCGACGTCGGTGATGGCCTTGAAGTGGCCGAAGATGCGCTCGTAGGCCTCGCGCGGCACGCGATAGAACGTGTCGAGGTGGTAGAAGTACGAATACTGCTCGTCCTCGACGAGCCGCTCCTCGCCCTTGGCCAGCCGCTCGGCGATCTCCTCGGCAAGGCACTGCTGGCGGGCCATGAACTCGGCGTTGCCGCCGAGCAGGATGTCGGTGCCGCGGCCGGCCATGTTGGTCGCGATCGTCACGGCGCCCTTGCGGCCGGCCTGGGCCACGAACTCGGCTTCCTGCGCGTGGTACTTCGCGTTGAGGACCACGTGCTTGCCGGAGTCGGCGCCGGTGGTCGTCCCGCGCTTCAGCCCGCGGCGGTCGAGCAGGGTCGAGAGCTTCTCGGACTTCTCGATCGACACGGTGCCCACGAGCACCGGACGGCCCTTGGCGTGCTCCTCGAGGATGTCGCCGACGATCGCGTCCCACTTCTCACGCTCGCTGCGGTAGACGAGGTCGGGATTCTCGACCCGCCGCAGCAGCCGGTTGGGCGGGATGACGATGACGTCGAGGTTGTAGATCTTGCCGAATTCCTCGGCCTCGGTGTCGGCCGTGCCGGTCATGCCGGCGAGCTTGCTGTACTTGCGGAAGTAGTTCTGGAACGTGACGGTCGCGAGCGTCTGGTTCTCGCGCTCGATCTTGACCTTCTCCTTCGCCTCGACGGCCTGGTGGAGGCCGTCGCTCCACCGGCGGCCGGGCATCAGGCGGCCCGTGAACTCGTCGACGATGACCACCTGGCCTTCCTTGACCATGTAGTCCACGTCGCGCTTGAACAGCGCGTGGGCGCGGAGCGCCTGGTTCACGTGGTGCAGGAGCGGCATGTTGACCGGGTCGTAGAGCCCGCCCGGCTGCAGCCGGTTGCCGAGCATCTGCTCCGCCTTCGCCATCCCGCTCTCGGTGAGCGACACCGTCTTGTGCTTCTCGTCGACGATGTAGTCGCCGGTCGCCTCGAGGGCGTCCCGTTCCTCGGCCTTCGTGTCGCCCTGGACCGTCGCGCCCGGCTTGAGGCGGGGGATGATGCGGTCCACCTCGTAGTAGAGATCGGTGGACGCCTCGGCCGGCCCCGAGATGATGAGCGGGGTCCGGGCCTCGTCGATCAGAATGCTGTCGACCTCGTCCACGATCGCGAAGTGGTGCCCGCGCTGCACGTAGTGCGCGAGCTCGAACTTCATGTTGTCGCGGAGGTAGTCGAAGCCGAACTCGTTGTTGGTGCCGTAGGTGATGTCGGCCCCGTAGGCCACCTGCCGCTCGGCGTCGTTCAGGTCGTGCTGGATGACGCCCACCGTCATGCCCAGGAAGCGGTAGACGCGTCCCATCCACTCCGAGTCGCGCCGGGCGAGGTAGTCGTTGACGGTGACGACGTGGACGCCCTTGCCCTCGAGGGCGTTCAGGTAGGCCGGCAGGGTGGCGACGAGCGTCTTGCCCTCGCCGGTCTTCATCTCCGCGATCTTGCCCTTGTGGAGGACCGCGCCGCCGATCAGCTGCACGTCGAAGTGGCGCATGCTGAGCACGCGCTTGCCGGCCTCCCGGACCACCGCAAACGCCTCGGGCATCAGGTCGTCGAGGGTTTCCCCCTCGGCGAGCCGCGCGCGGAACTCGGCCGTCTTCTGCTTGAGCTGCTCGTCGGTGAGCGGCGCGATCGACGGCTCGAGCGCGTTGATCTCCGACACGAGCGGGCGCAGGCGTTTCAGGTCGCGTTCGTTCTGGGTGCCGATGACCTTGGCGAGAATCTGCTCGAACATCTAGGGGGCGCGGACGGGCGCCTGAATATCTCCCCATTGTAGCAGAGGGACGGTCGCGCGGACCTTCGGGTCCGCCGTCAGTTGGCGTGCAGGGACGGCTGGGTGAGCAGCCGGAGCGGGTCGATCCGCTGGCCGTTGGCCAGAATCTCGTAGTGGAGATGGGAGCCCGTGGCGCGGCCCGTCGCCCCGACGTAGCCGATCACCTGTCCGCGCTTGACCGTGTCGCCCACCTTCACCGCGTACTTGCTCAGGTGGCCGTAGCGGGTCGAGAGGCCGAAGCCGTGGCGGATCTCGATGAGGTTGCCGTAGTCGCCGCTGTAGGAGGCGGTCTCGACGACGCCGTCGGCCGTGGCGTACACCGGGTCGCCCTTGTCGCTGGAGATGTCGATGCCTTCGTGGAAGCCGGGCTCGTGCGTGAAGGGATCGGCGCGGCCACCGAAGGTGCCGGTGAGCCAGCCGTGCGCCGGCCAGATCGAGGGTGTCGCTTCGGCGAGGGCTTCGCGGCGCTCGACATCGACGCGCACCGAACTCAGCCGATCCTCGAGGCCGTGCAGCAAGCTGCGCAGCACGCCGAACGTGTCCTCGGGAGAACTGAGCGCGGAGGGCGCCAGCGCGGCGAGCGCCGTCGCCGTCGAGCCCGCGCCGCCCACCGCGCGCGCCTTGATCACCGCCGGCAGACGCTGCATCGCACGGGCCTGCTCGGGATCGAGCGTGGCGCGCTGGCCGAGATCGTTGATGACGTCCTCGAGCGCCTGGATCTGCGTGGTCAGGTCGCCGGTGGCGACGCGGTAGTTCCCGTTCTCGATCTCGAGCTGGTTTTCGGTGAGCTTGAGGTCGTTGATCTGGGCAACCGCGCTCCACTTCGCGCCCAGGCCGATGAGGATCGGGACGAGCAGGACGATCGCCACCACGGCGAGCGTCGCGCGCAACTCAATCGTCAGGCGCCGCACGACACCAGTCGTTCGATCCGCGATGAGAATCGTATAGCGTCGCGCGCGCATAGAGTGATCCGGCCCGCTCAGCCTTCAACAAACCAGCTCGCTGGCCCGGAGGCCGACGCTATCCGGCGTACTCGCAAGGGGTTAAACGAAGACGTTCGGCCGAAAAAACGTGAAGACTGTAACACACCTGTCCCGGGCCCGGCGAGCGGTTTCGGCGGGCCACGAAGATCGGGCAAAACTCTCCGACACGACCCGCAGCCACTCGCGGTAACATGCGTTCCTCACGCCGGCCTCTTCCGGCGCCGGCAAACAGGAGCGCCATGCACCCGACGCAGATTACGCGTACGCTCGGCATCCTCGGGGCCGGGGTCGCGCTCGCCGCCACCACCGCGCTGCTGCACGCACAGCAGATCACCGGGGCCGACGTGACCCGCGGCCTCGCGATTCCCGGCCGCTGGCTGACCTACTCGGGCGACTACACCGGCCAGCGCCACAGTCCGCTGACGCAGATCACGCCGGCCAATGCGGCGACGCTCAGGCCCGCGTGGACGTTCCAGACCGGCGTGACCGGCCACTTCGAGGCGACGCCCATCGTCATCGACGGCGTCCTCTACCTGACCGGGCCGCAGAATCACGCCTGGGCGATCGACGCCGCGACCGGCCGGCAGATCTGGCACTACCAGTACAAGCTGCCCGAAGGCCTCAAGGTGTGCTGCGGCCTCGTGAACCGGGGCTTTGCGGTGCTGGGCGACCGGCTCTTCATGAGCACGCTCGACGCGCACCTGGTCGCCCTCAACAGGAAGGACGGCTCGGTCGCCTGGGACGTCCAGACGGCCGACTACCATCTCGGCTACGCTTCCACCGGGGCGCCGCTCATCGTCAAGGGGCGGGTCGTCGTCGGCGAGGCCGGCGGCGAGTACGCGAACCGCGGCTTCATCGACGCCTACGACCCGGCCGACGGCCACCGCGTGTGGCGCTTCTGGACGATCCCCGGCCCCGGTGAGAAGGGCAGCGAGACCTGGCCGCCCGACGTGCTCGAGCGCGGCGGCGGCCCGACCTGGGTCACCGGCACCTACGACGCCGCCCTCAATCTGATCTACTGGGGCACGGGCAACCCGAACCCGGACTGGGACGGCGAGAACCGCCCGGGCGACAACCTCTACACGGGCTCGCTCGTCGCGCTCGACGCCGACACCGGCGCGCTGAAGTGGCACTACCAGTTCACGCCGCACGACACGCACGACTGGGACGCGAATCAGGTGCCGGTGCTCGCGGACCTGACGATCAACGGCCAGCCGCGCCAGGTGGTGATGCAGGCCAACCGGAACGGCGTGTTCTACGTACTCGACCGCGCCACGGGCGCCTTCATCTCGGGCACGCCGTTCGTGAACGCGAACTGGATCGCGGGCTTCGACGCCGCGGGCCGGCCGAAGGTCGTCCCCGGGCACGACCCGACGCCACAGGGCACGGTCACCTGTCCCGACTGGTACGGCGGGACGAACTTCAATTCGCCGTCGTACGACGCCGCCCGCGGCCTGTTCTTCCTCAGCGCGCGGGAGACGTGCGCGACCTTCATTCAGCGCCCGACGCCGGATGCCAACGTCGGCGACCGCACGATGGGCGGGACCGTGCGGCCCAGCACCGACCCCAAGAGCTGGGGCGCGCTGCGGGCGATCGATCCGTCGACGGGGCAGCGCAAGTGGGAGGTCAAATACGACGGCGCCGGTTGGGCCGGCGTGCTCTCCACGGCGAGCGGTCTCGTCTTCAGCGCCGACAACGAGGGCACGTTCCTGGCCGTCGATGCCGCGACCGGCCAGGTCCTGTACCGGTACCAGACCGGCGCGCCGATCTACGCCGCGCCCACGACATTCACCGTGGCCGGCCGGCAGTACGTCGCCGTCGGCGCCGGCATGACGTACACCGCGTTCGTGACGGGGAACGACTAGAGGACCCATGGACCGGCACGGGCGGCCGGGGGAGTGTTCACCGCGAGGAGCACCATGAGGCGCATCATCGGAGCCGCCACCGTAGCGATCGGCCTGGCAGCCTGCCTGTTGCCCGTTCGCGTCGCAACGATGGGCACGCCGGGCATCACGCCGCTGCCGTGCGGCGCGGGCCCGTGGCAGGCCGACGATCCCGCGTTCGTCGCGTTGTCGGGCGCCAAGGCGTACTTCGGGCGGACCGACGGCGGTGCGTACCGGATCGAGATCCCGGATCGCTGGAACGGCGACCTCGTCCTCTACGCACACGGCTACCGGGCGGCCGGAGGCAAGGACGGGCGAACGCTCCGCGTGGCGGACTCTCCGATCCGGGCGCATCTCATCCAGCAGGGCTTCGCGTGGGCGGCCTCGAGCTATGCCTGCAACGGCTACGTTCCGGGGCAGGGCCTCGACAGCACGGTGGCCCTCACGAGCCTGTTCACCGAGGCGAACGGCGGCCGCCAGCCGCGTCGCACCTACCTGACCGGGACGTCGATGGGCGGGCACGTCACCCTGCTGGGGATGCAGGAGTATCCGACGATGTTCGCGGGGGGCCTCGCGATGTGCGCCGCCGGTCCGGGCCTTTTCGACTACTACAGCGCGGTGGGCGCCGCAGCCGAGGTCATCACCGGCGTGCGGTTCACGCGCGACGGCCTGCGCGAGGAAACGAGCCGGATGGCCGAGTTGCTGGGGAAGCCGCCCGACTACACGCAGGAGGGCCGCGAACTGGCGAGCGTCGAAGTCCGAATCAGCGGTGGACCGCGCCCCTTCGCCATGGAGGGGCTCGCGTCGAGGTTTCTCGGGAACATCAGCGGGTCCGCGCTGGCCGGCGGCGCCTCGCCGTCGAATCGCGCGGTCGACACGACGGGATTCCACCTCGAGATCGCCCCTGGGCTGGGCATCTCCACCGAGGCGCTCAACAGCCGGGCGCGCCGCCTGACGGCCGATCCGCAGATTCGAAGCGCCAGCGGCCCCTACGAGGAGTTGGTGCCCTTCGACGGCCAGATCGAGCGCCCGGTCCTGACGATGCACGGCACGGGCGATCTCTTCGTGCCGATCTTCCTCGAACGGACGCTCAAGTCGGCCGTCGACGCCGCCGGACGCGACAACCTGCTGGCCCAGCGGATCTACCGCATTGCAGGCCACTGCCAATTCAGCCAGCCCGAAATGATCCGGTCGTTCGACGATCTGGTCGCGTGGTCGACGGGCGGGGCGAAGCCGGCGGGCGACGACGTGACGACGGACCTGAGGGACGCGGGTCGCCGGTTCACCAACCCGCTTCGCGACGGTGACCCTGGACACCTCGGCGTGAGTCCGACGCGCTGATTCTCCGTCAGCGTTCCGCCGACGCTTCCGTCCGCACCCGCTCGTCGAGGCCGCGCATTGCATTCGCCGCGTAGGCGCGGCAGGCGCCGGGATCGACGAAGGGATCGTCGGCGCCGCCCGGCGCGGCGCCGCGCTGCCGGCGGAGCTTCACCTTGTCGTCGAGGCCCGACACGTTGGGATGCGTCGAGACGAGGACGTCGCACGGCAGCCCCGCCACCGTCGCGATGCTGCGGCGAAAGGCGTCGACGATGCTCGGGTGCGCGGCATCGCCGGTGAACCGGAAGGTGTCGTTCGACACGGCGGTGAGGCTGTCCGCGTAGACCATGTGCAGACACCGCTGCGCCTGGCACGAGTTCCACGTCCACGTCGTGGATCCCGGCGTGTGCCCGGGAGTCGCGTGCGGCGTGAACGTCACGCCGCCCAGGCTGACCGTGTCCCCGTCCCTGACGACCCGCACGCCGGTTTCGACGCGAGGGAAGTCCTGAACGTGCGAGGCGCCCGCGAACTGCGGATCGTCCCGCGTCGGGTGGCCCAGCGCCAGGGCGCGCGCCGTCGACGCGCTGGCGGCGACGGTCGCCCCGGTGTACCGCTGCAGCGCGTGCACGCCCCCCACGTGGTCGTGGTGCGCGTGCGAGGTCAGGATGAAGCGGATGTCCGTCGTCCGGAAGCCGAGCCTCCGGATGTTCGCATCGATGACCGGCGCGCTCTCGGCGAGCGCGCCGTCGAGCAGCACCAGGCCTCGACTGGTGACGACGAGCAGGCTCGAGAGCCCGGCGGGTCCCACGAAGTACGTGTTGCCGTACACCTGAAACGGCTCACGCGGCGCGTTCCACGCGGCGCAGTCGGGGCAGTGGCTCGGCGGGTCGGGGATGAGCGGACGTGCGAAGGTCTCGGTGGGCTGTCGAGCGCCTCGCGGCGTTTGCGCGGACGCCGGCGTCCCGGCGAGCACCATCGAGGCGAGGAGAATCGGCGCGACGACCGCAGTCGTCGCACGGGCGACGCGAGCCACGGCCGACAGCCTATCACTCGCCGCCGCTCATGCGGAACTGGAGCGCCTCCGCGACGTGATCCGCCACGACCGCGTCGCTGCCGGCGAGATCGGCGATGGTCCGCGCCACCTTCCGCACGCGGTCGTATCCGCGGGCGCTCAGCTGCAGCCGTTCGACCGCCTGCGCCAGCAGGCGGGCGCCGCGGCCGTCCACACGCGCGCAGTGTGCCAGGCTCGACGGCGGCAGTTCGGCGTTCGTCCTGGCTCCGGTCGACGACTCCCGCCCTCGCTGGCGATCGCGGGCGCTGACGACGCGCGCGCGGACGGCGCTGGAGGGCTCGCCGCCGCCCCCACTGGCGACGGCATCGGGCGGGAGCGCGGGCACGTCCACAATCAGATCGATACGATCGCGCAGCGGACCCGACAGCCGGCCACGGTAGCGTGCCACCTGCAGGGGAGTGCAGCGGCACTCCCGATGGGCGTCGCCCAGGTAGCCGCACGGACAGGGATTCATCGCCGCGATCAGTATGAAGCGCGCGGGAAAGATGGCGGTTCGAGCCGTCCGCGCGATCGTCACCCGCCCTTCCTCGAGCGGTTGACGCAGCACCTCCAGCACGCGGCGGTTGAACTCCAGCAGTTCGTCCAGGAACAGGACCCCGTGATGGGCGAGCGACACCTCGCCGGGACGCGGCTGGGTTCCGCCGCCGACGAGGGCCGCGTCGGAGATCGTGTGGTGCGGGGCGCGGAACGGTCGCGACACGAGCAGACCCGCGCCCGGCGCCAGCAGGCCTGCGACCGAGTGCACGGCCGTCGCCTCGAGGGCTTCCTCGAATCCCAGCGGCGGGAGCAGGCCGGGCGTCCGGCGAGCCATCATGGTCTTGCCGGCGCCGGGGGGACCCACGAGCAGCAGGTTGTGGCCGCCGGCCGCCGCGATCTCGAGCGCCCGGCGGGCGAGGCGCTGGCCGCGTACGTCGGCGAGATCTGGTCCTGCGGGAGGCGGCGCCGTCGCTGGCCGCGCCTGGACCGGACGCACCGAGCGCGGGTCGTTCAGCACGCGCACCGCTTCGGCGAGCGAGGCCACCGGCAGCACGCCAATGCCGTCGACCACGGACGCCTCGCCGGCGTTCGCGTCGGGGAGGAGAAGGCCCGCGAGGCCGTCGCGCCTGGCGGCCGCCGCGATCGGCAGGACGCCCCGCGTCGCGTGGATCGTGCCGTCGAGCGACAGCTCGCCGAGCAGCACGAGATCCGCGACGTGCCGGCGCTCGACGACGCCCTGGGCGGCCAGGATGCCGAGCGCAATGGGCAAGTCGAACGACGCACCGGCCTTGCGCACGTCCGCCGGGGCGAGGTTGACCGTGATCCGGTGCGGCGGGAACTCGTAGCCCGAGTTCCGGATGGCGCTGCGGACCCGATCCCGGCTCTCGCGGACGCTCGCGTCGGGCAGTCCCACCATCGTGAAGGACGGCAGCCCGAAGGACACGTCGACCTCCACATCGACCGGCTGGGCGTCGACGCCGAAGACGGCCGCCGTCCTCAGGCAGGCGAGCACGAGGGCGGTCGTGCAATTCCGGGTCCCGGGGCGGATCACCGCTCAGGCGATCGCCTGGCGTCATCGTCGTGCAGCATCTGCCCGCGGCATGAGCGGGGTGGCGAGCAGCGGCTGCACGAGGTTGGCTCGCGGCTCTCGGCTGGGCCACGACGTTGCGACAGGATCGGGCCAGGCCCGGAGCCTGGAGCTTCTACAGTGCGGTCACTGGTTTCGCAGGACGAACCACGCGGCTGCGGCGCCGACGACCATCGTGACGAGGGCAAGGACGACGCGGTTGAAGATGGCGGGATCGAGCGGCTGGCCGCCGCCCGACGGCTGGTACGAGAACCACAGCACGACGAGCCCGGCCGCCACCGTGACGAACGGCAGGGCCAGCAGCAGGAGAATCCAGCGGCGCCCGCTCATGGCGGGGTCAGTTCGCGACCTTGTAGACCGTCAGGCGGTCGCCCGCCTTGATGGTGTTGCTCGACAGGCCGTTCCAGGACTTGATCGACTGGACGGTCGTCTCGAAGACGTGCGCGAGGGAGTAGAGGGTGTCGCCGCGCCGGACGCGGTAGCTGGCCTTGACGCGGCTGGCGCTGGTCGCGGCCGTGCGCCCGGTCCTCGCGGACGTCCGGGCCTCGGCCTGTGGCGCCTCGCGCTCGGTGCGCGCCGCCATCAGCGCGGTGGCCGCCACCGGCACGATCAGCCGCTGGCCCACGCGCAGGCGGGCCGACGTCCGCAGTTCGTTGGCCTGCGCGAGATCAGTGCGGCTGACCTTCAGCTTGCGGGCGATCGACGAGAGCGTCTCGCCGCGCCGCACGCTGTACCACTGGAGCGAGGCGAGGTCCTGGTCGCCGCTCTCGAGCAGGTGCACGCGGACCAGGTCCGCGGTGCCCGCGGGCACGTTCAGCGTGTAGGCGCTGTCGTGCACCGGCGTGGTCCACCGCCGCAGCTCGGGGTTCAAGTCCTGGATCTCGTCGATCGTCGTGCCGGTCCACTCCGCCACCAGGCGCAGGTCCACCGGCTTCGACAGGGTCACCTCGTCGACCGGCGTCGGGTCGGGCGGGTCGACCTTGAACCCGTACTCGCCGGGGTTGGCGGCAATGACCATGGCGGCGAGCACCATCGGCACGTACTCGCGCGTCTCGCGCGGCAGATAGCGGCCCGAGGCCGCCAGCTTCCAGAAATCGTCGGTCTTGCTCCGCTCGACCGCCCGCTCGACGCGCCCGGGGCCGCCGTTGTACGACGCCAGCGCGAGGTGCCAGTCGCCGTCGAAGGCGTTACCCAGCTCGTGCAGGTACTTGGCCGCGGCCAGCGTCGCCTTCTCGGGATCCGAGCGCTCGTCGACGTACCAGTTCGTTCGCAGGCCGTTCTCGGCGCCCGTGCCCGTCATGAACTGCCACATGCCCTTCGCCTTGGCGCGCGACAGGGCGTCGGGCTTGAACGCGCTCTCGACGAGCGGCACGTACGCCAGATCCTCCGGCAGGCCCTGCTGCTTGAACACCCGCTGAATCATCGGCACGTACTGCGCGCCGCGATCCAGGCCTTCCTCGATGAAGTCGTGCAGCCGCCCCTGGAAGAGCTCGATGTAGGAGAGGACCTTCGAGTTGAGCGGAATGTCGATGTCGTGCGGGGTCGTGCGCAGATCCATCTGCACGATGTCGTGCAGCTCCGGCGGCGGCACGGGCTCGCCGAAGGTGGAGGACAGGGCCAGCAGATCGTCGATCGAGGCCGATTCGTACGACTTCTCGGTGAACCCGTCGCCGTCGGCGAGCGCCTTGACCTCGATCGCGCTGACCCGATCGACCAGCCGGTCGAACTGTTCGCGAATGCGCGGCTCCGTCCGGCCGCCGTAGGGCGAGTCGATCAGCACGTCGATCGCGCGGTTGAACTCGTCGCGCGCCGCCTCCAGGTGACCGTCGGTCAGCGCGCGCTGGCCGGCCTCGAAGTGCTGCTCGGACTGGGCGATCAGGACGGTCACGGGATCTTCGACGGGTCCGGGCGGCGGAAGATTCGGGTCGGCGGCCGGCACCTGTTTGCCGGCCGGCTCGGGGCTCCGGGGGATCGCCGCCACCTGGGTGGGCACGGTGGCAGCGCAGCCCGCCAGGCCGAAGCTCAGCAAGGCGGCTGTAGCAGCGCCCGTCAACGATCGCATCGGACGCTGCGGCAAACGTCGAACCATCCTGGGCGCTCCGCGACGCGCACGCATCGAACCGGACCATGCGCGCGCCGTAAGTCGCCCCCGGACTCCGCGGGGGCTCCATGTCTACTACGCGAAGGGCTGGGGCCCCCGCACTCGGTGCTCGGGCCAGCATCCTAACATCCAGCCGCCGCGAGGGTCAACACTAAGTACAAGAAAGGACGAGGCTTACGATTCGGCAAGGCCGCGCGTGGCGGTTTTCAGGGGGCCTGGGTGAAGACGCGGTGCTGCTCGCCGAGCTCGCGGGCGAGCGGCGTGACGATTGCCCGCTCCGCGACGACGAGCTTCCGTCCCGCCTGAATCGCCCGCCGAACGTCGTCCTCGCACACGAAGGACAGCGCCTCCGCGGCGGGTTCGGCAGGGGCGGGAGCCGGCCCCGACGGCGGCGCCGGTGTCACGACGGGCGAGGCGGCCGGCGGCGCGGCGGCGACCGGGGGCTGGCTGGCGGCCGCCTCCGGCCGGTACCCGCGGGACGCCAGAAAGCCGTCGATCCGCCGCGTCAGCATCTCGGAGGAGAGACCCGCGCGAGCCGCGCTCACCGGCGGCGCAGGGCGTGGATCGAACCGGCTCGCCGCGGGCGTGATCTCGTACGCGAGGCGCTTGACGTTCAGGAGGTGACGCGGCGAGATGTTGTCCGAGGTGATGTTCCCCCCGTACCCGCCGCATCCCAGCGTCATGGCCGGATCGAGCCCCGTCGTCAGGCCGATGGATCCATGAGTCGTCGGCGAGTTGACGATGATGCGGAACGCCGGCTTCTTGAGGCCGAACTCCAGGATGACGTGTTCGTCCTGGGAATGAATCGACATCGTGTGGCCCATCCCGCCGTAGCGCAGGATCTGCTTGCAGCGCTCGCAGCCCTCCCGCCAGTCGCTGACCACGTAGAAGGAGAGCACCGGGCACAGCTTCTCGATCGAGAGGGGGTAATCGCGGCCCACGCCCTCGAGCGGCGCGATGAGCACCCGCGTGCCCGACGGGACGCTGATCCCGCACCGCTCGGCGATGACCGTCGCCGCCTTCCCGACGAGCGCCGGATTGGGGAGCCGCTGCGGCGTGACCAGGACACGGGCGAGGGCCTCCATCTCGGCGGCATTCATGAAGTAGCCGCCCTGTGCCTCGAACTCGCGGCGCGCCGCGTCGGCCACCGGCGCGTCGACCACGACGGAGTTCTCCGACGAACAGAGCACGCCGTTGTCGAAGGTCTTGCCCGTGACGACATCGCGCACGGCCTTGCGGACGTCAGCCGTCCGTTCGATGAATGCCGGCGCGTTGCCCGGCCCCACCCCGTAGGCCGGCTTGCCCGCGCTGTAGGCCGCGCGCACGAGGCCCATGCCGCCCGTCGCCAGGATGACGGCGACGTCGCGGTGCTTCATGAGCTCCTGCGTCCCTTCGAGCGTGACGGTCGTCATCCAGTTGATCGCGCCCCTCGGCGCCCCGGCCTGAATCGCCGCATCCTCGAGAACCTCGGCGACGCGGGTGATGCACCTGACGGCGGCCGGGTGGGGGCTGATGACGATCGTGCAGCGGGCCTTCAGCGCGATGAGGATCTTGTAGATCGCGGTCGACGTGGGGTTGGTCGACGGCACGACGGCGGCCACGACGCCGAACGGCTCGGCGATCTCGACGACGCCCCGATCCGGGTGGCGGGCGACGACGCCCACCGTCTTCATCGGTCGGATGAACCGGTACACCTTCTCGGCCGCGAACAGGTTCTTCTGGATCTTGTCCTCGACGACCCCGTAGCCGGTCTCTTCGACGGCAAGGCGGGCGAACGCCTCCGCCTGCGGCGCGGCGGCCGCAGCCAAGGCATCGACGACGGCGTCAATACGCTCCTGCGAGAATTCTGCGAGCTGGAGCCAGGCCTGCTTCGCGCGCGCGGCGAGCTCCCGGGCTTCCGCAATGGAGACGAGGTCGCGATCCGTGACTCACCTCACGGCTTGGGAAGGATGCGCTCCACCTCGGCGTGGGGGCGGGGAATGACGTGGACCGAGACCAGCTCGCCGACGCGGCGGGCGGCGGCGGCGCCCGCATCGGTCGCGGCCTTCACCGCGCCGACGTCGCCGCGCACCATGACCGTGACATAGCCCGCGCCGATGTACTCCTTGCCGACCAGCACGACGTTGGCCGCCTTCACCATCGCATCGGCCGCCTCGACCGATCCGATGAGTCCTTTGGTCTCGACGAGCCCGAGCGCTTCGGCGGCCATCACCTCTCCCGCGTTTCGGCGGAACTCTAACAGATTGCGGGAGATACAACAACTGCACTATCATGACCGGCACGCCGGTTCGGCCATCGGGCCGGGCGACCAACCATTCATGCGCCATCTCTCCGTCCGCCACACGCCCGCTGTTCTCGTGTACCTGATCGCCGCGCTCGCCGCGGCGACCGCGTGCAAGCGCACCCAGCCGCTGCCGCCCGTCGCGACGGCGACCCTGACGCTGAATCACGACGAGGCGCCGCTCGGCGCGCCGGTCGAGATGACGTTCAAGTTCGTCGTGGCCCCCGACGCCCACTTCGACGGCAACTACCGCGTCATGGTGCACGTCGTCGACGCGGACCAGGGCTTCATGTGGGCCGACGACTTCGACCCGCCGACGCCGACCAGCCAGTGGCGCCCGGGCCAGACGGTGGAGTTCACGCGGACCACGTTCCTGCCGATCTACCCGTACGTGGGTGATGCGACGATCGAGATCGGGCTCTATTCGCCCACCGCGAAGCGGCGCCTCGCGCTGAACGCCGACGACATGGGCCAGCAGGCCTATCGTGGGGCGCACCTGCGCCTGCTGCCGCAGACCGACAGCGTGTTCGTCGTCTACAAGGACGGCTGGCAGTCGGTCGAGGTCGCGCCCGACGAGCCGGGCGTCGAATGGCAGTGGTCGAAGGGCGACGGGGTGCTCGCCTTCAAGAATCCGAAGAAGGCCTGCGTGCTGTACCTGGACCTGGACAACCCCGGCATCGAACAGCTCGGGCCGCAGCGCGTGAGCGTGACGATCGGCGACAAGACCATCGACGCGTTCACGCTCGACAAGCCCGGGCGGATCCTCAGACGCGCGCCGATTCCGGCCGACGCCTTCGGCGACGCGGACATGGTCGAGATGCACGTGATCGTGGACAAGACCTTCGTCCCGGCCAAGCTCGATCCCGATCACAGCACGGACGCCCGGGAGCTCGGCGTGCGGGTATTCCACGCCTATGTGGACAATCGCGGCTAGAACGCCCGGCAGCGCAGGCGCGGCGCTCGCGTGCCTCCTGCTGGGCGTCGCGTCCGCCGCGCCGGCCCGCGCCGAGCGCGTCTACTTTCCGACGGGGCGCAGCCTGTCCATCGCCAGCCACCACATGGCTCAGGGATCGCTCGTGCTCGAGCTGCGGTCGGGCGGCGAGATCGTGTGCGAGCCGTCGGCCGTGCTCCGGATCGCGCCCGACGAGGTCCCGGATCCCGAGCCGCCGGCCGCGGCGGCGACCACGACACCGGCGATTCCCGGCACGCCCTATGGCCCGCTGATCCAGCAGGCGGCGGTGGCCAACGGCGTACCCGCCGCGCTCGTGCGGGCGGTCATCGCGGTCGAGTCGGACTATCAGGAACGGGCCGTCTCTCCCAAAGGCGCGATGGGACTCATGCAGCTGATGCCGGATACGGCCCGGGCGTACGCGCTCGCCGATCCCTACGATCCGCGCGCCAACATCGAGGCCGGCACCCGTCACCTGCGCTCGCTGCTCGATCGTTTCAGCGTCCCGCTGGCCCTGGCCGCGTACAACGCGGGCGAGGCCGCAGTCGACCGCTTCGGCGGCATCCCCCCGTATCCCGAGACGCAGAGTTACGTCTCCCGGGTGCTCGCCCTCGCTCGAATTTCACGGTAACCGGCACGGCTGTCCGGCGCGCGCGGCGGTCTAACCGGTGCGGAGACGCGCAGGCGGCTTGCTATAATCGCGAGGCGACTAATGTCCCTATTCACAATCCGTTGCGGGCAGGAGGGGGGCGCCGGCCGGGGCGCCTGACATGGAGTTCCGCTGCCGCCTCGCATCCGCGTCGGGCGAGATTGTCGAGGGTGTCTACAGCGCCGACGACGAAGCCAGACTGCGTCACGAGCTCGACGAGAAGGGGCTGCTCGTCCTGGCGCTCCGTCCGGTCGGCTCGATCGGCGGCCTGTCGCTCCGCCTGCGCCCGCGCGCGCGGATTGCCGGGCCCGAGTTCCTCGTCTTCAACCAGGAACTGGCGACGCTGCTGCGCGCCGGCATGCCGCTGGTCCCGTCGCTCGATCTGCTGAAGCGCCGCGTCCAGTCGCCGGTCTTCAGGGGCGTGCTCGAGGAGGTCCACGAGCGCGTCCGGGCCGGCGACGCGCTCTCGGAGGCCTTCGCCGCGCACCAGGATCTCTTTCCCGGCGTCTACACGGCGTCGCTCGTCGCGGGCGAGCGCAGCGGCAACCTCGACGCGGTGCTCCGGCGCTACGTCGAGCACGCCAAGATCCTGGCCGCGGTGAAGCGCAAGACCGTGTCGGCCCTCGTCTACCCGGCCATCCTGATCTCGCTGGCGCTGGTGCTCGTGTCGATCATCGTGGTGATGGTGATCCCGGCGTTCTCGGACTTCTACGGCAGCTTCCACGCGCAGTTGCCGCTGGTGACGCGGTTCATCGTCGCGGTGTCGGCCTTCATTCGCGGCGAGTTCCCGCTGATCCTCGGCACTCTGGCGGCGATTGTCGTCGGCGGCGCGATCTGGATCCGGCGCCCCGGGCGCAAAGCGCAGATCGACCGGATGATCCTGGGCCTGCCGATCCTGGGGCCGGTGGCGCGGAAGTTCGCGACCTCGCAGATGGCGCGCACGCTCGCGACGCTGCTCGGCGGCGGACTGCCGCTCGTGAGCGCTCTCGACATCGCGGCGCGGTCCGTGGGCAACCAGTACATGGCGAATCAGCTCGACATCGTCGCCAGCCGCGTGCGCGAGGGCGAGTCGTTCGCGGCCGCGCTCGACGCCCGCCGTGCCTTTCCGGACGTGGCCGTCCGGATGGCCGAGGTGGGGGAGTCGACCGGGGCGCTGCAGGACATGCTGAACACGGTGGCGGACTTCTACGACGAGGAGATCGCCACGGCGATGGAGCGCTTCGTGACGATGGTCGAGCCGACGCTGCTCGTGGTGATGGGCGTCGTCATCGCGGGGCTCCTGCTGGCGCTCTACATGCCGCTCTTCCAGCTCAGCTCCGTGCTGAGCTCCGGGGCCTAGGATGGCGGCGGATCCCTCGATCAATGCCGCGTTCCACGTCGACGGCCCGGAGGCCTCGACCGACGAGCGCGGCGCGGAGCTCGACCAGGCGCGGCGTCTGGCCGAACGGTACCACCTCGCGTTCGTCGACATGAACGACTTCCGGATCGACCAGGAGCTGTTCCGCTCGATTCCAGCGGACCTGATGCTGCGCTACGGCTTCGTGCCGCACCGCCGCGAGGGCAAGGCGCTCGTGATCGTCGTGTCGGATCCGAGCGATCTGCCGATGATCGACGAGCTGGCGGTGCTGCTGGCGACGCCCATCAAGGTCACGGTCGGCGCCCGCAGCGCGATCGAGGCGATCCTCAAGAAGAGCGAGAGCTCCCAGCGGGTGCTCGAGGAGGCGACCGAGAGCTTCCACCTGCAGCTCCTCAAGGAGGAGGAGAACGGCGAGGAGAGCCTCACCGTCGAGCGCCTGACGAGCGACATCAGTCCGGTGATCCGCCTGATCGACTCGACCATCTACACGGGGCTCCAGCGCCGCGCGAGCGACATCCACATCGAGACGCAGGACGACGCCGTGCACGTGAAGTACCGCATCGACGGCGTGCTCCAGCCCGCGATGCGCCCGATCGCCAAGCAGTTCCACAGCGCGATCATCTCGCGCATCAAGGTGATGGCGGAGCTCGACATCGCGGAGAAGCGCGTGCCGCAGGACGGCCGGTTCAAGGTGCGCACGCCGGGCAAGACCATCGACTTCCGCGTGTCGATCATGCCGAGCGTCCACGGCGAGGACGCCGTCATCCGCATCCTCGACAAGGAGTCGATCAGCCAGCAGTTCAGCGAGCTCCGCCTCGACATCCTGGGATTCCCCGAGTCCGAGCTGCGCCGCTTCCGGAAGTACATCCTCGAGCCGTACGGCATGGTGCTCGTCACGGGCCCGACCGGCAGCGGCAAGACGACGACGCTCTATGCGGCGCTCTCGGAGATCAAGTCGGTCGAGGACAAGATCATCACCATCGAGGACCCGGTCGAGTACCAGCTGCACGGCGTGACGCAGATCCCCATCAACGAGAAGAAGGGGCTGACCTTCGCACGCGGCCTCCGGTCCATCCTGCGCCACGACCCCGACAAGATCATGGTCGGCGAGATCCGCGACGCCGAGACCGCGCAGATCGCCATCAACTCGGCGCTCACGGGTCACCTGGTGTTCACGACCGTTCACGCCAACAACGTCCTCGACGTCCTCGGCCGCTTCCTCAACATGGGCGTCGAGGCCTACCAGTTCGTGTCGGCGCTGAACTGCGTGCTCGCGCAGCGGCTGATCCGCGTCATCTGCACGGAGTGCAAGCGTCCCGTCGACGTCACGCGCGCGCAGCTCGAGGAGTCG
Organism: uncultured Acidobacteriota bacterium; assembly: GCA_963761615.1. Taxonomy (GTDB): domain Bacteria; phylum Acidobacteriota; class Vicinamibacteria; order Vicinamibacterales; family CAVVIG01; genus CAVXGU01. The sequence goes on along the minus strand of CAVXGU010000003.1, from coordinate 1,960,904 downwards.
GGGCTCGACCCCGATCTCGCCGGGACGCACGTCTTCTACGAGGGCGCGGGGTGCCTCGACTGCGGCGGCACCGGGTACCGCGGCCGCACCGCCATCTGCGAACTGCTCGACCTGTCCGACCGGATCCGCGAGATGATCCTCGAGCGGCGTCCGACGTCCGAGATCAAGAAGGCCGCCCGCGAGGAGGGCATGCGGTTCCTCCGGGAATCGGCCGTCGAGCGCGTACTCCAGGGCGTGAGCACGCTGCGCGAAATCAACAAGGTGACGTTCGTCGAATGACCAGGTTCTTCTCGCTCGGCGGCTCGCCCGGACCCGACGCGGCCGTCGAGATCGCGGCCCACCGCGTGTCGGCCGCCGTGATCGAGCGGCGCGGCGGGAGGCCGGTCGTGGCGTCGTACGCGTCCGAGCCGCTGCCGCCCGGCACGCTGGAGCCCTCGCTCACGGCGCGGAACCTCGCGGATCGCGACGCCGTGGCGGCGGCCGTGGCGAGCGTGCTGGGGCAGACGGGCCGCCCCCGGCGCGTCGGCCTCGTGCTGCCCGACCCGGTCGCCAAGGTCTCGCTCGTCCGCTTCGAGCACGTGCCGCCGCGCGCGGCCGATCTCGAGCAACTGATCCGCTGGCAGGTGCGAAAGGCCGCGCCGTTTCCCATCGACCAGGCGCAGGTGAGCTACACGCCGGGCGCCCGCGCCGCCAACGGCACCGAGTTCGTCGTCTCGGTGGCGCGCCGCGACGTCGTCGAGGAGTACGAGCAGCTCTGCACCGACGCGGGCGCGCATCCCGGCGTGGTCGATCTCGCCACGTTCAACGTCATCAATGCGGTCATGGCCGGATCCTCCGCGCCCGCTGACGACTGGCTGCTCGTGCACGTCGCGCCGGGCTACGCGTCGATCGCGATCCTCCGCGGCGGCGATCTCGTCTTCTTCCGCAACCGCGGCTCCGAGGCCGAGGGCACGCTCGCGGAGCTCGTCCACCAGACGGCGATGTACTACGAGGATCGGCTCCAGGGCGCGGGCCTCACGCGCGTGCTGCTGGGCGGCGCCGCCACGGAAGGCACGGTCGACGCCATGGCCGCCGAACAGGTGCGCCGCGAAGTCGAGTCGAGGCTGGGCCGGCGGGTCGAGATCATCGATCCGCGGAGCGCCGTGACGCTCGCGGATCCCGTCGCGGCGGGACCCGAGCTGCTCGACACGCTCACCCCTCTCGTCGGCCTCCTGCTGCGCGACCAGGAGGCCGCGTGATCCGCGGCAACCTGTCCACCCGCCCGTTCTACAACGAGCGGGCGGTGCGCCTGGCGATCCTGGCGGCGGCGCTGCTCGTCGCCGCGGCCACGGTCTTCAACGTGACGGAGGCCGTACGGCTGTCGCGGCGCGACTCGGCCCTCCAGCTGCAGGCCCGCCAGGACGACGACCAGGCGCGCGGGCTTCGCGCCACCGCGGCGCGCCTGCGCACGAGCGTCGATTCCACGCGCCTCCAGCAGGCGTCGGCGGACGCCCGGCTGGCGAACGCCCTCATCGACCGGCGGACGTTCTCGTGGACCGATCTCTTCAACCGCTTCGAGGACACGCTGCCCGACGACGTTCGGATCACGGCGGTGCGCCCGGAGCTGAATCCCGAGCAGGGCATCGTTCTGCAGATCGACGTCGTGGCGCGCAGCGTCGACGACGTCGACCGGTTCATGGAGCGGCTCGACGCGACCGGGGCCTTCGACCAGCTCCTGTCGACGAACGAGCGATTCGACAAGGACGGTCAGCTCGACTCGACGTTGCAGGCGGTCTACCGCCCGCCGGATTCCGCGGGTGCGCCGAAGCAGGAGGCGCGCCGATGATGCCCTGGCGGCGGATCCTCGCCGAGCGGCGGCCCGTCGTCCTGGCGCTCGGGCTCGCGCTCGCCGCCAACGTCGCGGCGTTCGCATTCATCGTCTATCCGTTGCGCGTCCGGGCGGACGGCGTCGCCGACCGCGCCCGGGCGGCGAGCCTCGCGCTCGAGGCGGCGAAACAGGAGGCGGCGGCCGCCCGGGACCTCGTGAGCGGCGCCGCGCTCGCCGATCAGGAGCTGGCCACCTTCTACGACACGGTGATGCCGGGCAGCCTGTCCGCGGCGCGGCGGCTCACGTACGCCCGGCTCCCGGCGCTGGCCCGCGACACCGGCGTCACCTACGAAGAGCGCCAGACGGCCATCGACCCCAGCTTCAAGAGCGGGCGCCTCGGGCACCTCAGCATCCACATGCGTCTGCAAGGTGACTACGCGAACCTCCGCCGATTCGTCTACGAGCTCGAGACGGCGCCGGAGTTCGTCATCATCGACGACGTCACGATCGAGGAAGGTCACGCCGGGCAACCGCAGACCTTGACGCTCGAGCTGTCCACTTACTACCGTGCAGGCACCGATGGAACGTAGGCGCCGCGACCGCGTCGTGCTGGGCGTGCTGGTGGCGGTCCTGCTCGTCGTCGGCTATCGATCCTGGCGATCCCTCGCCGCCCCCGCGGCGCCCGCCGGGCGGCCGGCGGCCGCCGCGCGAAGAGGCCCTCGGGGCACCGCGCCGTTGAAGGCGCCCGAGGTCCACCTGACGGCGCTCGACGCGGCGAAGCCCGAGCCGCAGTCGATCAAGCGCGACCTGTTCCGGTTTGCCGCGCACCCGGCTCCCGCGGCCGCGGCGCCGCACACGCCAGCGGCGCCCGCCGGGCCGCCGCCGATGCCCGGGGTCGCGGCGCCCGCGGCGGCGCCGGCCGGGCCGCCGCCGATCACGCTGAAGTTCATCGGGATCGTCGAGGCCACGACGTCGTCGGCGCGAATCGCCGTGCTCAGCGATGGCCGCGGACAGCCGCTGTACGGGCGCGAAGGGGAGGCGGTGGACGGGCAGTATCGCATTTTGCACATCGGCGACGAATCCATCGAGATGTCGTATCTCGACGGCCGCGGGCGGCAGACCATCCGCCTCTCGGGCCGGTAGACTTTCGAGGCACCTTGTGAGCACACGGCAGCGCGCGATCGGCATCCTGATGGTGGCGGCCCTCTTCGCCGGCGGATGCGCGGCGGGCCGGGCGTTCCGGCAGGGGGAGGCGGCGACCCGGGCGGGCAATCCCGATCAGGCCGTGGCCTACTACCGGAAGGCGGTCCAGGCCGCGCCCGACAACACCAACTACAAGATCGCGCTCGAGCGGGCGATGCTCACCGCGTCCCGCGCGCACCTCGACCGCGCGAAGGACTTCGAGCAGCACGACCAGTTGGATGCGGCGCTGAGCGAGTACCGCCTCGCCGCCGAGTACGACCCGAGCAACCGGCTGGCCTCGACCCAGGCGGCGGCGCTCGAGCAGACGATTCGCAACCGGATCGAAGCGTCGCGGCCGACGCCTCCGCTCGAAAAGGCACGGGCGCGGGCCGACCAGGCCCTCTCGGAGCCGATCCTGAATCCCGCCTCGCGGGAGCCGCTGGTGGTGCGGTTCAACAACACCAACCTCAAGGACGTGCTGTCGGCCATCGGCGGCATGACCGGGATCAACGTCGTCTACGACCGCGACGTGGCCGATCGTCCGGTCACCCTCGACCTCAACGGCGTGACGCTGGAGCAGGCGCTCGACCAGATCATGACGACCAACCAGCTGTCGTACAAGGTCCAGTCGGAGCGATCCATCCTCGTCTTTCCCGACACGACGCAGAAGCACGCGCAGTACGACGAGCAGGTGATCCGGACGTTCTATATCCAGCACGCCGACGCCACCGAGCTCGTCCAGCTGCTGAGCGTCATCGTCCGCCTGCCGAGCCTCTCGGTCGTGCCGGCAATCGCCGTCAACAAGACCAACAACTCCATCACCGTGCGCGGCACCGCGCCCGTCGTGCAGATCATCCAGAAAGTGATCGAGCAGAACGACAAGCCGCGCGCCGAGGTCGTCTTCGACGTGGAGATCCTCGAGGTCGACCGGAACCGCGCGAAGCAGTACGGGCTCAACCTGTCCGAGTACGCCGATCGGGGGCATCTTCTCGCCGGAGACCGTGCCGCCGACCGGCGCGACCACCGGCACCGGCGCGGCCGCGGCAGGTGCGTCGACCCAGCCCGATCAGGTCCGTCCGCCGGCGCCGTTCAACCTGAACACGATCTCGCGGGGCGTGACGACGTCCGACTTCTACCTGGCCGTGCCGACCGCGGTCGTGCGGTTCCTGGAAAGCGACTCGCACACGAAGCTGGTGGCCAAGCCGGAGCTGCGCGGCGCGGAGGGCACGAAGCTGACGCTGAACCTGGGCGACGAGATTCCCATCGTCACGACGAGCTACACGCCGATCGCGTCCGGCGGCGGCGCCGTGAACCCGCTGAACTCGTACCAGTACAAGAACGTCGGCATCAACATCGACATCACGCCGCGGGTCACGCTCGACGGCGACGTCCTGATCGACCTGAACGTCGAGAGCAGCTCGCGTCGGCAGCGACGTCACCGTCGCCGGCACGAGCTACCCGTCGTTCGGTGAGCCGCAAGGTCAGCACCCGGCTGCGCCTGCACGACGGCGAGGCGAACCTGCTCGCGGGTCTCTTCCGCCAGGACGAACACCTCGACCGTGAGCGGCTTCCCGGGCGCCGTTCACATCCCGGGCCTCAAGCAGCTCCTTTCCGGGAACAACGACACGTCGCGCAGCAGACCGACATCGTCATGCTGCTGACGCCGCACATCATCCGCACGAGCGAGGTGACCGCGGACGACCTGATGCCGATCTACATCGGGTCGCAGCAGAACCTCGGCGTCGGAGGCGCGCCGCCGACGATCGTCTCGCCGGGCACGCCCGAGCAGCCGGCGATCCTGCCGGGCATCGAGCCGCCGGCCGCCACCCAGCCGCCGGCCACACCCGCGCCCACGCCGATCCTGCCGGCGCCGCCGACCACGCCGCGGCGCGGCGCCGACGCCCGGCGCCGCCGCCGGTCAATGGCGTCAATCTCGGTGCCGCCGGGCTCATCGCCGGTGCCCGGCACGGTCGTCGTGCCGCCGGCCGCCGCTGCGCCGCCGCCACAGGCGACCCAGCCCGCGGAGCCGCAGGCCTCGGCACCCGCCGCGGCCGCGCCGCCCGTTTCTCCGCCTCCATCGCCTCCACCGGCTGCCGCGTTGCCGTCCGCCGCGCCGGCGATCGGATCCGCGACCGTCCAGCTCTCGGCGCCGCCCGTCTTCGCCCGCGGCGGCGGGCCGTACACGGTGCCGATCACGATCTCGAATGTCGCGCGGCTCTCGACGATTACGCTCACGGTGACGTTCGACCCGGCGCTCCTGAGCGTACGGTCGGTGCAGGAAGGCAGCTTCATGCGGAGCGGGGGAGGCCCGGACGTCACGTTCGTCCACCAGGTGTCGGGCGGACGGCTCGACATCACCCTGACGCGCGCGGCCGATGCCACCGGGGCGACGGGCTCGGGCCTGCTCGCGGCGATCCAGTTCGACGCTGTCTCGGCCGGGACGACGACGCTGTCGGTGAGCGGATCGGCCACGGGCCCCGGCGGAACCGTCATGGGGCTGCAGTTCCGGCCGGCGACGGTCACGGTACAGTAGGTGCATCGCATGGCAGTCAGTGACCGGTGACTCGTGATTCGTGGCGGTGAGCGCGGATACACGTTCGTCGAGCTGGTCGTCGTCACCACGATCATCCTGATCCTGGCGTCGGCGATCATGCCGCTGGCGCGCGTGACCGCGACGCGGACGCGAGAGGTCGAGCTGCGGCAGGATCTGCGCGAAATGCGGACCGCCATCGACCACTACAAGGACGCCGCCGATCAAGGCCAGATCAGCGCGCTCGAGCTCGATCCGGACAACCAGGGATACCCGCCGGACCTCCAGACGCTCGTGGACGGCGTCGACGCCGCCAACAACGCCACGGGGCTGAAGCTGAAGTTCCTGCGGCGGATCCCGATCGACCCGATGACCCACTCGACCGACTGGGGTCTGCGCTCGTACCAGGACGACCCGGACGCGACCAGCTGGGGCGGGCAGAACGTGTTCGACGTGCACACGACCTTCGACGGCACGGCGCTCGACGGCACCAACTACAGAGACTGGTGAAGAATGTGGTCATGGGGAGATGTGGCGAGGGGGTGATGGAAGAACGGGGTGACGGGATCATGGATCGTCCCGCGAGGCGCCGTGCGCCCGGGCCGCGCCATCGCCCCATCACCACATCACCACTCCACGACTTGGCCGGCTTCACCATCATCGAGCTCCTGGTGGTGATGTCGATCATCGTCGTGCTGTCGACGGTGGGGATGGTCCAGTACCCGGAACAGCGTGACGCGCTCGAAAGAGGCCGTGCTCCGCGAGGATCTGTTCCGGATGCGCGACGCGATCGACCAGTACTACGCCGACAAGAACGCGTACCCGCAGTCGCTCCAGGATCTCGTCAGCAACGGCTACATCCGGGCCGTGCCGAAGGATCCCTTCACCGAGTCCGACTCGTCCTGGCAGGAAGTCCCGTCGCAGCCCGACCCGAACAATCCCACCGCATCGACGGGCGTGTACGACGTCAAGAGCGGCTCGCCGCAGACGGCGCTCGACGGCACCCCGTACGCGACCTGGTAGGGCCCGGACGCGCGTAGCGCAGGCCTTCAGGCCTGGCCGCGCCAGGCGGACCTGAAGGTCCACCCTACATCTGCTCGCGTGCTCGCGGCCCAACCGCGGCCCGCCGCAGACCGCCCTCCACCACACCCCGAACGGCAACCTGATAGGGCCCCGGACGCGTGTAGCGCAGGCCTTCAGGCCGGCCGCGCCGGCGGACCTGAAGGTCCGCCCTACACCTGCTCGCGTGTTCGCGGCCAACAGCCGCTCGCCGCAGACCGCCCTCCACCGCACCCGGTGCTCGACGACGTAGTAGGTCCCCGTCGATACCGTCGTCAGGAAATCGTGACCGTCGCGGTACCCTGCGTCGAGCGATCCAGCGTGTCGGTGACCGTCACAGTGATGGTGAACGAACCGGCCGCGTTGTAGGTGTGGTGGACTGTGATCGTGCCATTGACACCGCCGAGGTTTTGGTCTGCAGACGTTCCCGGAGATCCACCGGCGCCGCCGTCGTTCCAGTTGATGGTGGCGGACTGGATACTGACGCCGTTCGGCGTCGTCACTTGGATCTGCACTGCAACGTCGACAGGATGGCCCGGCCCCGGAGCGGTGGGCGTAACGATCACGGTCGGCTGAGGAGTCGGGACGACGGTGATCGGCGCCGACGAAGTGACGGAGTTGCCGAAGGTGTCCGTCAGGACGCCGGTGATTATGTAGTTGCCCGCAGACTCGTACACGTGCTGGACGGCTACGCTGCCCGTAATCGCGCCCAGGTCCTGCGCATCCGGGCTGGGATCGCCCCAGTCGACGGACACGTTTCCAACGGCGTCGCCTGACGGGACGCCCGGGGTGAACGTGAAGGACGACGGCACGCCGGCCCCCGGCAGTGTCCCGCTCGGCGGAGTGATCACGAGCGTCAAGGCCGCGGGACTGGCCGTCACCGAGATCGAGACGGAGACCGAGTTGCCGCTCGCGTCGGTCACCACCGCCGAAATCGAGTAGGCGCCCGCCGCATGGTAGGTGTGGGACGCGGCGGTGCTGCCCGACACCGCGCCGAGATCCTGGGTATTGCCGTCGCCCCAGTCCACCTTCACGTCACGGATGGCGCTGCCGTTGGTCGTCGCTGCGGTCACGGCGAACGTGAACGACGCAGGCAGCCCGGCGGTGACACTCGCCGGCGGCGTGATCACCAGCGACGGCGCGCCGTTCACGCCCACCGTCACGGTGGCCGACGAGGCGCCGCTCGACGCACCGCCGCCGCTCCCTCCGCTCGCTGCGCCCGAACCGACCGAGGCCGTCACCATCGCCTGCGTCGCCGTGTGGAGCACCGCGCTCGCCTCGCCGTTCGCGTCGGTGGTGACCAGTGTCGACGACAGGCTGCCGGCCGTGGTCGCGAACGAGACCGCGACCGCGGCCAGCGGGCTCCCGTTCGTATCGAGCACGTCGGCCGTGATGGTGGAATCGCCGCCGTTGGCGGGCACGGTGCCGGGCGACGCCGACACCGTCACGTGGCCCACCGCCGCGGCGCCGATGGCGATCTTGACGACGTTGGAGTTGGTGGACGTGGTCGTGGTCCCCGAGCTCGTCGTCGAGCCGCCGACCCCGCCCGACGTCGCAGTGATCGTCGCCGTGCCCGAGGCGGCGCCTGCGGCGAACGTCACGTGAACCTGGCCGTTGATGTCGGTCGTCGCCGACGCCGGCTGGACAGCACCGAGCGTCGTCGTGAACGTCACCTGGGTTCCACTGTGCGGCGCCGTGCCCGCGGCCTCGATCACCTGGGCGATCAGCGATGTCGTGCCGTTCGCCGGGAGCGTGCTCGCGGATGCGGTCAGGACGATCGTCGAGCCAGAGGGCGCGAGCAGCGGCACTTTCTCGCAGGACGCGCCGGCGAGCGCGACCACACCGAGGAAGGCGAGCCCGCAGGACACGCGACGGGGACGTGATATCATGAATTCCGCTAAGCATCTTAATCTCATGACTTTACGGGGTCAAGGACGTCGCGGCCCTGATCGCAGCCACGCAGCCGGCTATGCCATGGTCGCGCTCCTCATCGCCCTGAGCGTCATGGGCATCATGCTCTCGGTGGCGATGCCGGTCTGGAAGACGGCGACGCAGCGCGAAAAGGAAGCCGAGCTCGTCTTTCGCGGCGAGCAGTACGCGCGCGCGCTCGCCCTCTACCAGCGGAAAGTCGCCAACGCCGCCCCGCCGAATCTCGACGTGCTCGTCCAGCAGCGCTTCCTGCGGAAGGAGTACAAGGACCCCATCACCGGCGACGACTTCCAGTTGATCCGGCAGGGGGCGGGCCAGATCAGCAGCGGCGGCGGCCGCATCGGCGCCGCCCCGGGGCCGGCTTCCGGCCAGACACCGGGCGCGCAGACCGCCGGCGGCATCATCGGCGTGGCGAGCAAGAGCACGGAGAAGTCGCTCCGGCTGTACAACGGCGCGGACCACTACAACGAGTGGGTGTTCATGCCGACCCAGGCCACGCAGCGTCCCGGCGCCGGCGGGCCGGGCGGCAACAGCGTCCCTGGCGTCGGCGGGCAACCCGCGGGCGGGCCCGGCGGAATCGGCGGCGGCCGTGGCAACGGGCGCGGCCGCGGCGGGCCTGCCGGCGGTGGCCCGGGTCGCGGCGGTCCGCCCGGAGGACCCGGGGGGCCCGGGGGACCAAGAGGACCGGCAGGACCGGGACCAGGACGTGGCGGCTCGTTTCCCGGTGGCGGGGGAGGATTCCAGCCGCCACCCACGCGCGGCCGCTGACTCGCCGGCGTCGCGCGATCAGACCTCCGCGAGCGCGTCGTGGAACGCCCGCCGGACCACCTGCATCGCCTCGCTCGAGCCGCCGTCGCACACCCGATTCGCAAGCAGGACGAAGTACCGATCGCGCGCGGGATCGATCCAGAGCGACGTGCCGGTGAATCCCACGTGACCGAACGCGTCGGTCGACATCCTCGTGCCGCACGATGACGTGGGGCGCATCCGATCCCACCCGAGCGCGCGGGAGCTCCCGGCCACCGACGATCGCGTGATCGCCAGGCGCACGGCGGACTCGGTCAACGGTGGCGCGGTCGGCCGATCGCCGCGCGCGGCGCGAAGCACCAGGCGCGCGAACGATCCCACGGAGGCGGCGGTGCCGAAGAGGCCCGAGTGCCCCGCGACGCCGCCGAGCGCCGCGGCGTAGTTGTCGTGCACCTCGCCGACCAGGCGCCGTCCCCGCCGCCGGTCGTCGTTCAGCGGCCGCGTCGGGGCGGCGCCCCCGATCCGGTCGGGCAGCTCGGCGAACGCGAGCACGCCGTCGCCGAGCGCCGGCTCGCCGCCCGTCAGCTGGTCGCGGGCGGACTGGAACTGCCGCGCGAGCGGCGCGCGTCCGCGATCTTCCAGGATGAAGCCGAGGAGGATGAAACCGAGGTCGCTGTAGATCGACGCCGACCGGGGCGGGTACTCAAGGGGCGTCGAGGCGATGTCGTGCTCGAACGCCCGGCGCCCTTCCGGCGGCGCGTCCAGCAGCCGCGCCGGCAGGCCGCCGGCGTGCTCCAGCAGATCGCGGATAGTGACGTCGGCGCGATCGGCTCCGCGCCAGTCGGCGACGTGCGCGGCGACGGGGGACTCCAGATCGAGCGCGCCGCACGCGGCGAGCGCCAGCGCGGCCGTGGTGGTGGCGAGCGGCTTGGTCAGCGATGCGAGATCGTACGGGGTGTCGGCGGTCACGGCCGACGCAGCGTCGAAGGCGAGCGTGCCGATCGCCTCCCGCCAGAGGGGCCCGCCGCCGGCGCCGACCTCGATCGCCGCGCCGGGGAAGACGCGCGAGGCGACCGCCTCCTCGACGATCCGCCGGGCGGCGTCGACGGCGCCAGCGCTCACGGGTTCATGAACGCGGCGCGGCCGAGCTCTGCGAGATACCCGGGTCCGTGCGACGGAGCGATCAGGCTGTCGTAGGAGAAGAACGCGATGCCGCCCACTCCAAGCTCTCTCGCCGTCGCCACGTTGCCCAGCACCTGATCGGCCGAGAGGCGGTAGGCGCCGATGCCCGCCCAGACGCGGTTGCCCGCCGCGGCGTGCGCCGTGCGCACCTGGGCGGCGAACGTCGCCGCGTCGGTCGTATACGCCATCGGGCAGACGACGTCGACGAGACCGCGGGCCAGCCAGCCGCTCCAGTCCTGCAGCCGGTGCTGGGCCGCCTCGGTCGGGATCCGGCGCCACGGCCACGCTGACGAGCGCCGACGGGCGCACCGCCTTGACCGTGTCCTTCAGCTCCACGAGCAAATCGGTCAGCCGCGCCGAGCGGAATGCGCGCCAGCGTTGCGGGAACGCCCGCGTGTAGGCGAGCGGGTCGGCGTCGAGCTGCGCGTCGTAGCGCTGGCGCGCCTCCGGCGGCAGCGGCCCGGCGACCTCGGCCCGGAACGCGTCGAGGGCGTCACGTCCGTAGTCGAAGCTGTCGTTGGGATAGCGCAGGTAGTCGAAGTGCACGCCGTCGACCGGATACCGCTCCACGATGTCTCTCACCACGGCCGCCGTGTAGTCGCGCGCCCCGGCGGTGACCGGCGAGAGGTACAGCCCTTCGATGGTGGACGAGTGGCTCCGGGCATAGCGCGCGAGGCGCCCGAGGTAGGCCGGGCTGCGGACGTCCAGCGTGCCCAGGTCGGCCGCCAGGGCCTCGGGGACCATCAGCCACTCCGGGTGGCGATAGACGACGTGGTCGGGCGCGGCCGGGAGGGCACCGTCACCCGCGACGAGGTTCACGTTGATCCAGGCGTGGACCTGGAGCCCGGCCGCGTGCCCCAGCTGAACGGCGGTCGCCAGCGGATCGAAGTCGCCCTGTCCGACCAGCGGCGGCGCGATCGGCTCGACGCCGTGCTGGAAGTACGCATCGCCGCGGCCACGCACCTGGACGAGCAGCGTGTTGAATCCGGCCGCGCGGGCCGATTCGACCATCGTGCGCACCGCCGCCGGCGACACGAGGGTCGTGCGCACGACCCAGAGCGCGCGGACCTCGCCGGCGGCGTCGACGCGCCGTGCGACGGGGGAAATCGGCGAGACGAGGAGGAGCGCCGCGGCGACCGCGCACACCGCGCGCCGGAACAGCATCGAATCGATCATGGGAGGCGACAGGAACGACGGGCTGGCACTGCTCGACCGGAGCCCATCAGCTGACGTGCAGCAGTTCGCGGAGCCGGCCTTCGACGTCCTCGCCGATGGCGTCGCGGACGAAGTCGTGGGACGCGCGCAGCCGGGCCAGGGCGCGCGCGTAGGACAGGCCGGCTCTCTGCATGACGAGCGCGGCCTTGACGTTCCAGTGGGCGCGGCGGAGCAGGCGGTTCGCCTCGTCGGCGCCGAGGCCGGTCACGATCTCGATGATGCGCCGCGCGCGATCGCGCCGCTTCTCCGATCCCATCTGCACGTCGACCATCAGGTTGCCGTAGGTCTTGCCGATGCGGACCATCGCGCCGGTCGTCAGCATGTTGAGGACCAGCTTGGTCGCCGTGGCCGCCTTCAGGCGCGTGGATCCGGCGATCACCTCGGGCCCGACGGCCGGCGCGATCGTCAGGTCGACGAAGGTCTGGAGCTCGGTCCGGGGATCGCAGGTGACGAAGATGATCTTGGAGCCCGCCTGGCGCGCGCGCGTGAGGGCCCCGCGCACGAACTGGGTCATCCCGCTCGCCGACACGCCGATGACGACGTCCTTCCGGGTCGGGCGGAGGCGGCGTGATCGCCCGCGCGCCGTCCTCGTAGTGATCCTCGATGTCCTCGGTCGTCTGCAGGAAGGCGTTCCGGCCGCCCGCCATGATCGCCTGGACGAGCGAGGGGGGCGTGCCGAACGTCGGCGGCATCTCGGCCGACTCCAGAACGCCAAGGCGGCCGCTCGTGCCCGCACCGACGAAGATGATGCGGCCGTTGCGGCGGAGCGCCTGCGTCACGATCTCGACGCCGCAGATGATGCGCTCCTTCTCGCGCTGCACCGCCGACAGCATCTTCCGGTCCTCGTTGAGCATGCCCTCGACGATCTCGGCCGGGGACAGCTTGTCGATGGCGAGCGTGCCGGGATTGATGGCCTCAGTGGGCAGGGACTTCCACTTGGACGACATGACCAGCTGGCGAACCTACGCAGCCTTCGCGGGTTTTCGAGCCTTCAAAACCGCAGATACTATCATAGCCCGATGATCGACGTGTATCTCGACCATCTCCGCGTCGAGCGGCGCCTCTCGCCGCACACGGTCGAGAACTACGCCCGCGACCTGCGCGACCTCGCGGCGTTCGCCGCCGGCAGCGGCGCCGGGCCGGAGACCCTGGACCGCCCGGCGCTCGAGGCCTTCGTGCGGGCCCGGATGTCGCAGGGGCTGTCGCCCCGGTCCGTCGCCCGGTCGGTCGCCGCCGTCCGGGGCTTCTACCGCTTCCTCGTTCTCGAAGGCCGTCTCGAGGAGAGTCCCGCCGACGACCTCCATCCGCCGCGCGCCTGGCCGGCGCTCCCGCGCGTGCTGTCGGGCGAGGACGTCGACGCGCTCATCGCGCAGCCCGACGTGGCGACGCCGCGCGGCCTCCGCGACCGCGCCATGATCGAGGTGCTCTACGCGACCGGGATGCGGGTGTCGGAGCTCGTGGGCCTGCGCGCGGCCGACCTCCACCTCGACGAGGCGTACGTCACCTGCATCGGCAAGGGGGACAAGGAGCGGCTGGTGCCGATCGGTGATCAGGCCGCCGGCTGGGTGCGTCGATACCAGCGCGAGGGGCGCGGCGCCCTCGTCGCGCACGCGCGCGGCCGGCCCGCCGCGCGCCTGTTCGTGAACGCCCGCGGCGGACCGCTCTCGCGGGTCGGCTTCTGGAAGATCCTCGCGGCCTACGGGCGGACCGCGGGCCTGCCGCGCGTCAGCCCGCACATGCTGCGGCACTCCTTCGCCACGCACCTGCTCGCGCGAGGCGCGGACCTGCGCGCGATCCAGATCATGCTGGGGCACGCCGATCTCTCGACCACGCAGATCTACACGCACGTGCTCGAAGCCCGCCTCCGCACGGTCTACGATCGCTTTCACCCTCGCGCCTGATCTGCTAGACTGAGCCGTTTGCCCGGTTCGTACAAGGAGTGCAGATGAGCGGCAAGGGACGACATCTTTTCACCTCGGAGTCGGTCACCGAGGGACACCCGGACAAGATCGCCGACCAGGTGTCCGACGCCATTCTCGACGCGATGCTCACGCAGGACCCGAAGAGCCGGGTCGCCTGCGAGACGCTCGTCACGACGGGGCTGGCGATCGTCGCCGGCGAGATCACGACGAACGCCGTCGTCGACTACCAGGACGTCGTGCGGCGCACGATTGCGGACGTCGGCTACACGCGCGGCAAGTTCGGCTTCGACGCCGAGACGTGCGCGGTCCTCTCGTCCATCCATCGCCAGTCGCCGGACATCGCGATGGGCGTCGACACGGGCGGCGCGGGCGACCAGGGCCTGATGTTCGGCTTCGCCTGCACGGAGACGCCCGAGCTGATGCCGCTGCCCATCATGCTCGCCCACAAGCTGACGCGCGGGCTGTCCGACGCCCGGCGCAGCGGCTCCCTCGGCTACCTCAGGCCCGACGGCAAGTCGCAGGTGACCGTCGAATACGACGGCACGCGCCCGGTCCGCGTGGACGCCGTCGTCGTCTCCAGCCAGCACAGCCCCGGCGTCACCAACGAGACGATGCGCGCCGACATCACCGAGAAGATCGTCCGCCGCGTGATCCCCTCGGAGATGATGGACAAGAGCACCAAGATCTACGTGAACCCCACCGGACGCTTCGTCGTCGGCGGGCCGCACGGCGACGCCGGCGTCACGGGCCGCAAGATCATCGTCGACACCTACGGCGGTGCGGCCCCGCACGGCGGGGGCGCCTTCTCCGGCAAGGATCCCACCAAGGTCGACCGCTCGGCCTGCTACCTGGCGCGCTACATCGCGAAGAACGTCGTCGCCGCCGGCATCGCGGATCGGGCGCTCGTCCAGCTTGCCTACGCGATCGGCGTGGCCGAGCCCGTCTCCATCATGGTCTACACTGAAGAGACGGGCCGGATTCCGGAAGAAGAGATCACCAGGCTCGTGCGCGAGCAGTTCAAGCTCACGCCCGCCGGAATCATGGAAGAGCTCAATCTGCGGCGGCCGATCTACACGAAGACCGCCGCCTTCGGGCACTTCGGCCGCTGCGAGCCGGAGTTCACCTGGGAGCGCACCGACAAGGCCGCGGCGCTCAAGGCAGCGGCCGGAGTCTGATGTAACCGCTCATGAAGCGCGTCTTGATGACAACGGCGGCCCTCGTGGCCGCCGTTGCCGTTTTGGCCGTCGTCTCGACGCCCCCGCCGCGGATCGTCCTGCCGACGCCTCCCTCGGACGGCACGATCGCCGGCATCGTCCACGTGCACTCGACACGGTCCGACGGCATCGGGACGTTCGACTCGATCGCCGAAGCCGCCTCCCGCGCGGGGCTCCAGTTCGTCGTCGTCACGGACCACGGCGACGGCACGCGGCCCCTCGAGCCGCCGGCCTACCTCCACGGCGTGCTGATGATCGACGGTGTCGAGATCAGTACCGCCAACGGCCACTACGTCGCGCTGGGCATGCACCGGGCGCCGTACCCGCTCGGCGGGGAAGGGCGGGACGTCGCCGAGGATGTCGCGCGCCTCGGCGGATTCGGCGTCGTCGCCCATCCCGACTCGCCCAAGCCGGGCCTGCGGTGGACCGACTGGAACGTGCCCTTCGACGGCATCGAGCTCGTCAACCTGGACACGGGATGGCGGCGCCGCGTCGCCGAGCCGGGACTCCGCGCGAAGCTCGGCCTGCTGCCGGCGCTCGCCGGATCCTTCGTCCGCCCGTCGGAGAGCATCGCCCGTCTGGTCGACGCCAGCGAGCCCATCCGCCGCTGGACCGCGGCCACCGAGGGCCGCCGGGTCGTCGCCATGGCCGCCGCCGACGCGCACGGGGGCCTCACGCTCGGCAGCGCGGCCAATGGCGAGGGCGGCTTTCCCCTGAGGCTGGCCGGGTACGAGTCGGCGTTTCGTGCGCTGTCGATGCACGTGCGGATCGACGCGCCCCTGTCGGGCGACGCGGATACCGACGCGGCGGCGATCCTCGCCGCCATCCGCGGCGGACGCCTGTATGCCGCGCTGAACGGACTCGCCGGTCCGCCGTTCTTCCAGTTCACCGCGGCCCGCGACGCCGAGACCGCGTCGGCGGGCGATCGCCTCGCGCCGGGGGGAGCGGTGACGCTCCACGTACAGAGCAACGCGCCCGCCGGGTACCTCACGACGGTCTGGCGCGGCGCCGCCCCGGTCGGCCCGCCGCGGCCCGACCAGGACTTCACCGTCGACGTCGGCGGCGACCCGGCCTTCTACTGGGTGACGATCGATACGCCGCCGCCGGCGCCCGGTGCGACGGGACGACTCTGGCTGTTCAGCAATCCGATCTACGTCCGCGACACGCCGGCGCCCGCGCCGGCCGCCGTGCCGTCGCCCGCCACCGGGTCATCGCCGCTCTTCGAGACGGCCGCCGACGGCGCCGGCTGGCGGACGGAGACGGATCCGACTTCACTCGCCGCCGTCGACGCCGAAGCCGTCCAGAGCGGACCGGAACTGCGCTTCCGCTTCGGATTCCCGAGCGGGCCGAAGGCGCAGCAGTTCGCCGCCCTCGTGCACGAGGCGGCCGCGCCCTTCACCGGCGATCGCCTCGTCTTCGAGGCGCGGAGCGATGCGCCGGCGCGCCTCGAGGTGCAGATCCGCGCGGCGGGCGGCGACCCTTCGGCGGCGCTGCGATGGGCGCACTCCATCTACCTCGACGAGGAGTGGCAGACGCACACCCTCGAGATCCGCGACTTCCGGCCGCCGATCGGGAGCACGGCGCCGCCCACTCCGCCGGCCGGTCCGTTCGGCGCCGTCCTCTTCGTCGTCGACACGACCAACACCGCGCTCGGCACCTCCGGCCGCCTGGCGTTTCGCCACATCCGCATCGAGACCGAACAGCACTGAGCACGCGAGCGCGTCGCCCGACGGAACGAACCGCGACGGACGCCAGGGCGCCCGTGCCGCGGCCCGGAGTTCACGTGCGAACGGTCAGCAGGAGGTAGGCCGCGGCGACCCCGAAGAGGATATTGGGGGCCCACGCCGCGAGCACCGGAGGAAGCTTGCCGGCCGCGCCGACGGCGACGAAGACGCTGAGCGCGGTCCAGTACACGATGGCGATCGCAATCCCGACGCCCACGCCATAGAGGGCGCCGCGGCGGCCCGTCGTGACGGCGAAGGGCACGGCGATGAGCGTCATGATCAGTGTGACGAAGGGGAAGGCGACCTTGCGCTGCAGGGCGACCTGGTTGGGGACGACGTTGAACCCGCCCGACTGCAGCTCCTTGATGTAGTTGCGCAGCTCGCCGTAGGTCATCCGGTCCGCGTCCGGCTCCTCGCTCCTGAAATAGGCGGGGCCCTCCATGACAATCGGCCGAACCGTGAAGGCCGCGTAGCGGGCCCGCGCCTCGAGGTCCTGTCCGGGACCGTCGAAATCGCGCGTCCATCCCTGGCGCGCCGTCCAGGTCGCCTGGTCGCCCGTCGCCGCGGGATCCGCGAGCCGGACCTCGGCGGCCGACAGCACCGACCGGAGGCGCCAGCGGTCTTCGTCCACGTGGTACGCCGTGAAGCCGGCAAACCGGCTCTCCTGATTGCTGAAGACGTCGAAGTGATAGAACTCGCCGTTCCGGCCGAGAATCCAGTGCCGGTTGAGGAGGCCGCCCGGCAGCGGCGGCAGGCCCCGGATCTGGCGATTGAGCCGGTCGGCCTCGCGGTTGGAGGAGGCCATCACGCGCTCCTGGAGCCCGACGAGCAGGGCGCCCGACGCCAGGGCGAACACGAGCAGCGGCACGGCGGCGCGATACAGGCTCACGCCGCAGGCCCGCATGACGACCAGCTCGCTGTTCTTCGTCATCACCCCGACGGTCACGAGCGCGGCGATGAGCGCGGCCATCGGGATCACGTAATAGACGAACTGCGGCGTCGCGAAATAGAAGTAGCGCACCACCTCGCTGGCCGTCGCGGAGCCGCGGAACAGCTCGTCGGCAATGTCGATGAACGTCGCGATATAGAAGATCCCCAGGAAGCACCCGAGCCCGAGGAAGAAGATCGCCAGATACTGGCGGCCGACGTAGCGGTCGAGCAGGGTGGGACGGGGCAGGTCCAGCCGGGGGACGCGGACGACGAGCACCACGCGCCCCCGCGCCTTCCGTCCCGTCGCCGGAGCCGGCCTGGGCGCCTCCGCGGCCGCCCGCCGCCTGGCGAGGAAGGGCAGGCTGATACGGATGGGCTGGTCGGCGACCCGCGCCCGCCGGAACGCCAGTGCCACGCCGGCCGCGCCGAGCAGGACGTTGGGCACCCACGGGGCCCACGAGGGCGGGAAGGAACCGGCCATCGCGAGCGCGCGCATCGACCACAGCAGCACGTAGTACACGAAGACGACGATGAAGCCGAGGGCGAAGCTCGCCAGCTTGCCGTCCTTCCGGTTCGTGAATCCGAGGCCGAGGCCGAGGAGCGCCAGGACCAGGCAGGCCGCCGGAAACGAGAACTTCTGCTGGATCATGAAGTGCTCGTAGTAGCCCGGATCGCCGTGGGCCGCCTTCTCGGCGATGTCCTGCCGGAGCTCGGCGATCGTCTTCTCGGGCACGCCCTTCGAGATCGTCCGCGGGAACACCGACTCGGCGTCCATGTTGACGAACAGCTGCGGGAACTCGTTGTCCTCGTGCACGGCCGGGTTCGAGACCTGGGTGCGGTGCGAGGTCCCGTCGAGCAGCTCGACGACGACGGTCCGCTTCTGGGAGTCGACCAGGAGGTGCCCCTCGCGCGCGAAGTACACCGTGGTCTCGGCCGCGTTGCTCTGGTCGGCGAGGAACACGTCGCGCCACCCGCCCGCGGCCGGGAGGTCGCGGACGTACAGCACGCGGTTCGGGAAGTCCTGGAAGAAGACGCGCGGCTTGACGTCCTGCTCGGCGTGCTGGGTGATCACGGCGAAGGTGATTTCCCGGAACGTCTGGTTGCCGTTGGGCAGGGCCACGATCATCTCGTAGGCGGTGGCGGCGGTCGCCGCGAGCGCCAGGATGGCGATCGGACGCAGGAGCCGGAACAGGCTGACGCCGCAGGCCTGGAGCGCCACGAACTCGCGGTCGGCCGACAGGCGGCCCAGGCCGATGAGGAGCCCGACGATCAGGGCCATGGGAATCGAGAGGGCGAGCGAGGATGGCAGGAGCGCAATGAGGACGCGGGCGACGACGCTCCAGGCGACGCCCTTTTCGATGAGCGGCTCGCCCTGCTGGATGATCGTGGGGACCTCGAGCAGGAACGTGATGACGGCGAGGCCGATCAGGAACGGCGGGACGATTTCCCGGATGAGGTACCGGTCGAGGATCTTCGCCATGTGCGCGGGCGCTTGGGCGTAGGGTACAACAGGCCCGGGCGCGGCCGTCCACAGTCCATGCACAGGGGGGATTTCCAAGCGTTATCCAGTGAGTCTGATAATGTATGTTATGTTAACTAACTGATCACGACGCGATCTCGCGGCCTTCGCGCGCAGCGCAAGCCAGCGCCATTGTCCTCGCCCCCGACCGCGTGGACTGGCGATCCGAGCCTGCCCGGCCACCCTTCGAGTCGAGCCGTGTCGAACGCACTCCACAGAGCGGCCCTCGGGCGACGCGCCCCGTCGGCGCGAAGAACTGTTTTTGTCCTGTCTTATCCTGGAGGCGCCCAGACCGAGGCCTGGGCGCGCGACGCGAGTGCTAGTCGGTTCGGGCCGAGCCGCGCGTCCGCAGTTCGTCGAGGATGCGCTCGAGCGCCTCGATGACCTCGTCACGGCTCACGCGAGCCCTCGTGAAGCTGAGCTTGAGGTTGAAGGCTTTCGACTCCGGCCGGTACGCGAACACATAGTGCTTCGGCCGGCCGGCTTTCGGCTTGGCGGTCGCCTCGCGGAGCTGCTGGCGGGTGGCGCCGCCCTGACTGGCGATCCGCTCGATGAGGGCGGTCATTTTCTGAGGCGTGTCCTGCCTAACTATCTGAAGAAGCAGTGACTTAGAAGAAATGTCGGCCAGCCGACAAAGGCTCCGAATCTCGTCGGGCATGCTGTTCAGCGTCAGCGACTCGGTGACGGCCGTTCGTGACTTGCCCAGCCGCCGGGCCAGATCCTCGTGGGTGTAGCCGCACGACTCTGCAAGCCCCCGGAGCGCCTCGGCCTCCTCGAAGGGCGTGAGGTCCTTCCGCTGGAGGTTCTCGATGAGCGCGAGCTCGATGACCTCGGTGTCGTCCACGTCCCGAATGACGACTGGCAGTTCCTGCAGGCCGGCCTGGCTGGCCGCCTGGTAGCGTCGCTCGCCCGCCACGATCTGGAACCGGCTGCCCCGCTGGCGCACCACGAGGGGCTCGAGGATCCCCTTCTCGGCGATCGAGGCGATCAGCTCCGACAGGTCGCCCATCACCTGGCGCGGCTGGTTCGGGTTCGGGTCGATCTGATCAATCGGGATGACGCGGCCGATGGGCGTGCCGGCCGACGCCGCCAGCGCGTCGACGTAGTGTTCGTCGTGGCGCATCGCCACCCCGCCGGGGAGTCCTCGTCTAGACACGATCCATAACCTCCTCGCAGAGGCGGTAGTACTCGGTCGCCCCGCTCGAATCCGGTGCGAAGGTGAAGATCGACTCCTTGTAGGCCGGGCTCTCCTCCAGCCGCACGCTCTTCGTGATCACCGTCTTGAAGACCGTGCCGCCGAAGACCTTCCGGATCTGGGCCCGGATGTCGCGCGCCAGCGCCGTCCGCTTGTCGTGCATCGTAATCACGACGCCCAGGATGCGCAGCGCGGGATTCGGGCGTGCCCGCACCTTCTCGATCGTCTCGAGCAGGTCGTCGGTGCCCTCGAGCGCGAAGTACGACGACTGGATCGGAATCAGCAGGTGCGTCGCCGCCACCAGCGCGTTCACCGTCAGCAGCCCGAGCGCCGGCGGGCAGTCGATCACGATGTTCGGGTAGTCCCCCAGCAGGGGTTCCAGCTTGTCCTTCAGCCGGAAGTGCGCGTCGAGCTCCCCCACGAGCTTCGCCTCCAGCTTGGCCAGGCTGATCCGCGCGGGGGCCACGAACAGGTTCTCCACCGGCGAGGGCACGATCACGTCCTGGAACGCGACGTGCGGATCGGCGATGGCGTCGTAGACGCTGCGCGTCGCCGGTCCCATCTCGAGGAACGACATCGTGCTGTTGGCCTGGGGGTCGAGATCGATGAGCAGCGTGCGGCGGCCGCGTAACGCCAAAGCGGCAGCCAGATTAATGGCGGTGGTGGTCTTGCCGACACCGCCCTTCTGGTTCGCAATGGCGACGATCATGGAGGCCTGAGGGAGTCGCGGGTATTCTAGGAGGGGGTCGCCGGGAAGTCAACGAACTACATCTTGTACTTCCCCAAATCGTCGAGGTCGAGGCTCTCCAGCCACTTGTGCAGGCGCTCCGCGTCGCTCTTCTCCGACGAGAATTCGGCCGCGGCCGCGTGGTCGATGACCGTGTCCTCGACGAAGATCGGCGACCGCGTCCGCAACGCCAGCGCGATGGCGTCGCTCGGACGCGCATCGATGGCCAGGGTCTGACCGTTCAGCGCGAGATAGATGAGCGCGTAGAACGTGTTCTCCTGCAGGTCGCAGACCACGACCTTCTGCACCGATGCCTTCAGATCCTGGATGATGTTGCGGAGCAGGTCGTGTGTCATCGGCCGCGGGGTCGAGACGTTTTCCATCTGCAGCGCGATGGCATTGGCCTCCGGGATCCCGACCCAGATCGGCAGCACCTTCTGGCCGTCCTTGTCGCGCAGGATCACGATCGGCAGGTTCGTGACCGGGTCGACCATCAGCCCCTTGATGGACATCTCGATTTGCATGACTGCCCCTCTGGTCCGAGCTTACACCCGCACGGCCTGACCCCAGACGCTGTGCGGACCCGCCCGCTCGATCCGCACCGGCAGCGTCCGGCCGATCCAGTCCGCAGGCCCCGGCAGATTCACGACCACGTTCGTGCCCGTCCGCCCCGAGAGCTCCGTCTGCCGTCGCCGGCTGGCCGCGTCGACCAGGACGTCCACGTCGGCGCCGACCATCGCCTCGTTGATCGCGAGCTGGATCTCCCGCTGCTGCGCCTGGAGCGCCACGATCCGGCGCCTCTTCTCGTCCTCCCCCACGTCGTCGGCCATGCGGCGCTCGGCCAGCGTATTGGGGCGCGTCGAGTACTTGAACGAGAACATGCTGTGATACCGGACCTGCGCGACCAGGCTCATCGTCTCGTCGAAGTCCTCCGGCGTCTCACCAGGAAACCCGACGATCATATCGGTCGACAGCGCAATGCCCGGCAGCGCCTCGCGGATCGCGTCGACGAGCGCCAGGTAGCTCTCCCGCGAATACCGCCGCCGCATCGCCTCGAGCACCCGGGACGACCCTGACTGAACCGGCAGGTGGAGGTGGCGGCACACCTTCGGCAGCCCCGCCATCGCCGCGAGCAGCCTCGGCGTCACGTGCCGCGGATGCGGGCTTGCAAACCGGATCCGCTCGACCCCCGGCACCTCGTGCACGGCCTCGAGCAACCCCGCGAAGTCGCAGTCCGGATCGTCGGGCGCCGCGTAGTGGTTCACGATCTGCCCGAGCAGCTGAATCTCGGGACGCCCCGACCCCGCCGCCTCGCGGACCTCGGCGAGGATGTCGGCCTTCGGCCGCATGCGCTCGTGTCCCCGCGTGTACGGGACGACGCAGAAGCTGCAGAACTCGTTGCAGCCCTCGATGATCGTGACGTAGGCCCTGACCGGATCGCCACGGCGCGCCACGCCGAGCGGGAACGTCACGTCGTCGTACGGATTCAGGTCGACGACCGGCCGCGACCGCCGGTCCCGCGTGGCCGCCTCCTGCACCAGCATGGGCAGCTGGCGGATGGCCTGCGTACCCACGATGACGTCGGCAACACCGGACGAGCGGCGAACGAGCGTCTCGCCTTCCTGCTGCGCCACGCAGCCCGCCACGGCGACCACCGGATCGTGGCCCGTCTCGAGCGCGAGCTCCCGGAGCTCGCCAAGGCGCGTATAGAGCTTCTCCTCCGCCCGCTCGCGAACGCTGCAGGTGTTGATCACCACGACGTCGGCATCCGCCGCATCGTCGGTCGCCTCGTACCCCGCCTGCTCGAGCAGGCCGGCCATCCGCTCGGAGTCGTGCACGTTCATCTGACAGCCGAACGTCTCGATCAAGTACTTCTGTGCCATTTAGGACCTTCGCGCCTTCGCTTTCGACCTTTCGCTTTCGCCTTTCGCTCGTGATTCGCCTCTCCCCAGCATCTCGCGGGCGGATGCCCGAATGCGTTCCGTGATCTCCTGGCCGCCAATCATCCGGGCCAACTCCTCGACTCGCTGCTCCCCCGCCACGCGGGTCACCGTGGTCACCGTCCGCCCGGCCTGCACGCGCTTGGCGATCACGTAATGCGTGTCGGCGAGCGCGGCGATCTGCGGCAGGTGCGTGATGCACAGCACCTGGAAGACCGAGCCGAGCGCGTGGAGCTTCCGGCCGACCACCTCCGCGACGCGTCCGCCGATCCCGGCGTCGACTTCGTCGAACACGAGGCCGGGCGCCGCGGCGCTCGGCGGTCGCGCCAGTCCCTCGCTGAAGCCGTGCCGCGACGCGGCAGTCAGCGTCTTGATGGCCAGCATGATCCGGGAGAGCTCCCCGCCCGACGCGACGCGCGCCAGGGGGCGGAGGTCCTCGCCGGGATTGGGCGAGACGTAGAACTCGGCGGCGTCGATCCCCGACGCGCTCCACGCCGTCTCCGGGAGCGGCGCGTCGTTGAACCGCACCTCGAAGCGCGTGGCCTCCATGGCGAGGTCCTGGAGCTGGCGCTCCAGCGCGCCCGCCAGGTCGCGAGCAGCGCGCCGGCGCTCGCCCGACAGGGCCCGGGCCGCCGACAGGTAGCCGTCGCGCGCCGCACCCTGCTCGGTCGTCAGCGTGGCCAGCCGCGTGTCGCCCTGGTCGAGATCGGCGAGTTCGTCGGCGAGCGCCCGGTGCCGGGCGAGCACGTCGGCCAGCGTCGGACCGTACCGGCGCTTCAGGCGCTCGAGCTGCGCGAGACGCTCCTCGGCCTGCTGCAGTCTGGCCGGAGAGGCATCGACGCCGTCGGCGTAGCGGCGCAGGAACGTCGCCAGATCCTCGAGCTGCGACTTGATGCCGTCCCGGGCGTCGAGGTACGGCCGGAACTGCGGGTCGAGCGCCGCGAGATCCGCCACGCGGCGCCACACGGCGCCCAGCTGCCCGAGGACGGACCCGTCGCTGTCATACAGCGAGGCGTAGCCTTCTTCGCACAGGCGCAGGATCCGATCGGCGCTCGCGAGCACCTGCCGCGTCGCCGCCAGCGCCTCGTCCTCCGCCGGGCGCGGCGCAATCCGATCGATCTCGCCGAACTGGAACGCGGCGACCTCACGACGCGCGTCGCGGTCCGCCAGCGTGCGCCGGAGGCGATCCAGCGCGTCCGACGCCGCGCGCCACCGCTCGAAGCGCGCCGCCAGGTCGGCGGCGCCCGCCTCCAGGCGTCCGAAGGCATCGATCACGGCGAGATGGGTGCCCGCGTCGAGCAGCGTCTGGTGTTCGTGCTGGCCGTGGAGCTCGACGAGTCCGGCGGCAAGTTCCTTGAGGGCACCGACCGTCGTCAGGGCGCCATCGACGAACGCGCGGCTGCGTCCCTGCGCGGTGACGTCGCGCCGCAGCAGGAGCTCGCGACGTCCGCCCGGCTCGTCGAGCTCGAAGATCGCCTCGATGGCGGCGGTGTCTTCGCCGGTACGCACGAGGTCGCCGGAGGCCCGGTCGCCGAGCAGCAGCCCGACGGCCTCGACGAGAATCGACTTGCCGGCGCCGGTCTCCCCTGTCAGGACGTTGAGACCGGGCTCGAACTCGACCTCGGCCGCCTCGATGACCGCGAGCCGTTTGATGCTGAGGAAGCGAAGCATCGAAAGCGGGAGAACTCCAATCATAACATAGGTTTGACAGCGATCACACGGCGTGCTATTGTGTGCACGTTCGCGCTGTCCCAGCGGCGCACCTGTTCGTCCGGAGGACCGTTTGCGCACGCTCGGAAGCCTGACCTTCGCCCTGCTTCTGCAGGCTGACGGCAATCCTGCACCCGCTCTGCGAACGACCACGACGGGCACCATCAGTACCATTCTCTCGAGCCTCAGCGCCGTCTCCATCGCGGTGCTCTCGTTCCTGGTGCTCTTCTCGATCGTGTCCTGGGGCGTCTTTCTCTTCAAGCTCTGGACCTTCCGGCGCGGCGCGCGGCAGTCGGCGCAGTTTCTCGACGTCTTCCGTCGCAGCAGCAAGTTCTCGGAGGTTCAGGCCGTGTGCCGATCGCTCGGCGACAGCCCGCTCGTGGGCCTCTTCCAGGCCGGCTACGCCGAGCTCACGGCACAGCTGCGGCAGCAGCCGGGCCACGATGCGGCGGCGGCCCATCCAGGCGGGGCGGCGCCGCGTCCTACCTTGAAGAGTCTGCCGGCCGTCGATCGTGCGCTCATGCGCGCCTCGGCCGTCGAGCTCAACAAGCTCGAGCGCTTCGTCCCGATCCTCGCCACGACCGCGAGCGTGTCGCCGTTCATCGGGCTGTTCGGCACGGTGTGGGGCATCATGATGGCGTTCCAGAGCATCGGCGAGACCGGGTCGACCAACTTCGGCATCGTCGGTCCGAGCATCGCCGAGGCGCTCATCGCCACCGCGATGGGGCTGGCGGCCGCCATTCCGGCGGTGATGTTCTACAACTACCTGACGAACCGCGTGAAGACGTTCGCGTCCGGGATGGACGACTTCGCCATGGAGTTCCTGAACATCGCCGAGAGGAACTTCACCTAGCCATGCCCGCGATTCAGCCGCAGGCCGCGTCGGCGCCCGGTCGCGGGCGGGGCCGACGGGTGGCGACGTCGCTCTCGGAGATCAACGTCGTGCCGCTCGTCGACGTGATGCTGGTGCTGCTCATCATCTTCATGGTGACGGCACCGATGATCCAGCGCGGCATCGACGTCACGCTCCCCGTGGCGACGCGGGCCTCCGGTCTGATGAGCGAGCGGATGTTCGTCACCATTCCCCTGGCCTACGCGCAGAACCACGTCGTCTACCTGGACGACGAGGCCGTGAACGCGGACGTGCTCACCGAGCGCGTCCGCCAGCGGCTGGAGACGGCCTCGAAGAAGGACGTCTATCTGCGGGGGGACACGGGCGTGCCGCTCGGCGAGGTGATGGACGTCATCGACCGACTGAAGGCGGCCGGTGTCGAGAACCTCGCCATCCTGACCCGCCGGCCGGGAGAGCGATGAATGGACGTCACCGACGTCCTCCGCGACCGCGCGCAGGCCCCGCAGGGGCTCCAGCGCATGGTGGCGGTTTCGATTGTCGGGCACGCGGCGCTCATCGCAGGGCTCCTGCTCGCTCCCGTCGCCTGGCTGCGCCGGGCGCCCGAGCCCACCAACGTCATGCGGATCACCCTCGGCGGTTCGTCGGGGCCGTCGAACGGCGGCACGTCCTCGATCGGCGGACGGCCCGTGCAGACCGTCGAGCCTCCCCCGAAGCGTCCGGAGGCCGTGCGGCCGCCGGCGACGAGCACGCCGAAGATGACCGTGCCAACCCAGGGCCGGCAGACGACCGCGCGCGAGCCCACGCCCGAGCGTCCCACGCCACCGCAGGCGCGGGGCCGGACGCCGACTCGCGGGGCCGAGGTCACACCCGGCACATCGGTTGCAGAAACCGGGGCACGGGGCATGGGCTTCGGGCTCGCGACGGGCGGAGGCGCCGGAGCCGGCGTGACGCTCGACGTGGGGAACTTCTGCTGTCCTGACTACGTGGCGACCATGGTCCAGCGCGTCCGCAGCCACTGGGAATCGAACGGCGGCGTCGCCGCCGAGGCGGTCATCCACTTCGTGATCGAGCGGGACGGGCGCCTCACGAACATCGCAGTCGCCAAGTCGAGCGGCGACGTCACCCTCGACCTGGGCGCGGAAGGCGCCGTCGCCCGTACGGGCACCCTGCCGCCGCTGCCTGCCGAGTACCCGAACGAGACGCTGGGCGTCAATTTGACCTTTCAGTACACACGATGAAACCCACAGACTTCCGGATGGCTCTTCTCGCCGCCTGCGCCGCCATCGGCCTCGCGGCGTCCGTGCCGCGCGCCCAGGCGCCGTCGGCGCAGGCGCCCGCGACGCCGCCTGCGTCCCAGCAGCCGGCCGAGATCTCGACCACGATCACGGGCGAGGGCGGCGCGCCGCCGCGGCTGGCGGTGCCGGCCTTCATCCCCCTCTCCACCGACGCCGCCGTCGTCGACGCCGCCAAGACGATCTCCGCAGGTTCTCTTCGACGACCTCGCCTTCGAGCGCGAGTTCGCCCTGATTCCGCGCGACGTCTACGGGACGGTGCCGGCGGCGCACTCGATGAGCGACGTGCCGTTCGACGCCTGGCACGAGCTGAACGCGGATGGCGTCGTGATCGGAACGGTGCAGGCCTCGTCGACGGGCATCCAGGTGGACGTGCGCCTCTTCAACGTCCGGACGCACCACCAGGCCTTCGGCCAGGAGTATTCCGGATCGGCCAAAGACGCGCGGCTGTACGCCCACACGATCTCCGACGAGCTCCACCAGACCCAGCGCGGGCTGCGCGGCGTCGCGCGGACCAAGCTCACGTTCGACTCCGATCGCGACGGCGAGCAGATGATCGGCACGCTCAAGAACCGGGGCGCGCGGGAGATCTACATCTCCGACTACGACGGCGCGAACCAGCGGCGGGTCACGACCGGGCTGTCGCTGAACATCACGCCGAAGTGGTCGCCCGACGGCCGCTCGATCGCGTACACGTCGTACCGCCGCGGACCGGCGAACATCTTCATCGCGCACATCTACAGCGGGACCATGTCGGAGCTCACGCACGGCGAGGGCGAGAACTGGCTCCCGGTCTGGTCGCCCGACGGCACGCGCATTGCGTTCACCTCGACCCGCGACGGCAACGCCGAGATCTACGTCGCCAACGCCGACGGCTCCAACGTCCGCCGGCTCACGAACAATCCCGCGAACGACGTCACGCCGACCTGGTCGCCTTCCGGCGCGCAGATCGCGTTCACGTCGGACCGCAGCGGCTCGCCGCAGATCTACATCATGAGCGCCGACGGACTGAACCTGCAGCGGCTGACCTCCGAAGCGTACTGCGACCGTCCGACGTGGTCGCCGGCGCCGTTCAACGAGATCGCCTACGCATCGCGCACCGGCCCCGGCAACGACATCAAGGTGATCGACCTCGCCACGCGCCACGTCCGCCAGCTGACCTTCGGCCAGGGCACCAACGAGAGTCCGAGCTGGGCGCCCAACGGACGCCACATGGCGTTCATGTCCACGCGATCCGGCAAGGCGCAGATCTTCACCATCTCCCGCACCGGACAGGACCTGCGGCAGGTCACCCGGGACGGGAACAATTACATGCCCGACTGGTCAAATTGACTGACAGGAGCGAGCGATGACCTCACGCCCCGCGGCCCGAGCCGCCCTCTACGCGGTAACCCTCTTCGCAGCGCTGGCACTCGCCGGCTGCGCCGGCAAGAAAGCCCCGGTCGAGCGTCCGACGCCGCCCCCGCCGGCGGCCGCGAACTCGGCGGCCCCCGCCCGTCCCCCGGCGCCTCCCGAACCGGCCACCGAGCCCGTGCCGGTGCCGCCCGAGCCCGTCGCCGAGAACCCCATTTCGACCAAGACCCTCGAGGACCTCAACCGGAATTCGCCGCTCGAGCCGGTGTTCTTCGAGTACGACAGCAGCCAGATCGACGCCGCGGGCCAGAAGGTGCTCGAGGCCAACGCGGCCATCCTCAAGCAGAATCCGCGGTGGACCGTGACCATCGAAGGACATTGCGACGAGCGCGGGACCGCCGAGTACAATCTGGCCCTGGGCGAACGCCGGGCTGTCGCCGCCCGGGCCTATCTGGTGTCGCTGGGCGTCTCCGCCGACCGCCTGCGTACGGTCAGCTACGGCAAGGAGTTCCCCTTCGACCCTGGCCACACCGAGGCGGCCTGGGCCAAGAACCGCCGCGCACACTTCGTCATCACGGCGCAGTAGCGCCACGACAGGTCCGCCATGATGCACAGCCACCCTCGCACGCTCGTCGTCGTCGTCGCCACG
This sequence comes from uncultured Acidobacteriota bacterium, assembly GCA_963761615.1. GTDB lineage: Bacteria > Acidobacteriota > Vicinamibacteria > Vicinamibacterales > CAVVIG01 > CAVXGU01. The sequence continues at coordinate 1,932,225 of CAVXGU010000003.1, read as the reverse complement.
GTCGCCTGGTTCGCCGCCGCGCCAGCCTCGGCGGCGAACAAGGAGACGCAGCAGATGATGGCGGACATCCGCATCCTGCAGGAGCAGACACAGCTCATGCAGAACCTCATCAACGCGATGCAGAAGTCGGTCGACGATGCCCTGGCGAAGCTGAACCAGCGGATCGACGAGCAGACCAACGCGACGCGCAAGTCGCTCGCCGACCAGAAGCTCGTGATCGATGGCGTGTCGAATGATCTGCGCGTCGTCCGCGAGAAAGTCGACGACAACAACGTGCGGATCGGGTCGGTCTCCCAGGAGGTGCAGGCGCTGCGGCAGGCGCTGCAGCAGATGACCCTGCCGCCGGCGCCGGCACCCGCCACGACCGGCGCGGCCGAGGCGGCGCCCGGCGCCGCACCGACCGCCGCACCGGCTGGCGCCGTCCCGCAGACCGCCCCACCCACCGAGGCCGCGGCGCCGGCGCCCGGCGCGGCGGCTCCCCTGGCGCCCGGCGCCGCCCCGGCGGGCGTCCCGCCGGCGCTCCCCCCGAGCATTCCGATCGGCGCCTCACCGCAGCAGATCTGGAACCTCGCGTACGGCGATTACACCGCGGGTCAGTACGACCTGGCGATTCAGGGCTTCGAGGCCTACATCATGACCGCGCCGAAGTCCGACCAGGCCGACCTCGCCCAGGTCTACATCGGCGATTCGTACCTCCAGAGCGGCAAGAACCAGCAGGCCGTCGACGCCTACGACAAGGCGATCCGGACGTATCCGAACGGCGACGCCATCCCGGAAGCGTACTTCCACAAGGGGCTCGCGCTGCTGAACCTGGGCGACAACGATCGCGCCCAGGAAGCGCTCAAGTACGCCGCCACCAACTTCCCCGATGCGGCCGCCGGGATCCTGGCCAAGCAGCGCCTGCAGCAGCTGCCCCAGTGACGGGGCCCCGCGATCGCGGGGCTCTCGACGATGTAGAATGGGCGCGCATGGGAAGCGTCAATAAGGTCATTCTGGTCGGCAACCTCGGTCGCGATGCCGAGCTCCGCTACACGCCTGGCGGCGCCGCCGTCGCCACGCTCAACCTCGCCACCACCGAGGTCTGGAACGACAAGTCGGGTCAGCGTCAGGAGAAGACCGAGTGGCACCGGATCGTGCTCTGGGGCAAGACCGCCGAGTCGCTCTCCGAGTACCTCACCAAGGGCAAGCAGATCTACGTCGAAGGCCGCCTGCAGACCCGCCAGTGGGACGACAAGGACGGCAACAAGCGCTACACGACGGAGATCCGTGGCGACCGCATCGTCCTGCTGGGTGGTGGACGCGGTGGCGGGTCGCAGTCGATGGACCGCGGCGAGGGCGCCCACGCTCCGGCCCCCGGCCCGGACGCGGGCGAGCCGCTCACCGACGACGACATTCCTTTCTGACGCTGGAGACGTGGTCACGGAGTAACGTGGTAACGGAGTAATGGATCAATCCATTACCCCATCACCACATTTCCCCATCACCACATCTTCTAGGTTCGCCCGTACCGGTCCTCGAGCCGCACCACGTCGTCCAGCTCTGGCGTCGAGACTTCGAAGATGTCGCTGTCTTCGATGGCGGTCATCCGGTGAACGGTCTTCGGCGTGATGCGGACGGCCTCGCCGGGCCGCATGTCGCGCGCCACGATCGTGTCGCCCTCCTGGATCTCGAACCGCAGGAGGCCGGCATGCAGGTAGATCGTCTCGTCCTTGCGGTTGTGGTACTGCAGGCTGAGCGCGTGCCCTGCCGTCACGTGCAGGAGCTTGCCCACGTAGCGATCCGTCTTCGCCCAGTGCAGCTCGTAGCCCCAGGGCTTCTCCACTCGATTCACGGTCACTCCTCGCGATAGGCGCGCGGCACGGTGCCGCCGCTGAGCGAGAGCCGGCCGAATGCCGACAGCAGCTCGCGCTCGATCTCGTCGACGGTCGCCATGCGCAGGACGCGGCGGGCGAGCCCCCGCATCTCCACCGCGCTCAGCTCGCCGACCACCTGCCGGGCGACCGCGATCGCGCCGGGTGTCATGCTGAACTCGCGCAGGCCGAGGCCGACCAGCACGGTGAGCAGCGCCGGGTCCGAGGCCATCTCGCCGCAGAGCGACACCGGCAGGCGGCGCCGATCGGCCGCCCGCCGCACCATCAGGATCAGGCGGAGGATGGCCGGATGCAGCGGCTCGTACAGGTTCGAGACGCGCTCGTCGGCGCGGTCGACCGCCAGGCAATACTGGATCAGATCGTTGGTGCCGATCGTGAAGAAGTCGACTTCGCGCGCCAGGAGATCGGCCGTGTAGGCGGCGGCCGGAATCTCGATCATCACGCCCACCGGCACCGCCGGGAGCGGGCCACTCTCGCGCTCGACGTCGGCGCGCGCCTCGACGACGAGGCGGTGCGCCTCGCGTACCTGCTCCACGCCGGACACGAACGGAAACAGGATCCTCAGCCGGCCGTGCCGCGCCGCGCGCATCAGCGCGCGCAGCTGCGTCCGGAAGATCCGCGGGCGCGTCAGGCTCAGTCGCAGCCCGCGCAGCCCCTGCCGGCTCGCCCGCTCCTCGTCGGCGACCCATCCCCGGGTGGAGCCGACGGAGGCCGTGTGGGACGCCAGCTGGTCCTCGTCGATGTCGAACGTGCGGATCGTGACCGGCTCGGGTGCCATGCCCTCGAGCATCCCGCGGTAGACGGCGTACTGCCCGTCCTCGTCGGCGACGTCGAGCGCACCGCTCGACAGCAGGAACTCCGAACGGTACAGCCCGATGGCCTCGGCGCCCGCGTACTTCGCCGCCGCCAGATCGTCGGGGAACTCGATGTTGGCGCAGAGGCGGACGCGCACGCCGTCGGTGGTGACGGCGGCCCGGCGCGGCCGCGCCGCCGCGGCCGGGTGCCGGTCGGGCGCCTGTCGCGCGGCGCGCGCCAGCTCGGCCTCCCCCGGATCCACGATGACCGCCCCCGCCCCGCCGTCGATCACGACGAGCTGGCCGGGCTGGATCACGCGGCTGGCATCGTGCAGGCCGACCACCGCCGGAATCTCGAGCGAACGGGCGAGGATGGCCGTGTGATACGTGCGGCTGCCGGCATCGGTCGCGAACCCGCGGACCCGCGTCCAGTCGACCTGCGCCGCGAGCGAGGGCGTCAGCTCGTCCGCGATGAGCACCGACGCCTCGTCCAGGTCGCGGAGCAGATCGCGCGGGGTCGCGACGCCGTGGCGCAGGTTCATCTTGATGCGCCCCACCAGATCGCCCACGTCGCCCTTCCGCTCCGCGAGGTAGGGGTCGCGCACCTCGTCGAACACGGCGCTGACTTCCCGGAACGCCTGCTGCACCGCCCACTCGGCGTTGACGCGCTGCGTGCGGACGATGTCGACCGCCCGCGGCGCCAGCATCGGGTCGTCCAGCATCAACAGCTGCGCGTCGAAGATCGTGGCGAGCTCCCCGCGGCGGCTGGCCACCCGGCCGCGCAGCTCGGCGAGCTGCGCGCGCGTCCGCTCGCGGCTCGCCTCGAGGCGCTCCACCTCGCGGTCCACGCGTGCCGGCGGCACCTGGTACCGCAGCACCTGCGACCGCTGAATGAGGATCACCGCGCGTCCCGACACCACGCCGGGCGAGACGCCGATCCCGATCAGGCGGTTCATGCCGCCGGCTCCTCTTCGCCGAACCCGGACGCCACCAGGGCCGCCAGCGCCTCGGCCGCCGCCTCCTCGTCGCTGCCCTCCGCCGTGATCGTCACGGCAGACCCGCGGGCCGCTGCCAGCAGCAGAATGCCGAGGATGCTCTTGCCGTCCATCTCGCGCGCGTCGCGCGCCACGCGGATCCGGGCGTCGAATCGCGTCGCGAGATGGACGAACTTCGCCGCGGCACGCGCGTGCATGCCGAGCTGATTGATGACGGTCACGGTGCGGGACGTCACAGGGCTCTCGGGGTCTCGGTTTCTCGGGTTCTCATGGTTCTCGGGGTTCGGTCGATCCAGCTCCTTCGTTCCGTTGCCCGCGCGTCGGGTGCCGAGGTCCTCAGCTGCTTGGCTTCTCCCCCTGCAGGAGCTCCGACGCGACCCAGATCGCGGCACGGCCGTGGTCGCGCATCTCGCGGGCGACCGCCAGCAGCCCCGCGGAGTGACGCAGGTTGGCGAGCTTGATGAGCATCGGCAGGTTGACGCCGGTGATCACCTCGATCCGGTCCCGCTCGAGAAAGGTCATCGCGAGGTTCGACGGAGTTCCGCCGAACATGTCCGTGAGGAGCAGCACGCCCTCGTCGCCGCGCACGCGCTCGATCGCCTGCGCGATGTCTTCGCGCGCGTCGCTGACGTCGTCGTGCCAGCCAATCGACACGGCGGCGAACTGCGGCAGGTCGCCCACGATCATCTCGGCGGAGTTGACCAGCTCGATCGCGAGCTGCCCGTGCGTGACGACGACCACGCCGATCACGTGCGCCCCACGTCGCGATGCCGCACGCGGACGCGCACGCCCGGGACGCCGGAGAGCGCGGCGCGGAGGCGTTCGACGATCATGACCGACCGGTGGCGCCCGCCGGTGCAGCCGACGGCGATCGTCAGGTAGCTCTTCCCTTCCTGGATATACAGCGGCAGCACGAAGCGCAGGTACTCCTCGAGACGCGCGATGAACGTCCGCGCGACCGAATCCCGCTCCATGAACGCCACGACGGAGCGATCCCGCCCGGTCCGGGGCCGCAGCGCCGGCACGAAGTGCGGGTTCACCAGACAGCGCGCGTCGAAGAGCAGATCGGCGTCCACCGGCAGTCCGTACTTATAGCCGAAGCTCACGAGCGTGACCACCAGGCGTCCGCGCCCGCGGTCCCTCGACAGGTTCATGAAGAACTGCCGCAGCTCGTGCACCGTCATGTCCGAGGTGTCGACGATCTCGTCGGCCAGATCGCGGATCACGTCGAGGCGCGCGCGCTCGGCCCGGATGCCCTCGCTCACCGACGTGGCGGGCGCCAGCGGATGCGGCCGCCGGGTCTCGCTGAACCGGCGCACGATCGCGGCGTTGCTCGCCTCGAGGTAGATCAGGACGGGATTCAGCCCCCGCATCCGCCGCAGCTGCTCGAAGACCCGGGGGAACGACGACAGGAAGTTGCCTTCCCGCACGTCCACGACCATGGCGACCTTCTCGATGTCCCCGCCCGCCTTCAGCGACAGCTTCGCCAGCGTCGGAATCAGCGTCGTCGGCAGGTTGTCCACGCAGAAGTAGCCGAGATCCTCGAGCGCGCGGATGGCCTGCGACTTGCCCGATCCGGAGAGCCCGGTGAGGATGACGAAGGGCTGGCCCGCGCGCCGGCGCGGAGCCGCCTTGCGGGGCCCGGCCTTCACGACCCGCCTCCTCGCTCGTACGCTTCGTCCTCATCCTCGTCGAGCGACGCCGAGGCCTCGCGGAGCGTACGCTCCAGGCGCCCGGCGAGATCGCGCGCCGCGTGGCGCCCGCGCGCGCGCAGGAGCTGGTTGCGGGCCGCGACCTCGACGAGGATCGCGACGCTTCGCCCCGGCGCGACCGGCATCCGGATGAGCGGCACCTGAAGGCCCAGGATCTCGAAATAGACGCTCGTCCAGGCCGAGCCGCTCGTACTCGCGGCCCGCCTCCCACCGCTCGAGCTGGACGACGAGCTCGACGCGCTTCGACGACCGCGTCGACGCGATGCCGAACAGATCCATGACGTTGATGACGCCGAGGCCGCGCAGCTCCATGTGGTGACGGGTCAGTCGGGGCACGTGCCCACGAGGATCGTCTCCGATCGGCGGCGGATCTCGACCGTGTCGTCGGCGACGAGCCGGTGCCCCCGGACGATCAGGTCCAGGGCGCACTCGCTCTTGCCGATGCCGCTCTCGCCGGTGATGAGGACGCCGAGGCCGAGGATGTCCATCAGCACCGCGTGCATCATCGTCCGGGCGGCGAGCGAGTCCTCGAGGAGCGAGGTCAGCTTTGCGATGGCGGTCGGGGTCACCACCGGCGTGCGCAGTAGCGGGACCTTGGCGCGCTCCGCCTCGGTGACGAGCTCCTGCGGCGGCGAGAAGCCGCCCGTGATGAGCACGCAGGGAAAATCCAGGGTGAGCGCCAGGCGGAGAGCGTTCGCGCGCGCCGCGACCTCGAGGCTTTCGAGGTACCGCACCTCGCTCTCGCCGAAGACCAGCACCCGGCCGGGCTTCAAGTACTCGTGGAAGCCCGCCAGCGCGAGCCCGGTCTTCTGGATGTACGGGCTGGAAATGGCGCGCGCGAGACCGTCGCGGCCCGAGAGCAGCTCCAGGGGCAGACCGAAGCGCTCGGGCCTGCTCGCGAGCAGCGCGCCCACCTCGACGCCGGGAACCGCAGTCATTCAGCCCTCGCCCTCTCCGGGTCCGGGAGGCCTATCGGGCCGCCTGCTTCCGCGCCGGGGCGGCGCTCCGGCGCTTGCGGCCTTCGTACTTGCCCTTTGAGCGTTCGCGCCTGGCGCGCGAGCTTGTCCGCGGCGGCGCCCACCGACGCCCGGAAGCTCGTCTCCTTGCCGACGGCGTGCAGGAACCGCTCGCCGCGGGCGTGCAGCGTGATCTCGGCCCAGCGCCCGAACTTCTCGCGGGTCAGCACCACCTGCGCCGACACGGCGCCGTCGTTCAGGAGCCGTTCGAGGCGGACGAGCTTCGCGTCGACGACCCGGCGAAGGGCGGGCGTGATTTCGACATGACGGCCGGTGAGTTCGAGTCGCATGCAATCCGATCCGATCGTGGGGTCAGAAGAGCACTTTCCGCTGATTCGAGGTCGGGATCTTGAGCTCCTCGCGGTACTTCGCGATGGTGCGTCGCGCGAGCACCAGGCCCTCGCGCTGGAGGAGGTTGACAATCTTCGAATCGCTCAAGGGCTTCCGGGGATCCTCGTTCTCGATGATCTTGCGAATCCGCTGCTTGATGGTCACCGACGACACGCTCTCGCCGTACGAGGAGCTGATGCCGCTGTGGAAGAAGTACTTCATCTCGAACACGCCCTGGGGCGTGTGCATGTACTTGTTGGTGACCACGCGGCTCACCGTGGACTCGTGCATTCCGATGTCGTTGGCGACGTCGCGCAGCACGAGCGGACGCAGGTGCTCGATGCCGTGGTCGAGGAAGTCGTGCTGGAAGTTGATGATGCTGGTCGCGACCTTGTGGATCGTCTTCTGCCGCTGGTCCACCGACTTCAGCAGCCAGAGCGCCGAGCGGAACTTGTCCTTCACGTACGCGCGCGTCTCGTCGCTGTTCTCGGCGGCTCCTTTGTCCAGCAGCCGGCGGTACACCGGGCTGATCCGCATCTGCGGAAGGCCGTCCTCGTTGAGCACCGCCACGTACTGGTCCTCGACCTTCAGCACGTAGACGTCCGGGATCACGTAGTGCGACTGCGCCGGGTTGTACCGGCTCCCCGGCTTCGGGTCGAGGTGCCGGATGATCTCGACGTGCTCCTTGAGATCCTCGATCGTCATCCCGAGCTTCTTCGCAATCTCCGGCACCTGATGGTTCTGCAGCAGCCGGAGGTGCTCGCTGACGATCCGCTCGGTCGGCGTGCCCTCGAGGCCGAGGTGCCGGATCTGCAGCAGCAGACACTCCTGCAGGTCCCGCGCGGCGACACCCACGGGATCGAAGGCCTGCACCAGCCGGAGGGCGCGCTCCACCTCCGCCACGTCCCAGGGCCCCATCGCCGCGATCTCGTCGAGCGAGGCCACCAGCGTCCCATCGTCGTCCAGGTTGCCGATGATGGCCGCCCCGATCTCCCGCATCAGCGCGTCGTCGGTCTGCATCGAGAGCTGCCACATCAGATGGTCGGCGAGCGAGGTCGACGTCGACAGCGTGTTCTCGATCGGCGGCAGCTCGCGGACTTCCTGCGGGGCCCGGGCCCGGTAGCCGTCGTCCAGGTAGTCGCCGAAGAAGTACTCGTAGTCCTGATCGTCCCAGGCGTCGGCCTTCGCCGGCGACTGCTCCGTCGCCGATTTCTCCTCCGTCGCCTGCGCCTCGACGGGCTGCAGATCCTCGGTCGGCACCTCCTCGAGCAGGGGGTTCTCGACCATCTCCTGGTTCAGCAGGTCGGACAGCTCCAGCGTCGACATCGGCAGCAGCTTGATCGCCTGCTGCAGCGACGGCGTCAGAATGAGCTTCTGGACGAGCTTGGTGTGAAGCTTTTGCTGGATACCCATGTCAACCGAGATCGTGCGTATCTCGTTGGCAGGTCGGTAATTACCCTGCCATGTGGCCCGGCCGGCAACCTGACCGCCGGCGCCGGATGCAATTCCCAGGCCTTATTTTAGTCCAAGCGGAACTCGGTCCCCAGATAAATCCGCCGCACTTCCTCGTCGGCCGCCAGCCCGTCGGGCGTCCCGCTCTTGAAGATGGCGCCGCCGTGCACGATGTACGCGCGGTTCGTGATGCGGAGCGTCTCACGCACGTTGTGGTCCGTGATCAGCACGCCGATGCCGCGGTCGCGAAGGTGGAAGATGATCTGCTGGATGTCCGAAACCGCGATCGGATCGATCCCCGCGAACGGCTCGTCGAGCAGGATGAACTTCGGCGACACGACCAGGGCCCGCGTGATCTCGGCGCGCCGCCGCTCGCCGCCCGAGAGCGTATAGGCCGGCGCGTTCGCCAGCGGCGTGAGATTGAGCTCCGCGAGCAGCTCGCGGAGCCGCGCCCGCCGGGCCGGCAGGTCCAGGTCCATCGTCTCGAGGATCGCCAGGATGTTCTGTTCGACCGTCAGCCCACGGAAGATGGACGGTTCCTGCGGCAGGTAGCCGATGCCCTTCCGCGCCCGGACGTACATCGGATCGTCGGTGACGTCCTGGCCGTTCAGCTCGACGCGCCCCGAGTCGGGCGCGGTCAGCCCGACGGTCATGTAGAAGGTGGTCGTCTTGCCGGCGCCGTTGGGCCCGAGCAACCCGACGATCTCGCCCGACCCGACTTCGAGGCTCACGCCGCGCACGACCGTCCGGCCGCCGTACGACTTCGTCAGGTTCTCGGTACGCAGCGTCGCCATGCGGTGTCTACGACCCCGGGCACGTTGCGCCGCGCGTCACGGCGCGGTCGGTCCCGCCGTCGACGGTGATGGCGTCGCTGCCCTTGAGGAACGAGAATCCGCTGGCCCTTGGTGTCGCGCCCGCACTCGTCCAGGATGTCGGCCGGCGTGCCCGTGACGACGTACTTCTCGTCGGCGGCGGTGTAGGTGAGCCGCGAGCCGGTCGTCTTGCGCTGCTCCTCGTGCAGCGAGACGTGCTCGTACGCTTCGGCGCGATCCAGCTCGTCGCCGCCCTCGCTCAGGTACAGCTCGATCTTCGTGGCCGTCATGTCGCGCTCGGAGCCGCTGAGGTGCGCGTCGCCCGTGTAGGTCGCCCGCCTCGGCCCGTCCTCGTACAGGAAATCCTGCGACGTCGCCACCGAGGCGACGCGCTCGGTCGTGCCGTCGGCGTTGCTCTCGGTGAGGATGGTGGTCGTCGTGACGCGGCCGCTCGCCGCCAGATCGCCCGTGGCGCCGTTGAGCGTCAGGCTGTCGCCCTTGATGCTCGTGTCGCCCTGCCAGAGCCACGCGCTGCCAGTGTACACGCCCTTCGAGGCGCTCCCGTCGTAGACGAGGTCGTCGCTCGTCACGTTGACCGGCTGATCCTTCTTGAGCAGCGCCGGCATCCGCGCCGGATGCTCGCCCGGCGCCGGGTGCGACGACGCCGGCTTCAGGATGCTCTTCACCGAGCCCTGCGCGTGCAGATCGGGGCCCTGGAGCGTCAGGTCGACGCGCGTCGCCTGCACGTCGATCTGGTCGTTCACCACGCGGGGCGCGGCCGGCCCGGGCGGCGGCTCGACTCCCGACAGGGCGATCGTGCCCTTGGCGACGTCGTAGCGCGCCGCCGCGGCCTGGGCACGCAGGTCGCCCTCGGTCAGGCGAACGGCCTGGCCGAATCGCGCGTCCTCGAGCGCGCCCTCCCCCGGCGTCAGGGTGACGTCGAGCACTCCGGACGTGACCACCCGCTCGGCCGACGCGCCCTGCTCGCGGAAATCCACGTGGCCCGTCAGGTGCGCCGATGTCAGCCCCGCCCCGGCCTGGCCCTCCGCCGTCAGCGCGTCCGACCGGATGCGCCGGGCCGGGGACCCGGCCTCCGCGGGCAGCGTCAGCGCCACGGCCGTCTGCGCGTTCAGCCCGGTCGCCGTAACGCCGTCGGCGGCGAGCGCGATCTGGAGCGTGTTCGCGGCGATCCGCCGCCCGACCCCGCCGCGGGCGGCGGCGAACTGCACCTCGGCGTGGCCGTTCAGCCGCGCCGCCTCGAGCGACGTGCCATCGTCGCGGTACTGCAGGTCGATCGCGTCGGCCGACAGGGCCTGCAGACCGCCGGGCTGGACGCCCGGCGTCGACACGCTGGCGCGATCGTGCAGCGCCAGCAGGGTCACCCGCTGTTCGTCCTCCGCCAGGTAGGCCACCGCGGAGTCGGCCACGATGAGCCGATCGTCCCGGTGCACGACGACGTCGCCGTCGAGGCGGACGAGATGATCGCGCCGGGGGAAGGTCGCCGTCCTGGCCGCGAGATCCGCCCGCCCCTGTCCCTGGTCATCGGGCTTCACGTGGATGTCGGCGTCGGCGAGGATGATGAGCACGTCGGTGTGCGCGTTGTACGTCATGCCGTGGCCCGAGCCGCTCAGGCGCCCGCGGCTGAACGCCACCGGCCCCTGCGACTGCACCACGCCGCTGGCGTCGGTGTACGTTGCCTGATCGGCGGTCATGGACAGGCCATCGGTCGACAGGACGTGCACGCCGCCGGTCAAGGTCATCCCGGCCTCGTCCTTGCCGACCTTCGCCTCCTCGGCGGTGATGGTGTAGCCGCGGCCCCCGCGATCCGGGATCGTGATCGTGACCCCCGTCATGCGCGACGAGCCGTCCGCATACGTCAGCAGGTGCTCGTACGCGGTGCTGCCGTCTTCGCGCGACCCGGTCAGGCGGCGCACGGTCCCGCCCTCGCTCTCGACGACGGCCGTGGGATCGACGCGGTTGGCGACCGCGGGCGCGGGGGCCGCGGGCTGGCGTTTGAACGCCCGCGCGACGAACACCGCGAAGACGACCGCGAAGACCGCGAGGAGCACGCGCGCGCCTCGCAGCCACACCGCTGTCCTCAATTTCCGGATTCCCCGGCCTTCCTGAAATCCGCGAGCGTCAGCTCGATGAACGTCTGTCCATTGTACTGGTTCTGATCGAGGGAGAAGGCGACGTCGACGCCCTGGCGGTGCTCGGCCAGCAGGTCCTGACGCTCGGCGGCCCGCCACGCGACGGCGCGGAAGATCCGGTTGCCCTGCTTCAGGGCCATCTTCAGGTGGCGCTCCTTGAGCTTGCGCGGACCGTCGACGACCTCCACTCCGTGCGCCGCGAACACCGGCCTCGGGTTGCCGGCCCCGAACGGCGCCAGCGACGCCACGCCGGCGGCCACGTCCCCGGTGATGGCGCGAAACGCCAGGTCGCTGTCGATGCGCAGGCGCGGCCGCAGGTCGTCGGGCCCGAGCGTCTCGTCGGCGACCTCGTTCACGGCCAGCCGGAACTCGCGGATCCGCGCGGCTTCGAGGCTCAGCCCGGCCGCCTGCTTGTGCCCGCCGAAGCGGATGAGCATCGGCGCGCACCGCTCGAGCGCCCCCAGCATGTCGAATCCCGGGATGCTCCGGCAGGATCCCTGCGCGAGGCCGTCCTCGATCGACAGCACGATCGCCGGGCGGTGGAACGCGTCGACGAGCTTCGACGCCACGATGCCGACCACGCCGCGGTGCCAGCCCTCGCCGGCCACCACGAGTACCGATCGCGCGCCGACCTCGGGATCGGTCTGCACGACCTTGCGCGCCGCCGCGACGATGGCGGCCTCCTCTTCCTGGCGCCGGACGTTCTCGCTGTCGAGCCGCTGCGCCAGTTCGCGGGCTTCGTCCGCCATCGTCTCGTCGGCCGCCAGCAGGAGGCGCGTGGCCAGATCCGGCGAGCTCATCCGGCCCGCGGCGTTGACGCGCGGCGCGATCATGAACGCGACGTGGAAGCTGTCGATGGTCTTGCCGGTCAGCCCGGCGACGTCGAGCAGCATCCGCAGCCCGACCTTGTGCGGCCCCCGCGAGAGCATCTCGAGCCCCAGCTTCGCGATGATCCGGTTCTCGCCGACGAGCGGGACGACGTCGGCGAGCGTACCGATGGCCGCGATCTTGAGAAAGCCCGGCAGGAGCTGCTCGCGCCCGGCGCGGCGGCAGAGTTCCTGCACCAGCTTGAGGGCAACGCCCACCCCGGCGAGGTACTTGTCCGGATACGAGCAGTCCGCTCGTTTCGGATTGATGACGGCCAGGGCCGGCGGCAGCTGATCGTCCGGCTCGTGATGGTCGGTGATGATCAGGTCGATGCCGAGCTCGCGCGCGCGCCTGGCAGCGTCCATTCCGCGGATGCCGCAGTCCACGGACACGACGAGCCGCACACCCTCCGCGTGGAGGCGCTCGAGGGCCGAGGGCTGGAGGCCGTAGCCATCGGCCAGCCGGTCCGGAATGAAGTGCACCACGTCGGCGCCGAGCAGCTCCAGCGTGCGGCGCACGATCACGGTCGACGTGATGCCGTCGACGTCGTAGTCGCCGTGAATGGCGATCTTCTCCCGCCGGGCCGTCGCCGCGAGAATGCGATCCACGGCCACGCCCATGTCGGCGAGGCGGAGCGGATCGTGGAGGTGGGCGAGCGACGGGTTCAGGAAGCGCGACGCGGCCTCGACATCGCCGAGGCCGCGCTGGCAGAGCAGCCGCGCGACGATGGGGGAAATCCGGAGCGCCTCGGCGAGGGCGGTCGACGCGGCCTCGTCGGCGGGCTGGACCTCCCAGCGCGGCGCGATCATGCGTCCCCGGGAGTCGGGCCCGTGCGGGCCGGCTGCTCGACGAACTCGACGCCGAGCCGGCCGATCTGGCGGAACTTCTCGTAGCGGCGGTCGAGGCGCTCGGACGCGCCGAGGGCGCTCACCTCGGCGAGCGCCCTGGCGAGGGCGGTCTGCACGAGCGCGGCGGCCGCCGCGGGATCTGCGTGCGCACCGCCGGGCGGCTCGGGCACGATCTCGTCGATGATCGCGGCCCTCATCAGGTCCGGCGCCGTGATCTTCAGCGCTTCGGCGGCCTCCACTTTCCGGTTCGCGTCGCGCCAGAGGATCGCCGCACACCCCTCGGGGGGGATGACGCTGTAGATCGCGTACTGCTGCATGAGGACGCGGTCCCCGATCGCGATCCCGAGGGCGCCGCCGCTGCCCCCCTCGCCGCTGACGAGCACGACCATCGGCGCGTCGATCTGCATCATGTCGCGGATGTTGACGGCAATCGCCTCGGCGACGCCCCGCTCCTCGGACTCGATGCCCGGAAAGGCGGCCGGCGTGTCGACAAAGATCAGGATCGGCCGGTGGAACTTCTCGGCGAGATGCATCGCGCGCAGCGCCTTGCGGTAGCCCTCGGGGCGGGTGTAGCCGAAGTTCCGGTAGATCTTGTCCTTCGTGTCGCGGCCTTTGACGTGTCCCACGACGAGGACCGGACGGCCCTGGAAGTCCGCCATCCCGGTCATGATGGCGTGGTCGTCGGCGAAGCGCCGATCGCCGTGGATCTCCACGAAGCCCGTGAAGACGCGCTCGAGGTAGTCCTCGAGCCCCGGCCGGCCGGGATGCCGCGCCACCTGCACGTGCTGCCAGGGCGTGAGCGACGCATAGACGCGGGCCCGGACCTCGGCGAGCCGCGCCTGCAGCCGCTCCAGATCGCGCGTTCGCGCGTCGGTCGCCGGTTCGGCGGACAGCGCCTCGATCGCCTTCAGCACCTCGGCGATCGGTTCCTCGAAGTCGAGCGTGTCTGACATCAGCGCAGTTCCACGGCGCCCTGGCCGACGATCCCTTCCACCTCGGCGACCAGGGAGGCCGACGGGTGGACGCGGATCTGCGACGAGACGTCGGCGCGCACGCGCAGCGCGTGCCCGGCCGCCGCCACCTCGAGCTCGAACGACACCCGCCGGTCGCCCCGGTGGCGGGCGAAGATCCGTCCGAGCGCCTCGAGCGCGTCGCGGTCGGCGGGCCGGCGCAGGCGGATCGCGACCTCCCGCGACACACGCTCCCGCACCGACTCGATCGGCGCGATCTCCGAGGCCAGGATCCGCACGGTCTCGTCGTCGCGCTCCAGCTTGCCCCGGACGAGCACCATCGTACCGGATTCCACCAGGCTCGCGCTGCGTCCGTAGGCCTCCGGGAACACCACGACTTCGACGCTGCCCTGGGCGTCCTCGAGGGTGAACACGGCCATCCGATCGCCCTTGCGCGTCTTCAGGAGACGGCACGCGGCCACGATGCCGCCGATGCTCGTATCGGGCTCGATGGGCTTGGGCCCGCCGGGCCCCCACGCGTCGCCGCGGCTGACGCTCGTCGGCGCCGTCGCCAGCGCCGAGGTGGCCCGGGCGCCGAAGGCCGCCAGCTCCGTCGCGTAGCGATCCACCGGATGGCCGCTCCAGTACAGACCGAGCGTTTCCTTCTCGAAACCCAGCTGCTCGCTGTCGCTCCACGGCGCCGCGTCGGGCAGCGGGAGCCGGGGCGCGGCGCCCCCGCCGTCTCCGGCGTCGAAGCCGCCGAAGAGCTGGGCCTGCCCTTCCAGCCGATCGCGCTGGTGGCGGGCGCCGTGCTCGCACGCGGCGTCGACCGCGGCCAGCAGCCGCGGACGCACCGCGTTCGGCGGCAGCCCCGCGAGGGCCGGATCGCCCTCGGCGAGCGAGTCGCACGCGCCCGCCTTGATCAGGCTCTCGAAGACCCGCTTGTTGACCAGGCGCAGATCCAGCTCCTCGCAGAGCGAGGCGAGCGTGGCGATCCGCCCGTGCGTGCGGCGCACCTCGAGGAGCGACTCGATCGCGCCCGTGCCGACGTTCTTGATCGCCGTCAGTCCGAAGCGCACGCCCTCGGGCGTCACGGTGAAGGCGAGCTGGCTCTCGTTGATGTCGGGCGGCAGCACGGGGATGCCGCGCTCCCGCGACTCGGCCATGTAGAGGGCGAGCTTGTCGGTGTTCTGCGCCTCGATCGTGAAGAGCGACGCCGCGAAGTGCCAGGGGTAGTTCGCCTTGAGGTAGGCCGTCTGGTACGCGAGGAAGGCGTACGCCGTCGCGTGGGCCTTGACGAAGCCGTAGCCCGCGAAGTTCTCCATCAGGTCGAAGATCTGGGTCGCCTTCTTCGCGGAAATCCCGCGCTCGACGGCGCCGTCGACGAACTTCGCGCGCTGCGCCTGCATGACGTCGGCCTTCTTCTTCCCCATGGCCTTGCGCAGGAGATCGGCCTCGCCCTGCGTGAAGCCGCCCAGGTCGCGCGCGATGCGCATCACCTGCTCCTGGTAGGCGATCACGCCGTAGGTCTCACGCAGGATCGGCTCGAGGGCCGGCACCTCGTACGTGATCTCGACCTTGCCGGCCTTCCGCGCGATGAAGTCGTCGACCATCCCGCTCCGGAGCGGCCCCGGGCGGTACAGCGCGTTCAGCGCGATCAGGTCATCGAGCCGCTGCGGCTTGGCCTTCCGCAGGATCTCGCGCATCCCGCTCGACTCGAACTGGAAGATCCCGTAGGTCTGCCCGTCCTGGAAGACCTGATACGCCTTCCCGTCGTCGAACGGGATCTGCGCGATGTCGAGCCGCTCGCCGGTCGTCCGCGCGATCTCCTTGACGGCGTCGTCGATGAGCGTGAGGGTGCTGAGGCCCAGGAAGTCCATCTTGAGCAGTCCGACGCGCTCGATGTCCTTCATGGACCACTGGGTCACGATTTCGTCGTGGGCGCCGCGGTAGAGGGGCGCGTACTCGGTGATCGGCTGCGGCGCGATGACGACGCCGGCCGCGTGGACCGAGGCGTGACGCGTCATGCCCTCCAGGCGCCGCGCCACCTCGAGCAGCTCGTGCACCTTCGCGTCGTGCTCCTCGAGATCCTTGAGCGGCGCGCTCTCCTCGAGCGCCTTGTCGAGCGTCATGTCGAGCGCCGCCGGAATCTGCTTGGCGACCTTGTCGACGTCGGCGAACGGCATCTCGAGCACGCGCCCGACGTCGCGCACGACCGCGCGCGCCTTCATCGTCCCGAACGTGATGATCTGGGCGACGTTCGCCCGGCCGTACTTCTTGGTGACGTACTCGATCACCTCGCCCCGGCGCCGCTCGCAGAAGTCGATGTCGATGTCGGGCATCGAGATGCGTTCGGGGTTCAGGAAGCGCTCGAAGATCAGGTTGAAGTCCAGCGGATCCACGTCGGTGATGCGCAGGCAGTAGGCCACCAGGCTCCCGGCCGCCGACCCGCGCCCCGGGCCCACCGGGATGCCCTGCTCCCGCGCGTAGCGGATGAAGTCCCAGACGACCAGGAAGTAGCCCGGGTACTTCATCTGCTTGATGACGCCGATCTCGTAGTCGAGGCGCCGCTCGTACTCGTCGATCGTGTGCCGCAGCGCGCCCGACAGGGCGAGCTGCTGCAGCCGGGACAGGCGCTCCTTGAAGCCCTCGCGCGCCACGTGCTCGAAGTACTCGTCGAGCGTGAACGGCGCGGGCACGTCGAAGTTCGGCAGGAAGTTCTCGCCCTCGGCGAGCTGCACGTTGCAGCGCTCGGCGATCCGCGCCGTGTTGGCCAGGGCGTCGGGATAGTCGCCGAACGCCAGGGCCATCTCCTCGGGCGTCTTCAGGAAGAACTGGCGCGCTTCGTACCGCAGACGCTTCGGATCGCTGAACGCCTTGCCCGTGCCGATGCACAGCAGCACGTCGTGGGCGTGCGCGTCGGAGGCGCGCAGGTAGTGCACGTCGTTCGTGCACACCATCTCGAGCCCGAGATCGCGTGCGATGCCGGGCAGGCCATGGTTCACGACCCGCTGCTCGTCGATGCCGTGCCACTGCATCTCGAGGAAGAAGTTCTCGCGGCCGAGAATGTCGCGGTACGCCGCGGCCGCCTCCACCGCCTTCTGCTCGTGGCCGCGCGCCAGGCCCTCGGCGACCTCGCCCTTGAGGCAGCTGCTGAGGCCGATGAGGCCCGCGTGGTGGCGGGCCAGCAGGTCCTTGTCGATGCGCGGCTTGTAGTAGAAGCCCTCCGTGTAGCCCGCCGAGACCAGCCGGATCAGGTTGTGATAGCCCTCGTTGGTCTCGGCGAGCAGCACCAGGTGGTTCTGCGTCTCGCCGGGGTTGCCGCTCTTGGTGAGCCGGCTGCCCGGAGCCACGTAGACCTCGCACCCCAGGATCGGCTTCACGCCGCGCCTCCGCGCGTGGTCGTGGAAGATGACCGACGAGAACAGGTTCCCGTGCTCGGTCACCGCAATCGCCGGCATCTTGAGCGCCGCCGCCTGGTCGAGCAGCTCGTCGATCCGGCAGGCGCCGTCGAGCAGCGAGTACTCCGTGTGCAGGTGCAGGTGGACGAAATCCACGTTCCTCAGGTCCTTCGTGCTGCGGTTCCCGCGTTCCTCAACTCCACCACCCCACCTACTCCCACTCTATCGTGGACGGCGGCTTCGAGCTGATGTCGTACACGACGCGATTGATGCCCTTCACCTCGTTGACGATGCGCGACGAGATGCGCGCCAGGAGCTCGTGGGGCAGACGGGCCCAGTCCGCCGTCATCCCGTCCCGGCTCTCCACGGCGCGCAGCGCCACCGTGTACTCGTAGGTCCGCGCGTCGCCCATGACGCCGACGCTCTGCACCGGCAGCAGCACCGCGAAGCTCTGCCACAGACGCTCGTACCAGCCCTCCCGGCGCACTTCCTCGGCCACGATGGCGTCGGCGAGCCGCAGCAGCGCCAGGCGGGCCGGCGTCACCTCCCCCAGGATCCGCACCGCCAGGCCCGGACCGGGGAACGGCTGGCGCACCACGAACTCCTCGTCCAGCCCCAACTGCCTCCCGACCTCGCGCACCTCGTCCTTGAACAGCTCGCGAAGCGGCTCCACCAGCGTCATCCGCATCCGATCCGGGAGCCCGCCCACGTTGTGATGGCTTTTGATGAGCGCCGACTGCCCCACGACCGACACCGACTCGATCACGTCCGGGTACAGCGTGCCCTGTGCGAGGAAGTCGACCTGGCCCAGCTTGGCCGCCTCCGCCTCGAACACGTCGATGAAGGTCGCGCCGATGATCTTCCGCTTGCGTTCGGGATCGACGACGCCGGCGAGGCGCCCGAGGAACAGCGCCGACGCGTCCACCGAGACCAGCGGGAGCCGCAGCCGCTCGTAGCGTCGGCAGATCTGCGCGCCCTCGTCGAGCCGCATGACGCCGTTGTCCACGAAGATGCACGTCAGGCGCGCGCCGACCGCGCGATGGATGATGAGCGCCGCGACCGTCGAATCGACGCCGCCGCTCAGCGCGCAGACGACGCGCCCGTCGCCGACCCGGGCGCGCACGCGCCCGGTCGCCTCCGCCACGAACGAGGCCATCGTCCAGTCGCCCGTGCAGCCGCAGACGCCGTAGGCGTAGTTGCGCAGCACGTCGAGCCCCCGCTCCGTGTGCACGACCTCGGGGTGGAACAGGAGCGCGTAGAGGCGGCGCCCCTCGTCGGCCATGGCCGCGACGGGCGCGTTCGCGCTCGTCGCCACGACGGCGAAGCCCGGCGGCGGCGCCGCGACCCGGTCCCCGTGGCTCGCCCACACCCGGATGGCGTCGGGCAGTCCGGCGAAGAGCGCCGGGCACGGTCCGCCGATGGCGACCGTCGCGTGGCCGAACTCGCGCTGGGGCGCCGGCTCGACGCGGCCGCCGAGCGCCTGCGCCATCAGCTGCATGCCGTAGCAGATGCCGAGGACCGGCAGGCCCAGGTCGAAGACCGCCGGGTCGCACTTCGGCGCGCCCTGCTCCGAGACGCTCTTCGGACCGCCCGACAGGATGAGTCCGACGGGCTGGCGAGCCCGGATCCTCTCGGCCGGGGTGTCCGGCGCCAGGATCTCGGAGTAGACCGACAGCTCCCGCAGGCGCCGCGCGATGAGCTGCGTGTACTGCGAGCCGAAGTCGAGGACGATGATGGTCTGGTGGCTCACGAAAGGCCGTCCGCGCCGCAGCGAGATGCCGAAGGGCTGCGGACTAAAGCGCTATTATAGCGGTGTGCTCGCGGCACGGACCACTAGATGTTGTAGTGCACTTGCCCTCAGTGTCGGTTTCGTCGCGGGTGTCGCGGCCGCCCCGGAACGCCCGCCGCTCGCCCTGTTCCCGCTGACCGCGGTCTGGACGCTCACGCTCGATCCCGCGCTCGCCGTGCCCCCGGCCTTCGACGACACGCGGGTGTACCTGGCGCTGGCCGACGGCCGCGTCGCCGCGTACCGCCTGGCGGACGGCGCACCCGCCTGGACCCACGCGGCCAGCCGCCGTGCAGGCACCGGCAGCCGGCGACGACCTGGTGTTCGTGCCGACGCCAGCCGCCGTGACCGCGCTCAGCGCCGCCGACGGGGCGCCGGTCTGGCAGCTGGCGATGGACCGGATCGACGGCCCGCTCGTGTGGAAGAGCGGCTGGCTGCTCGTGCCGACGGCCGACGGCGTCATCCACGCGCTGCGCGCGAGCGACGGCGCACCCGTCTGGCAGGCCGACGTCGCGGGTCCGCCGCACGCGAAGCCGACCGTGTTCGGAGATCGCGTCTACGTCCCGACGGCCGACGGCCGCGTCGTCGCGCTCGCCGTCGAGACGGGACGGCGCCTCTGGGAACGCCGTCTCGGTGGGGCCGCGAGCCAGGTCACCGCGACCGACGACCGCGTGTACGCCGGCTCGGTCGACAACTTCTTCTACTGCCTGGATGCGCGCGACGGCCGCGTCGAGTGGCGCTGGCGCACGGGCGCCGACGTGATCGGCGCCGCGGCGATCGACGCGCACCGCGTCTACTTCGTCTCGCTCGACAACGTCCTGCGCGCCCTGGATCGGCATACCGGCGTGCAGCGATGGATGCGGCCGCTCGGGATGCGGCCGGCGTCGGGGCCCATCGAGGCTGCGGGGGTACTGACCGTCTCGGGAGGCTCGCCCGCCCTGAACGCCTTCGATGTCTCCGACGGCCAGCCCGACGGGACCTTCACGGCGCCCGGCGACCTGACCGCGCCGCCGCACGTTTTCACCAGCGCCACCTCGCCGCTGCCGCTGCTCTTCGTGGCGACCGGGAACGCCGCCGGCGGCACGACGATCACGCTCTACACCCGCGCGATCGAGCCGCCGATCGTACCGGTGGCCCCGCTGCCGAACCTGACGCGCATCGGGTCGGGCGCCGACACCCAGCCGACGCCGGACCAGACGGCCACACCCGGCCTCCGGGACCGCGAGCGCGACCGGCTCGGCCGCCCCTAGTCGATCGCGGCGCCCCGCGCGTCGGTACGCGGCTCGCGCCGGTAGAGCGCGATATAGGCGCCGACGGCGGCGAGGCTGATCAGCTGGAAGACCAGCCCCCGCACGACGAGCGCGACGAGTTGCAGCGGAATCACCGACAGTCCGACCAGCGGCACGAAGGCCACGAGGCCGACGCCCGACCACGCGAGGGCCGACACCGCGGTGGCGGCGGCGACCAGGGCGAGCTCCACGAGGAGTACGGCGGCGACCGCGCCCCGTTCCGCGCGCACGAACCGGACGACGGCGCGCACGGCCTCGGCGGGGCGGAGATCGTCGGCAGCGATGGCGATCTGGATGAGCAGGTACACCACGTTGAGGAGCGTCATCCACATGACCAGCGCCGCCGTCACGAGCGCGGTCACGGCCGTCCATCCGATCGTGAAGCTCTCGCGCTGGCGGAACGCGGACACCACCACCGCGAAGGCGACCGCCCCCGACGCCGCGTCGGCCGCGAGCAGACCGGCGCCGAATCCGGCGTAGCGGCCCGCGCACCGCGCGCAGCCGTCCAGGAAGCGCTCCAGCGTGAAGCGCGAGGCCAGATCGACGAGGTCGAACGGCAGCGGCTCGCGCTCGACCGGCCCGGTGGCGTCGTGCGACGCGACGAGCACCGAGACGGTCCCGCCCTTCACCAGGAAGGTCAGCATCGCCCCGCCGAGGAGCGCCAGGCCCAGCGAGACGCCGAACGCGGCCAGCGCCGACGGCGTGCCGGCCAGAATGCCGGCCAGGCTCGCGAGGATGTCGCTCAGACCGCCGGACAGGAGGTTGCCGAGATCGGTCCCGATGAGCGCCGTCGCGACCAGCGCGCCGCCGATGATCGGGACCGCGACGAGGGCCTGGAACGTGGCGGACGCCACGAACTGGATCGCGATCGTCGGCCAGTTCGCGACCGCGAGCAGCGCACCGCGCTTGAGCAGCAGCTTGAGGTTCAATTCGCTTTTGCTGATTGTATGCTGTCGGAAGCGTGAGCTTTCTCTGGCGACTGACGCGCGCCGGACTGGTCGCGGTGCTGCTCGTCGGCGCCGCCGGCTGGGGCGCGGAGCGGACGTGGCTGGGCGCCTCGGACGCCTCCGCGCTCGCCCACGCGTCGACCGAGCTGGCGCAGCGGTTCGACGACAGCGCCCGCACGCTGGCGGCGGTGTCGGCCAGCCTCGCCGACCCGAACGCGGTCACGCAGGGCGCCCGCGACGCCCAGGCCCTGCGGACGCTGTTCGCGCGGGCGGCGGCCACGCTGCCGGCCGGGCAGACGGGCGCGGTCGGCGTCACCATCTACCTCGCCGACGGCTCCCCGCTCGCGTGGGCCGGGCGCGTCTCGGAACTGCCCCGCGACCGCCTGACGCAGTCCGCCTCGCTCTTTCTCCTCCCGGGCGCGCCCGGCCCGCGTCTCGTGCGGCTGGAGCCGCTCCCCGCCCCCGACCGCCCCGGCGGCGAGCGCCTGGCGACCATCGTCGCCGAGGAGACGCTGGGCGACTTCCCCGGGATGTCGGGGCCCGGCGACACCTTCACGCTCCCGACCCGTGCCGGCCCGGCGACCATCCAGGTGCCGTCGGGATCCAGCCCGCCTCCCGACGGCTCGGCGTACCCCTTCACGATCTTCGCGGCCGACGGCACGCCCCTCGCCCGGGCCACCCTCGCCAGGTCGGCCATCGCCGCGACGCGCGCGCGGTGGCGCCAGCTCCAGATCACCTGCATCCTGGCCGTCGTCGCGCTGACCGTGCTCTTCGCCGCCGGGCCGCTCCTCGACCGGCGGCGGCGCGCCCGCGACTTCCGCACCTTCGTCGCCGCCTCGGCGGGCCTGGCGCTGGCCCTGGTGATCGTGCGGGCGGTGGTGTGGTTCGCCGCCGCTCCCTGGCGACCGCCCGATCTCCAGGCGGCGCTCGCCTGGCCGGCCGATCTGCTGCTCGACGCGCTGCTCGCGTGCGCGCTCGCGTGGCTGATCTTCGACCTCGTCAACCGCGCGGCGATCGCTCGGCGCCCCGGACGGCTCATCGTCTCGCGCGCGCGAGCCGCCGCGCTCCTCGGACCGGCGTACCTCCTGGCGGGCGCGGCCGCCGGGTTCCTGCTCTGGGCGTACGCGCGCGCGCTCGGCGCGCTCACGCAGGCCACGCCGTTCGACCTGCTCCACTTCTCGCTGCATCCGCTGAGCGTGGGCCGTCTCGCGCTCGCCTTCGGGCTCGTGCTGCTGCACGCCTCCGTGATCTGGCTGGCGGTCGCCATCGCGCGCCTCCCCGCGCCCTGGCGGCGCACGACCCGGCGCAGCCAGGCGATCGTGACCGCCCCGGCCTGGATTCTGGGCGCGGCGATCGCGGTCGTGCTCGTCCGCGGCTCGTCGGTGCCCACCGGACCGCTCCTCGCCGCGCTCGCCGGCGCCGGCGTCTGCGCGGCGGCGTTCCACGCGCTGCGGCTGCGCGCGCGGCGCGCTTCGCAGGCCGAGCGTATCGTCTGGCTCTTCCTGGCCGTGCTCGCGCCGGCGATGGCGATGTATCCGACGCTCCTCGCCTTCTCGATCCAGGCCAAGGAGGACCTCGTCGCCCAGGTCTACGCTCCCGAGGTGAGCAGCCTGCGCAGCGACATCCAGGAACGGCTCCGGCGCGCGCTCGACCAGATCGACGCGATGCCCAGCCTGGAGACGCCGCTCCCGGCGGCGCGGTCGGATTCCACCGACATCGCGCGCGCGTTCGAGATTCTGGAAGAACACGGACCTGGCCAGCTACCGCCTGACGTCGGCCGTCGAGCTCTACTCGGCCGCGGGGCAGCTCGTCAGCCGGTTCGCGCTGAGCCTGCCGGAGCAGGCCACGCCGCAGTACCGGGCCGCCGGCTGCGGCTGGGACACCTACGAGGAGAACTCGCCCTTCGGGGCGAGCGATCGCCACGTCCTGCGGGCGAGCCGGGGCCTCTGCGACGGCGGCCGCGCGCTCGGCGCCATCGTCGTGCGCGTGATGCTCGACTACCGGCGCCTCGCCTTCGTCCTGCCCCAGAATCCCTATCTGGAATCGCTGCGGGGCGGCTCGGCCGGCCCGCCCGAGGGCGCGCGCGGGCGCGACGTCGAGTTCGCGATGTACGGCTGGAGCCGCGCCCCGATCGAGGCGTCGGCCGCGCGCGTCTGGCCGCTGCCCGACGACATCTTCGAGCGCATGGTCGGCTCGCGCACGCCGTTCTGGACCACCCTGCGCCGCGACGAGGTCACCTACCGCGTCTACCTGCTGAACGATCGCGGGGGGATTTATGCGCTGGGCTATCCGGTGCTCACGGCCTTCGGCCACCTGCTCAACCTCGCCGAACTGACGACGCTCGCCGGGGTGCTCTACGTGCTGCTCATCGGGGCCGGATCGATCGTCAGCCTGGTGACCTCGCGGACGGCGACGAGCGGCCGCGCGCTGCTCCGGGAGATCCGCTCCAGCTTCTACCGCAAGCTGTTCCTGTACTTCTGGGCGGGCGCGATGCTGCCGGTCCTGATCCTCGCCGTCGCCACCCGCGCGTACTTCACCGCGCAGCTCACGGCGAGCGAGCAGGAGTCGGCCGCGCAGACGGCGACCGTCGCCCGCCGGCTCGTCGAGGACTACGTGACGCTGCAGCAGCGCAACGCGATCTCGATTGACGCCGTCGACGACGAGATCATGGTGCTGGTGAGCCGGGCGATCGACCAGGACGTGAACCTGTTCGAGCGCGCGGCGCTGCAGGCGACGAGCGACCGCGCGCTCTTCGCCTCGGGCCTGCTGACGGCGCGCACGCCGAGCGACGTGTACGCCGGCGTCATCCTGGACCGGCAGAAGACGTTCGTGGGCGTCGAAACGGTCACGGGCGTGCCGTACCTCCTCGCGGCCGAGCCCGTCCGCGCCAGCGGGCGCGAAGGCATCGTCGCCGTTCCGCTGCCGCTCCGGCAGAACGAGACCGAACAGGAGCGAGACGAGCTGGACCGCCGCGCGCTCCTCGGCGCGGTGCTCTTCAGCCTGATGGGCGCCGCCCTCGGCTACTGGATGGCGGAGCGCGTCGCCGACCCGGTGAACCGCCTGACCCGGGCCACGCGGCGGATCGCCCGCGGCGACCTCGACGCCCGGATTGCCGCCACCTCGACCGACGAGCTGCGCCGGCTGGTGGAGGACTTCAACCAGATGGCCGCCGACCTCAAGCGCCAGCGCACCGAGCTCGAGCGCACGCAGCGCCTCGAGGCCTGGGCCGACATGGCGCGCCAGGTGGCGCACGAGATCAAGAACCCGCTCACGCCCATCCAGCTCTCGGCGGAGCACGCGCGCCGGGTGAACATCGACCGGGGCCGGCCGCTCTCGCCGGTGCTCGACGAGTGCATCAACGCGATCCTCAACCAGGTCCGCCTGCTCCGGCAGATTGCCGCCGAGTTCTCCAACTTCGCCTCGTCGCCGACGGCCCGGCCCGAGCCGACGCAGCTGGCGGAGCTCATCGAGGAGGTCGTCGCCCCGTACCGCGCGGGACTCGCGGGCCGCGTCGCGATCGCCCTCGACGCCGCCCCCGGCCTGCCCGCGATCGCGCTCGACCGGACGCTCTTCGCCCGGGCGCTCACCAATGTCATCGAAAATGCGCTGCACGCGATGCCGGGCGGCGGCACGCTCGCCATCACGAGCCGCGCCCCCGACGCCGGCGCCCGGGGCGCCGTCGTCGTGGAGATCACGGACACGGGCGTCGGCATGGACGCCGACGCCGCCGCGCGCATCTTCGAGCCGTACTTCTCCACGAAGGCGACGGGCACCGGCCTCGGCCTCACGATCGCCAAGCGGAACGTCGAGTTGAACGGCGGCACCATCGCGGTGCGGAGCGTCAAGGGCCAGGGCACGACCGTCACGATCGCCCTGCCCCTGGCGGCCGGTGTCTGACCGGTGCGCGCGCCCGCGTCGATGAGCGCGCCTTCACCGGACTTTCATCGACAATTCATGGTGATGAAAGAGAATCTGCGGGTCCGGCGTAATCTGCCGTGAAGGGGTGCGGACGCCGTCGGAGGAGTCGTCCAGGGCCGCCGGCGGTTGCAGTGGCCGTCCGGGTTGTGTGACAATCTGCCGCCGCTGGGCCCCCCGGTAGCTGGATGTACGGCCCCTCAATCGGCAGATCCATCGCCCATGGTCGCGAAGCACGCACGAAGGAGGACGCGGAAGTCATGCGCCGCTTGTTGAACGGATTGCTCGCAGCACTCGCACTCATCTACCTCACCGGCCTCGGCACGGTCGTGATGGCCCAGAACCCCGGCGGCAGCGCCGAGGCGCGGGCGATGAAGAACCCGGTACCCTCGAATCCCGCGTCCATCGCCGCCGGCAAGACCGCGTTCGATCGCTACTGCAAGTTCTGCCACGGTGCCGACGCCAAGGGCAACGGCCCGATGGCGCCGAAGGGCACGCATCCCTCGGACCTGACCGACAGCACCTGGGATCGCGGCAGCAGCGACGGCGAGATCTTCGCGGTCATCGAGAACGGCGCCGGCCCCAAGTTCGACATGAAGGGCTTCAAGGGCAAGATGACCGACGAGCAGATGTGGAGCATCGTGAACTACCTCCGCAGCCTTCACAAATAGCGCCGGTGATCACCGCCCTTCTCCGTCGGCTCGGACGCACGGGCCTGCTGGCGGCGCTGGTCGTCGCCAGCACTGGCGCCGCCGCGTGCAGCCTGCTCGACACGCGGCAGCCACAGGCCGAAACCGTCGTCGGACAGGCCCCACAACCCTCGCTGGGTGTCTTCACGCCCGCCCGGCGCTCGTTCGGCGAGGCGACCCGCGAGTTCTTCTCGATCCGTCCGGTGCCGCAGCAGCCAATCCCGTTTCCGCACAAGACCCACATCGAGAAGGGGCTCACCTGCACCGACTACTGCCACGAGTCGGTGACGACCGCGCCGGTGCCGGGCCTGCCGAGCGTCGAGACGTGCATGATCTGCCACGAGGCGATCGCGACCGACAGCCCGCTCATCAAGCAGATCACGGCGCTGCGCGACAAGGGGCAGGACATCCCCTGGCAGCGGGTATACGGCTGGCCGGCGACGGCGCACGTCCGCTTCAACCACCCGCCGCACCTGCAGGCCGGGATCGACTGTGCCACCTGCCACGGCGACGTCAAGGACATGACCGTGGCCCAGCGGGTCGTGGACCACACGATGGGCTTCTGCGTGGACTGCCATCGCAAGACCAACGCGCCCAACGACTGCATGACATGCCACTACTGATGAACGGGATCGTGCCGGGCGCCTGCCACCGGGTGCCGGGTGCTCGTGCCGGGTGCGGAGGGCGTTGATGGATCGCCGGACTTTCATCAAGCTCACGGCGGTGACCGGCGCCAGCGCCGGGCTGGCGAGCTGCGGCAACCCCGAGCACACCTTGATCCGCTTCCTGCCGGCGGACCAGATCGCGCCGGGGGTGGCCGACTGGAAGCCCAGCGTCTGCCCGATCTGCCAGGCGGGCTGCGGCGTCCAGGCCCGCGTGATGGCCGCGGAGGTCGACGTCACCAAGGACAGCCAGGCCGGCGTGATGACGATGGCGGTGGCGAAGAAGCTGGAAGGGAACGCCGCGCATCCAATCAGCCAGGGCGGCCTGTGCGCGCGCGGCCAGGCGAGCATCCAGGTCACCTACCATCCCGATCGGCTCCGCCAGCCGCTGAAGCGCACCGGCCCGCGCGGCTCCGGGCAGTTCCAGCCGGTTTCCTGGGACGATGCGATCGCGGAGCTCCTGTCGAAGCTCGACGAGCTGGCCGCCGACGGCGCCCAGCACACGCTCACGTTCCTGACGCGGCCGGGGCAGAGCCATCGCCGCGCGCTCGTCGCCGAGTTCCTCGCGCGGTACGGCGCGTCCCCGCCCCTCACCTTCGAGATCTTCGGCGACGACGTCCTGCGCCGGGCCAACGATCTGAGCTTCGGCCGCCCACAGCGGCCGACGGTCGATCTCGAAGCGGGCGCGGTTCGTCCTCTCGTTCGGCGCCGACTTCCTCGGCACCTGGAACTCCCCCGTCGCGCAGAACGCGGGCTACGGAGAGATGCGCCAGGGCGTTCCCGGCGTGCGGGGCAAGTTCGTGCAGGTCGAGTCGCGCATGTCGCAGACCGGCGCGAACGCGGACGAGTGGATTCCGGTCAAGCCGGGCACCGAAGGCGTGCTCGCCCTCGGCCTCGCCCACGTGATCCTCGCCGCGGGGCTGCGTCCGGCGTCCGCGGCGGGCCGGGCCGGCTCCCTCGTCGACGGATGGTCCGGCGGCCTCACCGACTACACGCCGGAGGCGGTCTCGCAGCGAACGGGGGTCTCGCCCGCGCGCATCGAGCGCCTGGCGCGCGAGCTCGCCGCGGCCGCCCCGGCGGCCTCGGCCATCGTCGGCGGAACCCCGCTGGCGTACACGAACGGACTGTTTCACGCGCTCGCCGCCAACGCGCTCACCGCGCTGCTCGGCGGCGTCGACGCGCCCGGCGGCCTCGGCTTCACGCCGCGGCTTCCGGCCGCGCCCGGTCTGACCGCCCCGACCGGCGTCGACCAGCCGGCGCGCGCGCTGTCGGCCCTTGCCGCGAGCCTCACCGCCTCCCCGGGCGGCGCGGCCTCGCCGGTCCGCGTCCTGCTCGTCGACGCGGCGAACCCCGTGTTCACCGCGCCGGCCGCCTGGAAGCTGCAGGCTGCGTTCGAGAAGGTGCCGTACATCGCGAGCTTCTCGAGCTTCCTCGACGAGACCACGGCGCTCGCGGATCTCGTGCTGCCGGACTCCTCGTTCCTCGAGGCGTGGACGGACGCGCTGCCCGAATCGGGCACCACGATGGCGGTCGCGAGCGTGGCGGCTCCCGCGATGAAGCCGCTCTTCAACACGCGCCCGACGCCCGACGTCCTGCTCGACATCAGCCGCCGTTTGAAGACGCCGATCGCGCCGGCGCTCCCCTGGCAGACCTTCGACGAGCTGCTGCACGCGGCCTTCGCCGCGCTGCCCGGCGGCGACCAGACCTGGAGCACGGCGCAGAGCCAGGGCGGCTGGTGGGGCGAGATGCCCGCGCCGCCGGCGCGGGCGCTGCCAGCCGGCACCGCGCCGGCCGTCTATGCCGACGCCCAGTTCGACGGCCAGCCGAGCGACTACCCGTTCTATTTCCTGCCCTACTCGTCGGCGACGTTCCTCGACGGATCGACGGCGCACCTGCCCTGGATGCAGGAGATGCCCGATCCGCTGACGTCCGCGATGTGGAGCAGCTGGGTGGAGATCAACCCGCAGACGGCGTCGCGCCTGGCCATCGGCCCCGGCGACGTCGTCGAGGTCGCGTCGCCGCAGGGCGCGATTCGCGCGCCGGCGGTCGTCTCGCCGGGCATCGCGCCGGACACCGTCGCGGTCCCCGCGGGACAGGGCCACACGAGCTTCACCCGCGTCGCGACCCGGCGCGGGGTGAATCCGCTGAGCATCCTCGCGCCGGTCGAGGAGGTGGCGACGGGCGCGGTGGCGTGGGCGTCGACCCGGGTGAAGGTCACCCGCGTGAGCGGCCCCGACGGCAGCCTCATCCAGTTCGCCGGCATGCTCAGCGAAGAGAACGACGATCACCATCGGTAAGGACCAAAGATGCCACATCGCTGGGGAATGGCGGCGGATCTCGACCGGTGCACGGGCTGCGGCGCGTGCGTCACGGCGTGCCACGCCGAGAACAACATCCCGACCGTCGGCGATCACGAAGCCGCCAGGGGCCGGGCGATGCACTGGATCCGCGTCGAGAGCTACTGGGAAGGCGAGTTCCCCGACGTCCGGCTGAAGTACCGCCCGGTGATGTGCCAGCAGTGCGACGCCGCGCCGTGCGAGTCGGTGTGTCCGACCTACGCGAGCCACCACACCGAGGAGGGCCTGAACGCGCAGGTCTACAACCGGTGCATCGGCACGCGCTACTGCGCCAACGCCTGCCCCTACACGGTCCGGTTCTTCGAGTTCTTCAACCCGGTGTGGGACAAGCCGCTCCATCTGCAGCTCAACCCGGACGTCTCGGTCCGCGAAGTCGGCGTGATGGAGAAGTGCACGTTCTGCATCCAGCGCATCAACGCCGCCGAGATCCAGGCGGAGTCCGACAAGCGCCAGCTGGCTGACGGCGAGATCAAGCCCGCGTGCGTGCAGTCCTGCTCCGCCAGGGCCCTGGTCTTCGGCGACCTCAACGATCCGGAGAGCGAGGTCTCGCGCCTGTCGCGATCGACGCGCGGATCCAAGCTGCTCGAGGACGTCGGCACGCTCCCCAAGGTGACCTACCTCGCGCGCGAGACGCAGGCATGAACGCGACCGTCGCCAAGCGCCTGACAGACGATCTGCTCCATCCGCTCCTCCACACGACGTGGCGGTTCTGGCTGCTGGTCGTGTTCCTGGCCGGCATCGTCGCCGTCGGCGCCTTTGCCTTCCTGTTCCAGGCCACGACCGGCTTCGGCCAGTCCGGCGATCGGATGCCCGTCTTCTGGGGCTTCTACATCGTCAACTTCGTGTTCTGGATCGGCATCAGCCACGCCGGCACGCTCATCTCGGCCATCCTCCGGCTCGTGAACGCCGGCTGGCGCCGCCCCGTGACGCGGTGCGCGGAGGTGATCACGGCCTTCGCGCTGATGATCGGCGCCACGTTCCCGATCATCCATCTCGGGCGCCCCTGGCTCTTCTTCTGGCTGCTGCCGTATCCGAGCGAGCGCCAGATCTGGCCGAACTTCCGGTCGCCACTCGTCTGGGACTTCTTCGCGATCACGACCTATCTCACGGGCAGCCTGCTCTTCCTGTTCCTCCCGATGATCCCGGACTTCGCGCTCGTGCGGGACCAGACCACCGGCTGGCGCAAGAAGGTGTACGGCGTGCTGGCGCTGCGGTGGCAGGGCACGACGAAGCAGTGGCACCGCCTGGAGCAGGCGATGCAGATCATGGCGATCGCGATCGTCCCGGTCGCCGTGTCCGTGCACACGATCGTGGCCTTCGACTTCTCGATGGCCCCGGTGCCCATGTGGCACTCGACCATCTTCGGACCCTATTTCGTCGCTGGCGCGATCTTCAGCGGCATCGCGGCGCTCATCATCGCGATGGCGGGGCTGCGGAAGTTCCTGCACCTGGAGGAGTACCTGCATCCGGTGCACTTCCAGAACCTCGGCAAGCTGCTGCTGATGATGAGCCTGCTCTGGGGCTACTTCGTCTTCGCCGAACGCCTGACCACCTGGTACGGCAACGATCCGAGCGAGATGGCGGTGTTCTGGGCGACGCAGGCCCGATCCTACGCGCCGCTCTACTGGACGATGATCGTGTGCAACTTCGTCCTGCCGCTGTGCATCCTGTCCTTCAGGAAGACGCGCACGATCACCGGCTGCGTGATCGCCTCCTGCGGTGTCGTCGTCGGCATGTGGCTCGAGCGGTTCCTGATCGTCGTCCCGGCGCTGTCGCACAAGTATCTGCCCTACACGTACGGCCACTACACGCCGCAGCCGGTCGAGATCGTCATCCTGGTCGCGACCTTCGCGGCGATGATCCTGCTCTACGCCCTGTTCTCGAAGCTGGTGCCCATCATCTCGATCTGGGAGCTCAAGGTGGGCCAGCATCCCTTCCTCTCGACGCCGGAGGAAGTGGCCGAGACGCCCCTCTGGAGAACCCGGCCATGAAAGCCGTCTACGCGCTCTACAGCGAGCCCAAGGAGGTGCAGCGGGCCATCGACGGACTGCACCAGGCGGGCGTGGCCGACGAGACGATCACCGTCATCTCGTCGGAACCCATCGAGGAGTACCCGTTCAGTCACCGTCACGCGGCGACCTGGCTCTACCGGATCGCCGCCGGCGGCGGACTGCTGGGCCTGATCTTCGGGACCTGGCTCACCTCGTTCACGCAGAAGGCCTGGCCGCTCGTGACGTCGAACATGCCGGTGGTATCGTGGTGGACGAACCTCATCGTGATGTTCGAGCTCACCATGCTCGGTGGAGTCCTGGCGACCGTCGTGACGCTGTTCATCACGGCCAGACTCGGGCTCGGCGCGGCGAGCGCGTACGACCCCGCGGTGACAGCGGGCAAGATCCTCGTGAGCGTGGAGCGCCCCGCCGAGAGCGTCCGCGCCAGGATCGAGGAAGTCCTCCTCGCCAGCGGGGAGACGACGATCCAGACCATCTAGTCCCGCACGTCGCGCGGGGAGAGGAAGGGCACCATGACCGACAAGCTCCCGCTGACGCTGCAGATCGAGGCCGACGGGCCGGTGAAGACGGTCCGCTGCGCCGGCCAGCTCAACTCCAAGGTCTCGGAGTACCTGCGCGAGCAGGTCAAGCCGCTCATCCCCGGCTCCGAGAAGATCGTGCTCGAATCTCACCGACGTGTCCTTCATGGACAGCATGGGCCTCGGCACGATCGTGGGCCTGTACGTCTCGGCCAAGGCCGCGGGCAGCCAGTTGCGCGTCATCAACCTCAGCAAGCGCATCTACGATCTCTTCAGCGTGACGAACCTTCTGACGATGTTCGAGGCGTGCGGAGAAGTCGACGCGAGGATCCCGTAGGGTGTCCGAGTCGATCGATCTGTACAACAACGTCTACGGAGACTTCGGCAGCCAGGCAGAGACGGCGGTTCGTCACGAAGCGTTCGGCGAGGACATCGGACAGAGCAGCTGGGTCACCGCGCCCGAGTGGATGCGGTTCGCCGACCAGGCGGGCGTGAGCCCCGGAACCCGGGTGCTCGAAGTCGGCAGCGGCTCGGGCGGTCCCGCGATCTACCTGGCGGCGGCGCGCGGCTGCCAGGTCACCGGCGTCGACATCAACGACAGCGGCGTCCGCAACGGGACCGATCTCGCGGCGGCGCGGGGCCTCGGCGATCGCGTCTCGTTCCACGTCGCCGACGCGAGCCGGCCCCTGCCCTTCCCCGACGCCGCCTTCGACGCGGTGCTCTCGAACGACGCGATGTGCCACATCGCGACCCGCCGCGACGTGCTCGCCGACTGGTACCGCCTGCTGCGACCGGGCGGCCGGATGATCTTCACCGACGCGATGGTCATCACCGGCCCGGTGTCGCGGGAGGAGATCGCGACACGAAGCTCCATCGGCTTCTACCTCTTCGTGCCGCCGGGCGAGAACGAGCGCCTCATCGCCGAGGCGGGCTTCACCGTGCTGGAAGCCACGGATCTCACCGCGAGCTCGGAGCGCATCGCCGAGCGCTGGCACGCCGCGCGCGGCGCGGCATCGCGAGGCGCTGCGTGACGCGAGAGGGCCCCGAGAACTTCGAGGGTCTCCAGCGGTTCCTGGCCTGCGTGCACCAGCTGTCCGCAGAACGGCGCCTGTCCCGCTTCTCGTATCTGGCCGAGAAGCGCGCGTAGCCGCGACGCCAGCCGGCGCGCCGCTGGCGCAGTTTTCGATTCGGTGTCGCGCGAGGTGCCTCGTGCCTGGTGCCTCGTGCCTGGCTCGTGCCGAGTCCGCCTGGGGCCCGGGTGCCTCACCCGGACCACGCAGGCCCTCGGCACACGGCACGCGGCACGGCGGGTGCTACGTCAAATCGGAAAGCGCCGCTAATCGCTGCGCAGCGTGCGGGCGGGATCGATACGCGCCGCGCGCCACGCCGGGATCAACACCGCCATCACCGACACCGCCAGCACGCCGACCGCCACGCCAAGGTAGGTCGGGACGTCCGTGGCCGTCACGCCGAAGAGCAGGCCCGCCACCAGGCGGCTGGCGACGGCCGCGAGCGCGAGCCCGGCGACCAGCCCCAGCACCGCGACGCGCCCGGTCTCCAACGCGACGAGACCGACGACCTGGCGCCGTGCGGAGCCGAGCGCCAGACGGATGGCGATCTCCCGCGTCCGCTGGGACACGACCTCGGCGATCAGCCCGTACATCCCCACGGCCACCAGCAGGATCGCCGCGACGGCGAACAGCCCGACGAGCAGGGTGTACAGACGCCGCTCCGCCACGGCCCTCGACGCCAGCTCGTCCATGGTCCGGACGTTGAACATCGGGAGGTCGGGATCGAGATCCGCCAGCAGCCTGCGCGCCGGCGCGATGAACGCGGTCGCGGACCGGCGGCCCTTGACGGCGAACGAAAGGGAGTCCACGGGGAACTGCGCGTAGGACTGATACACGGTCGGCCGCACCGTGGAGTCCGCCCCGTAGTCCCGGACGTCGCCCACCACGCCGACGACGGTGCCCCCGGCAGGTGGGCCGCCGACGCCGAGGCGCGTGCCGAGCGTCATGCGATGGCCCAGCGGATCCTGGTCGGGCCAGAGCCTCCTGGCGGCGGTCTCGTTGACCACGACCGCTTCTTCGGCGCCGGGCCGATCGGCGTCCGTAATCGGTCTGCCACGCACGACGGGCACGCCCATCGTCCTGAAGTAGTCGGGCGTCACGACGCGAATCTGAACGGAGCGCTGGACTTGTTCGTCGTGCTCCAGCGTCCGCCCGTCGAGCGTCGCCATCGAGATGCTGTAGCCGAAGCCCGTCAGCGGAAGGCCGGAGATCGCCGCCGCGGCGTCGACGTCCGGCCGGGCCCGAAGGCCATCCAGAATGCCTTCGACCAGCGGAATCCGCGTCGGCGGCGTCTTGTAGCGCGTGCCCGACAGCGAGACGCTGAACGTCCCGACGCGGCTCGCGTCGAATCCCAGGTCGGTCGACACCAGCCGCATCAGGCTCCTGGCCAAGAGACCCGCCCCGACGAGGAGCACCACGGCCAGTGCGGCCTCCGCCGCCACGAGCATGCGGCGGAGGCGCTGGCGCCGCGGCGCGCCGGTGGCCGTACCGCCGCCTTCGTGGATGCGCCGGGCCACGTCGAGACGTCCCGAGGCGAGCACGGCGGGCAGGCCGCCGAAGAACACGGCGGATGCCGAGGCGACGAGTAATGTGAACACCACCACGGCGCCATCGATGCGCGCCTGGTCGAGAAATGGAATGCCGAGGTCCGGCGCCGACGCGGCGAGCGTCCCGGTCGCCCATCCAGCCACCGCCAGGCCGGCGGCGGCGCCGGCCAGTGCCAGCAGGGCGCTCTCGGCGGTGACCAGCGTGATCAATCGGCTCCGCCCGGCGCCGAGCGCCGTCCGCACTGCGAATTCGCGACTGCGGCCCAGCGATCGCGTCAGCATCAGGCCGCCCACGTTGACGCACACGACGAGCAGCAGGCAGCCGACGGCGCCGAGCAGCAGGAGCAGCGACGGCCGGACGCCGCCGACCAGCCCATCATCGAGCGGCCGCACGGCCGCGCGGGTCTTGCCGTCCTGTTCCGGGTGCGCCGCCGCCAGTCGCGCCGTCTCCTGGTCCATGGCGGCCTGCGCCGCGCGGAGGGTCACGCTGGGCTTCCGCCTCGCGATCACGGTCAGGAAGTGGGCGCCGCGCTGAGTCGCGAGCGTCTCGGCGGTGAAGCGCAGCGGCGCCCAGATCTCGGACTGGAACGGATAGGAAACACTGGCCGGCATGATGCCGACGATGCGAGACGGCGCCCCGTCGAGGGTCATGGTCTGCCCCACGACCGTCGGATCCCCGCCGAACCGGCGCATCCACAGGTCGTGGGACAACACGACGACGTTCGGGGAACCGACCGGGTCGTCGTCTGTACTCAGCGTGCGGCCGTACAGCGCGGGCACGCCGAGCACGCCGAAGAAGCCCCCGGTCACGTAGGCCTTCGGGATCTGTTCCGCCAGTCCGTGACCGCTCCACGCGCTCGTGGTGGTGTAGAAGCCGGCCATTTCCGTGAACGCCGTCGTGTCGCGACGCCAGTCGACGAAGTCCGGCGGCGACGCCGTGTCGAGGCCCTCGCTGAGCGACACGATCTGGACGATCTCGTCCGGCCTGGAGAACGGGAGCGGCCGCAGCAGCACCGCCTCGACGGCGGCGAAGATTGTCGCGTTGGCGCCAATGCCGAGCGCCAGCGCGAGCACGCTCGCCGCGACGAATCCTCGCCGCCGCATCAACCCCTTCGCGGCGTTCTTGACGTCGTACCACAGCATCTCGACCCTCCATCGGTCCCATCGGAGCCACGCGGCGTGAACGAGGGCGCCGAGCGAGCGGCGGCGCAGCAGCCCTCTCGTCGGAACGCCCAGTGCGCGCCCTTCTTGCTCGGCATGCTGCATCTCCGCATCCCACTCCCGGAACCACTCCGCACGAATGTCGCGGGGCACGAGCCGCGCCGCGAGCCCCAGCAGCCTGCGCGGGCGCATGTCAGCCGCGCCCCCTGGCCGGCGCCGGCCGCTCGTGCGGAAGCAGCGCCCGGTAGTACGTCAGCGCCTCGTCGAGGGCGCGGACGCCGGCGGCCGTGAGCCGGTAGTTCCGCCGGGCCGGGCGGCCCTCGGCGTGTGCGGCGGTCTCGCTTTCCCAGGTGGACCGCACAAGGCCGTCTCGCTCCAGCCGGCTGAGGGCCGGATAGACGGTGCCGCTCGGCAGGCCGGTCGCGTCGATGACGTCGAAGCCGTATTCGTGGCCGCCTCCGATTGCGTGGAGCACGGCGGTGGCCGTGGCGGACAGCCGTCGCATCGCCCTGGATAGTAGTGCTACATAGTAGCCGGGTCAAATCGACGGCTCCCGCCTTCCGCCACTCCTCTTGACTTCCGACAGGAGTGGTGCGATCATGTGTCGAATTTCGACAGGACTGCGCTCCGCACCGGAGGATTCACGAATGGCCGCCGCGCCGACTCCCGACGTCCTGCGTGGGACGCTCGACCTCCTCATCCTGAAGACCCTCGCCCTCGAGCCGATGCACGGCTGGGGCATCAGCCAGCGGCTGCAGCAGCTGTCGCGGGGCGTGCTCGAAGTGAACCAGGGCTCGCTCTACCCCGCCCTGCAGCGCCTCGAGCTCAAGGACTGGATCGACGCCGAGTGGCAGACGACGGACAACAACCGCCGCGCCCGCTACTACAGGCTCACCCCGAAGGGCCGGCGCGCCCTGTCCGCCGAGACCAGCCAGTGGCGCCGCTACGTCGCGGCCGTCGAGGACGTCCTCGGGACGGCCTGAGGCAGAAGGGACACGTCATGGGTGCGCTCAAGAGCGTCCGGCTGCGGCTGCGAGCCCTCCTGGGCAAGCGCGCGGTCGAGCGCGACCTGGACGACGAACTGCGGTTCCACGTGGACCTCGAGACGGACAAGAACATCCGCGCCGGCATGGCGCCGGCAGACGCCAGACGCCGCGCGGCCCTCGCCTTCGGGGGCCTGGAGGCGACCAAGGAAGCGCACCGCGACGGCTGGGGCGTCCGCTGGATCGAGGACGGTCTTCGTGACGTGCGGCTCTCCCTTCGCGCGCTCGCACGCAACCCCGTCCTGGCGGGAGCGGCGATCGTCACGCTCGCGCTCGGCATCGGCGCCAATACCGCCATCTTCTCCGCCGTCAATGCGGTGATCCTGCGCCCCCTGCCCTTCCGCGACCCCGACCGCCTCGTCATGTTGTGGGAACAGAACCCGGACTACGACTGGTATCAGCAGGTGGCGGCTCCGGCCAACGTGCTCGACTGGCGGGACCAGGTCTCCGGTTTCGACGACGTCGCGGCCTACGCCGACTTCCGCAGCGACGTGACGCTCACGGGACAGGGCGAGCCGCGCCTTCTCACGGTCGAGGAGATCACCGGGAACCTGTTCGACGTGCTCGGCGTGCGGGCCGCTCTCGGTCGCACGCCGACCTACGACGAGACCTGGAAGCCACGGTCCCAGATCGTCGTCATCAGCGACCGACTGTGGCGAACCCAGTTCGGCACCGATCCGGGGATCATCGGCCGGAGCATCGTGCTGAACGGCCGGCGCGTGCAGGTGGCCGGCGTGATGCCTCCCGGCTTCGCTTTTCCGTCGGCGTCGATCGACGCCTGGTCTCCGTTCGGATGGGATCCGGCCACGCGCACGGCGGCGAGCTTCCGGCGCGCCCACTGGCTGCGGGCGATCGCCCGCCTGGCGCCCGGTGTCACCCCCGAGGTGGCGAACGCCCAGCTTCAGACGGTGGCCACGCGCCTCCAGCAGCAGTACCCGGACACCAATCGCCTGATGGGCGCCGGTCTGACACCGCTCCACGCGTTCCTGATTCAGGACACGCGGGAGCCGCTGGTCATTCTCCTGGCGGCCGTCGCCTTGCTGCTGCTGATCGCGTGCGCCAACGTCGGCAACCTCCTGCTCGTCCGGGCCACCGGCCGCGAGCGCGAGGCCGCCGTCCGGCTGTCGCTCGGCGCCGGACGCGGCCGCCTGATCCGCCAGGCCCTGACCGAAAGTCTCGTCTTGTCCGCGCTCGGAGGGCTGGCCGGACTGGCCCTCGGCTGGTGGGGCACGCGGGCCCTGATTGCGCTCCAGCCGTCGGGCATGCTGCCAGTCGACAGCGTCCCGATCGCCTGGAACGTCCTGGGCTACGTGGTGGCGATCACGACCGGGAGCGGCCTCCTGTTCGGCCTCGCACCGGCGATCTGGAGCGGAAGCCGCTCGCCGGCCGACGCCATCAAGGAAGGCGGTCGGGGCGGCGGCGCCGGCCGGCGGATGCGTCGGTGGGGCCACGCGCTCGTCGTCGGCGAAGTTGCCATCGCGGCGTTGCTGACGGTGGGCGCCGGTCTCCTCATCCGAAGCTTCATCGAGCTGCAGCACGTCGACCCCGGCTTCGAGCCGGCCGGCGTCCTGGCCGTCGAGCTGAACGCCGGCGGAGCTCGTTATGACACGCCCGCGAAGCAACGGGAGTTCTGGAACCGCCTCGTCGCCGGAGCCGCGGCCCTGCCGGGCGTCGAGGGCGCAGCGGCTTCTGCACGGCTGCCGCTCACCGAAGAGGGCGACAACTGGACCAGCCAGTTCGCTATCGCGGGACGCGGACCGGACGAGTCCGGCGAGGACGTCATCCATCTCGAGGTGACGCCCGACTACTTTCACGTGATGCACATCCCGGTCATCCGCGGACGAGCGTTCACGCCCGCCGACACCGACCAGAGCGCGGACGTCGTCCTGATCAACCAGGCGCTCGCCCGGCAGTTCTTTCCCGGCCAGGATCCGGTCGGCCAGCAGCTCGTCTTCGACAAGGCGCCGGGACCGACTCCCGCGTGGAAGACGATCGTCGGAGTCGTGGGCGACGTCCACCAGACGTCCCTGGACTCACGGGCACGGATCCAGATCATCGAACCCTTCGCGCAGCGCCCGCGAAGCGGCATGTTCCTGCTCGTCAGAACCGCCGGAGATCCTTTGTCGCTCGCCGCCCCCGTCAGGCGGGTCCTCTCCGACATCGATCCGACCCTGGCCATCACGTCGCTCCAGACGCTCGGTGATGTGCGGGCGACATCGCTCGATCGCCAGCGTTTCTTCATGACGCTGCTGACGGTCTTCGCCGCGGTCGGACTGCTTCTCGCCCTCGTCGGCGTCTACGGGGTGATGGCGCAGGTCGCGCGCGGGAGGCGGCGCGAGATCGGGATCCGGATGGCGCTCGGGGGCACCGCGGCCCAGGTCCGCTGGCTGGTCGTCCGGAGCGGCCTGGAGCTGGTCGCCGCCGGCCTCGCGGTGGGACTTGTCGGAGCGTTCGCGGCGACACGGGTCATCCAGGCGTTCCTGTTCCAGATCACGCCGTTCGATCCGGCCACGTTCGTCGCGGTGCCGCTGCTCCTGCTCGTCTCGGCCACGCTCGCCGCCTGGCTGCCCGCCGTCCGCGCCAGCCGGGCGAACCCGGCCGTGACGCTGCGCGAGGACTGAGATCGTGCCTCAGTGGTCCCGCATCACCCGCGGCGGGACCGCGGCTCTCAGCGCGTTCACGACGGCGATCACGTCGATGACCTCCTGCGCGAGCGCGCCGCTGACCGGACTCAGATGGCCGGCGGCGGCAATCAGCATGCCGCCGATGCTCAGGACCATGCCGCCGACGGCGCTCTGCAGCGCCACGGCGTGCATCCGGCGGCTCACGTGCAGGAACTCGTCCACCTTCGACAGCGAGTTGTCCATGATGACGACCGCGGCCGCCTCGGTCGTGACGTCGCTGCGCTGTCCGATCGCCATCCCGACGGTGGCGGCCGCCATGGCCGGCGCGTCGTTGATCCCGTCGCCGACGTACAGCGTCTGGGCCCGGGCCGTCTCGCTGCGGACGATGGCGAGCTTCTCTTCCGGGCTCTGCTGTGCGTACACCTCCCGGATGCCCACTTCATCGGCCAGGTAGCGCACTTCGGCCTCGCGGTCGCCGGAGACGACCATCACCCGCTCGAAGTGGTGCTTCGGCGCCAGGTGCTCGATGAACGCCCGGCTCTCGCGCCGCGGCGCGTCGCGGAAGCGGTACGTGGCGGCGTAGCGCCCGTCCACGGCCACCAGGCATTCGAGGCCACCGGCTGCCGGCGGCGCCACCTCGACACCGCGGACCGTCTCGTTCAGGATCTGCCGCCGGCCGGCGATCCGGACGTGCCGCCCGGCCACGACGCCTTCGAGGCCCTGTCCGGGTGCCTCGTGCACCTCGGTCGCCTCGCGCGTCCGTCCCCCGGCGGCGTCGAGCAGCGCCCGGGCCAGGGGGTGCTTCGAGTACTGCTCGAGCGCCGCCACCAGCCCGAGCACCTCGCCCGCGTCCATGTCCGGGGCGACCAGTTGCTCGGTCAGCTTCGGCTGGCCGTAGGTCAACGTGCCGGTCTTGTCGAAGATCGCCGTCCGGCACGCCGTGACACGTTCGAGCGCCACCGGATTCCGCACGATGATCGCCCGCCGCGCGCAGAGCGACACCGACCCGATGATCGCGACCGGGATCGCGATGAGCAGTGGACAGGGCGTCGCGATCACCAGCACGGCGAGGAACCGCACGGCGTCCCCGCTGGCCGCCCAGGCCGCGAACGCGAGGGCCAGCGCGACGGGCGTGTAGGCGGCCCCGAGCCGATCGCCGAGCCGCCGCAGCCGCGGGCGGTGCTCCTCGGACTCGCGCATGACCTCCATGATCTTCGCGTAGCGCGAATCCGACGCGCGCTCGGTCGCCTCGATCACCAGCGCCGATTCGCCGTTGATCGCCCCCGAGATCACGCCCGATCCGACGGTCTTCGACATCTGGAACGGCTCGCCGGTGAGGTACGACTCGTCCATGACGCCGTGGCCCTCGATGACATGGCCGTCGACAGGGCACGTCTCGTGCGGGAACACCACCAGGACGTCCCCCACCGCCACGTCGGCCAGCGGCACGTCGGCCAGGGTGCCGCCCTGCCTGCGGTGCGCGGTCGACGGCATCCGGCGCGCCAGCGCGCGCAGCACGGACGAGGCGTTCGCGACGGCGTATTCTTCGAGCACTTCCCCGCCGGCGAGCATCAGCACGACGATCGTGCCGGCGAGATACTCGCCGAGCACGACCGAGGTGACGATCGACATCCCGGCGAGCAGGTCGCTGCCGAACTCTCGGGCGGCGAGTTTCCGGAGCAGGTCGATGACGAGCGGCGTGCCGCCGAGCGCCAGCGCGGCGAGGAGGGGCCAGTCGGCGGAGGGACCCGAGCGGCCGCCCGGGTAGCGCAGCGCCACGTGGAGCACGATGCCGGCGACGGCCGCGGCGGCGATGAAGGTCGACCGCCGCGCCCACAGCCCGCCGCCGCGCCCGCCCCGGGCGTCAGGCATCGGAACCGTGGCTACCGCTGACCCGCCGAGGCGTGCGGTGGCGCGTCGTGCGAGGCGTGCGAACCGCCCGCCGCGGTGGCGGCGGGCGTCCGGCCGCCGCGGTGGCGGAACTTCGAGAGTGCCTGCCCGACAAACGCCGAGGCCAGGTAGGCGTAGGCAGCAGCCATCAGGACGTACTTGGGATGGATCGTGACGAGCATGAGCGCCGCGGCGATCAGGATCAGCACCGTGTAGGGGCGCCGTCGTCGCAGGTCGATCGTCTTGAAGCTGCGGAAGCGAATCGTGCTCACCATGAGCGCCGCGGGCACGATCACGATCGCGAGCGCCGGCAGCGCCCCGTAGGAGTTGTGCAGGCCGGCGGGAAAGGCGTAGACGGTGGCCGCCGGCACGGCCGCTGCCGCGGGGCTCGGCATGCCGACGAAGTACCGCTTGTCCACGGCGGTGCCGCTCTGGATGTTGAACCGCGCCAGGCGCATGGCCGCCGCCGTCAGGAACAGGAAGCCCGCGGCCCAGCCCAGCCGGCCGAGCGGCGCGAGCCCCCAGCCGAAGCACAGGATCGCCGGGGCGATCCCGAAGGAGATGACGTCGGCGAGCGAGTCGAACTCCAGCCCGAACGCGCTGGCCGTGCCGGTGAGCCGGGCGATCCGCCCGTCCAGCATGTCGAGCACGATCGCGACGCCGATGAACGGTGCGGCAGCTTCGTACGCGCCCCGCATCGCGAAGACGACGCAGGCGTAC
The DNA here is from genome assembly GCA_963761615.1 of uncultured Acidobacteriota bacterium. Classification (GTDB taxonomy): domain Bacteria; phylum Acidobacteriota; class Vicinamibacteria; order Vicinamibacterales; family CAVVIG01; genus CAVXGU01. The sequence continues at coordinate 1,890,797 of CAVXGU010000003.1, read as the reverse complement.
CCACAGAACATGTTGCCGAGGGTGAACAGGCTGGGCAGGAGGTAGACGCCGCGCCGGAACCGGCGTCGCGGCCGCTCCCCCGCGCCCTGGGGGAAGTGCAGCCGATTCTCCGGGAACTGGTTCGAGGTCATGGGGCGGGCGGACGCGCCCGCAGGCTCAGTGTAGCACCGCGATCGGCGTTTCGCCGCCGCGCACGCGATCGCCGACCTGCACGGAAATGCGCGCCGACGTGGGCAGAAACACGTCCATTCGCGACCCGAACTTCATGATGCCGAAGCGGTCACCGGCCTCGACTTGGTCGCCGGCCTTCGCACGGCACACCACGCGGCGGGCGAGCATGCCGACGATCTGGCGCGTCACGATGGTCTGGCCGCCGTGGTCGATCCAGACCTCGCTCCGCTCGTTCGCGGTCGCAGCCCCGGACCGGTACGCCGGCAGGAAGCGGCCGGGGCGGTACGTCACCCGCACGACCTGCCCCGACGCCGGCATCCGGTTGACGTGCACGTCGAGGGGCGAGAGGAAGATGCTCACCTGCTGCCAGTCGCCTGGCGGCGGCGCGCCCGGCTCCGGATCTCCCGCGACGAGCACCCGACCGTCGGCCGGCGCCAGCACGACGGTGCGCCGATCCGCAGGCGGGTGCCGGGTCGGATCGCGGAAGAAGAGCGCGAAGAGCACGGCGAGGAGCAGAACGGGGACCGACGCCGCCCACGTCGTGGTCGCGCCGACGAGCGCGGCCAGGACGAGGGCGCCGAGAATGAAAGGAACGCCAGCGGAGTCGATGCGCAACAGGAACTACGAGACGGCCTGGGCCGACGAGCGATTCCGTCGATAAGTGCGGAGCATGTCCTCCATGCGATCTTTGATCTGGAGCTTCCGCTTCTTCAGCGTGACTTCTTCGCGTTGCTCAGGTTCAGAAAGGTAAGGCTTCGTGGTGAGTTCGTGGAGTCGATCTTCCAACTGGTGATGCTCGGCGGCGAGGTGGCCGAACGCCTCGTTCGTCTGCAGCAACAGTTCCTGAGGGTCCTGTGACTGCTCGGTCATGATCCCTCCTCCTTGCACACGGGACTCAGTCGCGTTACACGGGCGAACGTAACACAAGCGTCACCCCCGTGCAAGGTCCCGGCTAGCGGACCGCCGGCTCGTCGCGTCGCAGGACGAGCGCATCCTCGACCGGATGGTTGTAGTACTGCCGCCGCACGCTGGCGACGGTGAACCCCAGCCGGGCGTACAGCGCCTGCGCGGCCTCGTTCGACCGCCGGACCTCGAGCGTCGCCTGCCTTACGCCGCGCGCCGCCCCCTCGTCGAGCACGCGCGTCAGCAGGGCCGTCGCGACGCCGGCGCGTCGGAACTCCGGCAGCACCGCCAGGTTGTTGATGTGCAGCGTATCGAGCACGAGCCAGAAGGAACAGAAGCCGATCGACCGGCCGTCGGGCAGGCGCGCGATGTAGCACCACGAGATCTCGGGATTCTCGAGCTCCGCCAGGTACATCTGCCGGGTCCACGGGTTCGTGAACGACGCGCGCTCGATGGCGAGCACCTCGTCGATCTCCGTCTCGGACCGCAGGCGGTCAACGGTCCAGGGCGACATCGCGCGCTCGCCTGTCCCGATCGCGCTCGGCGTCGGGTCGGCGCACGTAGAGCGGCCGGATCCCGTCCGGGGGCACGGTGAGCCCCCGCGCGGCGCGCGGCCCGGCCAGCAGGCCAATCGTCCCCGCCAGCGTCCGGTGCTCCCGCGTCACGAGACGCCCGCAGGCGCGCAGCGCATCCCGGTAGCGCGCGGCGCCGTCCCCGACGACGTCGATCGCCGCGCCCGCCAGGGCGCGCCAGCGGGCAGCCGTTTCCTCGGGCGCCCCGACCGACGCGGCCTCGACCTCCTCGAGCCGCCCGTCCTGGAGTCCTGCGCCCGCCCCGAGACGATAGAGTGCGGAAAACACCTCGCCGCGATGCGCGTCCATCCACGCGCCGACGAACGGGGACTCCACGGCGTCGGCGATCGCGGTGTACGCGAGCGCTTCCAGCGCGGAGACCGGCGCGACCGGACGGCCGGTCGTGAACGCCAGGCCTTGAATCGTGGCAATGCCGATCCGCAGCCCGGTGAAGCCGCCCGGGCCGGACGCCACCGCGAAGAGGTCGATCGTCTCGAGGGGCATCGCGCCGTCCGACAGGAGATCGAGGAGATCGGCCGGCAGTCGCTCGGCGTGCGACCGCGCCAGGTCCCCGATACGCTCGGCGACGATGGCGCCGTCGGCGACGAGCGCCACGCCGCCGGCGCGCGTGGTCGTGTCCAGGGCGAGCGTCCGCATCTACACTAGAATATCCGAGCGTAATCGATCCGATGTCCTCCCCCGCCAACCTGGCCACTGCGACCCCGGCCATGCGTCAGTATCTGGAGGCGAAGCGCCAGTACCGCGACGCGATCCTGCTGTTCCGCATGGGCGACTTCTACGAGACGTTCTACGAGGACGCCCTGGTCGCCGCGCGTGCGCTGGATCTGACCCTCACGTCGCGCTCCAAGGACGCGAGCGGCGGCGGCATTCCCATGTGCGGCGTGCCGTTCCACGCCGTCGACGGCTACGTGGCGCGCCTCGTCCGCAAGGGCTTCCGCGTCGCCATCTGCGACCAGGTCGAGGACCCGCGCAAGGCCAAGGGCCTGGTCAAGCGCGAGGTCGTCCGGGTCGTCTCGCCGGGCACGCTGACCGACGCCAGCTACCTCGACGCGCGCGAGCCGGCCTTCCTGATGGCCCTCTCCGCCCCGTCGCGCGACGACATCATCGGCGCGGCCCTGGTCGACCTGTCGACCGGGGAGTTCTCGGCCGCCGAGTACACCGGCGAACCCGGACGGCAGTCCCTCGCCGACGAGCTCGCGATCCTCCGCCCTCGCGAGCTGGTCCTCCCGGCCGACGACGAGCAGCTGCCCGCCGCCCTCCAGCCGCTCGTCGCGGCGGCCGCGGTGCCGGTCACCCCGGTGCCGGCGTGGACCTTCGAGACGGAGTCGGCCCGCGCCGCCCTCCTCGATCAGCTCCGCGCCCGCGGGCTCGAGGGCTTCGGGCTCGAGCGCCGGCCGGCCGCGGTCGCCGCGGCCGGCGCGCTCGTCCAGTACCTCCGCGCGACCCAGAAAGCCGACCTGGCCCACGTCCGCGCCATCACGTTCCGCCAGTCGGCCGACGCGATGCTCGTCGATCCGACGACGCTCCGCCACCTCGAGATCCTCGAAGGCGCGGACGGCGGCCGGGACGGGTCGCTCCTGGACGAGATCGATCGGACGATGACGGCGGTCGGCTCCCGGTTGATGCGCGCGTGGCTGGTGCGGCCGCTCGTCGCCCTCGAGCCGATCCGCGACCGCCTCGACGCCGTCGAGGAGATCGCCTTCCGCGCGATCGATCGCGGGAAGTTTCGGGACACCCTGAAGGCCGTGCAGGACCTCGAGCGGCTGGTCGCCCGGGCGGCGCTCGGTAGCGCCGGCCCCCGCGACCTGGTGGGGCTCAAGGTCTCGCTCGCCGCGGTGCCGCGGATCCGGACCGTGCTGGCCGATCTGCAGGCGCCCCTCGTCGGCTCGCTCACCGCCCAGCTGGACGACCTGTCCGGGCTCCGCCAGGCGATCGACGCGACGATCACGGACGATCCGCCGGCGCTCGCGCGCGACGGGGGCTTCACACGCGACGGCGTCGACGAGGCGCTCGACGAGCTCAAGACCATCAGCCGATCCGGCAAGCAGGTGATCGCGGAGATGGAGGAGCGGGAGCGCGCCCGCACCGGCATCGGCTCGCTCAAGATCCGCTACAACCGGGTGTTCGGCTACTACATCGAGGTCTCGAAGTCGAACCTGCGTGCCGTCCCGCCCGACTATCACCGGAAGCAGACCGTCGCCGGCGGCGAGCGCTTCATCACACCCGCGCTCAAGGAGTACGAAGATCGCGTCCTCGGCGCCGACGAGCGCATCGTCGAGCGCGAGCTGGAGCTCTTCGCCGCGCTCCTGGCGCAGGTGGCCGCCGAGGCCCCGCGCATCCAGGGCACGGCACGCGCGCTCGCCGCGCTGGACGTGCTCGCCGCCTTCGCCGAAGTGGCCGCCGTCAACAACTACACGAAGCCGCACGTCCACGACGGCGACGAGCTGACGGTCGCCGACGCGCGGCACCCCGTCGTCGAGCGTCGCGTGGCCGCCGCGGGCGACACCTTCGTGCCGAACGACCTCTCGCTGAACGCGGTCGCCTCGCAGCTCGTGATCCTCACCGGCCCGAACATGGGCGGCAAGTCGACGTATCTGCGCCAGTCGGCGCTGCTGCTCGTCATGGCCCAGGCGGGATCCTTCGTGCCGGCCCGTGAGGCCAAGGTGCCGATTGTCGACCGCATCTTCGCGCGCGTCGGCGCCTCGGACAACATCGCCAGGGGCCAGTCGACGTTCATGATCGAGATGCAGGAGACGGCCAACATCCTGCACACGGCGACCTCGCGCAGCCTCGTGGTGCTCGACGAGATTGGGCGCGGCACGGCGACCTTTGACGGCCTGAGCATCGCCTGGGCCGTCGCCGAGTACCTGGCCACCAATGCGCGGCTGCGCCCGAAGACGCTCTTCGCGACCCACTACCACGAGCTCACCGATCTCGCGGACGCAACGCCGGGCGTCGTCAACTACCACGTCGCCGCGCGGGAGTGGAAGGACGACATCATCTTCCTGCGCAAGATCATGCCGGGCCGCTCGGATCGCAGCTACGGGATTCAGGTGGCGCGGCTCGCCGGGCTGCCCCGGCCGGTGATCGACCGGGCGCGCGCCATCCTCGCGGCTCTCGAGCGCGACGAACTGTCGCGCGGCGGGCGGCCGTCGATCAGCGGCACGCCGGCCGATCCCCAGCGGCAGCTGGGCCTCTTCCAGCAGGCCGAGCCGCCCGACGATCGGCTTCGTGCGCGGCTCGCCGGTCTGGACGTCGACCGGATGACGCCGATCGAGGCGCTGGCGACGCTCGCGGAGCTCAAGAAAGCGGCCGAGGAGTGATGCCGCGCGCCCGCGCCGTCCTGGCCGCGGCCCTGCTCCTCCTGTCGGCGGCCTGCCTGCATCGCCCCACCGACAACCCGAACGTGATCGTCGTCGGCGTGCAGGCGAGTCCCAACAACCTCGATCCGCGGATCGGCTCCGACGCGGTCTCGCAGCACATCGGGCAGCTCGTGTTCTCCGCGCTGATGACGTTCGACGACGAGCTGCGGGTGGTGCCGGCGCTGGCCGAGCGCCTCGACAATCCGGATCCCACGACCTACGTCGCCACCCTTCGACGGGGCGTGCGCTTCCACGACGGCCACGAGCTGACGTCAGCCGACGTGGTCTACACCTACCGGAGCCTGCTGGCGCCCGACTTCGTCTCGCCGCTCAAGGGCGCGTTCCGACTGCTCGAGTCGGTCGAGGCCCGCGACCGCTACACGGTCGTCTTCCACCTCTCCCAGCCGTTCGGGTCGTTCCCCGTCAACCTGATCGTTCCGCCGATCGTGCCCGAGGGCGCCGGCAAGGACTTCGCGAGCCACCCGATCGGCACCGGACCATACCGCTTCGTCCGGTATCTGGTCGACGACCGGGTCGAGCTGGCGGCATTCGACGACTACTTCGGCGGGCGTCCCAGGAACGACGGGCTGGTCCTGCGCGTCGTGCCGGACACGATCATGATGGGCCTCGAGCTCAAGAAGGGCACCCTCGATCTCGAAGTGAACGACCTGGCGCCGGACACGGTCGCCCAGCTCGAGCACGATCCGGGGCTGCAGATCGTCACGTCCAAGGGCGCCGACTTTCAGTACGTCGGCATCAACCTGCGGGACCCCGTCCTGCGCGACGTGCGGGTGCGGCAGGCGCTCGGCTATGCCATCGACCGGCGCGCGATCACGCAGTACCTGCGACGCGGACTCGCCGAACCGGCGGCGGGTCTGCTGCCCTCGACCTCGTGGGCCTATGATCCGAATCTGTTCCACTTCACGTACGATCCGGCGAAGGCGGAAGCGCTGCTGGACGAAGCCGGGTATCCCGACCCCGACGGCGCCGGGCCGAAGCCGCGCCTGCACCTGACGATGAAGGTCTCGACGAGCGAGGCGGCCCGGCTGCAGGCGACGGTCATCCAGCAGGATCTCGCCAAGGTCGGCATCGACCTCGACGTCCGCACGTACGAGTTCAGCACGCTGTACTCGGACGTGCTGTCGGGGAACTTCCAGCTCTACACGCTGCAGTGGACCGGGGGATCGCTCGCCGATCCCGACATCCTCCGGCGGATCTTCGACTCCACGCAGACGCCGCCCGTGGGCTTCAACCGCGGCTACTTCAGCGACGCCGATGTCGACCGCCTCCTCGACGCCGCCACCGTCTCGACGGACCAGTCCGAACGGCAGCAGCTCTACTGGGAGGCGCAGGACCGGATCGCCAGGGAGGCGCCCTACATCCCCCTCTGGCACGCGGACAACGCCGCCGTTGCGCGGCGGGCCCTGCGCGGCATCCACCTGTCTCCGGTCGCCGATTTCCTCTTCCTCAAGGACGTCTCGCGGAACTGAGTCCCTCGGCTCCTCGCGCGTGGGGCTCCCGGGAGCCCCGGGTTCCTCACTGCGCGCCGCTCCTACGTCCACCCCTCCCACCAGTAGTAGACCAGCGCGGCCATGTCGTAGATCGCCAGGTCCGACAGCTCGAGCGAGCTGCCGTTCGGCAGGAACAAGGGGGGCTTGCGGGCGATCTCCGATCGCACGGGCGACGGCGACGGGATCGGATCCAGGCCCACGGCCCGGAAGGCGTAGACCGACCGCCACATGTGGGCGGGCGACGTCACCAGCACGAAGCGCGTCGTGCCGCGGGCGCGCAGGAGGCTCCCGACCTTGAGGGCCTGGTCGCGCGTCGTTCGCGAGGCCGCCTCGTCGACGATGTCGGCGTCCGGGACGCCGGCCTCCACGAGCGCGCGGTGCATGATTGTGGCCTCGGGCACCTTGTGCTCGTCGGGATGCACGAGGCCGCCGCTCGAGATGATCGTGGCCTTCCCCAGCAGGTGGTAGATGCGCACCGCCTCGAGCGTGCGGAGGATGCTCTCCTCCGCGAGGCTCGTCAGCACCACGCCGTTCAGGCTGTAAGTCGACGAGCCGCCGCCGAGCAGCACGATGGTGTCCGCGCCCTGCGCCTGCGCGCGCGTGGTGAGCGGCGAGAGCCCGTAGCTCGACACCGCGGTCAACGCGCCCGCGCCGAAGGGCGTCGCGAGCACGTAGTACAGCACCACGAACAGCAGGAGGCCGCGCCGCGCCGCGCGGCTCGCCGGCCGCAGGGACAGCCACGCGGCGATCGCCGCGAGCACGATCACCAGCCAGAGCGGCGACGTGATCTGGAAGTAGTTCTTGAGGATGTCGACCGTCGTGGGAATCACGCGACTACTTTATGGTTTAATGGGCGCGCATGCCGAAAAAGCCTTCTCGGTTCCTGCAGACCCCCGTCGAGCCGTTCGAGGTTCGGGGAGGCTTGCGCGCCGATCAGGTCCTGTCCCACATGGAGCGGATCTCGTTCCAGGGGCGCAACCTCGCCACCGCGCACCGGATCTGGCAGAGGATGCTAGCCGACGATCTGACGATCTTCCTCGGCATGGCCGGTGCCCTGAGCGCCGGCGGCCTCCGGCTGATTGTCGCCCATCTCGTCACGCACCGCTACGTGGACTGTCTCGTCTCGACGGGCGCGAACCTGTACCACGACCTGCACGAGACCCGCGGCCAGCACCACTACATCGGCTCGCCCCACGCCGACGACGCGGCGCTCGCCCGGGATCGCATCGACCGCGTGTACGACACGTTCGCCAGCGAGGAAGAGTTCATCGGCAACGACAACTGGATCGCGGACTTCGCGACGACGCTGGAGTCGCGACCCTACACGACCCGCGAGTTCCTGTACCTGCTCGGCCGGCACCTCTGGGACACGACCGGCCGCGACGGCATCCTCACGGCCGCCTACCGCGCGAAGGTCCCGATCTTCTGCCCCGCCATCGCCGACTCCTCCATCGGGATGGGCCTCTCGCAGGCGCGGCAGATCGACCCCGCGAAGGGGCAGATCGACGTGATCGGCGACATCATCGAGTCCGCCAACGTCGTGATCCGCCGGCCGCGCACCGCGTCGGTCGTGCTCGGCGGCGGCACGCCCAAGAACTTCATCAACCAGGCGAGCGTGCAGGCGGAGTTCTACAGCCCCGAGGTCACCGGGCACCACTACGCGCTGCAGATCGTCACCGACGTCCCGCAGTTCGGCGGCGCATCGGGATCCAGCCTGGAAGAGGCGCAGAGCTGGGGCAAGCTGGCGGCCGACGCGGCGCGCGTCACCGTCCAGGCCGACGCGACCATCGCGCTGCCGATTCTGGCGACGGCGCTGGCCTCCACCGGGCCGGAGCTGCTCGCCCGGCGCCGGCCGCCGAGCTTCTCGCTCGGCGAGCGCCTCATGACCATCGACGATCAGAGTGTTCCGAGCGACCGTTTCGAGGCGGTGAATGAGCGAGCCGTTTGACTACGACCAGGTGACCCCCGGCCAGTTCGGGGGCACCCTGCCCACCAAATCCGACTTCGTCCAATCGCGCGTCGTGATCCTGCCGATCCCCTTCGACCGGACCACGTCGTACGTGCCCGGCACGCGCATGGGGCCGCACGAGATCCTCGTCGCCTCGTCGCACATGGAGCTGTGGGACGAGGAAACCGGCACCGACATCCACGGCGTCGGGATCTACACGCTGCCCGAGATGGAGTTCCCGTTCGCGACGATGGAACAGGTCATGGACGAGATCCGGCGCGTGGCCGCCGGCATCGTCGATCGCGACAAGTTCCTGTTCGTGCTCGGCGGCGAGCACTCGATCACGCCGCCGGTCGTGTCCGCCTTCGCCGGGCGCCATCCCGGCCTGTCGGTCCTGCAGATCGACGCCCACGCCGACCTCCGCGCCAGCTTCATGGGCACGCCGCACAACCACGCCTGCGCGATGCGCCGCACGCTCGAGTACGCGCGGCTCACCCAGGTCGGCGTCCGGAGCCTGTCGCCGGAAGAAGCGACGGCGATCCCTTCCCTCGACACCACGGTCTTCTACGACTACAACATGCGGCAGGATCCCGCGTGGATCGACCGCGTCGTCGAGTCGCTCGGGGAGAAGGTGTACATCACGATCGACTGCGACGGCCTGGACCCCGCCATCATGCCGGCGGTGGGCACGCCCGAGCCCGGCGGGCTCGGCTGGTACGAGGCCCTGGCGCTGCTGCGGCGGGTGATCGAGGCCCGCGACGTCGTGGGGTGCGACATCGTCGAGCTGTGCCCGATGCCGGGCAACGTGTCGCCGAACTTTCTCTGCGCGAAGCTGATCTACAAGATCCTGACGTACCGTTTCAGGCCGCGCCGGCCTTGAGCACCTCGAGGTCGTGCTGGGCCTCGGCCGTGAAGGGCGAGTCGGGGTACTGCTGCACGATCTCCGTCAACGTCTGCTGCGCCTCCGCCTTCTTGCCGCCGGCCTGATACGCCCGGGCCAGCTGCATCAGGATCGCGTCGGTCGGTATCGTGCCGTCCTTCTGCTGCGCCAGATCCTTGAACGTCGTGATGGCGTCGTCCACCTTGCCGGTCTGAACCTCCGCCTCCGCGAGGCCGAGCTTGGCCATCCGGCCGTACAGCGAGTCGCCGGCCTTGTCGATCACCTGCTGGTAGGCGGTGGCCGCCTCCTGCGGGAGCCCGAGGGACATCCGGGTGGACGCCTCGAGGTAGCGGGCGAGCAGCCCGGCGTCGGTGTTCGGATACGAGTCGGCGGCCAGCTTGTACTTGGTGAGCGCGGCCTGCGCGCGCGCGCGATCGGTCGGATACCAGGCGCCGGCGTCCGGCGAGCTCTGATCGGGCGGTGCGCCCACGCGCGCCTCGGTGACCGCCATGGCGTCGGAGAGCAGCTCGCCGGCCTCGGACTGCACGTGGCGCTGCCAGGCCATGTAGCCGCCCACCCCGCCGACCAGCACCGCCAGGGCGACGGCCGCGGCCGTCACTTCGCGTCGGTGCTCGTTGTAGTACTCGACGATGCCGGTGAAGAGGTCCGCGAACTCGTTCTCTTTGAGGTGATGCCGTTCTTTTCTCTTCATAACAGCTCTGCTGGTGCGCCCGGCAGGAGTTGAACCTGCGACCCCCGGTTTAGGAAACCAGTGCTCTATCCAACTGAGCTACGGGCGCGAGAAATCCACGGTGAAGTGTAGCAGTTTTACAGGCCTCCGCCGAGCGCCTGGAGCGCCTTCGCCACGCGCACGTACTCCGCATACCGCTGCTGGTAGCGTTCGAGCTTCTCGCGCTCGACGCCGGCCAGCCGCGCCTTCGCGACTCCGGATCCACCGGCGCGTTCGATCTCTGCCTCGGCCTCCGCAGCCTTCTGCTTGTACTCGGCGTCGTGCCGCGCCTCCCAGGCGAGCCAGTCGGCCGTCCAGGTGGCGTGCGCCGCCTGAATCCGCTCGGCGCTGAAGGGGAACGCCGCGCCGGTGGCCCGGTCGAGCGCGGCGAACGTCTCGGGCTCGAGGCCGCGCGCCGCGCGTGCGAGGGGCTGCCAGATCAGAATCGCGCGCGGATCGCGCTCGGCCTCGGCGAGGCCGCGGCTGAAGAGCGCCATGGCCGCGACCGCACGATCCCCGGCCGCGGCGGCCGTCTGCCGTTCGAGGGCGCCCGCGATCCGCCACGCGGCCCACACCATTGCGACCGCGACGATCAAAGCGCTCGCGAGCACCATGCCGTGTCAGCTCCCCGCACCTTGCAACGTCAGTTCCCCGCACCCTGCGGCGTCAGCGTCAGTATTTGAGCACCGCATGAATCGTCTCGCCCGGCAGCCGCTGGCGTCCATTCAGCGCCGCGAGCTCGATGAGAAACGCCAGCGCGTGCACCCGGCCGCCGAGCTGCTTGACGAGCGACGCCGTCGCGTGGGCCGTGCCTCCCGTCGCCAGCAGGTCGTCCACGATCAGGACCCGCTGCCCCGCCGCCACGGCGTCGGCGTGCATCTCGAGGCTGTCGCTCCCGTACTCGAGATCGTACGACGCGCGAATGGTCGTGGACGGGAGCTTGCCCGGCTTCCGCACGGGCGCGAAGCCCGCGCCGATCCGGTCCGCCACCGCGGCGCCGAAGATGAAGCCGCGGCTCTCGATGCCCACGACGACGTCGACGCCGTCGCCGACGAAGGGCGCGGCGACCGCCTCGACCGCATCCCGGAAGCCCGCCGGGTCCTGCAGGAGGGTGGTCACGTCGTAGAAGAGGATGCCGGCCTTCGGGAAGTCCGGCACGTGTCTGATCTTGCTCTTCAGGTGATCCGCGTTCGCCATAAGTGATCGGGTCCTATCGAATGATGAAGCCGAAGCGCCGGTCGTCGAGGGCGGCTTCCTCCACCTGCACGGCGTCGACGCGCGCCGCCGGGGGGCCGGAGCGGACCCGGCGCTCGAACCGTTCGAGCGACTCGGCGTCGCCTTGTGCCTCGATCTCGACGCAGCCGTCGCCCCGGTTCCGCACCCAGCCGTGCACGCCTTCGACGGCCGCGATTTCCTCGGTGAAGAACCGGAAGCCGACGCCCTGGACGCGCCCGCTCACGATGTAGCGTCGGGCCACCCGCATGACCGGTACCAAACGCGCAATTATACCGCCCGGCTCGTCAGGCCGACCGCTTCGAGTACTGCCGCACGGCGATCGCGGTCATCGCCGCTGCGAAGACCACCAGGATGGCGAGCGGCTGGGCGACGTCGGCCAGCCCGGCGCCCTTGATGAGGATCGCCCGCGAGATGGTCACGAAGTGCCGCACGGGGTTGACCATCGACACGACCTGCACCCAGTGCGCCATGCTGTCGATCGGCGTGAAGAGGCCGCTCAAGAGCAGGTAGATGATCATGATGAAGAAGCTGACGAACATCGCCTGCTGCTGCGTGTCGACGAGCGTCGAGATCCACAGGCCGATCGCCAGGGCCGCGACCAGGTAGACGGCGGCCGACCCGAACAGGAGCAGCAGGCTGCCGCGCATCGGCATGCCGAAGACCACACGGCCGACGACGAGGCCGATGATCAGGTCGACCATCGCCAGCGCCCAGAACGGCAGCAGCTTCCCGGCGATGAACTGTCCCCGCGTGATCGGCGTGACGTTGAGCTGTTCGAGCGTGCCGAGCTCCTTCTCGCGCGCGATGTTCTGGGCCGCCAGCAGCGTGCCGATGATCGTGACGAGCGACACGAGCAGCCCCGGCACCATGTAGTGGGCGTAGTCGAGCGTCGGGTTGTACCAGGTGCGGCTGCGGATCTCGATGTGCGGCGTGCCCGGGGCGGGCGTCTCCGGGTCCGCGACCCGCCGGGGCGGCCGGAGGTCCGCGCCGACGTCGCGCGCGTAGTCGTCCAGGATCGCCGACGCGTACGACAGCACGATGCCCGCCGCCGATCCCTTCTCGCCGTTCACCACCAGCTCCACGGGGGCCTGGCCGGTTCGCACGAGCGTGCGTCCGAACTCGTGCGGGATGACGAGCGTGAGCGTCGTGTCTCCCGCGAGCATCGCGTCGGTCGCCTGTTGCTCCGACGCCGTCTCGCCGACGAGCCGGAAGTGGCTCGAGGCCGCGAAGTGGCCCACCAGCTGCGCGGAGACCGAACTGCGATCCTGGTCGACGACGTAGGCCGGCGTGTCGCGAATGGCGAACGTCGCCGCGTTCCCCAGCACCAGGAGCTGGACCACGGGCACGAGCAGCGCCTGCGCGAGGGTCGCCTTGTCGCGGAGGATGTGCAGGATCTCGGCCCGCGCGAGGTAGAAGATGCTGCGCACCGGCTACTCCAGCCTTGCCTTGAACGACCGGGTGCTCAGCGTGAGGAACGCGACGGCCATGACGGCCAGGACCGCCGTCTCGCGCCACAGGTACGTCAGGCCGACGCCCTTCAGCATGATCCCGCGCGAGACGAAGACGAAATACCGCGCCGGCACGACGACGGACACGAGCTGCAGCAGCTGCGGCATGCTCTCGATCGGAAAGAGGAACCCCGACAGGAGCATCGTCGGCAGCATCGTCGCCAGCATCGCGCCCAGCATCGCGACGCGCTGCGACGACGTGCGGGCGGAAATCAGGATGCCGAACGAGAGTGACACGAGGATGAACAGCAGCCCCTCGGCCGCGAGCAGCGCCAGACTCCCGCGCAGCGGCACGTGGAAGACGATCCGCGTCTCGGCGATCACGCCCACGACGCTGATGAACCCGATGACCAGGTACGGCGCGACCTTGCCGACGATGATCTGCCACGGCCTGAGCGGCGACACGAGCAGCGCTTCCATCGTGCCCGTTTCCTTCTCACGGGTCAGGCTGATCGCCGTCATCAGCGCGGAGATGACCGTCAGCACGAACGCCATCAGCCCCGGCACGAAGAGGTTCGTGCTCGCCCGCGTCGGGTTGTACTGGACCCGCACGTCCGGCACGATGCGGACGCCGCCCCCCGCCGGCGGCCCCAGCGCGCGCGCGAACGCCTGGATCACGGAGCTTGCGTACGTCGCGATGACGCTGCCGGTATTGGGCTCGGTGGAGTCGGTGATGATCAGCACCCGGGACGGCAGCCCCTGTCCGATGCGGCTCCCGAAGTCCGGCTCGATCACGACGGCCGCCTGGATCTCCTCGCGGCGGAAGCGGCGGTCGAGCGAGTCGGTGGACGGCAGCACGGCCATGATCCGGAAGCGATCGGTCGCAGAGAACCGCGCGCGCAGCGCCAGCGTCGTGTCGTCGGGCGCAGGGTCCACGATCGCCAGACGGACGTGATCGACGTCGGTGCGAATCGCGAAGCCGAAGAGCACGACCTGCACGATCGGCATCAGGATCAGTACCCAGAGCGTCCGGCGATCGCGCAGGATGTGGTACATCTCCTTCCGCAGGAGTCCGGCCAGCGCGATCATGACGCCCCCCGAGCGGCTTCAGCGGGCCGCGCGAGCCGGAGAAAGACGTCGTCCATCGACGCGGCGGCGAACTGTCGCTTGAGCTCGGCCGGCGACCCCATGGCCCCGATCCGCCCGTCGACCATGATCGACACCCGGTCGCAGTACTCCGCTTCGTCCATGTAGTGCGTGGTGACCAGGACGGTCGTCCCGGCAGAGGCCGCCTCGTAGATCATTTCCCAGAACTGGCGGCGGGTGATCGGATCGACCCCGCTCGTCGGCTCGTCGAGGAAGACGATCTTCGGCTCGTGGAGGAGCGCCACGGAGAAGGCGAGCTTCTGGCGCCATCCCAGGGGAATGCTGCGCACCGGGTCCCGCGCGACCTCCTGCAGCGCCAGACGGGCGACCAGCCGGTCGGTCCGCTCGCGGAGCGCCCGGCGCGACAGTCCGTAGATGCCGCCGTACAGCGTGATGTTCTCGCGGACGCTCAGGTCTTCGTACAGCGAGAAGCGCTGGCTCATGTACCCGATGTCCCGCTTGATCGCCTCGCTCTCCCGGTAGACGTCGTGCCCGGCGACCGTCGCCGTCCCGCCGCTCGGCGCCAGCAGGCCGGTGAGCATCCGGATGGCGGTCGTCTTGCCGGCGCCGTTGGCGCCGAGGAAGCCGAACACTTCGCCCGACACGATCGAGAACGTGATGCGATCGACCGCGACGAACGACCCGAAACGCCGGGTCAGGTCCCGGGCCTCGATGGCGAGCGACGGGTTCGTCACGCCGTCCGCCCTTCGCTCATCCGCGCCATGAACGTGTCCTCGATGCCCGCGGGAATGACCTGCACTTCGGCGTCGGCGAACCCACGGGCGTCCAGGAACTGCCCCACCTCGCGCGCCAGCACGTCGGCGTCGAGGTCCGTGCGCTCGTCGGTGTAATGCAGGGTGGCGCCGAAGGGATAGACCGTGTGCGCGTGCGGGTACTCGCGCAGCGCCCGGAGCACCCGGTACCGGTCCGTGGCCTCCACCGCGAGGATCGGGCGGTCGAAGGACGCGGCCACCGTCTGGGGACGATCGATCGCCAGCAGGCGCCCCTGCTGGATGAGCGCGACCCGATCGCAGCGCGTCGCTTCGTCCATGTACGGCGTCGACACGACGACGGTCAGGCCGGACGCGCGCAGGGCGCCGAGCAGGTCCCAGAACTCGCGGCGCGACACCGCGTCGACGCCCGTCGTCGGCTCGTCGAGGAGCAGCAGCTCCGGCCGGTGCACCAGCGCGCAGCAGAGCGCGAGCTTCTGTTTCATCCCGCCCGACAGCGCACCGGCGCGCCGCGCGCGGAAGGGCTCGATCTGGGAGTAGATCGGCGCGATCTGCTCGCGTGCCTGCGCCAGCGTCGTCCCGAACACCGAGGCGAAGAAGCGGAGATTCTCCTCGACGCTGAGGTCGGGATAGAGCGAGAAGCGCCCGGGCATGTAGCCGATGAGCCGCCGGAGCTCCCAGAGGCCCTTCACGACGTCGCGCCCCAGGACGCGGGCGGTTCCTGCGCCCGGCACGAGCAGCGTGGCCAGAATCCGGAACAGCGTCGTCTTGCCCGCCCCGTCGGGGCCGATGAAGCCGAATAGCTCGCCCCGGTTCACGGCGAAGGACACCCCTGCGAGCGCCGTCACGGATCCATAGCGCTTCTCGAGGCGATCGACCAGGACCGCGGGATCACTCACGAGGCCGACTCCCCGAAGACGACGTCGGCCGGCATCCCGATCTTGAGCACACCGTCGGGATTCGGCACGCGGATCTTGATCGCGTACACCAGGTCCGCCCGCTCGTCACGCGTCTGGATCGGCGTCGGCGTGAACTCGGCCTCCGAGGAAATCCACGACACCTGGCCGGTCAGCTCGCGCCGCGCCCCGTCGGCGCCGTCCACCGACACGCGCGCGCGCTGGCCGAGCTTGAGGCTGGTCAGCTGCGGCTCGCTGACGTAGGCGCGAACGTCCACCGAGCCGAGGTCGGCCACGCGGTAGAGGGGCTGGCCCGCCTGCACGACTTCTCCCGTCTTGACGTAGGTCGTCAGGACGGTCCCGCCGACCGGATTCGTGATGCGGGTCTTCCCGAGGCGATCGGACACCTGCGCGAGCTGCGCGGCCAGGGAGGCCACCTGCTGGCGGGCGCCCTGTTCGGCGAGGCGCGCGGCCGCGATCTGCACGCCCTGGGCGTCGATCTGGTGGTTCTGTGCCGCGATCTGCTCGCCGAGCACGCGGAACTCACGCTCGGCCTGGTCGAGCTGCTGCGCGGTGGCCGCCTGCGCCGCCGCCAGCCGCTGGGTGCGCTGGTACCCGCGGTCGGCGATATCGCGCTGCGTGGTGAGCGCGGCGAGCTGTGCGCGCGCCGCCTGTTGCTGCGCCTCGAGGGCCAGCCGCTGTTGCCCCAGCTCCTGGACCCGCGTCGCGGCCGCCACGCGCTGCGCGTCGAGGCTCTCCTGCTGGAACCCGAGCTGGGTCGATTCGACGACGCCGACCTGGGCGTCCTTCGCCACCCGGTCGCCTTCCTCGGGCGTGAACGACAGCAGCCGGCCGCTCGCCTCCGCGCTCACGACGACGGGCGTGGCCTCGACGTTGCCGTACGCGTCGGGCCCGGGCGGCTGTGCGCAGCCGCCCGCCAGCGCCGCGGTCACGGCGACGACCACCGGCGCCATCACCCCTCTCACCTGCCACATCACCGCACCTCCAGACCGAGGGCGTCCAGCAACCGGGCGCCCGCCTGCTCGAGCTGAACCTGATGGGACGACCGCGCGATCCGCGCCGACAGCAGCTCGCTGTCCCGGTCGACGTAGTCGGCGGCCGTCACCGCGCCCTCGTTCAACCGCACCTGCGTGTTCGCCGCGACCTGCTCGCGCAGCGTCACGATCTGATCGTCCAGGGCCGCGCCCGCCTGCAGCCGGTCGATGTCGGCGAGCATGTTCTCGATCGATCGCCGCAGCCGGCTGGTGAACGCCGCCTGCTCCGCATTGACGACGTCCTGCTGGAGGCCCAGCTCGGCGCGCGTCCTGGCGGCGGACCCGCGATCCCACGGCGTCCACTGCACGCGGACCCCGGCGAGCCAGTACCCCTGGAACTGGTTGTCGATGAAGTTCAGCCCGGGCTTGCCGTAGCCCGCCTTGCCGTATGCCGTCACGCGCGGCTCGACCGACGCCTTCGTCGCATCGGCCCGCTCGGCGAGCAGGTTCCGCGTGGTCGCGAACTGCTGGTACTCGGGTCGCGCCTGGACCGTCTCGAGCTGCGCGCGGGCGTCGGAGACCTTCGCGCCCAGGTCGGGCACGGTGAACACCTGACCGTCGGGCAGGGTGCGCCCCGTCAGCTCCCCGAGCCGCGCGAGGGCCGCGCGGCGGGAGGCCGCGACTTCCGCCGCGTCCTGGCGCCGCGCGAGGAGGGCCGCCTCAATGAGTGCGGCGTCGGCGGGGAGCGCCGCGCCTTCGCGAACCCGCGTGCGCGCCTCGTCCAGCCGCGCCGAGAGATCCGCGATCGCCGCGTCCACGGCGCGCGCCTGTTCCTGCAGCAGCAAGGCCTGGAAGAACGCGTCATCGACCTCCTGGCGAAGGCCGAAGACGGCGGAGCGGACGCCCGCCTGGGTCTGGGCCAGCTGCGCGCGCTCGACGGCCGCACGGGGCTTCGCCGTCGGGTCGTACAGCCGCTGCTCGACGCTGACCGAGGCATCGTAGGTGTCCTTCGACGGGGCGAAGAGCGGCTGGCCGTCCGGGCCGTTCACCGGCGCCATCGGCACGTCGGACTGGTACTGCGTCTGCCCGGCGACGGCGACCGCGGGCAGCCACTCCGCCGCCAGGCTGCGCAAGCGCAGGTCGGTCTGTTCGGCCTGCAGTTGGACTTCCCGGGTCCGCGGATCCGTCCGCTGCGCGTCGGCCTCGAGCGTGGCCAGGTCGAGCGGCGCCGCACCCGACGGCGCAGGCTGGGCCGCTGCGGGTCCCGCCAGCAGCCAGCCGCACACCAGAGCAGAAACGATGCGTCTCGTCATCCTCGGTTTCCTTCTCCGCGTGGTCCGTCTTCGCGGCGACTCACGGCCGCAGGGCCTTCAGGAAGAACCGCGGCAGCTTCTCGCGCCTGCGGGCGATGAACCGCTCGAACCCCCGATCGTCCAGGCCGAGCAGCGCCGCCAGCATCGGCCGCGCGGCAAACGGAAAGATGCAGAGCGCCATCAGGTTCACGACGAACTCGTCGTGCGCGATGGGGGCCATCCGTCCCCGCGCGACCTCCGCGTCGATCTGGCGCTGCAGCGCGTTCGCCACGCGCGGGCGCACATCGTTCGGGGTCATGCCGGTGAGGGCGGCGACGAGCTGATGGACGCGGGCCGGGTGATACGTGAGCTCACTGATGACGTAGCCAGGCAGGTAGGGCGCCTTGGCCAGGTGCTTCAGCTCGAGCTCCACGACGCGCCGGACTTTCTCGTCGAGCGGCACGTCCGAGGCGAGCAGCTCGAAGACCGCCGGCAGCAACTGCAGCGCGGCACGGCGGAAGACGGCCTGGGCCAGGTTGTCCTTGGTCCGGAAGTAGTAGTGCAGCAGCGCCTGGTTGACGCCGGCTTCCTCGGCGATGTCCTGCATCCGTGCGCCGGCCGTGCCGCGGCGAACGAACACGGCGTGGGCGGCGTCGAGGATGCGCTGCTCGGTCAGGCCGTCGCGAGCGGCAAGCACGGCGTGGCGGCTCATACGCGAGATTAATCACATAGTTAAACTGGATAGTCAACCGAAAAGTTGACCGCGGCAGGTTTGTCTCGAAATGTCAAGGCATCCAATCGTTTGAATTCATACGACTTGTCGGTAAAGATATTCGAATGCCCGACAGTCCCCGGCTCTTGATCGTTTCGAACCGGTTGCCTGTCGTCGTGCGCTGGCGGGCCGGACGGCCCGAGCTCCTGCAGTCGACCGGTGGGCTGGCGACGGGCCTCGAGGGCCTGCGAGAAAGCCAGCCGTCGCTCTGGATCGGCTGGCCCGGGGACGTCGCCCAGGCGTCGCCGGAACAGGCCCGCGAGATCGACACGAAGCTCCGGGCCCGCAATCTCCTGCCGGTCTACTTCTCCCAGCGCGAGGTCTCCGGCTTCTACGACGGCTTCTCGAACGGCGTCGTCTGGCCGCTCTTCCACTACCTGCTCGACCGTGTGCCGATCGACAGCGGCGGCTGGCGCGCCTACTGCCGCGCGAACGAGCGATTCGCGGACCAGGTCGCACAGGTCTGGCGGCCCGGCGACCGGATCTGGGTCCACGACTATCACCTGCTGCTGCTGCCAAAGCTGCTCCGGGAGCGCCTCCCCGGTGCGCGCATCGGCTTTTTCCTCCACATCCCCTTCCCCGCCCCCGACGTCTTCCGGGCGCTGCCGTGGCGACAGCCGCTGCTCGAGGGGCTGCTCGGCGCCGATCTGATCGGCTTCCACACGCCCTCCTACGCACGGCACTTCCGCAACGCCGTCCAGCAGCTGGCGGCCCTCAAGACCGCGGTCGATCACTTCTGGTGGAAGGGGCGCATGGTGCAGATCGGCGCCTTCCCGATGGGCATCGACGACGAGCGCTTCGCGCTGCTCGCGAGCGACATCGACGTCCGGCTCCGGGCCGACACGATCCGCAACGAGGCGCAGGGCCGGCGGATCCTCCTCGGCGTGGACCGCCTCGACTACACGAAGGGCATTCCGCGGCGTCTGCTCGCGTTCCAGCGTCTGCTCGAGCGCGAGCCGTCGCTGCGCGACCGCGTCCGCTTCATCCAGGTCGCCGTGCCGTCGCGCGTCGACGTGCGCGCCTACCGTTCCTTCCGGCGCGAGCTCGACGAGCTCATCGGACGGATCAACGGCCAGTTCGGCACCGTCGACGCGGTGCCCATCCACTATCTCTTCCGTTCGATCTCCCGCCGGGAGCTGGTCGCCCTCTACCGGGCCGCCGACGTCATGCTCGTCACGCCGCTCCGGGACGGCATGAACCTGGTCGCCAAGGAGTTCTGCGCGTCGCGGATCGACGACGATGGCGTCCTGGTGCTGAGCGAGTTCGCCGGGGCCTCCGAGGAGCTGGTCGACGCCCTGATGGTCAACCCATACGACGTCGAGAGCCTCGCCGACAGCATGTCGCGGGCGCTCGCGCTGCCGCTCGACGAGCGGCGGCGGCGCATGCGCGCGCTGCGGGCATGCGTCCAGCAGTCGTCCATCCAACGGTGGGCAGCCAGCTTCGTCGAGCGCCTGGGCCCGGCGGTCGCCAGCGAATGGGTTCTCCCGCCCGAGCCGGTGCCGCCGGCCGTCTCGGCCGTCGACACCGGCCGCGCCGCGAGCGGCGGGCGGATCACCCTGCTCCTCGACTACGACGGCACGCTCGTCCCCTACGCGCCCTCGCCCGAGCTGGCGGTGCCCGACGGGACCCTGATCCGCCTGCTTGCGTCGCTCGCGACCCATCCGCTCATCGACCTGCACCTGGTGACCGGCCGGTCCCTCGAGACCGCCGAGCGCTGGTTCGGCGATCTGCCCGCCGACCTGTGGGCAGAGCACGGCGCCGTGCACCGGCGCTGGAATCACAGCTGGGTGTGGCTCGTGCCGCAGGCGCCCGCCTGGAAGGAGCGGGCGCGGACCCTGCTCGGGGCGATTACGGCCGAAACGCCCGGCTCGCTCCTCGAAGAAAAGGGCGCCGGGCTGGCGTGGCACTATCGGCTCGCCGATCAGGATCTCGCCGCGCGGCAGCGGTCGCGCATCCGCGACGAGGTGGCCGCGGCGTTCGCGGGGCAGCCGGTCGAGCTGCTCGAAGGCCACATGGTGATCGAGCTCAGACCGCATGGCGCGTCCAAGGGCCTGGTCGCTCGCCGCGTGATGGACGACTTGCCGGGGCCGTCACATCTCGTCGCCATCGGCGACGATCGAACCGACGAGGAGATGTTCGCTGCGCTGCCCGAGACGAGCACGACGATTCGGGTCGGCGACGGCGCCACGGTCGCGCGGTTTCGTCTCGCCAATCCGCGCGCCGTCCGGCGGTTCCTGGGGGCGCTGCTCTCGGCGACGGCTCCCGCCCCGGTGGCGCACGCGGACGCACCGGTCGCGCAGCTCCAGGATACGCCCGGCCGCGCGGGCACCTAGACGCCGTGGCGGGTGCCGGGCACCGGGCACAGCCCCTGGTCCTCCCGCCACCCGGCGCCCGCGCCCCTTCGGCGCGGTAGACTCAGCCGGGATCAGCACATGCTCCAGAAGGTCGACATCGGCGCCCGGGCGCTCGAAGATTACGCTTCCGCCGTCGGCGACGCGGCCGTCAACGAGTGCCGCGCCCTCGCCCGGCCCCTGCTGGGCGCCCGGGTCCTGCACGTCAGCGCGACCCCCTACGGCGGCGGCGTGTCCGAGCTGCTGCGCTCCATCGTCCCCATCGAGCGCAGCCTCGGGCTGGTGGTCGACTGGGGAATCATCGCCGGCGACGACCGCTTCTTCGGCATCACCAAGCGGCTGCACAACGGGCTCCAGGGCGCGGCCATCCCGTTCAGCGACGCGGACCGCGATCACTACGTCGAGGTCACGCGCGCCAACGCCAGCCGGCTCGACCACGACTACGACGTCATCGTCGTGCACGATCCGCAGCCGGCAGGCCTGCTGTCGGCGCACGGGCGCGGAGAGGCACGCTGGATCTGGCGGTGCCACATCGACACCGGCGCGCCGCATCCCGAAGCGTGGCGCTTCCTTCGCGCCTTCCTCGCCGGGTACGACGCCGCGGTCTTCACGATGCCCGCCTTCATCCCGGGCGACCTGCCGGTCGCGCGGCGCGCGATCATCCCGCCGGCCATCGATCCGCTGAGCCCGAAGAACATGGACGTGGACGAGACCCTGGTGTCGCGCGTCCTCGACTGGATCGGGATCGCCTCCTCGGCGCCGCTCGTCACGCAGGTGAGCCGCTTCGATCCGTGGAAGGACCCCATGGGCGTCATCGAGGCCTACCGCCGCGTGCGGAAAGAGGTGCCCGGCCTCCAGCTCGCGCTGGTCGGCTCCATGGCGCTCGACGACCCGCAGGGCTGGGAGGTCTACCGGCAGATCGACGCCGCGCGCCAGAGCGACCCGCTGCTCCACGTGTTCACGAACCTCACCGGCGTCGGCAACATCGAGGTCAACGCGTTCCAGCGGCGGTCGGCTGTCGTGATCCAGAAGTCCATCCGCGAAGGATTCGGGCTGGTGATCTCCGAGGCGCTCTGGAAGGGGACCCCCGTCGTCGCGGGCCGCGCCGGCGGCATCCCGCTCCAGATGGACGACACGGGCGGATTCCTCGTCGACGGCATCGAGGAATGCGCCGATCGGGTCGTCGAGCTGTTGCGCAACTACGACCTGGCGCGCCAGCTGGGCGCGGGCGGACGCGAGCGGGTGCGCCGGCACTTCCTCCTGCCGCGGCTCATCGCCGACGAGCTGCGTCTGCTCGCCGCGGTGCGCGGCTCGCGGCCCGTCGAGGTCGGTCCCTGGGAGCGCGAGGCGGCGCTCGAGCCGCGCGACCCGGTCTGCGGCATGCCTGTGCAGCTCGCTCCCGGCGTCCCGGCCACCGAACATGGCGGGCGCCGCCATGCATTCTGCAGCGAGCGCTGCCGCCAGCAGTTCGCGCGGCGGCCCGGAGCCGCCGCGAGTGCCTGACGGACGCTGGCACGCGCTCGATGCGGCGGCGGCGGGTGACGCGCTCGAGAGCGGCCCGCGCGGTCTACCCTCGGCCGACGCCGACGCGCGCCTGCATCGATACGGACCCAACCGCCTGCCGCGCGCGCGCCGGACGTCGGCATGGCGCCTGCTCGCCCGTCAGTTCACGAGCGTCGTCGTCGCCCTCCTCGCGGCCGCGGCGGTCATCTCGCTCGCCCTCGGCGACCGTCCCGACGCCCTGGCGATCGGCGCCGTGCTCCTGCTCAACGCCGCGATCGGGTTCGCCACCGAGTTTCGCGCGCGCCAGTCGATGGAAGCGCTGCTCGCCTTCGACGTGCCCGAGGCGCCCGTGCTCCGCGACGGGCAGCTGCGCGTCGTTCCGGCCGACGGCATCGTCCCCGGAGACGTCTGCGATCTGCGGGCCGGGCAGTCCGTTCCGGCCGACGGGCGGCTCCTGGCGTCGACCGACCTGCGCGTCGACGAAGCGGCGCTGACCGGCGAGTCGCTCCCGGTTTCGAAGCGCGCCGACCTGGTCCTCCGGGACGACACGCCGCTCGCCGATCGCCGGAACATGGTTTACAAGGGCACGACCGTCGCCGGCGGCACGGCTCGCGTGCTGGTGACCGCCACCGGGACAGCGACCGAAGTCGGCCGCATCGGCGTGCTGATGGCCGGCCTCGGCGAGGAGCCCACGCCCCTGGAAAAGCGGCTCGATGCCCTCGGACGTCGCCTCGTGTGGATCGCGCTCGTCGTTGCCGGCCTGGTCGGAGGCCTCGAAGCCCTGCACGGATCTCCGATCGGCCTGGTCGTCGAGACGGCCATCGCGCTCGCCGTCGCGGCCGTGCCCGAAGCCCTTCCGGCCGTTTCGACGATCGCCCTGGCGGTCGGCCTGCGCCGCATGGCGCGCCGGAACGCGCTCGTCCGGCGACTGCCGGCGGTCGAGGCGCTGGGGTCGACGACCGTCGTATGCACGGACAAGACACGCACGCTGACCTCCGGCGACATGACCGTCGTCCGGGTGTGGACGGCCGGCCGTGACCTCGACCTGACCACGCTCAATCCGCCAGTCGCCGACCAGGCCTTGCGGCGAGCCCTCGAGGTCGCCGCCCTGGCCAGCCGGGACCAGGCCGCGCGCCCCGACGGGAGCGCGGTCGCCGCACGCGATCCGGTCGACGCGGCCATCTTCTCCGCAGCCGGCCGTGTCGGACTGGATCCCGCCGCTCTCCACGCCGCCCGGCCCGCGCTCGGGCTCGTGCCCTTCTCGAGCGAGCGCAAGCTGATGGCGTCGTTCCACGACGCCTTCGGCGCAACGGTCGCGTGCGTCAAGGGCGCGCCGGGACGGATCCTGGATCTCTGCGCGCTCGCCGATGCCGACC
Organism: uncultured Acidobacteriota bacterium; assembly: GCA_963761615.1. GTDB lineage: Bacteria > Acidobacteriota > Vicinamibacteria > Vicinamibacterales > CAVVIG01 > CAVXGU01. Next base: position 1,866,953 of record CAVXGU010000003.1, on the reverse strand, counting down.
GCGCCCACCTGCGCGAGATCAACGCCGCGCTGGCCGCCGACGGCCTCCGCGTGCTCGGCCTCGCGACGGGGACGGTCGACGGCCCGGGCGAGGCCGCGCTCGCGGATCTGACGTTCGTCGGCTACATCGGCCTGATGGATCCACCGGCGCCAGGGGTGAAGGACACGATCGCCCGCCTGCGCGCGGCGGGCCTGCGCACGATCATGGTCACCGGCGACCAGCGGATCACGGCCCGGGCCGTCGGCCGCAGCCTCGCGCTGCTGACCGACGATGCGCAGGTCATGGACGGACGGGAGCTCGGGGACCTCACGGGCAGCGAATTGCACGGCCGCCTCTCCGGCGTCCGCGCGTTCAGCCGGGTGGCGCCGGAGGAGAAGCTCACGATCGTCGCGTCGCTCCAGGCCGGCGGTGACGTGGTGGCGATGCTGGGCGACGGCGTCAACGACGCCCCGGCGCTCCGCAAGGCGGATGTCGGCGTCGCGATGGGCCGCCGCGGGACGGACGTCGCGAAGCAGGCGGCGTCGATCGTGCTCCAGGACGACCGTTTCGAGACGATCGCGGCCGCAGTCGAAGAGGGCCGCGTCATCTACGACAACATCCAGAAGTTCGTCTTCTATCTCTTCAGCTGCAACCTGGCCGAGATTCTCGTGCTCCTCGTGGCGGCCCTGGCCGCGCTCCCCCCGGTGCTCTTCCCGCTGCAGATCCTCTACCTCAATCTGGTCACGGACACGCTGCCGGCGCTCGCCCTCGCCATGGAACCGGCGGATCCCGACGTGATGCGTCGCCCGCCTCGCCCTCCGCAGTCGGCGCTCCTCTCACGAGACTTCATGGTTCGCGTCGTCTCCTACAGCGCCCTGATCACGGCCTCGTCGCTCGCCGCGTTCGTGTGGGCGGTGCGCCGGTCGCCCGCCGAGGCGAGCACGGTCGGCTTCATGACGCTCGCGCTCGCACAGATCTTCCACCTCGGCACGGCGCGCAGCCGGTACTCTGCGCTCGTGCCCGCGCGCGCCGTCTCCAATCCCTATGCGATCTGGGCGCTCGTGCTCTCCGTCGGGCTCCAGATTGCGGCGGTCGCGGTCGAGCCGCTGCGCGCCGTCCTGCGCACCACCCCGCTCGGACCGGCCGAGTGGCTCGTCGTGGGCATCGCGTCGGTCGCGCCGGCGATCGCGGGGCAGGTCGTGCACCTGGTCCGCTCGCCGGCCCCAGCGAGCGCGCCGTGAGCACGCTGCCCGGCCTCCTCGCGCAGTTCGTGGCCGTGTCGGCGATCATCCTCTGGGCCGGCGTCCGGCTCTCGCGGTACGGCGACATGATTGCCGAGAAGACCGGTCTCGGCGGCACCTTCATCGGCCTCATGTTGATGGCGGGCGTGACCTCGCTGCCCGAGCTCGTGACCGGCGGCAGCGCCATCGTCGTCTTTCATGCGCGGGACATCGCGGCCGGGGACGCGATCGGCAGCTGCATGTTCAATCTCGTCATCCTGGCCGCGCTGGACGCGCGCCAGCAGCTGCCGCTGTCGACCAGGGTCCATCAAGGCCACGTGCTCACGGCGGCATTCGGCATCGTACAGCTCGCGCTCGCCGCGCTCGCGATCGTCGCCGGAACGCATGCGCCGGCGATCGGATGGATCGGCGTGCAGAGCTTCCTCTTCATCGCCCTGTACGTCCTGGCGATGCGGACCATCTACCGCTTCGAGCGTACCCGCCTGGGCGAGGTCAGCCGGGAGGCCGCCGCGCAGCAGAGCTACGCCCACGTGTCCGTGCGGCGCGCCGTCCTGCTCTATGCCGCGACCGCCGCGGTACTGGTCGCGGCGGCGGTGTACCTGCCAGGGCTGGGCGACGATCTCGCGGCGCGCACCGGGCTCGGCACGAGCTTCGTCGGCAGCCTGTTCGTGGCGGCCTCGACGTCGCTGCCCGAGATCGCCGTGTCGGTGGCCGCCGCCCGCATGGGCGCGGTCGACATGGCGGCGGCGAACCTGTTCGGCAGCAATCTCTTCAACATCGGCATCCTGGGGCTGGACGACATCCTCGACACCCGGGGCCCGCTGCTGCGCGCGGTGTCGCCGGTCCACCTCGTCTCGCTCACCGCCGCCATGATGATGACCGCGGTCGCCATCATCGGGCTGACGTACCGCGCGAGCCGCAAGCGCTTCCGCCTGTCCTGGGACGCCATCACGATCGTCGCGATCTACGTCGTCGCCGTGATCCTGCTGCGGCAGCTATCGTGACGCGGCTTCGGGCTCCGGGCTTCGGGCTCGTTGGGCTCTCGGCTCCGGATTCCCGGCTCTCGCCGAATCACGACTGCCGGGTCACGTCGCGTCTGGCCTGAAGCCCGGAAGCCTGGCCCCGAAGGCCTGGCGGTCCTTCTCACGCCACGGCCGGCACGACGATGACGGGCAGGGTGGCGAACTCGAGGACGTGATCGGCCTGGCTGCCGAGCAGCGCGCGGCCGATCCCGTGATGCGTGCCGCGCCCCACGATGATGACATCGGCGGACCACCGTTCCGCCTCGCCGAGGATCACTTCATAGGGCTCGACCCCGGGAGAGACGAGCAGCGCCGGGTCCACCTTCACGCCGGCCTCCGTACCGATCCGCGAGACGTACGCCAGCGCGTCGGCCAGCGACGCGCGCGCGCGCGCGCGAGCCGACGATCCGCCGTCGGCGAGGGCCACGAGCTCCGGGCGATCCTTCCCCAGGACCGCGATCGCGCGGACGGACGCGCCCCACGAGGCAGCGAGCCTGAACGCCAGGCGGCTCGCCTGAAGCGAGCCCGCGGACCCGTCGACCGCGAGCAGGAGGCGCTGGAAGCCGTTGGCCGTCGGGGCGTCGCTCATCGTGGCCGGTCCTCCGGCCGCGCGCCGGCCGCCCAGCGCGCGCTGACACCTTCTTCGCGGTCGCGCTCGTCGAGCTGGAGCTCCAGCGCGTCGAGCGCCTGCTGGTGCGCCGGGATGGCCCGGAGCTCCAGCGCGCGCAGGCGCCGGATGGTGCGCCCCAGCTCCGCGCGAATCCGTTCGTGCGCCGTCCGCGCCACGGCGTGCGCCGCCGCCGCCTGCACCGCCGTGCGGAAGGCCGCCAGGGCCTCGGTCAGCGCGGCGCCGCCGTCCAGCGACGCGACCGACGGGGCCGCGGGCAGCCTGACGTCGACGTCGACCGGGTAGTGGACGCCCATGATCTGACGCCACTCGAGCGTCACGTCGGCGCCGGTGGGCTCGAGGGCCGCAGCCATCCGGATCGCACGGCCGCCGGCGGTCGCGTCGGTGCGCGCGAGCCAGCGCTCGGCGTCCGCCATCGCCCGCCGCCAGGTCTTCGTCCGCTGAGCGAGGATGGTGCCCATTCGTGCGAGCTCGCTCTCGAGCTCGCGGCGCTTGTGATCGAGCAGATCGGCGGCGCCTCGCGCCGACGCCAGGCGCTCGCGCAGCCAGAGGCGCCCGGCCCTACCTGGTGGAATCCGGAGCCGCATGGACGTCCTGCTGGTAGTGGGCGCGAATCATCTCGGCGCTGATCATCGTGAGCTCACGGCGTGGCAGCATCGACAGGGTCTGCCAGGCGAGATCCAGCGTCTGCGTCAGATCCCGGCGCTCGTCGGCGCGCTGCAGGAGGAACCGGTGCTCGAAGGCGTCGGCGAAGGCGATGAACCGCCGATCCGTTTCGGAGAGGGCGTCCTGCCCCACCAGCTCGCCCAGATCACGCGCCTGGCGCGCGCGCGCGAGCGCGGCGTAGGTCTGGTTCGCCACTTCCAGGTGGTCGCCGCGCGTGCGCGAGGGCCCGGCACCGAGGCGCATGAGCCGGGACAGCGACTGCAGGACGTCCATCGGCGGATAGATCGATCGACTCGAGAGATCCGGCGACAGGACGAGCTGCCCTTCCGTGATGTACCCCGTCAGGTCGGGCACCGGGTGTGTAAGGTCGCCGCCCGGCATCGTCAGCACCGGGAGCTGGGTCAGGGAGCCCTGGCGTCCCTTGATGCGCCCGCTGCGCTCGTAGATCGACGCGAGGTCGCTGTACAGGTAGCCCGGATAGCCGCGCCGCGCCGGGATCTCCCCGCGCGCCGAGGACACCTCCCGCACGGCCTCGCAGTAGCTCGTCATGTCCGCCATGATCACGAGCACGTGGTGGCCGAGGTCGAAGGCGAGGTGCTCGGCGACGGTCAGCGCCAGCCGCGGGCTGAGGATGCGCTCGATGACGGGGTCGTCGGCCGTGTTCACGATGAGGACGATCTCCTTCGACGCCGACCGGGCCTCGAGGGCCTCCGCGACCGCGTCCGCATCGGCGTGCGTGATGCCCATCGCGCAGAACACGATGCGGAACGGCTCCTCCCCGGTCCGTGCCTGCACGGCGATCTGACAGGCGAGCTCGAGATGCGGCAGCCCGCCCTGGGAGAACACCGGCAGCTTCTGCCCCCGCACGAGCGTGGCGAGGCAGTCGATGACCGAGACGCCCGTGATGATCGGATCGTGAGGCGCCTCGCGCGACGCCGGATTCAGCGGCGCGCCGGCGACGGGCCGCGTCTCGGATCCGAACACCGGCGGACCGCCATCGAGCGGCTCGCCGCGCCCGTTCAGAACCCGCCCCAGCCAGCCCTCGCCGATCGGAATCTCCATCGGACGACCGGCAAACCGCACGGAGACGCCCTCGCGCCCCACCCCGCGCGTCCCCTCGAACACCTGCACGACGGCCAGATCGCGGTTCACCTCCAGCACGACGCCGTGGCGGATCGATCCGTCGCGGAGCCGCAGCTCGACGAGCTCGTCGAACCCGACATCCTCGACGCCGGCGACGACGGCCAGCGGCCCGTAGACGCGCCGCACGTCCCCGTACGAAATCAGCGAGCGCGCGGCGCCGCTCACTTGAGCGCCTCCAGGCGGGCGACGATCCGCTCGCGGACCGCGCGCACGGCGTCCGCCCCGTCGGGCGCCGCGGTCAACCTCGCGCGGAAGGCCTCGGAGAGGTCCGCGTCCTCGAGCACCGAGACGGCCACGTGGCGCTCCAACAGGTCCAGGCCGGCGTCGTACACGGCGAAGGCGAGATCGACCAGCGCCGCCGTCTTCGCCGGAGACGAGGTCGCGTCGTTCGCCTCGAGCGCGTTCTGCTGCATCACGCCTTCGCGCAGCAGGCGCGCCACGAGCAGCACCAGCCGCTCGCGATCCGGCAGGGCGCTCGCCCCCACGAGCTCGGCGATCGCCTGGAGGCGGTCGGCCTCGGCGAGCAGCGCGAGCGCCCGGGCGCGTTGATCCCGCCATGCCGGATCGCCCTGGGTCGCATGCCAGTCGGCGACCGCGTCCGCGTCCCGGCTGAAGGAGTCGCGCCAGCTCACCGCGGGATAGTGCCGCGCGTACGCCAGGTCGCGGTCCAGCGACCACACGGCCCGCACGAACCGGCGGGTGTGCGCCGTCACCGGTTCGGTCATGTCGCCGCCCGGAGGCGAGACCGCCCCGAGGATCGACACGCTGCCTTCCCGCCCGCCGGTCAGCGTGAAGCATCCCGCCCGCTCGTAGAAATCCGCGAGCGCCGACGCCAGGTTCGCCGGGAATCCCTCCTCCGCCGGCAGTTCCCGCATCCGCGACGAGATTTCCCTGAGCGCTTCCGCCCACCGCGACGTGGAGTCGGCGATCACGACCGCGTTCAGCCCCATGTCGCGAAAGTACTCGGCAACGGTGACGCCCATGTAGATGCTCGCCTCGCGCGCCATGACGGGCATGTTGGACGTATTGGCGATGAGCACGACGCGCTCGAGAAGCGGGCGGCCGGTGCGCGGGTCCTCCATCCGGGACAGCTCGGCCGTGACGTCGGCCATCTCGTTGCCGCGCTCGCCGCAGCCGACGTAGACGACCACGTCGGCGTCGCACCACTTCGCGACCTGCTGCAGCGTGAGCGTCTTCCCGGTGCCGAAGCCACCGGGGATGGACGCCGTACTGCCCTTGGCAATGGGAAACAGGAAGTCGAGCACGCGCTGGCCGGTGCGCAGAGGCGCGGAGACCGGATGCCGGCCGAGCGTCGGCCGTGCGACCCGGACGGGCCACGACGTGACCAGCGAGACGTCACGGCCCCCGACGACGGCGACTTTGTCGTCCACATGCAGATCCCCGGGCCCGGCGATCCAGTCCAGGCTCCCCGCGGCGTCCGCCGGCACGAGCGCCTTCAGGGGGACGACGGACGTCCCGCCCGCCGGCGCGATGTCGCCGAGCACCGCGCTCGGCGCAACCGCGGTGCCCGTCGGCATCGTCGGCGTGAACCGCCACACGGCGTCCCGGGAGAGGCCCGTGCGGGCCTCGCCGGGCTTCAACCAGTTGCCGGCGGGGCCCAGCACGCGCAGCAATCCGTCGTAAATGCCCCCGAGCAGCCCGGGCCCCAACTCGACGGCGAGCGGACCGCCGCTGCTCGCCGCAGGGTCCCCCGGGCGCAGTCCCCCCGTGTACTGGTACACCTGCACGGTTGCGCGGTCGCCTTCGATGTCGATCACCTCGCCGGGCAGATGCGCCTGACCGACGCGCACCAGGTCGAACATCGCGATGCCGGCCAGTCCCCCGACCTCGACGAGCGGCCCGCTCACACGCAGGACGGCAGGCCTGGCCGGGGGCGGCGCGGCGTTCACTCCCACAGCCGGGTCGCCCCCTGGCCCAGGTGGTCGACGCACAGCCGGGCGAGCGCCGCGAGGGTGAGGTCGAGCGTGCGGCCCCTCGACACCGCGCGCACGCCGCCCCAATCGTCCGGATCCACCTCGATCGTCGCGTCGGGCCCGAGGGTCGCCTTCGCGAGGTCGACCAGGCGGCGCTCGAGATCCGTGTACTCGGGCCGGTCGCGCAGCCCCTCGGCCGCCGCAATCGAGTCGACGACGAGACGCCGGTAGGCCTCGTTCTGCGCCGACAGCACGAGCGAGCGCGCGCGCCGCTTGCCGTCGACGAGCCGGTGCGCCGCCGCGCGCGCCGCGGCCCGCTCGCCCTCGGCCGTGGCGGCGGCGATCACGCCGCGGGCTTTCGCTGTGCCATCGGCCACGGTCCGGTCCGCCTCCGTCTGCGCTTCCTTCACGCGCGCGTCGGCCTGCGCCCGCGCGGCGGCCAGCATCGCGGCCTCGAGCGGCGCGAGCTGCGCGGTCAGTCCGGAATCACCGTCCATATCCTCTCCTCGCGTGATGGCAGCAGGTCGATCAACGCGTCGTGGGCACGGGCGGTCAGGAGCACGACGGCGACGTCCGGCCCGAGCCCGTGCCACGCGGCCCGCGCCTCGTCGCGGTCCTCGGCCGCGACGACGCGGACGCCGGCGAGCATGAACCCTTCCACGCGCCGGCGCTCCCCGAGAGCGGCGATCGCGCTCACACGCGCCCCAGGATCAGCACGGCGATGATGAGGCCGTAGATCGCGATGCCTTCGGCGAGGCCGACGATCACGATCGACCGGCCGAACAGCTCCGGCTTCTCGCTCATGGCGGCCAGCGCCGCGGCGCCGGTATAGGCCACGGCGCCGGCGGCCCCGAGTGCGGAGGCACCGACGGCGATGGCGGCCGCATAGAAGGCCGAGCCGCTGGCGCCGGTGGCCGCAGCGGGCTGCGCCGCCTGCTGGGCGGCCTGGGCCAGAACCGGGACGGCCCCGGCCAGGAGCGCTATCGGCGCCGTCAGGGCGCCGGCGAAGACGCCGGCGAGGAATCGACGGGAACGGATCATGACCTCTCCTCCGTGGACCGAACCGGAAGCGCGAACGGCGTGAACGGCCGCCCCTCTTCCTCGAAGATGCGCGAAAACAGCTCGTAGTACTCGAGACGCAGGGCCTGGATCGTCGCGACCATGCCTTCGAGCGCCAGGGCGACAGCGGTGCCGATCACGAACAGCACCGCCGCTGCCGCCCAGCCGACGACGCCACCGGCCGACTGCCGCACGCCCTCGAGCGTCACCAGACTCAACGCGGCATGGGTCATGCCGAAGGCCGCCAGACGCGCGAAGGAAATCACGTTGCTGCCGATGCGGATCACATTGTCCATGACTTCCACGAGACCCCGTGTCACGCCGCCCACGTCGCGCCCCGCCTCGGCGATCGTGCCCACGAAGAGCAGACACAAGCCGGCGGCCGCGATCGCGAGGCCCGCCGTCCGAATCGTCGAAGATGCCTCGATCACGCCGACCGTCCCCACGGCCGCGCCGGCGAAAACCAGCGACCCGGCAAAACCGCCTTGCGCGTACAGCGCCGCCGCCAGCCCGTGCTCGCGCCATCGGTTGGCCGATCCCAGCAGGTAGCTGACGGCGAGCAGCGCGCTGCCGACGACGACGCCCGCCTCGAGCAGCCGCAGCGGCTGATCGAGCGGCGCGAGCCAGAGCGTGGGCACGAGTCCCGTCGGTCCGAAACATTCCCCGTAGAGCAGGCCGAACACGGTGCCCGACGCCCCGGCCGCCACGACGAGCGGCCACGAACCGCGAAAGCGCGCGAAGCGTCCGCTCCGCTGGCGTGCCAGCGCGAATCCCAGCAGCATCAGCAGCAGACCATGGCCGACGTCGCCGAACATCATGCCGAACATCACCACGAACGCGACGGCCGCGAACGCCGTCGGGTCGACGTCCGAATACGGCAGGACGCCGTAGGTGTCCACGAGGACGCGAAACGGCGCGGCCAGCCTGGCCGAACGCAGCAACGTCGGCGGCACCTCGGTCGCGGGCGACGGCAGCTCGATCACCGCCGCGCCGATCGCACCCATGCGCTCGCGGAGCGAACCGAGGTGCTGCGCCGGCGTCCATCCCACCAGCACGCTCACATCGTCCTGCGCCAGGGCCATGCCCGCACGCCGCTCGATCTCGACCTCGCCGGCGAGCAGATCGCGCGCGCCGCGCTCCTCCAGCCCCGACAAGTCGGGCGGCGCCTCGAGAACCGCGGCGGCGAGACGAGGGCCGCCGGCCGCCTCCACCCGGCGCAGGGCGTCGTTGGCCGGCCCGGCAGGAGCGGGAAGCTCCCCCGCGAGCTCCACGGTGCCAGACCCGGCGAGCCGGACGAGCACCTGCCGCAGCGAGGTCGCCATCGCGGCGATGGCGACCCGGTGCATCCGCACCGGTGCGGGAACGTCAAGCACCGACACCGGGGCCTCCTTTCGCAGCCGATTCGCGAGCCGCCTGCTCCAGCGCCGCCTGCGCCCGCCAGCAGTCGGTCAGGAGGGACGCCGCCGCGCCGACGACCGCGGCCTCGCCGAGCTCCGGCCGGCCCAGCAGCCTCGACGCGTCGCGATCGACGCGATCCCACCACGCGCGCTCCGCCTGCCAGAGGTCCGAAGACTGCGGCACGTTGCGCAGCACCCACCGTCCAGACGCGGGGACGGCCCGGCGGAAGGCGGCGAAGTCGGTGGCCTTGCGCCAGGCCGATCCGAGCTCGGGCACCTGCGGCAGCGCCTGCCCTTCGGGCCGCGACGGCGCGGCGAACAGGCCCTTGGCGAGTGCGAGCGTCAGGGCCCCGTCGGCCCATTCGCGCGCCGCCGGGGCTGCCTGCCCGAGCGCGCGCGACCACCCGAGGCGAAGGCCCAGCAGGATCTCCGGCAGCGCGTCCCCTCCCGGATCGCCCCAGTCGGAGTGCGCGAGCACCGTTCGAATGCCGTGGAGCGTGGTCGCGGGGGCCACGCGCGGCCAGATCGTCGCCAGCGCACCCAGCGGCAGCGGGGTCTCGGCCCAGCGGTCGCCTGCGGCGATCGCCCACGCATGGCTCTCGACGTCGAGGAGCTCGAACCAGCCGGCAATGGCGCGCAGCGATCGCACGCCGCGGGGCGGGATCCAGCCTGCGAGGACGCGTAGATGCCACAGGGTCGTCTCGGCAATCGACCGCCGGGCTCGCGCGACGTCGAGATCCCTGCGCACGCGGTGACCGTACGACGAGGTAGCCAGGAAGTCGAGCGCGCCGGCAAGCGAGGGGCGCGATGCGAGGCTCGCGATGCCCTCGTCTCCGAGCCGGCGCCTGGCGAGCGCGCGGCCACGAATGGCGCCGGCCACCCAGCCGAAGCTCATGACGCCAGGCCGCCGCCGCTCGCGACGCACGCTCCCACGCTCTTCACGAGCTCCGGAAGGCGGCGCGCGGACTCGGCCTCGATACGGGCGGCTTCCGCCTCCGCTACCTTCAACGCCTCGGCGACCTCGCTCTCCACGGCTTCCCACCTTCGGCGGGCCGCCGCGGTGCGGGCGTCGGGCGCCTGCCCTTCCGCCTGGCGGACGGCGTCGGCCGCGCTGCGCCCGGCGGCATCGACCACGGCCGCACTCCTGGCCTCGCCAGCCTGCCGTATCGCGGCGGCCCGCTGCTGCATCTCCGCGAGTGCCGCGAGAACGGGCCGGACCTCCGCACGGAGACGCGCCGAGACATCCACGGGAGGCGCCACATGCGCAAGAGCGGCTCCGGGCGGCACCCAGACGCGCCGGAACCTCCTGAGCAGCTCGGGAAGGGAAAGCATCCGTCAGGCGATTCGCAAGAGTGCTGCCGGCCGGGATTGGCCGGCGTCTCGCAGGCCGTGGTGTCCGGCTGACGGATTTTCGGCAGGCCGCCCGGTGCCGGGCGTCACCGGAAGAGCCGGAAGTCGGCAAGCCATCGAATCTGCGTGTCGGACCGTCCGATTCCGAACGCCAGTTCGCAGCCACTCCGACGATACGCGAGGCCGCCGTTGACCCAGAAGGCCGCCTCGCGCGGGGGCTCCAAATCGGAAAGGAAGGGCGGCGCGGGCAGGCTCCCGCCGTTCCGGTCGGGGTCGCTCGTGGGTCGCGCCACCGTGTACGCCGTCTGGTGCTGAAGACCTCCGCGGAGCAGCAGCTCTCCCCGACCCACGGGGATGTCCTGTTCACCACCCACACGCCAGGCGGTGGCGTCGGACGCTCGATAGTTCGCGAATCCCCAGCCCGGGCAGTTCGCGTTCGGAACCGCGCACGGACCCGTGCCCATGACCTCCTCGATTGGACGAAGGCTCTGGGAGAAGTCCGTGCGGGCAATCTCTCCGACGACGGTCGTTCGCGCCACGACGGCGGACGCGCCAACGGACAAGGTCGCCGGCAGGCGCAGGGCGATGTCGTTCTCGACGCGATTCGTCTGATGGGCGTCCTGGCTGACGATGGCGTGCGTCCCGGCGAACGTCGGCGCGCGCTCCCAGCGGGCAAGCACCGTCACGGCCGGCACGGGTCGGCCCATCGCGCTCACCACGAGACCGGGCGCCCAGCCCGCGACGGTCGCGCTGTTGTCCACCTCGGAACTGGCGGTGGATACCGGCCCGCCGTACAGTGAGCTCTCCGTGTCGACGTGCACGTGGGCCACCGCCTGATAGTCCACGCGGACCGCGCTCCAGGCGAGCCCGACGGCCAGGCGGTGGTCGGGCAGGGACAGCGCGCCGGCGCCGCCCACGCGCGTCACCTGTTCGCTGATGGACGCGTGGCCCGTGCCGTCCTCGCTGACGGAAGTACCTTGCAGCGCCGCGAAGTAGATGTTCGACGTGGCGGTGTCGAACCGGTGCGCAAGGACGCCCGAGCGATCGAGAAAGCCCGCGACGGCCCACTCCCGGCGGTGCATGGACGCCGCCGCGAAGAACGGCGTCGCCCGAGTGGCGGGGGTCTTCGCCCGCTCAGGATGCAGCGGCGGAAACCGGTCGGGCGTGTCCACGAGCTCGTCGCGTGCGTAGAACAGCGCGCCGCCCGAGGCGACGATGTCGAGGCCGGTTCCGAGCACCAGCGTCGCGGGGCTGCTGACGGCGTCCTCGGCATGGCCGGTTCCCAGGCGCACGCCTCCGAGCGCGAGGGATCGCGCCGTCGGCGCCACGTCGAGATTGCCAGGATCCCGCACCGTCTCCAGAAACAGCGCCTGTGACGACGCCGTCTGCGCGACGGCGGGCGCGCCAGCCGCCAGCACGAGGCAAAGAGCCGCAGGGAGCGAACGTCTCGTCACCCTATTCCACCGATATCCGCAAAAGCGCCACCGGGCAGATTCGCAGGGCGTCGCCGACCGCAACCGTTCCGTTCTCGGTGACGGGCACGCGCTCTCCCGTGAGCAGATTCCGGCACGCGGCGACACCTCCCCAGGGTAGCAGCAGTCGCGTCGTCGACCAGATGCCCTCCCCGTGGGTGCCCTGCTCGATCCCTTCCAGCCGGGCCACGAGACGCGGCGTGAGCGCGACGACGCAGGCGCCGTCCAGTCGCCTGGCGAAGGCCACGACGTGACGGCTCGCCGGTCCCTCGGCCGCGAGCGGGATGTACTCGCCCTTCAGGAAGAGGTCGGGATCCGCCCGCCGCACGTGCAGCCCGCGCGCGGTCACGAAGAGCTTGATCCGGCCGTCTTCCCAGGTGCGCGCGAGATCGGCGACGAGGTCGACGGCGTCTCCGCCGATGTCGATCCGCGCGAGCGACGGCTGCATCCGCTCGAGGGCGGCGCGCCGCCCGGCGTAGTCGACCGGGCGGCGGTTGTCGGGATCCACGAGGCTCAGGTCCCACACCTCCGCGCCCTGGTAGAAGTCCGGCACGCCGGGCGAGGCGATCTTGAGGACGAGCTGGGCCAGCGAGTTGGTCATGCCGAGGCGCGCGATCCGCCGCGCGAAGGGCACGAACGAGGCGAGGAACCGCGCGGCCCGCGGGCCCGAGAGGACACGGTCGACGTAGGTCTCGACCGCCGAGTCGTACGCGCCGTTCGGGTTGATCCAGCTCGTGTGGGTCTTCGATTCCTTCGTCGCCTTGCGCATGAACGCCTTCACGCGCCCGACGAACTCCGCCGGCGCCGCCGCCGGCAGGGGCGCGCCGATCGGTTCGGCCGGCCACGCCCCGACGAGCGTCTGATAGAACCCGTATTCGTCGTTGCGGGTCGGCGCGGGCTCGCCCTCGACGACCGTCCGCGAGGACGCGTTCAGGCGCAGCCAGCTCGAGACGGCCCGCCGCCAATCGTCCGGGATTTCCGAGAGGACGGCAATCCTCGTGCGTGCGTCCTCGCCCCGTTTCGTGTCGTGCGTCGCCGTCGTCGTCATCGCGAGCGGCCAGCGGGCCAGTCGGGCGCGGTTGGCATCGTGGAACTCATCGAGCGAGCGCCCGAAGCGCGGCGGGTCGCCGCCCACCTCGTTGAGCGCCAGGAGTAGGTTGTAGCGGTAGAACGCGGTGTCCTCGAGGCCCTTCGCCTGGACCGGGCCCGTGTACTGCTGGAACTTCATCGCGAAGGCGAGTCGCGCCGCCTCTTCGCCCGCCGCCTCGGCCCCCGCCGCCTCGGCCAGCAGCGCGCCGGTGAGGAAGCTGAACGTCGACGCTTCCATCGCCGGCGTCCGATGCCGGGCGCGGGCCACGGCGAGGTCGATGGCGTCGCGATCGGGCTGGCGGAGGCGGGCCGGGCGCACGTAGGTCCGGTAGACCGGAAAGTTCGCGACCACCTCGGCGAGCGTCTTCCGCAGGCTGTTCAGGGTGAAGTCCCGGCACCGCCGATCGTGCTCCGAGATCCGGTTCAGGGCGTGGGCGAGGACATTCAGCTCGCTGGCGAGCGCGGTCCGCTGGATGAGGCGCTTGCTGTCGTAGACGACGTCGCCGAAGGCCTCGCGTCGCCCCGTCACCTGGACGTAGACACGGCGCATGCGCGACGCCCGCTCGCGGTCGATGAACAGGCCGATGACGTCGTTCAGGAAGTCGTAGCCCGTCGTGCCGTCGACGGGCCAGTCGTCCGGCAGCGTCTCGCGGGCCGAGAGGATCTTCTCGGCGACCACGTAGACGGCCCGCGGCGACGTCTCGCGCAGCCAGGTCAGGTACCCGAACGGATCGAACAGCCCGTCGATGTGATCGATGCGGACGCCCGTGACGCGGCCTTCCTCGACCAGCCGCCACAGCAGGCCGTGGGTCGCCTCCCGCACCTCGAGGCGCTCCATGCGCAGGCCGGCGAGCTCGTTGATGTCGAAGAAGCGCCGATAGTTGATCTCGTCCGACGCGGCGCGCCAGGACGCCAGCCGGTACGCCTGGCCGTCGAGCAGCTTGTGCAGCCGGTCGAAGCTGCGGGCATCGCCGGGACGGCCGTTGAACGCCTGCACCGCCTTCGCGAGGTGCTCCCGGACGGGCGGGGACGCCTCGGCGAGCCTTGCCAGCCGGGCGCGCGCCGTCTCCTTCTCGCGCCGGCGCTCCGCCACCTGTCTGGGGTCGCGCTCGGTGTACGCCGGCAGATGCCCCAGCGCGGCCAGGATGCTCTGGAGCTCGCGGAGGTCGGCGGACTCGTCGCCGATCCGGCGCCGCAGCACGTCGAGCCCGTGCGACAGCACGACGGGCTGCCGGCGCGGATTGATCGGGACGTCCTGCCCCTGGTACGCGACCACCAGCGTTCCGGCGTCGACGCGGAGCTCGAGCTCGCCGCGCTCGAGCACCAGACCGTACTGATCCGCGAGGATCGGCAGCAGGATCTTGCCGTGCAGCTCGGGCTTGACCGGATCCCACTCGATGTCGAAGAAGTCGGCGAACGGGGAGCTCGGACCGTTTTCGAGGACGTCGCGCCACCAGGGGTTCGACCGCAGGTCGATCCCCATGTGGTTCGGCACGAAGTCCACGATCTGTCCGAGGCCGTGCTGCCCCAGGGCGTCCGAGAAGGCGAGGTACGCGGCCTCGCCGCCCAGCTCGTCGCTGATCGCGTTGTGGTCGCAGATGTCGTACCCGTGCGGGCTGCCCGGGCCGGCCTTGAGGAACGGCGAGCAGTAGCACTCGGTCACGCCGAGCGCCGCCAGGTACGGCACGAGCTCCCGCGCCTCCACGAACGTGAAGTCGCGCCCGAACTGCAGCCGGTACGAGCTGACCGGCCGTCTCATGCGCCGAGCCGCCGGCCCGTGGCGGCGTCGAAGAAGTGCAGACGGTCCCGGCGCAGCGCGAGGCCGACGCGCGTGCCCGGCGGCAGCGCGTACGTCGCCCGGCACGACGACCCGGACCAGCGGCTCGCCGTCGCCCGTGCGGACGTGCGCGAGAGAGGTCGCCCCGAACGGCTCCAGCACCTCGACGACACCCTCGAGGTCGGCGTGGTCCGGCACGATCGTCACGTCGTGCGGGCGCACGCCGACGACGATCTCCCCGCCGGCGGCCGATGCAACGCCGCCTCCGTCTCCGAGGCGCAGCGTCCCGCTCGTCCACGCCCCGTCGGCGGCGCGGCGGCAGACCCAGAGATTCATCGCCGGCGATCCGATGAAGGACGCGACGAAGGTATTCGCCGGCGCGTGGTACAGGTCGAGCGGGGGCGCCACCTGGATCACGGCCCCGTCCCGCATGACCGCCACGCGCTCTCCGAGCGTCATCGCCTCCTCCTGATCGTGCGTCACGTAGACCATTGTCGCGCCGAGGCGCCGGTGCAGCAGCGCGAGCTCGGCGCGCGTCCCGACGCGCAGCTGTGGATCCAGATTCGACAGCGGCTCGTCCAGCAGGAACGCGCGCGGCTCCCGGACGAGCGCGCGCCCCAGGGCAACGCGCTGGCGCTGACCGCCTGACAGCTGCGCCGGCCTGCGATCCAGCAAGGCCTCGATGCCGAGCGCCGCCGCCGTGCCGGCCACCCGCTGGGCGATCGCCGCGCGACCGACCCCGCGCACCTTCAGCCCGAAGGCCAGGTTGTCGCGGACGGTCTTGTGAGGGTACAGCGCGTAGGTCTGGAACACCATCGCCAGATCGCGCTCCTGCGGCGGCAGATCGGTCACGTCCCGTCCTCCGACGCGCACCCGCCCGGCCGTCGGCTCTTCCAGGCCGGCGATGAGCCGCAGGATCGTGCTCTTGCCGCTCCCCGACGGCCCGACGAGGACCAGGAGCTCGCCGTCGCGCACCTCGAGTGTCACGTCGCGCACCGCCGCCTGCCCGGCCAAGTACGCCTTCGTCACGCCCTCCAGTTCGATGCTCGACATTGATTCGGCTCTCGGCTCTCGGCTCTCGGCTCTCGGCTCTCGGCTCTCGGAGGAAGTGCCGACCCTCAGAATCCGCCGTGTCAAGCCGGTCGGAAGACGCGCACTACGCGCGTCGACGCACCCGACACCCAGCACCCCGCACCCGGCACCAGCACTCGGCGCGCGGCGCCTGGTGCCCGGCGCCCGTTTCATCCCTTTACGGCCCCCACGGTCAATCCGGCCACGATGCGGCGCTGTGCGAACAGGACGAAGAACGCGATCGGGATCGTGGCGACGACCGCCGCCGCCAGCACCTCGCCCCACGGCACCTGGTACTGCCCGCGGAAGAGCGCGATCGCGACTGGCACCGTGTAGCGCTCGGGCCCGAGCGTGAACGACAGGGCGAACAGGAACTCGTTCCAGCAGTACAGGAACGTGAGGATCGCGGTCGTGGCCACGCCCGGCCACGCGACCGGCAGCACGATCTCCCAGAACGTCCGCCACCGCCCCGCGCCGTCGATCAGGCTGGCCGCCTCGAGCTCGGCGGGCAGCTGACGGAAGAATCCGGTCAGGAGCCAGATCGTCAGCGGCATCGCGAAGGTCAGGTACGGCAGCACGAGGCCCGGGTAGGTGTTGATCAGGCCCAGCGCCGCGCAGCACCAGATACAGGGGCGACACGATCGAGATCTGCGGAAACATCGAGACCGCGAGCACGAAGGCCAGGAGCGCGGGCTTGTGCGGAATCGGCAGTCGGGCCAGCGCGTACGCGCAGAGGGTGCCGAGCGCCACGGCCAGCCCCGTGGTCGCGCCGGCGACGATGATCGAATTGCGGAGCGGCACGAGGAAGTCCCGCTCGCCGAAGAGTGCGCGGTAGTGGTCGAGGACCCAATGCGCCGGCACGAGCGACGGCGGACGCGAACAGCCGCGCGTCGGGCGTGAACGAGGAGACCACCGCCCAGTAGAGGGGAAACATCAGCGCGGCCACGACGACCGCCATCGCCACCGGCGGCGCCAGATCCGCGAGGCGGCGCCGCGCCCTCACGCGGCCAGCTCCGCGCGCCCGCCCATCAGGCGGATGCACACGAGCGCGAAGACGAACGCGATCGCGAAGACGGCCACCGACAGGGCCGCGCCCGCACCGAAGCGGAGGTTCTGCATCAGTGTCGTGAACGTGAGCAGGGCCACCGGTTCGGTCGCCGTCCCGGGTCCTCCGCCCGTCAGCACGTACACGAGATCGAACACGCGGAAGGCGTCCATCGCCCGGAAGACGAAGGCGACCAGGACCGCCGGTCTGAGCAGCGGCAGCGTGATGTCCACGAGGCGCCGCCACGCGCCCGCGCCGTCCACGCGCGCCGCTTCCTGGACGGCGGGATCGATGTTCTGCAGACCCGCCAGCAGCAGGACGGCGACGAACGGCGTCATCTTCCACACGTCGGCGAGCACGATCGGCACCCACGCGCCGACGGGGTGGACGAACCACGCGGGTGGCCGGCGCACCGCGCCGCTCCCGGCCAGCACGGTGTTGACGATGCCCGAGGGGCTCTCGAACATGAAGCGCCAGATCAGTGCGACGACGACCGTGGGAATCGCCCAGGGCAAAAGGACCGCCGTGCGCAGCACGCCGCGCGCGCGGACGACCCGGTCGAGGGCGAGGGCGATTCCCAGTCCCGCCACCAGTTCCAGGGAGACCGCGACGGCGGTGAACGCGGCCGTGTGGGCGAGGGCCGCCCAGAATCTCGGCTCCCGCGCGAGCGCGGTGTAGTTTGCGAGCCCCACGAACGGGCGACCCAGCCACGGCAGCCGCAGGTCGTCGCGATAGAACGACTCCCGGATCGTCCAGCCGATCGGGAACAGCGCCACGGCGAGGATCACGGCGAGCGCCGGGGCGGCCATGATCCACGCCAGCCCGCGGTCGCGCTTCACGACACCCCTCCCCCGAGGCCCGCATCGTCGAGCACCGCCTGCATCTGTCGCGCTGCCTGGTGCAGCGCGGCGGCCGGCTCGGCCTGGTGCGTCAGCGCGCGGTGGAGGGCAATCTGCAGGATCTCGGACAGCTGGCTGTAGACGGGCGTGACGGGGCGCGGCACGGCGCCGTCGATGATCGCGCGGATCACCGTGGAATCGGCGCCGAGCGCGCGCGCCAGCTCCGGCGTGCCGTACAGCGTCGTGTCGGGCGGGTACTGCCCGACGCCGCGCGCGCGCTCCAGCATCTGCGCCGGCTGGAGCAGGTAGTCGACGAGCGCGTACGCCTGGTCCGGCTGCTCGCTGTACGCGTTGACGGCGAGCTCGGATCCGCCGAGGGCCGCCGTCGGACGGCCGCCCGGGCCCGCGGGCATCGCCGCGACGGCGAAGTGTCCGGCCACGCGCGAGGAGGCGGGATCCCGGAGCAGCGCGTCGGCGTACGGCCAGTTGCGCATGAACACGGCCTGGCCGTTCTGGAAGGCGAATCGGGTCTGCTCCTCCTGCCACGTCAGCACCGCTTCGGGCGCGATCCCGTTCGCCCCGACTTCGTTGCGCATCGCGGTCAGCGCCGCGACCGCGCGGTCCGAGTCGACCGCCACACGTCCGCGCCCGTCGAACATCCGTCCGCCGAACCCGCCGAGGAACTCGAGGAAGACGGTGACCAGCCCTTCGTAGCGCGCGCCCTCCCAGACGAACCCGTACGGCACGGCGGTGGAGCGCGCCCGGCGCGCGTCGCGATCGAGTTCGGCGAACGTGCGTGGCGCGGCGGCCACGAGATCGGTCCGCCAATACAACATCCCCACGTCGACGAACCACGGGAGCGCGTACAATCTGCCGTTCCAGCGGTCGGCGGCGATCGCGGCCGGGAAGAAGCGGTCGGCCTTCGGGCGGAACCGATCGAGCGGCAGGATCCATCCGGCGGCCGCGAACTCGGGCGTCCAGATCACGTCGAGCTGCAGCACGTCGGGGTCCCCCGTGTGCGCGTTCAGCCACTGGACGTAGAGCTGGTGTCGCTGGTCGGCCGCATCCGGCGTCGCCCGGAGGCGGACGGTGAGGCCGGGGTGCGCCGACTGGAAGCGCGCGAGCTGCGCGCGCAGCACGTCGGCCTCCCGGCCGACGGCGCTGCCCGAGATCGTGAGCACGGGCGCGCGCGGCGCGCCGCAGGCGGCGACGGCGAGCACGATCGCGACGATCGCAGCCGCGGGACGCGGCGGACGGCGCAGCATGACAGCTATGACTATACTTTGAGGTGCAATCTATGTGGCCCGGTTCTCCCTACCCGCTCGGCGCAACGTGGGACGGCGTCGGCGTGAACTTCGCGATCTTCTCCGCCAACGCGACGAAGGTCGAGTTGTGCCTGTTCGACTCCCCCGACGCTGCCCAGGAGACCGAGCGTCACGTGCTGCCGGAGCAGACCGACATGGTCTGGCACGGCTACTTGCCGCACGTGCGGCCGGGCCAGCTGTACGGCTATCGCGTGTACGGACCGTACGAGCCCTCCGCCGGCCACCGCTTCAACCCGAACAAGGTGCTCATGGACCCGTACGCGAAGGCCGTCGGCCGCCAGGTCCGCTGGGGCAACCACGAGATGTTCGGCTACCGCGTCGCCGATCCGGCGGCCGATCTTGCCTTCGACGAACGCGACAACGCGCCCCTCGCCCCGCTCGGCGCCGTGATCGATCCGGCCTTCACCTGGGGTGACGATCGCCATCCGCGTACGCCCTGGCACCGCACCGTCATCTACGAGCTGCACGTCCGCGGCTTCTCCAAGCTGCACCCGGACATCCCCGAGCGCCTGCGCGGCACCTACGAGGCGCTGACGACCGACGCCGCGCTCGATCACCTCACGCGCCTCGGCGTCACGGCCGTCGAGCTCATGCCCGTGCACCACCACGCCGACGAGCGGCGCCTGGTCGAGGCGGGTCTCCGCAACTACTGGGGCTACAACACGCTCGGCTACTTCGCCCCGGAGATCCGCTACAGCGCGAGCCGCGCGCCCAACGAGAGCGTCCGCGAGTTCAAGCGCATGGTGCGGGCGCTGCACGCCGCCGGCCTGGAGGTGATTCTCGACGTCGTCTACAACCATACCGCCGAGGGCAACGAGCTCGGGCCGACGCTCTCGCTGCGCGGGATCGACAACGCCTCCTACTACCGGGTCGACCCGGACGACCCCCGCCACTACGTGGACTTCACCGGCTGCGGCAACACGCTGATGATGCGCAGCCCGCGGGTGCTCCAGCTCATCATGGACAGCCTGCGCTACTGGGTGTCCGAGATGCACGTCGACGGCTTCCGCTTCGACCTGGCGAGCGCCCTGGCCCGTGAGCTCTACGAGGTCGATCGCCTCTCGGCGTTCTTCGACATCATCCACCAGGACCCGGTCATCTCCCAGGTCAAGCTGATCGCGGAACCCTGGGACCTCGGCGACGGCGGCTACCAGGTCGGGAACTTCCCCGTCCTGTGGACGGAGTGGAACGGCAGGTACCGCGATACCGTGCGCCGCTTCTGGCGCGGGGACGCCGGCGTCGTGTCGGAGCTGGCGCACCGGCTCGCCGGCAGCAACGACCTGTACGAGCAGAGCGGACGCCGCCCGTACGCGAGCATCAACTTCGTGACCGCCCACGACGGCTTCACGCTCCGGGACCTCGTGAGCTACAACGAGAAGCACAACGAGGCGAACGGCGAGGAGAACCGCGACGGCGAGTCGAACAACCTCAGCTGGAACTGCGGCGTCGAGGGCCCGACCGACGACCCGGCCGTGCGCCGCCTGCGGGCCCGGCAGCAGCGCAACTTCATCGCCACGCTCTTCCTCTCGCAGGGCGTCCCGATGCTGAGCGGCGGCGACGAGCTCGGCCGTACCCAGGTCGGCAACAACAACGCCTACTGCCAGGACAACGAGGTCTCGTGGACGTCCTGGGATCTGGACGACGAACGCCTCGAACTCCTCGAGTTCACGCGCCGGCTCATCCACCTCCAGCGCGACCAGCCGGTGCTGCGCCGTCAGAAGTACTTCCAGGGACGCCAGATCCGCGGCGCGGAGGTCAAGGACCTGATGTGGCTCGAGCCGTCCGGCCAGGAGATGAACGACGAAGCCTGGGAAGCCGACTTCGTCCGGTCGCTGGGCGTCGTGCTGTCGGGCGAGGCGACCGACGAGGTCAACACCAGGGGCGTGCGGGTCACCGGTGACACGCTGCTGCTCCTGTTCAACGCGCACAACGACCAGGTGAACTTCTCGCTCCCGGCGGCCAACCACGAGCGCCACTGGCTCCGCGTGATCGACACGACGAGCGCGGCCATCGAAGAGCGACCCTATCCCGGGCTCACGCTCTACCCGCTGCAGGGCCGCTCGGTCGCCGTCTTCAAGCTGGCCCGGCACCCGTAGGTCTCGGCCAGCGCACATGGGTGACGATGAGACACTCGGGGACTGAGCAGTCGCGACGGCCGGACACGGGAGCGCAGGCACCAGCGATTGGGAGGAGCCAAGGGCCCGGAACCAGGAGCCGAGAGCCGAAGGAGCGGAGGAACTGACCATGCCCCCACGACGCCCCCCTCGCGCGCGCCCCGCCAGCCGCGCCTCCCGCACACCCCGCCCGGCGGCTCCCGCCAGCCGGCCGCCCGGGGACCCGGCGGCCGACTGGGGCCGCGCGCGCGTCGTCGTCGAGGGGGTCGCGCCGCAGGTCGACGGCGGACGCTTCGAGATCAAGCGCGTCGTCGGCGAAACGGTGACCGTCCGCGCCGACATTCACGCCGACGGCCACGACGTCCTCGCCGCCGTCGTCCGGCACCGGCCGGCCGACGAGCCGGGCGACTGGATCGAGACGCCGATGCAGCCGCTCGGCAACGACCGGTGGGAGGGTTCCTTTCCGATCGAGCGCCAGTGCCGCTACGCCTACGCCGTCCAGGCGTGGGTCGACCGTTTCGCGACCTGGCGGCACGGCGTCGACGCCAAAGTCGGCGCCGGCCAGGACGTGTCGAGCGAGCTCCTCGAAGGCGCCGCGATGCTCCGCGAGGCCGCCGGCCGCGCGCGCCCCGTCTCGCTGGACGACGCCGTCTGGCTCGAGTCGCAGGCGCGAGTTCGTCGGCGGGACGGCGGACGCCGCGACGCGCGCGGCCTCCGCCCTCGATCCCCGGCTGGAGGCCACGGCGAGCCGCTTCGACGACCGCCGCCACTCGGCCCTGTCTCGGACGCTCGCCGTGTGGACCGACCGTCCCCGAGCCCGCTTCGGCGCGTGGTACGAGATGTTCCCGCGCTCGTGGGGCCCCGACCCGACGCGCAGCGCGACCTTCCGCGAGGCGGCCGGCCATCTCGTCAACGTCGCCGCGCTCGGCTTCGACGTCGTCTATCTGCCGCCGATCCACCCGATCGGCCGCCGGTTCCGCAAGGGCCCCGGCAACACGCTCTCGGCGAGCCCGTCGGATCCGGGCAGCCCCTGGGCGATCGGCGGCGACGCCGGGGGCCACAAGGCGATCGAGCCCGGCCTCGGCACGCTGGAGGACTTCGACATCTTCGTGTCGACCGCGCGCAGCCTGGGCATGGAGGTGGCGCTGGACATCGCCTTCCAGTGCTCGCCCGATCACCCCTACGTCCACGAGCATCCGGAGTGGTTCCGCCACCGCCCCGACGGGACGATCAAGTACGCCGAGAACCCGCCGAAGAAGTACCAGGACATCTACCCGTTCGACTTCGAATCCGACGCGTGGCGCACGCTCTGGCAGGAGCTGAAGTCGGTCGTCCTCTTCTGGGCCGCCCGCGAGATCCGGATCTTCCGCGTGGACAATCCGCACACGAAGCCGTACGTCTTCTGGGAGTGGCTGATCCGGGAGGTCCACCAGGACTATCCGGACGCCATCTTCCTGTCGGAGGCTTTCACCCGGCCGCGGATCATGTACTACCTGGCCAAGCTCGGTTTCACGCAGTCGTACAGCTACTTCACGTGGCGCGTGACGAAGCGCGAGATCATCGAGTACTTCACCGAGCTCACGAGCTCCGGTGTGGAGGAGTTCTTCCGGCCCAATCTCTTCGCCAACACGCCGGACATCCTGCACGCGTCGCTCCAGGAAGGCGGCCGCCCGGCGTTCGCGCTGCGCCTCGTGCTGGCCGCGACCCTCGGCGCGAGCTACGGCATCTACAGCGGCTTCGAGCTCTGCGAGGGCCGGGCGGTGCCCGGCACCGAGGAGTATCTGGACTCCGAGAAGTACCAGTTCCGCCAGTGGGACTGGGGGCGGCCGGACCACATCAAGGACCTCGTGAGCGCGGTCAACCGGATCCGGCGGGACAACGCGGCGCTGCACGACAACCGCTCGCTCCGCTTCTGCCCCACCGACAACCCCGATCTCATCGCGTACGTCAAAACGAGCCCGGGAGGCGAGAATGCCGTGCTCGTGGTGGTCAACCTCGACGCCCGGAACATGCAGCACGGCTGGGTGAGCGTCCCGCTCGGCGATCTGCGCCTCACGGACGGGGATCCGTACGAAATGGAAGACCTGCTCGACGGCGCGCGCTACGTCTGGCGGGGCGCGGCCAACTACGTGCGGCTGGACCCGTCGGAACGTCCGGCCCACATCTTCCGAGTGAGGTGACGCGATCGCATGACCGGTACACCCATCGACCCCCGACTGCTGAAGTCGTTCCTGGAGCGGCAGCGCTGGTTCACCGGCAAAGCCCGGACGCTCGTCGACGCGCGCCTCGTCGACTGGGCCGGGCTCGACGGCCGGACGTGGCTCGTCATCCTCGAGGCGACCTACGCCGACGGGCACCGCGATACCTATGCCGCGCCGCTGCTGAAGGATCCGCGCTCGGGCGCGATTTCCGATGGCCTGCAGGACGACGACGCCTGCCGGGCGCTGCTCGCAGCGACCGTTGCGGGCCGGCCGCTCGGCATGCATCACGGCGACGCGCCGGCGCTCGGGACGTCAGCCGCCGTCGCCGCGTCGACGCTCGCCGCCATCCCGATCCGGCGCCGCGCGGCCGAACAGAGCAACACGTCGATCGTGTTCGGCGACCAGTACGTCATGAAGCTGATCCGGCACCTCGATCCCGGTCCCAACCCGGAGGTCGAGATCGGGCAGTGGCTGACCGCCGTCCGCTTTCCCCGCGCCGCCCCGCTCGTCGGCGCGGTCGAGTACCGCGCCCCCGGGCTCGCGCCCGCCTCGCTCCTCGTGACGCACCGCTTCGTGCCCAACGAGGGGACGGCCTGGGACCACGCGCTCGCCGATCTCGCCGTGGCGCTCGACGCCGGCGACCCGGCC
The DNA here is from genome assembly GCA_963761615.1 of uncultured Acidobacteriota bacterium. Classification (GTDB taxonomy): domain Bacteria; phylum Acidobacteriota; class Vicinamibacteria; order Vicinamibacterales; family CAVVIG01; genus CAVXGU01. Next base: position 1,842,953 of record CAVXGU010000003.1, on the reverse strand, counting down.
CTCGCCTACCGTCCCGCCGCGACGCGCCTCGGCGAGCGCACCGGTGAACTGCACGTCGCCCTCGCCCGCGACACCGACAATCCCGCGTTCGCCCCGGAGCCGCTCACCCGCGTGGACATGACCGCCCTCGGCGGCCAGGTCCGTCAGGAGGCCGAGCACGCGCTCGCCCTGCTCGAGTCCCGCATCGGCACGCTGCCGCCCGCCGTGTTCGCCCACGCCAAGGCGTTGCTCGACGGCCGCGAGAAGTTCGCCGCCGTCCTGGCCGGCGCCCCGGCCATGCAGGTCCGGGCCGCCCGCACGCGCGTCCACGGCGACTACCACCTCGGGCAGGTGCTCCGGACGGCGGACGACTTCCTGATCATCGACTTCGAGGGAGAGCCCGCGCGGACGCTCGCCGAGCGGCGTGCGAAGACCTCGCCGCTCAAGGACGTGGCCGGCATGCTGCGATCGTTCGGATATGCCGCCCACGCCGCCCTGGGGCAGGCGGCCTCGGCGCGCCCCGGCGACCGCACGCGTCTCGCCGCGGCTGCGGCGGCGTGGGAGGGCGCAGCGTGCCGTGCGTTTCTCGCCGGCTACGGCGCCGCGACGGCCGGCGCGGCCTTCGTTCCCGCCCCGCCGGCCTTCGACGCCCTGCTGAACGCCTACCTGATCGAAAAGGCGCTGTACGAGCTCCGCTACGAGCTCGGCAGCCGACCGGACTGGGTCGACATCCCGTTGCAGGCGCTCGCGCGCCTTACGGCGTGACGGTGAACGGCTGGCGCCCGTCGCTCGGCGCCTGGCGGGACGACGGGCGGACGTGGTTCCGCGTGTGGGCATCGACGTCCCGCCGCGTCGAGGCGATCATCGATCCTCCCGCAGGCGAGCCGTTCGCGCTCCCCCTCGAGCGGGGGGCCGACGGCGTCTTCGGCGCCTCGACGCCGGACGCGCCGGCCGGATCCCTGTACCGCTACCGCCTCGACGGCGACCGCCTGCTGCCGGATCCCGCCTCACGATTCCAGCCCGGGGGCGTGCACGGTCCGTCGCAGATCGTCGACGCCGGCGCGTTCGAGTGGACGGACGCCGCCTGGATCGGCACGTCGATGCGCGAGGCGATCTTCTACGAGCTGCACGTCGGCACGTTCACGCCGGGCGGCACGTTCGCGTCGGCCGCGGCGCGGCTCGCCGATCTCGCCGCGCTCGGGATCACGGTCGTCGAGCTCATGCCGGTCGCGGATTTCCCGGGCGACCGCAACTGGGGCTACGACGGCGTCGCGCCGTTCGCGCCCGCGCGCTGCTACGGCCGCCCCGACGACCTGCGCCGCTTCGTCGACACCGCGCACGGACTCGGGCTCGCGGTCGCCCTCGACGTCGTCTACAACCACCTGGGCCCCGATGGCGCCGTGCTGGGCTCGTACAGCCCGCGAGTACTTCACCGACCGCCATCACACGCCGTGGGGCGCCGCGATCAACTTCGACGGCGCGGCCAGCTCGCACGTACGCGCGTTCGTCGTCGAAAATGCGCTCCACTGGGTGCACGAGTACCACATCGACGCGCTGAGGCTCGACGCGACGCACGCCATTCTCGACGACAGCTCTCAGACGATCGTGGCCGAGATCGCCCAGCGCGTGCACGCGAGCGCGGCGCCGCGGCGCGTGCTGGTCGTCGCCGAGGACTGCCGGAATCTGGCGACGATGCTCCGCGCGCCCGCCCGGGGCGGCTGGGGGCTCGACGGCGTCTGGTCGGACGACTTCCACCATGCCTGCCGGCGCTGTCTGGCCGGCGACGCGGACGGCTACTATCGCGACTTCAGCGGGCGGCTCGATCACGTCGCCGCCGCCCTGCGCGACGGCTGGGTGTACACCGGGCAGCGCTCCGAGCACTTCGGAGGCCCGCGCGGGACCGATCCGGGTGGCCTCGATCTCTGCCGGTTCGTCATCGCGCTTCAGAACCACGATCAGATCGGCAACCGGGCGTTCGGCGAGCGGCTGCCGCATCAGATCGACGCGGCCGCGTGGCGCGCCGCCTCGGCGCTGCTGCTCCTCGCGCCAGAGGCCCCGCTCCTCTTCATGGGCCAGGAGTGGGGCGCCTCCTCGCCGTTCCTGTACTTCACCGATCACGAACCGGCCCTGGGACGACTGGTGACGGAAGGCCGGCGCCGCGAGTTCGAGCACTTCCGCGCCTTCGCCGATCCAGCCTCGCGCGCGCGCATCCCCGACCCGCAAGCCGCCGCCACGTTCGCGCGAAGCCGGCTCGACTGGCCCGAGCGCGAGCGCGAGCCGCACGCCTCCCTCCTCCGCCTCTACCGGGCGCTCCTCTCGCTCCGGCGGTCCGCGAACCCGCCGCCCGTCGCCTCGGGACAGGCCGACGTCCGCGACCTCGACGCCGCGACACTGGCGATGGCGAGCGGGAGCCTGCTGGTGGTGGCGCGCCTGCGGGGAGCCGGAGCCGTCGACCTCCCCTTCGCCGAGGGAGACGGGCTGGCGCGCGTCCTGACGACCGAAGACCCCGGATTCTGTCCCGACCCGATGCCTATCGCGCGCGGCGTGGACGGCCCTCCGCGCCTGATCTTCTCGCGGCCCGGGGCGGCGGTCTTCACACGTGGTTGAGCTTGTCGTCGGGCAGGGACTGCTGCTTCAGCTCGCGCTCGATCGTGCGGCTCACGGCGTCCTTGGCCCCGAGGCCGATCGCGAGCGACGCGGTCAGGACGATGCCGCCGAAGAGGATCCCGAAGGCGAGCAGCAGGATGCTGCGGCCGATGCCCAGGTGATCGAGCGCCATCGCGACCGCGATGATGAGCACGAGCCACTTCACGGCGAGGCTGATGAGACGCGCCGAGTGGATCTGCATGTTCACGGCGCCGATGAGCGTCGACCGGGCCAGCAGCTGCGAGATCAGCATGCCGACGACGATGATGAGGAAGGCCGCGAACAGGTGCGGCACGTACTCGATCAGCGTGATCGCGAGCTGCGACGGAATCGTGGCGTTCAGCGCCGTCAGGCTGAGCAGCAGCCCGAGGACGAGGATCGTCCACTGCGCGATCCGCCCGAGGACGAGGGACGGGCTCGCGGAGGCCGACCACGTCCTGAGGCCGGCCAGGCCGAACTGCTCGGCGCGGCGGTCGAACTCCAGTCCCTTGAGCGCGCGGACGACGATCACGCGCACGAGCACGGCGACGATGAGCGTCGCCACGAGCAGCGCGAGCGAGACGAGCACACCCGGCAGGAAACTGGCGAGCTGCTGCGCCATCTGGCTCATCGCCTGCCGAACGATCCGTTCAATTTGCTCCCACATGGCTGCTCCTTATCGGCGAATCTTCTCCGGCCAGCGCCAGCGCGAGATGAGGTACCGCTTCTGCGCCTCGAACGCCGCGGCCACGTCGGCGAGCCGCGCCGCGGCGCGAGCCTCGGCACCCGCCGACTGTACGAGAAACGAGGTCATCCATCCCGCATAGAGGGGCGCGAGCGAACGGAGAAGGTGATCGCGCGCCATCACCCGGAACGCATAGCCGAACGCGAAGTCGTACACGATCGACGCCCACAGCTGGTCGTCGAAGCGGAACTCCTCGACCGGAGCCGCGGCGATCCGCCGCAGCTCGACGAGCGTCCGCGGCGGCAGCACCCACGTCCAGATCTCGCGCAGCTCCTGGTACCCGAGCCGGAACGAGTCGGCCAGGCGATGGAGGTTGAGCTGCGGCGCGGCCGAGCCGCCCGGCGGCGCCTCGCCGCACACCGGCGCGGGCTCGGCCTCCCGGACGCGCTGCCACTCGTCGACGCGCTCCTCGAGGTCGGCGAAGAGCGCGCCGACGACCTGCGCCAGCGTCGTGCTCAGGTCGGGCGGCGCCTCCGGCGGCGCGGCGTCGCGGACCCCGAGCGGCGCCTCGCAGATCCGGAATCCGTCGCACACGGCCGCCGAGGCGAGCCACAGGTCGACGCCGACGGGCGCGCCGTCGCGCTCCCACCACTCCTGCTCGAGCAGGTGCCGGGCGAACGGGACGGAGCAGCCGAACTCGGCCGACGCCGGCTGCCGGATGCCGACGCCGTAGAGCGCGCGGAAGACGGGCGCGACGATCGCGCCCGTGATCGGTCCGTCGAAGGGATGCCGCGTGTAGTACGGCGCGACGTAGTCCACCTCGCCCTCGAGCACCGGCGCGAGGAGCCGCTCCACGTGATCGGTGGCCGGCCCCTTCAGGCTGCCGTCCACGGCCACGAACGCACTCGCGCCTCGTCCGAGCGCCGCATCGAGCAGCGCGTGCAGCGCGCCGGCGCGGCCGGGCTGCCCGTGATACGGCATCGCCCCGAGCGGCGAGTGCCGCGGGGTCTGCACCTCGACCACGCGATCGCCGCCCGCGCGGCGGGCCGCCTCGACGGTGCCGTCGGTCGACCCGCTGTCGGCGACGAGCACGGCCGACTGCTCCGCATCCGGCCGTGCGTCCAGGGCGCGGCACGCCGCCTGGACGACGCCGGCGATCGTGCCGGCCTGGTTGTAGGTGGTCAGGCCGACCGCGACGCCGCCCGCCCCGTCAGCGCCGGGTGCCTTGGAGTTCGAACCAGTAGAAGCCATGCGGCCCGAGAGTCAACAAATACGGCAGCTCTCCGATGCGCGGGAACTCCGTGTAGCCCAGCATTTCGACCGGTGTGAGGCCGGCCAGCGCCCGCAGGTCCAGCTCCACCGGCTGGGCCGTCCGCGAGAGGTTCGCCACGCACAGGATGATGTCACGCTCGTAGCGCCGGATGTACGCGAGGACCTTCTGGTTGGCCGGCTGCAGGAACTCGATCGTGCCCCGGCCGAAGACCCGGAACTGCTTGCGCAGCCGGATCAGGTTCTTCATCCAGTGCAGCAGCGACGAGCTGTCGCCCTCCTGCGCCTCGACGTTCACCGCCTGATAGCCGAAGATCGGATCGGCAATCACCGGGCTGTACAGCCGCGCCGGATCCGAGCGCGAGAAGCCGCCGTTGCGGTCGCCGGTCCACTGCATCGGCGTCCGCACCCCGTTGCGGTCGCCGAGGTGGATGTTGTCGCCCATGCCGATCTCGTCGCCGTAGTAGATGATCGGGGTGCCGGGGAACGAGAAGAGGAGCGCGTTCAGCAGCTCGATCCGCCGGCGGCTGTTGCCCATGAGCGGCGCCAGGCGGCGCCGGATGCCCAGGTTCAGCCTGGCCTTCGGGTCGGCGCTGTACGCCAGGTACATGTAGTCGCGCTCGTCGTCGGTGACCATCTCGAGCGTGAGCTCGTCGTGGTTCCGCAGGAACAGCGCCCACTGGCACGTCTCGGGAATCGCCGGCGTCCGCTCCATGATCTCGATGATCGGCCGCGAGTCCTCGAGGTGCAGCCCCATGAAGATGCGGGGCATGAGGGGAAAGTGGTACGCCATGTGGCACTCGTCGCCCTCGCCGAAGTACGGGCGGACGTCGGTCGGCCACTGGTTCGCCTCGGCGAGCAGCATGCGCGCGCCCGTCCGCTGGTTCACGCTGGCCCGCACGGCCTTGATGATCGCGTGCGTCTCGGTCAGGTTCTCGCAGCTCGTGCCCTCGCGCTCGGCCAGGTAGGGCACGGCGTCGAGCCGGAAGCCGTCGACGCCCATGTCGAGCCAGTAGTCGAGCACGTTGATCATCTCGCGGAGCACGGCCGGATTGTCGTAGTTCAGATCCGGCTGGTGGTGAAAGAAGCGGTGCCAGAAGTAGGCCTGCGCGACCGGGTCCCAGGTCCAGTTCGAGGTCTCGGTGTCGACGAAGATGATGCGCGCGTCCCCGTACTTCTTGTCGTTGTCGCTCCACACGTAGAAGTCGCGCTCGGCGGATCCGGCCGGCGCGCGGCGCGCGGTCTGGAACCACGGATGCTGGTCCGACGTGTGGTTCATGACCAGCTCGACGAGCACGCGCAGCTTCCGAGCCTTCGCGGCCGCCAGGAAGCGCTTGAAATCCTCCAGGCCGCCGTAGGTCGGGTTGATCGTGCGGTAGTCGGCGATGTCGTAGCCGTCGTCGCGCAGGGGCGAGGGGAAGAAGGGCAGCAGCCACACGCACGTGACGCCCAGGTCCGTGATGTAGTCGAGCTTCTCGCAGAGCCCGGCGAAGTCGCCGGTGCCGTCTCCGTTGCCGTCGTAGAAGGACTTGACCGGCACCTCGTAGATGATCGCGTCCTTGTACCAGAGACCGTCGTGCGGCGATGCGCCTGGCTTCATGCGTCGGCCGGTCCTTCGAGCCGTTCGATCAAAACGTCACCACCATCGCCGCCGAGGTGAGCGTGTCCGTCCGGAGGAAGCCGGGCTCCGGCTCGTGGCGGAAGTCGAGCTGCTGACTGATCTTGAGCGACACGCCCTCGACCACCGCCGCCGAGACGCTCGCGTTCTGCGAGAGGCGCCAGTCGCGGCTGTCCGCGAAATTGCTCGTCACGACGAGCTCATCGCTCAGCTGGCTGTGGGCGGACAGCCGCCAGCGGTACCGCGCCCCGGCGCTTCCCGTCGCAACCTTGCTGGTCGGTGTTTCCGTGTGACGCTCGTACAAGTAGCCCAGGCCACCACGGAGCTCGACGGTTTGCGGGTCCGCATCGGGAATCAGGGCATAGCTCAGGCCGCCCTCGACCGTCACGCGGCGCCCGATCCCGGCGAAGGTGTTGCGCAGATAGCCCGTCTGACCGAACGCCTGGAAACCGTCCCGCAGGACGTGTGAAACGCGGAAGAGCCCGGTCAGCGACGCCGCCTGGACCTGCTGGTCATCGGTGCTGCGAACGCCGTGCGCCTGCGTCAGGACGGTCCAGCCGTCGGGCCGGTAATCGATTTCGCCGCTCGCCCCGAGTGTCTTGGCCGATGTGTTACCCGTCGCTGCCACGAGCGAGAGCTCGGCTTTGCCGGACCAGAGGGGCGGCGGAGGCGGCGCCTGCGCGGCCGCGGGCAGGCACGGTGCAACGAGCCACAGTACAATGAAGGCCGCGAGCACGGTCCGGTTCGGGCAGCCCGGCGTATCCCCCTCGCCAGCCCGGCCCCGCGCCGACGGCGGCGCCGGCGACACGGACGGCGTCACGATCCATGCACCCACGGCCTTTACTCTATCGATTGGGTGCGCATCTTGTCACGCACGGCCGCCGCGTGCTGCGCGTGTCGTGCCTCGCGCTGGCCCTGGCGGTCCTCGCCGGCCCCCCCGGATCCGCCTCACCTCAGGCGCCGGCGCCCGATGACGAGCTCGCGACGCTGCTCGGACGCCTCGGCTTCGGCCAGAAGGACGTCGAGGACGTCCTCCACGGGAACGTCATCAGCCGCGGGCTCGACACCCAGGCGGCCGGCGAGATCGCCATCGCCGGCGCGGTGCGCGTCGAGGTGCCGCGCCAGTACTTCCTGGCGCGCCTCGGCGACATCGCCGACTTCAAGCGCGACGACGCGGTGCTCGAGCTCGGCGTGTTCAGCACTCCCCCGTCGCTCGCCGACCTCGACACGCTCACGTTGTCCGACGACGACCTCCGTGCCCTCCGGCACTGCCGGCCCGGCCACTGCGATCTCAAGCTGTCGGCCGAGGCGATGGCGAGGCTGAACGGCGCGATCGACTGGAACGCGCCGGACGCCGACCAGACCGCGGCGCGCGTGTTCAAGGGAATGCTCCTCGATTGCACGCGCGCGTTCCTCGCCGGCGGCCTCTCGGCGCTGCCGCCGTACGCGGACGGCGCGTCCCACTCCTTCGAGGCCGCCATGCACGGCATCCTGGACGCATCCGCCGATCTCTTTCAGGAGGCGCCGGACTACTTTCGCGCCGTCGCCGGCGAGCCGCCGGCCGCCGGGCTCGAGACGATCGTGTACTGGTCCAAGGAGAAGGCGGCGTTCAAGCCGCTCATCTCGCTCACGCAGATGAGCTTCTACACCGAGCCGGTGGGCGCGTCGACGCTCACCTACACGATGTCGATCAACTTCTACGCGAGCCACTACCTCGACGGGTCGCTCGGATCGACGATCGCCGTCCAGCGGGCCGCCGACGGCGGCCGCGCCGTGTACCTCATCTACGTGAACCGGTCGCGGGTCGACGCGCTGCACGGGCTGTTCAGCGGGCTGCGGCGATGGGGCGTCCAGCGCGAGGCCCGGGGGGGCCTGCGCGACCGCCTCGAGAAGACGAGGCGCCGCCTCGAGGCCTCCTACGCCAAGCTCGCCCGCCCTTGAGGGGCCTGGCGGCGGGCGCCTCGTGCGGCCGGGCACGGCACGTAACAAGTAATATGATCGGCGCGTGAATTCGACCTTCGATCCGGGCGTGCGCCGGCAGCTCCGCTGGTGGACGGCGCTGCTCCTGATCTTCTGCGGCGGCGCCGCCTGGCTGATGCTGCACTCGCTGCAGCGCACGCTGCCGTACCCCTCCGACGTCGACGAAGGCTTCGTGAGCGGGCCCGCCGACCGGATGATCGTCGAAGGCACGCTGCACCCCTACATCTTCAACTATCCGTCGCTGCCCAAGTACCTGGCCGCGGTCGGCATGGCGGGCGGATTCCTGCGCGCCGCGTCACACCAGGAAGTGCGCGATGTCAGCCAGATCGGCACGGTGGGATACCCGTTCTACGACGTGCCCCGCGTCGTTGCGGGCGCGCGCGAGGTCTTCATCCTGCTCGCCGTGATCGCGCTCGGCGCGACGGGCGCGGCGGCCTGGCTCGCCTTCCAGACGCCGGCGTCGATCCTGCTCGCCCCGTTCGCTCTCATGGCGACGCCGCTGTTCTTCTATCACGCGTGGACTTACCTGAACGTCGACATCGTGGGCACCACATTCGTGATGCTGACGATCGTGGCGTGCCTGCGCGCGACGCGCCGGCCCTCGATTGCCGCGGCGGCGGTCGTGCCGGGGGCGCTCGCCGGCCTCGCCACCGGCAGCAAGTACACCCTCGCGTTCGCCGTCCTGCCCGTGCTGCTGACGTGCCTGCTCTACCTGCGGCCGGGCCGCCGGCTCCTCGCCTGCGGACTGGCGCTCGTCGCCATGGTCGTGGCGTTCCTCCTCGTCGTGCCGTACAGCGTGATCGACATCCCCGGGTTCCTCAACGGCGTCGGAGCCGAGGCGTATCACTACGCCGGCGGCCACGCCGGCGCCGACGCGCAGCCGGGGCTCCAGCAGGTCGTGTTCTACGGCGGCCACTTCATCTCCGAGCTCGGCATTCCGGGGACCGTGCTGGCGGCGATCGGCCTGGGGGCCTTCGCTGCCGCCGACTGGCGCCGCACAGTGATGATCGCGTCGTTTCCGGTCGCGTTGCTCTGGCTCCTCGTCTGGCAGCACGTCCACTTCGCGCGTAACGTGCTGAGCATCCAGCCCCTGCTGGCCATGTGCCTGGCGTACGGCGTCGCGCGCGCGCACCGCTGGATCCTCGGCACCCTCGGCCGCCGAGGTTGGCTCCCGCCGCGGCGCGTGCGGACGGCCAGCGTCGCGACCGCCATCGTGCTGCTCGTCGCCGCCGTTCCCTGGTCGCACGTGCACGCCGAACTGCGCGACCACGCCGATTCCCGCAACCTCGCCACGGCGTGGCTCGATGCCCACATCGAACCGGGCTGGACGATCGTGGCTCCCCCGCAGCTCGCCTTCGACGCCCGTCCGCTCGAGGCCTCCGGGCGCCACGTCAAGGTCGTCGACTACGTCTCCAATCCGACGGCGCTCGACACGGAGCTGCACGCGCTCGCGACGCCGGCGGTCGTCCTGGTGCCGCAGTGGGGCTTCGACGAGCGCCACCCCGGGCAGGAGCAGGCCGCGCGGTGGAACGCGATCTCCAAGGACTGGCGCGTGCTCGCCAGCTTCGGCGCCAATCCCGTGCTGGTCAACTACACGCCGCCCACGGCCTGGGGCAACCCGGCGTTCTCGATCGCGACGCTGGAGCGGCGATGACGGGCGCGTGGCGGGTGGGCTTCAGTCCCCGGCGGTCGTAGCGCGCCGGCTCACCGCCAGGTAGAGGACGAAGCTGAGGCCGAAGGTGACGAACCAGGCATAGGTGTAGAGCGAGTCGAGGAACGTCGGGTTCGCCACCTGTCCCCCCGGCGTGAGCGCCGCGTGGGCGAAGCCCGGCACCACGGGCAGGATCGAGACGGCGAGCACCGCGACGGCCCGGGCGTTGACCCCGCCCCGATAGGCATAGCGCCCGTCCATCCGGAACAGGTCGCCCAGCGAGAGCACCGTCCGCCGCAGCACCCAGTAGTCCGCGATCAGGATGCCGGCGATGGCGCCCATCAGGCTCGAGTAGCCGATCAGCCAGGTGAAGATGTAGGCGGCGGCGTCGGCGTACAGCCTCCACGGCATCATCACGACGCCGATGACGGCCGTCATCAACCCGCCGGTCACGTAGCTGATCTTCCGGGGCGCCAGATTCGAGAAGTCGTTCGATGGCGACACGACGTTGGCCGCCATGTTCGTGGTGATCTGCGCCACGAGGACGATGAGCGCTCCGAGGATGATGACGAGGGGGCTCCCGATCCGCGCGATCAAGGCGACCGGGTCCCAGATGGCCTGGCCGAACACCAGCAGCGTCGCGCTGGTGACGGCCACGCCGACGAACGCAAAGACGGTCATCGTCGTCGGCAGGCCCAGGGCCTGTCCCAGGATCTGCGACTGCTGACTTCGCGCGTAGCGCGTGAAATCCGGGATGTTCAGGCTGAGCGTCGCCCAGTAGCCGACGTTGGCCGTCAGCGCCGCGGGAAACAGCCGCCAGAACGGCGTCCGGCCCGCCTGGAGCCGCACGGACGCGTCGAGCACGCGGCCGAGCCCCCCGCCGACGTCCACGGCCCACCAGAGCAGCCCCAGCGAGCCGGCGAGCAGCACCGGCGCGGACCAGCCCTCGAGCTTCTTGATGCCCTCGAGGCCGCCCGCGATGATCCAGACCTGCGCCAGCCAGAACGCCGCGAACGAGAGCGCCGCGTTGCCCGGGACGTTCCGCCACGCGGGCCACGCCGCGCTCAGCAGCGCATTGAGCGCCAGGCCGCCGATCCAGGTCTGAATCCCGAACCACCCGCACGCCACCAGCGCCCGCAGCATCGCCGGCACGTTTGCGCCGCGCACGCCGAAACTCGCGCGGCAGAGCACGGGGAACGAGATGCCGTACTTGGTGCCGGCGTGGGCGTTCAGGACCATCGGCACCAGGACGATGAGGTTGCCGAGCAGGATCGTCAGCAGGGACTGCCACCAGGTCATCCCCTGCTGGATGAGACCGGACGCCAGCGTGTAGCTCGTGATCGTGACGCTCATCCCGATCCAGAGCGCGGTGATGTGGTACGTCGACCACGTTCGCCGGTCGGGCGTCGCCGGTGCCAGATCGGCGTTCCAGAGCGGACTGTCGGTGAAATCCGGGGCGATGCCGGAGCCGTCCATGAAGCACGGAGGGTATCGCAAAACGGCCCCGCCTGCGGCACGTGCACCGGGGGCCTCTCCGGCAGGGTCCGCTTTGGCCGCAAATACTGAGCTACCGCCGACGTCCTCCCGACGTGGACGAGGCCGGCCAGGCAGCGCCGGCAATCCGGCAGAGGCGTCGTCCCAGCTCAGCCTTCCGCTGCCCGAGGGGCGTCAGGCCCGCTGGTGCGCCCTTTGCACTCCGACCCGGCATGCAGACCACACCGGCCATCACGTTTCGGGGAATTGCTCACTCGGACGCGCTCGAGGCGGACATCCTGACGCGCATCGCCAGGCTCGAGCGCTATTACAAGGGAATCGTCGGCTGCCGCGTCCTCGTGGAGTTCGAGCAGCGCCGCCACGAGTCGGGCAACCGCTTTCACGTGCGCATCGATCTGACCGTTCCCGGCGAGGAGATTGTCGCGACACACGACGCGAACCTGCACGCCGCCGTGCAGCAGATTGGCGTCGAGAAGCTGACCAAGGGCGTCGAGCTCGCCCCCGGGCGCACGCACGCCGCGGTCGCCGTCCGCGAGGCGTTCGAGGCGGCCCGCCGCCAGCTGCAGGACTTCGCGCGGCGACAGCGGGGCGCGGTCAAGGTCGCGGCTCATCCCGCCGCGGGTCCGCGTCGCTGAGCCTCCGCGCCCGGAGCGCGGCGACCACTTCGTCGTCGGAGACCTGCGGGAACTCGCGGAAGTGGTAGCCGATCGCGAGCAGCGGCACCGGCACCTCCAGGCAGACGACCTCGTCGGCTTCGGCGCGGACGAGCCGCAGCGCCTCGGCCGAGGCGACTCCCATGGCGGCGATCAGCCGCTTCGGATGTCGCGCTCGCACGGCGCGCAGCGCGGCGACCATCGTCGATCCGGTCGCCACTCCGTCGTCGACGACGATCGTGGTGCGGTCCCTGGCGTCGATCGGAGATCCCGCCGGCCGATAGAGCCGGCGGCGCCGCCGGAGCGCCTCCTGCTGCGCCGCCGTCTCCCGCTCGAGGTAGGCGGCGTCCCAGAGAATGCGCGCGTCGGGATCCAGGTAGACCTGCCCGGTCTCGTCGACGGACCCAATCGCGAGCTCCGGCTCGCCGGGTGCCCCGAGCTTTCGCACGAGGACCACATCGAGGTCGCCGTCCAGCGCATCCGCGACAATCCGGCCCATGGGCACCGCGCCGCGGGGAATCGCGAGCACGAGCGGCCGGCGGCCCCGGTACGCCGCCAGCCGCGCGGCCAGCAGGCGCCCGGCCTCCGCCCGGCTCTCAAGAGGCATGGCGAACGCCGAGGCGCCGGTGTCTCAGCTTTCCGAGCGCCTTCACCTCGATCTGGCGGACGCGCTCGCGGCTGACCGACAGCAGACGGCTGATCTCCTCGAGCGTGTGCTCGTGATCCGTGTCGATGCCGTAGCGAAGCCGAAGCACGTCCTGCTCGCGCGGCGACAGGCTCGCCAGGTATCGATGCACGCGCAGCCGGAGGTCCCGCGCGAGCGTGAGCTCCTCCGGTCCCGGTGCGTCCAGGGGCAGGATGGCGCCGAGCGGCGTCTCGTCGCCGAGCGGCATGTCGAGCGACGAGGGCGCCGCAGCCGATCGCAGCAGGAACTCCACCTTGTCCGGCGCAAGCTCCGCCCGGGCGCCGATCTCGTGGACCGTCGGCTCGCGTCCGAGTTCCTCGCGCAGGGCACGCCGCGCCTTTTCGATCTCGCGCAGCGAGTCGATCGCGTGGCTCGGCATGCGGATCGTGCGCCCCTGGTCGGCAATCGCGCGCCGGACCGCCTGGCGGATCCACCAGGTCGCATAGGTCGAGAACTTGAAGCCGCGCCGGGACCTGGAACCGGTCGACGCCCTTCATCAGACCGAGATTCCCCTCCTGGATCAGGTCGACCAGCGAGAGCCCCTGTCCGACGTAGCGTCGCGCAATGGACACGACCAGCCGCAGGTTCGCGATCGTCAGCTCCCGCTTCGCGGCGCGGACGGCCTCCTCGTGCTCCAGCACCTGCGCGAAGCGCCGTTCGAACTCCCCGAGCGGGAGGCCGACCCGCTGCTCGAACGCGCGGAGCCGCGTGCGTCGCGGTTCGGCCGACGGCTCACCCGCCGGCACGCGCGCCGTCTCCACCAGCACGCGAAGCTCGCCCGCCAGGGCGTCGACGACGTCCGGCTTGATGTGCTGGGCGAGGAGCAGTGTCTGGAGATCCGTTTCCGCCCGCAGCGCGCCGCGCTCGGAGCGGGCCCGCGTCGAGGCGGCGAACCGGCGGTTGCCCGCCTTCGTCCGGAGCATTTTCACCTGGCGCGCCAGGCGCCCGATGCGCGCGAACGTCCGCAGCACGGCCAGGGCCTCGTCCACGCCCGCCTCTCGGCCCTCCGGGAAGACGATGAGGTCCTCGAACGGCAGCTCGGAGCGCTCGACGCGGGCTGCCAGCTCGACAAGGCGTTCGACCGCAAACGGAATCGACGCCAGGGCGCCGAGCTCGTTCCGCCGCGCCGTCTCGATCCGCCGGCCAATGTCCGCCTCCTGGTCACGCTTCAGCAACGGCACCTGTCCGATCTCGTTCAGGTAGACACGGATCGGCTCGACGTCTCCCACGCGCGCCGTCTCCGCGCCACGCCCCTCCTCTTCGCCCTCGGGCTCGCCAACCGCTGGCCGGCCCCACGTCGCGCCCTGTCGCGCATCCTCGAAGTCGTCGCCCGCGGGCGGATCGCCGTCTCGAGGAAGCGCCGGAGACACCGCCGGCCGTCGCCGCGCGCCATTGCCCGCGGCAGCACCCATGGGCGCCTCGAACAACCGCCGAATCTCGCTCTCGAGCGTAATGGTCATGTTCGCCCCGCTGCCGTCGGATTGCCTCTCAACGCCCACCTTGCGTCGATCGACCGCCGTTTGGATCGCCGTCGAAGGGTGACCGCCCGGTGAACCATTCAAAGGACCTGCCACGCGGGCTTCGGTCCGCCGCTCGCGGCCGGCCCGCGTGGCTGCCGGCTTTCCGGCAGAGCTGGCGTTCGATTGACGGACCGGATCGCGATCGGGTCTCTATAAGGATCGACGGTCAGCCGCCCGCGATGGACGTTGTGGAGAGCCCGTCGGCGAAAAGCGGCCAGCAAGGATCTTGCAGGACCCGGAGCGTGACCTCGAACGGCCTTCCGGATGCGCGCGGCACGATTGCCGAGTACTACCGCGCTCCGGCGGTCCGCCAGCGCATCCGGGAGTACTGCGGCGCATCAGGCCGGGCACCGGTCACCGCCGTCTTTCTCGCGGGCATGACCGCGGGCGCCCAGGTCGACTGGAATCATGCGCCACGGTTCCCGCCAGGGGATCTCGACCGCCTGATGCGGGCCGGCGCGGATCTCTCCCGCTCGATGTGGGACCGGCGAGACCTGCTCGTGCACCTGGACATCGACTACCAGAACGTCGATCGGCCGGGCGAGGCCTTCGAGCATCCCGGCGACGCGTTTCTCAAGATGGAGCCCACCCGCAGGGCCGTGCAGGATCTGCTCGACGCGTTCGACCTGCCGCTGATGGCGATCATGACGGGCCGGGGCTACCACTTCACGGGACGCGTGGGACTCGCGAGCCCGCTCGTCGCCAGCCTGGCGGCCCTGGTGCCGACCCCCAGCTGGATCGCCACCTGCAGCGAGCGCCGGCCGCCCTGGGCCCGCGCCACTGTCACCCCGAAGCTGGCTCGCGCGTACACGGGACTGGGCCTGCTGATCGAATACTTCGCGCATCTCGTCATCCAGAGCGCCGTCCCCCACAGCCATCTTCCTGTCGTCGTCAACGGGACGGTGGTCGGGCCCGATCCGTGGGGACGCGAGTGTGTCTCGCTCGACTTCACGTATGCCGGTGATCCTCTGGACATCCGCCACCTGCGGGTGGCCTTCGGCGCGTACCAGATGCACAGATTCCGACCCGACGTGATGGGACCGGCCGCCTCCACCAGCCCTCCGCTCATCGCCGTTCCCCTGGCCTCCCGGTCCGTGATGGACGTCCTGCAGACGGGCCGCGAACCGGAGGCCGCGGCGGACATCGCGGCGCACGCGTCGGCTGAGATTCCCATCGTCGCCGACGGCATCGGACGCCTCCTCGACGCCTATCGCGCCTCCGCCCTGTTCCGCTTCCATCAGGACTTCTACGCCGCCGGCCCTCCGCCGCCATCTTCGTGGCCGGAGGCCTCCGATCACCTCGACCTTCACGCGCTGGTGCCTTGCGTCCGCTCGGCGATCGCGGCCCCGAACGATCTTCTGCTCAAGCCGGAGCACGTGCAGCACGTGACGCGGTACCTGCTGAGCCGCGGCTGGCATCCCCGGCGTATCGCGTGCCTCGTACACTCGCGCTACGCCAAGGACTTCGGCTGGGGGAACCGCTGGACGCGGATGGACGCCCAGACGCGCGCCGAGTTCGACGTGCGCGTGTTCGCGGGGATGGTGGCGACAGGCCTGGATCAGGGAATCGACTTCAACTGCCGGTCTGCGCAGGAGAAAGGTCTGTGCCCCGGAGAAGCCTGCACGCACGACCTCCGGTCCGACCGCGACCGGCTGCTCGCGAGGGGGATGTGATGAATCCACGTATCGGCGTCTCGACCGGCGGGTGCGGCAACCAACCGATCCTGGACGTGCTCGACGCGCTCGGGGGCGGACCCGTGCGCGGCCTGGAGATTGGAACGCCCAGGCACCACTTCGATCCCGGCCGCCAGGCCGACGTCGCGGCCGTTCGCGAGCGTCTCGACCATGTGGCGCTTCGCGCCGTCTCGATCCACGCGCCGTTCGGCGGCTCGTTCGAGTTGAGCGATCCCGATCCCACCCGGCGCCAGGCGGCGATCGCCGCCGTGCTCGCCGCCGCCACCGCCATCCGGGATCTCGGGGGATCGATTGTCGTGGCGCACGTGACCGACGTGCCGCGCCGTCCGCAGGACGTGGAGCAGCGGCTCGCCCACGCAGCCGAGTCGCTCGCGATCGTCGCCCGGGCGTGCGACCGCATGAAGCTCGTGCTCGCCGTCGAGAGTCCACTTCCCCACCTCGTCGGCGGCGATCCCGACGAGTTCGGCTCCGTCCTGCAGCGCCTGTCACCGTCGGTCGGCGTCTGCCTCGACACCGGCCACACCACGCTGGGCCATCACTGGTGGCGATTCCTGGAGGTGGCCGGACCGCGCCTGACGCACGTCCACGCGAACGACCACCGGGGGCAGCACGACGACCACCTCGCCCCCGGCGACGGCGTCATCGACTGGCGCGCGATTCGAGACGGCCTCGCGGGCGTGTCGTTCGACGGCTGGATCATGCTGGAGCTCAAGTGCCCGCACGAGCCGCTCGCCCAGCAGACCGCGCGGGCGTTCGCGCAGCTCCAGTCCCGCCTCGGCGACGGCCCCGGCCTGGTTCCTGCGCCAGCGAGCCCCCCGTAGAGGACGGGCTCCGCCCCCGGCGAACCTGCCGAGGCGGGCTCACGGCACCGTTCGTGATCGCTCAGACGATCGCCACCGGGTCAGGCGGCCTGCGCGTCACTGGCCTGGCTCAGGACTGTCTCCCCCGCCGCTGCCGGCATCGGACGCCGACACGTCGCAGTAGGCGGTCACGCTCTCCTCGACCAGCGCGCCGTTGGTCACGCGCAGCGTCAGCGTAGTCTGCGACGAGCAGCCGGCCTTCGAGGCGGCCTTCTGCTGCGGAAGGCTCACCTCGAGCAGGTCGCCTTCGGACTGCGTCGTCTGGGCCGCCGACAGCAGCTCCGACAGCTCCTCCGGCGCCAGGGAGTCCTGCCGCGCCGGCTGGAAGGCCACCACGGCGCGATCCTTCGTCTGGTCGTACTCGTCGGGTGTCCAGATGCTGACCGAGACGTATCCGGCCGCATCCCGGGCGCCCCACAGTCCCCCCCAGCCCATCGGGGCCTGCCACCGGCTCTGCGCGACGAGGCGGTAGTGACCCAGCTCGCGTTCCACTTCCGCGCGAGCGCCGTCGAGCGTCTGCCCGCCGGGCACGCCGTGGGGGAAGAGGGAGCCATTCTGGGCCTCTGTCGACAGCACCGCGAAGGCGTCCTCCGTGCCACCCGAGCCCGAGGCGGCCGGCGTCTTCGGGCCGCGTCCCTGCGCGGACAGACACACGCCGCCCGAGGCGAGCGCTACGACGATCACGAGCTGTCGCACGTCTTCGAACTATACGCCGGCCGACGCGCGGCCGCCGGCATTGCGCGCTCCCCCGGGATTGTTCTACGGTGACTGAGCGTCGGACAGATGAATCCCTGATGCCGTTCCCGTCCCAGCCATGCCGCTGAGCGAGCTCCTCGCCATCGCCATCGCCTGTATGCTCCTGGCGCTGGGGCTCGCCTCGATCGGCGCCCGCGCCCTCCGGCGCGACGCTTCGGCGCGGCTCCTCATCATCTTCGGCGTGTTCTGTGTGATGTACGGCGCCCGGCTCCTGGCGCAGCAGCCGCTGGCGGATGCCGCGCTCGGGGGATCGAGGCGAACCTGGAACTACGCCGTCGCCTTCCTGACGTACGGGATCAACGTGCCCTGCGGACTCTTCGTCGAATCGTTGATCGGCGCGGGCTGGAAGCAGTCGATCAGGCGATTCTGGCAGTTCCAGGCCGTCTACGCGGTGGCTGCGATCGCCGTCGACACCGTCACGGGCCGTCCAGGCGCCGCCATGCCTCCGAACACCTCGATCGTGCTCGTCGGTCTCGCCATCGCCGTCGTCAATCTCTGGATGTATCGCCGACGCCTGAGCCGCACGTTCGCCACGCCCGTCATCGCGGGCGGCGGCATCATCCTCCTGTTGCTCGTTCTCAATCACAACCTCGGGCGTCCGCTCATGCCGTCGGTCGACCTGGAACCGGTCGGCGTCCTGGCCTTCGTGGCCGCGCTCGGGTACGGCGTGCTCGAGAGCGTGTTCCACGGGGAGGCCGAACTGCTCGCGGTGCAGCGCGAGCTCGAGACCGCGAGGGAGATCCAGCGGTCCCTGCTGCCGCGCGAGCCGCCCCGGGTCCAGGGCGTCGATCTCGCGGTGCGCTACCTGCCGATGACGGCCGTCGCCGGTGACCTCTACGACTTCGTCGTCCTCGGCCCGTCGACGATCGGAGTCCTGGTGGCCGACGTCTCCGGCCACGGCGTGCCGGCCGCGCTCGTGGCGTCGATGGTCAAGCTGGCTTTTTCCACGCAGGCCGACCACGCGCGCGATCCCGCGCGCGTGTTGACGGCCATGAACCGGGTGCTGTCCCGCCAGCTGAAGTCGGGGTTCGTCACGGCGGTCTACGCGGTCATGGATCGCGACCGCGGGTCGATCACCGTCGCCAACGCCGGCCATCCGCCGCTCCTCATCGGCCACGCGGGTGGCACCGTCGAGGCGGTCGACGCTCGGGGCCTTGTGATGGGATTCCTCCCCGATGCGACGTACACGAACAGCGAGATCGCCCTCCACGACGGAGACCTCGTCTTCCTGTACACGGACGGCGTGACGGAAGCCTGCAGCCCGGAGGGCCGGTTCTTCGACGGCGAGCGCGTCACGCGCTGGCTCGCCGCCGCAGACGGCCGGGACCCGGCCCGTCTGAGCGACGCGGCGCTCGGCGAGCTCATGGCCTGGCGCGGACGGTCCAGCTTCGAGGACGACGTCACGTTCGTCCTGGCGCGCGTCGCCGCCACTCCGGCCCGATCGCACGAGAAGGGCCGATAGGCGCAGCGCGCGCGCCGGTCCGCCCTTCGAGGCCCGCGGCCTGGTCACGGGCGGACGTGCCTCAGGCGGCGAGCGACGGACGCCGGCCTAGGAGCCCGCGTTCGGGGTGTCGGGGCAGGAACCCTCGGCCTGGACGATCGAGAGCACCTGCAGCTGATCGCTGGCCGGGACGTTCGCAAGCACCTGCACCCGCTTGCCGCTCAACTCCCGCAGGCGCGCCTGGTCCACCCGCTCGACCTTGAATACCTGCTTGGGAGAGGCGCTCACCCCTTCCGACGCCGAGATGACCATCGGGTCCGTCACCACGTACTGTTCCATCTTCCCCGTCGATTTCGCCATCGACGCCGTCCCGGCGCTCCCCATCGTCATCGCCTGCTGCGGGTAGAGGCAACCCTCGAGATTGATCTTCTTGGCGGCGTTGGCCGTCGCGGCGGAGCTGGACTGGGCGGAGGCCCCGGCCGCGAGCCCAAGTGTGACGAACGTCCCGGTGATCACGAGCAACCTGTTCAGCATGTGCGCAACTCCCTGAATGGATGTGCTTCACGAACAGCCACTGACTACTGTACCCCCCTGCTGACTTCTTTTGACCTCTTCCGCCCGGGTCTGGCCGGTTTCCGGCAGGACCACATCGCCCTGGGTCGGCCCTGACACCCAAGCTTGACAAATCCAGTTTCTTTTATATTGTTTAGGAAATCATCCTGGCGGGACAGCGACCCGACAGCGCGCCGCCCTGGCCTGTGGGCCCTCTCGTCGGCCGCGGCCGTCGCGCTCGGGCCAGCCTGGCACGGCCTCCACTGGTTCGCCCCGTTCCAGGAGCCGTCGGGGTCAGCGCACCTAGAGCGTCGGCCTGGGCCGCGCGGCCGCCTCGAGCAGCTGCTGATGTTTGAGGCAGTAGGGGGTCCACGGGATCGCGTCGAGACGTCTCTGCTCGATCGGCCCGCCGTCGACAACGCAGCGGCCGAACGTGCCAGCGTCGATCCGGCGCAGGGCCTCTCTCACCTGCTGGAGCACGGCGACGTCGAGCTCCTCTTCGGTGAACTCCTGACTCCGTCCTTCGTCGATCACGCTGGCGTCGCCGACGTCCCCCGGCGAGCTCTCCGCCGATGTCCGCCCATCGTGACGCTCGCGCGCGGTTCGGCCCGACAGTCGGGCTTCGAGGTCCAGCAAGCGACGCTTGTACTCCTGCACATCCATGGCTGATCACTCCTGTCGCGGTCCCGGCAGCCGAAGGGACGCGCCGCGTCGGCGCACTGCCGCCTTCGTGGTGCCGGGCTGCGATCGTGTGGAATCCCTGACGTCAGCATAACGGTCCGGCGGCGAAACGCGGCAAGAACCGCTGCCTGCCGTGTGATTTGAGACGTCGGCCTCCCGGGAGCCCGGGATAGACGAACCCGTCCAGATGGAAGCGCTCGAGTGCTTCGTTGTAGGCGGCGAGCGTCCGCCGCCGGGTCGGTCTCGAGCGTCCGCTGATCTCCGTTGCCGAGGATCGGCGCCAGCAGCGCCGATCCCACGGCGTGCGCGTACTCGTCGGCCGAGTGGTACCCGACAGGGCCGAAGTCCCGGAGGAAGTGCTTGGTCCCCTCCCGCCGGTACGGCCCGGTATCGACCGCAGCGGTCAGCGCGGCAAAACTGTCGGGCAGGATCGTCCACCTAGCCCCGATCGCCGAGGAGGGCGCCGAATCGACGAACCCGGAGATCTCATGGAAGCCTCTCCGGTTCGTGTAAGATGGGCGGTCTTTCGGCCAGCCCAGGAGCCCCACTCATGACCCACTCGCGACGCGCAGTCGCCGTTCTCGCCGCCGCCGCCCTGTGGGCTGCCGCGTCGATGCCAGGCGGCGCGTCTCATGCCCAGACGATCACTTCGTCCACCGGAGCACCGCGCGGCAGGGCCGTCTACGAGCAGCACTGCGCCGAATGCCACGGCGCGACCGGGCAGGGCGACGGCCCCGCGGCGGCGTTTCTCACGCCGCGGCCGCGCGACTTCACCGCGGGCCGCTACGAGCTGCGAACGACCGAGAGCGGCAGCATCCCCACCGATGACGATCTGGCCCGAAGCATCCGGGAGGGACTGCCCGGGTCGGCGATGCCGGCATGGAGGGGGCTCCTGACGGACGCGGACATCGACGCCGTCCTCGCGTATGTCAAGTCCTTCTCGTCCCGCTTCGCGAGCGAGCGGCCGCAGGTCGTGGCCCTCGGCAGTCCGGTCGCGAGCACGCCGCAGAGCGTGGCGCGGGGCCAGCAGGTGTACGAGAGGCTGAAGTGCGCCTCGTGCCACGGCACCGACGGCCGCGGCACGAGCGCGGTGCAGAACGCTTTCGAGGACGACTGGAAGCATCCGCTCCGCGCAACCGACCTCACCGAGCCCTGGCTGTTCCACGGCGGATCGACGCCGCGCGACATCTACCTGCGCTTCCGCACCGGCATGTCGGGCACGCCGATGCCGTCGTTCGTCGACACCGCGACCGACGCCGAGATGTGGGACCTGGCGAATTACGTCGCCTCGCTCGGCGGAACGCCGCTCTGGAAGATGAACGCGGAGGAAGTCCAGGCGTTCTGCGCGCGGCAGGACGAGGAGGAGCGCGCCAACCCGGTGAAGCGCGGGGCCCAGCTGGTCGAGACCCTCAACTGCACGCTCTGCCACTCTCCGGTCGACGAGCACTTCCAGGCGCTGCCGGACATGCGGCTCGCCGGGGGACTCAAGATTCGCCTGGGGCCGTTCGGCGACTTCGTCAGCTACAACCTGACGTCGGACAAGGCGACCGGCCTCGGCAACTGGACCGACGAGCAGATCAAGCAGGCCGTCACGCGCGGCACGCGGCCCGACGGCAGCCGCATGATGCCCTTCCCGATGGACTGGGCGTCGTTCTCCACGCTGAAGCCGCAGGATCTCGATGCGATCATCGCCTATCTGCGGACCGTGCCGCCGGTCTCGAACCGCATTCCGAGCCACCGGCAGCCCTTCCTGCCTGTCTATCTCTGGGGCAAGTTCAAGCTCCTCATGCTCGGCGACGATCCGCCGATGGCGTTCTTCCCCGGCAACGCGGGCACGACGGGAGGTCTGTGATGAAGCGCGTCCTGAAGTGGGCGGCACTCGTCGTCCTGGTCGCCGCGACCGGCGGCTTCCTGGCGTTCCTCTACTACATCCCGCCGTTCCTGACGACGCCGGTCGAGTCGTTCCAGAAGGAGATGGCGGATTCACCGCCTCCGGTCGACGGCATCACCGACCCGGCGACCCGCGCCATCGCCGCGCGCGGGCGCTACATTGTCATGACCACCGGCTGCATCGGGTGCCACGCGGGCAACGGCGACCAGGGCCCCGACCTGACCAAGTACCTGGCCGGCGGCGGCCTGAAGGCGCTGCGCCAGGAGGGGACCTACGTCAGCGCCAATCTCACGCCCGATCCCGAGACGGGCCTCGCACGCCTCACGGACGAGGAAGTGGAGCGGGTGCTGCGGAGCGGGACCTTTCCCGACGGCCACGTCGCGCCGCACAGCACGATGCCGTGGGCGAACTTCTCGAACTGGAGCGAAGAGGACCGCTACGCGGTCGTCGTCTATCTGAGGCACCTCCCCGCGGTGCGGCGACAGATTCCCGCGCCCGTTCCCGGTAGCGCGGTGGACGTGCCGGGCGCCATTGCGTCCGAACACGCCTTCAAGAACTACTACGTCGGCGCCGGCCAGTAGGCCGGCGCCCGCCCTCCGGCGTGAAATTCAGGATCGCCTCGCGCTGAAGGTTCCCGACCTCGACAGTCCCCGGTCAGCAGAAAAGGCCGAAAACGGCGGCCTGCCGCGGCGGCGACGCTGGCCCGACTCTTGCCCATCTGTTCCGTGCCCGGTTCAGTACACCGGGAGGAGGGTCATGACATGTCAGAACTGTTGAAGGACACCGGCCCGGACGACTTGCCCAGCGGCCAGCAACCCGCGGGCAATCACGCCTGGTGGGGCGTCGCCCTGTGCGTGCTCGCGATCGCCGGCCTCGGCTACTACGCCCACGCGAGCGAGGTGCAGTTCGAGCAGCGCATCGCGGCGGCGCAGGAGCAGTCGTCCGAGCTGACGCAGGAGCTCCAGGCGCTCAAGAAGGACAACGCGTCGGTGTCCTCGAACCTTCAGCATGCGGTGGATCGCCTGGGTGAGACCGCGAAGGAGCTGGCCAGCACGCGCGAGGCGACCGACAACCTGCGCCAGGCGGAGACGAAGACCGCCCACGACACGAAGGCGAATGCCCAGGCCGTTCAGAGCGTGCGAGCGGACGCCGACGGCAAGGTGGCCACCGTGGACGGACGCGTGACGACCGTGTCGAACAACGTGAAGACCGTCGCCGACAATCTGGCGTCGACCCGCCAGGACATCGAAGGCCAGATCAACACGTCGACGGCGAAGCTGTCGGATCGGATTGCGAAGAACGGCACCGAACTGGCCAGCCTGCGCGAGCAGAACGCGCGTGAGATGATCCCGTTCGACATTCGCAAGAACTCGCCGCCCGAGACGTGGACCGTCGCGGGTATCCGGATCGAGCTGAAGAAGGCCGACGTCGGGAAGGCGAAGTACAACGTCGTGCTGCACGTCGACGACCGGCTGCTC
Organism: uncultured Acidobacteriota bacterium; assembly: GCA_963761615.1. Taxonomy (GTDB): domain Bacteria; phylum Acidobacteriota; class Vicinamibacteria; order Vicinamibacterales; family CAVVIG01; genus CAVXGU01. The sequence continues at coordinate 1,819,441 of CAVXGU010000003.1, read as the reverse complement.
GAGAAGAAGGATCGCACCGTCGACGAGCCGGTGCCGATCATCGTCGGTCCGGACCACCAGCAGTACGAGGTCGTGGTCACTGCGGTGGAACACGACCGCATTCGCGGGTACGTGAGCGTGCCGAAGGCCGTGGCGATGTCGGCCGGGACCCTGCAAGCCAGCAACTAGCGGCGTGCCGTCCCGGCGCGTGCAGCCGATCCCGTCGACGGGGTCGGCTGCACGGTACTCCCGCGCCGGCGGAGGTCAGCCCTATCCCTCGCGACCGCTTCGGCCGACACGACCTCTGATGGCGCCAAAGAATGTCCCGGACGACGAAGCCTCGCCGGCGAAGGCCGGAGGCTCCCCCGTCATGACGCCGGCCCAGCGGCTGCACCAGATCGAGGCCGAGTACATGCTGGAGCACACCGTCCGCTGCCCGACGTGCGGCCAGACCGTGTCGAGTCTGAAGGCCGTGCGCCTGCTGAGGGCGCAGGTCAATTTCACGTCGACCCTTCCTCGGCGCGGGCATGTGATGATCTGCCCCCTCTGCGACGCCGTCGTCCCCGCCGAACTGACCAACTTCTGAAGGGCCGTCCCCCCCGCCCGCCGTCACGAGATCAGCTTCTTCGCGATCCTGCCGCTCGTTTCCCGGATCTTCCTCTGGTGGGCGTCGGTTCGAGGAGCACGCCGTTGCGCGACATCGACGGGTCGGTGCATTGACTGCGGTCGAAGCAGCAGGCTGCCCGCTTCCCTGATCGGAGCTTGGAGAGCGTCTTGCCGATCCGGATCGCGCGCGTGTCGGGATTCCTGGTCGAGCCTATCCAGCGGATCCAGTCCCAGCGCGCCAGAGGCGTGATCGCCGTCCACAGCCTGCGCGCCGGCAGGTCGGACGCCAGCGCCGCTGCCAGATCCGCGGGCACCGCCGGGTCTGGCCACCGCACCATCGGCTCCAGCGCCACGGACACGGCGTCGCCCACATCTGCCGTCGCGGCCTCGAGCATGGCGCGGTCGACCCTGAACCAGTGGCTGCCCATTCCGTCAGGCTCGACCGGCGCCTGAAACGCGCGGCCGTTGAACGTGCCTTCGACCATGCTCATCCCTCGCGAAGGCAGCTTGCGGCTGGCGGCGCCCGGCAGTCTGAGAATCGTCTGCGAGCCGATGGCCGTCAACCGGGCCTGGAATCTGATCTTCGGCATGGACGGGTCACACCCTCGGAGATTGTACCGAAGATCGCCACACCTCCATGGTGGTCATGCGTAGAGCAGCGGCACTCGCGACCTGACAGCTCACCGCGTGGCCGATCTCACGACGACCCGCCGGGATCTGCAGACGCCCCTGCGAACGAGTTCGTGTCGAGACGCCCGGGGTCAGCGATCGTGGGCTGCCTGCCCCCCGACGTACGCGATCCGCCAGACTCTGCCCTTCTGTGAGTCGGCGATGTAGAGCGAGCCATCCGGGCCCTGCGCGAGTCCCATCGGACGATACCTGGCGCCCCGCGTCGAGGATGACTGACCGAAGGCTGCGAACCCTCCGGCGAATACCTGCGGGTCGCCCGCCCGGCCGTGGGAGTCGAACGGTACGAACACCACATCGTAGCCGCTCGTGTTCGCGGTGCCGTGCAATGCGATGAACGCCCCGCCGCGATACGAGGCCGGGAACATCCTGCCTGTGTAGAAGAGCAGGTCGACCGGGGCAGCCCGGCGGGAGTGGAACGTCAAGATCGGCGTCGAATACATCCCAGCCGCCGGCGACGTCTTCCCGTTCCCGCCGTACTCCGGGGCTGTCAACCGCACGTTCCGCACGCCGTCGAAATAAGTGTATGGCCAGCCGAAGTTGGTCCCCTTGGTCACGCGATCCATCTCGTCTGCGATGTTGTTCTCGTCCGCCGCGCTGACGATGTCCGGCCAGGTCCGGGACGTGCCGTCGCGCCCGTGCATGATGCCGTAGAGGTGCCCATCGGCGGCCGACCAGTCGAGCGCCGTCATGTCGCGAACGCCCGTGGCAATGTGCTCGCCGTCGGTCGGGAACCTCTGGCCGGTCTTGTCGGCTTCGAATCGCCACACGCCGGCCCGCGAGGCGAGATCGGGGCAGGGCTTGACTCCAACGGGCTTCGCCCCTGCTGGCGTGTCCGGCGCCGTGCAGAGATTCGCGGCGGCGTCCAGGGCGAGGAACGAATCGCCCTTCCCGTCGAAGGCGATCGGCCGGTTCGTCCGTCTGAAGCCGGGATGCGTCGTCGGCGTCCCCTCGATGACCGTCTCGGGACCCTTCGACGGCACGAGCTCGTCGCCGGTGAAGGTGAACCGGTACACGCCAGAGGGCGAGGAGGCGTAGAGCCGGCCCTTGTAGAACCGGATACCGGTGCCGCCGTCAATCGTGCCGAAGTGCTGCACCTGATGGGCTCGATGGCTGGCGTCCAGGCGCAGCGCGATGATGCCGCCACCCTTGCCGTTCTGGTCCTGCGGCGTCGAGACGTAGATATCGCCGTTCTCGCGAATGGCGAGATGCCGGATCGGGCCGAGCGCCTCAGCAACGACGGTGGCCTGGAATCCATCGGGAAGCGTGAGGCCGTCGGGCTGATCGGCCGCACGGAGAGCCAGACCGGACGCGACGACACAGACGGTCGCGAATACTAGCGTTACCTTCATCGGAGCACCTCGACTCTTCACCTGCGACTATACTTTGGTTCCCATGTATTCGTCCAGACCGGCACCCGGCCCGGAAGGGCGGCATCCAGCTCAAGGTGCGGGACGAGACGGTCGTCGGTTTCGAACCCTGGGAGGCCTTCCCCTTCAACAATGGGAAGCTCTGCCCAAAGGGGCGTAAAGGGGCGTTCATGATCCCCTTCAAGGCTGCGCACCCGCCGGCCGGGGCGACCACGCTCATCATTTCGCTCGGGATCGTGACGCGGCCTTTTCTTATCTCGTGATCGTCGAGGTCGCCGTCGCGCTGCTGACGGGACAGGCGATCGCGATCAACCGCCTCGCGGGCATCGACTATCCGCTGTGGGCCCTGAGAGACGCCGGCCGGTGAGCCGGCGCCTCACGGCGCGCGCCCACTGCCGCATTTTTGAGATCGGCGTCGCCCCGAGATCGATGTAGCCGCGGACCTTCAGGTCCGCCAATGCGAAGCCGACCTGAAGGTCGGCCGCTACATCCACACGAAGACCGCTCCAGGGCCGCGCGTCCTCCTGCTAATCGGTCGTGGCTGCCGTCTTCTCGGCCGTGAACGCCAGCGCCATCCCGTACGGGAGAAAGGCCAGCTTGTCGTGATCCACGAACGGGAACGTGCCGGCCTCCGGAATACGGAACTCGAAGATGGCGCCGTCCCCTGCCGGGACCGCGAACGTCTGCACCTTCTCGACCGGCGGCGCCCCCGCATACACGCGGTCGAAGATGCTGCCGATGACATGCGCCGACGAGACACCCGGACCGACGTTCACGAAGTACATCCGCACCAGATCGCCGACGTTGACCTTCACCGGCTCGTTGTCGAGTCGCCCGTTGAACATCGACAGGAGTTCGTCGCTCTTGGCAGCCTTCGCCGGGTCGGTGCCCGGAATCAAGCCGTGAGCGTCGGGCGTGCCGTAGATGGCGTCTTCGACGACGACGATCTCACGCGCCGGCCTGAGCGGCTGGTTGCGCGGGTAGACAATCATCGCCCCGTGGATGCCACTCTTGATGTGCAGGTCCGTCACGGGCCCGGCGGAGCAGTGATACATGTAGACCCCGGGGTTGTCGACGGTCCTCGTCATCGTGAGCGTCGTACCAGGCGGCGTCGGTCCGTACTGGTGGGCGTCGATCTGGAACGCGTGCGTGTCGAGGCCATGGGACGTCGTGCCTTTGTTGTGCACGTGGATGGTCACCGTGTCCCCTTCACACGCCTCGATCGTCGGCCCAGGGAGGCGGCCGTTGTACGTCCAGGCGGCGAACCGCATGCCCATGCCGATGTCGAGGCCGTCGGTCTCGATCACGTCGAGATCGAAGGTCTTCTCCCGCGGGCCGGCGCAGATCGTCTGCTGGCCGGCGAGCGCCGGCATGTTCTTCGTCGAGAGCGAGCCCGTGGAGGACGTCGCGCTCGCGGCCGGCACCGCGGTTGCCAACCAGGGGTCGCCGCCGGACGCCGCCGCCAGGGTCGCCTCCCGGTCCTGCGCGTGGCCGGCACACCCCACCGACACGGCAAGGGCCGCGATACCCAGCCCGGCCGCCCAACGACGTGGATGAATCGTCATGACCTCTGCTCCTTCTTCACGTACTTCCGAGCTCAGACTACGTGAGGAGGGCCAGGACATCTATGACGGCGGTCATATCTGCCAGAGGCAGGCGTCAGGCAACCTGTGGTCGACACGGAGGCTCCGATTCTGACTCTGGCCATCGGTGAACGCGAGCGCGCGGTGCCGCGGCGCGACGCGCGGGCGCAGCTCCCGCCGCGCCTCCTCCCCGTCCTGTACGTCGGGGCGGCGCACGTCGCGCTCCTGCTCGCCTGGCTGGCGATCGCGATCGACCCGCGCGGCGTGGCCGGCTTCTTCTACCACTCGCGGATGCTCGCCGTCGTCCATCTGGTCACGCTCGGCTGGATCACCGCGTCGATCCTCGGCTTTCTCTACGTCGTCGGACCCGTCGCCTTGCGTGTCGCGGTGCCCGCGACCTGGTTCGACTACGGCGCCTTCGCCTTCGTGCTCGTCGGCACCGTCGGCATGGTGGGGCATTTCGTGATTCAGGAATACGGCGGGATGGCATGGTCCGGGATGACCGTCGGAACGGGCGTCCTGGCGGTCGGACTGCGGATGGCCAGCCGCCTCCGGCGCGCCGCCCTGCCGGCTGCCGTCAAGGCACACGTATACCTCGCGTTTCTCAACATCGCCGGAGCGGCCGTCATGGGCGTCCTGATCGGCTTCGACAAGGTCTACCACTTCCTGCCGGGATACGTGCTCGACAACGTGTTCGCGCACGCCCACCTGGCCGCGATCGGCTGGGCCTCGATGATGGTGATCGGCGTCGGGTACCGGCTGCTGCCGATGGTCTTGCCGGCCGCGATGCCCTCGGGCCCGACGCTGTGGGCGAGCGCGGTGCTGATCGAATGCGGCGTCGCCGGCCTGTTCGCCGCCCTGGTCGTCCGCAGCCCGCATCTCTGGCCGTTCGCGCTCCTCGTCGTGGGCGGCTTCGGGGCGTTCGTGGCACACGTCGTCTGGATGCTGCGCCACCGGCGGCCCCGACCGCCTCTGCTGGCGCGGCGAGATCCCGCCGTGCTCCACGCGGGTGCGTCCTTTCTCTGGCTCGTGGTGGCCTGCGTCCTCGGTCTCTGGCTCGCCGTCGCGGCACCGTCGGAGAACGCCCTGCGTATCGCGGCCGCCTATGGCGTGTTCGGACTCGTCGGGTCTCTGGCGCAGATGGTCGTCGGCATGGAAGGTCGCCTGCTGCCGATCTTCGCGTGGTACTGGGCCCACGCCAACACGGACTTCCAAGGGCCCGTGCTCTCGCAGCACGAAATGGCCTGGCGCGACGGTCGGGATCTGATATTCGTCCTCTGGCAGTTCGGCGTGCCGTTCCTGGCGGTCGGCCTGGCCGTCGACGCCATTCCCTTGGTCCGCTCTGCAGCGTGGTGCCTCCTGGCCGCGACGATCCTCGACGCGACGAATGCTGCGCGGATCCTGCGCCACGCGTTCAGCCCGACGGTTCCCGCCGCCCCGCAGGGCGAACCAGCTGCCCCGCGGCGACAGGCGTCGCGCTGAGGCTCGGCACATGGGGCTACGACAGGGCGATCCGGTCGAGGGCCGCCCGGTCGACCACGAGGAAGCCGTCACTTTCCGTGAGCACGACGTTCTCTTTGCCCCAGCGGCTCATGATCCGGATCGCCGTCTCGATCGTCGTGCCGATCATGTCGGCCAGCTCCTGGCGGGACAGCACGAGGGGGATGAAGGCACCGTGAGGACGCGGCTGGCCTATGTCATTGGCCAACTTGAGGAAGAAGCGCGCCAGGCGCCCTTCAATGCGACCGCCGGACAGCTCCGTGAGCCGGCTTGTCAGCTCGACCAATCGGTGACTCAGACCGACGAGCATCCCCCGCACGAGCGTTGGACGGCTCTCGAGCAGGCCGAAGAAGGCCTGCCTCGGCAAAGAAAAGCAGGTCGTGGGCTCGAGCGCCACCGCGCTCGCCGGGTAGGGCCGGGCTTCATAGACCGCGACCGCGCCGACGGGGTCGCCGGGGCCGAAGATCTCGAGAATGAGATCGCTGCCGCGGGCGGTCGCCTTGAACACCTTCACACGTCCGGCGACCACCGTGTACAAGCAGTCCGACGGGTCGCCTTCACCGAAGAGCATCTCGCCCTTCTCGAACGCCCGCATCCGCGCGACGGCGGTGACCTGCTGACGGTCTTCGGGGGCGAGGCGGCGGAACATCGGGCTCCGCCGCAGCACATCGTCAATCGCGTCCTCCATATGACGCGCATCATATGTCCCGGACGCGGCCCCCCGCTACTCTCCTCACGAGGAGATCGATCATGAGTGAGTCGCTGGAGCGCGCGATCGTCGGCGACCTGGCCGCCGCCGATGCCCGAATTGCCGCCGTCTTCGATCGATTCGGCATCGATTTCTGCTGCGGGGGACGGCGGCCGCTGGCCGAGGCCTGCCGGAGATCCCGCGTCGATCCCGCCGCCGTCGTGCAAGCCATCGAGGCCCTCACGCCCGTCGGCGCCGACAACGATGTATCCAGGTGGCCGATCGATCGCCTGATCGACCACATCGTCGACACCCATCATGCCTATGTCCGGGCAGCGCTGCCGGCCATCGCGCACCACCTGGACAAGATCGCAAAGGCTCACGCTGCGCGCCACCCCGAGCTGGCGCGGGTCGTCGCGGTCTTCGCCGAGCTGGGATCGGACCTCGAGCAGCATCTCGTGAAGGAGGAGCGGATCCTGTTCCCGTACATCCGCGATCTGGCGGCGGGAGCCGACCTGTGCGGTCGGACTCCCAGCCCGTTCGGCACGGTCGAGAATCCCATTCGAATGATGGAGCGCGAACACCGCGAGGCCGCCGACAGGCTCGAAGAGATCAAGGATCTGACGCGCGACTTCGCGATCCCAGAGGATGGGTGCCCGACCTACGGCCTCTGCATGGCCGAGCTCGAGGTGTTCGAGGCGGACCTCCACCGCCACGTCCACCTCGAGAACAACGTGCTCTTCCCACAGGGTGTGGCCCTCGAGAATCGCGAGATCTAAGTGGCCAGCGTGGCCGGCCTGTCGCAGATCATAGAGAACTGGCTCAAGGTGCCTGACGATCGCCTGGGCACTCACGCCGGGCGGGATCGGGAGGTTAGCACGGAGCAGCTATTCGGACCGCGACCCATCACGTGCGCTTGATCCGATTCGGTGGATGGTTCAGCTACCCAGCTTGAGTCGGTTTCCGATCAAACGCCGCCCGGTTCATGCGACCAGCAGTTGAGTGCCGGCGAGTTCGTCGAGATCGAGCAGCGAGAGGCGCCAGAATGGCCAACAAAAAAGGCCTTCCACCGACCAGAACGGTCGATCGAAGGCCATTTTTATTGATGTGAAATCCCAAGACTAAGGTGACAGATTCAGCTTTCCTCTTTAGGCTCATGGGCCTCAAGTGGAGAGACGATGACGAAGGCAGAGCAAACCAGGCTGACAGCCTGGCGGCTGAGGGTCTTGCGGCAGGCGGCCGACGAGGGAAACGTCGCTCGCGCGTGCCGCCGGTTCGGGATTTCCCGGAAGTCGTTCTACAAGTGGCGCCGGCGGCACGCCGAGCATGGCGACGCAGGCCTGTGCGACCGGCCCAGGACACCGCGGCGATCGCCTCGAGCGACCTCTCGCGAGGTGGTCAGCAAGATCCTCTACCTGCGCCAGCACTATCACTTCGGGCCGGCCCGGATCGCGGCGTACCTCGAGCGCTTCCATCGGGTCCGGATTGCGGGCTCGTCTGTGCACCGCATCCTGAAACGGCACGGGATGAACCGGCTCCCAGCCAATCAAAAGCACCAGCCCCACGGGAAGCGCTGGCAACGCTATGAAAAGCCGCAGCCCGGCCACCGGTTGCAACTCGACGTGAAGTTCCTGGAGCGAATCCCTGGCACGCGACGCCGGCTGTATCAGTTCACCGCCATCGACGATTGCACCAGGATTCGAGTCCTCAAGATCTACGACGCGTGTAACCAGCGCACCGCGATCCTGTTCATCGACGAGGTGGTCCGCCGCCTACCCTTTCGCATTTGGGTCGTGCAGACCGATAATGGCGCCGAGTTCCAGTCCTCGTTCCACTGGCACCTCGAAGCCTTGGCCATCCGCCATGTCTACATCCGGCCACGCACGCCGCGCCTCAACGGCAAGGTCGAGCGCTCGCATCGGGTTGACGACCAGGAGTTCTACCAGCTGCTCGACAGGGACGGCATCAGCGACGACATCCACCTGTTCAACGACAAGCTGCGGGAATGGGAGGACTACTACAATTACCATCGCCCGCACGGGGCTCTTGGGGGCCAAACGCCGTACGAGCGACTTCTGACGAAGACGAGAGCTGAAGCGTTACCGAAGTCTCAAGACCTTACAGATCAAAATTGGTCGGGGCGAGAGGATTTGAACCTCCGACCCCTCGGTCCCGAACCGAGCGGCACTGCTGAGAATTACTCAGCAAAAGTGCCTATTTCAAGGTCAGCATAAGACCAGCATAAGAGATAGCGCGAGCCGCATCCGCAGCGCTCGCCGCTTGGCAGTAATGGCGCGGTGGTCTGGAAATATTGCGGCGTTGATCGAGACCTAAACTAAGCCCGCCCCTTTTCCCGCACTCGAATCATCACCTTCGATGGCTTCGCCGGGCAAGGTTGATTGACCTCCGGTGCGTCGAAGTACAGGAAGCTGACCTCGTCGACCACGTAGGCGCCCGCACCGTAACTCTTGGAATCGTGCATTTCGCCTGGCAGGTGGACGATGTCGCCAGGACGAGGAATGACACTCACCATCTCCAAGGGCACCAGGTTTATCGGCTCCCGCGCGGTCGAGAACTCCAGGCAGCCGTCACTCACGCCCTTGATTTCCCGACTCAGGCGGAACTCCCTGTACAGCCTACGCGTGCTTGCCCAAAGGAGAGGCACGCCAACAATGGCAATAACGCCAGCGACTACGCTGACGACGTCTGCCACTCGACCGAGGATGATCCACACCATGCCGCGATCCTAAGATTAACGGGGTCGCGCCACGGCAATCTGTATCTTGCGGGCTACGATCCCACCTCAGTAGAAAAAGGACACAATGCTACACCCTGGGAGGCTTGCTTACCCGCCTCGTCATTCGTCATCGAGCGACGATCCCTTCGGTGTCCGGTCGTAGGAGTATTCCCAGGGAGCGACCTCTTCCAGGCTTTTGATCAGCGGGTGCGGCATAGTGCCGTCCGCGCCGCCAACGTTGGTCAGCAACTTCAACTTTTCGTCCAACAACGCGCGGGACTTCTTGGGAACGAAGATCCACGGCTGGATCTTCCAATCGTTCGGCACGGAGCAGTCGCGGACGATGGCCGCGCACACTGCCGGCCAGTTGGCACTCCACGCTTGCAGACGACGCTGGAGCGCGTGCAAAGTAGTCGAGTAACTGACCTCGCACAGGTAGACCCGTCTTTCCCGAAAGTTTGCTGCCATGATGTCGCAATACCAGAACGTTCCCTTGGGCGGGGCGCTACCCTGCACCAACTGAATGGGACACTCAGGGTTCACAAACATCCCCCGATCAGCTCGCAGAAACTCGGTGACGACTCCTTGGTAATAGTCCACTGGTCCTCCTCCGCGATCAGCTTACCCTCGCCCGACGACACCGGCTCTGTGGCTCCGAGATCAGCGGCGGCGTTCTTTGTCGTCGTCGAGAGCTTTGAGGTCTTCGCATGCTTCCTAGAAACTAGGATGTCCAGTTTCGCAAAGGTGTTGACACTTCCATCCACGCGTTCATGCGGCCACCGCTCCATGAAAGACGGTGGCCGGCGTGCGACCACGGAGCCGATACCCACGATGGGTCCGCTCGTAGTTGTAGAACTGCAGGAAGCGGTCGAGCGAGCCGTGCAGGGTCCGCCGGCTGGTGAAGTACTGCCGACGAAACGCGATGCGCCAGTGCTCGTGCAAGATCGTCTTCTGCAGCCGTTCGACGAAGCCGTTGGTCCAGGCGTGGCGCGGCTTCGTGCGCGTCACGCGAATGCCGAGACGCGCGCAGCCGGCGGCAAAGGCGCCCTTGAATTCTTTGCCGTTGTCCGTGAGCACCCGCTGCAACCGCCAGCCGGCGTGGCGATAGGTCGGTCGCACGACCTCGCGCAGGAAGGCCAGGACTGCCCGCGCCGTGACCTCGCCGAAGATCAGGCGCGCCCACCCGAACGACGACGCGGCATCACACCCCGTGATTTGCCACACCTTGCCGACGCCTTTGAGCTTCCCGACATAAAAGGTATCGAGCGACAGCAGATCGCCCGGCTGCGCCGCTTCGACGTGGCGGAGCGGTCTGGCCGTCCGCTCCGTGAGCAAGCCCGTCGTCGCACTCCCGTGCTCCAGGACCGCCAGGCGCGCGCGACGCGTCCCCAGGTGGCGACGACGCAACAGCCGCCAGATGGTCACCGGCGCGATCGACACGCCCTCGCGGGCCAGCTGATCGCTGTACCACTGCGGCCCGCACGTCGGCCACGCCAAGGCAAAGGCGATCACGCGTCGCTCCAGCTGCACCGGCACGGCGGGCGGCCGACCGCGGCGGGCCTGTCGTCGCTTCGGGTGGACGCCATCCGGTCCGTATTGCTCCAACCGCCGGCGCCACCGATAGAACACGGTCCGCGACAGTCCATGCCGCCGACAGGCCTCACTGACATTGCCCAGGCGCTCGGCGTCCCGCAACACGCGCAGACGCTGACTGTGTATGCTGTCCTCGAGGGTCATCGGTCGACTCCTTCCCACGTTTCCCGGCCAAGAGAAACTCGTGGAAGGATAGGCCGACTGGCCCTCGTGTCGTCTCTGCCGTCAGACGACTCAATGTGTCAACACTAATGCGAAACAGCACAAACTAGGAGCAACCGTGTCTGCTCCCATATCGTGAGAACAAGAAGGGGCGCGGACATCAGTTGGGGAATCGACGAACAGGCCGTGCCTGGATTACCCGCGAGTAGTCGCCAAGGGGTTGCGGATCCGGCTGCGCGGGTCGGAGGCGGCTACGGCGTCTAGCGGGATTAGGATCGCGCACGACTCGTGCGGGCGCTCACCCCGCCGCAGGCGATCGCCGGGTGGATGCGCTTGTTAGCCAGCCTGTCCCACTGCCGTCACGGCCTCCGGTGGCAATCCAGACAGCTGAAAGATCGCCCAAGCGACGATGAGTGCCAACGGGATCAGTCCGCAGACGTAGAACACCCAGGGAGCCCAATCTCCTCCCCACTTTGCCTTCTCCTCGATCTTAGTGCTCAGCGTAACGTCTGAAAGGCGAGTCTCAAGGCTCAGAATCGCCTCTACCGCCCTGAATCGTACCGGGTTGGTCGGAGACCTCATTTCTTGGGAGGATGGGGTCTATGGGACGTCCAAGTCGGTTTTCGCCGGAGGTGCGTGAGCGCGCGATTCGGCTGGTGATGGAGCAGCGCCCGGCGCATCCATCGGAGTGGGCGGCGCTGCAGGCGGTGGCAACGAAGTTGGGCACCACGGCCGAGACGCTGCGGAAGTGGGTGCGGCAGGCGGAGCGCGACACCGGTCAGCGCCCGGGGTTGACCACGAGTGAGCGCGAGCGGCTGGCGGCGCTCGAGCGCGAGAATCGCGAGCTGAAGCGGACGAATGAGATTCTCAAGACGGCGTCCGCCTATTTCGCCCAGGCGGCGCTCGACCGCCGGCGGAAATAGCCGCGATGGTGTCGTACATCGACGCCCATCGGGACCGGTTCGGGGTCGAGTCGATCTGCAGGGTGCTGCCGATCGCCCCGTCGACGTATCACCGCCATCGACAGCAGCAGGCCGATCCCGACCGTCGCTCGGCACGCGCACGCCGCGATGACACGCTGCGCGTCGAGATTCAACGCGTGTACGACGCACACCACCAGGTGTACGGGCCCCGCAAGGTCTGGAAGCAGCTCCGGCGCGAAGGGATTCGCGTGGCGCGCTGCACCGTCGGCCGTCTGATGCGGGCGATGGGCCTGGCGGGCGCTGTCCGCGGACGCGCGTGGGTCGTCACGACGCACGCCGCCGACGGGGGGCGGCCGGCCGACCTCGTCGATCGGCAGTTTGTCGCGACACGGCCGAATCAGCTCTGGGTGTCGGACTTCACGTACGTCGCGACCTGGAGCGGGTTCGTCTACGTGGCGTTCGTCATCGACGTGTTTGCGCGGCGGATCGTCGGCTGGCGCGTCTCCGCGTCGATGCGCACGGACTTTGTCCTCGACGCCCTTGAGCAGGCCATCTATGCCCGGCGCGGGCAAACGCTCAGCGGCCTTGTGCATCACAGCGATGCCGGATCGCAGTGTCTGGCGATGCGGTACACCGACCGGCTCGCGGACGCGGGCATCGCGCCGTCGGTAGGGAGCCAAGGGGATGCCTACGATAATGCCCTCGCCGAGTCGGTGATCGGGCTCTTCAAGACGGAGGTGATTCGACGGAAGGGACCGTGGCGCTCACTCGAGGCCGTCGAGTTCGCGACGCTCGCCTGGGTGGACTGGTTCAATATGCGCCGCTTGCTCGGCCCGATCGGGGACATCCCGCCCGCCGAGTTCGAAGCGCAGTACTATGCCCAGGTCGCGGTGGCCTGATTCAACGAATTCGGTCTCCGACGTTCCCGGTACGATTCACCCCCTTGAGCAGTTTGCGGTAGTAGAACAAGTCGATGAATCCGACTCCAACCCAGGCGAAGGCGAGTACGCCAGACAAGATGAGCATCGCACGATACCGGACATGGACCGTGTCGGCATCCCCGACAACGAAACCTGCCAGAGTCACAAGCCCAGCCAAGCCGCCAATTGCCTGAAGTCGCCAGCGCATCATCAACTCGTTGAAGTGCATCGCGACATCTTCGTACTTCTTCCAAAGATTTATCAAGCCCGGCTCCTGAAGTACAGAACCTCCCGTCGCTGTTTCGGGTGTGACGTCTTGCGTGGGCTGTCTCATGTGACTCCTCTTATGGCTCGCAATCCGGTTACGATCCCCGGATCCTTCCGGCTGCATGCCGACCTAGCAGCGCGTCGAAGTGGTTACGCACGGCTCCAACGCGGTCTCCGGAGCTGTCAAAGAACACCATTGCTACCGTGCCAGACTCGTACGAACACCAATGGCAGTCGCCGGCGCGTACCCGAACGGCCTGGGTGACAGCATCCACTCGTGTTGAGACTGATTGCGCCCGAACGTGCTGATACACAGCCACGATCCTGTCTCGCCCAAGAAGGGTCGCGAGTTCTTCGGGCGCCAGATGCTCGCGGCCACACTTGCCGGTTGCGATTCCCGTGTCAGGATCGAGAAACAGGTCCCCGGTGTGCTGGATCTCGCCGAAGTACGCCTTCCGCTGAGACAGAGAGTGCTGGTGTTCGAGAATCTGTGTCCGGTCAATCCTGAGTAGCTTGGCAAAGAGATCGAAGTCGCCAGCCTCCCAGCGGAAGATGTCGGTTGCCATCGCGTCAACGGCGAAGTTGCGAAAGACGCCTCCACGATGGAGGGATTCAAAGAGGGCACCCTTCCAGTGGTCGAGTGCGTCGCCAAGAAACGTCAGGTTCACCCGGCTCTCCGCTTGTGAGGTCCAAACAAACAGTAGGCTGACCGGTGTATCACGGTTGACCCTGCGAGGCTCGAAGCATAGCGCTAGGCGGGCTGCGTCGCGAATAGTTGACAATGTACGCCGTCACAAGGGCTTATGGGAAGCGTTGGGCTTCTGCGAACACGCGTTAGACCGACCTGCACAACACCGAACTGGCTGCGGAACCCCTCGGGAGCGTATGGGTCCTGAAAAGTCGCGAAGGGACTTTCGACCTTCGCGGCATCTGGTTGGAAACGCCTGCGGCGTCACTCACGAGTAAATGTTCGCAAAACGCAAACGTGAACTGAGGATAGCGGAACGCGCTACTCTTTGAGCACATCGCGAATCTGGCGCACGATCTCGTCGATGCCTTTGGACGATGGGACCGCCAGGCGGTCGGCGAGTGTCGGAGAATACCCGGCAACGCCCTTCTGGTCGATCTCGTGCCAAATCGGAAGAATGCCCTTCTCGCCGGACGTGATCTCCTTCGCCACGAGGCCGTCGAGCTCGCGCTGCGGCCAATGCTTTGCGAAAAATGATGGGCTCAAAACGACGATGCCGTACCTGCATCGGGCCAACCCTTCGTCGATCTTCCGCCGAAGACTGTCGCCGAGCTTCAGAACGGCTTCATCGAACCAGACCGACACGCCCGCGGCGGTCAACGCGTGATAGAGCGGCCGAGCGATCGTGTCCTTGTCCTCCGACGCATGGGAAAGAAACACGTCGAAGACTTCAACCCGAGCCGGAGCTGCGGCACGGGCCGTGCCCGGACGTGGCGCGGCCGCTCGAGGAGTGAAGGCATAGCCGAGAGAAAGCGCGCCCGCCTTCTCTATCTTTTCCTTTCGGTTCGAAAGCTTCTGCCGCGCGATTCGCTCGGCCTCCTTGTTCCAGTCCTCGGCGCGGCTGCGAATCATCGACAGGACTCCCTCGATCTGCTCCAACCGGCCGTCGAAATCGGCTTTGATACGGTCAGCGTCCGGACGCTCCGCACGGTACCGCAAAATGAGGTGGCCGTCTTCGACTTCGCCTTCGATCGGATTGATGAACGGGTACGGCGCGTGGCCGTACTTAAGGAGCGCGGCCTCACCGGTAAACGGAACAGCGACGCTGATTTCCGTGCCCTTCACCAGGTACGGACCTCGACCGGGAGTGATCGCCCGGCTCGGGTCGCGGCTCACGTCGATTTCGATCTCCTCTGACGGGAGTTGCATCGTCCGGTCACGGTGCAACACGGGGACGTCGAGACGGAGCTTGTCAACCACGGCAGGGAGAATCTCGTCGATCGATGTTGCTCGGAGTTCTTCGGTATCAACCGAGTCAATCGCTGAATCGACGCTCCGCTTCCGCGCCTCCACGACGTCGTTGATATTCGCCCGTTCGCCAAAAAGCCAGCTGGTTCTCATCACGCTCCGCGGCACTCGCCTTCTGACAGCAGGTCGTCTACGAATCACCATTCGCTTCAGATGAGCTTCGCCAGCGATCCGTCACGACAGGCATCAGCCGCAGCGGCCCATGATCGCCTCTGCCGCCGTCGGCTGCATGCCATATTAGGTTGCCCTCTCGACGCGAAGCGGGATGTGGTGTTCCGCAAGATCGTTTCGGATCCGTCGAGCAACTTCACCGAACGGTCCCTGAAATGCTGCACGCAAGAAGGGAATGTACTCGTAGTTCTTCTGCACTTCCCCGGCAAAATGCTCGTCCATCCCATCTTCAACAAGTATCAGGGGCTGCTTTCCGAGAGCAACTGCCGCGCCTGTCTCCTGATACAGCCAGACGCTTGACGCCCACGTTCCCTCAAGCAGCTGCTTCCGGGTCGTGAGAATGCAGATGAAGTATCGAGATGACCGAATCTTTCGAAGGATATCACCACGAAACCCCTCGATATTGTCGACCCGCCCGTCCAGAGCCTTGATTCCAATTGGAGCTAACACCGCATTTCGAAGGTACGCGAAGAGCGCATCGTCCGCCTGCGCGAATTGCCGTGCGACGAAGGCGGCGTACGGATTCTCTTGGTAAACCAGCTGGCGCTCGTTGTCTTCGAGATGCCCCCGCTCGGCAAAGGCCACACCCTTCGGCGTGAGTTGAATCAAGAGACGCGGTGCGAAACCGTACCCACTGGATGAAAGGTAGCCGCCGATTTCCAGCCAACGGACCGCGGCGTCAATGTCGGTGAGGGGGTACCGAGCCAAGAGCGACCGAGTCAGATGACCAGGAGGCATCGCGTGCGCTTCGGTTGAGCGCTGAACGTCTGGCTGGGCACTGGGTGAGTCATCGAGATTTAGGGTGCGACTCATTCCCCAGGACTGGCCATGCAACTGCCGGACGACATCAAGACAGATGCCTTCAGTAATCACGTTCTGCAGTCTTTTCCAGAGTTGGTCTAAGCAACCGAACGACGCCGCTTTGGCCGCGGCGGCTCAGGATCTCACCAGTCGCCGTCGGCTGCAAGATGTTAGCCAGCAGATTCGGCATCTATTCGCAACTGTCGAACGTCAGACACGACCACATCGTAGCGGTCGGCAAACGCTCGCCACAGCGTCGGATTCGCGTTGAGAGTGGCTATGTACCGACTACACGCCAACGCGATTGCCTGCATCAGTGCCAACAAGTCGAACCACTTCGAGTCGGCGTCTTCGCGAGGGTGCCCCGCTGGCAGCCTGCCGACGTAGGCAATGAGCCGCTTGACCTTGCCTGCCTCGATACGCCTCGAGTCCAAGCGCGTCATATGCAGCAGCGCATTGCGATGCTCCCACAGTTCCTCGGGCGTGATGTTCAGGTCTTTGGAAGTCCGCGTAGCGCCTCAGCCATGACTGAAATGAGCGTCCGCTGCTCTCTCCGGATTCGACGAACGCCATCGAATCGACGAAGGAGAGGAGCAGCTTCGATGCGGACGCGTAGTGCTGGGCGTTGAACACGAGCTTAATCGCCAGCCAGAAGTCATCGTTCAGCAATCTGGGCAGGTCGAAGCCGTCTGGCGTCTGGTACTTTAGCAGGTAGTCGTCCACGACTCGTCTTCGTCTGGCCAACGTGAAGCATCACCGGCCGCGCGGCAGGAACCCGCGCGCGGTCTGGTGCATGCGGCGTTAGACGGCATGCCGTCTCAGTCTCTGTGTGAACGGCCATGTGTTCAGGTAATTTGAAAAATCCCGATCCGCACTCGCGTATGTGCCGGCTCCGACCGCGGCCTTCGACGCCTTGTCGAGACCTCGCGTCTCCCAGCAACGCCTCTTGGCTGCGACGGTGAAGTAGCTCTGAATCGAGAGCTGCCCAGGCGCGATGTGGTCGTATCGAGCGAGTAGCTCCCGTGGTGGAACAACCACAAAATCGAACTGCTGTGTCTGGAACCGATAGAGAACGAGCACCCAGTAGTCGGCCGACGATTCCGCAATCTTCTGCCGCTTGAATGTCCACCAGCCGGTGGATACCACCCCGGGAGCAAGCGCCGAACCGGCGGCGCCGAGATAGTCCTTTGAGAACTTGACCTGCAACGACGCCACCTTTGTCTGCTGGCGGTCGGTCACCAAGAGGTCGACGCCGGTGTCTCTCGAGGGGACCCAGAGGCGGAGCTTGGGGAACGCTCGCTCGATCTGGGTTGCAACGAGGTACTCGCCCGCATGAATCGTGAAGATCGGCCTCATCTCGTTTGCAGTCGCTCCGGTCTTTGATCTGTCCGTCTAACGTTCTGTAGGTGCAGGGCGGCAATTGCTGGCTCCTGCCACGAAGCGCCTTCTTCCGCCCCCGGGCTCTTGCACCCTTGGCGGCAATTCTCCTGAGCGGCCGGACAGCCGTCAACTTCTTTCCGTAGGCCTCGTTGCGCGATCTGCTCGAACTTCAGGCGGCGAATTGGCGCTGGCGAGATAGTCAACGACTTCCGGCATTAGGCCGCAAGCGCCAACTCCTGGTGCTCACCTCCGTTGACGGTCGCCGGGATAGATAACGAGCAGTCGCCATGTGGTTCGTGGAGCCGGTCGACGCGCCGCCGGGAGCGCCTGCGGCGTTTGCCGTTACCGACGTGCGTCTTGGGGTCGAGCAGGTCATCGTGGCGACGGCCGCGCGCGCCGACCTCAGCGTTCGGTCGAGTTTTTTTCGGGCTTGCTGAGGTGGGTGAGGATGTCGCGGTACTCTGCGGCCACGCTGGAAGGCCGTATGCCCGCGGCCATAACCTTCGTCATCGGCAAGACGCCGAGCATGGAGCCCGGCACGTCGCTCCGGACCACACGCGGCGTCCGTTTTCCGATTATCGGTTCCACGTACCGGCCATCAATCTGCCGCGGCTTCATCCACCGCAGCTCGCAGCCCGCATCGCGCACCACCTTTTCGAACCGCATCCAGTCGAAGAACAACCACACGCGGCCCATCAACCTTCCAAGCGGGAACACAATGTCGACGACGTCCTCAATCGCGAGCGGGCGCAGGAATATCGGGATGGCGCTTGGCACGAACGACCATTGATCGACTGTGCCGACAGGATGCAGGACATCCCTTCCCGTCCGCTCGACGAGCCACGCCTTCGTATCCGGGCTTAGCTCGAAGACCCGCCGCGAGAATTCCGCCACGGCATCGCGGCGCGTCGGAGGCGGATCGGGCGCAACGAAAACCCACAGGCAGCCGTCGATGCAGCGAAACGCTGAACCCTTCGCGTCGGCCTCTCTGAGGCAGTCGGTCAGCTCGACATCGTACGTCTCCGCGCCGAAGCCGGTCTCAACAGTCTCGACATTCATGCCGAGGTTGGGGCCCGTCTCGATCTCCTTGTTCACCACGTCCATCAACCTGTAATCACGCATCAGCTGCTTCGTGAAGCGCATGGCCTGCTTGAAGCCCTTCGCGCCATAGGTCGCGAAGAATTCGTCCATCGTCTTCGTGGCGCCTTCGTTGTCGCCGGCCTTGCGATGCGCGCTCAGGGCTTCGTGCAGGTCAAATATTGCCTTGTTGACCTTGCCTTGCTTCAACTCAATGAGCTCGATTTCCGATGAATTGTGGCGCGCAATGATGTCAGCCACGTCGACACACGTTGTCGCATCAGACCATATTGCGATCGACTTCGGTTCGTCATTAATCTGGTCGAGGATGGCGCCGACGGCCTCAGGATTTGATTCGTGCAGCGTCGGCCGCGGCCGATTGGCGCACAGCCTCCGGATCATGTGCGGCTTCCCGACCATGGCCCAGACAACTCCATCCATCACGCGCCGCCACAGCCGGCAGCTGTAACGAAGCCAGGGTTCAACGCCCTTCTTGATCGGCAGGACATCGGCGCGAGCCAGTCGCGTCTCGATACCCATGATATTGGTGATGGCCTCGACTTGAATCCGTTTCCAGGTTGTGTGCAGTTCGACGACGAAGTCGTCCCGATTGGCCGTGATCGCGTCTAGGGATGCAAACCGAGAGTCGCCGCCCGCCGGCAGCCGCAGGGACTCGATCGCCCAGCGGAGCCTTTCACGTGGATCGAAAGCAGTATGTGGAGGAGCTTCGGGCTCGGCCATTGAACGAGGCCGTCCGTTTACTTCGGGAACAGATGAAGTGCGTCGTTCAGCCGCAGAAGCGACTCTGCCGTCACACCTTTCAGAATCTGGCTCTCGTCATAGTCGTCGATCGCCAGATTGAGATCGGTCTGGGAGATTGGGAACTGCGATGCAATCCAGCCACGCTGCTTGCCGAATTCGCGCAGCGCGACCAGCCCCATGAACATCAGCACTTCCGCGAGCTTTCCCGGAACCGCGTCCCCCGAGGCTGGTCCAACCGGCACGACACCGGCGAGCTCTTGAGCCGAACGGGAGATCGCCTGCGTGAGGTGAACGCGCAGAGGGTCAAATACTCTCCGCAGCCGTTGGACGGCATCCGCCTCGTCGCGCGAAGCATCAAGAGCCGCAAACGCGAGGCCGAACGGCACGAGCGCGAAAAGGGTCAGCGCCTCCTGAATCTGTCCCGCCTTCGGCGCGGCGAAATCGAGATCGTAGAGCGGGTCATCCTCGACCCAATACCCCGATACCGGACAGGCATTTCGGAAGACCAGGTACTGACGCGTGAAACGCAGCGCCGTGATGCATTGCTCGAGAGAGAAACCGGCGTCGCGAAGCGACGCGGCCGCCCTAAAGCCGACCGCCTTCATGTGATCGTCAAGTCCTGACCAGACGCCCGCCTTGTCGCCCTGCCGCAGTTTCAGGCGCATCAACCGTTCGCGCGTCGAGTAATCGGTCGGTGCGGCGTCGAGGCGTGTCTGCCAGAAAGCCTCCGCCTGCGCCGTCTTCTTAGGATCGGCCGCGGACATGGCCCACAGAACGTCCGACTTCAGACGCCACATGGCGCGATGCCCAGGCTGATGCGCGAGACCATCGTCGAGCGCCGCCAGTGCGCCCGCCTCATTTCCGGAACGACGACGGGCCTCCGCGAGCCAGTACCAGACGTGCGGCCAGTGAACGGCCCGCTTGGGGTGGAACTTCAGTGCCTGTTCGAGGAGACCTGCAGCGTTCGCCGCCCGGTCGAAATCGACGATGAGGCTGACGGCCTTCGAGACGAGAGCTTCCCATTTGAGCGGCTCGAGTTCGAGCGCGCGGTCGAAATAGTCAATCTCGAGGCCGTGCTCGCCGACACGATGATATGCGCTTCCGAGATTCTTGAGCGTCTCGATTTGATCTGGCTTTTCCTTCAGGACCGCCTCATACGAGGCGATAGCTCCGTGCTGATCGCCGAGCGCGGTTTGCGCGTTGCCCAGATTGAAGAGCTGGCACCAGAGGGGCTCGACTCGCTCCTCGACGAGCTGCTCAAACAGCTTCTTGCCCTCGACGAGCGATACGCGGTCGCGCGTCGCGATACCCTTCTCGACGAGGATGCAGGCCCTGATCGCCCGCCCCTGCTTCGAGTTCTTCAGCGCAAGGGCGCGGTTGATGCTGCCGAGCGCCTCGTCGTACCGGCGAATTTGGTACTCGCACCATGCCAAGGCGGTGTGCGCCCTGTTATCCGGCTCGGGATGCTCGTCGAACACCTCTTTGATGGTGACCGCGGCGCGATCGTACCTGCCGGCCTCGAACAACCGCCACGCTTCGGCGAAGCGCTCGCCATCGGGCGGATCGAGACGGCCTACCTTCATGGCCGGCGCCGACTGAATCGTACCGGGAACGTCGGAGACCGAATTCGTTGAATCAGGCCACCGCGACCTGGGCATAGTACTGCGCTTCGAACTCGGCGGGCGGGATGTCCCCGATCGGGCCGAGCAAGCGGCGCATATTGAACCAGTCCACCCAGGCGAGCGTCGCGAACTCGACGGCCTCGAGTGAGCGCCACGGTCCCTTCCGTCGAATCACCTCCGTCTTGAAGAGCCCGATCACCGACTCGGCGAGGGCATTATCGTAGGCATCCCCTTGGCTCCCTACCGACGGCGCGATGCCCGCGTCCGCGAGCCGGTCGGTGTACCGCATCGCCAGATACTGCGATCCGGCATCGCTGTGATGCACAAGGCCGCTGAGCGTTTGCCCGCGCCGGGCATAGATGGCCTGCTCAAGGGCGTCGAGGACAAAGTCCGTGCGCATCGACGCGGAGACGCGCCAGCCGACAATCCGCCGCGCAAACACGTCGATGACGAACGCCACGTAGACGAACCCGCTCCAGGTCGCGACGTACGTGAAGTCCGACACCCAGAGCTGATTCGGCCGTGTCGCGACAAACTGCCGATCGACGAGGTCGGCCGGCCGCCCCCGTCGGCGGCGTGCGTCGTGACGACCCACGCGCGTCCGCGGACAGCGCCCGCCAGGCCCATCGCCCGCATCAGACGGCCGACGGTGCAGCGCGCCACGCGAATCCCTTCGCGCCGGAGCTGCTTCCAGACCTTGCGGGGCCCGTACACCTGGTGGTGTGCGTCGTACACGCGTTGAATCTCGACGCGCAGCGTGTCATCGCGGCGTGCGCGTGCCGAGCGACGGTCGGGATCGGCCTGCTGCTGTCGATGGCGGTGATACGTCGACGGGGCGATCGGCAGCACCCTGCAGATCGACTCGACCCCGAACCGGTCCCGATGGGCGTCGATGTACGACACCATCGCGGCTATTTCCGCCGGCGGTCGAGCGCCGCCTGGGCGAAATAGGCGGACGCCGTCTTGAGAATCTCATTCGTCCGCTTCAGCTCGCGATTCTCGCGCTCGAGCGCCGCCAGCCGCTCGCGCTCACTCGTGGTCAACCCCGGGCGCTGACCGGTGTCGCGCTCCGCCTGCCGCACCCACTTCCGCAGCGTCTCGGCCGTGGTGCCCAACTTCGTTGCCACCGCCTGCAGCGCCGCCCACTCCGATGGATGCGCCGGGCGCTGCTCCATCACCAGCCGAATCGCGCGCTCACGCACCTCCGGCGAAAACCGACTTGGACGTCCCATAGACCCCATCCTCCCAAGAAATGAGGTCTCCGACCAACCCGGTACGATTCACCCTCCGGTGGAACATCAACGTCGAGGTACTTCTTCGCGAGGTCTGGCTGCGCTTCTTCGAGCTGTAGCCGCAGCCACTCCCGCGAAAAGACGATCAGTTGCCATCCGTAGTTCGTCCGGATTTCTTCGGCGAGTGCGTCGCGATCGACGCCGCGGACTTTTGAGGACGTCACGAACACAAGCGTTTGGAACGAGAATTCGCCCTCCGAGAGCTTTTTCGCATCGCGGCGAAGCTTCGCCCTCCAGTCGTCTTCCAGGCTGAACTGGAAAAAGGCCGCCTCACCATCCCGCCCGCGCCCGCGGCGCGTGTGCTCTTCGGCATCGCGTCCGCCATCCTGCGGCTCAACTGGCACGATCTCCTTGAATCCGTTCCGGTACAGAAGGTCCGTGCACAGGCGCTCGAACGCCTTCGAGTCAATCTCGTTGTCGATCGCCCAGAGAATCTGGCTCTTCATCGCGTTTCAGAAACTCTCCGCGGCCGATGAACATCACGGCGGCGAGATCTAATGATGGGGCAAAAGCGCGGCGACAAGACCTAGAAACCTGCCAAGGGACAACACCGCTGCCGTCTGGTTAAGCGCCAGTTCGACCGTCTGCAAATAGTCGCCCTCGGCGTTCAGGTAGATAACGAAAAGTCGCCCACTGGCGACCGACTCTCCCACCGGTAGATCGGAACCCAGATCGGCGTCCTTCGTTACGTACGCGACACCAACCCAAGGCGCGACTAGCTGTTTTGCCTAGATACGCGAAGCGTGGCTTTTTCCACGCGCTTGACGATTGCTAGCCCGACCTTCGTCGACTTCACCGTCGGAAACCGAGCGAAGTAGCTGGCGGCCTCGTCGGAGGCCTCTGCGATCCGGCCGCATCGAATGAGGCACAGTGTTAGCCTGTCAAGAACATTCGCGTGACGATTGTCTGGGTCATCGCCAGGGAAGATCGATCGACTCGTGGAAAGCGCTTCCGCCTCAATCGACTTGGCCAAGGCTTGCCGATACTGTTCGACTGCCCGGTCCAGATCGACGTCCTCACAAGCCTTTGCCGCCGCCGAAAGCTCGTCGCTGGCACGACGTATCGACCAGTACTCATCGAGTTGCTGCCTGTTGTCCACGGCATACATGCTTAGGCGCGCGCCGGTAGATCTCGTTGTATCGAGTACGACGCCGATCAATGGCTTCTCAGAAGTGCCGCCACGGAGTCTGGCTTGGCAATGCACCGGTTGCCTCGCCGCCCTGACGATCGTCTGGAAGCGCTCGGCCGCCACCTTGGGCACGTATCCAACTTTGCCAAACGGCGCAATGATCACAGCCACTGCATTCGGATCGAATTCATTTGATGGCTCAGCGACAAGCGTCGCGTCAAATGTCGGCTCAAATTCAGGCTTAGATCGCTTGGCCGCCTTGAGGGCATCTTGATAATGTGACTCTCCGGAGACGCCGAGAAAGCCTGGCCCCGCGGACATTTCGATACTGGACGATCCCGCGAGAACACCACCGATGCTGAATTCGGAAACGACGCGCTCTCCAATGCGCCAGGGTTGATCGGCTTCATGCTCGTGCCGTGTAGTAACGGTGACCGCAGCCCTTTGGTCAGGCGTCGCCGGGGTCTGAGCTGGCTTCGATGAGCCAAAGAGGCGCGAGAATATTTCCATAGTCATATTCCAGTTGGCCCGGCTCCCGCATCTTCCAGAAAGACGGCAAGGCGATACGGTCAACGACGGTCGCGTTCAGCGCCTTGTCCTCACGGCCAACTCTAAGCCTGGCCGGATGATAGCATCGGGCTGCGACAAGCGATGCACCGTTGGTGGGCTGCGAGTCTTAGACACGTCTTCGCGGCTAGGTGGAGAATTGAGAATGTCCGAGTCGTCAGGCGCACGGTCGTAGTCATCGCGCCCAACCCAGACGAGATCCGGCTGGCCCATGGCGCGCAGCGGAAGTGCCGGCTTCGTCACGAGCTTGCCTGCCTGCTTGCGCGCCCAGTAGCCGCGCGTGGGCACAGGGATATTGGCCGCGGCGCCGATCTTCGCCAGTCCGCGATCCGAGAGCGAGAAGCGGCGCGCGAGACTCTGCATGGGCTCCGACCAGACGAGCTCATAGAGCGCGTTGCGGGTGAAGCTCCACGACATGGGGCCTCAGAAGAGTAGCTGTAGGGTCGTATCCGGCCGCGGGACGCCCGGCGAGCGGCCAACCAGGCAACCGTGAGCCAAAATATTTATTCGTTACGTAACGCATACTTCATGAGATTATGTAACGAGTGATCGTGAGCTATCGCGACGAACGAACCGCTGCCTTCGCCGCCGGAAAACGAATCAAGGCGCTGTCGAGCATCGAACGTCCCGCTCGTCTCAAGCTGGACCGGGTCGAGGCGGCGCACACGCTGAAGGATCTCGCGGCATTGCCGGGCAACCGTTTCGAGGCCCTGAAGGGCGACCGAAAGGGTCAGTACAGCATTCGGATCAATGACCAATGGCGGATTTGCTTTGAGTGGCCGGACAAATCGCCCGGACCGACGAACGTTGAGATTGTGGATTACCACTAGGGGGAGCACCATGGCACGGATCGCAATTCACCCAGGAGAGCACTTGGCCGAAGAGCTTGACGCCCTGAAGATGAGCGCGGCTGAACTCGCGCGGCGACTGAAGGTACCCACGAATCGCGTGACGGAGATTCTGCACGGACAGCGGGCGATCACCGGGGACACCGCGCTACGCCTCGCTCATTTTTTCGGGACGAGCGCCGAGTTCTGGCTCAACCTTCAGAGCTTGTATGAGCTACGGGTGGCCGAGGCCAAGACCGGCAAGGCTATCAAGAAACTGCCGACTCTGAAGCATCTCGAAGAGGCCCACGCCTGAGAGAACCGCTGTCAGCGCCGGGCGCGCACGATATTTCTCAGCGGCCGGCCTCCATGCCTCCGTCACTGGTTCAATCGAACGACCGCGGCCATCACCCGCGATTCGCGCGCGTGCATGTAGCCCTGCGTCGTCCGGCCGTCTTTGTGGCGTGCGAGACGCTGCGTCACGACGGGGTCGCCGGTGTTCTCGATGTTCCGTGAGACGAACTCGTGGCGGATCGTGTGCCAGGTGAGACCCTTCGCGCGGCCATAATCCAGCCCGGCGAGCTTGAACAACTCACGCCACATCCGCTTGAAGTTCTTGACCGGCTTTCCGCTCTCGGTGCCGAACACGTACGCCTCCGGGTTGCGCTTGAGTGCAAACCGACGATTGCCGAGTTCGCGCCGCAGCCGTTCGGTGCCCGCGTACACGTATTCCATCTCTCCCGTGGTCTTGCCGCCCTTCGTCACGGCAGGCGGCAACGCGATCGACAAGACTTCGCGGACCTCCCCGTCGATGGCCACCTTGATCGGCTTGAAGTTCACGTGCTTCAGCTGCAGCTGTACGATTTCGCCGTGGCGGAGCCCCAGGTCGAACGCGGCATACAATCGCCGCCGCATTTCATCACCCTTGGTGCCGGTTCGATACTTGTCTGGATTCCAGATCTCACCCTTGACGATCTGGCAGCATAGTCCGCGTGAGATCCGATACTCAGCGGCCAGCTTCGACTGTTGCTCGCCTGCTGCAGCTCGCTCTCGCAACTTGTTGACAATCTCCCACGTCAACAGCTGACTGTGCGGCTGATGCTGCGGCCGGTTCAACTTGTCGCACGCCGCGATCAGCGCCTGCTCGGCTTGCTCCTCGAGGCGCGTCTCGAACTTCCTCTTTGTGCCCGTCCGCTTCTCGATGGAAGCCATCGGATTGAAAGCCATCCGCGACACGCCGTTCGTCTTCCACTTGATGGCCCGGTTGAACACGGTATTCAGCAACTCGTAGTAGCGGTTCCAAGTATTGTCGGACCAGTTCCGCTCGCTTTGGGCTGCATTCAACCAGCGCTCGATCTGCAACGACGCCCCGGCCAGGTGTTCCAGGCTGTGCTGGCCGAGTCCCTCCACAAGGACATCGAGCATGGCTTTGAGCGAGTTTGCCGAGAGATGGTGAACTTCAGCATAGTGCGTCTGCCATTCCTGCACGAAGTCACTGAAGCGCTGCCCGGACCCGAGCGACCTTCGCTCGCCGTCTGGGCTGTAGGTGCGGTTGTCGATCGCGGCCTTGAGCCGATTGAGTACGAGCACTGCTGGCCCGAGCGTACGCGGATTGACCTCCTTCCCGCACCATTCGGCGAGCCCTTTCTGGACGCGCTTGTAGAACGCGTACCAGGGACAGTCGCAGTTGGTGGGCTTGCCGCCTCGGTTCGGGCAGCCGCGGCTGTGGTGTTTGTGGAGGCCCCTGACCTTGCTCACCGGAGTGCGCGACATGACGCTCCTCCCCTGTCAGTCCGCAGGCGCCGCGTACCTCTCCACCCAGCGATCGATCCACTCGCGGCGCAGGCGAATGGTACGGTGGCCAAGTTTAACGTGCTTCAGCGCCCCCGTCGCGCAGGCGTCGTAAATTGTGTCCACCCCGACCCCCAGATACGCAGCTGCCTGTCGGGGCGTGATCCAGGCCGACCCTGTATCGGATACCGGTTCAGTTGCTGTTCGCATGCTGCCCTTTCCTTGCCCTTGCGGCCGACGTCTGGCGGAACCCGGCCGTCGCGTCCTACCCTTCCACGTCCGAGGCCGTCGCAGGGACCAGCCGGTGCAATCCTTCGAGCATTTCGTCGTTCGGAGCGGTGTTTAGCAGGTACTCGTCGCTTGCCGGAAGGTACCTTTCGGCGTGCGCAATGGCGGACACCAAACGTTTGCCATTGCGCCGGTCGAGCTGAAGGACCAAGTTGATCGAGTCCGCGATCTGCTGGCGCACGGCGCGGTACGGCAGGTCGACCCCAGACTGCAGGACGCACGACGCAAGCCTGGACAGCGCCTGCTGGGGAGAATTCGCGTGAATCGTGCACATCGACCCTCCGTGGCCCGTGTTCAGCGCCTGAAGCAGGTCGTACGCTTCGCCTCCTCGGACCTCCCCTAGCAGGATCCGATCGGGACGGTGCCGCAAGGTCGCTCGCAGCAGGTCGCGGATGGTCACCGCCGGAAGCCCTCGCAGAGTACCGGCGTGCCTCGAACCGCACGACATTCGGCTTCTGTATCTGCAACTCGGCCGTGTCTTCGATCACCACGATCCGATCGTTCTCGGGCAGCAAAGCTGCCAGGGCGTTCAGCAGGGTCGTCTTTCCGGTACTGGTGCCGCCGCTGATGAGGATGTTCCGACGCTGCTCAAGCGCGAGTTGGATTTCGTCGAGCGCCTGGCCGGTGACGGTACCGGCCCTGATCAGTTCGTCGACAGTGTAGAAACCCCTCCGGAACTTGCGGATGGTGAGCGTGGTCCCGCTCAAGCTGCACGGCGGCAGTACGGCCGCAACGCGCGAGCCATCCGGCAGCCTGGCGTCGAGGATGGGCTGCTCCTCTGAAACATCATCACCAAGGAGACGCGCGATGTTCCGAACCGCCACCTGGAGGTTGTGTTCCGAGAGGCGGACTTGCGCAACTTCCTCGATGGTCCCGAGCCGTTCGACGAATACCCGCCCCCCGGGGTTCACCATGATCTCGCTGACGTCTGCGTCCTGAATGAAGCCGGCGATCGGGCGGAGGAACGGCAGGATCACCTCGAAGCTCACGGTCACACCTCTCCTCGACGCACCTGGTCGAAGTACGTCCGCTTGCGATCCAAGTAGCTGGGCTTGAGGTAGCAGTACGTCGGCGGGTGAGGATTGAAGCCGTCGTACGCCAGCGCCACCGCCTGGGCGTTCCGCAGCTCGGCGAAGACCTTGGCCTCGAAGACGTTGTCGCGGTGTACCGCGTAGCTCTTCGAGGTACTGATCGTCGACTTGTGGGCGGCCGCCTGCCCGGTCAGCACGCTGATCCGGGCGTCCTGGCCACTCTCGGCCAGGTGGTACTGCGGCACGAGGCGCTCGGCCCTGCCGCAGAGGTCGCTCGCCACCTTCGCACTGAAGTCGTCCGTGAGCGTCAGGAACACCTTCGTCCGGAAGGTCTGCAGGAGGGTCCGCCAGCTCTCGCCCGGAAGCGCCGATTTGAGCGAGCTCAAGCTCTGCGTAGCGACGATCGCGATGCACTTGCCTTGGCGTGAGAGGCTGAAGAACTTCTCGTCACCGGTCGGATCTTCCTCCCCTGCCGTCGCGAACGCGTGGTACTCGTCGCAAAGGAACAGCACTTCGCGCCAGGGCCGATCGGATTGCGCGGCCATGGCCGGGATGCGCGCCAGGACGGCTCGCTGGAAGTCCTGCTTCATCATCGTCCCGATGACTTTGGCGAGCGCGGGGTTCGTGGCCATGGGGAAGTTCAGGGCACACATCCGGCCGGTGTCGAGGAGCATGCCGAACGGCGGAAGGGGCCGGCCGTGCCGCCCATCGGCATTCGCGATGGGGTCGTAGCACGCCTTGGGCGGACAGAAGACGTACTTCACGGCGGGACTGTCATCGAAGAGCGACAGGAACACCGAGATTCCCTCGATGATGGAGGTCCGCAGCTTGGGTTCGATCCGGCGCCAGTCGTGCTCGAACCACCGCTTGACCGCCTCGAGCTGTTGCTGCCGCGGATCGGAGTCGCTGGTCTTGCGGCGCCGGCTGTACGCGACGTGGCCCACCTCGAGACGCTGGCGGAGCTCATCCGTGTCGGGCCCAACCATCTCGCCGGATACCGGATCTTGCTGAATGCCCAATCCGCTCCAGCCGGCGTCCGTTGTATACGCCTGAAGCGGGAAGACGATCTCGGTCCCCGGCATGAGCCGCCGCTCGCCTTCCGCCAACTTCTCAGCCAGCCGATCCGGGTTGATCGCGCACTCGTACACGTCGAACAGCGTCACGTAGTCGTCGACCACCTTGTGCAGCAGGATGATGAACTTCACGAGGTTCGTGTACGCCTGCTGCCAGAACGGCTCCTTCCCTTTCCCGAATACGGCGTTCACCAGGGACGCGATCCCGTAGGCGAGGGCGTAGGCGTCGAGGTCGTTGTGGAGCGGGTTGTAGCGCCAGGCGCCGTCCAGGCTGACCTCCAGGTAGTCGTCCCCGCGCCCGTGCTGCTGCAGCAGGCGTCGGATGTCATGGCAGAAGTCGCCCTTGACCTCGAGGACGAGGCCGCCGATGCGGCGCGCCGGATCCGTCGACCGGTAGCCGAGGACCTGGTCGGCATAGGGATAGAGGCAGCCGGTGGTCTTGCCACTGCCGACGGCGCCGATCACGGCGATGCCGGTGAAGAGCCCGGCCGCGGGCACGGTCAACCACGTCGGATGTTCGACCGGCACCGGCTTGAGCGGATGGTGCTGCTCGCCGAGCACGACGAACAAGGATTCGCGGGTCTCGACCTCCGGAAACGGGGGCAACGGCCCCGGTGCGCCGTGCGGCTGCCGCCCGCGGATGAAGATGTACGCGAGCGCACCGATCACCGACGCGGCCAGGTACGGCGTCGTGAAGAGCAGCGTGACGTACCCCACGTACAGCGTGCGATAGAGCCCGGGCCGATACACGGCGATCAGCCCCAGGATCGGATCGTCGGCGCGCCACGGGACGATCGTGCGGCCCGCGAGGCCGATGATGCCGGCGACCGCGCCGCTCACCCACGCCCGGTGCTCGAGCAGCTGCCTCACGGGCGGTCCTTGCCGGCTGAACGGCGTGTCGCCTCTGGGGTTGCAGGCCGCGTCGTGTCAGGCGACGGGTCGGTCTGAGCGGCGGGAGGTGCCGGTGCGGTTGCGGTCGAGCGCTGGCTCGCCTGCTGTCGAGCACGCTGCCACGCGAGGAAGTCCTTGTCGTGGCGGAAGACGCGGCGCAGGGCCTCCGACACGATGTACTCCTTGGTGCTGCCGAGGAACTCGGCGTAGTCGCGCAGCTGCGCGTGCAGTTCGCGCTCCAGGCGCAACGGCACAGGATCTCGGTCTGGCACGGCGGGTGGTGCAGGAATCAGCGGCACGGCGAAATCCTTTCGTGATCGCGTCGCGCGTCTGCGGGTGATGCGCCGGTGCGATCGTTCGTTGTTCGCGTCGTGATCACGGGTCCGAGACAGGAGCGACCCCACGGCGTGGTACGCGGGCTGCCAGCCGCCCGGTCCGCCGGACACGGGGTCGCTCCTGTCTCGGACCCTCGGTGCTCTGGTGCTGCGACGCCACACGGCGGCGCGGTCAACCCGCGGTCGTGCGGGCGCTTGCGCCCAGGCCGCTCGGACGGCCGAGCGGCCCCGTGCCGGGAACCCGCGTGGCACGGGCACGACAGCGGCGCCCCGGGGTTTACGCGGTCAGACATGGGCCTCGATCCCCTCCGTCGCCAGGTAGCGATGGGACGCCACCACCGCCTCGAAGCGCGAGATCCCCTGACCGTCGGCCCCGGGGAGGCCTTCGCGAACCAGGGCCACCTCCCCCTCAACCAGCCACGCCGCATAGAGGGGGTCGAGGTCCGCGCCGACCCGGGCGCGCCAGGTCAGGAAGCGGTCGAGCCCCTCGGTGCGCAGCTCGGCCCAAGCCTCCCGTTCATAGAGGCGACGGAGGCGGAAGAACGCGCCGATGTCGTCGCGGGCGAGCCCGGGCGGCAGGTCCGCGGTGGCCCCGAACGCCCGCCGGAAGACGCCGGCCGCCAGCGCCGTCTGCTGCGGCATCTCCCCGACATACACGACCCGCCAGCGCGGCAGGACGGCCAGCAGCGAGGCGTGGTGGCGGAGGAACGTGGCGAAGCCCGCCTGCGAGCGCGCCCCGTCATCCACGTAGACACACACGACCCTGGGGGCAGGCCCGGCGAGGTCCTGGACGGCGAACAGCACCGGCTCGGGAAAGTACCGCACCGTGTCCAGCGACGAGCGAAACTGTCGGACGGGATGCTGGGGCAAGCGCGCGCGGTCGATGCCCAGCCGGTCGCAGTAGGCGACACGCTCGGCTTCCGTGGCCAGGACGGTCAGATCGGGACGTGCGGCACCGAAGTCGAGGCTCATCAGGCGGACCTTGATGGCCAGCGCCGAGCGGCGGCGCCGGTCGCTCGGCGTCGTCTCGGGCACGCCACGATAGAGCGCTTGCGAGGCGAGGTGGTAGACGTGGGTGGTGCGGCAGAAGGTGTGCCGCGTTGCGTGGCGGCGGGCCAGGAGGCGGCGGGTGAACTCGACGACGGCGCGGCCTTTGGTGCAGCCCATCCAGTCGAGGTACTGCCGCCGAACGAAGTAGCCGCCGTGGCGGGTGACGCAGGCCAGGAACGCGGCCTGCCGGGGCGGATAGCCCAGCCCTTCGATGGCGTCGGCGCGCGGATCGAGGGGGGTCATAGCGAGACGATCTCCGCGACAACGCCGCGGTCTTCGAGAGCGGCGGTCAGGCGTCCGGTCTGCGACGCCGGTGCGTAGATCGTGAAGCCCGCCT
Source organism: uncultured Acidobacteriota bacterium (assembly GCA_963761615.1). Taxonomy (GTDB): domain Bacteria; phylum Acidobacteriota; class Vicinamibacteria; order Vicinamibacterales; family CAVVIG01; genus CAVXGU01. Next base: position 1,788,006 of record CAVXGU010000003.1, on the reverse strand, counting down.
GCGCCTTGGCGGCGACCTGCGACGGCTTGTAGTGCTCGGTGGCGAGCTCGAGGTCGACGCGCGCCACAGTGCCCTCCCGCGTCTCGTACTCGAGACGCACGTCCGGGATCTGCACGGTCCCATGCACCACCCGGAGGTGGAGCGCGCGCGCGATGACCTCCGGGTCGGCCGGCGCGCCCGGGGCGTTCCGCTGGGCGGCGACCTGGCCCTTCAGCTCGGCGTCGAGGACGACGCGGCGAAGGGTGCCTCCGGCGCGCTCGAGCCGTGCGCGTTCGGCCTCGGCGACGCGAAAGAGTGCGGCGTCGTGGGCGTGCTCTTTCGGTTTCACCAGCCCCCAGTGGAACGCCTGCCCCTCCCGCCCGAGATAGCGGCGGGTGATGTCGTGGCCCTCGCGCGTGAGGGTCACGACGGCCTCGCCCCGCCCGCCGCGGCGGCCCGGCGGGGTGTGCTGGACCAGCCAGCCGCGGCGTCCGAGCGACCGGAGGTCGCGGGCCAGCCGGTCGCGGTCGCCGCCGTAGCGTGTCCGCGCGAGGTCGGCGACCGCGACGGTGCGGAAGGTCCCCACGGTGCGCAGCGTCTCGCGCGCCGACGGGGACACCTCGACCACCCGGTCGCGCCACAGGATCGGCCGCTCGGGATGGACCTGCGACCCCCTGCCCTGCCCCCCGCGTGCCGCCGGGTCCCGCGTCTCGTCGCGAGGCCTCGCCCAAGGCTCGACCGCCGCCGTCGATCCCGCATCTCCCCGGCCGCCGGGCTCGCGCGCATCGACGTCGACGTCCGGGGCATCCAGGTCTCGTCCTCGTCCCATGGGTTACTCCTGCAGCCGCTGCGCGAGCTCCTCGGACAGGCTGCGCCCGCTCCGGAGCTGCTTCTCGAGGTGGGCGAGCTTCTGCCCCGTGTCCTTCAGGAACAGGACGCGGGCGAGGGCATAGCACCCCGCGAAGAGGTTGAGGAACACGACCCCGGCCCAGAGGCCCAGCGTCCGGCCATAGGCCGCCCACAGGAGCCCCCGATAGGGGATCAGGAACGGGCACCCCTGCATCAGCCCGAAGAGCAGCGCCAGGCTGATCACGCTCGCGGCGAGCAGCGCATTCGCGATCATGGCTGGGGGATCCGTCCCCCACGAAGGCCTGGTCCTCACGGAAGTACGTGATGGTCAGGCCCAGGGGATTGATGGGGATCCGGGCGTTGTCGACGGTGTCCCGCACGACGAAGACGACGTGGGCCACGAAGGTGTCGCGACGGACTTCGGCCCGGGTCGCGGGCGAGAGATGGACCTCGTCGAACTCGACGGTCGCCCGGTAGGGCGGCTGGCGCAGATCCTCGAGGGTCACGTTCTTGACGTGCACCTCGATCTCGTCGCCCTCCCCCGCCAGGAACCGTTCGAGGGCGCCGGATTGCTGGTTGGCGGCCATGAGGGCGTCGGCCAGCCGCCCGTCGAGGAAGTAGAGCGACTCGGCGTACTGCTGGCGGGTCGTCGCGCGGATCCGGCTGTAGTACTTCGTGATGAACTGCACCAGGAAGTACTTGAGCTCCGGCGCCTGGGGCGTGTAGGTCAGGGTGTCGTAGCTGACCGCCGTGGCCTTCCCGACATCGTCGATCCGGATGACCAGGGGCTTCACGTGGCCATAGGTTCGCTGCGTCTGGATCACGAGGCCGACCAGGGCGATGGCCACCAGGGAGAGGCCCAGGACGGCCACCTTCAAGTAGGTGTTCATCACTCGGGTGGAGCCGTACTGCTCGACGTAGCGTCGGCGTGCCTCGCCGTACTCGTAGCCGGGTGGCGGGAGCGTGAGTCCGTTAGTCGACATCGGCGGCTACCTCAGAAGCGGCAGGGCGGTCTCCCCCGCCCGGCCGGAGAAGAGCGAGTTCGTGAGCGACGGGACCTTCAGCAGGCCATACGTGAAGGCCAGGAGCAGGAACACGAGATGGAAGCCGCCGACGAGGATGCGATCGACGGTGTAGGGCGGCGGAAACGCGTCCAGGAAGTTCATCAGGAACGTGGCCGCCGACGAAGACGAAGGCCTGGGCGATGACCTGGTAGAAGGCGTACTGGAGGAGCGAGCGGAGCCACCCCCAGAACATCCACTCCATCTGCGGGACCAGGAAGAACGGGATGAACACGGGCCCCACCAGCACCGCCACGCCCGTGGCAATCAGCCCGAAGGCGATCACGGCCAGGAGCGCCACGCGCGCGGCCGTGACCGCGAGGGCGACGATCAGGTAGCCGACGAACGCCGACACGTTGAAGACAGTCGGCTGCTCGAGGGACAGGTAGACCTGATTGAGCCGGTCGCTCAGCTGCTGGACCTGGGTGATCTCGAGCTGGCGAGCCAGGTAGATCGGCTCGTCGGTCAGGAGCTGCGTGAAGCTGCGCCCGAGGCCGGGGATGGGCGCGCGGTAGTAGGTGATCATCGCGAACCCGAAGGCGATGGTCAGGACGAGGGTGACGAATCGACCAAGCGGCAGGCCGCTGCCGCCCTCGGCGCTCGCCAGGGCGGCGCGGATGCCGAACCACGCCAGCAGGACGACCGCCACCCCCCGAAACATGTTCAGGCCGAGGCGGACGAACAGGTCGCCGTCCCGGAGCAGGAGGCTCAGGATGGCGCCGGTGATGCTCGCAAACGGGTCGATGCCAGGCATGGGCGGGCCTCGTCAGGGGATCTGAAACGTGGACAGGGCCTGCGTCGTGTTCGCGGTGGTCCGGGCCAGCAGCGGCCCGGCCTGGGCGAGGAACGCGGCGTGGGCGTTGATGGTCTCGGCGGCCGCCTCGCGCGCCTCGGTGGCGTCGAGGATCTGCTGCTCGAGCAGCGACACGAGCAGGTAGTTCGTGTCCTTGGCCATCCGGGCGTTGGCCACGCTCGAGGCGTCGATCTTGTTGAGGACCGCGACCTGCGTGTTCAGCCCCGGATCGCTCGAGTACGCGTCGGTCTCGAGGTTCTGCAGGGTCGTCTCGACGCTCGCCTGGTGCTGGCGGAGGCGGCCGATTGCCTCGAGGCTGTTCGCCAGCGCCCCGTCGGTCAGCTCCGTCCGGTCGTACGCCTCCTGCAGCCGGGCGAGCTCCGGCGTGGAAAACCCCGCGAGGCCGGCCGTATAGGGCGTCAGCGCCTCGGTCGCTCGCGCGACCGCGGCGGCCGGGTCGAGGCCCGTGTTGGCGGCCGTAATCCAGGGCGTCGTCGTGCCGTAGGCGCTCGGTGGCGACCAGCGGCCGCCACGGCGTCCGCAGGCTCTGGTAGCGGGCGGCTAAGGCGAACGGCAGGCCGTGCGACTGCGTCAGGAGCAGCTGGTACTGCGTCCGGATCTGCTGATAGGTCGTGATCAGCTGCGAGAGCTGGGACCGCAGCTGCTCGTACCGCAAGACCGCGTTGGCGTAGTTCGTCGGGTCGTAGACGACGCTGAAGAACAACTGCGCCGACACCGGCAGCGTGGCCACGAGCAGGAGGACAGCGCCGAGGAGCAGGCGACGACGTGTCATGGACGGCCTCCCGGCGCCGCCGGCGCCTCGACATAGGCCGGCAGATCGAGGTCCGCCGACAGGTACACCTTGATGCGATGGCCCTCCCGAATCGTCACCGTCGGGAGCAGGTTCAGAAACCGATCGAGCACGTGCGTGCTGGACTGGGAAACGCTCGAGGCGATCCCCTGGCGGTAGACGTCGGTGCCCGTCGCGTCCACGCCGACGGCGGTGTTCGCCTGGGAGAAGCCGGCGATGGCGCCGAGGGCCAGCGACATGCCGAAGATCTGGCCGTAGTGATGGTTCACCTCGTCCTGGAGGCCGAGGTCGCCCGCCTGGTTCAGGCCCTGGACCTGGTCGAGGGTGACCGACGTGCCGTTGGGGAGCAGCAGCCGATGGAAGGTGACGGCGAGCCGTGATTGGCCGAAGGCGTTCACGGCCCGGGCCTCGCCGAGGATTCGCGCGCCCGCCGGCACGACGAGATGCTCATCGGCGTAGACCGGCACGCTGACCAGGCAGTTGACCGGCCCCGTGAAGGTCCCGTCGAGGCGGTTCGTCAGGACCGTCTCGATGATGGTGCCCTCGTAGAGCCGGTAGCGCGGCGTCGCGGCGACCGGCGACGGCGTTGTGGTCGGAGCGGGTGACACCGGCGCCGCGGTCGGCACGGACGGCGCCTGGGGCAACGGGATTGCGGGTCCGGCGCTCGATGCTGGAACCGGCAGCGACGGAGGCGGACCCGCGACGGCAGGCGCGCTCACCGAGGGTAACGCGGGCGCGACCACGCTCGGTCCGTCCGTCGGGCGCGCATACGCGACGTTGTCCGCGAACCGCGCCTGCTGCTCGCGACTGTCCGCTTCGACCGGGGCCGCCGCTCGGGCGGCAGGCGCCGTCTCAGCGCGAGGGGGAACCGTTCCGACGCCGACGCGCGCGTCCGTGGTCGCCGGGGCCGCGCCGATCGCGGCCTTCGTGGCCTGGAGGGACGCCTGCTCCGCGGCGAGCCGCTGGGTCTGCTCGTCGATCTGGCGCTGGTAGGCCTCGATCCGCTGCTGGTTGGGATCGACGGCCGTCGCCGCCGACGACGGCGCCGCGGTCGCGCGGGGCTTCGCGGGCGGACCCGAGAGCGCGAGGATCGCGACCATCACGACCGCGACGCCGATCAGGACCCACTGCTGCAGGTGACGCGGCACGACCCCGGCGGGCCAGCGGCGTTTGTCGATCACGCGGGCGACCGCGGCCCGCATCTCCGGGAAGAGCGTGGGTTGCTTGGCCATGGCTGCCTCCTACCGCGCCTCGATCCGCTGGAAGCCGATCCGCGCCTTGCCCAGCATCGAGATACCCGTCGTCGAGCACCTTCGGCACGACGTACACGCCGTCATGCACCTCGAAGCTGACGAGACTGGGCTGGCCGTCCTGGTACTCGTAGAGCGCCGGCAGTTCCCGCGCGCCCGCGCGGATGAACGTGCGGTGGTCGTCGTGAAACATGACCTGCACGAAGAACGGCTTCGTGTTCGCCTTGAAGCGATACGGAAACTGCAGGCTGAGCGGATACGGCGTGCGAAACGCGGTCAGGTCGGCGTCGAGTTTGGCCTGCGCAGCCGCGGTCTCCTCGCCGGGCCGTCTCGCGCGCGATCGCCGCCTGCTCGCGATAGTCGTCGAGCTCCGTCGCCAGGACGAACTTCGGCGAATGGGCTGACGACGCGCCGGCGAGGTCGTCGGTCTCGAGGTAGACCGCCAGGTCGGGCTCCAGCGTCGGCTGGTCCGAGACTTCCTGCAGGACGAACGAATAGACCTGCCCGCTCGTGCCGACCACGTTCAGGTTGGTCTCGCCGCCGGCTTCGGCGGGCTTCACGGACACGAGCCCACCGCGGACGTTGACGATCCAGAATTCCTTGTCGCCGCAGGTCGCCTCGACGACCTGCTCGCCCTCCGGCAGGACGATGAGCGTCGTGTAGTGCCGCTTGGCACGCAGGGTCACCAAATCGCGCGCGTGGTAGACGACCGTGCGCGCCCCGTGCGGCACGCCGGCCGGCGCGGCCGGCGCCTGGGCGGCCAGCGGCGCCGCGAGCGCCAGCAGGCTGAGGGCGACGAGCCCGATCGATCGAGTCGCAGACATGAGGACTCCTCTCTCGTGAAGGAACGGGATCATGCGCGGCGGACCGCGCTGAAGAGCGTCGCGTTCGTCGGGTCGACGCGCAGGTTCAGGACTTTCGCCACCCCGGGCTGCTTCAGGAGCAGCTGCTGCCGCGGGACGAGCGTCGCAATGCGCGCGGCCTCGGTCTCGTTGAGTTGGAACAGGCGCTGGTACGCGGCCTGGTCGATGTTCGGATTCGCCAGAAAGATCTTCGTCGGGCAGCTTTCGATGGCGACCCGGAGGAGCTCCGAGCGCTCGAGGTCCTCGCTCGACTGCGTGGCCAGCAGGACGCACGCGTTCTTCTTGCGCCAGGTCTTGAGCGCCTCGGTCACGTAGGCGCGAATCGTCGCGTCCCGCAGAAAGCGCCACGCCTCGTCCAGCACGAAGACCTTCAGCGTGGCGGCCAGGGCCGGATCGAGGACCGTCGCCGTCGCGCGGTGGAGGAAGTAGAACAGGAGCGGCTCGAGCACGAGCGGCACGCCGTCCAACCCCTCGAAGTCGATGGTCTGGAACGGCGCGAGCGTGACCGTGTCCTCGACGTGGTCGAAGACCGCCGCGTACTGGCCGCCCTCCACCCAGCGCTGCAACTGCTGGGCGAGGGGCCGCGGCAGGATGTTGGCCAGGGTGAAGAGCCGCCGCTGCTCCGGGTCGAGCGCGTAGACCGTCTCAATCTGTTCGTAGAGCGCCTGATCGTCGGCGCGCGTCATCGCGTACTGGCCGCCCGCCTGCAGGAGCACCTTGACGAACGTGAAGAGAAACTGGCGGTTCGCCGGCGTCGGATCCAAACAGAACGGATTCAGGGTGAACCCCGGCCGGTCGAGCGCAACCCGGAGCACCTGCCCGCCGAAGTACGACGTCAGGGCGTCATAGCTGCCCGCCCAGATCGAAGATCAGCGCGCGGGGGCTGTACCGCTGCAGATGGGCGACCAGGAAATTGAGCAGGAACGACTTCCCGCTCCCGGTGGCACCCAAGACCAGCGTGTGGCCGACGTCGTCGACGTGGAGGTTGAGGTAATAGGGCGTGCCTTGGGCGGAGTCGACGACCGCAAGGGCCTCGCGGCCCAGATGGAGATTCGTCGCCGCGCCCGGGCCCTGGGCGAAGAGCAAGGCGAGATCCGCATAGTTGGTATTGAGCAGGTGCAGAGACCGGACGTCGTACGCCTCGTGGCCCGGGAGCACGGCCAGCCACGCGTTCAGCAGGTTGTAGCGTTCGTCGGTGACCTGAGCGTCGTGCGCCGCGAACGCCTTGAAGCAGGCCCCCACGCTCCGCTCGAGCGCGGCCGGGTCGTCGTCCCAGAGCACGACGCTGAGCGTGTAGGTGCCGAAGTACCGCCCTTGGAGCGTGAGCTCGGTCAGCGCGGCCCCGAGGTCGCGGACCAGGGCGACGGCGCTGTCATCGATCAGCAGGTCGCCGGGCGCGGGATGCTGGTCCGTCACGTAGCTGGTCAGGGCGACGCGCGCGTTGTGGAAGTGCCGGCGCCGCGCATGGATCTCCCGCCGGATGGCCCCCTGCCCTTCCCGCTGCCAGACGCTGACGAGGAGCAGGTTCGAGGGGATCTCGTACAGGGCCTGAAACAGGAGCGGCACGGTCTGGGTCGGCGGCTCCTTCAGCGTCAGGACCCGCACACAGGCGTCGTCGAGCCGGAGATGCGTGCGATGACACTCGAGCGTGGAATCGCACACGTCGTAGTCGAGGACCGCGTCCGCGCGGAGCCGCACGCCGTCGGCCTTCTCCGGCTGGTAGTTGACCAGCCGGCGGAAGACCGTGAAGGCTTCCTCCCGATCGAGCACGCGCGGCGCCACGGTGTCGGCCAGCTGCAGCACGAAGGCGTCCACCTTGTGCCGCAGCTGCCGCGTCCGGCGGGTCAGGTCGTCATCGATGCGCACGAGGGTCCGGTCCGTCGAGAGCCACTCGCGCAGGGTGGCGGCCGGGGCCCGGCAGGCGCGCCGAGCCTCCGCCAGCCAGGCGCCGGCGGTGGCCGGAGACGCCGCGACCACGACGAGGTAGAGCGACACGGTGAAGAGCTCGGCATCGTGGGTCTGGAGGAAGCCCTGACGCCGACGCAGCAGCCGATCGACGGCCGGATGCGGATGCGACGCCTCGTGGATCCCGACCCGGCGCCGCTTGAGGACGTACTGGTAGAGGCGCGTGTGCTCGTCCCAGAGCCGGAGCGCCGCCTCGAAGCGCGTGGTCACGGCCTCGCGCTGGGCCGCGTCGAGGCACTCATAGTCCACGCCCTTGAGCTCGAGGACGAGGCCGAGGTCGCCGCCCTTCGTCAAGAACACGGCGTCGTCGACGAAGCCGACGAACGGCATCAGCTCGCTCATCGCTCCGGCCTCGCGGAACGCCTGGGTGATCGTGCTCAGGCGCCTCATCGCGCCGCCTCCCGCCGCTGCACGGTCACCGGCGTGAACTTGGCCGGGTCGTAGTACCGCCGGGCCCGCGCCGACCGCAGCACGATCCGCAGGAGCTGCGGATCGCGCTGGGTCGTCCAGCGCGCCGCGAGGTAGAGCACGAGGAACATCAAGACGCCTGCCGAGCAAGCTGCCGAACAACGTAAAGGTGGCGCCGCCGACGATGAGCGCGACGAAGAAGAGGCGACGATTTGTGCCGCCGACCGTCAGCGGACGATTCACCGAGGCGTAGACGACGTGCGCGGTCGGGAGCGGCGCCATGGCTTAGCCGGGAAAGAGCCAGGCCATGAAGTTCACGGCGCCGATCGCCATGCCGACCCCGAAGACGATGCCGGCGAGGAGGCGCTTCGAGCCACCTTCACCGAAGGCGAAGGTCACGCCGCCCACGACGATGGAGATCAGGCTAAGGCCTCGAGCGATCGGCCCGGTGAAGCTGGTCATGAGCACCGAGACGGCGTTCTCCCACGGGGATCCGACTCTGCGCGTGCAGGGTGATCGGCGCGAGCGCCAGCGCGACGAGCGTGACCGTCGCGAGCTGGCGCCAGGCGCGGCGGATCGAGGCTCGTGTCGGCCCGGCCGAGGCCGGCGGCCGGAGGTCGGGCGTGCGTGAACGATTCAGTCGCATGGGAACTCCTTGAAAGAAGAGCGCGGGGTGTCGAGCGCGTGCCAGCCCTGGGCGACGAGCGCCGTTTCGAAGCGCTCGGCGTAGGCGACGAGGGTTTCGACCGTGGGTTGCAGGTGCAGTAGCACGAGCTCCCCATCGAGTTCGAGGCCCAGGGCATAGCCGAAGGACGTTTCGATCGCGAGGCCCCGCAGCGTGTCCGTGGCGCCGCGGAGGGACCACAGCACGATCGGCGTCGGTGTGGTCCTCGACGCGCGGCGCCGGTGCGGGATGCGGCTCGGATTCGGCGTGTCACTCGGTGGCATCGGGCGCTCCTGTCGAGGAGAGCCTCAGGCAAAACGCGTGACAGGTGGCCGCGCGTCGGGGCGGGACACGGCCACGACACCGGATCGGTCCGCACGACGTCTCGTACCCGGCGACGGTTTGTTCGAGGAACGCGTGCGGGCGCGGCGCGTCGAGCGCGGCGCACGACAGGCCGCGCGTCAGCGCGGGCCGGTCGCGCGAGGGGCCGTCGAGGGTCAGGTTTGACCCTGAGGGTCAGACCAGAGGGTCAAACCTGACCCCGAACGATGTGCGGTGTCCCCGTCACGGGCGGCGCGCAGGCGGCGCTTGAGCGTCGAGAGCGAGATCCCGAGCTCCGCCGCGGCCCGGACGCGGTCGCCGTCGTGGCGCTCGAGGACCGCGCGGATGTACGCCGCCTCGTGGATCCGGAACGGATGCCGGCGGGCGTCGGCCGGACGGCCCGCTCGCGTGCACCTCCTCCGGCAGATCGTCCAGATCGATCTCGGGGCCCGACGCGACCGCGCAGGCCCGTTCGAGGGCGTGTTCGAGTTCCCGGATGTTGCCGGGCCAGGGATAGCGATACAGGGCGGCGAGCGCCCGAGCCGTGTAGCCCGCGATCGGACGGCCCAGGCGCTGAGCCGTCTTGGGCAAGAGCTCGCGCAGGAGTGCGTCCAGATCGTCCGGTCGCTGTCGTAGCGGCGGGATGGGCAGGTCGATGACCCGGAGCCGGTAGTAGAGATCCGCCCGGAACCGGCGGGCCGCCACCTCGGCGCCGAGGTCCCGATTGGTCGCGGCGATCACCCGGATGTCGACGCGGCGCGGCCGCGTCTCCCCCACCCGTACGACCTCGCGCTCCTGGAGGACGCGCAGCAGCTTCACCTGCATCGCCGAAGGGACGTCGCCGATCTCGTCCAGCAAGCAGCGTGCCGCCATCGGCCGCCTCGAACACGCCGACGCGGTCCGCGATCGCGCCCGTGAAGGCGCCGCGCGCGTGCCCGAACAACTCGCTGTCGAGCAGGCTTTCGGCGAACGCGCCGCAGTTGACGGCCACGAAGGGTCGGTGGGCACGGGGCGATCGCTGATGGACCCAGCGGGCCAGGTGCTCTTTGCCGACGCCGCTCTCCCCGGAGATGAGGAGCGTGCACCCGAGGGCGGCGACCTGCGCGGCCCGCGCGCAGAGCCGCGCCATCGGCGTCGGCGGCCGGCGTCGGACGGATCGCCCGTGTCGCCCGGCCCCAAGCCGGGCAGGGTCAGTTGGACGTACGCGGGCGTGTCGCAGCGCTGGGGGGAGCGGGACATGGCCTCACCGATCACGTGACGGCCGCGGATCCCGCCCGAAGTGTGGAGACAGTCGCCAGCGGCGCGTCGGGCGACGGACACGGAGCAAGATCGGTTCCGGATGCGGATCCGCTGCGCACCGTCGCGCGGATGTGTACGCCGTGGCGTGGTTTACATCATGCAAAGAGGCCTCGCCAAACGACAGGCGGTCACGCGATTTCAAAAGGCGGTTGAGTAGCACCTACCCACAATCCCCAGATTTCCGAGCAATCCCGATGGGTAGCGACTACCCGCGACGCCAAGAAGTCGCCGGGACGGAAGTGAGGGCGGTCAGAGCAAGGCGAGCTCGCGGAAGCTGGCGTACCGGTCGTGGCCGATGACGATGTGGTCGAGGACCTCGATGCCGAGGAGGGTGCCGGCGGCGACGAGCCGGCGCGTGAGCTCGAGGTCGTCGCGGCTCGGACGCGGGGTCGCCGCTGGGGTGGACATGTGCGAGGACGAGGGCGGCGGCGTTGCCGAGCATCGCGGCCTTGAACACCTCGCGGGGATGCACGAGGGTGCTGTCGAGGGTGCCACGACTGACTTCGTGGAACGCGAGGACGCGATGTTTCGTGGAGAGCAACACGATCGCGAACACCTCGGCGGCCTCGTCGCCGAGCACGCGCATCAGGAGATCGGCCGCCGCGCGCGGGGTCGTGAAGGCCTCGCCGAGCAGGACGGGCTGGCCCGCCTGATCGTGCTTGACCGTATAGCGGATAGTCAGTTCGCGAAGTCTCGGAGTCGTGTTCGTCATCGGCGTGTCCTCCTTTGTGTGCGCGTGGCGTGTTCCTTCGCGACCGAGGAACCGACGCGGGCACACGAGGACACGCGCGCGACACGACGCGGCGACGGACTGAACGGGTCTGCGGCGGGCGTGCCAGGCGTTCGCCTGGCGCGAGCACGTCCGTGCGGACCGCTGCGGCCCGATCCGTGGGAGCCACACCGAGCCGCTGAACAGACCGAGTGCAGGCGAGACAGCGTGAAACGGCCAGCGAGCTCGCAGGATGAGCGCGGGTGATGAGAGAAGCAAAGAAGCGGCCGGCGCCCGCGGGCGCCGACCGCGTGGCCGCGCTACAGCTGCGCGGTGAAGTCGTCGTAGGCCTGCAGGATCAGGTCACGAACGGCCGTCTGCGCGGTCGTGTCGGCGACCGGTCGCAGCAGGGCGAAGCTGCGGCGCTCGCCGTTGACCGAGTACTGGCGTGCCGGGAACGTGACGTTCCGGCCGCCGCCGCCGCGGCGCTCCCAAATCGCGAAGCCGACGAGCTTCAAGCCCGCGAGCGGGCCGCCGGTGAAGTGCAGCTCGGCGTCGGCCAGCTTTCCGGGCGGGTTACCCTGGTCGTTCGCGCTGATCTTCACGGTCACGGTGTCGGTCGAGGTGGCGGTCATCATGGTTCTGTCTCTCCTCAGGAACCGTGATTGGTTCCTTCGCGCCCAGAGGAACCATCACGCGTCCTGCCGAGAGCAGAAGCGCCAGGCGGCGGAGCCCGTCGGCCGGGCGGCCGCACCGGGCGTGCCAGGTCCCCTGGCACGCCGCGTCAGCGGGAACCCGGTGCAGCCCGGCTGGCGTCCGTGGCACCGCCGACTGGCGCGTACCCCGGACCGCACACCGATCCCGAGATCGTGTCTGCGGTGAACAGCGATACGCCAACAGGGGAAACGACGGAGCCCGTACTGGCACGCGCGTGATCCGTGGCGGGCCGAGCGTTCGATGAGACCGCCGGAGCGATGATCGTGCGGCGCGCTACCGAATGTGCTGCCCCAGAACGGCGAATACTTGCGCCGCGGCCGCCAGAGCGGCGAACGCCAGGACCGTGGTGAGCAGGGCCGCAACAACCGCCCACGGGCCAAGCAGTGCCCAGAGAGCGATTCGGACGAGGAGCGGTGGACGACGTGGCGGACGCATGGGCGAGGTCCTCAACTGACATCGCACCGCGCAGATCGTGCCGACGGTGCACGGCATCAACGATAATATCGGGCGGGAGCGCCAAAGTACAGAGCTTCCGGCAGATCGGGAGTCTGCCCATGCCGGCTGCTCGGTGGCTGCCGCCGGATTATTACCGGTCGTTGTGGCAGCAGCAGTATTGGTGGCTTCGCGGCGGTCGAGAACTGTTCCGGATCGGCTGCGCAAGGAGGACCTGCAAGCAGGCGTCCCGGTCTATCAGATGACCATCCTCATTCGCCTTGCCCAGCCGGCCGACGCCCCTCCGATGTTCGAGATCCGTGCGAGCGTTGCCGAGAACCGTATGTCGCTCGACGAACTCGCCCCCGCCGGCGTGACCCCGGCCAGCATCACCGCCCTGCTTGCGGGCGATGGCCGAGCGTGGGTCGCCGAGGATGGCGAATCTGTGGGTGCGTTCGCGATCGCGGCCGCTCGCCGGTGCCGCATCGTCGCGCTGTTCGTGTGGCCCTGGCTTGATCAAATGAACCAGCCAGCGGTTGGGGTGGCGGGCGCTCTACCCACCGCCGTTCGATGCCGGGCTCTAGCGTGCCAGTGATCAACGCGCCATAGCGGAGAGCATCCAATGCAGTCGGGTCTGCACGCCCGGACGAGGGCGACCTACAGGAGCCAGGCAATCGCCAACCCGATGGCCACGCCCAGCATAACCAGCAGCACCGTCCGCTCCGCCTGCCGATCAGTGGCCGCCTGCTCCGCGGGGAGACGCGGCGCGTCCGCCGCAGCGGAGTGGCACCCCGTGTGATATCCCTGTCGTGACGTGTAGAAAAGACCAGTCCCTGGAATGCCGACGGTCCGACTGACGCCGCGCCGCCCGACGGTGACGTGCGCGCCCCTCACCCCGAAGGACAGGCTCGGCCCCGACCCAGAGAGATTCACGGACAGCCCCGGCGCCAGATGGACGCGGCGGTAGAAGCGAAGGCCCATCAGCGTCGGATTCTACGTCTGCAGGCGTCCGCATCGAACAATTGAACCGGTCCTCCCGGCGTCAGTCCAGGCGGCAGCATGTTTCCATCAGTGTTTATCGGGAAAGGGGTTGCTTGCGGGGGCCCGCAACCGACTGTATTTGGAGTTCTGCTGGACAGCGGCTTAGCGGTCGCCGTGCCGAAGTGGGTTGGATTCGCCCCTGCGTCCCGCGTGGCAACCATTCGAAAACTGGCCTGAACTCTGCCAGCTTCGACACCCGCCCGTTCCGATCCGATTCTGCCCTTCCGCCGATCGGAGGCCCAAATCAGACCCAGCTACCTGCGGCGACGACGTGGACGAGTAGCGGCGGCGCGCCGCCGCCTGGCGAGCTGCTCCGAACGCTGTTCCCAGAACGCCTTCATGTGCTCTGGCCGAATTTCCGCCTCTCGAGGGTCAATCGGGTGGAAGCCCGCTCCAGCGATGGCGCTGTTGTAGAACCCGACACATAGTGGCTCGAAGCCCGCCTTGCGTGAACTCTTCTGAAACCAAACAACGCCGCAGTACGAACAACGCCACAACTCGTCGTTGTCGCCGCGCAACGCCATCACTTCGGAGGGCATCTCCACGAAGTCGGGGGTAACTCGGGAGATCCTCTGAAAGATTCCACCTGCGCAAGTGGAAGGGCACCGGGGCTCGTACGTCTTGATTCTAGCCATCGTCCCTACTTCGGCTTTGGTCGTAAGCGTTAAAGGCCTCGCAATTGAGGATGCGGAGAGCGCCATTTCCTAAGTGTGCCGTCGCCAATGTCCTTCGCCTCGAATCGGCGAAAACCATCCGCGTGGAGCATTGACGGACAAGTATCGCCGCTCTCTCTCAGGCTACTTCAGGCCGAGGACAGGCTTGTACTTGTCGAGGAGCTCGCTCATCGTCCGATAGTGCGCGGTGAGCTGCGCGCTGCCAAGAATCGGCTGCGGCACCGTGTCGTCGGGATGCATGTGCCGGCTCATCACGTTGAACGTGTCCTCGAGCTTCGGCTCATCCTTTGCGTCGAAATTGGGACATCGGCGCAACAGGTCGCGGAGCTCGCCCCAGCTCTTGTTTTCGTACCGCTTGGACACCGTGCCGCCGGTCTGTGCCTTAAACAGGTCCTTCGAAAAGCGCTCCACGAAATACCGCAGGTCGCGCGTCGCCTGCTTCCGGTATTGGTCGTTCCCGTCCTTGTTCTTGCGCACCGCCTCCAGCAGCCGAGTGATCTCCGGGCCTTTCCAGTCGATGGACGGCCCCGAGACCGAGTACTGGCTCATCTTGTATAGCTCGGCACCGCGGGCACGATAGAGTGATGCGACGTCCTCCGCGAGAGGATGCATGTGTGTGAGCAGCACGACGTGGAATCCTCCGTCGAGGAGCTTCTCGATGACCTGCTTTTTGAACGCTTCGGTGTGCTCGTCGTCCATCGACTGGACCGGGTCGTCGATGAGCAGCGTCCTGAACGGCGTGCCCGGGCGCGTGGCGCAGGCGAGATAGACTGCAAGACCGACACAATTCAGCTGGCTCATGCTCAGGTTCGGCGCCGCGAACATCGTCTTCTTGTACGAGCGGGCGCGCAGTTCAAGGTTGTCAGTCGCGGGGTTCATTCCGTCGTATCCGACATCCGATGAGGGGTTCAGCATGGCGTACCAGTCCTTTATCTCCTGGTCCCGACTGGCGAGGACCTCCTTCTGCTTCTTCTTCGTGAAATCCCTCACGTTGTCGATGAGACCGGCGAAGCGCTGGTCAAAGTCCCGGACGGCTTGTGCGATCCGGACGTCCTTCCACTGCTCGAGGGCTGAAATCGTGCGCTCGAGCTTCTTGACGTCCGCGGACGAGGCGAGCCCGGCCTTGATGGTCGGGTCCAGTTGCGTGTAGTTCGCAGCGTAGGCATTCACCAGCGCCGGCAGAGACGACACCTCCGACTTATAGCGCGTGGTGGCCGTGCCGAGCTCGGAAGCCGAAGGTACGCTTCCGCCGGTGAGGGCTCCCTCAATCGCCTGCCTGGCCTTCTTCAGTTCCTCATATGCGGAGCGGCAACCGGCAAGCTGCGCCTTCAGGGCGTCGCTCGATGCCAAGAATGCCTCGGCGGAAGGGCCGGCAATGTCACGGATCTTCTGGACGTCGGCGTCGCCGGCCTGCGTCGGCATTGCCTTCGCGATTTCCGCGCCGTGGTTTGTCAGGTCGGTGAGGAATCCGCGCACCTCCGCCAGGGCCTGCTCGATGGCCGTGGCGCCCGCTGCCGTGTCGCGCACCGCTTCGCGAATCGCCGCGACGCGTTCCGGTGTGAGGCTCGCTGCGGCGCAGAAGGGACAGTTCTCCGAATGGCCGGCGTCCAGCATCCCGAGGCCTAGGTGATAGAACTGGCGCCGCTGAGGGTCCTGCTCGCGTGTCCCAGGCTGGCTCGCCACCGCGCTCGCGGCTGCCGCGAGGTGTGCTTGAATTTTCGTGATGCGCTCATCGAGTGGCAGGAGGAGAGAAAACACCGGGCTCTGTGCCGGCGTCGAAATCACTGTCGCCGAGAATCTGCCCCAATCGAGCTGCGCCCTTTCCTTCGCGGCCTTGACTGCCTTGAGCGCCTGCAGAACGTCCGGTGACCCGGGAGGAACGAGGCCCTGCGCCACCTGGTCGAGATGGGTCTTGGCCGCAGGGAGGACGCCTGAGCTGATGAGCGATGCCACCGGCTTGAGTACCGGCTCGTTCTGAATTTCCATGACGAGGAGATTCCTACGGCTCTGGGCCTGTTGCGCGCGTGCCGGGAGCTTCTTCGAGAACTCAGTCTTCGCTGACTCGATTGCGCCGCGTAGCGCGATGAGTGGCTCGAGACCCAGCATGGCGGACAGCACTTCGTACCGCGCCTTGGGCCGCATGAAGATGAAATCCTGAAGCGTGTGTTGAAGGATGAGCGGCCGGTCGTGTACGTCGCCGATGCCGAACTCACGGAGGCCGACCGCCGGCGTACCGTCAACCGTCAGCACCGAGCTTTCGTCTACCTTCAGCTCCCGCCGGACCTTGCGCTCCTTTCCGTTTCCGTCCAGGAGCGTCGCCTCCACGAATGGCAGCCCGGGCCCCGCGAAGTGGGTGTTCTTGTAGCAGCCATCGTACTCGCGCTTGCTGAGGTCGTCTCCTTTCATGCGCTTGAGCGTCTGACCGTAGAGGAGCCACTCGACGGCTTCGCCGATCGACGTCTTTCCGCTGCCGTTCGGCCCTTCGAAGATCACGAGCGGGTCTGAGAGGTCGAGGGTCTGCGGTTCGTTGAAGCCCCGGAAGCCGCGGATGCTAAGGGTTTTCAATCGCATCGATGTCTTCCGTGAGGAGTTCGAGGGCCTTTGCGGCCATTGCATCCGCCGTCGGCTTCGCGATGTACACGTCGACCAGCTCGCCGCGGCGCTTATCCTTCACTTCCTTTCGGAATTCAGCGACGAGGTCCTTGGGAGCGGTGCTCATGGTGTCCTCCGGCGATCCGCATCGCTGGGTGGAAGAGCGACGACGCCGTGCGCCAGGCGGCGGTAGAAATGCGCGCCCCCTTCCGGTGCCGCTGTATTCGGGGCGCAGCCCGCACTGCATGCAGTTCAGCGGGAAGCCGTTCCCCGCCCACGATTCTCGCCGATGACACGACGAACGGCACTGAAAATGGAGCTCGCGAGGCGAATGGCGAAAAAGCAGCGGGGCGCTTCAGCGTAACCCGGACGCCGACCAGACCCAAAGCCTCAGCGCCGTGCCGACGACAACTGTGGGCCGGGCGCCAAAAGCGAGCCGGACCCGACCGCGTTTACGGGCATGACGGCAGGGCCAGCAGGTTGTCGTTCCAGATGCCGTCGGCGTAGGTGCGTAGGTGACGGGCGCGTCCGTTGCCGGGATTCACAACGCCGACCTCTGAGCGGTGGCCTTGACCGTCGATGACATGAAACGTGTTCGTGCCGGCATCGATACTCGCGATGACGTCTTCGCGGGTCCACTTCCAGCCCTGCCCGCCGACATGCGTGATGTGCTCGTGTGAGCTGAAGCGGTCAGGCTTAGTGATGCATGTGACGCGGGCGTCCGACATAAATCCTCCAGCCGCTTAGACGTCGAGCGTGTGCGTCCACCGGCCGACGCCGCGCGACGCGAGGTACCGGACGAGATCCGGCGGGCCGAAGTACGTGAGCCGGCCGTGCTCCTCGAAGGCGAGCGCGGCCTTGTCAACGCGCAGGTTGTTGCGCCGCGCCTCCAGCATGAGCCGGCTAAGTAGCGCCTGACGATCGCGGTCGCCGTGCGTCCGGGCGTCGGCGGCGAAGACGGCAAAATTGATCCCCTGATCCTGCAGATGAGCCATTTCGATGTGACCTGCCGGCATTCTTCGGACCAGCCATTACTGGAGAACGGCGCCAGTTGACGTTGTCTCAGTTCGGTCTTCTCGTTCGTCAGCGCGAGCCGGCAACGCCGGCGAGCGCCCTCCGTCATGATCGGCTGCACAGGTGGCTTTGAATTCCAAGGGCGTCAGGTAACCGAGACTCGAGTGCGGCCGGATCGCGTTGTAGTGCTGACGCCACTGCTCGATGCCCACCTTCGCATCGATACGATTGCGGAACCAGTTCAGGGAGAGATACTCGTCACGGAACTTGCCGTTGAACGATTCGTCGGTCGCATTCTGCCACGGCTTGCCCGGGTCGATGAGGGCCGTTTCGATCCGTGCCTCCGTGAGCCAGTGCAGCACGGCGCGGGCCACGAATTCTGGCGCGTTGTCCGATCGCAGATAGCGGGGCGCCCCGTGGAGGCTCACTAACTGGGTGAGCACGTCGATCACGCGGCCCGACCGGATCCCGCCCGCCACGTCGATGGCCAGGCACTCGCGGGTCCATTCGTCGACCACCGTCAGGCACTTGAGCGTTTGGTTGTTCGCGCACGTGTCGAACACGAAGTCATAGGCCCACACGTGGTTCTGAGCCGTCGGCGGCACCGGGCGCGGCCGGCCCGTGGCCACACGCCGTCGGGGGCGTCGCCGTGGCACCTGGAGGCCCGCCTGGCGCCAGAGGCGGTGCGTGCGGTCCGTGCTCATCACGTGGCCCTCCCGTTTCAGGAAGATCCGAATCCGACGATAGCCGTACCGCGGGTACTGGGCGGCCAGGCGTCGCATCGCCGCCAGGGCGGGCGCGTCGCGCACCGCCAGGCGCGATTGGTATCCCAACGTGGACCGCGCGATCGTGAGTAAGGCGCACGCGCGGCGGCCTGACAGACCGCGCGATCGGGCATACGCGACCTGCTGCCGGCGCACGCGTGCGCCTACCATTTTTTTCGGGAAATCTCCTTCAGGACCTGGAGCTCGAGATCGCGGTCCGCGACCAGCCGCTTCAGCCGGCCGTTCTCCTGCTCCAACTGCCGTAGGCGTTTGACGTCGGCGGGCTCGAGCGATCCGAAATGCTTGCGCCACCCGTAGATCGTCTGGGCGCTGACCCCGTGCTTCTTGGCCACCTCCGGGACCGGCTTCTCGTCGGCCTCCCGCAGGATGGTCACCATCTGCTCTTCGGTGAATCGGGTCTTCTTCATGGCTCCCTCGCTTCCCGAGGGCGCCATTCTCTCAAGCTTCAGCTGGTCCGAAAAACGCCCGGCAGGTCAGTCCGATCTTTCATACCATTAAGTATGGACTTTTTAGTCAAAAAGATCTACCCTGAATCTCGTGGATCTGGGCAAAGCTCTTGGGGCCGATGGCGGCACGTCAGTCCAATGCCTGACGCTGTACATCCCCAGCAAAGACCGAGACGGCAGAGACATTCCCGGCCAGAGGGGCTGGGTATTGCGAGGGGCAACACTTCTCGGAGAGATTGGCGGCGGCGTCACGATCATGCCCCCAGTCGAGGGAGGATGGGTGCGGGAGGATGGCGAGTTGATTTGGGAGAGCCCGGTTCTGGCCTACACCTACATACGTCCTGATGAGTTCAAGCAACATCTCATGAATCGTACCGGGAACGTCGGAGACCGAATTCGTTGAATCAGGCCACCGCGACCTGGGCATAGTACTGCGCTTCGAACTCGGCGGGCGGGATGTCCCCGATCGGGCCGAGCAAGCGGCGCATATTGAACCAGTCCACCCAGGCGAGCGTCGCGAACTCGACGGCCTCGAGTGAGCGCCACGGTCCCTTCCGTCGAATCACCTCCGTCTTGAAGAGCCCGATCACCGACTCGGCGAGGGCATTATCGTAGGCATCCCCTTGGCTCCCTACCGACGGCGCGATGCCCGCGTCCGCGAGCCGGTCGGTGTACCGCATCGCCAGATACTGCGATCCGGCATCGCTGTGATGCACAAGGCCGCTGAGCGTTTGCCCGCGCCGGGCATAGATGGCCTGCTCAAGGGCGTCGAGGACAAAGTCCGTGCGCATCGACGCGGAGACGCGCCAGCCGACGATCCGCCGCGCAAACACGTCGATGACGAACGCCACGTAGACGAACCCGCTCCAGGTCGCGACGTACGTGAAGTCCGACACCCAGAGCTGATTCGGCCGTGTCGCGACAAACTGCCGATCGACGAGGTCGGCCGGCCGCCCCCGTCGGCGGCGTGCGTCGTGACGACCCACGCGCGTCCGCGGACAGCGCCCGCCAGGCCCATCGCCCGCATCAGACGGCCGACGGTGCAGCGCGCCACGCGAATCCCTTCGCGCCGGAGCTGCTTCCAGACCTTGCGGGGCCCGTACACCTGGTGGTGTGCGTCGTACACGCGTTGAATCTCGACGCGCAGCGTGTCATCGCGGCGTGCGCGTGCCGAGCGACGGTCGGGATCGGCCTGCTGCTGTCGATGGCGGTGATACGTCGACGGGGCGATCGGCAGCACCCTGCAGATCGACTCGACCCCGAACCGGTCCCGATGGGCGTCGATGTACGACACCATCGCGGCTATTTCCGCCGGCGGTCGAGCGCCGCCTGGGCGAAATAGGCGGACGCCGTCTTGAGAATCTCATTCGTCCGCTTCAGCTCGCGATTCTCGCGCTCGAGCGCCGCCAGCCGCTCGCGCTCACTCGTGGTCAACCCCGGGCGCTGACCGGTGTCGCGCTCCGCCTGCCGCACCCACTTCCGCAGCGTCTCGGCCGTGGTGCCCAACTTCGTTGCCACCGCCTGCAGCGCCGCCCACTCCGATGGATGCGCCGGGCGCTGCTCCATCACCAGCCGAATCGCGCGCTCACGCACCTCCGGCGAAAACCGACTTGGACGTCCCATAGACCCCATCCTCCCAAGAAATGAGGTCTCCGACCAACCCGGTACGATTCACTCAAGGAGCTGCGAACGTTTCTACACACGCTTGGTCGTGAAACGAATCAAGGAGAGGTTGTGCTTGAGTTCGATTCCCGATTCTATCGGATCAACGAATTCGACAAAGATTGAGCAGTGATGACAAACAGGCGGAAGAGCACGACGTACGCAAAGGTTCGCGACACGGGTCCCACCTTGGACCGGGTCTCGCCGAAGGAACTCGAGGAAGCGCTTGGCGCATCTCGGATTGAAGACGCTCGCCTTTCGAGTGGCAGCCCGTATTCGATTGCGGCCATTCGCCGACAGCTAGCGCAAGAACTAGCGTCTACCGGTGGACGCCCATCAAGAAAAGAAGCGGTGATCGCTCGTCGCATCACGCTCACACAATCTGAGTGGGCGGCGCTGGATTCAGTCACCGAGGCAATACGTGAGGAAGGTACACGCGCGACGGCCGGACAAGTTGCTGGAGTACTCCTTCACCAGAGCCTCCTTGCTGTCGCGGAAGTCAACGAGCGCCTTCGCGTCGCTCGAAGCGTCGCGAACATTTCTTCAAGCGATTTCGAGCAGAAGGTAGAACGCATTCTTCAGGCCGCGGCCAACGCCGCCAAAGGCCTAGAGGAGCTGACACCAGTGGCAGAAGAGCTCCTCACGCGAATGCGCGAAGGCCACGAGGAATAGCTAGTGAACCTCCAGAGAGCGGCAGCTCATTTCGAGCGCCTGCGAGCGATCGCAGCAAAGGAAGGCGTACAGATATACGTCTTGCCAAGCAGAGGCATCGATTGGAAAGGTCTTTACGTCTTCGATGCTGATCTGGGCCCAGGAATCGCACTCAACAAGGAGCTGCCGATTGATTGGCTCGCGTGGACTCTGGCTCACGAGCTCGGTCACTACTTTGCCACCCAAAATCTTCAGCTCTTTTCGCCTTTTAGCGTGGCCATCGCCGCCGCGCTGTCTCCACGAGCTGGAGCCTCTGACAGAAGCAAGAAGGATAAGAACGAACACTGGGCCGATCAATGGGCTGCTCGGACTCTAATTCGTGAGGACGAATTCATTGCACTTGAGAACGAATTCGTTCTAAACCTCCCCGAAATTGCAGGGCGCCTCGGATTGCCTACTGAGGCGGCTTTCGCGTGGGAAATCGGCCGGCGCGATCTGACAAAGGACGCGGCACCAATCCGAATCAATACTGATCGAAGGACAGTCGTCGCTTTGTGGGAGAAGTCGCGAGGTACAGGTGGCCACCAATCCCTGTTGCGACGGGTCGTTCCGAGGAAAACTGCTCGCAGGCTGACTCTGTCGTTTAATGATTTCAGTCTAGCCCGAGTTCGACTGCTCACAGTGCGCGGAGGGTGGCGGGAACCGTACTCGCAAATACTAAAGGCGGCAGTTCCCACAGTTCGACAAGCGGGCGGCGTAGCACAATGCTTTGGAATACCTCCCTTGCCCGCTGGTGCCGCCGTTCGCCCTTAGCCACTTCCCGGTGAAGAAGTAACCGCGCAAGTCTCTGACCTGGCCGGATTCCCGATACCTTTCTTCACATCGCACACAGGTTCTCTGATGTAGACGGCCCAGGAACTGTCTTGGCGTCGTGGCGTTGTTCTTGGCCAGGCATGTAGCACTCTCAATGCTTGCTGCACGTCAGGTTATATCGATCAGGTCGCGGTACAGCCACCATCGGCGGGACGACTTGCGCTGACTGCGACGCAGACGGCCCCCGCGCCGATTGATATCACAGTTGGCTTCCTGCAGGCGGCCAGAATTTCGGGGTCGAGGCCGGAAACGTGGCTGCCGTGCCTGGGACTATTGTGTTTCACACCAGCAGCCCGTTCACGAAATCAGCGGCGCGCTGGGCGTGGCTGGCGGCGGTGAAGATGGCCCGGTTGTCGGCCTTCAGCACGGTGAGCCAGTGCGCGATGTAATCGGCGTGATCGGGCCGGGGTTCCAGCGTGAGATCGAGGTCGGCGCACAGGAACGCAGCGCCCAGCTCGGCGACCAACTCCTCCATCGCGTAGCCTTCGGAGCCAAACTGCTTGCTGCCGAATTCACGGGGCAGCCGCGATTCATGCCCGGTCCAGTGCGTGGTCTCGTGCGCGAGGGTGGCGTAGTAGCTCTCGGCGTCGCGGAACGCCTCGAAGGGCGGCATCTGGATGGAGTCGGTCGCCGGCCGGTAGAAGGCGCGGTTGCCGCCGTGGCCGATGACGGCGCCCGTGGCGGCGAAGAACGCCTCGGCGCGCTCGATACGGGCGACGGGGTCGAGACGCGGCTCCGCGATGGCCGTGTACTGCGCGGGCAGGCCGTCGATCTGCTCGACGTTGAAGACGGTGTAGCCCTTGAGGAAGTGAATCTCGCGCTCGACCTCGCCGCTGCCGTCGCCCGCCTCTTCGGTGCGCGTGATCGAGTTCGCGTAGACGACCGGCGAGCCCTTCTCGCCTTTGCGGACATGCGCGCCCAGTTCGGTCGCCTGGCGGTAGGTCATCCAGATCGGCGCGGCGAAGCCGTGCACGGTTGCGGACGCCCAGAGCGAGAGGATGTTGATGCCGCTGTAGGGCTGGCCGTTGTGGCGCAGGGGCCGCGTGATGCGCCCGGCGGCGTGTTCGGCGCTCCACGGCTTGACCCAGGGCCGCGCGCCCTTTTCGAGTTCGGCGACGATTGCCGTCGTGATGCGGGTGTAGATGTCCTGACGTTCGTTGTTCGCGCTCATGTCCTGCCTCCTTGGCGTTGGCTGTTCTCAACGTGCGAAGGCAGGAGGAGCCGGGCGGGACGAGCCGGCCTGTCACCGCAGCGCGAGCGGAGGGGAACGGCTTGCCCGTTGACAGGGCGGCGCCGCCCGGCAGACTGGCGAAGCGATGATGTTGAGAACAGCTCGCAGGATCAGGCAGGACGCGCGGGCGACGGGGATGGCCAGAGGAACGGAGCGATGAAGCGCGGACGCAGCTTGTTCAAGTACTACGGGGAGCGCCAATGGGCGGAGGCTCTTCACGAGGGCGAGCTGCTCTTCCGGTCGCTGGCGTATTTCCGGGACCTCGAAGACGAGGAGACGCGAGGCGATCGCAACGAGGGTGCGGCCGTGCATCGGCCGGCGGGCGGCCTCGTGATCAACAACCAGACGCAAGGCAAAACCATGACTCTGCCGAACTACAGCTTCGTCTCGCGAGCGGCTCAGGCCGAGATCTTCGTGTTCTGCCTGAGCCGGTCGATGACAGAGGAACGCCAGCGGCGATTCAAGGCCACGGCGTGCGTGGAGGTTCTGGATATCCCGAAGTTCTGCGGTCGCGTGCAGGCAGCGCTGCCGTCCACGGCGACGTTTCCTGGCCTGCCCGGCCACATGCGGATTGGCCAGCGGGTGACGTACTACACCGAGCAGAGTGCGCCGACGCCGCGATGGGCCCTGCCCGATCTGATCGCGACGTCGAAGTTGGCCGGCTTCGCCTGGCAGGACGAATTCCGCCTGGTCTTCTCGCTGACCGACGCCCTCGCGTTCCAGAATGTGAAGCTCACGCTTGAGGAGCAGCCCGACACGGGCCCCGATCCCGCCGACCACAGGAGCTATCTCGTGAAGGCGGGCGGCCTCGCGGACATTTACCGGATTCGGGACTTGTGAGGTGGCGGGCACCGAAGCGGCCTATGAGGCCGCCTCGGTGTCGGTCTTGCGGATGCAGGTGCCGTGGACGGAAGCGCCGAGGCTTTCGAGCCAGCTCTGCGCCTCGTCGCGGATCGCTTGCCGGTCCTGCAGGGACTGGTCGCTCTCCTGGTGCACGGTGAAGATGACGAGCATCGCGTAAGTGGTCGGTTTGGTTTCGGTCTGTTGAAGTGTCGTAGCCATTTTTCGTCCTCCCCGGAACCGCGTCGGTCTGGTTCCTTCGCCCGTTTCCAGGAACCAGCCGGCGGGACGGGAAGCGGAGGACATGAGGGGCCGGGCCGGCGGCGAGGCGGCGGGCATCCGGTACCGGCGTGATCAGCCCTGCCCTACCGGCTGGCGCGCGCGTGCCCGCCCGCGGACGGTCGCAACTCTTCTGGCGGGCCGATTCACCTTCCCCCTGTTCGCTCGAAGGATCGGGCCGCTGCGACGCCGTCCGACTCCGCGCCCCGAAGCAGGCGAAGACACGGGGGAAGACCGGAACAATCCGCGCATCCTTTCGGGTAACCGTCTTTCGCGCCCGGAGGCCAGAGCCGGTTATAGGCGCTATCCGCGTCAGGCGACCTTCGGCGTATGCTTCCGGCAGACCCATGCCGCAGGCCGACCCGAGGCTCGATCTCAACTGCCCGAAATGCGGGCAGCTTTGCGCTACGGCACGAGCACGTCGAGCGGCTCCGGGGCGTACGAGCCGGGCGGCGTGTTCCAGACCGGTGCGGATATCCACCATTACGCTTGCACGGGGCCGGGCTGCGGGCGGTTCTGGAAGTTCGGCCCCGGCGCCGGACTCCTCGAAGATCCGCTGCGGCTGGCAAGCCGCAGCGTCGAGTCGATTCGCTGAAGAGAAGAATGCTGGCGGAACGCCCGCGAAGGCGTCCCGCCAGCGCGGGCCGCTCACGCGGTCGCCGCGAGCGCCGCCTCGTGCTCGGCGTAGGCCGCGAGGATGAGATCGCGCAGACCGTCCTGCGCGCCGGACTCGGTGGCGGGCCGCAGCAGGGCGAAGCTGCGCCGCTCGCCGTTGACGCTGTACCTGGCGCGCCGGGAAGGTGACGTTGCGCCCGCCGGCCCTGCGCTCCCAGACCGAGAAGCCGATGAGCTTGAGGCCGTCGAGCACGCCGCCGGTGAAGTGCAGCTCGGCGTCGGCGAGCTTTCCGGGCGGGTTGCCCTTGTCGTTCGGGATGAACTTGACGGTCATCTGCGCGCTGTTCTTGGTCGTAGCCATTTGTTTTTCGCTCCTTCGTTCGAAACCGCGTCGTGCGGTTCCTTCGTGGCGCCCAGGAACCCGCGAGCGCGGTCACGAAGGAGCGAAGCGGGCCCAAGCGGAGGCGGCGAGGCGGCGGGCAATCCGGCAGGGGCGTGATCAGCCGGGTCTTTCGGCTGGCGCGCGCCTGCCCGCCCGCCGCCGGTCGCGGTCTTCTGGCGGGCCGATTCACCTTCAGCGCTGTTCGCTCGAAGGATCGGGCCGCAGCGACGCCGCCGGACCAAGGCCCGCGGAAGGCGGAGACCGGATTTCAAGCGCGTGGTTACCGGGAAACCGGACGAAGGGAAGGCCCGGCCGCCGCCGTCGCCGGCAACGACCGGGATCGTGCGACGTTGATTCTGAGGAAGGCCGCGACACGGCCAAGACGCTGACCGAGTGGCGGCGGGGTGAAGCCGCGGTCCGGCCGCCCGGAGCCCCAGTTGAGCCGTTAGCGTCCCGCCCCGAACCAGGTCCAAAGTGTTCGCCACAGGCGGGCGAGCCACGAATCGGAGTGGTGAGAAACAGTCGGGGAGCTGACGTGCTCGGCTTCCTTCCGGCGATTTACTTCGGCAATGTGCGCGGTGCGCAGGCGCTGATTGCGAAGGCGGCCTTGCTCGACCTCGTCGCGACCCATGTCGCGGGCCCAAACCACTCTGCCCTGGCGGATGAGGTAGTGGGACCTACAAGGAAGGCTCCAGCTCCCGACTGAAGGATGGAGGGTTACGGCGCCATTGACGACGTCAAGCGTCCAATCAGCCGGTCCCAGAGGCGTGACGACCTCGCTGCCACAGCCGCAGCAGCAGCGATGCATGGCGGTACGATAGGGCTCGGAGATGTAGAGCACGCCGTCCTCAAGCTGCTCGGGGATGAACTCGACGAATTGAGGCCGGAGATACGTCTGTTTCATGCAGGCGCCGTTTCGTCTCGGGTGAGCTGGTGCGCGTTGATCGCGTAGGCTGACTGGTGCTCCCGATAGCAGTCCTGATAGAAATCGCAGAACTTCTTCCACTTCAATACCGCGAGCGCGGCATTCAGCGCATTCATGTCGGCGACCTGGATGTTTGCGGCGTACACGTCGTCCGCGACGTCGCCCTCGAGGGAGACGTGGCGCGGAAAGTGGTCGCGTCTGTCAGGCGTACTGAGCGTGACTCGGCAGGTGCCAATGAGATGCGCTGCCTCCTCAATGAGCTGGAGTTCCATGCCGACATCGATGAAGGCGGTACCTTGCGCGTGCAAGAATTCGGAAATCAGCCTCCTCGCGGCGGCGCGGTCGACGCACATGAACACGAAGTCGAAACCGGCGAGATGGGCGATGTTAGTGTGATCGATGAACTCCGGGTGCGGGATCACGCCGCGGCGCATCCGAGCGTAAACATCCGCGTAGTACTGGACTTTAGTGCGCTGGGCGCGCAGGTCGTCCAGCGACGCCGCCCCGGGCGCGCGAAACGCATTGTGCTGGAGGAACTGGTCACCGTCGAAAAGGTGGATCTCGCGCACGGGGGTCTTGGCGACTAGGTCGAGCACGTACCCGCCGCTGCCGCCCAGCCCGACGATGGCAATCCTATTCATCGCGAGCTTCTCGGAGACGCGCACGATGCCGGCGCGGCTGGAAGCCGAATCGGTGTACAGAAAGACGGATTCCTCTTCGGTTGTTTCGATGGGCCGGAAGGTCCGGGCCGTGATGGTGGCGTCGCCCGGGAGCAAGGCGCGGGCAGGGTGCTCGAGGATTTCGACGTACTGCGAGATCTTGGAGTGGTAGTCCGGATAACCTGCCGGCCTCTTCGCGGAAAAGCGCATGTCCACGGTGATACCGTCGCAGAGGGTCTGAGTGCCGGGCTGAGCCCCCAAAGCCGCAATCGGGACTCCATCGGCGCTGCACGGATGTTCGCCGGCAAACCACACCTGGTGATCTTTCGGCGTCTGCGTGATGTCGTCGTTCAGGGCGAGGTCGGTGACGACGACCCCACGCGCGACTGTCTTCGAGGGCGTGACATAAGGTACGGAGCGGACGATCAGAAACCCGCTCCGCACCTCGACCTCGAAGCCCTCGTCGCGCAGCCGCTGGAGATCCGGGCTACGAGCGATCAGTCTTGTGGACATTGAGAATCATCCCGTCGTGCACCGGCGTCTCCTGGCCATCGACGAGCGAGCCGTCCTTGCCGTGCGGGTTGGAATACGTCACCGTGAAGGAAACCGTGTCGGACGGGTTCTCGCCCGGATAGGCGAGGTGCACAGCCTCGATGTAGCTGAGCTTCTTCTCGGTGATCGTGCGCGGGCGCCCGTTCACGATGATCGAGAACGTCTTGTTCTGGCCGGGAGCGTCTCCCGAGTGGCCCGGATTTTCGTTCGGCATCTTGCGAGACTCCTTGTTGTTAATGCTTGCGGTCTATTGGTGGATGCGGATCGTTGCCGTACGAGTCGCTGTCCTGAATGCGTCCGTTGCGGCCGTGCTCGACGACCTCGACTCGGTCCCGGCGGGCTATATCCCGCGCCGCGTCCATCGCGTCGGTCTTCCGGTCGTGGTGCGAGGAATCGCGCTGTGCGCCCTCGCGACGAACGGCCCAGCCGTCGGCCCTCGGGACTACGTGGATGTCTCTCTTGGTCATGAGTTCTCCCTTGTACTTGTTGTTTGCGTCGTGTATACTTTGACGGATTCGTCTACCCTGAGGCCAAAAGGAAGAGCCCAGGGGGGAAAGACGAGTGCGTCACTATTTACTATACGGATTCGTCATGTCCCCGTCAAGCCGTCCCACAGACAAATTTCCAGAACGCCTGCGTGAGGCGCGGGCCACGCGCGAGTTGAGCCAGGAGGCGCTCGCCAAGCGGGCCGAGCTTCAGCCCTCCGCCATCTCACACTTCGAGACGGGCACGCGGAAGCCGTCCTTCGATAATCTGCGGCGTCTCGCCGATGCGCTGGAGGTCACGACGGATTATCTTCTAGGCCGAGTGAACGAGATGCACGAGACGGCGGAAGCCGACCGGCTGCACCGCCATCTCAGCAAGCTCAGCGCCGCCGACCGCGATGTCGCGGACAACATCCTCAAGGCCCTCGCCAGCAAAGCGAAAGAAAAGGAATGACATGAGCCGGGCCGACTTGGCGTGGACCGCTTCCCTTGCCGCGAGCCGGGTCATTCGCGAGCAGGGCGTGATCACGCTGCCGGTCGATCCGGTCGCCATCGCCAAGGCCGTCGGCATCGAGGTCTTCGCGAAGCCCGCCGCCGCGGCCGGCGTGTCAGGGATGCTGATCCGGCACGGAAACGAGTTCGCGATCGCGTACGCGACGCACATTGAGAGTCCCGGCTTCCAGAATTTCAGCATCGCGCATGAACTCGGCCACTACTTTCTGGAAGGCCACGTCGATGCCGTCATCGGTCCGGACGGCATCCACCAGTCGCACGCCGGATTCTCCTCTGATGACCGCTACGAGCTGGAAGCGGATCATTTCGCCGCCGCGCTGCTGATGCCCGATGGATTGTTCCCCTTGGCGGTGTCGCGAGCGGGAGAGGGGCTTGCCGCCATCGAAGGCCTGTCGGCGCTCTGCGTGACGTCGCTGACGGCGACGGCCATCCGGTACACGAAGTGTACGGACGATGTCATCGCCGTCGTCGTGAGCAGCGGAAGGCGGATCAACTACTGCTTCATGTCGAAAGCGCTCGAAGATATTGCCGGCACGAACCGCGTTCGCAAGGGCGAGGCGCTGCCGCCCGGATGCCCAACGGAGATGTTCAACCGGGACCCAGGCCGAGTGAGTCGGGCCGAGCGCGCCTCCGGGGAGTCCGACCTGCAGGACTGGATCGGCGGCCGTCACAGCGTGGCGCTTACGGAGGAAGTTGTGGGACTGGGCGGGTATGGCCGCTCGTTGACCGTACTCTCGGGGCAGGACGCCGTCGATGTCGACGAGCTGCAGGAAGACGAAGAAATGATCGAGTCGTGGAAGCCGCGGTTCAGAGGGTAGAACGGCGCCGGCCGCATTTGTGCTGCGCGGTTTCGCGAAAGTATCGTCACCACCGGAGGCTCGGTGGGCGCGCCGAAGCGCAAGCGCAGGCGGCCGAGTAGAGCGTGGTTCTCCGCCGCAGGTGGAGGGTTCGCCCTGAAGAGCTCAGGCGCTACCGTACACAAGAAGCGGGTGGTCGGTTACGGTCTGCACGAAGCTGTTCGCTGCTCCAACGATGGCCAGGTGCTCTGCCGGCGCATTGGTCCGCGAAAAACCGGGCTGGACGATGCCAACGCGGAACACGACGAATTTCCTGCGGGCGCTCTTGCGCAAGGTCACTAGCTGGTTGGCCGATCCGCGGATGAATCGGGAAGCCCGCCCCCGGCGGTGTTTACTTTCTCGCACGACAAGATGCTTGACGAGGGTGTCCAGGCTCCAGGTCCACTTGACGCCTTTCTCAGCCTGACCGCACAACTCGTACAGGTCAGCCGCCCGCTCGCCGACAGTTGCGCCGTGGGCGTACTTGCAGTGCCACAGGAACACGGTAATGGTGTCCTGTGTCTCCTCAATCGCAACGATGTCGGCGCTCTCGCCAGTGTCGTCGTCGTCAACAATGAAAGTTGCCAATCCGCCTTCGAGGTGCTGGATGAACCGTTGCTGAATCGAATCGGCGCGGATAGCGCCATCTTTCCAACGGCTTTCTTTCTCAAAGTCGACGCCCGTCCAGTCAAGTGTCTCGACGAGATTACGGTCGAAGGTGTCGGCGAGGGCTTCCCGCGGCTTGAGATGAATGTTCCCTGATAGCTGCGATGCGTCAGCAAGCCTGACCAGAGGCGGATTGTCGCTGAAGAACGCGCCAATCTCCCAGCGATGGCCGGCGGTTTCGATTTCGGCCGGCGCGCCATTGACGCGGCGGACGTCGAACGTGCTTTCAGCTCCCGCGGCCCCCGGAATGATGCGCAGTTCGAGGGTAATGGCGACCTGATCTCCAGCCCTGGCGACGAACCGAAAAGACGCAGGGTGCGTCCATAAAAGGAGGTCGAGCTCACAGTCATGGAAGTCGTGCGACTGCCCGCCCGTGTGAAGCTGAAATCGGAAATTCCACGATTCAAAGAGCTGGTCGGGCCAGTCGACGAGCAGGGGTTCGCCAGCAGGCAGTTCATTGACGACTGACGGAATCAGGGTGAAGCGCAGGAAGTCGTTTGGCTGCACGCTATTGTCCGCGAGCTTCGAGCCGATGCGGTCGCACCACGTCTTCCATTCCGCCAGCGATCCGGAGGCCATCGACCAGATCTTGCCCTTGCGCGAACAGCCAACGGTATGACGCCGGCCGTTCTCGTAGCCAACCCCGGTCACGTTCGATTTCATCTTGTCCTGCTGAAGGACAGGATCGATCGCGTTCCGTACATCAAGGCCTGCGTACATCTGGTATCTGACATTGCGGCTGCGGCCCGTGAGGCCGACACTGTGCAGGATGAGACGCTGCAGGCCGCCGAATGTCTTAAACGTCTCCTCGCCGTGAATCAGCTGCGGGTCGTCGGATATCGCCTTCGCAAAGGAATCAGTGCCGCTGCCTTTCCTTGAGCAGTGGATGTAGAGAAGTTGCCGGGCGGGATCGTAGTACGCGACGTAAAGGTCCCAGCTGTCGGTGACGATCTGCCGCGAGTCGGTCCAGTCGAGCGCGTCGCGCTGGTTGATGATCAGCAGGAGGACATTGTCTCGTCGGCTGATTTGCGGCTGGTGAATGTGCTGAAACGGCCTGAAAGCTTTTCGGAAGCGGTCGGGGTGAAAGGCTGCGGTCCGGTACACGAGGGTGCTGATCTTGGGCCGCAACGCAAGCGTCGAGAAGTCCAGGCCGTCTGTCTCGGGTGCGGCCGCCTCAAGGTTCGCAACGAGGGCCGAAAGCTGCGCCTCCGGATTGATCGCGTCGTAACTGAGGTCTGCCAACAGAACATTCCAGTCGGCATCCTCGCGGTACAGGCTTTCGAGCGCTTCAGGGACGCCGTCGGCCGCCGTGTTGGCGACGAACGTTGCGTCGCCAACACCAGCGGTGGTTCTGGCAAACCGGCCGATGAACTGGAGCGTGACGCCGATGCTCTTGTGGACGGCGTGGAGGGCTGCGACTTTCAAATTGGGGAGGTCGAAGCCTTCTCCGAACATGTCTACGCATACGACGATGCGGTGTTGTCCGCCGCGAACGGCCGCAAGGCGTGCCTTCCGTTCCGATGCCGTGACGCGGCTGTGAATCACAACTGGATTGAGGTCGGCGTAATCGGGTGCGTAGATTTCGTCGAAGAGGCGCTCGGCGTCATCGATCGTTCTCGCGCGCGCCATGAGGAGGTGGTTGAAACCTGCGGCAATATCCTCGCGGAGGCGCCCGACGGCGGCGGCGGCGATGGCTCTGTCGGCTTCGTCCGCATCCGGCTCGAACACTTCCACAAACCTGATTGGCTTGAAATACGCCTGATCCTGGGCCATGCTCAGCGGGAATTCGTAGACGATCTGACCGTCGAGCGCTTTGCCGTCCTCCCGGAACGGCGTTGCGGTAAACAGGACGACTCTTGCATTAGAGCAGTGCTTGCTGAATTTCTTCCACGTCGCGGCTTCGATGTGATGCGCTTCGTCGAAAAATACATGCGAGAACAGCGCCGCGAGGCGTTGCTGCATGGCGGCCTCGGCGAGGCCGACAGAACTCATGGTACTGACGACGACGTTGCAGGCACGTAGCGCGTCGAGATGGTCTGGGTTGGGCCGCGATTCCAGAAGGCCGACGACAGGGTTTGGCATCTCCGGAATGATCCCGATGGACCCAAGCAGGCCATAGCTGAGGAACTTGTCCGCGGTCTGCAGGCGCAACGCGTCAGTCGGGACAATGACGAGGAGCCGGGGAGCGCGGCACCCAACTGTTGCCGCGATCATCACCTCCGTCTTGCCGGTGCCCGTTGGCATCACAACGAGCGCTGGCTCCGTTCTGACTGTCCAGTGCGAGGCCAGCGCGTGGAGCGCGCCGACCTGTGGCAAACGCAGGCCGGGGCGCTGCACAGAGCCATCAGGATTCAGCAGTTCGTCGCTGTAATGAATGCCTGCGATCCAGGCAGCGTTCACGGTGTCCCGCACCGTCGCAAATTCATTCAGAGCGAGTGCGTGTGAACGGAACGACGCGTCGCGGAGCACGAGGCTATCGCCGTCGGCAGCGGCATCTTTCGCCCGGACGGCTCCGGTTACAGGCGGGTCGTAGGCGTCGGTGAACGCTGCAAGTTCGACAACGAGCTGTTGGCCGTCGTTTGCGGCTACGATGATTCGCCGGCAGGTATTGCCGCGGCTGCGAAACGGCGTGAAGGTCGCCTCGATCTCTCGCTGTGCCTGCGCTAGCCGCCGGACTCTCAGACCTGGCGTTCGGTAGTCGATGTCGAAGCGCGCAGGCAGTCGGACGCGGGTGAGATTCGCAAGGGCGGCGCTATCCATAAGCCGTCGCTCCTGACCGTGGTCGGAAGCAGCGGCGGGCGGGAACGCTTGCCCGCCTGCTCATTCCCAATCGGCCTTCGTGATGCCGAGGCTACGGGCGTTCTCGGAAACTGCGCGCTTCATCGATTCGGATGCGCCTTCGGGAAAGTCAGCAGAGATCTCCACGACCAGCCGGACCGAGGCATTCGGGTCGCTGGCCAGAACCGAGACAATCTCCTCGGCGATCTCGACGAGCCGCATTTTCGCCGTTGCCGGCGGAACATCGGCAGTGGCGTAGAACGATCTTGGTTTGGTTGTTGCGGCGCCGCTCGTGCCGCCCGGCGGCACGGGACCGGTCTGCTGCGGAACGTCGCTCACTCCGGTCGCGCCACCGGGCGTGAGGACCCGAATCGGTTCGGCTGCGCGGTGCGCGGCCTCATAAGCGACAGCTGCGGCCGGATCGATCAACAGAAGCGAGTCATCAAAGATGACGTTACCGGTTCCGAACTGAAAACCGTCAAAGGTCCCGCCGCTTCGGCCGTAGGCAGTCCCGAAGAAGTCGCGGCTGGCAGCGCCGCTGCGAATGGCCTGCGCCAGCACGTCGCGGTTCTTGAACCGCGGCATGTACAGATAGCGCAGCGTGTCCTCGAAGAACGCAGCGGCACCGGCGGTCGTTTGCCCGTCCTTCCAGTACAGCTCCTTGAGCTTCGTACGCAGATGAATAGGCGACCAGGTGGCTGATGACGAGTTCGTTCTCCGTGCATACCCGCTCGATTTCGCTGCCGACGGAACCGCCCGTGGTATTGAGGGGGAAAGCCTCGACGCTCAGCTTCGGATCGGTCGGCGTTTCCTGGACCGGACAGAGGAGCCACTTGTAGCACTCGCGCGCCGCGCGCGGCAGAACGTCCTCGGCCGTCCGGAGCTCCTTTTCGGCCTGGTTCTTCTGCAGGAGGTCGATATTGAGCCGGCCTTCCTTGACGTCATCGACAATCGAGCCCCAGGCCAGCGCCACGCGGGCCGCATCGCTCAGCCTCGACAGCGCGGCATGGTCGGCGGCAAGGAAGATCAGGCGGTTGCCGCGATAGCGCGGCTTGGTGCCGTTGTTGCGAACGCAGGCCAGAGCACGGCCTCGAACGCGGGGCGCGACTCCTCGCGCGAGTACCAGCTCTCCGGCGGCAGGACGACCAGGCGCAGTGCCGTGTCGTCCGGACACATCGGCATGCGGCGTGAAGATATGCACGCCGTCGAAGAACGCTGCGCTGCCGACGACCTTCTTCAGAGAACTCGGCGATCTTGCCGCGGACCTCGGTCTTGTCGTCGAAGCGGCGCTTGCGATCCTCCATTTCCCGGCGCAGGTTTGCGCGCGTGTCGAACCAGAAGCGCGTGGCATCCTGAGTCTTGTCTCCGGAGCTGTTGAGGTAGTGCAGCCGGTCGGCGAGGCGGTTGAGCGCGTCGGAGTAGACGGACGAGGGCTGGCCTGGCTGCAGGCAGCCAAGCAAGACGCGCGCGCGGTCGATGCCGCGGGTGCCGGACTTGGTCGCCGACCGATGACGGTGCGCTGCCAAGAAAGATCGTGCGCGCGACACGGCGGGCCGCACCGACCTGGCCGAAGCGCGGCTCCTTGTTTTCAAGCTCGGTTGTTTCGGCGCGGTCGCCGTCGATGTCGCGCTCGATCACGGCATCCCAGCCGGCCGGCAGGTAGTAGGTCAGCTCGTTGCGGGTGCTGCCATCGTGCAGCGGCAGGCTGCCCGGGAGGATCATCAGGTCCTTGTTGTCGTCCTTCCAGAGGCGATAGATGACCTTGGCCATCAGCTTCAGCACGCCGCGGGTGCGCTGAAACCCGTCGATGGTGGTCCAGTCCTCGTAGAGCCGGTCGAAAACCTCCGGGTGGATCGGGATACGCCTGCACGAGCCGGTCGTAGTAGCGGCCTTCCTGAGTTTCGGCAGGGAGCTTTGCCCCTTCGGCCACGTAGGCGTCGGCGAAGGCGCGGCAGACGGTCTCGCGGGCCTTCGCGTCGCGCACCGGCTCGAAGAGCCGCCTGCGGACGATCTCGAACGCCTCCTCCGTCGCAACCGGCTTCCAAAGCGCCTGCACGCGGCCGAAGGTCTTCTCCAGGGCACGCAGCGCGGCGACGCCGCGCTGGCTGCCCGCCTCGACGTCGGACTCCGGCAGTGAGGCGAGAACAATGCCGTCGGGCACCAGCTTCACCGCTTCGGTGAGCGCCTGGAGGAACGAGAGATTGCTGTCGTAGCGTGCCGCCGCTCAGGGCCTGCCCTTCCGAGAACTGGCGGATATAGGCGACCAGCTCGTCGATCAGCACGACGCAGGGCGCATAGCGTGCGAGCAGATCGCGCAGGACGTCCTTGCCGGGCGACGTGCCGGTGGCGTCGGCCTCCTTGACCAGCGCGAACGCCTCGCTGCCGCCGAGCTGCCAGGCGAGTTCGCCCCAGAGCGTCCTGATGGCCTGCTTGCCGTGTTTCCACGGCTGTGCCGGCGCGTGGGCCGTGCCATCGAGTACGGCGACGCGCGCCTGTCGGCACGTCCATCAATCCGGCCTGGTCAATCAAGCGCCGGGATACCGGCCAAATCGGACGAGCGCGCATTTGCGGGTGGCCAGGTGATAGACCGCCAGCATGGTGTGCGTCTTGCCGCCGCCGAACGCGGTCTGCAGCTGCACGACGGGCTCGCCGCCCTTGCCGGCGAGGCGCTGAGCGACTTGAGTCAGAAGCAGGCCCATGCCTTCGGTGATGAAGGTGCGCTCATAGAAGGCGACGGCGTCCTGATATTCGCGGCTCGCCTTGCCGGTGTTTACCGCCGTGATGTCGGCGGCGAATTCGGACTGCTGGAAGGTTCCTTCCAGAACGTCCCGATGGGGAACGGCGATTTCTCTCCAGGGCTTCATGCGGCTCGTCTTCCTTCCCTAACCAAACAGGTCGTCTGTTGCGGTCGTCGGCGCCGCCGCAGCGGCCGACTCGATGGCGCTCCAGCTGGTGATGATTTCGTTGTAGGCGCGCGCATCCTCGGCCCAGCCCGCGCGCTCGCAGAGCGTGTAGAGGCGATAGGCGAGCTGCCGAATCGGCTTCGGCCTTGTCCTGGATTGCCGCGAGCACGTTGCCCGCACCGCTCTCGCCATCGGTCTTGAAGACGCGAATGAGCTGGTGCAGCGCTTCCCAGACGGGCAGGCGTTCGTCAGTCGTCGGGTCCCAATCGGCCGGGTATTCCGCCCATTTGAGCAAGCGCACAACGCCGCCCGTATGCGAACAGCACACCCGCCTGCCTCACGCCGTCAACGCTGGTTCCCTTGGCGCGCGCTAGCGTGTCGGCATCGCCGAACTTGCCCTCCTTCCAGCCATACTGCTCGAACCAGTGCAGACAGAACTGCGTGTCGTGGTCGAAGTCATCTTCAGCGAGGAATCGGTTGATGAGTTGAAGTGCAGTCTGCACGCTCATCGGCGTGCCGTCGGCTTCGAGCACGGCAGCATACTTGGAGAAAACCGCCATGCCCGGTCCGATGATGGCCTGTGAAAGGTCCACCGGCGCTACTGGCGATCGCTCATCTTCGGAGCCGCGCGTCATTTCGTCGAGTGCCTCGGGGAGGACATGATTGAGCTCGCGCTGAAACGCTCTCTTGGATGTCGTAACAGCGCTCACGGGCCGTTGATGACAGACGAGGACTATGCTCGAAGCGAGAGCATTCTTCTTGATGCTGACTGATCTGTTGGCGCGCTCTGTCCGAATCGGCCATGTCCCAGAGATTGCGAAGCCTGCATTCAGAGCCGCTTCGAGGAAACGGTCCCAACCCGCCGACGAAGTCCCGTCGTCGCTCGTGTCCGCTTGCTTGTAGGCGTAGTAGATCGTCACCGGGTAGGCAGGGTGAGCGGTTCTCGCAAGACTTGCCAGCGCGGTGGTCATCCCGTCCAAGAAGAAGGATTCCGCTGACTCTTTGTTATCGTGCCTTGCTGTAGACGCGATCAATTCGTCGGCTTTCGGTGTCGAGACGGTCGCAAACAGGTCGGGATATATGGGCCTGAGGGACCGACGAAGCCACGAGTAGAAATAGTCAGCCAAAACTGCATAGCTGATGTTGTTGAAGTATGGCGGATCAGTTGATACGACTTTGTGCCGTGAAATGGTCTGATTTTGCGCCGCCGCCTGAGTTGATGAACCTTTGGCGGGAGGATCAAACTCTCGAACCACGCGAACGATCCAGTCAACGCAGGTCTGAACCCAATTGCCGGTTCCAGCGGAGAAAGGGTTCGACTCCGCGTAGTCCCAGACCATGGGCAGGGCCTGCTTCGTGAAGACGTGTGACACGAAGCCACCTGAACTCTCCCACGTTGCGCCGGACGACCAGAAGTCAGCCGCGCGGCTCACGCCAAACGCCAAGTAGGTAGCTATTGCCTCGGCGTAAGCGCTGTAACTCCTGTCTCCGGTAACGCTGTTCGCCGTCGCGTACCCGCAGTCCTGAATCACCTGGTTCAATGCGTCGGTGACAAGGTCAGAGAACGTACTGAGAGCCACGATTTGTCTCGGGGTGAACAGATCACCCCATGTGTTTAGGCCATAAGCAGAACAGACTCCACCAGTGATCATCGCCCGTGTAGGAGTTGCACCAGAAAGGAATGAGGTCCTCGCTTCCGTCACAACGGGGTCATCCGACAGGCCGCTGCTACCAACGTCCTCGAGAGACTTCGTTGGAGAGACGATTATCCGGCCTCGTTCGGACTCCGCAATGACGGCCATCAAACGCCGCCCCAGACGACCAGCTTTCCCTTCTTTTTGGATGTAGCTACGAAGAATTGGGGTCTTGCTCAACAAGCATACGAAAGCCTCCGCCTTGCCTGCCCGAGTGCCAAGGGTGATTCCCTCTGGAGGCTCCCCACGACGAACGCGAAACTCGTAGTGGTCACCAGTGACGACGGGTTCTACCCACGCCTCGTTTCCAACCTTTGACGACAAGACGTACGATGAGATCAAGGGAACCGAAACGTGCGAGAAGGCAGGGTTCGGGCTCTTCACGGTCCGCGCCCAGATCCAAGCGACGACAGTTAGCTTTTGCCCGACAAGAGGTTTGAGGTCCGGCCTGTCCCTCGCGACGTCGGCCGAGACCTCGACGGACGGATAAAGATGACCTATACGCCGATGGGCCTCGTCGCGCATCCAGTGGGCGTAGTAACGCACATCTTCGGCGAGTCCTTGAGCCCCCTTCCACTCTCGTTCGATAAGGTCCTTCTTGGCTCTTGCCTCTGGGTTTACAGGAGGAAGACCCGCGAATCGTGGGGGGATTTCGATCATTGCCTTGTTGATCAGGACGGCGACGGGATTCAGGTCGCTGGCGTACGCTTCAAGCCCCAGCCGCTGCGCCTCCAGCGGGAGGCCCCGCCACCGGCAAACGGGTCGTGAAACGCGGGCAGCTTGTCCGGGTTGAAGAGTTCTGCCGCCTGCGGGTGGTCCTTGTTCAGCTCGCACGTCTCGCGCCAGGACTTGCGGATCTCGCCGCGCGCGCGTCTCCAGCACCTCCTCGTTCGTGGTGTTCTCCCACTTCACGAGGTCTTCGATGATGCCGAAAAGACGTTTCCGGCTCGCCGCCCAGCTAGCCTTGAGATTGTTCGGCGGGATCTCGCCCGGATGCTCCATCTCCCACTTCCAAGAGGGATCATTGACCATCTGGGCAAAGATGACGGCACGAGCCGCGGCCAACGGCCGGCGGGCCCACCACAGATGCAACGTGCTCGGATGCCCGTGCCGGATTGATTTTTCACGGGCCGCGGCGACGTTGATCGCATCCAGCGGCAGCGCGACTTCGATCAGTTTCTTCGGCGACTTGACGGGATGTTGCGTGGTCATTGGGCCTCGGCACGGGCCAGAAGGTCGCCCAGGTTGTAGTTGATGGAGGCGACGCCCCAGCCGGGCTCACGATCGAAGGGGTTGCGGATGTAGTGGGGTCCGTCCACGGCATCGCCTTCACCCACGAGCACGATGGCGAGCACGAATTTGTCGCCCTGGTTGAAGGCGTAGAGCATCTCGTTGCGCGTGATGCATGACCGTGCCCGCGCCCTTGATCCGGCCTTTGACTTCGATGTGGCGCGGGTCTGGCTGTTTGCCATCGACGGCGGGCGGATAGGACGTCAGGTCCCAGCCGCATTTCTGCGGCAGAGACATCGACGACGCGGCAGCCACGGGCTTCCTCGGCGCGGCGGACGGCGTCCATCGCCAGCATTTCAATGCGCGCGCGCGCCGCCGCGTCGGCGGCGAAGGTCGCGGCCACCGGGTCGGCCGGCTCATCCCCGCGGAGCTTGCGCATCAATCCGGCCGGCACGACCAGCGCGCCGCCGAGCACGATGGGCGTGCCGTTGACGACGTGGCGCATCGACTGCAGTTCCTTCTTGCGGCTCTCCAGTCGGCCTTCCAGGTCGGCGACGGTGCGGCGGGCATTCTCCAGATTGAGGCGCACATCCTTGCCCGCCTCCTGTCCTCTTTGAGCTTCAGCCAGCGGTCCTGCCAGAAGTCTATCTCCTTGGACAGGCGCTCGTGGACGGCGGCGAGTGTCTTGTCGACATGGGCAATGCGCCGGTGTGCGACTTCGTTGTAGTGCTCGGGGACAAGCGTGCGCGGCAGCCAGTGCAACGGCACGCGCTTCCTGCTCGGCAGCTATCCACGGGCGCGTCGAGCACGTCTTTGAGCAGGGGCCGTTCGCCGTCCGGCAGCGGTTCCAGATCGAGGTGCGGCGCCCAGCCGGCAAACGATGGCGTGGCCGTCGGCGCCGACGCGCACGAACTGCAGGCGCTTGGAGAGCACGGTCCCGTCGCCGGACTTGATTTCATGGGTCAGCAGGAACAGCAGCGCACGGCTCCAGGCCCTCGTCCGCCGGGTCAACCAGCACCGCGCCCTGGCGCAGCAGATTGGCGTGCTGCTTCGAGGATCATGTCGGACATCGACGAGCATCAGCGGATGGCCGGGATGCATGAGAACGGCGCGGCATGAGACCGGGCTTGTCGAGCGGCTGAATGGCCTCGCGCTCGAAGCAGATGCGCTCGTAGCGCTTCAGCACGGGTTCGTGTTCGCGGCGATTGCGGCCGGTGATGCGGCGGTCGCGCTCGCGGATCGCCGCCGGAACGTGCGTGATCTCGAAGCGGCCGGCCTCGCGCGGGATGCGCGGTGCCGCCGAGCGGCGTCGAACGCTCTTCAGAAAGAACGCCCGGACGAAGTAGGGCTGGAGCCGGCGGGCCTCGGCCTTCTCCATCTCCTCCTTCACCGCGAAGAGGCGCTCGGCGCTCATGGTCTCCTGGGCCAGCGCGTTGCGATTCAAGAGCGCCTTGAGGTGATCGCGGTCAAGGGCCTGATCGATCTTCTGTCGTGAGGCGCGCGCGCACCTCGGGCTGATCGCCGTAGCGGATGGCCTCGCATCAGCAAGTCCTTGAGGCTCGTCTCCTCAAACACCTCGCCCAGGATGTCGAACACGCGGCCCTTCAAGGCTTCGCTTTCGACTTCGAGCTTCTTCAGCAGGCGGTGATAGACGTCGCCTTCGCGGGTCTCCTTGGCGACAAGATTCCACAGGTGGCAGACTTCGGTCTGGCCGATGCGGTGGATGCGGCCGAACCGCTGTTCCAGCCGGTTCGGGTTCCAAGGCAGGTCGTAGTTGACCATGAGGTTGGCGTTCTGAAGATTCACGCCTTCGCCGGCGGCGTCTGTAGCCACCAGGACGCGGACATCGGGATCGGAGCGGAACAGCGCCTGAAGGCGGCGGCGCTCATCGCGATGGGTGCCGCCGTGGATGGTGACGATGGCGTCGCGGATTCCCGAGCACGCCGGCGATCTTTTCATAGCAGGTAGTTCAGCGTGTCGCGATGCTCGGAGAAGATGATGATCTTGCGCTGCCGCCCGGAGGCGTCGCGCATTTCAGGATCGTTCTGGAGAATCTTGGAGAGTTCATCCCACTTGCGGTCCTGGCCGGAGGCGACGACGGCCTTGGCCTGCTTCTTCAAGACCCTGCAGGATGACGATCTCCGCCTCCAGCTCGGCGATGGTCTGCGGCGGCCGTCGCCTCATCAACGAGCGTTTCTTCAAGGTTCTCCTGCTCCTCGGCGTTCAGGTCGTCGTCGTCTTCGGGCACGTCCGCCAGCGTCTCCGCCAGTGCGTGGCGGCCGCGGATGCCGAGCTTCTCATCGCGCAGGCGACTCTCGAGCCGTTCCTTGCGGCGCTTGAGTGATTGGTAGATGGCCTCGGGGCTGGATGCCAGGCGGCGCTGCAGCGCCGTGAGGGCGAAGCCGACCGAGCCCTTGCGGGCGCCCTCGAGCTGGTCGGCCTTGCCCATTTCGGTCTTGACGTAGTGCGGTCACGGCCTCGTAGAGCGCGGCCTCGATGTCCGAGAGCGTGTAGTTGACCGTGTAGGCGCTGGCGCTCGGGAAAGAGCGGCGTGCCGTCGAACTTGACGAGCTCCTCCTTGACCATGCGCCGCATCAGGTCGGAGGCGTCCACCTTGTGAACGCCATCGCGGAACTTGCCGTAGAAGCGGTCGGAGTCGAGCAGCGAGAGGAAGAGCTGGAAGTCCTCTTCCTTGCCGTTGTGCGGCGTCGCGGTCATCAGCAGCAGGTGGCGGACCTGTGCGCCGAGCTTCTCCGCGAAGCGAAAGCGAGCCGGTCTTTTCGAGCTTTGATCCGAAGTAGTGGGCGGAGAGTTTGTGCGCTTCGTCGAAGACGGCGAGATCCCAGCCGGCGCGCGCAGAGTTTGTCCTGCAGCTCCTCGTTGCGCGAGAGCTGGTCCAGGCGAACGATCAGTCTGTGCGTAATCGTCGAACGGGTTGCCGCTGGGCGAGGCCTGTTCCAGATGCGTCGAGTAAATGCGGAATTCGAGCCCAAATTTCTCGAACAATTCGTCGCGCCACTGCTCGACCAGACTTCCGGGAGCAACGATGAGAATGCGGTGCGAATCCGCCCGCATGATGAGTTCGCGGATGTAAAGGCCAGCCATGATCGTCTTGCCGGCGCCCGGGTCGTCGGCAAGAACGAACCGCAATGGCTGGCGCGGCAGCATGGATTCGTAGACCGCGGTGATCTGGTGCGGAAGCGGTTCAACGTTGGATGTGTGAACTGCCATCATCGGATCGAACAGGAAGGCCAGGTCGATGCGCTTGGCCTCGCAGGCGAGCTGGAAGGCTGCGCCGTCACCATCGAACGAGAACGGTCTCTCGGTCGTTGCAATGCTGATGGATTGTTCGTCAGCGCGTCCGAGCAGGCGCTCTTTCATCGTCCCGTCCGGAGTCCGGTAGATGAGTTGAACGGAGCCTTCGCCCAGCGGCACGGTCGCGACCACTGAGACGACTTCAGTGGCCTCTATTCCGGCCAGGCTCGTTCCCGCTGCTATTTCTTCGAGTCTCATGCGGTTAATCGCGGCTTCTCCTCGGTTTCGCTCTGTTGAGCATGGAATATGGCACGGCCTCCGGAGGGGTTCTAGCCTTTTGTGCCGCGTCGATCTTAGGCCCGTTGTTTGGGCCGGGACGGGCGGGCTAGCGATGTGGGTGGATTGGGTGCGTGGAATGCCAGCCGTAATCTACGCATACTATGCGTCTCTTGCCTTGACGCTGCGTCGAATGTGGGCCATAATCGACGCATATGGTGCGTTGAATGAGTCTTCGATACATCCACCGACGGCAAGAATGGCCCCATTTTCAATGGGATCGGGAGGCTCTGGCCTCCCCGCTAGCGGAGATCCGCCACCGACAGGGCCGGCTCCTGGGCCGGATGGAGGCCCTGGGATTCCCGCTTCAGAAAGAGGCCGAGCTCGAGACGTTGACGCTGGACGTGCTCAAGTCCAGCGAGATCGAGGGCGAGGTTCTCGATCCGAACCAGGTGCGCTCGTCGATTGCGCGGCGCCTCGGCATGGACGTCGGCGGCGCCGAGGCGGCCGATCGCGCGGTCGAAGGGGTCGTGGAGATGATGCTCGACGCGACCCAGAACTTCGACAAGGCGCTGGACGAGGAGCGCCTGTTCGGGTGGCACGCGGCGCTCTTTCCAACCGGCCGCAGCGGCATGCGCAAGATCGCGGTAGGGGGCTGGCGCGACGACGCGCACGGGCCGATGCAGGTGGTCTCAGGTGCGGTTGGCAAGGAGAAGGTGCACTACGAAGCGCCGGCTGCGGCTCTGCTGCCGCGCGAGATGGCTGCGTTCTTTGCGTGGGCCAATGGCGTTCAGTCTGATACGGACGCGGTTCTGAAAGCGGGGCTGGCGCATCTGTGGTTCGTGACCATCCATCCATTCGATGACGGCAATGGCCGGATCGCGCGCGCGATTGCTGACTGGCAGCTCGCGCGGTCTGAAAACAGCCCGCAGCGGTTCTACAGCATGTCGGCGCAGATCAGGCGCGAGAGAAACGAATACTACGAGTTCCTCGAGCGCACCCAGAAGGGTACGCTCGACGTGACGCCGTGGCTTGCGTGGTTCCTCGCCTGCCTGGGGCGCGCCTTCGAGGGAACGGAGACGACCCTGGCTGCCGTCATGCGCAAGGGGCGTTTCTGGGAGAAGTGCGCGCATCTTCGCATCAACGACCGGCAGCGCGACGTGCTCAACAGGCTTCTCGACGGATTCACCGGCAAGCTGACGACAACGAAATGGGCGAAGCTCGAAAAGTGCTCGCACGACACGGCGCTTCGTGACATTCAGGGCCTGATCGAATACGGCCTGCTTCGGAAAGAGGCCGGCGGGGGCCGGAGCACGAGCTACGCGCTTGCCGACATCTGAGGCGGATTCCGGTCGAGGACGTGGGCCGCTGCGTGCAGGTTTCGATATCAGTGTAGGATGCACGGTGAACACTCATGGCTCTACCACTGCATCTGCGTCCGATCGCGCACAAGAAAGTCATCGATCTTGTGCGAGAAGCAGGAATCGACGTCAGCGCGTGGTCGAAGTTCGCCGGCGGCCGGCGACGGGCCGCGATGAACCCCAAGTACTGTTATGAGTGGGCGTTCAAACAGCTGGGCAGGTTCGTTCTGGTCAACCTCTGGTACGCGGACCTTGTCGAAAGGAACGGCGTCATCACCTGGACCAAGACCCCGCGGGAGTGGTTCACCGGTCCGAAATTCCGCAGCCATCCTGGGCGACTGCGATCGGCACGGCTGGACGAAATGCTGCAAGAGGCTGCTCGCGACGGCTTGCCCGTTCGAGTCATCATCATCGACGGCGAGCAGCGACGCGCCAACGACCCGAACGCGCCACCGTCGACGGTGAAGTCCCGATTACTGGACCCGACGCCCTGGGGCGTTCAGTCGTACGACAACGCCACGGGACGTTGCATTCTCCAGCGCGGCCTCGAAGCGGTTCCGCGGCCGATGGGCGGCGCCAACGCGCGCCAGCGAGCGGTCTCACCCGTCGCTGCGGGACCAACCACGGGGCCGCAGCCGACTTCTTGGGCCGGAGCCGTCAGCCGGAATGCAGCTCAAAGTGCGGTCACGTATGCGCTTCAGTTCGGCAAGCGGAACTTGTGGAAGATTGGCCACGCCGTTGACGTCGACGCTCGGTTGACCGCCGTGAACACGCACGTGCCCCACGAAGTTCTCGGCGAGTACTGGCACCTTGTGCTGCAGCAGCCTTGGGCGACTGAGGCAGCCGCGTACAGCATGGAACAGGCGTTATTGAAGGCGCTGAGAACGGAGAAGTCCGTAGGAGAGCGTGTGACCTGTACGCGGAAGCGCCTTGAAGCTAAGTGGAGATCAACGCTCCACAGAACGTCGTAGCGGGTGATTCTGCTCGGCGTCGCCGGCGGTATCCGCGCGGCGGTTTCGGAATCTGCAACTGGCGGCACACTTTCATCAGTGCCACGTCGGAAATACCGTAACGTTCGGCCACTGCTCGTGTCGGCTGATCCCACACTTCCTTGTACAGCTTCTCCCGATCGTAGTTCGCCAGGACGTAGGGTGAGGGCGGCGTGGCGTCCCTTATCTCTGACTTCCGCCGACCATCGAGAGTCAGACCCCAGCGCGCCATTTGCCGTTCACAGGACGCCAGATGCCCCCGCATCCGCGGCTTGCGGAGGAACTCGTGCAGGAACGCAGCGTCGCAGGCCTTGTGGGCGGTCAAGAGCCCGACGAGTTCGACG
The DNA here is from genome assembly GCA_963761615.1 of uncultured Acidobacteriota bacterium. GTDB lineage: Bacteria > Acidobacteriota > Vicinamibacteria > Vicinamibacterales > CAVVIG01 > CAVXGU01. The sequence goes on along the minus strand of CAVXGU010000003.1, from coordinate 1,743,334 downwards.
GTGACGGCCGGTTCAATCTTGTAGAGGATTCGATGCACATCATTCACCGTTGACGGATCCGGTTTCCACACTGCCCCGTGGTCGACGAGCAGCCGGATGGCCTCGCGAGTGTTCGAGACCTTGTGGGCGGGTGTCTGGCACTTCGGACCGTAGCGGTGCAGGACCCGGTCAAAGTCCTCCCAGCCAAGATGACGGATGCACGCTTCGAGGGCACCAGAGCCGCCATCGGGCTTGTTGTTTGGGTTCGCGCCCAGCGATAACAGGAACGCCATGGACTCTCGACGCGCGAAGACCGCCGCATCTTCGAGCAGCTTCCCCAGGTCGTCGCGCGCCGGATCGGGTTTCAAGCGCTTGAGAATCTCGGCATGGCCGGCCAAGCACGCTTCGTAAAAGGCGCTCGTGTCCATGCCGGGGTCGTCGGCGTATTCGAGTCGCGGTCCGCGCGACCGCGGGTCCGCGCCGCCCCAGATGAGGAGACTCACCCACTTCAGGTTGCCGTCATGGCAAAACTGGCGGAGGGCCATGTCGGCTTGTTCCTGCAGCTGGCTGGCCAGCTCTGGGTGCTGACGTTTCAAGTCCAGGTACGCGCCCAGCGTCGTCTTAGCACGCAACTCGTGGATGGCGTGCGCGAACGGAAGTTAGAGTCCCCGGACGTGGTGGAAATTCGATAGAAGCGGCGGCGTAGACAGCGGGAGCCGCCATCGCGCATCTTTCCGTGAGTTCTCTCTGGCTGGAGAAGGACGACACGTAGATGTTGACGCGATGGCGAAGCCCAGAATGGATTTGTCGGCGTTCGTTGGCAAGCTCCTCGAGGAGCAAGACGGGGACGTCCTCCGGGAAGGCATCCGGGTGCTCTCCCAGGCGTTGATGGAAACCGAGGTGGCCGGCCTGATCGGCGCCGAACGGCACGAGCGCACGGGGGACCGCACGGCCTATCGCAACGGGAGCCGGACGCGGACGTGGGACACGCGCATGGGCACGATCGAGCTGGCTATTCCCAAGGTGCGGCCGGGGACGTATTTCCCGTCATTGCTGCAGCCGCGCCGGCGGGCGGAACATGCGCTGCTCGCCGTCGTGCAGGAAGCCTACGTGCATGGCGTCTCGACGCGGAAGGTCGATGACTTGGTCAAGGCGCTCGGCGTCGACGGGATCCCCAAGTCCGAGGTCTCGCGCATCTGCGGCGAGCTCGACACGGTCGTGGCGGCCTTTCGCACACGGCCGCTGACAGGCGAGCACCGCTATCTCTGGGTCGATGCGACGTATCACAAGGTGCGGGTCGACGGTCGCGTCGTCAGCCAGGCGACCGTGGTGGCCGTGGGCGTCACCACCGAGGGGGATCGCCAAGTCCTCGGCCTCGACGTCGGTCCGTCGGAAGATCGCGCGTTCTGGACGGCGTTTCTCCGCAGCTTGGTCAAGCGCGGGCTGAAGGGCGTCCGCCTCGTGATCTCCGACGCGCACGAAGGGCTGAAGCAGGCGATTAGCACCGTCCTCTCGGGCAGCAGTTGGCAGCGGTGCCGCGTGCATTTCATGCGCAATCTGCTCGCTACGGTGCCCCAGGGCGCCCGGGAGGCAATCGCGGCCATTGTCCGCACGATCTTCGCGCAGCCGGACCACGCGTCGGCGATGACGCAGCTCCGAAAGGTCGCCGATGGCCTCCAGACGCGCTTCCCCCAAGCGGCGGCCGTCCTCGAGGACGCGGCCGAAGACATCCTGGCGTACCGGCATCTGCCGCTGGAGCATCAGCGGCAGCTCCACAGCACGGATCCGCTGGAGCGCTTGAACAAAGAGATTAAACGCCGGTCGAACGTCGTGGGCATCTTTCCCAACCCCGCGGCGGTGATCCGTCTGGTCGGCGCGATCCTGCTGGAGCAGGACAACGAATGGGCCGTCGCGGAACGACGGTACTTCAGCGCGGAGTCGATGAAGCAGCCGACGACGCCGATGCTGTCGACGACCACGCAGGAGATCTTGGCGGCTATCGGGTAGAACTCAATGGCTCACGGACTTGTGCGACGCATTTCCACCACTTGACGGGACACTACCTCTTACGTCCCTTCTTGAGAGGTCCAACTGTCGCCTTGAATGCGTCCAGGTCCGCCTGTGCGAAGCAGTAGTGCATCGCCCTCGTTCGACCATGCGGAATCCTGATCAGGTCCCACTGCTGATGCCACTTCAGTCCGACGTAGTTGGCGGCGTCCGCAAGGCGGTACCGAGGGACGACGTAGTCGGGGTGATCCCGCGCGACTGGCTCCGGAACGCCGCGCGGTGGGCGGTGCCCGGTTCCCCGTAGCGGCGTCGGTCGCGGCTCCCACGCCGGCGCGCTCAACTCTCTGACGATCGGAGGGGACGCGGTTGAACCCCACCGAGAACGTCCACCGCGCACCTTCTTCGTCACCTCAGGTCCCGATCGCTCGACGTCGTGCCGCGCGCGGTCCTCCATTCGAGCTCGGATCCAGGCATCGACATCCTGGCGCTGCCAGCGTACAAGCGAACCGATGCGAAGCTGAGGCGGGAAACTGCCATCCTTCACCCACCGATAGAGCGTGGCCCCGCTGACGCCGAGCGCCTTACGCAGCTCGCGGGCACTGAGAAGCACGCGATCGTCGAGCGTTACGTCGCCCTTTGACACAGCCACATCCCTCGGCGGTGGCTGTGGACTCTCCCCGACAACGTTCATCAGCCGCGCCACCTCCCTGCGCTGCGCCTCGATCTCGACGCGCAGCACGAGCACGTCACGGTCCTCCCTTCGCCGTGCCGGGCGGGTCAGTTCTTCTTCGGTGATGGTGAACAAGGGGCCAAGCTGGCCACGATGGAATTGAGAGTTCATGGCGTTTGCGAAGGGGTGCGAGAGACGTCGATCGGAGGCGGCAGTGCGGCCCGCCCAGGTCCGGAGGCGAGCATAAGACCAGCATAAGACCTAGCGGCCGAAAACGCCCTTTCCTGGCCTTTCACCACCGACTATCTCCAACACGAAATCAGGCGTGATTATTGGGAATCGTCTGGATACACTAGCGAAAGTCACCAGAATCACCAACAAAAAAGGCCTTCCACCGACCATGACGGTCGATCGAAGGCCATTTTTATTGATCAAAATTGGTCGGGGCGAGAGGATTTGAACCTCCGACCCCTCGGTCCCGAACCGAGTGCTCTACCAGGCTGAGCCACGCCCCGACCCAAGGCGGATCGTTATCTTATCACTAAGGGTGCCGGGCACCACGTGCCGAGGCGCCGGGCGCCGCGCCTCATCGGCACCTGAGCACCTGGCACCGCACCCGGCATCAGGCACCCGGCACGCGGCACCCGGTGCCCGGCACCAGCATCCGGCACCCGGTGCCCGGCGCGAGGCACCCTATCCATCTACCCGATAGTTCCGCATCATCCCCATGTCCTCGTGCTCCAGGTTGTGGCAGTGATACAGGAACAGACCCGGATAGCGCGGATACCGGACCAGGAACCGCACGCGCTCCCCGGGCATCACGAGCGTCGTGTCCTTCCACCCGCCATCGAGCAGCGTGTGCTGCATCGCGGCCCAGTCCGCCCGACCGGCAGCGTCGACCTCGCGGCTGAGGACCCGGAACTGGGCGCCGTGAAGGTGCATCGGATGGCCCGCCATCATGCCCCCACCGCCCCGGCCGCCCCGGCCGCGCCCACCACCGCCGCCCATCCGGCCTCCCATCCCGCCGCCGCTGTTGCGGAATTCCCAGATCTCGGAGGCACCGACGCGGCCGATCTCGTTCGCCGCCACGTCGTTCACGTCGAAGACGCGATCGTTCAGCATCCACTGCATCCGCGCGAAGGTGATCGGACGCGCGCGGACGGGGAGCCGCGACAGATCGTCCGGACGCCAGCCGGCGTCGTACGTCGACAGCCGTGCGGGCATCCGGAACGACGAGGCCCCGCGCCGCGTGATCGCGATCCGCAGGATCGACAACGCCGCGCCGTTGGGCCGTCCTCCGGTCATCCCCATGCCGCGGCCGCGGCCGCCGCCACCCATTCCCCCGCCCATGTCGAGCTCGACGCCCGAGAACGGCAGGCTGTTGAGCTGCAGCGTCGTGCCCACCGCCCGGTCCCGCAGATCCAGGACGAGGTCCAGCCGCTCGCCTGGCGCGAGGACCAGCGCCGGCGCCGTCACCGGCCGCTCGAGGAGCCCCCCGTCGGTGCCGATCGCCACGAGCGGCGTGCCGTCGTCCCACGCGAGCTTGTAGACGCGCGAGTTCGAGCCGTTGACGAGGCGCACGCGGTACACCGTCGACGCGAGCGACATCGCCTCGTCCGTCGGGCGGCCGTTGACGAGCACCCGATCGCCGAGGAACCCGTTCATCCGCTCGCGCGGCATGTCGCCGACGTACACGAGCTGATTGTCGCGATCGAACCGGCGATCCTGGAGGACCCAGGTCAGCTCCCGCTCGTCGGCCGGGAGCCCGAGCGCGGCCTCCTCCTCGTCCTCCACGAGAAACAGTCCGGCCAGGCCGTTGTACACCTGGGGACCGGTCCGGTCGTGATGGTGCGGGTGGTACCAGTAGGTGCCGGCGCGGTTGACGACTTCGAACTCGTAGGTGAACACGCGGCCGCTCGGGATGATCGAGCGCGGATGCCCGTCCATCGCCGACGGCACGTACAGCCCGTGCCAGTGCACGATGGTCGGTTCGGGCAGCGTGTGCGAGAAGCGGACGCGGACGTTCTGGCCCGTCCGCACGCGGATCGTGGGACCCAGATACGAGCCGGCCGCCGGCGTCAGCGCGCCCGCCGGCCCCTTCACGAGCCGGCCCGCGTAGCTCCACACCCGCGTGGCCCGTCCGCGCAGGACGTCGGACTCCGTGGGCCGAGCCGTCAGCTCGATCTCCACGTCGGGCGTGAACGCGGCGGAAGGCGTGCGCTGCAGCACGCCGGCCATGACGGCTCCGGCCCCGAACAGGAACTCGCGCCGTGACAGGTCGACCGGCATGGCAGATCCTTTCTACGGCTTGAGTGCCGCGTCGGCGGCGAAGGGCATCTCTTCGAGGGAGGCGAGCAGGTCGTGTGCCGTGAGATCCGGCTGGAGCGGCGTCACCGAGACGTAGCCGTCGTGCACCGCCTGGAAATCCGACCGATCGTGGGGCTCCCAGTCGTTCTGCCCTTCCTCGATCCAGTAGTACGGCTGTCCCTTCGGATCGTGCCGCTCGGCGACCGACGTGATGTGATTGCGCCGCGCCTGCACGGTGATCCGACACCCGTGCGGGCGCCCCCGCGGCACGTTGACGTTGAGAAAGGTCCGCGACGGAAGGGGCCGCCGCAGGATCGATTCCGCCACCGACGCCACGGTCTGCGCCGCCCAGTGAAAGTCGTACTGGCCGCGCGTCATGCGCAGCGACACCGCGATCGCCGGGACGCCCAGCAGCGCCGCCTCGAGCGCGCCCGCCACCGTCCCCGAATACGTCACGTCGTCGCCGAGGTTGTAGCCCTTGTTGATGCCCGACACGACCAGGTCGGGCAGGCCCTTGAGCACCTGCGTGATCGCGACGTTCACGCAGTCGGTCGGCGTGCCGTCGACCGCGTAGACGCCGTCGGACACCGATTCCAGCCGGAGCGGCCGCCGCAGCGTGAGCGCGTGGCCGATCGCGCTGGCCTCGGTGGTCGGCGCGACGATCACGACGTCGCCGAACGGGCGAAGCGCGTCCGCCGCCGCATGAATGCCGTCGGACCGATAGCCGTCGTCGTTGGTGACGAGGATGCGGGGCATCGAGACCTCGATTATATGACGGCGAACAGCAGCACCGTCGCCGCGAGCGCGAGCGACGCGCCCACGCCGAACGCGGCGGCGGTGCCGTACACGGTCCACACCGCGCCGAAGATCACGCTCGCCGCGAGCGCGCCGAGCCCGGTGACCGCATTGTAGAGGCCGTACGCGAAGCCGCGGCGCGCCGAGGGCGCCAGGTCCGCCACGAGCGCCCGTTCCGTGCCCTCGGCGAATCCGAAGTACACGCCGTAGACGCCGAACCACACCAGCAGCGCCACGAGCGACGAGCTCGCCGCGAAGCCGACGTACACCGCCGCGTACACGAGCCAGCCGGCGCCGATCACCGTGCGCCGGCCGACGCGATCGGACCAGCTGCCGGCCACGAGCGAGACGCCCGACCGCACGGCGTTCAGTCCGGCCCACATCAGCGGCACGGAGGCCGGCGATCCGGACACCTCCGTGAGGCGCAGCAGGAGAAAGGCGTCGGAGGAATTGCCGATCGTGAAGAGTGCCAGCACCAGCATGAAGCGCCGGAAGCCGGGAGGGAGAGGCTCGGCGCGCGCGGGGGCCGGGTTGGTCGACTGGACCGCCCCGGAACCGTGAGGCCCGGCACCGGTCGAGGATGCCGGGGAGCGCCCTCCCGGCGCGCCGTCTTCGCGGATGAGGAAGATCAGCGCGACGGCGAGGGCACCGGGAACGATCGTCAGCGCGAAGAGCGTCCGGTAGCGGCCTGGATAGGCGAACAGGAACAGCGCCGCGGCCAGGGGCCCGATGACCGCACCCAGGTTGTCCATCGCCCGGTGGAATCCGAAGACCTGGCCGCGATTGGCGGGCGTCGCCAGCCCTGCGAGCATCGCGTCGCGCGGCGCGCCGCGCACGCCCTTGCCGACGCGATCGGCGACGCGCACGGCGAGGACCTGACCCCACCCCGTCACCGCGGCAATCAGCGGCCGCACTGCCGACGAAACGGCATAGCCGGCGAGGACGAGGGGCCGCTTCACGCGCGAGCGATCGGCCAGGCGCCCGGACATGATCTTCAGCAGGCTGTTGGCCGCCTCCGCCGCGCCCTCCACCACCCCGAGGGACACCGCACTGGCGCCGAGCACCTGTGTCAGGAAGAACGGCAGCAGGGAGTAGATCGACTCGCTCGCCGCGTCGGTCGCGAGGCTGACCCAGCCGAGCAGCCAGACGGAACGCGGAAGGCGGGTCGCGGGCTGGGGGGACATGGCTCTCGAGGCTCTGGCGCTCTGGGCTCTGGGCTCTGGGCTCTGGGCTCTGGGCTCTGGGCTCCGAAGAGCATATCCGCACTGTGCCCCTTCCGGAGCCCGGCGCCGCAGCCCGAAGCCGGGACTCACCCTACAATGGATCGATGGCCGCGCTCGCCGACGTGCTCGCTCGGGAAACGCGTGAGGGCGAGCTCGTCGAGACGCTGGCCGACGGGCGACTCCGCTGCTACGCCTGCGGGCACGAGTGTCCCCTGCCCGACGGGGCCGCCGGTGTCTGCCGGGTGCGCTTCAACGAGGGCGGACGCCTCCGCGTGCCGTGGGGCTACGTCGGCGGCGTGCAGTGCGACCCGATCGAGAAGAAGCCGTTCTTCCACGCCTGGCCCGGCGCGCGCGCGCTGAGCTTCGGGATGCTGGGCTGCGACCTGCACTGCGGGTATTGTCAGAACTGGGTCACGTCCCAGGCCCTGCGCGACCCGGACGCCGTCGTCCCGCCCGAGCACGCCTCGCCCGAGGATCTCGTACGGGCCGCGCTGCGCCGCGAGGCGCGCCTCCTGGTCAGCACGTACAACGAGCCGCTCATCACCAGCGAGTGGGCGGTGGCGATCTTCAAGGAGGCGCGCGCCGCGGGCCTCGCCACCGCGTTCGTGTCGAACGGGAACGGCACGCCGCGCGTCCTCGAGTACCTGCGCCCGTGGATCGATCTGTACAAGGTCGATCTCAAGAGCTTCGACGATCGCCACTACCGCGAGCTCGGCGGGCGGCTCGCCCCGATCCTCGACACGATCCAGCGCCTGCACGCGCTCGGCGTCTGGCTCGAAATCGTGACGCTGCTCATCCCCGGGTTCAACGACTCGACCGACGAGCTCCAGCGCCTCACGGCCTTCGTGGCCGGCGTCTCCCCCGACATCCCCTGGCACGTCACCGCATTCCACGGCGACTACAAGATGACCGGACCGGGGGACACCACCGCCGGGATGCTCGTGCGCGCCGCCGACATCGGCGCCGCCAGCGGCCTGCGCCACGTCTATGCCGGAAATCTTCCGGGACGGGTCGGGGATCGCGAGGACACGCGGTGCGCCGCCTGCGGCGAGACGCTCGTGGCCCGGTACGGCTATCAGGTGCGGGAGTACGCGATCACGCCTGAGGGACGGTGCCCGCGCTGCGCGGCGAGCGTGCCCGGCCGCTGGCGCTGAGCGCCGCCGCCTGCACGAGTTCGGCCAGGCGGCTGCCGACACGACCGGCGTCGAACTCCCGCTCGACGAGCGCCCGCCCGTGCTCCCCCAGCCGCCGCCGGAGGTCCGGGTCGGCCACCAGGCGATTGATCTCCGCCGCGAGCCCGGCGGGATCCGACGGGGCGCACAGCAGTCCGGTCTCCCCCGCGATGACGAACTCGGGCAGTCCGCCGACCGCCGTGGCGACGACCGGCAGGCCGGCTGCCAGCGCCTCGACCGCGGAGATGCCGAAGGCCTCGAAACGCGACGGCTGCACCAGGAAGTCCGCGCCGTTGAGCAGCGGCGCGATGTCGTTCGTCGGCCCGTAGAACCGCACGCGCGCCGTCAGGCCGCGGTCGGCGACCATCCGCCGCGCCCGCAGGCCGGCATCCCACCGGTGCCCAGGCATGTCCGGTCCCACGACGACCAGGCAGGCGCGGGCGTCGACCGACGCCCAGGCCTCGATCAGGTCAAGCACGCCCTTCTCGAGACTCAGCCGTCCCACGAAGACGCCGATCACGCGGTCGTCGGGCCAGCCCAGTTCGCGCCGGCGGCGACCGCGCTCGTCGGCCGACACCGGATGGAACCGCCGCGAGTCGACGCTGTTGGGGACGTAATGCACCCGCGCCGGCGGCACGTGTGCCGCCAGCGTCTCGCGCTCGATGCCGTGCGAGATGCAGGCGAAGGCATCGGCGTGCGCGTACAGGCGGCGCAGCGGCGCGCGCAGCAGGTGCTCGACGCGGGCGCGCCACGGGCTCCGGGCCTCCAGCGATGTCCCCTCGTCATCGTCCGACATCACGCCCGTGGTCTGGGCCTGGAAGACGACCGGCCGGTGGATCAGCCAGCCGGCGATCACCGCCGCGAGGCCGACGCCGCGGTAGTCCACGCAGCAGATCACGTCGAAGCTGTCGGCGAGCCAGACGAGCGCCAGCAGCACCGTCGGGAGCATCAGCCACTTGCCGAGCGGCGACCGCATGCCGACCGGCGGAATGCGCCGCACGGCGATGCCGTCGACCCGTTCGGTGCGCGGGAGCGCGCGCGACACGCGCTTGGTCAGCACCTGCACGCTCATGCCGGCGCGCCGGAGCGCGTCGGCGACCTGGCCGGCGGCGCGCTCGGCGCCGCCGAGTACGGGCGAGTAGTACGGACTGAGCAGGAGGACGCGAGGCCGACGGGGGCCGGAAGGGCCGAGTTCCATGATGACCGGTGCGGACCGCCATCACGCGCGCCCGCCGAACGGACCAACTGTCGAACGCTAGCACGGACCGGCGGTCCGGTCGCCTGACTTTTTTGCAAACTAATGTCACAGACTGAGCTTTAATTCGCAATATTTCAACCCGCAGGGCTCCGCCGTGACAGTCGGAGACAGATCGGGCCCGCCGCCGATATAATCCAAGGTGATGCTGCCCCTCGACCGACTGCAGCGCCCGCTCCGCAACCTGCGGCTGTCGATCACCGACCGCTGCAACCTGCGCTGCGAGTACTGCATGCCGGAGGACGACTACGTCTGGCTGCCGCGGGAGGACGTCCTGCACTTCGAGGAGACCAGCGCCCTGGTCGACGTCTTTCTCGCGCTGGGCGTCACCCGCCTCCGGCTGACCGGCGGCGAGCCGCTGCTCCGCCGTGACGTGCCGGCGCTCGTCCGCATGATCGCGGGCAAGCGCGGCCTCGAGGACCTGGCGCTCACCACCAACGGCGTGCTGCTCGCGGCGCACGTCGAGGCGCTCAAGGCCGCCGGGCTCCACCGCGTCACCGTGAGCCTGGACACCCTGCGTCCCGACCGCTTCCGCGCGCTCACCCGCGTCGACGAGCTCGACGCCGTCCGCGCGGGCATCGCGGCCGCCCACTCCACCTACGGCCGTCTGAAAATCGACACGGTCGTGATCCGCGGGGTCAACGACGACGAGATCGGCGACCTCCTGGAATTCGGTCGCGAGGTGAACGCGGAGGTCCGCTTCATCGAGTACATGGACGTCGGCGGCGCCACCCGCTGGTCGCCCGACCGGGTCGTCTCGCGCCGCGAGATGCTCGAGACCCTCGCCCGCCGCTACGGCGCCGTCGAGCCGATCGTCGAAGCGACCTCGGCCCCCGCCGATCGCTACCGCCTCCCGGACGGCGTGACGTTCGGCATCATCGCGTCCACGACCGAGCCGTTCTGCCGCTCGTGCGACCGCAGCCGCCTCACGGCCGACGGCATGTGGTACCTGTGCCTTTACGCGGATCGCGGCCTGGATCTGCGCGGTGCCCTCCGCCGCGGCGCGACGCCCGCCGAGCTGGAGACGCTCATTCGCGAGCGCTGGGAGGGCCGTGACGACCGGGGCGCCGAGCTGCGGCTGGCGCTCGGCGAACGGCGCGCGTTCGTGCCCATCGGTTCCTTGAAGGGCGATCCGCACCTCGAAATGCACACGCGCGGCGGCTAGTCGCCGCCGGCGCGATCGCCTCGTCTCCTCCCCGCCGGCTTCGCTCGCGAGAACTCCTTTACGTATAATGGGTTAGGGAATGCGAAAGATTTCGTGATCCATTTCGCCCCTGATTCCGTCTAACCGACAAACCAAGACATGGATATTGCGCGCCCGTCCAATCTGAAGCAGAAGCGGATCAAGCGGGCCGTGTACGTGGGGGTCGGAATCCTGGGCGTGGGGGCCATCAGCTTCGGGCTGTCGCGCCTCCAGCCGGCGGCCCCCACGGTCGAACTGTCGACCGCCTGGCGCGACACGGTCAAGCGCGGTCCGATGGTCCGCGAGGTCCGCGGCCTCGGCACGCTCGTGCCGGAAGACATCCGCTGGATCCCGGCCACCACCGAGGGGCGGGTCGAGCACATCTACCTGCGGCCCGGCACGACGGTGAAGGCGTCGAGCATCATCCTGGATCTCAGCAACCCGCAGCTGGACCAGGAGCTGCAGGACGCCCAGTTGAAGCTCGAGGCCGCCGAGGCCTCGCTGGCCAACCTTCGCGTGACGCTCCAGAACGATCTCCTCCAGCAGCGCGCGAATGCGGCCAGCGTCGAGGCCGACTACAACAAGGCGCGCATGACCTACGAGATGAAGCAGCAGCTGGCGAAAGACCAGCTGGTGTCGGCCCTCGATCTGCAGCAGGCCAAGGTCGACTCCGATCAGCTCGCCGTCCGGAACCAGATCGCCAAGGAGCAGCTGGCGAGCCAGTCCGCCTCGACCAAGGCGCAGCTCGCGGTGCAGCAGTCGGCGGTGGACCAGGCGCGCGCGGTCCTCGATCTGAAGCGCCAGCAGAAGGACGAACTGCACGTCCGCGCGGGCCTGGACGGCGTCCTGCAGATCGTGCCCGTCGAGGAGGGCCAGCAGGTCAGCCCGGGCACCAACCTCGCCCGCGTCGCCGATCCGACCAAGCTCAAGGCGGAGGTGAAGATCGCCGAGACGCAGGCCAAGGACATCCAGATCGGCCAGAAGGCCCAGATCGACACGCGCAACGGCATCATTCCCGGAGTCGTGTCCCGCATCGACCCGTCGGTGCAGAACGGCACGCGGACCGTCGACGTCACGCTCCAGGGCGCGCTCCCGCGCGGCGCCGTGCCCGACCTGAGCGTCGACGGGACGATCGAGCTCGAGCGGCTCGACAACGTGCTCTACGTCGGACGCCCGGCGTTCGGCCAGGAACAGAGTCTCGTCAGCCTCTTCAAGGTGTCGCCCGACCACACCGAGGCCACGCGGGTGCAGGTCAAGCTGGGCCGGAGCTCGGTCAACAACGTCGAGATCCTGTCGGGCCTCAAGGAGGGCGACGAGGTCATCCTGTCCGACATGTCGGCGTGGGACGCGTACGACCGCGTCCGCCTGCGGTAGTCGTCAATCAAGGAGAGCGCGCCATGATGGAGAGTGCATCGCAGCCCCTGATCAAGCTCGACGGCGTGAGCAAGGTCTTCCTCACCGACGAGGTCGAAACCCACGCCCTGTCGAGCGTCAGCATCGACATCGGCCGCGGCGAGTACGTCTCGATCGCCGGGCCGTCGGGTTGCGGCAAGTCGACGCTGCTCTCGATCCTCGGCCTGCTCGACTCCCCGACCGAGGGCTCGTACCTGCTCAACAACCGGTCGGTGGCCTCGCTGCCCGCGGCCGAGCGGGCGCGCGTCCGCAACCGCGAGATCGGCTTCATCTTCCAGAGCTTCAACCTGATCGGCGACCTCACGGTGTTCGAGAACGTCGAGCTCCCCCTCACCTACCGCGGCATGAAGTCGTCCGAGCGGCGCGAGCGCGTGCAGGCGGCGCTCGAGCGGGTCGGCATGAGCCACCGCGCCAAGCACCTGCCGAGCCAGCTCTCCGGCGGCCAGCAGCAGCGCGTCGCGGTCGCCCGTGCGGTCGCCGGCGAGCCGCTCATCCTGCTCGCCGACGAGCCCACCGGCAACCTGGATTCGCGCAGCGGCGAGGCCGTGATGGACCTCCTCAAGGAGCTGCACGGCGGCGGCGCCACCATCTGCATGGTGACGCACGACCCGCGCTACGCGCGGCACGCCGACCGCAACATTCACCTCTTCGACGGGCGCGTGGTCGACCACATCCCCGAAGAGGTCAGCTTGTAGCCGGTGCTCATCTCACTCCGCGATCTCGAGAAGTCGTACCCCGTCGGCGTCGGCCGGGCGTACGTCCTGCGCCGCGTGACCCTCGACATCAAGGAGGGCGAGTTCGTCTCGATCATGGGGCCGTCGGGCGCCGGCAAGTCGACGCTCCTCCACATCCTCGGCATGCACGACAGCGCGTGGGCCGGCGAGTACTACTTCCTGGATCAGCCGGTCCACCGCCTCAGCCCGAAGCAGCGCTCCGAGCTCCACAAGCAGCACGTCGGCTTCGTCTTCCAGAGCTACCACCTGCTCGACAACCTGACGGTCTACGAGAACCTGGAGATCCCGCTCTCGTACCGCAACGTCAGCCGCAAGGACCGCCAGAGCCTCGTCGCCGACGTACTCGACCGGTTCCGCATCGTGGGGAAGAAGGATCTCTATCCGAACCAGCTCTCGGGCGGGCAGCAGCAGCTGGTGGGCGTGGCGCGCGCCGTCATCGCCAGCCCGCGCGTCATCCTCGCCGACGAGCCAACCGGCAACCTCCACTCGGCCCAGGGCAAGGAGATCATGGAGCTGTTCCGGACCCTCAACGAGGCGGGCACGACGATTGTCCAGGTGACCCACTCGGAGACCAACGCCGAGTACGGCTCGCGCGTCGTCCACCTGCGCGACGGCTGGGTCGTCGACGACTGACCCTCAGGGCGCCGGGACGATCCCGCCCAGACACACGTACTTGACTTCGAGGAACTCCTCGATCCCGTACTTCGAGCCTTCCCGCCCCAGCCCCGACTCCTTCATCCCGCCGAACGGCGCCACCTCGGTCGAGATGAGCCCCGTGTTGACGCCGATGATCCCGTACTCGAGCGCCTCGGCAACCCGCCACACGCGCGCGAGGTCGCGGCCGTAGAAGTACGCGGCGAGGCCGAACTCGGTGTCGTTGGCGAGCGCCACCGCCTCGCGCTCGCTGGCAAAGCGAAAGAGCGGCGCGACGGGTCCGAACGTCTCCTCGTGCGCCAGCGTCATGGCCTGCGTGGCCTCGACGAGCACGGTCGGCTCGAAGAACCGCCCACCCCGCCGGTGCCGTCGTCCGCCCACCAACACCCGCGCCCCCTTGGCGGTCGCGTCGGCGATGTGGCTCTCCACCTTCTCCACGGCGCGGTCGTCGATGAGGGGCCCCTGCGTGGCGCCGGGCTCGAACCCCGGGGCGGGCTCGAGCGCCTTCACCGCCGCGACCAGCCGGCCGGCGAAGTCGTCGTACACCGCGTCCTGCACCAGCAGCCGGTTCGCGCAGACGCAGGTCTGCCCCGTGTTGCGGTACTTCGAGGCGATGGCGCCCTCGACCGCGCGATCGAGATCCGCATCGTCGAAGACGATGAACGGGGCGTTGCCACCGAGCTCCAGCGAGAGCTTCTTGACCGTGCCGGCGCACTGCGCCATCAGGATCTTTCCCACCGCGGTCGATCCGGTGAACGACAGCTTCCGCACGAGCGGATTGCCGGTGAGCTCGCCGCCGATCTCCGCCGCCGGCCCCGTCACCACGTTGAGCACGCCGGCCGGCAGACCCGCGCGCGCGCCGAGCTCGGCGAGTGCGAGCGCCGAGAAGGGCGTTTGCGAGGCCGGCTTGAGGACCACCGTGCAGCCGGCCGCGAGGGCCGGGCCGGCCTTGCGCGTGATCATCGCGAGCGGGAAGTTCCAGGGCGTGATGCACGCCACGACGCCGATCGGCTCCTTGAGGACGACGATGCGCTTGTCCGCCTGCGGGGCGGGGATCGTGTCGCCGTAGACGCGCTTGGCCTCCTCGCCGAACCACTCGAGGAACCCGGCGGCGTAGGCGACCTCTCCCCTCGACTCGGCCAGAGGCTTGCCCTGCTCGAGCGTCATGAGGCGCGCCAGGTCCTCCTGGTTCGCCATCATGAGATCGAACCAGCGCCGGAGCACGGCCGCCCGCTCCCGAGCCGGCCGCCCCCGCCATGCGGGGAGCGCCCTGGCGGCCGCGTCGATCGCGCGGCGCGTGTCGACGGCGCCGAGGCCGGGCACGCGGCCGATCACGGCGCCCGTCGCCGGGTCGTCGACCGGAATGCCGTCGCCTTTCGGCGGCACCCAGTCGCCGTTGATGAAGCAGGCTTCCCGGAAGAGTCTGGGGTCTGAGAGCGGGACGTCCATGCGATCGATTCTATCGTGGGGCCCCGAAAGGGGGCCTCAGCCGTGCGGGCGCAACCGCGCCACCAGGGCCTCCATGTCCTCGGGCAGCGGCGCCTCGAATGCCATGGGGCGACCGGTGACCGGGTGCGCGAAGGCGAGGCGGCACGCGTGCAGTGCCTGACGCTCGAAGGCGATTGGCCGTTCCCTGGCCGGACCGTCGACGTAGAGCCGCTCGCCGACGAGCACGTGCCCCCGCAGACGCGCCTGCAGACGAATCTGATTGCGCTTGCCGGTCCGGAGACGGACCTCGATCAGCGCGGCGCCGTCGAGGCGCTCGACGGTCCGGTACTCGCTCACGGCTTCGCGCCGGCGCCGGTCGGCGGGGTGCGCCGCCCGCAGCATCAGCGCCCGCGAATCCCAGACGACCTGGTCGCGCCAGATCCCGGACGGCGGGTCCGGATGACCGTAAACGACGGCGCGATAGACGCGCTCGGGCTCGTGACGGATGAACTGTCGCTTGAACTGCTCCTGCACGTCCGGGGTCGTCGCGAAGACGACCAGCCCGGAGGTGTCACGGTCGATCCGGTGCGCCACGAACGGCCGGCGGTGTTTGGGCCGCAGATGCTCGACGAGCTGCCCGTACACCGACGGCGCCGAGGCACGGGCGTCGAGCGGAACGGTGAGCAGGCCAGGCGGCTTGTTGACGACCGCCAGCGCGCTGTCCTCGTAGACGATCCGGAGATCGCCGAGCTGGGGACGCGATTTCGCGCTGCCCGGGCGGTCCATCCAGCAGCGCACCCGATTGCCCGCCGCCAGCCGCGCGCCGGCGTCGGCCGCGCCGGCCTCCCGGTCGTTGAGGAAGATCTTGCCGCGCTCGATCGCCCGCGCCGCGCGGCCGCGCGACCCGAGACGCCCGGACGCGGCGAGGAACTTGTCGAGCCGGCGGCCTGCGTCCTCCGGCCCGACGCGCCAGGTCTCGCCGCTATCGCCCACCGGTGGCTGGCGGGGCCTCGGGCGGACGCTGAAGGTCCGAGAGGTCGAGCGTGTTGACCCCGTCGACGATCTTCGCGTAGGCGCGCGTGATCGCCTGCAGGCCCGTCCAGGGCACGGTGTCCGCGCTCTCGGCGTCGGAGTGGAAGTACATGTTGTAGTCGGAGCCCTGCACGCCCGGCACGTACGGCCAGAGCCGGCTCATCTCGCCGCCCGGCGCCGCGCGCTCCGGCTCCGCGTAGGTGACGACCCCGAACTCGCGGAACGCGTTGACGGCCACGTCCTGGAGCTTCGGCCGCCGCGGCCCGCCCGCGTACCACAGCAGGCCCGTGTACATGTTCGCGTTCCGGATCGCCTCGCCGAGCAGGTACATCTGCATCGTGGCGGTGTGCTCGGCATTGATCATGAGGGCCGTCTTGCCGAAGACCTTGTCGCGGTTGTCGAGCAGCCACGTGCCGCTGTAGTTCCCGCCGTTGTGATGGCCGCTCGTGCCGAGGAAGACGATCGTCCGCCGGCGCCGGGCTTGCGGGATCCTCGCGAAGTACTCGGCGAGGCCGAGCATCGTGGCGACGCCGGAGGCGTTGTCGGTGCCGCCCTCGAACCAGCCGTCGCGGTGGCCGAGGATGTAGATCGTCTCGTCGGTGGCGCCGGGCAGCGTGCCCCACACGGTGCCGGTCTGGAGGCCGGGCACCATGTCCACGTGCATCTTGAGGGCGAGCCGCGGGGCCTTGGCGCCCGAGGCGCCGATCAGATCGCGGACCGCGTAACCGTCTTCCATCCCCACCGAGAACGTCGGCACGTTGGTGCCGGTCGGATAGAGCTGCGTCTTGATGTTGCCGGGTAGGCCGATGACGATGAAGATCGCAGCGGCCCCCTTCTGCTCGGCGCGCCGGACGGCGTCCTCCTGGGTGGCGGTGTGCCGCCACGACCCGGGCAGCGGCTGGCTGTACATCCAGACGGCCTTCCCGCGGACGTCTCGCCCGATGTAGTCGGCCTCCGACCCGGTGCCGACCCACACGGCATCGACGTCGAGTCCCTCGTCGCTCGTGCCCTTGGTCCCGTACGCGGGCTCGGCGCTTCTCACGGCGACCGTCTTGCCCGCGCCGGCGACGTCGATCGTCCAGCCCTGCGGGAACCACTGGGGCACCATGTCGAAGGTCTGGACGTGCACGTCGGACAGGCCGATGCGCGTGTACTGCTGCATGAGCCACTGCCGGGTCTCGGCGTCGGCCGACGTGCCGATGATGCGTCCCCAGAACTGGGGGTGTCCCTGGTCGCGATAGCGTCGCGAGATCGCCGTGAGATCTTCGACGTACTTGTGGATGCCGTGGCCGTCGATGGCGCCGTACTTCTGGTCGGCCGCGGGGAGGGGCCACTCGAGAAACGCGTCCTCGAGCTTGTAGAGCGCGGGCGCCGGCCCACCGCGCTGGGCGTGCAGGTGGACCGCCAGGCCCACCGCGCCAATCGCACCGAGGGCCGCGACGACGCCGAGTCGAACTGCTCGCATGGCCGCCTCTCTTTCGCTCGCACCGGCCCGCTGGGCAGGCCGGCGCCGCTGTCAGCAAACGTCTTCCAGGGGCGGCTTATCCTAGCAAAGGGCTTTCCTTTTTGTCGCGGGAATGGCATAGTGCGACCGACTTATTCCATCAGTGAGGTTTCCATAATGCAGCGACGGCACCGTCTTCTCGCGCTGTCGGTCGTGTCGGTGGCCGCGGTGGCCGCCTGGTCGGCCACAGGGCTGAAGGGGCAGACGACCAACGGCGAGTGGCGCACGTACGGCGGGGATGACGCGAGCACCCGGTACTCCCCGCTCGATCAAATCAACAAGGACAACTTCAACAAGCTCGAGGTCGCGTGGACCTTCAGGACCGACAACTTCGGTCCGCGTCCGGAGTTCAACCTCCAGGGCACGCCTCTGATGATTGGCGGGATGCTCTACGCGACGGCTGGCACGAGGCGCGACGTCGTCGCCCTCGACGCCGCGACCGGCGAGCTCAAGTGGATGCACACCGAGGACGAGGGCAAGCGCGGCGCCGACGCTCCCCGGCTGCTCTCGGGCCGCGGTCTCTCGGACTACGACGACGGGGCCGACGGACGGATCATCTACGTGACGCCCGGCTACCGGCTCGTTGCCCTCGACGCCAAGACCGGCGCCCTCGTCCAGAGCTTCGGCAAGGACGGCGCCGTCGATCTCAAGGAAGACGACGATCAGGTCGTCGACCCGATCACCGGCGAGCTCGGACTCCACGCCACCCCGTTCGTCGCCGACAACGTGATCGTGGTCGGCGCCGCGCACCTCGCCGGCGGGTCCGTGCCGAACAAGGAGCACGTCAAGGGCTACATCCGCGGCTACGACGCGCACACGGGCAAGCGCATCTGGATCTTCCACACCATTCCGACGCCCGGCGAGACGGGCAACGACACATGGGAAAACGAGTCGTGGTCGTACACGGGGAACGCGGGCGTCTGGGCCCAAATGACCTACGACGACGAGACGCACACGATCTTCCTCCCCGTCGAGCAGGCCACCGGCGACTACTACGGCGGCAACCGCCCGGGCAACGGGCTGTTCGGCGACAGCCTCGTGGCGCTCGACATCAAGACCGGGAAGCTGAAGTGGTACTACCAGCTGGTGCACCACGGGATCTGGGACTTCGACATCCCGTGCGCGCCGATCCTCGCCGACATCACGGTCGACGGCAAGCAGATCAAGGCGATCGCCCAGCCGACCAAGCAGTCGTGGGTCTACGTCTTCGACCGGAACACCGGCAAGCCCGTCTGGCCGATGCCCGAGCGCCCGGTGCCGCAGTCGACGGTCCCCGGCGAGAAGACCAGCCCGACGCAGCCGTTCGTGACCAAGCCGCCGGCGTTCGACGAACAAGGCGTCTCCGAGGACGACCTGATCAACTTCACGCCGCAGCTCCACCAGGAAGCGATCGAGCGGGTCAAGAACTACCAGCTCGGCGGGATCTTCGAGCCTCCCGTGCTGAGCAAGTGGCCGGGTCCGCTCGCGACGCTGCATACGCCCACGGTCACCGGCGGCGCGAACTGGATGGGCGGATCGCTCGATCCCGACACGAACATCATGTACATCTACTCGGCCACGGGCGTGACGCCCCTCGGCCTGGTGCCGGAGCCGAAAGATCGCGGCGACTTCGGCTACATGTCGGGCCAGGCGCGTCCGCCCGCTCCGGCCAACGGCGCGGCGGCTGGACGCGGCGGCCGCGGAGGCGCCCCCGCCGGGCGTGGCGGCGCATTCGGCGGGCGCGGCGGGCTCCAGATTCGAGGGGCTGCCGCTCCTCAAACCTCCCTACGGGCGCATCACGGCCATCGATTTGAACAAGGGCGACATCGTCTGGCAGGTCGCGCACGGCGACACGCCTGACAACATCAAGAACAACCCGGCGCTCAAGGGCCTCGACATTCCGAGGACCGGCCGCGAGGGCCGCATCGGCGTGCTGACGACCAAGACGCTGGTGATTGCCGGCGAAGGCGGCGAGGCGACACAGCCGGACGGCCGCATGGGCGCGCTCCTGCGGGCCTACGACAAGGCCACCGGAGCCGACGCCGGCGCGGTCTTCATGCCGGCCGGAGAGACCGGCTCGCCGATGACCTACATGTTGAATGGCAAGCAGTACATCGTCATCGCCATCGCCGGCAGGAATTACCCCGGCGCGTACATGGCCTTCAAGCTGCCCGACTAGGGAAACCGGGGAACAGGGAACGAGGGAACGCGTGCCCTCGTTCCTCTCGTTCCGGGCTCGTCGAAAACGCCAACGGCCTCGCTCGTCGCGAGGCCGTTGGTGTTCAGGGGAGAGTTGGTCGGGATGGCCGGATTCGAACCGGCGGCCCCTTGACCCCCAGTCAAGTGCGCTACCAGGCTGCGCTACATCCCGACGCGTGATTCAGCGGCGCGTTCGCCGGTGGCTCCTCGATGCCCCGGCGGCCTTGCGCTTCGGCGCCTTCGGCCGGCTCGGCGGCGCGAGCCGCGCGCCGCGCGGCGCCGACGGCATCGCCAGCTCGAAGGCCTCCCCGCGCGCCAGCAACTCGAGCAGACCGCGCAGCCCACGCCGCACGGCCGTGATCCGCTCGCGGGCATTGCGCCCGAGCAGCTCGTCGATGTCCGCGCCGGGCGCCACCGGCGCCGCCTGCTCCTCGAGCCGACGCCGCGCGCCGGCGAGCGTGAGGCCCTCGACGAGCAGCAGGTGCCGGATACGCATCACCTGCTCGACGTCTTCGCGGCGGTAGACCCGCGGCCCCCCCGCCGTCTTCGCCACGCCCAGCCCCGGAAACTCCGCCTCCCACGACCGCAGCACGTACGGCTGGATCTCTGACGAGGTCGCACACTTCACCCGCCTTGAAGAGCGCGCGCTTCGGAATCTCGACAGAGGCGGGGCTCTCGGCCATGGGACGCCTGAGATCGGCCCGAAAAGTATAGCATCCGCGCCGCTATTTCGGCCGGCGCCGCACCTGGATTCGGATTGGCGTCCCGGCGAATCCGAACCGCTCCCGGAGCTGGTTCACCAGGAACCGCTCGTACGAGAAGTGGAACGTGGTCGCCACGTTGGTGAAGAAGACGAACGACGGCGGGGCCACGCCGATCTGCGCCGCGTACAGAATCCGCACGTGACGCCGCCCCGGACTGACGGGCGGGTTCGCCGCCGTCACCTCCTCGAGGAACTTGTTGAGCTGCGGCGTGGGCACCCGCTGGCGGCGCGCCGCCGCCACCCGGTCGATGGTTTCGAGCACCTTCGGCGCCCGCTCCCCCGTCAGCGCCGAGATGTGCAGGATCGGCGTGTACTCGAGGAACTTCAGACGACGCCGCACGTCGGCGTCGAAGTCCTTGGCGAAGGAGGGATCGGGACTCTTCACCAGATCCCATTTGTTGGCCACGATGACGACGCCACGCCCGGCGCGGTCGATCTCGCCGCCGATGGCAGCGTCCTGATCGGTGACGCCCACCTTGGCGTCGACGACCAGCGCGACCACCTCCGCGTCGGCGATCGCCCGACGGGCGGCGAGCACGCTCACCACCTCGACCTTGCCGCCGCGAGCCACCCGGCCCACGCGGCGCATGCCCGCTGTGTCCACGATGCGGAACCGGCGGCGATGCCAGTTCAGCACGGCGTCGACCGGATCCCGGGTCGTGCCGGGCATCTCGCTGACCAGCGCGCGCTCCTCGTTCAGCAGCCGGTTGAGCAGGGACGACTTCCCCGCATTGGGACGACCGACGATCGCGACCGCCGTCTCGGTGGGCTGGCCCGCAGCGCCGCCCTCGGCGTCCGCCTCCGGTTCCGACCGCGGCCCCTCCGAGCGCGCCACGATCTCGTCCATGAGGTCGGCCACACCCTGTCCGTGCTCCGCGGAGATCTCGAACACCGGGTCGAAGCCCAGCCGGTAGAAGTCGAGCGCCCCGGTCTGGGCGCGCTTGTCGTCCATCTTGTTGATCGCCACGACCGCGGGACGCCCGAACGCTCGGACCTCGGCGGCGATCGTCTCGTCGCCCGCCACGAGGCCGTCCCGACCGTCGACGACGATGACGATGAGATCCGCGCCGGCGAGCGCGCGCTTCCCGTGCTGGACCACGAGCTCCTGCAAGGGGTCCTCGCTGACGCCGAACATCCCGCCCGTGTCCATGAGGCGGAACGAGCGCCCTCGCCACACCACCACCTGAGACGTCAGGTCACGCGTCGTTCCGGCGACGGGCGCGACGATGGCGCGGCGGCTGCCCGTCATGCGGTTGAAGAGGGTCGACTTTCCGACGTTCGGGCGTCCGACCAGGACGACGGACGGCTGTTTTCGTGGCATTTTCGAGCACGCAGGCGGCCAAACTGTAAAGTCAGTTAGCCTTGTCCTTGACTACGTAAGTCCAAGAATCTATAGTAGTTACCAGCCGTCAGGAGACCCTAAGCATGATCAAGGTCGACATCGTCAACGAGGTCT
This sequence comes from uncultured Acidobacteriota bacterium, assembly GCA_963761615.1. Lineage (GTDB taxonomy): Bacteria > Acidobacteriota > Vicinamibacteria > Vicinamibacterales > CAVVIG01 > CAVXGU01. Next base: position 1,721,581 of record CAVXGU010000003.1, on the reverse strand, counting down.
CTCGGATTGCCGACATCACGAAGGTAAAGGCCGAGGTGGCTGTCGACGCGGTGTTCGACGCGATGCGCACGTCCATGCAGCGAGGTGAGCGCATCGAGCTGCGCGGTTTCGGGGTCTTCCAAGTCAAGCCTCGCAAGCGGGGAATCGGACGCAACCCCCGCACCGGCAAGGAGGTGCGCATCCCGCCTGGGCGCACCATCCGCTTCAAGCCGGGCAAGGACCTGCAGAATATCGGGTAATTGGATCCTTCGCGCGACCTTCCTCCGGCGATCCCTCCGGCGTACCTGCCCTGGACACCGCGCCGCAAGTTCCAGGACCGGGTGTGGCTGCACGTGCTCCTGCTGGTCCTGACCATCGTCACGACCACCGTCGTGGGCGCCGGGCACTATCTCTCCTATATGGCCGACTTCCGGATGATCCCGACGCCGGCCGGCTGGAGCTTCCTGCTCCACGGGTTCTGGTACAGCATCACGATCATGGCCATCCTCGGCTCCCACGAGATGGGTCACTATCTGGCGTGCCGCTATTATGACGTCGACGCGTCGATGCCGTACTTCCTGCCGGCGCCCATCGTCCTGACCGGCACGTTCGGCGCCTTCATCCGGATCCGGGAGCCGATTCCGACCAAGCGGATGCTGTTCGACATCGGCGTCGCCGGCCCGATTGCCGGGTTCGTGGTGGCGGTCCCCGCGCTCATCGCGGGCATCGCGATGTCGCACGTCGTCCGCGTTCCGTCCGACTTCGTCGGCATCGATCTCGGCGAGCCGCTCCTCTTCAAGGCGGTCTCGTTCCTGTTCTGGGGCTCGATACCGGACGGCTACTCGCTGAACCTGCATCCGATGGCATTCGCGGCGTGGTTCGGCCTGCTGGCCACGGCCCTCAACCTGTTTCCCGTCGCACAGCTCGACGGCGGCCACGTCTCGTACTCGGTGCTGGGCCGGCGCTCGACCTACGTGACGTTCACGATGATCGGCGTGCTGCTCGTCCTCACGTACTTCTCGCTGAGCTGGCTCGTCTGGACGCTGCTGCTGGTGGCGATGCTCGTCTTCATCGGCGCCAAGCACCCGCCGGTCTACGACGAGCACGAGCCGCTCGATCGGACCCGCCTGTGGCTCGCCTTCTTCGCCCTCGTCATGTTCGTGCTCTGCTTCACGCCGGCGCCGGTTCAGACGACGCAGCTGCTCGGGGGGCGGTAGGACCTCGGACTCCGGGCTCCCGGAGCTGCCGGGCTTCAGAGGACGCTGACGGGATCGACATCGACCGTCGTGCGGCGCTGGAGCTCCGGGCGCACGGCCAGCGCGGCCTGAAGGCTTTCGCGCATCTGGCGCCGGTTGACGCCCTTGACCAGCACCTGCGCACGGAACTCGCCTCGCAGCCTGCCGAGCGGCGCCGGCGCGGGCCCGAGCACGACGTATCCCCGGCCCGCCGCGCCCGCCCGCATCCGATCCGCCAGATCGCCCGCATCGTCGATCGCGGCCGCGTAGGTGCGGGCGCGGACGACGAGGTTGACGAGCGCGACGAGCGGCGGGTACCGCATCGCCTTGCGGAACGCGAGCTCGCGCTCGTAGAAGGCGGGATAGTCCTGGCGGCACGCCAGCTGGATGCTGTAGTGCGCGGGATACAGCGTCTGGATGACGGCCTCCCCCGGCCGCTCCCCGCGGCCGGCACGGCCGGCGACCTGCGTCAGCAGCTGGAACGTCCGCTCGGATGCGCGGAAGTCCGCCAGCCCGAGGCCCACATCCGCCGACACGACTCCGACGAGCGTCACCAGCGGGAAGTCGTGGCCCTTGGCGATCATCTGCGTGCCGACCAGGACGTCGATCTCCCGAGCGCGAAACCGATCGAGGAGGCTGCCGAGAGCGCCCTTGCGGCGGATGGCGTCGCGGTCCAGGCGGGCGACGCGGGCGCCCGGACAGATGCGCCGCACCTCGGCCTCGACGCGCTCGGTGCCGAATCCCGTCTGCTCGAGGTACGGTCCCGCGCACTGCGGGCAGCGCGCCGGCACACGGGTCGCGTAGTTGCAGTAATGGCAGCGGGCGCGCCGGGACGCCCCCTGGCCGTGCACGACCAGCGAGACGCTGCAGTTCGGGCACTCCAGGCTGCCGCCGCACTGGCGGCAGAAGACGGCCGTCGAGTATCCGCGGCGATTGAGGAGGACGAGCGCCTGCTCTCCCGCTCCGACGCGCGTCGCCAGGCCGGCGGCGAGCGCCCGGCTGATCACCACGTCCGGCCCCTCGGAAGCGTACTCCTCCCGCATGTCGACCACGGTGACCGCCGCGAGGGGGCGATCGAGAATGCGGCGCTCGAGCGTGATCCGCTCGTAGCGTCCGGACATCGCATGGTGGTAGCTTTCGAGCGACGGCGTCGCCGAGCCGAGCACGACCAGCGCGTTCGCGCGCTGCGCGCGGACGATCGCCACGTCGCGCCCGTTGTACCGGGGACTCTCCTCCTGCTTGTACGAAGCGTCGTGCTCCTCGTCCACGATCACGAGGCCGAGGCGCTCGATCGGAGCGAACACGGCCGACCGCGTCCCCACGACGACGTCGATGTCCCCGCGGCGGATCCGCTGCCACTGATCGTGCCGCTCCCCATCGGAGAGCCCGCTGTGCTGGATCGCCACGCGCCCGCCGAACGCCTGGCGGCACGCTGCGGCCAGGCCGGGCGTCAGCGCGATCTCGGGAACGAGCATCAGGACGCCGCGCCCCGACGCCCGGACGTCGGCAGCGACGCGCAGGTAGATCTCCGTCTTGCCGCTCCCCGTGACGCCGTGCAGCAGCGCCACGTGAAAGGCGCCCGCACGTGACCGCGCGAGCAGCCGCTCGACCGCACGCGCCTGCTCGCCCGTCAGCTCGCGCGGACGCTCCAGCCCGGCCGGCGCCGCGGGCGCGAACGGATCGCGGTCGACGCGCTCCCGACGGATGCTCGCGTATCCCAGCCGGACGAGCCGAGCCAGGACGTCGCTCGAGATCCCGCGCCGGGCGAGATCCGCAGTCGGAAGGCCGGGAGGCTGCCCCGCCAGGATGCCGAGCGTCTCCTGCTGTTTGGGCGTGAGATGACGCTCGCCGACGCCCGGTGCCGCCTGCGCCTGCAGACCGGCCGCGGTGATGGCGGCCACGCGGACGACCTTGTGCGCATCGGCGCGCGCCCCGCGCGTCATGGGCGGCAGGACGGCGACGATGGTCTCGCCCGGCCCGGCCAGGTAGTGCCCGGCGGTCCAGCGGGCGAGGTCGACGACCGCCGGCGGGATGAAGGGGCCCGCGTCGAGCACCTCCCGGAGCGGCTTGATGTCGGCATCCTCCACCTCGCCGGCCTCCGCCGGCTCGACGACGATGCCGGTCACGAACCGGCGTCCGAGAGGAACGACGACCCGCGCCCCGGCGTCGGGCCGCGGCAGGTCCGGCGGAACGCGATAGGTGAGCAGCCCGAGGCCCGGAACGGGAACGGCGACGCGGACTAGCACGGCCCTCGGCTCCCGGATCCCGGCTCTCGGCAGATCACGATGCCCTGTGACGATCCAACGGGTCCAGACCTAAAGCCAAGAGCCCAGAGCCACTACGCCTCCCCCAGCATCGCCCGCACCTTCTTCATGTCCTCCCACACCTCGCGCTTCGAGGAGGGATTGCGCAGGAGGTAGGCGGGATGGAACGTGGGAACCAGCCTGGCGCCGCGATACTCGTACACCCGTCCGCGCAGTCTGGAGATCGGATCGAGCGTCTCGAGCAGCGTCTGTGCGGCGAACTTGCCGAGGGCGACAATCACCTTCGGCCGGATCGCGTCGATCTGCGCGAACAGGAACGGCCGGCAGGTCTCCACTTCGTCCGGCTCCGGGTTCCGGTTGTTCGGCGGACGGCACTTGATCACGTTGGCGATGTAGACCTGATCGCGCGTGAGGCCGATCGCCTCGATGATCTTCGTGAGCAGCTGACCGGCGCGGCCGACGAACGGGATGCCCTGGAGGTCTTCGTCCTGTCCCGGGGCCTCTCCCACGAACATCAGCTGCGCGTCCGGATTCCCGACGCCGAAAACGATCTGGCGGCGTCCGAGCGTGTGCAGCTTGCACCGGGTGCAGTCGCCCAGATCGGCGCGGATCAGGCGCAGGCCCTCAGCCGGACTGGACGCGCGGGACGGCTCCGACGGGGTGGACGGGTTGGACGAACCGGATGTCCCGGGCGACCCGGATGGGGACGGCGTCACGGCTTCGGCTTCGTCGCCCGCCCGCGCGCGCCACTCCGGGTCCCGGCTCGAGCCCGCCACGCCGAGCGATGCGGCGAAGCGCAGGTGCTCAGTGAGTGCGTCGCGATCCACTGGCCTCGAGCAGGCGCTCCACGCGATCGAGAATCGCGACGGCCACGCCGGACTTGGTCTGCAGCGGGACGTCGACCGACTCGCCGTCGCCGACAATCGTGACGGCGTTGGTGTCGACCTCGAAGCCGGCGTCGCGTCGGGACACGTCGTTGGCGACGATGAGGTCGACGTGCTTGCGCGCGCGCTTCTCCGCGGCGCGCTCGACCATGCGCTCGGTCTCCGCCGCGAAGCCGACCAGCACGGGGCCCCGCCCGGCCGCCGCCCGCCGCGCGCCGAGCTCGGCCAGGATGTCCGGCGTCGGCTGCAGCGACACCGTCATCGACTCACCGGCCTTCTGGATCTTCTGCGCCGCCTGCGACGCAGGCGCGTAGTCGGCGACCGCGGCCGCCATCACCACGAGATCCGCGCCGTCGCTGCGAGCCAGGACGGCCGCCCGCATCTGCTCGGCCGTCCGCACGCGGACGAGCTCCGCCACCGGCGGCGGCTCGACGGCGGTCGGCCCCGCGACGAGCGTGACGACGGCGCCACGGCGCGCGGCCTCGGCCGCCACTGCGAACCCCATGCGGCCCGACGAGCGGTTGCCGATGTAGCGCACCGGATCCAGGTCCTCATAGGTCGGTCCGGCGGTCACCACGACCGTTCGTCCGGTCAAGGGGCCGGCGGGCTTCAGCATCGCGTCGGCGGCGGCAACGATCTCGTCCGGCTCCGCGAGCCGCCCCTTGCCGATCCACCCGCAGGCCAGATAGCCCTCGCCCGGCTCGACGAACCGCACGCCGCGCGCCGCCAACCGATCCAGGTTCTCCCGCACGGCCGGATGCGCGAACATCTGCGTGTTCATCGCCGGCGCGACCAGCACGGGCGCCCGCGTCGCCACGTACAGGGTCGACAGGAAGTCGTCGGCCAGCCCGGCCGCCATCTTGGCGACGATGTTCGCCGTCGCGGGCGCCACGAGCAGCAGGTCGATCGTCGACGCGAGCGCGATGTGCTCGATGTCCGCGTTGACGCCGGCTTCGAACTGATCCGTGATGACCCGACGATGCGTAATCGCCTCGAAGGTGAGCGGTCCGACGAAGCGCGTCGCGTTGGCCGTCATCACCGCGACGACGTCGTGCCCGCGCTTCTGCAGGCCGCGCGCGATCTCGACCGCCTTGTAGGCGCCGATGCCGCCGGTCACGCCGAGGGCTACAAGCATTGAAGAATGTGGTGATGGAGTGATGTGGTGATGTGGTGATGTCGCGCCCGGTCGCCGCTCCTCGGTTCTCTAGTTCGACAGGTCCCCCGCGGCTCCGCGCTCCGGCGTCTCGGCGTCCGGCGCGTCTCTCTCCATGGCCTCCACGGCGCCCGTGATGACTTCCTGCTGCGCGATGGTGGTCTTCTTGTGGTCGTCCACCGCCACCCGGGGCACCGAGCCGCTCAGCAGCTGTCTGGCCCGCGCGCCGGCGGTGACGACGAATTCGAACGAGTTGGGAAGCTTGCTGCGATCGATCATTGAAACGTCCTCACGATCTCTTCGGCCTCGGCCATCATGTGCCGGAGCCGGCTGCGTTCGGCCACGACGATGCTGCGGAGGTGGTCGACGGCGGTGTCGAGCTCGTCGTTCACCACTACGCAGTCGTACTCGGTGAAGGCCTGGACTTCCTCCCGCGCCACGCGGAGGCGCCGCTCGATGGCCTCGTCGCTGTCCTTGCTCCGTCCGCGCAGCCGGCGCTCCAGCACGGCCATCGACGGCGGCATCACGAAAATCGCGGTCGCCCGCGACGTCCGCCTCCGGATCTGCCGCGCGCCCTGCACGTCGATCACCATCACGACGTCGCGGCCCGAGGCCAGCAGACGCTCGGTGTCCACGGCGGAGGTCCCGTACAGGTTCCCGAACACGTCGGCCCACTCCAGGAACTGGTGGGCCGCCACCATCGCCTCGAATCGCGCCCGCGACACGAAATTATAGTCCACCCCGTCGGTTTCCCCCGGGCGCGCCGCCCGCGACGTGTACGACCGCGACATGGTCAGGTTCCGGACCTCGCCGATGAGCCGCTCGACCAGGGTCGTCTTGCCGGTGCCGGACGGGGCGGAGACCACGAACAGCAGGCCGCGGGGGCTACTCGACATTCTGGACCTGCTCCCGCATCTTCTCGAGCTCGGCCTTGGCCGCTATGACCAGGCCGGACACGTCGAGGCCGTCGGCCTTCGAGCCCATCGTGTTCACCTCCCGGTTCATCTCCTGCAGCAGGAAGTCCAGCTTCCGCCCGCAGGGCTCGGGGGCGTCGGCGAGCGCGGCCCAGTGCGCCACGTGCGCCCGGAACCGCGTTACCTCCTCGCTGATGTCGGACCGGGCCGCCACGCGGACGATCTCCTGCGCGACGGCCGCGGCATCCGCGTGCAGGACGTCCACGAGCTCGCGCACGCGCTCGCCGAGACGCGCCTCGAGCGCCGCCCGCCCCCCGTCGGCCGCTCCGGCGACGCGCTCGACCAGCGCGGCCACTGCCAGCCGGCGCGCGTCGAGATCGGCGCGCAGGTGGTCGCCCTCGCGCGACCGCATCGCATCCAGCTCGTCGAGCGCGGACGCCACCGCCGCCCGCACGGCGTCGGCCGCCGCCGACTGCGCCGCCTCGCCGACCGCCGCCTGGTCCCGGATCGTCAGCGCCTGCGGCAGCCTCAGCAGGTCCCCGGGCGTCAGCGTCCCGGCGATCAGCCCCCGCTCCCGCGCGGTGCCGAGGGCGGCCTCGAGCGCCTCCACGAACGTGTCGTTCAGCTGGATCTCGATGGCCGGCGCCTGCCGGATCTGCACGGTCACCGCCAGCTCGACGCGGCCCCGGGCGAGCCGCGCCGAGAGCTGGGCGCGCAGGTCGGGCTCGGTCGCCGCGACCGACGGGGGCAGCCGCAGCTGGAGGTCCAGATGACGGTGATTGAGCGTGCGCACGGTCACCGAGACGGTCGCCGCCTCGTCCTCGCGGGTGACGGCCGCGAACCCGGTCATCGACTTGATCACGACGGCACCATCCTCCGTTCCGCCTTGCGGCCCTCGAGCAGCTGGAGCTGATAGAGGGCCGCGTAGGCGCCGCCGGCCCGGGCCAGCAGCTCGTCGTGCCGCCCCATCTCCACCACGCGGCCGCGCTCGAGCACGATGATCGCGTCCGCCCGGCGGATCGTCGACAGCCGGTGCGCGATGACGAACGAGGTGCGGTTGAGCATCAGGTGGACGAGCGCCTCCTGCACGAGGAGCTCCGACTCGGCATCGAGGGCCGAGGTCGCCTCGTCCAGGACCAGGATCGGCGCGTCCTTGAGCAGCGCCCGGGCAATCGCCAGCCGCTGCCGCTGGCCGCCCGAGAGCCGCTGCCCGCGTTCGCCGATCATCGTGTCGTAGCCGCGGGGCAGCGCCATGATGAACTCGTGCGCGTTCGCGGCGCGTGCCGCCGCCTCGACGGCGTCGCGCGGCGCGCCCGCCGCGCCGTACGCGATGTTGTTGGCGATGGTGTCGTCGAACAGCACCGTCTCCTGCGTCACGATCCCGACCTGGCTGCGCAGGGACGCGAGCGTCACGTCGCGGATGTCGACGCCGTCGATGAGGATCGCGCCGCCGCTCACGTCGTAGAAGCGCGGCAGCAGGTTGACCAGCGTCGTCTTGCCCGCCCCGCTCCGGCCGACGATCGCCACCATCTGCCCCGCCCCGACCGTGAACGACAGGTGGCGCAGGATGCGGGCCGGATTCTCGTCGTAGCCGAACGCCACGTCGCGGAACTCGATCGCCCGCCGGAAGGGCGCGAGCGGCTCGGCGCCGGGGCGCTCGGCCACCTCCGTGTGCATGTCGAACATGTCGAAGATCCGCTCGCACGCCGCGATGGCCTGCTGGATGTTGGCGTTGACGCGGCTCAGCTTCTTGGCCGGGCCGTACATCATCAGCAGCGCCGCGACGAACGACGTGAACTCGCCCGTCGTCAGGTGGCCGCCGGCGATCTGGGCGCTCCCGTACCAGAGCGCGACCGCCATCCCGATCCCGCCGAGCACCTCCATCAGCGGCGGGAGGCTCGCGAGCGCCGCCGTCACCTTCATGTTCGTGCGGAACAGGTGGTAGCCGGCGCGGTTGAACTTCGCGCCCTCGGTCGCCTCGGTGCCGAAGGCCTTGACGATGCGCTGCCCCGTGAACGCCTCGGCGCTGATGTGCGAGATCGTCTCGATCGCCTCCTGGCTGCGCCGCGTGGTCCGGCGCACGCGCTGGCCCAGGCGCACCAGGGGGTAGACGACGAGCGGCGCCACGGCGAGACAGAACACGGCCAGACCCGCGTCGTAGTAGAACAGCAGCGCCGCCAGCCCCACGATCGCGAGCGACTCGCGCGCCAGGTCGCCGGCCGTCTCCGACACCACCTGCTGCACCTGACCGACGTCGTTGGTGATCCGCGACATGAGCTGGCCGGTCGTGTGCTGGGCGAAGAAGCCCGCCGACTGCCCGATGATGTGGCGGAAGAGCGCGTTGCGCAGGTCCATCACCACGCGCTGGCCGACGTCGGCCATCAGGTAGGACGAGACGTACGAGCCGAGCCCCTTGAACACGTAGAGCCCGACGATGGCGGCCGCGATCTCCCCCACGCGGCGCTGACTCGGAAGGACGCTGTCGAGGATCGGACGGATCAGGGCCGCCAGGCCGGCCGACGCGGCCGCGTACACGAGCATCGCGAGGACCGCCCAGCCGACCCGCACGCTGTACGGCCGCGCGTAGGCGAACAGTCGCCGGAGCGGGCGGTTCATCGCGGCGCTCGCTTCACCCGCCATACCCGCCCGGGTGCGCCTGCCGCCACGCCCAGGCGGTGCGCACGATCGTCTCGAGATCCGACTGCGCCGGCGTCCAGCCGAGCGCGGCCCGGGCCCGGCCCGCGTCGGCCTGCAGCACGGCCGGATCCCCCGCCCGCCGCGGCCCGGCGCGCCAGGGCACATCGCGCCCGGTGACCCGCGAGACGGTCTGGATCACGTGCCTGACCGAGTACGGCGTGCCCGTCCCGAGGTTGTAAGCCGCCGACGGGCGCCCCCCGAGCAGCCCCTCGAGGGCCCGCAGGTGGGCGTCGGCCAGATCCGTCACGTGGACGTAGTCCCGCAGGCACGTGCCGTCCGGAGTCGGATAGTCCTCGCCGAAGACCTCGAGCGGGGCGCCGCCGTCGGCCGCGTCGAGCGCCCGCGGGATCAGGTGGATCTCCGGCACGTGGTCCTCTCCCAGCTCGCCCTCGGGGTCGGCGCCCGCCGCGTTGAAGTACCGCAGGCTCACCGAGCGGATGCCGTGCGCGCGCTCGATGTGCGGCAGTGCCCGCTCGACGGCGAGCTTCGTCTCGCCGTAGCTGCTGATGGGCCGCTGCGGGTGCGTCTCCCGCATGGGCGTCTCGACCACTTCGCCGTAGGTGGCGCAGGTCGACGAGAACACGAAGGCCTCCACTCCCTCGGCGGCCATCGCCTCGAGGACGGCGAGGGCGCCGCCCACGTTGTTCCGATAGTACCGGAACGGCTCGCGCGTCGACTCGCCGACGTCGAGCAGGGCCGCGAAGTGCATCACGGCGCGGACCCGGTGGCGGCGCAGGGCACGGCGCACCGCGTCGACGTCGGTCACGTCGCCCTCGACGAGCGGCCCCCACCGGACCGCCCCCCGGTGCCCGGCCGCCAGGCTGTCGAACACCACCACGCCGTAGCCGGCGCGGCTCAGCGCCTTGGCGGCGTGGCTGCCGATGTAGCCCGCGCCGCCGGTGACCAGGACGGCGCGCGCCTCAGCGGCCAATGGAATAGTACGTGAACCCGAGCGTGCGCATCTGCTCGGGCGAATAGATATTGCGGCCGTCGAAGACGACCGGCGCCTTGAGGCGTTCGCGCATCTTGGCGAAATCCGGCTCGCGGAACTCGTTCCATTCGGTCACCACGGCGAGCGCGTCGGCGCCCTCGAGGGCGTCGTAGCCGTGGTCGCACAGCACGATCCGGTCGCCGAACAGCCGGCGCGCCGTCTCGGTGGCCTCCGGATCGTAGGCGCGGACCGTGGCACCCGCCGCGAGCAGCCGCTGGATCACGGCGATCGCCGGCGCCTCGCGCATGTCGTCGGTGCGGGGCTTGAAGGCGAGCCCCCAGAGCGCGATCGTGCGGCCCGACAGGTCGCCGAAGTGGCGGCGCATCTTCTCGACCAGCCGCTCCTTCTGCGCCTGGTTGACGGCCTCGACGGCCTCGAGGGTGAGAAACCGGTAGCCGCGATCGCTGGCCGAGCGGATGAGCGCCTTCACGTCTTTCGGAAAGCAGCTGCCGCCGTACCCCACTCCCGGGAAGAGGAACGAGGTCCCGATCCGCTTGTCCGCGCCGATCGCGCGACGCACCTGGTCGACGTCCGCGCCCACGAGCTCGCACACGTTGGCGATCTCGTTCATGAACGAGATCCGCGACGCCAGAATCGCATTCGCCGCGTACTTGCAGAGCTCCGCGCTCGCCGTGTCCATCAGCATGATGGGCGCGCCGGTGCGCATGAACGGACGATAGAGCTCCTCCATGAGCGCCGCCGAACGGGCGTCGGGCGCGCCGATCACCACGCGGTCCGGCTTCATGAAGTCGTCGATCGCCGCGCCCTGCTTCAGGAACTCGGGATTCGAGACGACGCTGAACGGCTGCCGCGTCTCGGCGGCGATCACGTCGCGCACGCGATCCGCCGTGCCCACCGGCACCGTGCTCTTGTCCACGATGACCGTGTACTTGTTCATGGCCCGCCCGACGTCACGGGCAACGGCCAGCACGTGCTGCAGATCGGCCGACCCGTCCTCTCCCTGGGGCGTGCCGACCGCGATGAAGACGATCTCCGACGCTCGAACGGCGCCCTGGAGATCGGTGGTGAACGTGAGCCGCTCCTCGGCGTGGTTGCGCACCACCAGTTCTTCGAGGCCCGGCTCGTAGATGGGCATCCGGCCCTCGACGAGCGTGGCGATCTTCGAGGCGTCCTTGTCGACGCACGTCACCGTGTTGCCGTTCTCCGCCAGACACGCGCCGACGACGAGCCCGACGTACCCTGTACCAGCGACCGCGATTTTCATTTCCCAAGAAGATACTGATTGTGAACGACTTACACAAGGGAGGGATGTGCTAAGGTTCTGGCCCGTGCGCGTGGTGATCGACTATCGCTCCGCCCTGACATCGCGCAGCGGCGTGGGCGAGTACACCCACCAGATGGTCAAGGCGCTCCTCGACGCCTTCCCCTCCGCCGCGACCGGCACCCCGCTCGACCTCACGATCTTCTCGAGCTCCTGGCGCGATCGCCTCCGTCCGGATGCCGACCTGCGGGGCGCCGCGCGGGTCGACCGCCGCGTGCCGGTGCGCGTGCTGAACTTCCTGTGGCACCGGCTCGAGTGGCCACCGATCGAAGCGTTCGGCGCCGGCGGCTTCGACGTGGCGCATTCCATGCACCCGCTCCTGCTGCCCGCGCGCCGGGCCGCGCGCGTCGTCACCATCTACGATCTCGATTTCCTCGCCCATCCCGAGCGGACGCGCGCCGAGGTCCGGCGCGACTACCCCGCGCTCGCGCGCGCCCACGCGCACCGGGCCGACGCGATCGTGACGATCTCGCACTTCACCGCGCGCGACATCGAACGCCGCCTCGAGGTCGCCATCGATCGCGTCGCGATCTGTCCTCCGGGCGCGCCGGACTGGCCGCCGCGGCGCACGCCCCCGGCCGCCGACGCGTACCTGCTGTTCGTCGGCACGCTCGAACCTCGCAAGAACATCGGCGCGCTGCTCGATGCCTACGAGAGCCTGCTCGCGAGGCGGCGCGACCTGCCGCCGCTCGTCCTGGCCGGGCGCGCCGGCGCGCAGGCGCGTCCCTGGCTGGAGCGCCTGACGCGCCCGCCGCTCGCCGGCCGCGCACGGGCGACGGGCTACGTCCGGCCCGAGGCCCGGCGCGCCCTGTACGAAGGCGCGAGGCTCCTCGTCCAGCCGTCGTTCGAGGAGGGCTTCGGCATGCCGGTGCTCGAAGCGATGACACTCGGCGTTCCCGTCGTCGCCGCCAACCGCGGCGCGCTGCCCGAGGTGCTCGGCGACGCGGGGCTGCTCGTCGATCCGGAGCCCGAGGCGATCGCGGGCGGCATCACGCACCTGCTCGACGACGAGGCCCTGGCGGCGGCGTGCGCGTCGAAGGGCGTGGCGCGCGCGCGCACGTTCCGGTGGAGCGACACCGCACGGGGCGTGCACCACGCCTACGTCCGCGCGCTGGAGCGGCACGGCTGATGCGAATCGGCGTCGACGCGCGCGAGCTCTCGGGACACGTCACCGGCGTCGGCCGCTACCTGGGCGGCCTGCTGGACGCGTGGGCGAGGCGCGAAGGACTTCGCCATGAGCTCGTCCTGTACAGTCCGGCGGCCATCGCCCGGGCGTTCGGTCCGCGGGTCGAACACCGCGTCGTGCCCGGCGGCGGCGGCACGCGCTGGGAGCAGGGGGACTTGAGGCGCGCGGCGGAGAGCGACCGCCTCGACGTCTTCTTCGGCCCGGGCTACACGGTGCCGCTGCGCCTGGCCACACCGATCGTCGTCGCGATCCACGACGTCTCGTTCGCCGCGCACCCCGAGTGGTACCGCGTCCGGGAAGGCGCCCGGCGCCGTCTGCTGACGCGGCAGTCGGCACACCGCGCCCGCGCCGTCATCACGATCTCGGAGTTCTCCAAACGCGAGATCCAGGAGCGTCTCGCCGTTCCCGCGGACCGCATCCACGTGATTCCCCCCGGGATCGACCGAGGGACCCGCCGCCCGGCCACCCCGCGCCTCGAGGCCAGGATCCTGTTCGTCGGCTCGGTCTTCAACCGCCGCCACGTACCGGATCTCGTCCGGGCGGTGGCCCGTCTCGCCGGGAGGCGTCCCGGCGTCTCGCTCGACGTCGTCGGCGACAACCGGACCTGTCCCCACGAGGATCTCGACCGCGTCATCGCGGCCGAGGGCGCCGCCGGGTTCGTCAGATGGCAGCGCTATGTCGACGACGCACGCCTGGACGAGCTGTATGCCGCGGCGCGGGCGTTCGCATTCCTGTCGGAATACGAGGGTCTCGGCCTGACGCCGCTCGAGGCCCTCGCCCGGGACGTGCCCCCCGTGCTGCTCGACACGCCGGTCGCGCGCGAGAGCTGCCGCGACGCCGCGCTCTACGTCGCGCGCGGCGACATCGCCGCGACCGCGCAGGCGCTCGAATCGGGCGCTCTTCGACGAGGCGGAGCGGGCCCGCATCCGCGCCGCCTCGGCGGACGTGCTGGCGCGCTACGACTGGGCCCGCGCCGCGCACGACACGCTCGCGCTGCTGGAGGCGCAGGCGTGATCGACCTCTCCATCGTCATCGTCAGCTTCAACGCGCGCGCCGACCTCGAACGATGCCTCGCCTCGCTCGCCGCCGGCCCGCCCCGCGCGTCCCACGAGACCATCGTGGTCGACAACGCATCGACCGACGGCAGCGCGGACCTGGCGCGGCGCTTCGAGGGCGTACGCGTGCTGGGCGCGGGCGGCAATGTGGGCTTCGCCCGGGGCACCAACATCGGGATCCGGGCCAGTGACGGCGCCAGCCTGCTGCTCCTCAACAGCGACACGGTCATGCCCGAGGGCGGCCTGGACCGGCTGCTCGCCGAGCTGCACCGGGATTCCCGGACGGCGATTGTCGGCCCCCGCCTCGTGGACACCCGCGGCCGCGCCGAGCTGTCGTTCGGCAGGATGGTCGGCCCCTTCAGCGAAATCCGACAGAAGTGCCTGCAACGGGCCCACGCCGCGGGGATCCCCGTCCTGGCGGGGTACGTCGATCGCCTCACCCGCCGCGAGGGCACGCCCGACTGGGTGAGCGGCGCGTGCCTCCTGGTGAGACGGGACGCGGCCGAAGCCGTCGGCTGGCTCGACGAGCGCTATTTCATGTATCTCGAGGATGTGGATTTTTGCGCCGCGATCCGGGCCCGCGGCGGTATCGTCAGGTTTACCCCAGCAGTGGAAGTGGTGCACGCCCGCGGGCGGTCGGCCGCGAGCGCGCCGGCGGCGACGCGCGCTGCGTACCGGCGCAGCCGGATCGCCTTCTACGAGAAGCACCATCCGGCGGCCGTGAAGTGGCTGCGTCTGTACCTGCGGATGATGGGGTGAACATGACCGAGCGTCCGATCGGCGGGACGACGGTGCTGACGGCACTGGGGGTGCTGGCTGTCGCCGTCGCCCTCGTGGCATTCGGCGCGATCGTCTTCGGCGGGCGCCGCTCCACCGCGCCCGCGGCGCCGACCGCACGGGCCGCGGCGCCGCCGGTCCTGCCGGAGGCGCCGGCTCCACCGTCGAGCCCCGACGACACGCCCGCCCCGCCCGCGCCCGAACCACCGTCGACGCCACGACGACCGGATCCGGCTCCCGCGCCCCCGCCGCCCGGGCCTGACGCCTCCATCGAAACCGTCGTGAGCCGCGCCCTCCCCGCCGTCGTCCGCGTCGATGCCGGCACGTCCAGGGGCAGTGGGTTCTTCGTCAGCCCCGACACCCTCCTCACCAACGCCCACGTCGTGGGGGAGAACTTCTCCGTCTCCATCCACACGGCCGCCGGCGCCGATCTCCACGCGCGCGTCGACACCGTGTCGCGAGCCGTCGACCTGGCGGTTCTGAAGGTCTCCCCGCCCGTCGACGGCCAGCCCGTGATTCCCCTCGGATCGGCATTCGCGGTCCGCCCGGGCGCGGAGGTCATCGCGATCGGCTCGGCGCTCGGGACGCTCCAGAACACGGTCACGCGCGGCATCGTCAGCGCCCTGCGCCAGACCGGTACCGCACTGCTCGTCCAGACCGACGCCGCCGCCAACCCCGGCAACAGCGGCGGCCCACTGCTCGACCGCGACGGGATTGCCATCGGCATCACGACGATGGGATTCCAGGAGCGGCAGGGACTGAATTTCGCCGTGGCGATCGACTACGCGAGGGACCTGCTGGCCGGCCGTTCGACGCCCCCGCCGTCAACGTCCGACCCCGGCCTGGAGAACCTCTCCCCCGCGCGCCCGTCGACCGCGGACGCGCTGCGCGCCGACGGGACGGCGGCCTTCGATCGGACCCTCGGCCAGCTCGCACGGCGCGCCGACGCCCTCGACGCCTACTGGAGCGGCTTCGTCGCCGACTGCTACGCCGGGCCCGTCGCGGGCAGCTTCTCCCGCCCGTGGTTCGCCTTGTTCGACACGCACGCCATGGCCGGTGTGGTCGCGCCAGGATGCTCCGGCGCCTTCGCCCAGCTCCAACAGACCGGCGGGGCGATCCGCGACGATCTCCGGGCCGCCGACGAGGCGGCGCGGCGGGCGGGCGTCTTCCCGGGCACACGCCGGGACCTGCGGCGGCGGTATCGCCTCGACAATCCGGCCTGGACGCCCTGACGAACTGGGAACCGGGAAGACCAGGAACTCGAGCGGAAACGGAAGAACCGGGCAGCCGGGAGACGGGGAAACGGAGGAATCGGCCGACCTGAGGAACGGACCGCCGATCGCGAACCCCTGCAGTTATCATTGTATTGGTGCGCATCGGGATAGACGCGCGGAAGCTCCACGACTTCGGCATCGGCACCTACATTCGCAACCTCCTGCGCCAGCTGGCCCGGCTCGACCGCGAGACCGAGTTCGTGCTGCTGTGCCGTCCCGAGGATCGCGAGGCGCTGGCCTGCCTGGGGCAGAACTTCCGCGCGGTTCCGGAGCCGGCGGGTAACTACTCGGTCACCGAGCAGGTGCGGATCCCGCTCGCGCTGCGGCGCGAGCGCGTGACCCTCTTCCACGCGCCACACTACGTACTCCCGCGACTCGTGTCGGTGCCGTCGGTGGTGACGATCCACGACTGCATCCATCTCATGTTCCCCGAGTACCTCCCCGGCCGCCTGGCATTGACCTATGCGCGCGCGTCGATCGCGACGGCCGCCCGCCGGTCGACCCGGGTGCTGACCGTCTCGGAGAGCTCGAAGACGGACATCCTGCGGTTCGTCGACCTCCCGCCGGAGAAGATCGACGTCATCTACAACGCCTACGACGAGCGATTCGGCGAGGAGCCGAGCACGGAAGCGGTCGACGGCGTGCGGGAGCGGTATCAGCTGAGCGGCGAGTTCGTGCTCTACGCCGGGAACGTCAAGCCGCACAAGAACCTCGAGCGCCTGATCGAGGCGTTCGCCCTGGTCCGGCAGCGCGGCCTCGATCACGTCCGGCTCGTCCTGATCGGGGACGACATCTCGAAGTACGCGTCGCTGCGTCGGGCGGTACACCGCCACCGCCTGCACGGCCACGTGCGGTTCCTCGGCTACCTCCCCGACGAGACGCTGGCGGTCATGTACCGGCTGGCGTCCGTGTTCGTGTTCCCGTCGCTCTACGAGGGCTTCGGCCTGCCCCCGCTCGAGGCCATGGCGAGCGGCACGCCCGTCGTGACGTCGAACGTCTCCTCGCTCCCCGAGGTGACCGACGATGCCGCGCTGCTGGTGGACCCGTACGATCCGGCGGCGATCGCCGATGGCCTCACGCGCGCGCTGACCGACGCCGCGCTGCGCCGCGACCTGCGCGCGCGGGGACTGGCCCGCGCCCGGCAGTTCTCGTGGGAGGCCTCGGCGCGCCGCATCCGCGAGATTTACGGCGAGGTCGGCCGGTGAGCCACCCCGCACCTCCTTGTGCCCGTTGTGCCCGTCGTGCCTGATCGGACCGAGCGCGCTTCGTCGTCTCGGCGCCGGTGCGGCCGTGTTTCTCCGCGCCCGGGCGGTCGGCGATGAAGCTGGCGCTCGTCCATGACTGGCTCACCGGGATGCGGGGCGGCGAGAAAGCCCTCGAGGTCCTGTGCGAGCGCTTTCCCGACGCCGAGCTCTTCACCCTCGTCCACGTCCCCGGCTCGGTGTCGCCGACGATCGAGCGGCTGCCGCGGCACACCTCGTTCGTCCAGCACCTGCCGGGCGTCGCGCGGTGGTACCGCTACTACCTGCCGGTATTTCCCCTCGCGGTCCGGCAGTTCGCATTCGACCGCTTCGACCTCGTCCTCAGCGTGAGCCACTGCTGCGTGAAGTCGGTCGTGCATCCGGCCCGCACGCGCCATCTCTGCTATTGCCTGACGCCGATGCGCTACGCGTGGGACCAGTTCGACGCGTACTTCGGACCGGACCGGCTGGGCGCCGTCGGCAGCGCGATCATGCGCCCGCTCATGCGCCGCCTGGCGCACTGGGACCGGGCGACGGCGGACCGCGCGGACCGCTATGTCGCGATCTCTCATTACGTTGCGGGGAGGATCCACCGATACTATAATCGCGAGGCGAGCGTGATTTACCCGCCGGTCGACACCGATTTCTTCTGCCCGGATGGCGACGCCGCGGACCGCCGCGCGCTCGTGGTGTCGGCGCTCGTGCCCTACAAGCGGCTGGACGTCGCCATCGAGGCCTGCCGGCAGGCGCACGTGCCGCTCACCATCGTCGGCGACGGTCCGGATCGCACGAGGCTGGAGCGCGCCGCGGCGGGCGCCGACGTGACGTTCACCGGCCGGCTGAGCGACGAGGACGTGCGGGCGGCCTACCGGCGCGCCGCGGTGACGCTGCTGCCCGGCGAAGAGGACTTCGGCATCGTCCCGCTCGAGGCGCAGGCCTGCGGCCGGCCGGTCGTCGCGCTCGGCCGCGGGGGCGCGGTCGAGACCGTCGCGTCGGGGCTCACGGGCGTGCTGGTCGAGGAGCCGGGGGTCGAAGTCTTTGCGGCGGCCGTCGCGCGGGCGATCGACGGCCGCTGGGACGCGGACGCCATTCGCCGCCACGCCGTGCGTTTCGGGCGCGCCCGATTCGGCGACGAGATGGCGGCGCTGGTCGCGGACACGTACGCGGCGCCTGAATCGACGACATGGTGAGACGCCACAACCGACTACTCGTCGCGTTCCATGTCTCCTCCGACGCGCTGCTGGGCGTGTCGGCGTTCATCCTCGCGTACCTGATCCGCTTCTACACGCCGCTCATTCCGATCACCAAGGGCGTCCCGCCGTTCCGGCAGTACGTCATGGTGCTGCCGTTCATCGCCGCGCTGGTGCCGCTCGCCTTCCACCTGCAGAACCTCTACCGGCTGCGTCGCGGTCGATCGCGTGTGGACGACTTCTTCTCGGTCTTCGTCGGCACGATTCTCGCCGTCGTCTTCGGGATCGTCGCCACGCTGTACGTGCAGACCTACTGGGTGTCGGACGCCGCCAAGGGCCGCGGCACGTTCGAGGTGTCGCAGGCCGTCTGGGCCCTCTTCCTCATCCTGAACGTCCTCTTCACGTTCGCCTCGCGCGAGCTCGTGCGGGAGATCCTCGAGCGCCGCTGGCGCGCGGGCATCGGCCTCAAGCGCATCCTGATCGCCGGCGCCGGCGAGCTCGGCCGCCTGGTCGCCGACAAGATCCTCGAGCACCGCGAGCTCGGCTATCAGATCGTCGGCTTCGTCGACGATCGCGCCGTGGGCGACCACCTCGGCTACCGCGGGCTGCCCCTGCTCGGGACGCTGGACGATGCGGCGGAAATCGCCGCGCGGGAGGGCGTGGATCACCTCTACGTCGCGCTGCCGCCGGATCAGCACGTCCGCATGCTGGACCTCATCGAGCGCACGAGCCGCGAGATGGTGGACGTACGGGTCGTGCCGGACCTCCTGCAGGTGCTCGCGCTGCGGGCGCGCCTCGAGGATCTCGACGGCGTGCCGGTCATCAACATCAACGACACGCCGCTCCAGGGCTTCAACGCCGCCGTCAAGCGCGTGCTCGACGTGGCCATCTCGAGCGTCGCGCTCGTCGTCCTGGCGGCGCCCCTCGCCATCGTCGCGGCCCTGGTGAAGCTGACATCCCCCGGCCCGGTCTTCTACCGGCAGGAACGGACGGGCCTGGTCGGCAAGCCGTTCACGATCTACAAGTTCCGATCGATGCTCCACGACGCCGAACGGGAGACGGGCCCCGTCTGGGCGCGCGAGGACGATCCGCGGCGGACGCCGCTCGGCAAGCTGCTGCGCCGGTCGAACATCGACGAACTGCCGCAGCTCTGGAACGTCCTCCGGGGCGACATGTCGATCGTGGGACCGCGCCCCGAGCGGCCGCTGTTCGTCGCCCAGTTCAAGCACAAGATCCCGCAGTACATGCTGCGCCACAAGGTGAAGGCGGGCATCACCGGCTGGGCCCAGGTGAACGGCTGGCGCGGCAACACGTCGATCGAGAAGCGGATCGAGTACGATCTCTACTACATCGAGAACTGGTCGGTGCGTCTCGATCTCAAGATCATGTGGCTCACCCTCGTTCGCGGGTTCTTCCACAAGCACGCATACTAGGCTGCGGGCGTCAGGCTCCCGGCTCCTGGCGCATCACGGCTGCCGCGGCACGTCGTGACTGGCCGAAGCCGGGAGCCCGGAGCCGGGAGCCAGACGCCGAGAATCCGAAGCCAGAGTCGAGAGCCGAGAGCCTGTATGTCCCAACGCGTCGTCATCACGGGTGCCGCCGGATTCATCGGATCGCACCTCGCCGAGACACTCCTCGATCGCGGCTATTCCGTGATCGGCATCGACAACCTGCTCACCGGAGACACCGCGAACATCGCGCACCTGGTGAACCGCGACTTTACGTTCATCAAGCACGACGTCACGAACTACATCTACATCGAGGGAGCGGTCGACTTCGTCCTGCATTGGGCCAGCCCGGCGAGCCCGATCGACTACCTCGAGCTCCCGATCCCGACCCTGAAGGTGGGCGCGCTGGGGACGCACAAGGCGCTGGGCCTCGCGAAGGCCAAGGGCGCGCGCTTCGTCCTCGCCTCCACCTCCGAGGTGTACGGCGACCCCCTGGAGCATCCCCAGAAGGAGTCGTACTGGGGCAACGTCAACCCGATCGGTCCACGCGGGGTGTACGACGAGGCCAAGCGGTTCGCCGAAGCGATGACGACCGCCTACCACCGCTACCATGGCCTCGACGCGAAGATCGTCCGGATCTTCAACACCTACGGCCCGAGGATGCGGATCCACGACGGCCGGGCCGTGCCGGCGTTCATCTCCCAGGCGCTCCGCCACGAGGACGTCACCGTGTTCGGTGACGGCAGCCAGACGCGCAGCTTCACCTATGTCACCGACCTCGTGGACGGCATCATCCGCCTCATGCTGTCGCCGGTGAACGACCCGGTCAACATCGGCAACCCGCGCGAGACGACGATTCTCGAGATCGCGCAGACCATCATCCGGATGACCGGCTCGAAGAGCCGGATCGTCCACAAGCCCCTCCCCGTCGACGACCCGAAGGTCCGCCAGCCCGACATCACGCGCGCACGTGCGCTGCTCGCCTGGGAGCCGAAAGTGCAGCTCGAGGAGGGACTGGTCAAGACGATCGACTACTTCAGGGCCAAGGTCGGCGCCGGGAGCTGAGGAGACAGGGCCCCCCATCCCATGTCCCGCCTGATCGTCATCCGCTCGTTCTTCAACCACATCGAGGCGGACATCGCCAAGAGCGTCCTCGAGGCCGCCGGCATCAGCGCCGTCGTCCAGGCCGACGATGCGGGGGGCGTCCAGCCGGGACTATGGGCCGGCGAGGGCGTGCAGCTCCTCGTCCGCGACGAGGACGCCGACGATGCGCGGCAGATCCTCGACAGCGCCGACGAGGGTCACCGAATCCACTGAGGGAGGGTCGGGAAGGACGACCGGACGACCCGCGGCCCCAGAGGACCCGCGGGCCGTCCAGCCGGCAGGATGGCTACGCCAGGACCTTGATGACCACGCGGCGATTCTTCGCGCGCCCTTCGCGGGTCTTGTTGGGCGCCACGGGGTTCTTCTCGCCGTAGCTGATCGTGTTCATCCGGTGCAGCGGAATCTGGTGCTGCTGGTACAGATACATCTTGACGGCATCGGCCCGCTCCTGGCCGAGCTTCTCGTTGTAGGCCGAGTCGCCCGTCGAATCCGTGTAGCCTTCGATCTCGAAGTACACGTTCTTCGGGTCGGCCTTCAGCTGCTGCACCATGTCGTCGATCTTCGCCTTGGCACTGTCGGGGAGCGTCGTGCCGTCGAACTTGAAGTTGCCTTCATCGTCGCTCAGCACCACCTCGTAGACCAGCTTGCGCTGGTTCTGATCCACCGCGTCCGCCTTCGCCCCCGCCTCCGCCGCGGCGTTCGACGCAGACTGCGCGGTGCTCTGGGCCTGAGTGGCGGCCTGCTGGGCCGTCTCGGCCTGCTGCTTGACGCCTGCGATGGCGTCGGTGTTCTGCCGGATGTGATCCTGGGCGTCGTCGATCTGCGTCTTGTTGTCCTGGACCGATGCCGACAGGGCTTCCACCTTGTCGTCGACGGCCTTGACGTTCTTCGAGACGTAGCCCTTGCTCGCGCACGCGGGCAGCCCCAGACCCACCACCAGCAACGCGACCGCCGTGCTCATACGCATCTGCAATCCCCTCCCTGCTCGGATTTCGAACAGCATGCTTTCTGCATCTCAAATTCCTTGCCAGCCTCGGTGGCCGCATTTCCCCGCAATTAGCCCTCTTTTCGGTCGGGGAACCGGTAAGCTTGAGGTGGAGGCCCTGTAAGAACTTCCTGGAGCCACGTGAATCCGACAGCTTCCGAGGAGCCTGACTTATGTCGTTGGCTGCGCTCGTCATGGCAATCGCTCTGGCCGCCGGCAGTCCGGTCGACCGGGGCACGGTGGCAAAGGCCCGCGAGCTCTATAACCAGGGCGACTACGCGGGCGCCATCGCCCTGGCGGAGACGGCCCGATCCGACCCCGCCCAGGCGGATGCCGCCGCCCTCGTCCTCGCGCGGAGCCATCTCGAGCGCTACCGCGACGGGCAGAACGCCGACGACCTGACGCAGGGGCGGGCGGCGCTCCGCGCGATCGATCCCGGCCGGCTGTCGCCACGCGACCGGCGCGAGTTCCTCGTCGGACTCGGCGAGTCGCTCTACTTCGACGGCCGCGTGGGTCCGGCCGCCGAGCTCTTCGAGTCCGCCCTCCCGACCGAGGGCAGCGCGGGCGACGATTGCCTGCTCGACTGGTGGGCCACCGCCCTCGACCGCCTCGCGCAGCAGGATCCGCCGCGCCGGGACGTCTACCGCCGCATCCTCTCGCGGATGGAGGAGGAGCTGCGGCGGCGGCCCGACTCGTGGGCGGCGCCGTACTGGATCGTCGTCGCCGCGCGCGGAACGGGCGATCTCCCGCGCGCCTGGGACGCCGCCGTCGCGGGATGGATGCGCGCCGGACTCGCGGACCTCTACGGCAACCACCTGCGGTCGGAGCTCGATCGCTTCGTGAGCGAGGTCCTCATCCCCGAGCGCGCCGCGCACGGGGCCGAGGAGGACGGGCTGCCGAGCGCCGCGGACATGCGACAGATCTGGACGACGTTGAAGGCGAACTGGGGCGGCGCGCCGGTGGCGACGCCGCGATCAACTGGACGGTAGCTGCGCCGCCAGCGCGGCCGCCTTGTCGGCGAGCTCTCCGGCGAACACGATGTTCCGATCGGCGAGCGCGTCCTGCGCCTGCTGGACGAAGCGGCGGGCGATGTCGTACTGGGCCCGTCCCTCGGCGTTGAGGGCCTGATAGTTCACGCGCCCGAGGGCGCGCGTGGCCTGCTCGATCACCTGCTGCACGCGGCGCGTGGCGGCCGCCACGTCCGGCGTCGTCTGGAGCGTCGGAGCCGGCGGAGCAGGTTCGGCAGGCGGCGGCTCGGCGGTCGCCGGCGCCGGCGGCGGCGGCGTCCGGGCCGCGGGCGGGCGTGACGGAGGCGGGGGCGCCGAGGACGGCTCGGCCGGCGGCAGGGCGCCCTGCTCGACCGCCCCGGTCGCCGGCAGCGGCGCCTGCGGCGGCGGCGGCAGCTCGTGCGGGGGCGCGGCGGGCGTCTTGAGCGCCGGCCCCGGCTGCGGCGCGCTCGCGTGCACGAGGGCGCAGCCGGTCCCCAGGGCCGCGAGGCCGGCAAACACTGCCGCGCACAGCGCTCGACGCATTCCCACCATTATCGCTCCGTTCCCGGTCACACCTGCGGGACGAGCACGCGAAACGTGGTGCCGCGCCCCGGCGTCGACTGCACTTCGATCTCGCCGTCGTGCAGGTGGATGGCGCGAAAGACCATCGACAGTCCGATGCCGCTGCCGCCTTCCTTGGTCGTGTAGTACATGTCGAAGATCCGGCCGAGCTCGTCGGGCGCGATGCCGACGCCGGTGTCCTCGAAGACGATCTCGACGTAGTGCCCCCACGCCGGCGCGGCGCTGATCTTCAGCAGGCCCCCGCCCGGCATCGCCTGACAGGCGTTGATCGCCAGGTTCAGGCACGCCTGCTCGAGCAGCGGCGCATCGGCACTGATCTCCGGGAGGTCGTCCGGGCAGTCGACGCGCACGACGACGCCCCGCGTCGCGGCCTCGGCCTCGACGACCGGCAGGATCCCTTCGATCACGGCCGAGACGCGCGTCGGCTGCAGCCGAAGCTGCTCGGGCCGGATGAAGCGCAGGAAGCCCTGCACGATCTCGTCGAGCCGCAGGATCTGCGCCGCGACGACGGCCGCCCGGTCCTGCAGGGCGGCGCTCACCTTGCCGTCCTCGGCCAGTTCCTGGCGGAACAGCTCGAGCTGGATGCTCGTCGCGTTCAGCCGGTTCTTCATCTCGTGCGCCAGGCCCGCCGACAGCCGGCCGAACGTCGCGACGCGGCGCGACGAGCTGAGGTCGGACCGCACCTGCCGCAGCCGCTCGATGTCCCGCGCGACCAGCACCACGGCGAGGGGGTGCCCGGGGTCGGCACCCGACACCGACTGGCAGCGGATCGCCTGCTCCACGCTGGCGCCCGGCTCCTGTCCGGGGCGCGGGACGCGCACCAGCACGGCGCCCCGCGGCGGCGGCACGCCGTCGAGGCGCCCTTCGACGGCGGCGCGGTACGGGTGCCCCTCCGGCAGCACGTCGACGATCTTCCGCCCGACCGCGTCCCGCGGGAGCATGCGCCGGATGCCGGACGAGGCGTGCCGCAGCACGCCGTCCGCGTCGAACACGGCGATGCCGTCCTCGAGCCACGTCGTCACCGGCTCGAGGGCCGCGGGTTTGTCCGCCGCGCCGGGCGCTCGCGCCATCAGCCGCGCGCTCGCCTCGGTCAGCGAGTCACCCAGCTCGCCGAACTCGTCGCGCGGCAGGGCCCCGGCCAGGCCGAGGTCGCGCTCCCCGAAGCGGGACAGGCTCTCGCGGATGAGATGGATGGGACGCAGCAAGAGCTGGGCGAGGAGGATCGCGACGAGAATCGACGCGATGAGCGCGACGGCCAGTGTGATGAGCGCCGGGCGCAGGGCCTGGTTCACGTCGCGGCGGATGAGCAGCGTCGAGACGCCGATCCGGATCGAGCCGAACGCCTGGGCGCCGAGCAGCAGCGGCTCGCGCACTTCGAGCGTCCGGCCCTGGTCGGAGTAGACGACGCCCAGCTGGGTCAGGAAGCCCTGGCTCAGGACGTCGGACAGCTGCTCGTAGTCCGGCAGCGGCTTGCCGACCTGCTCGGCGTCGCTGTGAGCCACCGCCACGCCGTTGGGATCGACGATCGCCGCGTAGGTGACGTTGTCGGAGTAGGCGCTCGATTCGAGGATGGCGCGCAGGCCGGCGTCGGCCGCCAGCGCCGCGTACGGGTCCGGCCCCCCGACGAGCTCGCGGGCCCGGTGGAAGACCGCGTTCGCGAGCAGCTCGCCGCGCGACTGGCTCTCCTCGAGCCGAATCCGCACCAGCGAGGAGAGGTAGATGCCGCTCAGGGCGACGACGGTCAGTCCGACGAGGGACGTGACGCCGGCGATCTGCTTCGCCTTGATCGAGAGGCGCATCCGCTACACGCCGTCGGCCAGCGCGTCCGCTTTCATTCGGTTCAACTTGTTGTGGAGCGTCTTGACGCTGATGCCGAGCATCTCGGCCGCCTGGGTCTTGTTCCCCTTGGTGTGCTCGAGCGTGAGCAGGATGAGCGCGCGCTCGGCCTCGTCCACCGTCGTGCCCGCCGCGAGCACCGAGCCGGGCGCGGACTCCTTGATCACGCGGCCGAGCGGCGGCAGGTCCCGGGGCGCGACGAGCGGCCCCTGCGAGACGATCGTCGCCCGTTCGATCACGTTGCGCAGCTCGCGGACGTTGCCGGGCCAGGCGTACCCTTCGAGCGCCTGGATCGCGGCCTGATCGGCCCCCTTCACGGGGCGGTTGTTGCGCGCGGCGAACTCGTCGATGAACGACTGCACGAGGACCGGGATATCCGACTTGCGCTGCCGCAGCGGCGGCAGCCGGACCTCGAACACGTTCAGGCGATAGTACAGATCCTCGCGCAGCCGCCCGTTCCGAACGGCCTCGGCGGGATCGACGTTCGTCGCCGCCACCACCCGGATGTCGACCGGCCGCTCGTGGGTGCCGCCGAGGCGCTTGACCATCCGCTCCTGGAGGACGCGCAGCAGCTTCGCCTGCGTGCCCGACGCCATCTCCGCCACTTCGTCGAGGAAGAGCGTACCGCGATCGGCGAGCTCGAAGCAGCCCTGGCGCCGCTCGAACGCGCCGGTGAACGCGCCCTTCTCGTGCCCGAACAGCTCGCTCTCGAGGAGCGTGTCGGGAATCGCCGCGCAATTGATCGGCACGAAGGGAAACGACGCGCGCGGGCTCAGGCGGTGGACCGTCTGCGCCACCAGTTCCTTGCCCGTACCCGACTCCCCCACCACGAGGATCGACGCCGCCGTCGGCGCGGCCTGCTCGATCACGCGGTAGACCTGCTGCATCTCCGGACTCTCGCCGATCATCGGGCCGAACGCCCCCCGCTCGCGCAGCTGCTGGCGGAGCGCGCGGATCTCGCGCAGCGCCTCCTGGCGTTCGGCGATCTTGTCGAGCAGGACCCGCAGCCGGTGCAGGTCGACCGGCTTGGTCAGGTAGTCGTACGCGCCCTCCTTGAGCGCCTCGACCGCCGACTCGACCGTGCCCTGCGCCGTCAGGATCACCGTCGTCGCATCGTCGCCCTGGGCCCGCAGCCTGCGGAGGAGCTCCAGCCCGCCCATCCGCGGCATGACGAGGTCGGTGAGGATGATGCCCGCCCCGAAGCTCGGCACCTTCTTCAGGGCCTCGTCGCCGTCGGCGGCCGTCTCGACCACGAAGCCCCACTTGGTGACCAGCTGCTGCAGCCCCACCCGGGCCGCCGCATCGTCCTCGACGATGAGCAGCCGTTCGGGCCGGCGCGGGTCCGATTCCGCCTTTTGCATCCGCCTCTCCAGATCGGGCGCCGTGGCTGGCGCGGGCTGGGCGGCGCCACCGGGGGCAGCCGCCTCGCTCCCATTCTGCGTGGTGGGGGCCATGAACGGAAGACCTTCCTTATCGCTTGAACACGTAGCCCACGCCGAACTTCACGCTCGGGCTGTCGGCCAGACCCACCTTGAATTCCGTGAAGAAGCCCCGCTGATGCTGCACGCCCAGGAGGATGTTGAAGCCGCCCTGCGCGTTGGAATGACCGTTGTCGCGGTAGATCACGAGCGCCGGGCCCGCCCCGATGTACGGATGCCACTGGCTTCGGCGCACGTTGAGACGGTAGGCGAACTCGAAGTTGACCGCCGTGGTGGTGACGCCGTTCCCCAGCCCGACCTCCAGGTTGGGACGGAACCACAGCTGCTCGGCGACGGGCCCGATTTCCGTGTGCACCCCGAAGTAGAACTGGTCGGGGTCACCGCTGATGCCGGCCCGGACGCCCACTCCCTGCGCCACCGCCGGAGCGGACAGGAAGCCCAGGAGCAGGCACGACAGAAACGAGGCACGAAGGATGTTTTTCATGTAAGTGGGGTCCAGCAAGACGCGGACCAGGCCGAACTTCGCGTAGTATGGTGAAGTTGCCACGGAACAGAGTCTCCGATCGTGTAAGACTTACACGACAGTATCAGGAGCATGCCTTGCGAACAAGACTGGCCAGCGCACTCATCCTCGCCGCACTCAGCCTTTCGGCGGCCCCGGCGTTCGCCCAGAGCGCGTACGTGGTCCCGTACGTCGGCGGGAACTTCGGAGGCGACTCGAACTGCTCGTCCCTCGTGCACTGCTCGAACCAGACGCTGAACCTCGGCGTCGCGCTCGCTTCCTGGCCGGGCCACTTCGGCTTCGAGGAAGACATCGACTGGGCCCGCAACTTCTACGGCACCGACAACGGCGGCGGCAGCCTGTTCGTCGTGATGAGCAACCTGCTCGTCGGCAACTCGGCGCCGGAGCACGTCCGGCCGTACGTCGTCGCCGGTCTGGGTCTCGTGAAGTCGCACGTCAACTTCAGCGCGCCCGGCGTCTTCTCCATCAGCGACAACAACCTGGGCTACGACGTCGGGGCGGGCGTGATGATCATGAACGGCGGCATCGGTCTTCGCGGAGACGTGCGGAACATCGGCACGTTCCAGGGCGTGAACGCCGGAACGCTGTCGC
Source organism: uncultured Acidobacteriota bacterium (assembly GCA_963761615.1). Taxonomy (GTDB): domain Bacteria; phylum Acidobacteriota; class Vicinamibacteria; order Vicinamibacterales; family CAVVIG01; genus CAVXGU01. The sequence continues at coordinate 1,693,962 of CAVXGU010000003.1, read as the reverse complement.
GCCTGAGCCCGGATGCGATCCACTTCTGGCGCGCGACGGCCGGCGTGGTCTTCTCGTTCTGACGCCCGCCCGGCCGATCCCGACCGTTCGCGCGCGGCCAGCCGGCGCGTGTTCGAGATCGATGTCGCCCCGAGATCGGTGTCGCCGCGGACCTTCAGGCCTCAAGATCGGTGTCGCCGCGGACCTTCAGGCCTCGAGATCGGTGTAGCCGCGGACCTTCAGGTCCGCCAAGGCGAAGCCGACCTGAAGGTCGGCCGCCACAGCGAAACGAACAACCGCTCTAGCGCGTGAGCTTCCGGTACTTGATGCGATGCGGCTGGTCGGCGGCGGCGCCCAGGCGCCGCTTCCGATCCGCCTCGTAGTCCTGGTAGTTCCCCTCGAACCACACGACCTGGCTGTCGCCTTCGAAGGCCAGCATGTGGGTCGCGATCCGGTCCAGAAACCAGCGGTCGTGGCTGATCACGACCGCGCACCCGGCGAAGTCCAGCAGCGCCTGTTCCAGGGCGCGCAGCGTGTCGACGTCCAGGTCGTTGGTCGGCTCGTCGAGCAGCAGCAGATTGCTGCCCCGCCGGAGCAGCTTGGCGAGGTGGACGCGGTTGCGCTCGCCGCCCGAGAGCGTGCCGACCCTGCGCTGCTGCGCCGCACCCTTGAAATTGAACCAGGAGACGTAGGCACGCGAGGCGACCTTCCGCTTGCCCAGCTCGACCTCGTCCTGCCCGCCCGAGATCTCGTCCCAGACGGTCTTCGAGTCGTCGAGCGACTCGCGGCTCTGGTCCACGTAGCCGATCGCCACGGTCTCGCCGATCTTCAACATCCCGGCGTCCGGCGTCTCGCCCCCCGTGATCATCCGGAAGAGCGTCGTCTTGCCCGCCCCGTTGGGGCCGATCACACCGACGATGCCGCCGCGCGGCAGCGTGAAGCTGAGATCGTCGATGAGCAGGTTGTCACCGTAGCCCTTCCTGAGGTGCCGTGCCTCCACGACGACATCGCCGAGGCGGGGCCCCGGCGCGATGTAGATCTCGGCGGATTCGATCTTCTGCGCCGCCTCCTGGCTGAGCAGTTCCTCGTACGCGTTGAGGCGCGCCCGCCCCTTGGCCTGGCGCGCGCGCGGCGACAGGCGAATCCATTCGAGCTCGCGCTCGAGCGTTCGCTGGCGGCGCGACTCCGCTTTCTCCTCGAGCGCGAGCCGCTGCTGCTTCTGCGCCAGCCACGACGAGTAGTTGCCCTCCCAGGGGATCCCGTGTCCGCGGTCCAGCTCCAGAATCCACCCGGCGACGTTGTCGAGGAAGTACCGGTCGTGGGTGACCGCGACGACGGTGCCCGGATAGTCCTTCAGGAACCGCTCGAGCCACGCGACCGACTCGGCGTCCAGATGGTTCGTCGGCTCGTCGAGCAGGAGCAGGTCCGGCGACTGCAGCAGCAGCCGGCACAGCGCGACGCGGCGGCGCTCGCCGCCCGAAAGGGCCGTGACGTCGGCGTCGGGCGGCGGCAGGCGCAGGGCGTCCATCGCCAGCTCGAGGCGCGAGTCGAGATCCCACGCGCCAGCCGCCTCGATCCGATCCTGGATCCTCGCCTGCTCGTCCAGGACCTTCTCCATGTCCTCGGGCGACAGGTCCTCGCCCAGCCGGGCGTTGACGTCGTCGTATCGCGCGAGCAGGGCCTTGAGCGGCGCCACGCCCTCCTCGACGTTGCCCATGACGGTCTTGGCAGGGTCGAGGCGGGGCTCCTGGTGGAGCATGCCGACGCTCAGCCCCGCCGAGGGAAAGGCCTCGCCCAGGAAGCTGTGATCCTCGCCCGCCATGATCTTGAGCAGCGAGCTCTTGCCGGCGCCGTTCAGCCCGAGCACGCCGATCTTCGCCCCCGGGAGAAAGGAGAGCCAGATATCGTCGAGAACCTTGAGGTCGGGGGGATGGACCTTCCCGAGGCCCTTCATCGTGAACACGAACTGTGGCATATGTGAAAAAAGTAAAAGTTTGTAAGGTCGTAAACGAACGCTTGGCGGGAGGGCTACTTACCTACGGCCAATGACACGCCCCGACGTCCGACACAATCTCCCATTATGACATCCCGAGGCTGCCGGCGTGCCGGGGCCTGAGACGCGGCTTCGCCGAATCCTGCACATCGACATGGACGCTTTCTACGCCTCGGTCGAACAGCGCGACAATCCGTCGCTGCGCGCGCGGCCGGTGGCCGTCGGCGGGCGGCCCGACCGTCGCGGTGTCGTGGCCGCCGCCAGCTACGAGGCGCGCGCCTTCGGCGTGCGCTCCGCGATGCCGATGGCGCAGGCGGTCCGTCTCTGTCCGGACCTGACGATCGTCCGGCCCGACTTCCCGCGCTACCGGACGGCGTCGCAGGCCGTCTTCACGATCTTCCGGGAGGTGACGCCGCTCGTCGAGCCGCTGTCGCTCGACGAAGCCTACCTCGACGTGACCGACAACGCCTGGGGCGAGCCGGTCGCGACCGCCGTCGCCCGCCGCCTCAAGGCGCGCATCCACAGCGAGACCGGGCTCACCGCCTCCGCGGGCGTCGCGCCGAACAAGTTCCTGGCCAAGATCGCCTCCGGCTGGCAGAAGCCGGACGGCTTGACCGTCATCAGCCCGCAGAAGGTCGAGCCGTTCCTGCAGCACCTGCCCGTCGACGCCCTGTGGGGCGTCGGACCGGTGACGGCGCGCAAGCTGCGCGCCCGCGGCATCACGCGCCTGGTCGACGTGCGCGCGGCCGATCCGCACCTGCTCCGCGATGCCGTCGGCGGCCTGGCCGACTGGCTGAAGCAGCTCGCGGCCGGCGTCGACGAGCGGCCCGTCGTCCCGAACCGCGCGACCAAGTCGTCGGGGTCCGAGAACACCTACCCCGAGGATCTGGTCGACCCCGCGGTCATCCGCCACGAGGTGGCGTCGATGGCGGGCCGTGCGGTCGCCTGGCTGGCCCGCAAGGGTCTGCTGGCGCGCACGGTGACGCTCAAGGTGCGCTACTCGGACTTCACCACCATCACCCGCAGTCATACCGCCAAGCCGTCGCGCGAGGAGTCGAGTGTCGTGCGGCGCGCCACGGAGCTGCTTGATCGAACCGAAGCGGGATCGAGACCCGTCCGGCTCCTCGGCGTCAGCGTGCACAACCTGTGCGACGACGCCGAGGGCCTCGACGCCGCCGACGCCCTGCCGTTTCCGGAGGCCCTCCCTCCCGAGGGACACGCATGACCATCCCCGATACCTGGAATCCCGAGCAGTACGCCAAGTTCCAGCGCGAGCGCGAGCAGCCGTTCATCGACCTGCTCGAGATGGTGCGCCCGATGGCCAACATGCGCGTCGTCGACCTGGGCTGCGGGTCCGGGCGCCTGACGCGGCTGCTCCACGCGCACCTGCACGCCCGCGAGACGATTGGGCTGGATCTGTCGTCACGGATGATCCAGGCGGCGCTGCGCGAGCCGACGCCGTCCGGCCTCCGCTTCCAGATCGGCGACATCACGGGCTTCAAGGCCGACGCGGAATACGACCTCATCGTCTCCAATGCCGCGCTGCAGTGGGTGGAGGATCACGACGAGCTGATCGGCCGCTTCGCCCGCGCCCTGAAGCCGGGGGGACAGCTCGTCTTCCAGATCCCCGCGATGACCGACCACGCCTCGCACCGGATCGCCGCCGAAGTCGCGGCATCCGACGCGTTCCGCAGCGCCTTCGGCGGCTGGCGGCTGGCGACGCCGGTGCTCGAGCCGGACGCCTATGCGCGCATCCTCGACAAGCACGGATTCAACCATCCCCACGTCCGCCTCGTCGTCTACTCCCACCAGCTGGACAGCCCGGAAGACGTCGTCGAGTGGATGAAGGGCACGCTGCTCACCGCGTACGAGCGCCGCGTCACGCCCGACGTCTTCGGCCGCTTCGTCCGCGAATACCAGGCGCGCCTGCTGGCCGAGCTCGAGCCGTCGCGGCCGTTCCTCTTCCCCTACAAGCGGATTCTCGTGTGGGGGAGGAATGCGTTCTGAGCCCTGAGGCACCCCGCGGCCTGAGGAACCGCGTTCCCGAGTTCGTCCATTCCCGCTTCAGTTCTCCCTGAGCGCCGTGGGCGGCAGGTAGTCCGGAGCGGGCGTTCGAACCCACCACGCCCCGGTGGCGTGCCGCTCCGCGGCGGTCGTGAAGCGGTAGTCGTAGCTGATCGCGCGGACGTAGCGCGGCGGGGCGTCGGGAAACGGATTCGACGCGAGAAGCGCGAGCACGTCGGGCGATCCCTGCAGCAGGCGGACGCAGAAGTTCGAGAACCACGGGTTGTCCGGCGCCGTGCCGAGCGCTGCAAACCACATCTGCCAGTCGAGACGCGGCTGGTACGGGGCCACGAACGCCGGCCGCCGGTCGACGTTCCCCGGCTTGTACTTGAACGCGTAGGTCTGCCACGTCGTTCCGTCGTTGCTCCCCTGCACGGCGATCTCCCGCCGCGTCGTCGTCATGACCGCGAACAGGCCGTATCCGTTGATGCTCCGCAGCGGAGAGAGGGCGCTGTCGAGCGCTGCGGGCGGCGCCATCCACCACGAGGCGATCCCGAACATGTCCGCCACCGGAACCAGCGACACGACGACTACGATCGCCGCCAGGATCCGGGCCGCGTCCCGTACGCCAGGGGGCCGCCGCGCGGGAGGCGGAGCCAGCGCGGCGGCGTCGACGCGAGCGCGCAGCCTCGCCGGCAGGAGCCACCGCACGGCCGCATCGTCGACGAGCAGCAGGCACAGGGCAACGGTGAGCCAGTTGAAGAACGTGTAGTTGCCGGTCAGCGCGATGAGCCCCTGGAGCGCGACGAGCGCGCCCGCGGCGACCAGCCGCGGGCGCCGGGGCGCGGCGATCAGGAACGGTACGCCGATCTCGACGACGAAGACGACGAGGCAGGACAGCTTCTGGAACCAGAGCGGGAGCTGGTGCGCATACCACCCGATCCAGGTGGGCAGGGGCTGGGTCTGGTAGTGAACGGTGAGCGCCGTCAGGTTCCGCCAGGACGGGTCGCCGCTGAGCAGCTTGATGCAGCCCGACTCGAACATCAGCCGGAACAACAGCCAGAGGATCAGCCCGCGAACCAGCCGCGACGCAGGACGATCGTCGATCCATCGCGGCCGCCAGCGCCAGGGGGCGAAGAACACGGCCAGCAGACCGGCCTCGAGGAGGAGGGAGTCCCACTGGAATGCGAGAAAGTCCCGGCCGACCGTCACGAGCGACAGGTAGAGTGCCCACAACAGGAGCGCGCACAACGCCGGCGCGACGTCGACAATGAGCAGCAGCGACAGGACCGTGCCCGCGGCACACTCGGCGACGAGCGAGGCGTCCGACGTCGTCAGCCAGGAAAGCGTCGGGAGCAGGTAGTAGCGCTGGAGGCCGACGCCCCGGGCGTCGAAGTACGCGCGCACGCCGCCCATCAGCTGGGCCGCGGGCAGAATCCCCCGGCTGCCGAGGAGCCCGAGCACCTGCATCCAGAGCGACGCGAACGCGACGAGGTAGACGACGCCGAGCGCCCGCAGGAAGCTCCAGCGGGCGACGTGAAAGCTCGGACGCTCGACGTGTCCGCCCCACAGCCACGTCGTCACCCGGTCGGCCAGCGGGCGATGCGCCGCCACGACTCGATAGGCGCCCTCGGCCACCGGCGCTGCCAGGGGGACACGCTCGTAGATCCTCAGGGGCCAGCGGGACGCGCCCCCGACGGCAAGAGTGCGAACGACGGCTTCGGCCCCGGCGCTGACGCGGCCGTCGGGCTCGACAAGGTGAACGGCGCGGACGTACCGCTCGGCGGGAATTTCGGGGAACGCGGCGGCGACGTCCGGGGACTGCGACGGCCGGTAGTCGACGGCGTCCCGCGTCTCCTGCTGCCACCGCCGGATCCAGCGCCGGCAGAAGCCGCAGTCCCCGTCGAAGATCATCAGCGGCCGTTGGGGCGGCGCGGCAACAGGCGGCAGCGGCACGACGTCAGCTCCCCAATCCCGTCGGTTCCTGCGTTCCCCGTGTCCCTCTCACTTCTTCTCGATCTTCACCGTCTGCAGCGCGATCCGGTCCACGGGTGTCTCGCCGTTGCGGGGCGCGGCTTCGATCTTCGCGACCGTGTCCATGCCGTCGACGACGTGTCCGAAGGCGGTATAGACGCCGTCGAGCGCCGGCGCCGGCGCGAGCACGATGAAGAACGACGTCGTCGCGCTGTCGGGCGCATCGCCGCGCGCCATCGACACGATGCCGCGCACGTGCTTGGTGTCGTTGAACTCCGGCGCCAGGTCGTGGACGAGCGCCTGCTGCGTCTGCGTGAGCGGGGTCGTTCGCGTGTTGAGCGCGCCGGTCTGGATCACGAAGCCGGGGGCGACGCGGTGCACCGCCATGCCGTCGTAGACGCCGGCCGCGGCCAGCCGTATGAACTGGCGCACCGTTTCCGGCGCCTTGTCGGGGAAGAACTCGATCGTGATCGGGCCGTCGCTCGTTTCGAGCACGGCGTGGTACGTGCCGAGCTCCTCCGCCGTGTCATGCACGAAGGGCTCGGGCGGCGTGTCCCGAATCGTCACGCGGCGGATCTCGACCCGTGCGGTCGCCATCCCCTTCGCGTCCACCGGCGTCTGTGGAGATCTTCTGGACGATGTCCAGACCCTCCGAGACGTGCCCGAACACCGTGTAGCGGTTGGCGAGGCCCGGCTGGTCGACGACCACGACGAAGAACTGGTTGCCCGCACTGTCGGGCTGCCCGGGCACGAGCACGGCGGCGACGGAGCCCGCCGTCATCTGCGGCGCCCGCGGTTCGGCCTTCACCTTGTTCAGCCCGCCGGTGCCGTACAGGTCGCGCTTGGCCGGGTCGACCGAGAGCGGGTCGCCGCCCTGGATCATCCCGTTGGCGACCATGCTGTGAAACGTCGTGCCGTCGTATCCGCCGGCTTCGGCCACCGACGTGAAGTACGCGACCTGGTTCGGCGCCTGGTCCGGCGCGAGATCGATGACGAACGTGCCCATCGACGTCTCGACGACGGCCTGCCGCGGCGGCGACGGCGCCTGGGCGCGGAGGGCGATGCCGGGCGCACAGACCGCCGCCAGCAGCGCGAGCAGTCCAAGGCGTGAGCGCATGATCTCTAGCCCTCCGTGGCGTTGAGCGTCCGGCTGGTGTGCCAGATGTAGTGCAGGCCGGATGCCAGCGTGACGACGAGCGACGCCCAGACGAAAGCGTCGACGACGGGCGAGTGATATCGCAGGTAGTTGAAGAAGATCGCCGCCACCGCGGTCAGGATGTAGGTGACGGTGGCGATCTTGCCGAGGAGCGATGGGCGGAACGTCCGGTGGCCGACGGCGAGGTTGACGATGGCGACGGTCAGGACGATGCCGACGTCGCGGCTGATCACGAGGATGGTCAGCCAGAGCGGCAGCCGGTTGGCGAGGTTCAGGTTCGGGAGCGTCAGCACGATGAACGTGGTGACGAGCAGGAGCTTGTCGGCCATCGGATCGAGCCAGGCCCCGAGGTTCGTCCGCTGGCCGGCGCGCCTCGCCAGCAGCCCGTCGAGTCCGTCCGTGATGCCGGCGGCCGTGAAGATGGCCAGCGCCCAGCCGAGCTTCCCGTACACGACCAGGATGACGAAGGCCGGTATCAGCAGCATCCGGAGCAGCGTGAGCTGGTTGGCGAGCGTGAACACGGTCACCGGAGGGCCTGCACGGGCGTCGTCTGGCCGAGCGCTGCGAGCGCCTGCAGCCGATCCACGGCCTGCACGGCCTCCGCGCCGCTCACGGCGTCCGACGGCCGGAACGCGCCGTTCCGATCGGCGGCCATGACGCCGGCCGAGACTGCCATCGCCGCGGCCGCGTACGCCAAGTGGCCGGGCGGGATGTCGCTGAACCGCACCGAGGGCGACTGCCAGGCGCGGGCGGCTGCCGGGTTGGCGGCCCCAATCCGCGTCAGCAGGCGGCTCACGACCTCCGCCAGGTCGCTCCGCCGCACCACGGCGAGCGGCTGGAACGTGTGATTCGGGTACGGCTCCATCAGTCCCGCCGCCGCGACCGAGAGAATCCAGTTCGCGGCCCAGTGTCCCCGCACGTCGGTCATGATGCCGACGTCGGCGCGGGGCGCCGCGTCGACGATCGACGACAACCTGACGCCGATGAGCGCCGCCATCTCGCCGCGCGTGACCTGGGGCGTCGCGCCGATCGCCCGGTACTGGGCGGGCAGCCTCGCCAGCGCCGATCGCGCCACCACGCCGTCGTGCAGCGCGGTGAAGGTGCGGTTGTCCGGATCGAGGGCCATCGCGGCGGCGTAGGCGGCCGCCGCGCCGTCGAAGTCGCCGCGCGCCTCGAGGACGCGGCCGATCTCGGCCTGCGCCTGGCTGTCGGACGGATCGAGCTGCACGGCGTGCCGGAAGTGGTCGAGGGCCGCGTCCGCGTCGCCGAGCTCACGCTCGATCACGCCGAGCTCGCGGTACAGAAACGGGCTGTCCGGAGACGCCGCGAGCGCCTTCGTGTACGCCGCCTTGGCCTCATCCAGGCGGCCGGCCGCGGCCGCCTGACGGGCCCGGGTCAATTCCGTCTGCAGGCTCTGGAACCGCAGCACCTGGAGCTGGCGCGTCACGTCGGCGAGCGACGGGTCGGCCGCGACCGCCGCATCCAGTGAGGGGATGGCTTCTTCCGGGCGATTCAGGCCGACGAGCGCCTGCCCACGGCCCACCAGGGCCGACACGTAGTGGGCGTCGCGCGCGAGCGCCTGATCGAAGTGCGGGAGCGCCGCCGTGGCGTTGCCGCGCGCCAGCTCGAGCCACCCGAACGCGGCGTCGACCGGGTAGTAGGCGGGCGACGCCTGCGATCCCATCGTCAGCTCCTGCTCGGCATGCAGGAAGTCCCCGGCCTGGAGAAACGTCCAGCCCCGGTCGACGTTCGTGGCGGCCGGGTCCGCGGCCAGCGGCCCCGCCGTGGATGGACGGACGAACGCCGGAAACCGCGGCGCCGACACGACCGGCAGCGGCACGGTTTTCGGCGCGCACGCCGCGGCCAGCACGAGCGTGGCCGTTCCGACTGCGAGCGCGAGCCTCCGCATCGTCGAAATTTTACCTCGCCGCTGCCCCGAGGTGCTCGGCCAACCGGCGCGGGACATCCGCCACGATCTGCACGAGGCCGTCGCGCGTCTCGTGAATCAGGACGCGGCCGTGACGATACAGGCGCTCCATGCGGGCGCGGTCCTCGGCCAGGGCCGGGTCGAACAGCAGGGTGACGCGCTGGACGTCGAGCGCGAGACGCGACGCCAGGGCGTCGACGAGCTCGCCGACGCCCGCGCCGTCGAGCGCGGAGACGCAGAGCGCCGCGGGGTCCGCCTCCTGCAGGCGCCGCCGCTCCTCGGCCGACAGGCGGTCGCACTTGTTGAAGACCTCGACGAGCGGGACCTCGAGGGCGCCGACTTCCTCGAGCACCCGCCGGACCGCCGACGCCCGGCGGTCGCGATCCTCGGCCGATGCGTCGATCACGTGCAGGATCAGGTCGGCGTCGGCGACCTCCTCGAGGGTCGCCCGGAACGCCGCGACGAGCGCGTGCGGCAGGCGGTCGATGAAGCCGACGGTGTCCGACACGAGCAGCTCGCGGCGATCGGGCAGCCGGACCTGCCGCACGAGCGGGTCGAGGGTGACGAACAGCGCGTTCGAGGCTTCGCTGCCGGCGCGCGTCAGGCGGTTGAAGAGCGTCGTCTTGCCGGCGTTCGTGTAGCCGACGAGCGCGACGGTCGGCACCGAGGCCTTGTGCCGGCGCTCCCGCAGCTGGGCGCGGCGCCGGCGCACGTGATCGATGTCCTCGCTGATCGCGTGGATGCGCGCGCGGATCCGGCGGCGGTCGGTCTCGAGCTTCGTCTCGCCGGGGCCGCGCGTGCCGATGCCGCCGCCGAGCCTCGACAGCGCGGCGCCGGACCCCACCAGGCGCGGCAGCAGGTAGCGCAGCTGCGCGAGCTCGACCTGCAGCTTCCCTTCGCGCGTCCGCGCCCGCCTCGCGAAGATGTCCAGGATGAGCTGCGTCCGGTCGATGATCTTGCGCTCGACGATCTTCTCGATCTCTCTCAGCTGGGCCGGGGTCAGCTCGTGGTCGAAGACGACGAAGTCGGCCTGGGTCTCGGCGCACGACGCCGCCAGCGTCCTCACCTTCCCCGATCCGAGGAACGTCGCCGGATCGGGCGTGGGCCGCTCCTGCAGCACGCGCAGCACGACGTCCCCGCCGGCGGCCTCCACGAGGCCGGCCAGCTCGTCGAGCGAACGCTCGGCGTCGAGCCGCCGGGTCCGGCCCCCGACGAGCCCGACGATGGCCGCGCGCTCCCGCCGCGCTACAGGTCTGCTGCGCATGCCTGAATCTCGTCCCACGAAATCGCGCCCGCCCGCACCAGCCGCGGGGGATCCGCGGTGACGTCCACGATGGTCGACGGCGGACCGCCCGGTGTCGGCCCCGCGTCGAGCAGCAGGTCGACGCCCTCGTCCACGGCACGGGCCGCCGCGTCGGGGTCCGCGGTCGCGGCCTCGCCGCTGCGGTTTGCGCTGGTCGCGGTGAGCGGCCGGCCGCAGCGCGCGCAGAGCGCCCGGGCCACCCGGTGGTCCGGCACGCGCACGCCGACGCGCCCGGTCCCGGCGCTGATCGCGGCGGCGAGCCCCTCGGGGACCGCCACGAGGAGCGTGAGGGGCCCCGGCCAGAAGCGCGCCGCCAGACGCCGCGCGAGCGGCGACAGGGGCCCCAGGCGCGCGATCACCTGGGCCTCGTCGCTCGCGATGAGCGCGATGGCCTGGCCGTCCGGCCGGCGCTTGGCCGCGAGGAGGTGGCCGACCGCCCGCGCGTCGAACGGATCGGCGGCCAGTCCGTAGAGCGTGTCGGTGGGAATCGCGACGACGCCGCCGGCCGCGATGGCCTCGGCCGCCCGCGCCACCGCCGCATCGGGAGCGGCGGGGTCGACGGGCACGCGAATCATCAGCCTAGAAGTGCACCTTCACGTCGTTGCCGGGCGCGACGTGAATGCTGTCGATGAAACGGACCCGCCTGGGGTTGTTCTGCATGATGACGGAGCTCGTGCGCGTGCCGTCGCCGAAGAACCGGACGCCGCGCATCAGCGTCCCGTCGGTGACGCCGGTGGCGGCGAAGATCAGATCCTTCCCAGGGGCGAGATCCGCCGACGTGTAGACCTTCTTGAAGTCGCTGATACCCATCGCGTGGCAGCGCGCCTCGTGCTCGGGCTTGCTCACGACCAGCCGCGCGAAGATCTCGCCGTTCAGGCACCGCATCGCGGCGGCCGTCAGGACGCCCTCGGGCGCGCCGCCCGTGCCCATCACCGCATGGACACCGGACCCGACGACGGCGGCGGCGATGCCCGCCGAGAGGTCGCCGTCGCCGATCAGGCGGATGCGCGCGCCGGTCGCCCGGATGTCGGCGATCAGCGTCTCGTGCCGCGGCCGGTCGAGCACGATGACGACCAGGTCCTCGATCGACCGGCCCAGCGCGCGGGCGATCGCCCCGAGGTTCTCGTGCACCGGCGCGTCCAGGCTGACCACGTCCTTCGAGCTGGGTCCGACGACCAGCTTCTCCATGTAGAGGTCGGGCGCATGGAGGAGCCCGCCGCGCTCGGCGGCCGCGAGCACGGCGATGGCGTTCGCGGCGCCGGTGGCGCACAGGTTCGTGCCCTCGAGGGGATCGACGGCGATGTCGATGTCCTTGAACCGCACCGGCCGCGGGCCGACGATCTCCTTCGCGTGGACCAGGCCGACCTTCTCGCCGATGAAGAGCATGGGCGCCTCGTCGCGCTCCCCCTCGCCGATCACGATGACGCCGTCGATCGGGACGGTGTCCAGGACGCGCCGCATCGCCTCCACGGCGACCTGATCGGACTTGTGGCGGTCGCCCTGGCCCATGGTATGAGCGCAGGCAATGGCGGCTTGCTCGACGACACGCAGGAATTCGAGGGAGAGATCGGCGTCCATAACAGGCTCTCGGCTCTGGGCTCTAGGCTCCGGGCTCTAGGCGCTCGGGTTAACGGTCAGGCGATCAGGATTCGTGCGCCGGCAGCTCGCACCGGAGCGGCTTGTCGGTGCGGTAGCCGAGCACGTAATCGGCCTGCATCAATGCGTGGATCTCGCGCGTGCCTTCGTAGATCACCGCGCCCTTGCAGTTGCGGTAGAAGCGCCCGGCCGGATACTCGTCCGAGTAGCCGTTGGCGCCGTGCACCTGGACGCAGTCGGCGGCCGCGCGCTCCGAGGCGGTGGTGGCGAACCATTTCGCCAGGCTCGTCTCCCGCGTGTTGCGCCGCCCGCCGTTCTTCAGCCAGCCGGACCGCAGCCACAGCAGCCGCGAGGTCTGGTAGTCCGACTCCATCCGGGCGATCATCTCCTTCACGAGCTGGTGCTGGCCGATCTCGACGCCGAACGTGCGGCGCTCGAGGGCGTAGGCCGCGCTGGCGTCGCGGCACGCGCGCACTAGGCCCGTCGCCCCGGCGGCGACCGTGTAGCGCCCCTGATCGAGGCCGAACATCGCGATCTTGAAGCCCTCGCCCGGCTGCCCGACCAGGTTCGCCTCGGGCACCTCCACCTCGTCCAGCGTGAAGAAGCCGGTGTTGCCGGCGCGGATGCCCCACTTCTGGGCCATCGGCCCGCTCGAGAAGCCGCGGAAGGTGCGCTCGACGATGAAGGCGCTGAGGCCGGACGGGTCGCGCCGCTTCTTCTTCTCCTGATCCGTCCACGCGAAGACGAGGAAGTTGTCCGCGACGTCGGCGAGCGAGATCCAGCTCTTCTCGCCGCTGAGCACGTAGGCGTCGCCGCGCTTGACGGCGACCGTCTGGATCGCCCGCACGTCGCTGCCTGCGCCGGGCTCGGTGAGCCCGTACCCGGCGATGGCCTTCCCCTGCGCCTGCGGCACCAGGTAGCGGGCCTTCTGGTCCTCCGTGCCCCAGGTGAGCAGCGTCAGGCAGTTGAGGCCGGCGTGGACCGACATGACCACGCGCAGCGAGGTGTCGACGTACTCGAGCTCCTCGCTCGCCAGCCCGAGGCAGATGTAGTCCATGCCCGCGCCGCCGTACTGCGGCGGCACCGAGATCCCGAGCAGCCCGAGCGACGCCATGCCGCCGAGGATCCGGTCGCGATCGAAGCGGTGCTGACGGTCGGCCTCCGCGATGTGCGGCGCGACTTCGCGCGCGGCCCACTCGCGCACCGACTGCTCGAGCAGCTGCTGCTCAGGCGTCAGATCGAAGCTGATCATGGACCGGGAATCCTATCACGCGCGCCGCGAGACGTGAACCGGCGCGCCGCGCCCCAGCCCGAGCCGGTCGGCGGCGCTCGCGCCGTTGGCCGCCACCTCGAGGTGATCGGTGCTGCCGAAGAGCGCGCAGACCTCGCCGGGCTCCGCGTCCGCGTACGTCGAGACCACCTTGTCGACCGGGTGCGGGCCGGCGCGCACGTCGAGGCGGCTCGCGCCGCCGGCCACGCGCTCGAACGTCCGCCGGTCGATGTTGGTGACCAGGTTGCCGAACCGATCGACCAGCAGGACCTCGCCGTCGATCGCGGCCCCGTCCACCTCGGGCTGCGGCACCTCGAGGCGCCGGAAATCCGTCAGCGCGCGGCCCAGCGCCGAGAGCTCCACGCCGCGGGCGAGCCACGCCGCCGCAGGCGCGAAGCGATCACGGCCCTCGAAGGTATGGCTGATCGACGGGCGGGCGTAGCGGCGCGAGGTCAGCTCCACGACGCGCCTGGGGAGCACCTCGTCCAGGACCGGCGACAGCACGCCGTTGTCGGGCGCGACGAAACGGTACTCGCCCGCCTCGACCGCGAGGCCGCGGCGCTCCGAGCCGACGCCCGGATCGATCACGACCAGGAAGATGGTGCCCGCGGGGAAGTACCGGTAGCAGGCGGCCAGCTCGAGCGCGCCCCCGAGGACGTCGTGCGGGGGCACGTCGTGCGAGATGTCGACGAGGGTCGCGTCGGGGCAGATCCCCAGCGCCACCGCTTTCATCGTCCCCGCATAATGGTCACGCGTGCCGAAATCCGTGAGGAGCGCGATGACAGGGCGGGACATATGTCTAGCTTATACACCCGCCGGGCGCCGCACCAACCTTCACCAGGGCTTGCGGAAGAGGATCTCCCGGAGGTTGTTCTGCAGCAGGAACGAGTCCGAGACGCGCAGCTCGCCGAACAGCCGGATGATGTCGCGATTGAGCAGGATCGCCTGCCGGCCGCGCGTGGCCGGATAGGACCGGTACTTCAGGTTCGTGTCATCGACCACGATGTACTTCGTGTAGTGCGCGTCGCGCGGACGCGCCGTGCCGAAGAAGCCGAGCAGGACGCCCTGCGGCCGCATCACCCGCATGAGCTGGGCGGCCAGGGCCTCGGCGGCGGGCCGGTCGAGGTAGTCGATCAGGTCCCAGCAGAGCACGCCGTCCACGCTGCCGGTCTCCTGCGTGAAGCGCCGCTCGAAGAACGGCGGCAGCTCCTCCCCGCGGAACTCCCGCATGTGGCGCTCGAGGTCCGCGTAGACGTCCTCGATGAAGACCTTGCAGCCGAGCTCGCAGAAGAAGTTGATATTGCCCTGGACGACGGGTCCGAGATCCAGCAGGACCGGCGATTCGCGCGCGGTCACGTACGACAGGAACTTGTGCAGCGCCTTGGTGGAGAAAACGGGCTCTTCGACCACCACCTCGTCCGATGGTGGCCCTTCGGGAACGCTCTTGCGCGCGGCGATGCGGTCGAGGAGCCCCACGAACGGTTTCGATCAGGCACCCACCCGCTGGCCCTGGGCTGCCGGCGGCGTGGCGGGGGCGTGCGGCGTCGGGGCAGCCGCCTTCGCGTCGCCGGCCGATGCCGTCTTGCGCTGCATGTCCACGCTGCCGCGGAAGTGCGCGCCCTCGGCGATGGCCACCCGCGGCGAGATGAGATCGCCCTCGACCGATCCGTTGTCGCGGATGTCGACCTTGTCGGTCGCGGTGACGTTGCCGTGCACCTCGCCCAGCACGATCACGGCCTTGGCGAACACCTGCGCCTTGATGCGCCCGTTGGGTCCGATGGTGAGCACGTGCTCCTTGAGCTGAATCGTGCCTTCGACGTGGCCTTCGATCGTCAGATCTTCACTGCCACTCAGCTCGCCCTTGATGACGATGGATTTGCCGATATTCACGATGTCCTGCTCCGTGTTGTAACGGGAGCCCGATGCCCCCACCGACGGCACCGACTGCGGCGTGGGCTGGCTGCCCCCCGGTCGCACCGCTTCGTCGCGTTTCCACATGACACATTCCTCCGACTGGCTATCGATTTCGCAGGCGCTCGGTCGATCCCTTGGGGGTGCAGGGACGTGAGAGTGGAGCCAGTATAGGGAACGCTCCTGATGTTGTCTAGGGCCTTTTGCTGCTGAGGTTTAGCGGGAGTGGTAGCATGAAGGGATCGCCATGCGGATCTACTTCGACTACAACGCCACGACGCCGCCGGCGCCGGCCGTCGTCGACGCCGTCCTGGTCGCGACGCGCGACCACTTCGGCAACGCGTCGAGCGTCCACGCGTTCGGACAGGCGGCCAAGGCGATCCTCGACCGCGCGCGGGGCGCCACGGCGGCGCTCGTCGGCGGCGACCCATCCGAAATCGTCTTCACCGGCGGCGGCACCGAAGCCGACAACTTCGCGCTGCGCGGCGCGACCGAGGTGATGGAGGCCGGAGCGCGGCGCCACCTGGTGGCGAGCGCGATCGAGCACGAGGCCGTGCTCAACACGCTCAAGGCCCTCGCGCGGCGCGGATGGCGCACGACGCTCGTCCCCCCGGACGCGTCGGGTGTCGTGGACGTCGATCGCCTGCGCGAGGCCATCACCGACGACACCGCGCTGGTGTCGGTGATGCACGCCAACAACGAGATCGGCACCATCCAGCCGGTGACGGCCATCGCCGCCCTCGCGCACGAGCGCGGCGCGCTGATGCACACCGACGCCGTGCAGTCGGCCGGCAAGGTGCCGGTCGCCGTCCGCACGCTCGGCGTGGACCTGCTCTCGATCTCCGCGCACAAGTTCAACGGCCCCAAGGGCGCCGGCGCCCTCTGGATCAAGCGCGGCACGCGCCTGCTGCCGATCCTGACCGGCGGCCGGCACGAGCGCAATCGCCGCGCCGGCACCGAAAACGTGCCGGCCCTCGCGGGCATGGGCGTCGCCGCCGAGCTCGCCGCCGGCAAGCTCGAGGCCGAGGGCCAGCGGCTCGCCGCGCTGCGCGACCGCCTCGAGCGGGGCATCCTCGACGCCGTGCCGAACGCCGCCGTGAACGGCGGCGCGCCTCGCGTGCCGAACACGACCAACATCAGCTTCGAGCGCGTCGAGGCCGAGAGCCTCCTCATCGCCCTGGATCTCGAAGGCGTCGCCGTCTCGACCGGATCGGCGTGCTCCTCGGGGACGCTCGAGCCGTCGCACGTGCTGCGCGCGATGGGCCTGTCGAGCCATCGCACCCAGAGCTCGCTCCGGTTCAGCCTCGGGCTCTACTCCACCGAGGCTGACGTCGATCGCGTCGTGTCGATCCTGCCGGGCCTGGTCGAGAAGCTGAGGGCGCTGACCCGCCAGCCGGCGACGCGATGAAGATCGTCGTCGCGATGTCGGGCGGCGTGGACTCGTCGGTCGCGGCGGCGCTGCTCGCCGACGAGGGACACGAGGTGATCGGGCTGTCGATGCAGCTGTACGACCAGTCCGGCGCCCCGGCGTCCGGCGAGCGCGTCTTCGGCCGGTGCTGTGCGCTCGACGACCTGCACGACGCCCGGAGGGTGGCGGCCGCGATCGACATCCCGCACTACGTCATGAACTTCGAGCGGCAGTTCGAGGAGCAGGTCGTCTCGAACTTCGTCCGCGAATACGCCGCCGGCCGGACGCCGCTCCCCTGCGCGCACTGCAACGGCGACCTCAAGTTCGCCACGCTCGTCGACCGCGCCCGCGCGCTGGGCGCCGAGGCCGTCGCGACGGGCCACTACGCCCGCGTCGATTGCGACGCCGCCGACGGGCGTTTCCGCCTGCGCCGCGGCGCGGATCCGGCCAAGGACCAGTCCTACTTCCTCTTCTCGCTCACGCAGGCGCAGCTCGCGCACGCGCGGTTCCCGGTGGGCGACCGCCCCAAGCAGGCGGTGCGCGAGTACGCACGCCGACGCGGTCTGCCCGTCGCCGACAAGCCCGACAGCCAGGAGATTCTGCTTCGTGCCCGACGACGACTACGCGTCGTTCGTCTCCGGGCGCGCCCCCGATCTCCCCCACGAGGGCCTCATCGTCGACGAGGGCGGTCGCGTGCTCGGCCGCCATCCGGGCGTCCATCACTTCACGATCGGCCAGCGCAAGAGGCTCGGGCTGATGACGGGCGCGCCGATGTACGTCCTCGCGCTGAACGCCGAGACGCAGGCCGTCGTGGTCGGCCCCCGGCAGGCCCTCGAGCGCGGGACGCTCACCGCGTCAGGTGTGAACTGGATGGCGGGCCCGCCGACCGAGCCGATGCGGGTCGCCGCGCAGATCCGCCACCGCCATCCACCCGCCGCCGCCACGGTGCGCGCGGACGGCGCCGACCGCGCCGCCGTCGTGTTCGACGAGCCCCAGATCGCGATCACGCCCGGGCAGGCCGTGGTCTTCTATCAGGACGACATCGTCCTCGGCGGCGGCTGGATCGACTGAACGAGCCGCGGTGACGCGAAGATCCGACCGCGACCGCGGGCGGCCCCGGTGCTCGTCGGCGTCCGTGAAGGGCGGGTGTCGCCGCGGTCAGTGACCGTGGCCGAGATAGCGTTCGGCGTCGATGGCGGCCATGCAGCCCGACCCCGCGGCCGTGATCGCCTGGCGGTACACGTGGTCCTGCACGTCGCCGCAGGCGAAGACGCCGGGCACGCTCGTCTTGCTGCCGTCGCGCGTGACGATGTAGCCGCCGGCGTCGAGCTCGAGCTGGCCGGTGAAGAGCGACGTGTTCGGGGTGTGGCCGATGGCCACGAAGACGCCGCTCACCGGGAGGGTGGTCTCCCGGCCCGTCTTGTTGTTGCGGACGACCATCGCGTCGACCTCGCCCTTGTCTGTGTCCTTGATCTCGACGACCTCGCTGTCGAGCAGCCACTCGATCTTGGGATTGGCCCGTGCCTTGTCCTGCATGATCTTCGAGGCGCGCAGCTCCTCGCGGCGGTGCACCAGCGTCACCTTGCTGGCGAACTTGGTGAGGAAGACGGCCTCTTCCATCGCCGAGTCGCCTCCTCCGACCACGGCAATCTCGAGGCCGCGGAAGAAGTAGCCGTCGCACGTCGCACAGGTCGAGACGCCGTGTCCCATCAGCGTCCGCTCCGACGGCAGCCCCAGCAGCCTCGCCGACGCGCCCGTCGCGATGATGAGGCACTCGGTCTCGACTTCGATCTCGTCTGCCTTGACGAGGAACGGCCGCCTGCCGAGATCGACGGAGGCGACGTTGCCCTGCAGGAGCTCGGCACCGAACCGCAGGGCCTGGGCCCGCATGTCCGCCATCAGCTCCGGGCCCATGATGCCGTCCCGGAAGCCGGGATAGTTCTCGACCATCGTGGTGATCATGAGCTGACCGCCCGCTTCGACGCCCTCGATGACGAGCGGGTGCAGATTGGCGCGCGCCGCGTAGAGCGCGGCCGTGAGGCCTGCCGGGCCGGATCCGATGACGGTGACGTGACGAGGCATGGTTGAGTTCAGGGACGCGGAAGTGAAGGCACGAAGGAACCGGGGAACCGAGCCCCAGCTCCCCGGCTTCGGGATTCAATTAGAGGTGCCGATCGATGGCATGGGTGAAGTCGTCCTTCGGCGCGAGGCCGATGATGGATTCGACCACCTGGCCGCCCTTGAAGAGCAGCACGGCGGGGATGCCGCGGATCTGGAACTTGAAGGCGGTGTTGGGGTTGTCGTCCACGTTCAGCTTCCCCACCGTCACCTTGCCTGCGTAGTCCTTGGCCAGCGCCTCCACCGTCGGGCCCAGCCGCTTGCAGGGGCCGCACCACTCCGCCCAGAAATCCACCAGCACCGGGAGTTCCGCTTTGAGGACCGTCTCCTCGAAGTTGCCGTCCGTGAAGGTCTGCACGTTGTCGCTCATTGGGGTCTCCGATATGGGCTCTCGGCTCAGACGTGCGCTCCGGGCCCCGGCCTTCGGCTCAGGCTCCGGGAGCCGCGGGGCGCACCGCCTCGATCGCCCGTTTGTATATTTTGACGTACTCCCGGGCGGAACGGTCCCAGGAGTGATCGGCGCGCATGCCGGCCGCCTGGAGGGCCCGCCAGCGGCGCGGGCGGGCGAACTGGGCGAGGGCCCGGTGGATGGCCCCGACGAGCGCTTCGCCGGAGGCCTCCTCGAACACGAACCCGTTGGCGCCGCGCGGCAGGCGCCCGTCGCCGGATTCCGCGTCCCGCACCGTGTCGGCCAGGCCGCCGACGCCCCGGACGACGGGCACGGTGCCGTAGCGGAGGCTGTACATCTGGTTCAACCCGCAGGGCTCGAAGCGCGACGGCATCAGGAAGATGTCCGCCCCGCCCTCCACCAGGTGCGCGCGGCCCTCGTCGAAGCCGACGTAGACGCCGATTCGGCCCGGACGACTCGCGGCGAGACGGCGCCACATCTCCTCGTACCGCGCCTCGCCGGTGCCCACGACGGTGAAGGCCACGTCCAGCCGCGCGAGATCTCCGGCTGCGGCGGCGACGAGGTCGAAGCCTTTCTGATCGACCATGCGCGACACCATCCCGATGAGCGGCCGCGCCATCGCCTGCGCGTCGGCCGGCAGCCCGAAGCGCTCGAGCAGCGCGCGCTTCGCGCGCGCCTTGCCGGAGAGATCGGCCGGACCGTAGGGCGAGGGCAGCCAGGGGTCGCGGGCCGGATCCCACACCGCCGTGTCGATCCCGTTCAGGACGCCCGCGAGCACGCCGGCCCGGCTCCTCAGCACGCCGTCGAAGCCGAAGCCGAACGCGGGCGTCTGGATCTCGGCCGCGTAGCGCGGGCTGACGGTCGTGACGAGCGTCGCGTCCGTGATCCCGCCCTTGAGCAGGCTGATGCGCCCCCAGTACTCCATGCGATCGATCGAGAGCAGATCCCACGGCAGGTCGAGGCGCGGGAGCCAGTCCGGCTCGGCGATCCCCTGGTACGCCAGGTTGTGAATGGTGAAGACGCTCGGCGTGCCGCCGAGCACGGGATGATCGGCGTAGCGCGTCCGGAGGTAGACGGGCGCGAGTCCCGCCTGCCAGTCGTGCGCGTGCACGATCGACGGCCGCCGCTCGGGCCGCGCCGCATATTCGAGCGCCGTGCGGACGAGGAACGCGAATCGCAACGGGCTGTCGGGATAGTCGTCGTGGCCCACCCCGTAAATCGCGTCGCGGTCGTAGAGCTCCGGGCAGTCGACCAGGAGCACCCGCGCGTCACCGAGCGCCGACTCGTAGAGCGAGACCTCGCGCGAGAACGCGCCGACCGTGATCGGCAGGCGCTCCACGAACGTGCCGCCGGGCGACGTGCCGCGGTACTTCGGCAGGACCAGCGTCACGTCCCAGCCCAGGCGGGCGATCGCGGCGGGCAGCGCACCGAGGACGTCGCCGAGCCCGCCGGTCTTCGAGAACGGCAGGGCCTCGGAACCGATGAGCAGGGCCCGGCGGACACGGCGCGCGGAGGATTTCGTCGGCATCGCGCAGCCGGTCAGTCTAGCACCATTGCGCGCGCGCGCCGGTCGGGCCAGAATGCCGCGAGTGAGCCAGCGTCCCGTCCGCAGTCCGCGCGCCGACCCGCCGGAGATCCTCGAGCTGCGGCGGATCGGCCGCGAACAGCCGGAGCTCGAATCGGCCGTCGACATGCAGATCGAGCTCGTGCAGATGCAGCGGCGCATCCAGGCACGCGTCTCCCTGCCCTGGATCGAGGCGGACGCGGCGCGCCTGTCGGCGCAGCTCGGATCCGGACGGCCCGTCGTCGGCTTCGCCGACATCCCGATCGACTGGACCGACTTCCGGCTGGCGCTGCGGCAGGCGGCCGACATCCTGCACCGCTTCGACGCGATCGGCGACGAGGAGCACGCACGGATCGCTGGCGATCGGGCGCGACGCGGACGGCCTCGAGCCGCTGGTCGCGGACTGGTACACCGCCACCTCCGACGCGCGACCCTCGGCGCAGAAGCCGGACGCGGCCTCCGACGGCGCCGAGCAGGTGCTCGTGCTGGCGATCCGGCCTTTCCTCTCGCGGTGCGCCGAGCTCCTGATGCAGCGGCCGGAGCTCGACGCGTGGCAGCGGGGCACGTGTCCGGTCTGCGGGTGGGAGCCGGACTTCTCGATCATCACGCCGGCCGCGACGCGCCGCCTGGTCTGCGGGCGCTGCCTGGCGCAGTGGGGCTTCGCGGCGCTCGCCTGCCCCTTCTGCGGCAACGACGACCGCACGCGCATCACCTCGTTCGCGACGCGCGACGGGCGGTACCGCGTCTCGGCGTGCGACGCCTGCGGGCGCTATCTGAAGGCGTACGACGCCCGCCACGCGAGCCGGCCCGTGCTCGTGGCGGCCGACACCATCGCCACGCTGCCGCTCGACGCGGCGGCCATGCAGCGCGGGTACAGCGGCTGACGGCTACAGCGTTTTCGAGATCGATGTCGCCCCGAGATCGATCTCGCCCCGAGATCGATGTCGCCGCGGACCTTCAGGTCCGCCAATGCGAAGCCGACCTGAAGGTCGGCCGCTACATCCACACGAAGACCGCTCTAGTCCTGCTGACTGGTGTTGGTGGCGAAAATCGTGGAGGTCTTGGCTTCGAACCAGCGGAAGAGGTTCTGGACCTCGGCGAAGCGGCCGTTGTTCGACCGGGCACCCAGCACCACGACGGCCACCTTCTGTCCGCTCTGCGGCAGCTGGAGCAGCGTCGCGAGGCAGTAGCCGGCCTTGGAGATGAAGCCGGTCTTCCCCGCCAGAACTTCCACATCGTCGCGGCCGAGGAGGTGATCGGTGCTGTGGAAGGTGATCGGACGGCCGCGGGTGGTGCGCAGCGTGTACTCCGACGTCTGCATGAGCGCGGCGATCGTCGGGTTCTTCGAGACCATCGTGATGAGCCGCGCGATGTCGTAGGCCGACGACACGTTCTCGGAGACGAGGCCCGAGGGATCGGCGTAGTGCGTGCTGGTCAGGCCCAGCTCGATCGCCTTCTCGTTCATCCGGGTGACGAAGCCCTTGGCGCCGTACGGAGAAATGCGCGCGAGCACGCGCGCCGCGGCGTTGTCGGACGCGATGAGCAGCAGGTGCAGCAGATCATCCGCCTTCACGCGATCCCCTGCGCGCAGGTGCGTGGTCGACGCGTGGTACACGTCGGCGCGTGTCACGGTGACGTGCTCGTCGAGGTCGGGGTTCGTCTCGAGGAAGACGACCGCCGTCATCACCTTCGTGATGCTGGCGATCGATCGCTGGTCGTTGCCGTGCTCCTCGAAGAGCACCTGGTTCGTGACGGGATCGAGGATGATCGCCGCGGCGGCCCGCACCTCGGGGACGAGGTCGCCCTTGGCGTCGACCTTGTAGCGGGTGGCCGCGGGCGTAATCCGGGACTGCGCGTCGGCGCGCGGGGCACCGGTCAGCGCAATCAGACCCGCAAGCAGAAAAGGACCGATCCAGAAACCTGATTTTCTGCGCACCCGCGTACCCCGCTGACTGTAACCGATGTTTGCGAGGACGAAATTGTAGCAGACAATTACTAGACTGCAAGGGAATTATCGGCCGAAAACCGAAACCACTTAAGGGCCATTCGATGACGCCACGTCAGCTCGAGGAGTATCGCGCGCTGCGCGACACCATCCGCCAGCGGGGCACCGCGCGCATCTGGATCTTCGGGGCCGGGTTGGCCGCCTGGGGCGGTCTCGTCACGGCAATCTGGGTCGCCAGTGCGCCGCCCGCCGTCGACCTCGTGCCCCTCGTCGTCCTCGGGGGCACGTTCGAGGCCGTGTTCGCGTTGCACACGGGCATCGAGCGCATCGGGCGGTACATCCAGGTGTTTTTCGAAGGCCCCGAGGACGCCGGCTGGGAGCACCGGATCATGGCCTTCGCCGCGCGCGGCGCAGGCCGCGGCGGCAGCGACGCGCTCTTCTCGACCGTGTTCCTCGCGGCGACGCTCGTCACCTTCCTGGCGGCGATGGCGGCAGGCCCGACGGCGATCGAGATCGCGGTCGTGGGAGTCGCGCACGTGCTGCTGCTCGCGCGGATCGTCATGGCACGCCGGGCGGCCGCGGCCCAGAGGGCGCGCGATCTCGAGGCCTTCAAGGCCCTGCGGGCCTGGTAGAGGGCCGGGCTACTGCGCCAGCGCGATCGTCAGCAGGATGGCACGTTCGGTGCCCAGGTAGGAGTCGGTCGGATCGAAGGACTCGGAGGTGGCGTGCACGCCGCGGGCACGCCCGCCGCCTCCGATGGTGATGGCCGGGATGTGGAGGCTCATCGGGAGGTTCGCGTCCGTCGAGCCCTCGGCGAACAGCACCGGCAGCTGCAGGGCGTTGGTGACGGCGACCGCGGTTTGGACCATGGGCGAGTCGACGGCCGTCGTGCCCGCGGGCCGGTCGCCGACCATCTCCCGCGTCACCGTCACGACGCCCGGGCGGTCCCAGCGGGTGTTCTCCTCGCGGACGGCCTCGTCGACGAATCGCTGGAATGCGGCGTCGATTTTCGCGAGCTCCGCCTGGTCGGCCGAGCGCAGATCGATCTCCATCCAGGCGTCCGAGGGAATCGCGTTGACGGACGTGCCTCCGCCGATACGCCCGACGTTGAACGTCGTCCGCGGATCGGCGGGCACGCGCAGCTCCTGGAGCTTCGCGATCGCCCGTCCCAGCGCGCCGGCCGGATTCGGCAGGCCGAACGCGCCGAAGCTGTGGCCGCCGGGCCCGTGGAACGTGACCCGGTACCGGTGGCTGCCGACCGCCAGATGGACGATGTCGAGCCCGGCGCCGTCGATCGAGACGAAGCGGTCGATCTCCCCTTTCATCGTCTCGCCGAACAGGCGCTTCATCCCTCGCAGATCGCCAAGGCCCTCCTCGCCCGTGTCGGCGACAAAGGTGATCGAGCCGGGCGTGCGGATGTGTCCGCGCTCGAGCGCCCGCGCGATGCCGACGAGCACGGCGAGCCCGCGGCAGTCGTCGCTGATGCCGAGGCCGCGCAGCCGCGTGCCCTCGCGGTGCACGGTGACGTCGCTGCCTTGGGGGAACACCGTGTCGAGGTGCGCGGCAATCACGAGGTGCGGATGGAGCGAGGCGCCCGGTCGATCGCCGAGCACGTTGCCCGCCGCGTCGATCCGCACGTTCGCCAGGCCGACCCGCTCGAATTCCTGCTTGAGCAGTTCGCCTCTCGCCTGCTCCTCGAACGGCGGGGCGGGCACTTCGCAGTACCGGATCTGGTCTTCGATGAGGGCACCCTCGGCGGCCCGCGCCCCGTCGAGCACGGCGTGCACGGCCGGCGCGTCGACGAGCCGGCTCACCGCGGCCGGATCCTGGGCGTGGGCGCTCGCCGGCACGATCGCGAGCAGACAGCCGACGACGAAACGCCTCATCAGAAGCATCCTAGTGCAAAGACGCCGGTCGACACCGAGAAGGTACGCGACGGCCGCGTTGGGGGCCTGACGGATTCGCGGCTGCCATGCAAGAGCTGACACCTGATCAGGTCAATCTTTCCGGCGGCGAGATCCGAGGTCGCGGCCGGCTTCGCCCGGGATCGGCTCACCTTCCCCGATTTTCCGACCGATACATCCTGTCGCACGCGCCCGGGCGGCTCGACCTGCGAGCGGCATGCGGATTGCAACGCGCGAAGACTGGAGGATGCGAACCGTGGAGGGCCTCATGAGCTTGGTGCGACTCCTGGGCTTCAGCACGCTGGCATGCGGATGCGTCATCGGCCGGTACCGCGAGGTCGCGACCAGCCGCGAGCTCGTGTACGTCGAGGAAAAGGGCCGGGGGTGCGCGAGCCACGGTCACCGCCGGAACCACGTCGTCCCGACGGCCCGATCCGAACGCCAGGCCGCGCCGGTCTCCAAGGCCTCCTGACGCCGCCCGCCGCTAACGTCCCGGCGCACCCGAACCGAAACATGGTCGGGATATGTCGCTGGTCCTCAAACCTCACTCCTCCCAGACGTTCCAACGCTGCGCGGGCCGGTTCTACCTGGCTGACTGCCTGGATGTGTTCGCAGGCCTTCCCGACGCGAGCGTCGACGTGATCGTGACGTCTCCTCCGTACAACCTGGGCATCGACTACAACCGCTACGACGACCGGCTCTCGCCCTCCGAGTACCTCGACTGGACGGGCCGCTGGATCGCCGCGGCCGCCCGGGTGCTCCGCCCCGAGGGCTCGCTCTTCCTGAACGTGGGCGCGAAGCCGAGCGATCCGTGGACGGCGCTCGACGTGGCGCAGGCGGCGCGACCGCACCTGCAGCTCCAGAACATCATCCACTGGGTGAAGTCGATTGCCATCGAACGGGCTGCGGCCGGCGCCGGAGCCGGGCTCGCCGACGACCTCGCCGTCGGCCACTACAAGCCGATCAACAGCCAGCGGTATCTGAACGACTGCCACGAGTTCGTCTTCCACTTCACGCCGCAGGGACGAACGGCGATCGACCGGCTGGCGCTCGGCGTGCCGTACCAGGACAAGTCGAACATCGGACGCTGGCGCGGCGCCTCGAGCGGCCTGCGCTGCCGCGGCAACACCTGGTTCATCCCCTACGAGACGATCCAGCATCGCGATCGCGATCGACCGCACCCGGCGACCTTTCCGTCGAAGCTGCCGGAGCAGTGCCTCCGCCTGCACGGACTCTCGCGCATTCGCCTGGCGATGGATCCGTTCCTGGGGCTCGGGAGCACGGCGGTGGCGT
The DNA here is from genome assembly GCA_963761615.1 of uncultured Acidobacteriota bacterium. Lineage (GTDB taxonomy): Bacteria > Acidobacteriota > Vicinamibacteria > Vicinamibacterales > CAVVIG01 > CAVXGU01. The sequence goes on along the minus strand of CAVXGU010000003.1, from coordinate 1,668,208 downwards.
GTGTGCGGGCCGGCGTGAACTTCATCGGCGCCGACATCGACGAGACGTACCTGACGCAGGCCGTCGAGCGGGCCGTGCAGGCCGACCGGCTGCACGCCATCCCCGCGCGCGGCCGCGCGCGGATGCAGCGGGCCGGGCTCCAGCCGACGGCGCCTCGCGCCCGGCGCGTCGGCGCCTAGCGCTGGGCCGCGGCGCTCGACGTCTGGGGCGGCAGCACGTACTCCTGGCGCGAGAGCACCACCAGGTCGGGACGTTTCACCTTGATCTCGATCTTCCGGCGCCGCTTGGTGGGATCCGGGTTCTTCGAGTCAGTACCCGAGCACGTAGTAGTCGCTCGAGTCGGCATCGATCCGGCGGATGCCGCGGTCGAAGTCGTTCGAGTTCACGATTGCGATGCCGCCCGTGTCGTCGGCGAGCGTCCGCAGCGTGTCCTGGGATTTCTGGATGTACTCGCGCCACTGCGCCGGGTCGACGTCCGAGTCGATGTCGGGCTGCCCCACGAGTCCGCGCGGATCGATGGTGTAGATGGTCGCGTTCGCCCGGTTCGCGGCCCGCGTGATCTCCGCCAGCTCCATCGCCAGGTCGGCGTTCGCGAACTCCTCGTTCCTGAGCTGTTCCTGCACCCCCGGGTCCTGGGAGGCGTATGTCGCGCTCGTGCCCGGCGTGTCGCCCTGCGCCTGCTGCATCAGCGTGTTGTAGTCCTGCTGGCCGCTGTTCTGGAGGAACGGCGAGCTGGGATCCATCAGTCCCAGCCGCGCTTCCTGGAACGGCGTGAAGTCGTACCCGTCGCTGACGTAGACGAGGGCCTTGCGGCGATCGTGCACCTGCTCCAGGTTGTGCAGCGTCTGCATGACCGTCGCAAAGGCAACCTGCGCGCGGTAACGCAGCTCGGTGGGACCGCCCGCGCCGCCCGCCGACGCCTGAATGATCTCCTCCGGCTTCAGCTCGTCGCCCGCGATCTTGTTGATCGCCTCCTCCAGACGCGCCTTGTCGTACGTCATGTCGACGCGGATCGACGACGGCCCGCTGGAGATCAGGCCGAACAGATCGCCGGGATGCACCAGCTGGCTCTCGAGCTTCCGGAACAGGTTCTTCACGCGCACCGTGTTCTGGAACTGCAGGTGCAGGTCGTCGATGAAGAACAGGAAGATGCGCCCGGACACGTCGCTGGTCGGCCGGCTCGCGGGCAGGATCAGACCTTCGGGCGGCTTCGGCGGCGCGGCGACGAGCGGCGTGCTGACGCGCCCACCGTGCACGACCGTCATCGACGAGATGTCCTGCAGGACGCCGTCCTCGTAGATCTGGAAGTCGTCCTTCGTGAGATCCGGGACGAACTGCCCTTTCTGATCGCGGACGATCACGTCCTGGCTCACGAGATCGACCTGCACGCGGAAGGTCGGGCGCTGACCGGACGGGACCGGCGCCGCGGGCGGCGTGCCCGGCGCTTGCGGAGCCTGCGCCGGTGCCTGAGCGGCCAGCCCCGCGGCCAGTGCGATCCACAGGGCCGACGCCCAGAACCCTCGCGTCTTCAAGCTCATAGCGCTGATTATACCCGCTAGGTCGCGCCCCCGGACCCCGTGCCGGGGCGCCTTCCCCGGCGTCGACGCCGTCGCCGCCGCGGCACGCCGGCGGCCTCCGCGGGCGCGCCGCCGTCGGCCGAGGGCGATGCCGCGTCCCCCTCGGCCTCGCCCGATGACGCGGCGTCGACGGGCGACGCGCCGCCGGCCTCGAGCGTATCCGGGGCCGGCGGGCCCTCCTCCGGCTCGAGCGCCTCATCGCCCCCCTGCGCGGCCTCGTCGGCCGTCGCGTCCTCGTTCGGCCCGGTTCGCGCGGCCTGCTTCGCGGCTTTCGCGGCACGCCGCCGCTCGCGCCACATCTCGTCTTCAGCCGACGGGATTGGCGTCGCGAGAATGCGGGCCCAGTCGAACCTGACCCGGGGATACTGCGCCTCGAGCGCCCGTCGCAGCTCGTCGTCGAAAGGCTCGCGCCCGAGCTTCACGTGGGGCGGCGTGCGGAACCAGTACAGGATCCGCGTCCGCGGCTTCCCCTTCCGGCCGGAGGGCTCGACGAGCGAGAAGTACTCGTAACCCCGCTTGTCGCGATGGAACTTGAGGACCGGCAATGGCTACTTGCGCCGCGCCGTGCGAGCGCTCTTGCCCGAGGCCTTCTTCGCGGTGCGCGCCCGGGCCGCGGGCCGGCGGCGCGCCGGCGCCTTGGTCTCCTTGGCGGACGTGCGCGCCCTCGGCTTGGCCGGGGCGGTCTCGCGAGCGCGATAGACGAGGTTGAACCGCACCTGGTCGCCGATGGAGTGATAGCTCCAGAACTCGTTGACCGAGATGTGGTTGTCCTCGCAGAGCCGCTTGGCGACGTCGACCATGCCGGCCGGGACGTACAGATGAAACGCACAGCGGAGCCGGCCGAGTGCCGCCCACTGTGCCAGCGCCTCGAGGTGGTTCACCGACTCGCCCGTTTCCACCTCGATCACCGCCTGGAGCCGCTTGCCCCGCTCCTGGGACCACAGGACGAGGTCCGGGTAGACCGCCGCCGCGCCGTTGCCGACCGGCGCGTTCTGCTCGGCGCCCGGGTTGATGCCCACCTCATATTTCCGCCGGCTCTTTGCCTGGAGCGCTCTGATGATGCGGTCGTGTTCGAGCTGCTCACGAACCGGCCGCACGAGGATAGGGCTCACCGACTGCCTCCAAAAGATTGGATCGCCGCAATGAAACCCCTAATCCTAGCACGGTTCGAGGCGTGTTTTCGGTCTTGAAACCAATTCGGCCGGTCTCGGTTTACAATGGCGGAACCCCCGGAAGGTAGAATAGCTAAGTGCCAGCGGTGGAACCGGTTCAGGCCCTCGACGGGCCGAAGATTCTCATCGTCGACGACGATGAGGGCGTTACGCAGACGTTTGCACGGATGCTCCGGCTGGAAGGCTTCTCGGTGACCACGGCCATAACCGCCGAGCACGGCCTGCGCGAGGCCGAATCGAATCCGCCCGACGCCATCATTCTCGATCTGCGGATGCCGCTCGTCGACGGGCTGGGGTTCCTTCGTCGGCTCCGCACGCGCCAGGAACAGCGGACCACGCCGGTCGCCATCGTGACCGGAGACTACTTCCTCGACGACATCGTTTCGTCCGAAGTGCGCGCCCTCGGCGCCGAGCTCCGCTTCAAGCCCCTGTGGCTCGAAGATCTGGTCGGCCTCGCGCGCAACCTGCTCAGGGTGACCCACTGACCGACCCCGGATCCCGCTTTCTCAGAGCCTGCCGCCGCCAGCCCGTCGACTGCACGCCCGTCTGGTTCATGCGACAGGCGGGTCGCTACATGGCCGAGTACCGCGAGCTGCGGCAGCGCTACTCCCTGCTCGAAATCTGCCGAGCGCCCGAGCTCGCCACGGAGGTGACGCTGCAGCCGATCCGCCGGCTCGACGTCGACGCGGCGATCCTGTTCTCGGACCTGCTGCTGCCGCTCGAGCCGATGGGCATCGGCTTCGACTTCGTCCGCGGTGAAGGTCCGGCCATCGACAATCCGCTCCGCACGACGGACGACCTGGCGCGCGTGCGCCGCTTCGAACCGCGCGAGTCGCTCGGCCACGTCCTCGAGGCGATCCTGCTCGTGCAGCGCCAGCTCGACGGGCGCGTGCCGCTCATCGGCTTCGCGGGCGCGCCGTTCACCCTCGCGTCGTACGCGATCGAAGGCGGGCACTCGAACACCTTCGCGAACACGAAGGCGCTCATGTACGGCTACCCCGACGCCTGGCACCGCTTCTGCGATCTGCTGGCCGACGTGATCGGCGACTACCTGGTGGCGCAGGTCGAAGCCGGCGTCGACGCCGTGCAGGTATTCGATTCCTGGGTGGGCGCGCTCAACGCGCGCGACTACCGCGAGTTCATCCTCCCCCACACGCGCCGGATCTTCGACCGGCTGGCGCCGTTCGATGTGCCGACGATTCACTTCGGCGTCGGCACCGGGGCGATTCTCGCCGAGATCGCCGAGGCCGGCGGGGCCGTGATCGGGGCCGACTGGCGGACGCCCCTCGACGTCGCCTGGGAGCGTATCGGTCCCGAACGCGCCATCCAGGGCAACCTCGATCCGACGGTCCTGCTCGGGCCCATCGATCGGATCCTCGCCGCCGTCGACGACGTGCTCGATCGGGCCGGCGGCCGGCCGGGTCACATCTTCAACCTGGGGCACGGCATCCTGCCCTCGACGCCGGTGGAGCACGTCCAGCTCGTCGCCCAGTACGTGCACCAGCAGACGGCGAATTAGAATGGTTCGGGCGCCGGGCGCCGGGCGCCAGGCACCAGGTGCCAGGTGCACGCCCCGGGTGCTGGGTGCGAGAACTCTGAGAACTCTGAGAACCCTGAGAACCTTGAGAACCCCGGGAACCGGCGTCCTCCTGATGGCCCACGGCACCCCGTCGTCGCTGGACGAGATGCCGGAGTACCTGCGTCTGGTGCGGGGCGGGCGTCCGCCGTCCGACGAGCTCGTTGCGGAGATGCGTCACAACTACGCGGCCATCGGCGGGCGGTCGCCGCTCACCGATCTCACGATGGCGCAGGGCGATGCGCTGCGCGCCCGGCTCGGCCCGGACGTGCCGGTCGCGGTCGGCATGCGGAACTGGAAGCCGTTCATCGCCGACGCCCTGACGTCGCTGGCGGGCGAAGGCGTCACGCGCGTGATCGGCATCCCGCTCGCCCCGCAGGCATCGTCGCTCAGTGCGCGCAAGTATCACGACGCGGCGATCGCCGCATTGCCGCCCGGCCTCGAGTTCGAGTCCGTGTCGTCCTACTTCGAGCACCCGCTCCTCATCCAGGCGTTCGCCGAGCGCCTCGCCGCGATCCGCCCCACGGCCGACGATGAGGTGATCTTCACGGCCCACAGCCTGCCGGTCAGCGTCATCAAGCGGGGCGATCGCTACGCCACCGAGGTCGCGCGCACGGCGCGCGGTGTGGCCCGGGCGGCGGGCCTCGTCCGCTACCGCCGGGCGTTTCAGAGCGCCGGGCGCACGCCCGAGCCCTGGATCGGCCTCGACCTGGGCGCTTTCATCGCCCTGCGCGCGGCGCGCGGCGCGCGCCGGTTCCTGATCGTCCCCATCGGCTTCGTCTGCGACCACACGGAGATCCTGTTCGATATCGACGTCCAGGCCGCCGGCGTCGCGCGGGAGCACGGCGTGCAGCTGCGACGCACCGAGTCGCTCAACACGTCCCCGACCTTCATCGCGCTGCTCGAGGACCTCGTGCGGAGCCGCCTGTGAACGACGCGCCCGACGTCGTCGTGATCGGCGCCGGGATCGCTGGACTGGCGACGGCCTTCGAGCTGACGCAGGCGGGGATTCCCTTCGTGCTGCTCGAGGCCGGCCAGCGGGTCGGGGGCGTGATCCTGAGCGAACAGGCCGACGGCTTCACGATCGACGCCGGTCCGGATTCCCTCCTGGTGCAGAAGCCGGACGGGATCCGCCTCGCCGAGCAGCTCGGCCTCGGCAACCGGCTCGTGCCGACCAGGCCGCCGCGCCTCGCCTATATCCAGCGCGGCGGCCGGCTCCACGCGCTGCCCGCGGCGTCGGTGCTCGGCATTCCCACGCGCGTCGGGCCGTTCGTCCGATCGAGCCTCTTCTCGTGGCCGGGCAAGCTCCGCATGGGCACCGAGATCCTCATGCGGCCCAGGCCCGAGCGCGCCCACCAGGACGAGTCCATCGGCGCGTTCATGCGGCGCCACTTCGGCGTCGAGGCCACCGAGTACCTCGCCGAGCCGCTCCTGGCGGGAATCCACGCCGGCGACGTCGACCGACTGTCGCTCGACGCGCTCTTCCCGCGCTTCGTGACCGCCGAGCGCACGCACGGCAGCCTGCTGCGCGCGTTTCGCGCGGCACCGCGCGGCCCCTCGACCGACGGCGCGTTCCGATCGCTGCCCGGCGGATTGAGCGAGCTCGTCACGGCGCTCGCCGCGCGCCTGCCGCCCGCGAGCGTCCGGATGGGCGCGCGCGTGACGGCGGTCCAGATCGATCGGGCCGGCCGCGCCGACGGGAGCTATCGCGTCGAGATCGACGGCGCGCCCGGCCTCACCGCCCGCGCCGTGGTCGTCGCCGCGCCGGCCCACGCCGCCAGCCCGATGCTCGTCCCGCTGGACGCCGACCTGGCGCGGCTGTGCGGCGAGGTCCGCTACGTCTCGACCGGCACCGTGGTGATGGCGTTCCCGCGCGCGGCGGTTCGCCATCCCCTGAATGGATCCGGCTTCGTGGTGCCGCGCCGCGAGGCGACCGGTATCCTCGCCGGGTCCTGGCTGTCGTCGAAGTGGCCGCACCGCGCACCGGACGACCGCGTCCTGCTGCGCGCCTTCGTCGGCGGCGCGCGCGACCCGGACGCGCTCGAGCACTCCGATGCCGCGCTCGTCGATCGCTCGCTCGCGGCAGTCCAGCCGCTGCTCGGCATCACCGGCGAGCCGATCCTGACGCGCGTCTATCGCTGGGTGCGAGCCAATGCGCAGCACGAGGTCGGGCACCTCGCGCGAATGGCGGAGATCGAGCGCCGGCTCGCGGCGTATCCCGGTCTCTTCGTCACCGGCAGCGGCTTCCGCGGCGTCGGAATTCCGGACTGCGTCGCCGACGGCCGCGCCACCGCGAAGCAGGCCATGGGATGGCTGGAACACGCCGCGAAGGCGGAGCTCAGGAGCTGAGGGCGGAACAACGCCATGCGCCCCATCCATCTCATCGGCGTTCCGCTGGATCTCGGCGGCAACCGGCGCGGCGTCGACATGGGGCCCTCGGCGTTCCGGATCGCCGGACTCGGCGAGCGGATCGGCGCCCTCGGGCGGAGGGTGCTGGACCAGGGCGACCTGCACACGCCCATTCCCGAGACGCACGAGCCGCGCGATGAGCGGAAGCGGTACGTGGACGAGATCGCCAGCGTGTGCGCCGAGCTGTACCGGACCGCCCTCGCCGCGCTGGCCGAGGACGCGCTGCCGCTGGTCCTCGGCGGGGATCACAGCCTCGCGGCCGGATCGGTCGCGGCGACCGCGGCGTGGGCCCGTCGCGCCGGCCCGGGATCCATCGGCCTGCTCTGGTTCGACGCGCACGGCGACATGAACACGCCGACGACCTCTCCGAGCGGGAACGTGCACGGCATGCCGCTCGCGGCCCTGCTCGGACAGGAGCCCCTCGAGCTCGCGCACGTCGGTTTCGACGCGGCCAAGGCCGCGCCGGCGACGACCGTCCTCGTCGGCGTCCGGAACCTGGACGAGCGCGAGAAGGTGGCCGTGCGCGACTCGCGCGTGCACGTCTTCACGATGAAGGACATCGACCGGCGCGGCATCGCGGACGTGGTGGAGGAGGCGGTGACGCTCGCGCGCGCGGGGACGGCCGGCCTGCACGTCTCGCTCGACATGGACGTGTGCGATCCGTCGATCGCGCCGGGCGTCGGGACCCCGGTCAAGGGCGGCCTCGACTATCGCGAGGCGCACCTGGCCATGGAAATCGTCGCCGACACCGGTCTCCTGCGCGCGGTGGACGTCGTCGAGGTCAATCCGACGCTCGATGTGCGCAATGCCACGGCGCAGCTCGGCACCGAGCTGGTGCTGTCGGCGCTCGGGATGAAGATTCTCTAGGAGGGGTCTGGGCCGCGGCGCCCAGGGGCCGGTCCTCAGGCACCGGGCTGCTCGGGAGCCTCGGCGCCGACCATGTCCTCCAGCACTTCCATCAGCAGCACCAGCGAATAGGGCTTCTCGATCAGGCGCGTCCGGGGGCGCAGGCGCTCGAGCTCCGCCGACTCGGAAGGGACGCCGGAGAAGATGATGACGGGCATGTCCGGCGGCGCCGCGGCGACCACGTCGCGGCCCGTGCCGCGCTTGAGGCGCAGGTCCACGATGGCGGCGACGAAGCCGTTCTGGTTGAGGGCGTCGAGTCCGTCCTCGGCCGTCTCGGCCGTCACGACGGCGAACTCGTGCATCTCGAGGAACTTCACGAGCGGGCGTCTGACGGAGAGGTCGTCTTCGACGACGAGGACGCGGCGCGTGGGGTCGGTGGACATGGCGCGGCAGCAGTATAGCGGCAACGGCTCGACCTCGGTGGCGAGCGCCGGTTTGGGTTATCCTTGGCGGACGTTCACCACTTGGAGACTCGCATGACCAATCAAACACCCGAGAAGTTCCACGGATCCACCTCCGTTTCCCTGACCGTCAAGGACCTCGCCAAGAGCGCCAACTGGTACCAGAACGTCGTGGGGTTCGGTGTCGAGCGCACGTACGAGCACGAGGGGCGAACCGTCCTCGTCGGCCTGAAGGCCGGCGACGTGCGCATCAACCTGAATCAGGACGACGGCGCCAAGGGATGGGACCGGGTCAAGGGTCTCGGCTTCTCGATCAACGTCTGGACGACCGAGGACGTCGACGCCATCGCCAGTCGCATCAAGGCGAGCGGCGGCACGCTCGACTCCGACCCCGTCGACGCCCCGTGGGGCGCGCGCTTCTTCCGGCTGACCGATCCCGACGGGTACAAGCTGGCCGTTCTCAAGCCGCTGGCGCAGTAGCCGCCGCACGCGCACCTCCAACCGCAGGCGAAGCGGCCGTGGGGGCCGCGGTGGGCTCCATTGGGCACGTGTACAATGTGCGCCTGCCTGCGCGTCGGGGTGTGCGCACGTGCGTCCGTCGCCGGGGCCCCTAGCTCAGTGGTAGAGCACGTGACTTTTAATCACGGTGTCCCGGGTTCGATCCCCGGGGGGCCCACCAATTTTGCTAAGTAATTTTAGGTATTTCTTGAGACTCTGGTCAGTCTCTAGGTAACACATAGGTAACAGATCCGACCGTCTAGACTGGTGGCAGTACGCAGGACGACGCCTACGTGGCTCCTGCCACGTTAGGCGCATGTCAAGGGTACGAGACCTCTGCCTTGGGCGACTGCGATCCGTCTCCATCGCTTCTCCCGCATGTGATATTTTCCCAGGGTTTTTTCAATTCGGGGTATCTGCTTTCGCTCAACAGCGATCCCGAAGCAGGTCAAGACGATAGGGTTCTGGGACAGTTCTGCGACAGGGATTTGATTCCCTCCGGTGAGTCCCGTAGCATCAGAGTCATGAGCAGCGAGGTTTCGCAGTCCTATCGGTACATCGTGCGGTCGCCAGACGTGCGTGGCGGAAACGCGCGCGTCGAGAACACCCGTGTCGCCGTGCACGATGTAATTGGGCTCCTGCAGAACGGCGAGACGGTGGACAGTCTCCTCGGAACGTGCCTGCCGACGCTCACGAAGGCCCAGGTGTACGAGTGCCTCGCGTACTACGAGGATCATCGGGGAGAGATTGACCTGTTGGTGGCGCAGCAGATGGCGCGCGATCAGCAGTGAGGTTCCTGCTCGATCAGGACGTACCCGAGGATCTCACGTACCTGCTCCGACAACTGAATCACGAAGTCCTCAGGCTCCGCGATGTCCTACCGCCGGAGGCCGCGGATTCTGCCGTCCTCGCTCTTGCTCACGAGCGCGATTGTCTATTGCTGACCTGCAATCGCAACGACTTCCTCAAACTGGCGGAAACGATGCCTCATCGCGGCATTGTCGTCGTCATCAGGCGCAAGACACGAGCGGCGGAAAGAGCGGCGCTACTGCGGTTGCTCGAGCGGGCCGGCGAAGCCGGTCTCCGCGACAATATCAATTTCGCTTGATCCTGCAGCGCACCACTCGAATTTCAGCAGGACGCGCGCGAATCGGCGGGTCAACCCGGGGAAGCTTTCGGGTCGAACACGAGTGACCGGCCCCCTCTAATCCGCCACGCGTAGAATGGGGGTCCTCCGTTGAAGGGAGGACCGATGAAACGGAGCAAATTCACCGACGAACAGATTCTGGCGATCGTCATAGAGGGCGAAGCCGGCCGGACGGTGTCCGACCTGTCGCGAGCCTATGGCATCACCGAGCAGACGTAGTACCGCTGGAAGGCGAAGTACGGCGGCATGGAGCTGAGTGAGTTGCAGCGGCTCAAACGGCTCGAGGACGAAAACCGCCGCTTGAAACACATCGTCGCCGAGCAAACCCTGGACGTCCAGGCCTTGAAAGCGGTGGTGGGAAAAAAGTGGTAGGCCCTGTCGCGAAGCGCGTGGCGGTGAGGTGGCTCCTTGACGCGTACCACGCAAGTCTGCGTCGGGCCTGTCGTGTCGTGGACCTCAGCACCGCGACGTGGCGGTATCGGCGGCACGGCCGTGTGAACAGCGTGCACCTGCTGGCCCGGCTCCAAGCCCATGCGGCCGTCCGGCCGCGCTACGGGTATCGGCGGTTGCACGTACTCGTGGCGCGGGAAGGACTGCATGCCAATCACAAGCGGGTCCATCGGGTGTATCGCGCCGCCGGCCTGCAGGTCCGGCGGCGGTCTCGCAAGCGCCTGACGCGCGGCGAGCGGATGCCGCTCGCGCATCCCAGCGTGCCGCTGGAACGCTGGTCGATGGACTTCAAGGCGGACACGCTCGGCGATGGCCGTGGGTTCCGCACGCTGAACATCGTCGACGATTTCAGCCACGAGTGCCCGGCCATCGAGGTGGACCGCTCGCTACCGGGCGCTCGTGTCGTCCGAGTCCTCGACCGCTTGGCCGAGACCATCGGGCTACCGCGGGTGATTGTCTGCGACTACGGCCACGAATTCTCGGGTCGCACGCTGGATGCCCGGGCGTACCGCCGCTGCGTGGAACTCCGCTTCATTCGCCCGGGCAAGCCGATTGAGCACGCGTACGTCGAGAGCTTCAACGGGAAGTTTCGCGACGAGTGCTTGAACGAACACTGGTTTGCCAGCATTCCCGAAGCGCAAGCCATCATCGAGGCCTGGCGTGTCGACTACAACACCGTGCGGCCGCATCGCTCGCTCGGGCAGCTGACGCCGGCCGCCTACGCCGCCGCCGCGCAGCTCAGGAATTCGGAGGGACTCTCACTATCCGTGTAGCGGATTTGGGGGGCCGGTCAGCACGACGAACAGCCTCGCTGCCTGCGCATACGAACCCTCGCCGCGTTCGTACGCCAGCACGGCGCGCTACCGTAACGCCACGTCATACGGGTTTGCCATGGCGTCATCGAAGTACAGTCCTACCGACGATTCAAGTGGGAACCGGGATTAGTCGCCAGCCTCGCGGCCTTGGCCGTCCAGGCTTTCTGGTGTCGAACAACTTGTTAAGCATTCTCAACGGGCGCCCCTTACATGAACTAGAAATAGACAATCACCCCGACCGCATTTCGCGTGCCGGTCGTATTGCCGCCCGATCTGATGACGCCGGTTCCCATTTCGTGGTCGTACTCGATCCCCACCTCGCCAAACACACCAAATCGGGCACTCAGCGCGTATTGAGCGCCGAACGACGCGGCGCCGGAATACGTGGACGTGGTCGTCCCCAGTCCCGCCGTGGTCCCGCTGCCGACGGCTGTCTCGGTTGTGACGTGTTGCCGGGTGTAGTCGAATTGCCCCGCGATGTACGTCCGGAACGCATCGACGGGCCTGAGATACAACAGCGCGCGAATGCCGGCGCCGACGGCATTGGTATCGCGTTGCGAACCGCTCGTCGTCGTCGAGGTGTGGCGGACTTCTATGAGCTCAGGCCACAGGGCGACGGTGTCGCTGACGTTCCACAGGACGCCCGCGGCGGCCGGGTATCCCATGGCGAATCCGCTCGGCGGCTTTTCCTGCGCGTACGCCGTGTGGCCGACCAAAACGGTCGCCATCAAGAACGCTGTGATGAGGCCCAATCGACGAGCCATCATGTCACCTCCCTCTAAGCCCTTGACAGGCTCCTTCAGATGCCACCGCATATCGAGCAAAAGGCACTGCCGCTCCCGCGCAGAGCTTCTAAAGCGTCCCTCGCGTAGGCGCGCTCGGCGTCCGACAAAAGCGGCGCGATAGCGTAGTCCGCTAGCCGAAGGCCGAAGTAGTACTCCATACCGAAGGCGCCCAGTTCCGGAATGTTCAATCTGATGCCGATCTTGTTGGCTCCAGCCTTGCGCCATACGCCTACCTTAGCGTCACCTGAAAGTCTCGTGCGAGGGCGTCGCCCTCGTTGAGGGTGAGGTGCGTGGCCGACTGGACGTGAGCCTGGAGAAAGGTAGGATCGAACCACTCGCCCGGCTCTGTGGGGTCGACGATCGTGATGTAATAGTCACCGGGCGGAAGGCCCTGGATTTCGTACTTGCCGTTTTGGTCTGGGCGCGCCGTCATGATCTGGCGCGACTGCGACCGCCACAGCGACACGTCGGTAGGGAAAGCAAGGACCGTGAAGTCCGTGACCGGCTGTCCGCTCTGATCTGTCACGACGCCGGTTAGGTGCGTTAGGCGATCCGTGAAGACAACCGTGACACCGGACAACTCCTTATTGCTACGGACCTCGACCGGTGTATCAGTGACGTCGCGGCCGTCAAGCAGCACTTGCTTCAGGGTCCAGCCTAAGACGCCGTCAGCCGCGCTGATGAAGTGCGCACCGGCAGGTACCCCATCGAGTGTGAATGTCCCAGTGCCGTCGACGCGCGCGATCGGCAGTCGGACCCCGAAGTCGCCATTGTCGGCGGCGACGGCTGCGATCCGCACGAACCGAAAGTTCGAGGTGGACGACGCTGTCGAGGATTCGAATTCGATGGTACCTCTCACGCTACCACCCAGTTGTAGGAGGACCATCATGTCGCTGACGTCCACCCCGCCAGCCATCGTGATCGGCTGAGAGGCGTAGGCCTGCACGCCAGTGTCGTCGCTCGAGGCACGCAGTACGTACCGGCCTGGCGGAAGCCCGCGAATGACGAAGCCGCCGTCCCTGTTGATCCGGCCGCCGTAGTTCTGCCCCAGGGCGCCGCGCGCTCCGCTCGCCGTGCCCTCTGCGGCGAGGCTGATGGAACCGTTTGTGGCTGGATCGCCGCCCGGGTTCATCACGCGACCTGCAAGGTTAGAGGTTTGGACGAGCAGTAGGTTGAAGTTGACGTCCTGCTGCTCCTGGCTGACCCCGACGGTTAACGGCAGAGCATCCGCAGGCGACGGGACGCCAGGATAGTAGGTCGGAGCGTAGTTCACCGCGTCTTCTTCCGTGCTTCCATCGACGGAGCGCATCGCCGCGCTGGTACCACGCGGAGCCGCCGCAGCGGCTGAGCCGCCGGGTCCAACCTTTGTCGCGGGAATTTGCGTGACAGCGTTGACATAGTAATCGCCGGGATCGAGACCCCACACGCGATACTCGCCACGATCATCAGTCCGCGCCGTCCCGGCGCTCACGAGTTGGCGCTCATCCCCCACGTAGCGGTACCGCAGCACGCGCACCGCGGCGCCTGGTGCCGGCTCCCCAACCTCGTCGACGATCCGTCCTGTGATGACGCCGCCTTTGGGCAGGCTGACGTCAACGCCTCGGAGTTGCTCGCCGTCGCCGACCTCAAGGGGAATGCCTGGCTGCAGTGGCCGGCGCTGGCCATACTCCAGCGCGATGTACCCTATCTTAGACACCGACACCGTGTACCGCCCGGCGGGGAGGGCCGTGAAGTCGAACACGCCAGAGTCGTCTGTCAGCGCAACTCGACCGCCGGGCAGCTCGCGCGCCCGGATCTGGACCCGCGCGCGCTGAACGGGTCGCCCGCTGTCGGTGGCCACGACACGACCGGTAATGCGCGACGTCGGGGCTGGAGCGTTCTGTTTCTGTTGGTTCTGTGCTGGCGTGTCCCGGGCGGGCTGCTGCGGGCCGAGTCCCTGTGGCTGGCCAAGCAAAACCACCGAAAAGACGAAGGCCAGGAATACCGTCAGCGGGCGGACCCACATGGGCTTCACCGACACTCAGGGCTTCAGCCTGCAGCTGAGGTACCGCGAGTCAGAGGCAACGTTCGACGCCGACGCGGCTGACCAAGGCCATGGTGTGCTCACGCACCGTCTGAGCCAGTGCGTCGCGCCATGTCCGAGCGAATCCCAGCGGACTTGTCGTTCTGACCTGCCTGGCGTTTTTCGGACCAGCTGAAGCCTGAGAGAATGGCGCCCTCGGCGAACACGAGGGAGCCATGAAGAAGACGCGATTCACCGAAGAGCAGATGGTGACCATCCTGCGGGAGGCCGACGAGAAGTCGGTCCCCGAGGTGGCCAAGAAGCACGGCATCAGCAGCCAGACGATCTACGGGTGGCGGAAGCACTACGGGACGCTGGAGCCCGCCGACGTCAAACGCCTCCGCCAGCTCGAGCAGGAGAACGGCCGCCTGAAGAAGATGGTGGCGGACCGCGATCTCGAGATCGACGTCCTGAAGGAGATCACGCGAAAAAAATGGTAGGCGCACGCGTGCGCCGGCAGCAGGTCGCCTACGCCCAAGGGCGCGGCCTGTCGAGCCGCCGCGCGTGCGCCTTGCTGTCGGTGGCGCGCTCGACGCTGGGCTACGTGTCGCGGCTCATCGTCACGGGATGCCCCGGTCGCTCCCGGCCATGCGGACGTTGGCGGGCCAGTATCCTCGCTACGGCTATCGCACGATCCGGATCTTCCTCGACCGGGAAGGCCACGTGATGAGCGCTGATCGGATGTATCGGCTCTGGCGCCAGGAGCGCTGCAGGTGCCGCAGAAACGGCCACGTCGACGCGTGGCCACCAGCCGTCCTCGGCCGCTGCCACCGACGGCGGTCGAATCACGTGTGGGCGTACGACTTCGTGTTCGACACGTGCGCGGACGGGCAGCAGCTGAAATGCCTGACCGTCATCGACGAGTTCACGCGGGAGTGCCTGGCGATCGATGTGGCCGGTGGCATTCGGTCCGGGCGCGTCATCGAGGTGCTGACGCAGCTCGTGAGCGTGCACGGCGCGCCGCGCTATCTGCGCTCGGACAATGGGCCGGAATTCGTCGCGCGGCGCGATCCTCCGGTGGTTGCACGACGCCCAGCATCGAGACGGCGTTCATCGACCCGGGGAAGCCGTGGCAGAATGGCGCCGACGAATCGTTCAACGGCAAGTTCCGCGACGAGTATCTGTCGCTGCAATGGTTCCGGAATCGCGCTCGACGCCAAGGTCGAGCATCGAAGAGTGGCGGCGGCACTACAACGAGGTGCGGCCCCATTCCAGCCTCGGGTATTTGACGCCGCTGGAATTCAAAGCGACCGGTGCCGCCTGTCTTTCTGCGGGGCGCTCGCCGGCTTCGCCGGCTCCCGCTGACCAGGAAGAACACGAACGGAGATCGGAACACGAGTCACCTGTAACTGGCGCTGTTCTCCAGTAATCATTGGTCCGAAGAATGCCGGCAGGTCCGCCCAACCGACAATCTTCCGCGAGAACAAGTCCATGACGACGGCCAGATAGAGCCAACCCTGCCAGGTCCGAATGTAGGTGATATCTGTGACCCACGCCTTGTTCGACCGAGTCACGGTGAATTGGCGCTGCAGCAGATTCGGGATGAGCACCGACGGCTTGCCGACGGACCACCGCCGGGTACGGTAACCATGCAGCGCGCGGAGCTTGGCCTGGCGCATGAGCCGCGCCACGCGGTGCTTACTGCAGGTCTCGCCGGCTTCACGTAAATCAAGAAACACGCGCGGGGCGCCGTAGATCCCTTGACTGCTTGTAAACGACGCCCGAATTAGACGGAGCAAGCGCGCATCTTCCTGCGCCCGCTGTGACTGTGGCTGCTGGAGCCACTTGTAGTAGCCACTCGGAGCGACCCCGAGCACCCGGCACATCATCCTGACCCGGTATGGCCCCGTGTTGTCCTTGATGAACGCGTAGAGCGAACGAACATGGCTATTGCCCGATTGGCTGGACATTGACATCGGCCTCCGTGCCGGATGCTACCTGTCCACCGAATCCTGGGAACTCCAAGGGCGTTCTGATTCTCGAACAACTTGTCATGCATTTCCCACGGGCGTCCCTGATCGGCAGCACATTGAAACGCTTCGGCGGCATCTAGCGCGTGTGGATGGATGGCTTCGCGTGGAAAATTGAAGAAGACGTACTCAACTCTTCCAGTATCAACAAACTCGTGCTGAATCTGTTGGTAAGCGCCCCGGTCGTATGCCCCGCAGAACGGACACTCGAAGTCCGAAAATTCGATCAGTGCGACCTTTGGGGTTCCACGCATCTTGACAGCCGCTTCGGTCGTCGACATCGTGAGGTCCGTCACATCCTCAAGAGGCGCTGGGCGAGAAGGCGTGCCCGTTGGAGGCGTGACCGATGGGCGCGCCCCAATGACCGAAGGCGAAGCAGCCGCCGCCACGGTTCCGCTCGGTTGGCCGGACACCTTTGCCCGCAGATCGAGCACGCCGACAGAAGTCATGACGACGCAGGTGACTCCGACAAGAGCGTTTAAGGTCGCTTCGGCTGTAATCTTCACACTCGCCTCCTCTTTGGTGGATCACGCACCAAGATCAAGATCTAGCCGACTGACGTTGCTAGCGGCAAGCGAGGACTGTGCCAACTGACACAAGCGCAATAGCCCCATAGAAGGGCAGGGTCACTTGGGATTGCAACATTAGAGAAACGGAGATTGGGGCAGATGGTGCAGCGAGCTTGCACCACTGAGTCCCCGCCTCGCTACTCGTTTAACCAGCGGCGCAATGTCCAGCGACTGATTTTCAGTAGCTTGGCGGCTTTCCCCTTGTCGCCGGAGCACAGGTGGAGTGCGCGCCGGGCCTCGGCGATTCGATGCGCACGCCTCTGTCTAGGGTGTCCAGTTTCGCAAAGGTGTTGACACTTCCATCCACGCGTTCATGCGGCCACCGCTCCATGAAAGACGGTGGCCGG
Organism: uncultured Acidobacteriota bacterium; assembly: GCA_963761615.1. Lineage (GTDB taxonomy): Bacteria > Acidobacteriota > Vicinamibacteria > Vicinamibacterales > CAVVIG01 > CAVXGU01. The sequence goes on along the minus strand of CAVXGU010000003.1, from coordinate 1,651,524 downwards.
CGTGCGACCACGGAGCCGATACCCACGATGGGTCCGCTCGTAGTTGTAGAACTGCAGGAAGCGGTCGAGCGAGCCGTGCAGGGTCCGCCGGCTGGTGAAGTACTGCCGACGAAACGCGATGCGCCAGTGCTCGTGCAAGATCGTCTTCTGCAGCCGTTCGACGAAGCCGTTGGTCCAGGCGTGGCGCGGCTTCGTGCGCGTCACGCGAATGCCGAGACGCGCGCAGCCGGCGGCAAAGGCGCCCTTGAATTCTTTGCCGTTGTCCGTGAGCACCCGCTGCAACCGCCAGCCGGCGTGGCGATAGGTCGGTCGCACGACCTCGCGCAGGAAGGCCAGGACTGCCCGCGCCGTGACCTCGCCGAAGATCAGGCGCGCCCACCCGAACGACGACGCGGCATCACACCCCGTGATTTGCCACACCTTGCCGACGCCTTTGAGCTTCCCGACATAAAAGGTATCGAGCGACAGCAGATCGCCCGGCTGCGCCGCTTCGACGTGGCGGAGCGGTCTGGCCGTCCGCTCCGTGAGCAAGCCCGTCGTCGCACTCCCGTGCTCCAGGACCGCCAGGCGCGCGCGACGCGTCCCCAGGTGGCGACGACGCAACAGCCGCCAGATGGTCACCGGCGCGATCGACACGCCCTCGCGGGCCAGCTGATCGCTGTACCACTGCGGCCCGCACGTCGGCCACGCCAAGGCAAAGGCGATCACGCGTCGCTCCAGCTGCACCGGCACGGCGGGCGGCCGACCGCGGCGGGCCTGTCGTCGCTTCGGGTGGACGCCATCCGGTCCGTATTGCTCCAACCGCCGGCGCCACCGATAGAACACGGTCCGCGACAGTCCATGCCGCCGACAGGCCTCACTGACATTGCCCAGGCGCTCGGCGTCCCGCAACACGCGCAGACGCTGACTGTGTATGCTGTCCTCGAGGGTCATCGGTCGACTCCTTCCCACGTTTCCCGGCCAAGAGAAACTCGTGGAAGGATAGGCCGACTGGCCCTCGTGTCGTCTCTGCCGTCAGACGACTCAATGTGTCAACACTAATGCGAAACAGCACAGTCTAGGGGTCCGCGGATTCGAACCTACAGAGTGCGCGTCCTGCTCGACCACGCCTTCCACAATCAGCTGGGAGATCTCGTCGCCTCCGGACTCTATGGCGGCGCGCTCCAAGACGTACTGGAGCTGACGAAAATTTCCGGGCCAAGGCTCGGCCTTCAGGCGCCAAACGGCCTCTCGTGCAACTATGGCAGGCCGTCCAGAGGCCGCGGCACGGAGCACCGACCACACGTGGACGTAGTCCTCGATGTCCTCGACGCGCTGCCTGAGCGGTGGTACGTGCACAACAACGCCGGCGATTCGATAATACAGAATCCTCCCGGAACTCCCGTATGTCGATAGACTCCGTGAGCGAGCGATTCGTGGCCGAGACGACGCGAACATCGGCTTTTCGCAGCACTGGATCGCCGACCCTCCGGTACTCGCCGCTCTCGAGGAACCGCAGCAGAACGACCTGCAACCTAGGCGGCAGGTCGCCGATCTCATCCAGAAAGAGCGTCCCTCCGCTGGCCCCGTCGACGAGCCCTGGCTTGTCCGAATCGGCACCGGTGAACGCGCCCTTTCTGTGACCGAAGACCTCAGATTCGAGCAGCTGCTCCGGGATTGCTCCGCAATTTAGCGCAACGAACGGACCTTTCGCACGCGGACTCCATCGGTGGATCGCACGTGCAATGAGCTCTTTCCCGACGCCAGTCTCGCCGGTGATCACGATTGGCAGTCCTCCCTTGGAGGCGCGGGCAGCCATGTCCATCGTTTGCTGCATGGCCCAGCTCATCGCGATGGGTCGAGGCCACCGAACCGCGATCGGTCGGGGCCCTTCGGACACGGTCCGCCCGAGCTGTCGGCGGCCCTTCAGAGCGCTCTGGATTGCAGGCAGCACTGGATCCGGATCGGCTGGTTCGAACACTCTTAGTCCGAGTTCTGCCGCAAGGAGCCCATCATCTTCGCTAGCAAGTGCCGTATACAGCACAATCGGGACTTGAGGCCAGCGCGCCCTGACGACATACGCGAGAAGGAGACCGTCGTCAGGGCGATCCATTCTTAGATCCGTGAGAATTAGGTCGGGAGGCCGGTCGCACATCACCGTCAGGGCGTCTGCCGCACCGCCCGCCTGCTCGACTTCGCATCCAATCTGGCCTAAGTCATATCGCCAACGGTCGCGCGATTCCGAACTGTCGTCAACAACCAGCACGCGGCACCGAATATCAGACCCGCACGCGCGATACGCCACTTCAGCACCGCGAACGTCGATAGATAAAGCTGCGCTCGCCCTGCCGCTCGGCATCGACATCGTCATCAACTTGGCCGATCCGGTCAACGTGTTGACTCGCTCGCTTAGAACACTGAGTGTTGACACATTAAATGAACGAAACCCGGCGCATCTCGTTGTCGCCGAGAGTGCGCTTGACGCCACCGCAGGTCAAGTCCAATCAAAGTGTTCATCACTGTTTCTCAACTTGTTTCTCAACTGTTATCCGACAGACTAGTAACGGATTCGTTCGGAGGCGGACAGCTCTGTTGTGGCACGCACGTTCCAGCATTTTCTACCTAACCGCCTGACAGACCACCACTTTGCGGGCGCACAAATGCAACGAGTAGCGTCTGGCTCTCGTTCGATCCGACACAACAATCTGAAACTGGTTGAGATCTCTCACGGCTGCGGCCCCTTCCAGGCGGTCCTCATGAATGAGTTCACGCCTGCAGGGTATACGGAAGCGCCGACATTAGGCGCCATGCTGCCAAGACCGCGGAACGCGAGTTCACAAACCGCCGCATGCCGTGCAGAAGGCAGTTGGGCTTGCCCGAAGCGATTCGGATGCTTGCAAGGCGTAGTTCCGCTCCCCGGTTGTCAGCGAAGGCGCGACGACGTGACCAGCCAGCCAGAGCCCAAAGTAGTACTGGACACCGAATGCGCCCAACTCAGGTATCGAAACGTCCCCAGTACCGTTGCAATCGTGCTGCTTTTGCGCGTGTCGTGCCTCGTGGACAAATCCGAACACATTCGTGGGGAAGCCTTGGTCGGTGACGTAGTCCCGACCAACGATGATCTGCGGGACGTACGCCGGGATGTATATCGTCCCGCCACCGAAGTGGGGAACGTTACCTATGGCTCCGAGGCCAGGTGGGTCATACTCAATAACCTGGGCACTCTCAATAAACCATGTCCACAACGGCTCGTTCGTCCATGGTAGCGGCGCATCAAACTGCAAGCGTTTCAGCAGGTATAACGCCTGATACGCGCGCTCCTGAAGGGACGTCAAGTCGACTGACCCGTCTTGCGCATGGCAAACAAACGTCCCGGCGGTCGGATCAGCGAGGAATACGACGCGGATGTCGGCGTCAATCTCATGAATCGCTGCGGCCGGGGGGCACGCCCACACATCTGTGGCAGGAAGGGAAACGAACGGTGAGGCCGGACATTGCGACTGCGAGGGGTCAATCGGCGACTTGCAGCCAGTCAGGATCGCCGCGAACACAATGACTGTCCAGAGATAGCTTCTTGCGCAACCACTTGTTGTCGCGCAACGGTGCCGGCTCATCGGCCGGACGACCGTTTCTGAGATCGAGGCAGGCGCGTGTTCAACCAGGCTCTTCCCCTCGGTTCGCATCAACGTCTCCACTCGGGCGCTCGTCATAGACTCCCGCTCATGGGTAGGCTTCGCCGCGTTGTATTAGCCGCTCACGGTTGGACCGCGGCCGGGAAGCGGCGATGCGAACCGTATGGCACTGCGCGAATGTAGCATGTCCGGGACGTCCTGCGACTTTTCAATCCTTATTTGGCAAGCCTGTAGCGGTGCGTCACCATGTCCGCGACATCGTGGTGGCGCCGGTCGCGCCGGAGCCCGTCAGGGCACGCCGGGCCGCGCCGGAACACAGCGCAGCTTGCTCCAATCTCAGCCTGCCCCGGGTTTCACGCGCGACTGAATCCAGCCCGCGACCTCCGTTTCAACCCATGCGACGACATTCGCTGAGATCCGGCGATGCTGCGGAAAGTCGCCCCGACGCTCGAGACGCCAGATCGTCGAGCGTGACAATCCGGTCCGTTCCCGAACCGCCGGAAACCGCAGCAGCCGCGTCGGCGGCGCATCGCCGACGGAGGTCCCGTTTTCGGCCACGGCTGGTTCCTGCCGTCGCAAAGCGACGCCTCCGGCGTTGGACTTGCCAGACGGAGCCGAACGCGTCGGTGGAATCCACAACGATGAGTTGAACCGGTTCGGCAGTTCGCGCGCCATTGGTGAGCCTCCCGTTTTGAGCTCGCAATTGTCCGCCCAAGCCACGCAGCCGGCGCTAAAGCGCCGGCTGCAGGGTGTTCGCTTCCGCGCGTAGGGGATCCGCCGGCGCCAGCAGGTGCCACCTCTCGTGGCATCGAGGCCGTTGCCAGGCTAGCCGGGTGATGTCCGCGAGGTTGAGCCGGGCACCAGAACCCGTCAGGCCGGGCCGGTCGCGACGGCGCTGGCCGCGAACATGGATTCACCGTGCCGCGCTCCGCGTCGTAGCGCGTGACTCTGATCAGCGATGCGACGACGCGTCCCCGCTGGCGCACGACGCGCAGACGAGGTCGATCGCGTCGGCTGCACTGCGCTTCGCGATTCACGATTCCCTTCTCTCCTCTTGTTCACGACGTCGTTTACCCGGTCTACGCAACGGCGACGCTGTCCCACTCGTACTGGTCGCGGTCGGGAGCGTACCGACGCAGCCGAACCACCCCGGACACGCCGCGGACTCCGTACCGACGCTCAAGGTGCAACACCACGTTGATCGCGTCAGCGATCTGATGGCGTATCGCCTGATACGGGAGGTCGACACCGCCCTGCAGGACGCACGACGTCAAGCGAGCGAGTGCTTGCTGCGCCGAATTCGCATGAATGGTCGACAGCGTGCCGGCATGGCCTGTATTGAGCGCCTGCAGGAGGTCATAGGCCTCGCCGCCGCGTACTTCACCGACGATGATTCGGTCGGGTCGATGACGCAAGGTGGCCTTGAGCAGTTCGCGGATCGTAACTGCTGGCAGATCTCGCTGTGCCCGCCTCGCCTCGAATCGCACCACGTTCGGATGCTCCACTCGCAGCTCGGCCGTGTCTTCGATGAGCACGATTCGGTCCGTCGGCGGCAGCAGAGTCGCCAGAGCGTTCAAGAGCGTGGTCTTCCCGGTGCTGGTGCCCCCGCTGATCAAGAGCGTTTGCCTCGCCGACAGCGCCTCTCGCACAACGTCCACGATCGCCGGCGTCAGCGTCCCGCAGCGGACGAGATCATCGACGGTAAAGAATCGACTCTGAAACTTTCGAATGGTCAGCGTCGTGCCGCCGACGCTGCACGGCGGTAAGACGGCGGCCACCCGCGAGCCGTCGGGCAGTCTCGCATCCAGAATGGGCTGCTCCTCCGAGACGTCGTCGGCCAGCAGGCGTGCGATGTTCCTTACCGCCACCTGCAGGTTCTTCTCGCTAATCTGAACCTTGGTCGCCTCGGTGACGGTGCCCTGACGTTCCACGAAGATCCGCCCGCCAGGGTTCACCATGATCTCGCTGACGTCTGCGTCCTCGATGAAGCCGGCGATCGGCCGAAGGAACGGCAGGATGATCTCAAAACTCATGGTCACACCTCGCCTCGACGGACCTGCTCGAAGTACGTCCGCTTGCGATCCAAGTAGCTGGGCTTGAGGTAGCAGTACGTCGGCGGGTGGGGATTGGAGCCGTCGTACGCCAGCGCCACCGCCTGGGCGTTCCGCAGCTCGGCGAAGACCTTTGCCTCGAAGACGTTGTCGCGGTGGACTGCGTAGCTCTTCGACGTGCTGATCGTCGACTTGTGCGCCGCGGCTTGTCCGGTGAGCACGCTGATGCGGGCGTCCTGGCCACTCTCGGCCAGGTGGTACTGTGGCACGAGGCGTTCCGCTCGCCCACAGAGATCGCTCGCCACTTTCGCACTGAAGTCGTCGGTGAGTGCCAGGAACACCTTCGTCCGGAAGGTCTGGAGGAGCGTCCGCCAGCTCTCGCCCGGAAGCGCGGACTTGAGCGAGCTCAGACTCTGCGTCGCCACGATGGCGATGCACTTGCCCTGACGTGAGAGGCTGAAGAACTTCTCGTCGCCGGTCGGGTCCTCCTCCCCCGCTGTCGCGAACGCGTGGTACTCGTCGCAGAGGAACAGCACTTCTCGCCAGTGCCGATCGGATTGCGCGGCCATGGCCGGGATGCGCGCCAGGACGGCTCGCTGGAAGTCCTGCTTCATCATCGTCCCGATGACTTTGGCGAGCGCGGGGTTCGTGGCCATGGGAAAGTTCAGGGCACACATCCGGCCGGTGTCGAGGAGCGTGCTGAACGGGGGCAGCGGTCGACCGTACCGGCCGTCGGCGTTCGCGATCGGGTCGTAGCACGCCTTGGGCGGGCAGAAGACGTATTTCACGGCGGGACTATCATCGAAGAGCGACAGGAAGACCGAGATCCCTTCGATGATCGAGGTCCGCAACTTGGGTTCGATGCGGCGCCAGTCGTGCTCGAACCACCGCTTGACCGCCTCGAGCTGCTGCAGACGAGGATCGGCGTCGCCGGTCTTGCGCCGCCGGCTGTACGCGATGTTGTGGGCCTCGAGACGCGTCCGGACCTCCTCGGTGTCGGGCCCGACGACCTGGCCGGACGCCGGATCCAGTTGAATCCCCAGCTCACCCCACCCGGCATCGGTCTCATACGCGTCCCGCGAGAACACGATCTCCATCGCCGGCTCGAGCCGGCCCTCACCTTCGGCCAACTTCTCCGCGAGTCGATCCGGGTTGATCGCGCACTCGTACACGTCGAACAGCGTCACGTAGCCGTCGACGACCTTGTGGAGCAGGATGATGAACTTCACGAGGTTCGTGTAGGCCTGCTGCCAGAACGGCTCCTTCCCTTTCCCGAACACGGCGTTCACCAGGGAGGCGATTCCGTAGGCCAGGGCATACGCGTCGAGGTCGTTGTGGAGCGGGTTGTAGCGCCAGGCGCCGTCCAGGCTGACCTCCAGGTAGTCCTCCCCGCGCCCGTGCTGCTGCAGCAGGCGTCGGATGTCGTGGCAAAAGTCGCCCTTGACCTCAAGCACGAGGCCGCCGATGCGGCGTTTCAGATCCTTCGCCCGGTAGCCGAGGACCTGGTCGGCATAGGGATAGAGGCACCCGGTGGTCTTGCCGCTGCCGACGGCGCCGATCACGGCGATGCCCGTGAAGAGCCCGGCCGCGGGCACGGCCAGCCACGTCGGATGTTCGACCGGCACCGGCTTGAGCGGATGGTGCTGCTCGCCGAGCACGACGAACAAGGACTCGCGGGTCTCGACCTCCGGGAACGGGGGCAACGGTCCCGGCGCGCCGTGCGGCTGCCGCCCGCGGATGAAGATGTACGCGAGCGCACCGATCACCGACGCGGCCAGGTACGGCGTCGTGAACAGCAGCGTGACGTAGCCCGCGTACAGCGCGCGATAGAGCCCCGGCCGATACACGGCGATCAGGCCCAGGATCGGATCGTCGGCACGCCACGGGACGATCGTGCGGCTCGCGAGGCCCACGATGCCGGCGACCGCGCCGCTCACCCACGCCCGGTGTTCGAGCAGCTGCCTCACGTGCGGTCCTTGCCAGTTGGGCGGCGTGTGGCGTCCGGGGTTGCGCCACGCGTCGTGTCAGGCGACGGGTCGGCCGGGGCGGCGGGTGATGTCCGCGCTGTCGCGGTCGAGCGCTGGCTCGCCTGCTGTCGGGCGCGCTGCCAGGCGAGGAAGTCCTTGTCGTGGCGGAAGACACGACGCAGCGCCTCCGACACGATGTACTCCTTGGTGCTGCCCAGAAACTCGGCGTAGTCGCGCAGTTGCGCGTGCAGCGCGCGCTCCAGGCGCAACGGCACGGGATCTCGGTCTGGCACGGCGGGTGGTGCAGGAATCAGCGGCACGGCGAAGTCCTTTCGTGATCGCGTCGCGCATCGGCGTGTGATGCGCCGGCGCGATCGTTCGTGGTTCGCGTCGTGATCACAGGTCCGAGACAGGAGCGACCCCACGGCGTGGTACGCGGGCTGCCAGCCGCCCGGTCCGCCGGACACGGGGTCGCTCCTGTCTCGGACCCCCTCGGCACCGCTTCCGCAACGCCGACAGGCGGCGCGGTCAACCCGCAGTCGTGCGGGCGCTTGCGCCCAGGCGGGGGCGACTTTTCCACCGCCCCGGGCAAGGAACCTGCCCTGCCCGGGCACGACAGTGGGCGCGGGCGTTTACGAGGCGTCCGCGTGGGCATCGAGGCCCTCCGTGACCAGGTACTGGTGCGGCAAGATGACCGCCTCGAACGCCGCGGGCCCGAGGCTCGCCCCTGGCTCACCCCCCTGCGCGAGCGCCGCGTCCCCGTCCAGGGTCCAGGCGACATAGAGCGGGTCGAGGTCGCGTCCGGCGCGCGCGCGCCAGGTCAAATAGCGATTGAGCCCCTCCGTCCGAAGCTCGGCCCAGGCCTGTCGCTCGTAGAGCCGGCGCAGGCGGAAGAACGCGCCGATGTCCTCACGGGCCAGTCCTGGCGCGACCTCCGGACCAACCCCAAAGGCCCGCGCGAAGACGGCCGCGGCGAGCGTCGCCTGCTGGGGGCGTTCCCCCACGTACAGGACCTGGCGGCGCGGCAACGCGGCGAGCAGCTGGGCATGGTGGCGCAAGAAGGTCGCGAAGCCCGAGAGGGAGCGGGCGCCGTCGTCCACGTAGCCACACACGACGGTCGGGGCTGGCCCATCCGCCTCGCGGAGACCGAACAGCAGCGGGTCCGGAAAGTAGCGAATGGTCGGCGCCGCGGACCGATAGTGCTGGAGCGCCTGCTGCGGGAGCCGCGCGCGGTCGAGGCCCAGGCGATCGCAGGTACGCGAGCCGTTCGGGCTCGCTCGCGAGGAATTGGAGGTCGGGACGGAGGAGCGCCAGGTCCAGCCCCATCAAGCGCCCCTTGATGGCCAGCACCGGACGGCGGCGGCGGTCGCCCCAGGTGGTGTCGGGCGCCCCCGTATAGAGCGCCTGCGACGCCAGGTGGTAGACGTGCGTCGTGCGGCAGAAGGTGTGCCGCGTCGCATGGCGACGGGCCACGAGCCGGCGGGTGAACTCGACGACCGCGCGGCCCTTGGTGCAGCCCATCCAGTCGAGGTACTGCCGCCGGATGAAGTAGCCGCCGTGGCGGGTGACGCAGGCCAGGAACGCGGCCTGCCGGGGTGGATAGCCGAGCCCCTCGATGGCGATGGCGCGCGGGTCCGGGGCGGTCATGACGAGAAGATCCTCCCGACGACGCCGCGGTCTTCGAGGGCGGCGGTCAGGCGTCCCCTCTGCGAGGCCGACGCGCAGAGGGCGAAGGCAACCGGCGCCTTCGTGGCGTCATTCAGTGGCATCGGGCGCTCCTGTCGACGGGAGCCTCAGGCAAGACGCGTGACAGGTCGCCGCGAGTCGGGACGGGACACGGCGGCGACGCCAGATCGGTCCGCACGATGTCTCGCGACCGCGTCGCTTTGCTTGAAGAAACGCGCGCGAATGAGGTGCGCCGAGCGCGTCCGACGACAGGGCACGTGTCAGCGCATGCCCGTCCTGCCGAAGGCAGTCGAGGGTCAGAGATGACCCTCAGGGTCAGGTCACAGGGTCATATGTGACCCTTTCGTGCGGCCACAGTGAGCACGCGGATGACGCGCGGCCGCCACGTCACGCGCGCCGCGTCATGGGCCTCGAACGGATGCAGGCGGGCGTCGGCGGACGACCCGCTCGCCACACGTCATCCGGCGGGCCGAAGAAGCGAGAGGAGGCGGCCGACGCCCGTAGGCCCGACCGCCCGGCGGGCCGCGCTAGAGCTGCGCGGTGAAGTCGTCGTAGGCCTGGAGGATCAGATCACGGACGGCCGTCTGCGCGGAGGTGTCGGCGACCGGTCGCAGCAGCGCGAAGCTGCGGCGCTCGCCGTTCACCGAGTACCTGGCGCGCCGGGAACGTGACGTTGCGGCCGCCGCCGCCGCGGCGCTCCCAGATCGCGAAGCCGACCAGCTTCAGGCCCGCGAGCGGGCCGCTGGTGAAGTGCAGTTCGGCGTCGGCCAGCTTTCCCGGCGGGTTGCCCTTGTCGTTCGCGCTGATCTTCACGGTCACGGTGTCGGTCGAGGTGGCGGTCATCATGGTTCTGTCTCTCCTCAGGAACCGTGATTGGTTCCTTCGCGCCCAGAGGAACCATCACGCGTCCTGCAGAGAGCAGAAGCGCCAGGCGGCGGTGCCCGCCGACCGGGCGGCCGCACCGGGCGTGACAGGTCCCCTGGCACGCCGCGTCAGCGGGAATCCGGTGCAGCCCGGCGGGCGTCCGTGGCGCCGCCGACTGGCGCGCACCCTGACCGCAGACCTGATCACGACGCATGACCGGTGCACGGACAGCGAACGATGAACAAGACACCATGTCACGGACAGACCGATCCAGCCGTCCGACGGGGCCCGTCTACCGGGTCGGCGATCGAAGGGATGCGTGGGGCGATGCTATCGGAGGTGCTGGAAGAGCGCCGCGAGCACCTGCGTGGCCGCAGCAAGAACAGCGAACGTAAACACGACCGTCAGAACACCTGCGACAAGGACCCACGGTCCGAGAAATGCCCACAGGGCGACGCGCACGAACAAGGGGCGACGATTGGCGGCGGGCATAACGGCCGTCCGGCGAACAGACACCGCGGATCAGGGACCGCAGCATCAAGCTTCATGGATCGTATCGAGCCGGATCAGAAAAGTACAGGGCTTTCCGCCACGGGGGTAGTGCTTCAGCCTGCCTCAAGCCTGTCGAAACACACGTTTCACAAGGCGGTCGATGACGTATTTGCGAAAGAGTCGCCAGCCGGAGGTGATTTCCATCCCGGTGATAATGTCCAGTTCAAACATTGGGACGCTCCGATCTGAGACGTGCCCATTATGCGGCCGCCGCCCCAAGTCTGTCCAAGAGCTCGATCACCCCCTCCAGGCTCCAGAAGTGGTCGGATAGTCGGGCTTCCACGCCAATCTCACCCATGAGCGTCTTTTAGACGCGCCCGCCGCGTGCTCCCAGGGTCGCTCCCATCGGCGCGCAGGACAAGACGAGGGTGGCCCTCACCCGCGTTTGCAGCCGACGGCGGCACGCCGTGATGGGCCGCCGCGGTTGAAGTGCGACCGTTAGACGGACCAACAACTCACAATGGATATTCAGAGCCGAATTGCCGCAATTCTGGCTGCCGAAGCCGCTGCCATTGCCGCAGTTCGGGTCACCGCTGATTTCGAGCGAGCGGTCTCCGCCCTGCGAGCGGCGCCGGGGAAGGTGCTCACAACCGGCATGGGCAAAGCTGGTCACGTCGCGCGTAAATTCGCATCGACGCTCTGCTCAACTGGCACACCGGCCTCGTTCATTCATCCTGGGGAGGCGGCCCATGGCGATCTTGGCCTGATCGGTACTGGTGATGCGATCGTCGCGTTCTCAACGAGTGGCAAGACTCGGGAGGTGCTCGAGGTGCTGCAGCTGGGGCGTCATGTGGGACTCAAGACCGTCATCGGCATTACCTCCCATGCCGATTCGGACCTTCGAACCTTCAGCGATATCGTGCTGGACATGGGGATTATCCGCGAGCCCTTGCCCGCACGGTCTCACGCCGTCAGCCAGTACAGCAGTCATGCTGGCCATCAGCGACGCGCTGGCGCTGACGCTGATGGAACTCAAGGGATTCACTCGGGATGACTACGGCCTTCGTCATCATGGTGGTTACCTTGGTCGTGCAGCTCGCAGCGATAATGACGTGGTCCCAGTTTTTCGCGACAGGTGAAAAGTAGAGTACGGTCGCTTCGGCCAGCCCCGGCGGGGGCAAGGAGAAGCGATGAAGAAGTCCCGGTATTCGGAAGAGCAAGTGGCCTACGCCCTGCGGCTGGCCGAGAGTGGCACGCCCGTCGCCGACGTGTGCCGGCAGATCGGGATTGCCGAGGCGACGTTCTACCTCTGGAAGAAGAAATATGGCGGTCTGGGCGTCTCCGAGGTGCGCGAGCTCCGGCAGATGCGCGAGGAGAACGCGCGACTGAAGCGGCTCGTGGCCGACTTGACGCTCGACAAGCAGATCCTCCAAGAGGTGATCCGAAAAAAAGGCTGAAGCCAGCGCGAAGACGGGAGCTGGCGCAGTGGATTCGTCGACCGCTATCAGGTGAGTTGTCGTCGCGCGTGCGCGCTGGGCGACTTCGTCCCGACACCTGGTACAGCGATCACGGGCCCGCGATGCGTCCGCGCTGCGGATGCGGATCCGGGAGCTGGCCCAGGCCCGCCCACGCTTCGGCTACCAGCGCATTTGGATTCTGCTGCGGCGCGAAGGGTGGCGGGACAACAAGAAGCGCGTGCATCGACTCTATCGCCTCGAGGGCCTGCAGGTGCGGATGCGGGCCCGCCGCAAGAAGCGCCTCAGCCTGCATCGGGGCGCCGTGCCGCCCGCGAGCGGCCGCAATCAGGCCTGGAGCATGGATTTCGTGCATGACCAGCTCGTGACGGGCCGCGCGTTCCGCGTGCTGACGGTGATTGATCAGTGGAGCCGTGAGAGTGTGCTGCTGGAGGCCAACGTGGCGCTGACCGGGCAGAGTGTCGTCGACGCCTTGGAAGCCGGGCGGCGCACCGCCCGCTGCCGAAAGCGATCACGGTCGATCACGGGACCGAGTTCACCTCCAAGGCCCTTGAGAGTGGGCCTACCGACGCGGCGTGCAGCTCGACTTCATTCGGCCTGGCAAGCCCGTCGAAAACGCGTTCATCGAGAGTTTCAATGGCCGCCTGCGCGACGAATGCCTCAACGTGTACAGCTTCGAATCCATCGCGCACGCGCAGGATCTCATCGAACGGTGGCGACGCGATTACAATGACCGTCGCCCGCACGGTGCACTCGGTCACCTGACGCCGAGTGAGTACGCCGAACAAGGTCAGACGCGCGGCTCAGAAGCGGCCGATCTCCAACTGGAACCCGTCTGAGAACGGGGGGAACGTCAGTAACCGCTGGACTCTAAACGAATCCGCTACTGAAGACGGGGGGACGTCAGGCCCAGTACGAAGTTGCGTCGGTAACCCAACACACCTTGGCGGCTTGTGTTACGGACTACACCGGATACTGCGGTCAGCCGGCGATGACAACGCTCATCGAGATCGACCCTGTCTCATACAACATCTCATCAGTATCCGGTACGCTTACGATGGTTCGCTCGCAACCGGTTAAGTCGTTCCAGTGGTACGCGTTGGACTCGTCGTGCTCTCAAGGTGTTCAACTCCTGTCGACGTCACCGTATACGACGTTGCAGTGGCAGACGTCCGGCACCACAATCTACAACTGCGGTCCGCAATCATTCACAACGTTCAATGGCTCTGACTTTCCGACCACATTCCAATTGTGCTACCTGCCAAGCAGCGAGACGACCACATGGGGCGGATGGTCTGGCACGGCTGGCCTCTGGAATCAAACGCTCAACGGCGGGAGTTTCGCAGGTGCCATCGTGCGCGAGACGAATGCTGCAGCAGGAGACGATACGTGCTGGTGGCCGGACTCTACGCACGCCTACTGGGGCGGAATCACGGGTGGTGTCTGGTCGGTCAGTGGCTCGAATGGATGGGGTCCAGACGCGATTGGTTGGTCGGCGAGCGACATCACGTACTATCGGCAGGAAGGTCGTTCGCCGTGCGGCGTCACCTTGCACCAACAGATGCAGATGTCATGTCCGAGCGGGACCTACCAGAACTATGGTGGTCCCACTGATCTAACGGCGACGATTGAGAAGAAGAAGATTTCGTCAGGGCGGGCCGGTCAATCAAAGTCCGAGGTGTACTGAAATGCGCAAGCACACACTCCTCATCGTCGCGGCCGTCATCGCCGGGTGGGTTACGCAAACAACTGCGCAGTCGCTGACAGTGACCACCAAGAGTGGTCGACCGGTCGCCGAAGCGCTCGATGTGCTGCAGCAGGTGTACGGTCTCCCGATCAACTATGAAGATCCGCCGTACGCGTACCCAGACGATCTTCGTGACGTAACGGAGCAATACCGGCGCGATCCGACGGCACCTAATCGAATCATCGTGCCGCGCGGCCACCCGCTGTCGTTTACCTACGTGCCACCGCCCGTGCGAGATCCGATCGGCGCCTTGCGCACTGCGATCGCGAATGTCATCGCCCAAGATGAGAAAGCGGTCGGCTTCACACAGTTCGCTGTTGTCGATACCAGCGGCCTGTCGGTCGTGCCCCTGCGCGTTCGGGATGCGCGCGGGGACATCGTGCCGGTACAGCCGGTGCTCTCGACTCCCGTCACCATTGGGGCGAGCGGCCGGACCGTCTCCGAGGTCGTGTCTGAGATTTGCGATCAGGTGTCCGTGAATTCAGGGCGCCGCGTGGAAGCCTCCATGCGCGGCAGTCTATTTGCGCAGCGTACGAGTGAAGTGATCGCGACCAATGAGCCCGCGAGCGTCGTCTTGAGCCGAGTCTTTGCTGAACTCCAGGTCCCGTTGGTTTGGCGCAACCTCTACGATCCGGGACTCCAAGAGTACACACTCAACCTGCTGACCGTGGGACAGCCGTCAACGCTGAGACCATGAAGTTCTCCGCCGCCACAACAGGCTCTGGGCTGAGGGCGGTGTTTGTGGGGAAGGCTACGAAGGTGACTCTGCGATAGCTGGCATGGTGATCTGGGCGAATCCGCTAAAGGATGAAGCCTCCCAGCTAAGGCGCCACTGCCCGCGGCAGGTACAGCCTCCACACCCCTTCGGCCCGGAAGGTTCCTGTCGTGTCCCGACGACGGGCACCTTCAACAACCGCTTGGTTGAGCGATCCTTTCCGGTACCCACGTAGCAGGAATCGAACGTCTCACCAACTCGGGTGCCTACCAGTCTTCCTCGTCTGCCTTTCAACGTCCGCGACGCGGAGTCTGACCAGGTTCATACGAAGATCGCTTCGGATTCTCTCCGTGAGTTCAGCACACCGATCGAGCTCATTGAGAGCCTCGTGGATGTCGTGCCTCAGGCGGTAGGCTTTCCCTTCTTGGTCTGATGGTGTGTGGACCATGAGACGCTTGCGATATTGGGTTGTTGACTTCTAACGGGCTCCTCGACCCGGAGCCAGCTCCATCATCCCTGTGCTTGATCCGATCTGGTGGTCGCCAGTCTCACGAACAGCCCTTCGACGAAGACTGTGCGTCCAGCGTGACACTCAATGGCGACTGAGGGAGCTCACCGCGAATCCTCTCGGCGTCCCGCCGTCATGGACCGTGCTTCACGTCTCTGTCCACGTCGCACCGCTGAATCGGTCAAATCATCCACATCTCTCGCTCGTTCTGGTGCGCATCACGAAACGTCCACCTACCGTCATGCCTGCGCTCGGCGAGGCACGTACTCAAAGTAATGCCGCTCCGGAGTGGAGTGCGTCAGCCGAAATCCGAGCCGTTCGGTACAGGCGGCGCGCCGGGTTTGTCGCGAGCACCCGCAAGCGGACAGGCTTTTGCGCGGTGTCGGCGCGAGACATGAGTTGCTGAAGCAGCCGTGTCCCGATCCCCTGTCGCTGGAATTGCGGCAGTAAGAAGATGCGGTCAAGGTAGAACTCAGACGCCTCCTCTTTGACGACAAGCACCCCCGCTTCAACGCCGTCCACCACAATGATCCGGCACCCGCTGGAGTCACACGCATCGTCGGATGTCCGTCGCTGTTCCGTCGCATCCCACGTACCGAAGACCTCTGCCACGTATGCGTGCATGGTCTGCTCGGTGACGCGAAACGCGAAGGCTTTGTCCGCCGGGACCGCAGCTCGAAGGTCAATCTGCACGGCAGTTCAGCTTATTATGCTCCGTTCCAGAAAGGCTGAAGCGAGCGAGGCTCTGATGGACTCTGACGTCACTATCCGCGTCAATACCCATGCTCGGCAAGGTCGTGTTCGTGGCGAGCTTTCGCCGGTAACGGGCGCTCGGCGCTGGTCGCTCCACGCTGCCGGAGCCAACACTGCCCAGAGCCGAGAGCCTCCTGGTTGTTGCGGGCGAGCGATGACCTTCAACTCACCCGGAGGTCGCGAACGTCCACGCGGCCGGCACACGTCGCAGGCGGCCCATCCCGCTGTGGCCACTTAGCCCGAGCGCGGCGCCGGCGGAACCGTCGCCACGTTGACCTGCTCATAGGCCAGCTATTCCGAGGTCGTGCCATTCGGCCAGATTCACAGGCGCGCCCGAGCAAGCTGCGCCAATGGGTTGGCGCCGGCTTTCGTTGAAGCGGTGAGTAGGCCAGGGGCCATCGCAGTTCGAGTGCAGCACTCGCTCCTACAGTCCATGGTCTGGTCGCTTGACAGATCACCCCGCTTCATCTATGGTGAGGCCTAAGTGACTTAGGAGTCACGATGCCCGACCGCGCGAACCTCTTACCTGGCACGCTCGACTTGCTGATCTTGAAGGCGCTCTCACTGGGACCCTTGCACGGCTACGGCGTGCTGCAGCGCATCGAGCAGATCACGCAGGGGGCACTGCTCGTCGAGCAGGGTGCGCTCTATCCAGCGCTCTACCGACTCGAGCGTCAAGGCCTCCTCGACACAGAGTGGGGCGCGTCAGAAACCAACCGCCGCGCCAAGTTCTATCAATTGACATTGGCGGGGCGCAAGCGGCTGCGTCGCGAGACCGAGAAGCTGGGACAAGAGTGCGGCGGCGATCGCGACCGCGCTCAAGGCCAAACCGGGGAAGGCCTGACGTGCGCCACTTGCGCTGGCTGCTCTCGCTCGTCAAGCGGCGTGCGGGGTTCGAGGATGACCTGCGCGAGGAGATCCAGGCGCACCTCGACGCTCGCGCAGACGCCCTTGTGCGCGAGCGGGGCCTCACGTGGGAGGCCGCACGCCGACAAGCACGGCTGGAATTCGGATCCGTTGAATCGTACCGCGAGCAGACCCGCGAAGCCGGAGGCCTGCGCTGGTTCGACGACCTGCGCCAGGATGTGCGGTACTCCGCGCGGTCGCTCCGACGGAATCCGGGCTTCGCCACCGTCGCTATCCTGACGCTCGCGCTCGGGATTGGCGCCAATACGGCGATCTTCAGCGTGGTCGACGCCGTGCTGGTGAACCCCTTGCCCTACGACCAGCCTGCGCAGATCGTCCGCCTGCAGGAAACCGTGCCGGCGTCCGCCTCGCCGAACGGGAAAGAGCGCGTCCTCCGAGCGATGGACCTGCGCGAGTTCCTCGCCGTCCGATCCCAGGCGCACACGCTGTCGGCGGTCGTCACCTATGGCGCCAGCTTCGCGACGGTCCAGGGCGCCGCGGACTCCGTGCGTCAGGAGATCGTGTCCGTTTCGGATGGCGTGCCGGACTTGCTCCGTGTGACGCCGCTGCTGGGTCGGTGGTTCAGCCCATCGGAGGAGCGGACGACCGACGGTCATCGACTCGTGCTCAGCTATCCGGCCTGGCAGCGGTATTTCGCGGGCGATCCGCACGCCTTGGGCCGGACGCTCACCTTCAACGGCGACACACTACCGCTTGGGGACCATTCGAGTCTCGAGCTGGGTGTCCCCTACACCGTGATTGGCGTGATGCCGGAGGCCTTTCACTTCCCCAACGACTACGCCCAGTTCTGGACACCACTCGCCTTGGCGCCACCGACAGACGACCATGGGTCGACCGTTCCGATGATGGCGCGATTGGCCGACGGCGTTTCGCCCGAGGCGGCGGAAGCCGAGGTCGGCGCGATCCTGCGTGCGTACCGTGAGCAGACCGGATCCGGGAACCACGCGGCCGGGACACCCCACCTCGAGTTTCTGCGGGTCCAGGATCAAGTCCGCGCGCCCGTGAAGCCAGCGCTCGTGGCCCTCACCATCGCGGTCGCCTTCGTCCTGCTCATCGCGTGCGTCAATGTGGCCAATCTGCTGCTCGCTCGCACGGCGGCACGGCACCGCGAGATGGCCGTGCGTCGCGCGATTGGCGCGGGAGCCGGTCGACTGCTTCGACAGACGTTGACCGAGAGCCTGGTCCTGGCGTCGCTTGGCGGCGTGGCCGGTACGGTGCTGGCGTACGCGGGTGTCGGGTTGTTTCGCACGCTGGCGGCCAGCTTCACCAGGCTCGACCTCGGATCGACGAGTGTCGCGTTTCCGCGACTGGATGCGATCACGCTCGGGCCCCCCGTCCTTGGCGTCGCCGCGGCAGTCTCGATTGGCGCAGGGCTCCTGTTCGGCTTGGCGCCGGCCCTGCGCGCGCTGCGGGTCATCCCGATGGATGATCTGCGCGATAGCCAGACCCTGATCGGCGCAGGTGCCGGCCGCTCTGCCGCGCGAGGCGCCCTCGTCGGGGCTGAGGTCGCGCTCGCGACGATCCTGCTCGTCGGCGGCGGCCTCCTCATGCGCAGCTTCACCCGGCTCGCCACCGTGCCGCTCGGGTACGACCCATCGGGTGTCCTGACATTCCAGGTCAGCCTCCCGGGAGCCCCGCCATCCGCTCCCGTGCTGCAGACGTTCGCGGACGATCTAGTCGGGCGTCTGCGATCAATGCCCGGCGTGACCGATGCGGCCTACGCCAACCAGCTGCCCATGGTCCAACTGATCAACTCGATCAGCCTCCGGGAGACACCAGCCGTTGGCACCGATCCGATGCGCGGGGGGGATCTCCGTCTCATTGGACTGGACTACTTGAAGACGATGGGCATCCAGACGGTCGCCGGGCGCGTCTTCACCGCGGCCGATGCCGCCGGGGCGCCACACGTCGTCGTGATCAACGAGTCGTTGGCACGGCGCGAATTCGGCGCCGTCAACGCCGCCGTCGGCGCGACAGTCTACATGGGGGGCGACGAGACGCCGTGGCAGGTGATCGGGGTCGTCCGCGACGTGCGTGAAATGGGCCTCGATCAGGATCCCGCCCCGCAGGTGTTTATCGACCTTCGGCAATGGCAGGGGCAGGCTGCGCCGGTCTTCCCCCTCGGCCCGTACTTTGCGCTCCGCTCGGCCCATGATCCCGCGTCGACGGTGGCCGATGTGCGGGCGGCCGTCAACGGGCTCGCCCCCGGCGCGGCCATGACCAATGTGGCCACGATGGATAGCCTCGTGTCGAACTCGATGACTCTACCCCGGCTGTACGCCGTGCTCGTCGGGTTGTTTGCCGCAATCGCCGCGATCCTCGCGGCCACGGGCATCTACGGCGTGGTGGCGTACGGTGTGACGGAGCGGCGGCGTGAGATTGGCGTCCGCATGGCCCTCGGCGCCCGACGCGGCACCGTGCTGGGGCTGGTGCTCCGCCAGAGCGTGGTCGCGGCGTTGAGCGGCCTGGTGATCGGCATGGCGGGTGCCGCCGCCCTCACGCGCTTCATCGCCAGCTTGCTGTTCGACGTCACGCCGTTTGACCCAGTGACCTTCGCCGCGGTCGGTGTGCTGTTCGCCCTCGTCGCGGCGGGCGCGTCGTATCTCCCCGCACGTCGAGCGACGCAGATCGATCCGATGATCGCGTTGAGAGTCGAGTGAGGCGCCGCCGTTTCTTGGGGGCTGGAGGCCCCTGTTCGGGGACCCGGACGCGAGGAGGAGGGGCGCGACGAGATCCCGGCGCGGGGCGATGTCCCCGCGGATACGTTCCGGCTTCGACACGCAGCCGACCCTGCTCCAGTGGGAGCGCTGTCAGGGCTACGCGACCGAGGCGGCGTGCACGTACCTGGACTTCGGGTTCGAGCACTCCCCATGCGATCAAGTCGGGTCGCCTCTCGCGTACCTGTCGGAGTCAGGGAATTTCCAAAAGGCGGTCGTCCTGCCCTGATCTTCTTCAAGGATCGCCGCCAGTGGGGCCGTTGGTCGACCAGCGCTTGACGTCGTCCGTCAGTTCTGGCGAAGCACTTCGGCGGGATCAATGCGCGAAGCCCGCCACGCCGGCAACCAGCCCGCGGCAGCCGCAACGGCGCCCAGTGTGACAACGGCAGCCGTGAACGTGACAGGATCGAGCGGTGCCAGCCGGTACAGCAGG
The DNA here is from genome assembly GCA_963761615.1 of uncultured Acidobacteriota bacterium. GTDB lineage: Bacteria > Acidobacteriota > Vicinamibacteria > Vicinamibacterales > CAVVIG01 > CAVXGU01. Next base: position 1,631,578 of record CAVXGU010000003.1, on the reverse strand, counting down.
GGGCCGATGAATCTCGAGACCCAGATGCTGATGGCCGCGCCGCACGTAATGCCAAGCGCGATCAGCCACACCACGCGCGCCATGACGAGACGCAGCACACCGTTGGGTGGCGCGCCGATCGCCAGACGGATCCCCAACTCGGTCCGCCGGCGTGCCACGGCGTAGGCCGTCACGCCGTACAAGCCGACGCTCGCAAGCAGCAAGGCCAGACCGCCGAAGAATCCCGACAACCAAGCGACGACGCGCTCCTGAGCAAGCGAGTCCTGCACCTGACCCGAAAGCGAGGTAAACGTGACGGCCAGGTCCGGACTCGCCGCGCGCACCGCCTGGGCAACGCTCGGGACGAGGCGGCTCGGCGATCCGCCCAGGACTTTGACAGCCAAGTCCAGTTGATCGGTGGTCGGGGCCCAGGTGGCTTGCGCCAGGGGGACAAAGACCACGGGCCGAACGGGAGCGCGAACAGACTGGTACACCGCGTCGGCTGACACGCCGACGATTTCCAACGTGAGTGCCGGAGACGTCGACTGGATGGTCTGACCGATGGGATTGCCGGCCGGCAAAAAGGCTCGGGCGAAGGCTTCGTTCACGACGGTGACCAGCGGAGTCCCTTTCACATCGCGATCGTCGAAGTCGCGGCCCGTCACGATGGGCGTGCCGAAGGTGTCGAATGAGCCCGGCCCGACAAAATCGAGGATGACCCGCCGAGCCTCGGCGGGCATCGTCCTAAGCGATGCGCTGCCGGCCCGTTCGAGGGGCAGGACGAATGTCCCATCAAAAGGCGGCGTCTGCATCGACAGCGCCGCGCCGGCAACGCCGGGCAGCGTGCGCACGCCCTCTCGCACGGCGTCGAACATCTGCAAGCGCTGAGCGGCCTCGAGGGGAGCGCTGTGGGCGTTGATGCGCGCCACCAGCACGTGGTCGCGGTCGAAGCCTAGATTCCGAGTCGCCAGAGCCAAGAAGGTGCGCCCCAACAATCCTGCGATCAGCACGAGGACCAGCGACAGCGTGATCTGGGCCACGACGAGGCCACTGTCAAACCCGAAAGGGCGGCCGCCTGCATTCGGCTGCCGCGCGGTCAGGACATCAATGGGCGACGCCTTCGACATCAGGACCGCTGGCGTCACCCCAGCCAGCACGGCGGTTGCGGTCATAACGAGCGTCGTGAAGCCGAGCAGGTGCCCATCAAGCGACAGGTTCAGGAACAGCGGCGCCGTTCGAGTGGACAGCTGTCGGACCACCACCGCACTTCCCCACCGCGCCACCATCCATCCACATGAGGCACCCAGGCCGGCCAATAGTGCGCTCTCGATGAAGAACTGTCGGGCGAGGCGCCACCGCGACGCGCCCAGCGCAACGCGGACACTGAGCTCATGACGCCGCGCCATGGCCTTCGACAGCAGGAGATTCGCAATGTTGGCGCACGCGATCAGCAGGACAACGGACACGATGATCCAGACCGTGACGAGCGGCCGCTCATAGGCTGGGCGGAGGCTCGAGTCGCCCGTCGCCGCCGGCACCAGCCGGAAGCTCTGCGAGAGGTACGCCTTGAGGTAGGCGGCCGACCAGCGCGGCTGTGTCGCGTCGAGAATCGGAGTGGCCTCCGCCTGGAGCCGCTCGGTCGCCGCCTCCCGGGTGTCATGAGACCGCAAGCGTCCGATCACGTTCAGCCACATGGCGCTGCGATTGTCCAACAGCGCCTCATGACGGCCGATCAGCGGTTCAACTGTACATCGGCACGATTACGTCGAATGTTCGCCCCACGTCGAGACCGAAGAAGTCTGGCGGGGTGACACCAATCACCGTCAGCGGGACGTGTTCGAGCGGCAAGCGTTGGCCAAGCACCGTGGCCGAGCCACCAAAGTGCTGCTGCCAGTAGGCGTAGCTGATCATGGCCACTGGCCCCCGAGACCCGCCGCCGGGCACATCGTCCGCCCTGGAGAACACGCGCCCCACCACGGCCTGGATGCCCAGCGTGTCGAAGAAGGAACCGCTGGCGAACAGGCAATCGACGGTCTGCGTATCACCCGGGAACGTCACATTCGCGCGACGCGCCGCCGAGTACGCCGCGACGTCTTGGAACAGCTCGCGCCGATCGCGCAGCTGCTCCCAGACGGCGGTGTTCCATTCAGGCAGACCAGGTCGGGGAGCAGATTTGAGGACGACGAGCCCAGCCGGGTCGCGAACGGGAAGGGCCCGCAACAGGAGGGCGTTGACGAGCGAGAAGATCGCCGTGTTGGCGCCAATCCCGATCGCCAGTGACAACACGGCGACCCCGGTCACGACGGGCGTAGCGCGAAAGTTCCGAATGGCGAGACGGACGTCCTGGGCCAGCCCGCGAAGGAGCGACGCACCGAGCCGAGAACGGCCGACGCCGGCCCTCGTCCACGTCGTCATGTGGCAGATAGTGCAGCCACCGTTGTCAGCGTGTCAAAGGATTGGGGAATATGCCCGGACTCGACGGCCAGGCCGGGAGGTGGCGCATACTCCGTTGGCGTCACCAACACAATCAGACCCATGGCCGTTTAGGAGGATATGAGCGGTTTGCCGGTCGTCGGTGTCCTCCCCGTCGCGCCCACGGCAGGCGCAACGGAGCGGCTATCGAGCCTGTTCGAGGCCCATCATGAGCGCCTCTACCGTTTGGCCCGTCGCCTGGCCCCCACGGCCGACGATGCGCTGGATCTCGTCCAGGACACCTTCTTGAGGGCGGCCCAGTCCCTGCGCTCGGTGCCGGTTGGAGCCGGCCCTGAGGAGGCGTGGCTGGTTCGGGTGCTCGTCAACCTCCGTCACGACCAGTGGCGTCGCGAAGCGGTGCGCAGCCGACATCGTCGAGACGCGAGCCCGCCCGCCGTCGGCAGAGACGCGGAGGTGGTCTTTGTGGGCCGGGCGACGCTGTGGCGGGCGCTCGACCGACTCACGCCACGTCGTCGGGCGGTGCTGGTGCTCTACGAGCTCGAGGGCCTCACCATGCCGGCCATCGCCGCCCTCCTGGGGATCAGCACCGTCACCGTCCGCTGGCACCTGTCGAGGGGACGTCACGAGTTGGCAGACATCCTGAGTGTTCCGATGAGGATCCCATGAAGACCATGAACGAGCTGCTGCGGGACGGCGACCCGGTGCAACACGAACCACCTCGCACTCGGGCCGACTGGGACCGGCTGCGGCGCGATGTGATGGCCGTGCGAGCGGCCACCGGTTCCCAGTCCGCCGAATGGAGCAACCGCCGGCGTGCTCTGGGCGCGCTCCTCGCCGTGGCGGTTGTCGGTCTGGTCGGGATGCAGATCTGGCCGCGTGGCAACGCGACCCTCGAGGCGGCTGTGCGCTTCGAAGTGCGGCTGGCCGAAGAACAACCCGCGCCGGGCCTCGAGGAGGTACAAGTCGCAGGATCGCACCGGGCACTCTATCTTCACCCGGAGACGGTCGTCACGAACAGCGATATCGTGGGGGCTCGCGTCGTTCTGGAGACCGCCGCACACTTCAGCATCAGCCTCACGTTCAACGCGACGGGCGCGACGAAGATAGAGCGGGCCACTGCGGACCATATCGGTCGGCCGATGGCCATTCTGATTGACGGGCAGGTCGTGGCGGCGCCCCGAGTGACCGGACGGATCGGCGCGTCCGCGTTGATCACCGGAGATTTCACAAAGGCCGAGGCTGAGCGAATCGCGAACGGCGTACTCATTCACTGAGTCCGCGCGTGGCGGCCATCTGGCCCGCAGCAGAAGGCATCGGCGCCGACAGATCCCCGCAAGTCATTGATCCGATGTGCCCGCTTTTGTGCCCATCGGTGTTGCACAACCATGCAGAAACAGGCGGTTTAGCGCGGGAAATCGGCGTGAGCACATTACTTCATCTTATTCCGGCAATGTGCTGACTCACCAACAAGATAACGCCTGGTCTTCGGAGCGTTCGCCACGCGGCGGTCGGCCCCAGGGAAAGTGTTCTCTTGGACCCGCACCTGCTGCTCGCGTCGCGGGCATGCCCCCCTTGCAGTGGCGACGGCCTCCTTGGTCCGCCGCCGTCAGCATGCCGCCATATTCCGTATATACTAAATAGGTGTTCGAGTGGGACCCGCGGAAGGCCGAGGCCAACGCGGCGAAACACGGCGTCACGTTCGACGACGCCGTGACGGTGTTCCTGGATCCCGACGCACTCGACGGCCCAGACTTAGAGCATTCGGCGGCCGAATCACGATTCCGCCGGCTCGGACGGTCAGCCGACGGACGGGTGCTCATCGTGGCGTACACCCTCAGGAGAAGTGGCGATGCGGAAGCGATCCGGATCATCAGCGCGCGGCGGGCGAGCCGGCGCGAGCGTGCGGCGTACGCGGCGAAGGATTGACTTCTCGGATATCCCGGACTCATCGCCCGAGCAGCTGGCGGCGATGCGCCGAGTGGGTCGACCGCCGCTGGGGAAAGAACCCCGTCAGTTGATTGCCATTCGCGTCGATCCGAGCGTGCTCGAATCGTTTCGCAGGGAAGCGCGACGCCGGCGTGTCGGCTACCAGACGCTCATCAACGAAGTTCTGGCGGAGCACACCCGCAAGGACGTCGCATAACGCACCCGCGGGTGCGGGCCACCCACGAGACGGCCGCTCCTGCGGCGTTTATGGTTCGTGAACCGGCTGTTGGGCAATCCTGTACTCCGCAACAAGGTCGGCCACCATGTGACGGGTGGTCCATCAACAGAGTTCGATTACCTCGCGCGCGTCGACGATGTGGCGAGACCCAGGAACACGATCGCGGCACGATTGAGGCGAACCAAATCTTCGTCAGCCAGGCGGCCAACCCGCGTCTCCAACTTCGTGCGTGACACGGTCGTGATCTTGTCCACCATTAACTGACTCGCCACTCGCAATCCGTTATCCTCCGACGGTTCGACGGGCAGACGCATCAGCGGCGCCTCGGTCGTGGCGGTCGTGAACGGACAGATCGTGACCGAGCGCGTCACGTCAAAGACATCATCCTGGAGAATGACGACCGGCCGCGGTTTGCCGGCGTAGTCCGGTCCGCCCACGGCCGTCCAGATCTCGCCGCGCTTCATGCAGGATGCCATTCTGAGATCGCGTCAACGAACGCCTGGTCTTCAGGCTCGTGCGCATCGCTGGCGACGACAAGCGACTGCCGGTGGGCCTCACGGACGAACGTGCGTGAGCGGACATCCGGCACCCAAATCTGGAGTGGGCGCAATCCGCGACGGCGCAAGCGGTTGCGATGCGCGCGCACCTTGTCGCGAGACTTCGACGGACGGGTCGTTCGCATGAGGCTTCCTTTGGTTACATGTAACCTACCACAGTCGCGACGGCTGACGCGAGGACAGCGCGCGAGCGCACTCCGCCGAGACCCCATGGACGCTGCCAGCGCCCTGGACACGCGAACCCGTCCCTGCTCCCTCTTCTTGACCTCACTCTTGACCTCAGTTTGGATCGTCCACCGTGTACGGTCCGATCCAGGATGTCCAGAATGGTTCGAGAAATGACGGCCTACTACTCGGCGGATCCGGGTGGACGCCCCTCGGGTCATCTCTTAATCTGCGGGTTGTGGGTTCGATTCCCACCCGGCTCACCACGTTCCCACATTTGTGAAATCCCAAGACTAAGGTGACAGATTCAGCTTTCCTCTTTAGGCTCATGGGCCTCAAGTGGAGAGACGATGACGAAGGCAGAGCAAACCAGGCTGACAGCCTGGCGGCTGAGGGTCTTGCGGCAGGCGGCCGACGAGGGAAACGTCGCTCGCGCGTGCCGCCGGTTCGGGATTTCCCGGAAGTCGTTCTACAAGTGGCGCCGGCGGCACGCCGAGCATGGCGACGCAGGCCTGTGCGACCGGCCCAGGACACCGCGGCGATCGCCTCGAGCGACCTCTCGCGAGGTGGTCAGCAAGATCCTCTACCTGCGCCAGCACTATCACTTCGGGCCGGCCCGGATCGCGGTGTACCTCGAGCGCTTCCATCGGGTCCGGATTGCGGGCTCGTCTGTGCACCGCATCCTGAAACGGCACGGGATGAACCGGCTCCCAGCCAATCAAAAGCACCAGCCCCACGGGAAGCGCTGGCAACGCTATGAAAAGCCGCAGCCCGGCCACCGGTTGCAACTCGACGTGAAGTTCCTGGAGCGAATCCCTGGCACGCGACGCCGGCTGTATCAGTTCACCGCCATCGACGATTGCACCAGGATTCGAGTCCTCAAGATCTACGACGCGTGTAACCAGCGCACCGCGATCCTGTTCATCGACGAGGTGGTCCGCCGCCTACCCTTTCGCATTTGGGTCGTGCAGACCGATAATGGCGCCGAGTTCCAGTCCTCGTTCCACTGGCACCTCGAAGCCTTGGCCATCCGCCATGTCTACATCCGGCCACGCACGCCGCGCCTCAACGGCAAGGTCGAGCGCTCGCATCGGGTTGACGACCAGGAGTTCTACCAGCTGCTCGACAGGGACGGCATCAGCGACGACATCCACCTGTTCAACGACAAGCTGCGGGAATGGGAGGACTACTACAATTACCATCGCCCGCACGGGGCTCTTGGGGGCCAAACGCCGTACGAGCGACTTCTGACGAAGACGAGAGCTGAAGCGTTACCGAAGTCTCAAGACCTTACATTGAAAGGATGGCTCCTCAGGCTGGACTCGAACCAGCAACCCTCCGGTTAACAGTTGCTCCCTGCCGATCTCGCACCACGTCGTACTGAGTGACTTGGGCCAATGAATCCGGCCCTGAATCCGCGACTTCTTCACTCCACCATTTCGTACTGAATCAGCCCCAATTCCGCCGAGAGGGGACACAAAAAGGGGCACAACTTCCGAGAGCACAATGTTCGTGGTGGCCCAATTGATGATGATGAAGCTCACCGCGCCGAAAACAAACCCCGAGCTCCGTCAATCCCGGTACGATTCATAGTACTTGTGAGATCAGTAACTTGATTGCGATCGCGAGAAAACCACACCCAGTTACAACGTAGCCAAGTCGCACACGTCGTTCGTATGTTGATCGCCGTTGGGACTCAGGAAACTGCTTCGTGCCAAGAACCGTTCGGCCCATCCAGAAAGCAACGGTTTCGCGAGCAGCGACACGGCTTCGCAGAATTGTCGATATTCCAGCACCAATCAATAATGCAACCCTTAGCCATTCAGACATTGTCGTTCTCGGCAGCTGCAATCTTCCAATATGCGCCCGGTGTCATCGAACTGGGCAAGTCCGCCATGGATACTGTGGCGGCCATGCCCCATTACTAAGGTTAGGCTGTGCTGTTTCGCATTAGTGTTGACACATTGAGTCGTCTGACGGCAGAGACGACACGAGGGCCAGTCGGCCTATCCTTCCACGAGTTTCTCTTGGCCGGGAAACGTGGGAAGGAGTCGACCGATGACCCTCGAGGACAGCATACACAGTCAGCGTCTGCGCGTGTTGCGGGACGCCGAGCGCCTGGGCAATGTCAGTGAGGCCTGTCGGCGGCATGGACTGTCGCGGACCGTGTTCTATCGGTGGCGCCGGCGGTTGGAGCAATACGGACCGGATGGCGTCCACCCGAAGCGACGACAGGCCCGCCGCGGTCGGCCGCCCGCCGTGCCGGTGCAGCTGGAGCGACGCGTGATCGCCTTTGCCTTGGCGTGGCCGACGTGCGGGCCGCAGTGGTACAGCGATCAGCTGGCCCGCGAGGGCGTGTCGATCGCGCCGGTGACCATCTGGCGGCTGTTGCGTCGTCGCCACCTGGGGACGCGTCGCGCGCGCCTGGCGGTCCTGGAGCACGGGAGTGCGACGACGGGCTTGCTCACGGAGCGGACGGCCAGACCGCTCCGCCACGTCGAAGCGGCGCAGCCGGGCGATCTGCTGTCGCTCGATACCTTTTATGTCGGGAAGCTCAAAGTGACGGAGGGCTTTGCCTCGATCTCTGAACGCCACGAGCCGCAGACGCTCGGTCCTCCAGATCTCGGCCATCAGCTAACCAAATAGCTAACGAACGCCGTCACACGGAGCATTACACCCAGACAGAGGGTGGACAACAACGTCGGTCTTTCTGACCATTCAGCACCCTGACGTTCTCGGTGGACGAGCCCTGCGGAATCCTCTCTTCTGCCCTGTTCAACACTCGGCGTATGCCAGTCTGGCTCAGAGCCCCTACTTCGGGCGAACCACAACCCCATCCTCGAGGGTGTGAATGAACAGGCGGAATGCTGTCAAGTCGGCGGGTGCCAAGCGCACGGAGAACCCCAACGCATCCACCGTGACCTCTCGTGCCTGAGCAATCTGCTGCAGAGACGCGAACCGCAAGTCGGTGACAATCGTGTCGGCAGGTGCATCACCCCACGCGGGTTGTGGACCCGCAACGAATCGGTACGATGATGTTTCGGTTGTCAGGTCGAGGGGCGTTGTGCCGTTCAACACAAACCGCAGAATTGGCTGGCGGATGCGAAGCGGGAACGCCGTGTCGATGGACGATGCGCGAATCTGCACGGTGGCGGGTGGGTGGCTCAGACGGAGTCCGTCGAAGGCGACGGTCACGTTGAGCGTGACAGGGGCGGGCTCACCCTGCGGCGGCTCTGGTTCGACATTCATCCACACTTGCGACTGGTGCAGCGCATCGAAGTAGTTGGCACCGATGTCCCGAAGCTTCGGGCTCGGGTTCGTGGCGACAGTCACGACGTCACCGATGGCAGGCGCTGCCCCTCGGCTGACCTGCGCATGGAGCGGTGGCAGTATCAGGAGACTCAACAGCACGAGGAGCGTAGATCGGACGGCGTGCATGGCTACTCAGGACCCACTATCCCCAGGCGGAACACAAGGACACGACCGCTACGAAGCCTGACGAGCCTGGCGCTGCATTGCCTCGTGCAAGTCCCAGTCGGCTTGCAGACGCATCCAGAGCTGAGGGGACGTGCTCAGCAACACTGCGAGCCGGAGCGCGGTGTCCGCGGTAATGCCGCGCTTTCCCAGCACGATCTCGTTCAAGCGGTTCAGCGAGATGCCGAGACGGCGAGCCGCGTCCAGCTGACCCAGACCGAGCGGCTTGAGGTACTCCTCGAGCAGGATCTCACCAGGCGGAATCGCCGGGCCCAGCCAGTTGGGATCTCTAGTGATAGTCTTCGACGCGGACTTGGCACGCATGTCCGTTCTCCCAGCGAAACGTCACCCGATATTGTTCGTTGACCCGAACACTGTGACGACCTGCCCGATCACCCTTGAGCAGCTCCAGCCGGTTTCCCGCAGGGACCGCAAGATCTTCCAGCCGCGCAGCGGCATCGAGCAACTGCAGCTTCCGCTGGACGACACGCCACAAGTTGCGCGGGATGCGCCGTGCCGCGCGCGTGTTCCGCTTGCGGAACAGGTCGGCCGACGTTTCATCCCCAAACGACTGAATCACACGCCGTACACGTTACACGTGTGTCGTGTAATCGTCAAGAGACGCGATCTCGCGCGAAGGGCCGCACTCTCGCAGACGATTTCTGCTTCTTCACCGCCGCCAACAGCATGCGCTCCCACGTTTCGAGCCCGACTCGTTTCTCTGCGTTGTACGACGCCCTGTCGTAGACGGCGGTAATCGTGCTGTCGACGTGGTTCAGGATCTTGGCGATGACGAGGCGAGGCACTCCGCCCGAAGCCATCATGGTGGCCGCCGTCCGCCTGAAATCATGGGGCCGCACGTCCACCACGGGAAGCCCGTCACGCACGGCGGGACGATGGCGGGCGCTGCGAATCCCAGAGAAGACGCGCTCGGTGCTGGTCGCCTGCTTCTGAAGATCCCGAAGGATCCTGAGCGCGGTCGGCGTCAGTGGCACGCGATGCGCAAGGTTGTTCTTGCTGTGCTCGGCTGGAATGATCCACCAGTGGCCCTCAAGGTCCAGGTCCGCCCATCGCATCTGCAGCACTTCCCCGCCGCGCTGGGCCGTCACGAGGCGAAGCTTCAGCCATGCTTGGGTGAGCCGCCAGTGCTGGGCATCTTCGGCCTCGGGGACCGGCTTCGACAGCCACTGCCACACGGTCCGCAGCTCGTCGGCGGACAGGACCCGGCTCCGGGCCTTCTCGGCGGCGGGCCTCGGCATCCGAGCCGCCACGTTCGCCGCCACCCATTCCCTGTCCAAGCCAAAGTTCAAAATCTTGCGAACGAGGGCGAGTACACGGTTCGCCGTGACGGGTGCGCCCCGCGTCACCAATGCTTCGAGGAGATCGCGAACGTCCGAGCGGCGAATCGCCGTGACGGGCCGTTCCGCCCAGTCGCGCAGGTGGCTCCGGATCATGCTCGCGTCGGTGCGCCAGGTCTTCTTCTTTCGCTTGGCGTGCTGCTCCAGGTAGAGGTCCGAGAGCGCACCGAAGGTCTGCGTGCGCGCCTGCTTCGCCTCGGCGCCCGGGTCGCGACCGTCTGCGACGCTTCGGAGCGCCGCCCGAGCCAGATCGCGAGCGACTGACAAGCCGAGCACGGGATAGGTTGCCACGCCTGTCTCGGGATCGCGAAGCGTCAGCCGCTGGAGATGCCCGTTGACGCGATGCATCAGCACGAACGTCTTGCGCCCGGTGGCCCCGACCCGAAGCCCGAAGCCCGGAAGCACTCGATCGAAATAGTCGACCTGGCCGCGGGAAGGTGGCTTGAGACTCGCGAGCAGGCGATCTGTCAGCTTCGCGCTCGGCATCTTAGGTAACACTTTAGGTAACAGACGACAGGAACTCAAGGCAATTCGCTGAAACGCCATGAACACGTAAGTGACTCACATAATTGGAGATACTCTTTTCATCCCGTTTCAGCGAAAACCTCCGTTTTATGTCTTTTAATCACGGTGTCCCGGGTTCGATCCCCGGGGGGCCCACCAAATCCCTGAGCGAGTCGCCACCTCAAGACTCTTCAGACGCGACCGCATAAACGAGTATTTTGAAGGTGCCCACCACCGCGGGAATAGTCCGATCGACCGCGGTGTTCTCTGACCTGCGGGCAGCGATCGTCTCCCTATGCTCGTGGGGCCGTCGCCACGACGCGGCAACCGGAGTAACTATGTTGAATGCACTCAACATCCTCGGGCGTGTCGTCAGCACGCTGTTCGGCGTGATCACCATCTGCCTGGGCCTCATCTGGATTCTCCAGGCGTTCAACATCGCCTTCAACACGCCGAGGGTGCCCGGTGGGCCGGTGAGCTTCATGGTGAACAACCACCAGTGGGCCGTCTACGGACTGATTGGCGTGGCGATTGGCGTCGGCCAGGTCGTCTGGAGCAATACTCGACGTACGCCTCCAGGAGTGCCGCTCTAAGGAGAACGCCGGCCCATGACGGTCGCAAGGCCGTCCGGCAGCTTCTCGCCACCGAACGACGACCCGACGACAACCTCGACGTCGTGGCCTCGAAGGACGCCGGGAATCCGCCGCGTGTCGATGAGGACGTTCTCGTGGCGTTCGTCGGCCCGGCGCCACGAGCCGTCGCCGCTCCGGAGGAACGAGGTCATCTCTCGAACGAACCGATCCGGCGCCGGGGTCGAGAATCTCGCGACGAGCACCCAGTCATCGTCGACCCGGACCGCGGCGGGCGCGTCGCGGCGAGTCTCGGCCCACCTGAGATCGCAGATGTCGACGGCCAGGAACCCGCCGGGACGAAGAGCGCGGCAGATCGCCGCGCAAGCTCGCCAGATTTCTCCTTCAGTCGAGAGATAACTGAGGACGTGCCCCACCGACACGATGGCGTCGGCCTCAGGAATCGGATCGTCGGGAAGAGCCAGGAGACGAAAGTCGGCGCCCTCGGGCACGTAGCCGCGGGCCAGCTCCAGCATCGCAGGCGAGGCGTCGGTGGCGAGCACACGATGACCGGCCTGGACAAGATGGCGGGTCAGCAACCCACTTCCGCACCCGAGCTCGAGGACGAGTCCATTCCGTTCGCGAACAGGGGCGAGCCACTCGATGAGCCCGGGTGCGCACGCGTGGGCGTGCGCAGCGAACCCGAGGTGATGCACCAGCGCCAGGTCGCTCCTGTAGTACGGCAAGTCAGTCGCATCCACGTCAACCCTCGTTCAGCAGCCTCAGGGGCACCGAGACCGTTGGTGCCCGGCTCAGGCGTGTCCGCTCGCCCCGCTCGTGGTGTAGAGTCGCCCGTACCATCATGACACGCGCACTGATCGTGGCGCTCCTCGCCGTCGCCGCCGGTGGAGTGGTCCTCTCGGGGCAGCAGCGAGCGCCCAGCCCGGACGGACACGCCGCCACCGAAATCGGCGGCCGATACGTCGGCGCCGATCCGATCTACATCGACGGAAAGTGGATCGTGATCAGCTACGGCCGTCCCATCAAGCGCGGACGGATCGATCTCTGGGGTTCCGGACCGGCCTACGGACGGATGCTCGACAACGGAGCTCCCGTGTGGCGCGCCGGCGCCGACATCTCCACCTACCTGATGACCGACGTACCGCTCGTGATCAACGGGACGCGGATCGAACCCGGCGGTTACACGATGTTCATCGATCTCAAGCCCGACGACTGGACGCTCATCGTGTCCAACTGGCAGCCGCAGCGCCGTTACGATCCCGGCAATCACGACCAGCTCTGGGGCGCCTTCGGCTACACGCCGGACAAGGACGTCGTCCGCGCGCCGATGACGTTGAGAACGCTGCCATTTTCGATCGACGAGCTCACGTGGATGTTCCTCGACATGTCGGACGCCGGCGGCAAGATGGCGATCGGGTGGGACACGATGATGGCGTCGGTGCCGTTCTCCGTGGCTGAAGCACACCCGCAAGGGTGATCGGGGCCTGGCCCGCGCTCGGAAGCGCCCTGCCTCTGCATCTCGGAGCGCGGACCGCCCGATCGCACCGTGGGTCGAATCACCACCGGAAGTTGTAGATGAGCGAGAACGTCCGACCGCTTGCGGCCGCCGAGGGACCCGCCGTATCCGTCATGAACGTCCCCGCCTGCGTCTGCGCCCACGCGAGCAGCACGTCCGACTGCGCGTCGACGTGGAGGTTGACGACGACATCCGCGTCGCCGCCGACGTTGGCGCCGCTCCCGCCGCTCGCATCGCGCCGGATCGCGCTGCCGCCGGCGTTGTAGAGGGCGTCCGCGGCCGCGTCGAGCCAGAGGTGATGGTACTGAAGCCAGAGGGTCACCCACGGACGCGGATACACGATGAACTGGACGTTCGCGTCCCGGATGTTCTGGCGGCCCGCGACGTCGAGCCATCCGAGATAGTAGTGGCCGAACGGATAGAGCTGGTTGAAGGTGGTGGATCGGCTGTCGCCCGGGTCGCCATCACCGCTCGCCCAGTCATAGTAGACCCAGATTGTCGGACTCGACGGCGCCGCGAAGTGGCGGCCGACGCCCGCCGTGGCCATGCCGGCCAGCACATGATCCTCCGCGCGGGTGCCCGCTTGCACCGCCCCCTCGACATCCCACAGGGTCCCCCTCCGATCTCCCGTATACCGCCCCCCCGTCGTCGTGAGACGCGCAGGCGCGATCGCGAGACCCTGCTGCACGACCGCGTGAGAATTGTCGGAGTACAGCGCATACAAATCGACGAACCGCCCCGCCCGCGGGCGGTACGTCAGCCAGAGGCCGGCGAGTTGCGCGTGGGTGTCGGTCCGGTCGAAACCGGTGCGGTTCGGCGCGACCGGCGCGACCAGAAAGGCGTCGACGTCGACCCGCGCGCCCTGGCGGAACACGCGGACGCCGTCGAAGTTCCGGCGCACGTTCGCCCAGGGCAACGGTGAGATCAGTCGCTGCGATCCGAGCAGCAGCTCCTGCCGGCCGACACGGATCTCGACGCGATGGCCGCGCACCTCCGAGAGCTTCACGTCGGCGAAGGCGTCGAGCAGGTCGAGGTGGTCGCTGTCGCTCGGCAGCACGGGCAGCGAGCCGCCCCAGCGCGCGGCGGACACCAGCTCGCCGTACGCGCGCACGCGATCGCCGTACGCCACGTCGAGATAGGTGCGCAGGCTGGGCAGGCTGTCGGTCTGGTCCACACGGGTGAGGCGGCTGTGCCGTTCGTCCTGAAGGCGATACCAGGCACTCCCGCCTGTCGACCACACCAGATGGTCGCCCGTGCGCACCCGCTTCAGACGCTCGAACCACCGGCGGTCGGCCACCGGCCGCGCATCGAGATAGCGGAAGTCGGCATCGAAGAACGGCGGCGCCATGACCGCGAACGACGGGTAGCCCGACTGGGGCGGCCCGTCGATCGCGACGCCGCGCAACTCGTCGACGAGCGAGTACGTTCCCGGGCCGGTGGGCGGCACGAAGTAGTCGCCGGGCCGAGGAAACACGCGGAGGACAGGACCCGTGTCACCTGTCGCTGCGGCCGGCGGCGCGGGCGCGGTGGACTGGGCGGCCGCCAGGGACGCGGCAAGCGCCAGCGACACCGTGAGACACGCTGCCGCGACGAGTGTCGAAGTGTTGTTCCTCAAGATCGAGTGAATCTATGGACCTCGCCCTCCCGGCGCCATACTGCGGAACCACTAGCGAGGCGTCCCGGATCCCGGGCGACAACTTGCGACGAAAAGGGCGGGCCCGCTCGAGCCGGCTGAACGAGAATGGGCGGTCTTCCTGACTCCGGACCCTTTCCATGCGACTCCACTCGATTCACCTCGGCGCGGTCGTCACCCTGGCCACCTTCCTGCTGCTCTGTCCCGCGACGGCGCCGGCCGCTCAGGCGCCGGCACCGGACGCTGTCGTCCCGTTCACGATCCACGTCCCGGACGACGTGCTGCAGGACCTGCACGAGCGCCTCGCCCGCACGCGCTTTCCCGATGCCATCGCCGGTGCGGGCTGGGACTACGGCACCGACCTGGACTATCTCAAGTCCCTGGTTCAATACTGGCAGACCACCTACGACTGGCGCGCCGAGGAGCGGAAGCTCAACGCCTTCGATCAGTACACGACGACGATCGATGGACTGAAGGTTCACTTCATCCATCAGCGCTCGAAGGAGAAGAACGCACTGCCGCTCGTCCTGACGCACGGCTGGCCCGGGTCGATCTACGAGTTCACCAAGATCATCGGGCCGCTCACCGATCCCGTCGCCTACGGCGGACGCGCGAGCGACGCCTTCGACGTCGTGGCCATATCCCTCCCGGGGTTCGGGTTCTCGGGGAAACCCGACGAGCGCGGCTGGAGTCCGGAGCGGATGGCCCGTCTCATTGCCGCCCTGATGGCGCGGCTCGGATATCAGCACTACGGCGCCCAGGGCGGCGACTGGGGCGGGATCATCGGCCGGCTCGTGGCAATCGACGACGCACCGCACGTCGTCGGGCTCCACCTGAACTTCTGCGTGGCCGGTCCGCCGCCAGGCGGCGATCCATACGCGGGCGTCACGCCCGACGAGCGTCGCCTGTACCAGGAGCGTCAGGCGTACATGGCGAACGAGCGCGCGTACCA
Source organism: uncultured Acidobacteriota bacterium (assembly GCA_963761615.1). Classification (GTDB taxonomy): domain Bacteria; phylum Acidobacteriota; class Vicinamibacteria; order Vicinamibacterales; family CAVVIG01; genus CAVXGU01. The sequence goes on along the minus strand of CAVXGU010000003.1, from coordinate 1,616,253 downwards.
GCAGATCCAGGGCACCAAGCCGCAGACCCTCGGCTACGGGTTGAACGATTCCCCGGCGGGGCTCGCCGCGTGGATCGTCGAGAAGTTCCACGCGTGGTGCGACTGCGACGGCGACATCGAGAACCGCTTCACGAAGGACGACCTGCTGACCGACGTGATGCTGTAATGGGTGACGGGCACGATCAACTCGTCCATGCGGATCTACTACGAGAACCGCGTTGCCCGGCCGAACGCCGCCCGCGTCACCGTGCCCACCGCCTGTGCGCTGTTCCCGAAGGAGATCAGCACGCCGCCACGCCGCTGGGTCGAGGCCCGCTACAACCTGGTGCGCTGGACGGTGATGCCGCGAGGTGGCCATTTCGCAGCCCTCGAGCAGCCAGATCTCCTCGTCGACGACATCCGGACTTTCTTCCGCGGATTGCGCTGACGCGACACGATCCGGTCGTTGAATCGTCGTCCCGCCCGTGCGAAGATCCGCCGATGTCGGGAGTCGCGGGGGCCGCCGGGACGTTGACGCGTGCGTGTCTCGGGCTGGCGGCGGCCGCCCTTTCGGCCGTTCTGATCCACGGGGCCGCCGAGGCCGCGCCCCCGGTGACCTTCGCCGATGTCACGGCCGACGCCGGCATCCACTTCATCCAGCACAACGGCGCCGCAGGTCGCCACTGGTATCCCGAGATGTTCGGCGGCGGCGTGGCCGTGCTCGACTTCGACTCCGACGGACGGCCGGACCTTCTCTTCGTCGACGGGAAGGGCTGGTCGCCGGGCCAGCCGGCCCGGCACGCGCTGTACCGGAACAACGGCGACGGCACCTTCACGGAGGCGACCGCGGGCAGCGGCTTCGACCGCGCCGACGTGTACGGGCTCGGGGCGGTCGTGGCCGACTACGACAACGACGGCCGCGACGACGTCTTCATGACGACCGTGGACGGTGGGCGCCTGTTCCACAACGAGGGCGGGCGCTTCGTCGACGTCACCGAACGCGCCGGGATCGGAAATCACGAGTTCGCCGTGAGCGCGGCGTGGCTCGACTACGACCGCGACGGCCTCGCCGATCTCTTCGTCGGCAACTACGTCCACTGGGCGCCGGATCTCGAAGTCCGCTGCGGCTTGGAGGGCGAGGTCGGCTACTGCGGACCCGACTCGTACCAGGCCGTCGCCCCGCGGCTCTACCGGAATCTCGGACACGGCCGGTTCGAGGACGTGACCACGCGGGCCGGCCTCGACTCGCCCACGGACAAGGCCATGGGCGTGACCGTCGTCGACTACGACGGCGACGGGTGGCCGGACCTGTTCGTGGGCAACGATTGCGTGCCCGCCAAGCTGTACCACAACGACGGCCACGGACGGTTTGTCGACGTGGCCGTCCCTGCCGGCGTGGCCGTCAGCGAGCTCGGCGCGGCGCGCGGCAGCATGGGCAGCGACGCCGTCGACTACGACCGCTCGGGGCGCCCCGACCTACTCGTGGGGAATTTCGTCAACGAGATGCTGGGGCTCTATCACAACGAGAACGGCAGGACGTTTCTCGACCGGGCGCCACGATCCGCCGTGGGCCGCTCGAGCCTGCTGTCGGTCACGTGGTCCGTGTTCTTCGCCGACATCGATCTCGACGGCTGGCCGGACATCTTCGCCCTCAACGGCGGCACCGACGAATCGCAGGTGCGGGATGCGCGCGCGCGCCTCAGCCAGCCGCCACTGCTCCTGCGCAATCGTGGAGACGGGACGTTCGAGAACGTGTCCGCGGAGCTCGGGCCCGCGTTCCAGCAGCCGCTCATGGGACGCGGGGCCGCGTATCTGGACTTCGACGGCGACGGCGACCTCGACCTCGCGCTCACGACGCTCTCGGGGCCGGCGCGTCTGCTGCGGAACGATCGGACGAACGGCCACCACTGGCTGCGCGTTCGCGCCGTCGGATCGCGGTCGAACCGCAGCGGGCTGGGCGCCGTGGTCCGCGTGTCCAGCGCGTCGGGTCGACAGTGGCAGTCCGTGCACAGCGGGTCGAGCTACGCCTCACAGAGCGAATTGACGCTGACGTTCGGGCTCGGCGACGACACGCGGGCGTCGCAGCTGGAGCTCCGGTGGCCGTCCGGCACCGTCCAGACCTTTCCCGACGTGGCGGCCGATCAAACGATCACGATCGACGAGACCCGGGGCATCGTCAGCGTGCCTTCGACGCCGCCAGCGACTGGTGGAGCAGCTCTTCGTCGATGAGCTTCGAGAAGAACGTGAAGGGCGGCAGGAAGGGAGGGGCGGGCGGCGCCAGTGCGCCGTTCACCAGGAAGCTGGGGCTGGCGGTGACGCCGTACCGTGCGGCCTCATCGAGAGCCTGAACGGCGACCTTCCGGTACGTCTCGCCATCCAGACAGGCGTCGAAGGCGGTCCGGTCGAGGCCGGCCTTGGTCGCCACCTCCTTGAGGCGCGGCACGCCCCACGGTCCGGGCTCGACGAGGAGCGCGTCGTGATAGGGCCAGAAGCGGCCTTGCGCCTGCGCGCACGCGGCGGCCTCGGCGTCGGTCTGAGAATCGGCGCTACCGACAGGCAGGTACTTGAAGACGATGCGCACCCGATCGCCGTACTTGTCGCGCACCTCTTTGAACGCGAGCGCGAAACGCGCGTACTCCGCACTCTCGAAGTCGCCGAACGCCACGATTTGCACGGGCGCTCCGGCCACCCCGAGCGACGGGTCCTGCGGGCCGGACGCGACGCGCACCCGCGGCGCCTCGATCAGCACGTCGGCCTTCGTCGAGACTTCCTTCAGCTCCTCCACGTACGTCATCTTCGCGACTTCCGGCTCGGACTTCCGCGTGAGCCACGCGCGCAGCGCGGGCCGCATCTGCTCCAGGCTGGCTCCGCGCAGCCGATCTCCCAGACTCTGGTACAGCGACAGGACGGCCGATTCGGGCATCGTGACAATGCGCTTCGGCACCTCCTGGTCCAGGAGTGCCTGGGTGGTGAGACCGTGGGCCGCGGCTTCCCGCGCGAGCAGCTCGTCGTTGACCATCTGCTCCGCCACTCGACGCCGGTTCTCGTCGAGCTCACGGGCCAACAGGAGATATCCCCCGGGATTCCGTCCGGCGCCACTCCGCGTCGACGTCGCCGACCGTGATGACGTGGTCCCCGACCCTGGCCGCCGCGTCGGTCGCGGACGGGACGGCGGCCGTGACGTCCGTCGACGCCGCCGCCGGCGCCTGGCCCGCCGCGCCGCCCGTGGCGCCGAGCACCACGTCAATCGACCCGCCAGCCTGGTCGGCCGTCCCGCGGCTCACGGTCAGCAGATACGTGTCGGGCGGAATCTGGTCGAGCGGAGCGACGGCGACGATCCGGCTGTCGGTCGCCGATTGAACGTTGAGGGGAATGAGGTTGAGCGTCACGAAGGGCTGCGGTCCGAAGTGCTGGCCGGTGACGGTGATGGTCCCAGCCTGAACGTCCGGGCTGGCCGCCGTCACGACCACGGGCACGACAGCCGGCGCTTGCCCCGCGGGCGGGGTTTGCGCCGCGGCCGGACCTGCAGCCACGAGGATCAGGCACGCCGTCCGCGCGGCCGCGTGCGACATCGCTCGCACGTTCATCGGGAGCCTCCAGGGTTCACGGGATCTCGTCGGCCGGCCAGGGCGCCTTACATGGCTGCCCCTTCTCGTACAGCTCGAGGTTGGCCGACAATCGCCGCGCGACCCCGGCGAGATTGGGCTGCTGCCGCGCGGCCTCGAGCAACTGTTCCTGAACGCCGACCGCTTCCTGGTATCGTCCGGCCGCCGCCAGGGCCATGGCCAGCGTCTCTCCGAGATCGAGCGTTCGCGGCTCGTGCTGGAGGAGCCCGGTGACGATCGAAACGGCCCGGTCGCCGTCGCGGACGTGATCGTCGGGAGCCGCCGCCAGCAGACGTGCGAGGCCGTGCTGGAACGCCACCTCGTCCGGATACGCCTTCACGGCGGCAGCCAGATGATCCCGTGCCTCTGCGTACCGCCCGAGCTGGACGAATGCCATGGCCTCGCCGAACCGCGCCTCGGTCAGATTCGGATCTTCGCGGAGCACCTGCTCGTACTCGGGGAGGGCGTCGGCGGCGCGACCCACGCGCCGCATGCTGGTCGCCATCCGCAGGCGCGCCTCCGTGTACGTGGGCCGAGCTCGAAGCGCCGCGGAGAACCGCGCGATCGCCTGCGCGTGCTGACCGCGGTCCTGGAGCAGCACGCCCAGGCTGAACTGGGCCGGAAAGTAATTCGCATCGTGCCGCACGGCGGTTTCGAACTCGAGCTGGGCCTGGGGGGTGTCGCCCATCAGGTACAGAGCGGTGCCCAGCCGGTGGTGCAAGGCCGCGCTGTCCGGCGTCAGCTTCAGACCCTGGCGGAAGAACTCCGCCGCCTCGGGGAAGTGCTGGTCCTTCAGCGCCTGGATGCCCTCCGTCTCGTACGTCTCCGGGCTCTTGAGGAGGCCGTCCAGCTCGACCATCAGCGGATCGGCCGGCAGGATGAGATGATCCTCCCGGCGTTTGAGATGCGCGTCGGCTTGCCGCGCATCACCGAGGCCGCGATAGGCGAGCGAGAGCGGATACTCCGCGCCGCTCGCCTTCGGGTCGCGCTTCAGCACGCCCTCGAGGTCGCTGACGGCCTGCGCGTAGTCCTGCCTGGCCAGCGCGGCACGCCCAAGGCCGAAACGCGCCGAGATCGAATTCGGATCGAGGTCGAGTGCCCGCTGGAAGCGCGCCGTCGCGCCGTCGGGGCGCCCCTGCTGCAATTCCAGATTGCCCAGCCAGACGAGCGTCGAGACGTCGTCTGGCCGTTCGCGAAGCACCTGTCCGAACAGCCCTTCCGCCTTCTCGAGATCGCCCCGCTCGCGGTACAGGTGCGCGAGGTAGTACGGCCACCGGTAGTCGTCTGGCGCGAGCGTCATGGCGTCCGTGAAGCAGGGTTCCGCCGCATCCGGATAGTCGGCCGCCATCAGGAGCTTGCCGAGTCCGCCGTACGCCTCGGCCAGCTCGGATGCCGGCGCCCTCGCCGCCGACTTCTCCGAGAGGGACGCCTGGCTGTCCCGAATCTGCTTCTGCACCGAGGGCACCATCTTCGAGAGGTCCGGGAGCGCGATCGGCCGCAGCCCCTGGGGCTGCGGCGCGCCGGCCGCTGGCTGTGCGGAGGCGGCGGCCGGCACGCGCGGCCGAGAACCGCATGCGGCCGCCAGCGCGGCGGCCAGGACGCACGGGCCCCAGCGCAGGAGCGCGTGGCCTATGGCTGTCCGCCTTCCCTCAGCGTGATCCATCGATCGATTCCCACGGCGGAGCGAGTCTCCGTCTTCCCGTCGGGCCACCGGATCTCCACCTGGACCGGCCCGGAGGAGGTTCCCAGCCCGACCAGGACGCGCGGGTCGTTGGCCGAGCCATAGCTGGCGCCAGACTTCGCGCGCCGGCGCAGCCTGGTCCCGTCCGGGCGCACCACCGTCACCTCCGCGCCGAGCATGTCGCGGTCGCGTGCGGGCCCGCCCGAGGCGGACGTGCGGGTCGGCGACCCGGTCAGACGAAGCCCCAGCCAGTGATTGCGGCTGCCGATCTGATTCAGCAGCAGCTGGATGGGCCCGTTGTCGTTCCCGACGACGACGTCGATATCGCCGTCGTTGTCGATGTCGCCAAAGGCCGCCCCTCGGCCCGCCTCCAACAGCTGGAACACCGCTCCCGCCTTGTCGGTCACATTCTCGAACTTCCCGCCGCCCCGATTCCGGAAGAGCAGTTTTCGCTGTCCGTAGGGCCACGCCACACCGGGCTGCCCTTCATTTCTGACGATCGGCCCGTTCACCGACAGCAGGTCGAGCCAGCCGTCGTTGTCGAAGTCGATCCAGTTGGTGCCCCACCCCGTGTACTGCTGGCTCAGCGGCCCGATGCCGGAGGCCGCGCTGGCGTCCGTGAACCTCGCCGAACCGTCGTTGACGTACAGGTTGAAGCCCTGGGTCGTCAGCTCCGTCTCCACCAGATCGTCGTCCCCGTCGTTGTCGAAGTCCGCCGCATCGACACCCATGCTCGCCTCGGCCTGACCATCGGCCGTCACGGCCACGCCCGCCTGCAGCCCCATCTCCCGGAAGGTGCCGTCACGCTGGTTGATCCACAGGAGATCCGGTTCGCCGTCGTTGGCCACGAAGATGTCCGGCCAGCCGTCGCCGTTGAAATCGGCCGCCGTCACGCCGAGCGCGGGACCGAACTTGCCGCCCACGAGCGCGCGATCGCTCACGTCGACGAACCGGCCGTTGCCCAGGTTTCGGTACAGGTGATCCGGGCGCCCGCCGTAGATCTGCGGCGGACAGTAGTCGCGCACGCCCGACGAGTTGGGACACACCTGCTCGCGATCCAGCTGGTAGTTCACGTTGTACGCGACGTACAGGTCCAGCCAGCCGTCGCGGTCGTAGTCCACGAAGGCGGCCGACACCGCCACGCCGGGCTGGCTCTTGAGTCCGACCTGTTCGGTGACGTCGGTGAATGTGCCGTCGCCGTTGTTGTGGAACAACTGGTTCGTGCCGAAGTTCGTGAGAAACAGATCGACGAAGCCGTCGTTGTCGTAGTCCCCGGCGGCGACGCCCAGGCCGTACTGCGTCGTCTTGATCCCGCTCGAGGCGGTCACGTCCGTGAAGTGCAGGGTGCGCGTGCCGTCGGGAGCCACCCGCAGGTCGTTGCGAAACAATCGACCGCCCGGACGGGACGGGTCGGCGGGCGGGACGAGCGCCTTGGCGGGATCGTCGACGGGGCCCAGCATGCGTCCCTGCGTGACGAAGACGTCGAGGTCCCCGTCGTTGTCGTAGTCGAACAGCGCGACCCCGGGGCCCAGGATTTCAGGGTAGTAGTAGCGACCCGACGCACCGTTGAAATGCGTGAAGTCGAGGCCGGACGCCTTGGCCTGCTCCGTGAACCACTCCGCGGTCTGGGCGCCCCCGGCCGCCGCGGGCGCTTTCCCGGAGGCCGGCGTCGTCTGGCCCGAGCAGCCCGCGACCAGACCGCACACCAGCAGCGCCGCACGCCCCCACCACGTCCCGATCCCTCTGGCTCTCATGGCACCCGCGACCCGACCGTCCCTCGAGCGCTTTGCGGCCGCGTCCCGCCTGCCGCAAGTCCGCCCACCTGCCTCGACACGCGAACATTATCACTGTCGCGCGGAGCCGCCGAGGAGACGAAATCGAGCGTGAAAGGGGGCTGCCCCCAGAGGTCGACGCGCGTCCGTCAAGACAGGACGCGCGCTCGCCCCCCGGAGAGCTCAAGGAATCACGGTCACCGTGACGTCGACGTTCTTCGTATTGGTGAGGCCGCCGTCGTCGGCCAGCGCGCGAAGCACGTAGGTGCCCGGCTTGGCGAACGTCACGTGGACGACCAGCCGGCCGTCCGGCGCCAGCTTCGGCGCCTGCCAGATCGGCGCCCAGGGAGAATTGGCCCCGGTCCGCGTGTCCTCCCATACCTTGATCTGCGGCGGTTCGAAAGCGACGGCCCCGGCGCCGCGATACACGAACCACGACTCGTGCAGGCCGACGTTCTTGCCCACGGTCGCCCGCGCGGGCGGGAGCATCGTCCGGTTCTCACGGCGCGCATTGGCAGGCTGATCGCTCGTTCGCTGATTCGACTGCGAGAAGACCGGGTTGTCGATCGCCGCGCCCGCGAGCCCGGCGCCACGCGACTTCGGGATCCCGTCGTCGGTGACGACGGTCCAGATCTCCAGCGGCTGGCCAACTCGCACCGTTCGGCGATCCGCCCCGTCCAGCTTCACGACCGGGGGCTCGTTGGCTCGAATCTCCGGCGTGCTCGAGCCCGCGCCGAGCGCACCGGTCTCCGACATCCGGACGACGTTGTCGATCTTGTAGTCCGGGCGCAGGGACGCATACGCCTTCTCGGTCTTTCCCTTCGACGCCAGCGTCCAGACGAGTTCGTCCGTCTCCTTGAAGGTATCGGGCACTCTCACCCGGAACACAAAGCGGTTCCGTCGCGGCAGGAAGTGCGTCGGCTGGCCCTGGTCGGCGTTGCCGCCGCTAAAGCCGTTGTCGGGCCCGATGGGAACGTCGATCTCCTCCTGCCAGTTCCGGTTCATGTACCCGAACACGAAGTACTTCACGCCGGTAGCGTCCTGCTCCCACCCCTCGTAGGCGGGAGCGACGTTCTGCCCGCTCGAGTAACTCAACGACTGCGCGGACACGCTCGGCAGACGCCCACTGGCCCAGGCGGCAACCAGGATGAGCCCGCACCATGACCATCTGCGCGTGACGGCCCTCGTCATGATCTATTCCTTGGCGGGTCCCATGTTCCCGACGACTCGCACGGTGACGTCCTGACTGCTCGTCAACCCGCCGTCGTCGGCAAGGCCCCGCAACACGTAGTCTCCCGGCTTCGCGAACGTGACCTGCACGCCGATGCGGCCGTCCGGCGGCATCTTCGGCGCTTGCCAGACCGGCGCCCACGGTGAGTTCGCCCCGGTGCGGGTGTCCTCCCAGACCTTGATCTGCGGGGGATCGAAGGTCACCGTTCCCGCGCCGCGATACACGAACCACGAGAGATGCAGGCCGTTGTTCTTGCCGACCGTGACCCGCTGGGGCGGCAGGAGCGCTCGATTCTCGCGGCGCGCATTGGCCGGCTGATCGCTCGTTCGCTGGTTCGGCTGCTGGAAGATCGGATTGTCGATGGCGGCTCCCGCCAGACCGGCGCCACGCGCCTTCGGGATTCCGTCGTCGGTGACGGTGGTCCAGATCTCGAGGGGTTTGCCCACCTGGACCGTCCGCTGGTTCGGTCCCTCGACCTTCACCACCGGAGGCTTGTTCGCCCGGATCTCCGGCGTGCTCGAGCCCGCGCCCAGGGCGCCAGTTTCCGACATCCGGACTACGTTGTCGATCTTGTAGTCAGGACGAAGCGTCGCGAACGCCTTTTCGGTCTTCCCGTGCGAGGTGAGCGTCCACACCATCTCGTCGGTGTCCTTGAACCCGTCCGGCACTCTGACGCGGAACACGAAGCGATTCCTCCGCGGCAGGAAGTGCGTGGGCTGGCCCTCGTCGGGGTTGCCGACGTTGAAGCCGTTCTCCGGTCCGACCGGAACGTCGATCTCCTCCTGCCAGTTGCGATTCATGTAGCCGAACACGAAGTACTTGGCGCCGTCGGCGTCCTGCTCCCAGCCTTCGTACGCCGGCGCGATGTCCTGCCCCGACGAATACGACAGCGATTGCGCGGACACGGCCCGGTGGCCGGTCAGGCCCGCGGCCGCGAGAAGCACCAATGCACCGCCCAACCATCCGCAGCCCGCACGCCGTGTCATGTTGGTTCCCCCTTACGCTATCGCCTGTCTGCCGCCACCACGGTGACGGTCACGTTCTGGCCGTTGGTCAATCCCCCGTCGTCAGCCAGCGCGCGAAGCACGTACGTACCCGGCTCGGCGAATGTCGCATGCACGACAATCCGGCCGTCGGGCGGTATCTTCGGCGCTTGCCACAGAGGCGCCCAGGGCGAATTCGCCCCGGCTCTCGTGTCTTCCCACACCTTGACCTGAGGCGGATCGAACGTCACCGATCCGGGGCCACGATATTCGAACCACGACAGGTGAAGGCCGTTGTTCTTGCCGACGGTGATGCGCGCCGGCGGCAGCATGGCGCGATTTCCAAAGCGGGCCCCATCGGCCTGGTCGGTGCCGGGGCGCGCAGCGCGTCCGCGACCCTGCCGGCCCGCTCCCGTCGCCCCCCCGCGTCCCGCCCCTCGGCCGTCGATGGCGGGCGACGCACCCGGTCCCGTCAGCGCCGCTCCAGCGAGCCCGGCGCCGCGCGCCTTCGGGACCCCGTCGTCAGTGACAATGGCCCAGAGCTCCAGCGGCTCGCCCACTTTGACGGTCCGAGGACCCGAGTTCTCCAGCTCGACGACCGGTGGCTGGTTGGCTCGAATCTCGGGAGTGCTCGAACCCGCCCCGAGCGCACCCGTCTCCGACATCTTGACGACGTTGTCAATCTTGTAGTCGGGGCGCAGCGTCGCGTAGGCCTTTTCCGTCTTCCCGTGCGTCGTCAGCGTCCAGACCATCTCGTCGGTCTCTTTGAAGCCGTCCGGCACCTTGACGCGGAACACGAAGCGGTTTCGTCGCGGCAGGAAGTGCGTCGGCTGCCCTTGATCCGGATTCCCGACATTGAAGCCGTTGGCCGGTCCGACGGGAACGTCGATTTCCTCTTCCCAGTTCCGGTTCATGTAGCCGAAGACGAAGTACCTGGATCCGTCCGCGTCCTGCTCCCACCCCTCATACGCCGGCGCGATGTTCTGGCCCGAGCTGTAGCTCAGGGATTGCGCGAACACACCGCGGCACGCCGCCAACACCGTGAGTGCAGCCAGTAGCACCCAAAAACGATTCCTCATGTTTGTGATCCAGGGAAGATTGTGATCCCCGAGGCTGCGTACCCCCGGAGAGAACGTCACGGGGCCGGATGGCGATCCGGCCCCGTGGAGGTTGTCAGTTCTCCGCTCCGTGCTGCTACTGCTGGTGTTGCTGCTGCTGATGCTGCTCGTCCTGGCTCTCCTGCTGCTGCATCATCTGCTTCGCCACGACGCCGCACAGCGGGCAACCGAGATAGACGTCCTGTCCCGGGTGTTCGGCGATGCGCTTCTTCATCTCGGCCTGGAAGTCCGCGTCGCTCATCGCCACGCGGTTGCCGAGATCGATGAACATGTTCGCGACCGACCGGTTGCCCGACCCTTCCCAGTTCCGAGGATCCGGAACGAGCCGGTTGGCCGGCGAGTTGTCCATATAGCCGACGATATGGAGGATCGTGCCCTTCGGCAGCAACGGCGCCGCATCGTCGGTGTAGTCATAGGCCCGGACCCAGTCGTGGTCGTAGCCCACGCAGTTCAACGTCTGGATGTTGTATCCCCAGATCGCCTCCTCGCACATGCGAACGCCGGGCGCGTGCAGGTGCGGTTCGAACGACAGGATCTTCACATTCTCGTTGAGCACGGCGTAGGCGTGCAGCTCGGTCTTCCCCTCGGACGGGACGTCGATGTCCACGCCGTTCCCGAGCGCGTATGTCGCGCGCTTGTACTTCGGCGTGAAGCCCAGCGGCGCGAACTTGAACGCGATCTCGAGGTGCGCGGTCGTGAGCCGGCCGTTGGAGTGCATGTGCAGCGAGTCGGAGACGATGTACGACCCCTTCTCGAGCAGGCGGGCGGCGTTCGGCTCGAAGAAGTCGGCGTTTCGACCCACTTCGTGCACGGGCCAGCCGGTGCTCTCGGCGTCCTCGACCGGCTTGCCGTCCTTGTCGAGCACGCGCGTGCTCCAGATCATGTGATGGACGATCCAGCGGCCACCGACCGTTTGACGGCCGGTGCCGCCCTTCGGCACGTCGTTGAACTCCCTGACCTCGAGCGCCGTGACGTAGCGATCCTCGCGTCAACCCCGTGGGCGTCGGCGCGATGTCTCCCCACCAGTCCGGAGCGTCCGCCTTCATCGTGATGTCAGGGAGCCTGACAATCAGGTCTGGCGTCCCGATATGCCACTCGTCGGCGTTGTCCCAGTTGCGTGGGGCCGGCATGTCAGCCGGATTTCCCTGCGGCGCGCCGTTGTCCACCCACGTCGCGATCTTCTTGATCTCCGCTTCGCTGAGCGACGGATCGTCCTTGAAGTGCTGGATCCCGATGTTCTTTTCCACGTACCAGGGCGGCATCACGCCCGCGTGTGGGCCGATGCTGATGCGCTCCTTGATATCCTTGGCCCAGGGACGGACATCGGCGTACGTCTCCATATAGAAAGGGCCACCGCCATCCGGCCGATGGCAGACTTCGCAGTGCTGCTGCAGGATCGGCGCGATATCCCGCGTGAACGTGATGGCATCCTTCGCGGTCGCTGACCCGGAATCCTGCGCCCGCAGGGTACCCAGGGTCCCTGTCAGGCCGGCACCGGCCACGACAAGGGCCGTCGCGATGGTGACTCCCCAGCCGATGTGCCTCGTTCGCTTCATAGTCGCTCCTTGACAACAGCCAACCGAAAACTCGGTCCTCTGCTGAGCGGCGGACCGCCGCTCTGTCCGATTTTTGTAGCATCGCCGGGCCGATCCCAGTGCGCTCAAGTTGTCTTAACTTGTCGCACGGCACGTCCGCGCCCGCCCGTCCATCATACCCGCCAACTCACCAGGCCGCAGGGGTTTACAGGGAGGACACAGAAGGCCTGCAACCGCCCCGGCGACGCCCTCCGGCTCGATGGCGGCGGAAAACGCGGCGCCCCGTCGCGTCGAGCACACTTGACCTGTGCGGGGCGACTCCGTAGACTCTGCGCCCATGAAGCTCCTGGTGCGCACCCTGGCGTCGCTCTTCATTCTCGTCCTCATCGCAATCGCCCTGCTGGGATGGGTGTGGAACGGCCAGCATCAGCCCGCTGCCGCGATGGCGTGGGGCCGGGCTGCGCTCGGCGGCTGCATCGTGGCGGGCGTGATCGGCCTGGTCGCGATCTGGACCCCGAGGCGCGCCGAACTGTAACCCCGCCAGCACCGCGCCGGCGGTCCGCGCCCCGACGGCCCTTGTCCTGCGCCGACGCTGGAATCGCGGTCCGATGTCCCCTTCTGCGTCGACTCGACGCACGCTCGTTGGGCTGGCGGTTGTCGCCGCGCTCGTAGCCGGCAGTGCGATCGGCATCTCCCAGTGGACTCGCTGGCGTCGATCGCATCGACTGCCCGGCGCCGGCTCCCCCGCGTACGAGGGGCTCGTCCGCCACTTCTACCACGGCCTCGCCGCGCTCGAAGTCGGTTTGCTCGACGACGCGCGCACGCAATTCGAGCAGGCGACGACGGCCGCGCCGGGCGAGCCGGCGACGTGGGCCGACCTCGGCATCACACTCGTCAGGCTCGGCGAACTCGACGCGGCCGACCAGGCAATTCGCCGCGCGGTGGCGCTCGCGCCGCGCAACGGCGACGTCGCGCTCGTGCACGGCCAGATCGACGCGTTTCGAGGCAAGACGGACAGTGCGGTCGCGGACTTCCAGCACGCCATCGATCTGAATCCTCGCAGTGTGCGTGCGAAGTACGCGCTGGCCGATACGGTCGAGTCCTCGGGGACGCCCGACGCGGAGCCCCGGGCCAAGATGCTGTTCGACGACCTCGCCCGCGCCGAACCGTCCAACCTCGTCATCCTGCTCGAGCAGGCGCGGCTCGCCGCGAAACTGGGTGACGCGGCCGGTGTACGCGGGACGATCGAGCACCTGCGCGCAGGCGCGGCGGGCTGGCCTGCTGCCGCCGCCACGCAGCTCACGGCCATCGAACAGGCCTCCGCCGCGCAGAACTTCGCCGCGGCGGCGACGGCCCTGGCCGTGCTGCGCAACGTGCTCCTGCGCACTACCGACTACCAGGAGGCCCTGGCCCAGATTCGCACGCCGGCGGACCAGATCGCGCGTCCGTTCGATCGGTTCCTTCGCCTGCCGCCACCCGTCGACTCGCCTGCCCCGCTCGACGCCGGGTTCACGCTCAGCTCCACGCCGACATCCGATGGCGACCCGGCGTCGATGGCGCTGGCAATTCCGCTCGACGAGACGTCACGGCCGACGATGTTCGCCGTCGAGGGGGACCAGCTGCGCGAACTCGGCGGGCCGCGCCGGAGCTGGACGATGGACGTCACTCCGACGTCGGGCGCGGGAATCGTCGCGCTCGACTGGAACCGCGATTTCAAGTCGGACCTCGCCGTCGCGGGACGCGGCGGGGTGCGTCTGTTTCTCCAGGGCGACAACGGCGGCTTCGAGGACGTCACGGCGCGCACGGCCCGGGGCGCGATGATCGACGCCGACTGTTTCGGCGTGTGGACCGCCGACGTCGAAATGGACGGCGATCTCGACCTCGTCGTCGGCGTCGCCGGCGACCACCCGGTCGTGCTGCGCAACAACGGCGATGGCACCTGGCAGACCGAGCACCCCTTCGACGCGGTGACCGGCGCCCGGGCGTTCGCCTGGGGCGACATCGACGGCGACGGCGATCCCGACGCCCTCATGATCGACGCGGCCGGACGGCTGCACGTCTTCGAGAATCGCCAGTCCGGCGTCTTTCGTCCCATGCCGGCGCCCGCGAACCTCGGGCGCGCGCTCGCCGTGGCGGTCGGCGACGTCGACGGCGACGGCACGCTCGACGCGGTGGTGCTCGAGGCGTCGGGTGCGATCCGCCGCCTGGAGCGGCGGGACGGCAACTGGGACGTGCGGGATCTGGCGACGTGGCCGGACGCCGTTCAAGGATCGCCCGGCGACTACCGGCTGCTCCTCGCGGACCTGGACAACAACGGCGCCCTCGACCTCGTCGTCTCCGGCAACGGCGGGACGCGCGTGTGGCTGTCCGACGAGCGACACCGCCTGAGACCGCTCGACGCCGAGGTCGGGGCGCAGATCTTCGACCTGGCGGACCTGAACGGTGACGGGTGGCTCGACGCGGTCGGCGTCGCGGCGAGATCGGCCGGTCTCGCTGCGGGGCCGCGGCACGCGCGGCTACCACTGGCAGCTGCTCCGGCCCCACGCCCAGCCGTCGGCCGGCGATCAGCGGATCAACTCGTTCGGCATCGGAGGCGAGGTCCAGGTCCGTTCGGGACTGCTCACGCAGACGCAGCTCATCTCGAGCCCGCTCGTGCACTTCGGTCTCGGGACGGCTCGGCGCGTGGACGTCGCGCGTGTCGTCTGGCCGAACGGCGTCATGCAGGCCGACTTCGACGTCGACACCGACCAGGCCATCGTGGTCGATCAGCGCCTCAAGGGCTCCTGTCCGTGGGTCTTCGCCGACAACGGGACCGGCTTCCACTTCGTGACCGACTTTCTGTGGCGATCTCCTCTCGGGCTGCGGATCAACGCGCAGGAGACCGCCGGCGTCTCGCAAACGGAGGACTGGGTGAAGATCCGCGGCGACCAGCTGGCGCCGAAGAACGGATCGGTACGACCTCCGGATTACCGCCGAACTGTGGGAGACGCACTTCATCGACCACGTCGCGCTGATGGCCGTCGATCACCCCGCGGATCTCGACGCCTTCGTCGACGAGCGATTCTCGAATCGGCCGCCCGCGCTGGCCGTTCGCACCGTGCGGTCGCTGCACGCCGTGGCTCGCGCCTGGGACCAGGCAGGCACGGACGTGACGGATCTCGTCCGCGATCTCGACGGCCGGTACCTGGCCACCTTCGCGCGAGGACCCTATCAGGGGGTCGCCGCCGATCACTTCGTGGAAGTGGACCTCGGCCGGGACATTCCACGCGACGGCCCGCTCTGGCTCGTAGCGACCGGATGGATCTATCCGACCGACAGCAGCATCAACGTCGCGATCGGCCAGGGCCGCGCGGTGCAGCCCCACGGGCTGTCGCTCGAAGCGCTCGATCGATCGGGACGATGGATCGTCGTGAACCCGGACCTCGGGTTCCCAGCCGGGAAGAACAAGACCATCCTCATCGACCTGTCGAGCGTCCCCCGCGCCGGCGTGCATGGCGCCCGCCGCATCCGGCTGCGCACGAACCTCGAGGTCTACTGGGATCGCCTGGCCGTCGCGGCAGGCGTCGAGGCCGCGCCGACGCGCACGACGCGAATCGCGCCGAGCACGGCCAACCTCCGCTACCGCGGCTTCTCGACCACGGACTACTCGCGCGACCGTCCCGAAATACCCGACTACGAGCACCTGGCGAACGTGGTTCCGCGCTGGCGCGACCTCACGGGGTATTACACGCGATTCGGCGACGTCCGCGAGCTCCTCGCCCGCGTCGACGACCGATACGTCATCATGAACGCCGGCGACGAGCTGCAGCTCCAATTTCCGGCACCGCCGCCGCCGCCGGACGGGTGGACGCGGGACTTCGTGCTCGTCGGCGACGGCTGGGTCAAGGACGGCGACTTCAACACGACCTTCTCGAAGACCGTGCTCCCGCTCCCGTCGCACGATCGCACCGACTACGGCTCGCTGCCACCGCCGGACGCCCTCGAGCAGGATCCGGTTTATCAGCGCCACGCCGCCGACTGGCGCACGTATCACACGCGCTTCGTGTCGCCGCGCCAGTTCCTGAGAGGACTGCAGTGAGGGTCGGTCGATCCGCGGCGCTTCGTCTGCTCTGGACCGTCGTCCTCGTGGCGGCGCTCGTCGGTACGGTCCTTCTGGACCGCGGCGCGCGGCGACAGGAGGGCGGGGCGGGGTCCGATGGCCGGTCCGGACCGGCGGCCGCACCGTCCGCGCTGCAGCGGTACGGATTCGTCCTGACGGAGCAGAGCCACCAGCTCGGCGTGGATTTCGTGCACCAGGGACCGACGTTCGACCACCAGCTGGACCCGATCATGCCGGAGGTCGCTTCGATGGGCGCCGCGGTAGCCGTCGCCGACTTCGATCACGACGGCTGGGAGGACTTCTACGTCACCAACAGCGCCATCGGGTCGCGCAACCGCCTGTACCGCAACCAGGGGGACGGCACCTTCAAGGACGTCGCGCCCGAGCTCGGCGTGGCGGACGTGAACCAGCCGGGCACGGGGGTCTCGATGGGCGCGGTGTGGGGCGACTACGACAACGACGGATACGAGGATCTGTTCGTCTACAAGTACGGCCGCCCGGTGCTGTTCCACAACGACCACGGGAAAGGGTTCACCGACGTCTCCCGGCAGGCGGGGCTGCCGTCGTGGGTGAACGCCAACAGCGCCATCTGGTTCGACTACGACAACGACGGCCGTCTCGACCTGTTTCTCGGCGGGTACTACGACGAGCACGTGGACCTCTGGCATCTCGCGACCACGAAGATCATGCCCGAGAGCTTCGAGTACGCCGAGAATGGCGGGCGCAAGTACCTCTTTCACAACAAGGGCGACGGCACGTTCGAAGAAGTGTCGGCGGCGGCGGGCATCGTCTCGCGCCGCTGGACGCTCGCGGCGGCAGCGGCGGATCTGTTCGGCACGGGCTATCCGGATCTGTTCCTGGCGAACGACTATGGCGTGTCCGAGCTGTACCGCAACGACGGCGGGCGGTTCGTCGACGTCGGCCGCGCCAGCGGGGTCGCGCGCACGCCGAAAAGCGGCATGAACGCCGCCTTCGGCGACATCTTCGACGACGGGCGCCTGTCGATCTACAAGACGAACATCTCCGAGCCCGGCGTCCTGGTGCAGGCCAACGATCTCTGGGTGCCCGATCAGGGCGGGGCCGCCGGCGAGGTGCGGCCGTTCGAGGACATGGCCTCGAGCCTCGGCGTGGATCTCGGAGGCTGGAGCTGGGGCGCACAGTTCGGCGATCTGAACAACGACGGCACCCAGGATCTCTATCTCGTCAACGGCTACATCTCGGCCGGCGAGCGCAGCAGCTACTGGTACGACTTCTCGCAAATCGCGGTCGGCCACAGCTCGATCATCGCCGACGCTCGGAACTGGCCGCCGATGAAGGGACGGAGCCTGTCCGGCTACCAGCACAAGCACGTCTGGATCAACGACGGCGCGGGCCGCTTCACGGACGTCGCCGAGGCCGTCGGCGCCACCGACACGTACGATGGTCGCGCCGTGGCGCTCGCCGACCTCTCGAATCGAGGGATGCTCGATGTCCTCGTCGCGAACCAGCGGGGGCCGCTGCTCCTCTACCGCAATACCGTCGATCCGGCTCGCCACTGGATCGAGCTGGACCTGACCGGCACGGCCGACAACCGGAGCGCCATCGGCGCGCGCGTCGAGCTGCACTGGAGCGGCCGGGTCCAGGTGCAGGAAGTGAGCGGGGGCAGCGGCTTCAGCGCCCAGAACCAGCGCCGGCTCCACTTCGGCCTCGGCCGCGCGACCGGTGTGGATCGCATCGACATCCGCTGGCCGTCGGGGCGACGACAGACGATCGAGCATCCGCCGATCGACACCATCCTGCCCGTCACGGAGCCCGAGTGACCGCGCCGCCGCAGAACGTGCCGGCGCGGGCGCGCGCGTGGTCCGATCGGCTTCCGGCGATCGATACCCGCCTGCTTGGCCCGCTGCTCATCACGTGCATCCTGGTTGCCGCCCACCTGTCCTTCGGCGTGCTCGAGGGCTACTCTCGAACCGGCCTGGCGATCGTCGCGGCCATCGCGACCGAGCTCGTCATGGGCCGTCTCACCTACGGGCGGTGGCCGCATCTCGCCAGCGCCTACATCACGGGGATCAGCGTCGGCATCCTGATTCGATCGCCGTTTCTCTGGCCCTACGTTCTGACGAGCGCGATCTCGATTGCCAGCAAGTACGTGCTGCGCGTGAACGGCCGGCACCTCTGGAATCCATCCAACTTCGGCGTGAGCGCGGTGCTCTACCTCGCGCCGGCGAGCGCCACCGTCCTGAGCATTCAATGGGGAAACGCCATCTGGCCGATGGTCGTCATCTGGCTGCTGGGCACGATCATCGTCTGGCGCGTGGGCCGTCTCCACATCAGCGCCACGTACGTCGGCTCGTTCGCCCTGCTCGCCGGCGTGCGCAGCGTGCTGACCGGCACTCCGTGGCTGGCCGCCGTCGCGCCCGTCACGGGCCCGATGTATCAGCTCTTCAGCTTCTTCATGGTCACCGACCCGAGGACGACGGTCCGATCGAAGCCGGGACAGCTGGTCGTCGTCGTCCTGGTCGCGCTGGTGGAAATGGTGTTGAGGCTGCGCCAGGTGATCTACGCGCCTTTCTACGCGCTGTTCATCGTGGGGCCGCTTGCGATGCTGGTCGAGCTGCTGCGGGAGCCATCCCGCACCGCTCGAGCAGCTGCCGGATCTCCCCTTCCGACGCCAGAAGCTTCGACGTCCCGTTGAGCAGGTCGCCGGCGCACACGGGGTACCAGTCTCGCCGGCTCTCGTCGAGCAGCCCGGCGATGTCGAACGGCTCGATCGCCCGGTCGATCATCGCGAACAACCGATCCCGCGCCGCCGCGGTCTCCGGACGCCCGGCCTCCGCGACGGCGCGCAGGACCGGGGCGAAGCGGGGGTGCCCGCACAGCAGGAAGCCCGGCGCGAGCTCGGGCCGTCCGAGGCGCCGCGCGGCTTCGGCGTAGCTCGCCGCGGCGAAGTACAGCAGGCTGATCCGCTTGAAGAGCCGGGGCTCGTCCATCGAGCCGTACAGGGCCGCGACCATCTGTTCGGTCGCATCGAGCTCTTGACGCGTCACGCGGTCGTACGCCTCGAGCTGGATCGTTCGCTCCTGGTCTGTTTCCCCCGACTCGATCATGGTCAGGAGCCTGTGCAGGCCGAGCAGCGCGAGCGGGATGCCCGTGGACAGGAGGGGATCGATGAGTCCCGCGGCCGACGGCACGAGCGCCCATCGGTCGCCGCACGTCTGATGGCTCCGGAACGCGAGGCGCGGCACGTGGACGAACGGGCGGACCGGCCGGGCCCGGCGGAACTGCTCGCCGACCGACGGCAGGCCAGCGACCAGATGCTCCCAGCGGGTCGCGGCATCCGAGCCTCCCAGACCGGCGGCGGCCGCCCGGGTCAGCGCCGCCCCGGCGCTCGTGATTCCGTTGTTGAAGCGGAGCACCCAGATCCAGCCACCGGCGAACACGTGGTGGAGCGCCGCCGAGTCGGCCGGGAACGGCGGCGCCTCGGCCGGAGCCGCCACCGCGTCCCAGCGCGCCACGTCCGTGAAGTGCGTGTACACGCCCTCGGTGGGCGGCAGCCACCGGCACGGCTCTTCGTCGAGCGCCAGCAGGTGGTGCAGGCATCCGCGCGGTCCGCTGGCGTCGAGCACGAAGCGTGCGGCCACGTGAACCGGCGCGCCTCCGCGTTCGCCCTCCAGCACCATCCGGGTCGGCGTGAACCGGACCCGCTCGAGACGGGTCTCGTCGAAATAGAGACAGCCTGCGGCTTGCGCCGTCTCGGCGAGATGGCGGTCGAAGTCCTGGCGGTACCAGTGCGTATCGCCCACCGCGTCGGCGGCGCTGGCTGCCACGAGGAGCGAATCCGCACGGCCCTCGTCGGCCCCGAAGACCTCGCCGGGGCGATGGAAGAAGAACGCAAAGCCCCGCTTGAGGCCTCCAGCGACGTCGGGGCGCGTCGCCTGCCACGTGCCCCACTTGACGAAGGGCCGGACCTCGGGCAGGTCGTACCGATCGGCCAGCTCCTCCAGCAGCACGTTCGCCAGCGGTGTCGACGACTCGCCGATGCCGAATCGCGGATGGCGCCCGCGCTCGAGCAGGGCCACGCGCCGGCCGCGGCGCGCCAGCGCGAGCGCGGCCAGCGATCCCGCGAAGCCCGACCCGATGACCGCCACGTCGACGTCGAGCGGCTTCATCGCCCTCCCAATCGTGCGTCGCAGCGTCCGCACGGGACCGCCGGCACGACGCGCTGTTCCAGGTTCATCGTCGCCAGCCGCGCGCGCCGCGCGTCGCGGCAGTGGCGGACATGGGCTGAAGCGTTCGAGATCCCACACGTCGACGAAGACCCGGCCACGGCCTCGCGTCGCGTCGAGCGCGTCCTCGAAAGCCCGCTCGATCTCGTCGAGACGCGGCTCCCGGAAGACTCCCCAGGACGCCAGCACCTCCATCGCACCGTTCCCGGAACGGGTCGGAATCAGCGAGACGACGGACGCGCCGCACGAGAGGGCGTGGTCGACGGATCGCAGCAGCCAGGCACGCTGTTCGGCATCTGGAACGAACGGCGGCTCGAACCAGCAGAAACACGCGGAGGTCGACATCCCGCCGACGGAGCTCCGCCGCGGCCGCCGAGAACATGGGCACGCTCATTCTCTTGTTCAGGCGCTCGAGGGCGTCGGGGTGCGCCGTCTCGAGCCCCATCGCGACTTCCAGGCGGGGAGGGGTGGGCAGGGCCCGGCGCTGCAGGGCATCGAGCAGTCGGTCCAGCCGGGGGCCGACGAGCGCGGGGTGGGACTCCACGATCAGGCGCTCCAGGCCGGAGACCGCCACCGCGATGTCCTCGTAGTCGGCGTCCGGCACCGCGCGAGGATCGAAGAAGCTGCCGGAGTTGTACAGCTTCATCGTGCGCACGAACGGGCGTTGGTCCCTGAGAGCCGCCCGCGCCGCGCGCACCTGCGCCGCAATGGCGCCGCGCGGCGTATCTTCCACAGTCGTACCGCGCCACAGGTCGCACATCACGCAGCGCCATGGACACTCCCGTCCGGTCAGGAAGGCCGTCGCGACCGGTACGCTGACGCCCTCGCGGGTCCGCTCCCTCTCCACCGTCAGCGCCGGAGGGAGCCAGGGGTCGCGCCAGGGACGCGGCTCCCGCCGGGCAAGGACGAACCCGTCGCGATCACCGTCGCGGGCGGGATAGGACGCCATAGTGCATTTAGAGGATTGCCGCAGTCACCGAAGCCGACCCTATACTAGCGCCGCTCGTCACATCCGCCAGGAGGCAGCCGTGGCCGATACCAGGAAGAACCGCCCTCATTGGCTCGAGACGCTGAACGGACCGCGGCACGAAATCGCGCTGCAGGTGTTCCTCGCGATCGTCCTGTTCCACTGGCTCGAACATCTGTTTCAGGGCTTCCAGGTCTACGTGCTGGGCTGGCCCGTGCCGAAGGCGATGGGCTTCCTGGGGTACTTCTTCCCCTGGCTGATGAGGACCGAGTCGCTTCACTACTTCTATGCGCTCGTGATGCTGATCGGCCTCTGGATCCTGCGGCCCGGGTTCACGAACCCGGTCGAACGACGATGGTGGACGGCGTCGCTCGTGCTGCAGTTCTTCCACCACATCGAGCACCTGCTGCTGTTCATACAGGCGCTGACGGGACACTATCTGGCCGGACGGGCGGTCCCGACCAGCCTGCTCCAGCTCTGGGTGCCGCGCGTGGAGCTTCACCTGTTCTACAACACGGTCGTTTTCGTCCCGATGGCGGTCGCGATGTACTACCACATGTTCCCGCTGCCCACCGAGGCCTCCGCGCAGCAATGCACGTGCTCGTGGGAGCGCCGCGGCGACCCCGCCGTCGCCTGACGCGATCTGGCCCGCTGCGGAATCACGCGTACAGCGCGTGGAAGAGCCGGCGGCAGCGCGCTTCGTCGGCGTCGAGGCGTGCGCGCATCGCGTCCGCCGGCATCGCGCCGTGCTGGAACCGGCGCTTCGGGAACACGGGCATCGCGAAGCCCGTCAGGGTCTTCACGCCGCGTCTGACGATCTCCCCCTTGAGCGCATACAGCGCCGACACGTCCGAGCCGGTGATCGCCGTGAATGGAATGCCTTCGGCCACGGCGACCACGGACGGCCGTGTGTAGGGACTGAAGCCTTCGAATCCCCAGCGTCGCGCCGGCGCGTAGGTGCGCACGTAGCTGCGGCTCAGACCGCCGCTGTAGGTGAGGGAGTGCTTGATCCGCCCGACACCCCACCCCTCCTGGTAGAGCATGGAGTTGCCGAGGACACTTCGGATCGTGAGCTCGGGGTTTTCCTCGATGGGGTAGTCCTTGAGGTTCTCATCCCCTCCGTCGCCGTCGGCCAGATAGCGCCAGTCCGGATACCGCTCGCGGATGCCGCGACAGAGCCGCAGGGCCATCGCCCCGCACTGGACGTCGAGAGGCTTGTAGTCCTCGAGCACCCGTATGGCTTCGCTCACGTCGAGCGCATCGACCGGTGCGTCCACTTCCTCGAGGAACATCGACAGCCCGAGCTCGGCGAGGAACTGGCGGGCCTGATCGCGATCCGGTCCCTGACCGAGGTCCAGGACGAACGCCTTCAGCCGGGCCGGCGAGAGCCCGAGCGACCGCATCACGTGATAGATGACCAGGAAGACCGACCCGCTGTCGATGCCGCCGGAGAACGCGACGCCGATCGGCGCCGTTCCCCGCGATTCCCGGTCGACCCGCAGGAGCCACTTCGCGACCTCGTGAGCCAGCGCGTCGACGTAGCGGCGGCCGATTTCGTCGAGATCCTCGGGAAGGGTCTCCCGTGTCGGAGCGAAGAACCGCACGTAATTCGGGTCGGGGTCCGGGCAGCCGACCAGTTCGAGCTCGACCACGTGATGAGCCGGAACCATGCGGGTGTAGCTGGGGTGGAACTGGTCGCCGAGGCCGTCTCTGACCAGGGCTTCGTGCAGCGTGTCAATCCGGTCGGACACGTAGAGCGCCGGGCCCTCGTGGCGCTTGGCGAGAAAGTAGCGCATCGGCCGATCCAGCGAGCGGGCCAGGCGAACCGCCACCCCGCGCCACGCGACGAGGGCGAACGAGCCCTGAATGCGGCCGACGGCGTCCGGATCGGCGCCGAGCACGCTGGCGCGCGCCTGCTCCACCGTCATGTTGTCGATCCGGTTGAGCTCCGGGTCGAGGAGGTCGACGACGCGGTTCACGTATTGCTGCATGGGCACATTCTAGGCCACCGCCGCGCGCCAACGCAGCGTCGTGTGGTCCCGTCGGCGTTCAGTACCACCCGAGCCGGAAGCCCCACCGTCCGATGTTGAAGGCCGGCGCCAGTCCCCAGTAATAGAGGAAGAAGGTCCCCCCGGCGATGAGGGCGATCGCCGTGACCAACGTCACCTGCTGCGGTCGGGTCGTCACCCAGCGCGTGAGCCGTGAGCCGAACCCGTAGACCAGGACCAGCAGGAGGACGACCATCAGGGCGATTTGCCCGAGCTCCTGGATCATCATCACGGCCGCGCCGTAGAACGGGTTGTGCGCCGTCGCCGCATAGACCAGGAAGTCACGCATCACCGGAAACGGCCGTCCGATCGCGAACGCTCCCACCAGCAGGCCCAGGAGGCCGGCCCTTGTCGTCGGCTGCGCGAAGAACGCACGCGTCTCCGGCGGGACCCGCCGGCGGATGCCGTCGAAGAAGCCGAGTTCGAGGGCGCCCCACAGCACCATCAGGAGACCGATCACGGAAAAGATCGGTACTGGCCTGCGCCGAACGGACCGCCCGCGAGTTGAACGCCTGAATCCCGTCGGGGCCGAGAAAGCCGATGAAGGTTCCGTACACCGCGCCCACCAGCATCACCGAGGCAGCGAAGACACCGAGCGCGGTGAGGGACGGCCGGCGCGAACGGACGGTGCCGGTCGCGGCGAGACCGGGCAGCATGGCGAACACCACGCAATTGCACGCCGTGAACGTCGCGGCCAGACCGGCCACGGCGGCGAACAGGAAGCCGAACCCGAACCCGTTCTGCGCGAACGTCACGCTGAGCGCGGTGGGGTCCCCCAGGGTGTGTCCCGCGACCACGTTGCGGCCGAACCCGTCAGCCAGCCGCGCGTTCCAGAATCCCGCGACCAGCAGGCCGCCCAGCATGGCCAGCACCATCACGGTCACGCGCCGGGACCGGCTGTATGTGTGCAGGTAGGAGCACGAGACGGGCTCGGACGCTGCGCTGCCCGCTGCGAACGACATGCCGATCGACTCCGACATCGGTCTCACCTCCATCTGGCGCGCCGCGGCGAATCCGGCGGAGCGCTCACTCTAGGCAACGGCGGGCGGCGGGACAATACCACGAACCGAGTAGTGCAAACCCGTCCGGGGCTAGGTAGGCTGTGCCTTCACGAGGGACGCCCACCCTGTCAGGTGACCGGAAAACGCCGGTCGAGGGCCAGGCCCTTGCCCTCCGTGCAGGTGTACGCCGCACCGGTTTCCAGGTTCCTGAATTCCTCGCTGCGGCCAGTGGGCCAGGTGACGGTCGCCCGCTCCACCCGCCCTTCGCGCCCGACACCGAAGGTCAGCGGCATTTCGGATTGCGACAAGTAGCTGCCGCCGCTCTTGACGAACCTCGTTTGCGGCCGTCCGCCACAGACGATGCGCACCGTCGCGCCGATACCATCGCGATTCGACACGGTGCCGACCAGGCGGAAGCGAACGCTCCGGTGCCCCGGGGTCACGTCGTTCCGAAACAGCCGTGCGGGGCCGTTGTTCGTGGTCACGAGGAGATCGAGATCGCCGTCGCCGTCGAAATCGCCGTAAGCCAGGCCTCGGCCCACGATCGGGCGCGCGAAATCGGCGCCAGCCTCGGCTGCCCTGTCGCGGAACACGGCGCCCCCTTGGTTCATGAACAGCTGCGGCGCCTGGGCGTAGCCGACGTTGCCCCGGATGTTGCGCACGGTGTCGTCGATGTGCCCGTTGACCACGACGAGATCCTGCGCGCCGTCGAGGTCCAGGTCGGCGAACAGACATCCGAAGCCGAGCGTGTTCTGCGAGGCGGCGCCCACGCCGGCCTGCAGGGCCACGTCCTCGTAGATGCCATGCCCGCGCGGCCGGTAGAGTCCGATCATCTCGTTGTCGAAGTTGGTGACGACCAGCGTCTGGAGTCCGGAGCCGTCGAGGTCGGCGGCGTCGACGCCCATGCCCGCCCGCGCCCTGCCGTCGCGGTCCAGAGCCAGTCCGGCCTCCACCGCGCCCTCGCGAAACGATCCGTCCCGCTGATTGCGATACAGCTTGTTCGGCTGCGTGTCGTTGGCGACGAACAGGTCGGGCCACCCGTCCTGGTCGATGTCCAGGACCACCACCCCGAGCGACTTGGAGCTCGAGTCGAACACGCCGCTCGACGCCGTGACGTCGGTGAAGGTGCCGTCGCGGTTGTTCCGAAACAGCCAGCACGTCTCGCCGCGGTAGGCCTCCGGCGTGCAGTACGATTTCCGCCGTCCGTCCAGGCTGCAGAAGACGTCGTGTTCGGGCGACCACTTCACATAGTTGCAGACGAACAGGTCGAGGAAGCCGTCCCGGTCGATGTCGATCCAGGCGGCCGACGTGCTGAACGCGATCCGCCCGTCGAGACCGCTCGCCCGCGTCACGTCGACGAACGTGCCGCGTCCGGTGTTCCGGAAGAGGTGGTTCTGTCCCACGCAGGTGATCAGGAGATCCGGAAAGCCGTCGTTGTTCCAGTCGCCCACCGCGACGCCCATGCCGTACAGCTCGACGTCGAGTCCGGCCGCCCGCGTCACGTCCGTGAACGTGCCGTCGCGGTTGTTGCGATAGAGCTGGAGGGTCGAGCGCGCGCGCCGGTGGCCCGGCCAGTCCATCCCGTTCACGAGCAGGATGTCCTGCCAGCCGTCGGCGTCGAAGTCGAGAAACGCACACCCCGGTCCCATCGTCTCGGGCAGGAGCTTGCCGCCATACGCGCCGCTGTTGTGCCGGAACTGCAGCCCGGCCTTCGTCGTGACGTCGGTGAGCGTCAGTCCCGGCGATCGCGCCGCGCCCGCGTCGAGGCGGACCAGCCAAGGCGCGAGCGACGCCCCGCACAGCCCACTCAGGAACCGGCGTCTGTTCACGGGAGCGTCACCAGGCCGTGCCGGATGGCGTAGGTCACGAGCTCCGCCGTCTTGTGCACGCCCAGCGCGTTCATGATGTTGGCCCGGTGCACCGACACCGTGTTGATGCTCAGGTGCAGCCCGGCGGCGATCTCGCGGTTCGAACGGCCCGCGACGATCAACTGCAGCACCTCGAGCTCCCGGGCCGTGAGCGCGGACCCGTGGTCGCCTTTGAGGTCGCTCGTCCGCACGCGCTCCAGCGCGGGATCCAGAACCTGCCGGCCCGCCACGGCGCGCTTGACGGCCTCGGCCAGGTCGAGATCGAGCGCGCTCTTCAGCAGGTAGCCGCGCGCACCCGAGTCGAGCGCCTGCCGGACGAGCGTGTCCTCGTCGTGCATGCTCAGCATCAGCACGGCCGTGCGCGGGAGCCGGGCCAGGATCTCGCGGGTCGCCTCCAGGCCGCTCGCGCCGGGCATCGCGCAGTCCATGACCACCGCGCGCGGTTTCAACTCGAGCGCCAGACGAACGGCCTCATCCGCGTCGCTGGCCTCGCCGACCACGACGATGGAGGGATCGTCTTCGAGGATGCGTCGGAATCCCCGGCGCACCAAGGCGTGATCGTCGGCCAGCAGCACCGTGATGCGCCGATCAGCCGGCACGCGAGTGTACTCCTCCGTGGCTCTCGAACGGCTCGAGCGGCACCTCCAGCCGCATCAGCGTCCCGCCGGCGTCCGGCCGCTCGAACGTGATCGTCCCTCCTACCAGCGCCGCCCGCTCGCGCATGCCGACGATGCCGAGTCCGCGGCGCGCGACGCGCGGGTCGACGCCCTTCCCCCGGTCCTCGACCTCCAGCTCCAGCCGGGTGGCCGACAGCCGCAGCCGCACGTACACGCGGGATGCGGCGGCGTGCTTGACCACATTGTTGAGCGACTCCTGAAGGATCCGGTACACCTGAATCGCGATCGCCTGGTCGACGGCCCTCGCCGGTCCGCTCCGTTCGTACTCGATGTCCAGCCCGGCATGGCGGCGCAGGGTCGAGACGTGCCAGTCGACGGCCGCTTCCAGTCCGGCCTGCTCGAGCGCCCCGGGATGCAGGGACTGAGAGAGCCCGCGCACCTTGTCGAGGGTCGCCTGGGCAATCTGCCGCACCTCCCGGAGATCGGTCTGCAGCGCCGAACCGACCGGCATCTGCCGGGCCACCCGGCCGACCATCGATCCTATCGCGGTCAGCACCTGCCCGAGCTCGTCGTGCAGCTCGCGGGCGATCTCCCGCAGCGTCGATTCGCGTGTCGCGATCAGCTGCTGCGCCAGCTCCCGGCGCTCCTCCGCCGACGCACCGAGCGCCGCGAACAACCGACGATTCGACCGGATGACGTACAGTCCCGTCAACAGGATTCCCGCCAGCGTCGCCGCGACGAACCAGTACACCTGCCGGTGCACGCGACCGTAGATCGCCTGGACCTGTACGGCCGTCTCGCTCTGGGCCTGGTTGTTCTGCACGAGCAGTCGGGCCACGGTCGTGCTCACCGCGGCCTGACGCGCCTCGAGCGACAGGCGCACCTGCTCCCTCGCGTCACTCGCGCTCCCGCGCCGCGCCTCGGCAAAGACTCGATCGGAGGCGTTCCAGAACTGGACGATGGACTGCCTGAGGTACTCCCGCTGCTCGGCGGACTGCCCCCCCGCCGCGTCCCCTTCCAGCCGAATCGCCTCGTCGAGATCGCGCCGGATGCGATCGAATTGCGAAGACCACGCGGTCAGGGGATACGGCTCGCCGCCGTCGACCATGTCGCGCATGGCCAGGCCGAGTTGATTCAGGTCGTTCTGGATGCGAAGGAGCTGTAGCGAGTCTCGTCGGCTCCGATCCGCGAGCGTCGTCTGGAGCGTCTGGAGGCGGGAGATCTGCGCGGTGACGTACCAGGCGTCCGCCAGCACGGCCACGAGGGTGATGATCAGGCCGACCACGAGCCCGGTGCTGGGTGACGGGCGCGCGTCTGGTGGCCTGATCACTGCTGTTCAGACGGAGTCGCTGACGTACCGCGATTCTCCCCTCCGCGGGGTCGTCCGCTCGGATGGTCGCCTTCGACGAACGGCTGCGTCTATCAAAATGGCGTGGACGGACGGTTGCCGCGGCTCGAGGGCGTGTCGTTCTCGACGCCGTGGTCGATCGCGTACGCCGTGGCCGCGAACCCCAGCCCGATCCCGATCCCGATGAGGAGCTTCTTCCCCTTGCCCATGCGGGACCCCTCGAGCGTCGTCCCGGCCTGCTGCTGGGCGAGCACCGGCGCGGTCTGCGCGTTGGCCGGGACGGCGTTGGATCGGACGAGGAGACGATCGGCGGACGTCGTGGCGGGAACGGCCTTCCCGGCCTGCTCGCCGGCCTTCACGGCCGACTGGAGCAGGTTTCCTGCGGCGAACGCCGTGGACGCGGTACTCATCGAACAGCACAGCACGAAGACGAGCAGGCGATTCATGTGCGGTCCCCCAGACGGCAAGTGGTTTCATAGGAGGGCCGTCGCCAGACGGCCCTCCCATGCGCGGTCGCGAGACGTTCAGAATGTGAGCGACAGGTTGAACTGGAGCAGCCGAGCATCCAGGATCACCTGGGGCTTCTCGAATGCGGGGCCAAAGGTCGAGTTCAGCGTCTCGACTGAATTGGAGTTCAGCGCGTTGAACAGATCCAGACCCGCTCGCACCTTCGACCAGCCAGCCTGGAACGTCTTCGCGAAGGACAGATCCAGCTCCGTGAAGCGCGGCGCGATCAGCTGGGTCGGATTCGCGATCGGGAGCGTCGCCGTCGACGCGTTCAGCGGGGCGGTTCGCCCGTCTGTGAAGGTCACCTGACTCCGCGAGAACGTGTAGGTCGGCGCAATCGTCGCCCCTGGCTGGTTCCGGTAGATGGCGCTGACGCTCAGGCCATGCGGCAGCGGAAGGGTCCCGTGAATTCTGAAGTCCGCCAGGTGACTCCACGGGGTCACCTGGTTGCAGAACGGGTTCCCGTACGGGTTACCGACGCCCCCGCTGCTGCTGAGGAGGCCGCCGTCGTTCGGCGCGTCGACGGTGAAGCACTGGTTCACCACCTGCTCGCCGATGTCGAAGCTCCCGCCCACAGTGGAGTGCAAGGGCAGGCGGCCGTCGAGGCTGAACGTGAAGCCGTTCCAGTAGCGCTGGCGCTTCCCGTACGTCCGGCTGTTGGTGTCGAGATACGTGCCCTTGCCGTACAGGGCGGGCGTCACATCATAGAAACCACAGAGCTGGTTTCCGCCGCCGCCCGGCAGGCGCGAATCGGCCGGAACGGTGACGCAGAACGGGTCGTAATCCGACGGCGTCACCGCCTGGTTGTCGATGGCCTCGAAAGACCCGTCCCAGTTGCGGTTGAACCCGACGCCAGCGGACAGGCCCTGCGTGAGCTGCGTCTGCAGTTCCGTCTCGAAGTCCCAGAGATAGGGCCGGTTCTTCTTGGTGACGGAATCGGAGAACGTCACGGCGCTCGTGACGTACTTCCCGAAGAACACGTTCGAGATTGCTCCGCACTCGCCGTTCGCCGACAGGTTCGCCAAGTCGCAGTCTGGAATGTAATTACCGTTGGCGTCGTTCCAGTTGCGCTTGGCGGAATTGATCGACGATGTGAGCGGATTGAACCGCTCGGTGAGATCGCCGCGGCTCAGGTCGTTGTAGCGGCCCATCGAAACCTTGAGGGCGGTGCGACCATTGCCGAAGATGTCGTAGACGGCGCCGACCCTCGGGTTGATGTCCGTCCAGTCCGGCACGCCGCTGAGGGCGTCGACATGACGCGCCGGCACGTAAAGACCGGCAGGCACATCCTCGGCAGGGAATCCGCCGACTTCGTGGTCGAGGCGCAGCCCGAGGTTCAGCGTGAGCCGCTTGATCGTCCAGGCATCCTGTCCGAAGACACCAATCTCGGGGCTGATCCGGGACTGCCGGAACCACGGCTGGGCGTAGTACTCGAGCGCCACGGGCTTGCCGTTCAGGAAGTCGTAGTTCAGGCCGTCCGGGCTGTTGCGGCTCGTCGACTGGTCGTTGAACGCTTCGTCGTCGGTGATACCGACCTTGATGTTGTGCGTGCCCGTCACGTACGACAGGGTGAGGCGCTGCGCCCCTTCACCGGTTCGGGCGATCGGCGCCGTGTAGGTGTTTGGCGCACCGTAGCGGTAGTTGGTCGCCTGTTCGAGAATCGACCGGTCGTCGCGGCTGACGTCGGGCTGCGTGTAGTTGATCCAGTTCGCGACGTGCCACTCGGCACCGGCCTCGAGGAGCAGCCGGTTGGTCAGCGGCGCGGTCCACGTGCCCTCGACGAGGCCGGACGGCCACCAGTCCCACCCCGACTGCGACTCGATGGCGTTCGCACCGGTGAAGCCGCTCGTGCAGCGGCAGTTCTTCTGCAGGTCGCCGTAGAACGCGAACCGGTTCTTGGGATTCGCCTGCCACGTCAGGCGGATGGAATGCGAGCGGTTCCAGTCGAAGTTGTCTGCCGGCGTCGGTCCATGGGGCGTGTTCGCGTAGGGCGAGCCGGGCTGGCCGGGGTAGAACAGCGTCGGCGTGCCGGGCACACCGGACTGCCCCTGCAGCGGATTGAAGAAGGCGCCAGGCTGGCTCGTGCGAGTGCCCCACCGGCCGACGGCCCCGAAGAACCAGAGGGTGTCCACCTTGATCGGACCGCCGAGTGACCCCGACGCCCGGTAGATGCGCTGGACCTGCCCCGGCGTCAGGCCATACGAGGCGAGACTGCCGAGATTCGTGCCCTGCATCCCGCTGTTCGAGAACTTGCCGTTGACGTTCCCGACGAACAGGTTGCCGCCATCCTTCGGGATGGCGTTCACCGTCGTGCTGCCAGAGCCGGACTCGGCACCCATGCCGGTGAGCTCGAGCTGCGTTTCCTGGATGGTGTCGGTGTTCGTGATGTAGCCCTGGCCGTTCGCGGCACCGATGAGGTACTGCGCGCGAAAGCCATCGAAGGAGGCGCGCGTGCCGATCTTGCCGTGGTAGAACGTGTAGGACCCCTGAGCCGACCACGTATCCTTGGTGCCCCCGACATCCGCGACCGTGGCACCGAAGCCCGCCGTCATGGTCGCGAGCGTCTGCAGCCCGAAGTTCCCGACCGGCAGCGACTCGATGTCGTTGACGTTCAGCGTCTTCTGTTGCCGCATGTTCTGCGTGTCGACCACCGGCGCCTGGGCCGCCACCGTGATGTTCTCGCTGACGTTGCCGACCTTCAGCACCGGACTGATGTTGGCCGTGAAGCCTGCCGTGAGGACGAGGCCCGGTTGAGTGACCGACGAGAAGCCCTCGAGGGTGAACGTCACCGTGTACGTGCCCGGGCGCAAGTCCACGATGTTGTAGCGCCCCTGCCCGTCCGTCACGACCGTTCTCGTCTTCTCGATCAGGGCCGGGCTGGCCGCTTCGACCGTCACGCCCGGCAGGACGCCACCCGAGACGTCGTGGACGACGCCCGCGATGCCGGATGCCTGTTGCGCGCGCGCCGCCGGCGCGAGAGCCAAGACTCCGGCCAGGGCGATTCCAAGAACCGTCCACACGATGCATCGCCGCGACCATCTGAACACCGTTCGCTCCACGGTCCCCCCTGTCAGATAGAGCACTGCGGACTCTGCAGTTCGACGCGCACCTAACACAAATGTGCTAGATGCGAATTGGAAAGGCACTCTACTCGTCCGGGATCCTTTGAGCTAATACAGTTTTGTCTCAAGTTGTCGCGTGGGCATCGTTTCTGGCGCAATTGGATTCGCCGGACACCCGGTGCGGCGCGTGAAAGTCGCGTGATCGCGGACGCCGCGCCGAGGGGGGCGCACGGTTGACAAAGAACCCGTTGAGGATAAGATGCGCCCGATCCGCACAGCCTGAGACGGTTTCTTACCGCGCCGCGAACGCGGTTTCTTCACCGGGAGACACGTGGGTTCAGGGGTCGGCGGTCGGTTCCGTCTCATCGCGCTGGCGGCCGTCTGCATCGCGGCCCCGGTCGGGCGCGCTGCGCTCCTGGCCCGATCGTCGAAGCGCGGACCCGTCCAGCCCGCCGGCCACCGCAGAATGCTGGCGGTGCTCCAGCAGATCGCGGACGAGTCGCCGGACACGAATCCCTATCTGGGGGACGCCGAGGCGCGACGCGACCGCGCCCGGCTCGCCGCCCTGCCGGCCGATGCGCCGGCGGCTGACCGATGGAGCGCGCACATCGATTTGGGCCAGGCGGAGCTGCAACTGGGACAGACCGACGCGGCGATCGCGGACTTCCTCGCGGCGCGCCGTCTGGTGGCGGGCGCCGGCGACGCCGCGCAGCTCGCGCCGTGGATCACGTCCGGCCTCTTCCGGCTGGGCATGGCGTACTTGCGCCAGGGCGAGACCGAGAACTGCATGCTCAACGACTCGGCCACGAGCTGCATCCTGCCGCTGCGCGGCGGGGCGATTCACGTGCGGCAGGATCCCTCGCGCCGGGCCATCGCGACCTTCACCGAGGCCCTCCGCGCCGGTCCCGATCCGTCGGTCAAACTGGCGCTCGAGTGGCTGCTGAACATCGCCAACATGACGGTCGGCACGTATCCGGACGGCGTGCCTGCGGAGTACCTGATTCCGCCCAAGACGTTCGAGTCGGCGCAGACGATTCCGCACTTCACGAACATCGCGTCCCGTCTCGGCCTCAACACGATGAACAACGCCGGCGGCGCCATCGTCGACGACTTCGACAACGACGGATATCTGGACATCGTCACGTCCAACTGGGACCCGAAGGGCCAGATGCATTTCTTCCGGAACAACGGCGACGGGACATTCACCGACCGGACCGTCGAAGCCGGGCTCCAGGGGCTCTACGGGGGCCTCAACATGGTGCAGGCCGACTACAACAACGACGGCAACGTGGATATCCTCGTGCTGCGCGGCGCGTGGCTCGGCGCGAACGGGCGGCAGCCGAACTCGCTGCTCCGCAACAACGGCGACGGCACGTTCACCGATGTGACGTTCGAGGCGGGCTTGGCCGCGGTCAACTATCCGACGCAGACCGCGGCGTGGGCCGACTACGACAACGACGGCTATCTGGATCTCTACGTCGGGAACGAATCCACCCCGGATCTGCGCGCGCCGAGCCAGCTCTTCCACAACAACGGTGACGGCACGTTCACCGATGTCGCCGCCAAGGCCGGGGTGCAGAACGTCGACTTCGCCAAGGGGGTCGCCTGGGGCGACTACGACGGCGACGGCTGGCCGGACCTCTACGTGTCGAACCTCGGCGGCCTCAACAGCCTCTTTCACAACAACCACGACGGCACCTTCACCGACGTCGCGGTCCGCCTGGGCGTGCAGTACCCGATCGACAGCTTTCCCTGCTGGTTCTGGGACTTCGACAATGACGGCATCCTCGACCTGTACGTCGGCGCCTATCACGTCAACATCGACGATCTGGCCGCCGACGCCCTGGGCCTCGATCGCAAGGCCGAGCTGGCGCATCTCTATCACGGCAACGGCCACGGCGGCTTCGACGAGGTCGCCCAGCAGGAGGGCCTCACCCATCCGAATTCCCCGATGGGATCGAATTTCGGAGATCTGGACAACGACGGCTACCCCGATTTCTACCTGGGCACGGGCTCACCAGCCCTCCAGAACATCATGCCCAACGTGATGTACCTGAACCGCCAGGGACGGGGCTTCACCGACGTCAGCTATTCGGGCGGCTTCGCGCACCTGCAGAAGGGCCACGCGGTCGCGTTCGCCGATCTCGACAACGACGGCGACCAGGACGTTTTCGAAGAAATGGGCGGCGCGTATCCGGTCGACCAGTTCACCAACGCGCTCTACGAGAATCCGGGGTTCGGCAACCACTGGATCACGATCAAGCTGGTGGGGATCAAGTCGAATCGATCGGCGATCGGAGCGAGAATCCGCGCCGAGGTGGTCGACAACGGCGTGCGGCGATCGATCTACAAGTGGGTGAACAGCGGCGGGAGCTTCGGCGGCAATCCCCTGCGGCAGACAATCGGCCTGGGCAAGGCCGCCCGCATCGAGACGCTGGAGATCGACTGGCCCACCACGGGTCTGACGCAACGATTCGACAACGTTCCGGTCGACCAGACGATCCAGATCGTCGAAGGCGACCACGCGTACTCGACCGTCACACTCAAGACGTTGGCATTGGGCCGCTAGTGTCGATGCACAGGTTCCCTCGCGTCGTCTGGGCGTGCGCGGGCGCGGCCGCCGTCATTGCGGCCGTCTGGTCCTGCACCGGCAGGGCCAGCTCCGCGCCGCCGCGCCCCGTCCTTCGCGTCGCGACCGCTTTCGGCCCCTTCAGCCAGCCGCTGACGGCGGCGTTCCAACGGCGTCTGCCCGACCTCGACGTCCGGGCCCAGACCGCGCCCGGGTCGGACGCGGTCATCGCGGGCATCGAGGACGGGTCCGTGGATCTCGGCTTGTCGCTCGCCGACGTCGCGTACGCCGCGTACTGGGGAAAGGTCCACGACACCTCGTTGCCGGTCCAGAGTCACCTGCGGGCGGTCCTGCTCATGCAGCCCCTCTCCCAGTTCCTGATCGCTCGCGCCGGGACTGGCATCGATCGGCTGACGGACCTGCGGGGGCACACGGTCGGCGTGTCCTTCGTGCAAGGTGGATCCGGCGGCACCCTCAGCATGCTCGTCCTGCAGGCCCTCGGGCTCCAGTCGGTCACGGTCAAGGCGTTCCAGAGCCGTGCCGACGCCGCGGCCGAACTGGCCAACGGCTCCGTCGACGCCATCTTCCTGCCCGGCTACACCTATCCTGACGACGCGCTGCACGAGGTGGTGCACGCGGGCGCACACCTCATCCCGATCGACGGCCCCGTCGTCGAGCAGATTCTCCAGGATCACCCGTTCGTCCGCCGGACGACGATTCCGCGGGCCGTGTTCCCCGGGCAGAACCACATCGTGCGCACCATCGGGATCAACCTGGTCGTGCTGTGCCGGAGCGACCTGGACCCGTCG
Source organism: uncultured Acidobacteriota bacterium (assembly GCA_963761615.1). Taxonomy (GTDB): domain Bacteria; phylum Acidobacteriota; class Vicinamibacteria; order Vicinamibacterales; family CAVVIG01; genus CAVXGU01. The sequence goes on along the minus strand of CAVXGU010000003.1, from coordinate 1,581,249 downwards.
GTCGTCCAGAGGCTCACGGCGACGTTGTTGAACGCGTATCCGCAGCTGTCACGTGTCGAGGCGACGCTCCGCTTCCTGAGTCCCGACGAAGAGCCCGCCACGCCGATTCCCCTGCACCCGGGGGCCGCCCAGTACTTTCGGGAGCGGGAGCTGCTCCGATGAAGGCGCTGACCTCGCGCCGCGGCGTCGGGACGAACGTCCTCGTGATCGTCGCGATCGGCGTATCGATCGCCGCGCTGCTGGCGACCGGCTATTCCGCGGTTGCCGAGTGGAGGCACGCCGCCGCGCTGGTTGCGTCCAGGCGGGCCGAGTCGGCCGCCGACCTGCTCGTCTCGGCGCTGTCGCGCGACATGCGCAGCGTGCAACACGACGTGCTCACATCGATCGAGCCCCAGCTCGCCTCCCCGACGGCGCACGACGACCTGCTGCATCCGATGGCGAGCGCCTTCGCCCGGTATCCCTATCCCGAGGCGTTCTTCTACTGGGAAGCCGACTCGCCGCCCGAGGGCGTCGTCTTCTACACCCGGGCCGATCGACGGCCGTCGTGGCTGCCGGCCGAAGAGCAGAGCCCGACGTTTCCCGTCGTGGTCGACCGCGAGCCCCCGATCGCCAAGCGCCTGATCGACCGCGTCGCCAACGACACCTGGGAGGCCCGCCGGTTCTCGATCTTCGACATCGACCTGGCCGGCTCGCGCTACGAAGTCGTGGCGCTCCTGTCCTATGCGGATCCGATCGGCGAGCACCCCAAGGACGTCATCGGCTTCCTCGTCAACATGGACTGGGCCCGGCGCAACTACTTCGACGAACTGGCGACGCAGATCGCGCAGATCGACGGCGGCGTGCAGTTCGTGGTTCTCGACGATCGCGGGCTGCCCGTCGTGCAGCCCGGGGCCCGTGCGCTCAACCGCGACGATGCGCCCAGCGGCCACCGGGACTTTCCCGTGGCGTTCTTCGACCCGATGGACGTCGCCATCGACCCGCCGTCCGACCTGCACATCGCGTCCTGGACCGCGGTCGCGACCGCGCAGCACGATCCGACCCTCGATGCCGCCGAGAAGGGCGCGCGCCGGACGCTGGCGGTGGCGTCCGTCATGGCCCTGACGCTGACGATCGGCGTCGTGTTCGCGTTCGGGGCCACGCGGGCCAGCGCGCAGCTGGCCGAGATGCGATCGAACTTCGTGTCGGCGGTCACCCACGAGCTGAAGACGCCGATCGCCAATCTGCGCGCGATCAGCGAGACGATGGCGTCGAAACGCGGCACCCTCGAGATGACCCAGCAGTACGCGCAGATGGGCATCCGCGAATCGAGCCGGCTGTCCCGCCTGGTGGACAACCTGCTCGCCTACGCCCGCGTCACCGACGTCGCCGACGTCTACACCTTCGAGAGCGTGTGCCTCGAGGCCATCGTCACGCGCAGCCTGCAGGAGTTCGCCCTGAACCTCAAGGACGCGTCGTTCGACGTCGACGTGGACCTCTCCGAAGACGTCGCACCGGTCCGGGCCGACCCGCGCGCGCTCGGCCTCGTATTGAACAACCTGATCGACAACGCCATCCGCTATTCGCGAGAGCGGCGCCACCTCTCGATCGCGGCCCGGGAGACCAACGGGAGCGTGACGCTCTCGATTTCCGACGAGGGGATTGGGATCCCGGCAACCGAGCTGCAGAACGTGAAGCGGCGGTTCTGGCACGGGCGCGACGGCGGCGGCAACGGGCTCGGACTCGCCATCGTCGACCGTGTCGTGCGCGACCACGGCGGCACGTTGTCCATCGAGAGCACGCTGCACGTCGGCACGACCGTGACGGTCACGCTGCCCAAGGCCACATGACGAAGACGCGCGTGCTCATCGTCGAGGACGACCCGGTGCTGTCCCGGATCCTGTCCGACAACCTCGCGTTCGAAGGGTACGAGGTCAAGAGCGTGGCCGACGGCGCGAAGGCCCTTGGTGTCGCGAAGCAGTTCGTGCCCGATCTCGTGATCGTGGACGTGAACCTGCCGGGCACGTCCGGGTTCGAATTGACGAAGACGTGGCGCCACTCGGGGCGGATGCCGATCATCCTGCTCACGGCCAGGGAGCAGAAGCGCGACAAGGTGCTGGGCCTGCAACTCGGGGCCGACGACTACATCACGAAGCCGTTCGACCTCGAAGAGCTGCTCGCCCGCATCGACGCCGTCCTGCGGCGGGCGCGCCCGCGCGTGCAGGGGCTCGACCTCGGCGCGGTGTCGGTGGACTTCACCCGGCTGAGCGCCCGGCGGGGCGCCCGCCCACTGGAGCTGACCCACCGCGAATTCGAGATCCTGCAGTACTTCGCCGAACGGCCGAACAGCGTCGTGTCGCGTGACGAGCTGCTCCAGGCGATCTGGGGATATCAGGACGCCACGATGACCCGGGCCGTCGATCACGCCATCGCGCGCCTCCGCAAGAAGATCGAGGACAACCCACACAACCCGCGGTTCATTCACACGGTGCACGGGGACGGCTACTGTCTCGCGCTGAGCAATCAGCCCGGACCGTGATCGCCGTCCGCTGATCGTGTTCTCCGATCGCAATCGCTCATCACACCTTATTGGAGGCGAAGACTTCTCATGCAGGTCACAAGGATCGTGCGGGCTTTCGTCGGGGCGGCATTCGGCGCGGCGTTACTGCTTGGGGCCGCCGCGTGGCCGCACGCGCAACAGATTGCGGAAAGCGATGTCGCCTCCGGCTTCCACGACGGTGGCCGCTGGCTGACCTACTCGGGCGACTACACCGGCCAGCGCCACAGTCCGCTGACGCAGATCACGCCGGCCAATGCGGCGACGCTCAGGCCCGCGTGGACGTTCCAGACCGGCGTGACCGGCCACTTCGAGGCGACGCCCATCGTCATCGACGGCGTCCTCTACCTGACCGGGCCGCAGAATCACGCCTGGGCGATCGACGCCGCGACCGGCCGGCAGATCTGGCACTACCAGTACAAGCTGCCCGAAGGCCTCAAGGTGTGCTGCGGCCTCGTGAACCGGGGCTTTGCGGTGCTGGGCGACCGGCTCTTCATGAGCACGCTCGACGCGCACCTGGTCGCCCTCAACAGGAAGGACGGCTCGGTCGCCTGGGACGTCCAGACGGCCGACTACCATCTCGGCTACGCTTCCACCGGGGCGCCGCTCATCGTCAAGGGGCGGGTCGTCGTCGGCGAGGCCGGCGGCGAGTACGCGAACCGCGGCTTCATCGACGCCTACGACCCGGCCGACGGCCACCGCGTGTGGCGCTTCTGGACGATCCCCGGCCCCGGTGAGAAGGGCAGCGAGACCTGGCCGCCCGACGTGCTCGAGCGCGGCGGCGGCCCGACCTGGGTCACCGGCACCTACGACGCCGCCCTCAATCTGATCTACTGGGGCACGGGCAACCCGAACCCGGACTGGGACGGCGAGAACCGCCCGGGCGACAACCTCTACACGGGCTCGCTCGTCGCGCTCGACGCCGACACCGGCGCGCTGAAGTGGCACTACCAGTTCACGCCGCACGACACGCACGACTGGGACGCGAACCAGGTGCCGGTGCTCGCGGACCTGACGATCAACGGCCAGCCGCGCCAGGTGGTGATGCAGGCCAACCGGAACGGCGTGTTCTACGTACTCGACCGCGCCACGGGCGCCTTCATCTCGGGCACGCCGTTCGTGAACGCGAACTGGATCGCGGGCTTCGACGCCGCGGGCCGGCCGAAGGTCGTCCCCGGGCACGACCCGACGCCACAGGGCACGGTCACCTGTCCCGACTGGTACGGCGGGACGAACTTCAATTCGCCGTCGTACGACGCCGCCCGCGGCCTGTTCTTCCTCAGCGCGCGGGAGACGTGCGCGACCTTCATTCAGCGCCCGACGCCGGATGCCAACGTCGGCGACCGCACGATGGGCGGGACCGTGCGGCCCAGCACCGACCCCAAGAGCTGGGGCGCGCTGCGGGCGATCGATCCGTCGACGGGGCAGCGCAAGTGGGAGGTCAAATACGACGGCGCCGGTTGGGCCGGCGTGCTCTCCACGGCGAGCGGTCTCGTCTTCAGCGCCGACAACGAGGGCACGTTCCTGGCCGTCGATGCCGCGACCGGCCAGGTCCTGTACCGGTACCAGACCGGCGCGCCGATCTACGCCGCGCCCACGACATTCACCGTGGCCGGCCGGCAGTACGTCACCGTCGGCGCCGGCATGACGTACACCGCGTTCGCGCTGCCTTAGAGCGGTGTTCGTTTCGCTGTAGCGGCCGACCTTCAGGTCGGCTGCGCATTGGCGGACCTGAAGGTCCGCGGCTAACACCGATCTCGAGGCGACATCGATCTCGACAACGCTGCAGCCTGCAGCGCGGCCGAAGCGACCGAATCGAGCTGGGAGGACAGGACGGGCGGCCCTCAACGATGTTTCACGCGGGGCGTCGCGCCTGTCCTTCCCCACCGGGCCGTCAGTGCCCGAGTGCTGTGAGCCGTATCTGCTTCGCAAGCCCGTAGGCAATCGGCAGATCGCCGTCGCTCTCGACGAGCGTGCGGCCGATCACGAGCACCGAATCGTTCGGCGACGCAATCTGCTTCAGATATCCCGGTGCCTGACCTGTCCAGCCCGGCCCCGTGATGAGATAGTCGCCCGCCTGCGTGCCGGTGGTCCGCTTGCCGACATAGGCGAAGATCGTGTTGTTCGACGGATCGGTGAACTGCACGCTGTAGTACCGGCCGGCCATGTCCGGCACATGCAGGACCTGCGGTCGCCCCTTGAGATCCGTCACGCCCACCGTGAGCAGCGTGTCGTGGTTCACGCCGGTCGTCCACCATTTCGAGGCCGCGGCGGGCGGATGGAGAGGATCCGCGAACAGCTCCGGGGGCTCCGTATAGAGCGTGTTGATCGGAATGGGACCGTCGAGTCCTCCCTTCCTCAGGATCGCCAGCTTGAACACCTGCATGAATATACGCGGCCACGAGTAAATAACCAGGAACCAAGTCGCGATGATGACGCCGGCGAATACGAGAGGCATGACGGACTCCCGCGCGTCACGGTTTCGACGTTGCTCTCACGACCGGCGGCACTTCGTACCGACCGTCCAGGATGGCCTCGCCCGGCATGTACGCGCGCAACCAGAGTTTGAACCTGCCTGCGGGGGATGGCAGCCAGTTGGATTCGCGCCCCTGCGGCGCCGCGTGCTGAATGTACACGTCGACGGAGCCGTCGTGATTCGACACGAGCCCCGAGCGATCGCCGACGAGAAAGCGGTTGATGGGGTTCGCCACGAAGCGCTCCTTCGCGTCAGCCATCGTCAGCGACCAGAACGCTCCGTTCGGCGGGAGGCCACCCTGCGGAAAGTGCAGGATGTAGGCGTGTGCTCCGGAGAGCATCCGACCCTCGACGTCGAGGCTCGTCCTCCAATACATCGCTTCCTGGGGCAGGTTGACCGGGCCGGGAAATATCCGAGCGTGGGCGGCTCTCGTGAACATGTCGTTGCCGGGCACGCCGCATCCGACCGCCGTGACCCAGCCGTTGACTCTCGTGGCCTTGAGCCTCGCGAGAATCTCGATCGTGACGAGTGCCAGTCCGAATCCGACGAGCACGCCTTGTATCAGGGCATTTCGCAAGGTCAGCGAAGCCGGGACGAGCACCCGGTGCACGACGGCATAGCCGCACACCATGCCAACGAGCGTGACGTAGAGTGAATAGGTTCTATCACTCACAACTGTTCATCGGGTCGACCGTGCCGCCCGACGCGCTCGCGACGGCCTGCGGGAGCGGACGCCGGCGTGCGAACCGCGATCGCGCGCCTTCGACATAGACGTAGTACACGGGTGTGATGTAGAGCGTCAGGAGTTGAGACACGAGCAGCCCCCCGACGACCGCCAGCCCGAGCGGCCGCCGGGACTCTCCACCGGCGCCGTAGCCGAGCGCGATCGGCAGGGTCCCGACGAGCGCCGCCATCGTGGTCATCATGATCGGACGGAATCGCACTCGACACGCCTCGAGGATCGCCTCGACCGGCGGCCGTCCGTTGCGCTCCGCCGACAACGCGAAGTCGACCATCATGATCCCGTTCTTCTTCACCAGACCGACCAGCATGATGACGCCGACGAAGGCATACACGCTCAACTCGGTCTTGAACACGAGGAGCGCCAGCAGGGCGCCGAAGCCCGCCGACGGGAGCCCCGACAGAATCGTGAGCGGCTGCGTGAAGCTCTCGTACAGAATCCCGAGCACCAGGTAGATCACCAGCACCGCGAGCAGCAGGATCACGCCGAGCCCTTTGACCGAATCCTGGAACGCCTGGGCCGTGCCCTGGAAGCTGGTCGACACGGACGACGGCAGCGACTCGGCGGCCACCCGCCGAACGGCGGCGATTGCGTCGCTGAGCGAGACGTCCGGCGTGAGGTTGAACGACAGGGTCACCGACGGCAGCTGGCCGACGTGGTTGAGGGTCAGGGGCCCGAATCCCGTGGACACGGCCGCGACCGTGTTCAGCGGCACGAGCGCGCCTCCCGGGGACCGGACGTAGAGCATCGACAGGGCGGCCGGATCCTGCTGGAACTCCGGCGCCACCTGCATGATCACGGGATACTGGTTGTTCGCCGCGTAGATCGTCGACACCTGGCGCATGCCGTACGCGTTCGACAGCGCCGTCTCGACCTGGCTGACGCTGAGGCCGAGCGCCGCGATTCGATCGCGGTCGAGATTCAGCTTCACCTGCGGGTTCCGCACCTGCATGTCCGTGCTGACGTCCTCGAAGCCCTGCAGCTGGCGGACCTTGTCCTGGAGGATGTTGGCGTTGCGATAGAGCTCGTCGGTGTCCACATCCTGGAGCGTGAACTGGTACAGGCTGCGCGTGTTGAGGCCGCCGATGCTGAGTGGCGGCGGATTCGACACGAACGTGCGGAGTCCGGGAATCCGCGCGAGCTGCGGCCGGAGGGCCGCGGCGTCCTGATTGGCGCTGAGCGGCCGCTCCGCGCGAGGTTTGAGGAACAGCAGCACCCGGCCCTGGTTCAGGGTCGAGCCCCCGAGACCGAGCAGGATGTCGTATTCCTGGATATTCGGATCCTTCCGCAGCACGTCCCTGATCGCCTGGTGCCGCCGCAGCATCTCGGGGAACGTGGTGCCCTGCGGCGCCTCGGTCGCAATGGTCAGCCGGCTCATGTCCTCCGACGGCAGGAATCCCTTGGGCACGCGGACGAACAGCCACGCCGTGCCGGCGAGCAGGGCCAGGGACGCGGCGAAGGTGACCGCCCGGTAGTCGAGGCAGACGCGCAGCGTGCGGTCGTAGCCCGCCAGGGCGGCGTCGAGCAGCCGCTCGGCGGCGTTGTAGAGGCGCCCGTGACGCGCCGCGCCCGGCGGCCGGAGGAACCGGCTGCACAGCATCGGCGTCAGGCTGATGGACACGAACCCCGAGATCAGAATCGCCACGGCGATCGTGACGGCGAACTCGTGCAGCAGACGCCCGAGGATGCCGCCCATGAAGAGAATGGGAATGAAGACGGCGCTCAGCGACAGCGTCATCGACACGATCGTGAAGGCGACCTCCCTGGCCCCGTCGAGCGCCGCCGTCATCGCGCTCTTCCCCATCTCCATGTGCCGGACCACGTTCTCCAGCATGACGATGGCATCGTCGACGACGAAGCCGACCGAGAGCGTCAGCGCCATGAGCGAGAGGTTGTCGAGGCTGTAGCCGAAGAGGTACATCGCCGCGAAGGTGCCGATGATGGACGCCGGGAGCGCCAGGCCGGGAATGAGCGTCGCCGAGACGCTCCGGAGGAACACGAAGATCACCAGCACGACGAGCACCATCGTCAGGAGCAGCGTGTACTTCACGTCCCTGACGGAGTCGCGAATGCCGTCGGAGCGATCCCAGCGCAGAATCAGACTCTCGGTGGGCGGCAGCGACGCGCGCAGCTCGGGCAGCAGCCGCTTGACGGCATCCACCACCGCGACCGTGTTGGCCCCCGGCTGCTTCTGGATGGCGAAGTTCAGCGAGGTTGTGGGCGCGTCGCCGACGGTCTCGGCCGTCGCGCTGAGCCGGTCGTTCTCGATGCCGTCGTACACGTGGGCCACGTCGCCGAGACGGACCGGGCTCCCCTTCCGGTACGCGATGATGGCCTGCTGGTAGGCGGCCGCGCGAAACAGCTGCCCGTTGGTTTCCACCATGTAGGTCTGCTGGGAGCCGTAGATCGTGCCGGTCGGCAGGTTCACGTTGGCCGACGCGACCGCGCCCGCGACCTCGTCGAGACCGATGCCCCGCGCGGCCAGCTGGCGCGGATCGAGGTCGATCCGGACGGCGTACCGCGCCGATCCCCCGACGTTCACGGAGGCCACCCCGGGCACCATCGAAATGCGCTGGGTGATCGTCTGCGCGTACTCGTCCACCTGGGAGATGGGCAGGAGGGGAGAGTTCAGCCCCAGGAACAGGACCGGCTGGTCGGCCGGGTTCACCTTCTGCACCGCCGGAGGCGCCGGCATCTGCGGCGGCAGCAGCCGCGAGGCCTTGCTGATCATCGCCTGCACGTCCTGCGCGGCGGCGTCGATGTTGCGGCTGAGATCGAACTGGACGGTGATCGACGTCTGATCGGGCGTGCTCGCGGAACTGATTGAGGTCACGCCGGCGATGGTCGCAAACTGCTTCTCGAGCGGGAGGGCCACGGCCGACGCCATCGTCTCGGGGCTCGCGCCGGGGAGCCCCGCGCTCACCTGTACGGTCGGAAAGTCGACGCTCGGCAGATCGCTGACCGGCAGAACGCGGTACGCCATCACGCCGAACAGCACGAGCGCGAGCATCAGCAGGAGCGTCGCGACCGGCCGCCTGATGAACAGCGCCGAGAGGTTCACGACGCCTTGCCCGCGTCCTGACCGCGGACCGTCACGCGCGTGCCGGGGCCGAGACGGTTCTGCCCGTCGGTCACGACGAGCTCGCCCGGCTTCACGCCGTCGCTGATCACCGCTTCCCCGCCCACCGTCCGCGCGACGTGCACGGTCCGGTCGACCACCGTGTGCTCGGGCGTCACCACGAAGACGAACTGGCCGTGCTGGCTGTCCTGCACCGCCGCCGACGGAACGACGATGGCATCGGGCTCTGCGGTCGAGCAGGACGCGGACGTTCACGAACTGGCCCGGGAGCATCCGGCGATCGGCGTTCGGGAACGTCGCGCGCGCCGCGATCGTTCCGGTCGAGGAGTCGACGGCGTTGTCGAGAAACGCCAGCGTCCCGTGGCCTGCCGGGGCCGTGTCGCCAGGCGCCCGCGCCTCCACGGCGATCGGTCCCCGTGACCGGTAGCGGTTCAACTCCGGCAGCTGGGACTCCGAGAGAGCGAACGTGACGTAGATCGGCGACAGCTGGTTGATGATCACGAGCGGCGTCGTGTCGCTGCTTCGCACCAGATTGCCGACGCTCACGAGGAGCTTCCCCACGCGGCCGTCGATCGGCGAACGGATTGTCGTGTAGGCGAGCTGCACCTCGGCACTCTCGACGGCGGCGCGATCCGCCGCAACCGTCGCCTCCAGCGCGGCGGTGCTGGTTCGGCTCTGATCGAGCTGTTCCCGCGTGGCAATGCCCCGATCGGCGAGGCCCTGGTAGCGCGCCAGGGTCGCCCTTGCATTGTCGAGCTGCGCGACGTCGCGGGTCAGGTTCGCCTGCACTTCGTGCAGCGCGGCCTCCAGCGCCCGGCGATCGAGGGTGAACAACTCCTGTCCCTTGGCCACCTCGTCGCCTTCACGGAACGCGACGGCTGTGAGCTCCCCGGTCACCTGTGCGTGCACGGCCACGCTCGACACCGCCTCGACATTGCCGATCAGCTCGATCGCGACAGGCATCTCCTTCTGTTGCACAGCCTCGGCGCTGACCGGGACCGGCCCCGGCTGCTGACCGGCCGGGCCGCCGCGTCCCTGCGGCACGCCGGGCCGGCCGGGCTGAGCGTCGGAGGCGCCTCCGGCGCACGACGCGGTCGCCAGAGCCAGGACCACGATCGTGGAGAAGCAGACGTGAGGCGGGAGACACCACGAGCGGCGGGATCGCACAGCGTCAGGCGCCATTTGGTCCGGGGGATTCTATCTCCTCGACCGTGCGTCGCGCGTCGCAAACTGTCGCCGGCATGACGCCGGCGCCGCCGGGCGATCAGGAGCTTCGCCCCGATTCCCCCGGGGCCTCAGGCGCGAGCCGCGACGCCGCTGCATCTCGCGCCGTGGCAGATCGATGCAGGCGATGGCGCCCAGGCCCCAGAGCGCCTCGCACGCATTGCCCGACTCCGTCGCGGCATCCCGCAGATCGCCGCTCACTCCGGCCTGGAGCCCCACGTGTCGCGCGCGCCACGGACCGCGAAGGCGCTCGCGGTCACGAACAACACGAGGCTCACGATCCAGCCTTGAAAGATCGATCGGGTTCCGATGAGGGCTCCCCCCGACGCGTCATGGAAGCCGGTGGAGGCATAGTGCTGCGCGAACAGTCCCCAGCCGACCGCTCCGACCGAGGCGATGACGACCGAGCCGGCCAGGACGAGCAAGGGCACCCTCGCCGCACGGAAGGGATCGATCACCCACTCTCGGCCCCACAAGGCGAGCGTCTCCGTCGAAAATCTGGAGCGCTGCAGCGCCTGGGTGATGGTGAGGGCGCTTCCCACCATCCCCGCGGCGAGGACGACGCCGGTCGTCGAACCGAGGATCCAGCGGACGTGCACCGCCGGCCACCCGGGCGGAACCACGGGCAGTTGGCCGTTGATGTCCCACGGGGTCGGCACCCAGCGCCCGCCGGCCAGCATCGTTCCCACGAACGTCCATCCCACCAAGACGGCCAGGGCTGCCAGCGGAAACAGGAGCCTCCAGACGATCGCCCGCCGTGCACCCACGGAGCCAAGGCGCAGCATCGAGAAGAGAACCGGCAGGCAGGCCATCGCGCCGGCTGCCAACGTGACGGCCGAGGCGATCGCGACGGCTCCGAACATCGTCGACCACATCGCGTGGGTGCGCATCACGGGCGCCAGGCGCGTGTCGTCGACGGTCCAGTAGAGGTTCACCGCCGCCACGATGGCCAACAGATACGCATAGAGCATCAGCGCCACGCTGCGGCGTGCGGCGTCCATCCTGCAGTCCCTCCAGCAATGCGTGCGCTCCACGCAGGCCCACCAGACGACGTCGAGAAGGGTGGCGACCGTCAACTTCTGCGTCGAGAGAAAGGCCGAGAATTCCGGCTCGTATCGCGCTCTCCAGGGTTCAGGGTAGAGACGCGTCAGCGTGCGGACGATCCACGACGTCATGAGGCCTCCAGGCGTCGCAGACCGGCGCGAACGAAGTGATGCAGCGTGGCGAGCTTCGCCCGAAGGACCCTGGCTCCCTTGCCCGTGAGGCGATAGGGGTACCGGCGTTCGTCGGGCGGGAGGGGTTCAATCAGCCCTTCCCGCTCCAGTCGCGCAATCGCCCCGTACAGGGTGCCGGGGCCCAGGCGCGTGCCGGACATCTCCGCGATGTCGGCGATCATGGCGTGACCGTGCTTCGGACCGTCCGCAAGGCTGGCCAGCACCAGCAGCGGCGGGTCGGAGAAGTAACCGTCGCTCGAGCGGTCCTCTACTACGTTTCGCATATTACTTCGTGGCACGTAGTAAGTATGGATCGGATGGTGCCGCGCCTGCAACTGGGCACCGGGGAGGACGGGCGAACCTCGAGGAGGCCCGAATCAAAAGATCCGCGCAGCCGGTCCGCGGCCGTGTAATATCACGCGGTCTGGTGCAGGTCGATGACTGGGGCTCGAAGGGCCTCGGAGGCACAGAAGATGGCAACACGACGCTCCGAGATTCGACCCGGAAAGGCCCTCCGCCCGCGAGTGCGTCGCCCTGTCGTGGCCGCGATGCTGGCGGCTTGGACCCTCGTCCTCGCGCCGCTCGGCGCGCAGAGCCCCGGCCGGCATCCCATCAGCGGTCGCGTGTACGCCCGTGTGATGGGTGCGGCCGGCGCGGACTGGCTCGACCGTCCCGAGCGCGAGGCCGAAGAACACCCGGAGAAAGCCATCGACGTCTTGAAAGTGCGCCCGGGTGACGCGGCTGCCGACATCGGCTGCGGGAGCGGCTACATCACCGAGCTTCTCTCGCGGGCCGTCGGTCCGAACGGGAAGGTGTACGGGGTGGACATCCAGCCCGCCATGCTGACGCTGCTGCGTCAGCGCATGGACCGCGATCACCTGACGAATGTCGTGCCCGTCCTCGGCGCCGTCGACGATCCACGGCTCTCGCCCGGAACACTCGATCTGGAGATGCTCGTGGACGTCTACCACGAGTTCTCCGAACCTCAGCAGATGCTGCGACGGCTTCGCGACGCCCTGAAGCCAGACGGGCGAATGGTGCTCGTGGAATACCGCAAGGAAGATCCTTCCATCCCCATCCTGCCCGACCACAAGATGACGGTCGCAGACGCCAAGCTGGAAGTGGAAGCTGAGGGCTTCACTCTCGCTCACGTGGACGAATCGCTGCCGAGGCAACACATCCTGATCTTCACGCTGAGGCCAGGACCTGCTGGCGATTGAACGCTGCGTCGACATCGAGCCGGCGCTTCGCGCACTGCGTTCGCTCGCGTGGGACAGACTTCGGCCCGTCCACGTGCACGAAGCAGGCGCGTGGATAGACCGGCGTGAATCTCGACGGTCCCGGAGGTCGGAGGCAGGATAGACCGCCGGCGTGCAGTCGTGCGGCCTGCGAAATCCCTCCATTCATCCGATATACACAGCTTACCTTGCCAGTTAAGCTTCTAATCTGTTACGCTGTCCTGTCATGTCTCGCAACCCCGTCGACAGCGACGTCGTCGACTTCGTCCATGCGCTCAGGCTGCTGGTCCGCCGTGTCCGCGCGGCGGCCCCGCCGCACGGCCTCTCGCTCACCGAGGCCGCGGTCCTCGGACGCCTCGAGCGCGACGGACCGGCCACGACCGCCGAGCTCGCGCGCGCCGAGGGGATGAAACCACAGTCGATGGGGACGACGATCGCAGCGCTGGAGACACGCGGCCTGGTGGGGCGGTCGCCGCATCCCACCGACGGCCGTCAGCAGCACATCGCGCTGACGCCCAGCGGCGCGACTCTCCGGAAGCACGCCAAGGAAACCAAGCAGCTCTGGCTGGCCGAGGCGATCGCCCGGCTCGATCGCGAGGATCGGGCGACCCTATTCAAGGCCGGCGACATCATCCGGCGGTTGGTGGAATCGTGACGGGATCGCGGGAACCGGTCGGCATACCGCGCCCCCCGCGCCTCGGCGGGATGTCGCACGCGTGGCGCGCGCTGCGACACCGGAATTTCAGGCTGTTCTTCGCCGGGCAGGGGCTGTCGATCATTGGCACCTGGATGACCCGCCTGGCGACAGCTTGGCTCGTGTACCGCCTCACCCACTCGGTGCTGCTGCTGGGTCTCGTCGCCTTCGCCGGGCAGATCGTGGCCTTCGTGTTCGCCCCGTTCGCCGGAGTCTGGGTGGAGCGGCTCGACCGGCGAATGCTCCTCGTCTGCACGCAGACCGCGGCCGCTGTCCAGTCGCTCTCGCTGGCAGCGCTGACGCTGACCGGGCGCATTACCATGCGCGACGTGGTCGCGTTGACGGCCTTCCAGGGGCTCATCAACGCGTTCGACATGCCGGGACGACAGTCGTTCCTGGTCCGGATGGTCGACGATCGGAACGACCTCGACAACGCGATCGCCCTCAACTCCTCAATGGCCAACGGCGCCCGCCTCATCGGCCCGTCACTGGCCGGACTGGTGATCGCGCTCGTCGGCGAGGGCTGGTGCTTCCTCATCGACGGCGTCAGCTACTTCGCGGTGATCGCCTCACTGCTGCTCATGCGCCTCCCCCGGACGCTCGCCCCGGCGGGCAAGGCCACGATGTTCGCGCAGATGCACGAGGGCTGGACCTACGTCCGGCGCTCACCGGCGCTCCGAACCACGCTGCTCTGCTTCGCGCTGATCTGCCTGATGGGCTGGCCCTACTCCGTGCTGCTGCCCGTCTTCGCAGGCGACGTGCTGCACGGCGGGCCCGACACGCTCGGCTGGCTGACTGGCGCCTCCGGCGTCGGCGCGCTCACCTCGGCGCTGTCGCTCGCGTTGCGCAAGTCCGCCGTCGGGCTGCCACGGATGGTGCAGATCGCCGCGGTGCTGCTCGGCGGCGGTCTCATCCTCTTCGGCCTCTCGCACACGCTCTGGGTGTCGCTCGTCCTGATGGTCTTCGTCGGCTTCGGGCTGATGCAGGTGGTCGCGGCCTGCAACACCATCGTCCAGTCTCTCGTCACCGACGACAAGCGGGCCCGGGTGATGAGCTACTACACGATGGCCTTCTTCGGCGCGGCACCGGTCGGCAGCCTCCTGGCCGGCATGCTGGCGCATCGGATTGGCGCGCCGCACGCGGTGATGGCAACCGGCGCCTGCTGCCTGGCCTGCGCCGTCTGGTTCACCGTCGAGCTGCCGGCGCTCACGACCGCTATGCGGCCGACGTACGAGCGGCTGGGGCTAGTGCCGCCGCCTGAGGCGGACCTGATGGCCGCAGAGGGCGAGCCGGCGCTCTGACCTCTTCCTCTTCAGAAAGATCGCACATGCCTGTCACGCAACTCGATCAAACGGCGGCGCTCGTGGTGATCGATCTCCAGAAAGGGATCACCGTGGCCGCGATGGCTCACCCGTCTCGAGACATCGTCGCGCGCACGGCCAGACTGGTGCAGGCCTTCCGCGCGCGGAGCCTTCCCGTCGTCCTGGTCAACGTGACCGGAAGGGCGCCCGGCCGCACCGACACGCCGCGCCCGCCGTTTTCGCTGCCGCCCGACTGGACCGACCTCGTGCCCGAGCTGAACGTGCAGCCGACAGACATCCGGATCAGCAAGCAGCGCGTCGGCGCTTTCATCGGCACGCGGCTCGACGAGGAGTTGCGGCGTCGCCAGGTCACGCAGATCTTCCTGACCGGCATCGCCACCGGCAGCGGCGTCGAAGCCACCGCGCGCAGCGCCTACGACCACGGCTACCACGTCTGCTTCGTCAGCGACGCGATGAGCGACCGCGACGGCGAGGTGCATCGCTTCGCCGTCGAGAAGGTATTTCCGAAGCTGGGACAGGTGGACACGACGGAGGCGGTGCTGCAGTTGCTCGGCGAGCGCAGGTGAGGCCCCATCCCGAGGCGCGGCACCTGGACGGTACCAGCGCCTGCGGGCTGTTCAACCCCGTCGTCGGCTATCTGCTCTTCCGTTTTGCCAGGTGGCGAGTTCAGACAATGTGGTGAGTCAGGCCGCTTCGTCGATTCGCCTGCATGATTCGGCATGTCAGAACGCCTGTGGCGTGCGGCACTCGAATTGACATCATGCGGATCCGCAGCAGGGGCACCCTGGACCCGCGGCAAACGGACTCGGACCCGGCTGGTCACTGTTGGTCGATGCCAGACGCGATGCGGAAGCCGGCGCAAGAGACGGCGTTGGCGGCTCCGACGCGGCGCGCGGACGATCGCCACGGTATCCCGTCACGATCTCGAACTGGTGGGTGTCGATCGTGGAGGTAATCTCGATGGTCCGGGCCCCGACCACGACAAAGCGGCCGAACGGCTGACCGTTCAACCGCACCGTCAGATTCGTGATGTTTGGCAGGTTCGTCACACGCCACGTCGTCGTCACGCCTCGCTTCTCGGGAGCCGCCGCATACGTCACGACGTGCAAGGTGCCTGTGGACCGATCGTTCCACGCCTGCGAGACGCCGAGGGCCGGGAACTCGATGCCTTCGACCGTGGGTGCAGCGTATTTGTCCAGATATCGCGCCTCGAAGGCGTGCGTCCAGTCGCCAGTCCCGCCGATTTCTGCTGCCATCAACATGGCGCTGCCCTGCCCGCGCGGGAAGCCTTCCTTGTTGTTGAAGAACCAGCCGAACTGTTCCCGATGCTCGCCAAAGAACTTCGGCTCGTATTCGCGCTCGGCCGCTGCCCGGAGACGCCCGTACGCGACGTCGTCGCCCACTTCCTTCGCCATCACCAGCCCTGTCGTATTGGCCCTGACATCGCCAACCGCACCTCGCCACCCCAACGCATTGGCCGCAGCGTCGTACAGCAGCTGGCCGAGCTCGCGATTCTGAGGCAGCATCAGGTGGGCGGTGGTCAGACCGCCTGCGACGTTGCCACCGGCATGGAACTTTTCGATGGGGTCGTAGTAGCTCGTGACGGACTGCAGCCGACCATCGGTGCCGACCTTGATGTAGTTCTCGCGCGCGTAGCCGATGAAGTTCTCGAACGCCTGATGCGTGTTGCGACCAAACACCTTGTCGTACAGATACATGCCGAGGCCGCCCGCTGAGTTACAGAACACCCATATCTTCGTGTTTTCGCACTGGGGACCTTCCGGATGCGCCCGGGTACTGAGCGGCGAGGCGCTCCGCAATGCGATGCGTGTCCCATTCGAATGACTCGTCGTGATACCCGGTGACCTTGAATGGCCGCGCCCACTTGTCATCGCCGGAGATGTACTTGTATGTGGCCAGCAGCAAGAGGAACCAGGCGCGGAAGAACAGGTAGCCGTCGGCGCCGATTGGATCAGGCTGCAGCCCCCACGGCTCGATCCCATTGGCCGTCCAGCCGAAGCGGTTGTACCGGCCGCGCAAGGCCTCCGGAATCTGGTTCATGATCGGCGGCGGATAGTTGGCTCGCTTGGGGTCGTCGCCGATCTGAGTAAACCAGTCGACGGCGCCCCAGTACGTCGGATAGCGACCGACCAGTTCGTCGGCGATCCTGGTGTAAACCTCCCGCCAGGCAGGCGTTTGATCCGCCATCAGCAGCAATCCGTACGCCGAGGACGAGAGATCGAAGCGACCGTAACTCAGCACTACGGGGGCGGTGTATCGATCCCACCAGGGATGCGGAATGCCGGCCGAGCTCCAGTCGTCTTTTGTGGTCGCCTTCTCCCAGAGAAATCGCAGCCAGCCGGCGCCACGGTACGTGAGGCCCGGGAACGGCGAGACGTTCCGCAGCGCCAATGGCGCCACAGGCGTTGGGGTCTGAGTCGACTGCGCGGAAACGTAGAGCGGCAGCGCGGCGGCGCCGGTGGCTGCCACGGACTTCACAAAGCCTCGACGCGACAGCTTGCTCGGTTCAGCCACGGCTTACTCTCGTTGGTGTCGTCGATTCGAACGTCCCGACATCCAGGGGTTCGGCGTGCCTGGCGTCGCCAAGGCAGGCGACGCCACCGATTATGCGCAAGAGGCTCGGGGAATTCCGCCCCAAGTTGTCGCAGGAATCGTTGACCGGGGAAATAGTCGCGGCACCGTGAGGGGAACTCGTTGGCATGGCCGTCCGGCCCCTATAATCCAGCCACCATGGCTCAAGGCGCGGATGCCGCCGAAAGGACCCGATGATCCTCACGCGCGACGTGATCCGGCGGGAGATCGAGGCGGGACGGGTGGTGATCGATCCGTTGCTCGCCGACCAGGTGGGACCGGCGTCCATCGACCTGCATCTCGGCGACGAGATCCGCGTCATGCACCCCGGGCGCGAGCCGGTGCTGGTGACCGACGCCGTCGACTACCGGACGATCAGCGACGTCCGCTCGCTCCAGACGCCGTATCCGCTGGCTCCCGGCGAGACGATCAACGGCATCACCCGCGAGCGCATCACGCTGCCCGGCGACATCGGCGGCTGGCTCGAGGGCCGCAGCCGGTTTGCACGCCTCGGCCTCATGATCCACGTCACCTCGGGCTTCGTGCAGCCGGGCGTGACGAGCCGCCAGGTGCTCGAGATGTCGAATGTGTCAGGCCGGACGCTGCTGATCCACGCCGGCGTGCGGCTCCTCCAGATCGTGCTCCAGCGCTGCGAGGGCAGCGCCGTCTACCGCGGACGCTTCGCGCGCCAGGACCATCTGTAGCCCGAGCCAGCCCGCCGTGTCAGCCCCTCCTCCACCATGGGCCATCCCACAGCGCCGTGGTGTCGCGAAGTACGGTCTGCCACTCGTCCTTCGAGAATCGGCGGCGCATCAGGCCCGTCAGGATGGACCCGATCGCCATGGCCGCGACGAACAGCGTCAGGAAGGTGAAGAGCAGCACGAAGAAGGCGTCGTATCCGCCGGTCCAGCGGACTTGCGCGTTCGCGAACAGGCGGAAGAGTCCCTGGCGTCGCCACGCCCAGACCCCTGTCAGAACAAAGGCGCCGAGCAGGAGCGCCTGTCTGGCCCGCAGGAGAATGCGGGCCGCGTCTCTTGGAGTCATCAAGACCCAGCCTACCCTCTTTCTCGCGACAACTCGAACTGGTGACGGCCCCTCCGCCGCCGGAGGATCGGTCCCGACCGGACAGGCGCGTCGGACGTGCAGGCCATCTACTGTTTGTACAGCGAGAACGAGAGCGTGCGGGACAACGTGGGCTGGCCGGAACAACTGAGCGCATCTTGACCAGACGCCGAGATGCGGCCGACCGCGATCGAGCCGGCGAACGGATCGCCTCCGCCGGCGCTGCTGCACCCGCTCACCCCCAGGACCGCGCCGAACGACACGCTCATCGTGCCGGAGGGCGAGATCGTGCCCGTCAGCGATCCGGACTGCTGACACGCGGCCACCGCGTACAGGTCCGTGTCCGGGCTCGACTCCCAGCTGCCCACGATCTGACCTCCGGTGGAGCTCTGAATCGTCCATCGATGAATGCAGACCGTCGACACCGATGGCGCGCCGAGCGCCACGACATTGGTGATGATCGTGAGGTTCCCGCTCCACGTCCCGCTGAGATCGGGGTAGGTCTCTGGGGCCGTCGGACCGCTGCAGGCGGCAGACAACACCAGGAAGGCCAGCGGAATCACCAGCCGCCGTAGGGCCATTTCCGTTCTGTCGGCTCGAACGCGGGTCACGCCGGCCGTGGAGCTCCCACGGCTCTGTGGACGCGAGCGCGATTGTACCTACAACCCGCCGACGCACTCACTGCCGTCGGCGTTTGTCCATGCCCTGTCCGCGGCCGCCGCCGCACGGGTGTGGGCCTTGGCTCCACGCCCGCCCCGTCCAGCGCCGCCGCCCGGCGTCTGAGGGCGGCTGCCCCGCGCCTGCTCGGGTTGCGCTTCCTGTCGCCGTGGTGACGAGCGGGGGCGTGCGCGGCGCGGCTGCACGGTCGGCGCCTGTCGCCGCTCCACGTGCGTCTCGATCCCGCCGGCCGTCCCGACCGACGTTCGGCCCGAGGCTGGCGAGGAAGCGGACTGCGACCGCGGTGAACCGACGGCCGATACACCGAAACCTCGTGGTCGCCGACGCGGGCGCGCCTCGCGACCGCGGAGCCGCGCACTCGCAACTCGGGCACCTGGCGTCCCGACACCCGCTCGAATCCGTCGAGGATCCACTCCCCGGTCAATGATGCGGTTGCCTCGCACCTCGAACCGCGTGGCGTCCCGCGTCGATCTGACGAGGACCGCGTTGCGCCTCGCAGGCGCGAAGTGGCCGCCGAGGCGGCGTTCGAGAAAGTACCGCGTCTGCACGAACGAATAGGCAAATGGACCGACGTCCACATGCGCGTAGACACCCGGCTCGACGCCCGGTGGCAGCGGCGCCCAGCCGATCCACTCGTCACTGAACCGCCACGTCACGTACGCAGGCGCCCACTCCGTGCCGGGCACCCAGACCCAGCCATCGTGCGGATCGTAGAACCAGCGGCCATAGTGATCCGTCGCCCATCCCCACGGCTCGTCCGAGACCCACGTCCAGCCGTAATCGGTGTACACCCAGTAGCCGACGGTGTACGGCCGCCACGTGCGCACCACGTGACGAGGCCGCCAGCACGGGCCATATCGTCCGACCGAGATCCATTCGCCGTACGGAGCCAGCTCCTGGCGGAAGACGCCGATGTCGACGGCGACGCGCGCGTCGGCCGAGGCCGCACGCGCGGGGGCCGCGACCAGCACCGCGATCGCCACCACGCCCGCGCTCAGAACTTTCCTCAGCATGGCCCCTCCTTCCCAGCATGAACCCCGAGGTCGTCCAAGGCCGTATGGGAAGAGGATCGGCAGAATCCGTGCCATCCCCGAAGGCGGCAGAAACGGCGGTTGCGTCGAGCGCGGCTGAGTCTGGACCGGCCATTCGCGGCTCATCCGCGGTGCCCGGACGACCACGTGCGGGTTCACACGTCAGTGGGTCGCCCAGAGCCAGAAGGACCCGAACGCCACGGTGGCGAGGGTCACCGGAAT
Organism: uncultured Acidobacteriota bacterium; assembly: GCA_963761615.1. GTDB lineage: Bacteria > Acidobacteriota > Vicinamibacteria > Vicinamibacterales > CAVVIG01 > CAVXGU01. The sequence continues at coordinate 1,561,142 of CAVXGU010000003.1, read as the reverse complement.
GCCGATGCGCGCGTACTCGCCGAACCGGATCGAGATGCCGCCGGCCGCAGTCCGAGGCGGCGCGTCAGGCCGAGGACGAACGGCGTCGTCACCAGACACACGATGTCGTTGACCAGGAAGGCCGAGAGGCATCCGCTCGTGAAGACGATGACCGGCAGCAGGTGCTCCGGGTGCGGCCGCCGGCGAGGGTCCCGGGCGTGCGACGAGAGCCCGGGGTCGAGGGGCGGCATCCTTGGTCTACCGCCGGCCGCCGGGTCGACGTGACCCGGCGGCCTCGACGAAGCGGATCGGTCAGAAGGCGAAGTCCACGCCGGCGTACACGCTCCGTCCCCGCTCGAGGATGCGCTGGCCGGTGAACGGGTCGAGCGAGTCGAGGTGCTCGGTGTAGGCGCGGTTGGTCACGTTCTCGATGCCGGCGCGGAGCGTGAGCCCCTGCGGCAGCGGCAGTCCGCCGCGCAGATCGAGCGTCGCCCATCCGGGCGTCGGCTGCTCGAGGCGCGACACCGCCACGCGGTTCTGCGCCGCCGTCACCGTCACGTCGGCCTCCACCCACTGGCTCTGGTCGGCCGAGTGCACCTGGATCCCGTACTGCTGCTGGAAGGGCGCGATCCCGAACGCCGGCTCGTGGAACGTGTTGTCCGTCGCCCGCAAGTAGGCCCAGCTGCCCCTCAGCGAGACATAGGTCTGGGCCACGGCGTTGGCCGACGCCTCGAAGCCTTCGAAGCTCGCGCCCGTGCCGTTGATGTAGCGGTAGACGAGCGGCGGGTCGAGCGGCAGGCGCTTGGGCAGGGACGGGTCTGGCGTCACCGTGATGTAGTGGTCGATCACGCGATGGAAGACGTCCGCTTTCAGCGTCGTCCTCGGCAGTTGCACGATCGAGCCGGCGTTGAACTCCAGGCTCTGCTCCGTCGTGAGGTCCGGGTTGCCCATGAACTCCGCGGAGGTCTGGAACTGCGCGGCCGGGAAGCGATCCGAGTACCGCTCGAGCGTGTCCGGCGCCCGGACGGCGCGGCCCACGCCGAGCGTGACGGTCCAGACGGGGCTCACGAAGAGACTGGCGTTGAGCGCCGCGCTGACCGCCGCCTCCTGGTGGTGCGTCGATCCGGACGTGTTGGCGAGGAAGAACGGCGACACGGCGCCGGCGTTCGCAGTGAAGTCGTCGGCGCGCACCGTGCCGCCGACCCGCGCCATTCCGTGCTCGTACACGAGCTGGCCGTACGCCCCGCCGTTGGTGAGGCGCGCGTCGGGCCACACGATGTCCTCGAAGAGCAGCATGTCGGTGTCGCGGCGGTAGATCGATCGTGTGGCGTTCTGCTTCAGTTGGTAGACGTCGCCGCCGACCTTGCCCTGCCAGTCGCCGCGGCCCCAGGACACGTAGGCGCGGCCGCCGGTCGTGTCGGAGGTCGTGGGCAGATCGATGCGCAGCGCGAACGGCGGCGTCCGCCCGGCCATCGGCTGCGCGGTCGGCTTGTTGTCGTTGTTCATCCGGTGGTTCTTCAGGTTCGCGTAGGCCTGCACGAAGACCTCGGTGACCGGCGACCCGACGGGCCGCCAGCTCGCCTCGAGCGAGTGCGAGTTGGCCTTGATGTAGGTGGCGTCCAGGATCCGCCCCGGATAGTCCAGCCCTTCCTGATCCTGATAGCCGCCTTCGTACTCGATCCGGAGGTTCGGCGTGGGCTTGACGCCGACATCCCAGCGCGTGTCGTAGGACTGGTAGTCGCCCTGCACCGTGGCGCCGTTGCCGTCGGTATAGTCGTGTCCGATCTGGGTGTTGTGAAAGAAGGTGAACCGGACCCGGTCGGTGGCGCCCCAGACGCCCCCGAACGCGTCCGGCGCGGTCCCGTTCCCGGCGAAGTTGAACGTGCCGCGGCCGTGCAGCCGCATCGAGCCGCCGGCGAACGGCGGCCGGAACGTCCGGGCCTCGAGCGAGCTCAGCGTCCCGCTGCCTTCCGTCAGCGCGTAGGGACCCTTGATCACCTGAACGGACTCGAGCATGTGCGGGCTCACGTGGCTGATCTCGGAGTCCATGCGCGCCGGCCCGGCGGCGAACGTGCGCGTGCCGTCCACGAAAACGCCCATCTGGGCCTCGTAGAGCCCCCGCACCGTCGGCTCGAGGTTGATCGACCCGCGCCGCACGGCGTTGACGCCCGGCTCGGTGCGCAGATATCCCGCGACGTCCTGCACCGCGGTGCGCTCCAGTTGCTCGCCCGGCACGATCGACTCGGTGGATACTTCGGGCATCTGGGCCGACACGACGACCTGCTGCTCGAACTTCCCCACGGCGAGCGTGATGCGCAGGGCGCCGGTCCGCGGCACGTCCACCGCCTCACGGTAGGTCTGGAAGCCCAGCAACTGCGCCGTCACCTCGTAGTGTCCGGGCCGAAGCTTGCGAATCGCGAAGGCGCCGGCGCCGTCGGTGACGGCCGAGCCGGCGAGGCGGCCCGACGGAACCTCGGCGACGTTCACCGAGACGCCCGGCAGCGCCAGGCTCTGCGAGTCCACGACGGAGCCGGAAAGCGACGTCGTCTGCTGAGCGCCCGCACGCGGCGCTGCGAACAGAACGGCACACACGACCGCGACACCAATCCACACGAATTGCTTGCACGACATGGACGAACACACCTCCTCACGCCACCACTCGGGCGGCCACGCTTGAACGGCTGAAGGACGCAGCTGCTCAGACGCGGGGAGGTGGCGAAGGCACGCGGGAGAGGAGACGCTCGACGGCGTCGGGCGTCGGCGGCAGACCTTCGACACTCGCGACCCGTACGACGGCGACGCGAGCGGCCGGCGGTCCGGCCAGCGTCGCCAGGAGCGACAACAACACGGCGTCGTGCTGCGGACAGCTCGCGTCGAGATGGCAGGCCGTGCTCGCCGGGCCGTGCATGGGGCATGTCTGCCCCGGCTGGAGATGCCGGCAGCACTCGGGCAGTTCATGGGCCGACGAGATGCACGCGCGGCAGATCGCCAGGGGTGTGGCCGACAGTCCCGCGCCCTGACAGAACAACCAGGCGATCGTCAGCCACGCGATGTGACGCCGGAATGCGCGCATCGTCTTGCCAGACTACCACGCCGCCGACGATCGCGATCTCAGCGGAACGTCACGCCGCACACGGCCTGCGACAATCTGACGCAGGCATCGCTCCGCACGACATGATCGCGCACGCCGACGATTCGTGCGACAACGTGACGCAGTTCCGAGCGGCTGCCGCGAGTAGTGTGACTGAAGACTGCTCGCACGCCGACGTGCGCTCATGGAGTCGTACATGCCGCTCATACCTGCCGTCACCCGACACCGGATGATCTTCGTTGCTGGAGGAGCCGTCCTCCTGTACGGACTCGCGAGGCCTCCGGCCGCCCGCGCCCAGAATCAGACGATGAAGGGCAGCATCGTGGGCGCCGTGACCGATGCCCAGGGCCTCGCCGTTCCCGGAGCCGACATCGAGATTCACGATCTCGCCACCAACCGATCGTGGTCGCTCGTCACGGATGCGGAGGGCCGATACGGTCAGTACGCTCTCGACGCCGGCCGCTACCACGTCGAGGCCAAGTTGAGCGGCTTCTCCGATTTCCTGAGCGAGGAGATGGTCCTGAAGTCGGGCCAGACCCTGACACTGGACATCCGCCTTTCCCCGGCGGGTCCGGCCGAGCAGGTCACGGTGAAGCCGACCGTCAGCCAGCGGCGCACGGACTACTCGAGCCCCGCCAACTTCATCACCGCCACGCAGATCGCCAGCCTGAACACGGTGACGTCCGAGGACGTTCTCAACTACCAGCCCGGTGTCGTCGTCAGGCGCCGGTATATCGGCGATCCGAACGGGACGCTCGGGATGCGCGGCGCGAACATGTTCCAGACGGCGCGGGCGCTCGTGTACGCCGATGGCGTGCCGCTGAGCAACCCGCTGCAGACGCGGTGGGACGGGGCCCCGCGATGGTCGCTCGTGGCACCCGAGGAAGTGACGTCGGCCGAGGTGATCTACGGGCCGTTCTCGGCGGAGTACAGCGGCAACGCCATGGGCGGCGTCGTGAAGTACACGACGAAGATGCCCGCGAGCCGCCAGCTGCACATCGACGGCAACTTCTTCGGTCAGAACTACGCGTTCGACGGATCCAACGACAACCTGGGCGGCGGCCAGTCCACGGTTTCCTATGGCGACCGCTACGGCCGGGTCAGCTTCGACGTGCTCGAGAACCACCTGCAGAACACCGGTCAGCCGATGGAGTACGCGTTGAACAACGTCCTGAAGCCGGCGGCCGGCCAGCCGGTCGTGACGGGGGCCCTGCAGACGGTCGATTACCGCAACGTGCCCTCCGTCATCTGGGGCAACCAGGGCACGAATCCCACCCGGTCCGACCTCGTCAAGGCCAAGGTCGGCGTTCAGCACAGCGACAACTGGAAGTCGCGTTTCACGCTGGCCTACGAGAACCGGCGGGACCAGACGCAGGGCGCGCAGGACTACCTGCGCGACGCCAACGGCAACACGATCTGGGGCGACGGCAACAGCACCACGATGGACGCCTCGATCAACGGCCAGGCGTTCAACGTCGACCCCAGTCTCCTCGGGACGACGGATCGCTCGCGCACGTCCCTGTTCGGCGCATGGGAGCTGAACGGCGTCCTCGACAACAGCTGGCTGCTCGACACGACCGTGAGCCGCTTCGCCACCCTCCACGACGTGGAAGCCGATTCAAACGTCAGTCCGCAGGATCCGATGAACAACGGCTCGGGCCTCCTGACGTTCTACGACCACACCGGGTGGACCACGGTGGACGTCAAGCTCACCAACCCCGAGTTCGCCTCGAATCCCAATCTCGACTTCGTGACGGGCTACCAGCTGTCCCGGGACCGGCTCGGCGTCGCGCAGTACGCGTCGATGAACTACCTCCAGAAGACGCAGGACTCGCTCACGAGCGACAGCGGCGGCAGGACGATGACCAACGCGGCCTTCGTGCAGCTCGGCTGGCGCTTCCGCCCGGACTGGGAACTGACGCTGGGCGGTCGCCAGGAGTTCTGGCAGGAAACGGACGGGTTCGCCGAAACCTCCACGCTCAATCTCTCGCAGCCGAGCCGCAGCCTGTCGATGTTCTCGCCGAAGGCCTCGCTCGGGTGGGAGCCGGCCAGCCGGCTGCGCGTGCAGTACTCGATCGCGCGAGCCGTCCGGTTCCCGATCGTCGAAGAGCTCTTCGACAACGAGGTCCACACGTACGGCACGCAGCTCAGCGACGCCGGCCTCGCCCCCGAGGTCGGGATCCATCACAACCTCAGCATCCAGGAGGGCCTGGGCGGCGGACGCGTCGAGGTGAATATCTTCCGCGACGACGTGGCCAACACAATCTTCACGCAGTACCAGTACGTGGGGGGCAGCATCTACTCGTTCCTGCCGATCGACAAGGTGATCACGAACGGGGTGGAGCTGGTTTTCGACGAGCGTCAGGTGTTTCATTCGCCAGTCGACATCGAGGTGAACACGACGTTCACGGAGGCCAAGATCGCAAAGGACACACTGAAGCCGTCCTGGGTGGGCAATACGTTTCCACGCATGCCCAGAGTGCGCATGGGACTGTTCGGCATCTATCACGTCAACCCGCACTGGATGGCTTCGCTGGGAGCGCGCTACGTGAGCAACGAGTACAGCGACCTCGACAACGGCGACCATGTGATCGGCGTGTTCGGAGCGATCGACCCGTACCTCTTCCTGGACACCAAGTTGAGCTACGCCCTGCCGACGGGCGGCCAGCTGTCGTTCGGGATCGACAACCTGACGAACAAGAAGGCGTTCGTCTTCCACCCGTATCCCGGCCGGGAGTTCTTCGCCGAGTTCTCGGTGGACGTGATGAACGCCCTGCGGGGAAAGCGCGTGAATCCATGACGTCTCTGGCCTCCCGTTTGCCTCGGAGTCTCCGGCTCCTGCCGGCGGGTCTCGCGCTCGCGTTGAGCGCTGGCGCGTTCTCGGGTCCGGCCGCCTCGGCCGATCAATCGAAGATGCCGATGGCCATGGCTCCCTCCGGCTTCTGCAACCAGCCGACCCTGGCCTGCGCCACCGCCGCCACGCCGTACTTCGGACCGGATGGCGCGCTCTGGCTCACGTGGACGGCGGCGGGCCAGGTTTCCGTCGCCCGCTCGACCGATCTGGGTCGCAGTTTCTCGCCCGCCGTTCTGGTGACGCCGAAGCCGGCGACCATGGACAACGGGCCCGACGCCCGGCCCCAGATCCTCGTCGATCGCCACGGCGGCATTGTCGTCGGCTACTCGATCTTCAAGGACGAGAACTACAACGGCGAGATCTTCATCGCCGAATCCCGCGACGGCGGCGCGACGTTCACGCCGCCGCACCCGCTGACCGACAACACCGCCAGCCAGCGCTTCCTCACGCTGGCCCTCGGCGCCAACGACCGCGTCCTGGCGCTCTGGCTCGACAAGCGCAACGTCGTCGCCGCGACGCGGGCCGGGCGCACGTTCGACGGCGCGTCCGTCGCGTTCGCGTGGTCGAGCGACGGCGGAGCGCACTTCGAGCCGGCCACCATCGTCCACGACCACAGCTGCGAGTGCTGCCGTCTCGCCCTCGCCATGCACGGCGACGACCCGGTGGTCCTCTTCCGGAACATCTTTGCCGGCAGCGAGCGCGATCACGCCATCGTCACCTTCAGCGGCCCGTCGACGCCGGGGCCGCTGCATCGCGTCAGCCTGGATCACTGGGTCATCGACGCCTGCCCGCACCACGGTCCGAGCCTGGCCATCTCGCCGGACGGCACCTACCACGCCGTCTGGTTCACGCAAGGCTCGGCGCGAAAGGGATCGTTCTACGCGCGCTCCACCGACGGCGGCGCGACGTTCTCCGCGCCGACGGCGCTCGGCGACCCGGCGCGGCACCCGACGCGGCCGTACGTCCTGGCCGTCGGCCGCAAGGTCTGGGTGGCCTGGAAGGAGTTCGACGGCACGCGGACGACGGTCGACGTCATGGCGTCGAGCGACGAAGGGGCGACATGGTCCTCGCCGCGGGTGATCGCCAGCACGGAGGACTACTCCGACCACCCCCTGCTCGTCAGCGACGGCCAGCACGCGTACCTCTCATGGCTGACGCGGAAGGAGGGTTATCATCTGATGCCGCTGGACCCGATCTCATGAACGTCGCACTGCTGCTGCTCGGACTGCTGCTGCCTCCCGGGCCAGGACAGGCGGCGACGCTCAAGCCGTTCGTCAGGGGAAGCTGGACGGAACTGCAGCAGAGCCACCGCGGCCAGCCGGTGATCGTGCACTTCTGGGGCCTGAGCTGCGCCCCGTGTCTGGCCGAGTTGCCGCACTGGGGCGACCTGCTGCGCGATCGCCCCGGGCTCGACCTGGTCACCGTTGCCGCCGATCCCGTGCCCGAAGATCCGAACCGCATTCGCGCCACACTCGAACGCGACGGCCTGGCACCGGCGGAAGACTGGATCTTCGCCGACAGCTTCCTCGAGCGGCTGCGCTTCGAGGTCGATCCCGACTGGGCGGGCGAGCTGCCATTCAACGTCCTGATCACGAGCGACGGCAAGACGACGTCGAAGGCAGGGACCGTGGACTTCGGCGCGATCCGGAGCTGGCTGGACGGGCAGACCCGCGACGCGGACGCCCGGTAGCCGGGCGGGGGGCGGCCCGCCGCCTCACTTCGGAGTCGGGTGCTTCGAGAGCTTCCGCTGCAGCGACCGGCGGTGCATGCCGAGTTGCCGCGCCGCCTCGGACACGTTGCCGTTGCAGTCGGTGAGCACCCGCTGCAAATACTCCCACTCCACGCGCGCGAGCGACGGCAGCTCCGTGGGCAGGTCGCGCGGACGCGACGCCAGGCCGTGCTCGAAGGCGGCCAGGATCCGGTCCGCGTCGGTGGGCTTGGTCAGGTAGTGGAGCGCGCCGAGACGGATGCTCTCGAGCGCGGTGGCGATGCTCCCGTAGCCGGTCAGGACGACGATCGCGGTCGTCGGGTCGATCGCCTTGAGCTCCCGCACGACCTCGAGGCCGCCTCGATCGGGCAGCCGCAGGTCGACGACCGCCATCTCCGGCGGATCCGCCCGGGCGGCCGCGATCGCCGACGCGGCATCCGACACGCCCGCGGCGTGGTAGCCACGGTCGCCGAGCGCCGTGACCAGCACGTGGCGAAAGACGTTGTCGTCTTCGACGACGAGAATGGTCGGGACGATCTCCCCCACAGCTAGGTCGCCGGCAATTCCAGGACGACGGACGTCCCGCGCCCGATCGTCGAATCCCACCGGAGCGTCCCGCCCATCTGTTCCGCGAAGGCGCGCGCCAGGAACAGGCCCAGGCCGAGCCCCCCGCCGGCCGGCTTTGTCGTGAAGAACGGCTCGCCCACCTGCCCCAGCACCTCCGGCGTCATGCCCGTGCCGTGATCGATGACTTCGAACCGAAGGCCGTCGACGAGCGTGATGCGCAGCGTCACGGCCTGATCCGGCCGCGAGGCGTCGAACGCGTTCCGCACGAGCGCCACCAGCGTCTGCCGCAGGGCTTCGACGGGCGCCGCCACGTGGCCGGTCGCGCTGGACATCTCGACGTCGAGACGCCCCGCCAGCGACTCGCCCAGGCGGTCTCTGAGGTCGTCGACCAGGCTCGAGACCGTGACGGGATCGTCCGCGGCCGCCGCCGACGCGGCGCGGCCGCTCAGCTGATCCAGCACCGCCGTGCAGCGCTGCACCTCCGACCGAATCAGCCTCACGTAGTTCGACGCCTGCGCCGACCAGCCCGACCGCTGGACGACGCGCTCCAGCTCCCCGGCCGCCGTCGTGATGGTGCTGAGCGGCGTCGCGAGCTCGTGCGCCGCACCCGCGCCGAGCGAGAGCAGCGCCGCCAGCCGCTCGCTGCGCGCCGCAACAGCCCTCGCCTCCTCCAGCTCGTGTTCACGCCGCTCGAGCGCCTCGGAGATCCGACCGACGAAGTAGGCGATGAGCATCGCGGCCGCGGTGAACGCTACCCACATCCCGTACAGATGGAGCGGCAGCGCCCGGCTGCTGAACGACGTATCGACGAACTCGAGGGGCCGATAGATGAAGAACGTCAGGCCGTAGGCCAGGCTCGAAATCACGGCGATCGCAAACGCGCCTCGATGGCCGAGCAGGACCGCGGCAATCGTGATGCCGACGAGGTACACGATGCTGAACGGGTTGAGCGGCCCGCCGACGAGCGAGAGGATGGCGGTCAGCAGCGCGACGTCGACGACCAGCACGCCGCCGACGATGCCCCGCCGGCGCACCGGCGATTGGAGCTGGAGCACCAGCGCGGCGTTCGTCGTCGCGAGGGCCGCGAGCAGGACGACGAACGGCACGAGCGGCAGGCGGACGCGCCAGAGCCAGGCCGCGCCCACGGCGGCGGCGGCGAGCGCCACGATGGAGGCCCACCGCAGCCGCACCAGCCACGGCATGACCACGTCGGTGGCCTGTTCTTCCCGACCGGTGGCCGTCAGCGTGCCGGCTGTGGGGTGCATGCGTGCCGCCTCGAGGTGGGCCCGCACCGGGCCGTCCGGCAAACCGGGTCGCACTACACCTCAGGAGTACACAAGCGTAGAGGACGCGCGGGGAGTCGCGATGCGTCATATTGACGCATCGCCCGGCCGTTCAGCCGCGGGACTACTGACCCGCGGCCACCACCTTGGACGTCGCGGCCTCGATCTGCGTGGCGTACGCCTTCAGCGCCGTGACCAGCACGGCTTCCTGCTCGGTGGCCGTCTTCCAGTCGTGCGCCTCCAGAGCTTCGCGCACGCCCGGCATCGTCTTGACGCCGTAGCCGGTGTAGTACCCGGGGGCGTAGATCGTGTGCTTGTACCACGAGCGCATCGGCAGCCCGTCGGGCGCCAGGAGCTTCTCTTCGCTCTGGTAGAGCAGCTGGTTGAGGGCCGTCAGATCGGCGGCGGGGAGCTTGTAGACGCTGCCGTCGCGCTCGGCGGCGGCAATCGTCGAGTCGTACCGCGAGGCGGCCTCGCTCAGCGAGGAGATGGCCTGCGTGAGGGGCACGAGGTCGAGGTTGGTCGATCCGCCCGGACCCGCCGCCAGCTTCGCGAGCTCGGTCTGGTAGCGCGAGAGGGTCTGGGCGAAATCCGAGAACTGGAACGGCAGGACGTCGGCATCGGCCAGCCGGAGGATGAGCGTGCCGTAGGTCTGGGCGAGCGCGCGGCCGTAGACGAAGGTGGTGTCGCCGAAGTGCGTGTACCAGTAGAAGTCGTCGTAGACCGAGTGGTAGACGCCCGCGCTGCTGGCCTCTCCGCCGTAGGCGATCGACAGCGTCGGCACGCCGTCGTGATCGAGGAAGGACGAGTAGTCGGAGCCGGAGCCCAGCGCGCCGATGTGCAGGTCCCCGCCGTCCATGACCTCGGCCCGCGCCTCGGGCGTCCGCGCACGCGCGAGGTCGCGCTGCTCGAGCTTGGTCCACACCGACTGCCCCGTCTCGGGGTCGGTGATGTCCTTGGCGACGTCGTTCACGACGTGCTCGAGCGAGTAGCTGCCGCCCGCGTTCAGGTAGCCCTTGCTGTTGCCGTCCGAGTTGATGTACGCGACAGCGTGCTGCTGCAGTTCGGCGAGGTGGGTTTCGGCCCACTCGGTCGATCCCAGCAGCATCGGCTCTTCGCCGTCCCACGCGCAGTAGACGATCGTGCGCTTCGGCTTCCATCCCTGCTTCAGCAGCTCGCCGTACGCCCGCGCTTCCTCCAGCAGGGCCGACTGGCCGCTGATCGGATCGGCCGCACCGTTGACCCAGCCGTCGTAGTGATTGCCGCGCACGACCCACTGGTCGGGATAGGTGCTGCCGGGAATGCGCGCGATCACGTCGTAGGCCGGCACGACCTGCCAGTTGAACTTCGCGACCAGGTGCACCGTCGCCGGCCCGGCGCCGACGTGATACGGGATCGGGAGCGCGCCGCGCCACGCGTCAGGCGCCATCGGTCCGCCGAGGGCCGCCAGCAGCGGCTGCGCGTCCCCGTAGGAGATCGGCAGCACCGGAATCTTCTGGAGCGACTCGGCCTGATCGCGCGGGAGGCGCCGCGCGCCGGGCGTCGAGCCCCAGCCCGGCGTCTCGGGATCGCCGGGGTACTTCTCCATCTCCATCACGCTGCCGCGCTGCACGCCCTGCGCGGGACGGTACGGCCCCTTCGGGTAGACGTCCCCCTGGTAGTAGCCGTCGTCTTTGGGATCGGAGTAGATCAGGCAGCCGATGGCGCCGTGCTCGTACGCCACCTTGGGCTTGATGCCGCGCCAGCTCTCGCCGTAGCGCGCGATGACGATCTTGCCCTTGACGCTGACGCCCATCCGCGCGAGCTGGTCGTAGTCCGACGGCAGCCCGTAGTTCACATAGACGAGCGGCGCCGTCACGTCGCCGTCTGCGGAGTAGGCGTTGTAGGTCGGCAGCTGCCCCTCCTGGCCGGAGGTCGGATCCTCGGGAATCGCCGGTTCCTTCAGCACGGCCTCGTAGTGCGTCGGCGAGAGGAGCTCGACCTTCCGCTCGATGGGCGTCGGGAACAGGACGTCGAACTCCTCGATCTGCGCGTCGAACCCGAAGGACTTGAACTGGTTCAGGATCCACTCCGAGTTCTTCTTCTGGTAGGGGGAGCCGATGTGATGCGGCTCGGCCGAGAGCAGCTTCATGTTGGCCTTGACGTGGTCCGGATCCGGGATGGCGCGGAACTTCTCTTCCCAGGCCCGTTCGGTCGCCGCCTCGGCGCGGCTGAAGCCGGAAATCGGCGGCCCCTGCTGTGCGCCGAGCACGGCGGACGCGCCGGCGACCAGCGCGGTCCCGATCAACGTGAGCATGGATGAGGTCGCCAATCGCACGTGTCCCTCCTCTCGCGGGCCGCAGGCCCGACGCAGCGTCGACAGTATGCCACTTCGCCGTGCCCCGAGGACAGGGCGTCGAGGCGCCAGGAGGTGCCGCGCGCGCTCGACGCCCCACGCGATCAGCACGGCACCGAGGAGGGCGCAGGCCGGCAGCGCCGGCATCAGGAAGCGCGGCAGGCCCGCGTACCAGGAGTAGTAGTAGACGCTGTAGAACACCGCGTAGCTCGAGAGCCATCCCCCGATCAGCAGGGCGTAGAGCCAGTTGTGCTTCCAGACGCGCCACAAGGCCAGTCCGCCCAGCGCAGCCGCGGTACCGGCCCCGGCGATCAGTGCCAGACCGCCCAGTCGGACCGAGATCTGTCGCATGGCAGCGGCCGGGTACGCCAGGCTGAAGAGCCCGTGCGGCGGCAGCACGTCCAGGACCACGTAGCCCGTGCGGAAGGGCCCACCGAAGAAGACCAGGTTGTAGATCGCCTGGGGAGCGAAACCGATCGACGCCGCAATCGCCAACGTGAGCGCCTGGCGCCACCGGCGCCGAAGCAGGAAGAGGCCGCCGACCACGACGGCGACGAGCAGTCCCGAATAACGGACCATTCCGAGAAAGCCCAGCACCAGTCCGAGCACGACCACGTCGCGCTGTCGATAGCCCCGCCGATCGGTGCGCACGTACCACCAGACCGCCAGCAGGGTGAAGAACGTCGCGGGTCCATCGGAGAGCATTTGCGCCCACGTGAGGTGGATCGCGATGATCTCCGCCATCTGCTGGTTCCAGAGCCAGTGGAACGTCATCATCGCCAACAGCGGTGCGCCCGCATACCCCATGGCCGCCCACACGGCGGTTCGATCGCTGCCAGTCGTGTGCCTCGCCAGGTCCGCCAGGAGGACCAGCCCAATCGGGAGCATGAGTCCGGACCAGAACAAGGCGACCGGCTGCACCAGATGGTCGTGGTCGGGCGGGTGAACGACCCACGAAAACGGCAGCATCAACAGCGGAAAGCCCAATGGATACTTGTTGGCCTGGAACTCACCGGTGCGCAGGGACTGCATCTGCTCGAAGTAACCGCGATCGTCCCCTCCCTGATGGAACCAGAAGGGAGCGGTGCTGGGCTTGCTTTGTTGAGGGATGACGCCGGCGGCGAAGAGCAGCACCGTCAGCAGGTGCAGGCCGATTGCAAGGCACACGCCGACGCGATAACGCCGGGCGCTCACGCCGGCCGCATTTCCCTGGTCCGACGGGTCGTCGCCAGACGCCGATGCTAGCACAGCGGGCTGACTGGCCCCCGGTCTCGGGCAATCGATGCCTGTTTACAGAAACGATGCTTGTACCGATCCCGGCTTTTCGGTACGGTGGCCGGGTCTGGCGCCGATATCTCGTTCACAGGAGATCGCGCATGTTCCAGCCCGTGCCGCGCGTCGATCAGTGGGACCCGCTGCTCGTGGCAGCCGTCCTGGCGTTGCTCGCGCTCGCCGTCGCCGCCACGGCGATCATGGCCTGAGGTCCGCCGCGGGAACGGGCTTGCCCGCCGCGGCGAAGATCCGCGCCTCGATCTGCGCGGGCGTCGCGTGCTCCTCGCGCCACTGGTACAGGTAGTGGCCCACGTCGGTGTCCGCCGGGTCGTGCCCGTTGGCCTCGACGTACCAGTCGTGAATCCTGCCAGGCATGGCCAGCCACTCGTCGTACGGCGGCACGACGACGCCCGGGCGCTGACGCCGGGCCACCGAGGGATCGACCGACTCCAGGTCGGTCAGCATCGAGGCTGAACCGATCGAGCCGAGGCGCGAGCTGAGACAGATCGCGCAGTGGCCCTCCTCGTCGATGAGCCGCGCCGCGTCCAGGGCCGCCGCCTCCGGGCGCACGAGGTAGTGGCCCTCCTTCCACGCCCCCGTCGACGCCGACACGACGGTCCCTCCGCCGATCAAGATCGCGACGGCGACCAGCGCGAGCGCCGGGCGCGCTCCCTGTCGCCACCGCCAGGGCGGCGGCGTCCACCCGCCCGCGCGGCGCCGCTCTACGACGTACGGACCGCCCAGGAGGAGGACGATGGCCAGCGTCCAGAGCGCGATCAGGGCGGCATTCGCGGGCGGGGTGTTCCAGAGGTAGCGGCTGTCGGCCGGGAACAGCAGATTCACCTTCCAGCCGCTCGCGCTCGTGTCGATCAGCCAGGCCTTGAGGTGGTGCAGGTTGTAGGCCACGGCATTCTCGAGCGACAGGCCGAGCGCGAGGCCGAACCCCGCCTGAAACACGCGGCCCCGTCCCGCGCGCTCGAGCACCAGGGCCAGCGGAATGGTCATCAGCGGCACGACGGCGACGATGAACCGCATGGGCGTGGTGCCGGCGCCGACGAGCGAGTGAGCCGCGGCGGTCCCGATCAGGGTAACCGTCGCCGCACCGGTCATGGCGGCGATTTGCGGGCGCCGCCGCGCCAGCCAGTAGTAGCCAGGCAGCGCGAAGAGATACACGGGCGAGTGCGCGAGCAGGCCCCAGTCGCGATCGATCAGGTACCCCAGGCTGCCGACGATCGCGCCGGAGATCGACAGCGGCTCCGACGAGGCGTCCGTGAAGTACGTGGAGGTCGGCAGCAGGCTCCCGGTGACGCGGTACGTGTAGAGCGCGAGGCACACGAGCGGCAGCGCCACGCCGGCCGCGAATCGCAGGACGTTCGCGCGCTGGCCGCGCAGCAGCACGATCGCGCCGAGCGCCACCACACCGGTCACGCCGATGAAGCGCACGTGGACCCACGGCAGGTAGCCGAGGACGACGCCAATCGCGAACCAGCGCCAGCGCCACGCGGGATTCCGGAAGGCGACCGCGTAGAGTACGACGAGCAGCAGCAGCCCGGCGGCGACCTCCGGATACACCTGGAACGGGAACGCCGCGATCGGCAGCGTCAGCATGCCGGCAACCGTCGCCACCCACGGCGCCCACACCGATTCGGTGCAGCGCCGCAGGAACCGGAACAGCAACACGGTCCAGGCGACGTACAGGCCGAGGAGGAAGGCGTTCAGGAAGAGGAGCTTGTTCGGCCACTGCGCCCCCGGATCGGCCTGGTCGTCGCCGAACCGGCGATCCAGGTAGTAGGCCGGAAACATCAGGATCGACAGCCCGGGGTTGTGGATCTCGAAGAGTCCCCCGTTCTTGCCGATGAGGAAGTCGCCGTGCTCGTGCTGCGGGGCCGGCCCGACGGGCCACCGGCCGTGCGCCAGCGTCAGCGCGTCGCCCGCCAGGCTGCGCAGTTCGCCAGGCAGCGCGGCGCCGATCAGCGCGAAGTTCCGCAAGACGTGCGGCCGGTAGTCGGGGCCCAGGGCGTCGATCGGCTTGATCGTCGACAGCTCGAAGCCGAGACCCTGATAGAAGGCCTCGCAGTACCGGACGTACTTCGGCTCGTCGCCGCTCTTCGGCGACCAGTACCGCAACGCGGGTGTGCTCTCGAAGACGGTCACGGCCGCGACGATCGCCAGGGCAATCTCCGGTGTCCACCGCGGCGCCCGCGCCGCCGTCTTCCGGAGCACGCTCCGCAGCGCCCCGCCGGATCGCCGGTCCAGACGCGCCAGCACCCAGAACAGGATGAGCGCGGTCCACCACCAGCGCAGGTCCTGGACGACGAAGAGCAGGACCGACGCGGCATTCTCCATGTGCGGCGCGAGCGTCACGAGCGCCAGGAGCGCCCCACCGCAGAGGAGCAGCGGCGTCGCGTACGCCACGTCTTCCCCGCTGAACAAGGGGGGCCGGCCTGTGCGGAAGACGACCCGGACGAGCGCGTGAAGGAGGGCGACGGCGGCGAGCGACAGGAGCGCGAGCCGCGCGAAGGTGGCGAAGCTCGCCGACACGAAGATGTACTCGACGGGTTCCCACTCGACCGCGGCCACCACGCCGGCGGCCATCCACAGGTTGACCGCGACGGCGACCGCCGCCAGGGGCAGCAGGACGAGACCGGGGCGCTCACGCGGCGCCCATCGGCCCGGTGGCTTCACGTCAGAGGCCTCACCCCTCGAGGACGACGAGCAGGTCGTGCGCCTCGACCGCGGCGCCTGGCTTGACGAGGACGTCGGCGACCCGCGCGTCGCGCGGGCTGTAGACAGCCGTTTCCATCTTCATCGCCTCGATCGACAGCAGACGCTCCCCGGCGCTCACCGCCTGCCCCTTGCGCGCGACGACCGACGAGATCTTCCCCGGCATCGGCGCCGACACGTGGTTCGCATCGTCCGGATCCGCCTTCGGGTTGCGCGCGGCCACCTGCTCGGCCGACCGGTCGACCACGGTGACCTCGCGCGGCTGGCCGTTCAGCTCGAAGAACACCGTCCGCGTCCCATCGTCCCGGACGTCGCCGGTCGTGAGGTAGCGGATGATGAGCGTCTTGCCGCGCTCGATCTCGATCGCGGTCTCCTCCCCCGCCTGCAGGCCGTAGAAGAAGTTCGTCGTCGGCACGACCGAGGTGTCGCCGTACTGGACGAAATGGGACGCGTAGTCGAGGAAGACCTTCGGGTAGAGGGCGTAGGAGAGGACGTCCTCCTCGGTGGGCTTCCTGCCGAGCGCGGGCTCGAGCTCGCGCGCCGCCTGCTCGAGATCGAGCGGCGGGAGCGTGGCGCCCGGGCGATCCGCCAGCGGCTGCACGTGCGCCGACTTCAGGATCCGCTCCTGCAGGCCTCTCGGCCACCCGCCCTCGGGGCGCCCGAGCATGCCCTGCATCATCTCGACGACGCTCTTCGGGAAGTTGAGCGCCTTGTGGGGGTCGAGGATGTCGGACGCCGTCAGGTGGTTCGTCACGATGAAGAGCGCCATGTCGCCGACGACCTTGCTCGACGGCGTCACCTTGACGATGTCCCCGAACAGCTGGTTCGCCAGCGCGTACGCCTCGCAGATCTCCGGCCAGCGATCGTCCAGTCCGAGGCTCCGCGCCTGCTGGCGCAGGTTGGTGTACTGGCCGCCGGGCATCTCGTGCTGGTACACGTCGGGCGCCGGCGACTTCAGCCCTTCCTCGAAGGGGTAGTACATCTCGCGCACGGCGGCCCAGTAGCGGCTGACGCGGGCGAGCGCCTCCTGGTCGAGCCCCGTGTCGCGCTCGGTGTGCGCGATGGCGGCCACGATCGAGTTCAGGCAGGGCTGGCTGGTCGACCCGCTCATCGCGGCGATCGCCCCGTCGACGATGTCGGCGCCCGCGTCGGCGGCGCGCAGGGCGCTGCCGCCGTTGATGCCGCTGGTGTCGTGGGTGTGGAAGTGGATCGGCACGCCCACTTCCTCGCGCAGCGTCTTGACGAGCTTGTAGGCGGCGTACGGCTTGCACAGCCCGGCCATGTCCTTGATGCCGAGGATGTGCGTCCCCATCGCCGTCAGCTCTTTGGCCATCTTCACGTAGTACGCGAGGCCGTACTTCTCGCGCCCCGGGTCGAGGATGTCGCCCGTGTAGCAGATCGCCGCTTCGCAGATCGCGTTCGTGTCCTCGCGGATCGTCTCGATGGCGACCCGCATGTTCTCGGTCCAGTTGAGCGAGTCGAAGACGCGGAACAGATCGATGCCGTCGGCCGCGCTCCGCCGGATGAAGGCGCGCACGACGTTGTCGGGATAGTTCGTGTAGCCGACGGCGTTACTGGCGCGCAGCAGCATCTGGAAGAGGATGTTCGGGATCCGCTGACGCAGCTCCGCCAGGCGCGTCCACGGATCCTCCTGCAGGAAGCGCATCGAGGCGTCGAAGGTGGCACCGCCCCACATCTCCAGGCTGAAGAGGTTCGGCAGCAGCCGGGCCACCGAATCCGCCACCGCCAGCATGTCGTAGGTGCGCGCGCGCGTCGCCAGCAGCGACTGGTGCGCGTCGCGCAGCGTCGTGTCGGTCACGAACAGGCGCTCCTCGCCCCGCACCCAGGCGGCGAACTTCTCGGGGCCGAGCTCCAGGAGGCGCTGGCGCGTGCCGGGCGGCGGTTCGCCGGCGCCGAGCAGCTCGGGCAGGACCGGCTTCGGCAGGACGCGCTTCGGGTCGTAGTGCTTCTTGACGTCGGGCCGGCCGTTGACGATGACGTCGCCCAGGTACGCCAGGACCTTCGTGGCGCGATCGCGCGGCTTCCGGATCTGGAACAGCTCCGGCGTCGCATCCACGAACGTGGTGGTCGCCTCGCCGGAGATGAACGTCGGGTGCCGGATCAGGTTGAGCAGAAACGCGATGTTCGTCTTGACGCCGCGGATGCGGAACTCGCGCAGGGACCGCTCGGCCCGGTGCACCGCCGCATCCAGGGTCTGACCCCAGGTGGTCGTCTTGACCAGGAGGGAGTCGAAGTAGGGCGTGATGATGGAGCCCGCGTACCCGCCGCCGCCGTCGAGACGGACCGCGAAGCCGCCCGACGAGCGATACGTCGTGATGCGGCCGTAGTCGGGCAGGAAGTGGTTCTCCGGATCCTCCGTGGTGATGCGGCACTGGAGGGCAACGCCCCGCGTCTCGATCGCTTCCTGCCTCGGGATGTTGACCGGCGGCTCGTGGAGCGTGTAGCCCGATGCCACGAGGATCTGGCTCTGGACGAGATCCAGCCCCGTGACCATCTCCGTGACGGTGTGCTCGACCTGGATGCGCGGGTTGACCTCGATGAAGAAGAAGTCGCCGCGGTCGAGGTCGACCAGGAATTCCACGGTGCCGGCGGCGCGGTAGCGGACCGCCCGGCAGATGCGGACGGCCGCGTCGCAGATCCGGCGCCGTAGATCCTCGGGCAGCCGGAAGGCCGGGGCCACCTCGACCAGCTTCTGGTGCCGCCGCTGCACCGAGCAGTCGCGCTCCCAGAGGTGCACCAGGTTCCCGTGGGCGTCGCCCAGCACCTGGACCTCGATGTGCTTCGCCCGCGTGATGTAGCGCTCGAGAAAGACTTCGCGGCGCCCGAAGGCGGCGAGGGCCTCCCGCTGGGCCTCGGCGAGCTTGTCGAGCAGTTGCTCCGGCCGTTCGACGACGCGCATGCCGCGCCCGCCGCCGCCGAAGCTCGCCTTGATAATGAGCGGATAGCCCAGGGTGGCGGCGGTCGCCTGCACCGCGGCCGGGTCGTCGAGCATCGCCTCGCTGCCGGGCACGATCGGCACGCCCGCCTTCTCGGCGACGCGCTTGGCGGCCGTCTTGTCACCGAAGATCTCCAGCTGCTCGACGGTGGGCCCGATGAACGTGATCCCGGCCGCCTCGGCCGCGCGCGCCAGCTCGGCGCTCTCGGCGAGGAAGCCGTAGCCGGGATGGATGGCGTCGGCGCCGTGCTTCCGCGCCACGGCGACCAGTTGCGGGACATTCAGATACGATCGCACCGGTTCGCCGCCCTCGGGCGGTCCGATGAGAAAGGCCTCGTCGGCCTTGAAGCGGTGCAGCGCGAAGCGATCCTCGTAGCTGTAGACGGCGATCGTCCGCAGCCCGAGCTCGGTCGCGGCGCGAAAGCACCGGATGGCAATCTCCGAGCGGTTGGCGACAAGAAGGGTCCGGACCATGGCAGGTATCCAGAAAGATTACTCTGCCTTGGGGGCTGAATCCTAGGCTGCCGGCCCCGGGCTCTCGGCGCTCGGGGAGTCACGCTGTCACGATGCCGCCCGTCTGTTCTACAATTCAGAACATGCGAGTGCGCTGGGCGGTGGGCCTCCTGATCGCGACGATCGGCGTGGCGGGCTGCGGATCGGTTGGACCCTCGAAGAACGTCTCGGAGACGTTCACCGGAACCCTGGTGCCCAACCAGCTGGACTTCCACGAGTTCCAGTTCAACGTCGGCAAGAACGGCGAATACTCGCTCGAATACACGCTGACGCCGGCGGTCAACGTCTTCCTGTATACCTACTTCGGCGTGCCCAACGGCGCGTGCGCGGCGGTCCAGGAGAACACGCTGTCGGCTCCCGGCCACGTCGCCCTGAGCGGTGCCATCAACCCGGGCTCGTGGTGCGTCGGCATCCAGGACCTGGGCGCCATCACCCAGGACGAACAGTTCACCCTCACCGTGTCGCACCCGTGACAGGCGCTGGGCTCTCGGCTTTCGGCTCTCGGCGAGTCACGTTGTCGCCGCGGAGCCCGTCCCGAGGCCCAGAGCCCAAAGCCTAGAGCCCAGAGCCATGTATTCTCTCGTCCTCTTCCTCCACTCCTGGCTGCGCTGGTTCGTGCTGATCGCCGCCGTCGGCGCGCTGGGCACGACGGCCGGGGCGCACGACGACACCGGGATGGCCAAGGCCGACAAGTGGGGCATGGCCTTCATGATGTCCCTCGACCTCCAGATGCTCCTCGGCCTGCTGCTCTACTTCGGCCTGAGCCCGTTCACCGTGCAGGCGTTCCGCGACTTCGGCGCCGCCATGGCCAACGCCGGCCTGCGCTTCTGGGCCGTCGAGCACATCACGATCATGGTTGCCGCCGTCGCCTGTGCGCACGTCGCACGCGTCCTGGGGCGGAAGGCGGCGACGCGCGAGGCGAAGCGGAAGAGGCTCCTCACCTTCTTCGGCCTCTCGCTGCTGCTCATCATCGTCGGGATCCCCTGGCCGGGCATGGCGGCGGGACGGCCGCTCTTCCGATTCGGCATGTGAGCGGACTTTCGCTGCGCTCGGCACGACAGCGCGCGGCACTGGTCTCGAACGTCCGCTACGACCTCGCGTTCCGCATCCCGGCCTCGATCGACGAGCCCGTCACCGGCCGGGCCTCGGTCGCGTTCGACCTGGCGGACGCCTCGCAGCCGCTCGCGCTCGACACGCCGCCCGGCCAGTCGGGCCGATCCGCCCGTTCCGCCGGCCTCCGCCCCGGCGCCAACAGCCTCGACTTCGCGTTCACGTGCGCCGACGCGGCGCTGAACCGCCGCGCCGACCTTCTCTACACCCTCTTCGTCCCGGCCCACGCCCACCGCGTGTTCCCCTGCTTCGATCAACCTGACCTCAAAGCGCGGTTCACCCTCGCCCTGACGCATCCGCCGAACTGGACGAGCGTCTCGAACGGCGAGGAAGCCGGCCGGACCGAAGACCGCGACGCGGTGACCGTCCGGTTCGCCGAGACCCGGCCGATCCCGACGTATCTCTTCGCGTTCGCCGCCGGACGTCTTCTGGTCGAGACCGCGGTGCGCGACGGCCGGACCTGGCGGATGTTCCACCGCGAGACGGATGCGGCAAGGGTCGCGCGCAACCGTGACGCGGTGTTCGACCTGCTGGCCTCGTCGCTGGCCTGGCTCGAGGAGTACACCGGCAGCGCCGCGCCCTTCCCCAAGTGCGACATCGTCCTCGTGCCGTCCTTCCAGTTCGGGGGGATGGAGCACCCGGGCGCGATCTTCTTCGACCAGGACGCGATCCTCCTGGACGCGTCCGCGACCGAAGACCAGGCGGTGAGACGCGCGACCCTCATCGCCCACGAGCTCGCGCACCTCTGGTTCGGCGATCTCGTCACGATGCGCTGGTTCGACGATGTGTGGCTGAAGGAAGTGTTCGCGACGTTCCTGGCGGCCAAGATCGCGAACCCGTCGTTCCCTGCGGTGAATCACGACCTGCAGTTCCTGGTGTCGAACGTCCCGGCCGCGTACGGCGTGGACCGCACCGCGGGGACGCACCCGATCCGCCAGCCCCTCGAGGATCTGGACGAGGCCTGGAGCCAGTACGGCCCGATCATCTACAACAAGGCGCCGATCGTCATGCGCCAGCTGGAGCGCCTGATCGGCGCCGGCACGCTTCGAGACGGGCTGCGCGCGTATCTGGACGCCTTTCGCTTCGGCAACGCGGACTGGCCCGACCTGGTGAAGATCCTCGACACGCGAACCCCCGTCGACCTCGCGGCGTGGAGCCGGACGTGGATCGAGTCGAGCGGCCGGCCGGCCACCGACGCCGGCGTCGAGATCGACGCGCGGGGCATCGTCTCGCGCCTGGACTACGTCCAGCCGGACGGCGGCGGACTGGTGTATGGCGACGTGCGGCTGGACGCGGCGAGCCGCGCGCACCTGCTCGCCCGCCTCGAAGACCTCCCGGATCCCGTCGCACGCGCCGCCACGTGGATCGTCCTCTGGGAGGAGATGCTCGCCGGACGGACCGCGCCGTCCCGGATCCTGGACGCCGCGCGGCGCGCGATGCCGCGGGAGACCGCCGAGCCGCTCGTCCAGATGGTGCTGGGCTACATGCGGTCGGCGTTCTGGACCTTCCTCCCCCCGTCCGCGCGCCTCGCCGAAGCGCCGAAGATCGAGACGCTGCTGCGGAGGCAGATCGAGGCGGCGTCCACGTCCAGCCTGAAATCGGCGTATTTCTCCGCTCTCAGGTCGATGGCCCTCACGACCGACGCGCTGTCGTACCTGGTCCGGGTGTGGCGCCGCGACGAGTCGATTGCCGGTCTCACGCTCGGCGCGCAGGACGAGATGGCCATCGCGTTCGAGCTCGCGGTCCGCGGGGTGCCGGACTCCGAGGCCATCCTCACCGGCCAACTCGCCCGCCTCCAGAACCCGGACCGGAGAGCCCGGTTCTCGTTCGTGACACCCGCGTTGTCGCCGGATCCGATCGTGCGGGACGCCTTCTTCGATCGCCTTCGCGATCCCGCGAACCGGCGCAGCGAGCCGTGGGTCCTCGAAGGCGTCGCCTTTCTCAACCATCCCCTGCGCGCGCCTCGCTCGGAGCGCTACGTGCTGCCCGCTCTCGAGCTGCTCGAGCAGGTCCAGCGGACCGGCGACATCTTCTTCCCCAGGCGCTGGCTGGACGCGACGCTCGGCGGCCACCAGTCTCCAGCGGCCGCCGCCATCGTCCAGATGTTTCTGTCGGTGCACCCCGACTACCCGATTCGCCTGAAGCGGATTATTCTTCAGGCGGCCGATGGCCTGTTCCGCGCGAGCCAGATGACCTGAGGAACTGGCGAACGCAGGAACTCGGGCACGGAAGAACGCAGAACACGATGGACCGGGAGCGTGCAATGCCGAAGCTGAGGGCCACCCTGCTGGCTGGCGGACTGATTGCCGCCGGCCTGTTCGTCCAGCACGCGCATGCGCAGCGCGGGGCGGCGGCACCCGACGGCGACTGGCCGATGTATCGTCACGACCTCGCCGGCACGGGCTACTCGCCCCTCGCGCAGATCACGCCCGCAAACGTTTCGACGCTGGCGAACGTGTGGTCGTACGGCCTCGCCGCCGAGCCTTCCTCGGCGCCCGCGGCGCCGGCTCGAGGCGGACGCGGCCCCCGGCCGCTCGCGTCGGAAGCCACTCCCATCGTGGTCCACGGCGTGATGTACGTGCCGGGCGCGGACCGCGTCGTGGCGCTCGACGCGGTGACCGGTCGCGAGATCTGGCGTCATCCGGTCGCCGGCGGCGCGCCGTCACGGCGCGGCGTCGCCTACTGGCCCGGCGACGCCGCGGACGCTGCCCGGATCATCTTCGCCTCGGGCACCAGGCTGATGGCCCTCGACGCCGCCACCGGCAACACCGTCCCGACGTTCGGCGCGGGCGGGACCGTGGACATGGTGATCCCGTACAACTCGGTGCCGTTCGTCTACCGGAACGTGGTGGTCGTCGGCGCCAATACGCCCCCCGGCCAGGAGGGCGGGATCGGCAACCCTCGCGCCTACGACGCGCGCACCGGCGCCAAGCTGTGGGAGTTCAGCTCGGTGGCCCAGCCCGGGGATCCCGGCCACGACACGTGGGCCGGCGACAGCTGGCGCGGCGCGCTGGGCGCCAATGCGTGGCCGTTCTACTTCACGATGGACCAGGCGCGTGGCCTGCTCTACATCCCGCTCGCCTCGCCGATCCCGGGCGCGTACGGCGGCACACGGAAGGGCGCGAACCTGTACGGCAACTCGGTCGTGGCCGTCGACGTGACCACCGGGAAGTACCGGTGGCACTTCCAGACGATTCACCACGACATCTGGGACGCCGATCCGCCCGCCCCACCCAGCCTGTTCGACATCGTCCGCAACGGGACGACGATCCCGGCGCTTGCCCTCACGACGAAGTCCGGCTACATGTACATCCTGAACCGCGTCACCGGCGAGCCCGTGTACGGCGTGACCGAGACGCCGGTGCCGGCGAGCGACGTGCCCGGCGAGCTCATGCCGACGACGCAGCCGATCCCGGTGAAACCGCCGCCGATCGCGCGCAACTCGTACAGCGCTGCCGATCTCGTGACCGCGGCCGACACGACGCCCGAGCACGCGGCTGCCTGCGCGGCGCTCGCGGCGACCGACGGCGGCGTCAGGAACAACGGGCCGTTCACCCCGTGGCGCTACACGGCGGACACTTCGACGCCAGCGCTGACCCTGGTCTTCCCGGGCGGGCTCGGCGGCGCCAACTGGGGCGGCGTCGCCCACGATCCGGCCACCGGCTACGTGTTCGTCGTGACCCAGGACGATGGCGCGCTCGGGTGGGTCGAGAAGACGGCGGACGGCTACGACAAGAAGACGCCGACCGTTCCCGGTGCCGGGCGCGGGAGCTTCGACGTGCGGCTCAACGGGCTGACGATGCCGTGCACGCGTCCGCCGTGGGGCCAGCTGATCGCGGTCGATCCATCCACCGGGGACTTCGCGTGGCGGATTCCGCTGGGCGTCACGGACTCGCTGCCGGCCGACAAGCGGCACACCGGCCGGCCGGCGATGGCCGGACCGATCGTGACGCGCAGCGGCCTGCTCTTCGTGGCGTCGACGGACGACAATCGGTTCCGGGCGCTCGAGGCGAAGACCGGGCGGCAGCTGTGGGAGACGACGCTCGAGAAGCGCGGCAACGCCGATCCGATGAGCTATGAGGCGTCGAACGGCAAGCAGTACGTGGCGGTGGTGGCGACGGACACGGTGATGGTGTACGCGCTGCCGTAGGGCGGGTGGGGCTGGTTGGGCGGGTCGGGCAGGTTGGAGGGTTGCCGATGTAGCGCAGACCTGCGGGTCCGCCCCAGGAGGGGGGTCCGCCTGCGTGGTATCATTTCGGGTTCACCATCAGTCCCCATCGTCCAGAGGCCCAGGACGTGGCCCTTTCAAGGCCAAAACACGGGTTCGAATCCCGTTGGGGACGTACCAAGTTGGACAAGCCCTTCCAGCAGCTCGGTCGTCACCGACGCCTCCCACTCGACCCACTCCGGCCCCGGGTCGGTCGCGTCCCACAACGTGAGCGGACCGACGAGCCGGCGCAGTAGCAGCCGCGCCACCTTGGGCTCGGCCCGCAGCTCAGCTTTCCACTGCTCCGCCCTCTGCGTGAGCGCCGCGCGGAGCTTGTCCAGGTTAGGCGGCGCCGGCCGAGGCGTCCGGAGCTGCACGTCGAGCCGGGCGACCTCGGCCTGATACTGGCGCACGACGGGCGCGATCGCCTCGGCCGGCATGCCCTTCGCGACGCTCTCGATCAGGTTGGCAATCTCTCGCCCGAGCCGCTCGCGCTCAGCCTCTATCGCCGCCGTCGGATCGGGCGTCGTGTCGACAAGCGCCAGCAGCTCCTCGATGAAGCGCGTGCCGAGCACCTCACCCTCCACCACGTCGAGCACGGCGTCGTCCGTCTCAGCGATGGGCAGCGCCAAGGCGTTCGTGCAGACGCCCGGCTTGCGGCGCCGGGTGCCGCAGATGTAGACGTTCGCCTGACCCTTCCACGGCGCGATCCTGGCCTCGAAGTGTCCGCCGCAGGTCGGGCAGACGAGCATCCCGCCACTCAACAGGTACTTGCCGTGAGCGCGCTCGGGCACCCGGCCACCCTTCGCCAACGAGGCGAGGTAGCGGGCGCGGCGGTTCCGTCGCCTGGCATCGACGCGCGCAACCACACCGGGGTCGACGATGCGCAGCTCGGGTCGATCGAGGCGGAGCCAGCGATCCTCAGGGCACGCGACCATGCCCTTCTCTCGCTTCTTTCCACTCGACCTCCCCAGCTCGCGACCGTAGGCTTTGGCTGACCGTCCGTACACGACCTCGCCGCGATACAACGGCCGTTCGAGCACGGCGCGCACCGTGGAGGACGACCAGCCGCAGGGGCGCCCCTGCTGCGCCCGGGGCGACGGGACGCCCTTCCGGTTCAGCGTGTCGGCGATCGCGCGCGCACCCGCGCCGGCCGCGAAGCGGTCGTAGATGTCCCGGACGACCGCCGCCTCCGCGTCGTTGATCTTCCGCTCGACGTGGCCCGTCCCGATCCGGAGATTGTCATAGCCGAAGACCTTGCACCCCGTCACGTAGCCTTGCTCCGCCTTGCGGCGCATGGCGTCGCGCGTGTGCTTGCGCACCTGATCCCGATACTGCTGCGCGAAGCGGGCCTTCATGAACGTCATCATCTCACCCTCGAACGAGTCGAGGTCCACGGCCTGGCCCGTGCTGTAGTCCCAGATCGTCACACCGAGGTCGGCCAGCGTGTTGAGGGCCAGCATCGTCTGCCGGGCGTTGCGGCCGAAGCGGTCCAGATCGTAGAAGACGACGGCCTGAAAGGCGCCGGCTGCGGCGTCACGCATCATTCGCTGGAACTCCGCCCGGTTGGCGAACAGCGCGCCCGACACGCCGTCGTCGGTGTAGACGTGCGCCTCGTCGAGCGCCCAGCCCTTCTCGGCGATGAAGGCCCGCGCCCCGGCCACCTGCCGGACGACGGACTTCTGCTCGTCGGCTACGTCCTGCTGCTCGGTGCTCTTTCGGGCGTAGATGGCGGCGTTCATGCCGTCCTCCCTTCGTCCGAGACGCCGAGCAACGCCAGCGCCTGGGTGATACGGGCGCGGTCGCGATCGAGGGCGGCCTGCAAGGCGAGCTGCGAGCTGCGGAAGTCAAGCAGCATCGTGGTCAGGCCGACCACGCGCGCGGTCTCGCGCATGGCCCTCACGTTTTCATCGTCGTCGAGGTGATCGGAAGTCATCGGGCGCCCTCCTGCGGCAAGGAGGCGCCCGCGTACAATGGCGGGAGCCCGCCTCGCTCGCTCTGGTCGAGTGGACGGGTCAGGGACCGCCGGGAGTTGACGCTCCCGGCGGTTCCGTTTATGAACCCTTTCATTTTAGTACACCCTTTCAGTGGTGTACAACTAGCGCGCGTTCCTGTGCTTCTTGACGCTTTGACGCGCGCAGCTCGTCGCGCAGCGCCTTCACCATCTCCATCGACAGGTCCGCGAAGGCCATGTAGAAGTCGCGTCGCCGCTCGTCGCGTTCGCATTCCGCGTGCCGCTCAAATTCCGCCACGTCCTTCTTGGCCAAATTCAGCAGGGCTTTCAACCACTTCGCTTCTGTTTTGAATTCTGCACGAGCGCCTATCTGAGGAACCTTTCTGAGCGATGCAGCTTTAGCTCTCGCGATCTCTCTGTGCGATGCAGTGTCATTACTTGCGGCATTCATGACGGGCTCCTTGCGTTGAACGGGTTGACGAGGAGCCGGGCGGGGTACAAAAGAAAACCGGCGCCCAGCTACAAGACGAACTTGACGGTTCGTGTGCAGGACGCCGGCCTAGTCTCCGGGCGTGCGGTACGGGCGCGACTTTACGGTGCCTACGGTCAGGCTAGCACGAGCTATGGGGTTCCGGCAAGATGGGGGCGTTATTAGGTAGTGGGTCAGCTTGATGGTCGCCGTTGAGCCCTGAATTTCGCGGCAGCCGTTGGCGCTGAGAACACCGTCTCACCATTGTCATAATCACGAAGCTCGTCGGCAGTCAGCCAGATCTGAGCGTCGTTGAAGCATCGGTCTGCCCCGCAGACGAGACCGCGACCAGCAGCAGCTACGTTCCTCACGTACGTTTGCTTACCGGGCTGCGGCGGGTGCGCTTCACATCTCGCGAGAGCCATTACTGTGCCTCCAATAGTCTGACAATCTCTTCGACAGACCAGACGTGATCGGCGAGTCGGGCCTCCATTGCCCGTGTGACGCGCAAGATCTGATGCACCCGGGTAATGGGCTAGATTGAGCGTTATCGGACTTCAAAGACCGATTTGTGGTCCACTACTCGAATCCAGGTATTTCCATGCTCCCGCTTGATGTCGCCTCCGACAAGGACCGTGCGGTGATCAAACGCAGCTACCTTTCGGGGGTTAGCTGATACATCCACTGCCTCGCACATAACGATGAAACATCGAGCGCCAGATTCGATCGCTTCGACGTGCGCCTGGCGCTCACGCCAGCCGTGACCGTTGCCAGACTGAAAGGCGATCTGCACCCACTGTTGCCCTTCAGCATCTATGCGTGACTCATCCTTCCACGCCCGCAGAAATATTGCTCCATCTGTGGGCCTCCTTGCTCCCCACGAGTTCCGCACATTCCTAAGCGGTGCACCCACAGACTCAAAGAAGCCGGCCATGCTCACAGCACTAAGATTAGCTCACGCAACCTGTTCGGGTGCAACGATGATCGTTACTCAGGGGTTGGACGAAGACGATTCAAACTGACCCACAACGTTCTCAGTCTTAGCCAACCGCTTGTCGCGGGGCCGCCACGCCCCTCAAGTCGAGGGCTCCAGACACTGGGTGTCAGCCTGTCTTGGTCTTCGGCGCTGCGTGAGGCGCCGAAAACAATTCCGCCACCGGAACCCTCAGCGCCCTAGCGATCTTCCCAATGTTGATCAGGGCCGGATTTCGTTCACCGCGCTCGATTCCTCCGACGTACGTGTAGTGCAGGCCCGCTCGATGCGCCAACTCTTCCTGCGAGAAGCCACGCGCTCTTCGCAGCTCGCGCACCCTGCGCCCGAAGGTCGACTGCAGCTCGCCCACGCGAGAATCGTGGACGTGCTTGACTTAGCTGGCCAGAGACTATAAGTATTAACGCCAATGGCGGACACGCCAGCGAGTCGCTTGAGATCTCCTGAGTCGGTTGACCTATGGAACCTGTGTTCACGCTTCAATGGCCAGAATACCTACTCTTGCAAGAGTTGTCGAAGCGCTTTCCCAAATCGAAACATTACTCGGTCTTCGTCCCCGCATCACGTCAAGAGAAGGGTATCGATCTGGCGCTCGTGCACAAACGGCCGGACTCTGCGTCCAGAGTCGCCCTTCTGCAAGTCAAAGCATCACGCACCTACCCCCAAGAAGCACCCAAGCGGAAATCGACGGAGAGGTTTCGCTATGGCACATTGTTTAACCGATTCGATCCATCAGCAGACGCCGATTTCTTTCTGTTGCTGGCCATGTACGCGCCAGACGCCGCCAAAACCAAGCCTGTGACCGCGACGTGGTACAGCCACTGGACTCTCCTATTCACCTTGGCGGAAATGCGTGACCTAATGTCATCCTGCCGCACAGTCCGCGGCACACCAGATCGTATGTTCGGCTTTAGCTTCGACACGGACGCCAGGATCGTTCAGGCTCGTGGCGATCAGAAGCGGCGGCACATTGATTACGCGGACCACTTGCTCCACAAGCGCGTGGGGCTCCTCACGAGTCACCTCGCGACTTGATCAGCCACGGCTACCCACGCGCCAGCGTCGAGCGGGGCTTTCCTGTGAGTGGAGGTCAGTCCGCTGCCGCGACGAACGCCTCGGGCAGGAACACTCACCCCCTGACGCGGCTGGCGCCACTGCTCCTTACTGCTCCTCGCTCTCCAATCGCCTCCCGAAGTTCGTCCCGGAGCTCCGATGCCAGATCTCCGGCGCGACACAACCCCTCGGTGCCGACATTCCGGCTTACTCAACAAGGGGGCTCGTAATCTCTCTGAGAATCGGCAGCTTCATCGGCACGCAACTTGCCAATTGGAGGCCGACTGATCGGCGACTGAGCATGCAGAACTGTGAGAATGCGCTCGACCTTCTGTTGGCCGAGCCAAGGAGAGGGTCGATGCGCAGGAATCTCGTCACACTCGTCGCCGTCATTGTCGTTGCGGCCGGATGCGGGGGGAAGAGCAGTCCGACGGCACCAAGCTCCACGAGCACGACGCCAACCACGACTCAGACTCCGGCTCCCGCGCCGACACCAACACGCATCATCACGCTCACGGGTGATCTGAGCTTTGGCAACGTGAGTCTGGGAGCCAGCACGACACGGACCTTCACGATCAGCAACAGCGGGACAGATGTCTTGACCTTCACATCCTTGCAGGCAAGTGGCGGCACCGGTACCGCTGGGTTTACAGCGAGCCCGACGAGCGGTACGGTGCCAGCGGGCGGATCGCTGACGGTCACGGTCAAGTTCACCCCGACCGCCGCGCAGTATTACTCCAACGTCTTGCTTATCGCGGGCAATCAAACGAGCGGCAACAACGGGATCAATGTGTCGGGGACCGGAGTCTATCCTGCGCCCCCCTTCGTCAAGAGCGGCAGCGGTGACACCGTGTTTGACTTGCCGGCCTATGTGACGCGCATCAAGATCGACGGAAGCTATCCCGGCTCGTCGTCGAACTTCATCGTTCACATTGCGGGCGCGCACATCGTGAACGAACTAATGGGGACCTTCTGGGGCGAAACCACATTTAGCGGAACCTATTTGATCCCCGGAGGCGGAACGGTCGAAATCATCAGTTCGACTGGGGTGGCGTGGACCTTCACCGAGGTACGCAACTGACGTGAACGTGCAAGAAGGCCGTCTTCAACCTCGGCACCAGCTCGCATCTGCATGTCGCGCGAATCTTCTCGCGATTGAGCGCAGTCCAGAATTGCCTGGGCCGTCGCGTCTATCTCTCAGGCCTCCGCCCCGTGGCGTTTGGGGATGCGATCAACCTCAGCGACTTGTCTTGACAGCTCGCGTAACTCCGAAATTGGAAACGATAGCAGCACAATGCCGCAACCCTTGCGGCTGGCGTACCGCTTGTATATAACCTTGCCGGGACCGTTGAATATCTCCTTGTGATTGCCGTTACGATACAGCTTGAGACCCAGGTAGTAATCTGGAACTGTCTTGAACGTAAGGGAATCCTTGAACGTCGCTTTGATCTGGACATTCCGACGCCCATCTGTGGTGGTTGCGTCGTGTCTTGGCTGCGATACCAAGTCCAACACCAGGTCATACTCGGCCGCAGCGATCACCTCGCCGATGTCTCCGACCAAGCGTCCGTCGATGGTGAACAGCCGCTTGTTGCCAGATTCCTTCTTCAGGATCTCGATGCCCTGGAAGATCAGACGGAGCGCCTCAGAGATGGGCTTCCTCATAATTCCTTGGCCCGATTGGCTCGTAGTTATCGGGATACGATCCTACTAATCACGTACAGCACGACCAGCGCGTAAGAGACCACGAGAAAGATCTTTGCACCCGTCCGCGTGGAGCGCATGACAGCGCTGGGATTCACAAGAATGGACGCCGCACGCCCCAAACTCTTTGCGAGTGTCGCACCTGATTTGGGTGATGTGGTCGTTGGGGCCTCGATCACTGCGGGCTGCGACACCACGGGGGACGCTACGGCCCGCGACACTACGGGTGATGAGCCCGATGCGGCGGCAACGATACAGCAGAAATGCAGGAACAAGCCCGGCACAATGAACATGACGTAACCGACGACGACGACAACAAACCACACTAATCCGCTCAGTACACGCCCTCGATATAACTGACCAGCGCCAGGGATTATCAAGCTGAGAACGGCGGCGACGCCAGCACTCGGTTGAGTGTGAACGACGAACTGCTGCTCCGACTGGGATGGTCTTATCAAATCCCGTCCGCAATGCTTGCAGACGATGGCGGCGTCCTGGATGTCCTCCGCGCAGAAGGGGCACTTCTTCATAGCGAGTTCAGCGTACCCCAACTATTGACCTGTGGTGGCGGATTCTACGCCGGGCATGAGGCCCCGCTCCGAGCGGGTAACGGTGCGGAAGCCGTCATCGCAGGACGCCCGGCGATGTGAGTACCCTTCCCGCCTCACTAACTCGTGGCGGTCAACGCTCCGGCCGTTGAGCGCGCTCTTCACTGGGCGCCGGGAACCCGCCGGCTCCCGACGTGCCACCCGCCGCACTCACGACATTGGTAAACGTGCAGGGGCCGGTCGGGCTCTTCGCCATAGGCTGCGTAGACGCTGGCCCGATGGGCTTGGGCCTCCTGGCGCGTCGCGTGAAACACTTTGCGCGCGCACGAACTCGGGTGCAGCACGCCGCCAGAAACGCGCGCGAGATCGCCCAACCGCCAGCCCATGCCTCACGACTCCTCAACCTCGACACGTCTGCCGTCGGCGTAGACGTCGTAGTGCGACCCGTCGCCGCGCGTCTTGCGCGTCGGCTTGGCTCGCGCCGCCTCGTGCAGCTCTCGGTCCCGCCGCTCGCGGTCGGCGTCGTCGAGCAGCGCGTCGTCGAGCACGCGCTGCCAGTCGTCACGCTGCCGCTGAAGGTCTGCAAGTCGGCGCTCGGTGTCGGGCAATGATCCCCGCCACGGGAGCGCCCCGAATCGCTGGTTGTCAACCTTCGCGGCTTCGATATAGCCGCTCTCACGCATCAAGCTGCCGAGGCGCAGGTTTTCCAACTCCCATTGGCTGCCGGACATGCTGCCGCGGTCGACCATGACGATTGAGGCTTCGAGATTCTGGCGCCGCCCGAGCTCACGCGCATCTCGGATGCGCCGCGGCATGTCGAGCAGTTCATCGCAGAGCGCCTTACGCCACGCGGTAAGGTCGTCGAGCCACCGCTGCTCGGCGTCGATCTTCGGCGCGAGTTGCGCCAGCGTGGTGGTGGCCTGCTGGATCACCCTGACGCGCGCCGACAGATTCTCACGCGTCGTCCGGAGCTCGGCGAGCTGACGCTGAATGCCCTCTTCGTCAGGGAGCGCTGCGAGGTCGCGTTCGAGCCGTTCGAGCACGGCGTCGGGCGTCTTCTCTGGTGCCGTCGTCGTCATCGGGTCCTCCCTGCAGCGAGCGCGCTTGCGTAGGGATCGGGCACGCCGTGCGCGTCGCGGACGATCGTCACGAATGGTGTCGTGACCGCACCGCGTGCGTCCTCTGCTTGTAGCTGCCGAATCGCGAGCGTGATCGCGTAGATGTCCGGCGGCGTGCCGCGTGGTTGATAATCCGGGTCGCTGCTCGGTGAGAGGGCCTCAGCCCGCTCGGCCGCGCGCAACGTCGCCTGAGCGTACGGATCGGGAGGCGGCTGAGACGCCGTCCTCACACCACCTGTGCTGCTACGCCTGAGTTGCGCCTTGCACTTGTCGCACAGATAGTTCGGGTTGTCAGAGTCGCAGCAGATAGCACCATCTGCTGATCGGAACTGATATCGCATGCTTCCCTCCCTCTTTACCATCGTGTGATCCCGTCGCCGTGCCCGAGCGTGTGTAGCATCACCGCGGTCGCCTCCCGACTTCGACGCTCAACCTCGCGAGGATCGTTGCCGTGGAGCGCCCGCCATACCGCGAGGTTGTTCTGCGCCAGCGCAGCGCACGCGGCTGGCGGTTGGCCGCAGTGGTGGCACGGCTCGACCTGGGGTTCTCCCTGCTCGACCACCATCGCGGGTTCCGGATCGATGGTCGCCGCCTCAGTTTGGTGGCTGGTGGCCGCACGCCAGCCCTCCCTTACGACCTGCTTGATCGCCGCTCGGTGGTGCCGCAAGACCAGCAGCTCGTCGTCGGTCAACTCCCGGTAGGCGCGTGCAGGCTGAAGCCACAGGCGGCCGTTGCGGAGCTTGACGGACACGCCGCGGGCAGCCAGCCCTTCGAGCCACGAGGTGATAACGCTGGTGTTGTCAGTCACTTCGCGTCTGTCCCGTCCTCGATTGATCCAATCCCCCTGGGGTTTGGATCATCCACAACTGGATCGGCGATCCCGTGCGGCGTCCCGGCCTCCGGCCCCGAGTCATCCTCCGGAATGAAAACGCCATCGTCCACGACGACGGCGTCGATCGCGTCGAACTGCCGCTGCTTGAGGTCGCGGATCGCGCGTGCCGATTCGAGCGTTTCTTCGAGGTGTGCGATCAACTCGTCCTCGCTCATGTCGGCGTACTCGCCGTGAGACGGCTCCGTGGTGGTCACCTGCATCGTCGCGGTCGGCCCGAGGCCGGCGCGGTCGAGCACCGTGCGGATCGCGCTGACGATCGCGGCGGTGTCATCGCTGCGTCCGCACACGTCGCAGAGGCCGGGTGGCGTCTCGATGAACCGGAGCAGCCGAGCGATGGCGGGCTCGACCGCTTCGAGCAGCCGGAGCTTCGCGGCGGCCACGGTCTGCGGCGCCTTTCCACCGTGGACGGCACAAACGGTGCCGCCGGGGATCGGCTGGCGCCGACATCGCTCACCAGATCGGCTTGTGGCCGTGCATTGACGGGCCGGCTCCCACGTCTGCGGTTCTAGCTCTTCCATAGGGTCGGCTCCTTCCTGGCACCCATTGGCACCTACTGCCCAGTTCCTAGCCTCAAGAATCTTTCCCTAGTAAAACTCTGGGCCTTGGGGGCCAATAGGTGCCATCCGGCAATCCGGCTCTCATAACTCTCCGGCTTGACCTTCACACTCCGGGTCATCCTCCCCCCGACTGTCCCTGAGTCCGACACCTACATAAAACATCTGTCGCGTCTCCTTTCGAACTTCGACCTTCGTGAAGTGCTGCTCCATCGCCTTGTAGAAAGCCTTGTTGCTCAGCCGCTGCCACGGCTCGATGTGCTCGGTGCGACAGAATTCCTCGTACTCCTTGAATGCTTCCGAAGCTTGGACCTTGAGGCTTGCGCCGCACACGCAGCGCGCCCGCACGAACGGCGTGATCGGATTGCTCTCCTGTCGATAGGCTGCCGTCGCGGCCTTCACGGTGTCTGGCGGATTCAGTCCGTCGCGGAGCCACAGCCCAGCGCCCTCTATGATCCAGTTGAGGATGCCCGGCAGTTCCGCGCGCAGTTGATCCTTCAGTTGCTTGTTCTCTCGTCCCTCGAATGTTTGCGTGAAGGGGACAAGGTGAATGCGCCGCCAGATGCCGTCGTCCTGCCCGACGATTTTCGGCTTGTTGTTGGTGGCGATCCAGATCTTGCAGACCGGAATAAAAGTGAAAAACTCCCGGTGCAGGAATCTCGCCGTCATCGGGTCGCGTCCGGTGAGCGCCTTCAGGCGTGCCTCGTTCAGGTTGAACTCGTTCACCTCCGCGCAGGTGATGAACCGCTTGCCGACGAGCTTGGCGACGTCGTTCGGGATGCCGCCGCCGCGCTCCGACCTCTCGAGCGTCGAATACGGCATGTCGTCCGTATAATCGCCGAGTAACCATCCCAGCGTGTTCATGATGGTGCCCTTGCCGTTGCAGCCGCCGCCCCAGGCGAAGAAGCAGCACTCCTCCCGGCAGTCACCGGTGATGCTGTAGCCGATGGCGCGCTGCATGAAGGCGAGCATCGAGCGGCTGTCCTCAGCCGTAAAGAGATTCTGCGGCGCGAAGATCCCGGCAAGGGTGTCCAGCCACAGCGGACACGTCGCCGTCGGGTCGTAGGCCGCGCGGACGCGCATCGTCACGCGGTCGGCTGGCATGGCCTTTCTCCAGCGGCCGGTCCGCAAGTCGACGACGCCATTCTGAACGCCGACCAGGAAGGGATCCTCATCCCAGTGCTCGCCGGAATCTGCCAGAGGTAGAACTGAGCGCGCGAGCGCCAACGTATTGGTAATGCGACCTCGACCCTCGCCTTTGAACGCCCAGTTCCAGGCGGCTTTCTTCTGCTCGGCATGCTCGATGGTATTCGCCTGGCGCTGCCGCTCACGCGCCATGCTGATCGTCATCTGCGTGAGTTGCTCCACCGGGTCTGGTACCCAGATGCCGGACACCTCGTCCGAGACGAGCCAGCGACCGCGCCGATGGTCGTAGCGCACGCGATCTTGATAGAGGTTCGCGAAACACTCGGCGTCGCCAGCCTCGGTAAGTGGAAAGGTCTCCACGTCTGCGATACCGTGCCATTTCAGGATCTGCGCGACGACAGCAGGTCC
The DNA here is from genome assembly GCA_963761615.1 of uncultured Acidobacteriota bacterium. GTDB lineage: Bacteria > Acidobacteriota > Vicinamibacteria > Vicinamibacterales > CAVVIG01 > CAVXGU01. The sequence goes on along the minus strand of CAVXGU010000003.1, from coordinate 1,525,706 downwards.
GTGCTCACCGATCAGCTCGGCAACCGTCGGCGCACCTGTGCATTCTTCACCCTTCTTCAGGCGGGCCTCGGTCCGCTCGATCCAATAGTCAGGGCGGGGGCGGGTGTCCGTATCGCGAACGCGCTTCGCAGCACCGTCGATGATCGTGAGCGCTTCGGCGCGATCGAGCTTCAGCGTGCCGAGGAAGAACCCCGATAGCGCCTCGAAGAACTTATACCGCGCGCCATCAGGCGGATAATGCTCGACAAGTAGCGAGATGATGTCGTCGGTGCGGGTCGACTCTTCGACCCAGACGGGATTGAAGATCGGCAACTCGTTCGTCGCTGGCCACGTGCCAAGTGGCAGATACGGGACGCGTGTCCTATGCAGGCTGCCGATCGCGACGACGTAGCCGCCGTCCCCTCGGACGTCGATCTTGACGGCCGGATCACCGGTGCGGATGCGGGCCTTGTTCTTCACCCACACGCCTGGACGCTGGTAGACCCAGTGCTCGCCCTGTGCCGTCTTCGTCCGCATCTGCGTCGGCGGCAGGTGTACGTGCATCCACGCGAGTCCCTCGGCGCTGTCACCGTCCACGACGACGATGTTCGATATGGCTCCTGTGACGATGGCCGCGTTCCGCTTCTTGCCGTTGCCAAACCAGGTGACGAGGTCGGCATCTGTGGGGCGGGCCCCTTGATAGCGCTTCCACGGGATGGCGGGCGTCTTGCCGACCATCTTCGAGTCGGTCACCCAGGTGTCGTCGGGATGGTCGAGCGGAATCACGCTGAAGCCCCTCGCCACGAGATCGCGCGCGACCGCGAGCATGTCCGGTGCGTCGTTGTCCACGCTCCCCGTCATTGCACGACAACCCGCGCGGCCGCCGCCGTGATCGCCGCCTCGACCTTCTCATCGAGATCGGGATCTTCCCCGCAGGCCGCGCAGACGCCATAGCACAGGCCGGCGATCGAGCCGTCAGGAGCCTGGCGCATGCGGAGGATGGCAACGGCCTGGCGCATCTCGTCAGTCAACGGGATGAAGATGCCAACAGCCTCAACGGGCGCCCGACCGCAGACGGAGCACCGGCCACAGCGCGCCGTCATCGCGTCTGCGTCGAACGGAACGCGGCGGCCGTGGACGTATGTGAAGATCATCGCGAGATCTCCGCATGATCCGCATATTGCAGCGCCGCGAGCCGCCGCAGAAGGTGACCCAGCTGGCGAGTGATCTCCTCCTTCTCGTCGACGGGCGGCACCCCCTCGAGCGTCTCACCGGCAAAGCCGACGATGCTCGCGAGCGTCCTGATCCTTCGAGCGATGGCGGGCGTCGCGGGCACACTGTCTGCGTGCAAGACGGCAGAGAGCTTAGAGCTGTGTCGGAAGCCGGAGCAGACGGAAAGCGTGTCGAGGCGGACCCCTCGACTCAGGACGGCGTCGCAGAACGCCTTAGTGACGCGGACGCGAACGGCAGGCCGGGGTCCCCGAGGACGGGTAAGGCTGGATGCGCGCACAGAACGACCCCTTGTCGAGAATGGGCATCGTTCGTTCGTGGGCGCCCGTTACTGGATTACTAGAGCTGTTCCCGATTCCCGATTACTACAGTAGCACGAATTCCGCTTCGTGTCCACAATAAAGTGTTTGTTTTCAACATTTTAGGTGGTGATACTTTTCTCAGAGCAGCCCGGCTGCTCAGGGCGGTCCAGAGTGTCTGAAGGGACTTACAGGGCTGGTGAAACAGCCGTAGGAGAGCCGTTCGCCGCGCCATCCGCACTAGCCCAGCCTCCCGGCGGAAACCCGCCGGGCTCCAGGCTCAGGGCGCCGCTCCCTGCCACCCCAGGCGCCGGGCTCTCCCCGTCGTTTTACGCGCTAGTCCAGACGACGAGCCCAGGCGGTACGCTCGGATCCAAACCAAGGGGCTTGACAAAGTCCCCGGCCACCAGTAACATTTAGAATTGCAGCCTGTATTAGCGTAGTAATGCTCATCCAGGCCGTGCGGAAAGCGGCAACCTATTACGGTGCCGTAACGGAGTAGCACTTGCCGAGGCGGGTGCATCAAAGGTGATGACAGTGCAAAGGCGTTCCTTCCTGCTCCATCCCTTCCGAAATCAACCGCAGTCCTAACCGCCTACGTCGGGCCAGCCAGGAACGGGCAGTCCAACGCGAGGGCCCCTAGCCGAGTTGCGCTTGACGCGCTCCGGCGGAACCAAGGATCGGTTACATGGAGAAACGGAAGAAGAACCTTCGGCTGGTGCCGAAGCCCATCTCGCTGAAGATCGCCCGACTCAAGGAGCCTAACATCGTCGTCGCTGCCACGCGTCGCGTCACAGTCGCTGACGTGAAGGCTGGCATCTTTTCGCATCTCGGCATCACGTGGGGCGATGAAGTCCTGCAACTGCCGAAGAACCCCGTCGTGCCGCCCAGCACGTCGGGTAAGTACTCGGCTCGGAACCGCGACGGCCGCGAGATCGTCCGCAAGGACCTTCCGATGGTGACAAAGACGTTTACCGCCGAGACACCGAACTGGGGCGACTGGAGTAACGGCTCGCACGAGATCACCTGGGATCGTGACGTGTATCAGCGCGAGTTCGAGGCACCGTGCGGTCTCCGCATCGCGGTGGAGCTACTCGCCAAGGAGAAGGGCGACACCCCCAGCGTCGTGCTCAAGTTCGAGGTAAGTGCCGTCCTGCGGCCCGGGGCCGAAGGCTTCAATGACGAACTGCTCTACGCACTAAACGTCCTTCAGGAGAACGTGGGCGTTGTTGACGTGTTCGCGTCCGATGCCACCCGTGAGGATTACCTGAAGACCGTGTACGTCGCATGGGAAATCCTGCCTCCCGGCGAGAGCGACGCGACAATCGCCAATATCCTGTCAAGGCTGCGAAAGCCATCCGAGGAGACGAAGGCGATCATCCTGGAGCGTTACAAGCTCCTGGCGAGCATGAAACCAACAGCGTTCGTCGTCGGCACTAGCGGCTTCGAGGGGTACTTCGGCGCGAAGTTCGATGAGAACCTCGTCGTCTTCGAAAATATCGAGTACGGCAACGCTATCTACGTGATGTTCGAAGACTGGGAGAGACTGAGCAAGCAATCGCGGCTGGAACTGTTGAGGGGCGATACCACCAAGTTCATTCGTATCGTTCACGCAAAGGGCTGGCAGGCGCAGGTGAAGGCCATCGTCCACGACCGACGACCGCCCCAAGCCGCGTAGGCCATCCGACAAGACTCGCGCGAGAATCGCGATTCGAGCGCTGCGATTCTCGCGCGTACATTCTCGCTGCCCTCGTCAGGCCGCCCGCCGAAGCCGGCCGGCCAGCCGCTTGTCCAACTTTGAAAAACACCTTGGGGACGCCAAGCCTGTCTGGTCTATTCCGGTCACATGGGTGAGTTGTTTTCAACCCGTCGACGCAACAATCTCCGCTAGTTTAGCCGCCGGCGTTCGATATCCAAGCGTCATGCGAGGCCGTGTGTTCAGGCGCAAGGCGATGGCCTCCAATTGCGTTTGGCTGTAGTCCGTCCGGTTGGTCGCAGTCGGAAGGTATTGGCGCAACAGACCGTTGGTGTTTTCGTTAGACCCGCGCTGCCACGGACTTCGTGGATCACAGAAGGACACCTTCACATTGGTCGCCACGGTGCACGCACGATGCGCAGCGAGTTCACCGCCGCGATCCCACGTCAGCGACTTCACGAGGCCGTGTGGCAGCCGTCGGATTCGTCGGGCGATGGCTTGCGTGACCGTGTGTGTGTCCTTGCTCGGCAGGCGCACCAGCAGCACGTAGCGTGATTGGTGTTAGCGGCGGTGGTAAATACGACAGTTGTGGCGGACGAAAATCTGACAGTCGGCAGCACGGTTGGCTGCCGGCTGCGAGCGTAGCTCCCGGCCGGTGATTCATTCACCATGCGTCTCCGAAAGCGATCGGAGGCGCGATGTTTGGACGGGAGACGCGCATGCTACTCAGGCACTACCTGGAGCAGGGCACGAGCAAAAGCGCGCTGGCGCGCCAATTAGGCGTCAGCCGCGACACGATTCATCGGTGGGTCCGGGACGGCGATCTCGATCGCGATCTCGATGACGAGGCGGTGCGGTACGGACCGCGGCCGGTGGTACCAACCAAGCTCGATGCGTATAAGCCGATCATTGAAGCGCGCCTCGCCGCGTATCCGGAGCTGTCGGCCGTCCGTCTCCTCGACGAGATTCGCGCGGCGGGATACGCCGGCGGCTACACGCAGCTGAAAGCGTTCGTGCACCGGGTGCGCCCAACGCCGGCGCCCGAGCCGGTGATTCGCTTCGAGACGCCACCAGGCCGACAAGCGCAGGTGGACTTCGCTCGGTTTCGGTTTCCGTGGGGCGTGCGCTACGCGCTGCTGGTCGTACTCGGGTACTCCCGGGTGCTGTGGTGCCGGTTCTATCCGCGCCAGGACATGACGACGCTGTTCGACGGGCTCGAGGAGGCGTTTGGCTATTTCGGCGGCGTGCCGCAGGAGCTGCTGTTCGATCAGATGAAGGCCGTGATCACCCGCGACCTGCGGCTCGAAGGCGGCGCGCTGATCCGTAATGCCGAGTTTCTCCGCTTCGCGCATCACTGGGGCTTCACGCCGCGCGCGTGTCGACCGTATCGCGCGCAGACCAAAGGCAAAGTCGAGCGTCCCGTCCGCTACCTCCGTGGCAATTTCGTCTACGGTCGCACGTTTCTCCATGACGCGGATCTCGATCACCAGCGCGCGCGCTGGCTCGAGCGCGCCAATGGGCGGCTACACGGCACAACGCGCGAGCGTCCACGCGTCCGCTTCGATCGCGAGGAGCGATTCCTCCTGCAGCCGCTCGCCGCGCGGCGCTACACGTCGCTGGTCCTCGATCGCATGCCGACGTCGACGCCGGCGCGTCTGGCCCCGCGTCCGGTGGTGACCGTCGAGAAGCGGTCCCTGACCGCGTACGCCCGCCTCGCGGGAGGTGTCGGATGAAGGCCGCACCGCTCTCGCGACGAGATCGCCTGCGGCACCTCCTCGCGGATCTCCGCATGCCAGGTGCCTTGGAGGCACTGGACGCGATCCTCCAGGGCGTCGATGGCGGGACGCTCACCGCGCCCGAAGCCATCGAGCAGTTGCTCACCGCGCAGACGCAGCTCCGAAATAACCGACGTCTGCAGGCGGCGATGCGCTCCAGCCGTCTGCCGGTCGTCAAGCAACTCCACGACTTCGATTTCACCTTTCAGCCGTCCCTGCGACGAGAGCAGATGGAAAGCCTGCACGAGCTCGGCTTCGTCGAGCGCCGTGAGAATGTGATCTTTCTGGGACCACCCGGCGTCGGCAAAACGCACTTGGCGATCAGTCTCGCCATCGCCGCGGCCCAGAGTGGCCGACGCGTCTACTACGGCACGCTCGCGGATTTGATCACGTCGCTGGAAGAAGCGCAGGCCGCGGGTCGCCTGCAGGCTCGTCTGAAAGTCCTCACACATCCTGCAGTGCTCGTCGTCGACGAGATCGGCTACCTGCCGATCAGCCGCACCGGCGCCATGCTCTTCTTTCAGCTGATGACGCGTCGCTACGAGCACGCGTCGACCGTGCTGACCTCGAACAAGGGGTTCGAAGAGTGGGGTGAGATCTTTGGCGACGACGTGATGGCGGCGGCGCTCATCGATCGCTTGGTGCACCACTGCCATCTCGTGACGATCCGCGGCAACAGCTATCGGATGCGGCAGCACACGGAGCTCTGGCAGACGCTGCACACGGCGCACGAGCCGGAGTCCAGCGGCGGCCGCCGCCGCCGGACTCCGGCCCGTCAGGAGGCCCCGACGACCTGAGGCTCGTCCCCTCGTCGATCTGTCAGATTTTCACCCGGCGGAACTGTCAGATTTTCAACCGGCGTTGACAATTGGCGCTCGACGAGTGTCGCGATGAACGTGCCTCGCGCACCTTCAAGGAGATCGCCTTCCCAATGGCCAGGCACCGCGCGATCGCGAACTTCGGCGGGTCGCTGCCGAATGGACACGGCGCCGAGAATCTGCCCTTGTCGCGGATGCTTCCGAACGCCAGCGCGCGCATGCCGACAGTGGTGCTGGTGGCGCAAGTGCTTGAGGAGACAGCGTTTCAGGACGCCGCGACTTTGCACGAAGAGGCTGCGGTAGATGGGTTCCGGGGACACCTGCATGTCAGCATCACTCGGAAAGGCGCATCGAAGCCAGCCCGAGATCTGCTGGGGCGACCACTGCTCGGCGAGCTTCCGCGCGACGATTCTTCGGAGAGCGGGATGCGTCGAGAGACGACACCGTTGGGGTCGATGAGCACGGTGCCAGGCTTGTCGGTCGGCGACAGCCGCTCGATAGGCACTGCGCCCGCCGTTCCGCGCCACTTCGCGGCTCAAGGTCGATGGCGCTCGGCCGAGCATCTGACTGATGGCCCGGAGCGATTGGCCGCAGGCCAGCTGCCGTGAAATGTCTTCGCGATCAGCCGGGGTCAGTGCCAGCCGGGACCGACAACGCGGACGGGGTGCAATGCCGCCTTCCGCGACGACAACCGTGTGAATAACGCTCGAAGAGCGCCGCAGCCCATGCGCAATCTGCCTGAGTGACTCACCCCGCCGCCAGCGCGTCCACAGCTCGTTCCGATCACTCCAGGACATCCGAGACCAACGCACACCCATGCCCCCTCCGGTCGCATATGGTGTTGCGTCGACGGATTGAATTCACCTTCCGCGTTCGGTCTGATTCGTCTATCAGCGGCCTTCGTCGATCCGGCTTCTCTGCGACTTTCGCCGCTCGTGATCGTCTGTGCCTTCACGGTCGGTGCGTGTGCACATGTTCAGCCGACGCGCTCATGGTCCGAGTTCGAGCAACGGATTTCCGCGGGGAATCCAGTCGCCGTCACCGACGCGTCCGGTAACGAAGTGCGCGGGCGGGTAGCGTCCGTCTCAACCGACTCGCTCACAGTGAACGCCGGCGGTGCACCGCATCAGTTCGCTGCCTCGACCATCCAGCAGGTCCGTCGAAACGGCGATCCGCTCTGGAACGGCCTGGTAACCGGTGCCGCATTCGGAGCGGCTGGCGCCCTCCTCTCCGACTCCTCCTGCGGTGGCCGGCCGGGGTGCGATGCACAGATACGCCAGCGGCTCGCCTTCGTCGCGGTCATGACCGCTGCCGGCATTGGGCGTGATGCGCTCCATCGCGATCGGACGGTGCTCTACAGAACGCCTGCTCGTGCCACCCTCGACGTCGTGCCGACATTCACGCTCCGCCGCGCAGAGCTGTCGGTTGTCGTCGATCTCTCCGGGCGCCAGTAGCCCGGGGGTGAATGTGGCTGTCGGCACACGAAACCTTCCGATTCGCTGAAGGAAATCGGAGGCGCAGCCCGGATTTTCACCTGGGGGTGAACGACGCAACCGCAGGCTCTACTGAAACAGATGAACTCCTGTAGAATCCACACGGGTTGCCGAGCGTCGGCAACCAGCGGCCCCGATCGTGGGTCAAACCCCAGACAGGAGGACGGACATGTCACAGAAGGGCAAGATCAGACTTGCGTTCATCATCACGGCACCGGCCGGCGAGGTGGCGGAGGGCGATCGGCTGTTCAAGGATCATGCGATCTGGATGGAGGCGACGCACCATCGGACCGGCGAGAAGGCCCTTCTGAGCTACGACGTGTCGAAGGCGCCGGAACTGACGAACCCGATGGACCTGACGTCCGCACCGTCAGGCAGGACGTGCTTCGTCCTGGCCGAAGTCTACGAAAGCCTGGCGGGGGTGAAGGATCATTACCAGCAGGCAGCCTCCGGCTGGAAGGAGTTCAAGGCGTTTGGTGACTGGCTGGGCCGCTGCGACGTGAAGATCGCCTCCGGCGCCACGATCGTCAACTCGCTCTGGTAGGTGACCGGGGACTCGCGGCCGGGATGAACGTTCGCGGCCTGAGAAGCGAGGAGAGATGCACTCTGCTGAAGTCCTTGGCGGTGTCGCTAGTCCCCCCGGGGGACGCCACTTCATCGATTAGAAGCTCGTCGTTGGCGAGCGCGACCCGGCTCAGAAGAACTGCGTCACGCTCAGGCTCGTCCACTCGGCGTATCCATTGCCCCCGAGGCTTTCGAGCGACGGCGAGTTGCCGAAGAGGCAGGCGGCGTCGACTCCGACGAGTCCGGATGTCGCTTCGCAGGTGAGCTTGAACCAGATCCGGAACGGCCCACCCGTGTTCGCCGGCAGCGTGAAGTTCAGGGCCGCCGACGCGGTGCCGTCATCGGTCAGTCCGCCGACGGTCAGTCCTGATTCACGGATCTCCCTGTCGTGGAGCACTTGCGAGGCCAGCAGGCGGTTGTTGAAATCGCGGATTTCCATCAAGAAGTTCACGTGCGCGCCGGCGCCGAGAATGCCGTTCCCTCCCAGGTGTCCGTGCCACCGTGTGTCGGCCGACACGAGATAGTTGCCAGCCTGGTTGCTCCAGTCGCTGTAGACCGCCCCCATCGCGATCGGATGTTCACCGACCCCGAGCGAGATCACTGCTTCGGCGTACATCCGGCCGGCGTACCCGCCTCCACTCTTGCCCTTGACGTCATACCCGTACCCGACGTCCGCATACGGCGGGTGACCGCCCGAGTGCGACGTCGCGCCGCCGTCCGATCGCAGGATGTCGAGCGTGTTACTCGTGGGGGCCGGGGCCGGCGGCGGGGTCGGATCCGGCTGGGTTGGCGACGCCGACTTCTTCGAGCAGGCGACGAACAGCCCGCACGTGATCGTCAGCACGAGCGCCGCTGGACGCGCCAGCCACGAGTGCCGCCTGCGCCTGCCGGAGGGCAGGGCACCATGGCCGATGTGAGGAGGCGACGGAACACGTGACATGTGGAGCCTCGTTTCTCGAACACCGGAATCGCGACGTGCCGTCCGGGATGGCGGAGAAGGCTCGAGGACCTATCGCCGGCGCATCCCCGCCCGCGATGTCCGCGAGTGTTACGTCGAGCAGGTCGCGCTGGCGGAGGTCTCGGCGGCGTCAGTTTGAGCACAAACTAATCGTATTTGTCAAACAACGCGGAACGCTGGTAGTGCCTGGCAGAGTTCCGGCGCTCGCGCGACCGACTTCCCATGAAGCCTCTCCGCCCCCCGTCCGACGATCGGACCGACCATGGAAAAGAGGTCAGGCGTCTGGAAGCGCCACGCGGACTATTCCCCACCGCTTTGTGAAAGACTTCACGTTCCAGGCGCCGTGGCCCTGGGCGCCGGTCCTGGCCGGGCGACGCGCGTCCGAACAACCCAAAACACGCCGAATTACGCGATAGCCGGATCCCTCGGGACAATCGCCCGAATCGCCTGGAAGGCACGAGTATTGCGACACCTGGCGGCCATGGAACCCAGGAGGGCTTCGATGCGGCGCGCAGTCTGGCTCGTGTTACTCACGGCGTGGGGGATCGGAATCGGGTCGGTGACTCTCGTCCGGGCGCAACGATCGCTGCCGCCGAACGTGGCCGCCGCCGACAAGGGACCGGCCAAGATCGACGTCTCGAGCTATCCGCCCGAAATGCAGAAGGCCTATCAAGTCTTCACGAAGAAGTGCGGCGCCTGCCACACCGTCGCACGGGCCATCAATTCCGACTTCGTGCTCGAAGGAGAGTGGGAAGCCGACGTCCACGACATGGCGAAGAAGGCCGGCAAGCTGATCAGCGCCGACGACGCGCAGCAGATCTACGACTTCCTGGTGTACGACTCGAAGGTGCGCAAGGCCGATCTCTACCGGCAGCATCAGGAACTGGCGGCGGCCAACACACCGCCCGTCCGCGTGCTGGAGCCGATGGCGCCCCGTTCGAGCGCGACGCGTTCCACGGTCTCGCCGGAAATGATGGCGGCCTTCGACAAGGGACCGGCGAGGGTGGACGTCTCGGCCTATCCACCGGACGTGCAGAAAGACTATCAGGTCTTCACGAAGAAGTGCGGCCTGTGCCACACGCCCGCGCGCGCCCTCAACAGCGACCTGGTGCTCGAGAGCGAGTGGGAAGCCGACATCAACGACATGACCGCCAGGGCGGGGAGACTCATCAGCGCCGACGAGGCGAAGCAGGTCTTCGCCTTCCTGGTGTACGACTCGAAGATCCGCAAGGCCGATCTCTACCAGCAGCGCCAGTTGGCGGCAGCCGCGAAGTTGCCCGCGGAAGACGTCGACAAGTAGACCGGGGCCGCGTCCGACCGCGCCGTCGGCTTCCATGCTCAGGTATCCCGGTCCTCGAGATCCAGTCCTCGAGGACCGGGACGAGATCCGTGCCGTCCGCTATTTCTGCATGGCCTGAATCGCCGGGCTCGTCCAGCCCGCCGTCAGGATGCCCGGCGACGGCCGGAAGCTCAGATAGTCCACGTGGTCCGAGATGTCGGTCCACCCGTGCGGCACGCCCGCCGGGATGATGATGATGTCGCCCGCGCTCACCACCTTCTTCGTGATGTCGCCGTAGGCGGTCCCGCCGCACGTCGGACCGTTCAAATCCGCCGACAGCGAGCGCCGCCCGTTGACGAGGTAGCCGCCCGTCATCAGCGTGCCGCCACCGGACACGACGTAGTACCCCTCGGTCTGATTCTCGTGATAGATCATCCCCGGCGTCCCGCCAGGCGGCAGACTCGCCATCTCCTGTCCGCACGGCGTGGGCGCCGGCCCGCCACGCGCCGCCGCGCCCCGTCCGTTGGCGCCACGGGCCGCGCCGCCCGCCGCCCGGCCCCGCGCCGCCCCCGTCGGGCCGCGATGGATGATGCCCACCGCGAAGTTCTCGTGCCCGATGTTCACCACCTTGATGGGTCGATCCGTTCCCGGCAGCTTGCTCACCGCGTCGACTTCGGCCTTGGTGATGTACGTGGCCGAATGCGGCGTCCCCACGTCCTGCGCAAACAGGGCCGCCGAGGCCCCCACGACCGCGACAGCCAACGCTCCCCACAGCATCCTGCGCATGGCCCCTCCTTTTGGAAACGAAGCCGGCGCAACTATACGTCAACCGGCCGTACCTCGCGGCGGGATCGTCGTCCGGGCATTGCCTGGAAGCGTGACCTTTCCGGACGCGGGCAGGTAACGGCAGCTCGCACGGCCGGCAGGCACGCAGGACGCCCGACCGTCTCAGAGCGTCGCCTCTTCGGCCGCCTCCTCGACGAGGACCTCGGCCAGCGCGGGCACGGGCGCCATCGCACGCGCCTGCGCCGTCCGCCTGAACCACCACGACGTCAGGAGCGGCGTGAGGATCGCGGTCACGATCACCGATGCCGCCACCTGCACGGTCGCCGCTTCCGCCACCGGCATGTACGAATGGTCGGCCAGGGCCACGGCCTGCGGCACGGTGGCCGAATTGCCGGCCGTGCTCGACGCGGCCGCGCCCGCGATCCCGTTCCCGCCGAGCACCCGGTCCGCCGTGATGCAGACGAGGCCCGTCACGACGAGCACGGTCACGCCGAGCACGACGCCGGGCAGCCCCGCCGTGACGACCGACCGCAGATTGATGGTCTGGCCGAGCGTGAACGCCATGAACGGGATGATGATCGGCTCGTGGCTCCCGAAGAAGTGACGGAGGTCGTCGTCCAGGTTGCCCAGCAGCGCGCCCACCGCAATCGGCGCGACCACCGACACCATCGTCAGCCACGGAATCACGGCGAGGCCGGTGCCCACGAAGATGAGCATGGTGAGGAACGGACCGGTCTCGACGCTCTGCACGACGTAGGTCCCGGCATCGTCCTTGTCGCCCATGACGCTCATCAGGGCGAGGAACATGCCGCCGTTGGTGTCGCTCATCGCGACCATGACGGCGAGCGTGCTCAGACCCAGGAGGCTGCCGCCGAAGAACTTCGCGACGACGAGGGCGAAGAGCGTCGCCGTCCCGACCTTCGCGAGGAGGATGCCGAAGCCGCGCAGCAGCATCCGCGGCGCGGCGCGGAAGGTCAGCTTGGTGCCGACGGTAAACAGGTAGATCCCGAGCACGGTCGGGTAGCCCGCGCCCGTCAGGGCCTCGGTGAACCCGCCGATCTTCATGAGGTTGGGGAAGAACGTGTTGAGGGCCATGCCGATGAACAGCGGCACGACCATCAGCCCGCCGGGCACGCGCGTGACGGCTTTGTAGATCTTCATGGCTGGCTCCGCGGTCTCTCGCCTCGCCGCAGCGTGGTTTATACCCCAGGAAGGGCCGTCGCTATACTGTCGCGATGGAACTGAGGGGGAAGCTGACGCTGGCCAGAGGCCGTCTCAGACTGCTGCGCGGCCGCATCCGGGGACGCTCGAAAGCCCTGTTCGACAAGGAGAAGGTCTTCTGCATCGGCCTGAACAAGACGGGGACCACGTCGCTCGAGGCCGCGCTCGGCGAGCTGGGATACGTCCTCGGCAACCAGGTCGCGGGAGAGATGACGCTGCGCGACTACGCCCGACGGGACTTCACCACCCTCCTCCAGTTCTGCCACTCGGCCGACGCCTTTCAGGACGCGCCCTTCAGCTTTCCCTTCACCTTCATCGTCCTCGACCAGCACTTCCCGAACGCGAAGTTCATCCTGACAGTCAGGGACAGCGCGGAGCAGTGGTATCGATCGCTCACCGCCTTCCACAGCAAGCGGTTCGGCCACGGACGGGTGCCGACGAAGGAAGACCTCCTGAACGCCGGGTACCGCTATCGCGGCCGGGCCTGGGAAGCCAACCGGATCCTCTTCAACACGCCGGAGGACGATCCGTACTGCAAGCCCGTACTGCTCTCGTACTACGAGCATCACAACTACAGTGCCCGGGAGTACTTCAGGACGAAGTCCAATTTCCTCGAGATCAATCTGTCCGACGACGCCTCCTACGCGCGAATGTGCGCCTTTCTCGGCAGGCCGCCGGCGCGGTCGGGATTCCCCTGGAAGAACAAGACCGACGACGTCAGGGCCGCCACCAGCGACTGACGGGCCGAACGCTCGCGGGCGGGCCGCCGCGCGGCCGAAATCGCGGGCACGTGCCCTCGACGGGGGCCTCGCGTTACCATTGATGCGCATCCGAAAGCCTCCCACGCACACGTGGTGCAGGTCGCGCGCCCCTCGTTGTTCATGTTGGCCACTCTCGTCTACCTCGGTCTGGCGCTGCTCTTTCTTCTCGATGCGATACGGATCCGCCGGCGCGCGGATGCGCTCGGCCACGTCGAGGCGCCCGTCGGCGACGGCACGCGAGACGCCGGCGGGACCGCGGGCTTCCGCCTGCTGCACGCCAGATTCGTCGAGATTCCAGGCCCGGCCGTCGCTGCCGCGGCAGCGCAGGCGGCGGCGACGGGCGCGCTCTACGTGGATCTCGTTCCCGAACGCGCACCCGTGGACGCGTTCTGGGCCTACCTGCAGTTGCTCGATCCCCAGGCCGCCCGGAAACCCACGGCCGACGGCCTGACCGCGGGCTACGGCCTTCTCGTCGCGCAGGAACTCGTCGAACGCTGCGGCGTCGAGGTCCCGGACGGTCCCGTCGACTCGACGGCCCGGGTGGTTCGCAGCGCGCGGGCGCTCCGCCCGTGCGCCGGCACGCACGTGAGCTTCGCCGTTGCGCGCGGGTTCTCGACCATGGTCGACCCGTTCTACGATCGCCGCACCTTCGACGAGGCGCTGGGTGCGCTCGCGCCGGTGGCGGCCGTCGCTCCCCTGGCGATCGTGTCGGTCCTCCTCGTCGGGGCCGTGTTCGCCGGCTGGCCGGCGTGGGTGGCGCTCGCGGCCTTCCATCTGCAGCACGTCATCGGCCTGGCCGGCACGCGCGTGTCACCGCGCGGCCTCTTCACGCACGCCCTCTTCAGAACGCCGCTCGAGTGCGCCCGCGTGTTCCACTACCTGACCGCCGCCGGTCCGTCTCGCCTCGAGCAGGAGGCGGAGGCCGCCCGTCCGGTGTACGCGAAGCTGCTGGCGGGGGGCACCGGCCCCTTCTTCGAGCCGCGCCGGCCCGACTGCCCTCTCTGCGGGTCGCCGGATCTCCGCACGCTGCTCACCTTCCGCGACCGCCTGCAGCACAAGCCCGGGCGCTTTCACCTCGATCGGTGCCGCGCCTGCGGGCACACCTTTCAGAATCCCCGCCTCAGCCTGGACGGGCTCGACTTCTACTACCGGGACTTCTACGACGGCCTCGGCGAAGACCAGGCGGGGGCGCTATTCGCCCGCGACGACGGGCCGTATCGACAGCGGGCGGCCATGGCGCTCCAGGCGACCACGCCCGGCACGTGGCTCGACGTCGGGTGCGGCCACGGCCACTTCGCGGTCGTCCTCAAGGAGCTCGTCCCCGGGATCCAGGTGGACGGCCTCGATCTCGGCGCCGGCGTCCTCGACGCGGAGCGCCGGGGCTGGATCGATCGCGGCATTCGCGCGCCCTTTCCCGGCCAGGAGCGCGCGCTCGGCGGCCGCTACGACGTGGTCAGCATGTTCCACTATCTCGAGCACACGCGGGCTCCGGAGCTCGAGCTCGACGCGGCGGCCGCCGTGGTGCGCATGGGCGGACACGTGATGATCGAGGTGCCCGATCCGGACTGCCGGCTCGGCCTCATCCTTCGCACGTTCTGGTTCCCGTGGTTCCAGCCGCAGCACCAGCACTTCATCCGTCGGGTCCGGCTGTGCGAGATGCTCGAGGCGCGCGGATTCCGCACGGTGCGGGTGCACGCGCGGGAGGCGCACGAGCGGGCGGACCTCGCTGGCGCCATGCTCCTCGCCGTCGAGGCGCTCGCCCCCTCGCGCCCCACGCCCTGGCGCGAGCGGCCGTCCAGGGCCCGGCGCGCGTGGGGCGGCGTCGTGTGGTCGTTCGGCGTGTTCGGCCTCGGGCTGGCCACCCTGGGAGACGCGATCGTCGGACCGCTGGTGCCGCTCGTCTTCGGCGCGAACGTGTACCGCGTCCTGGCGCAGAAGGTGCGCGAGCCCGGGCCGCGCGCCTGACCGCGTGCGGGCACCGGCCGTTTCACGGTATCCTGCGTGTGCTGACGGAGCAGGATTCCTGGACGCATTCCTCGACGCCGCCATCGCGGAGGCCGAAGCGGGCCTCGCCGAAGGCGGCATTCCCATCGGATCGGTCCTCGTCCACGACGGCCGCATCATCGGCCGCGGCCACAATCGCCGCGTCCAGCGCGGGAGCGCCATCCTGCACGGCGAGATGGACGCGCTCGAGAATGCCGGCCGGCATCCCACGTCCGTCTACGCCGCCAGCATCCTCTACACGACGCTCTCACCCTGCGCGATGTGCTCGGGCGCCATCCTCCTCTACCGCATCCCGCACGTCGTCGTCGGCGAGCACACCACGTTCACGGGCGAGGAAGACCTGCTGCGCAGCCGCGGCGTCACCGTCGACGTCGTCCAGGACGCGCGCTGCATCGCGCTGATGCGGCGGTTCATTCGCGAGCGCCCCGCGCTCTGGAACGAAGACATCGGGGTATAAGCAGGAGACCATGATTCGACGCCGTCCGCTCCCCTCGTGGCTGGTCGTGCTCTGTACGATCGGCTTCTCCCACGCCGCCTTCGCGCAGACATCGGCCTCCGGCGGGCCCGCGTGGACGGTCACGGGCTCGATCGCCGACCTCGTGCCGGTGACCGTGATCACGCGCCGGATGATCGACGATGCGGGGGCGCGCACCCTGAAGGACGCCCTCGTCGCCTTCGTGCCGGGGATGACGTTCTCGCAGGACCAGAACGAGGTCAACGTCGCCATGCGCGGCGTCTACAGCTCGTCCCAGGCCAAGTTCCTCATCCTGATCAACGGTCACGACCTCAATTTCCGCTCGTACCAGACGGCCGACCCGGACTTCAGCGTCGCGCTGGACTCGATCGATCGCATCGAGGTGGCGCGCGGACCGCTCTCGGCCGTCTACGGCGACGGCGCCCTGACGGCGGTGGTCAACGTGATCACGACGACCGGTGCGGCGCTCGACCGGACGACCGCCAGCGTGACGGCCGGCAGCTTCAATCAGGTCCGGCTCGAGGGCGTCTTCGGATCGGGCACGACCAACGGGGCCGACGTCCTCGCCTGGGGCTCGCTCTATCGCAGCGAGGGACAGACCGTCGACGTACCCGCCGCCGACAACCTCTCGCGGACGCCCGGCGACGGCCAGGCGTACCTCGATCGCTTCATGGGCCCCCCCTCCCACGACGTCGGACTGAATCTCACCCGCGGGCGGTTCGCCCTGTTCGCGGCGCATCGCTACGGCAAGTACGTCGAGCCTTTCTCCGATGGCGGCGCGACCGGCGAGACCTACGTCTACGACGACTACCTCGCGCCCGTGGGGGGCGGCCCCGGCCTCGGGATCGGCGCGACGAATCTGCAGATGTCGGTCGTCGAACCGCTCGCCGGGCGCACGAAGGTCGAAGCCGTCGCGTACGTCGACCGGCGGGACCTGTCGGCGCACCTGGTCTCCGATCCGACGACGGAGGCGCACCAGCTCGTGTACTGGTCCGAGTGGGGATCGGGCGCCATCGTCCGCCTGTCCGGCCATCACGGCCGGGGCGACCGGGCGGGTCGCTGGCTGGCCGGCGCGCAGTTCGATCGGATGCGGGTCGACGACAGCGCGCTCTTCGCCGGCACCGGGTCGCAGTGGACGACGGTCGGTCCGAAGGGCGGACTCCTGGAGCTGGGATCGGAGGAGGTCTATTCGGGATTCGTCCAGGCCTCCGAGCCGCTCGGCCGGCGCTGGCAGGCCAACGCCGCCCTGCGCGTCGACCGGAAGGCCCGCCACGACGGCACCGACATCGACGAGGTGTCTCCGGCCGTTCGGCTCACGTACACCGCCTCGCCGGCGTGGAACGTCTCGGCATCGTACTCGAAGGGCTACGTGGACGCGCCCTACTGGTACCGCTACAACACGCTCGCGAGCTATCGCGGCGGACGCTCGCTCCAGCCCGAACGCCTGCAGTCGTTTCAAGTCACTCCGGAACGCCGCGTCTCGGCGAACGCGCGCGCGCGCCTCAACGTCTTCGTCAACCGCCTCGAGAACGGCATCTGGCGCAACAACGCGGCCGGCCCCTCCGAGCCCATCTACCTGAACGGCGGCGAGCTGTCCACCTGGGGACTCGAGCCCGAAGTCTCGCGCACCGCGGCCGGCCTTCGCGTCTCCGCGGCGCTCACATACCAGCGCGTGATCCATTCCGAGAACGAAGACGTCGTCGGCACCCGCATCGCCAACGTCCCCTCGCTCGCCGCCAGCGCCACCGTCGCGGTGAATCCCTGGGCCGGGACCGGCCGCGACGTCTGGTTCGACGTGACCGGGCGATACATCGGCTCGCAGGCGTCGCCGATCACCGTCACCCTCGGCGGCATTGCGATCAGCGAGCCCGCCAACACGGTCGACGCCGCGTTCGTCGTCGACGCGGGCGCGCGGATCGGGTGGGCCGGCCGGTATCGCCTCGAGGGTCGCGTCCTCAACGCCTTCGATGCCGCCTACGACCAGGGCGGGAGCGTCGTCCATCCCTATCCCCAGCCTGGACGCTCGGCCACGGTGACGCTCGGCGGGTCGTTCTGAGGCAGGTCGGTCGGCCTGCAGAAGGCCGCGCCGGCCGAGCTCACTCCCGGCGCATCGTCCCGGGAGTGCACTGATACTGATCCACCGCGCGGCTTTCGATCTGGCGGGCCAGGTCGACACGTCCGCTGCGCCGGTGCAGCTCCACGAGATCCGCCGCGGCCGCGCACGTCTCCTGGTGCACGACGGGGCACTTCGTGTTGAGGGTCGGCCCCGACGGCCCCTGCACGACGGCGCAGCCCTCGGGATCGAGACCGCCGCGGTACAGGTCGAGGAGCTGCCGCTCCACCTCGCCATCCGCCGTCGACATGAGACCCGCGGTCAGCGCCACGGCGGCGGCGCCCTGCTGTCCTCGAGACAGCAGCACGGTGGCCAGCTGGAGGTGCGTTTGCGGGTCGCCGACGTCCGCCTCGCGCGCGCGCAGGGCCGCCTCGAGGGCCGCGTCCGAGTCGCCGAGCCTGAGGTCCGCCGCCGAGAGCAGGCGATCCACGGTCGCGAGCTCGGCTGACGCGCCCGTGGGACGCCGCCCGGAGCGATCCAGCGCAGGGCTCACCGCGACCAGGATCGAGCGTGCGCGCGCGAGCAGCGGCACCGACTGCTTGTACAGCGCCACGCTCTCCGGGGGCGGCGCCTGCCGATCTGGCCGGCTCCGCCACAGGTGATCGCCCTGATCGAGGTCGTAGCCGGCCGTCCGCCGGAAGATCTCGGGATCGTTCTGCGCGTCGGGCAGGCGCTCGACGATCGCGACGCTCCGTTCCGCTTCGTCGATGACGCGCCCCAGGTTCGTCTGGTTCGGATCGGCGTCGTAGAGCGCCTCGGCGAGCATCTCGTGGCTCTTGAAGCTGTTCGGGCTCGTCCTGACGGCCGACATGGCGAGCGACAGCTCGTCGTTCCAATCGGGATTGCGAATCCACGTCCGCACCACGAACGCGGCCGCGATCAGCATCAGCGTCACCGGCGCCGCGGGCGTCCACCGCACGCGCGTCCCCAGCGCGTACACCGCCATGACCAGGCACGCCATCACGCCCACCGACGGCAGGTACAGGAGCCGCTCCGCCATGATGGTCCCGCTCGGGAACAGCAGGTTGGACGCCGGCAGATACGCCAGGACCGCGAAGGCGGCCGCGAAGAAGGCGGCGCGGCGCCGCCGCCAGAAGAGCACCCCGATCGCCGCGAACGCCGCGGCGACAACCGACCAGGCCACCCAGTCCGACACGCTGCCCCGCGCGAACGGGATCTGGGCGTACCAGTAGTCGCACGACAGCGTGGCCGGCCACACCATCAGCCCGAGCGATCGGGCCATGACGCCGAGGGCGGTGAGCCGGCCGGTCCAGAACCCGGCGCCGACGATCGGGTTGTCCGTGAACGGGAAGACTGCCGGACCCGACGCCGACAGCACCACCGACCGCTGGTACGCCAGGGCCGCGAGGGGAGGCACCAGCGCCGCGCCTCCCGCCAGCAGGCCGCGCAGCGGCCGGCGATCGCCCCACCACGCCAGCTCGTACAGCAGGACGACGCCGGGAAGGACGACGGCGCTTTCCTTCGAGAACACGCCGATCGTCGCGGCCGCCATCAGGGCGGCCAGCCAGGCGAGGCGCCGCCAGCCGACCGCCTCCGTGCTCTTCAGGTACGCCAGCAGGCCGGCCAGCACCGCGAAGGCCGCCAGCAGATCGGCGCGCCCGACGATGTTGGTGACCGCTTCGGTGAGGACGGGGTGCACGGCCCACACCCCGGCGATGAAGGCGGCCGGCCAGGTTCGCCGCACGAGGCGCAGCCCCAGCAGGTAGACGAGCACGACGTTGACGCCGTGCACCAGGAGGTTGAACCAGTGGTAGCCCGCGGCCTGCTGGGCGTTGCCGAGGATCGCGTAGTTGAACAGGTACGACAGCGTCGTGATCGGCCGGTACAGGCCGCTCTCGCCGGACGGCCACCAGTACGTGCGCTGGAGGATGAGCGCCAGGTTCTGGCGAGACAGCGCGTGGACGCGCGGATCCTGCAGGATGAGCGCGCGGCTGTCCAGCGGGAAGCCGGTGCCGAAGGCGTTCGCGTAGGCGACGAGCGTGAGGACGGCGAGGCCGCCGGGGATCGAGACGTTCGCGAGGCGCGGACGTGCGCGCGGAGTCGCCGCCGGCGCCTGAGGCCGCGCGGAGCGGCGACGTTTCCTGGACATGTCGCTACTTCTGCACGCCCGCGTCCTTCATGGATTCGAGCTTCGCAAGATCCAGACCCGCGACCGCCGTCCTGAGCGCGTTGATGTCCACGCCGTCCCCCTTGGCGCCGACGACGAAGCGGTCGCCGATGACGATGTCGAACTCGTTCGTGCCTCCGTTCTTCGACACCTCCTCGTGCACCAGCCGGCCGTTCTCCTTCGTCGTCTTCTCAGAGCCGTTCTCGTCTTCCTTCTCGCCCACCGCCCCCGCCCAGCCGGCCAGCCCGACCAGGCCGCTCATGCCGCCGGAGTCCGAGATGTCGAGCGTGACGCTCTTCGCGTTCCCGTCGCCGTATTCGGCCTCGGCGTTCGATACGCTCAGGCCGAGGACGCCGTTCTTCTCCGCCTTGCTGCTCCGGCGCGCCAGGCCCGCGAACGTCTCGGGCAGCAGCGGCTTCAACTGGTCGATGTCCACGGGCTCGACGCGCGATCCGCCGCCGAGCAGCGCCCCGAGGCCCTGCATCGCCGCCGCGGTCTGGCCCGCGGTGTCACCCTTGGCCTGCGCGTCCTGCATCTTCTGGTTGGCCTGGTCGAGCGAGTTCGACAGCGCCTGGAGCCGTCCGAGCGCGCTGTTGGGATCGGGCTTCGCCGCCTGGGACGCCGGCGCGGACGACGCCGTCTGCCCGCTCGCCCCGCCCAGCGCACCGATCGCGCCCGCGCCCATCACCCCGGCGGCGCCGAACAGCCCGCCGATGATGCCGACGACGATGGAGAACGCAATCGCGCAGACGACCACGACGATCGTGTAGCCGGCGGCCTTCTCTTTCGGACACTTCATCATGACGGGCAGGCCGAGGTACAGCAGGTACAGCCCGTACAGCGCCGCCAGCAGGGCCAGCAGGCCGAGCGCCGGCAGGATCCGGAGCACCCCGGCGACCCAGCCCGGGGTGTACACGTACACCACGACCTTCAGGGCCTGGGCCTGGTTCTTCTCGCCGCCGAAGGTCGGCGCCAGCGCGTTGACGATGAAGCCGATGACGAAGACGGCCACGACCGACATCACCAGCCCGAAGATCGCGAGACTGAGGCCGGACAGGATCGGCGTGCGAACCCTGCCGACGAATGGCAGGCTCAGGCCGACGAACGAGCCGCCCAGGAAGCCGGCGACGGCGCCGATGGCTGCGAGTGGCAGGACGTAGCCCTTGATGAGATCCGCCGTCGGTGTCGTCTCGCCGGCAATGACGGGCCATTCAGTCTGCGGAGCGAGACAGATGTTCTTCGCGCGCTGTACCAGGTCCATGCGACGCCTCCTGGCCGGTGATTCTAGTGCGGCTGCGTAACGAGCGGACGAAAAGGATCGCAAGGAGACATTCCAGGAGCTCATCCGTGTCGCGTCACGGCACGCGGAACCGCGCGGTCCTGGCCGAGACCCACCGAATTGGCGGACCCAGGACGGGCTGGCGCTGGCACCACCGGGCGACGGATCGCACCCGCTTGCGCCAGCGCACCGACCGGGTCCGGCGGCGAATCGCGGCCAGCGCCTCCACGGGAACGTCGGCGGTCACGGGCCGCGGCGAGTCGCCCGCCTGGAGCGCCAGGAACGCGTCCCTCAGCCGGCAGGCCGCGATCGAGCGCCGCTCGGCCAGGACCGCCGCGAGATCCGGCGGCGGCCGATCCGGGCCCCGCACCGTGCCCAGCATCGGGTCGAGGTTGATCTCCCAGATCTGGGGCGCGCCGTCGAGCACGCCGTAGTCGACCCGCCCATAGTCGATGCCGGCGATGCGAAAAACCTCGCGCAGCCAGGCCTCGTGGGGGTTGTCGCGAACGTAGGCGAGCTCCTCCCGCGCCCCCTCCACCGTGGCGATCCGGCTCGGGCTCTTCAGCATCCATCCGCGGCCGATCATCATGTGCCTGGGCAGGATCGCCTCGCCGACCTTCAACGCGCCGTACTTGCGGTAGAGGCCGTCCCGATCCGCCGTTTCGCAGAACTCGACGACGAGCAGGTCTCTCCGCTTGAAGCCCCGGGCGGCGAGTCCGCGGAGCGCGCGATCGAGCGCCCGCCGGTCGCGCAGGAGGTGCCGGGCGCCGGTATGCCGGCGCTCCTCCCGGACGAACGCCGGGTACCGGACCCGGCTCAAGTCGTCGGTGGACCGCCACACGCGAAACCGGTTCAGCCCCTGGTCCGCGAGCGCGGTCAGGAGCTCGTAGCGGTGCAGCACCCGTCGCGGGTCGTTGAGCCGCCGAACGCCCGGCACGGCGGCGAGCCGATCCCACAGCGCTTCGACGGCCGGCATCCCGCGCGGATCGAGCTGGTCGAGTGCGGCGAAGATGTGGGCCTTCGCGGCCAGCGGCTGGCGCGGCTCCAGGTCCTCGTAGCGCACGAGGTCGAACGCCGGATACGTCTCGTCGGTGTTCAGCCGGAGAAAGCGCTCGAAGCTCGCGCGCCCCATCGCGTTGGTCCAGAAGGCGATCACGCCGCGGTCTCCACCCGATCCGTCCGTCCGAGCCCGAGGCGGCAGACGATCGCCGTGAAAAGCAGGAACCCGGTCGAGTTGAGCATCGTCAGCGCCGGGTCCGTCAGCGCCGTGGTCGCCTCGAGCAGCACGACGTACGGCAGCGGGATGCCGGCGGCCGCGTAGAACGGCAGCGAGGCGATCCGCTTCACAGCCACTCACCCCGCCGTCTGGGGCACGGGCGCCACCGCCGCGCGGTCGCTGACCGGGCCGAGGCCGAGCCGGCACACGACGGCGGTGAACGCCAGATATGCGGTCGAATTGAGCATGGTCGACACCGGATCGGTCAGCGCGACCACGGTACCCAGCAGCATGACGTACTCGAGCGGCATGCCCGCGGCCGCGTAGAACGCCAGCGACGTCGAGTCGACCGATACCTGCGGGATGCCGACCGTCGTGGCGCTCGTCGCCAGGATCGTGGCGACGAAGGCCCCGACCTGTGCGGGGGAGAGATGGACGCCGAGGACGCTGGCGAGAAACAGGAACTTGAACGTGCTCGAGACCGGCCCGGAGAGCTTGACGGCCGCGCCGGCGAAGCCGAGCAGCCCGCCCGAAATCTCGGCGTCGAGGCCGAGCCGCTCGCGGGCTCCGGTCATGAGCGCCGGGAGGGACGCGAGGGACGAGCGCGTCGCGAGCGCCACCATCTGCCCGGGCAGCACGGCCGACGCGAACGCGCCGATCGGGATCCGCACGGCGGCGACCGCCCCGTAGATCGCGGCGACGACGGCGAGCGTGACGACGATCTTCAGGGCGGCATTGGCCGCGAGCACGACGCCGATCTGCAGCCCCGACGTGCGCACGGTCCCGAACGCGACCGCGAACACGACGGCCGGGGCCGCCAGCAGCAGGAGCCGGACGGCCCCGTACGCGACCGCCGAGACGACCTCGACCGGCTTCACGACCCACGCGCGCCGCCGCGGACCGAGAAGCCGCACGGACAGCGCGCCGGCGAGCGTCAGCGCCAGCATCGCGACGAGATCGCCGGACAGCGCGCGGGCCAGGATTCGCTGCGGCAGGAGCTCCCGCCACAGGCTGGCGAGCGGCGCCGGCTGGCTCCATTCCGCATGGCCCACCGGCGGGAGCGACAGCGCGTCGAGACCCGGCAGGTGCATCGCGGCAACGGTCAGGGGCACCGTCACCGCCACGGCGAGCACGAGCAGACCGGCGATCACGACCGGCACGTACAGGCCGAGCTTCGCGGCGGCCGTCCGGGCGCCGGTGCTCTTCGCGACCGCGAGGAAGAACTGCGCGAGTGCGAGCGGCACGGCCACGCTGGCAAGCGCCTGCGTCCAGGCGCGCACGAGCCACGCCAGCGGGCCGGCGACCGAGGCGGGAACGCCCGTCCGCGCCGCCGCGAGGCCCGTGATGACTCCGGCGACCAGTGCGGCGAGCGCGAACGTTCCCAGTCGCCTCATGGCCGGCCGGTGCTCATCTCCACTCAGGGGCGTAGCGGCGGTTGCGGATCCGCCGCTCGACGTTCAGGCTCCACATGAAGAGGGCGATCACCTGGACGAAGCCGATGCCCGCGTAGATGGCGTAGCGGACGAACGGGCTCGGAACCGGCCAGCAACTGTAGCCGGCGGCCAGGCAGGCACGGGTGACGCGGTCGACCTCGGCCGACTCGCGCATGATCAGGGCGAAGGCAGTCCCCAGGATCACGACGCCGCCGGCGACGTTGCCGAGGATCATCTCGCCCGTGCGCCAGCCCAGGTACGCGACACCGGGCGCCACGAGCGGCGGCGCGATCGCCATCAAGGCAATCCACTGCCAGTTCAGCCCACCCATGCGCGGGATCGTACCCGATTTGTCCACCCGGCCGACGGGTTGCGCGCCGGTCCAGAGGCCCCGGCGGCCGTCCGTGTAAGATTACTGTTGGTTACACGATTCTGGAGTCCGCATGCCCGTGGTCGACTACCAGGCGCCGCAGACGATCGCGGACGCCATCCGATTCCTGAACGCCCACCCCTCCGCCAGCGTGCTGGCCGGCGGCACGGACCTGCTGGTCCAGTTCCGCGCCGGGCTCAGGCAGCCCGAGGCCTTCCTCGACATCAAGCGCATCCCCGATCTGGTCGCCATCCACATCGACCAGTCCGGCTTGCGGCTCGGCGCCGCGGCCGAGGCGGCGGCCATCGGCGAATCGGCCGAGCTCGGGCGCCTCTGGCCGGGGATCGCCGAGGCGGTCGCGCTGATCGGGTCGATGCAGATCCAGGGGCGCGGCACGGTCGGCGGCAACTTCTGCAACGCCTCCCCCGCCGCCGACACGCCCTGCGCGTTCATCGTGAACCGCGCCCGGTGCGTGATCGCCGGCCCCGGCGGCGAGCGGCGCCTCCCGGCGGAGGAGTTCTTCGTGGGGCCGGGACGGTCGGCCCTGCAGCCGGGTGAGCTGCTCGTCGCGCTGATCGTCCCGCGGCCCGCGGCACACTCGGCTGACGCCTATCTCCGGCTCACGCCGCGCACCGAGATGGACATCGCGATCGCGGGCGCGGCCGTCGCCCTGACGCTCGACGGCGCGGGCACGTGCACCGCGGCGCGGGTCGCCCTGGCGGCCGTGGCTCCCACGCCGATCCTGGCCGAGGATGCGGCCCGGGCCCTGGTCGGGACCAGGCTCGATCCGGCCGCCCTCGATCGCGCGGCCGCGGCGGCGACCGCCGCCGCGCGGCCGATCACGGACACCCGCGGGACCGCGGCCTATCGGCGCACCGTCGCCGGGGTGCTGACGAAACGAGCGGCCCTGATTGCGCGCGCCCGCGCGGAGGAGCGCTGACGTGCCGCAGATTCACGTCACGACGACGATCAACGGCGAGCCCGTCGAGTTCCTCTGCGACGGGCACGAAACGCTCCTGACCGCGCTGCGCGACCGCGTCGGCCTGACCGGCACCAAGGAGGGCTGCGCCACCGGAGACTGCGGAGCCTGCTCGGTTCTGCTCGACGGACGGCTGGTGCCGGCCTGTCTCGTGCTGGCCGCCGAGGCGCAGGGCCGCACCGTCACGACCATCGAGGGTCTCGCGCCGGCCGGCGCGCTCCATCCGCTGCAGCAGAAGTTCCTCGAGCACGCCGCGCTCCAGTGCGGGATCTGCACGCCCGGCTTCATCGTCGCGGCCAAGGCGCTGCTCGACCGGAACCCCGACCCGACCGAGGCGCAGGCCCGCTACTGGCTGGCGGGCAACCTGTGCCGCTGCACCGGCTACGACAAGATCATCAGGGCCGTGCTCGACGCGGCCGACGAGATGCGAAAGGTCCCGGCATGAGCACACGCGCATTCCAGTTCGTCGGCACCCGACCGATCCGTCACGACGGCGTCGACAAGGTCACCGGCCGAGCGGCCTACGGCGCAGACCTGAGCCTGCCGGGGATGCTCCACGGCGCGGTCCTTCGCAGCCCCCACGCGCACGCGCGCATCGTGTCGATCGACACCTCGGCCGCCGAGGCCGTCCCCGGCGTGAAGGCCGTCGTCACCGGCCGGGACTTTCCGCCGACCGACAAGACGGTCTCGCTCGGCGCCGAGGGCGGATTCGAGCTGCGCGACATGGGCGACAACACGATCGCGCACGACAAGGCGCTCTACCACGGGCACGCGGTTGCCGCCGTCGCCGCGACGACGGCCGACATCGCGCACGAGGCGGCGCGGAAGATCGCCGTCACCTACGAGGTGCTCGAGCCGGTCCTCAGCCTGGATCGCGCGCTCGCGCCCGACGCGCCGATCCTCCACGCGAACCTCGTCACCAAGGGCAAGCCGGTGCCCGGCGCCGCGACGCCGACCAACGTCGCCGGCCGCGTCGAGCTCTCGCGCGGCGACGTGCGCCAGGGCTTCGCCGACGCCGACGTCATCGTCGAGCGCGAGTTCCGGACGCCGATGGTCCACCAGGGGTACATCGAGCCGCACGCCTGCGTGGCGCGCTACGGCACCGACGGGCGGATTCTCGATCTGGACGACCACGCAGGGGCCCTTCCTGGTCCGCGACGCCTGCGCGGGCATCCTGCACATGGACGCCGCCCACATCCGCGTCACGCCGAGCGAGATCGGCGGCGGCTTCGGCGGCAAGCTGCCCGTGTACCTCGAGCCCCTCGCCGTCATGCTCTCGAAGCGCGCCGGACGGCCGGTCAAGATGGTGATGACCCGCGACGAGGTGTTCCGCGCCACCGGCCCCACGTCGGGCTGCCACATCAGGGCGCGGCTCGGCGCGAAGAAGGACGGCACGCTGACGGCCGCCGAGCTCTCCATGGCGTTCGAGGCCGGCGCGTACCGCGGGTCGCCGTCGGGCGCCGCGGCCATGTGCGCGCTGGCCTGCTACCGCGTGCCCAACTTCCACATCGAGTCCCTGGACGTCGTCGTCAACAAGCCCAAGGTCGCGGCCTATCGCGCCCCGGGATCGCCGATGGGCACCCTCGCCACCGAGTCGCTGATGGACGAGCTGGCGCGCCAGCTGCAGATCGATCCCATCGAGCTGCGGATGAAGAACGCGGTCGGCGAAGGGGATCAGGCGCCCTACGGCCCGAAGTACGGACCGATCGGGCTGAAGACCGTGCTCGAAACGGCGCAGCGGCATCCGCACTGGACGGCCCCGCTCGGCCCGCACCAGGGTCGCGGCTTCGCGTGCGGCTTCTGGTTCAACGGCGGCATGAACTCGAGCGCGACCGTCGCCCTCGATTCCGACGGCAGCGCGACGGTGGTCACCGGCAACCCGGACATCGGCGGCACCCGGGTCGCCCAGGCGCTGATGGTGTCCGAGGAACTCGGCATTCCCGTGGAGCGGGTCCGCCCCATCGTCGCCGACACCGACACGGCCGGGTACACGGATATCACCGCCGGCAGCCGCGTGTGCTACGCGACGGGGATGGCGGTGGTGCGGGCGGCCGGGGACGTGCGCGACCAGCTCCGCGCGCGCGCGGCGAAGATCTGGAACGTGCCGGTCGAGCAGGTCGGCTGGCAGGACGGCCAGGCGCGCTCGCTCGTCGCCGACGACGACCGCGCGCTGTCGGTTCCGGCTCTCGCGGCACAGCTCGCCAAGACGGGCGGCCCCATCGTCGGGCGCGCCACGCTCAACGCGCCGATGGCCGGACCGGCCTTCGCCGCCACGATCGTGGACGTCGAGGTGGATCCCGAGACCGGCGTGAGCAAGGTCGTGCGCTATACGGGAATCCAGGACGTCGGGCAGGCCGTGCATCCCGGCTACGTCGAGGGCCAGATGCAGGGGGGCGCCGCGCAGGGCATCGGCTGGGCCCTCAACGAGGAGTACGTCTACGACGAGCGCGGCGTGATGCAGAACGCCGGCTTCCTGGACTACCGCATGCCGGTTGCGTCGGATCTGCCGATGATCGACGCGGTCATCGTCGAGGTGCCGAACCCGTCGCACCCGTACGGCGTCCGCGGGGTGGGCGAAGTGCCGATCGTCCCGCCGCTCGCCGCGATCGCCAACGCGATGCGGTCGGCGACCGGCGTCCGGTTCACCGAGCTGCCGCTCTCGCCGCCGCGCGTGCTCGCCGGGCTGGCGGCTCGCGCCGCGGAGCCTGCGCCGGCTGGTGCCTGATGGCGACGCTCCACTTCTCGAACGAGATGCGCGCGCACACCGGCGGCGTCGAAGCCGTCACGATCGAGGCGCCGCGCGTGCAGGATCTGCTCCGGGAGGTGGTGGCGCGGTTTCCGGAGCTGGCCGGGACGGTCGAGGACATGGCGGTCGCGATCGACGGGGCGATCCACCAGGACGCGGCGTACGTGGATCTCGAGCCTGCCAGCGAGGTCTATCTGGTGCCGCGGCTCGCGGGCGGCTGAGCGCTCAGCTGGTCGCGCCGCCGGCACGGGCCGCGTCGGCCGCCAGCTGGGGCATCGCCACGCGCCGCCGTCCGTAGAGCCGCTCCTGCAGCGCGTCCATGTAGAGGTAGAACACCGGCGTGATGTAGAGCGTGAGCGTCTGCGACACCAGCAGGCCGCCCACGACCGCCAGCCCCAGCGGCCGGCGCGCCTCGGCGCCGGCGCCCCACCCGAGCGCGATCGGCAGCGTGCCGGTCAGCGCCGCCATCGTCGTCATCATGATCGGCCGGAAGCGGACCATGCAGGCCTGGTGAATCGCGTCGGCGGCGCGCAGCTGCCCGTCGCGCCGCGCGTCGATCGCGAAGTCCACCATCATGATCCCGTTCTTCTTGACCAGGCCGACCAGCATGATCACGCCGACGAACGAGTAGATGTTCAGCTCCTGGTGGAAGATGAGGAGGGTCAGCAGCGCGCCGAAGCCCGCGGCCGGCAGCCCCGAGAGAATCGTCACCGGGTGGATGAAGCTCTCGTAGAGGATGCCGAGAACGACGTAGATCACGAAGATCGCCAGCGCGAGAATCCAGCCCAGGCCGCGGATCGAATCCTGGAACGCCTGCGCCGTGCCCTGGAACGTGCCCGAGACGGTCGCCGGCAGGGTCTGCTGCGCCAGCTTCTGGACGCGGGACACCGCGTCGCCGAGCGCGACGCCCGGCTTCAGGTTGAACGACATCGTGACGGACGGCAGCTGTCCGGTGTGGTTGACCGACGCGGGACCGACGCTCTGGTGCGTGGTGACGACGGTCGACAGCGGCACCAGCTTGCCGCTGGGGGTCTGCACGTCCAGCAGCGAGAGGGCGGCGGGGTCGCGTTGGTACTTCGGCGCGACCTGCATGATCACCTGGTACTCGTCGTCGGGCGCGAAGATGTGCGACACCTGCCGTTCCCCGTACGCGGAGCTGAGCGCCGACTCCACCTGGTCGACGGTGAGGCCGAGCGCCGCGACCTGGTCCCGGTCGATGTCGACGGCAATCTCGGGCGTCGTGACCTGCAGGTCGGACGTCACGTCCTCCAGGCCGTCGACGTTGCCGAGGGCCTTCTCGAACGCGGGCGCGACGCGGTACAGCTCCTGCGTGTCCGGATCCTGCAGCGTGAACTGGTACTCGCTGCGCGAGCTGCGCCCGCCGATCCGGATCGCCGGCGGGTTCGAGAGGAACACGCGGATCCCGGGCACCGCGTCCAGCTTCGGCCGCAGCTCCTCGATCACGTCGTCCGCGCTCAGCGTGCGCTGGCTCATGGGCTTCAGGTCGAGGTTCACGCGCCCGCCGCCGTCGCCGACGTTGGCGGTGTAGCTGTCCACGTTCGGGTCGTGAGCGAGGATGTCCATCACCTGTCTCGTGCGCACGACCAGCGCGTCGTAGCCCACGCCCTCGGCCGCCTGGATCTGCCCTCCGAGCTGCCCCGTGTCCTCGCTCGGGATGAAGCCGGTGGGCACGACCGTGAAGAGGTACGCGGTGCCGGCGAGCAGCAGCACGAACGCGGCCATCACGGCGACGCGGAAGCGGATCGCCTGGTGCAGCGACCACGCATACGCGTGCAGCAGCCCGTTGAAACCCGCTTCGATCGTGTTGTACAGCCAGCCGTGCGCGACGCCGTGCTGCGACTTCAGGAACCGGCTGCCGAGCATCGGCGTCAGGCTCAGGGACACGGCGCCGGAGACGAGGACGGCGGCGGCGATGGTCACCGCGAACTCGTGCATGAGGCGTCCCACGATGCCGCCCATGAACAGCACGGGGATGAAGACCGCCGTCAGTGACAGCGTCATCGACACGATCGTGAAGGCGATCTCCTTCGACCCGTCGAAGGCGGCCTGCATCCGCGACTTCCCCATCTCCATGTGGCGGACGATGTTCTCCAGCATGACGATCGCGTCGTCCACGACGAAGCCCACCGAGAGGGTGAGGGCCATCAGGGAGAGGTTGTCGAGGCTGTATCCGCACGCCCACATGACCGCGAACGTGCCCACGATCGAGAACGGGAGCGCCAGGCTGGGGATGATGGTCGCCGAGAGGTTCCGCAGGAACAGGAAGATGACGAGCACCACGAGGAACACGGTGAGGATCAGGGTGAACTTGATGTCGTTCACCGACTCGCGGATCGACTCGGAGCGGTCGCTGCGGATGGCGAGCGTCACCGAGCCGGGCAGCGTCGCCTCGATCTGGGGCAGGATGGCCTTGATCGCGTCGACCACGGCGACCGTGTTCGTCCCCGGCTGCCGCTGGATGGCCAGGTAGATCGTCGCGGCGCCGTTGCTCCAGCTCGCGTTCCGCTCGTTCTCGACGCCGTCGTAGACGTTCGCCACTTCGTCCAGGTGGACGGGCCGGCCGTCCCGATAGGCCACGACGATCGGCCGGTAGGCGGCGGCGTCGTTCAGCTCGCCCTTGGTCTCGAGGACGAAGTTGCGATTGGGTCCGTAGAGGGTGCCGGTCGGCCGGTTGGAATTCGCCGCCGCGATCGCGTTGGCGACCTCGTTGATCCCGAGCTGCCGCGCCGCCAGCGCGGTCGGGTCCAGATCGATGCGGACGGCGTACTTCTTGGCGCCGAAGACGTTCACCTGCGCGACGCCGGAGACCATCGACAGCCGCTGGCCGAGCACGGTCTCCGCGTAGTGATCCACGTCCGACAGCGGCAGCGTGTTCGAGCTGAGCGTCAGGAACAGCACCGGCGCCGCGGCGGGATTCTCCTTGCGGAACGACGGCGGCGCGGGCATGTCGGCGGGCAGCTGGCGCGAGGTCCGGGAGATCATCGACTCGACGTCCTGCGCGGCCGCATCGATCGACCGGTTCAGATCGAACTGCAGCGTGATGTCGGTGCTGCCCTGCGAGTTGCTCGAGCTGATCGAGCTGATGCCCGGAATCGTCGCGAACTGCTTCTCGAGCGGCGTGGCGACCGACGACGCCATCGTCTCGGGGCTCGCGCCGGGAAGGCTCGCACTGACCTGAATGGTCGGAAAGTCCACGGTCGGCAGGTCGCTGACCGGCAACAGCCGGTAGCCGGTGATGCCGAAGATGAGGATCGAGAGGACGAGGAGCGCGGTGGCGACGGGCCGGCGGATGAAGACGGCGGCGATGTTCATGAGGCCGACGCCCCTTCCCCGCTCGTCGTGACGTGGGCGCCGGGCGTGAGGCGGAGCTGGCCGTCGGTCACCACCTCTTCGCCCCCGTTCAGGCCATGAGCGACGATGACCTGGTCGCCCTGCTGCCGCTCCACGACGACGTCGCGCATCTCGACGGTGTCATCCTTCTTCACGACGTAGACGTACGAGCCGCGCTGCGACGCCTGCACCGCCGTGGCGGGCACGACGACCGCGTGCGGCTCGGACGAGAGCTGCAGCGACACCTGGACGAACAGGCCCGGCCACAGGTCGCCGCCCGGGTTCGGGAACGTGGCCTTGAGCGTGATCGTCGCCGTCGTCGGATCCACCGCGTTGTCGATGAAGGTGACGGTGCCGCGGCCGCTCGGTCCCGCCGCGGCGACCGGCACGGGATCGGTGACCGGCGCGTCCGTCTCGGAGTCGGTCGCCGGCGACCGCTGCGCGCCGGGCGAGGCGGCCTGGCCCTTCACCGAGACCACGAGCGGAGCCCGCGACGCGTAGTGCCGGATGTCCATCAGGTAGCGCGCAGGAACCGAGAAGGTGACGTAGATCGGCGACAGCTGGTTGATCGTCACGAGCGGGCTGGTGTCGTTCGCGCGAACGAGATCCCCGGGGTGCACCATGAGCGCGCCGGCGCGCCCGTCGATCGGCGCCGTGATGTTCGCGTACTGCAGGTTGAGCTTCGCCTGTTCGACCTGCGCCTGATCGCCCTGGATGCTCGCCTCGAGCGCGGCAGCGGCGGCGGCCTGCGCTTCGTACTGATTGCGGGGAATCAGCCCGCGCTTCAACAGGTCGTCGAGCCGCGCGCGCTCGGCCTTCGCGTCGGTGGCCTGCGCCGTGTCGCGCGCCACCACGGCCTCCGCCTGGCGCACCGCGGCCTCGAAGGGACGCGGGTCGAGCACGAACAGGGGCTGGCCCTTCTTGACGTCCTGGCCCGGCGTGAACCGGACTTCCCGCAGCTGCCCGGTGACCTGCGAGCGGATCCCCACCGTCGAGATCGCCTCGACGGTGCCGACCGCATCCAGCATGACCGGCATCGTCTTCACCTCGACCGGCGCCGTGACGACCGGAATCGTCTCCGGGGCCGCGCCGGGCCCTCCCTCGCGTCCTCGTCCCGACGTATCGGGCTGCGCCTGGGTCCGCGCGCACGCCGCGGCCGAGACGGCCGCCAGCAGGAACACGAAGACCCGGAGCGCACCCTTGGACTGCCTGAGCTGTGTGGACATGAAAACCTGGTTTGACAGATACCCGAGCCGTGAACGATCGACGAGCGCGTCCTCGCGCGGAGGCCCTTCTTTATAGACGTCTAAGGTCGCTGTAACGGTCGGGCCTCGAAACGATGCCTCGAAAATTTCATCAGATCATCGGCCCGCAGTTGTCATCAGGTTGTCACAGACGTCGTCCATCGGCGCGAGCGATGCGGCGCTCGCGGCCCGCTGATCACCGTCGAGGCGGACGTTACACTCGATGACATCCAGCAATTCTCGCTCGGTGAACCCCGTGGACAGTCGCGGCGCCTCGCCGAAGATGGCGCGATAGAGGCGTTCGATCTTCACCATCCCGTACATCGCCTTCATCACCGCGCCGTTGATCGAGCCGTCCCGGAAGTGCTCGGCCTGGAGCAGCGCCTTCTTCACGTACGCCTTGCCGCGGTGCATGAGGAGAACGCGCGGCGCGCTCAGGCCGTCGAAGCCCGTGAGCGCCGCGACATCGGATCGCGTGACGACCCGGTACCCCTGCAGCAGCAGCTGCTCGTTGGCGTAGTCGGCCGTGTCGTACGACGTCTGGGGCTTCGCCGTCGGAGGGAAGATGCGATAGGGCGACTCCAGCCCGCGCGGCGACTCGAGCCTCAGGTCCAGATCGAGCCACGCCGACCGCTTGAGCAGGAGCGCGTACGACCCCATCGGCAGATACTCGCGACCCTCGATCCGGAACTTCCACCACGCGCGCGGCGCCAGCGACACGACCGGCGTGCGGGCATCCTCCAGGTCTGCCGCGAACGACGTCACGTCGCCGGTCAGGTACTTGTCGTCGTCGCACAGGAAGACCGTCTCCGCCCGAACGGTCCGCCGCAACAGCGTGTCGATCTTTCTCCCGTGGTAGACGTTCAGATAGCGGACGACGGTCGCGCCGCCGAGCTTCGCGGGCTCCATGTCCCCCGCCGAGTCGACGATCAGGAAGTCCCACCGATCGGCCGGAAGCGCCCGTCGCGCGAAGAACAGCCAGAGGCGCGCGTAGTCCTCAGAGATGGAGCTGGTCAGCACGAGCGGCCTGTCGGCGGCGCCGACGTGCCGGGCGCCGAGCCCGATCCTGCAGCTCGAGATCCCGACCCGCGGCAGGCTGTAGCGGTAGTTGAACCAGCGAATGGCCCGGGGAATCGTCAGCCAGAGTGGCGCCACGCGATCGGTCGGCATTGCGGACCGCGGGTCACCACCGCGCCGCGGGGTCGACGCCGAGACAGCCGTCGAGTGCGCCGGGCGGCGGCGGGTCGTCGACGATGCCGCTCGGACGATCGCCGAGCGGCGCGAGGGTGACGATGACGGCCTTGCTCGTCTCCGCGAACTGCCGGACGGCATCCACGTGCCCCAGCCGGGCGAGGCGCCTGAGCAGCAGGTCGTCGAATCCCTTCGGTACATCGTCGAAGCGGAAGCCGAGGTAGACGAGCGCGCGGCTGTAGGGCTGCAGCGCTTGCGCGAGCTCGTCTTCGCACCGCGGATGGGGATCGTGGTAGGTGATCTCGAAAATCGGCATCCCGTCCATCATTCCACCCCGGAACGGCGTGTCGATCGGCACGCCGGCGTACCACCACGCCGCGGGCTCGCCCAGGCGGGTCGTCATCATGGCATCGCCCGACCGTCGTTGACCCGCCAGCCACGTCACGGCGGCGCGATCGTCGAGATCGTGGTTGCTGTTGGCCGGATGCGCCGCCGGGATGTCCACCGAGGCGCGGCGCGCGACGTTCCAGCACACGGGGATCACGGCGCCGACGGCGGCGGCCGCCGCCACGCCGGCGGCGACGCGGACCCATCCCCGCCGCGCGTACGACGCACGTGCCCAGCGCACGCCGGCGTCGAGCGCCAGGGCGATCCCGCCGTAGACGCCGGGCAGCGCCCAGATCGACAGGCGATCGGCGATGGGCACCACGCGGGCGATGGCGAGGACCGCCGCCGACAGGGGCATCGTCGCCAGGACGAGGCCCAGCACCCGGGGACGGGCAAGGAGGAACCCGGCAACGGCCGTCGCCCAGAAGAGCCACGGCAGCCCGCTCCCGCCGGGCTTGTCGGCCCAGGGCGCCGCCTGCCGGACCAGCCACAGGATCCGGTCGAGCGGGCCGGCGTCCGGCGCCATCGCGTCGGCCCAGATCGCGCGCAGGCTCTCGCTGTTCGCGGTGAAGTGGAGCGACAGGGCGTAGTGCAGGCCGAAGATCGCGAGCCAGCCCACGCCGCAGGCGGTGAAGACGGCCGCGCTGCGCCACCCGTCGCGGCGCCAGAGGAGCATGCCGAGCACGAGCGCGCACGCAGGCGCGGCGAGCAGTCCGCCCATCGAGCACCACTCGGCCGCGGCCGCGGCGACCCACCAGATCCCGACGCGGCGCAGCCGCCCCCGTGCGTCGCCGGCGTCAAGGGCCCACACGACCAGCGCGGGCAGGAGCAGCGCGAAGAAGGTGTCCGCCGAGTAGTGCTTCAGCTCGAGTGAGAAGTGGAAAATCCACTGACCGACGGAGAGCAGGAGGACGAAGACCGCGGCGCCGGCAGCCGACATCCAGCGCTTCCCCACCCACCAGGCGACCGCGAGCGTCGCCACCCCGAAGAGGGCGGGCACGGCGCGCAGCGCGATCTCGCTCGTGCCGAACACGTCGGCGACCATGCGCTGCATCGCCAGCCATCCGAGCGGAGCCCCCTGATCGAGCCAGAGGCGGCCGGCGAGCGCGGTGAGCGCGCGATCGCGGATGTTGAGGGCGATCATCTCCTCGTCCAGCCAGAGCGGCCTGGCCGAGATCCAGTACCAGATCCGGAGGAGCGCGCCGGCGACGAATACCCAGGTCGCGGGAAAGGTCAGCGCGCCGACCCACCAGGGGCTGCGCCGACTCGGTGAAGGTGGCATCGCGGTCGAGCGATCTTATCGCAGGGATGTCGCCGTCACGCGACGCGCGTCACGTGTGCGGGCGCGAAGCTCGTCAGTGGCCCGTGTCTCGAATTTCCTGCGCAAGCGCCTCGGCTGTTCGGCTCCGTCTCGCGCTACAAGAGTCCTGTGCGCATCCCCCGCACGTCGACCCTCGGAGCGGCGGCGGCCGCCGGCGCCGTGCTGCTGCTCGCGAACACGTTCTTCGGCCCCGACTTTCGCCACTATCTCGAGTGGGCGGCTGCATTTCGCTCCGGCGACATCACCGCCATCAGCAGCCACGTGCTCTCGCCGATGGCCGTGCCGCTGTCGCCCTGGTCGTTCGGGCCGGGGCTGATCTTCGCCGCCGTTCCCGCGTGGGGGCCGCTCGACCTGAACGCGCTGGCAGTCGGCTGGGTGCTCGTCCTGGCGTTCTGGGCCGCGATGTACCGGATCCTCGCGTTCGCCTCGCGAGGGCGTCGCCCGCTCATCCTCCTCGGCCTCGGCGCCA
The DNA here is from genome assembly GCA_963761615.1 of uncultured Acidobacteriota bacterium. Taxonomy (GTDB): domain Bacteria; phylum Acidobacteriota; class Vicinamibacteria; order Vicinamibacterales; family CAVVIG01; genus CAVXGU01. The sequence goes on along the minus strand of CAVXGU010000003.1, from coordinate 1,490,141 downwards.
CGTTCGCGGGAACGCCGGTCGGCTTCTACTCGAGCGCGATCGCCTCCGAAGCCCTGTCCTATCCGTGCCTGGCCGTGGCGATTCTCCTCGTGATCGAGACCGCCAGCTGGGGCCCGGTCGAGACGCTCGCGCTCGGGGCGTGCTGCGCGCTCCTGGTCACGGTCCGGCCGGAGCTCGGTCTGTACGCCGTCGTTCCGCTGCTGGTCGCGGGGCGCTCGCTGATCGCACGGCCGACACGGCGAGGGCTGCACCTCGCCCTGCTGACGGCGCCGCTGGCGATCGCCGGCGCCGAGATCCTGCTGAGGAACTGGTGGATGACCGGCGCCTTCCTCCATTCGCCGTACTGGTACGGCGGGGGGGGATTCGAGAGTCTGGACTTCGGCCACCCGGAATTCGCCGCCGTGCTGGTCCATCCGTGGCACGGCCTGCTCACCTATCACCCGCTGTACGCGCTCCTGCTCGCGGTGCCGGTCGTGATGGCGTTCGAACGCCGCCCGGCGAGCGAGAAGGCGGTGCTGGCGGGTCTCACCGTCGCCGTTCTCCTCCACGTGTACGTCTACGCCAGCTGGTACGTGTGGTGGCTGGGGCTCGCGACGTTCGGGATGAGAGGTCTCGGCATCGCCGGCGTCGTACTCGTCCCCGTCCTCTGCCGGTTCCTGAGCGAGCCGAGGCGCCGCGGGATCGTGCGCGCGTCGGTGGCGTGCGTGCTGGCGGCGTCGGCGTGGTCCGCCCTGCTGATGCTGGCGGGCCGGACCGAGTTCTACACGTACGGCCAGCTCTGGCTCGGACAGCTGCATGCGGCTCGCGCCCTCGTCCCGCACGGCATCGCCGCGGTCTGGCGCCTCGCGGAGGGTGGCGCGGCGGGCGTCGTGCGGCGCCTCCAGTCTCGACTCGTGCCGGGCGTGGTGGCGCTTCTCCTCTGCCTGGCCGCCGGGCTCGTCCTCGACCGGGCGACCCGGCGCTGGCAGCGCTCCCCGCGCGGCCTTTCGCTGTGCATGCTCGCGTCCGGCGCGGCGATCGTGATCTTCGTCGCCTGCACGGGCCTGTTCGTGCGCCTCGCCGTGCGCACCGACGCCCTCATCGCGGCGCGCTCGATCCCGCTCCAGGGCTTTCGATTCGAAGGGAGCGTCCCCGTGGACGAAGCGGCGGACTCCTATCGCGAGTACCTGCGCGTTCCGGGATTCGTCGGCAAGAAGCAGGCCCTCGCCCGCTTCGTCGCGGCCGCCCGGATCAGCGGTACCCGCGCGCTCGAGGCGGAGCGGGCGCGCGCCGCCGCGAGGAGCGCCGCCCGCAACCTGCAGTAAGATGGCAGCCCGTCCAAGGAGGCGAGGCATGTACGAACGGTGGTACCGGCGTGCCGCAATCGCGGCAGTCTGCGTGATGGCGGCCGTACCGGCGTGGGCCCAGACGGTTGTCGAGAACAGCTCCGAGATCCGCTTCCAGCTCGACCTGCAGGTGCCCGAGGCCGCGGTCACGTCGATGCTGCCGACCGGGTTCACTCTCAGCGTCGCCCCGCAGGGACCCGCGAAGGACATGGACCTCCGCGCGATCTTCGTCGACCAGCTGACCATCAACGGCCCCGACGGCAAGCCGGTCGGCCACGGATTGAACCGCTTCGTGTACCTGGCCTCGCCCGTCAAGGACCCGTCCGGCGCCAACGCGCAGGTCGTGATCGGCGGCATCACCGCCGATCCGGCGACGGCGCCCGGTCCGTTCGGCAACTACCTGCCCGCGACCACGGCAACGATGAAGCGGACGATCGACGGCCAGGGCACGAACGTGACGGAAACCCAGGACTGGGTCTTCCAGGCTGCCGGCGGCGAGCATCTCGAGATGCACATCACCTTCACGCGCGGCGTCGGAAGCCGGCGTCCGGCGTCGCCCGGCAAGTTCTACGCGGCCCAGGATCCGTCCAAGCTCCAGATCTGGAACCAGGAGCAGGTACTGGAGATCCTCCGCAACGCGACGACGAACCCGCCGGACCAGGTCAAGGCGTTCTCGTTCACGGCGTCCGGCGGCCGCTATGCGAAGCTCTTCGACGGCACGCAGAAGCCGGTGAGCTGGGACAACATCGTCTGGATGATGCGGACGGTGTCGACGCCGTAGCGGGACGCGCGCACCGCTAGGAGGCGTCGATGGCGGCGAGCAGCGCCTCGACGTCGCGCTGCATGGCGCTCATGCTGAATTTCCGGCGATAGGCCTCCCGGGCGCCGTCGCCCAGGCGCCGCGCCAGGGCGCGATCGGCCACCAGTCGGGCGATGGCGTCCGCGAGGGCCTCCGGGTCCTGGCTCGGCACGAGGAGGCCCGACCGGCCGTCCTCGATGTCTTCGGGCAGACCGTCGGCGCGAGTGACCACCATCGGCGCCCCCACGCTCATCGCCTCGAGCACGGAGAGCGAGCCGCTGCCTTCCTCGACGGCGGGAAAGGCAAAGACGTCGGCCGCCTCGAGCACCGACCGCACGTCGCCCACGAAACCGGCGAAGGATACCCGGTCCGAGATGCCGAGCCGACGGGCCAGCCGCCGGTTCGCCTCGAGCATGCTGCCGCCGCCCGCGACGAGGCAGTGCACGACGGTGCCCCGGCGGGCGAGGATGGCGACGGCGCGCAACAGGAAGTTGATGCCCTTGCGCGGATCCTGGCGGCAGACGGTGACCACCAGGGGCCTCGCGGGCTCCTCCATCAGCGGCGTCGGCGCCGGCCGGTCGAACACCTCGGTGTAGTACGTCATCCGGTGGAACTTCTCGCGCGGTACGCCCAGTTCCGCGGCGAGGATCTTCTCGGTCGACCGGTAGTGCGTCACCACGATATCGGCCCGCTCCATCGTGAAGGCCTCCATCCGCCGGAACACCGGGCCGATGAGGCCGACGACTCCCGCGTACTGCAGCTTCATCGCAAGTCCGTAGTCGTCCACGTGAATCGCGTCGAGCGACCCGCGCATCTCGTGGCGGAACGTCGTGAAATAGCTGGCGAGGAGGCGCGTGCCTTCGGGTCGCCGGCGCTTGAAGATCGCCCCGGCGAGCGCCCACGGTCCGAGGCCCCAGACGAGACACGGGCCATGGCCGGCGATCGCTTCCATTCGCCGGGCGAACGACGTGCTGTAGAGGGGCAGCGCCGTCATCTGGAGGTCCGAGATGAACGGGATCCTCGAGGCGAGCGCGTTCCGGACCAGGTGCAGCTGTCCGAGGTCGGTGGCGCTGCTCTCGTCTCGGCTCCCGAGGGCGACGATGTGCACGTCGCGACCCAGGGTGCGGAGCACGGCGCAGAGATTGTGGCCGTACGCCGCGTAGCCACCCGGTGCAGCCAGCGGGTTCTTCCCGCTGACCACCAGGATCGGGACGCGGCCGCTCAACGCGCCGTGCGGCGTCGGCGGGCCGCGCGCCGCACCGCGGCGCAGACCTCGTCGATCTGCGCCTGCGTGATGGCCAGGCCGCTCGGCAGGTACAACCCGCGCCTGGACAAATCCTCCGAGACCGGCAGCCGGCGCCTGCCGCCGAGGCCGAGCGCGCGGAGCACGGGCTGGCGGTGCAGCGGCACGAAGAAGGTCCGGGTGTCGATGCCCGCCTGCCGCAGGTGGACCTGCAGCCGGTCGCGGGTCATCCCGAATTCGTCCTCGACGACGACGGCGTACATCCAGTGGACGTGCGTCCGCTCCGGCAACTCGGTCGGGAGCGTCAGTCCGGGGACATCCTGCAGCTGACGTGCGTACTCGTCCGCCATCCAGCGCTTCGTCGCCAGGTAGGTGTCCACGTCGCGCAGTTGCGCCAGGCCCAGCGCCGCCTGCAGCGCGGTCATCCGGTAGTTGAAGCCGATCTCGTCGTGCACGAAGCGCCGCCGGGGCGAGTGCGCCAGATCCCGCAGCAGGCGCGCCCGCCGTGCCAGGCGCGCGTTCCGCGTGACGACCATGCCGCCCTCGCCCGTCGTGACAATCTTGTTGGCGTAGAAGCTGAAGCAGCCCGCGTCACCCCACGCGCCCACCTTCCGGCCGCGATAGGTCGCACCGTGCGCCTCGGCGGCGTCCTCGACCACGCGCAGGTGGTGTCGGGCGGCCAGGCGTCTGAGCGGTGCCAGGTCCACCGGCTGTCCCCAGAGGTGTACGGGCATGACGGCACGCGTCCGCCGCGTGATCGCCCGCTCGGCCTGCGCGACGTCCAGGTTGCCCGTCGCGCGCTCGACGTCGACGAACACGGGGCGTGCGCCGGTGTAGAGCACCGCGAGCGCGCACGACACGATCGTCAGGGCCGGCACGATCACCTCGTCGCCGGGTCCGATGCCGAGCGACGCCAGCGCCAGGTGCAGCGCGCTCGTCCCGTTGGTCGTCGTGATGGCGTGGGGAACGCCGATCCAGTCAGCGAACGCGCGCTCGAACCGCTCGACGTGCGGACCGGTCGAGGAGATCCAGCCCGAGCGGACGCACTCGAGGACTTCGCTCTCCGCTCCCGGCGCAATGACGGGAACGTTGACCGGGATGGTCATCCAAGAAACTTCTTGCCGCGCTCGTAGCCCGCGTAGGGGCCCTGCTTGACCTCGAAGAAGACCGTGTCCTCGAGCATCTCGAAGCCGTGGCCCCCCTGGACCAGCAGGACCTTGTCGCCGGGAAGGAGCTCGCCGACGTACGCCTGCCGTCCGGCGGGCGTAAACAGCGTGATGCGCACGCGCCCCCGCTCGACGAAGAGGACTTCCTGGGTCGCGTCGACGGTGCGCGAGGCTTCGAGGTGAGTGTGAGGACGGATGACGTCGCCCGCATGGTGCACGACGTTGCCCATCTGCAGCGGGGCGTCCTCGGGGGAGTAGAAAACGGTCTTGACCGGCGCCGGCGCCGCCCGAACAATGATGGCGAGCAGCACGCCATCCTGTTCGATCCGTTCCACTTGCATCGTCCCGGCGGCCGATTCCGGCATGCGGCTCAGCGTACTCTTGTCAGGTTCGCGAGTCAATCGATGCATCCTCCCGATCGACCGTTCTCGGCGCTGAGTCCGTCCATCCTCGAACGCGACGCCCGCCTCCGCGTCGGTCGTCAGGTCGTCGCGGTGCTCGAGTCGCACCTCGCCCCTGGCGGCCTCGCCGGGCGGCGCGTCCTCGACATCGGCTGCTCCTCGGGTGTCATCACGTCCCTGCTCGCCGAGCGTGCCGCTTCCATCGTCGGCATCGACGTCGACGAGGACGCGGTCCGACGCGCCGGATTCCGGGTCGACCCGACCGAACGTCGAGTTCGCGGTCATGAGCGGCGCCGACCTCCGCTTCCCCGACGGTTCCTTCGACGTCGTGGTCTGCAACCAGGTGTACTACTGGTTCGACGACCCCGCCGCGCTCTTCGCCGAGATTCGAACGCGTGCTGAGACCCGGAGGCTGCTGCTTCCTCGCGGCGGTCAACAAGTACGTCCTCTGGGAAAATCAGTACCGACCTGCCGCTGCTGCCCATGCTGCCGCGCGCGATCGCGGACCGCCTGGTGCGTGCCGCCGGCAAGGGCGAGCGGTTCGGCTGCCGGTATCTCTCCTTCCGCCAGCTGCGGCGCGCCTGCGGGCGCTTCGTCGTGCATCGCTACACCGCACGCGTGCTCCAGGACCCGGGCCGGTTCCAGTTCACCCGGCTGGCGAAGCTGGCGCCGGTCACCCGGCGAGTGCCGCTCCGCTGGCTGGAAGCCGTCGAGCCGCTCTCCCCCAACTTCGTCTGGGTGCTCGAGAAGCCGCGCCGGTAGCGGGCGCCCCGCTGCCGGGAATCCGGCGGCGACGCCCTCCCGAATGTCCACGAGACGCCGTTTCAGGCGGCCAATGGCGGGGTTCCTGGCCCGAACCCGCCCTGGCATCGGTTTCGCACGGTGGTCTCGCGGAGGTACCGGACATGCGGTCACTGCTCCGGCTGGTTGCGATTGGCGCGGGCGTTCTGGCCCTGACGTCGTGCGCGACGATGAACGTCAGCTCGCAAGTGCAGCACGGGCTTGATTTCTCCAAGTACCACACCTTCGACTGGGGCACCCCGGACGCACTGCCGGTCTCCGACCCCAGGCTCGCGAAGGACCCGTTCTTCCAGGACCACCTGGAGGGCGCCGTCGAGAAGGCCCTGCAGGCCAAGGGATACCGGCGCGCGACGGGATCGCCCGATCTCCTCGTTCACTACCACGCCGCCATCAGCGAGCGCATCGACGTGGATCGCACCGATCGCAACCGCGGCTACGGCTACCAGGGCAATCCCACCGTGACGACGCACACCTTCGAGGCGGGCACGATCGTGATCGACATCGTCGACGCCCGGACGAACCGCGTCGTCTGGCGCGGGTGGGCGCAGCGCGATCTGGCAGGTATCCTCGACAACCACGACCGGCTGGCGAAGACGATCGACGAGGCCGTCACGCGCATGCTGGCGCGCTTTCCGCCGCTGTAGCCGGCGAGGAGAAGCATCATGCATCCGTCACGACGCTGGAACTGGTCCGCGGCCGTGGGCCTCGCGGCGCTGGCCGTCGCGGGCTGCGCGACCCTGCAGGTGAGCTCGTACGTGGCCCGCGGCAACGACTTCTCGCGCTATCACTCCTACGGCTGGGCGCCCGACGACCAGCTGCGGACGGGCGATCCGAGGCTCGACAACAACCCGTTCTTCCTGGACCGCCTGGAGGCGGACGTCGATCGGGACCTGGCGAGCCGCGGCCTCGAGAAGCACACGCAGGGGCAACCCGATCTGCTGGTCCACTACCACGTGAGCATCAACCAGGAGATCAACGCCACCCAGGTCGATGCGTCCTACGGCTACACCTGCACCGGCTGCGAGCCCTACGTCTACGACGCGGGGACGCTGCTCATCGACTTCGTCGACGCCCGGACCCACGCGCTCGTCTGGCGCGGGTGGGCCGAGGGCTCGATGGACAACGCCATCGACAATCAGGCGTTCATGGAACGGAAGATCGACGATGCCGTCACGAGGATCCTGAAGAAGCTTCCGCCTGCCCTCTAACGGAGAACCTGTCATGCGTCATGCCATCGTGTCCGCCGCCGTGATCGCGATCACCATGGCGACCGCGCCGGCACTCCGCGTCGCCGCCGCACAGGACGACCCGCAGCGCCGCCAGCCGCAAACCGACGAGCCGCAGAAGGCTCAGCCGCGCCAGGGCGGCAGCGAGACGCCCAGCCGCGCCCGTCCCCGGAGCGAGCCGCAGCGCGGCGAGCCGGGCCGGGGCCAGCGGAACCAGCCCGAGCGCGCCCAGCCCAGGCCGGCGCCGCCTCCGCCCCACGTGACGCCGCCCGACTACTGGCGCTTCCCGCGGCGGTACGCCTTCCCGCCGGTCAGTCTGCGTCTGGGCTTCTACTACCACCCCTACTTCGGGTTCTACTACGGGCCGTACTACGGACCGTTCTACCCGTATCCCGGGCTGTACTATCAGTCGCTCACCTACAGCGCCGGCGCGATTCGCACGATGGTGACGCCGCGGGAAACCGAGGTGTACATCGACGGGTACTACGCGGGCCTCGCCGACGACTTCGACGGCATCTTCCAGCGGCTCTACGTGCCCGCGGGCAACCACGAGATCGAGCTGCGCCTCGACGGCTACGAAGGGTTCGCCCAGCGAATCTACGTGGCGCGGGGCGACACGCTCGAGATCAGGCACCCGATGCGGCCGCTCGCGCGCAGCGAGGCGCCGTGGGCGGTGCCCGCGCCGCAGCCACTCCCGCCGGAGTGGACGGCCGGACCGCCGCCGCCGGCGAACGGGGCGCAGCCGGCATCACCCTACGGCATCCTGGACCTGCGGGTGGATCCGCCGGACGCGCAGATCTTCGTCGACAACGAGGCGTGGCAGGGCCTGCTGGGCCGCGACGAACTGACGATCCACATGCCGCCCGGCTGGCACCATCTGGAGGTGCGGAAGGACGGCTACCGGACCTTCAGCACCGACGTGGAGTTGACCGAGGGGAACACGACGAAGCTCGGCGTGAAGCTCGTGCAGTAGCCCGAACGGGGCGGGTGGGGCAGGTGGGGCAGGTCCCACCCGCCCCACCTGCCCCACCCGCCCTCTTCTCAGGGCTCCTTCGAGTAGTCCGCGAAGGTGAAATCGAACAGCTGGTCCTGATCGGTCGGGTCGAACTTGAGGTGCATCTTCAAGTTGAGGGGCCAGGCCGTCTTGTTCACCGCCACTTCCAGCGAGTTGCTCGGCGCCCCCTGGTGGTGGGTCAGGGCGACGGCGGTCCCCGTCTGCGTGCCGTTGCCGTCGGCGGGCGCGACGCTCGCGGCGAATCCCTTCGGCACCAGCGGGCGCGACATGTCGTCGTAGAAGTACACGCGGAAGATGTTCGGCTGCACGAGCGTGCCCTCGAGGTGGTGCCACTGGTCGGCCGCCATGAAGAAGGCGCCGCCGTGCCGGGGGTTGTGGTCGCCGTGCGGACGCCGCTCGTACGTCTTCACGCGCGGACTGCCGTCCTTGCACTTGCCGGGATTGAGCTCCTTCACGCTCGGGTCGTCCTTGCAGGTGAAGTAGAGCCCCACGGTGATGGGAACGAGCTTCGTGTGGTCGATGGGGCAGATGCCGGGCTTGTCGCGGATGAAGAGCGCCACCTTCAGGCACGAGTACGCCATGGCGAGGCGAACCGGCACGAGAGCCGCGCCCGACTTCGGACACTTGCCGGGCTTGTCGAGAATGACCGCCTCTTCGCCCTTCGACGGGCAGGCATAGGAGAGCGGCGGGAGCTCCTCGGCCGGGGCGGCCGCCGTGGCCGCCTCCACCTTGACGCCGAACAGGTGCTGGAAATCGCCCTCATGGACGGTCGCCGTGATCTCGTCGCCCTTCTTCACCTGGGCCAGCACCGCGTCGTCGACCTTGTAACTCATTGTCATCGGGGGCATCCAGCCCTCGATGTTCTCGTTGGTGACGCTGACCGTCTTGGTCGCCGGGTCCACGGACTCCACTTTCCCGCGGAAGGCGTGTTCGCCTTTGTTCTGGGCGTGGATGGCGAGCGCACTCGCGAACAGGCCCACCGCCACGCCCATCGCCAGCCGACCAAGTCTTCGTCTCCGCGTCATCTCGTCTCCCTCCATCCTGTGGGTCAGGTCTCCCTCCACGGGTTGTTGGCAAAGACGGCCATCTCCGGCCAGAGCACGTGCCGCGGCTGGTCAAGGGCCGCCATGATCGTCGATGCGATATCTCTAGCGTACAACTTGTTGGGGTTGTCCCGCCCGACTTTCCCGTCAAAGTTCGTCTGCACCTCGGACGGACAGATGCAGACCACACGAATGCCGTGCGGCCTGAGTTCGGCCTGCCAGGACTGGCTGATGCCCCGTACGGCCCACTTGGTCCCGCCGTACGCGGTGCCGCCGGCGCCGCCCTTCATGCCGGACGTCGAGGCCAGGTTGATGATATCGCCCTCGCCGCGCGCCTTCATCCCGGGCACGACCCGGTTCGTCGAATCGACGAGGCCGAAGACGTTGGTCTCGAACACGGCCTTCATCGCGGCCATGTCCATCTCGCCGATGTTGGCGCGATACGCATAGCCCGCGTTGTTCACGAGCACGTCGACGCGGCCCAGGCGCTCCAGGCAGAACGCCACCGTCCGCGCGTTGTCGGCGGGCGCGGAGACGTCGGCGCGCAGGCCGTGCGCGCCGGTGCGGCGTGCGACCGCCTCCAGCCGCGCGCTGTCGCGTCCCGTGAACGCCACATTGTGGCCCGCCCTCCGGGCCTGTTCAACCACGGCTTCGCCGATGCCCTGGCTCCCGCCGGTCACGAGGAAACATCGAGGTTCCATCTCACACACCCTCGCGTTATACACTACCGCTCACGTCCTGATTCTACGCGTCCCTGCGTTTTCTGCAGCGGCCCCGGCCGCTGCCTTTGAGGAGGTCACATGCGCTCGCGAACCCTCGTCGCCGTCCTCGGCGTCATTCTCGGCATCGGGCTCTGCACGTCCGCGTCGGCGCAGACGGCGCGGCAGTACATCGACGGCCACTCGGCGTCGGAGACGTCGGGATCGCCGTTCAGCGGCGCCGTGAAGGTCGGCGACACCCTGTACATCTCCGGCATGCTCGGCCGCGGCGCCGACACGGCCGCCGCCGCCCACAGCGCGCTCGATCAGGTCAAGGGCGCGCTCGAGAAGGCCGGCATGACGATGGACGACCTGGTACTGGTGCAGATCTTCACGTCCGACGAGTCGCAGTTCAACGACTTCAACGCCGTCTACCGCACCTACTTCACCAAGGAGTTCCCCGCCCGCATGTTCATCCAGGCCGGCGCGCTCCTCGCCAACGGGAAGTTCGAGATCACCGGCATCGCGGTGAAGCGCTGACGGCAGCTCTCGGGGGCTCTGGGCTCTCGGCTCTCGGCTCTCGGCATGTCCCGCTGTCACGCTGAGCCGTGATCTGCCCAGCGCCGAGAGCCGAGCCCAGAGCCCAGAGCCGAGAGCCCAGAGCCCACAGGGGCGAGAACGGGTGATCCGTCCGCGGTAGGCCGCGCTACACTGTGCCCCGGAGGGCCCCCATGCGACAGCCGACTCGCCGCCTGCCGGGAAGTCTTGCCATCGCCGTCGTGCTCTGCGCAGCGGCCGCGCCGCTCCAGGCGCAGGGAGCCGCACCGCTCGCACCCGCACGCACGCCCGGCGGCCATCCCGATCTGCAGGGCACCTACGACGCCGCCACGATGACGCCCCTGGAGCGTCCACCGGCGCTCGGCACGCGCCTCGTGCTGACGCCTGAGGAGGCGGCGGCGATCGAGTCGCAGCAGGCCAACCGGACCGAGCAGGCCGCCGAGCCGAGCGCGGCCGACCGCGTCGCGCCACCGGTCGGCGGCGACCGTTCGCCGACCAGTTCCTACCTGGAACAGGTGTTCCGCGCCGGGGGCGGCATCGTGGGCGGCTACAACCTGTTCTGGACCGCGCCGGGCACGGAGCTGGCGACGATCAACGGCGAGAAGCGCAGTTCCATCGTCGTGGACCCGCCGAACGGGCGCGTGCCCCCGATGACAGCCGGCGCCCGCGAGCGCAACGCGCGTCTGCTGTCGCACCGCGCCAGCCCGGACGCCGGCGACAACGCGCCCGCCGGACCGGCCGGCGCGTACGACGATCCGGAGGCGCGCCCCCTCTCGGAGCGCTGCCTGCTCGGGTTCGGATCGACGTCCGGCCCGCCGGCGCTGCCCAACTACTGGTACAACAACCTCAAGCAGATCGTGCAGACGCCGGACACCGTCCTGATCCTGAACGAGATGGTGCACGACGCGCGCATCGTGCGCATCGGCGGCACGCACCTGCCGCCGACGGTCCGCCGCTGGATGGGCGACTCGATCGGCCACTGGGAGGGCGACACGCTGATCGTCGACACGACCAACTTCACCGACAAGACCCAGTTCCACGGCGCAAGTGAGAACCTGCACGTCGTCGAGCGGTTCAGCCGGATGGCGGACGGCAACGTCCTGTATCACTTCACCGTCGAGGATCCGTCGACCTGGGATCGCCCCTGGAGCGGCGAGTACCCCTGGCGCGCGACGCACGACCTCATCTACGAGTACGCCTGCGCCGAGGGAAACTACTCGCTCGCCGGCGTCCTGCGCGGCGCCAGAGAAGAGGAAAAGGAACAGCAGCAGAAGTGAGGCCGGGAGCCGACGCGGCGCGCTGCCGCGTCAGTACTTGTCGTATCCCTGCGTGAGCTCGATGTAGGTGCCGTCCGGATCGGTGATGTAGGCGATCTTGAGGCCGATGCTCGGCACGTCACGCAGCGGGACGTCGAGCTTCACGCCTTTCGCCTCGAGCTGCTGGCAGAACGCCGCGAGGTCGGTGAACTCGAAGCCGATGTGGTCGATCGCGCGGCCCTTGGTGGGCGCCGTCGCCTGGCGCGCGTTCCCGAAGCTCAGGTTCATGCCAGGCACGTTCGCCGTCGTCGCGATCGATCCGCGCGTGAAGGGCACCGCGCCGAACGTCTGCACGTACCAGTTCATGAGCTTCACGTAGTCGGGCGTGAAGAAGTGGACGTGATACGCAATCACGTCCTCGGCCTGCGTCCTGTCCTCCTGGAGCTCGACGCGAACGCCGTCGGGCCCCAGCAGGTACGCGTTCGGAAAGCCCTCCGCTCCGGTGAACTCGCTCTGCACCTCGTAGCCCGCGGCCCGCCACCTCGCCAGGTGCGCCGCCAGATCCTTCACCTTGAATCCGAAGTGATCCAGCACGGCCCCCTGCGATCCGGCTGTCGGCGTCCGGTGCTGCAGCGCGATGAGCATCCCCGGGAACTTGATCGCGACGAGCGGCCCCTTCTGGACGACGATGCCACCGAACTGTTCGGACCAGAGCTTCTTGTGCAGCTCGACGTCGCTCACGTTGAGGTGTACGTGGCCGTACGTCATGCCCGCGGCATTCGGCGGCGCAAGCTGCGCGTGTGCCGGCGGGGCCAGGCAGACGACGAGGAGAGCGGCAGCCAGGTGTCTCATGGCCGAGGATTATACGGGCGAACACACGAGGCCGGGCTCCGCCGTTTCCAGGGCCACCGGGAAGGATTTTCACCTCAACCGTCGGATCCGGCACGTTTCGCGGCCAAGACTCCCCTGGACGGGGAGGCACGGAGCTTGCTCGACTCTCCTTCGGAGGTCTTGCTCATGCAGAGCTCACCGCTGAAGTGGCGCGCCGCGCTGTGCTGTCTGGCCGCCTCGCTGCTCGTGCCAGCCTGCAGCCACGCCAGCGCGGATACCTCGAGCCAGGACACGTCGCTCTTTTCGAGGATCTTCACGCACAAGCCGGCCTATCACGACGTGACGGTGCCGGCGGGCACGATCGTGCCGGTCACGCTCGACGTGGCGCTGGCCTCGAACGCCAACGAGGCCGAAGATCCCGTGCGCGCGACGGTGTCGCACGCCGTTGTCGTCGACGGGGTCACGACGATCCCGGCGGGCAGCGTCCTTCACGGCAGCGTGACCGACGCGACGCCGTCCGGCAAGGTCGAGGGCCGCGCCCGGCTCGCTTTCCGGTTCGACCAGCTGGGGATCGGGCACGACAGCTACGACGTGACGACCAGGCGCATGGCGTACGAGGCGCGGTCCACGAAGACGGCCGACGCCGAGAAGATCGGCGGCGGTGCGGCGATCGGATCCCTCATCGGCGCGATCGCCGGGGGTGGCAAGGGCGCCGCGATCGGTGCGGCGATCGGCGGCGGTGCCGGAACCGCCGTGGTCGTTTCGACCCCTGGCGACAACGTCCGGCTCCGGTCGGGTGCCCCGCTCACCGTCAAGCTCGAGGCGCCGTTGACGGTGCACGTCCCCAACAAGACGTAGGCACAAAAAAAGCGGGCACGCCGGATCGCCCGGCGTGCCCGCCTGTCGTTTCGATCCCGGCCGTGCGTGCTAGGCGCGCATGGCCATCTCGTGCAGCGTTTCGACCGCGTGCCAGCCGGCCTCGACCGCGCCCTGCTGCCACGCCGGATCCGAACTGATCGCCGCGCACCCGATCAGGATGCGCCCGTCAGCCTTCCGCAGCTGCTCGACGCGCTGATTGTTGCCGCGCCCGCCGCCGCCGCGCCCGGCGCCGGCCCCCCGGCCGCCACCCGCGCCGCCGCGCCCTGCGCCACGTCCCGGCGCGCCACCCGGGGCGCCACGTCCCTGTGCACCGGCCGGAGCCGGACCACCGCCGCCGCCGGCCCACGCGCCGCGGCTGTACTCGATGTGCTCCCACCAGACGACGTACGCGTTCTCGTACTCCTGACGCAACTGCGGGTGCACCTTGCCCGCGTTGCTCAGCACGTGCTCGATCCGCGCCTGGATCGGCTGGTCCTGCAGGTTGTTGATCCGCCCGTTCCCGTAGAAGCCCAGGATCACGCCCTTCTGCGAGAAGTAGTCGTTCGACGGATACGAGAACTCCCCCAGCGGCAGGTTCGAATACAGGTGCCCGCCGAAGATCTGGTCGTCCTCTTCCCAGAACCGCCGCTTCATCTGCAGCCCCATCTTCCCCGTCGGGCTGTAGCTGGTCGCCTTCACCGCCGCCATCGTCTCCGGCGACAGGTTGATGTCCAGGGTCGACACGATCGACAGCGGCAGGCACGACACCACGTAGTCCGCCGTCAGCTCGTGCTGCTTCCCGGACTTCGCCTCCTTGTAGACCACCTGCACCTTGTCCGCGGTCTGGTGGACCGACACGATCGGCGCGTTCAGGTGGATCTTCTCGCCCAGCGCCCGCTGGAAGCCCTTCGGGAACTCCATCATCCCGCCGATCGGCTGGAACATCGGCGCTTCGCCCGTCCCGCCCATCACCGAGTGCACCTGCCGGCCGAACGGCCCCTGCAGCAGCGCGCTGAAGTTGTATGGGTCGCCGTCTCCCCGCGCCTCGCCGCCCTTGTAGGCGTAGTCGGCCCGGTCCAGATACCCCTCGGTCACCAGGAAGTTGACCAGCCGCTCCTTGTCGTCCGCACTCAAGGGCGTATCGATCTCCCCCTTGCTCACCGCCTTCGCCAGCAGCTCGTTCGAGTAGCCGACCATGTCGGCCTTCACCGCCCGCAGCCGCACCCGCTTGTTCGCCAGCGGCCCGGCGTCGTCGCCCTCGTAGTACATGTACGACGCGTCGGTCTCGTTGACGAACAGCTGCAGCGGCACGCCCAGCTCCTTGCAGTAGCCGAGCACGCCCGTGTGCCAGTACGGCAGCCGCCACGGCCCGCCGTTGATGTAGAGCCCCTCGTCGAACTTGCAGACCTGCGTTTCATGGTTCGCGCCCAGCTCGGTGTGCGACATGCCCCGCCTGACGCTCCAGTTGACGCCCCCCACGCGGTCCCGCGCCTCGAGGATCTGCACGTCGTAGCCCAGCTTGCCGAGCTCGTAGCACGTCGTCAGCCCGGACACGCCCGCGCCGAGCACGATGACCTTCTTGCCCGTGCCCCGTCCCGTCAGCTGCGGCCGCGTCTCGACCTGCTGCGCCATCAGATCCCACGACCGCATCGCGGCCATCAGCATCGCCGAGCCGCCGATGGCCCCGAACCGCTCGAGGAACGATCGCCGGGTCCAGTTCTCCGGTCCTGCCCCACTCTTCTTCATCACGTCCCCCACGCGGCGAAGCTACGGCTTCGCCGGCACGACTGCGTACACTTCCACTTCGATGAGCTGACCGGCACCGACGAGCGACGCGACGCCCACGGTCGTGCGGGCCGGTTTCGTCGGATTCTCGGCCGTGCCGAAGAATTCACCGTAGGCCGCATTCCACCCCTGCGTGTCGATCTTCCCGCCCTTGTTCGGATCGGGAACCAGATAGCAGCGGAGGAACGCGACGTCCTTGAGCGAGAGGCCCTGCGCCTTCAACTGGTCGCCGAGGCGCGTCAGGACGCTCTTCGCCTGGGCATTGGTGTCGCCGTACCGCTCGGGCGAGCCAGCCGGCGCATCCCGGTTGACGACGGCCGGCCCCGTCCCGCTCGACCAGAAGAAGGCCGAGCCGGCCGGAATCATGACGCCGCTCGAAATCGGGGACCGGGGATTGCCGACGTACTTGACGGGGTCTTGCTGGGCGAAGGCTGGGGACGCGAGGAGGACGCCGACGACGAGTGTGACGAATACCTTCATTATGAACTCCGCCTCCTGGACACAAGGCAACGGGGTGACGGGCCCGTAGCCCGTCACCCCGCCGCCCGTCACGCCAGATCCTACCCCAACCGGGGCGGATTTAGTACGACACGCGGACCGTGAACTGAATCGACCGCATGTTGTTGGCCTGGCTCCGGACCTGCCCGAAGCTCGAGTTGCCCAGCGCGTTGCTGGCTACGGCCGCCCACTGCACGATGTTGAACGGGTTCAGCAGCTCGACGCGCAGGTCGACGTTCGTGCCGCCGCCCGTCGCGACCTGCTTGCCCAGCGACATGCTGAAGTTGGGCCGTCCCGGTGACAGCACACCCGGCAGCGTCCGCGGCGCGTTGCCGAACGTGTTCAGCGCCACGGCCTGGAACGCCGCCGTGTTGAAGTACTCGTTGTCGGTCGTGTCCGCCTTGATCCGGGTCGTGATGTTGCCCGGCGTCAGGAGCGGCTGACCCGCCACGAGGTCCGGCCGAATGGCCCCGCCGAACAGGAACTGGGTGCCGTTGACGTTCTGGCTCACGCCGAGCGGGAAGCCGCTCTGCAGCTGCAGGACACCGGTCACCGACCACCCGCCCAGGATCCTGTCGCCCCACTTGCTGTTCGAGAGCCACCGCTTGCCCTGGCCGAACGGCAGCAGGAGGGTGGGCGCGATCGTCACCTTGTGCGGCGAGTCGAGCAGGCTGCGCCCGTACTCCGCATCGGGGTTGTAGTAGGGCGAACCGGGAATCAGCTCATACGAGTTCTGCACCCCCGGCGCGCTCGAGTAGTAGTTGCTCTGACCGATCTGGTTGTCGTTCAGGCGGCTGTAGGTGTAGCTGAACGTCGCACCCCAGACGTTGTCGACCCGCTTGCGGCCCTCGAAGACGAAGGCGTTGTACTGCGAGTGCGCGCCCGTCGCGTCCGCCCAGCTCAGGTTGCCGAACTCCGGATACGGCCGCAGCAGCTGGCCGAGCTGGATCGTCTTCCGGCTCGCGAACTGCCCGGCGTCGGCGATCCCGTAGAACGGGTTCGCCACGTTGGCGGACGTGTTCGCCACCAGCGTCTGGTACGCCGGATCGATCTGGTTCAGCTCGATGTTCGTCGAATACGACAGATCGCTGCCGGTCGAGCCCGTGTAGCCCACGCCCAGCATGATGCCGTGGCCGAACTCCCGTTGCAGGTCCACCGAGTACTGCTTGACGGTCGGGGTGCCCTTCGTCGGCAGGAAGACGGTCGTGTTCGCGCCGAGGTTGGTCAGCATGCCGAGCGCCGAGCCCGAGGGCTGCAGCAGCTGGCCCGGGAACGGATCGCTCAACGAGGTAATGGGCGCACCGCTGGACGACTGCTGGAGCTGCGTCGTGGCCGAGTAGCCATACTGCGCCCAGCTGGTCGTGCCCGCCGAGCTGTAGTTCCACGGCGCGATGTAGACGCCCCAGCCGCCGCGCACCACCGTCTTGTCGTCGATCTTGAAGACGGTGCCGACGCGCGGTGAGTACGTCACCTTGGCGTTGCCGCCCTGCTGGGTCGGCGCGCCGTTCTGCCCCGCGTAGAGCAGCCCCCCGTAGAGCGTCACGGGGGCGCCGGTCACCGGGTTCACGATGTTGACCTCGCTGTTAAGCGGGTTGACCGTCGTCGAGGCGAAGTCGGTCGTGATCCGGTTGTTCCGCTCCTGCAGGTTCGTCTCGTGCTCGATCCGCAGACCGTAGTTCAGCGTCCAGCGGTTGTTCACGCGCCAGTCGTCCTGCACGAAGGCGGCCGTGTAGTGCGTATAGCCGTCCACCGCCGCCGAGATCGGAATGCTCCCGCTGGCCGGCGCCCCGAGCAGCAGGTCCGCGACCGCGTTGCCCGTGAACAGGCCGGTGAACGAGTACGTGCCCGTCGAAGCGCCGAAGTTGCTCGACCGCACGCCCAGGATCCGGTAATCGGCGCCACCCTTGAAGCTGTGCGAGCCGGCCAGCTTGCTGATCGTGCCGTTCACGCCCTTCTGGTAGTACGTGTTGTCCTGCCGGCTCGTCCAGCCCGTGCCTGAGTAGCCCGTCAACGACGTGGACGGGAACCGGTTCGGATCGGTGAACTGGCTCGTGAAGCCCGGATTGTTCGGCCACAGGGTCGTCGCATCGAAGGGATCGGGCAGCTGGTAGTCGTCCGGGAACGAGTTGTACCCGCCACGCAGCGTGAGGACCGTCGACGAGTTCATCACCCACGTGCCGTTGAGCACGAGCGTGTCATCCGACCGCGCCAGGTAGTACTGCGTGCCCGCGAACTTGTTCTGCGGGTTCAGGTTGTAGCTGTTCTCGCCCGTCGCCTGCCGCAGGAAGAAGCCGCTCAGCGAGATCGCGTTGCTGACGTTCTGGTTCATCTTCAGCGTCCACTGGTACGCGTGGCTCGGCAGAACGTCGGTATAGGTGTAGTTCTGCGTCCCGTTGTCGACCTGCGTCTGCGCCATCGGGAAGTAGCTGAGGATCTTCGCGCCGACCGGGTTGATCCGGCTGGCCGGAATGATGTTCCCCGGGAACGCCTTCCCCGTCAGCGGGTCGATGATCGACACCGGCGCGCCGCTCTTGTTGGTCAGGCCCGAGAAGTCGCCGCTGATCTCGGCCAGCGTCGGCACCAGGTACGAGTTGGCCTGCGGCTGGTTGTCCTGATACTTCTCGCCCGCGAACCAGAAGAACGTCTTGTTCTTCACGATCGGTCCGCCGACGCCGCCGCCGCCGTTGCGCCAGTACTCCGGCCGGAACACCTGGTTCTGCAGCTTCGGAATCAGGAGCTCGTTCTGCAGCGCCGTCGGCCGGAACACCGTGTAGCCCGAGAACTGGAACTTGTTGGTGCCCGACTTCGCGGTCATGTTCATCACGCCGCCGCCGGTCCGGCCCATCTCCGCGTCGTAGGTGTGGATCTGGACCGCCGAGTCCTGCAGCGCTTCCATCGTCGGGTTGATCGACGACCGGTTCTGGAGGTCCGTCGTCGGGAAGCCGTCGATCAGGAAGTTGTTCGAGCGCACCGCGCCGCCGCCCATCGACAGCGCCGAGTTGCCCGTCTGATCCTGCATCCGGTTCCAGTGCGCGTTGCCGCTCGCCACGACCGTCGGCTCGAGCGTCGCCATGAGGAACACGCTGCGGCCCTCGGACGGCAGTTCACGGAAGTCGGTCGTGCTGAGCGTCGCGCTCTGCGAGGCCGTCGTCGTCTGGATGAGCGGCGCCGCCGCCGTCACCGTCACGTTCTCCTGGATCGCGCCGACCTCCAGCTTCACCGGAATGTCGAGCTGGGCCTGTGTGGCGACCTGCACGTTCTTGTTGTCGTAGGTCCGGTAGCCCGGCACTTCGATATGCAGCGTGTACGTTCCAGGATCGACGGCCGGGAACGAGTACTCTCCGGTACCGTTCGTGACGGTCTGCCGGGTCGCCCCGCTGGCAGGGTTCGTCAGAACAACCGTTGCGCCCGGGATGACGCCCTGGGCATCCGACACGGTGCCTCGCACCGTGCCTTGGAATGATTGGGCGATCGCCATGTGCGGCATGGCCACGAGCACGACTGCCGCGACTAGCGCGCGCACGCCCGATGCGAACAGACTCCGCATACCTCAAACCTCCTGAAGGCGTTACTGCCGTATGACTGCGGTCAGAAACGGCGCGA
Organism: uncultured Acidobacteriota bacterium; assembly: GCA_963761615.1. Taxonomy (GTDB): domain Bacteria; phylum Acidobacteriota; class Vicinamibacteria; order Vicinamibacterales; family CAVVIG01; genus CAVXGU01. The sequence continues at coordinate 1,471,035 of CAVXGU010000003.1, read as the reverse complement.
GAATACGTTCGGGTCAGATCGCGATCAATTGCCGATCGGACGACGGCCGCAGTTTTCTCATTTGCGCACCGCGTTTCACCACGGATTTGAATTTCGGCGGGACGAACAGGAAGGATCGACTTACCGAGACAATTGGAACGGGAAGATTTGACGAATTATTTCGCTATATCACGAAGTCCATGTACAAGCCTTTGATAAATATCTGTTTATCTATTACGACCGAACTGTCGAGCCGCTCGACCGAAATGGCGTCACGAACGCGAGAAGCCCGAAACTTGACGGGCGCCGTCTTGTGCGGCGCCCGTCCTTCACGCGTGCTCCAGGCGATCGACGATCACGCCCGCATGGCCATCTCGTGGAGCGTCTCGACCGCGTGCCAGCCCGCTTCGACTGCGCCCTGCTGCCACGACGGATCCGAGCTGATCGCCGCGCACCCGATCAGGATGCGCCCGTCAGCCTTCCGCAGCTGCTCGACACGCTGCGGGTTGTCGCGTCCCGCCCCGGGGAACCCGCCGCCGCGCCCCGCAGCGCCGCCGCGGCCGCCGGCCGCCGCGCCGCGGCCACCACCAGCGCCGCGCCCCGCCGCGGCGCCGGTCGGCGCCCGGAAACCGCCCTGCGCCCACGCGCCGCGGCTGTACTCGATCCACTCCCACCAGACGACGTACGCGTTCTCGTACTCCTGACGCAACTGCGGGTGCACCTTGCCCGCGTTGCTCAGCACGTGCTCGATCCGCGCCTGGATCGGCTGGTCCTGCAGGTTGTTGATCCGCCCGTTCCCGTAGAAGCCCAGGATCACGCCCTTCTGCGAGAAGTAGTCGTTCGACGGATACGAGAACTCCCCCAGCGGCAGGTTCGAATACAGGTGCCCGCCGAAGATCTGGTCGTCCTCTTCCCAGAACCGCCGCTTCATCTGCAGCCCCATCTTCCCCGTCGGGCTGTAGCTGGTCGCCTTCACCGCCGCCATCGTCTCCGGCGACAGGTTGATGTCCAGGGTCGACACGATCGACAGCGGCAGGCACGACACCACGTAGTCCGCCGTCAGCTCGTGCTGCTTCCCGGACTTCGCCTCCTTGTAGACCACCTGCACCTTGTCCGCGGTCTGGTGGACCGACACGATCGGCGCGTTCAGGTGGATCTTCTCGCCCAGCGCCCGCTGGAAGCCCTTCGGGAACTCCATCATCCCGCCGATCGGCTGGAACATCGGCGCTTCGCCCGTCCCGCCCATCACCGAGTGCACCTGCCGGCCGAACGGCCCCTGCAGCAGCGCGCTGAAGTTGTACGGGTCGCCAGGCCCCCGCGCCTCGCCGCCCTTGTAGGCGTAGTCGCTCCGGTCCAGATACCCCTCGGTCACCAGGAAGTTGACTAGCCGCTCCTTGTCGTCCGCACTCAAGGGCGTATCGATCTCTCCCTTGCTCACCGCCTTCGCCAGCAGCTCGTTCGAGTAGCCGACCATGTCGGCCTTCACCGCCCGCAGCCGCACCCGCTTGTTCGCCAGCGGCCCGGCGTCGTCGCCCTCGTAGTACATGTACGACGCGTCGGTCTCGTTGACGAACAGCTGCAGCGGCACGCCCAGCTCCTTGCAGTAGCCGAGCACGCCCGTGTGCCAGTACGGCAGCCGCCACGGCCCGCCGTTGATGTAGAGCCCCTCGTCGAACTTGCAGACCTGCGTTTCATGGTTCGCGCCCAGCTCGGTGTGCGACATGCCCCGCCTGACGCTCCAGTTGACGCCCCCCACGCGGTCCCGCGCCTCGAGGATCTGCACGTCGTAGCCCAGCTTGCCGAGCTCGTAGCACGTCGTCAGCCCGGACACGCCCGCGCCGAGCACGATGACCTTCTTGCCCGTGCCCCGTCCCGTCAACTGCGGCCGCGTCTCGACCTGCTGCGCCATCAGAATCCCACGACCGCATCGCGGCCATCAGCATCGCCGAGCCGCCGATGGCCCCGAACCGCTCGAGGAAGTCCCGCCGCGTCCACGCCCGCACATCGTTGCTGTTCATCGCATTCCCCCACGAGCGAGCTCGCGCCGCCGCGCCCGACCGTCGCCGGACGGAGCGCGCCGAACCAGGATTGATGATGCCGCTCGAGCTCGAGAAGCCGCGGCGTTTTTTTGAGGATAGCGGCTAAACGTGACAACGGGGCGGCGGGCCACGATCGGCCCGCCGCCCCGCGTCAGGAACTCAGCCGTTCAGTAGGACACGCGGACGGTGAACTGAATCGACCGCATGTTGTTCGCCTGATTCCGGATCTGCCCGAAGCTCGAGTTGCCGAGGTTCCCGTTCGCCAGAGCGGCCCACTGGACGATGTTGAACGGGTTCAGCAGCTCGACGCGCAGGTCGACGTTCGTGCCGCCGCCCGTCGCGACCTGCTTGGTCAAGGACATGCTGAAGTTCGTCCGCCGCGGTGACAGCACGCCCGGCAGGGTCCGCGGCGCGTCGCCGTAACTGTTCTTCGCCACCGCCTGGAAGGCCGCCAGGTTGAAGTACTGGTTGTCGGTCGTGCTCGCACGGATCCGGTTCGTGATGTCGCCCGGCGCCAGAATCGGCTGGCCCGACACGAGGTTCGGCCGGACGTTGCCGCCGAACAGGAACTGTCCGCCCGTGATGTTCTGACCGACGCCGATCGGGAAGCCGCTCTGCAGCTGCAGCACCGCGGTCACCGACCAGCCGCCCAGGATCCGGTCCCCCCACACGCTGTCCGACAGCCACCGCTTGCCCTGCCCGAACGGCAGGAGCAGGGTCGGCGCGATCGTCACCTTGTGCGGCGAGTCGAGCAGGCTCTGCCCGTACTCCGCGTCCGGGTTGTAGTACGACGACCAGGGGATCAGCTCGTACATGTTCTGCACGGGCGCCGAGCGCGAGTAGTAGTTGCCCTGCCCGACCTGGTTGTCGTTCAGCCGGCTGTAGGTGTAGCTGAAGGTCGCCCCCCAGACGCTGCCCACGCGCTTGCGGCCCTGGAAGATGAACGCGTTGTACTGCGAGTGCGCGCCTGTCGCGGCCTCCCAGCTCAGGTTCCCAAACTCCGGATACGGCCGCAGCAGCTGCCCGAGCTGGATCGTCGAGCGCCCCGCGAACTGCCCCGCGTCCGCGATCCCGTAGAACGGGTTCGCCACGTTGCCCAGCGTATTCACGCCGGCCGTCTGGTAGCTCGGGTCGATCTGGTTGAGATCGATCGTCTGCGCCCAGGAGAGATCCGTGCCCGTCGACCCCGTGTATCCGACGCCGAGCATGATCCCGCCGCCGAACTCCCGCTGGACGTCCACCGAGTACTGCTTGACCTTCGGCGTCCCCTTGAGCGGCAGGTAGACGTTGGTGGTCGCCCCGATGTTGGTGAGCATGCCCAGCGCCTGCCCCGACGGCTGCACCAGCCCGTTCGGGAACGGATCGCTCAGCGAGGTGATCGGCACCCCGCCCGAGCTCTGCTGCAGGTCGGTCGTCGCCGCATAGCCGGTACTGGCCCCAGGTGCTCGTGCCCGCCGAGCCGTAGTTCCACGGCGCCACGTAGATGCCCCAGCCGCCGCGCAGGACCGTCTTGTCATCGATCTTGAACACCGTGCCGACCCGCGGCGAGTACTGCACGCTCGAGTTGCCGCCCTGCTGCGTCGGGGCGCCGTTCTGGCCCGCATACAGCAGCCCACCCATCAGCGTGACCGGCGCGCCCGTCACCGGGTTCGTGATGCTCACTTCGCTGTTGAGCGGGTTGATCGTGTTCATCGCGAAGTCGGTCGTGATCCGGTTCTGCCGCTCCTGCAGCCGCGTCTCGTTCTCGATCCGCAGGCCGTAGTTCAGCGTCCACCGGTCGTTCACGCGCCAGTCGTCCTGAATGAACCCGGCGGTGTAATTCACGTAGCCGTCGAGCTGCGTCGAGATCGGGATGTTCCCGTTGATCGGCGCCCCGATCAGCAGGTCTGCCACCGGGTTGCCCGTGAACGTCCCGTCGAACGTGTAGGTGCCCGTCGAGGCGCCGTAGTTGTTCGACCGCACGCCCAGGATCCGGTAGTCGGCGCCGCCCTTGAAGCTGTGCGACCCGGCCAGCTTGCTCAGCGTCCCGTTCATGCCGTACTGGTAGTAGATGTTGTCCTGCCGGCTCGTCCAGCCCGTGCCCGCGTAACCGGTGAGCGACGTCGACGGGAACCGGTTCGCGTCGGTGAACGCGCCCGTGAACGCCGGGTTGTTCGGCCACAGCGTCGTCGCGTCGAACGCATCCGGCAGCTGGTAATCATCCGGGAACCGGTTGTACCCGCCGCGCAGCGTGAGCACCGTCGACGAGTTCATCACCCACGTGCCGTTCAGCACGAGCGTGTTGTCGCCGCGGGCCAGGTAGTACTGCGTGCCCGCGAACTTGTTCTGCGGATTCAGGTTGTAGCTGTTCTCCCCGGTCTTCTGCCGCAGGTAGAACCCGCTCACCGACACGGAGTTGCTGAAGTTGTGGTTGACCTTCAGCGTCCACTGATACGCCGTGCTCGGCAGGATGTCGGTGTAGCTGTAGTTCTGCGTCCCGTTGTCCACCTGCGTCTGGGCCTTGGGGAAGTAGCTCAGAATCTTCGCGCCGGTGAAGTTGATCCGATTCGCCGGAATGATGTTGCCCGGGAACGGCTGTCCCGTGAGCGGGTCGATGATGGGCACGAGCGCGCCCTTGCGCGTCAGCCCCGAGAAGTCGCCGCTGATCTCGGCCAGCGTCGGGACGAGGTAGGCGCTCTGCTGCGGCTGGTTGTCCGTGTACTTCTCGCCCGCGAACCAGAAGAACGTCTTGTTCTTCACGATCGGCCCGCCGACCCCGCCGCCGCCGTTGCGCCAGTACTCCGGCCGGAACACCTCGCCGTTCAGCTTCGGCACGAGCAGTTGCTGCTGCAGCGCCGTCGGCCGGAACACCGTGTAGCCCGAGAACGAGAACTTGTTGGTGCCCGACTTCGCGGTCATGTTCATCACGCCGCCGCCCGTCCGCCCCATCTCCGCATCGTAGGTGTGGATCTGGACCGCCGAATCCGACAGCGCTTCCATCGTCGGGTTGATGGACGAGCGGTTCTGCAGGTCCGTCGTCGGGAAGCCGTCGATCAGGAAGTTGTTCGAGCGCACCGCGCCGCCGCCCATCGACAGCGACGAGTTGCCCGACTGGTCCTGCATCCGGTTCCAGTGCGCGTTGCCGCTCGCCACCACCGTCGGCTCGAGCGTCGCCATCAGGAACACGCTCCGGCCCTCGGACGGCAGTTCCCGGTAGTCCTCCGTGCTGAGCGTCGCGCTCTGCGAGGCCGTGGTCGTCTGGATGAGCGGCGCCGCCGCCGTCACCGTCACGTTCTCCTGAATGGCGCCGACTTCGAGCTTGATGGGGATGTCGAGCTGCCCCTGCGTGGCGACCTGGACATTCTTGTTCTCGTAGGTCCGGTAGCCGGGCACCTCGACGCGCAGGGTGTAGGTGGCGGGATCGACCGCCGGGAACGAATACTCGCCACGCCCGTTGGTCACGGTCTGCCGGCTGGTACCGGAAGCTGCGTTGATGAGCTGAACCGTTGCGCCAGGGATGACACCCTGGGCGTCGGCGACCGTGCCGCGCACGGTGCCTTGAAACGTTTGTGCCCTTCCCGTACCTGACACCGCCGCGACGAGCGCGAGTGCGAGAGCCGCACGCACGCCCAACGCTAGGAAACGCCGCATAGGTCGAACCTCCTCGGCCACTTCGCAGCCATAAGACATCGACAAGATGTGGATAAGGCTCCGGTAAGTCGATTGCATGGCGCGAGGATACGGGGCTGAATTTTGACGGTCAACGAGCAAGCGGCGACGTGATTGTCGTTTTTCTTATATTGCGTTCATCTTCACCACATATTTGGAAAATCAACATGAATCATAAAGTTGTCATTACGTATCGGGGGCATCGGCCCGGCCTTCCGTAATCACTTCTTTATGGTTCTGGCAAGGAGTGAGGAGAGAGTAAACCGCCCGCCCCAGCTCGAGGGAACCTCAGGCGTGGGCGGCCGGCAGTCCTGTACGACGACGACGGGGCGGCAGGCTTCACGCCCCGCCGCCCCGTGAGACCGCCCGTGGCTTCCGACGCTAGTAGGACACGCGGACGGTGAACTGAATCGACCGCATGTTGTTCGCCTGGCTCCGGATCTGCCCGAAGCTCGAGTTGCCGAGATTGGCGTTCTGGATCCGCGCCCACTGCACGATGTTGAACGGGTTCAGCAGCTCGACGCGCAGATCCACGTTCGTGCCGCCGCCGGTCTGGACCTGCTTGGTCAAGGACATGCTGAAGTTCGTCCGCCGGGGCGAGAGTACGTCCGGCAGCGTCCGCGGCGCGTCGCCGTACGTGTTCTTGGGCACGGCCTGGAACGCCGCCAGGTTGAAGTACTGGTTGTCGGTCGTGTTGGCACGGATCCGGTCCGTGATGTTGCCCGGCGCCAGAATCGGCTGGCCCGACACGAGGTTCGGCCGGACGTTGCCGCCGAACAGGAACTGTCCGCCCGTGATGTTCTGACCGACGCCGATCGGGAAGCCGCTCTGCAGCTGCAGCACCGCGGTCACCGACCAGCCGCCCAGGATCCGGTCCCCCCACACGCTGTCCGACAGCCACCGCTTGCCCTGCCCGAACGGCAGGAGCAGGGTCGGCGCGATCGTCACCTTGTGCGGCGAGTCGAGCAGGCTCTGCCCGTACTCCGCGTCCGGGTTGTAGTACGACGACCAGGGGATCAGCTCGTACATGTTCTGCACGGGCGCCGAGCGCGAGTAGTAGTTGCCCTGCCCGACCTGGTTGTCGTTCAGCCGGCTGTAGGTGTAGCTGAAGGTCGCCCCCCAGACGCTGCCCACGCGCTTGCGGCCCTGGAAGATGAACGCGTTGTACTGCGAGTGCGCGCCTGTCGCGGCCTCCCAGCTCAGGTTCCCGAACTCCGGATACGGCCGCAGCAGCTGCCCGAGCTGGATCGTCGAGCGCCCCGCGAACTGCCCCGCGTCCGCGATCCCGTAGAACGGGTTCGCCACGTTGCCCAGCGTATTCACGCCGGCCGTCTGGTAGCTCGGGTCGATCTGGTTGAGATCGATCGTCTGCGCCCAGGAGAGATCCGTGCCCGTCGACCCCGTGTATCCGACGCCGAGCATGATCCCGCCGCCGAACTCCCGCTGGATGTCCACCGAGGTACTGCTTGACCTTCGGCGTCCCCTTGAGCGGCAGGTAGACGTTGGTGGTCGCTCCGATGTTGGTGAGCATGCCCAGCGCCTGCCCCGACGGCTGCACCAGCCCGTTCGGGAACGGATCGCTCAGCGAGGTGATCGGCACCCCGCCCGAGCTCTGCTGCAGGTCGGTCGTCGCCGCATAGCCGTACTGGGCCCAGCTGCTCGTGCCCGCCGAGCCGTAGTTCCACGGCGCCACGTAGATCCCCCAACCGCCGCGCAGGACCGTCTTGTCATCGATCTTGAACACCGTGCCGACCCGCGGCGAGTACTGCACGCTCGAGTTGCCGCCCTGCTGCGTCGGGGCGCCGTTCTGGCCCGCATACAGCAGCCCACCCATCAGCGTGACCGGCGCGCCCGTCACCGGGTTCGTGATGCTCACTTCGCTGTTGAGCGGGTTGATCGTGTTCATCGCGAAGTCGGTCGTGATCCGGTTCTGCCGCTCCTGCAGCCGCGTCTCGTTCTCGATCCGCAGGCCGTAGTTCAGCGTCCACCGGTCGTTCACGCGCCAGTCGTCCTGAATGAACCCGGCGGTGTAATTCACGTAGCCGTCGAGCTGCGTCGAGATCGGGATGTTCCCGTTGATCGGCGCCCCGATCAGCAGGTCTGCCACCGGGTTGCCCGTGAACGTCCCGTCGAACGTGTAGGTGCCCGTCGAGGCGCCGTAGTTGTTCGACCGCACGCCCAGGATCCGGTAGTCGGCGCCGCCCTTGAAGCTGTGCGACCCGGCCAGCCTGCTCAGCGTCCCGTTCATGCCGTACTGGTAGTAGATGTTGTCCTGCCGGCTCGTCCAGCCCGTGCCCGCGTAACCGGTGAGCGACGTCGACGGGAACCGGTTCGCGTCGGTGAACGCGCCCGTGAACGCCGGGTTGTTCGGCCACAGCGTCGTCGCGTCGAACGCATCCGGCAGCTGGTAATCATCCGGGAACCGGTTGTACCCGCCGCGCAGCGTGAGCACCGTCGACGAGTTCATCACCCACGTGCCGTTCAGCACGAGCGTGTTGTCGCCGCGGGCCAGGTAGTACTGCGTGCCCGCGAACTTGTTCTGCGGATTCAGGTTGTAGCTGTTCTCCCCGGTCTTCTGCCGCAGGTAGAACCCGCTCACCGACACGGAGTTGCTGAAGTTGTGGTTGACCTTCAGCGTCCACTGATACGCCGTGCTCGGCAGGATGTCGGTGTAGCTGTAGTTCTGCGTCCCGTTGTCCACCTCGGTGTTCGGCGTCGGCATGTAGCTCGCGATCTTCATGCCCGTGAAGTTCAGCCGGTTGGCCGGAATGATGTTGCCCGGGAACGGCTGTCCGGTCAGCGGGTCGATGATGGGCACGAGCGCGCCCTTGCGCGTCAGTCCCGAGAAGTCGCCGCCGCGCTCGGCCAGCGTCGGGACGAGGTAGGCGCTCTGCTGCGGCTGGTTGTCCGTGTACTTCTCGCCCGCGAACCAGAAGAACGTCTTGTTCTTCACGATCGGCCCGCCGACCCCGCCGCCGCCGTTGCGCCAGTACTCCGGCCGGAACACCTCGCCGTTCAGCTTCGGCACGAGCAGTTGCTGCTGCAGCGCCGTCGGCCGGAACACCGTGTAGCCCGAGAACGAGAACTTGTTGGTGCCCGACTTCGCGGTCATGTTCATCACGCCGCCGCCCGTCCGCCCCATCTCCGCGTCGTAGGTGTGGATCTGCACGCGCGAATCCGACAGCGCTTCCATCGTCGGGTTGATGGACGAGCGGTTCTGCAGGTCCGTCGTCGGGAAGCCGTCGATCAGGAAGTTGTTCGAGCGCACCGCGCCGCCGCCCATCGACAGTGACGAGTTGCCCGACTGGTCCTGCATCCGGTTCCAGTGCGCGTTGCCGCTCGCCACCACCGTCGGCTCGAGCGTCGCCATCAGGAACACGCTCCGGCCCTCGGACGGCAGTTCCCGGTAGTCCTCCGTGCTGAGCGTCGCGCTCTGCGAGGCCGTGGTCGTCTGGATGAGCGGCGCCGCCGCCGTCACCGTCACGTTCTCCTGAATGGCGCCGACTTCGAGCTTGATGGGGATGTCGAGCTGCCCCTGCGTCGAGACCTGCACGCTCTTGTTCTCGTAGGTCCGATAGCCGGGCACCTCGACGCGCAGGGTGTAGGTGGCGGGATCGACCGCTGGGAACGAATACTCGCCCCGTCCGTTGGTCACCGTTTGCCGGCTGGCCTGGGTCGCTTCGTTCAGCAGCACCACCGTGGCCCCCGGAATCACGCCTTGCGCATCCGAGACCGTGCCTCGCACGGTGCCCTGAAAGGTCTGCGCACTGGCGCGGTGAGGCATTGCGAGCGTCAGGTACGGCTGCGAGCATCAGGCATACTCCCGACGCATAGGCACTCCGCATAGTAGATGGCCTCCTCTTGCCGCGCGCCTCGGTCGCATATATAAGGAAAACATGCTACGAGACGTAAGGCAGTTGTAGTCTCTGACCAGCGGAGAATATTTCGCGGGATTTTACAGGTCAACATTACAGATACTGAAAAATAGTGAAATTATTACTTCTCGTAAAAAAGATACCAATATGTTGGATCGAGATCACGGAACTCCAGATATCTGTCGCTCCGGCCGAGGTCGGCGTATAAGAATTTCACTGCTCTGACCTCATCTGTAACACTTCGCGCCGCGGGCCGACGACGGCCGCCGACTTCGCAATCCTGCCCGGTTCTGGCCGGCCGACCGTGGCATACTGGGGGGCACGTGATGAAACGCCGAACATCGCTCGCGCTGGTCGCCCTCGGGACGGCCGCTCTCGCCCTTTCGGCGCCGCTCCGCGCCCAGACCGCCGCGCCGGCCCAGGCGCCCGCGCCGGCGAACGCCGCGCAGCCGACGTTCCGCGTCCACGTCGATGCGGTCACGATGGACGTGCTCGTGCGCGACGCCACCGGCAACTTCGTGCCGGATCTCACGAAAGACGACTTCGAGGTCTACGAGGACGGCGTCAAGCAGCAGATCGCATCGCTCACCGTGAGCCACGGCGGGCGCGTCACGAACGTCGTCCAGGCGCCGCCGCCGGCGCCGCCCGAAGGCATCCTCCTGCCGCCGACGCGACACGTGACCGACGACACGTCGGGCCGCATCTTCTTCTTCTTCATCGACGACCTGAACCTGCAGGTCGACGACACGACACGCGTGCGGGCGCTCTTCAAGCAGATCGCGAAGGAGCTCGTGCACCAGGGCGATCTCTTCAGCATGGTGTCGAGCGGCCCCTCCTCCATCGAGGTCAGCCCGACCTACGATCTCAAGCGGCTGGACGAGGCGATCAACAAGATCACCGGCCACGCCATGCTGCCGCGCGACGTCATCCAGTCGGGCCAGGGCATGCGCGGCGTCGCCGAGCTGCAGCACAACGCGGAGGTGGCGATCTCGACGGTCCGCGACGCGCTGAACAACCTCGCCAAGATCCAGAACCGCCGGAAGGTGCTCGTCTGGGTGAGCGACGGCTACGACCTCACGCCCTTCCAGGACTCGCGGCTCGGCACCGGCAATCCCAACGGCTTCTACCAGCAGAACGTCCAGAACTTCCTGCGCAGCAACCAGGTCAACAGCGACGGGTCGCACCAGCAGGTCATCGACCCCACGGTCGAGGCCCAGCGGCAGGCCGATCTGTTCACCGACGCGGATTTCGACTCCTCGCTGCGGCATCTCACCGACGAGGCGAACCGCGTCAACACGACGATCTACACCCTCGACCCGCGCGGCCTGGTGGCGGCCCAGTCGATCGACGAACAGGTCGACCCGACCGAGTGGCACGACTCGGTCGTCAAGCAGCAGGAAACGATGCGGGACATCGCCGCGCGCACGGGCGGCGAGGCCGTGGTCGACGACAACAACTTCGACGGCGCGCTCAAGCGCATCGACGCCGAAGCCAGCGACTACTACATGATCGGCTACTACTCGAACAACCCGAACCCGACGAGCGGGCGGCACCGCATCGAGGTCAAGGTGACGCGGCCCGGCATGACCGTGCAGTCGCGAACCGAGTACGTGGACCCCACGCCGCCGCGCCCGACCGCGACGCCCGCCGCGGCCGGCCCCGCCCCCTCAGCCAAGCCGTAGCCGCCCCGCTACCAGCGGAGCAGGCGGGTCACCTTCACGACGAACGACCGGTTCTGGAGCTCGGGGCCGGTCGGGAGCGTACTCCGCCCGTCGCTGTAGACCACGAACAGCTCGCTGCCCAGGATGTACTCCCAGCGAAAGCGCGCGTTGGTGGTGACGGTGTGCGTCCGCGACTGGTACTGGATGAGGGCCGAGGTGAACATGTGCGGGGTGAAGGTGTAGGTGATCCGCGAGCTGACCAGGTTCGTGTCGGCGTCGCCCTCCGGCACCCGCACGCGGTTCCAGGAGATCGTCGGCTCGGCGTAGAGCTGCGAGGACAACGCCACCCGCCCGGTCCAGCCCAGCGAGGTCAGCGTCCCGTCGTAGTACTGACCGTGCGCGAAGTTGATCGTGCCGGCGATCTGGTGCTGCTGGCCGAGGACGTACGAGGCCGTCTGCTGCGCGAACGTGTAGTCGCCCGCCGGAACGGCCACGCCCCCGCCGAGGCTGAACGGGGCGTCGAGCCGCTCGTAGCTGCGCGTCACCCCGACCGAGACCGAGTCGCTGTTCTGGAAGTCGAGGCCGGTGCTCGCGTCGACCTCCTTGGACTCGGGGACGTTCCGCGTGTCGGTCAGGTAGTCCACCGACCCGTTGAAGTTGATGTGCCGCACGCCGCGCCAGCCGGGTCGCGGGCTGAACCGGGCAGAGCCGGACGAGTCCCGGAAGTCCGAGCGGCGGACCAGGCCGACCTCCGGCTTGAAGTTCGGATCGACCGCCAGGTACTGGGCCGACAGGCCGTAGCGGTCGGCATTCCAGCTGTAGCTGCCGCGGTAGCTGAGATCGCTGCCCTTCGTGACGGGCGACTGGCTCCGCGCCACATAGCCGATGATGCTGGTGTTCGGCGAGGGATCCAGCGTGAGATCCGCGCCGTACGCCTCGCTCGCGCCGCTCGTCTGGCCGATCCGCGTGGCGCTCGTGTTGCTCCGGCTCGTGAACATCACGCCGACGCGGCTCCGCGCCAGGAAGTCGTACGTGATGCGGCCCACCGAGAAGTTCGTCCGGGGCACGTTGGCGTCGGTCGACTCGCCGGTCTCGATGTTGAGCGCCCCGAAGTTCCACGGGCCCGCCCGTCCGAGCACGCGCCCGCCGGCGCGGATCGGCACCGGCACCCCGTTCGCCAGGCCGATCTGACGGCTGTAGAACAGCAGCGGCGTCGAGCCGCCGCCCCCGCCGAACGAGAAGGTGTCGGCCCCTTCCAGGAAGAAGTCGCGCTTCTCCGGGTAGAACAGGCTGAACCTCGTCAGGTTCACCTGCTGCTGATCGTCCTCGACCTGCGCGAAGTCGGTGTTCACGGTCAGCTGCGTGATGAGCGTTTCCTTGGCGCCCCAGGTGAGGTCGAGCCCGCCGTTCACCTTCGGCGTGTTCGAGTACGCGGGGACGGCGAGCTCGTCGGTCGTCAGCGAGCTGAGCCCGTAGACCTTCGCATCCAGGTTGTGCTGTCTCGTGTGGACGTCGAGTCCCACCACCGTCGCCGCAATCGACATCTTGGACATCGCCAGCCGGCCCCACGACGCTTGCACCGGCACGAGGTACGTCAGCTCGTTGTCGGCGCGCACCATCCGGCGGAAGTTCATGCCCCAGACGTGGCCGCCTTCGCGGTAGCGGAAGGATCGGAAGGGAAAGCGAATCTCGAGGGTCCACCCGTGGTCGAAGTTGGCGGTGCGCGCCTCCCAGAGTCCGTTCCAGCTGTTGTTCGGCTGCTCGTTGTTGATCGACCAGTCCAGGATCCCCCCCAGCGAGTTGACCGCGAACCCGTAGCCGTTGCGCCGATCGTAGAAGGTGTCGAAGGTGACCCCGAAGTGATCGTCGTTGTAGATGTCGCTCGCATCGCGGCGCATCTCGGTCGCCACGCGCTTGCTGGGATCCTGCTCCCACAGCCGCGCCGCCACGTACAGGTTGTTGTCGTCGAAGAACACCCAGACCTGAGTGCGGTCGCTGGCCGGCTGACCCTGATGGGGCTCCTGCTGGACGAAGTCGCCGAAGGACGGCACGGTCTGGTAAAACGGCTCGTCGAGCCGGCCGTCGAGCCGGAAGTTCGTGACGCGCGTCGCCCGCAGCGTGACGTGCCCCTGCGCGTCGCGGTCGATCACGGCCGGCGGCACCGGCGGCGGCGGACCCTGGAGGGGCGGATCTACGGCGGTCTGAGCGAGCGCGGGCGTGGCGACGGAGAGGAGCAGGAGGACGGCAGCGAAACGGCGCATACGGCGTGGGACCTCGGCCGGAGAGCGTAGCACGCGCGCCCGGAAAATCGTAAGAATGCCCGAGGGCCGCGTGGAACTGTCGTAAGACGCGATTTCACCGGGCTGCGGCCCGACGCCCCTACGCTAGAATCGTTTCGTACTCGCTCTCCACCTCATGACGAAGCGCGCGCAGACGGACCGGTCCGCGACGGAGCCGCGGACGATTCCGAGAAGCTGGTTCATCGCGCTGGCCGCGCTCGTCGTCCTCCCCTGGCTGGTCGTGCTCGGGATCTACGCGCGTCGCGATGTCGCGGCGCCTGCGCCTCGCGGTGCGGTCGCCGCCGACCCCGCGCCCTCCCCCGTCGTGATCGGATCGGGCCCCTGGGGCGACCTCTTCGCGATGCCCATCGTGATCTCGCCGCCCCTCGAGCAGGTCCCGTCGAACTGGGGTCCGGTCGAGCCGTCCGAGTGGCGGTTTCCGCAGTCCTCCCCGGCCGACGTCGAGCACGTCCTGACGGGCGCCGGGATCGCCGGCGCCGATGCCGCGCGCCTCCTGCAGTCGGCGGCTGCGGATCCGAGGATCGCGGGCCTGGTCGTGCGCCCGGACCCGTCCTTCGTGTGGAGCCTTCCGTCCGAGGTTCGCGGCCGTCTGTACACCACGCTCGGGCAGACGCCGCTCAACCCCCGCCAGTTCGACGCGTACCGGTACGCGGGGGCGAGCGTCGAGGACTGGCTGGGCCCGAGCCTGATCGCACCAGCGACCCTCCAGCTGATCAAGCCCCTCGTCTATCGCGAAGGTGATTTCCTGTTCTTCGCGGACATCGACCTGTTACGGCCGAAGATCCACGACCCGGAGGAACTCCAGCGCCTGGCGAAGGGCCTCTTCCGCGTGTCGACGATGATCGTCGAGCTGCGCGTCAGGAACTCCGCCGAGGTCGACGCGCTCTCGGACTACTGGGGCCGAGGTGGACGCCGGACCGACATCCAGCCGCTGCTCGAGTCGATCGTCGGCTCGGGGCCCCACGAGCAGATCGACATCACCCACCTGCTGCCGCCCGTGGCCCGGTTGAACCTCTACCGGTATCCCAAGATCTCGCTCGAGGACCTGCAGCGATCCTCCCTCGTCAACTGCCTCTGGACGGCCTTGAACTTCTTCAATCCCGAACCCGACGGTCGAATGGCCGATCTGGCGGCCGCCACCGCCCGCCTCCGGCACGACTACTATCTCGTCCAGGACCGCTTCCAGCTCGGCGACATCGTCGCCCTCACCGACTCGCAGGGGAACCTGTTCCACGTGGCGGTCTACCTGGCCGGCAACCTCGTGTTCACCAAGAACGGCATGTCGCCGCTTTCCCCGTGGGTCATCATGCCGATGGAGCGCCTCAAGGGCTACTACATGCAGTACGGCGAGAGCACGGGGATCCAGGTACTATCGCCGGAAGGACATGTAGCGCGGCGGCCCCCGGGGCCGCCTCCGGCGTGCGGAACGACGGCACTTGACAACGACGCGCGTTGACCGCGACGATCACGGCAGGAGAGTTATTCGAATGAAGCTCATACGGACCACTCGTGCGGCCCTCCGGGGTGCGCGCGGCGCATTCATCGTCTTGTTCGCCGTCGGCGTCACCGCCCTCTTGGCGGCGGCGTGCGCATCGTCGTCGACGCCGACACCGCAGACTGCGGCCCAGCCGCCCGCCACCCAGGCACCGCCCGCCCGGCCGGCGGCCCCGGCGCCGGCCCAAGCAGCCGCGCCGCCTCCGGCGCCCGCGCCGGCCCCGGCGCCGGCGCCCGCACCGGCGGCGGCCGCGCCCGCCGCCGCCGCAGCCCCCGCGGCAGCCGCCGCAGGCGGCAAGTCGGTCAACGACGGCGTCTACACGGCGTCCCAGGCCAAGCGCGGCCAGGGGGTCTTCCAGGACTACTGCGCGATCTGCCACGACCTGGGCAGCTTCGAGGGGCCCTCGTTCGTGGACGGCTGGCCGGGCCCTCTCGACCCGCTGTTCCAGACGATCAGTACCGCGATGCCCGACGACAACCCGGGCAGCCTCGCGCCGCAGCAGTACGCGGACGTGATTGCCTACTTCCTGAGCGTCAACGGCTATCCCGCCGGCGACTCGGAGCTGCAGGGCACGACCGACGCGATGCACAACGTGCGCCTGGTGCCGCTCCAGAAGTAACGGAGACCGTCCTGCCGGTCGCCCGGCCGGTCTCAGACCGGCCGGGCGCGCCGCATCCGCGGCAGCCCCACGACCGCTCCGCAGACCGCAAGCTCCAGTCCGACCTCCCACAACCGCATCGCCAGCGTGACGACGAGGGCGGCGGCTCCCCCGAGCGTGGGCGTGAGCAGCGCATAGAGCACGCCCTCCCGGACGCCGAGCCCGCTGGGCGTGAGGAAGCTCGCGAAGCCGATCGCGTAGGCCACCGGATACGCGAAGGCGACCGATCCGAGCGCCGACCCGAGGCCCGCGCGCGCGGGTGACGCGACCGCCGCGACGAGCGTCGCGAAGCCCGCGCACATCAGCGTCCAGGAGACGATCGGGAGGACGACCGTCCGCGACAGGGCGACCGGGGACAGACGGAACGGAAACGGCTCGCGCCCGAGCCACCGCAACGCGGCGTTGACCACGGCGCGAATCGCGCCGGGCCAGGCGATCAGGCCGGCCACCGGCGCGACCGCCGCCAGCGCCCACCATCGGGACAGGCCGCCGAGTCCGGCCCCGCCGCCGAGCGCCAGCGTGGCGGCCGCCATCACCCCGACGCCGGAAAACAGCAGCAGATAGAACAGGAGCATCCCGGCGATCGTCACCTCCGGGCGGATGCCGTACTCCTGGCACTGGACGGTCATGCTGAGCGGCTGCCAGATGTTGCCCGGCAGATAGCGGACGATCGCGCTCGAGAACCAGACCGACACGGCGGGACGGAACGCGAGCCTGCCGCCGAGGGCGTCGAGGGCGCGCTGCCAGAGGCGCACCTCGACGAACCAGCTCCCCACGATGAGCGGCGCCGACAGCAGGAGCCACGCGGGGCGGAGGCGCCAGGCGCGTCCGGCGAGCGCGTGCCACTGGCGCGCCAGCAGCACCCCGATGAAGAACAGCGCCGCCAGCACGAGCACCGGCTGCAGCCTGGCGAGCGCCCGGCGCACGGACATCGCTAGGCGGACGGCGCCGACCGGTCGGAGGAATATTTGAGGGGGAACTCCGGGTGGCGATCCTGGTTCACGTTGACGATCAGATCGGCGAGGAGCCCGGTCAGGACGATCTGTCCGCCGATGATCACCAGCAGCACGCCGAAGCTGAGCAGCGGGCGCGTGCCGATCCCGATCCCGCGCGTCCACAGCCACGTCAGGTACAGGAGGCAGACCAGGCCGACGAGCGCAACGGCCGTTCCCACGCGTCCGAAGAAGTGCAGCGGCCGCCGCGTGTACTTGACGAGGAAGAACAGCGTGAGCAGGTCCGGGATCTCGGTCACGATCTTCGTCGGCGGATACTTCGAGGTGCCGAACCGGCGCGGGTCGTGCCGCACGGGCACCTCGCCCACCTTGTAGCCCAGCTCGGTGGCGATCAGCGGGATGAAGCGGTGCATCCCGCCGTAGAGGCGCAAATCCCTGGTCACCGAGGACTCGTACAGCTTCAGGCCGCTGTTCATGTCCTTGAAGCTCACCCCGAACAGCAGCCGCACGACGAGGTTGAAGATCTTCGAGGAGATCACCTTGACGGCGCTGTCGCGGCGGTCCCGCCGCCAGCCGTTCACCATCGACACGGGCTCGCGGCGCAGGCAGTCGAGCATCTGCACGAGGTCGGCGGGATCGTCCTGCAGATCCGCGTCCATGGTGGCCACGTACGCGCCGCGCGCCATCCGGAAGCCGCAGGTGAGGGCGGGCGACTTTCCGAGGTTGCGCCGGAACGAGAAGACGCGGATGGCGGCGTTCCGCGATGCGTGGGCCTGCAGCTTCCCGAGCGAGCCGTCGGTCGACCCGTCGTCGACGAAGACGATCTCGCAGCGCACGGCCATCGAGCGCGCGGCGGCCTCGATCCTCGACACGAGGTCGTCGATGCTCTGCTCTTCGTTGTAGACGGGGACGACAATCGAGAGCTCGGGCTCGGGCCCGGGCCCTGACGCAGGTGCCATCGGAGTCACGAATGATATCGCACTAGCGGGGCGGGGCGACGAAGTGGGGCTTGAGCTCGTCGAACCGCGGCCCGGGCAGCACGACGCACAGTGGCGTCCCGTCGGGCATTTCCACCCGGTAGAGGGCGTCCTTGCGGTTCGAGAGCTCCGTCACGCCGTCGATGGGGCCCCGGTTGAGCATGATGCCGAGCTCGTCGCGCCCCTCCGACGGGTGGATGAAATACAGCTCGTGGAACCGCTGCGAGTCGAGATCGACGATCTGGTCCGCGTTGCCCGACACCGCGATGGGAACGCCCGACAGGCGCGCCGCTTCGGCGCTCCAGGCCGTGGCCTGCAGGATGCAGTTACCCCAGTAGTCGAGGTCGTAGCGCGCCAGCGCGCCCTTCGGCCCCCCGACGATGGCGTTGAAGTACGCCACCTGGTTCGGAAACGCTTGCACGTTGAAGACGAGGATCGACGCGAGGCCGGCCGCCAGCGCCGCGCCGGCGATGCCGCGCACGACGGCCCCGTGGCGGGGGGCCACCCATTCCGTCCACCCGGCCGCCGCCAGCACCGCGAGGATCGGGTAGAGGAAGAGCAGGTGGCGGATCCCGTCGTAGAGCGTCGAATGCTCGACGAGCACGACCGCGATCGGAAAGAGGAACACGAACCAGAGCGCTGCGCGCCGCCACCCGAATCGGGCGCCGACCGGCAGCGCCGACAGGGCCACCCCGGCGAGCACGACGGGAGGGGTCGTGATCAGGAAATACCACGGCGCGTACCAGCGCGGCAGGGCCTCGGCGTCGTACTGGCGCCCGGCGAAGAGCAGGGCGCCTCCGAACGGGAAGTGCGCGAAGCCGAGCGCGGCCTCGACCGGCCGGACGAGCGGCGACCCCTGCGCCCAGGGCCAGAACACCGTGCCGAGCACCAGGGTCGCCACGACGATCCCCGCGAGGCGGAGGGCCGTGTCCGCGAGCCGCCGAGGGCCCCAGCTCCGCTCGGCGAGGAGGTACACACCGACCAGCAGCCCGAGGTAGCCCAGGTACAGGAGCGCGCCGGCGCGGATATTGAGCGCCAGGGCCAGCGACACCACGATCTTCGACGCCGTCGACGCCGACACGTACGGCCACGTGGGCGAGACGGTGGACAGGTAGTACAGACCGACGACCGTCATCGCCGCGAACGGCAGGTCCTTCGGATTGTTCATCGAGTGGCCGAAGTACCGCGGGGAGAGCACGAGCAGGAGCAGGGCCAGCACGCCCGCCCATCGTCCGAACAGGCGGCCGGCCAGCCGCCCGCAATACACGATCCCGACCCAGCCGAAGATCGCGTTGATCAGGTGCCGCAGGACGTAGCGGTCGAGCGTCACCCAGTGCTCGACCGCGACGCAGATCACGTCGAAGAGGCCGCCGTACCAGACGCTGCTGTCGTCGGCCGGGAACGCGGAGCGTCCGAGGCGCCCCGTGAGATAGGCGTAGACCTGCTGGCCGTAGTAGTGACGCGACTTCTCGTCCCACGTCACGCCGAAGTGCCACGAGGCCGCGATCATCAACGGCAGCAGGGCCACCGACAGGACGATGAAGATCCGCCGGGCCGTGCGCGACTCCATCCCGACGCTACTCCGACCCGTCGGCGCGCGCCACGTCGATCCGGCGCCGGCCCGCTTCACGCCGAACGGTCACGCGCCAGGGATGGCAGCAGACCTCGCAGTCCTGGATGAAGCTGCCGCGCGCGTCGGCCTCGACGACCAGCTCGACCGATTGCCCGCAGTACGGGCAGACGACTTCGAAGTGATCTTCCACGCGCCAGAAGATGATACACGGACGCGCCCCGGGCGGGGGGGCGCCCCGTCAGCCCGGCGCGGGCTACGAGCGCGTGACGGACCGGGCGACGAGATCCTCGACGGCGCGCTTCCCGTTCGCGAGCAGCGTGCGGGTCCCGGTCCCGGTGAAGTGGGGGTGGGTCACCACGGGCTCACCACCCGACACCCACTCGCGTCCGGCCCAGCGGAACCAGGCATCCCGCTGCTGATCGAACACCCACAGCGGCTTGTTGCAGAGCTTGGCGAATTCCGCGCCCCAGCCCGTGCCGCCGCGAACGGTTCCATCGTCGAGGATGGTGCCGACGACGTAGATCTCCTGGCCCTCGTTGACCTGGTACCACAGCGTCTGCAGCACGCGGCGGATCGTCGGGCTGTCCGTGTAGCGGCGGTGCAGCAGGCGGCCGACGTATTCCAGGCTGACGTCGCCGCGCTGCAGCTCCTCGTGGTTCAGGACCCGGACGCCGCGGTGGCGCTCGATCCGGTGGCCGTCGAACGTGAAATTGACTTCTTCGACGCCGCTGCGCTCGGCGCAGCGCCCGAACTCCGCCTCGGCGCCGGGCGCCCCGCCGCTGAACAGAATGCAGTCCCGAGCCTTCACCGTGTCCCCCCTGGCGCGGCCGGCGCCGCGCGTGTCCACTCCGCCGGGCGGCCTACTTCGGGTTGGCCAGCATCCCGAGGAGCGCGTCGAGGCGCTCCCGGGCCGTACGCAGCCGCGCGGTCAGGTCGTCGTACACGAACTGGTGCCCGCTCTGCACCGCCAGCGTCAGCGGCGTCTGCGCCTGCTGGTACGCGGTCTCGAGCTCCTCGCGCCGCTGCGGGTCTTTCACACGGTTGATCAGCCGGCGCGCCGTGTCGAGCAGATCGCGCGAGTCGTTCACGGCTTCGTACAGCGTGCGTGCCGCCTCGGGCCGCTCGACCCGCGGCGCGACGCCGTTCGGCCCGTGGCATTCGCGGCACTGGGACTCGAGGGCCCGCGGCGAGGGCCGCCACGCGCCGGCGTCGCCGTGGCACGTCGAGCAGGTCGGCCCGCGCGTGTCGCCGGCCTGCAGCATCTCCCAGTGGTGGCTCTTCTGAAAGGCGACGAGCGGACCCGTGTGACACCCGCCGCAGGTGACGGGCAGGTTGCGCCGGTTCACCGGGCTCGCCGGGTTGAGCGGGCTCAGGATCGTCCGATGCGCCTGCGACGCCTCGGTGGTGGTCGGGTCGCCGCCGTGGCACTTCGCACAGCCGATGTTGTTCCGCCCGTGCGCGGACAGGTCCCAGTCGGCCACGTGACGGGCGCCGACCTCGACGCGGTTGGCGATGTGACAGTCCGCGCAGCGGTCCACCTGCGCCCGGGCGGCGGGCGCCAGCGCCAGACCGCCGACGAGCACGAACAGACCGATGATCGCGGATCTCGACATTGAGCCTCCTGAAAATTTGTGCCGCCATTATGCCGGATCTCGGCGCGATCCTTGAACACTGGGGCATATTGGACCGCGGAATGCCGGAGTTCCGGCACGCGAGGCGCCTGCATGTTCGATTCGTCCCTGTGGAACATCCTCGTCGCGGGCCTTGCCGGCGCCGCGATCGGCGTCGAGCGCCAACGGACAGGCCACGCGAGCGGCGCGCACGCGCATTTGGGCGGGGTGCGCACGCTCACGCTCCTCGGCGGCGTGGCGGGCGTGGCCGGCTGGCTTGCGCTTCAGGGCTTCGCCGCGTTCGGCGTCGTCATCGCGACGGGCGCGGCGGCGCTCGTCGTCGCCGGATACGTCGCGGCCGGCCGCCGCGACGTCGACGCCACGACGGAAGCCGCGGCGCTGGTCGTCGTCGCCGCCGGCCTGCTCGCGGGCCTCGGCCGGCTCGCCCTCGCGAGCGGGGTGGCCGCCATCACGGTCCTGCTCCTCGTCGAGAAATCCCGGCTCCACGCCGCGGTCGGGCGGATCGACGACGAGGAGCTCCGCGCGGGCGCGCGCTTCGGCGTGATGGCGGTCGTCGTGCTGCCGCTGCTGCCGCCCGGGCCGTACGGGCCCCTCGGGGGCGTGCGCCCGCAGCAGCTCTGGCTGCTGGTGCTCTTCTTCACGGGCATGAGCTTCGCCGGCTTCATCGCACGCCGCGCGGTCGGCGCGCGACGCGGCTACCCCCTCGCGGGCCTGCTCGGCGGCCTCGTGTCGTCGACCAACGTGACGCTCGCCTTCGCGCGCCTCAGCCGGACCGAGGCTGCCCTCGGCGCCACGCTGGGCGTGGCCGCCGTCGGCGCGTGCACGATGCTCGTGCCGCGCGTGCTGCTCGCCACGCTCGTGCTGGAGCCACGGGTCGCCGCCGCGCTGTGGCCGTACCTGGCGGCGCCGTTCACCATCGGCGCGGGCGCGGTGCTCGCGGGGCTCCGCGGCGGGCCGCCGTCCCAGGGGCCGCCCCGACGCCTCTCGAATCCGCTCCAGCTGTGGCCGGCGCTGCAGATGGCGCTCCTCTTCCAGGTCGTCCTGTTCGCCGTCTTCCTCGCGCGCGGGTTCTTCGGCGACGCCGGCATGATCGCCTCGGGCGCCGTGCTCGGTCTCACCGACGCCGACGCGCTGACCGTGTCGATGGCCCATGCCGCGTCCCAGGGCCTGGCGCCACGGATCGCCGCCCGCGCCATCGCGACCGGCATCCTGTCGAACTCGGCGGTCAAGGCGGGCATCGCCCTCGCGTTCGGCGGGCCGGCGTTCCGACGCGTCGCCGGGTCGGTGCTGGGCGCCACAATCGTCGCGCTCGGAGCCTCGCTCCTGTTGCTACGATAGGCGGATGAGCGACACGCCGCATCTGACGCCCGACCTGTTCCTCGAGACCGCCAGCGCCTATCAACGCACCGCCGCGCTCGGAGCGGCGGTCGATCTCGACCTCTTCACCGCGATCGACGCCGGCGCGTCGACGGTCGCCGAGATCGCCGCCCGGTGCGCGGCATCGGAGCGCGGCATCCGCATGCTCTGCGACTACCTGACGGTTCTCGGGTTCCTCGCCAAGGAGGACGGCGCGTACCGGCTCACGCGGGACACCGCCGCCTTCCTCTCCAAGCAGTCCCCGACCTACATGGGCGGTGTGCTGGAATTCCTGCACGCGCCGAACCTCCGCGGCAACTTCACCCACCTGACCGACACCGTCCGCCGCGGCACGGTGACGCCCGACGCCAACACCGTCGCCGACGACAACCCGATCTGGCAGCGGTTCGCGCGCGGCATGATGCCGATGATGGCGCCCGCGGCGCAGGCGATCGCGGGGCTGCTCGGCTCGACCGACGCCCCGATGCGGGTGCTCGACATCGCCGCCGGCCACGGCCTGTTCGGCATCGTCGTCGCCCAGCGCAACCCGGCCGCCGAGGTCGTGGCGGTCGACTGGCCCGGCGTGCTCGCGGTCGCCTCGGCGAACGCGGCCAGGATGGGCGTCGGGGCGCGCCACCGGACGCTGGCCGGGAGCGCCTTCACCGTCGACTGGGGCACCGGTTTCGACGTGGCGCTCGTCACCAACTTTCTCCATCACTTCGATCCCGCAACGGGCACGACCCTGCTCCGCAAGGTCGCGGGCTCGCTCGCGCCCGGCGGGCGCGTGGTGGTCCTGGAGTTCGTGCCGAACGACGACCGGGTGACGCCGCCGCCTGCCGCCGCGTTCGCGATCAACATGCTGGCGGGCACGCCGGCCGGCGACGCCTACACCTTCGGCGAGTTGCGGGACATGCTCGCCGCCGCGGGGTTCCATTCGATTCTCGCGCCACCCGCTCCAGGGGCCGCACACGGTCCTGCTCGGGTCCGTCTGACGGCCGGCGGCCCGGCGCACGAGCCGGCGGCAAGCTGAACCGCCTCGGTGCGCGGCCAGACTGGCCGTGCTCGCCGTCCGTCTAGATCCTTCGGACGCGCCGGTTCGTCACACGCGCGTCAAGGAGGGATTCATGCGATTCGCAGGACGCCTGACGGTCGTGGCCGCCGCGCTGGCACTGATGAGCCCGGCCGCACCCGTCTTCGCGGTGCAGGCGCCGAGCACGGCCGTTGGCCAGATCGTGCGCGTCACCGGCCGGACGATTATCGTCAAGACCAGCCGCAACCCCGACATGGTGTTCACCTACAACGACCGGACGGCCGTGACGGGCACGAACGAGCGCGTCGAGAGCCTGGCCTCGAACGAAGACGTCGACGGCCTGGCCGCAATGCCGGGCGCGCGCGTGACCGTGCACTACCGCACGGAAGACCAGAACAACATGGCGATCCAGGTCGACGTGCACCCCGGACGCTGATCGATCCGTCCGCTCCTGCCGGCCGCGACGGCGTCGCCGCGGCCGGCGTCACTTGTAGACGCGCGCCTTGAAGGCCTGCACGAACCCGCGCAGGATCGGCGAGACATCACCGGGCTGCAGGGCGACGTCGATGAGACTGAAGCGCGACTCGTCGAACGCGGTCGCGAGCGCGGCCCTCAGCTCGCCGGGCGTGCGCACGTCGAAGCCGCGTCCGCCCCACAGTCGGGCCAGCTCGGCGAACGGCCAGTGCACGACGTCGTTGTACGTCGCGTCGGGAAAGAACGCCTGCAGCATCTCCCACCGGCTGTTGTCGAAGAGGACCACGATCGGGTTGCAGCCGTACATCGGGGCCCGCGAGATCTCCGGACCGGTCATCTGGAACGCGCCGTCGCCGACCAGGACGATCGGCCGCCGGCCGCTCGCCGTCTGGATCCCGAGGGCGGCCGGCACGGCGAACCCCATCGTGGCGTAGTAGGCGGGCGCCACGCACTCGTTCGCGCGGATGTCGACGGCGGCGAACAGGCAGTCGCCCGTGTCGGTCACCACCGGCATCTCGGGGTGCGCCTCGACGAGCTCGTTGATCACGCGGATGACATGCCGCACGCGGATCGGCTCGTCGTCGGCGAACGGCTCGAGGACTTCCGGCGACTGGTCCGATCCGACGCCGTGCGGCTGCGGCGGTCGAGACCGCAGCGCCGGCGACGCCAGGAGCGCCTCCACGAGCCGGTCGAGCGGTGCGTGCTGGTACCGGTGGTGTCCGATGAAGACGTCCCGGCCCGCACAGATCATCAGGTTCGCGGCGCTCAGGCTCTCGGCCGACACGCCGAGCGTCGTGTCGCTGATCACCTCGCCCAGCAGGAGCAGGCAGTCCGCGTCCTCGACGACACGCCGCAGCGGCTCCGGCGAGACGACCCCCAGGTACGTCCCGATGAACTGCGGATGTCGCGTCGGGAAGACGCCGCG
This sequence comes from uncultured Acidobacteriota bacterium, assembly GCA_963761615.1. Classification (GTDB taxonomy): domain Bacteria; phylum Acidobacteriota; class Vicinamibacteria; order Vicinamibacterales; family CAVVIG01; genus CAVXGU01. Next base: position 1,446,461 of record CAVXGU010000003.1, on the reverse strand, counting down.
GCCGAGAAACGACGACGTCACCGGAATCCCGAGGCGTTCGGCGAGGCGCATCACCGCGGCGCGCAGCTGGAAGCGGTGGACCTCGACGCCGACGATGAGCACCGGGTGCTCGGCCGCGTCGAGGCGGCCGACGATCTCCCGCGTCGCCTCGGCGATCGCGCCCTCGTCGGTCTTCGCCTCGACGCGGACGCGCGCGTCGGGCGGCGCGATCTCGGTGAAGACCATGTCGCGCGGCACTTCCAGGTACACGGGCCGGCGGAATTTCAGGGCCACGTCGAGCGCGCGCAGGATCTGGCTCGCCGCCTGGGACGGGTCGTCCAGGATGGCCGCGAACTCGGTGACCTCGCGGTACGCGTTGAACTGCGACTCGTAGGTCTTGACCTCGTGATGGACCTGCACGCCGGATTGCTTCTCCTGCCGGCCCGGTCCACCCGAAATCACGACGAGCGGCGACTCCTCGGCGTAGGCGCACGCCACCGGGTTGATCAGGTTCAGCCCGCCGGCGCCGTACGTCACCAGGCAGACGCCCAGGCCGTTGGTGATCCGGGCGCACCCGTCGGCCGCGAATCCGACCGCCGGCTCGTGGCCCAGGCGCACCAGGCCGAAGCGCGTGTCGTGCTCGAGCGCTTCGAACAGGTTGAGGGCGAAGTCGCCGGGGAGGCCGTAGATGCGGCGGACGCCGGCGCGCCAGAGCTCGTCGAAGAGAAACCGTGCGAGGGTCATCCTTCCGCCATCCTACGTCACCGGCGGGCCAGGCACAGACGGGTACTGGATGAGCCCGCGCGCGTACAGACGCTCGAGCATGAGTCCGCCGTGCAGACCGTCGAGGACGTCTCCGGCCGCCGAGTCCCCCGCGAGGGGTCGCACCAGCTGATTGACGCCGATCAGCCGTTCGAGGGTGGCGCGAGGCCGCCGCGGCACGCGGGGCGACAAGTCGTCGTCCCGCTCGACCTTCAGCCCGGCCGCGGCGAGGGCGGCGAGCAGTCGATCATGTCGCAGGACGGCCGGGCAGCTCCACCCCTCCCGGAACAGCTGGAAGTCCGCATCCGCGTCCGGCAGATCGGGCGACGGGACGTCGTCGATCAACGCGAAGCGTCCGCCCGGGCGGAGCGCGGCGGCGAAGTTCGCGATCGTGCGCGGGGGGTCCGGGGCGTGCAGGAGGGACTCGATGGCGACGACGAGATCCACGCCGTCGGGCGCGATCGCGCGCAGGTCCTCGTCGTAGCTGCGCAGGTGGAAGCGGCAGTCTGCGGCGACGCCGCGGCGCCTGGCCTCGCCCTCGGCCCGGCGCCGCTGCACGGCGCTGATCGTCAGGCCGTCGTACTGTCCGCCGAGTCGGTCGTGCAGGAAGAAGACGGTGCCGCCGAGTCCGCATCCCGCGTCGACGACGCGCGGCGACGCCGCCACGCCGGCGATCGCGTCGAGGAGCAGCGCGTGCAGCGTGTCGCCCCGCGGTCCCGTCCCGACGGGCGCCAGGCGCCTGTGAATCGTGCAGCGGCCGCGGCCGGCGCGCGTGGCCCACCCCACGACCTGCTGATAGCGCGACAACCAGTCGTAGTAGCGGGCCAGCACGAAGGCGGGACGTCAGCCCTGATAGCCGTTGGCCGACAACTGCAGGTGCGTGCCGTCGGGGTCGCTGAAGTAGAGCTGGTCGCCCCCGCTGGTGCGGTTCTTCGGGTTGTTGTCGACCCGCGCCGTGATGCCCTCGGCCTTGAGCCGCGCCGCGATCGCCTGTGGATCGTAGTCGTCGACGCCGATGCAGATGTGGTTGACGGAACCGGGATTGGGCAGCTTGTAGAGACCGAGGAAGCTCGTCCCGAGCCCCATGTTGATGCCGCCGTTGCCCGGGCGGCTGACGACCTTGAGCCCCAGCACCTTCGCGTAGAAGTCCGCGGAGCGCTCGACGTCGGTCACGGCGATCGAGGCGTGGTTGAGCGACGCGCCCTGCGCCACCTGGCTCTGGGCGGCCACGGGCGCGACGGCCGCGACGGCGACCAGGGACGCCAGGGAGGCCACCAGCTCACGGCGGCTCATCCGGCGGGCTTCGTACTGCGAAATCAGTCGGTCGATGGTTGGATTCATGTGATCGCTCCTCGCGCGTCAGTAGCCGAGACGCAGCATGCCGCTCTTCTGCCCCTGGACGGTCCCGGCCTCGAGCCACTCCAGGGACGCGGCGAACAGCAGGCGGTGGTTCACTTCCCACATCGCGTTGTGCGACGAGCACGCGAGGTCGACGAAGACCTTGTGGGTCGCCCCCAGGTCGGCGTAGAGGTCGCGCACCCGGTCGGGCGGCACCTGGCCGTCGTTCGCGCCCGACACGAGCAGCGTCGGGATCGTCGTCCGGCCCGCGAGCGCCGGCGTCCAGCCCCACACCGTCGTGCCCGGGGCGCGGCGCACGCCGGGGCCCCACGTCGCGCCCACCGGGTCGCTCGCCAGCATCGCACCCCACACCGCGTCGGCGGTCGCCGGGTCGTACTGATTGGCGCAGCCGGCCTGCCGGTTCCACAGCGCGAGGAAGTCCTGGCGGGATTGCTTGCTCATCGCGGCGCCCCGGGCCGGCAGCGCGGGCGCGTCGGGCCGCGTCTCGCGGTTGTATGCCGGGGCCAGCAGCACCAGCTTGGCCACCTTGTCGGGGTGCTGCCCCGCGTAGCCGCCGGCGCGCGGGCCGCCGAGCGACCACCCCACCAGATCGACGGTCTCCACGTGCCGGAGCGTGCGCACGTAGTCGACGACGGCGTCGAGGTCATGCCAGTCGGACGCGATCGTCGTGAGCGCGTGCGGATAGCTCGGCTCGCAGGGCGCCGGGATGAGGCTCGGAATGAAGTCGGCCTGCCCCGCCCGGGCGACGTTGCACGGATCGTTCATGGCCGCCGGCCGGGTCGACCGGCCGTACCCCTCCGTGTCCATCGCGAAGACGTCGTAGCCCGCCCGGGCGAGGTACGCCATCCAGCTGTAGTCTTGGTACGGCACGTCGAAGGCGACCTCGGCGGGCGTGCCCGCGCCGTGCACGAACAGCACGACGCCCTTCTCCGCGGCCGCGCCGCGCAGCCCCGCCCCGGCCAGCACCCGCTCGCGGACGTAGATCTCGGAGGTCTGGCCCGCGATCGCCGGCACGACGGACTGAACGCGGACGTAGTGGTTCACGGTCAGCACGGTCCCGCCATCGTCGGCGGCGACACGAGCCGCCAGGGTCCCGGCCATCAGGACCGCGAGCGTGGCCGCCGCCAGGAGCGGCTTCATAAGGTTGCTGGTCCCCCTCAAGCGTGCCACTCTACACCCATCCCGCCGAATCGCTACAATCATGTCCCGTAAGGAGGATCCGATGAGACTGCCCTGCATCGGCCGACTGGCCGCTGCCCTGACCGCCACCCTCATGGTGCTGCCCGCCGCGCGCGCGTCCGCGCAGACCGGGCCCGCATCGAACGATCTGCCCAACCCGTACACGACCATCACCGGCTGGGCCCACCTGCCGGACGGCCGCACGTGGGGCTCCACCGCGGGGGTCGACATCGGCCCAGACGGGACGCTCTGGGCCATCGACCGGTGCGGCGGCAACAGCTGCGCCAAGTCGACGCTCGACCCGGTCATTCACTTCGATGCCAACGGGAACGCCATCGCGCACTTCGGCGCCAACCTGTTCGTCCAGCCGCACGGGCTCTACGTGGATCCGCAAGGCAACGTCTGGGTGACCGATCCGCAGGGCGCCAACGGCAAGGGCTACACGGTGGTGAAGTTCAGCCCGACGGGACAGGTGCTGCTGACGCTTGGCACGCCGGGGGTCCAGGGCAAGCCGCCCGAGGGGCTCGGCGCTCCATCGGACGTCACGACCGCGCCGAACGGCGACATCATCGTCGCCGACGGGCACTCGGGCTGCAACTGCGACATGCACCTGGTCGTGTACGACAAGACCGGCAAGTTCCTCCGGATCATCGGGAAGACGGGCACCGGTCCCGGCGAGTTCGACGGCCCGCACGCCCTCGCCTGGGACTCCCAGGGACGTCTGTTCGTGGGCGACCGGACCAACAGCCGCGTCGTGATCCTCGACAAGAATCTGAAGTTCGTGACGGCCTGGAAGCAATTCGGACGACCGAGCGGCCTGTTCATCGACAAGAACGACAACCTGTACGTGGCCGACTCCGAGTCGACCGACAAGGAGGGGTACGGCTACGACCCGGGCGTCCACCGGGGCCTCCGGATCGGCAGCGCCCGGACCGGGAAGGTCGTGGCCTTCATCCCCGACCCCAAGCCCTCGGGCGCGACGAGCGCGGCGGAGGGCGTCGCCGTGGACTTCCAGGGCAACATCTACGGGGCGGAAGTCGGGCCGCGTGACCTGAAACGGTACGTCAAGAAGTAGGCCCGGCCGCAGGCCGCGGTCCGTCGTCCAATCAACCGGAGCACGTCCGGCAGGACTCCTCGGGCGGAGGTGCCGGACGGGCTCCCGTTGACGGTATTGCGGTTGCTGCCGGGCTGCGGCGCCGGGCGGGAGGGCCCGGAGGGCCCGGCTTCCAGAAAGGAGACGTTAGCGCCATGACGCGGAAGATCGGTGTGTTCCTCGGCTCTCTCATGCTGTGCGGCGCGGGCCTGGTGTTCGCGCAGGGTTACAGTCCGCAGGTGACGATGAGCATCACGCTGCCCGACGGCAAGGTCCAGACGCTCACGACCCACGAGAGCGGGACGGCGACGCTCACCGCGAACGGCGTCGAGTACGGCTTCCGGCCGACGATGCTCGACGACCAGGGCACGCGCGACGTGATCACGATCTTCAAGATGGGCACGAAGACGACGACGGTCCGTGTTCTGGGCGACGTGGAAGTGCGCCTGAACGCGCCGGCGATCGCGGCGAAGACCTCGCCCGCGTTCAAGGTCGCGGTCACGAAGATCGACAACTCGAAGGCGTTGATGTAAGCGGGCGCGATCGGCGCCCGGAGGTCGTTGGAACTGCAATAGAAAGCGCTTCCGGGCGCCGTGCCCGTCCTGTAAGATCGTCAGGATGTCCGTATCGGCTCTGATCCTGATGATGCTCACCGCGCAAGCCGCCGGTCAGGTGCCCGTCCGGGCCCCGGTCGACACCCCTCATCCCAGTGTGACCGCCGTGCGGACGACCGAGCCTCCGTCGATCGACGGCCGCCTGGACGATCCCGTCTGGCAGAAGGCGGCGCGCGTGACGCACTTCGTCCAGCAGCGCCCCGTCGAGGGCGCCCCGGCCACCGAGCAGACCGAGATCCTCATTGCCTACGACAGCCAGGATCTCTACTTCGGCATCTACGCGCACTACTCCGATCCGAGCATCATCCGGGCCAACCGCGTCGACCGGGATCAGACCGGCCGCGACGATCGCGTGTCGTTCTACTTCGACCCGTTCCTCGACCAGCAGCGCGCCTACGTGTTCTCGGTGAACGGGTACGGCGTCCAGGGCGACTCGCTCATGACCGGCGGCGGGCGCGGCGGACCGGGACGCGGCGGACCCGACGGCGACTCGTCGTGGGACGCGCTGTTCGCGTCGGCCGGTCATCTGGTCGCCGACGGCTGGACGGCCGAGATCTCGATCCCGTTCAAGAGCCTGCGGTATCCGTCGACGCGGCCCGGTGAGGCCCATCGCTGGGGCTTTCAGATCCGCCGCGACATCGAAGGCAAGAACGAGAGCGTCGTCTGGTCGCCCGTCTCGCGCGACATCCCCGGCTTCCTGCGGCAGATGGGCACGCTCGACGGCCTGGTCAACCTGTCGACGAGCCGGAATCTCGAGTTGCTGCCGACGTTCACGGCAATTCGGCCGTCGGCGATCGACACGACGACGGGCCGGCTCGCACACGTCGACTCCAAGCCGCAGGGCGGGCTGAACGTCACCTACGGGCTGACGTCGAACCTGACGGCCAACTTCACCGCCAACCCCGACTTCTCGCAGATCGAGTCGGACCGCCAGCAGATCGTGGTGAACCAGCGGTACCCCGTCTTCTTCCCCGAGCTCCGGCCGTTCTTCCTCGAGGGCCAGGAGATCTTCAACGTGCCCGGCCCGGTCACCTTCACGCACACGCGTACCATCGTCGATCCCCGGGTCGGCGCGAAGCTGACCGGCAAGGTCGGCAAGACGACGCTCGGCATCCTGTACTCGGACGACGCGGCGCCGGGACACGTGGACGACCCCTCGGACCCGGCGTACGGGCAGTACGCCCACGTGTTCATCGGACGTGTCCGCTACGACCTCTACCCGCAGTCGTCGATCGGCATCCTGGCCACGGACCGCGAGTTCATGAACAGCTACAGCCGCCTGGGCGGCTTCGACAGCCGGTTCCAGATCGGCACGAACTACCGGTTCAATGCCACGTTCATGGCCACCGACCGGGTGGGCACCGACGGGGTGCACACGTCGGGCCCGCTGGTCGACGTGGGCTTCCGCAAGGACGGGCGCAGCCTGAGCTACTCGATCAGCCACTTCGAGATCCACCCCGACTTCGCGACCGACGTGGGCTTCATCCGCCGCACCGACATCCGCCAGACGAACTTCGACACGAGCTACCGCTGGTGGCCCGACGGGACGATCACCAGCTGGGGGCCGCACCTCAGCTACACGCGCATCTACGACTTCGCCAACGTGCTGCAGGACGATCAGCTCGGGCTGAACGGCAACGTGCAGTTCGCGCAGAGCATCAGCCTGAACGGTGGCGTCGATCACAACATGGAGCGCTACGGGGGGATCAATTTCTGGAAGTGGCGCTATTCCTTCGGCGGCAACATCAACACGAGCCGTCGCATTTCCCTGAACGCGTCCTTCAGGAACGGCGATCAGATCCGGTACATCGACGACCCGTATCTCGGTCGGGACCGGGAGATCAGCCTGTCGACGACCCTGCGTCCGTTCTCGCGGCTCCAGTCGCGCCTCAGTCTCGACACCAGCCGGTTCGTCGATCCCCGCGACGGGAGCGAGGTCTTCAACGCCAAAGTGCTCCGGCTCCAGACGACCTACCAGTTCACCGATCGCTTCGTCGTCCGCAACATCACGGAATACAACAGCCAGGACGAGACCGTCGGCGTGAACCTGCTCGGCACCTACCGCGTCAACTCGGGTACGGTCTTCTACGTGGGTTACGACGACCACTACCAGCAGGCCGCTGCGATCGAGGACCTGGCCGTCCCCCTGTCGGGCTACCAGCGGACGAACCGGGCGTTTTTCACGAAATTGCAGTATCTATTCAGGTACTGACGGGACGGGTTCGCGCTTGCGCCCTGTGACCGGACGGTCTACTCTAGCCGGGCCGTCGGGCCGGTGGGCGCGCGCGCGCACGGTGACGGGGAGAACGTAGGGGCGGGCGAAGCCCGACCGAGGAGGACTGCGATGGCAGTGGCAAGTCGCGTGAAGCTCGCGCTGGGGACGGTGATGATCGCCGCCGCCGCGACGTGGGGCTGGCAGGTGCGGGCGCAGGGACAGAAGATGGCGCCGACCAACGACGCCCCGAATCCCTATCGAACGATTACCGATTTCTTCAAGCTTCCGGCGGGCCGCACGTGGGGCTCCACCGGCGCCGTCGACATCGACAAGGACGGCAAGACGGTCTGGATCGCCGAGCGCTGCGGCGGTAACAGCTGCCTCGACCGCGCGACCGGCCAGATGTCCCCGCTCGACCCGATCCTGCACTTCGACGCCAACGGCAACCTGATCAAGAGCTTCGGCGCCGGGATGATCATCTTTCCCCACGGCATCGACGTCGACCCGAACGGCAACATCTGGGTGACCGACGGCCAGGACAACGCGCCGGTACCCGCCCGCGGCGGGGCGCGCGGTGGCGCCCGGGGTGGCGCCCGGGGCGCCGCAGGCGGCGGACGCGCCGCTCGCGGCCCCGCCCAGGGCCGCCTCGGCCCGATGCCCGGCGCGACCAAGGGCCACCAGGTGTTCGAGTTCAGCCCGAACGGCGCGCTCCTGATGACGATCGGCAAGCCGGGCGGCGCCGCCGTGCCGGAGTGCTGCTACCAGCCGAACGACGTCCTGGTCGCCCCCAACGGCGACATCTTCGTAACCGAGGGGCACTCGAGCGCGGAAGGCAACGCCGCCGCGATCTTCAAGTTCGACCCCAAGGGCAAGATGATCAAGACCTGGGGCAAGTACGGCAGTGGCCCGGGCGAATTCGATCAGCCGCACGCCCTCGCCATGGACTCGAAGGGCCTGCTCTACGTCGGCGACCGGAACAACAACCGCATCCAGGTCTTCGACCAGGACGGCAAGTACATCCGCGAGTACCTACCAGTGGAGCCGTCCAAGCGGACTGTTCATCAAGAACGACATCCTGTACTGCGCCGACTCCGAGTCCGAATCGGTGTCGCGCAACCATGACGGCTGGAAGCGCGGCATCCGCATCGGCGCGATCGCGGACGGCAAGATCACCGCGTTCATTCCCGACCCGGTCGACCACGCAACGAACACCAGCGCCGCCGAGGGCGTGGCGGTCGACGATGCCGGCAACATCTACGGGGCCGAGGTGGGTCCGCGCGACGTCAAGAAGTACGTGAAGCAGTAACCCGGCCGCCGGGGCGGACCCGCAGGGGTCCGCCCCGCGCCGTTCCCCGCCGCACCTTACCCTTCCCGATCGCTCAGCGAGACCGTTCCAGCATCCGCCGGAACCGCGCCAGTTCCCGCCGCCGATCCGCCCCCACGCGCGGATAGCGCGGCTTGAGCGACGCGAGCGCGTCGACGACCACGGCCGAGACGATCAGCCGTGCGTTCTTCTTGTCGTCGGCCGGCACGATGTACCAGGGCGCGCGATGCGTGCTCGTCTCGCTCAGACATGCCTCGTAGGCCTGCATGTAGTGGCGCCAGAAGCCACGCTCGTGGACGTCCGCCTCGCTGAACTTCCAGTTCTTGTCCGGGTCGTCGAGGCGATCGAGGAACCGGCGGCGCTGCTCGGCCTTCGAGAGGTGCAGGAAGATCTTCACGACGCTCGTGCCGTTCCGGTGCAGATGGCGCTCGAAGTCCCGGATCGACTCGTAGCGCTTCTTCCAGATGTGGTCGTGGGCGGCGTCGGCCGCCAGGTGCTCGCCACGCAGGATCTCGGGATGGACGCGGGCGATCAGCACCTCCTCGTAGTAGGACCGGTTGAAGATGCCGATCTTCCCCCGCTCCGGCAGGCACAGCGTCGTCCGCCACAGGAAGTCGTGCTCGAGCTCCTGGGCGCTCGGGTGCTTGAAACTGAAGACCTGGCAGCCCTGCGGATTGACGCCCGACATCACGTGGCTGATCGCGCCGTCCTTGCCGGCGGCGTCCATGGCCTGGAACACCACGAGCAGCGCGTACCGGTTCGCCGCATAGTGCAGGCGCTGGAGGCGGCTCAGCCGGTCCACGTGATCCGCCAGCATGCCCTCGTAGTCCTCCTTGGACGCGTAGACGGGATCGGTGACCGTCGGCCACTTGTCGAGATGCACGGCGTGTCCCGGCTTGACGCGAAACTGCTTGAGATGGATGGCGCTCATCCGGCCTCCTGTTGAAGAAATCCCGTCACGCGAGGCGCTCCCGCCTGACGAGCGCGAGCGCGCCGACCAGGACGAGGGCGCACACGGTGACCGCCGAAACGGACATGAACGCGGCGTACGCGCGCCGGCCCATGACGTCGAAGATGCTGAGCGACATCACGGCGAGCGCCGTGCCGGCGGCGATCCGCACCGGCCGCGCCAGACCGTCGAAGACGTCCACGAGCAGCATCACGGCCGGCGTCGCGCCGAGCAGGCCGTAGTCCCAGCCCTGCGGCGAAACGAGCGGCACGAGCAACATGAGCGTCGCGACGTCGAGGTACGCGGCGCCGGCGAGGTCCTCGCCCCGGCGCGCCATCAGCGCGACGAGGACGGCCAGCGCCCCAATCGTCGCCAGGGCGAGGCCGGCGGCCAGCGGCCCGATGCCGAGCCACTTGGCCCACATCGCCCAGATCGACACGTTGTCCTGGTTCAGCAGGTTGGGCGCCGTCGACTGCGCCAGGGTGCCGACCCACCCGGCGAGCTCGCGGAGGTTGCCACCGAACCCGTACACCGCCGCCGGCACCAGCAGGCACGCCCCCATACCCGCCAGGAACCAGACGCTCGCCGCCGCGCGCCGTGTCCAGATCAGGTACGGCAGCAGAACGACGGGATAGGGCTTCACGGCGGCCGAGGCCGCCAGCGCGCCCCCCGCCCGGAGGGGCCGCTGCCGCAGCAGCCCCCACAGGCCGGCGAGCATCAGCAGCGCCATGAGCGTGTTGCACTGGCCCAGGTTCAACTCGTGCAGGTAGAACTTCGCCATCGCCATCGTCGTGACGGCCGCGAGCACCCACCCGGGCCGGCGCCGGTTCGGCAGCAGCCGCAGGCTCGACGCCACGAGGCCGGCGACCAGTCCCACCGAGAGATAGAACCAGATGGTCTTCGCCGCCGGGAGCGGCACCAGGGCCAGGGGGGCGACGAGCAGCGCGAAGACGGGCAGGTACTTGTGCTGGAAGTGTCCGTCCGACTCGCGATAGAGCGGTTCGGCGGCGAGCGCGCGCGTGCCGGCGCGGTAGTAGACCTCGAAGTCCGGCATCTCGCGAATCACGCGCGGCCGCGCCAGCGTCGCGAGAAGGAGGAGGATTGCCGCCGTCCACCAGACCGACGCCGCCGGCGCGCGCACGGACCCCATCGATGGCTATTATGACGGCTCCGGGCTCCTCGCTCCGGGCTTCCGGCTCCGGTCGGGACGACCGCGACGGCAGTGGCACCGAGGCGGGCCCGGAGCCGAGAGCCGGAAGCCGAGAGCCTACTTGAGGGCCGGGTTCACGTAGCCCGAGGGCAGCACCTTCTTCAGGTCGGGCCGGACGCTGAGGTAGTCGACGTGATCGGCGATGTTCGCCCAGCCGTGCGGCACGCCGGCGGGGATCACGATGACGTCGCCGGTCTTCACGACACGCTTGACCGCGTCGCCGACGATCTGTCCGCTGCACGACGGCCCGTTGAGGATCTTCGTCACTTCGCTGTCGGGCGCCGAGCGGCGGCCGTTCATGATCTCGCCGCCGGTCACGAGCGTCCCGGTGCCCGACACGATGTAGTAGGTCTCGGTCGTGTCGTCGTGCGCGATGCCACCCGCACCGACGGGTGTGCCCGACTTCACGCCGCAGGGCTCGGCCGCCGGCATGTTCGCACGGCCGGCGTTCCCGCGGGCGGCGCCGCTGCGGGCGGCCGGACGTGCGGTCGGCCCCCGATGGATGATGCCGACGGCCAGGTTGTACGACCCCATATCGATGACCCGGATCTGGCGGTCGACACCGGGCAGCTTGTCGATGGCCTGAATCTGCTCTGACGTGATGTACGTCGCCGCCTTCGGCGGCGCCTGGGCGATCAGCCCCGCGGACGCAATCGCGATCGCGGCTGCGGCAGCCCCCACGATTCCCCTAGTCATCCCCCGTCTCCTTTCCGTAGGACCATTGGACCTCAAACGAAGAGCTTACTATAGCTCGAAAAACGGGTGCCGGGCGCCGGGCGCCTCGCGCCGGGTGCTGGCGCCGGGCACCAAATACCGAGTGCTGGGTGCAAGGGTGCTGCGTAAGTCGGCGCAGGGGGCTCGGTTACTCGGCGCAGGGTGCTGCTGGACCACGTCGGCGCCGACGATTGGTCCGCTGCAGGACGGCCCGTTGAGGATCTTCGTCACTTCGCTGGCCGGGCCGGACCGTTCCCCCGTCCGGCCCGTGCCCCGCCCGTCGGGCCGCGGTGGATAATGCCCACCGCGAGTTGCCATAGCCGGCGCGTATAAGATCATCGTAGTCATCAGATGAAATTCCCGATCGCGCTCCTCGTGATCTGCCTCTCGGCGGCCTGCAGCTCGCGCCCCGCCCCTCCGGCCGAACACATGGTCTGGCACCAGCTGGGCGCGTGGTCCGGACATGGCAACATGCAGACCGAATCCTTCCTGGGCGAGGTCGGCGCGCTGCGCCTCCGCTGGCAGACCAAGAACCCGCCCGCAGCCGGCGCGGGCGCCTTCCACCTCACGGTGCACAGCGCCGTCAGCGGGCGCCTCATGGACGAGGCCGTCGACACGAAGGGCGCGGGGTCCGGAACCGCCTACATGAGCGACGACCCGCACATGTTCTATCTGGTCATCGACTCGACGGATCTCGACTGGTCGGTCACGGTCGAGGAGCCAGTGGGTCGGACGACGGGGCCGGCGCGCTGATCGGCGGTGGCGCGATCGCGTACAGCGCCAGCGTGTCGTGGCGTGCGATCTCCCGCACGGCGGGGTTGGCGGCGAGCGCCTGGACCTGCGCCGGGCTCAGCTGGTTCAGGTGCACGAACGCGCGGTTCACGCCCATCCGTCCCAGGGCGGTGACGGCCCCGGGGGCCGGGAAGCTGCGCAGCGCCTCGTAGTGCGCGTAGTAGCTCTGGGGCATGAAGCCGCTGTAGCCGTTGATCATCGGCTTCCAGTTGAGCGTCGAGTCCAGCATGTAGGTCGCGTTGATGAATCCCGCATAGGGGTGGGGCAGCGGCAGCTCGGCCACGACGGCGTTCGGCGTGTCCTCGATCGTCGCGTAGATGGGATCGATGCCGGTGAACGGCGCGAGGTCGATCGGCGCCGCCACGGTCTCGGCGGTCACGAGGACGAGAGCGGCCACCGAGATCGCGATCCGCCAGCCCGCCCGGGAGTGCGCCCGCAGGTGGGCGAGCTCGAACCCCGCGAGCGCCGCAACCGCCACGATCCCGAGGTACCCGAACCGCGCCGGGCCGCGGATGCCGTGGAGCGGCGGATAGACGTGGTACAGCCACCCGTAGAGCGGCGTCTTCGGGCCGAACGACAGGATCACGCCGGCGACGCCCATGGCGAGGCACATCCGCGCCCGACGGTCGCGAAGCGCGACGCCCGTCACGACGGCCGCGAGGGCCAGCAGCGTGGCGGTCGCGCCCGGAAACAGCCCGGTCATCGGATCCCAGTACTTCGGCCACCACCAGACCCACACGCGCGCCGGCGTCGTCAGGTAGTCCTGCCAGCGGGCCGACAGGTTCACGGTGTTCTCCAGCGACCGCGACATGCCCTGGAGCGAGTATGCCCGCCAGTACCGGCAGGAGCGCCGGGAGCAGCAGGACGAACGCGGCGGCGCCCGCGCCGGCAGCCAGCGGCAGGACTCGCGCGAGGCGGCGTCGGCCCCACCAGTCCTCGACGCGGGAGAGGGCGGCGGCGGCGAGTCCGATCGAGACGATGGCCAGCAGATAGAACGACGTCAGCGACTGGAGCACGAACCACACGGCCAGCGACAGCGCGTGCCGCACGCGCGGCTCCCGCAGCAGCAGGTCGAGGGCGAGCAGCGCGAAGGGCAGGAACTCCACGTGCTGCGCCTGCATGTGGGGCATGCGCGTCATCGTATGGGCGTTGAAGCCCATGGCAATCCCGGCCGTCACCGCCGCCGCCCAGTCGCCGGTCCACCGCGCGACCACCAGGCACATGGCCCATCCGGTGAGGGCGAAGCCCGCGATGAGGAGGATGTTGTAGACGAGCACCGGCGACGCGCCCGCCCAGAACAACGGCGCGCCCATCGCGGACTGCACGACGAGGGCCTCGGAGTACGCAATGGTGTCGTGCTCGGGATAGAAGATGTTGCCGTCGTAGAGGTGGAGCGGATCCCGCGGCGCCTGGTGGACCATCCACGCCAGGGTCCACTCGTTGAGGATCGTGTCGCCGTTGTCGTTGCGCGACAGATGCGCGGGATTGGTCGCCAGCGGCCACGTCTCGCCGACGGCCAGCGTCACGAAGAGCGCGAGCGCGGCCAGGCGCGGGGCGGCGCGCACGTGGCGCCATCGGGCGCGCCGCTCCCACCACACGAGCAGCCCGAGGCCGAGGCCGACGGTGAGCGGCGCGGACACGAGCCGCGCGGTCCGCACGACGCGACCCGCCCACGCGGTGCCGTACGACGTGCGATGCGGCGACAGGAGCCATCCGGGCACCGGCTCGACCGGCGCGCCGGCGCGTCCCCACCGCCACTCCACCCCGTACAGCCCGCCGCCCTGGAAGTACTGGAGCATCACCTGATGCGGGCCGGCGTCCAGGTCGGTCTCCCCCGCCGCCGTGGTCATGCCGTGACGGCCGCCGTTGTCCACCACGAGCCGGCCGTCCACGTACAGCTGCGAGCCATCGTCCGAGCTCGTCTCGAAGCGGTAGTGACCGGGCGTCGCCACGGCCAGATAGCCGGTCCAGATCGCGCTGAACGTCCGCGGGAGTCCGCCGGGCCAGTCGGCCTCGAGCGCGGCCGTGGAGACGTTGGGAGACGTTCCCTCGCGAACGGCGCCCCCCTGCCAGTCCGTGCCGGCGAAGTACTCGATCCGCAGACCGCTCTCGAGGTGGAACGCGGCCACCAGTCCAGCGGCGGCCGCCCAGACCGCCGCCGCGAGCGCAAGGATCGTCACGAAGGTGCGTGGCCGGGGCATCCGAACGCACATGATACGCGGGAGGCGCGGACCCCGTCACACACGTTTCACGCGTGCGCCATGGAACATCCACGGCTGCGTCGTCTTAAGAGACATGAACGCAAACCGCACGCGCACGGGGCGCCGTCTGGTCATCGGCGTTGCCGCCGTCATCGCCGCCGCCGGGTTGACCGCGGGCGCGCTGCACGCGAAGCGCTCGGAGCCCGGCGACCGGATCTTCTCGACGCCGCTGTCCCGGGGCGACGTCACGCAGTCGGTCGTCGCGGCGGGAACGCTCGACGCGGTGACCACCGTCCAGGTCGGGACGCAGATTTCCGGCGCGGTCAGCCAGCTGAACGCCGACTTCAACTCCATCGTCCACACGGGCGAAGTACTGGCCCGTCTGGACCCGTCGCTCTATCAGGCCCAGCTCCAGCAGGCCCAGGCGAACCTGGCCGGTGCCGAGGCCAATGCCACCCGCCTCGAGACGGCGGTCGCGCTGGCCTCGACGACCCTGACGCGCGACGAGGAGCTGTCGCGCAAGCAGCTCATTACGCAGGCGGACCTCGACTCGGCCCGCACCGCCCTGCGGTCCACACAGTCTCAGGTCGCGTCGGCGCAGGCGTCCGTCGTCCAGGCCAGGGCGGCCCTGAATCAGGCCACGCTGAACCTGGACAAGACGATCATCACCTCGCCGATCAACGGCATCGTCATCGCACGGAACGTCGATGTCGGCCAGACGGTGGCAGCCAGCCTGCAGGCGCCCACCCTGTTCGTCATCGCCGCCGATCTCAAGAACATGCAGGTCCAGGCCACGATCGACGAAGCCGAAGTCGGACGCATCGCCGCCGGACAACCCGTGACATTTCACGTGGAAGCCTATCCCGACGAGACCTTCCACGGGGTCGTGTCTCAGATGCGCCTCAACCCGACCGTCGATCAGAACGTGGTGACCTATACCGCCATCATCGCCGTGCCAAACGAGGCGCTCGAGCTCAAGCCCGGGATGACCGCCACGGTGTCGATCGAGGTCGCCCACGCGGCGGACGTGCTGCGCGCGCCGGCCGCGGCGCTGCGCTTCAAACCCACGCCCGACATTCTGGCGTCGCTCGGCGCGCCCGGCCTGGCCACCTCGGGGACGTCGCTTCCGGCGCCCGCCGCGGGCCAGGGGCGTCTCTGGATCGACGATAACGGCCGTCTCACGCCCGTGCTGGTTCGAACCGGCGTGAACGACGGCACGACGGTCGAGGTGTCCGGTGACGGCCTGACCGAGGGCACGGCCATCGTCACCATGGTCGCCACGACGCCGTCGTAGCCGGCGCGGCGCCCCGCGCGCCCTCCTTCTCCATTGGCCCGCCAGCGCCAAGCAGGTACTATGGGGCCTTCAGGAGGTGCGCGTGACGCTCCAAACCTGCCTCAACGGCCTCTCCGTCGTGGTGCTTGCCGGCACGGTCGCCTGTTCGGGCGGACAGGCCGGCAACGCCACACCTCCGGCCGGCCAGTCGCCGGCTGCTGCCCCGGGAGGTCAAGCGGGCGGCGCCTCGGCAGCGGCTCCGGCCTCCACGGCAAGTGGATCGGCAGCCGGCGCCGGACGCGGCCTGCCTGCCGTCCCGGAGATCCCCCAGCCCACGTCACACGACGTCACGATTCCGGCCGGCAGTTCCATCGAGGTCACACTCGAAACGCCCCTGGCCTCCGATCGCAGCAACGTCGAGGACACGGTTCGCGCCAAGGTGACCAAGGCCGTCGTGGTCGACGGCACCACCGCGATCCCGGCCGGTTCGGAGGTGACCGGAACGGTGCTCGAGGCGAACCCGTCCGGCAAGGTCAAGGGCCGGGCGTCCATCGTGCTCCGCTTCCTGCAGCTGCACGCGGGGGACACGGTCGTGCCCATCAGCACGCCACGGATCTCGCGTGAAGCGAAGTCGACGACGGGCGAGGATGCCAAGAAGGTCGGGGTCGGCGCGGCGGCGGGCGCAATCATCGGCGCGATCGCCGGCGGCGGCAAGGGCGCGGCCATCGGGACCGCGGTCGGCGCCGGCGCCGGCGCGGGGGCCGTGGTGGCGACGGCCGGCGACGAGGTCGAGCTCCCCGAAGGCACGCGCTTCTCTCTCAAGCTCGACGACGCGATTCGGGTCCAGGTGGCGAACAAGTAGCGGCGGCCACCGGTACGGCGCCGCGGACAGGGAGGGGTCGAACATGGATCACGACGAGCGCGTCCGGGCGATTCGCGGTGGATTCGCCCGCGCCAACGGACAGCTGATCGCCGACATCGAGGCGATCGACGAGACAGCGGCCGCGGCGAGGCGCGAGGACGGGTGGAATCCGGCCCAGATCGGCTGGCACGTCGCGGTGACGAACGAGTTCCTCGCCGGCGCCATGAGCGGCCGGATTCCCGAGATGAACCTGGCCAAGCCTCCCGACTTCGAGGAGTCGCTCGCGACGAGGCAGTTGCCGGACAAGATCAAGACGTTTCCCCGGCTCGAACCGCCCGAGTCGGCCTCGAAGGCCGAGGCGATCCGCCGCCTGCGCACCAGCGGAGAGACGTTCCAGACGGCCGTGGACACGATCACCCGCGAGCGCGCCGCCTCGGCGGCCGTGCAGATGCCGTTCGGCGTGTTCTCGGTGTACGAGGTCGGCGAGTTCACGGCCGCCCACGTGCACCGCCACATCGGGCAGCTCAAACAAACGGTCGGGTCGAAGCCGTGAAGCGACTGGGCGCCAGCGCACTCGCCCTCGCGGCCGTGACCGCCTCGGCGGCCGCGCAGGCGCCTGCGCAGATCCCCATCGGTCAGCTGCTCGACCGGGTCAGTGACCGGGTCATCCGTTACTACACCCACGCGCAGAGCATCGTCTGCCTCGACACCGTCCGCCTGCAGCGGCTCCGGACGGACCTCCTGCCCGACGGGTTTCCGCGGCGGCTGACCTACGAGCTGCGCGTCGCCTGGAACCCGCCCGACACGCCGGGTACGCTGCCCGACGCCAACGAGCTGCGAAAGCTGCTCACCGTCGGCGGAAAGCCGCCCAAGCCCGGGGACGAGCCCGGCTGCATGGATCCGAAGCCCATCTCGCCCGAGCCGCTGGCCATGCTGCTGCCCGGACAGCGCGACGACTTCGTCTTCACGTTCGCCGGCCGCGGGCGGACCGACGGCCGCAATGCCCTCATGATCGATTACAAGTCCGCCGCGCGCGGTACGCCCGAGGTGAAGTGGCGCGACGAGTGCGTGAGCATCTCGCTGCCCGGCCGCTCGGCCGGACGCGTCTGGGTGGACGCCGACACCTACGACGTCCTGCGCGTCGACGATCGGCTGGTCGGCCAGTTCGATTTCGACGTCCCGCCGAGCCGCTCCAACGGCTACCAGCACGGGTACATGGTGATCGAGCGATCCCAGTCGAGCATCCACTACCGGGAGGTCGCCTTCACCGACCCGGACGAGACCCTCATGCTGCCGCGGTCGATCGAGAGCCTGCAGATCATCCGGAACTCCGGCGAGCCGCGGATGCGCATCACGGAGACCTTCACGGACTACCGCCGCTTCCTCACCGACGCCCGTCTGGTGCCGGACCCGCAGTAGCGCGCGACACCCGTTCGTCCGGGGGCGCGTGCAGCTCGTACACGCGGCCGGAGTCGTCTGCGTAGAGGAGCCGCAGCCACCCCTGGAACTGCCCGATGCGATCGCGCACCCGGGCCCACGCCTCCGGCTCGTAGTAGTCCGTGTGCACCACGATGCGCGTCGCGCCGAGGGCGACGAGGTGGCGCAGGCTCGTGTCGTCGGGAAAGTGTGTGAGCTCGCGGTAGAGCGCTTCGAAGCGCGGCGGCCTGATGCCGCTGTAGCCTTCGATCGTCGGCTCCCAGTGCGCCGTCGAGTGAAGCATGTAGAGCGTGTGCCGCCGTTCCCAGGACCCGAGCCGTTCGGGATCCCCTCGGGCACCTCGGCGACGACGAAGGGCTTCGGCTGCGTGGCGAGCCAGCGATCGACGGGCGGAATCTCGACGCGAAACGGCTGCATGTCCACCGGAATCGCGGCGAACTCGGCCACGAGCAGCGCCACGGCCGCCGCGCCGAGGAGCACGGTCCGCGACGGAGCCACGCGCGCCGCCAGCCGCTCGAATCCCGCGCCCGCCAGGACGGCCAGGCCGAGCATTGCGAGCAGCGTGAACCGCGACGGCACGCGGATGAAGTTGAACCCCGGGAGCCAGTAGACGAGCGGCCAGAGGCTGAGCGGCGGTCCGACCGCCATCAGCACGGCGCCGACCGTCAGCAGCGCGTAGAACACCATTCCCCGGGGCCGCCGATTCGGCCCCGGCAGGAGCAGCGCGGCGGCGAGGAGGAGCGGCAGGAACCCCGGAAACAGGTAGGCCCCGGCCCGGTCGTTGATGTGCCACGAGGGCACGAGGGAGAGGAGCAGCGTCTGGAACCGCGCCGGGGACGCCAGCCAGCTCTGCGCGCTGATCGCCCAGTTCTCGAGCGATCGCCGCAGGCCGACGTCCACCTGCACGGCGCGGTAGATCGGCAGCAGCGCGAGGGTCGGCGCGAGCAGCAGGGCGCCCGTGAACCCGAAATCGCGGATCCGCCGGCCGGGCGCGAGGCGGCTCCCGGTCGCGACGCGGTAGACGACGAACCCCGCCATGGCGAGGCCGAGGAACACCGTGCCGTGGCCGCTCGACAGCGCCTGAAGCG
Source organism: uncultured Acidobacteriota bacterium (assembly GCA_963761615.1). GTDB lineage: Bacteria > Acidobacteriota > Vicinamibacteria > Vicinamibacterales > CAVVIG01 > CAVXGU01. The sequence continues at coordinate 1,427,410 of CAVXGU010000003.1, read as the reverse complement.
TGAAGAACCCGACGGCGACGCGCAGATCGCGAGGACGGTCCTCGTCGAAGTACTTGTGCAGGGCCGCGAGGGCGAACGGCATCCACTGGATCGAGGTCAGGTGGAGCTGCTCGACGCGCAGGAAGCGCGGCGGCGAGAATGCGAACACGACTCCGCACACGATCGCGCCCGCGCGGCCGAGGCCGACGCGCCGCCCGAGCCAGTACGCGCCGATGCCGCTCAGGACGATCGTCAGCAGCGACACGACGTTCAGCGCCAGGACCAGGTTGCCCGTGAGCCAGATGACCGGCGCCGCGAGCGGCGTGTCGCCGATCAGGTTCTCGGAGAACGCCAGGGTGTGGCGCTCGGGATAGTAGATGTTCGCGTCGAAGATCGAGAGCGGGTCGTGGACGATCGCGTGGGTGTCCCAGGCGAGGGTCCAGATGTACAGGCGGTTGTCCGGGCTGTCCGAGAAGACGTGATCCGTCGGGTGCAGCGATAGCGGATACGCCAGCAGCAGGGTCAGGGTCACGAAGAGCAGCACGATGCCGCCCGAGCGGACCATGGCCGTACGCGCGCCGGGTTCACTCACCGCGAAAGGCCAGTCCGGGACACGATCGCTTCGCGTCAGATGTGAACCGCCAGCGCATCCTGCAGGCGCCGCCCCTGCTCGATCGAGGTCAGGACGATGTCGAGGCTCACCGGGGCCCGGCGAAACACCTCGTCGCCGACCGCGTCGGCAATCGCGTTGAGGATGGCCGCGAAGCCCGAGCCGACGGGCGGCTCGCCGACGCCGCGGGCGCCCACCGGCGTCTCGGGATCGGGCAGCCCGAGCGTCGTCGTCGCCATCGACGGCGGTGCGTCGAGGATCGTCATCGGCTTGTTCTGGTAGAAGCGCTTGGCCAGCGCCACGCCGTAGTGGCGGTCGTACACCCACTTCTGGCTGTACGCGTGCCCCATTCCGAGCAGGCTGCCGCCCAGCAGCTGGCCGCCGATGCTCCGCGGGTGGATCACGATGCCGACGTCGCCGACGGCCAGGTAGTCGACGAGCCGGACGTGCCCGGTTTCGACGTCCACCTCGACCTCCGCCATGCCGATCACGAAGGAGTACGTGTCGCCGTCGTGACGATAGGTGTCCTTGGCGACGCCCATGACGCCGAGGCCGGCCAGCGCCGAGGCCGAAGCCTTCGTGAAGGGGTTGATGTCGTCGGGCAGATCGTGTCCGTCGTAGCGTCCTGCGAGCGCGATGGCCCGGGACGCCGCCTGGGCGTAGGTCATCCCGCGGCCGGGACGGCCCTTCCGGAAGACCCGCTCGCCACCGATGTCGTAGTCGTCAGGCGCCCCACCCAGGTCGTGCGCGGCGATCTCGAGCAGCTTGCGCTTCGCGTCCATCGCCCCGGCGTGATTCGCCCGCGACATGGCGTGGGTCGTCTGGCTGCCGACCGACATGCACGTCCACGGCAGGTGCTTGCCGGTGCTGCCCCAGACGACCTCCACGTGCTCCCACGGCATGGCGAGCACGTCTGCGGCCACGCGCCCGATGTCGATCACCGAGTGAGTGCCGAGATTGCCGATGCCCGACTGCACGTACAGCTTCCCGTCGGGCCGAATCGTCATCAGGCCGTCGTAGCCGATGGATCCGGATCCGTGCGGGCCGACGGCGACGCCGACGCCCCGCACGGTCGATCCCGTGCGCACGCCACGGCGGGCCTTGCGCGCCTCCCAGCCGAAGAGATCCGCGCCGCGGTCGAGCGCCTCCTTCACGAAGGCGCTGGTCACGTAGCGCCGGGAGCCGTCGGCGAGCGCCGGGCCGTACGGCGCCTTGCCCTCGGGCGCGTTGATCCGCCGGATCGCGACCTGGTCCACGCCGAGCTGCCGCGCGGCCTTGGCCACGATCGGATCGATGCACCCGTTCGCCTGCATCGGGCCGGGCGAGCGCTGCTGTGAGCGGGGTGGCGTGTTGGTGATGACGGCGACGCCGCGCCACCGCATCGCCAGCGGCTGCCAGATGAGCGACGCGGCGCTCGCCGCGGAGCGATAGTCGCCCATCGGTCCGTACGGGCCGTTGTCCTCGACGATGAAGAAGTCGAGCGCCGTGATGCGCCCGTCCTTCCGGAAGCCGACCTTCGCCCGTCCGATGAGCCCCGTGCGCGCACGGCCGATGAAGTGTTCCTCCTCCCGGCTGATGCGCATCATGACCGGCGCGTTGGCCTTCTTCGACAGCAGCGCCGGCACGGCCATCGACACGGCCCCGGCGCCTTTGCTCCCGAAGCCGCCGCCCGTGTACTCGCTGATGAGGACGATGTCGTCCTCGCGCATGCCGAGCCAGCTGGCCAGGGGGCCGAGGGTGCGCGTGACGCTCTGCGTCGACCCGTTCAGATACAGCTTGCCGTTCTGCCAGTACGCCATCGCGCTGCGGGTTTCCATCGGCTGATGGCTCGTCGACGGCACGACGAAGCTCTCGTCGAGCACGAGCGCCGCGTCGCGGAATCCGGCCTCGACGTCTCCGTACTCCCACGTGTCCGGGACGCGACCCATCGGCAGGCGGCCCTCGGCCACGCCGGCGAAGTCCTGGGCGTTCCACTTGAGCGTGCCGACGTGCGGGCGTCCCTGTCCGCCCTCGGCGGGCAGCCAGACGTTCCCCTCGAGGCGGCCGTCGGCGCCGTCGGGGCGCAGGCTGTCGAGCGGATCGATCACGAACGGCAGCGGCTCCAGGTCGAGCGTGATGCGCTCGATGGCCTCGGCCGCCGTCAACTCGTCGACGGCGGCGACGGCGAGGATGGGCTCGCCCTGATAGAGGGGCTCGTTGGTCAACGCGCGCTCGGCGCCGTGGAGGTCCGGCAGGTCGTCGGCCGTCAGGATCGCCCTGACGCCGTCCATCGCGAGCGCCGCCCGGGCGTCGATGCGGCGCACGCGCGCGTGCGGCATGGGGCTCAGGAGCAGCTTGGCGAACAGCATGCCCTCGGCCCGGTAGTCCTCGGCGTACCGGGCCCGCCCGGTCACCTTGGCCCGCAAGTCCGGCGTGATGTAATCGGCGCCGACGAGCTTCGCGTCCGCCATCATCACCCTCCCGTCGGCTCGGCCCGCCACCGGGCCGCCCGTGCTACTTCAGCGGCAGTGGCGGCGGCACCAGCTGGGTCTTGTCGGCGCCCGGCCGCGGCCGGAACTTCTGGATGCGCCCCTCGAAGCTGTCCGCCGTGTACAGGTTGCCCTCCGAGTCGACCGAGAACTGGTGCAGCTCCCAGAACGCGCCCGGGAAATGACCGTAGGTGCCCCACCAGTACAGCAGCTTGCCGCTCGGATCGAACTTCAGCAGGCGCGCGTCGTCGCCGTCGGCGACCCAGACGTTCCCGTCCGGCGCCACGACGATGGAGTTGGGGAAGCGGATGTTCGGCCAGACGTCGAGCAGCTTGCCGTTCGGGTCGAACACCTGGACGCGGTGGTTCGAGCGATCCGCGACGTAGACGCGGCCGTTCCGGTCCGCGTCGATCCCGTGCACGCCGCTCAGCTGCCCCGGCTGGCTCCCCTTCGTGCCCCACTGCATCAGGAACTTGCCGTTCTTGTCGAACTTCGCGATCCGCGCGTTCGTCAGACCGTCGGCGACGAGGATCGAGCCGTCCGGCAGCCAGGTCAGGTCCTGCGGCCGCCCGAAGTGGGTCCCGTCGCTGCCCGCCACGTCCTTGACGCCCAGCGTCATCACGAGCTCCTTGCCGTCGTTGGTGAACTCGTAGATCTGCTGGCGCGAGTCGTTGACCACCCAGACGTGGTGCGCCGGGTCGTAGGGGCTGATCTTGATCTTGTGCGGCCCGCTCGTGCCTTCGAAGAGCGAGTCCCACTGCGTCCACGCCTCGATCACCTTCCCGCTGCCGTCCAGGACCAGGATGCAGTGCGTCATGTCCGGCTCGGGCGTCGCGGCCGTCTCGCCGGTCGATCCCCAGGACCCGTTCCAGCCGCGCGGCAGCTTGTCGGGCGGCTTCAGCTCACCGCGCTCGACCACGAAGATTCGATTCGGCGATTCGGCGAAGATGCCGGGCTGCGAGCCCCAGATGTAACCCTCCTGCGCCCACTCGGTCGGCCAGTTCGGCACGACCTCGTAGGGACCGGTCTCCTCCTCGCCGCCCTTCTCCTGCAGGTGGGCCGGTTGGGCGAGCAGCCCCACGCCGAAGACCACCGTCACGACCGACACGAGAAACCGCATGCGACCCCTCCCCGGGGGATTCTACGCCCGACCGGCCTTCCCCGCAGCCGCCGGTCCCCGCCCCTCGGCCAGCGGGAGCGCCGTCGAGCACTTCACCTCTTTCAGCGCGAAGCTGGACTTGATGCCCGCCACGCCCTCGATGCGCGTCAGCGAGTCCTTCAGGAACCGCTCGTAGGCCGCGACGTCGGGCACCACGACGCGAATCAGGTAGTCGGCGTCGCCCGTCATCAGATAGCACTCGAGCACCTCGGGCCGCCTCAGAATCGCCTGTTCGAACAGCTCGAGACGGCCTTCCACCTGCAGATCGAGCGAAATCTGCACGAAGACCGTGACCCCGAGGGCCACGGCGCCCGGATCGAGCAGCGCCACGTACTGGCGGATCACCCCCGCGCTCTCGAGGGCGTTCACCCGCCGCAGGCACGGGGCCGGCGACAGCCCCACGCGATCGGCGAGGTCCACGTTCGAAATGCGCGCGTCACTCTGGAGCGTTCGCAGAATCCGGTAGTCGATCTCGTCGAGGCGCATGATCCCAGGAAACCTTCTGTACGCAATTACAGGGCACGTATGACCCGCATTCAGGCACTTTCATTGCGTCATACCCCCGAGACACTAGCACAAACGCAATGCGTCGAGAAGGGACCTTTGCTACCATCCCGCCTCGTGTCATTGCGGCACCTGCGCGCACTCGAACGCAAGATCCTCTGGCTCGCCGTCTGGACGATTCATCACGCGAATCACGTCCGGGCGAAGCGCGACGGCCTCAAGGTCGGTGGTCACCAGGCCTCCTCGGCCTCGGTCGTCACCCTGATGACGGCGTTGTACCTGGACGCGCTCCGGCCAGACGACCGTGTCGCGGTCAAGCCTCACGCCTCTCCGGTCTTTCACGCAATCCAGTACCTCCTCGGCCGCCAGACGCGCGAGCGTCTCGAGCGCTTCCGCGCCTTCGGCGGCGCCCAGTCGTACCCGTCCCGGACCAAGGATGCCGACGACGTGGATTTCTCGACCGGCTCGGTCGGGCTCGGCGTCGCCATGACCAGCCTCGCGGCGCTCGTGCGCGACTACGTCCGCGCCAAGCGGCTCGGCGACGAGCGTGCGACGTCGGGCCGGATGGTCGCGCTCGTCGGCGACGCGGAGTTCGACGAGGGGAACGTCTTCGAGGCACTGCTCGAGGGCTGGAAGCACGACGTGGGCGGGCTCTGGTGGATCATCGACTACAACCGGCAGAGCCTCGACGCGGTCCTGCCCGATCGCCTGTTCCACCGATTCGACGCCGTGTTCCGCGACCTCGGCTGGCGCGTGGTGACGCTGAAGTACGGCACGCTCCTCGAGCGCGCCTTCGCCGCCCCAGGCGGCGACGCGCTCCGGCGCTGGATCGACGACAGCCCCAACTCGCTGTACTCCGCCCTGGCGTTCCAGGGCGGCGCAGCCTGGCGCGAGCGGCTCCTGAGAGACCTCGGCGACACGTCGGGCATCCGCGCCCTGCTCGCCGAGCACGACGATGCCGCGCTCGCGCGGCTGATGACCAACCTCGGCGGCCACGACATGGAGACGGTCACCGAGGCGTTCCGGAGCGCGCAGGACGACCGGCCCACCTGCTTCATCGCCTACACGATCAAGGGCTTCGGCCTGCCCTTTGCCGGGCACAAGGACAACCATGCGGGCCTGATGACGCCCGACCAGGTCGAGGCGTTCAAGGCCCGGCTCGGCATTCGCGACGGCGAGGAGTGGGAGCTGTTCGCCGGCATCGACGACCCGACGGCCGAGGAGCTGCAGACGTTTCTGAGAGGCGTGCCGTTCGCCCGGCCGACGGAGCGCCGCCACCGTGCGCCGCGCGTCGCGGTGCCGGGATCGTTCGACCCTCCGGCGGCGGAGCGTCTTTCGACGCAGGCCGGCTTCGGCCAGATCCTCTGGGGCATCGCCCGTCAGCACCCCGCCCTGGCCGACCGCATCGTCACCACCTCGGCCGACGTCACGGTCTCGACGAATCTGGGCGGCTGGGTGAACCGCCGGGGTATCTACGACCGCCGCGAACGCGGCGACGAGGCCCCGGTGGCGTCGCCGCAGCAGTGGACGATGTCGCCGGCCGGACAGCACTTCGAACTGGGCATCGCCGAGAACAACCTCTTCCTCCTCCTCGCGGCCCTCGGGCTCGCCGAGCCGCTGTTTGGCGCGCGCCTCCTGCCGATCGGCACCGTCTACGACCCGTTCATCTGCCGCGGGCTCGATGCGCTGAACTACGCGTGCTACCAGGACGCGCGCTTCATCCTCGTGGCGACGCCGTCGGGCCTCGCCCTCGCGCCGGAAGGCGGCGCGCACCAGTCCGTCTTCACCCCGCTCATCGGGATCGGGCAACCCGGCCTGACGTCGTTCGAGCCGGCGTACGTCGACGAGCTGGCCGAGATGCTGCGCTGGAGCTTCGAGCACCTGCAGGCCGACGACGGGGGCGCGGTGTACCTGCGCCTCTCGACGCGGCCCGTCGATCAACTGGTGCGCGAGCTGACGCCGGACCTGCGCGCCGGCATCGTCGACGGCGCCTACTGGCTGGCACGGCCGGCAGACGGCGCCGAGCTCGCGATCGTGACGGGCGGCGCGGTGCTGCCCGAGGCGCTCGAGGCGCATCGGCAGATCGCCGCCGACGTGCCCGGCGCGGGACTGCTGGTCGTCACCTCGGCCGATCGACTGCACCGCGACTGGCTGCAGACCGTGCGATCCCGGACGCTGCGCGCGCCCGTCTCCCGGGTCGAGCGCCTCCTGGAGCCGCTGGCCTCCAGCGCCGCGCTCGTCACGGTCCTCGACGGCCATCCTGCCACGCTCGCCTGGCTCGGCGCTGCGGCGCGCCGGCGCATCGTGCCCCTGGGCGTCGATCGCTTCGGTCAGTCCGGCGACGTGCCGGATCTCTATCACGCGTACGGCATCGACGCCGACGCCATCGTGGACGCCGCCGCGCGCGCGCTCGTCTGGAGGGACCGGGGATGAGGGTGGAGATCCGGCTGCCGCCGCTGGCCGAAGGCATGACGTCGGCCCGGATCGCGGCCTGGCTCAGGGCGGAAGGCGACCGGATCGAGACCGGCGACGTCATCGCCGAGGTCGAAACCGACAAGACCAGCGTCGAGCTGGAGTCACCCGCCGCCGGAACTCTCGGGGCCATCGTCGTGCCGGCCGGCACCGGCGAGGTGGCAATCGGAGCCCTGCTCGCCACGATCGTCGATGACACGCCCGCCGAGGCCGTTGCGCCAGCGACCGCCTCCGCGCAGGCAGCCATCCCGAGTCCGGATCCCGGGGCGCCGGATCGGCCGGCCGCGCGTTCCGCGCCCGCCGCACCGGTCTCGCACGACGATGCGGACGTGACGGCCACGCCCCTGGCGAGGCGGATGGCGGCGCTGGCGGGCCTCGACCTGCGCACGGTGCCGCGAGCGGCGTCGGAGGATGTCACGCGGGCCGACGTCGAGCGTGCGCTGGGTCTGGGCGCCCCCGCGCCGCTGACACCGGCACGCCGCGTGACCGCCGAGCGGCTCGTTCACGCGAAGCAGACGATCCCGCACTTCTACCTGGAGATCGAATGCACGGTCGACGAGGTCGACCAGCGGCGCCGCGCGCACAACGCCAGGCCCGGCGCCATCAAGCTGACGCTGACCGATCTCGTCGTCGGCGCCGCGGCACGGGCGCTGGCGGACGTCCCCGCCGTCAACGCCACCTGGCAGGACCCTGGAGCGCGGCTCCACCGGTCTGCAGACATCGCCGTGGCGGTCGACACGGTGCACGGGCTGATGGTGCCCATCGTGCGCGACGCCGGCGCGCTCGTCCCGACCGAGATCGCCGTCGAGCTGCGCCGGCTCGTCGAGCTCGCGCAGGCGGGCCGGCTCGCGCCGCGCGACTACGCCGGCGGCACGTTCACGATCTCCAACCTGGGGATGTACGGCACCCGGAGCCTCTACCCGATCGTGAATCCTCCGCAGGTGGCGATCCTGGGCGTCGGCGCCGCCTCCGCGCGGCCCGTGGTCAGGGACGGCGCCGTCGCGGCCGCGACGCTCATGACGTGCACGCTCTCGGCCGACCACCGCGCCATCGACGGCGCGACGGGCGCGGCGTTTCTCGCCGCATTCCGCCGGAGGCTCGAGGAAACGGCGGTAGACTAGCGGGCATGCGGCGCGCCACGCGCCTGACCGCGATCGTCGTGACGATCCTGCTGGCGGCCTCGGCGGGCTTCGCCCAGCGGCGTGGCCGCGGCTTCTACCGGCTGTCGCTCGGCTTTCCGCCATCGATGTACGACGGGGGATTCAACTTCTGCCGGATCGCCTTCCGTCAGAACCCGTACGGCGATGGCGGCGGCTGGAACGTCGACTGGCCGCGGGCCGACGAGAATCTGTCCATCCGCCTCTCGGAGCTGACCAAGGCGCCGGTCAGTTTCGATCCGACCACCCGCCAGCCCAACCACGTCGTGCTGACCCTCACCGATCCCGACCTGTTCAAGTGCCCGTTCATCATGATGACCGAGGTCGGAGCGCTCTACCTCGACGATGACGAGGCGGCGGCGCTGCGGCAGTACCTGTTGAAGGGCGGATTCCTGTGGGCCGACGACTTCTGGGGACCGTACGCCTGGCAGGCGTTCGCCGGCCAGATCGGGAAGGCCTTGCCGCCCAGCCAGTATCCGGTTCAGGACCTGCCGCCCGGCGACGCGATCTTCTCGATGGTCACGCCCGTTTCGAAGATCCCGCAGATCCCCTCGATCGATTTCTGGGCGGCGACCGGCCAGACCTCGGAGCGGGGCGCCCAGAGCGTGCCCCCGGAGGTCCGCGGCATCACCGACGAGAAGGGGCGCCTCATGGTGCTCATCACGCACAACACGGATTTCGGCGACGCCTTCGAGCGCGAGGGCGACAGCCACGAGTACTTCCTGGAGTTCTCGGTCCCCGGCTACGCCTTCGGAATCGACGCACTCGTGTACGCCATGACGCACTGATGTTACGGGTGCCTGGCACCAGGCACTGGGTGCCGGGTGCTGGGTGCCGGGTGCCGGGTGTTGCAGCGTTTTCGAGATCGATGTCGCCCCGAGATCGGTGTAGCCGCGGACCTTCAGGTCCGCCAATGCGAAGCCGACCTGAAGGTCGGCCGCTACAGCGCAACGAAAACGCTCTAAGCCTTGCGCTTGCGGCTCTTGAGGACTTCGTCGACGAGGAACAGACCGGTGAGGAGCGCGCGCAGGTGCGTGGACGCGTTCAGGTTGTCCACGAGCTGAGAACCGATGGACGGCTGGAGCGTGACGAGCGCGATGGCCGCGCGGGCGTCCTGCGCGTCGCGGCGCAGGACGTCGATGAAGGGCTCGTACTGCGCGGCCGCGTCGGGGTGCAGGATCGCCGCGCACTCCGACAGGCACGCTGGCAGGCTGGCAAGCCCGGTGTCGAGCTTGCCCAGCGTGCTCCGGATCTCGCTGCCCGTTTCGTTGACCATGCCGCGCGACGCGTACGCGAGCATGTACTCGTAGCTGGATTCGACGAGGTCGCAGAGCGCTTCGAGCTCGGACAGCGCGTGCTGTTGGGGAGTCTCGCTCAGGCCTTCCCCCTGATGGTCCAGCGCTGCGGGTCGTGATGCTCGAGGTACTGGCGGCGGGTGATCCAGCCCAGGATCATCCCCTTCGTGATCCACCACTTCTCGGGCCTCACGGCGAAGTAGACGTGCGCGATCACGAGGCCGACGAGGCCGACACCGGCCATCCCGTGCAGCACGTAGGTGAAGCCCCAGGTCGCGTCGCTCAGGATGTACGGGTTGCGCGTCAGGAACGGGGTGCGCACCTTGTTCAGCATCAGCAGGCCGGTGCCCACGGCAGCCAGGCCCGCGAAGACGATCGCGAGGTGATAGAGGCGATTGCCGAGGGGATACTTGCCCGACTTCGGCCCGGGCACGTCGTGGCCCAGCTCACGCAGGATCTCGGCCTTGAACTCCGGGATGTCCTTCGGCCCCACCCAGATGGACCAGAAGTCCATCCAGAACGACGCATGGATGATGTGGAAGAGGATGGAGGCCGTCAGGACCAGGCCGGCGATCCAGTGCCACGTCACCCAGGGAAACTTGATGCCGGCCACGGGCAGGAACGCCGTAAACAGCAGCGTGAACATCGACGCCGCCATCACCCAGTGGAACGACCGCGCCACGAGCGAGTGCCGGGTGATCTTCTCCGGCAGGTTCTTGTGCGCGGCTTCCAGGGCGTCGACTTCCGCGGTCGGCCGTTTCCGGTGCGCCGACAGGACCATGTAGCTCGCATGGGCGACGAAGAACATGATGCCCGCGAACATCGACGCCCACAGCAGATCCCACGAAATGTGCGTGAGAATCTGCTGTCCCCAGGGGTTGATGCCCCACCTCAGGAAGTCCATTCACCCCCCCCACGGATGGCCCGCTTCACGAGATTGCGCATGAGCGGCACCTTGTAGCCGTTGTAGCGGAGCGGCTGGGCGCCCGCCACGGCCATCTCGCCCGCCATCTTCGCCGTGTCCTCGTTGAGCGGCTTGCCGGCCACCGCGGCTTCGACGGCCGCGAGGCGCACCGGCGTGGCCGCGACGCCGTTGACGACGAGCCGCATCCGCTGGATCGTCTTGCCGGAGGCCACGATGGCCGAGGCGACATTGACCAGCGGGAAGTCCCAGACCTGGCGGTCGCGGATCTTCTCGAAGTAGAACTGCGCGCCGGACCACGTCTTCGGGATCCGGATCGCGACGAGCAGCTCGTTGGGCCGCAGCACGTTCATCCGCGTGATGTCGGTGCCCGGGCCGATGAAGTACTGCTCGGCATCCACGACGCGTTCGCCTCGGGCGCTGCGGACGACCATCTGGGCGTCGAGGGTGATCAGGGCGGGCGCCGTGTCGCTCGGGTTCACGGCGACGCAGCGATCCGCGTGCAGGATGGCGTGCTCGCGGTTGATCGCCGTCGGGGTGTCGGCATAGCAGATGTTGCCGCCGGCGCGGTAGCAGGTCCAGCCGCTCCGGTAGTACCAGCAACGCGTGTCCTGCGAGACGTTGCCGCCAACGGTGCCCTGGTTGCGGATCTGCGGCGAGGCCACCAGACCGGCCGCCTCGGCCAGCACGCCGAACTTGTCGCGCACCGTCGGATGCAGGCTCACCTCGGTCAGCGTCGTCGTGGCGCCGATCTCGAGCCCGCCGTCGCGCTCGCGGATCCCGCGCAGCTCCGCCACCTGGCTCAAGTCGATGACGACCTTCGTGCGCTTCGTCCGGTCCTTCAGCCAGTCGAACGTGTCCAGCCCGCCCGCCATGACCCACGCGTCAGCCTGGTACTGGTCGAGGAGCTTCAGCGTCTCGTCAATGCTGGCCGGCTGGAACAGCTCGAACGCCGGCATGATGTCGCGAATCACCGCCATGCTAGTCTCCAGTCTTCAGTCGCCAGTCTCTCGCTTCTCATCTGTCTCGCATCCCCGGGGCTAGATGTTCGTCGTCAGCGGCTCATGCGTGCGCATGCCGCCGTTCTCGATCGCGTTCAACAGGATGTCCGCCGTCGCCGGCGAGCGGCGGAAGGCCTCGTAGCCGACCGCGTCGAGAATCGCGTTCATCACCGCGGCGTACCCGGCGCCGACCGGCGGCTCGCCCACGCCGCGAACGCCCGTCGGCGTCTCGGGGTCGGGAAGGTCCACCGCGCTCCACGCCATGTTCTGCGGGGCGTCGAGAATCGTCGGCGGCCGGTTCTGATAGAAGCGCTTCGCCAGGGCGGCGCCGTAGTGCTGGTCGTAGGCCCAGCGCTGCGTCACCGCGTGCCCGATGCCGAGCATCGACCCGCCGAGCATCTGCCCGCCGAGCACCTTCGGGTGCAGGACGGTGCCGACGTCGCCGACGGCCAGGTAGTCGATGATCTGGTGCGCGCCGGTCTCCAGGTCGACCTCGACCTCGGCGAATCCCGCCACGAACGACATCGACGAGCCGTCGCGCGGATAGGCATCCTTGCCGACGCCCATGAGACCCTGCCCGGCCAGCGCCGTCGCGGCCGACGTGGTCTGTCCGTTGATGTCCTTCGGCAGCTCATGGCCGTCGTAGGTGCCGCCGAGCGCGATGGCGCGCTGCGCCGCCTGCGCGAAGGTCAGACCGCGCCCGCCGCCCTTGCGGGACACCCGCTCGTTGGCGACCTCGTAGTCCTCGGGCTTGCCGCCCAGATCCTTCGCGGCGATCTCCTGCAGCTTGCGCTTGGCGTCGTTCGCCGCGGCGTGCGCGGCGCGCGTCATCGCGTGCGCCGTCTGGCTGCCCGCCGAGATGCACGTCCACGGCAGGTTCTTCTCCGTGTTGCCCCAGACGACGTCGACCTTGTCCCAGGGGATGTCGAGGATCTCGGCCGCCACGCGGTGCACGTCGATGACCGACTCGGTGCCGTGGTTGCCGATGCCCGACTGCACCTGCAGGCGCCCGTCCGGCTTGATGATCATGAGGCCGTCGAAGCCGATCGAACCGCCCGAGAACGTGCTCACGGCGACGCCGAGCCCGCGTACCTTGCTGCCCGTGCGCTGCCCGCTGCGCGCCTTGCGCTGCTCCCAGTTGAAGAGCTGCTGGCCCTTCTCGATCGCCTCCTTGAGGAAGCAGCTCGTGACGTAGCCCTGCTGGCCCGCCGGGTTCATCGGGCCGTAGCGCGCCTTGCCTGCCGGCGCGTTGATCAGGCGCATCTGCACCTGATCGACGCCCAGTTGCTTGGCGGCCTTGGCGACAATCGGCTCCATGATCCCGATCGCCTGCATCCCGCCGGGTCCGCGCTGCGAGGTCCGCGGCGGCGTGTTGGTCAGCACCGTGATGCCGCGCCACCGCATCGCCGTCGGCTGATACGCCAGCGACGCGATGTTGCCCGTCGAACGGTAGTCGCCCTGCGCGTCGTAGGGGCCGTTGTCGCCCACGGCGAAGAAATCGAGCGCCAGCAGCTTGCCGTCCTTGCGGAAGCCGGCCTTCACGCGTCCGTGGATCCCGGAGCGGGCGCGGCCGATGAAGTGCTCGTCCTCGCGCGAAATGCGCATCATGACCGGCGCGTTGAGCTTCTTCGAGAGGATCGCCGGGATCTGCATCGAGATCGCCCCCGGGATCTTGCTGCCGAAGCCGCCGCCCGTGTACTCGCTGATGATGATGACGTTCTCGGGCTCGATGCCCACCCAGCGGGCCACCGAGCGGATGGTCTGGACCGTGCTCTGCGTCGAGCCATGCAGGTAGAGCTTGCCGTTCTGCCAGTAGGCCATCGCCGTCCGCGTCTCGAGCGGCTGGTGCCCGGTCGACTGGGAGACGAACGTCTCGTCGAGCACGAGATCCGCCTGCTTGAACGCCGCGTCGACGTCGCCGTAGGCCCACTCGTCGGTCGCGTGCCCGGTCGGCATCAGGCCGTTCTTGGCGTTGGCGAAGTCCTCGTCGGTCCACTTCACTTCGGCGATCTGCGGAGGCGTGAACCCGCCGCGCCCACCCCGTCCGCCGCGGCCTCTCGCCGCGCCGCCGGCCGGCGGCGCCGGCCGCTCCCACGTGTTGCCCTCGGTCCGCGCGTTCGCGCTCCCCGGCCGCAGCGTCTCGATCGGGTCGACGGCGAACGGCAGCGGCTCGAGCTCGATGTCGATCAGCTCGATCGCCTCGGCCGCCGTCAGCTCGTCCACGGCCGCGACGGCGAGAATCGGCTCGCCCTGGTAGACCGGCTCGTTGGTGAGCGCGCCGCGCTCGCCCTGCGACAGCGCCTGCACGCCCTCGCCGAGGGTCGCGCCCGCCGCGCCCCCGGGCAGATCCTCGGCCGTGATGATGGCCTTGACGCCAGGCAGCGCGAGCGCCTTGCTCGTGTCGAGCCGCGTGACTTTCGCATGCGGCATCGGGCTGACGAGCAGCTTGGTGAAGAGCATGCCCTCGGCGCGGTAGTCCTCGGAGTACTTGGCGCGCCCGGTGACCTTCGCGAGCAGGTCGGGGGTCGTGTAGTCGATGCCGACGAGTTTGGTGGCCACGTTACGCCCTCCGGAGATTTTCCGCACCGCGCATCATGGCGGTGAGAATCTTGTCGTAGTCCTGGCACCGGCACAGGTTGCCGGAGATGCCGTGCGCCAGCTCGGGGCGCGTCGGATTCGGGTTCGTCTTGAGGAACCCCACCGTCGCCAGCACGAAGCCCGGCATGCAGAACGCGCACTGGAAGCCCTGCTCGTCGAGCACCGCCTGCTGCACCGGGTGCAGCGTGCCGTCGGCCGCCTCGAGCCCCTCGATCGTCACGATGTGCTTGCCCCGCACGCTGTGCGTCAGCACCGAGCACGAGTAGTGCGGCACGTCGTCGAGCAGCACCGTGCAGGCGCCGCACTCCGCGCGGTCGCAGCCGATCTTCGTCCCCGTCAGCCCCAGCTTGTAGCGCAGGGTCATGGCCAGCGTTTCCTGCTTGAGCGCGTCGACCCGTCGCTCCTGGCCGTTGACGGTCAGCGTGACCAGGCGCTCCACCGAGCCCGCCGCCGACGGCTGGCCGAGCACGGTCGTGCTGCGGAAGAGGTACCCAGCGGAAGACACGGCGGCGCCCGCCGCGATGACTCCCTTGATGAAGGTGCGTCTGGAGGGACCCGGAGTGACTTCCGGCATATGTGTGTCTGACATCGCTCGATTACCTCTACGGCTTCTGCGACTCAACTGTCGCGGGATCGAACGCTATCCTCGATCGCCCTATCCGGTGACTGAAGCGCCGGTATTGTAACTCTTTCTGCGCGAATCGGTAAGGACCACTTCCGACCTTTCGGCAGCCGCTTCGGGCGTTCGCCCACACCGCCGGCGCCGCCGGCTCAACCTTATTCATATGGTCGTTCATTCATATGGTCATTCATCTGGTCGGGTCTCCGGTCAGTTCTTCAGCATCTGGCCGGATCTCCGGGCCCCAGGGGCAGGCGGCTCACGCAAGGTCAGGTCGCACACCCGCCGGGACGATCCCCGGCTGGTACAGACAATACGACCCGGCTCACGCACTCGGCAAGGGCCGCGGAGGCTGCCCCGAAAATTTCACAGAGGCCGGCAGCGCCCGGGAGCCGAGGGGTATCATGGCGGGACCATGCCGCCCCTTCGACTCCGCTGGGCCCTGTTCACCGGCATCGCGACCGCCGTCGGCCTCGCCGCCGGCGTCGCCGCGCAGACCGCGGCGCCGACCTACAAGGAAAGCGACTTCCTCACGCGGATCCGCCGCCTCACCATCGAAGGCGCGCGCGCCGGCGAGGGCTACTTTTCGCCCGACGGCAACCGCCTCGTGTTCCAGAGCGAGCGGGAGCCCGGCAACCCCTTCTACCAGATCTACACGCTCGACCTCCGCACGGGAGCGACCACGCGCATCTCGCCGGGCGTCGGCAAGACGACGTGCGCCTTCTTCCGTCCGGGGACCGACGAAATCGAGTTCGCGTCGACGCACGCCGATCCCGAGTCGCAGGCGCTCCAGAAGGCCGAACTGGACTTCCGCGCCTCGGGCAAGACGCGACGCTACTCCTTCGACTACGACACGCACATGGACATCTGGTCCTACAACGAGAAGACGGGCCAGATGAAGCCGCTGACGACCGCCACGGGCTACGACGCCGAGGGCAGCTACTCGCCCGACGGCCAGTGGATCGTCTTCACCTCGATGCGCGACGCGTACAACCGGCCGCTGTCGGCCGCCGAGCAGAAACAGCTCGCGCAGGATCCGAGCTACTTCGGCGAGATCTACATCATGCGCGCCGACGGCTCGGACCAGAAGCGCCTCACCTTCACGCCGGGCTACGACGGCGGGCCCTTCTTCACCCACGACGGCTCGCGCATCGTCTGGCGGCGGTTCGACACGACCGGACTCCTGGCCGACATCTACACGATGAAACCGGACGGCACCGATGTGAAGCGGATCACCGACTTCGGTTCGATGAGCTGGGCGCCCTACGAGCACCCGTCGGGTCAGTACTTCATCTTCGCGTCGAACAAGCTCGGCTTCGACAACTTCGAGCTCTTCATCGTGGATGCGGCCGGCGCGAAGGAGCCGGTCCGCGTGACGTACACCGACGGCTTCGACGCGCTGCCGGTGCCCTCGCCCGACGGCACGATGCTCTCGTGGACCTCGACGAGAGACGGCGGCTCGGGCGGCCAGATCTACCTGGCGCAGTGGAACCACCAGAAGGCCCTCGAGGCGCTGCGCGACGCGCCGCCGCGCGTGCCCGCCAAGTCCTCCACGCCATGAGTGCGAATCCTCGTTCCCGCCTCGCGGTCGCCGCGGCGGTCGCCGCGGCCCTCGCCGTCCTGCCCGCCCACGCGCAGCCGCCGGACGGCTCGCGGACGATCGTCGAGACGCTCGCGTCGACCAGGATGGACGGACGCCTCACCGGATCGCCGGGCGCCGCCCTCGCGGCCGACTACCTGGTCTCGCAGCTCCAGCTCATCGGCGCCAAGCCCCTTCCGGGCCTGGACTACCGGCTGGCGTTCGAGTTCACGGCCGGCGCGAGCGACGCCGGGTCGACCCTCACGGTCACGCGCGCGGGCGCGGCCCCGCGCGCCTTTGCGGCGCGCGACCAGGTCCAGGCGCTCTCGTTCTCCGACAGCAGCGACGTGAGCGGCCCGGTCGTCTTCGCCGGCTACGGGATCGTCGTGCCCGACAGCCAGAGCTTCAGCTACAACAGCTACCAGGGCCTCGACGTGAAGGACAAGATCGTCCTCGTCCTCCGGTACTTCCCGGAAGACGCGGATCAGCAGGCGCGCGGCGTGCTGGCCCGGTACTCGGGCCTGCGCTACAAGGCGATGCAGGCGCGGCAGCGCGGCGCGAGGGCGCTCATCGTGCTCACCGGGCCGCGATCGCCCAACGGCGGCGCCGTCGTGCCGATGACCTTCGACACGGCGCTCTCGGGATCCGGCATCGTCGCCGCGAGCGTCAGCGGCGCGGTCGGCGACGCGCTGTTCGCCGGACTGCCCGGCCGGACCGTCGAGTCGGTGCAGAAGTCGTTCGACTCGGCGAACCCGCACACCCAGGGCTTCGCGCTCGACGGCCTCACCGTGACCGTGCACACCGCCGTCCACCGCCAGACCCAGACGGGACACAACGTCGTCGCCTACCTGCCCGGCACCGATCCCTCGATTGCGAGACCCTGGATCGCGCTCGGCGCGCACTACGACCACCTGGGCCACGGCGGCAACGGCAACTCGCTCGCGCACGCCGACGAGGTCGGCGAGATCCACCACGGCGCCGACGACAACGCCTCGGGCGATGCGGCCGTCCTCGAAGTCGCCCGCGCCCTGGCGGCCGCGCCGCACCGCCGGAACGTCCTGCTGGCCTGGTGGTCGGGCGAGGAGCTCGGGCTCATCGGCTCCACCGCCTTCGCGGCGAAGCCGCCGGTGCCGCTCGACCAGCTCGAGGCCTACCTCAACTTCGACATGGTGGGCCGGATGCAGGCGAACAAGCTGACCGTCCAGGCGACCGGCACGAGCGCCGTCTGGCCGACGCTGCTCGAACAGACCAACATCCTGGCGGGATTCGACCTGCTGCCGCAGGCCGACCCCTATCAGCCGACCGACGTCGCGACCTTCAATGACGCGCAGGTCCCCAGCCTCGCCTTCTTCACGGGGACGCACGAGGACTACCACCGGCCGACCGACACGGCCGACAAGATCGACTACGAGGATCTCGACCGGGTCGCGGACTACGCCTCGGCGATCGTGCGCCGGCTCGACGCGATGAACGAGCCGCCGGCGTTCGTGAAGGTCCAGCAGCCGTCCGACGCGGGCGGCCGCGACGCCCTCCGCATCTTCACCGGCACCATCCCGAACTACTCGACCGACGTCAAGGGCCTGCTGCTCGACGGCGTGGTGGGCGGCGGCCCGGCAGAGGCGGCCGGCCTGCAGAAGGGCGACATCATCGTCGAGATCGGCGGCCAGTCGATCGCCAACATCTACGACTACACCTATGCGCTCGACACGCTGAAGGTCGGACAGCCGACGAAGGTCGTCTTCATGCGCGGCGGCCAGCGCCACGAGACCACGATCACGCCCGAGGCGCGCAAGTAGGCGAAGGCCTCCATCCAGGGCGGCGGGGCCCCACCCCCGCCGCGAACCGACGCCGATGCTTGCCCTCGGATCTCCACGTCCTCGGGCTCGCATGGCCGCAGGCGCGGCCACCTGCCTGACCTGCCCTGGACGCCCTACCTGCCCCTCGTCCTGTAGTACCCGATCAGATCCATCGACTTCGGCGGCGCGACGCCGATCTGCCGCAGCATCGTGGTCACCTGTCCGCGGTGGTAGCTGCCGTGGTTCACCAGGTGCTGCACCATCTGCTCGAAGGTCGACGAGCCGGGACGGCCGTTGAACCCGGCGTACTCGTAGATCCTGGCGACGCCGGCCTCGCCGACGCTCTCGACGAACGCGCACGTCTTGCGCTCCTGCGCCGCCCAGGCCGTCCGCAGCACGGGCACGTCGGGAAAATCCCCCGGGTCCAGCATGCCGGTCGGGGAGGTCCCCTGCCAGCGCGAGTACCAGACCCACTCGGCCGAGTAGACGTGCACGGCCGTGTCCCGGATGGAGGAGAAGCTGCTGCCCATCGCGCGGGCGTACTGCTCCGGCGTCAGCGGATCGAGCGCCTCGAGCATCCGGTCACGCGCCCAGTAGTGGTAGTCGACGAGGGTCTGCAGCTCCTGAAGCGTCACATCGAACCTCCCTTCACCGCGAACCACAAGTTCGCGGGCCGCTCGGCAAGGCGGCGCATGTACCACGGAAACCAGTCTTCTCCGTACGAAATGAGCACGCGCAGCGGGCGCCGGGCCGCCGTCAGGCGCGCCTGCAAGCGCCGCTGGATCCCGTAGAGCATCGCGTATTCGTAGCGGGCCTCGGGCACGCGGCGCGCTGCGGCCCAGGCCTCGATGCGCCCGATGAGCGCCGCGTCGTGCGTGGCGACGTGCACGCGCGCTCCGGCGCGCTCACCGTCCTCTCCGAGCAGGCGTGTGGCCAGGTCGAAGAACTGCCGGTCCACGTCGGCCTTGCGCGGGTAAGCGAGCGACGCCGGCTCGAGGTACGCGCCCTTGACCACGCGGACGTTCGGGCCGAGCGGCAGCAGCGCGGTCAGGTCGTCCGGAGTGCGACGCAGGTAGGCCTGCAGCGCCACGCCGACGCGCGGCGAGCGGGCTCGCGCGGCGCGGAACAGCTCGAGCGTCCGATCGACGTAGGTCGAGCGCTCCATGTCGATCCAGACGATGACGCCGGACGCGCCAGCGCGGTCGACGAGCCGGAGCAGCTGCGCTTCGGCGAGCCGGGGATCGATGTCGACGCCGAGCTGCGTGGGCTTGACCGACACGTGGCCGTCCAGACCCGACGCCAGGATGCGATCGATGGCTTCGAGATAGGAGGCGGTGACGCGCTCGGTGTCGCCGGCGCTCGCGAGGTTCTCGCCGAGATAGGTGAGGATGACTCCCGCTCCGAGCCCCTGGAGCTCCCGCGCGGCGCCGATCGCGTCGTCGAGCGCCTCGCCCGGCATGAAGCGCGAGACGGCCCGCCGGACCCGCGCGCTGCGAACCGCCCGTTCGCGAAGCCAGGAATTGGTCGAGGCGGCGAGCAGAAGCGTGCGCGCGGGATTCACGGGGCCGGCGATCAGTGTATGCCGGGGCGGGCTCCGGGCTCCACTGGAGGGTGGCCCGGAGCCCGGAGCCGAAAGCCCTTTACGAGTGCACGGTCAGATACAGGTTCTGCCCGTCGCGGTTGATCAGGAGCAGGACCGGACGATCCGGGTTCTTCTGCAGGGCCGCCCGCAGTTGCTCGACCGTCTGGACCGGCTGCTGGTTCACCTGCACGATGATGTCACCGGGCTGCACGCCCGCGTCCGCCGCGCGACCGTTGGGATCCACGTCGCGGACGAACACGCCCTGCAGGCCCCGAGGCGCGTGCGCCTGCGCGGCCAGTTCGGGCGTGAGCGGCTGCACCGAGATGCCGAGCGCCGTCCGATCGGACGACTCACCGTTCTGCGCCGCGAGGTTCGCTCCCGACGACGCCTCGTCGAGCTTGACGTGCAGGGTCTGCTCGTGGCCGCCGCGCAGGATCGTCACCGTGGAGTTCGCCCCCGGACCGGCTTCCGCCACGCGGTTCCGCAGCGCGTTGGTGTCGGACACCGGTTTGCCGTCGAACTCCTCGATCACGTCGCCCTGCTTCATGCCGGCGTGGTCGGCGGCGCTCCCCGGCGTCACCTGCGAGACGATCGCGCCCGAGACGTTCTTCAGTCCAAGGCTCTGCGCCAGATCCGAGGTGACGCGCTGCACGGTCACGCCCAGCTGGCCGCGGCTGACGTGCCCGTTCTCGCGCAGGTCGGTCATCACGTGCTCGGCCATGTTGGAGGGAATCGCGAACCCGATGCCGATGTTCCCGTCGGAGTTCGACACGATCTGGGAGTTGATGCCGATGAGCTGCCCCTTCGTGTTCACCAGCGCGCCGCCCGAGTTGCCGTGGTTGATCGGCGCGTCGGTCTGCAGGAAGTTCTCGTAGCTCCCGTCGCCCACGTCACCGGTGCTGCGCCCCTTCGCGCTGATGATGCCCATGGTCACGGTCTGGCCGATGCCGAGCGGATCGCCGAACGCGAGGGCGACGTCGCCCACGCGCACGTCATCGGAGTTGCCGAGCGGCAGGGCCGGCAGCCCCGTGGCCGGAATCTTGATGAGGGCCAGGTCCGTCGGCGGATCGGTGCCCACGACTTTCGCGTCCAGCGTCCGGCCGTCATTGAGGTCCACCTGCACCGAGTCCGCGTCCTTGACGACGTGGTAGTTGGTGAGAATGTAGCCGGTCGCATCCACGATGACGCCGGATCCGAGCGCCCGCTGCGTGAACTCCCGCGGCTGCTGCATCTGCGGTTGCCCGTTCCCGAACGGCGACCCGAAGAACTGCTGGAAGAAGTTGTTGCCCTGGAAGTCGCTCTGCGACGTCCGCTCCTTGGCCTCCACCCGCACGGTCACGACGGACGGCGACACGGCCGAGACGACGTCGGCGTACGAGTCGACCCGTCCGGGCGCCTCGCTCCGCGACGCGACCGCCGTGCCCGTCGACGCCGCCGCGGCCGGCGCCGCCGCAGCCGCCGGGGTTTCGATCGTCGCGCCCCGCAGGGCGGCCCCGGCGCCCACGAGGAGCCCGGCCGTCACGACGGCGAGCCCCCCGCGAAACAGTCGAGTCTTCAAAGACTGGTTCATGATTCTGATCCTTTCAGGCGGGCCGTCCGGTCCGCCGTCCCCCGAGAAAGAGCGTGTCGCCCGGTCGTCCTGGCCCGCTCATGAGGTTTAGACGGCGGGGAACCTTGCGGAGACGTTGCCTCCGCATTACAGCTGTGAAAGGTTGTCACGCCGCCCTCTCGCCGCCGGCGTCAGACCGGACGGACGGGCAGATGCACCTCGAAAATCGAGCCGCGGCCGACCTCGCTCGCGACCGAAACCCGTCCGCCGTGCGCCTCGACGACGGCCTTGACGAGGCTCAGCCCCAGGCCGAGTCCACGCGCGCTCCGGCTCGCGTCGCCGCGGAACAGGCGGTCCCAGATGTGCCCGAATCTCGCCGGAGGGGATGCCCGTCCCGGTGTCCTCGACCTGCAGCACGGCCTCGTCCGCGGCTCCCCGCACGCGCACGGTCACCCGGCCGCCCGCGCCGGTGTATTTGACGGCGTTGTCGATCAAGTTGGCGGCCACCTGCTCGAGACGGGGCCGGTCCGCCTCGACGATCGGGTCGGCGCCGGCGTCGAGCGTCAGCGTGACGCCCTTCACGTCTGCCGCGTCGTGGTAGAGATCCACCGCGCGCGTCGCGACCTCGACCAGGCGGACCGGCTCGCGCCTGAGCTGCAGCGTCCCGCTTTCGGCCTCGCTGATGTCCATCAGCGTGTCGAGCATCACCAGGACGCGGTCGGTCTCCTCGACGCAGTCCGCCAGCGCCTCGCGGGAACGCTCGAGGTCCGGCGTGCCCGCCAGCGCCAGCTCGGCGCGCCCGCGCAGCCGCGCGAGCGGCGTCTTGAGGTCGTGCGACACGTTGTCGAGCGAGCCCCGCATCGCCGACACCAGGCCCTCGATGCGATCGAGCATCAGGTTGAAAAGTGACGTCAGCTCGGCGATTGCGTCGCCCCGGCCGGCGCCCCCGGCGAGGGGCACGCGGGCGTCGGTCCGGCCCGTCCTGATGATCCGCCGGACCGTGTCGTTCAGCCGGCGGATCGGCTGCAGCGCCGATCGCGTGACGAGGAGCCCGCCGGCGAACGCGATGACGACGATGGAGAGCGTGACCAGGCCGAGCGCCGCCCGGAACCGCGACAGCACGTCGCGCCGGGCCTCGGTGCTCTTCCCGACCTGCACCAGCGTGCCGTCGGCCATGCGGAGCGATCCCGTCTCCAGGTCCGAGGGATCCCAGCCGCTCGGCATGCCCACGAGGACCGTCTCGGCCCCGTCGTCGACCACGCGGACGAACAGCCGCTCGGGCGCGGTCGCCTGCTCGGCGCGGACCGTGTCCTCGAGCGCGCCGATGCCGCCCTGCTCGTAGACCGCCGCGTACTCGCCGAGCTTCCCCTGGATGATCTGCCGGTCACGTTCGGCGAGCGAGGACGCCGCGAGGACGTAGGTCAGCCCCACGATCGCCATCGAGCCCACGACGAACAGCGTCGCGTACCAGAGCCCGAGGCGCAGGCCGAACGTCCGCGTGAAGGGCGGCCCGAGCCGCTCCGGCGCACCGTCAGGACCTGAGGACATATCCCACGCCCCGCACCGTGTGCAGCAACTTCTTCTCGAACGGCCGATCGAGCTTCTCGCGCAGGCGGCTCACCAGCACGTCGACGACGTTCGTCTGCGGATCGAACGTGTACTCCCAGACGTGGGACAGGATCATCGTCTTCGAGACGACGTGACCGGCGTTCCGCATCAGGTACTCGAGCAGCGTGAACTCGCGCGGCCGGAGCTCGAGCGGCGCGCCGCCGCGCGTGACGCGGCGCGACAGCAGATCGAGCACCACGTCGTCGACGGTGAGCGTCGACGCCTCCGACGGACGGGTGGCGCGGCGGACCAGCGCCTGGACCCGCGCCAGGAGCTCGGCGAACGCGAAGGGCTTGATCAGGTAGTCGTCGCCCCCGGCCTGGAGGCCGCGGACGCGGTCGTCGACGCTGCGCCGTGCGCTCAGGATCAGCACGGGCGTCGTGATGCCCGCGCGCCGCCAGGCGTCGATGACCGACAGCCCGTCCCGGCGCGGCAGCATCAGATCGACGATGGCGGCGTCGTAGGCCTGGCGCTGTCCCGCCTGCAGACCGGCCTCTCCGTCGGCGGCATGATCCACCGCGAAGCCGGCCTCGCGGAGGCCTTCGGAGACGAACGCGGCGATCGTCTCGTCGTCCTCGACGAGCAGCACGCGCATGATTCGATGATACAGGTGCCGGGCACCGGGTGACGGGCACCGGGTGCGGGCACCGGGCACCGGATGCGGGGTGCTGGATGCGGGGCGTTTCGCGATCAGCTGCGCGGCGTGCCTTTCTTCGTCTTGCGGCGATCGCCGAACAGCTCCTTGGCCGTCTCGCGCGAGAGCACGACCGTGCGGGTTACGACGGCCTGGTAGGCCGGCTTGCCGGGACCGGGGTAGCCGCACAGGCGGACGTGGGTGCCCACGGTCTGCGAGAGTTCTGCGATGCGGCGGTCGAGTTCCGTGCGCTGGGCGAGCAGCGCGGCGAACTCGCTGCAGGCCGCCTCGAGGGCCTCCGGATGGACCGGGGCCGCCTCGCTTCTGGTCAGCAGACCTAAAGGTCGGCGCACGAGCGGTTGCCGCCGGCGGACCCCGCGAGAACCTTGAGAGGCGCTCGAAGCGTCGTAGTACCCTAATAGCCGCGGTCACGTCTGGCCGCGACGCCTGGCGATCCCTCGACCGCCGTTGTCGGTCCGCTCGTCGAGTGCGCAGGCGAGAAAGGACTGACGTGAGAGCCGCATTCCCGGGCCTGCTGGCGATCCTGCTGGTTGCCGCGCCCGCGACCGCGCAGACCCCGACCGCTCCCCCCGCCTTCCAGGGCGGCGTGCCCGACGCGCAAGCGCCGGGGGCGAGCCTGTCGTTGACCTTGCTCGATGCGATCGACCGCGGCATCGCCCACAACCTCGGGATGCTCCTGGCCGACCACGACGTCGACCGGGCGCAGGGCAGCCGGTGGCAGGCCATGGCCGATCTGCTGCCGAACCTGAGCGGCCGCGTGTCCGAGGAGCGGGAGCAGGTGAACCTCAAGGCGTTCGGCTTTCCCCTGCCGGCCGGCGTGCCGCCCGTCGTCGGGCCGTTCAACGTCTTCGACGCCCGGCTCTACCTGTCGCAGTCGGTGTTCGACCTGCACGCGATCAACAACGCCCGCGCCGAGGCGCACAACGTCGAGGCCGCGAAACACTCGGCCGACAGCGCGCGCGACCTCGTCGTCCTGGTGACCGCGAACCTGTACCTGCGGGCGCTCGCGGCGCACTCGCGCGTCGAGTCGGCGAACGCCCAGCAGCAGACGGCGCAGGCGCTGTACGATCAGGCGGTCGACATGAAGAACGCCGGCCTCGTCGCGGGCATCGACGTCGTGCGCGCGGAGGTCCAGCTCGGCAACGAGCGCCAGGGCGTGACCGCCGCCACCAACGATCTCGAAACCGCGAAGCTCGACCTCGCGCACGTGATCGGGCTTCCGCTGGGCCAGACGTTCACCCTGGTCGACACCGTCCCGTACGTGCCGATGCCCAACCAGACGCTCCAGGACGCCCTCGATCAGGCGTACCAGTCGCGTCCCGACTACCTCGCGGCGCAGGAGCGCGTGAAGGCGGCCGAGGCCTCGCGGCGCGCGGTGGTCGGCGAGGCGCTTCCGTCGGCGAAGGTCAACGCCGACTACGGCGACATCGGACTCTCGGTGGGTGATTCGCACGGCACCTTCAGCGTGACCGGCGCCGTCACGGTCCCGATCCTGCAGGGCGGACGCACCCGCGGCAAGCTGGCGGAGGCCGACGCCGCGCTCCGCGACCGCCGGGCGGAATCCGACGACATGAAGGCGAGCATCTACTACGAAGTGCGCACCGCCTTCCTGAACCTGGACGCGAGCGAGCAGCAGCTCCGGGTGGCGGACCGCGCGCGTCAACTGGCGAACGACGAGCTCACCCAGGCGCGCGATCGCTTCTCGGCGGGCGTCGGCGACAACATCGAGGTGGTGCAGGCCCAGCAGGCCGTGGCGCTGGCCAACGAGCAGTACACCGGCGCGCTCTACCGCTTCAACGTCAGCAAGGCCGTGCTCGCGCGCAGCATCGGCGGCGCCGAAGACTTGACGCGTCGTCTTCTCGGAGGACTGCACTGATGGCGGAATCAACGGACATGAGCGGGCAGAACCGGCGCCGGATCAGGATGATCGGCGCCGCCGCGCTCGTCATCATCATCGCGGTCGCGGCCTGGCTGTGGGTCACCGCGGGCCGCGAGTCGACCGACGATGCGGAGATCGACGGGCACGTGACGCCGATCGCGGCGCGGGTCGGCGGCACCGTGGTCCGCGTGGCGGTGAACGACAACCAGGCCGTCAACGCGGGTGACACGATCGTCGAGCTCGACCCGCGCGACTTCAACGTCGCGGTCGAGAAGGCGCAGGCCGAGCTCGCCAGCGCGGAGGCCGCCGCGGCGGCCGCCGGGAGCGGCGTGCCGATCACGAGCGCGACGACGGCCAGCGACATCACCTCGGCCCAGAGCGGCGTCGCCCAGGCGGCGAGCGCCGTCGTCGCCGCCGAGCGCGAGATCGAAGCCGCCAAGGCCCGGCTCGTCAGCGCGCAGGCGCACCAGCGCGAGACCGAAGCCAATGCCACCCAGGCGGCCAAGGACGCCGAGCGCCTGCGGCCCCTCCTCGCCAAGGACGAGGTCTCCCAGCAGCAGTTCGACGCCGCGACGGCCAAGGCCGACGCCCAGCGCGCCACCGTCGACTCGGCCGAGGCGCAGGTCCACGAGGCCGAAGCGGCCACCCGCGTGGCCGAGAGTCACCTGGCGCAGGCGCAGGCGTCCGAGAAGCAGTTCCGTGCCGGGTTGTCGGCCGCCGAGACGGGCCCCGATCAGGTCAAGGCGATCAAGGCGCAGGCCCAGGCCGCCGATGCCCGTGTCGAACAGGCCAAGGCGGCGCTCACCCAGGCGCAGCTCAACCTGCAGTACGCGGTGGTCAAGGCGCCGATCAAGGGGATCGTGAGCCGCAAGTCGGTCGACGTGGGCCAGGTCGTCCAGGCGGGCCAGCCCCTGCTCGCGATCGTCCCGCTCGAGAACGTGTGGGTCACGGCCAATTTCAAGGAGACCCAGATCACCAACATGCGCGTGGGCCAGCGGGTGACCCTCGAGGTCGACACCTACGGCGGGCACGACTTCCAGGGCCACGTCGACAGCATCGCCGCCGCCACGGGCGCGCGATTCAGCCTGCTGCCCCCGGAGAACGCCACCGGCAACTTCGTGAAGGTGGTCCAGCGCGTCCCGGTCAAGATCGTGCTCGACGGGCCGCCCGATCCCGAGTACCCGTTGCGTCCCGGCATGTCCGTCACCCCGACGGTCTATACGAGATAGGACCGGAAGCCCGGGGGACCGGGGAACGGCGCGACGTTCCCCGGTTCCTCGGCTCCTCCATTCCTCCGTTTCCGACCTTCACCATCCACCATGTCCGATCACGAGATCCCCACCATCAACCCGTGGATCATCGCGGTCTCGGTGATGTTCGCCACCTTCATGGAGGTGCTGGACACCACGGTGGTCAACGTGTCGCTGCCCCACATCGCGGGCAGCCTGTCGGCCACGATCGACGAAGCGACGTGGGTCCTGACCTCGTACCTGGTGGCCAACGCGATCATCCTGCCGATGACCGGGTGGCTCGCGAGCCGGTTCGGGCGCAAGAACCTCCTGATGATGTCGGTGGCCGGCTTCACGACCGCCTCGTTCGCCTGCGGCCTCGCGCCCACGCTGGGGTCGCTCGTGTTCTTCCGGGTGATCCAGGGCGCGACCGGCGGCGCCCTGCAGCCGGTGTCGCAGGCCGTCCTGCTCGAGGCGTTCCCCCCGGAGGACCGCGGCAAGGCGATGGGGTTCTGGGGCCTGGGCATCGTCGTGGCCCCGATTCTCGGGCCCGTGCTCGGCGGCTGGCTCACCGACACGTACACGTGGCGCTGGATCTTCTACATCAACATCCCGGTCGGCATCGCGTCGATCGTGATGACGCAGCTCTACATCTTCGACCCCGCCTACATCCGCCAGGCGGCGCGGCGGATCGACTACTGGGGCCTCGGCATGCTCGCGGTCGGCATCGGCGCGCTCCAGATCGTCCTCGACAAGGGCCAGGAAGCCGACTGGTTCGCTTCGCGCACGATCGCCGTGCTCGCCATCGTGAGCGCCGTGACGCTCGTCGTCCTGATCATCCACGAGATGCGCACCGAGCACCCCGTCGTCGACCTGCGCGTGTTCAAGGAGCGCAGCTACGCGGTCGGCGTGTTCCTCATGACCGTCGTCGGCTTCGGGCTGTACGGATCCCTGGTCCTGCTGCCGATCATGCTGCAGACGCTGCTCGGCTATCCCGCGCTCCAGGCCGGCATCGCCATGGCACCGCGCGGCGTCGGCGCGTTCATCATGATGCCGCTCACGGGCCTGCTCATCGGCCGGATCGACGCGCGGAAGCTCCTGACGGCGGGGCTCCTCGTCGCCGGTGCGACGCTGCTGTGGCTCGCCGATCTCAACCTGCAGGCCGGCTACTGGGACATCTTCTGGCCGCAGCTCATCCAGGGCGTCGGCCTGTCGCTCCTGTTCGTGCCGCTGACGACGGTGGCCATGGACCAGGTCCCGCTCGCAGGGATGGGGAACGCGACCAGCCTCTTCAACCTGATGCGCAACATCGGCGGCAGCGTCGGCATCGCCGCGACGGGCACGATGCTCGCCCGCCGGCAGCAGACGATCACCGCCACGCTCGGCGCGAACGTGACGCCGTACGGCGCGGGCAGCCAGCTCATGTTCACCCAGTTGCGCGCCGGCTTCATGGCCGCCGGCGCCGACGCGGCGACGGCGACCAACCGCGCCTACGCCGCGCTCTTCGGCATGGTCCGCCAGCAGGCGGCGATGGTGTCGTTCGTCAGCATCTTCCAGCTGCTCGGGATCCTCTTCATCGTCTTCATCCCGCTCGTCCTGCTGATGCGGCGCCCGCGGAGCCGCGCCTCGGTCGCGGCACACTGATTCTTTGGTACACTCGGCTCATGCGGCTCCTGAGCGCGGTCCTGACGGCGTCGCTGCTGGCGTCGGTCGCGGCTGCCCAGGAGTCGACCGCCCCCAGGACGACGCCGACCTTCGCCGAGTGGCTCGACGGCGTGCGGACCGAAGCCATCGCCCACGGCATTCCCGAACCGATCGTCACCGAGGCGCTGGCGACCGTCGAGGAGCCGCAGGCCACCGTCATCGACCACGACCGCTCGCAGCCCGAAGAGGTCGACACGCTCGAGGCCTACGTGCGCAACCACGTCACGCCGAAGGCGCGCCGGACCGGCGAGGCCATGTGGACCGAGCACCGGGCGCTCCTCGAGCAGGTGTCGGCCCGGTATCGCGTGCCGGCCGGCGTGATCCTGGCCGTCTGGGGGATGGAGTCGAACTTCGGCCGCACGACCGGCGGGCATCCGACGATCGCGGCGCTCGCCACCCTGGCCTGGGACGCAAGGCGGCCGGCCCTCTTCCGGCGTGAGCTCTTCAACGCGCTGGAGATCCTGAGCCGTGGCGACGTCGCGCTCGCGGACATGCGCGGCTCCTGGGCGGGGGCCATGGGCCAGACCCAGTTCATGCCGTCCAGCTACCTGCAGTTCGCGGAGGACTTCGACGGCGACGGCCACCGCGACATCTGGCATTCGAGCGCCGACGTGTTCGCCTCCATTGCCAATTACCTGGCCGCCCACGGCTGGCACGACGGCGAACGCTGGGGGCGCGAGGTGCGCGTGACCCGCGCCGCCGCCCGCCGGGTGGCCGACGTGCCCCGGCGCGACGGCTCGTGCGGCGCCACGCGCGAGATGAGCGCCCCGCTGCCGCTCGCGCGCTGGGAGGAGCTCGGCGTCCGGCTCCCGGACGGCGGGGCGCTGCCCGCGTCGAGCACGCTCGAGGCCTCGCTGGTCGCCGGCGCCTCGCGCCACTTCCTCGTCTACCGCAACTACGACGCCCTCCTCGGCTACAACTGCGCGCAGGCCTACGGCGTGAGCGTGGGATTGCTGGCCGACGCGCTCGCGCCTCCGGGACGACAACGATGAGTGCTCTCCGCTTCGACGACCGCGGCGTGGTGACGCCGTGCCCCTCCTGCGGACGCGCCAACCGTCTCGCGTTCGACCGCCTCGGGCAGGACAGCCGGTGCGGACAGTGCCAGACGCCGCTTTCGCCTCCTGCGGCGCCCATCGAGGTCGGATCGACGGCCGAGTTCGACGCGCTGGTCGCCCACGCCTCGCTCCCCGTCGTCGTCGACTTCTGGGCGCCGTGGTGCGGCCCGTGCCGCATGGTGGCCCCCGAACTGGAGAAGGTGGCGGCGCGTCTGGCCGGCCGGGTCGTCGTCGCCAAGGTTAACACCGACGTCCTCGACGACCTGGGACAGCGCTACGGGATCCGCTCGATTCCGACGATGGCCGTGTTCTCGGCAGGACGCGAGGCGGCACGCACGACGGGCGCCCGGCCCGCCGCCGACATCCTCGCGTTCATCGATCAGTCCGTCCGCCGCTGATGCCGCGCGCTATCATGATCCGGGCCGCCGGCCTTGCGATCCTCGTCGCGGCCGCCGCCGCCTGCGCGGTGCGCGCGCCGGTGCCGCCACCCAGGACGACCAGCCCCGTGTTCGACCTCGACGAAGCGACGATCGCCGACCTGCAGCAGCGCATGGCGTCCGGACGGGACACGGCGCGGTCGCTCGCCGAGAAGTACCTCGCACGCATCCAGGCGCTGGACCGCCAGGGGCCCTCGCTGCACGCCGTCATCGAGGTGAATCCGGACGCGCTCGCCATCGCCGACGCCCTCGACGCGGAGCGGCGCCTCAAGGGCCCGCGCGGTCCGCTCCACGGGATCCCCGTCCTCATCAAGGACAACATCGCCACGGCGGATCACATGGAGACCACGGCCGGCTCGCTGGCGCTCGTCGGCGCCCGGCCTCCCGACGATGCGTTCCTCGTGCGGCGCCTGCGCGAGGTGGGCGCCGTCATCCTCGGCAAGACGAACCTCAGCGAGTGGGCGAACTTCCGATCGACCCGCTCGTCGAGCGGCTGGAGCGCGCGTGGCGGCCAGACGCGCAACGCGTACGCGCTCGATCGCTCGCCCTCGGGCTCGAGCTCGGGATCGGCGGTTGCCGTCGCTGCAAACCTGGCCGCCGTCGCGATCGGCACCGAGACGGACGGGTCGGTCGTGTCACCCGCGAGCAACGCCTCCATCGTCGGCATCAAGCCGACGCTCGGCCTGGTGAGCCGGTCGGGCATCGTGCCGATCTCTCACAGCCAGGACACGGCCGGCCCGATGGCCAGAACGGTGACCGACGCGGCCACGCTGCTCGCCGCCATGGCGGGCGTCGATCCCGGCGATCCCGCCACCGCCGCCGCGGCGCCGCACCTGCCGGTCGACTACACGACGGCGCTGGATCCGAACGGGCTGCAGGGCGCCCGCATCGGCATCATGCGCAACGCGGGCTTCGGCGCGAACCCGGCCGTGGATCGTCTCGCCGAGGCGGCCATCGCGGTCATGCGCGCGCGCGGCGCCACCATCGTGGATCCGGCCAACGTCCCCACGCTCGGCCGCTTCGACGCGAGCGAGCTCCAGGTGCTGCTGTACGAGTTCAAGGCGGATCTGGACAAGTACCTGCTGTGGCTGGGACCGGCCGCGCCCGTGCACTCGCTGGAGGACGTGATCGCGTTCAACACGCGCCACGCCGCGCAGGAGGAGCCCTTCTTCGGTCAGGAGCTGATGATCGAGGCGGCGGCGAAGGGTCCCCTGACGAGCCCGGCGTATCTCGACGCCCTCGCCAGCGACCAGCGTCTCGCGCGGACCGACGGCCTCGACGCGATCCTGAACGGGCAGCACCTCGACGCCCTCGTGGCCCCGACGGCGCTTCCCGCCTGGCTGATCGACCACGTCAACGGGGACAGCGTCCCCGTGTCGGCGGCGTCGAGCACCGGCCCCACGTCGGTCGCCGCCGTCGCCGGCTATCCGCACATCACGGTCCCGATGGGCTACGTGAAGGGCCTGCCGGTGGGACTCTCGTTCGTCGGCCGCGCCTGGAGCGAACCGACCCTCATCCGCCTCGCCTACGCGTACGAGCAGGCCACGCACCTTCGGCGGCCGCCGCAGTTCGCACCGACGGCGGACTGAACGGCTCCCGGCTCCGGGCTTCGGCACGAGCGTGGCAGCGGTTCACCGCGCAAGCCCGAAGCCCCGGGGCCAGACGCCTGTTCAGCTTCCCGCCTGCCAGACCGCGCGCCCGACGAAGAACGGGCCGAGGCGCTCCAGGTACAGCGCCGTCTGCTGCGTCTTGCGCATGGTCTGGACGATCGCGGAGAGCGGATAGAGCGCCTTCCCCACCAGACCGACGACGAAGTCGTTGTCGTCCTTGTCGAGGCCATGGCAGGCGAGGCGGATGTCGTGCGCGTAGTCGCCGGCGCCGAAGGACATGCCGATCGTGCCGTGCTCGGCGAGGATCACGCGCTGTTCGTCGGCGGGCAGCTGCGCGAAGCGCCCGCTGCGCCGGAGCGGATACCACACGGCCCACGGCCACGCCGGATTGAGCACGGTGCGGCGCGGCCGGTCGATGAGCGCGTCCATCAGATCCGGTTCATAGCCGAGCGAGTAGGTCCGGCCGAGCATCGTGTACTCCGGCTTCTGGACGAGCGCCAGAAACGGCCCGCTGTTCAGCACGGGACGGACGCGATCGAGGAAGAACGCGGGGTCCTCGCTGAGCGTCAGCACGGCCACACCGCG
This sequence comes from uncultured Acidobacteriota bacterium, assembly GCA_963761615.1. GTDB lineage: Bacteria > Acidobacteriota > Vicinamibacteria > Vicinamibacterales > CAVVIG01 > CAVXGU01. The sequence goes on along the minus strand of CAVXGU010000003.1, from coordinate 1,395,358 downwards.
GGGATCGTTCACGTCGGCATACAGGACGCCGGTCACACCCGAAGAGGCCAGCACGGCGGCGAGCGGCGCCGGATCCGGGCAGCCGCCGAAGGCGACGAGCTGCATGAACAGGCGCGTGTCGGAGCGCTGCGGCTGGCCGCCCTTCATGCCGCCTTTTTCGCTCAGATCCGGCGGCTCGGGCCCCCGTCGCGCGGGCGCATCGGCGGGAGCGGGATGCGAAGTCTGTGACATGGCCACGAGTATAATCCGCGCGGCTGGCCGGCGCCGGGCCGTCCGCCGGCGGCGAGCCGTCGTGGGCTGGCGAAAGCCGGCGGATTTGGATAGGATCTCTTGGCTTCAGCCGGCGATGTCGCCGGGGCCGATCATCCCTCGCGTCCGGCCGAGGGCCGAGACAACGGACGGAGAGAATTTCAGCATGCCATTCATCATCACCGACCCCTGCATCGAGACGAAGGACACCGCGTGCGTGGACGTCTGCCCGGTGGACTGCATCCACCCGCGCAAGGACGAGCCCGAGTTCGCCCAAACGACGATGCTCTACATCCATCCGGAGGAGTGCATCGACTGCGGCGCCTGCGTGCCGGCGTGCCCCGTGGCGGCGATCTACGAGAGCCCCGACGCGACCCCCGCGCACCAGAAGGACCTCATCGAGGCCAACGCGGTGTACCGCAACGGCGACGCCGACGCGATGGCCAAGGCCGAGGAGATCGCGAAAGCCCACGTCGCCGCCCATCCCGACATCATGGCGGTGCCGGCGGCCGAGCGCCAGGCCGCGCACGCCCGGTTCTGAGCCCCGCTGAAGATCGCCACCTGGAACGTCAACGGCATTCGGGCGCGTCACGCGCAGATCCACGACTGGATCGCGCGCGACCGCCCGGACGTCGTCTGCCTGCAGGAGCTCAAGGCCGCTCCTGACCAGATCCCCGCGCTGCTGCTCGACCTCGACGGCTACTGGCCGTACTGGCACGGCGGCAAGGGCTACTCCGGCGTCGGTCTCCTCGTCAGCCGCGCCCTCGTCGACGCCGCGCCCGCCTTCTCGCACCCGTCCTTCGACTTCGAGCACCGCATCGTCGCCGTCGATCTGCCCGACCTGACGGTCGCCTCCGTGTACGTGCCGAACGGCGGCAAGGATTTCCCCGCCAAGATCCGGTTCCTCGAAGCGCTCGACGCCTACGCGGCGTCGTTCGAGGCCTCCGGCCGGGCGATCGCGATCTGCGGCGACCTGAATGTCGCGCGAGAGGACCGCGACGTCCACCCCAAGGAGCGCAAGGCCGCGGCGATCGGCCAGCGGCCGGAGGAGCGCGCGCTCCTGGCGCGGATGCTGTCGCGCGGCCTCGTCGACGTCGCGCGGGCGCTCGACCCGGACAACGACGGCCTGTTCACCTGGTGGCCGCCCTGGCGCCAGATGCGCGCGCGGAACATCGGCTGGCGCATCGACTACGTCTGCGCCAGCGTGGCGCTCGCCTCGCGCGCGGCGTCGTGCCCCGTGCAGCAGGACGTCGGCACGAGCGACCACGCCCCCCTCCTCGCGACGTTCTCGTAACGGCCCCGGGCGGGGCAGGTATACTCGGGGGCGGTCATGTTCCTGGGGCACTTCGGCGTCGGACTGGCGCTCAAGCGCGTGGCGCCCCGCACCTCGCTCGGCACCGCGACGGCGGCGGCGCAGTGGCTGGATCTCATGTGGCCGATCTTCCTGCTCGTCGGGCTGGAGCACGTGCGGATCGACCCCGGCAACACCGTGGTCACGCCGCTCGATTTCTACGACTATCCCTGGTCGCACAGCCTGTTGATGGCGCTCGTGTGGGGCGCGGTGTTCGGCGGCCTCTACCTGGCCGTCACGCACCGCCGCCAGGCCAGCCTCTGGCTCGGCGCCGCCGTGCTCAGCCACTGGGCCCTCGACTGGATCGTGCACCGCCCCGACCTGCCACTGACGCCGTGGGGTGCAGCGCGGGCGGGACTCGGGCTGTGGAACTCGGTGCCGGCGACGGTCGTCCTGGAGTTCGGCGTCTTCGGGGCGGGCGTCTGGCTCTACACGCGGAGCACGCGGCCACGCGATCGGATCGGCAGCGTCGGCTTCTGGCTCTACATTCTCGTGCTGGCGGGCATCTACTGCGCCAACCTGTTCGGATCGCCGCCGCCCGACGCGCGCACGCTCGCGCTCGTCGCCCTCGCCGTCTGGCTGTTCCCCGTCTGGGCGGCATGGTGTGATCGTCATCGCACGCTCGTCCACGACTAGGCACGGGCGTCCAGCTGGGAGACTCTCCATGCAGACACGACTGACCGTTCACTGCACCGCCCTCGCGACGGCGGCCGCGCTCGCGGCGGCCACGCCCGTCGCGGCCCAGTCGGGCGCCGAGATCGACCGCGTGAAGAACGCCGCGACCGTCGTCACCGAGATCCACAAGGTGCCGGACAAGGACATCCCCCGCGAGCTCTGGGAGAAGGCCGAGTGCGTCATGGTGGTGCCGTCGATGAAGAAGGCGGCGTTCGTCTTCGGCGGCGAGCACGGCCGCGGCCTCATGAGCTGCCGCCACGACGGGGCCTGGGGCGCGCCGATCTTCATGCAGATCGACAAGGGCAGCTGGGGGCTCCAGATCGGCGCCCAGGCCATCGACCTCGTGCTGCTGGTGATGAACCAGGGAGGCGCCGCCAAGCTGCTCGGCAACAAGGTGTCGCTCGGCGCCGAAGCCTCGGTCGCCGGCGGGCCCGTCGGGCGCGACGCGCGCGCCGCCACCGACGCCCAGATGCACGCCGAGATCCTCTCCTACTCGCGCACGCAGGGGCTCTTCGCCGGCGTCGATTCTCTCGGGCGGCGTCGTCAAGGCCGACGCCGACGCCACGGCCGACGTCTACGGCCGTCGTGTGACACCTCGTGACATCGTGCTCGGCGGAAGGGTCAAGACGCCGGCCGTGATGGCGCCGTTCACGACCGCGCTCGACCGGAGCTACCGGTAGCCCGTGGTATTCTGAACGACGGGGTCATGAGCGACAGCGAGTACGAGCCGACGGCGGACGAGTCGTTCCTGGGCGCGTCCGAACCCGGCGACGATACCCAGGGCGCCCTGCCGTTCTTCGAGGGCGGCGGCGCGCCCGCTCCACCGGGCGGGCCGGCGACGACGGTTCCCGCAGCCGCACCGGCCGCAGCCGGCCCGCAGGTCTCGCGCTGGCGTCTCGTCTGGACGGAGGTCCTCTCCGGCGTCCAGACGCTGTTTTCGGCCGCCATCTACGCGACGCTCATCGTCACCTTCGGCTTCCAGGTGGCGCGCGTCGACGGCCAGAGCATGGCGCCCACCCTCGAGGATCACGACCGCCTGATCGTCGACAAGCTCGTCTACGAGCTCGGCGATCCGCGTCCTGGCGACGTGGTGATGCTGTATTACCCGCTCAATCCCGAGAAGATGTTCGTGAAGCGGGTGATCGCCGAGGAGGGCGACACCGTGCGGATCGTCGACGGCCGCGTCTCGGTCAACGACGTGCCGCTGCACGACGACTACGTGGCGCCCCAGTTCAGGAGCCATGACGACTGGGGGCCGGAGGTGGTCCCGCAGGGGTACTACTTCGTCATGGGCGACCACCGCAACAACAGCTCCGACAGCCGCCACTGGGGCTTCGTGCCCAAGAAGTACATCGTCGGCAAGGTCAAGATCCGGTGGTGGCCGATCCAGGACGCCCGGATCTTCAAGTAGCGTCCATTCGCACGATCCCCGGCCCCCATCGTTCCTGACCGACCCGAGGTGCTGTGCCCACGACCGATTCGGACCGGCACGCCTTCGGCACCCGCCGCGAGGCGCGCATACGCATCGCGCGCGGCGTGACCGTGCTCGTCGACGGGAACGCCGCGGCGCTCGTGGACCTCTCCGCCACCGGCGCGCAGATCGTCTCGGATCTGGTCCTCAGGCCGAACCAGCGGGTGCGCCTCGCGCTGCCCGGCACGGATGCCGCGCCGCGGTTCAGCGGCGTCGTGGTCTGGGCGCTGTTCGAGATGGCGTCTGGCGGACCGCGCTACCGCGCCGGCATTCAGTTCCTCGATGCCGACGCCGACCTCGTCCGCGCGTTCACGGAACGGACGCAGGAGCCGTAGCGCCTCGGTTCCCGAGCTGCCTCAGTCGGTTCCGCGCAGCTCGATCCCCACGGCGCCCAGCACGTCGCCCCGAATGATGGTGGCGTCGCGGCCCGACCCCGTCGAGATGACGCCGGCGGGAACGCCGGAGACCTCTTCCAGGTACGCGATGTAGCGCTGCGCGGCGTCCGGCAGGTCCGCGAAGCGGCGGATGCCCGCCGTCGGCGTGGACCAGCCCGGCAGCGTCTCGTACACCGGCTCGCAGGCCTCCAGCTGGGCCACGTCGGCCGGGAACGTCTCGAGCAGGCGTCCGCCGCAGCGGTACGCGGTGCACACGTTGATCGCGTCCAGGCCGTCCAGCACGTCGAGTTTCGTCAGGGCCAGGGCGTCCAGACCGTTCACCTGCACCGCGTACCGCACGGCCACCGCGTCGTACCAGCCGCAGCGGCGCGGCCGGCCGGTCACGGCGCCGAACTCCTGACCGGTGTCCCGCAGGCGGTCGCCCAGATCGCCGACGAGTTCGGTCGGCAGGGGTCCGCCGCCGACGCGCGTCAGGTAGGCCTTGGCGACGCCCAGCACGCCGCCGATGGCGCGCGGTCCGATGCCGAGGCCCGTGCAGACGCCGCCGATCGTGGCGTTCGAGGACGTGACGAAGGGGTAGGTGCCGTGGTCGACGTCGAGCAGCGTGCCCTGCGCTCCCTCGAAGAGGATCGGCTGTCCGCGGCGGATGGCCTCGGTGAGGAAGAGGGACACGTCGCGAATCCAGGGCGCGAGGCGCTCGCCGTGGGCGACGACTTCGTCGACGACCGCCCGCCAGTCCATCGTCGAGTCGTGGACCAGCCGGTTGCGCGCGGTCACGTTGTCGCGGATGTTCTGTTCGAGCGACCGGCGGTCGCGCAGGTCGGCGACGCGGATGCCGCGGCGCGCGATCTTGTCTTCGTAGGCCGGTCCGATGCCGCGCGAGGTCGTGCCGATCTTGCGCTCGCCGCGGCGCGCCTCGGAGAGCAGATCCAGGTCGCGGTGATACGGCAGGATCAGGTGCGCCTTCTCCGAGACGACGATGCGATCGCCGACGTCGACGCCGGCCCTGGCGAGCTCATCGACCTCCGCGAAGAGCGCCTGCAGGTCCACGACGACGCCGTTCCCGATCACGCACGTGACGCCGCGGTGCAGGATGCCCGAGGGGATGAGACGCAGGATGAACTTCGTGCCGGACGCGTAGACGGTGTGCCCGGCGTTGTGTCCGCCCTGGTATCGGGCGACGATCGAGAAGTTCGGCGTCAGCAGATCGACGATCTTGCCCTTGCCTTCGTCGCCCCACTGCGCGCCCAAGACGGCGAGATTCATGACCTGGGTAGTCTATCCTCAAAACGTGCGCGCACGGAACGCGCGTCTCGCGTGAGTCAAGAGAAAAATTCTTTGTCTTCACGATTGACATCTTCCGCGACGCTTCTTAAGGTCTAGTCTTTCGCCGGTGCACTCCCCGCCGGCGCCTCGCATCGAAGGAACGCGAATGCTGACGCCTCGACCCACACTCATGCGCCGCGTGATCACGGCGCTCGATGCGTCCCCGTCTCGAATCCCGGTGCTGCTCGGCGGATGCGGCAGCGGCCGCACCACGCTCCTGCTGCAGCTGCGCGATCGACTCAACCGGCTGTCGGCGCAGTACGTCGACGTCGAACACACGGCCACGACACCCGAGCGCTTCCTGCACGCGATCGCGGCGACGTCGCCGTTTCCGGTGAGCGAGCACACGGGCCGCGGCGCGCGCGCCGCCTTCGACGCCACCCTGGCTTTCTTCGAGCGCGCGCGCACGAGCGCCGCCGAGCCGGCCACGTTCCTCCTCGACGAGTTCCTGGAGCTCCGGACCTTCGAAAGCTTCCCCGGGCTGCGGCGCGTCCTCCACGAGCTGGTCGACGGGCTCGAGGCGAGCGGCAACCGTTTCGTGCTGAGCAGCCGGTACACGGCGCGCGCCCTCCGCCTCCTCAGGGACCGCTCGGCGCGCTTCGAAGTGATTCATATGCCTGGACTTACGGTGGACGAGGTGGCCGACATCATGGCCGCTCCGGGCAGCGACGTCCACGACGCCGAGTACCTCGCGCGCACCGTCCAGGCGCTCGGCGACGGCCGTCCGACCTACGTTCGCGCGCTCGCCGACGAGCTCGCCGGGCAGCGCGGGCACAGCGAGGTCGGCGATCCGATCAGCACGCTCGCGGGTCTCTTCGCCGCCGACGCGCGGCTGGCGCGCCAGTGCTGCTTCTCGTACGAGCTCCGTCTCCACCGCGCGCGCGGATACGGCGCGCTCAAGGCGATTCTCGAAATCCTGGCGGAGGACGAAGGCCTGACCCTGACCGAGATCTCGCAGCGGATGCAGCGCACGCCGGGCTCGACGAAAGACTACCTGTCGTGGCTCGAGGACGTCGACCTGGTCGCCTCGCGCCGCAAGCGCTACAGCTTCTCCGATCCGCTGCTCCGCGTCTGGGTCCGGCTGCACTGCCGCGCCTCGGCGCCGACCGAGGACGACATCGCCCGCGAGGTGCACCGCTACGCGCTGCCGCGGCTGCCCGCGCACGCCGCGGAGCCGGCCATGGCGCTGGCCAGCGCCGGCGGCGCCGCGCACGAGGACGACAAGAAGCCCTGGGGCATCATCGAGATCGACTAGCGGGGCGCCCGGCTACCGAGCGCCGCGCAGGTGCTCGATCGCGATCCGCGCCGCTTCCTGTTCCGCTTCCTTCTTGCTCGCACCGACGGCCCGACCGGCGACCTCGCCGTCCACGACCACCTCGACCTCGAACTGCTTGCGGTGATCCGGTCCCGTCGCCGCCACGAGCCGGTAGTCGGGCAGCGACCGGTCGCGGGACTGCAGGTACTCCTGGAGCGCGGACTTGTGATCGCCGCGGCCCACGCGGTCGCGGTCGACGGCGTGCAGCAGGCCGGCGAGCTCCCGGGCGATGAACCGCCGTACCGGCTCGATGCCTCCGTCGAGGTAGATCGCGGCGATGAGCGCCTCGTAGGCGTCGGCGAGCAGCGCGGGCTTGCTGCGCCCGCCCGTCTTCTCCTCGCCGCGGCCGAGCAGCAGGTGCTCGCCCAGCCCCAGCTGGTCCGCGCACCTGGCCAGGGTCGTGGTCGACACGAGCGTGGCCTTCGTCTTCGACATCTGCCCTTCGTCGAAGTCGGGGAACTCGCGGTAGAGGATGTCGGCCACGACGAAGCCGAGCACGGCATCGCCGAGGAACTCGAGGCTCTCGTTGTCCACCACCCCGCCGCTCGGATCCTCGTTGGCCCGTGAGGTGTGGGTCATGGCGTGCTCGATGAGGCCGCGATCACGGAACCGGTAGCCCATCGCCCGCTGGAGATCCTCGTACTCGTCGCGCAGCCGCGTCACCGGTCCCACGAGCTCGGTCCGGTGGCTCTCGATGATCCGCCGGGCCTCGTCGGCGTCCTCGCGCCGCACCGAGAGGCGCACCTCGCCCAGCCCGTCGACCTTGAGGGAAAGATCGACGGCGGGAGGTGCGAGACGGCCACCGACGGCATCCCGTGTGCCTGGAGCAGCCCGCGGACGATCTGGGCCTCGACGTCGGAGTGCGTCCGGAAGATGACGACCAGCTCGGTCACGACGCCACCGCCGCCTCGGCCGCGACCAGATGCTCGACCTTGAGCAGGATCATCGTCATGTCGTCGTGCTGCGGCGCCGAGCCGACGAAAGCGGCGACCTCGCGCAGCACACGCTCCCGCAGCTGATCGGGCGGCAGGTCCGCGTGCTCCTCGGCGATGCGGCTGAGGCGAGCCTCGCCAAAGCAGTCGTCCTGCGCGTTCATCGCCTCGGTGACGCCGTCGGTGAACAGCACGCAGAGGTCGCCGGCGTGCAGCACGAGCGTCTGCTCTTCGAGGAGCCGCTCGAACGTCGAGCCGTCGTCGAGCTTGAGGCCGACGACCATGCCATCGGGCGCCAGCACGCGTGCGCCGGTCGACCGGCTCGCGGGCCCGGGGACGTAGATGAGCGGCGTGTGGCCGGCCCTCGCGTACGTCAGCGTCCCGGCCTCGAGGTCGACGACCCCGTAGGTCATCGTGATGAAGGTTCGCGAGTCGAGGTGTTCCGCGATGATGCGGTTGGCCGCGATGAGCAGATCTCGGGGCGACGAGTGGATCCGGCCGAGCGAGAGCATCAGGCCCTTCAGCTCGGCCATGTAGAGCGCGGCCGAGGTGCCCTTGCCCGAGACGTCGGCGATGAGCACCCCGAGCCGGTGGTCGCCGAGCGGCAGGAAGTCGTAGTAGTCGCCGCCGACCTCGCGCGCCGGCACGCAGAGCGCCGTGACCGAGAGGCCCGGCATCTCGAGCGGCCCCTGCGGGAGGAGCGACATCTGGATCTCGTGGGCGATGCGCAGCTCCTCCTCGAGCCGCTTCTTCTCGGCCGCCTGCTGGAGCAGGTCTTCGATGCTGGCGGTCATCGTGTTGAACGACTGCGCCAGCTCGCCGAGCTGGTCCTGCGCCGACACGGCGATCTTGTGGGTGAAGTCCCCCTGGCGCACGCGCTCGGTGCCTTCGAACAGCTCGTGCACCGACCCGGTGATCGATCGCGCCAGCACGAGGCCGAGCACGAGCGCGACGACCTCGATGACGAGGAAGAGCCCGCCGACGACGACGAGCAGCACGAGCAGCAGCGTGGCACCGAAGCTCCGGTTGCCGACGAGGCCCGGCGCGGCGGTGATCCGGTTGTAGACCTCGGTGATGCTGAGCTCGGTCAGGATGAGAAGCGACCCCGCCCGCCCGTCGTCCCAGTGCCGGTAATCGAGGAACGAGACCCACGACAGCAGGCCGTTGGAGGGCGCCCCGGTCCGATCCGGCGCCGCGAGCGGCGCCACCGCGGCCCTCGCATCCCCCGTTCGATCCAGCTGCCCGACACGGACGATCTCGACCCCGGTCTCCTCCCGCAGCTTGCGGCGCACGGCACCTTCCACGGCCAGGTCCGCGACCACGGCATAGCCGGGCGCGACGAGGTCCGGCAGCACGGCGGCGCGCACGAGCAGGTACGCGTTCTCGGCGGCGTTCCCGCTGGGGCCGGCGACGGCGAAGAGCCCGCTCGCTCCGTCGCAGCCCACCCAGTCGGGCAGTGCGGCCGGCGCCGAGGTGTGCGGCCAGTTCCCGATGGCGACCGCCGACGGGTGGATCACGCGCTCGGGCGACCCCGCCCCGTCGGACGCCGTCGTGCAGTCGCGGCTGACCGGCACCACGGCGAGCGAGAGGTCGCCCAAGTCGGGACCGGCCGCGGCCCGCGCGCGCACGAGCGCGCCCATGACGTCGCGCCCGCCGCTCCGCTGGATGTCGACGACGGCGCGGCTGGCGACGAACCGCACCTGCTCGGCGAGCGCATCGAGCCGGCTCTGCAGCAGGTACGAGCTGAAGTTGTAGAAGAGCAGGAGGCCGCAGAGCAGGAAGAAGGCGACGATGAGGAGCGCCGGCACGAAGCCGATGAAGATGTAGGAGAGGATCAGCTTGCGGCGCACGCGCCACAGCAGCCGCCGCTGGGCGAACGCCGCGAGCCGGACGAGGAAGTAGAGGGCGCCGGCGGCGAGCGCGAGCCCCGCGACCGTGTCGACGACGTCGACGAACGCCGGCAGCGGCGCGAACCACAGCCGGCCGACGAAGACGACCGCCCGGACCGCGGCGCCGACCACGATTGCCCGTCCGGGCAGCGTGTGCAGCAGCGCCTGCGCCAGGGAGCGATCGCGTGCGGCCGTCATGTGCGTGGACTTCGCGATATTAACAGATGTATCGTAGCGAGATCGTGAAGCTCACCGATCGCGCACGCTTCCGGACGCTCTGTCTCCACGCGGGCCAGGAGCCCGATCCGTCGACGGGCGCGATCGTCACGCCCATCTACGCGACGTCGACCTACGTGCAGGACGGCCTCGGGCGTCACAAGGGCTTCGAGTACGGCCGCACGCAGAATCCGACGCGTCTGGCGCTCGAGCGCAACCTGGCGGCGCTCGAAGGCGGGCGCGCCGCCTTCGCCTTCGCTTCCGGCATGGCGGCGATCGGCGCGGTGGCCACGGCCCTCGAGAGCGGTGACCACGTCGTCGTCTCCTCGAACGTGTACGGCGGGGACGTACCGTCTGTTCGAACGCGTCCTCGCGCGCTACGACATCGCGTTCTCCTACGTCGACACGTCCGACCTCGAGGCCATCGAGCGGGCGTTCACCGAGGCGACCCGGATGCTGTTCGTCGAGACGCCGAGCAACCCGCTGATGCACCTGACCGATCTCGCCGGCGCCGCCGAGGTCGCCCACCGGCACGACGCGCGGCTCGTCGTCGACAACACCTTCGCGAGCCCCTTCCTGCAGCAGCCGATCGCGCTCGGCGCCGACCTCGTCGTTCACAGCACCACGAAGTACCTGAACGGCCACAGTGACAGCATCGGGGGCGTCGTCGTCGCCACGCGCGCCGACGATGCCGAGTGGCTCCAGTTCGTGCAGAATGCGGAGGGGGCGATTCTCGGCCCGTTCGACGCCTGGCTCGTCCTGCGCGGCACCAAGACGCTCGCCGTGCGCATGGTGCAGCACAGCGCCAACGGGGCCGCGCTCGCCCGCGTCCTGGCCGATCACCCCAAGGTGCACCACGTGAACTACCCGGGCCTGCCCTCGCATCCGCAGCACGAGCTGGCGGCGCGCCAGATGCGCGGCTTCGGCGGCATGCTCTCGTTCGACATGGGCTCGCTCGAGCGCGCGCGCACCCTGCTCGAGGGCGTCCGCCTGATGTCGCTCGCCGAGAGCCTCGGCGGCGTCGAGACGCTCATCTCGCATCCCGCGACGATGACGCACGCGTCCGTGCCCGTGGACCGCCGGGACGCGCTGGGGATCACCGACGGCCTGGTCCGCATCTCGGCGGGCATCGAAGACATCGACGATCTCACCGAGGACCTCACGCAGGCGCTCGAGCGCGTCTAGGCCGAGCCAAGGATCATCATTCGTGCTGCACTTCATCCAGTCCGCATTCCAGACGCTCTACAACGTCCCCGAGGTCATCCGCGTGGGGGGGCTCCTCGGGATGGTGGCCATCATCTTCGCGGAGACGGGGCTGATGGTGGGCTTCTTCCTCCCGGGCGACTCGCTGCTCGTCACCGCCGGGATCTTCGCCGCCCACGGCGACCTCGAGATCGCCTCGCTCAACGGCCTGGTCATCCTGGCCGCCGTCGCCGGGGACGCCACCGGCTACTGGATCGGCAGCCGCGCGGGCCGGGCGCTGTACAGCCGCCCGGACTCGCTGCTGTTCAGGCGCGAGCACCTCGTCCGCACCCATGCCTTCTACGAGAAGCACGGCGGGAAGACGATTGTCATCGCCCGGTTCATGCCGATTGTCCGGACGTTCGCGCCGGTCGTCGCCGGCGCCGCCGAGATGGGCTACCGCGCCTTCGCGCTGTACAACATCGTCGGCGCCGCCCTCTGGGTGCTCGCCATGACGCTCACCGGCTACTTCCTGGGCCGGGCGATCCCGAACATCGACAGCAACATCCACCTGGTCGTGGCCGCCGTCATCCTCCTGTCCCTCCTGCCGGGCTTCATCGCCTGGCTCAGGAACCGACGGGCGGTCGGCTCGCAGGCCTAGCCCTCGGAGCCGCCCAGCGCCCCTCCCAGCCACGCCAGGTAGGCCGCGCCGCCGCTTTCGATCGGCAGGACGAGCAGTTCGGGCACTTCGTACGGGTGGACGGCCAGGAGCCTGCGCTCGAGCTCGGGCACCCGGGCCCGCGACGTCTTGATCACCACCTGCCGCTCGAGCTCCTGTTCGATCCGCCCCTGCCAGCGATAGACGGAGCGAGCCGGCGCCGAGATGCTCACGCACGCCGCCAGCTCCTCGGCGACGAGGGTCCGCGCGAGCTCGAGTGCGCGCTCGTCGTCGGGGATTGTCGTCAGCACGAGCACGTAGTCGGTCATATTTGCCTCTTGTACTTCGTTCGCATTTGTTGTACGTTGAAGCTCGCGGTGGTCCAGTCGAATTCCCGCTCGTCCAGTCGTCCGAACGCTCCAGGCGCGGCGGCGCGCAGCCGGCAGATCCTCCGCGTGCTGCTCCTCTTCGCCCTCGCGCTCATCGCGATGGACGGCCTGGTCGGGGATCGCGGGCTGCTCGCAATGCTGCGGGCGCGGCGTCAGCACGATCAACTCGTCACCGAGGTCGCGCAGCAGCGCTCCGAGAACGCCCGGCTCGCCGAAGAGGCCCGGCGTCTGGCCACCGACCCGTCCGCGATCGAGGAAATCGCACGCCGCGAGCTCGGCATGATCCGCCCCGGCGAGAAGATCTTCGTCCTCAAGGACGTCGACGGGGCGCGGCCGAGCGCGCCAGCCGCGACGCCCCCGTCGCCCAAGCCCTAGTTGCCCTGGCCCGCGGGCACGTGCGTGCGGCGCCACGCCGGCCCGGACGGGGCGCGCGAGAACCCGTACCCCGCCCCCGACCGGTTCGCATAACACAGCGCTCCGGACTCGAGACAGAAGGCCGGCGCCGGCGCGGGCGTACAGCGCGACGGCCACGCCGGCTGGCCGTCGCGGCCCGCCAGCAGCACCTTGCTGCAGTCCGCCGTGGCCACCGGCGGCGGCGGCGACGGCTCGCGACCGCTGACGCGCTCGGCGAACACTTCGGCCACGGGATTGTCGAGGGCCGGCCAGGTGCTCCAGAGGCGGCTGGCGATCGGCGTCGGCTGCAGGTAGTGATCCGGCCGGCGCGGGGCGAACACGACGCAGCACCAGATGAGCGACGCCAGGGCCAGGCCCCGTCCCCAGGCCGCCCGCTCCGGAACGTCGCCGAGAAAGGGCAGCGCCAGCGGCAGCAGCCAGAGACCATAGCGGCTGGGGCCGGGCGTGCCGCCGCTGTTGAAGTTGGTCGTCTGCGCGAAGACGATGAGCAGCGCGGCCGCGATCCCGGTGGCCGCCAGGTGATCCGCGGCCCGGAGATTCCTCGGCACGCGCCGGCACGCGTACACCAGCGCGGCGACAAGGGCCACGGTGAGAAACGGATCCAGCACGAGGATGCCGACATTGGGGTCGATCAGCACCGTCAGCAGCTCGCGAGCCGACGGCCAGTGCCGATCCAGTCCTTCGGTGAGGCCGGACAGCCGCCCCAGCCGGACGGCGTAGTAGAGCGGATGGATCGCGGCGACGGCCGCCCCCGCTGCCGCACCGAGCCAGACGCGTCGCTCCTTCAGGCCCCGGGTAGCCAGCGCGGTCGCCAGGACGATGATCCACGCCACGGCCAGTGGAGGGTTCTGCGCCGTCCCGATCCCGAGGACGACGAGGGACCACCACGGCGCCGGCGAGAGCAGCGCGATGCCGACGGTGAGGGCGCTCACCGTCAATGCCTCGGTGTGTGCCTTGTCGACCCACCAGAGCACCGGGCCGGCCACCACGAAGAGCGTCGGCACCGGGCCGTACCGCCACATCGCGACCGCCAGCGCCGCGGCCAGGAGCACGACGTTCAGGGCGCAGAAGCCCGCCATCGGGCTCGCGCCCGCGGCGGTCGCGGCACGGACGAACGGCGCCGCCAGGAGCGAATAGAGCCAGAAGTGCGGGAAGTCCTGACGCCCGTCTGACCCCACGAGCTCCGGCAGGTCCAGGCGGAAGCCGGTGTCGCCAGGAAAGAACGCTCCGGCGGCGGCGAGCTGCGCGGGCGTGAGGCTGGGGCGCGATCCGCGCGACAGGTTGACGGCCATCGCGACGTACTCGGCCCCGTCGCCGACACGCCGCAGGGTCGATTGGAGAACGAGCGCCGCGGCCAGCGCCGCGAGGAGCGCCGCGAGGAGCGATCGAATCCGGCGCGGCGGGCGCAGCAGGAGGCGGAACGCGAAGAGCAGGCACGCAACGATGGCCGGCCTGGACGCGTCGGTGGCCGACAGCAACAGCGGGCCCAGCCGCCACTGTCCACCGCCCGAGAACGCGACCACGAGCGCCACTCCGCACTCGACGATGCCCGCGACGACGAGGAGTCGTTCCATCCACGTGGCTGGGCCGCGCATCGCGTCGAGCGAGTGTACCATCGCCGCTCGCATGCTAGAATCCGCGCACCGCGCGATGGCTCCCAGGAAACTCCCCGCCTTCCTCGGCGCGCTCGGCGGTCTGGTGCTGTGGGCCGTCATCCGGACGACGGCCCACGTCCTCCCACCCGGCCTGCTCTTCCCCCTCACGTTCGCGGTTTTCACATTCGGCCCGGGCGCGATCGTGCTGCCGGTGCTCACGGGGGATACGGACCCGTGGGACGCCCTCGCCGTCGCGATCGGGGTCGGCTTCGCGATCGCACCGCTCTCGGCCTATCTGCTCGCCACGCTGCACGCCGGCGCGCTGTTCGCCCCGCTGGCGTTCGCGTCGGCGGGCGCGATGGCCGTCGTCTGGCGCCGGGGCGTGTCGAGTCGTCGCGGCCGCGGGACGGCGTGGCCCTGGTACCTCGCCCTCACCGTGGTCTTCCTCGGCATCTCGGCGTTCCTGGTCCACGCGCGCCTGGCCACCGGACCCGACGGCGTCGCGGTGTTCGGCGGCTACGACATGGAGGACGTCACCTACTACGCGGCCATCGTCGGCGAGCTCGCGCACACCGTGCCCCCGCGGGCGCCGTTCCTCGGCGGAGCGCCCTTCATCTATTCCTACTACCCGCACCTGCTGCTGGCCCTTGCCCACGTGTTCACGGGTGTGCCGGTGCTCGACACCACCGTGCGCTTCGGCTGGCCGGCGTTCACGCTCGCCGCCGTGTGGGCGGCCTTCGCGCTCTTCTCCCGGCTGGCCTCGCGCAGCGTGGCAGCCGTCGCCGCGTTCCTGGTCTTCACCGGCGAGGGGTTCGCCTACGTCGCCGCCTACGCCATTCCGAAGACGGTCCGGTACGACACGCAGATCTGGTCGAGCCTGTTCATGGCGCCGTCGGCGACGTGGATCTACTTCAATACCTGGACGGCCGCGCTGGCGGTGCTCTTCGCCGCGCTCTGGCTCGTCGGCCGCGAGTCGCAGCCCAGGCGGTCGGCGGCCGCGGCCGCGCTCGCGATCGCCACGCTGCTGATGTTCAAGGTGTTCGCGTATGCCGTGATCGTGCCCGCGCTCGGACTCGCCGCGGTCGTGTGCTGGCTGCGCCGGGACCGGCCGGCGGCAGGACGCCTCGCCGCCGTGAGCGTGCTCGCGGTGCTCGTCTCGCTGCCCTGGCTCTACTGGATCGCCAGCAACGGCTCCGACACGCGCACCGTCATCCAGTTCGCCTGGCTGGACATGCCGCACCGCATGCTGCTCAAGGGCACGCTGATGTCGGATTACGCCGCGATTCTCAACGCGGTCGGGCCGAACGGGAAGACGTTCTTCATCGGCTTCACGATCGTGACGGCGATCTTCTTCCTGTTCGGCCTGGGCGTGCGCTGCCTGGGGCTGCCCGCCGTGTGGCGGAGCCTCCTCGGCCGTCAGCCGGAGCCGTTGTGGACCGTGCTGGCGTGGGCCGTCGTCGTCGGCCTCCTGGTGCCCACGGTGGTGACGATCATCCCCCACCCCGATGAGCTCCAGCCGTACCAGCTCGCGCTCTTCCTGCTCTGGCCCTTCACCATCGCCGGCGTGATGCCGCGCGATCGCGCCCCCGGGTGGGGCCGCTGGGCCCTGGTCGCCGTCCTCGTCGCGGCGGCGCTGCCGGTCACGATCCACTACTTCGCCGTCGAGGACGAGGCTCGCCACGAGGCGCCGCTCGCCGCGCTGGATGCCGACGATTTGCGGCTCGCCGCGTTCTTCTCGACCTGCGACCCGGAGACCACCGTCATCCTTCACAGCCATCCCGGGCCGCCATCGCTCCTGAGCATCGTGTCGGAACGGCGGGTCGCGCTCGGGTGGGCAGGCGAGCAGGCCGACCTCGCGGCGCAGCGCGCCGACGCGATCAACCGCTTCTTCTCGCGAAAAGCAACCGCCGGTCCCGGCGAGCTCGCGCAGGATCTCGACCTGCTCGCGCGCTACCGCGTGACGTACGTCGTCGAGCGCCTCGGCACGGACAGGATTCAGCCGGGCGTGTTGTCGCGCCTGGTGCCGGTCTTCGCTTCGAAGACCTACAGGCTCTGGCAGGTGCCGGCGGGGCTGCGGCGAGCGGCCGCTGCCGGAAGGGGGACGACGTAGGCGCCGCAGCCGGTCAGGAGGGGTCCGGCGGCGAGCCGCGCTTGGACGGCGCGAGGGACTTGACCGTCTTCTTGAGGCGCGCCAGCAGCCATCGAGCCCACGCGTACTCCTTGGCCAGCACCGCGAGTCCGAGGGCAATCGTCACCCATCCCGGACCGGGTAACACGAGCATGGCAATGCCCGCGGCCAGCAGCGCGAATCCGCCCACCAGGGCGAGGGGATGCTGCCTGCGCGCCACCAGCTACCGCCGGCTGAACCGGCGCTCCTCGCCAGGACGCCTGTCGGAGGAGAGCACGTCCATCCACGCGGGATACTCCGGCGTCAGGCGGCTGGCTTCGTCCAGCGCCTTGCAGTCGTCGTCGGACAGCGGAACGTCGATCGCCTTCAGGTTGTCGTCGAGCTGGGCGAGCGAGCGGACACCGATGATGACGCTCGTGACCGGGCTCTGCGCGAGCAGCCACGCCAGCGCGACCTGCGGCACCGTGGCGCCATGCCGCGTGGCGACGACGCGCATGACGTCGACGACGGCGTAGCCCTGCTCCTTGTCGACCGGCGGAAAGTCGAACGTCGCGCGGCGGCCCGTGCCCTCCGACTCGCGCGTGAACTTGCCCGAGAGGAAACCTCCCGCGAGCGGGCTCCAGACGAGGAGTCCGAGGCCCTGGTCCTTGATGAGCGGAAGGATCTCGCGCTCCACGTCACGCCCGGCGAGCGAGTAGTACGCCTGCACGGACCGGAACCGCTCGAGGCCCTGACTCCTCGAGATGCCGAGCGCCTTCATGATCTGCCACGCCGCCAGGTTGGAGCAGCCGATGTAACGCACCTTGCCGGCGCGCACGAGGTCGTCGAGCGCGCGCAGCGTGTCCTCGACGTTGGTGAAGGGATCCGGCCGGTGAATCTGGTACAGGTCGATGTAGTCCGTCCCGAGCCGCTTGAGACTCGCCTCCACCGCCTCGACGATATGGAGCCGTGAGAGGCCGACCTGGTTGGGCCCCTTGCCGGTGCGTCCGCGCACCTTCGTCGCCAGGACCACGTCGCCG
Source organism: uncultured Acidobacteriota bacterium (assembly GCA_963761615.1). Classification (GTDB taxonomy): domain Bacteria; phylum Acidobacteriota; class Vicinamibacteria; order Vicinamibacterales; family CAVVIG01; genus CAVXGU01. The sequence goes on along the minus strand of CAVXGU010000003.1, from coordinate 1,378,154 downwards.
CGGCGCCCCTCCAGGGCCTTTCCCAGCTGCGTCTCCGACTCGCCGGCGGAGTACACATCAGCCGTATCGACGAAGTTGACGCCCGCGTCGAGGGCGCGGCGCACGATGGCGTCCACGTCGGCCTGTTCGAGGCCGCCGATGACTTCCCACATCTGACCTCGTCCGCCGAAGGTCATCGTGCCGAGACACAATTCCGACACGAAGAGGCCCGTGTCAGCAAGCTGTCGGAATCTCATGATGCCTTCGAGTGTACCTCCTTTCGGCGCCGGCTTCCCGGCGGCCGCCCGCGGTCCGCTCAGCGTCGCGCCGGGCTGCATCGCCGACGCGTCTGGCACTTGTCTTGCGCACGCTGCTCCGTGAACGAGTACGACCGGAAACAGGTCGTACCAGCAAAGGAGGACGCAATGGCCATCGTTCGCTGGGATCCGTTCGGCGAACTCGTCGACATGCAGTCGCGGCTGAACCGTCTCTTCGCCGTCCAGCCGTCAACACACCCCGAAGGCGAGGCCTTTCTGGCCGACTGGTCGCCTGCGGTGGATCTGCAGGAGACCGACGGCGAGTACGTCATCAAGGCCGATCTCCCCGAGGTGAAGAAGGAAGACGTCAAGGTCACGGTCCAGGAGAACGTGGTGACGGTGGCGGGCGATCGCCGCCAGGAGAAGGAGGAGAAAGGCAAGAAGTTCCATCGGGTCGAGCGCGCGTACGGGCACTTCGAGCGACGCTTCGCGCTGCCGACCGACGTCGACACCTCGAAGGTGCACGCCGAGTACAAGGACGGTGTCCTGAACGTGACGCTGCCGAAAACGGCGAAGTCGATGCCCAAGAGCGTCGACGTGAAAGTTGCGTGAGGAGGCCTGCCATGTTCGATGAACTGATTCATCGGTGGTGGATCGTCGCCCTGCGGGGCGTGGTCGCCATGATGTTCGGCGCGGCCGTGTTCCTGTCGCCCGGGGCAGCGCTCGGACTGCTCGTGTCGCTCTTCGCGGTCTTCGCGATCGCCGAAGGGTTGTTCGCCATCGGCGCCGGCCTGTCGCTGAGCTGGTTGACGCTGTTCCTCGAGGGCGTGGTCGGCGCGAGCATCGGCCTCTTCACCTGGGCGTATCCGCCCGCCGCCGACTACGGTTTCGTGTACCTGATCGTCGGGTGGGCGCTCGTCACGGGCGCGCTCGAACTGGTCGGCGCGATCCGGCTGCGACAACTCGTCAGCGGGCCCATGGTGGAAGGCGAATGGCTGCTGGCGGCGAGCGGCGTCCTGTCGCTCGTATTCGGCGCGGTTCTGACCACGCTGCCGCGCACGGCGATGTTCTCGTGGATGCTCGGCGCATACGCCCTGCTCTCGGGGGCCCTGCTCCTCGCCCTCGCGATGAACATCCGCACCTGGCGGGCCGCGACGCCGATGACGGTGTGACGGCCCCTCCGGGGCCGGCGGGCCGGCGCTCGGGCCGGCCTGCCGCATCAGGCCCTCGCAAGATCCACGTGCACGAGATAGCGGCCGAACCAGTCGGCCGCCAGGTTCGCGACGCGATCGAGCGCGCCGGGCTCCTCGAACAGGTGCGTCGCGCCCGGCACGATCTGCAGCTCGACCGGCCCTCGCATCTCCGCCATCGCCGCCCGGTTCATGCCGATCACGGCCGCGTCCCGTCCGCCGACGATGAGCAGCGTCGGACAGGCGACCAGTCGCAGCGCGGACCGGGCGAGATCGGGACGGCCGCCGCGCGAGACGACCGCTGCCACGTCCTGCGGCCGCGCAGCCGCCGCGACCAGCGCCGCCCCACCGCCGGTGCTCGCGCCGAACAGACCAATCGGCAGCGCGCCGGTGTCCTTCCGCCGGCGCAGCCAGTCGACAATCGCGACCAGGCGCCCGGCGAGCAGGTTGATGTCGAAGCGTAGCTCGGCCGTGCGCTCGTCCAGCTCCTCCTCCGGGGCCGTGAGGAGATCGATCAGCAGCGTCGCCAGCCCGTGGCGCCGGAGTACGTCGGCCACGTGGCGATTGCGCGGGCTGTGGCGGCTGCTGCCGCTGCCGTGGGCGAACAGCACCAGCCCGCCGATGTTCTCCGGCACACCCAGGTCGCCGTGCAGCCACGTGTCTCCGATCGGCACTCGTACCGCGATCATGGCGTCTCCTCTCGGCTCTCGGCTCGGGGCTCTCGGCGCTGGGCTCTGGGGTCCGGTCCGTTCCTCAGTGCCTCCAGTGCCTCCAGTGCCTTCAAAGCCCCGACGGATAGGTCTCTGCGACCTCGCCGGCTTCCCAGAGCGGCGTCCGCTCGAGCGGTTCGAGGGCGCGCGTCTCGTCGACGTGCACGACATAGTCGAACTGATCGGCCAGGCGCGCGTGGAAATAGTGGCTCCGGCGCTCGCTCTCGGGCAGGTACAGCACGCCGATCGCCCGTTCCAGGCGGGGCCGCGCGAGCGACGCGCTGAGTTCGAGATCCGTCCGCAGCGGGAGCAGCATGCGGGGCGTTCCCGCGTCGTGGAACAGCTTCTCGTAGCTGCCCGACAGCCCCACCCGCACGTGGCGGCGCCGGGCCGGGCCGTCCCATTCGGACGCGGCGGTCACCGTGCCGGCATAGGTGGTGAACCCGACGAGCACGGCCCGGCTGCCGTAGGCCTCCCGCGCCAGCTGTCCGATGTTCCACTCCCCCGCGTCGCCCATCTCCGTGGCGCGCGCGTCGCCGCAGTGCGAGTTGTGCGCCCAGACCACGAGTCGGGCGCCCGGCCGGCTCCGGTCGAGGAACGTCAGCAGCTCGGCCAGCGTGTCGGCCATGTGGCGGTCGCGCAGGTTCCACGACTCGACGCGTCCGCCGAACATCGCACGGTAGTACTCCTCGGCGTTTTTCACCAGCCTCGCGTTCTGCTCGGCATAGAAGAACTCGTCCGGCGCGACGCGGCCGTCGCGACTCGCATACTCCGTCCGGCGCCGGTGGAGTTCGAGCAACTGGCCCACGACCTCGCGCTCGCAGGTGGGGCGCAGACCGAGCGAGGCCAGGTAGCCGTACTCCTGCATCTCGGACCCGAACTGGTCGAAGCACCCGTAGCGGACGCGCGCGCGCTGCGCCGCCTCGGGGTCCACCTTGTCCAGATACGCGAGCACCGCCTCCATCGACGCGCGCAGGCTGTACAGATTCGAGACCGTAGAAGCCGGCGCGCCGGTCGGCCGGCTGCCCGTCGTTGTGTTCGCGGAGCCATCCGACGAAGTCGAGCACGTCCGCGTTGCGCCACATCCACGTCGGGAACCGGCCGAAATCGCCGAGGGCGTCGACGGCATCGCCATCCGCCCCGACGCCCCGCACGTACCGGTTCACGCGGTACGCGTCGGGCCAGTCGGCCTCCACCGCCACGCCCGCGAACCCCTGCTCGACGATCAGCCGGCGCGTGATGAAGGCCCGCTCGCGGTAGAACTCGTGGGTCCCGTGCGTCGCCTCGCCGAGGAGCACGACGCGCGCGTCCGCGACGCCGCGAACGAGCTCGTCGTACTGCGAGGGATCGCCGATCAGGGCCACGGCCCGGGCCCGCACGACCTCTGCCGGCTCGGCGTGGCGCGGCGCCGGCCTCGCGGCCGGCCCCGCGGGCGATGCCAGCAGCCGCCTCACTTCCTCGTCGGTCGTCTGTGTGAAGTCCTCGTACCAAAGACCGACGGCATCGAACGGGTCAGGCGTCGCCGGACAGACGACGCGATCGGCGTACTGCCGAAGCCGGCGACACGTCTCGACGGCGCCGACCGGCGCCGCCGCGATCACCGCCGCCGGGCGCAGGCGCCGCAGCGCCAGGATGGCGGCCTCCATCGTGGCGCCCGTGGCCAGGCCGTCGTCCACGAGGATGACCGTGCGATCGCGGATCGTGGGCGCCTCGCGGTCGCCACGGAAGAGTCGATCCCGGCGCTCGAGCTCGAGGCGCTCTCGGACGGCCACCTGCTCCACGACCGTCCGGGGGATGTCGAGGGTCTTGATCAGGTCGTCGCTCAGGACCTCGATGCCGCCCGCGGCGATGGCGCCCATCGCCAGTTCGGGATGGCCGGGCACTCCGAGCTTGCGCACGAGCCAGACATCGAGAGGCGCCTGGAGTCTGGCCGCGACCTCGTGGGCCACGGGCACGCCGCCACGCGGCAGCGCGAGCACGAGGACGTCCGAACGCCGGGCGTATTCGTCCAGCGCCGCGCCCAGCTGGCGTCCCGCGTCGGTGCGGTCACGAAAGCGTACGCCGCCGCCGAATGCGTGGTGTGCCACGACACTCTCCCCGGCCCTGCCGGCTTGTCGGCATCCCGCCAGGCCACTCCGGCACGCTGCATGGGCCGTGCCGGGGCAGGCGGTCAGTCGCGCGGCGACGAAGGCGGATTCCCGGGGAGCGTCGGCGTTCCGACCACGGGAAGGGGAAACCCGAGAATGACGTAGACGTACGTGGATGTCGGCGCCCCGGCAAAGCGCGCCGGACGGAAGCGCCACTGGCGCACCGCCTGAGTCGCCGGCTCGTCGAACGGAGGGGCCGAGCGGATTGGGATGACGTCGGCGACCGTGCCGAGCGAATCCACCTTCGCCTCCACCAGCACGACTCCGCTCGCCTGGGCCGTGGGGGGGAAGACCGGGATCGTCGTGCTCACCGGATACGCCGTGCGGCCGGATCCGGTCGCCACGTCCTGCGGCACCTCGCCGATGGTCGGTCCGGCGACGACGGGAGCCCGGAAGATCGCGGCGACGAGAACGGTCGAGGGCACGGCGGTGTCGCTGCGGAGGGCGGGCGTGAACTGCCATCCGCGGACGGCCGCCGTCACCAGATCGGCGAACGGCGGCGTCGTCCGGAGGGGCGTGATGCCGGTGACGCGTCCGTTCGCATCGACGGCCACCTCAAGATAGACCTCCCCGCCGCCGACGACCGAGGCCGGCAGCGCGGGAACTCCTCCCGATCGAAATCGTGCTGCGGTCGAGACCGCCGGAGCCTGCGCCAGGCTCAGGGCGGCCGCGGTCGCGATGAGGGTCCTCACCATCAGCCTTGTCCTTTTCCGCCGGGGGATTTCAGGTTCATCGAGAATCGCGCGCCGCTGGCCCGCATTTCCTCGACCGCGCGCGCGGAGCCGCCGGCGTCGACGCCGGCGACCGCGTCCTCGAGCACCGTGATCTCGAGGCCCGCCGCGCGCGCGTCCAGGACCGACTGTCTCACACAATAGTCGGTCGCGAGTCCGCCGATGAACAGCCGGCCCACACCCCGCTCCTGCAGGTCCTCGGCAAGCGGCCGACCGTCGGGCGTGCGACCGTCGAAAGCGGAATAGCCGTCGCTCTTCGGATCCGTGCCCTTGCTGACGATGACCGCGCCCGCTGGCAGCCGCAGACGGGGATGGAACCCGGCGCCCCGCGTCCCCTGCACGCAGTGCACGGGCCACCTGCCCCCGAATGGCTTGAAGTGACTCGTGTCGGCGGGATGCCAGTCCCGGGTGGCATAGACCGTCATACCCTGCGCCACCGCGGCGTCGAGGTGACGGTTCAGCGCGTCCACGACCTGCCCGCCGCCGGCGATTCCCAGGGCACCGCCCTCGCAGAAGTCATTTTGAACGTCCACGACCAGAAGCGCCGACTTCCGCCCGTTGCCCATCACCGGACACCCTCGGCGACGTGCTCCCGGGCGGCGACGTCCAAAGCAGCGGCGAGCGCGGGGCTCACCTCCACGGCGAACGGGGGGCTCGCGGCCGCGAGGTCCCGCAGGCGCCGCGGCAGGCGGTCCCGCTCGCGTGCGGCCCGCGCACGCGCGTCGGCGAGCATCACCCGGCCCGCCGCCAGCCGCACGCCGCCGACCATGACCGGCTCCAGGAGCCGGCGTCCTGGACCCTCGTCGTCGCGGCGTCCGAGCAGGTCGTGATCGGCCACGCCGTCACGCTCGACGCGGAAGATCTGTTTGCGCCCGGGCAGCTGTTCCTTGCCCGGCGAGAGCTTGATGCGCGGCCGCCCGCCGTACTCGACCAGCTTGTAGGCGATGTCGAGGCTCGGCGCGTCGCGCGACACGCCCATGTCGGTGCCGACGCCGAAGCCGTCGATTGGGGCGCCGCCGGCGACCAGCCGGGCGACCAGGTCTTCATCCAGGCCCCCGCTCGCGAAGATCGTCACCGCCGCGAGCCCCGCGGCGTCGAGCATCCGTCTGGCCTCGCGCGACAGCGCGGCGAGATCGCCGGAGTCGAGCCGGATGCCGGACACCCTGAAGGCGGGTCCGAGCTCGCGCGCCAGCTGGACCACCTTGCGCACGCCGCCGAGCGTGTCGTAGGTGTCCACGAGCAGAATCGTGTCCGGATACAGCCGCGCGAACGCGCGAAAGGCCTCGTACTCGTCGTCGTGCGCCTGGATGTAGCTGTGCGCCAGCGTGCCGGCGACCGGAATGCCGTAGGCCTGACCCGCCGCGACATTGGACGTCGCGGCGACGCCGGCGATGTGGAACGCCCGCGCCGCCTTCAGGCCGGCATCGGTCCCGTGCATCCGGCGCAGGCCGAAGTCGACGACCTGCCGTCCGGCGGCGGCCTCGAGGACGCGCGCCGCCTTCGACGCCAGCACGGTCTGGAGCTGGATCTGGTTCATCACCAGGGTCTCGACGAGCTGGGCCTCGGCGATCGGGGCTTCGATCTCGAGAATCGGCTCGCCGGCGAAGACCGGCGTCCCCTCCGCAACGGCGTGAACGTCGCCCGTGAACCGGAAGGTCTCGAGGCTCCGGAGGAACCGGCTCGAAAAGCGGCCCAGGGAGCCGAGGTAGGCGGTCGCCGCCGCGTCGAAGTGCAGCGTTTCGAGATAGGCGAGCACGTCGTCGAGGCCGCACGCCACGAGATAGTTACGGCATGCGGGCAGGCGTCGCACGAACAGACTGAACGCCGCCCGCTCGCTCATCTGCTCCTCGAAGTACGCCTGGAGCATCGTGAGCTCGTAGAGGTCGGTCAGCAGCGCGGGACTGAAGCCCGGCATCCGCGGCTATTCCTCGCCGTGGATCTCGTGCACGAAGTGCGCCCGGGCCTCGACCTCGGCGAGCTTGGCGGCCGCGTAAGCCGAGGCTTCGGCCCGCACCCGCTTGGCCTGCGGCTCGGGCAGGGCCGCGAGCCCGCGCTCGTCGAGGCCGCGCGCGCGCAGGAATTCATCGATGAGCGATTGTTCGAGTTTCCCTTCCGGATCTTCCATCGGACGCGGAGCGTCGTCGGTCGTCATGATCTCCATCCCCCACTCCACAGTGCCACGTTGCGCGGCAAATGTCACTTCTCCAGGAGCTTCCGGAGCCGCGCGAGCGTCCGCGTGTTCGCCACGTTGGCCGCTTCGCACCACCCGCGCCGCGCCTGATCGACGCCGTAGCGCATGTAGTCGAGCTCCTGGGTCCGATGCGCGTCGGTGTTCACGACGATGAGCACGCCAGCGTCGCGGGCCGCCTGGATCTGCACGTCGTCCAGGTCCAGGCGCTCCGGCTGCGCGTTGGCTTCCAGCATCACGCCCTGGTCGCGCGCGACCTTGACGATCTCGGCCATGTCCACCGCGTACGGGCTCGCGCTTGCCGATCAACCGCCCGGTCGGGTGCCCGAGGATGTGGACGCGGGGATGCTGCAGCGCGCGGACGATGCGGCGGGTCATCTCTGTCTTGCTCATGTTGAACTTCGAGTGGACCGACACGAGGACGATGTCGAGCTCGGACAGCGTCTCGTCGTCCAGGTCCAGCGACCCGTCGTCGAGGATGTCGACTTCGGCGCTCTTGAAGACGAATGGCTTCGGGATCCGCTTGCGCAGCGCGTCGATGGCCTTCCACTGCGTGTGGAATCCAGCCTTCGTCAGGCCGCCGGCGACACGGACCGCCTTGGTGTGGTCGGTGATCGCGATGGTACTCGTACCCGCGCTCGCGGCAGGCCTCCACCATCTCCGCCAGCGTGTTCTTCCCGTCGGTGGCATCGGTGTGCATCTGCAGGTCGCCGCGGATGTCGCCCGGCTCGACGAGCGTCGGCAGGCGCCCGGCCCGGGCCGCGTCGATCTCGCCGCGGTCCTCCCGGAGCTCCGGGGGGATCCAGGGCAGCCCGAGCGTGGCGTAGAGCTCGGCCTCGGTCCGACCCGCGATCCGCTTCCGCCCGCGGAACACGCCGTATTCGTTGATCTTCAGATGCCTCTTCACCCCGAGGCGCCGGAGCGCGATGCTGTGGGCCTTCGATCCGGTGAAGTACTGCAGCGCCGACCCGTAGGAGGCGCCCGGCACCGCGCGCAGGTCGACCTGTATTCCGGAGTCGAGCACCACCGAGCACCGCGTCTCGCCGGCGGCCAGCGTCTGCTTGACCTCGGGGAACGCGAGGAACGCCTTCGCGACCGCCGCGCCGCCCTTCGAGACCACGAGGATGTCGGCGTCGCCCACCGTCTCCTTGCGCCGACGGAAGCTGCCCGCGACGTCCACGCGCGCGACGCCCGACACCCCCTGCAGCCGTTCGACGATCGGCCGGATGTACGCCTCGGCGTCGGCGAGCGGCACGCGCGACAGGTGCGCCTTCTCCTGCCCGGTTCCCCGCAGGATCGTCTGCTCGAGTGCCGGGCCGAGCCCGCGGAGCTTCGACAGCCGGCCCGCGCGCGCTGCCCGCTCGAGCTGGGCGACGGTCTTGACGCCGAGCTTCCGGTAGATGAGCTGCGCCCGCTTGGGCCCGATACCCGGAATCCGCAGCAGTGCGACCAGGCTCTCGGGCGTCTTGCGACTCAGCTCGGCGAGCAGCGGCAGCTTGCCCGTCCGGCACAGCACGCTGATCTTCCCGGCAAGGTCGGCGCCGATGCCGGGCAGGTCCTCGAGCGCCTCGCCGTCGTTCTCGAGCATCGTCTCGACGGGGGTCCCGAGGGTGTTGATGGTCCGCGCGGCGTTGCGGTAGGCCCGGACGCGGAACGGATTCCCGCCCTGGATCTCCAGCAGGTCCGCGACCTCGTCGAGCGTCTTCGCGATCTGGATGTTCTCCACGCGCCCCTCGCTCAGCCGCGGCGGCCGACCGTCTCGAGAAACTGCCGCTCCGTGATGATCCGGACGCCGAGTTTCCTGGCCGTCTCGTACTTCGATCCCGGCGTCGCGCCCGCGACGACGAGGTCGGTCTCGCGGCTCACGCTGTTCGCGGTCCTCGCCCCGCTCGCGCGAGCGCGCGCCTCCGCCTCGTCCCGGGTCATGGACGTCAGCGCGCCCGTGAACACCACCGTCCGGCCTGACAGCGGTCCGCGCGATCCATCCGTCGTCTCCGCCACGCGCACACCGCGCCGCAGGCACGCCTCGATCACCCGGCGGTTGACCCGGCGACGGAAGAACCCGGCGACGTCTGCCGCGACGGCTTCGCCGACGCCGTGCACCTCCATCAGATCGGCCTCCGATGCGTGCTCGACGCGGGCGAGCGTCCCGAAGTGCGCGGCCAGGTCGCGCGCCGTCTGGGCGCCCACGCCCGGGATGCCCAGGGCGTGCAGGAACCGCCAGAGCTCGGGCTGCTTCGCGCGCTCGATGGCCCGCAGCAGGTTGCCAACCGAGACATCGGCGAAGCCCTCGATGCGGTGCAGGTCGCGCGCAGTCAGGGCGAAGACGTCGGCAACCGAGTGAATCATCCCCTTCGACACGAGCGCGTCGACGGTCTCGACGCCCAGTCCACGGATATCGAGCGCCGACCGCGAAGCGAAGTGCTGGACCGCGCCCTTGAGCTGCGCGGGACAGGCGAGGCCGTTCGGGCACCGATCGATCGGCCCTTCCCGGACGACCGCCGTCCGGCACACCGGGCACCGCCTGGGCATCGCGAAGGGCCGGGTCCGCCGTCCGCGTCGGACGCGCTCGACCACTTCGGGAATCACGTCGCCCGCCCGGATGAGGCGCACGACGTCGCCGGCCCGGACGTCCTTGCGTGCGATCTCCTCGCGGTTGTGCAGCGTCGCGCGTGCGACGGTCACGCCGCCGATCGAGACCGGCCGCAGGAGGGCCACGGGCGTCAGCACCCCGGTTCGGCCCACCTGCACGACGATCTGGTCGATCATCGTCACCGTTTCGCGCGCCTGGAACTTGAAGGCGAGCGCCCACCGGGGATGGCGGGACGTGGTCCGCAGCTGCGCGCGCAGCCGCAGGCTGGCCACTTTGAGGACGATGCCGTCGATCTCGAACGTCAGCGTCTCCCGGCGCCGCTCCATCCGCCGGTGGTAGCGCGCGACCTCGTCGACGCTCGACGCCGTGCGGACGTACGGGCTCGCGTGCAGGCCCCAGGCCTTCAGCTGATCGATCAGCCGATCGTCCTCCGGCAGCCGGGGCCCCCCCTCCATCCGCAGGACGTCGTAGAAGAAGACATCGAGCCGCCGGGCCGCCGTCACGCGGGCATCGAGCTGCCGGATGGATCCCGCGGCGGCGTTGCGCGGGTTGGCGAAGGGCGGTTCCCCTTCTCCGGCGAGTCGTTCGTTCAACGCCTCGAAGTCCGCACGCTGCATGATCGCCTCGCCGCGGACGGCCAGCAGCCGCGGCACGGACGGTCCCCTGAGGCGCAGCGGCACGGAGCGGATGGTCTTCACGTTCTCCGTCACGCCCTCGCCGTGCTCGCCGTCGCCGCGCGTCGATGCGCGCACGAGCCGCCCGTCGCGATAGACGACCTCGAGGCTCAGCCCGTCGAACTTGGGCTCGAGGACGTACCGGACGGCACGTCCGCCCGCGACGGCGCGCACGCGATCGTCGAAGCGGCGCACGTCGGCCACGTCGGTGACGGACTCGAGGCTGAGCATGGGCGCCAGGTGGACGACCGCGGGGAACGACGGCAGGGCGTCGCCGCCGACGCGCCGGGTGGGCGAGTCCGGCGTCACGAGCTCGGGATGCTCGGCCTCGAGCTGCTCCAGCTCCGCGAAGAGGCGATTGTACTTCGCGTCGCTGATCGTCGGCCGGTCCAGGACGTAGGTACTCGTGGTCGCGGCGCCGAATCGTGTCGCGCAGCGACTCGATCCGCCGGGCCGCGGCGTTCCGGGACGTCGGCGGGCGCCGGCGGGAGGCGGTCACGCGTCGCCCTTCGGCTCGTCCGGCGCGTCCGGAGCCGCCGGCACGGCCGTGAGCTTCTCCTCGAGCTGCTCGCGCGTCTCGGCCTGCTCGGCCTTGTCGAAGATGATCTCCTCCGGCACGGGATGCGCTTCCTCGGGCGCCGGCCCGCGCGCCCGGGGCGGAATGAAGCGCTTGTCCGGCGAGATCTGCCGCGTGTTCATGAACGTCGGCGAGACGATCTCGATGCCGCCCGCGTGCAGGGCGTCGAGCATGCAGGCCCGCAGCCGCGACCGGGCCGAGAGCAGATGGGTCACCTCGGCGAGGAACCCGGCGACGCGGTACTGCACCGAGAAGTCGCCGAGCTCGCGAATCTGCACGAACGGCTCGTCCAGATCGGCCGCCCGCGCCGCCGCGAGCAGCGCCTCCTCGACGCGCCCGCGCGCCACGTCGTAGCCGAGCGACACGGTCGCCGACACGAACGTGCCCGAATAGCGCACGACCGTCACCGGGTTGGTCACGAGGTAGAGATTCGGCAGCGTCGTCAGGTCGCGGTCCTCGGTCTGAATCTCCGTGTGCAGGAGCCCCCGCTCGGTGACGCGGCCGAAGTGCTCCTGCGTCTTCAGGAAGTCCCCGGCCCGGAACGCGCGGACCGCGCGGAGCATCAGGCCCGCCATCACGTTGCCCACGAACGTCGTCGACGACAGGGCGATCACGCCCGTGAGCACGATGCCGAGCAGGCTGAGCAGCTGCCCGTGCGCCGTGTCCCCCACGGGGAGAGTGAGGATCAGGGCGATGACGAGCACCGCGGTGGCGCCCAGCATGGCGAGCTGGCGCGTGAAGCCGGTCTGCACGAGGCGCGTGACTCGCTTGACGAGCAGCACGCGTCGCAGCACCGCGAGGGCGACCGCGCCGACGGCGAGGGTCAGGAAGAACGGAAGCCAGTGGAGCAGATTGCCCGACGCGCCGCGGAAGATGTCGTGCAGGATCGTCACGGACCGGGCCTCCCCACTCTCGGGCCCTTGCGAGCCCCGCGCCGATTATCCGGCAGTTCCGTCGCCAGGCGATCGCGCTGCAAAGACCTTGCTAGCGCGACGCCCGTCTCAGGCGAGGTACAGCGCCAGAATCCCCGTCAACAGAATGCCGTCGAAGGTGCCGGCGCCGCCGATGCTCACCATGCCGCTGGCGATCTGGCGGATGTCGCCGAGGTGCAGCAGGTCGGCGCCGATCAACGGCCCGGCGACGCCGGCCGTGAACGCCACCGGCGTGGCCGCCTGCGGGGCGAGCAGCAGGGCGGCGCCGCAGGCGACGACCGCCGGCACGAGCGTCGGCATCACGATCCCGACGCCGGCCACCGGCCGGGCGAGCCGGTAGCAGACAGCGACATTGACGAGGGTCGCCACCGCCAGGGGCAGCAGCACGCCGGGCACGGCGACGAGCCGCATCACCTCGTACGCGGCGAGCGTCACGGGAATCACGCAGCCGCCGACGTTCACGGCGACCACGGTCTCGGGACGGACGCGCCGGGCCGCGGGCCACCAGCCGTGCAGGCCGAACACGGCGAGCGCGTCGCGCGGCAGCGGCTCGGGACGCACGATGCGCTTGACGGGGATGTTGACCAGGCTGCCGAGGAAGATCCCGGCGACCAGCAGGGCGGCGGTGCCCTGACTCAGCCGCAGCTTCACGAGGGCGGTCGCGAGCAGGTCGGCGAACACCCAGGGCAGGATGAGCGCCAGCAGGACGGCGGCGACGATCGACAGGCATCCGAAGCGCATCGGCCTCCGAGAGCCCGCCCGGCGGCTACTGGGACTTGGGCTGGACGATCCACGCGAGCAGCACGCTGAACAGGTACAGCCCGACCATGGGCAGCGCCACCATCACCTGGCTGGTCGCGTCGGGCGGCGTGATGATCGCGCCGATGATGAACATGACGAGGATCGCGTATCGCGTGTAGCGCCAGAGCGTCCGCGCGCGCAGCACCCCCATGCGCGCGAGGAAGGTCACGATCGTCGGAATCTGGAACACGCCCATCATCGCGACGACCATCTTCGCGTAGAGGTCGAAGACGTCTTCCACGCGCGGCATGAACGCGAGCTTCGACGTGGCGAAGGTGCCGAAGAACGCGATCATGTAGGGAAACACGACGTAGTGCGCGAACGCCGCGCCGCCGAGGGCGCCGCCCGTCGCGAGCAGCACGAACGGGATGGCGAGCTTCTTCTCCCGCGCGTACAGCGCCGGCGCGATCAGCTGCCAGAGCTGGTACACGATGAACGGAGACGCGAACACCAGCCCGGCGATCAGGGCGATGTCGATGTCCAGGCTGAAGGCCTCGGCCGGGTTCGTATAGATGAGATGCGTCCCCGGCGGGAGCGCCCGGCGCGTCGGCCCGAGCACGAACGACACGATGGGATTGATGAAGATGAACGCCACCACCATCCCGGCCGCGACGGCCAGGCAGGCGCGGAAGATCCGGCGGCGGATGTCCTCCAGGAGATCGAGCAGGGGCGTCAGCCCGGAGGCCGACGAGTCGTCGTGCGGCTGACCGGCGGTCGCGAAAACGGCCATTCGATGCGATTGTATCCCGGTGTGGGCCGAGCCGTCCGGCGGGCCCTGGGAACGCCCCGCCGCCGTCGCGAAATAGGAGTAGACTGGTGGGCAGGCTCGCATGCAGCCCTCCGTCAAACGCCTCTCCAAGGCGTTGCTTGCTGTCGTCGCCGTCGCCGCCTCCGCGGGCGTCGTGAGCGCGCAGATCTGGCACGGAGGCTACGGCTTCAACCGCGATCCTCCCCGTTTCCCGACGGCCGACACCTTCCAGGGCGGCTTCAACTTCTGCCGGCTGATGTTCACCAGCAACCGGCGCGAGAAGGCGGGCTGGCGGACCGACTATCCGGGCGCCGACATCAATTTCAGCGTGCGCCTCTCGGAGCTCACCAAGGCGACCGTCACCATGGACGGTGAGGGCGAGCCGGACTACGCCGTCGTCCGCATCACCGACGATGCGCTGTTCAGGTGCCCGATCGTCGTCATGGAGGACGGCGGCACCGCCGACTTCTCCGACGAGGAAGTGGCGCGCCTGCGCGAGTACCTGTTGAAGGGCGGCTTCATCTTCGCCACCGACTACCACGGCTCCCTCGCGCGCGAGCAGTTGAACGACGAGATGCGCCGGGTCCTGCCGGAGTACCCGATCGTCGACGTGCCGATGGACCACCCCATCTGGCACATGATGTTCAACCTGGACAAGATCCCCCAGATGGCGTCCATCCAGGCCTGGCGCCGCTGCGGCGGCTGCAACCACGAGCGCTGGGCGGACGGTCCACCCGACGTGCACGCGATCGAGGACGATCACGGCCGCATCATGGTGCTCATGGTGCACAACACCGACATCCCGGACGGCTGGGAGCGCGAAGCCGAAGATCCCGCGTACTTCGAGCGCTTCTCCCCCGACGCCTACGCCGTCGGCATGGACGTCGTCCTCTACGCGATGACGCACTGACGGGGCCGCCCGGCCGCGTCGCCCCCGGGCGGCGCCACGAGAAGAACCTCCCCGGCCGTCCGCTCGTCCAACAATTCCGTGAACACCCGACCATCCCGCTCGCTGGCGGCGGCCGGCGCCGCCCTCGGGGCGGCGCTGCTCCTCTGGGCACCTGGAAGCCGGGCGCAGGAATCGTCGCCGCGCACGGTCACCTTCGCCGACGACGTGGCGCCGATCATCTTCAGCCACTGCACGTCCTGCCATCGGCCGGGCGAGACGACGCCGTTCTCGCTCATGAGCTACGCCGACGTCCGGCCCCGCGGTCGTCAGATCGCCAACGTCGTCAGGCTCCGGCAGATGCCGCCCTGGAAGGCCGACCGCGGCGACGTGCCCTTCGCCGGCGATCGACGCTTGAGCGACGCGGACGTCGCGACGATCGAGCGGTGGGTGGAAGCCGGCATGCCGCAGGGCGACCCCGGCCATCAGCCGCCCGTGCCCCCGTTCGCGGACAGCTGGCAGCTCGGCGCACCGGATCTGATCGTCCGCATGCCGGACGCCTTCCCGGTCCCCGCATCCGGGCACGACCTCTACCGCAACTTCGTGCTGCCGCTCAACCTGGATCGCGACGTCTGGGTGCGGGGCGTCGACTTCCGCCCGTCGGCGCGCGGGGTCACGCATCACTCGCTCTTCTTCCTCGACGCGACCGGCACGGCGCGGGCGCGGGACGGCCGCGACGGGCTGCCGGGCTACGACGGCGGCATGGGCAGCGGCTTCCGCCTGAGCGGCGGGTCGGCGTCGGGCACCACGCTCGGAGGCTGGGCGCCCGGCGCGCAGCCGCACCTGCTCCCCGATGGCCTCGCGTACTTCGTGCCGAAGGGCTCGGACCTGATTCTCTCGACGCACTTCCATCCCTCGGGCACGGCCGCCTCGGAAGCGTCGACCGTGGGGCTGTACTTCGCGAAGCAGCCGCCGTCGAAGACCTTCCTCGGCATTCAGCTCCCGCCCGTGTTCGGCTTGTTCGCCGGGATCGACATTCCGGCGGGCGACGAGCACTACGCGATCTCGGACTCGTTCGTGATCCCGGTCGCGGTCCGCGCCTTCGGCGTCTCGGCGCACGCGCACTACCTCGGGAAGACGATGACGATGACGGCCACGCTGCCCGACGGCGCGAAGAAGACGCTCGTCGGCATCGACGACTGGGACTTCAACTGGCAGGAGCAGTATCAGTTCGCGCACGACGTCGACCTGCCCGCCGGCACGCGGCTGGATGTGACGATCACGTACGACAATTCCGAGGGGAACCGGCGCAACCCCTCGAGCCCGCCGCGTCAGGTGCGCTGGGGCGAGCAGTCGACCGACGAGATGGGCAGCATGACGCTGCAGGTGGTGGCGGCCGAGAACAGCCAGCTGCCCGAGCTGCGCCAGGCGATCACGACGCACCTGCGGGACGTGGCGCGGAGCCGCCCGCTGCTCTTGCGGCTGCTCATGCGCGGCGCCGCGGCCGGACGCTGAGGTCGCGCCAGGGAAATCCAGGGGAAGGTCGGCTCCCGCGATTCCCCGGGAGTCGGGACGCGCGGGGCACCCGTCGAATCGATCACCTTCGACACGCCGAGGGAGCCATCGTATAGTGAGGCCGATGGCTCCCGCACGGGCGCGCGTTCGCGCCGCACAGGCCTAGGCGGCCATGGTCGGGCTCCACGATCGTCTCGCCGCGATCGCCCGCTGGTTCGGCGCGCCGCTCGTCTCGCTCGGCGGCGCGCGCGTGTCGGCGGGCGGCCTCCTGCAGGTCGCCGTCGCGCTCGTCATCGTCTTCCTCGTGGGCCGCGCGCTCCGCCGGGCGCTCGCCCAGCGGCTCCTGCCCCACCTGCACCTCGAATCCGGCCTGGCCTACGCGATCTCGAACATCGCGTTCTACCTCTTCGTGACCATCGGGTGGCTGGTCGTCATCCAGGCGAGCGGCGTGAACCTGACGAGCCTCACCGTGCTCGTCGGCGCGCTGGGCGTCGGCATCGGCTTCGGCCTCCAGGAGGTCGCCTCGAACTTCATCTCGGGCCTGATCCTGCTCCTCGAGCGTCCCATCGAGGTCGGCGATCACATCCAGGTCGGCCAACTGGACGGCCAGGTGACGCGCATCAACATCCGCGCGACCGAGATCCTGACGAACGACTCGATCGCGGTGATCGTGCCCAACAAGGACTTCGTCACGCTGCAGGTGGTCAACTGGAGCCGCGGCGGCGACAGCATCCGCGTCCACGTGCCGATCGGGGTCGCGTACGGCACGGACCCGCGGCGCGTCGAGGCGGCGCTCCTCGGGGCCGTCGCGACCGTCCCGGAGGTGCTGAAGGACCCCGCGCCCGAGGTCCGGCTCGTCGACTTCGGCGACTCGTCCATCGACTTCGAGGTGCTCGCCTGGACGCGCGAGCTGCTGCAGCGGCGCCCGGCCCTCGTCAGCAAGGTCAACTTCGCGGTCTACGACGCCTTCACACGGCAGGGCATCGAGATTCCTTTCCCGCAGCGCGACATCCACCTGCGCACCGCCGTGCCGCTCGCCGTCGCCGCCTCCGGTCCCGGACCGAACCCGCCTGGATCGCACCAGCCGCCCGCATCCTGACGCCGCCTCGATGTACACTCTCGGGGTCGCTGGACGCCGCGGATCGGGCGCGACTCCCGCGATGGTGCCTTCCCCGTGCTGATGCTCGAGACGCGCGATCTGACCAAGCGCTTCGGCGGCCTTCTGGCCGTCGATCGCCTGTCGATTGCGGTCGAGGAGGGCCGCGTGTTCGGCCTCCTCGGCTCGAACGGCGCCGGCAAGACGACCGTGATCAAGATGCTCACGACGCTGCTGCCGCCCACGGCGGGGACGGCGACGGTGGCGGGCTTCGACATCCGTCGGCAGGCCGCAAAGGTCCGCCGCGCCATCGGCTACGTGCCGCAGATGATCTCGGCCGACGGCACCCTCACGGGCTACGAGAACCTGCTGATCTTCGCCAAGCTCTACGACATTCCCTCGCGGGATCGCGGGAGCCGCATCGCCGACGCGCTCGAGGTGATGGAGCTCACGGGCGCGGCCGACCGGCTCGTCCGCGAGTACTCCGGGGGGATGATCCGGCGTCTCGAGATCGCGCAGTCGATGCTGCACCGCCCGCGGGTGCTCTTCCTCGACGAGCCGACGATCGGCCTGGACCCCATCGCGCGCAAGTCGGTCTGGGAACGGCTCCTGGCGCTCAAGGCCGACCTGGACACGACGATTCTGCTCACGACGCATCTCATGGAGGAAGCCGACGAGCTCTGCCACGAGATCGCGATCCTGCATCGGGGCCGCATCGCCGTCTCGGGCTCGCCGGCCGACCTCAAAGCCTCGCTCGGCCCCGACGCCAGCCTGGACGACGTCTTCGTCCGGTACGCCGGGTCGCCGATCGAATCAGGAGGCACGTTCCGTGACGTCTCGCGCACTCGACGCACCGCCCGTCGCGTCGGCTGAGCCGGGTCCGGCGGCCGTCCTCCGCGGCTTCATCTACAAGACCGGCGTCATCACCGAGCTCGAGGTCCGCAAGCTGCGGCACGATCCGACCGAGCTCGTCACCCGCGCGGTGCAGCCGGCGCTCTGGCTGCTCATCTTCGGCGAGGTGTTCACGCGCCTGCGGGCCATCCCGACCGGCGGCATCCCCTACCTGGACTTCATGGCGCCGGGCATCCTCGCGCAGAGCGTCCTGTTCGTCGCGATCTTCTACGGCATCGCCGTCATCTGGGAGCGCGATCTCGGCATCGTCCACAAGCTGTTCGTCAGTCCGACGCCGCGCGGCGCGCTCGTGCTGGGCAAGGCGGTGTCGGCGGGCGTCCGGAGCCTCTCGCAGGTGGTGATCGTCTACCTGCTCGCGCTGCTGCTGGGCGTCCACATGAACTGGAGCGTCGCGGCGCTGGCGGGGGTCACCGCCGCGGTGCTGACCGGCGCGGGCTGCTTCGCGACCCTCTCGCTCATCATCGCGTCGATCGTCAAGACGCGCGAGCGCTTCATGGGCATCGGTCAGGTGCTGACGATGCCGCTCTTCTTCGCGAGCAACGCCATCTACCCGCTCGCGATCATGCCGGGGTGGCTGCGCACCGTCGCCCGGCTCAACCCGCTCAGCTACGAGGTCGATGCGCTCCGGGCGCTGATGATCAGCGGGGGCACCAGCACGTTCGGCCTCGCCACCGACTTCGGCGTGCTCGTCGCGGCGACGGTCGTGCTCGTCGTCCTGGCGTCGTACATCTACCCGCGCGTCGTCGCCTGAGCCGGCGCGCGCGGCGCTGTTGCGATCCGGGGGCCCCTGTGCTAATCATGGTGCCGCCGTGACGACCGGAACCCACCATCGCTGACTACACTTGAGAGGCACGCCATGACACAGCGCCACAGCCGCAGGGAGTTCATGGGGTTGACGGGGGCCGGCATCGCCGGGGCGGCGGCCGCGCCGTGGCTCGGCGCCGCACCCGCGGCCCAGGCCGCGTCCGACACCGACAGCCCCGATCTCGTCGTCGTCAACGCGGCCGTTTACACGATCGATCCGCAGATGTCGAAGGCCGAGGCGTTCGCGGTCAAGGGCGGCCGGTTCGTCGCCGTCGGCACGTCGGCCGACATCCGCGGCCTGGCGGGCCGGGCCACCGAGGTGTACGACGCCAAGGGCATGACGATCGTGCCCGGGTTCACCGACTGCCACAACCACGCGGGCGGCGAGACGCTGCTCTACGACGTCCTGGTCGGCAACCCGTACGAGGTCGAGTTCGTCACCATCGCGAGCATCGTCGACAAGCTGCGCGCCAAGGCCCAGAAGACGGCGCCCGGCACGTGGGTCGACGGCTACTTCTTCGACGACACGAAGGTCAAGGACAAGCGCCAGCTGAACATCCACGATCTCGACCAGGTGTCGACCGACCTGCCCGTCGTCGTGCACCACCGCGGCGGCCACACTTCCTACTACAACAGCAGGGCGTTCCAGATGGCGGGGGTGACCAAGGACACGCCGAACCCGCCCGGGGGCACGTTCGATTGCGACGCCGACGGCGCGTTGAACGGCCGGGTGACCGACCGCGCGCGCGGCGCCTTCAGCCGGGTCGGCAAGCACGAGACGTTCACGCCGGAGCAGGTTCAGCAGCGCAGCCGCGACGGCCTCGCGTACATCTCCAAGCAGTTCGTGCGCTACGGCCTGACGAGCGTGCACCACGAGGGCGGCAACCTGGCCGCGCTGCAGGACGTGCGGGCCCGCGGCGAGCTGCTGCACCGCGTCAGCTACGAGGCGAGCGGCAAGGTGCTCGACGCGATGATCGACACCGGTATCAAAACCGGCTTCGGCGACGAGCGGCTCCGGTTCGGCGCGACCTCCGAGCACACCGTCGACGGCTCGTTCTCCGAGCGCACCATGGCGCTGAGCGTTCCCTATCCCGACAGCAAGAACGAGTACACGGGCAACGTCACCGAGACGCAGGAGACCCTCAATCAGTGGGTCGAGCGCGTGTGGCGCGCCGGCATCCAGCCGAACTGCCACGCCAACGGCGACGTCGCGATCGACATGTACCTGACGGCGCTCGAGCGCGCGGCGAAGCTCTTCCCGCGCACGGACGCCCGCCCCAAGATCACGCACTGCACTCTCGTCAACGACGACCTGGTGCGGCGGATCAAGGCGCTGGGCGGCGTTCCGGCGCTCTTCACCACCTACGCGTACTACAACTCGGACAAGTTCGTCTTCTACGGCGAGGAGCTGATGAAGCACTGTATGGCCTACCGGACGCTGCTCGACGCCGGCATCCACGCGGCCGCCGGCTCCGACTTCGCCCCCGGGCCGTTCGCGCCCCTCATGGGCATGCAGGGCATGGTCACGCGCACCGGGTGGGACGGGAAGACGTGGGGCGCCAACCAGCGCATCAGCGTGGACGAGGCGCTCAAGGTCAACACGATCAACGGCGCGTACAACTCGCACGAGGAAGCGCTCAAGGGGTCGATCGAGGCGGGCAAGCTCGCCGACTACGTCGTCCTCGCCGAGGACATCCACACCGTCGACCCCGAGAAGATCAAGGACATCACGATCGTTCGCACGGTCGTCGGCGGCACCACGGCGTACCAGGCATGACCGGCGAGGACATCGTCGCGCTCACGAAGGCGCACACGCTGTTCGAGTGGTCGGCGCAGGACGCCGTCGACCCGATCCCGGTCAGCCACGCGAAGGGGTGCTATTTCTACACGCCCGACGGCCGGCGCTTCCTCGACTTCAACAGCCAGCTGATGTGCGTGAACATCGGGCACGGCGACGAGCGCGTCATCGCCGCGATGCACGACCAGGCCAGCCGGCTCGCCTACGCCAACCCGTTCATGGCGACCGAGCCGCGCGCCCGCCTCGGCGCGAAGCTGGCCGAGCTGACGCCGGGCGACATCGACGTCTTCTTCTTCACCAACGGCGGCGCCGAGGCCAACGAGAACGCCGTCAAGCTCGCGCGCCTCTACACCGGCCGGCACAAGATCCTCGCGCGCTATCGCTCGTACCACGGCGCCACCGCGGGCAGCATGACGCTGACCGGCGATCCCCGGCGGTGGGCCAACGAGCCGGGCATACCCGGCGTCGTGCACGTCCTCGATCCGTACCACGGCATCCAGCGCGGCTGGGACGATGCGGCCTCGTCGCTGGCGATGCTCGAGGAGGTCATCCAGCTCGAGGGCCCGGCCACGATCGCCGGCTTCATCCTCGAGCCCGTCACGGGCACCAACGGCGTCCTCGTTCCCCCGGCCGGCTACCTCGAAGGCGTCCGCACGCTCTGCGATCGGTACGGCATCCTCCTGATCGCCGACGAGGTGATGGCCGGCTTCGGCCGCACCGGCCGCTGGTTCGCCGTCGATCACTGGGGCGTCGTTCCGGACCTGCTCACGATGGCGAAGGGGCTGACGAGCGCGTACGTCCCGCTCGGCGCCGTCGGGATGCGCCGCCGGATCGCGGACCACTTCCGCGATCACGTCTTCTACGGCGGCCTGACGTACAACAGCCATCCGCTGGCGTGCGCGGCCGCGCTGGCCACCCTGGCGGTGTACGAGCAGGACGACCTGCTGGGCAACGCGCGCCGCATGGGCGACGTCATGGCCGGGCTGATGCGCAGCCTCTCCGACCGTCATCCCTCGGTCGGCGCCGTCCGCCACATCGGCCTGTTCGGCATCGTCGAGCTCGTGAGGAGCCGCCGGACCATGGAGCCGCTGGCGCCCTTCAACGGCAGCTCGCCGGAGATGCAGGCGCTCGGGCGCGAGCTCCGGAACGGGGGCCTGTACACGTTCGTGCGCTGGAACACGTTCTTCACCAACCCGCCCCTCTCGATCACCGAGGCCGAGCTGCGCGACGGCTTCGGCATCATCGACCGTGCGCTCTCGGTCGTCGACGGCATGCTCGCATGACGCCGACCGTGCCGCTCTGGATCGGGGGCCGGCCTGCCGAGCCGCACGGCTGCCGGCGCGGGTCGGTGATGAACCCGGCCACGGGAGACGTCATCCGGATGGTGCCGCTCGCCGACGCGAGCGACGTGGACGCGGCGGTCCGGAGCGCGCGCGCCGCGTTCCCCGGCTGGCGCGACACGAGCCCGCTCCGCCGGGCACGGATCCTCGCCCGCTTCCGCGAGCTGCTCGAGACGCACCAGAAGGCGATCGCCGCGCTCATCACCGAGGAGCACGGGAAGGTCTTCCTCGATGCCATGGGCTCGGTCCAGCGCGGGATCGAGGTCGTCGAATTCGCGACCGGCGCGCCGCACCTGCTGAAGGGTGCGTTCTCGGAGGCGGTCGGCGGCGGCGTCGACGCCTACTCGATCCTCCAGCCCGTGGGGGTCTGCGCCGGGATCACGCCGTTCAACTTCCCGGCGATGGTGCCCCTCTGGATGATCCCGATCGCGCTCGCCTGCGGCAACGCCTTCATCCTCAAACCGTCCGAGAAGGACCCGTCGCCCTCGATCCGGATGGCGGAACTGCTCAAGGAGGCGGGCCTGCCCGACGGCGTGTTCAACGTCGTGCACGGCGATCGCGAGACGGTCGACGCGATGCTGGGCCACCCGGGGATCGACGCCGTGTCCTTCGTCGGATCCACGCCCATCGCGCGCCACATCTACGCGACGGCCGCGGCGGCCGGGAAGCGGGTCCAGGCCCTCGGCGGCGCCAAGAACCACGCGGTCGTGATGCCGGATGCCGACATCCCCTTCACGGCGGACGCGCTGAGCGGCGCCGCGTACGGCTCGGCCGGCGAGCGCTGCATGGCCATTTCGGCGGTGGTGGCCGTCGGCGCGGCCGGCGATCCGCTCGTCGCCGAGCTGGCGGCGCGCGCCCGCGCCCTGAAGGTCGGCCCCGGCCAGGCGCGCGACGTCGACATGGGACCGGTCGTGACCGCCGAGCACCGCGCCCGGATCCTCGGCTACATCGACGCGGGCGTGGCCCTCGGCGCCGACCTCGTCGTCGACGGCCGCAGCCTGACCGTGCCGGGACACGAGCGCGGCTTCTTCGTCGGCCCGACGCTGTTCGATCGCGTCACGCCCGACATGACGATTTACCGCGACGAGATCTTCGGGCCCGTCCTGGTCGTCGTACGGGCCGACACGCTCGACGCGGCGCTCGCGATCGTCAACGAGAATCCGTACGGCAACGGCACCGCGATCTTCACGCGATCCGGCGCGGCGGCACGGCGCTTCGAGCGCGAGGTGCAGGTCGGCATGGTCGGCGTCAACGTGCCGATCCCGGTGCCGATGGCCTTCTACTCGTTCGGCGGGTGGAAGCAGTCGCTCTTTGGAGACCTGCACGTGCACGGCGCCGAGGGCGTCAAGTTCTACACGCGCACGAAGGCGGTCACCCGCCGCTGGACCGAGGATCCGCCGGCGGGCGCCTTCCACATGCCCACCCTCGAGTAGCTCGCCACCGACAGCGCCGGTCCATGACGTTCCGTACGAGGCCGGCCAGCGCCGCGCGCGTCTACCGGCACGGCGGCGCCCGCGCCGTGCTCGCCCTCGACGGCTGCGAGTTCGACGTCAGCAGCCCGGTCATCACGCGCCGGGTGAAGAGCAGCCTGCTGTTCCACCGCTACGAACGCGGGGAGCGACAGGCGCTGCGCCGGCATCTCGACCCCGCGAAGCCCGTCGTCGAACTCGGCGGCGGGATCGGCGTGGTCGCGTGCGTCATCAACCGCCGCCTGTCGAATCCGCACCGACACGTCGTCGTGGAGGCGAATGCCCGGCTCATCGAGATCATCCGGGCGAACGCGGCACTGGTCGCCCACGAACTGGACACGATCGTCCGCCACGTGTCGACGTTGATCGTCGAGATCCACGACGACGGCGCCTGCGGACCGGCCCCCACGCGGGTGGTCGGCGCCCTGTCCGACGCCGGCTATCGCGTGTCCTCGTCGCACCCGCGACACTACGTCTTCATCCGCGACCGCGCGCCGATCCCGATCGTGGTGCCCGATCCACCCGGTCTCGTCGAACCTCCGGAAGCCGCCTGATCGCCGCCGCGTCCTCGGCTACGCGCCGCCGGTGCCCTCGTGCCCCGGTGTCAGGACGAAGTCCGGATACCCCAGGACGCCCATCTCCGGCATGTCGAGCCCCGCGATCTCGTCCTCTGCCGAGACACGGTTGCCCACGACGGCGTCCACGATCTTGAAGAACGCATAGAAGGTGACGAACACGAACACGAAGCACGTGAGCATGCCGATGCATTCGGCCACGAACTGGCCCGGATCGCCGTAGAACAGGCCACGCACGGTGCCCGGGACGCCGTTCCAGCCGCTGCCGTACGCCCCGTCCGCGAACAGGCCCAGCGACAGGACGCCCCAGGCGCCGCAGACGCCGTGCACCGAGATCGCGCCGACCGGGTCGTCGAGCTTGAGGACGCCCTCGACGAAGAACACCGACAGGACGACGAGGACTCCGGCGATGCCGCCGATGATGACGGCCGAGACGCTGTTGATGAAGGCGCACGGCGCCGTGATCGCGACGAGGCCGGCCAGCATGCCGTTGGCGAGCATGCTCGGGTCCGGCTTGCCGTACCGGTTCCAGACATACACCATGGCCGTGAAGGCGCCGGCGGCGCTGGCCAGCATGGTGTTGGTCGCCACCACGGCGATGCGGAGATCGCCGCCGGCGAACGTCGAACCGGGGTTGAAGCCGAACCAGCCGAAGGCCAGGATGAACGTGCCGACGATGGCCATGGGGATGTGGTGCCCCGGCATGGCGTTGGCGGAGCCGTCCTTGTTGAACTTCCCGATGCGCGGGCCGATCACGATCGCGCCGGCCAGCCCCGCCACGCCGCCGACCATGTGCACGACCGAGGAGCCGGCGAAGTCGACGTGGCCGTGCCCCAGGTGGAAGTTCGTGCCGAGCTGCGACAGCCAGCCGCCGCCCCAGACCCAGTTGCCGAACACCGGATAGACGAACATGGCCATGAAGAACCCGAAGATGCAGAACGCCGAGAACTTCCAGCGCTCCGCCATCGCGCCCGTCGGGATCGTGGCGGCCGTGTCCATGAAGACCATTTGAAAGAGGAAGAGCGTGAACACGCCGACGTCGTAGCTGTTGCCGCTCAGGAAGAAGCCCCTGGTGCCGAACAGTCCGAACGTGTGGCCGGCGATGGTGATGGCGACTTCGTGGTTGAGCGGCGCCACCCCGCCAAGGGCCGGCACGCCGCCGACGCCGCCCATCTGGAGCGCGAACCCGCAGATCCAGTACCCGAGGAGGCCGATGGCGTAGACCATGAAGTTCATGGACATCGTGTGGGCGACGTTCTTCGCGCGGGTGAAGCCGGTCTCCACCATCGCGAAGCCGGCCTGCATGAACATGACGAGAAAGCCGGTAATGAGCGTCCAGACGAAGTTGATGGCGATCTTGTTGTGCCCCACCGTGTCCATCACCTCGGCGAGGGTCGGGTTGTCGGGGTCGCGGACCGTGACGTCCTTGGCCGTACCCGTCGTGGCGCCGGTGGGATCACCCAGGGACGCCGCCGCGGCGGCGGGCGCCTGGGCGCGCGCCACCTGGGGATGAATCAGAGGCGTCAACACGAGGGCGAGGAGAAATCCCAGGGCTGCACGCGCGAGCACGCCGTTTCTGCTCATGTCGGTACTCCTTCACGCGTGCGGCCGTCGACGTGACGCACACGGATACCAGGGTCGCGACCTTACGACCGCACGTCCGGAGAGCAAGACGGACGCCAGCGCCGGCGGCGCGGCACCAGTCGTGATTTCCTGAGCAAAACTGCGGGATCGGACGCGGGCGAGCGAGTGCTGCCCTACAGAGATGTTGTGGGAGTTGTAGCGAGAGACATTAGTGTAGGCCAGCGTCGCCGCTCGTCTGCTGCGACGCGGCGAGCGCGAGCAGCTGCTTGCCGAGCACCTCGGGCGCGGGCTTGCCCGATCCATTGCGCAGCACCGCCACGCCGAGGTGATGGCCCGGCTCGAAGCCCACCCAGCTGCTGAAGTCCGAGTCGAGCCCGTCCTTCGACAGCAGCCGGTCCTCGCCGTGATGGAACTCCTCCCAACCCATGCCGACGGCGTGATCGCCGTCGGCGCGGAACAGCTCCTGGTGGGTGAGATCGATGGCGCGGGCGAGCGCCGGGGGCAGGCCGAGCACGCCCAGGTTTGCCTCGACGAAGCGCAGCATGTCCTGCGCCGTGGTCCACAGGCCGACCGGGGCGCTCGAGGCCGGCCGTCCCGTCCCGTCGTGCGCGACCGCGCACCACGGCGCGGGGGTCGCGCACAGCACTCCCGTGCGCGTCATGCCGAGCGGTCCGGTGAGCGCCCCCGCCAGGAACCGGCTGTAGGGCTGGCCCGACAGGTCCACGGCGACCGTGCCGGCCAGGACGAATCCCAGGTTCGAGTACCCGGTACCGCGTGCCCGGCGCGTACGTGGGATGCCAGGCATTGAGGAACCCGATCACCTCTGCCGGCAGCCGCTCGTCGCGGTAGAGCTCCATGCCGATCCGCTCGGAGCTGTGGGGCGGCTCGCGCGGCAGCGCCGAGGTGTGCGTTACGAGCTGGCGGAGGGTGACCTTGCCGAACGGCACGTTGCGACGGATCCGGGCGCCGCCGTCTCCGACCAGGAACCGCGCCGACTGATCGTCGATCGCCGCCTTCCCGTGCACGATGTCCAGCGCGAGGAGCGTCGCGTTGAACACTTTCTCGATCGAGCCCATCGCGAAAGCCGTCTCGGCGGTGACCGGACGGGCCTGCCGCTGGCCCTCGTCGCCGCTGACGAACGTGCACGCCCTGCCGTCGTCGTAGAAGGCGACGGCGAGGCCCTCCGCACCCGAGGTCTGCCTGGAGCGGTCGACGGCCTGCTGCGCCTGCCTCGTGAAACGCGCCGCGCACGGGCCCGCTGCGCCCGCCTCCTCCCCCTGCGACGCGAGCGCGCCGGTGTGCCACGTCACTCCGGCCACCGCGATCGCCGCCACCGTGGCCATTGCCCGTCGACGGGTCCTCGTTGGGTTCGTCATCTGGATCGCCGGCGCGGCTCCCCGCCGGGCCTCCTCACCGCACCTGCGGCGCCAGGATGTCGTCGAGGTGCGCCGGGGTCGACGCCACGCGCTCGAGGTGCGGATAGCGCAGGCCGTCGTGGTAGTCGATGCGGACCGTCCGCACGTGGTCCCCCGACGACACGGTCAGCTCGATCGGCGCCGTGCCGCCCCTGGCGGCGGTGATGGCCGCCTCGAGCGTGTCCCCGCTGAACGCCCGGCCGTTGACGCCCTCGATGCGCGCGTCGCTCGTCAACCCGGCCTTGAACGCCGGACCGTCCCACAGCACGTCGGTCACGGCGCCGCTCGGCGCGTAGGAGAGGCCGATCGAGTACATCAGGTCGCTGCTCCGTCCGAACGAACCGGGCGTATCGGTGTAGACGAGCTTGTATCCGCCCCGGGTAAGGCCGTCGAGAGGCGGCTTGGGCGCGACGTTCATGAGGCGCGTCCGGAGAAAGGTCGCCCAGTCGTACGGCATCACCTGGTTCAGCGCCGCGACCACGTCGTCGAACGTGTAAGTGCGCGTGATGTAGCTGCCGCTGTCGATGCCGAAGAACGCCCGCGCGAAGTCGTCCAGCGACTTCCTGCCGTTCGACCGTTCGCGGATGAGCGTGTCGGCGTCGAGCCACACGAGCTGGCCCTCCGAGTAGTAGTCCTCGCTGCGCTCCCAGCTCCGCCACGAGAGGGGCCGCCGCCGGGCGATCGTCGGATCGTTGGTGGTGTCCTCGACGGACCGCCACCGGCGGCCGGTGCGCGTCGCGTAGGTTGCGGCGACCTCGGCGAGCGAGTCGAGCGCCTGCTGCTTCGTCCAGAGCCCGGCGCGGGCCGCCAGCACCTGGCCCCAGGTACCTGCGTCTGCCCCTCGTACACCCAGAGCAGGCTGTCGCCCATCGGCACGTCGAAGTTCGCCGTCCACAGGTCTGCGGGCCGGCGGAACTTGCCGTTCCACGAGTGCGTGTACTCGTGCGCGAGGAGATCGCGGCCGCGGTAGTCGCGCTTCCAGTTCGTGAAGTAGTCCGCGACGGTCCCGTCCTCGCTCGAACGATGGTGCTCCAGGCCGACGCCACCCTGGCGATTGCTCAGCGACAGCAGGAAGTCGTAGTGATCGTAGTGATGCGACCCGAAGAGCGCGTACGCCTGCTGGACGAGGGCGCGGTACGCCTTCAGCGCCTCGTCCGGCGCCTCGACCTCGTCGGCCCGGTCGGCGACGACGTTGAGCGAGACCGGGACGGGGCCGCCGGGGTCGAGATCGTAGCGCTTCAAGTACCGCCCGGCGTACACCGGCGAGTCCACCAGCGTATTCAGGGCCACCGGCTCGAAGGTCGTCGTGGCGCCCGTGGTCGACGCGCGGTCGAGCGCCGTCGCGATCTGCCAGCCCTCCGGCGCGCGCAGCGTGGCGGCGACGGTGATGTCGCGCGAGTAGTAGCCCGCCGGGTACAGGATCGCCGAGCTCCACGACAGATCGAACATGTCGGCCGTCATCGTGATGCGTCCCACGCGCGGGGCGACGGGCGTGACCCACTGAAAGTCGGCGTCGACGGCGTCCACGCCCGTCGGCACCGTCACGTGAAACGCGAAGACGTCCACGCGGTCCCGCGTCCACGCGATCTCGCGGCCGCCCGCGTGAAGGACGAGCCCGGTGAGCTCCCAGATCGGGCCGACGGGCGAGTGGTGCCCCGGAATCCATTCCGGGTAGAGCAGGATCATCGGCCCCGGGGCGGACACGGGAATCGTCTCGTGGACCGAGAAGACGGCATGATCCGTGTCCGTCCCGTCGACGACCAGGCGGATCGTGCCTGGATACGGGCGATCCTGGGGCGCGGGAATCGGCGGCGGCAGGGGGACTGGCTGGGGCCCGGCGTACGGCGCCTGGCCGTGGAGCACGGCCACGCCGAGAGCCGCGGCGACAACGGCTGCGAGCAGGCGCTTCATCTCATCTCTTTTACAGCGCGTGGCGCCCCGAGGTCCAGCGGACTCGATCCACCGGCGGATGACGAAGGGAGACGCGGCCCAAGGCCGCGCGCGGCGACCGCCGGGAGTCAGGCGGCGGGGTGGTGGGCGGCCCGTATCTTGGCCATCGCCCTGGCTTCAATCTGGCGGGCCCGCTCGCGCGTCACCGACAGGCGGCGTCCAATCTCCTCGAGCGTGAGCTCACGGTCGAGGCCCAGCCCGTACCGGAGCCGGATCACTTCCCGCTCCCGGTCCGTGAGCGGCTGCATGGCGCGCTCGACTTCGACGGCCAGCTCGGTGCGCATGGCGGCCTCCTCCGGCGAGCGCGTCACGAGATCCGGGACGAGGTGCCCCACCGGCGTCTCCTCTCCTCTTCCGGCCGGCGCCTCGAGCGAGGTGGGAAGGCGGGCCGCGTCGAGCAGCAGCTCCACCTTGTGGACGGTCATGCCCGTCCGCGACGCCAGGTCGTGCGAGCGGGGCTCCCGCCCGAGCCTCTCGCGCAGCTCGGCGCGCGCGCGCGAGAGCCTGGTGAGGGACTCGACCACGTGCACCGGCAGCCGGATCGTCCGGCCGTAGTCGGCGACCGCGCGCCCCATCTGCTGGCGGATCCACCAGGTGGCGTACGTCGAGAACCGGAAGCCGCGCCGGTACTGGAATCGATCCACCGCCTTCATCAGGCCGATGTTCCCTTCCTGGATCAGGTCCAGGAGCGACAGCCCGCGGTTGAGGTACCGCTTCGCGATCGACACGACCAGGCGGAGGTTCGGCTCGATGAGCGCGTGCTTGGCCTCGAGCAGCGCCTGTTCCCGCTCGCGGACGCGCTCCCACCGGCCGGCGAAGACCTCCCGCGACAGTCCGGCCCGGGTCTCGAGCGCGTGGAGACTCCGGCTGCGCTCGGCGCCCGGCTCCATCGCCTCCGCCTGCTCGAACTGCCGCGCCAGCTCCCGCAGCTCCGCCACGACGTCGTCCACCAGAGACGGGCGAACCGGAAGGCCGCGCAGGCTCGCGGCCATCGAGGCTTCCAGGCGGGCGACTTCGCGCCCGAGCTCCGCGCGACTGTCGGCCGGCGCGCGACGCCCTGCGAGGCGCTCTTGGTACTGCTGGACGTGCCGATCGAGGCGCCGGATGCGGGCGAAGACCCGCAGCACGGGCTCGATCCGGCGGGGCTTGAGCTCGCCGCCGTCGGGCAACAGGATCAGCTCGGCGGCGGGCGTCGCGTGGCGCCGAACGGCGTCGGCCAGTGACAACAGGGTCCGCCTCGCCGCCGGAATCGCCGCCAGTTCTGCGAGGAGCTCACCACGCATCGCCTCGATCCGCTGGCCGACGGCCTGCTCCTCCTTCGCGGTCAGAAGCTTCCGGCGGCCGATGTGCGCCAGGTACACGCGCACGGGATCGAGCTCGGCCTGCGGCAGCCGGGCCGACGGCGGTTCCTCAATCTCGTCGCGATCGAGCTCGTCGGACGCGGCATGTCGGGACCGCTGCGCTTCCCACGCCTCCGGTTCCTCCTCTTCGAGGAGGCGCTCGGCCGGCTCGATGACCGGCGGCCCCATCGATTCCTGTCCCTCGATCGGGACGAGTCCGAACTCGTGGGCGCGCTCGCGCCAGTCGAGCACGTGCGCGTTCGACGCGGGCTCGCGCCAGTCCACGAGCGGGGCTCCGGCGCTCGTCAGGCGCCGCGACGTGTTGCGGGTTCGTCTCGCCATCCTCATGTCCCGGGATGACGACTGCAAAGAAACTGCCAGCCAGCGGAGACCAGCGGGCCCGCGCCGAGGGCGCCGAGCGGGGTCGGGCTGTTCCGAACCGCGGCCTGTCCTGTCCGATGACGGCCGCGCGTCAGAGCATGCCGAGCTGAAGCTTCGCCGCGTCGGACATCCGCTCGCGCGACCACGGCGGATCCCAGACGATGTCGAGCTTCACGTCGCTGACGCCGGGCACCGCTGCGACGACCTTCCTGACCTGGTCGGGCAGGATCTGTGCGGCCGGGCAGGCCGGGGCCGTGAGCGTCATGCGGATGCCCACGCGGCTCGACGCATCGACGATCACGTCGTACACGAGACCGAGCTCGTAGATGTTGACGGGAATCTCGGGGTCGAACACCGTCGACAGCGCCTGCACCACGCGCGGCCGGAGCGTCTGGCTCGTCTCCGGGTCGTCGACCATGCCGGCGGTCTGGGGCGAGCGCGGCTCCCCGTCCGGTGGCGTCGGTTCCGGTGGGACGACGGGCAGGGGCTTCATTCCGTGGAGACCACCGCGTCCTGGGCGTCGAGCGCCGAGGCCAGGGTGTGCCACGCGAGGCTGGCGCACTTCACGCGAATCGGAAACTGACGCACGCCGGCGAGCGCCGTGAGCTTGCCGAGCGGCTCGGCCGGCCGGTCGGCCGGCGCCGTGATCATCCGGTGGAACCGCTCGAACAGCGTCCGCGCCTCGGCCACCGTCTTCCCCTTCACGCTCTCCGTCATCAGCGACGCCGACGCCTTCGAGATCGCACACCCCGATCCCTGGAAGCCGATGTCGGTGATCACGCCATCGTCGACGCGCACGTACACCGTCAGATGATCGCCGCAGAGCGGGTTGGCGCCCTCGGCGCGGCGTGCGCCGGCGAGCGCGCGGAAGTTCCGGGGCTGCCGGTTGTGATCGAGGATGACCTGCTGATACAGGTCCCGCAGATCCGTGCTCACGCGAACACCTCCCGGACCTTGCGCAGCGAGGCCACGAGGGCGTCGATCTCCCCCGCGTGTTGTACACCGCCAGCGAGGCGCGCGCCGTCGCCGGAACGCCGAGGCGGGCCATCAGGGGCTGGCAGCAGTGATGGCCGGCGCGGATGGCGATGCCGTCCTGGTCGAGAATCGTCCCGATGTCGTGCGGATGAACGCCCTCCATCACGAACGAGAGGATCGCGGCCTTTCGAGGCGCCGTACCGGTCAGCCGCAGCCCGTCCACCTGCGCCAACGCGCTCGTGCCGTACTCGAGGAGATCGCGCTCGTGGGCCGCGGCGCGATCCAGCCCCACGGTCGTCGTCAGGTACTCGATGGCCTCGGCGAGCCCCACGGCGCCGGCGATGTGCGGCGTGCCGGCCTCGAACTTGTAGGGCACGTCGTTGTACTGCGTGCCGTCGAAGGACACGGACCGGATCATGTCCCCGCCGCCCTGGTACGGCGGCATCGCCTCGAGGAGCGACGCGCGGCCGTAGAGCACCCCGATTCCGGTCGGGCCGAAGACCTTGTGCCCCGAGAAGACGTAGAAGTCGCACCCCAGCGCCTGGACGTCGACCGGCAGGTGGGCCACGGCCTGGGCGCCGTCGACGAGCACCGGGATCCCCGCGATCGTGCGCCAGGCGGACGATCGCGTCGACCGGATTGATCGTGCCGAGCGCGTTCGACACGTGGGTCACCGCAACCAGGCGCGTCCGGGCGCCGAGCAGCCGCTCGTAGGCGTCGAGCTCGAACGCGCCTTCGTCGGTAATCGGCACGACGCGAAGCCGTGCGCCCTTCTCTGCACAGAGCATCTGCCAGGGCACGATGTTCGAGTGGTGCTCCATCTCCGAGATCACCACCTCGTCGCCCGCGCCGATCCGCGCGCGCCCGTACGTGGCCGCCACCAGGTTGACGGCCTCCGTCGCGCCGCGCACGAAGACGACCTCCCGGCTCTCCGCGGCGTTCAGGAACCGCCGCACGCGTTCCCGCGCGCCCTCGTACGCATCGGTCGCCTCGACGCTGATCTGGTGCACGCCGCGGTGTACGTTCGCGTTCTCCACGCTGTAGTACCGCACCAGCCGGTCGATGACGGCCTGCGGCTTCTGCGTGGTCGCCGCGTTGTCCAGATACGCGAGGGGCCGCCCGTGGACGCGCCGCGCCAGAATCGGGAAGTCGCGCCGGATGGCATCGACGTCCAGACGGGCGGTCGAGGCGGGAGCCACGGGTGTCACGCCCGGCATCCTCCGGCCCTCACGCGGCCGCCGGCAGCGCGCGTGCCAGCTGCTGCTGCAGGCGCCCCTCGATGCGGACTCTCACGGCCTCGAGCGGCAGGCGGGTCACCACGTCGGCCGCGAAGGCGTGAATCAGGAGGTGCCTCGCCTCGGCGCCGCTCAATCCGCGCGAACGCAGATAGAAGAGGGCCTCGGGGTCCA
Source organism: uncultured Acidobacteriota bacterium (assembly GCA_963761615.1). Taxonomy (GTDB): domain Bacteria; phylum Acidobacteriota; class Vicinamibacteria; order Vicinamibacterales; family CAVVIG01; genus CAVXGU01. The sequence continues at coordinate 1,345,178 of CAVXGU010000003.1, read as the reverse complement.
GCTGGCCTACCGCCGCGCCGTGCGTGCACTTGACGTCGTCCGCGAAGATCTCGAGCTGAGGCTTGGTGTTGATCTGGGCGTCCTCGGACAGGAGAAGCGCGCGGTTGGTCTGCCGGGCGTCGGTCTTCTGGGCGTCCTCGCGCACGATGATCCGGCCGTTGAACACGCCGCGGGCCCGGCCCGCCAGGATGCCCTTGTAGATCTCCCGGCTGTCGCAGTGCGGCTTCGCATGGTCGATTGTCGTGTGGTTGTCCACCAGGCGTCGTGCGTCGGCGATGTAGAGGCCGTCGAGCGTGCAGTGGATGCCTTCCCCGCCGAGGACCGCCACGACGTCGTTGCGGACCAGCGCGCCGCCCAGGCTGATCGAGTGCGAGGCGCAGGTGGCGCTCCGACCCGCGCTCACGTGCACCGAGCCGACATGGTACGCCTCCGTGCTCTCGTCCTGCACCCGGTAGTGGTCGAGGACGGCATTCTCGGCGAGCACGATCTCGGTGACCGCGTTGGTCAGGTACCGCGCCCCCGGGGCCGCTGCGTAGGACTCGACGATGGACGCCTGGCTGCTGGCGCCGAGCACCACGAGCACGCGGGGGCTCGCCATCGTTCGCTGCCCTGCCGCCGCCCCGGTCGCGACGAAGAGCAGGTGAATCGGGTCGTCCAGGATCGTGCCGGCTGACAGGCGGACGCAGGCGCCGTCCTCGAGGAACGCCGTGTTCAGCGCGACGAACGGCTGCTGGTCGAAGGCCGCGACGCGCGCGAGATTGGGCGCCAGGGCGTCGCCCCCCGCGGCCAGCACGGCGGCCAGGCTCTCCACGCGGACGCCCCGCGGCAGCGCACCCGCGCGGGAGAGCGCCGGCGCGAACCGGCCGTCGACGAACACCAGTTCCGCGGCCGAGGGCCCCGGCAGCCGCGCGGCGCCGACCACCGCCTCGGCGCGGTCGTCCGGCGTCCCCGTCGACACCGTGAACGCCCGGTCGGCGATGGGCGCCACGCTCGTGAACCGCCACTCCTCCTCCCGGGTCGTCGGGAAGCCGAGCGACAGGAACCGGTTCAGCGCGTCCCGGCGGACGCCGGCCAGGACGTCGGATCCGCCGCGGGTGCGCAGACGTCCGACGCGCTCCCACTCCGCCACGGTCCAGTCGAGGGATTGCATGTCAGCGCTCCACCGGCGTCTCGATCCAGCCGTATCCCCGGTCCTCGAGCTCGAGCGCCAGGTCCTTGCCACCGGAGCGGACGATCCTCCCCTCGGCGAGCACGTGGACGAAGTCCGGCACCACGTAGTTGAGCAGGCGCTGGTAGTGGGTCACGAGCAGGAACGCGCGGTCCGGCGCGCGCATGGCGTTGACGCCGCGCGCCACGACCTTCAGCGCGTCGATGTCGAGCCCGGAATCCGTCTCGTCGAGGACCGCCAGCCGGGGCTCGAGCACGGCCATCTGGAAGATCTCGTTGCGCTTCTTCTCGCCGCCGGAGAACCCTTCGTTCACCGGGCGGGCGAGGAGCCCTTCGTCCACGCCCAGGCGCTCCATCCGCTCGCGGACGAACGCCATGAAGTCGACGGCGTCCAGCGGATCCTCGCCGCGGCCGGCGCGCAGCGCGTTGAGGGCCGCCTTCAGGAAGTAGGCGTTGTTGACGCCAGGAATCTCGACGGGATACTGGAACGCCATGAACACACCGGCGCGGGCGCGCGACTCGGGATCCATCGCGAGCAGGTCCTGACCCTCGTAGCGCACGTCCCCGGCGGTCACCTCGTATTCGGGATGCCCCGCCAGGACGCGGGCGAGCGTGCTCTTCCCGGATCCGTTCGGCCCCATGATGGCGTGCACTTCCCCGGCGCCGATCGACAGGTCGATGCCGCGGAGGATTTCGCGTCCGGCGGCGCCGGCGTGCAGGTTTCTGACTTCGAGCATCATCTCAGCCGACGCTCCCTTCGAGGCTCACGCTGAGCAGCTTCTGCGCTTCCACGGCGAACTCCATCGGCAACTGGCGGAACACGTCCTTGCAGAAGCCGCTGACGATCATGTTGATCGCGTCCTCGGTCGAGAGGCCACGCTGGCGGCAGTAGAAGATCTGGTCCTCGCCGATCTTCGACGTCGACGCCTCGTGCTCGACCTGCGCCGTGCTGTTCTTGATTTCCAGATACGGAAACGTGTGGGCGCCGCACTTGTCCCCGATGAGCAGCGAATCACACTGCGAGTAGTTGCGGGCGCCCCGCGCGCCGCGCGCGATCTTGACCAGTCCCCGGTAGGTGTTCTGCCCGTGCCCGGCCGAGATGCCCTTGGACACGATCGTGCTCTTCGTGTTCCTCCCGAGGTGGATCATCTTCGTGCCGGTGTCGGCCTGCTGCCAGTTGTTCGTGGTCGCAACCGAGTAGAACTCTCCGACCGAGTTGTCCCCCACGAGCACGCAGCCCGGATACTTCCAGGTGATGGCCGATCCGGTCTCGACCTGGGTCCACGTGATCTTCGAGCTCACACCCTGGCACTTGCCGCGCTTGGTCACGAAGTTGTAGATGCCGCCGCGTCCCTCCCGGTCGCCCGGGTACCAGTTCTGGACCGTCGAGTACTTGATCGTGGCGTTGTCGAGCGCGACGAGCTCGACGACCGCGGCGTGCAGCTGGTTCTCGTCCCGCATCGGCGCCGTGCAGCCCTCCAGGTAGCTCACCGACGCGCCGTCCTCGGCGACGATGAGCGTGCGCTCGAACTGACCGGTGTCGCGGGCGTTGATGCGGAAGTAGGTGGAGAGCTCCATCGGGCACCGGACGCCCTTCGGGATGAAGGCGAACGACCCGTCGCTGAACACCGCCGAGTTCAGCGTCGCGAAGAAGTTGTCCGAGTACGGAACCACCGTCCCCAGATACTGGCGGACCAGGTCGGGGTGGCGCTGCACCGCTTCCGAGAACGAGCAGAAGATGATGCCCAGCTCGGCGAGCTTCTCCTTGAAGGTCGTCCCCACCGAGACGCTGTCGAACACCGCGTCCACCGCGACGCCGCTCAGCAGCTTCTGCTCCTCGAGCGGGATCCCGAGCTTCTCGAACGTCCGGCGGATTTCCGGGTCGACGTCGTCGAGGCTCTCGAGCTTCGGGCGCTTCTTCGGGGCGGCGTAGTAGATGATGTGCTGGTAGTCGATGGGCTCGCGCTTCACGTTGGCCCAGGTCGGCTCCTTCATCGTCAACCACGTCCGGTAGGCCTTGAGCCGCCAGTCGAGCAGCCATGCGGGCTCCTCCTTCTTGGCGGAGATGAGCCGTACGATGTCCTCGTTCAAGCCGCGCGGCGCCGACTCCTGCTCGACGTCGGTGACGAAGCCGTACTTGGTACTCACGGCCTGCCAGCTGCTCGATCGTCTGCGTCGGCGTGCTCATGTGTTCTCTCCCTGTGGGGCCGCGGGATCCGCGGCGTCCATGCTGAACGAGGTACCGCAGCCGCACGTGCTCGTCGCGCGTGGGTTGCGGATGACGAAACCCTTGCTCAGGAGGCTCGTGTCGTAGTCGAGGGCGATCCCGTCCAGCACCGTGAGGCTTCTCGGGTCGACGAACAGCGTCGCGCCATCGGCGCCCTCGAACACCGCATCGCCCGGACGCGGCGCCCGCTCCCACCCGAAGGTGTACTCCAGGCCCGAACAGCCGCCGGCCCGGACGCCGAGACGCAATGCGATCTCACCCTCGTGGCGCTTCGCGAGCATCTTCCGGATGTGTGCCGCCGCCGCGTCCGTGATGTGAATCATGCTGTGTGCGCGCAGGCAGGCATCCCCCGACCCGGGCCCTTGAGTCACCGAAATCCCGACCGATTGAGTCGTATATTATCGCGTATCGCGACAGAAAGCGAGCTCAACCGAAAAGCATCGGGGTGAGCTCGGGGCGGGGCTCCAGGAAGCACTCAACGCGAAGCCGTCGTCTCCCGCACGGCCTGGCGGACGACTTCATCGACAGCGGTCTCGACGTCGGGGGACAGCGCGTCGCCCGGACCGAAGTCGCGGCCCTCGATACCGAAGACCACCAGTCGAGGCGGCAGACGGCCGAGGGCGCGCGCGATCTCCACGGCCTCTCCGACGCCGAACGCGTGCGTGGAGCATCCGGCGTGTCCCTCCGGCAGCGGGCGATCGTGCACCTCCGCCCGGCGGATCGTGCCCGGCCGTTCTCCGGACGCCGTGGCGTCGATGATCACGACGAGATCCGCGGTCGGCAGGTCGTCGACGAGCGAGAGCAGGTCGCCGTCGTTCGCGAGCACGCGGATTCCCGGAGGGAGCAACCTGGCGAGACGCGCCGCGGCCGCAATCCCCGCGCCGTCGTCGCTCCGCGCGGCGTTCCCGACGCCGACGATCAGGACCGAGGCTGCCATCAGGCGCTCCCGTCGACGTCCAGCGTCAGGAAGTGCGTCGCGCAGGAGATGCAGGGGTCGTAGTTCCGGATGGCCTGCTCGCACTTCCACGTCAGCGCCGGCTTGGACAGGTCCAGGTGCCCTTCGACGAACCGGGCCAGATCCTGCTCGATCGACGTCTGGTTCTGCGAGGTTGGCGGGATGATCCGCGCGTCGGCAATCGTCCCACCGGGATCCAGCCGGTAGCGGTGATACAGGATGCCCCGTGGTGCCTCGGTGCAGCCGAACCCGCTGGCGGCCGGCACGTCCACCGGCAGCGGGGACGCGGCCGGATCCGGCGGTTCGTAAGCGGCGAGGATCCGCCGAGCCTCGTCGACCGCGTACAGCACCTCGACCGCGCGGACGACGATGCTCCGGAACGGGTTGCGGCACACATGGCCGAGGCCCGCCTCGCGCGCGGCCTGCTGAACGGCCGGCGGCAGCCGGTCGAAGTTCAAGGCGTAGCGCGCCATCGGCCCGACGAGATACGCGCCCCGCCCGCGGAGGCTGGCATGCAGTGCCGTCGAGTACGCCACGTGCTCCTCGACGATGTGCGCCTCGAAATCGCGGACGCCGACGTTCAGGCCACGGTTCGAGATCAGTCGGCCCTCGTTGAACGGGTACTCCGAGGCGTGGCGGAGCGCCACGAACTCGTAGTCCCACTCGAGATCCGGCATCTCGAACGTCGAGACCCAGTGCAGCATCTCGGCCGCCTGGTCGCGGGCGCGCGCGAGCGTCTCGTCCAGCGGTGCCAGGTCGGCGCGCGTGGGCGCGCGATAGAAGCCGCCGACGCGCACGTTGACCGGGTGGATCTCGCGCCCGCCGACGGCCCGCATGATCTCGTTGCCGGCCTTCTTCAGGGCGAGGGCGCGCTCCACCTCCGGGCGATGGTCCCTGGCCATCCCGATGGCGTCCTCGTAGCCGAGGAAGTCCGGCGCGTGGAGCAGGGCCACGTGCAGGGTGTGGCTCTCGATCCACTCGCCGCAGTACAGCAGGCGCCTGAGCTCGCGCACGCGGGCGTCGACCGCGATGCCGAGCGCGTCCTCGATGGCGTGCACGGCGCTCATCTGGTAGGCGACGGGGCAGATGCCGCAGATCCGCGCCGTGATGTCCGGCGCCTCGGCGAACAGCCGGCCGCGCAGGAACGCCTCGAAGAACCGGGGCGGCTCGAAGATCCGCAGGCGCACCTCCTCGACGCGCGAGCCCGTGATCTTGATGTAGAGCGCGCCCTCGCCCTCGACCCGCGCCAGGCCGTCCACCTTGATCGTGCGCGTCCTACTCATGCGACTCGCTTTCCTTCCGGAACGACGGCGCGTTCGCGTTGAAGGTGCGGAACACGCGGACCAGCCCCTCCTCGGCGGTTCCCATCGCCGACCACTGGCGCGCCAGAGAAGCCGTGTTGGGCGACTCCATCGGCCCGAAGCATCCGTAGCAGCCGCGGGCGCAGGACGGACAGAGGGCGCCGCAGCCGTCGTGCGTCACCGGGCCGAGGCAGGGCACGCCGCGGGCCACCATGACGCAGACGATCCCGCGCCGCTTGCACTCGATGCAGACGCTGTGGGACCGCACGGCCGGCGCGCGTCCGTGCAGGAACGCCGAGATCACCTCGAGCAGCTGGCGCTTGTCGACGGGGCAGCCCCGCAGCTCGAAGTCCACCGCGACGTGGTCGGCGATGGCCGTGGACGTCGCCAGTGTCTCGATGTACTCGGGCCGCGCGTAGACGATGGACGTGAAGGCCTCGACGTCCTTGAAGTTGCGCAGCGCCTGAATGCCCCCCGCGGTGGCACAGGCCCCGATGGTCACGAGCCGCTTCGACGCGCGCCGGACCTCCCGGATCCGCGCGGCATCGGCCGGCGTCGTGATCGAGCCCTCGACGAGCGAGAGGTCGTAGGGGCCGCCCACCTGCGCGCGCGTCACCTCGAGGAACCGCGCGACCTCGACGGCCCCGGCGAGCGCGAGCAGGTCGTCCTCGCAGTCGAGCAGGCTCAGCTGGCAGCCGTCGCACGACGCGAACTTCCACACGGCGAGTCGCGGCGCGCGCGCCATCAGAGCTCCCGCACGCGAAGCGCGCCCTCGATGCGCGAATACGGGAACACCGGACCGTCCTTGCAGACGAACGCCGGGCCGAACTGGCAGTGCCCGCACACGCCGACCGCGCACTTCATGTTCCGCTCCATCGAGAGAAACACGGAGGCAGGCGCGACGCCGCGGCGAACGAGATCGGCCGCAACGAATCGCATCATCGCCTCGGGCCCGCAGACGAACGCGGCGGTGCGATCGGGTTCGAATCGCGCGTGCGGAACGAGCGTCGTGATCGGGCCGACTTCCCCGCTCCACGAGGGGTCTCCGGCATCGACCGTGGCGCGCACGTCCAGGTCGAACCGCGCGCGCCAGCGCGCCAGTTCCTTCGCGTACAGCAGGGCCGGCGGCGTCCGCGCGCCCACCAGCACGCTGACCCGGCCGAATGCCTCGCGCCGCCGCAGGATCGCGTGGACCAGGGGGCGGAGCGGCGCGGCGCCCAGCCCGCCGGCCAGCACGAGGACGTCCCGCCCCACGGCCGCCTCGACCGGCCAGCCGGCGCCGTACGGGCCGCGAATACCCAGCACGTCGCCGCGCCGGGCGCCGCAGACCGCGCGCGTGACGGCCCCGACGGCGCGAACCGTGTGCACGAGCACGTCCGGCGCCGCCGGATCGCCGCTGATCGAAATCGCCGCCTCGCCGACGCCGAACGCGTACATCATCGTGAACTGCCCCGGCGCGAACCGGATCGGCCCCCCGTCGTCGGCCGGCTCGAGCTCGAGCGTCCAGGCGTCCGGGAGCTCACGCCGCGTCCGCGTCACGCGGAACGGCCGCGGCACGAGCATGGCGCTATCGGGCGGCAGGCCCATACACGTCCAGCAGCTGGCGTCTCGCGGCTTCGAGCCGGCTGGACACGAGGCGCGCCAGGCGCTTCATCATGTCGTAGCCGAGGGCCGGATCCGCGTCGCACTTGCTCCGCAGGCACGCGCCGTCGAACGCGATGGCGCTGACCTCGTCGCGCGCGCGGGCGTCGAACTGCCACACATACGGCGGGAACAGCCAGGACCACCCCAGAATCTCGCCCTCGCCCAGCGTCTGGAGCGTCACCGCCCCGCGCGTGGGCACGAAGGTCTCGACCGCAACGCTGCCCCGCCGGACGGCGAAGAAGCGGTCGGCCGCGTCGCCCTCGCGCGCGAGGTAGCTGCCGGCCCCGAAGTGCACGTTCCGGCCGCAGCCCGCGACGAGCGCGAGATACCGCGGCTCGAGACCCTCGAAGTACGGATGGCGCGAGAGCAGATCAGCGATCGTGTCCATGGGTGTCTTCGCTCCGGCGAATGGCCGCGACTTCCTCGGTGAGATCGATGGCCACGGGGCACCAGGTGATGCAGCGCCCGCAGCCGACGCATCCCGACGTGCCGAACTGGTCGTGCCACGTCGACAGCTTGTGCGTCAGCCACTGGCGATAGCGCGCCTTCGTCGACTCGCGCACGCTCCCCCCGTGGAGGTGGGAGAAATCCCCGGTGAAGCACGAGTCCCAGGAGCGCCAGCGCTCGGCGTGGTCGCCGGCGAGATCGGTCGTGTCCTCGACGGTGCTGCAGAAGCAGGTCGGACACACCATGGTGCAGTTCGCGCAGGCCAGGCACCGCGACGCGACCTCGTCCCAGCGCGGGTGCTCGAGATTGCGGGCCAGCAGGCCCGGCACGCCTTCGGCGCTCATCGTGCGGCCCATCTGCCCGACCGCCCGTTCGCTGCACCGCTCGGCGGCCCGCAGCTCGTCGGGGCCGGCCGCCTCGGTAGCCAGCGCGTCGAGGACCTCCCGGCCGCGCTCCGAACCCGCCTCGATCGTGAACACGTGACGGCCGTCCTCGAGAATCTCGGTCAGGCCGAGATCGAATCCCGACTCGGCGCGCGGCCCGGTCCGCATCGACGCGCAGAAGCACGTGCCGCCCGCCTGGCCGCAGTTGACGGCCACGACGAACGCCCGCTCGCGGCGCGCCCGATAGAGCGGGTCGGCGTCCATGAAGACCTTGTCCTGGATCGCCATCGCGTGAATCTCGCACGATCGCACGCCGATGAACGCGTACGGCGAGGTGTCGACCGGCTCCGGGTGGAACACAAATCCCTGCGGCTGACGCTCGACCTGCCACAGGCGGGTCCTTGGCGGAAACAGGAACTTCTTCCAGGAGTGCGGGCCGACGACGTAGCCGAAGAGCGCCCGGTCGCTGCGCCGCTCCAGGCGGTAGGTTCCGCCGTCCTGTCGGTCGGTCCAGCCTTCCGGCAAGTCCGCGATACCGTGGATCTGGTCGTACACGATCGCCCCGTCCCGCACCGTCGGACCGACCAGGCGGTATCCGCGGGCGGTCAGGGCGTCGAACAGACGGGGCAGGTCGAGACGGTCGAGCGCGCGAACCGGGTTGGCCATGGAGATCTCATTCGTCGACGGGACCCTTCGTGTCCCGTGGCCGAGAATACCATCCCGGGTCGGAACAAGCGGTGGAAGCGCACGAGCGACGCGACCGGGGCGGGCAAATGCCCTGAACCACTCTATCGCCAGGTTGTGGGCGCGAGGGCGTGCCCGGGCGTCGCGCGTCGCGTCCAGCCCGGCGCCGAAGTAGTTCGTCCCCGCCGGATCATCCCCTCGTTGTGATCTGTGTAAGGTACACCTCGCGCCTCGCTGCCGATTTCGGACGGCTGTCTACCCACTTTCGTGCGGTTTCGACTCGCGCCATCAACAGACGAGGTAGGATCGAGGTTCGTCTTCGGCAGCGCGGACCGCGGCGAGGTCCGCTCGCCGCACTCGGGACAGGTGGGAGAGCCAGCGTGGACAGGGCCGTCATCTTGGATTGCACGCTCCGCGACGGGAGCTATTCGGTCGATTTCAAGTTCACGGCGTCGGACACGGCAGCTCTGGCCCAGCAGCTGGCGAACCTGGGCATCGACTGGATCGAAATCGGCCACGGTCTCGGCCTGGGCGCGATGGAAGCCGGCAAGGGCGACATGCCCGCGACGGACCTGGAACTGATCCGCGCGGCCAAGGCCCGGACCGGTCGCGCGAAGATCGGGATGTTCCTCATTCCCGCGATCGCGAGCCGCGACCAGCTGGCGCGCGCGCGCGACGCCGGTCTCGACTTCATCCGGATCGGCGACAACGCCCCGGACGTGGAGAAGGCCTTTCCCTACCTCGAGTACGCCAAGACGATCGGCCTGAGTCCCTCGCTCAACATGATGAAGTCGTACGCGATCACGCCCGGCGAGTTCGCCGCCAAGACGCGGGGCGCGAGCGAGGCGGGCGCGGACATCGTGTACTGCGTGGACTCGGCGGGCTGCATGCTGCCCGACGACGTCGCCCGCTATTTCGACGCGGCGAGGAACGTCATCGAGTGCCCCATGGGCTTCCACGGGCACAACGGCCTCATGATGTCGGTGGCCAACTGCATCCGGGCCTACGAGCACGGTGCCCGATTCATCGACACGACGCTCTGCGGGCTGGGGCGAGGCGCGGGGAACACGCCCACGGAAGTGCTCGTGGCCGTGTTCGATCAGCTGGGCATTCCCACGGGCATCGACTTCTTCGACGTCATGGCGGTGGCCGAAGACTACGTCCAGCCGCTGGTCGGTCCGGGGTCGCGCGGGGCGATCGAACTGCTCGCGGCCCGTTCGAGGTTCCACAGCTCCTTCATTCCCCCGGTTCAGGCCGTGGCCGCCAGGCATCGTGTCGACCTGCGTCGGTTGATCGCCGAGGCGGGGGCGCACGATCCCGTCCGTCTCGACCCGGTCCACCTCGAAGCCACCGCGAGCGCGCTCGCTGCCGCGGGGTCGGTGCCGCGCCCGGCGTTCGGCGAGGCCCTGCTCCAGTTCGACGACCTCGCCCTCGCGGCCGCTTCCCCGGCCAATCCGGCCGGACTGGCCCGAGCCCTGGTCGACGGTCTTGCCGTCGTCAGCGCGAAGCGCCCCGGCTCGAAGGTGGTCCTGCACGTCGCGCCCGGCCCGCCCGCAGCACGGCCGGCGGCCGAGTTCCTCCTGGCGGACGAACATCAGGTGCTCGGGCGCATTACCTGCCCATCGGTGGAGGCCCTTCGTGCGATCGTGGGCGCGGTGGCGCCTGACGTATCCCTGCTCCTCGTCGATCACGAGCCCGGCTGGCCCGCGGATGCGCTCGGCGACATCGTCAGGCTTGCGGGCGCCACGCGCGTCGTGCCGGTCCGCCGCCTCGAGCTCGAGAAGGCCTACCTGCTCGAAGTGCTCGACCGAGCGCTGGCGCTCGGGCCGGACCGCGCGGCGTCGGTCCTGGTCTACGCCGAGACCCCGCTCGTCGGCGCTGCCGTCGCGAGCCTGGACCACGGGCGACGCGGCGCGGTGCGGATCGAACGCGTCGACAGGCCGGACGCCATCGCGGGGCTCGACTCCGTCGACCTGGTCCTCTGCGGGGAAGAGCCGACCCCGGACGCGGCCGCGCGCCTCCTTGGCGCCCTGGCGCCAGCCGGCACGATGCTGATTCTGCGCGACGGACCGCAACCGCCGCGCCCCCCCACGGCGGACCCCCGGGTCACCCGCCTCGACCTCAGTCTGGCCCTGTGCGGTGTCTTCGAGCGACACTGGAGCGAGGCGCGTCACAGCGGCCGTGGCGTCATGCGCGACTGACGGTCGCCGCCCACCAATCCTCGCGAAGATGCGCCAGACGCTGCCGGCCGGAAAGCGACGCCTCATGATTGTCGGGAGCGGTCCGTGGCAACTCCACTTGATCCGCACGGCGCGCGACCTCGGCTATGCGGTGGTCAACACGAACCTGTACGAGGACTCGATCGGCTTCACCCTGGCGGACGTCGGCGTGGCAGTGGACATCTTCGATCGCGATCGGCACGTGCAGATCGCGCGCGAGTACGGTGTCGAGGGCGTCACGACCGACCAGATCGACATCGCGGTCCCGACGGTCGCCTATGTCTGCGAACAGCTCGGCCTGCCGGGCATCGGGACCCGGTGCGCCGATCTCTTCACGCACAAGCTCCGGATGCGCGAGCTCTGCCGGGACCTGAACGTCCTGCAGCCCCGCTACCGGCTCTGTGCCTCGGCGGAGGAGGCGCGGGCGGCGGTGCCGGCGCTGGGCGGCTACCCGGTCGTCGTGAAGCCGACCAACAACCGGTCGAGCCGCGGCGTGCACAAGGTGGAGAGCGACCCGGCGCTGGCGAGCGCCCTCGCCGATACCTGGACGCACAGCCGCGAGCCCGCGTTCCTGGTCGAGGAGTACATCGGCGGTCTCGAGCTGAGCGTCGAGGGATTCAAGACCGCCGGCGGCCACGTGACGCTGGCGATCTCGCGCAAGGCGCAGTTCCCGCACAACACCGTCCTCGACTGGCGCGTCTGGTACCCGCGCGACGATCGATCGATCGACGTCGGGGCGCTCACCGCCCGGCACGACGCCCTGATCGATGCCACGGGCCTGCCCTTCGGCATCACGCACGCCGAGTACAAGCTGCACGAGGGGCGCTTCTACCTGATCGAGTTCGCCGCCCGCGGCGGAGGCGCCAACATCTCGTCGCACGTCATTCCCCTCAAGTCCGGCGTCGACGTGACCGGGCAGCTGATTCGGATGGCCATGGGCGAGCCGGTCGAGGACGTGCGTCCCCGCGACACCGGCACGGCCGTCATGCTCGAGTTCTTCCAGCTCGACCCTGGCACGGTGAAGGCCGTCCGCGGCCTCGACGCCATCCGGGCCCTCCCGGGCATCGTCGACGTCGGGCTGACGTTCAAGCCGGGAGACACCCTCGTCCCGCCAGGGCACGGAGGCGTCCGTGCCGGGCACTTCATCGCGTCGGCGCCTACCGACCGCGCCCTGGACGCGCTCTGTGCGACGGTCAGACGGACACTGCAGGTGGACTATGTGTAGCCTCAAGAGCGAGTTCGGGGATCGCTTCAACCACGACCGGCGGGCGGCGACGTACGACGCGGACGTCAGCAACGAAGCGAACCCGGTCAGAACGGGATACAACGACCTCCTGAGCTTCATCGCAGGGCGCGTCCGCCCGGGCTCCCGCGCGCTCGAACTCGGATGCGGCACGGGCAATCTGACGATGCGCCTGACGAGCCTGGCGCATACGACCGCGGTCGACATCTCGGGCGCCATGATGGCGGTGGCCAGGGAGAAGACCGCGGGCCAGCCGGTCGACTACTGCCAGGCCGACATCCTGACCTTCCTCGAAGGCGCAGACGATCGCTACGACTACGTCCTCAGCACGTACACGCTTCATCACCTGACGCCGGCCGAGAAGACGATCGTCTTCGAGCGGACCCACGAACTGCTCGCGCCCGGCGGCACGGCGCTCTTCGGGGACTTGATGTTCGAGAACCGCGAGGCGCGCGAGGCGCTGAGGGAGCAGTTCAGACGCCAGCGGATCGACTGGCTCCTCGACGTCATGGGGAAGGAGTTCTACTGGGACATCGCGGCCGCGCTGGCCGACCTGGGCCGAGTCGGATTCACGTGCGCCACGCATCGCTTCTCCGATCTCTCGTGGGTGATCGAGGCCACCAGCGCGTGAGGTGCGGCCCTGCGCGGCGGGATCGGCGTGCGCCTAGCTCGAGCGTCCGACGTTCTCGGGGAGCGCGTCCCACAGGCGGTCGAACCGGCCTCGCGACATCTCCGCCTTGAAGTCGCGCAGCCCGCGGAGGTAGTCCCACTCCGGACGGTAGCCCAGCTCCTCGACCGTCTTCGAGATGTCGTGGATGAACTGCGGGCTGTCCGGCCTGTCCGGCGCGTAGGTGACCCTCGACCGCCGGTCGGGCGGGCAGAACACCTCGACGATCCCCCTCACCTGCTCTTCGAGCGTGATGCCCGCTCCGCCGCCGACGTTGTAGACGCCGCCCGGCCTGGTCGACTTCACCGCCAGCTCGACGATCTGCAGGAAGTCGTTGATGTAGACGACTTCCTTCACGCGCGCGGGGTCTCCCCAGATCTCGATCGGCAGGCCGGCCATCGCCCGGTCGATGAGCTGACGGTATGGAAGCGTCCGGAGCTCGCCGTTGAGGTAGTACGTCTTGTTCGGGCGGTACGCGTAGATCGTGGGCAGCCTCAGGATGAACCGCTTCAGGCCGTACTGATGGTGGTAGTGCTCGATCAGATCGACCGCCGCGTTCTTGCAGATGGCGTAGACCGCGTGGTCGCCGGTCGGGGGAAAGCGCTTTTCGATGTCGGCCGGGATCGGCGCTCCCCCGCCCATGAGGTACTTGGAATCGGCGTGCGAGTGGGAGAAGACGATCCGGGAGGCGCCGGAAGCCCGGGCGTAGTCCAGCACGCCCAGGGTGCCGAGCACGATGCTCTCGACGTGCACGCGGGGCTCGTACCCCTTCATCCTGGCGGGCATGCTGCCCGCGAAGTGCACGACCGACCCGACGTGCTCCTGCGGCAGGTCCGCGAACGCCTCCGGTCGGGCCACATCCAGCGAGTGGTACGGGATCTCGTGGCTCGCGAAGAATCCGTTGTCGGTCGCGCGCCGGCCGACCGCGACGACGTCGTAGCCGGCAGCCTTCAGGTGCAGGGCGGTATAGGCGCCAATCGTGCCGGTCGCCCCGAACACCACGACGCGTTCCATGTCGAATCTCCCCTGAGCGAACGCTAGCGGCCTCGCGCGTCCGTGTCCGCCGCCCGGCGGCGGGCCCGCTCGGCGAGCGCGGAGCGGACGACGTCCGGCTGCGCCAGGGCCGTCGCCACGAGCTCGCAGATGCGCTCCACGGTCTCCGCGGTGATCGCGGGACCGGTCGGCAACAGCATGACGCGAGGCGCCAGGCGCTCGGTCTCTGGCAGCAGCCGGCCGGCGTGCGGCTGCAGCGACCGGTACGGTTCCATGCGGTGACAGCCGGGCCAGAAGTACCGCCGCGCGAGGACGTTCTCGGCCTGCAGCACCTCGACGAGCTCGTCCCGTGACAGGGACGCGGACTCGGGCGAGACGTCGACGACGACGTGCTGGAAGTTGTGCCGCTCGGCGTCGTCGCGCCGGATCGTCGACAGACCTTCGAGGCCCTCCAGGCCGCGGCGGTAGCCCTCGTCGTTGCGCTGGTTGATCGCGACGACGTAGTCCATCGACTCCAGCGACGAGAGGCCCATGGCAGCGCAGACCTCGGTCATCTTGCCGTTGATGCCGAGGTGGCTCACCGAGTCCAGCGCGCTGAATCCGAAGTTCCGCATCAGGCGCATGCGATCGGCCAGCTCCCCATCGTCGGTCACCATGGCGCCGCCCTCGAAGCTGTGCAGGAACTTGGTGGCGTGAAAGCTGAAGACCTCGCAGGCGCCGAAGCCGCCGAGCATGCGCGCCTGGTGCGAACAGCCGAAGCCGTGGGCGCAGTCGTACATCAGGCGCAGCGAGTGCCTGGCCGCGATCGCACCGAGCGCGTCGGTGTCGCAGGGCCGGCCCCAGAGATGGACGCCGATGATGCCGGTGGTCCTGGTCGAGATCAGCCGCTCGACCGACAGCGGGTCGATGTTGTGCGTGCGCGGGTCGATGTCGGCGAAGACCGGCGTGATCCCCTGCCACTGGAGCGCATGGGCGGTCGCGATGAAGGTGTACGACGGGATGATCACCTCGCCGCTGAGCGCCAGCGCCCGGATCGCGATGCCGAGGGCGGTGGTCGCGTTGCACGTCGCCACGCAGTGCCGGACGCCGACGAATCCGGCGATCTTCCGCTCGAACTCCCGGACGAGCGGACCGTCGTTGGTCAGCCAGCCGCGATCGAACATGTCCGCCACGCGGGCGAGAAAGGCTTCGCGGTCGCCGACGTACGGCCGTCCGACGTGGAGCGGCTCGGCGAAGGCCGGCGCGCCGCCGAGGATGGCGAGCGGCGGGCGCGACACGTCCGCCGAGGTGGGGCGGACGGTCATCGGGCCCACGTCTGCGCGACCCGGAGCGGGGACCCCGCCAGCCGCAGCGGCGCCACCTGGCGGGTCAGGAGACACAGGTGCACCAGGTTCCGATAGAGACGGTACCGCCCGCGCGTGAAGCGGAAGTGCGACAGCGCGAACGCCAGGGCCGAGAGGCTCTTCCGCAACCGCTTCTTCTCGTCCAGCCCGGACCACACGCCGCCCGCGTGCTCCCGGTACACGGCGACGACCTCGTCGAGGCAGTAGAACCGCGCGGCCTCGGCCTGCGCGCGGGCGATGCCGTAGAGCGTGAACAGCCAGTCGCCCGACGGGGCGGCCGGGCCAATCGCATCGAGGTACGCCATCCACAGCGCCCGCCGAAACACCCGCGACGCGGTCTTGAGGTACCACTTCTCGTAAATGATGTCGGTGGGGTCCAGGCCACCAAGCTCGGGCACGGGCACGCGGGGCTCGATGGCATGGGGCGTCGCCGCGCCGTCGCGATGGACGAACGTCCGCGCCCCGCACAGGAGACAGTCGGGGTGCCCCTCGAGCACCTCGACCTGGCGCTGGAGCTTGGTCGGCGAGATCCAGTAGTCGTCGCCCTCGCAGGTGGCGACGTAGCGTCCCCGCGCCAGGCGGACCATGGCGTCGGCGACGTGCACGCCTCGGGAATACTGATTCTCGCGCTGCAGCGTCGCCCGGATCAGGTGGGGATAGCGGTCCCGATACGCCCGGACGATCGCGGCGGTGCCGTCGGTCGACGCGTCGTCGTGAACGAGGATCTCGACGGGAAAGGCCGTTTCCTGCGAGAGGAAGCCGTCCAGGCACGGGCCGATGAAGCGCGCGTGGTTGTAGGTCGGGCAGATGATGCTCACGAGAGGCACCGCGTCGTCCGGCCACTGGTGTTCCGTGATCGGCGACGGCTTCTCGAGGGCTCCACCGATCGGGCCCCGGCCGGGCGCTCCCGCGTCGTGGTGCGCGTACATCCAGATGATTCGCTCCGACCACCGCGTGCGGTGCGGGCAGGCCTCGACCACCCCGTTCCGCCCGTCGACGCCGGAAACCATCATCGTAGCACCGAGCTGAGCCAATTCGGACGCCGCGCCGGACCCGCTGCACGCTTCTGCGGAGACTTTCAACGACAAAACATCGATCTTCGCCGTTTCTGCGGTCGCCGGAACCGTGCCGCTCGAGGTGCCCGGTCTCCGGAGCGAGACAGGCGCAGGCGCCGACGACGGCTGCCGCCGGGCGTCGTCAGTCGTTTGCGGTGGCGACGCCCACCTGCGCCGCCGCGTGCGCGTCGGCGCGCAGCCGATGGCGGCTCGGCAGCAGCAGGATCAGCGGGAACGCCACGAGGAACAGCGCGCCCAGCAGCCACGAGGCGTCGTTGTAGGCCAGCATCGCCGCCTGCTGGTTCAGCAGACGGTTGGCAATCGCGGTGGCCGCCGTCGACGGCGCCGCCAGGCCCGCCTGGCTCAGACGAGACGTGACGGCGGCATGAAACTCCGTGTACGAGCCGCTGTAGGCGCTCACGGCGCTCACCAGCCGCGCGTGGTGGAACTGCTCGCGCCTGGCGACGACCGTCGCCAGGAATGCGTATCCGAGGTTGCCGCCGATGCGCCGGGTCAGCGTGTAGAGGCCGGAGGCCGAGGTCATGTCGTGGCGCGGCACCGTGCTGAGGGCCACCGTCGAGAGCGTCACGAACATGAACGGCATCCCCATGCCCATCAGCATCAGGATCGGCATGAGATTGGCGGGCGCGACGTCCGTCGACAATCGGGCGAGCTGCTGATACGAGAGGTAGATGAGCAGGCCTCCCCCGGCGATGAGGACGCGCGAATCGACCCGGTTGTACAGCCACCCGGCAACCGGCATCATGACGAGGAGGGCCGCCGCGCGCGGGAGCAGCACGAGCCCGGTCTGCAGCGCCGGGTAGCCCATCAACTGCTGCAACAGCGCGGGGAGGAGAAACGTGGTGCCGAACAGGGTGATGCCGAAGATCAATCCCATGCCGGAGCCGACGCTGAGCGGCACGTTGCGCAGGAGGCGCAGATTGATCACCGGCTCGTGCACGCGGAACTCCCAGACGGTCAGGACGAGGAGCGCCCCCACCGTCACCACCGTCCCGGCCACGATCCACGGCGACTCGAACCAGTTGGCCTCCTGGCCGCGTTCGAGCACGATCTGCATGCCCGTGATGGTGATCCCCAGGAACAGGATGCCGAGCCAGTCGATCCGCCGCACGCCGCGCCGCAGGTAGTGCGGGTCCTCGAGGAAGGCGCTCACCATCAGGATCCCGACGATGGCGACCGGCACGTTGATGAAGAAGATCCACGGCCAGCCGAACCGGTCGGTCAGCCAGCCGCCCAGGATGACGCCGACCCCGGGCGCGAGCACCACGCCCATCCCGTAGATGGACATCGCGAGTCCCTGCTCGTCGGGCGGAAAGCTCTCGCGCAAAATCGCCTGGGAGATCGGAATGAGGCTGCCGCCGCCGATGCCCTGAATCGTCCGGAAGAGCAGCATGGCCCAGAAGGTCCGCGCCGTGCCGGCCAGCATCGAGCCGACGGTGAAGACGGCGAACGACGTCACGTACAGCCGCTTGCGCCCCATCAGCGTCGCGAGCCAACCGGCCATCGTGGCCAGGATGATCTCGGCGATGCTGTAGCTGGTCGCCACCCACGTGATCGCCGACAGGGTCACGCCGAAGCTGCCCATCATGTACGGCATGGCCACGTTCACCACGCTGACGTCCATGACGGCCAGGAACGTGCCGAACATCACGACGACCGCGATCAGCCACTTGCCGGCACCGCCCTTGCCGGTGACGGGCGCCGTGCCGGCGGGTGCACCTGCGTCCTTGACCTGCGCGTCGCTCAACCGTCGTGCCTCATGAAAACAGGAATGCCGAGGGCGGGAAAGCCGTCGTTGCTTCCTAGGATACCCCGGCGCGGGCGCGCCGAGGGCGACGCCGGATTCCGATGGCGCGCCGGCCCGAGAGGATCACGCGCGGGCCGACCGGCGACCGGCCGGTCAACCGCGCGGCGTGCAGCAGGCGCCTCCCCCTTCCGTGGGAACCACGTAGAGCGGTCCGAAGGCCTTCTCGAAGTGCGCGCGATCCTTCACCGGCGTCGTCAACCGCCGCGATGCGTCGACGGCCGCGTCGAGGACCTGCCGGACTTCGGGGGCGAGCGACGGCGACACGCGGTAGTGCATCCACACGCCGTCGCGCCGGACGCTGACCAGCCCTGCGCGTCGCAGGTAGCCCAGGTGGCGCGACACCGTCGGCTGCGGCAGCCCCAGGCTGTCGTGGAGGTGGCAGACGCACACTTCGTTGTTGTCCAGCAGCACGAGAATGCGCAGGCGCGTCCGGTCGGCGAGGGCCCTGAACGTGTCCTCCAGCCTGGCGAGGGTCGTCTTCTCGCGCCTCATATATATGCGTTGACATATATAGCACGCGTCGATATATTCGTCAACGCGAATGCACGAAGGAGGTCCGATGGACGCGATCAAGGCGGCGGTGCGGGGGAAGTACGGGGAGGCGGCCATGCGGGCGCGCGACGGGGCGGCCGCGACGTGCGGGTGCGGCACCTCGTGCTGCGGCGGCGCCGACCCCATCACGTCGAACCTGTACGACGATGCCGAGGCGGGGAGCGTCCCGGCCGGGGCCCTGCTGGCCTCGCTCGGGTGCGGCAACCCCACGGCTCTCGCGGAATTGCAGGCGGGCGAAACCGTGCTCGACCTCGGTTCCGGCGGCGGGATCGATGTGCTGCTGTCGGCGCGCCGCGTCGGTCCGGGGGGCAAGGCCATCGGCCTGGACATGACCGACGAGATGCTCGCTCTGGCGCGCGAGAACCAGCAGAAGGCCGGCGTGACGAACGTCGAGTTCCTGAAGGGCGAGATCGAGCAGATCCCCCTGCCCGACGATTCGGTCGACGTCGTCATCTCGAACTGCGTGATCAACTTGTCCGGCGACAAGGACCGCGTGCTCGCCGAGGCCTTCCGCGTCCTGAAGCCGGGCGGACGGTTCGCCGTGTCCGACGTCGTCGTGAAAGGGTCCGATGTGCCCGCCGACGTGCGGCGCAGCATGGAGCTCTGGGTCGGCTGCATCGCCGGCGCGCTCGACGAGGACAGCTACCGGGAGAAGCTGGCGCGGGCAGGGTTCGACGCGGTCGAGGTGGAGCCGACGCGCGTCTATCGGGTCGCCGACGCGACGCAGTTCCTGGCCGAGGCCGGGATCACCGACGCAGAGGTGCTCGCGCAGATGGACGGTCGCTTCATGAGCGCCTTCGTCCGCGCGCGGAAGCCGGCCGCGCCGGCGTCGACAAGTGGGTGTTGCGCCCCGACGTGCTGCGCCTGACGCCAGCCGGAGCGGTGCGGGCTCACGGCTCGGCGGTCTGCTTCCGCAGCTCGACCCGGCGGTTCCTGGCGCGTCCCTCGGGCGTCTTGTTGTCGCCGATCGGCTGCGTGTCGCCGTAACCTCTCGGCGTCAGGCGCCCGGCGGCAATCCCGTGCGCGACCAGCCACGTCTTGACGCTGGCGGCCCGCGCCTCGGAGAGCGTCTGGTTGTGCGGCGCACTGCCCGTGTTGTCCGTGTGCCCCTGCACCTCGAGCACCAGCGTGGAGTCCGCCGTCAGCAACGCGTCGATGTGCGCGAGCGCCGCTTCCGACTCCGGCTTGAGCGTCGACTGATCGACGTCGAAATAGATCCCGTAGACGGCGACGTGACCGTCCCTCGCCAGGGCGTCGGCGAGCTTCTGCGCGTCGCTGGCCGCACCGACGTCGGCGACGAGGAACGTGCCATCGTGCAGGTAGCAGTACAGGTCGCGTCCGTTCCTCGCGTAGTGCGCGACCACCAGGGCGTCCGAGCCGGCGGCCGTCCTGAGCACGGTCCATCCCGCGCTCGCGAGCGCCTCGCGGTACACGACCATGAACTCATAGGTCGACAGGTTCGGCGGCAGGTCGTAGTCCTTCTCGACGACGGGTGGACCGACCAGCTGCTCCCTGGCGCCGCCGGGCGCCGTCGCATCCAGGGTCGCGGTGGGTCGCGGCGTCGTCTTCTTGAGCGTCGAGCCCGGAAATCGCTGCAGGTACGGGAAGTCGCTCGTGTCGCTCACGGTCTCGACCGCGGCCGCCGGGGGCGTGAGCGTGATCGCGTGGGGCGGCGGTCCGACCTCGATGATCGTGGCGCGGTAGTCTCCCGAGAAAGCGGCTCCTTTGAACCATTCCTCGCGCTTGCGGCTGTCCACCCGGTGCGCGACGAGCGTGCCGCTCGTCGTGTAGATCTCCCAGCCCTGGGCCTTCAGCGACTCGCGCATGGTGGCGTCCGTGGCGTCGCTGGTCTTGTTCGGCGGGGTGACGTTCATGTGCACGGACCACGTCCGGCCCTCGGGCTCGACGTTGGCCGAGCCGCCCCCGCCCTTCTTCGGGTACGAGATTGGCTCGTGGCTGAAGTCGTACGTCTTCGACGTTTTCTGGTCGACGATGAAGCCCTGTGGAGGAACGAATCCCTCGGCCAGCGCGCCCTCCGGCGAGGTTGGCGGCGCGCCGGCGCTCCCCTGGGCCGCCACCTTCCTGGCGATGACGCGCGTGGGCGACCCGTCGCCGAGCGGCGGCGCCGCGGTCGACTCCACCACGAGGCGGCCGGTCGAGTCGAGGGAGAAGACCTCTCTGGTCTTGATCTTCAGGTCGCCGACCATGGCGTCGATGACGATCGTGCTGCCCACCCAGGAGGCGCGGGCGACCTCGTCGCCGTTCCGCGACTCGCTCCCGTCGAGCCGGTACACACTCTTCGACGATCCGTCCGGGGGATGGAAGACGGTGAACGTCGAGGCGTTCTGCTCGATCCGAAGGTCACCCTGGGTCGACACGACATCCTGCGACTGGCCGCCGGACACCACGACGACCGGTCGCCAGGCGCCCGAAAAATCCGGCCGGGCCTGCGCCGAGAGTGCGGCGGCGGACGCCAGCAGGATCGCGGGGGTCGAGATCAGCGCACCTCTCATCATGAACTCCCTGGGCGACCGGATGCCGAGAGCCGGCGGCAAGGCACGCGCCCGCCCCGGGATCCGCGGCACCCACGAATGGTCTCTCGACAAATGGCCGTCGGCCGGCCGTTGGAGTTGAGCAGAATCCGCGGAATGCTACGTCGTCGGTGCCGTTATTGTTAGTAAACAAGTCATATCCGGCGCATGGAACGGACTCGACGCCTCGAGCCTTCCGGCCGGAAATGCTACGCTCACCGCTGGAGGTCAGGCGCCCAGCGGGCCCCAGCCGCGCGGTCACGCGCTGAACACGAAGGACGCGCACAAATCTCTGATCGAGGCCGGGTTCGTCGGCGGATGCGACCACCTCGGCTTCGCGCGTCGATCAGCGGTCTTCGGTACTGTTCGTCGCTCACCTGCTCCAGCCACTCGACGTTCTTGCCCTCGAGCTTTTCCTGTACCGCGATGTGCGTCATCGCCGTCGTCGCCGAGGCGCCGTGCCAGTGCTTTTCGTTCGGGGGAAACCAGACGACGTCGCCAGGCCCGATCTCCTCGATCGGGCCGCCCCAGCGCTGCGCCCGTCCGGCACCCGAGGTGATGATCAGGGTCTGGCCGAGCGGATGCGTATGCCACGCCGTGCGCGCGCCGGGCTCGAACGTCACGCTGGCGCCCGTCACCCTCGCCGGGCCGGGAGCCTCGAACAGTGGATCGATCCGCACCGTACCGGTGAACCAGTCTGCCGGCCCGCGAACCGAGGCCTGAGAGCCACTTCGCTTGATCTCCATTCGTCACCTTGCCGGGGCACTCCCCGCGACCGCTCGCGCTCAGTGATCGGTGGCGAGCGCATTCACGAACCGCCTGCCCCATTCTTGTCCAGGAGGAACCGCGTCAGCGGCAGCCCGGTAGTCGGGGCTCGCCCGTCAGTCCGTCGATTCCGAATCGGGGGCGCGATCGGGAGAGCGGACGATCGCGAACTCGGCGACCTCGTGCTGGGCAGTCACCGCGACCTTCTCGGACGGAGGGACCCGTGGCGTGCACCCGCGATGCAGCTGGGCCGCACGGAGGCCGGAGACCACGGCGAACTCGAAGACGTTCATTCCATCCGGACGTTTCACCATCGGTTCCTCGTTTCTGGCTCAGCGCTGACCGAAACCTGCGGCGGGCGCCGCGCAATCCGCGCGACCCGGGGCGTCGACGTTGGTGCAGCGCCCACGGCACCCAGCCACGAAAGACCGCACGCGATTGCCGGGAAAAGAGCGGTCTCCTCGACAAACTCGCGAATTGTGAAGGGGAAATTTGGTTGCGGGGGCGGGATTTGAACCCGCGACCTTTGGGTTATGAGCCCAACGAGCTACCGGACTGCTCCACCCCGCGACACTGAATTTCCAATCGTATCACACTCGACACCGGACTGGCGTCTGCACCAGGCATCCGCGCGAGAACGTCGCGCGCAAGATCGCGGCGTGCGCGGCGCCACCCGCGACATCGAACGGCCTGCGCCCGTCCGGACCGCGTCAGCGTGTTGCCGCGCCACGTCATCGCATGATCCTCCTCCTGTCGCCCGCAGCCTCCCGACAGTGTCACTTCCCGCCGGAAAGACGGCGGCGCCCTGCGGCCCCTTGCGATCGTCAGACGGACGTCAAAGGGCACGCGTCTTGCGAGGGCGGGGCTCGGGGGCACGATGACCGATCGATCCAACGCCGACGTCGCCGGCCGCCTCGAAGAGGTCGCTCGCCTGCTGGCTCAGCAGAACGCCAACCCCTTCCGCGTCCGCGCGTACGAACGGGCTGCGGCCACCATCAGAAGCCTGCCCGAGCCGGTCGCCGACCTGCTCGAGCGCCGCGGGATCGAAGGGCTGCGAGCCCTGCCGGGCGTGGGCGAGAGCATCGCGCGCGCGATCCGCGATCTCCTCGCCCGCGGCCGGCTGGCCATGCTCGAGCGTCTTCGCGGCGAGAGCGACCCGGTCAAGCTGCTCGCCTCCGTGCCCGGCATCGGCCCGCGCTCCGCCGACCGCCTCTACCACGACCTTGGTCTCGAGACCCTCGAGGATCTCGAGGCCGCCGCCCACGACGGCCGCCTCGAACAACTGGCTGGCTTCGGCCCCAAGCGCCTCGCGGGCATCCGCGACTCGCTCGCTCACCGGCTGGAGCGCGTCAGGCCACCGCCGCGGCGGCGGAACGGACTGCCGGCGATCGAAGAGATCCTCGCCGTGGACCGCGAGTACCGGCGCCAGGCCGCCGCGGGCGAGCTGCCGACAATCGCGCCGCGACGCTTCAATCCGTCGCACGTCGCCTGGCTGCCCGTCCTGCACGTCACGCGTGGACCGCGCCACTACACCGCGCTCTTCTCCAACACCGCCCTGGCCCACCGCCTGAACCGGACCGATGACTGGGTGGTCGTCTACTGGGACGATGGACGCGGGGAGCGCCAATGCACGGTCGTCACCGCCACGCACGGCCCCTGGCGCGGCCAGCGGATCGTGCGGGGACGCGAAGCGGAGATGCCCGCCGCCCGCCTGCGCACCGCGAGCCGGATGGCGTCCTGATCACCCCTTCACGCAGACGAGCGGCTCGAGTCGGGCCACCTTCCGCGACAGGTAGCCCCAGCCGCGGGAGATCCAGGCCACACGTCCACGACGCATTGCGCGAGCCACTGGACAAGCTCTCGTCACGGGTCCTCCTGGCGTCGCCGCCAGAAAGGCGGCGCTCGGCTCCCTCTCCAGGGGGTGTAGCATGACCCTGGCCATCTGGAGAAGCCGGCGCCCCGTGACCCTGCCCACCTACGCCGACGTCGAAGCCGCCGCCGCCCGGATCGCCGGCGCCGTCCGCCGCACGCCGATCGAGACCTCGCGCACCGTCGACGCACGCACGGGCGCCACCGTCTTCTTCAAGTGCGAGCAGTTGCAGCGGGGCGGCGCGTTCAAGTTCCGCGGCGCGTACAACGCGCTCTCGCGTCTGTCCGCGGACGAGCAGCGGCGCGGAGTGGTCACCTTCTCGTCGGGCAACCACGCCCAGGCCATCGCGCTCGTCGGCCGGCTGCTCGACATTCCGCGCGTGATCGTCATGCCGTCGGACGCGCCTCCCAACAAGCGCGACGCCACGCTCGGCTACGGCGCCGAGGTCGTCCTCTACGATCGCGACCGCGACGACCGCGAGGCCATCGGGCGCCGGATCGCCGAAGAGCGCGGCCTGACCGTGATCCCCCCGTACGACCATCCTCACGTGATTGCCGGCGCCGGCACGGCGGCCCGCGAGCTGATCCGCGACGTCGGCCCGCTCGACGCGCTGCTCGTCCCCTGCGGAGGCGGCGGTCTGCTGTCGGGCTCCGCTCTTGCCGCGCGTGCGCTGTCGCCGGGCTGCCGCGTGATCGGCGTCGAGCCCGCCGCGGGCGACGATGCCACCCGGTCCTTCCGCACGGGAATCCTGCAGACCGTGGACAATCCCCGGACGATTGCCGACGGCGCGCGCACGCCGTCGCTCAGTCCGCTGACGTTCCGGCTCGTGCTCGACGGCGTGAGCGAGATGGTCACCGTCGAGGATGACGCGCTCGTCCGGACGCTGCGGTTCGTCTTCGAGCGGATGAAGCTGGTCGTCGAGCCGACCGGCGTGCTGGGCGCGGCCGCGCTGCTCGAGGGCATCGTGTCCGCCCCGGGCGCGCGCGTCGGCGTCCTGTTGAGCGGCGGGAACGTCGACCTCGCGCAGCTCGCCGGCTGGATGCGGCGCGCCTGATTTTTACGACTTCATTATTTGTCCTGCAGCGCCCCATCTGCGACACTTCGTCGAGACGAATAGAGACAAACAGACAGAGACATCGTCTCGCCGTTACTTCCAGATACATTCCCGAACAGAATCAGCCCATGAGCATCACCTTCAGGCCGATCCCGGCCGGCCCCTGCGCCCTCGCTCTCTCTCTGATCGTCAGCCTGTCGGTCGGAGGCTGCGGATCCTCCGCCGGGCGGGACCAGGCCCAGGGCCGCGGAGGGCGTGGCGGCCGTGGATCGCAGGCCGGCGTGACGGTTCGCGCCGTCCGGCCCCAGCGCATTTCGATCCAGCGGCGCGTCGACTTGTCGGGCACGCTCCTCTCGCCCGATGAAGCCAAGGTCAGCAGCGAGGTTGCCGGCATCGTGCGTCAGGTGCCCGTGGAGCTCGGTACCGAGGTCCGGCCCGGCGACGTGCTCGTGCGCATCGAACCCCGTGAGCTCGAGCTCGCGCAGGAGCGGGCCGAGAGCGCCCTCCGTCAGGTCGAGGCGCAGCTCGGCCTCGAGCCGGGCACGCGGCAGCCGCCGCCGCCCGACGAGCAGATCGCGTCGGTCCGCCAGGCGGAGGCCAATCGCGCCGACGCCCGGGCCGGGTATGCGCGCGCCGACGCCCTCGCCGAGCGCGGCCTCCTCTCGCAGGTCGATCACGACACGGCGCAGACGCGGCTGAAGGTGGCCGAGGCGAACTACCAGGCCGCGCTCGATACCGTGCACGCCCTCAAGGCCAGCCTGCAGGATCGGCGCGCGGCCCTCGACCTGGCCAGCAAGAAGCTGAACGACGCCGTCATCCGCGCCCCCGTGGGCGGCTCGATCTCCGAGCGCCTGGTGCAGCCCGGCGAGTACATCCGCGAGGACACGCAGGTCGCCACGATCGTGCAGATGCAGCCGCTCAAGCTGCGCACCGCGGTTCAGGAGAAGTTCGCGAGTCTGATCAAGCCGGGCCAGGAGGTCGAGTTCCGCGTCCAGGCGTTCCCCGACCGCACCTTCACGGGCCAGGTGGCGTTCGTCAGCCCGGCGGTCGACCAGACGACACGCACGTTCGCGGTCGAGGTCCTCGTGGCGAACAAGGACCGCGTCCTCAAGCCGGGCTTCTTCGCGACCGGCACGGTCGACACGCGCCTCGACACCAACGTCCTCGCCCTCTCCGACGACGCCGTGTCGACGCTGGCGGGCGTCTCCAACACCTACGTGATCCAGGACGACGGCACGATCCGCCAGCAAGGCGTGACCCTCGGGGCGCACGAGACGAATCTCTGGGAGATCCTCGACGGGCTGCGGGGCGACGAGCGGCTTGCGGCGTCGAACCTCGGGCAGCTGGCGACGGGCACCCATGTCGTGCTCGACGACGGCACGGGCGACGGCGAGGGCGGAGAATCCGACACCAGCGGAGGCGGCGGCGCCCGACGGGGCGGACGCCGCGGAGGAGTCTAGCGATGCTGCTCGCCGACGTCAGCGTCCGCCGCCCGGTCTTCGCGCTCATGATGACCGCGGCGCTCGTCGTGCTCGGGGCCTTCTCCTACTGGGGCCTCGGGCTCGACCTGATGCCGAAGACCGACAACCCGACCGTCTCGGTCAGCGTCGGCCTGCCCGGCGCGAGCGCCGAGGAGGTCGAGACGCAGATCACGAAGCCGGTCGAGGAAGCGGTCAACACGATCAGCGGCATCGACGAGCTGCGCGCCACCTCGAGCGAGGGCAACGCGCGCGTCAGCATCACGTTCACGCTGGCGCGCGACCTCGAAAGCGCGACGCAGGACGTCCGCGACAAGGTGTCGTCGATCGTCCGGCAGTTCCCGCGGGACGCCACCCAGCCGCAGATCCAGAAGTTCGATCCGGACTCGCAGCCCGTGCTGGCGATGGCGGTCTACGGCCCGCGCGACCAGAAGGAGATCACCGAGATCGCGGACAAGCAGGTCAAGCAGGTGCTCGAGACCCTGCAGGACGTCGGCGAGGTGAGCTTCAGCGGCCAGCGCCAGCGCGAGATCCAGCTGCTCCTCGACCCGGAGCGGCTGAACGCCTACGGGCTGACCGTCGACCAGGTGCAGACGGCCGTCCAGCGCCAGAACGTCGAGGTGCCGGGCGGCACGTTCGTCAACGGCCCCGCGGAGGTCGCGCTCCGGACGATGGGGCGGATCCAGAACGTGGACGACTTCAACCGGGTGATCCTCACCTACCGCAACGGATCGGCCGTCACCTTCGCCGACGTGGGCCGGGTGAAGGACACGGTCGAGGAGATCCGCAGCGCGACGCGTCTGAGCGGCGTCCCGGCCGTCGGCGTCATGGTCCGGAAGCAGTCGGGCAGCAACACGGTCGAAGTGGTCGACCGGGTGATGGCGAAGCTCGCCGAGATCCAGAAGACGCTGCCGCCGGACATCAAGATCAACATCGGCAACGACCAGTCGCGCTTCATCCGGCGCTCGTTCGAGGACATCCGGATGCACCTGCTGTTCGGCGGCCTGCTCGCGAGCCTGGTCGTGTTCTTCTTCATCCGCAACCTCCGGGTCACGCTGATTGCGGCGCTGGCCGTGCCGACGTCGATCATCGGCACGTTCGGCGTGATGAAGATCCTCGGCTTCACGCTGAACAACATGACGATGCTCGCCCTGTCGCTCGCCACGGGCATCGTGATCGACGACGCGATCGTCGTGCTCGAGAACATCTTCCGGTTCGTCGAGGAAAAGGGCATGTCGCCCAAGGAGGCCGCGGCCGCGGCGACGCAAGAAATCGGCCTCGCCGTGATGGCCACGACGCTCTCGCTGGTCGTCATCTTCGTGCCCGTGGCCTTCATGACCGGGCAGATCGGCCAGTACTTCTACAGCTTCGGCCTGACCTCCGCGTCGGCGATCCTCCTCTCGATGTTCGTGTCCTTCACCCTGACGCCGGCCCTCTGCGCCTGGTGGCTGCGGCGCGAGGACGTCAAGGCCGACCACTCCACCACCAAGTCGTCGGGCTTCTACGCGGCCCTGGACGGGCTGTACGGCCGGATGTTGAGCTGGTCGCTCGAGCACCGGGGCCTGATGCTCGGGGTGGCCGCCGCCGTCACCGCGTCGGCCGTGCTCGTCTACCCGTTCGTCGGCAAGGAACTGGTGCCGGACGACGATCAGGGCCAGTTCAACATCAACGTGCGGCTGCCGCGCGGCACGAGCTACCCGCGCACCGAGGAGTTCATCAAGCCGATCGAGAAGGACGTGCTGGCGCTGCCCGAGCTCTCCCGCGTGATGGAGAACATCAACGCCGGCAGCGCGAGCTTCAACATCGCGATGACGCCCCTCGAGGACCGCACGATGTCGCAGCAGGATCTGATGCGGCGCGCGCGGACGATGATCCGCCGCTACCAGGGGGTGCGGACGAGCGTGTCGGGCGGCACGGACCTCTCGGGGGCGTCGACGGGCGGCGGCCGCGGAGGCGGCGGCAGCCAGAACAACCTCAACATGCTCATCCAGGGCCCGGACATCGATCAGCTGCAGGACTACACGGTGCAGCTGCTCGACAAAGTCCGGACGATCCGGGGCGTGGTGGACGCGAACACGAACTTCGAGCCCACGCAGCCGGAGCTGCGCGTGCACGTCGACCGCGCCCGCGCCGCCGACCTCGGCGTCAACATCGACGCCCTGGCGACGAACCTGCGCACGCTGATCGGCGGCTCCGAGATCTCCCAGTACAAGGACGGCGACGAACAGTACACGGTCCTGCTCCGTCTCGACGAGCCGTACCGCAACGATCCCGACGGCATCGGCGACCTGCTCGTGCCCGCCGGGCCCGGCCGGACGGTCAAGGTGAGCGACGTGGCCAGCCTCAGCAAGGAGAGCGGGCCGGCGTCGATCGACCGGTACAACCGCCAGCGCCAGATCTCGATCAACGCCAACATCGACGGCGTGCCGCTCGGCCAGGTCCTCTCCGACGCGCACGAGAAGGCCGACGAGCTGCACATGAAGCCGGGCTACCAGGTGGTCTTCGCCGGCAGCGCGCGGACCCTCGCCGAGGCCTCCAACAACTTCCTGATCGCCATCGTGCTGGCCATCGCCTTCATCTACATGGTGCTCGCGTCGCAGTTCAACAGCTTCGTGCACCCGCTGACGATCATGACGGCCCTGCCCCTCAGCCTGCCCGCGGGGCTGCTGGCGCTCAAGGCCTTCGGGATGACGCTCAACGTCTACAGCGCCATCGGGCTCATGATGCTGTTCGGGATCGTGAAGAAGAACTCGATCCTCCAGGTGGACTACACCAACACCCTGCGCGCGCAGGGCCTGGAGCGCCACCAGGCGCTGATCGTCGCCAACCACGTCCGGCTGCGGCCCATCCTGATGACGACGATCGCGATCGTCGCCGGGATGATTCCGATCGCGCTCGGCCGCGGGGCGGGCGCCGGATCGCGGGCCTCGATGGCCGTGACGATCATCGGCGGACAGACACTGTGCCTGCTGCTGACGCTCCTGGTCACGCCGGTCGTCTACTCCTACTTCGACGACCTCAGGGAGTGGAGCCCGGTGGCGGCCGTGCGCCGGCGGCTCTCGCGCCGCACCGGGCGGCGCGGCGAAGCACAGGCCTGAGTCAGCGCGCGGCAGCCGTCGCGCGCGCGGACGCCTGCATCGCCTTCCGCGCCCGGACGACCACGCGGAAGGCGAGCAGCCCTCCGACCACGGCGCCGTACGCCAGCGGGCGGCGGACGTCGGCCTTCACCAGCCAGTAGTAGTGGATCACCGCACACCCCCCCGTCACGTAGACGAGCTGGTGCAGCCGGTTCCAGCGCCGCCCCCCCAGCCGCCGGATCCATCCCGCCGTGGAGGTGATCGCCAGCGGCACCATCAGGACGAACGCGGTGAACCCGATCATGATGAAGGGCCGCTTGACGATGTCCTCGCCGACGGCCATCACCAGCTTCTGCGCCGTCCCCGCCGAGACGATGGCGTCGCCCGGGTCGAGGAGCGCGAGCACACTGAAGAACCGGTCGAGGATGACGTAGGTGAGGAAGTGGAGCGTGCCGTAGAAGAACGCGTAGAGTCCCGTCATCCGCCGGAAGCGGACGAGCACGTTCCAGCCGGTCAGCCGGCGCACCGGCGTGATCGCGAGCGTGATGCAGACGAAGCGCAGCGTCCAGACGCCCGTTTCGTTCGTGATGTCGCTGAGAGGGTTCGCGCTGAGGTGGAACGTGAAGAACGCCCAGAGGAGCCAGGCCAGGGGGCCCAGCGCCGCCAGGAAAACCGCCGGTTTGGCGACCCACCGGACCAGATTGTGCGTGGTCACCAGCCGCGGGTCCAGTCCCTAGCCACAGCCCCCCGGTCCCGTCAGAAGTTCTTGCGAAGATCCATGCCCGCGTACATCGACGCCACCTGATCGCCGTAGCCGTTGAACATGAGCGTCTTGCGCTTCAGGAACTCGCCGATGCGGCGCTCGGTGGCCTGGCTCCAGCGCGGGTGATCCACGTTGGGGTTCACGTTGGCGTAGAAGCCGTACTCGTTGGAGGCCTCCTGCTGCCAGGTGTTGAGCGGCTGCTTCTCGACGAAGCGGATCTTCACGATCGACTTGATGCTCTTGAAGCCGTACTTCCAGGGGATGACCATCCGGATCGGGGCCCCGTCCTGGTTCGGCAGCACCTCGCCGTAGAGGCCCACGCCGAGAATCGCCAGCGGATGCATCGCCTCGTCCATGCGGAGGCCCTCGACGTAGGGCCAGTCGAGAATCGGCTGGCGCTGGCCGGGCATCCGGCCGGGATCGTACAGCGTCGTGAACTCGACGAAGTTCGCCTTGGACGTGGGCTGAACCTTCTTGATCAGGTTGCCCAGCGGGAAACCCACCCAGGGGATCACCATCGACCACGCCTCGACGCACCGGTGGCGGTAGATGCGCTCCTCCAGCGTCTCGCCCTTGAGGATGTCCTCGAGGGGCATGTCGCCCTTCTTGGCGCACTCCCCGTCGATCTTCACCGTCCACGGCGTCGTCTTGAAGTCGCGGGCGGCATAGGACGGCGAGTCCTTGTCGGTGCCGAACTCGTAGAAGTTGTTGTAGGTCGTGATCTGGTCCCAGGTGTTGGGCCGTTCGCTCGTGCTGAGCGGGCTCTTCCGGACCCCGTCGAGACGCCGGCCGTGCGCGGCCGGCTGGGCCGCCGAAAGCAGCTTCGTGGCGCCGAGGATGCCGGCCGCCGCCACCGCGGTGCCTGCGGCCGTCCTGATGAAGTCGCGGCGGTTCACGAAGAGCGGCTTCGGGGTGATTTCCGAGCTGCGAATGTCTTGCGCGCGCTTGATCAGCATGACGTTCCCTTGGACGCTGGTTGCCGCCTGAGAGGTTCCGCTATGAGCATTCTACCGACTCAGCGGATCTCGCGCCAATTCCGGCCCGATCCCAGCTGACGCGCGACGCACGCCGCCGCCTGGTCGTCGGCGGCGGCCAGGGCGCCTGGAGACACGGGGCGGATGAGGTCGATATCCGAGGGGCAGTCCCCGCGAGTCGCTGCCGGAACGGCGTCCGGCCTGGAGAAGTAGATGGCCAGGCCCTCCCGCACCCACTCCGGCCGGCCCGCGAGCGGGCCGTCGACGAGCAGCCGCGCGACCGCTCGCCGGAGCGCCGGCACCAGCAGACCGCGCTCCTGGAGGCCCGAGATCGGCGGCAAGTGGATCTCCCCGGCCACGACCGCCGACAGCCCGTACCAGGGCCGCCCCGTCGCCTGCTCGAAGCTCTCGTTGCTGGGATGGACGCGCACCGTCATCGGCGCCGGCGGAGTGACGCCCAGCGCCGCGGCAATCTGACGGCGCGCCTCGTCCGCGGCCCCGGTCAGCGCGGGGCGCTGGGCGTCGTCACCGGACGGCAGCGCGACGACCAGGTCGGGCGTTCCCGGAACCGGCGCCGCGGGAACCGCCGTCGGGCGGGCCGGCGTCACTCCGGCGCCGCCCTCGTCCGCTATCGTCGTGCCCGGAAAATAGCGGCCGAGGATCTCGGGCGCCGTGACACCCGCGGCCGCGAGGTTTGCCGAGCCGAGCACGCACAGCCCGACGCCATGGCCGGAGCCATGGCCGCTGAACACATAGCCGCCGCGCACCTGGCGCAGATCGAACAGCGTGCTCTTGATCAGCCTGGGCCCCAGCGTCTGCGACACGGCGGTGCGCAGATCCTGGCCCGTGATCCGGCCGGGGCGCAGGCCGTTGACGACCAGCTCGGCGACGCGCCCCGACGGGTCGTGCGAGAGGACGGTCAGGCCGGCCAGCCTGGACCCGCTGAAGCCGGCGGACCTGAACGCCCGCAGCAGATCGGCATCGCTCAGCTGCGCCGTCCACGACGGCTCGCTGCGACAGGCATCGTCGGGACGCGACGGCAGATACGGCGGATCGTCGGCGCCCGGCCAGACGGCCGACGGCACCTCGGTGCGGCCGCCGCACGATGCGGAGTAGTACACGGACGCGGGTCGCCCCTGAAAGAGCAGGATCTGCCCGGCGGTCGCCTGGGCCGCGCGGATCGTGTCCGGCGTCGCACGGCCGACGACCTGACAGTGCGTCTGGTCGCACATGTCGAAGCCGTCGGCATGGTGGCGGCCGGCGTTCGCGGCCGCGTAGGTCCTGACGGTGATCGCGAGCGCCTCGAGGGCGGCCGGCGGCGTGTTCGGCGCGGCCTCGCCGCCCAGCACGCGCGCGACGTAGTCCTCGAGGGCCAGCGTCTGGACGCGGTAGCGCCCGTTGGGCTGAAGGAAGCCCACGCGGATCGTCGGCGCCTGCGCGGCGGGCGACACGCCGAGCACGCAGAGGAAGCACATCACGGAGACGAACAGGCGCCGGGGGGATTCGATCCGTGGTGCGTCCTCCGTTCGTCACACGCCCAGGAAGGCCTCCACGCCTTCGCAGATCGCCGGCAGGCTCGCGGCGAGCTGATGATCGTCGTCGAGCCGCGTGAGCGAGACGTTGGGGCGCGTCCGGGCGAAGGCCTCGACCGACGCCGGATCCACGAGCTCGTCGCGGCTGCCTTGATACGCGAGGCAGGGCTGCGCGAACGCGGCCCCGAAGACATCGTACTGCAGCGAGTCCTCGTAGAACGCGTAGTCGAGACGGCGCTCTTCGTTCGACCCGTAATGGAAGAACGACAGCGACCCCTCGCGCCGCCACGCCTCGAGGCGATCGGGCGGGAGGAGATGGTGGCCGGGCCGCGCGAACATGACGGCCGGCGCGAGCAGCGCCAGGCGGTCGACGCGCGCCGGCCACCGGGCGGCTGCCAGGATCGCCAGCGCGCCACCGAGGCTCGACCCGATGAGCGCCGTGGGCCCTGGCGCGGCGTCGAGCTCGTGATCGATGTCCGCGAGCATCCGGGTCATCGTCAGCGAGGCGAACGCCGGCGCGTTCAGATCCGGGCAGGCGAAGGCCACGCCGCGGGCCCGCAGGCGGGCTCCGAGCACGGTGGCTTTCGTGGACCGCGGCGACGAGGCGAATCCATGGAGGTACAGCGCCCTCATAGGAGGGTCTGGCAGCCTTTCCGGCAGCGGCAGCGAATCACGGCGTCGCCGTCGGTATGGTAGTGGTAGGTCAGCTCCTCGCCGCGGCGGATGTTGCGCGCGGCGCGGATCCAGATCGTGCCGTCCTTGATCTCGACGTAGCAGTTGGGACGGCACGAGTGATTGATGAAGCGGGCGACGTTGCCGCCGACGCCGGCGTCGACGACCGTTCGCTGCGTGAGCGCGAAGCACCAGATGTGCCCCTGCTTCAGGTACCGACGCTCGCGTTTGAGACTCTCCCGGCTCGAGATCTTCTCGCCTGCGTAGTCGATGATGCGCGTGTTCTTCGTAATGGGCCGGGTCGCGAAGACGCCCCAGCCCTGAATTCGGGACCGCCGTTTCTCGATCATCGGGCCCATAGAATAGCGCCACGCTCGTACGCACTGCTATAGTGGGCCGATGGAAGCCATCTTCTCGGCGTGGGGACGGATCCTGCAGGGGTACGCGCCGGCACTCTCGATCGAGATCACCCGGGAGTGTCCCCTGCGCTGCCCCGGCTGCTACGCCTACGGCGATGAGCACCTCGGCGGCGAGGTCACGCTCCGCGACGTGAGCGACTTCAAGGGTCGGGCCCTCGTCGATGGCGTCCTCGATCTCGTCGATCGCCACCGCCCGCTGCACGTGTCGATCGTCGGCGGCGAGCCGCTCGTCCGCTACCGCGAGCTCGACGACCTCCTGCCGGAGCTCTCGGCGCGCGGTATCTACACGCAGCTCGTCACGAGCGCGGTTCGTCCGATTCCGGCCGCGTGGGGCCGGATCAGGCGGCTGACGATCGTGGTGTCGATCGACGGCCTGCAACCCGAGCACGACGCCCGCCGCGCGCCGGCCACCTACGATCGCATCCTCACCCACATCGCGGGCCATCGCATCACCGTGCACTGCACGGTCACGCGCCAGCAGGTGAACCGTCCCGGCTATCTCGACGAGTTCGTGCGCGTCTGGTCCGCGCAGCCGGCGATCGAGAAGATCTGGATGAGCCTCTACACCCCGCAGGTCGGGGAAGTGTCGGCCGAGCGGCTGCGGCCGGCCGATCGCGCCCAGGTGGTCGCCGATCTGATGGCGCTCCGCCAGCGCTACCCGAGGCTGCAGATGCGCAAGGGCATGCTGGACGTCTACGCGAATCCGCCGGCGTCGCCCGACGAGTGCGTCTTCGCGCGCACGACCACGAGCATCTCCGCCGACCTGACGACGCGGATCACGCCGTGCCAGTTCGGCGGCGCGCCCGACTGCGCCAACTGCGGCTGCATCGCCTCGGCGGGCCTCGCCGCCGTCGCGCGCCACCGGCTGGCCGGCGTCGTGCCGGTCGGCGTGCTCTTCGCCGGGTCGCTGAAGATCGGGGAGACGATGCGCCGGCTCCGCAGTCGCGAGCCGGCGGTGGCGGACCCGCTGCCCGCCACCGAGGAGTGATCGCGGACCCGACGGTCCACGTTGCTCAGTCAGGATCGCGCGCCACGGCTGCCACGCGCCGTGCCGGTTTCCAGCCTGTCCCTCCTACCGCGTGCTCGCGAAACCGATAACGAACGAATTCCAGGTGCTATCATCGATGGCGCTATGCGCGACCCCATTGCCCGCGAGTTCCTGCTCGCCTTCTGGAAGGTTCACATCCTCCATCACGCGGCGGACGGCCGGGGCATCTACGGCCAGTGGATGCTCGAGGAATTGGGGCACCATGGCTACCGCCTGAGTCCGGGCACGCTGTACCCCATCCTCGCGCGCATGGCCAAACGAGGCTGGCTCCGCGCCTCGGAACCCGAGCGGCGCAAAGGCGCGCGCGTGTATCGCCTCACCCCTCGCGGCCACGAGGTCCTGAACCAGCTTCGCCTCTCCATCGACGAGCTGTACCGCGAGGTCGGCGGCCGTCCGGCATCCCCGCGTGCCCGGACGAAGCCGACCGGACGCGCCCGGCCGGACACCGGGGGTCGCGTCTAGCCACCGTCTCCGATCGTTGACATCCGCCGGTCGGTAGCCCATATTACGTATTTCGTAGACTGTTTGCGATATCGAGCGGCCGCACGCGTCTGTCGCTGAGTGGTGAGGACCCAATCGCTCGAAGGTGCGGAAGGTACTGATGTCTCGACCGTACGCGTGGCTGCTCGTCCCGTTGTGTGTCGTCACGTCGCCGCCGGCGGCCCACGCACAGGCTCCCAGCCAGTCCGGGCCGCCCTCTACACTCACCCTCGAGCAGGCCATCCAGTACGCGACGGATCACTACCCGGGGATCCGGGCCGCGCTCGAGGAAGTGAACGCGTCGGCCGCCGGCGTCGACGTCGCCCGCTCCGCCTACCTGCCGCGCCTCGACGCACTCTGGCAGTCGAACCGTGCGACCGCGAACAACATCTTCGGCCAGGTGCTGCCGCAGGCGGTCATCCCCGCGCTGTCGGGCCCCGTGTTGCCCGAGAGTTCCAGTCAGAGCGTCTGGGGCAGCGCGGTCGGCGCGCTCTTCTCCTGGGAGCCGCTCGATCTTGGTCTGCGGCACGCCACCGTGGTCGAAGCGCAGGCCGCCTTGACGCAGGCGCGCGCCGACGAGACGCTGACACGCCTCGACGTCGAGAACGCCGTCGCGACCGCGTTCCTCGACGTCCTCGCCGCCCAGCGGGCTGTTGCCGCCGCCGAGGCCGATGTCGATCGCCGCAACGCCCTGCTCCAGTCCGTCCGGACGCTCGTGACCAACCAGCTGCGTCCAGGTGCCGATCAGTCGCGCGCCGACGCCGAACGGGCAGCTGCGCAGACGCGCCTCCTGCAGGCACAGCAGGCCTCGACGATCGCCGCGACGACGCTCAGGCGCGTCCTGGGGAGCGCGGCGGGCCCAGTGACGATCGTGGGCGACCAGCTACTGGGACGCCTGCCGCAGGGCGATCTCGCACCCGTCGCGCCGGCGGCCCACCCTCTCGCCCAGGTGCGTCAGGCGGCGGTGGATCGCGCACGGGCCGCGCAAAGCATGCTCGCGCGTACCGACCTCCCGCGGCTCTTCGTCGAGTCCAGCGTGTCGGCCCGTGGCAGCGGCGCGAATCCCAACGGCGTCTTCGACGGCGGCGCGGACGGCCTGGGCCTGGAGCGGGCCAACTGGGCCGCCGGCGTCGAGGTGCTGTTTCCGAACGTCTTCGACTTCTCCTCGTTGCGGGCCCGAAAGGCCGCGGCGGCGGCGTCCGAACGCGCGAGTGCCGCCTTGTACGACGAAGCGGTCTTGACGGTCACCACCGAACAGCAGGCCGCGTCGACCGTGTTGCAGACGGCGCGCGCGGTGGCGGCCAACACGCCCGTCCAACTCGCCGCGGCGCAGCAGAGCGAGACGCAGGCGCGGGCCCGCTACGACGCCGGTCTCGCCAGCCTCGTCGAGGTCGCCGACGCGCAGAGCCTGCTTGCACAAGCGGAAGTGCAGGATCAGCTCGCGCGCATCGATGTCTGGCGGGCCCTGCTGGCGGCGGCGGTCGCGCACGGCGATCTCACTCCACTCCTCGACATCCTCAGGCGACCCTAGGAGCTCGTGCCATGTGGCTGATTCGTACCGCCCTCCGCCGCCCGATCACGACTCTCGTCGCCGTGATCGCGGTGGCCCTGACCGCCGTCTTCGCCATTAGCCGCATGCGAATCGACATCTTCCCCGATCTGAACCTGCCCGTGATCTACGTGGCGCAGCCTTACGGCGGGATGAGCCCCGCACAGATGGAGGGGTACGTCACGTACTACTACGAGTACCACTTCCTCTACATCAACGGG
This sequence comes from uncultured Acidobacteriota bacterium, assembly GCA_963761615.1. Lineage (GTDB taxonomy): Bacteria > Acidobacteriota > Vicinamibacteria > Vicinamibacterales > CAVVIG01 > CAVXGU01. The sequence continues at coordinate 1,308,037 of CAVXGU010000003.1, read as the reverse complement.
ATCGAGAGCGTCGAGTCGAAGTCGATTCAGAACGCGGGGCTGCTGAAGCTCACCTTCCACGCCGGGACCGACATGGCGCAGGCGATGGCACAGGTCGTCGGGTACGTGAACCGGGCGCGCGCCTTCATGCCGCCCGGCACGGTCGGCGCCTTCATCATGCGGTTCGACGCCGGCACCGTGCCAGTCGGATACCTGGTCTTCTCGAGCGAGACCCGCAGCCTCGGCGAAATCCAGGATCTGGCACTCAACCGGATTCGCCCGCAGTTTGCGACGCTGCCCGGCGTGTCCGCGCCGCCGCCGTTCGGCGGCAGCCAACGGACCATGGTCGTCCGGGTCGATCCGGCCCGGCTTCGATCGTACGGCATGGCACCCGACGAGGTCGTTCGCGCCATCAGCGCCGGCAACGTCATCATCCCGTCGGGCAGCGTCAACATCGACGGGAAGACGCGCATCACCCCCATCAACTCGGTCGTGTCGAACATCGACGACCTGCTCGAATTGCCGATTCGAGCCGGCGCCGGCCCGACGGTGTTCCTTCGCGACGTCGCGTCGGTCAGCGACAGCACGGACATCCCGTCGGCGTACGCGCTCGCCAACGGGCGTCGCGCGGTGTACATTCCGGTCACCAAGCGCCCCGACGCGTCGACGCTGACCGTGGTGTCCGAGGTCAAAGCCAACCTCGCTCGCTTCCAGTCCCTGGTCCCTGACGACATCAAGGTCTCCTACGAGCTCGACCAGTCGGGCAACGTCTCCAACGCCCTCCAATCGGTGCTGCGCGAGGCGGTGCTCGGCGCGCTGCTGACCGGCCTGATGGTGCTGCTGTTCCTGCGCGACTGGCGCAGCTCGGCGATCGTGGTCGTGACGATTCCATTCGCGTTGCTCACGGCCGTGGTCGCGCTCTGGGCCTCGGGCCAGACGATCAACATCATGACCCTCGGGGGCCTGGCGTTGGCGGTCGGCATCCTCGTCGACGAAGGGACCGTCGCGATCGAGAACATCCACACGCACCTGGCGCGCGGAGTCCCGCTCGCGCGCGGCGTCCTCGACGCGAGCGGCGAGGTCGTGGGGCCGCGCCTGCTGGCCATGCTGTCGGTCATCGCCGTCTTCGTCCCATCGTTCTTCATGACCGGCGTGTCGCAGTCGCTCTTCGTCCCGCTGTCGCTCGCGGTCGGCTTCGCGATGATGGCCTCCTTCCTGCTGTCGAGCTCGCTGGTACCCGTGCTGTCGATCTGGTGGCTGCGCGGACAGGCGCATCCGCCAGGCGGCCGCTCAGCGGACGAAGACTGGGTCGACCGCCTCCGTCGACGGCTCACGCGAACGCTGGAGGCGCTGGCGCCGTGGCGCGGGATCCTGGTCGCCGCCTACGCCCTCGTGACGATCGCGATCGTCGCCGGCGTCGGCCTCCGATTGGGACGGGAGATCTTTCCCGCGAGCGGCGCCCACCAGTTCCAGCTGCGGGTGCGCGCGCCAGCCGGCACGATGTTCGAGCGGACCGAGCAGCTGGCCACGGACGTCCTCGGCGAGATCAGCGCCGCGGCTGGACCGCAGAACGTCGATGTCACCCTCGGGTACGTCGGCGTGCAGCCGTCGGCGTATCCGGTGAACACGATCTTTCTCTGGACCGGCGGACCCCAGGAAGCCGTGCTGCAGGTCGCCCTCCAGCCGCGCGCCGGAATCGAACTGCCCGAGTTCGAAGAGCAGCTCCGCCAGCGCTTCGCGAAGAAGTTTCCCGACGTGCGGTTCTCCTTCGAGCCCGGCGACATCGTCAGCCGAATCCTGAACTTCGGCGTCCCCACTCCGGTGGAAGTCGCGGTCATGGGACCCGACTTCACGGCCACTCGGGCGTTTGCCACCAAGGTGCGCGACCAGCTCGCCCGGATTCCGCTGCTCCGCGACCTGCAGGTCGAGCAGGCGCTCGACTATCCTGCCGTCCAGGTAAACGTCAACCGCGAGATGGCCGGACAGTTCGGGGTCACGGTCGATCAGATTGGCCGGTCGTTCGTGGCCGCGACATCGTCCAGCCGGTTCGTGGCGCCGAACTACTGGGCCGACCCGCGCACCGGGATCGCATTCCAGGTCCAGGTCGAGGTGCCTCAGCCTCAGATGACGAGCCTCGACGATCTGGCCGTCGTGCCCGTCACCGCCACGCGGGCCTCCCATCCGCTGCTCGGTGACGTGGCGACGCTCCACGACCAGACGATCGTGGGCGAGTACGACCGGATCAACGGCCAGCGAATGGTCACCCTGTCCGCCAACGTCGCCGGGGCCGACCTGGGCCGCATCGGCAGCCAGATCGACCAGGCGATCGCCAGGGCCGGCGCGCCGCCGCGGGGCGCCACGGTGAGCGTCCGCGGACAGATCGCGACCATGCGCGAGACGCTCGGCAACGTCTCGGCGGGGCTCGTGGTCGCGATCGCGGTGATCTTCCTCCTGCTCGCGGCCAACTTTCAGTCCCTGCGCCTCGCGGTCGTCGTCGTCTCCACGGTGCCGGCCGTCCTGACCGGCGTCGTGTTGATGCTGGCTGCGACGCGTTCGACGATCAACGTGCAATCCTTCATGGGCGCGATCATGGCGATCGGGATTGCCGTGGCGAACGCGATCCTCCTGGTGACCTTCGCCGAGCAGACGCGGCGGCACGGCGGCTCCAGCCTGGCGCCGGCCATTCACGCGGCGCAGGCGCGGATGCGGCCGGTGCTCATGACGAGCGCGGCCATGATCGCCGGCATGATCCCGATGGCGCTGGCCATCGGGGAAGGCGCCGGCGCCGCGGCCCCCCTCGGGCGCGCGGTCATCGGCGGGCTCGCGGCCGCTACCCTGGCCACACTGTTCGTCGTGCCGTCGGTCTACTCGCTCCTGCAGCAGACGGCAAACGTCAATTCAGCATCACTGGATCCCGATGATCCGGAGAGCCTCTATCGCACGCAGGGATGAACGTATGAGCACGCGATCGCCTCTTGGACATGTCCGCAGGTGGGGCGCCGGATGGCTGCTCCTCTCGATGGGCCTCTACGGCTGCGGCAGCCGCGGAGCTGCGCAGACCGAGAAAGCCGCCCCACCGGCCGGACCACCCACCGTCGACGTGGTGCGGGTCCTCCAGCAGCCGCTCGACGTCACTCTGTCGATGCCCGGCCAGCTCGATCCGTACGAGAGCGTCGCGATCTACCCGAAGGTCACGGGCTTCGTGAAGGCCATCGTCGTCGATCGAGGCTCCCGCGTCAGGCGGGGCGAACTGCTGGCTGAGCTCGAGGCGCCAGAGCTCGTCGCCCAGCGCGCCGAGGCCCAATCGAAGGTGCAGGCGGCCGAGGCGCAGCTCGCCGCGGTGCGCTCGAAGGCCGACGCCGATGCGAGCACGTACGACCGCCTCAAGGCAGCGTCGGCGACGCCAGGCGTTGTCGCCGGGAACGATCTGAACATCGCAGAAAAGGCCCTGGACGCCGGCCGGAGCGAGGTCGCGGCGGCCGAGCAGACAGCCGAAGCCGCGCGTCAGGCGCTCGCGTCGGTGACGCAGATGGAGGCGTACTTGCGCGTGACCGCCCCGTTCGACGGAGTGGTGACCGAGCGCAACGTGCATCCCGGCGCGCTGGTCGGGCCGAACAGCGGACCAGCCGGGTCTGCCCCGATTCTCCGCGTCGTGACCGAGAATCGGCTCCGCCTCGTGGTACCCGTGCCCGAGGCGTACATCGCCGGCGTGAACACTGGCGCAACAGTCTCCTTCACCGTGCCCGCGTACCCGGGACGGACGTTCACGGGCACGATCGCCCGCATCGCGCACAACATCGACGTCAGGACCCGAACGATGGCCGTGGAACTCGACGTCACGAACCGGAACGACGAGCTCGTGCCGGGGACGTTCTGTCAGATCCGATGGCCGATCCACCGGCCCGAACCGTCGCTGTTCGTCCCGAGCGCCAGCGTCGCCAGCACGACGGATCGCACCTTCGTCGTGCGGATCCGCGACGGCAAAACGGATTGGATCGACGTGAAGACCGGGCTGACGTCGGGCACGCTGACAGAGGTGTTCGGGGATCTCCGGCCCGGCGACGAGGTCGCCGCACGGGGCACCGACGAGATCAAGGCGGGCACGCAAGTCCTCGTCAACGAAGTCAAAGCAGCGACATCGTAGGGGTCAGGACTCCCCGACGGCCGGCCGCCGGGGAGTCTTGAACCTACGCCAACCGCACCCTGACCTACCGTCCCGTCCAGCGCAGCCGGAATCCCGCGGTGATCAGCCGGGGATTGCCGATCGTCGTCGGATTCGTGCCCGTGAGGAACTGCTGGTTGAACAGGTTCTGGGCACCCGCGAAGATGTCCAGCTGATTGCTGACCGCCCGCGTCACCTGCAGGTCCACGACGCCGTACTTCGGCAGCACGTACAGGTTCTGGTCGTCGTCGAACTGGGCGCCGGAGAACTCGGTCGACACCGCGAAGGTGGCGATCTGCGGGTTGGTATAGGTCACCTGAATCGACCCGCGGTTCTTCGGCACCTGCGGCAGATAGTTGCCCACGAGCGTCATGTCGGCGGGGTTCTCGGTCACCGTCGCGCGGTTGAACACGTACGCCGCGGTCACGTGCCACTCCGCGTTGACGCGGTAGTCGACGTCCGTCTGCAGGCCCTGGACCTTCGTCCGCCCGAGGTTCTGCCGCTGCCGGGTGATGAGCGAGGGCGTGGTGCTGATGGTGACGTTCGACACGGGATTGGTCATGCCGTCGTCGAACCACGTCGCGCGCCACGTCACGTCGCTGGTCGGCGCGACGGTGACGCCCAGTTCGCCGGCCGTGATGCGCTCCGGACCCAGGTCGGAATTCGCCAGCGTCGCCACGTTGCCGACGCGGAACTGACGGTACAGCTCGTTCAGGGTGGGCGCGCGATACCCGCGACCGATGGAGCCCCAGGCGCTGATCTTGTCGGACACCCGGTAGAGCGCGGCCAGTTTCGGGTTGATCACCGTGTCCGACCGGTCGGGATACGCCGGGACGTCGTTCGCGGTCGGTGCGCCGGTCGCGATCGCCGTCTCGAGGTTGTGGCCGTCGTAGTTGCTCCAGTGATCGACGCGCGCGCTCAGCGTGACCCGCAGCTCCTGCGAGAGTTCGATCAGATCCTGCCCGAACGCGCCGAACGCGCGCTGCTTGCCTCCCGAGACGCGGTACGTCGTGGGCGTCGCGAGGTTCGGGTTGCCGTACACGTTCTCCTGGCTGTCGCCGGTCACCCAGTTCCAGTCGGTGCCCGCCGTGATGAAGTGGTTCGTGCCGAAGGCCTTCGACCACTGCACCATGCCGCCCGTGTTCTTGGCCGGCACGTGCTGGTCGAGGGAGATCCGGTTCGAGGCCCGGGGCGGCGTCGTCACCGGCACCGACGTGAAGGTCGAGTGGAACTGCTCGGTCGTGAACATCAGCGAGGCCTGCAGGTCGCTGCCGTCGGCCAGGCGCCCGTGCACGCCGCCGTTGAGGAACTTCGTGCGCGTGTCGTTGACGAGCTGGATCTGGCCGTTGCCGCGGTTCTCGGCGAAGTAGCCCGTGCGCAGGGTCGCGTCCCACTGCTGGCTGGGCGTGTACTCGAGCTTGCCGGACAGGTTCTTGTAGTTGACGGTCGCGGGCACGTCGATCGCGCCGGCCTCGGCGGGGCTGATCACCGGGTAGCCGTTGGTGTCGTAGAAGCTGCCCTCGACCGAAGCGCCCAGCCTGCTGCTCCAGCGATCGCTTCCGACGAAGTCGAGCTTGGGGCTGTTCTTGTTGCCGTACTGCGGCTTGATCTCGAGCGTCCTCCGAATCGGCGGCGCGGTCACGATGTTGATGACGCCGCCCTCGGCATAGTTGCCCCAGACGCTCGAGCTCGTGCTGTCGTCGACCTCGATCTGATCGACGTTGAGCATGGGGATGCGCGTCCAGTACACCCAGCCGCCGAAGGGATCGTTGAAGGGCAAGCCGTCGACCAGCACGAGCGTGCGGCTCACGCCGCTCGGCCCGACGCCGCGGAGCGAGACGCCCTGGGAGGTCGGATGCGTCACGAGGCTGCTGGACCGGCGGAAGAGGCTGAAGGTCGGCACCTCCCGCAGCACGTCGTCGACGACCGTGGCGGGCGAGGCCTGGATCGCCTGACTCGTGACGACGGTCACGGCCGCCGGCACCTGGTTGAGACGCTCTTCGGTGCGCGTCGGCGTCACGACGACATCCTGGCGAACGCCCGCCGGGGCGAGACGGACCGTGACGGCGGCCGGAGCCGCGGCGGTGATCGTGACCGGCACCGTCTGGGGCGCGAAGCCCTCGATGTCGACGCGCAGGGTGTAGTCGCCGGCGGGCAGGCCGGAGATCCGGACGTTCGACGCGCGGCTCTCGGCCGTCCGCCGGGTTCCGCCCTCGCGGGCCGTCAGCGTCAGCTGGGCGCCGGGCACGGCGAGCCCCTGGGGATCGACCACCAGGATGTCCACGGCGCCCTGCGCCGCCTGCGCGGCGGGCGCCGGGCTGGGAGCAGGCGACGCCGCGAGCACAGCCGGGCTTCCGCCGAGCGAGAGGACAGCAGCGAGCACAGCGATCAGCAATGAATCCTCCAGTTGGTGAATGGCACGGAATTATACCTGCGGGAATTGGGCGAGTACAGCGGCTCTGACAAAAATTGACGATCAATAAAAGTCGTGCGCGTCGAAGTCCACCGTCGGCCCATGCATTCCTTGCACGCGCTCGGCACGCACCGCCACGACGCCGTCCTCGTGCTGAAGCAGGCCGTCGACGATCAGAAACGGCTCCTCGACAATAACCAGCCGATCGCGCGCGAACAGGTCCGGCCGGACGATGACGTTGGCGACGCCGGTCTCGTCCTCGAGCGTGAGAAAGACGAAGCCCTTGGCGGTGCCCGGACGCTGGCGCGTGATGACCATGCCGGCCACCCGCACGCGGCGCCCGCGCCGCGTATTCTTCAGGTCCGCGGCGCGCAGGACACCCCGCATCGCCAGATCCCCGCGCAAGAGCGCCATCGGATGACGGCCGATCGACAGGCCCGTGCCCGCATAGTCGGCCACCAGACGCTCGGACTCGGTCATTGGACGCAGGGGACAGGGGGAGGTGCGATCGGCGGGGTTCGCGCCATCGTCGAAGAGCTCGCCCGAGGGGCGGACGGCGCGCTCGGCCTGCCACAGCGCCGACCGGCGGTCGTAGCCGAACGCGTTGAGCGCACCGATGTCGGCGAGCGTGACGAGCTCGTCGCGCCGCAGACCCGTTCGCGCGATCAGGTCGTCGAGCGAGGCAAACCCCGCGGGGGCGCCCGGGGCCGGGCGTCGACGCCCGGCCCCGGTCCCATTCGTGCGAGCAGACGTTGCAAAAGCCGCCCTCGTCCGCGATCTCGAGCATCGAGGGATCGTCGCAGCCGCACTTCGGGCAGCGTGACGGGATCCCCTCGGCAGGTCGAATCGTTGCGGCATTCGGTCGGCTTTCGCCAGCACGCGTGGGGGCCCACGCGCCCGCCGCGCTTCGGGGCCCCTCGGCCCCGAGCGCAGGCTCCGGGCCTCGGGCACTCTCGATGGCTCGCCCCACCGCCTGGCGCAAGCCGGCCACGTACCGGAGCCCGAGCCGGATCGCCCCGTCGGGCTCCACCGTGCAGTCCCACCTCGAGTGCTGCACGTCGATCGGCTGGAAGCGCACGCCGCGGCGCTGGGCATCCTTGACGAGGGTCGATGGATGATAGAAGCCCATCGGCTGGTTGTTGAGGAGCGCGGCGTAGAACGCCGACGGGAAGTACACCTTCAGGTACGCGCTCGCGTAGGCGAGCAGCGCGAAGCTCGCCGCGTGCGACTCCGGGAACCCGTAGAGCGCGAACGACGTGATCGACGTGACGATCTCGTCCGCCGCGGCGCCGGTGATGCCGTTGGCCGCCATGCCCTCGCGCAGCTGGCCCTCGATCGCCCGCATCCGGCGCTCGGACCGCTTGAAGCCGAACGCACGCCGCAGCTCCTCGGCCTGCCCGCCGGTGAAGCCCGCCGCCACCATCGCGATCCGCAGCAGCTGCTCCTGGAAGAGCGGCACGCCGAGCGTCCGCTTCAGGATCGGCTCGAGCGAGGGATGGGGATACCGTACCGCGTCGCGCCCGGCGCGGCGGTTGAGATACGGATGCACCATCTGCCCGACGATCGGGCCCGGCCGGATGATCGCCACTTCCACCACCAGGTCGTAGAAGACTTCCGGCTTGAGCCGCGGCAGCGTCGCCATCTGCGCGCGCGACTCCACCTGGAAGACGCCGACCGTGTCGGCATGCTGAAGAAGCCCGTAGACGGCCGGATCGTCGGGAGGGATGGTGGCCAACTCGAGTGCCGGGTTCCCCGCGCCGGGGGCCGGGGGCGTGCCGGGGGCGTTGATCAATTCGAACGCATCCTGCAGGGCGGCCATCATGCCGAGGCCCAGCAGATCCACCTTCACGATGCCCATGTCGGCGCAGTCGTCCTTGTCCCACTGGACGACCACGCGGCCGGGCATGGTGGCGGGCTCGAGCGGCACACAGGCGTCGAGGCGGCCCTGACAGATCACCATGCCGCCGGAATGCTGGCCGAGATGGCGCGGGAGATCCTGAATCTCGCGCCAGAGCCGGGCGAACAGCTGCACGTGCTCCGCGTGCCGATCGAGCCCGACGGTCGCCAGGTGATGCGGCAGCGTGTCGTCCGGATCTCTGAATTCGAAGTGGTCCATCACCTTCGCGAGCCGGTCCACCTGTGCGGGGTCGAAGCCCATCACCTTCCCCACCTCGCGCGCGGCGCTCCGGCCGCGGTAGGTGATGACGTTGGCCGTCATCGCCGCTCCGAGCCGGCCGTACTTCTCGTAGACGTACTGGATGACGCGCTCGCGCCGATCTCCGCTCGGGAGATCGAGGTCGATGTCGGGCCACTCGCCGCGCTCCTCCGACAGGAAGCGCTCGAAGAGCAGATCCATCCCGACCGGATCGACCGCCGTGATCCCCAGGCTGTAGCAGACGGCGCTGTTGGCCGCCGAGCCGCGCCCTTGCACGAGGATGCCGTGGCGCCGGCAGAAGTTCACCAGGTCCCAGACGATGAGGAAGTAGCCGGCGAGCTGGAGCTTCTCGATGAGATCGAGCTCACGCGCGATCTGCGCGCGCGCCCGGTCGTGGTACGGACGGTAGCGCTCGCGCGCGCCGACCTCGGTGATCTGCCGGAGGAACGACGCCTGCGTCTCGCCCTCGGGCACGGGATAGTCGGGAAAGCGGTAGCCGAGATCCGCGAGCGTGAACTGCAGGCGGTCGGCCAGCTCGCCCGTCCGGGCGACGGCATCCGGCCGATCGGCGAAGAGCGCCGCCACCTCGGCCGGCGGCTTCAGGTAGCGCTCCGCGTTGGGCGCGAGGCGCCGGCCGGCGCGGGCCAGATCGGTGTGATGGCGGATGCACGTCAGCACGTCGAAGAGCGGCCGCGCCGACGGATGGGCGAAGCGGACCCCGCCGGTCGCCACCACCGGCAGGTGGAACGCCGACGCCAGCGCGACGAGCGCGGCGTTGTCGGCTTCCTCGTCGCGCCGGCCGTGCCGCTGCAGCTCGACGTACACGCGGTCGCGGCCGAACAGGCCGACGAGCGCGTCGGCGAACCCGCCGACGCCGAAGCGGCGGGCGTCGAGCGCCGGGCGCCCCACGAGCGCCACGAGGCCGCCCGTCATGCCGTCGAAGTCCCCGAGCGCGAGCGCGCCCGCCCCCTTCGGCGAGGCGAGCTTCATCCGCGTGACGAGGCGACAGAGATTCCGGTACCCGTCCTGGGATTCGCAGAGGACGGGCAGCGGCCAGCATCGTTCAAGGCTCTGGGGCGCACTCCGCGCACGGCCCTCCGACCCCTCGCGCGGGCCGGAGGCGCCAATCGTCAGCTCCGCCCCGATGATCGGGCGGATGCCGGCGGCCAGCGCGGCCTTGTGGAAGCGCGGTGCGCCGTAAACGCCGTCGCGATCGAGGAGCGCGAGTGCGGGATAGCCGAGCTCGGCGGCCCGGTCGACGAGCGCTTCCGGCAGCGACGCGCCCTCGAGAAAACTGAACGCCGAGGCCGCGTGGAGTTCGATGAAACAGGTGCCAGGTGTCATGGGCCGGGTGCCGGGTGCTGGTGCCAGGTGCCAGGTGCCTGGAGGCGTTTCGGGATCGACGTAGCTTGGGGATCGACGTAGCGCAGGCCTTCAGGCCTGCCCTGCGGCGGACCTGAAGGTCCGCACTACGGAGTGCACCCGGCCACCCCCCTGGTGCCCGGCACCCGTTTCAGTCGACCATCCCTTCGATGAACCACCGGCCCGACCGGTGATCTTCGAAGACGCCATAGACACCGCCATCGGCGAGCGCAACGTCCCATTCGGTGCGGTCGTACGGGGCCGGGTGGGTCGGAGCCCCATCCACCCTGTCATTCCCCGATGGGCCGCGGGCGTTCCACCACTCCCCCGACGCGCGCCAGGGGCCGGCAGCGGACACGACGACACCGCCGGCAAAGCCCTGCCGATCGGTCACGACGCGCACGGGCCGGCCGTGCGCGACCGCGACGCGTGCGGGCACCGGCTGCCGGCACCGGTGCAGCATCGACGGCACCGACGCCCCTGTCAGCGGATTGGCCGCGACACCGTCAACATGACTTCGGGCCGCAGGCGCGAACGCCTTCATCACGAACGCGCCGGGACGATGGGTGTCGAGCGTCGCGGGCGCGCCGATGCGGTCCTGCCCCATCAGCGCGCTCAGGCGCGCGACGAGCGTGGACAGCTGCTCCGGCGTCGGATGCGGGCGCTCGAACAGCGTGTGCTGGAGCACCTTCCCCGGCGTCGGGTCGACGAGCAGTTCGACGCGATCGACGGCCGCTTCCAACGGATGCGACTCGAGGTCGAGCAGCACGAGCCCGCGCAGTGTCCGCACTTCGCGCACCGGCGAGGCGACCCGCAGGCTGCGCACGACGGCGGCGCCCGTCGTCAGGACGAATCGCACGTGCAGCACCGCCACGGCGCGATCGCGCCGCTCGAGCCTGGTCGTGAGCGGCTCGAGCAGCCGCGTGAGCACGAAGGACAGCGGCTCGAGCCCTTCGATCGGCCATTCGAGATCGATCGACGCCTCGAACCGCTCCTCGGGCGCCTCGGGCACGAGCGGCATCACTTCCTCGCCGCGCGCCAGCGCCTGCCAGCGGGCGGCTTCGCGGCCGATCCGGGCGGCGAGGTCGGCCGCCGGCAGCGCCGCCAGCTCGCCCAGCATCCGGATCCCCCAGGACTTGAAGACACCCACGGGGCAATTCGCTGCAGGTGCCGACTTTTTTTCATTCGCGGCGGGGCCCCACCCCCGCCGCGAACCGACGCCGATGCTCGCCCCCGGATCTCCTTGTCCTCGGGCTCGCATGGCCGCAGGCGCCACTTCTATCGGCACCGGGGCCAGGGCCTGGGCTTCGCGGCCGGGTTCGACGATGGTGACACCGGGACGCGCGCGCGCGAGCAGCTGCGCCGCCGTCGACGTGCCGGCCAGGGCGACGTGCACGACGAGGCCCCGCCGATCGGCGTCGCGCCGGATCGCCTCGGCGATGGCGCGCGCGTCGCCGAACATCCGTGTCAGCCCGCTCACATCGAGCACGATCGCGTCGTCGCCGCGCCGCTCGTAGCGCGGCGAAAACGCCCGGGCGATCTCGGCGAGCGTGTCTCCGGCGCCCTGCGGGATCCAGAGACACGCAAACGAGGGGACGGGAGCCTGGCGATCAGTCATGGCTCGCGGCGACCGTGGCGAACGCGGCGGCCGTCCCTTCCGGTCCGTGCGCACGGGCGCGCACAACACGCGCCTCGACCTCGATCCCCTCGAACAGATGTCCTTGAAAACGAGCGCGGCCGCGTGCCGCAAGCTTCACCGACACCCCCGCCGCGCTCCGCGCCATCGGCGCGCCGCCGATCAGCACGACCGTCGTCTGGCTGCCCTCGACGAGACGCGACAGGCGGAGCCAGGTGGTGAACGGCAGGCGACCGGCCGCCAGCGCCGGCGCCTCGGCCGCGTCGAAGACGACGAGGCCGAAGTTGCCGGCCTGGAGCACGAGCGCGAGCGCCCGGATGGCCTGCTCGAGCGCACGCTGATTGAGATCGCGGCACAGGCCGGGACTGGTCACCATGTGGCCGCGGATCCAGAGCAGCCGGTCCAGCTCGAGGCCGGCCGCCTCGGCGGGCCCGGGATCGAACATGTCGAGCGCGTCGACGAGCGCCGCGAGCTCCCCGCGCGCGACGGCCGACGCCAGCATCCGCGCTGCGAGGCTGGCGCGCCCCGACGAGCGCGGGCCGGTGATCTCCGAGAGCTGGCCGCGCGGCAGTCCGCCGCCCAGCCGGGCGTCGAGCGCGGCCACCCCGGTCGGTGCCAGACAGTACGGGTCGAGCGCGGCGGCGGGTTCCGGCAGCGCCGTGGTGAGCGTGCGATCGAGCTGCCGGACGCGGAGGAGCGATTCGAGATCGGCGCGCGCAAGAGAAGCCATTTGATTTTCGCTTTATCTTCGCCTTCGAGACGAACTATAGCGCAGCCCTCGTCCGTCGATCAAGCCACGACTGAGGTAAGATACCGACCGTTGCCTTCAGCCGAACTACTGTGGGGCTAAAGCTCTGAAAAAGGGCGATTTAGAATCGAATCCAGGGACGCGCTTGGCTGAGATCAGCCCTCCAGTAGCTCCTGCCGACCCTGCGGTGCCCCCGGCTTCGTCAATCGGCTCCCGGGCCTTGCGCCGCACGCTCGCGGCCTTCTCGTATCGCGACTTCCGCGTGCAGTGGTTCGGCGCCTGTACCTCGAGCATTGGCACCTGGACCCAGACGACGGCACAGAACTGGCTCGTGCTGTCGCTCACCGGGTCGGCCTTCTTCCTCGGGCTCGACGCGTTCCTCCAGCAGCTGCCGATCATGCTCTTCACGCTCATCGGCGGCGTGATCGCCGATCGACGCGATCGCCGGAAGACGCTCCTCGCCTCGCAGTACATCCAGATGACGACGGCGGCCGTGCTCGCGGTGCTGGTCTTCTCCGGCGGCGTCAAGATCTGGTACATCCTGACGCTGTCGTTCATGACCGGCCTCGCCCAGTCGTTCGGCGGACCGGCCTACCAGTCGCTCATCCCCTCGCTCGTCGACAAGAAGGACCTGCCGAACGCCGTCGCGCTGAACTCGATCCAGTTCAACATCGCGCGCGTCATCGGTCCGCTCGTCTTCGGCGCGACGATCGCGATCGCCGCGCGCATCGGGTTCAGCGATCCCCAGGGGATGGCGATCTGCTTCGTCCTCAACTCGCTCTCCTTCCTCGTCGTCATCTACGCGCTCTTCTCGCTCCACGTGAAGCACATCCCGCCGGTCGAAGTGCGGAGCATGAGAGCCGAGATGCAGACCGGCCTCCAGTACGTGCGCGCCCGCGGCAGCCTGGTCGCGCTCATCATCCTGGCGGCGACGACGACCTTCCTCGGCTTCGCCGTGCTGACGTTCCTGCCGCTCTTCGCGCAGCAGGTCTTCCAGCAGGGTGCGGGCACCTACAGCCACATGCTGGCGTTCTCGGGCGCCGGCTCGGTGGTCGGCGCGCTGATCGTCGCCTCGCTCGGCAAGTTCCCGCGGATGGGGCTGACGGCGCTCATCGTGCAGGGCCTGTACGGCATCTTCATCGTCGCCTTCGCGCTGTCGCGGACCCTGTGGCTGAGCGACATCCTCCTGTTCCTCACCGGCGCGGCGCTGATGGTCGTCTTCTCCACGGTCACGTCGCTCATCCAGCTGATCGCACCCAACGAGATGCGCGGGCGCGTGATGAGCATCTACCTCGTCGCCTTCCGCGGCGGCATGCCGCTCGGCAGCCTCACGAGCGGCTACTTCGCGACGATCATCGGCGCGCCGCACATCATCGCCATCAACGGCGCCCTGCTCGTCGTCGTCGCCGGCTACTTCCTGGTCCGCAGCCACGGGGTCCGAGAGGCCTGATGCCGGGGCGGCCGCTCGCGAGGCGGACGGCCGGCGCATGAACCTCTTCGCCCGGATCGGCAGACGTCTGAACTGGGCGAGACGACGCTGGTCGGCGGCCAGCGACCGGGCCTTTCACGATGCGCTGTTCGCGAACCGCCGGCACGACATCTGGAGCGATGCCTATCCCGGACGCGTGACGATACGGCGGTTCGCCGACCTGGCGGCCGTCCACCTCGAGCCGGGACGGTCCATGCTCGACCTCGGCTGCGGGCCGGGCGAGATCACCTGCGAGCTCGCCCGGCGCTTCCCCGCGTCGCGCATCGTCGGCGTCGACCACAGCGCCACGGCCATCGACCGGGCGCGCCGGACCGCCGGCGAGCGCGGTCTCACGAACGTCACGTTCGAGACGGCCGACCTCGACGCCTACGAGCCCGCCGACGCGGTCGGCCTGGCGACGATGTTCGATGCGTTCCATCACCTGCTGGATCCGCTCGGGTTCGTGCAGCGCCTCGGCCGGCACACCGACCGGTTCCTCCTCATCGAGCCGGCGGGCAACTGGCTCGGCCAGTGGCAGAAGTCGATCGACCTCGACTGGATCCCCGAGGCCCTCTTCATGATTCGCGATCGCCTCGAGTATCAGTTCGCGCTGGAGCCCCCCGCCGGCACCGGGGGGGCGCCGCCGCCGGCGGCCGGCGAGCCGGTCGAACACCGGTACGTGCTCGACGACTACTACGGGTGGTTCGCCGGCTTCGGCGTCGAGGTGACGGGGACGGTGGCGGGCCTGGAACGGTACGGCACGCGGCCGGAATCGGGGGGCGACCTGCGGTCGGACGTGGGCCGCCTCGTCTACGACGTCGTCGCCGAGCTCGACGCGATCCTGCGGCGCCACGACCTGGATCTGGGAGCGAAGCACTGGGCGATCTACGCCGAGCGCGGCCGGCGCGTCGCGCGCCGGACGGTTCCCGCACCTCGAGTCCGGCAGGCCGCGCAGCCGCTCGCGGGACCGTACGACGTGACCTACGAGTCCTTCGACGGCCCGACCCGGATCCGCGCGGGCGCCGCGGTGACCGCGACCGTCCGGCTGCTCAACCGGAGCTGGCGGACGTGGGACAGTGGCGCGAGCCCCGATCCGATCTTCGTGAGCTATCACTGGATCGACCCGCGGGGGCGGACGCTCGTCGAGGACGGACTGCGCAGCCCGCTGCCGCGCTCCCTGGAGCCCGGCGCCGCCTGCGACGTCGCGCTTCGCATTCAGGCTCCCGCGGGCACCGGCAGATGCATTCTGGCGATTGACCTGGTCCACGAGGGGGTGTCCTGGTTCAGTGCGGGCGGCGTTCCGCCGCTGCGCGTGCCGGTGGACATCACCGCCTAGCAGGTCGGCGGCGGCCATCGAGCTCTTCGGGGGGCCCGGACCTGCAGATTTAACGAGCCGTTGACAGGTTCGTCATATGGGTCTGGTGAGCGTCCGCTAGACTCGCCGCATGAAACTCACACCAGTGCTCGCAGTCCTTCCCGTCGCCGCCCTCGCGGTCGCGTGCGGGGGCTCGCAACCAGCCTCCGGCACCGCCTCGAGCGCGTCGACGCCACCGGCAACGGTCCGGCTCCAGGGAGCCGGCTCCACGTTCGACACCCCGCTCTTCAGCAAGGTGTTCGACTCCTTCCAGAAGCAGACCAGCATCGAAGTCAACTACCAGTCCATCGGCAGCGGCGGCGGCGTCCAGCAGCTGACGAAGGGCATCATCGACTTCGGCGCCAGCGACTATCCGCTGAACGACGAGCAGACGGCGGCGGCGGCGGCCGCCGGCGGCCCCGTCGTCCACGTGCCGGTCACGATGGGCGCGGTCTCGGTCGGCTACAACCTGCCGATCGACAACCTGAAGCTCGACGCCGACACGCTCAGCGCGATCTACCTCGGGACGATCACCAAGTGGAACGACCCGAAGATCGCGGCGATCAACCCGGGCGTCAAGCTGCCGAACACGCCGGTGACGGTCGTGCACCGCTCCGACGGCTCGGGGACGACGTTCATCTTCACGTCGTACCTGGCGGCCGTCAGCCCCGAGTGGAAGTCGAAGGTCGGCGCCGCGGGCTCGGTCCAGTGGCCGGTGGGCGTCGGCGCGAAGGGCAGCGAGGGCGTGTCGGGCCAGGTGATGAACGCGCCCGGCGGGATCGGGTACTTCGAGCTGGCCTACGCGAAGGAGAACAACATCAAGTCGGCGGTGCTCAAGAACCAGGCCGGCAAGTTCGTCGAGCCGAGCGCCGCGGGTGCGGCGGCGGCGGGCGCCGGCGCGGCGGCCAACATGCCGGCCGACCTGAAGGCCGTGTTCGTCAACGCGCCGGGCGACGACAGCTATCCCATTGCCGGCTTCAGCTGGATCATCGTCTTCAAGAATCAGAAGGATCCGGTCAAGGGCAAGGAGCTCGTGCAGATGCTGAACTACACGGTCACCGACGGACAGCAGTACGCAGAGGCGCTGTACTACGCGCCGCTGCCGAAGGCCGTGCAGGATCTCGATCAGCAGGCGATCAAGACCATCAGCGTCGCGGCGCAGACCAACTAGCCTTCCCCGTCCGCGGACGTCCGTCCGATCGGCTCGACGCGATCGGCGGACGTCCGCCCCACTCGCCGTCCCGACGCTCCGCCGCCGACAGCCCCGTCCCGATTTAACGGCTCCGAAACAGCAGCGACGTGCCCGCGACACACGGTCTCGATACCGTGGGCTCACAACTCAGGCGACGTGCCTGAGAAGGAGGTCTCTTTGCAACGCTTTCGAATGTTCGGGACGAGCGCCGTTGTGGCCGTGGGATGCGGTCTGCTGTGGGCAGCGACGGCGTCGGCGCAAGTGACGCCGGCCGCCGGGTCCACGCCTCCGGATGACACCCCCTCGATCAGCGTGGGGGCCAACGTGTACACGGACTATACCTACACGGTCTCGCCGCAGAAGACGGACAGCGACGGCAATCTGTTTCACCCGAGCTCGTTCAACGTCAGCCGCACGTACATCAACTTCAACGGGAAGGTCTCGCACGTCATCAGTTTCCGTATCACACCGGACATCAACCGCATCAGCAGCGGCGATCTGGAATTCCGGCTGAAGTACGGCTTCATGCAGGTGAACCTGGATGACTGGATGACGAAGGGGAGCTGGATCCGCTTCGGCCAGGGCCAGACGCCCTACATCGACTACGAGGAAGGCATCTACCGCTATCGCTTCCAGGGCACTACCTTCACGGAGCGTGAGGGGTATCTGACCTCCTCAGACCTCGGCGCGTCGTTCCACTACGCCCTCCCCCACAACTACGGCGACGTGCACACGGGGATCTACAACGGCGAGGGCTACCACGCCACTGAAGCCAGCAACACGCCGTCCTTCCAGATTCGCGCGACGGTCCGACCGTTCGCGCAGGCGAGCCCGCTCGCCCGCGGGCTGAACGTCACGGGCTTCTACGATGCCGACTCGTACCTGAAGAACGACGAGAAGAAGCGCGCCATTGCCGAGGTGTACTACGAGGAGAAGAACTTCCGGGCGGAGTTCACCTATCTCGACACGCACGACCAGAAGTCTGCCGCGGCCGCCGACATCCACGGACGCGGGTGGTCGGTCTGGATTACGCCCATCTCGAACGTGGGCTGGGAAGGGCTGTTCCGGTACGATCACATGACTCCGAACACCAGCCTCTCCAACCAGCTCCACAAGCGGACCATCGCGGGCATCTCGTACTGGTTCCCGCACAAGGGCGGACCGGCAGCGGGGATGCTCTTCGACTATGAGATGGTCCAGTACCCGAATCTCGGTCAGCCGGACGACAAGAAGATTGCCGTCCACACCGTGATCAACTTCTAGCTCCCGGTCCGGACCTGACGGTCGACACAGGAGTACACCATGACACGACTGAAGCTCGTCGCCGCCCTCGGATTGTCCGCTGCGATCGTCGCCGGCGCCGCCGCGCAGACCCGCATGATCAACGGAGCCGGGGCGACGTTTCCGAATCCGATCTACACGAAGTGGTTCGCCGAGTACAACAAGCTGCATCCGGACATCCAGATCAACTACCAGTCGATCGGATCGGGGGGCGGCATCCAGCAGGTCACCAAGCAGACGGTGTTCTTCGGCGCGAGCGACGGGCCGATGACCAACGAGCAGCTCGACGCCGCGCCGGGGCACATCCTGCACTTCCCGACCGTGCTCGGCGGCGTGGTGCCGTCGTACAACATCCCGGGCGTGTCCGGCGATCTGAAGTTCACCGGCAAGGTGCTGTCGGGCATCTACCTCGGCAAGATCACGAAGTGGAACGACCCGCAGATCGCGCAGCTGAACCCCGGGGTGACGCTGCCGAGCACGGACATCACCGTCGTGCACCGCTCGGACGGCTCGGGCACCAACTACATCTGGTGCGACTACCTGGCCAAGGTCGATCCGGAGTTCAAGAAGACCGTCGGCGTGGCGACGTCGGTGAAGTGGCCGGTCGGCGTGGGCGGCAAGGGCAACGAGGGTGTCGCGGGTCTGGTCAGCCAGACGCCGGGCGCCGTCGGCTACGTCGAGCTGATCTACGCGCTGCAGAACCACATCAGCTTCGGCATCGTGCAGAACTCGGCCGGCAAGTTCGTGCGGGCCTCGCTCGAGTCGGTGACCGCGGCGGCCGCGGGCGCGGCCAAGGCCATGCCCGCCGACTTCCGGGTCTCGATCACCAACGCGCCGGGCGACGACGCGTATCCCATCTCGTCGTTCACGTGGATGCTCTTCTACGAGAATCCGAAGGACAAGACCAGCGCGAAGACGATGGTCGACTTCTTCAAGTGGGCGATCACCGACGGCCAGAAGTTCTGCGGGACTCTCGGCTACGCGCCCCTGCCGTCGAACGTCGTCCAGATGGAGATGACGGCGCTCCAGAAGATCAAGCTGTAGCGTCCCTGCGGCGGCGGATCGGCGACGCGGTGTCCTCGATCCGCCGCTTCATAGTAAGCTCCCGACATCATGGCCAGATCCAGTTCCGGTGAAGCGACCCTGCGGATCGGCGCCGGCGTGTTCGCGCTCGCGCTGGTCCTCATCGTCGTCGGCATCGGGTTCGAGCTGACGCGGCAGTCCTGGCTGTCGATCCACCAGTTCGGGCTCAATTTCTGGCGGACGGAGACGTGGGATCCGGTGTCGGGCGAGTTCGGCGCCCTGCCCTTCATCTGGGGCACGCTCTACTCGTCGATCCTCGCGCTGCTCATCGCCACGCCGGTGGCGATCGGCATCGCGGTCTTCATCGCCGAGCTCTGTCCCGCGTGGCTGCGCCAGCCGCTGGTCTTCCTGACGGAGCTGCTCGCCGCCATCCCCTCGATCGTCTACGGCCTCTGGGGCATCTTCGTGCTCGTGCCCTTCGTGCGCGCGGTCGAGCTGAGCCTGCCCGACGCGCTCCGCGCGACGCCCTTCTTCGCCGGCCCGCCGCTCGGCGTCGGCATGCTCGCCGCGGCGCTCATCCTGGCGGTGATGATCGTGCCCTTCACGGCCTCGGTCGCGCGCGAGGTGCTGAAGGCGGTCCCGATGACGCAGCGCGAGGCCGCCTATGCCCTGGGCGCCACGCGGTACGAAGCGATCCGCGCCGCCCTCTTCTACGCGCGGACCGGGATCGTCGGGGCGATCATGCTCGGCTTCGGCCGCGCGCTGGGCGAGACGATGGCCGTGACCATGGTGATCGGCAACAACCCCCAGGTGTCGCTCTCGCTCTTCGCGCCGCAGTACACCATGGCGGCGGTGCTGGCCAACGAGTTCACCGAGGCGGCCGACGCGCTCTACCTGAACGCGCTCATCGAGATCGGCCTCGTGCTCTTCATCATCACGCTGATCGTCAACTCGCTGTCCCGGCTGCTCATCTGGAGCATGGCCCGGAGCGGCGCCCGGCAGACGGCCCACGTCGAACCCGCGCCGGAGCCGATCGTCGCATGAGACACACGCGGGTCCGGAAGCTCATCTCGTCCCTGTTCGTGGGATTCTGCGGCGCGTCGGTGCTGCTCGCCCTCGTGCCCCTCGTCCTGGTCCTCTTCTACGTCGTCAGCCAGGGCATCGGGGCGGTGAATCTCGCGTTCTTCACGAGCATGCCGAAGCCCGTCGGCGAGGCCGGCGGCGGGATGGCCAACGCGATCGTCGGCAGCCTCATGCTCACCGCCCTCGGATCCCTGATGGCGATTCCGATCGGCATCATGAGCGGCGTCTACATGTCGGAGTACGCGGGCACGAAGTTCGCCTCCATCACGCGCTTCGCCGCCGACACGCTGAACGGGGTGCCGTCGATCGTCATCGGCGTCTTCGCCTACGGCGTGGCCGTCCTGCCCTTCAAGCAGTTCAGCGCCCTCGCCGGCGGGTTCGCCCTCGGCATCATGATGATCCCCATCATCGCCCGCACGACCGAGGAGCTCCTGCTGCTGGTGCCGGGCACCATGCGGGAGGGCGCGCTGGCGCTCGGCGCGACGCGGGCGCGGGCGATGTTCACCGTGATTCTCCCGGCCGCGCTCCCCGGCATCATCACCGGCGTCGTCCTCGCCCTGGCGCGCATCGCGGGCGAGACGGCGCCCCTGCTCTTCACCTCGTTCAACAACCACTTCTTCTCGACCAGCCTGACCCAGCCGATCTCGTCGCTGACCGTGCAGGTGTTCACGTACGCGATCTCGCCGTACGCGGACTGGCACCGCCAGGCCTGGGCGGGCGCGCTGGTCCTGGTCTCGATCATGCTCGTCTGCTCGCTGCTGGCCCGGTTCGCCACGCGGCGGCTCGAGCGCATGCACGTCCGATAGTGGCCCATGCCCATGGATCCTCGCGTGTCGAGTCCTGACGCTCCAGACGCCGGCGTCGGCGCGCAGCGGCCGGCGCCCCCGCCGCCCCGCCCGACGGCGGTCCACACGGGCCGTGCGGTCGAACAGCAGCCCGTGAAGATCGATGTGGAAGGGCTGTCCTTCTACTACGGCCCGAAGCGGGCGCTGCAGGACATCTCCCTGAAGATCGGGACGAACCTGGTCACCGCCTTCATCGGCCCGTCCGGCTGCGGCAAGAGCACCTTCCTCCGCACGCTGAACCGGATGAACGACGTCGTGCCGGGCGCGCGCGTCGAGGGGCGCGTCGAGCTCCTCGGCGAGGACATCTACGCGCCCGGCGTGGACGTCGTCGCGCTCCGCCGGCGCGTCGGCATGGTGTTCCAGAAGTCGAACCCGTTTCCCAAGTCGATCTTCGAGAACGTCGCCTACGGCCTGCGGATCAACGGGCTGGCGACCTCGAAGAGCCAGACGCGCGAGCGCGTCGAAGCGAGCCTGCGCGGAGCCGCGCTCTGGGACGAGGTCAAGGACCGCCTGAACGATTCGGCGGTGGCGCTGTCGGGCGGCCAGCAGCAGCGGCTGTGCATCGCGCGCGCACTGGCCATCCGGCCGGAAGTCCTCCTGATGGACGAGCCGGCGTCGGCGCTCGACCCCATCGCGACCCAGCGCATCGAGGAGCTCATCTACCAGCTCAAGCGCGAATACACGATCATCATCGTCACCCACAACATGCAGCAGGCGGCGCGCGTCTCCGACGTGACGGCCTTCTTCTGGCTGGGCCGGATGGTCGAGTGCGACCGGACGGACCGGATCTTCACCAGTCCACGGGAGAAGCTGACGGAAGACTACGTGACCGGGCGTTTCGGCTAGGACGCGAGGGATCCATGGCAGAAGAAACCCGACACTTCGACGAGGAGCTCGGCGACCTCAAGAGCCGCCTGATCGCCATGGGCGGCCTGGCGGAGGAGCGCGTGCGCATGGCCATGCGCGGGCTCGTCGACCGCGATCCCGACGTCCTGGTGCAGGTCATCGAGGGCGACCGCGATCTGAACGCCCTGCACATCGAGATCGACGACCGCTGCTTCAAGATGCTGGCGCTCTACCAGCCCATGGCGGTCGACCTGCGGGTCATCGTGTCGGCGGTCAAGCTGAACGGCGACCTCGAACGGGTCGGCGACCTCGCGGTCAACATCGCCGAGGCCGCCAGCCGCTACCTGGCGCACGCGCCGGTCAAGGCCCTCATCGACCTGCCGCGCATGGGCAACATCGCCCAGGTCATGCTCCGCGAGGCCCTGGACGCCTTCGTCAGGGCCGATACCGCACTGGCCGACGACGTCCTGCGGCAGGACGACACGCTCGACGCCCTGAAGGACCAGGTGTTCCGCGAACTGCTGACCTACATGCTGGGGGATCCCAAGACGATCGAGCCGAGCATCGACCTGATCCTCATCTCCCGACACCTCGAGCGCATCGGCGATCACGCCACCAACATCGCGGAGGACGTGATCTTCATCGTCAACGCGACCGACGTGCGTCACCAGGCGGCCTCGACGCCGTCGCGTCCCGCCTGACGGACCGGTCGGCATCGAGGGTTCGGTGAGAAGGGCGTGGGACCCGGCGGCGGAGAGCCGCCGACTCCCCCGCCGCACGCTTCTCGCCGAACGCTCGATGCCGACCGGCGCGGCTTCGGGGTTCAGGCTTCCGGCTCCTGGCCAGCAACGCATATCCCACTGCCACGGCGTGATCGGCCTCAAACCCAGAGCCAGGAGCCCAGAGCCCGAAACGCGGCGTCCGACACCGCTCAGACGACCGTGCCGGGCGCCACCACGCCATCCTTCGGCACGATGATCACGCCGTCGCGGATGAAGTACCCGTCGCCGTCGGCGCGGACGACACCATCGGCGTTGACGAGGCGGGCGCCGTCGCCGATCCGGGCGTTCTTGTCGACGATCACGCGGTCGAGCACGACGTCGCGGCCGACGCCGAGCCGCGGCCGGCGCCCCCGCGGCGGTGCGTCCTCGTCGGACTCGTAGAAGTCGGCGCCGAGCAGGACCGACCGCCGGACCTCGCTGCCCCGCTGGATGTCGGCGCGGATGCCGACGACCGAATCGGCAATCGTCGAGCCTTCGAGGTTGCAGCCCTCCGCGATGATCGAGTCCGTCACGGTGCAGTCCACGATCCGCGAGCCGGGGAGGAACCGCGGGTGGGTGTAGATCGGGCGCCGCTGGTCGTAGAACTTGAACGGCGGCTCGGGCCGTGTGAGCGCGATCTGCGCGTCGTAGAAAGACGAGACGGTGCCGACGTCGGCCCAGTAGCCCCGGAAGGCATAGGCGTTCACCCGGCAGCACTCGAGCGCCGCCGGAATGATCTCGCGTCCGAAGTCGACGCCGGGCTGGCGCTCGAGCGTCTCGATCAGCACGTCGCGCGAGAAGACGTAGATCCCCATCGACGCCATGAACGGCTTCGCCTCGTCGTGGCCGGCGAGCGCCGCGCCCGGCGGGATGCTCCGGCCGATCGCGGCCAGCCGCTCCGCGTCCGGCTTCTCCTCGAACGCGACGATGCGGCCCGTCCGATCGAAGCGGAAGATGCCCATCGCCGTCGCATCGGCGGGCGTCACCGGCTGCGCGGCGATGGTGATGTCGCTCCGGCGGTCGATGTGCGCGTCGATGAGCTCGCCGTAGTCCATGCGGTACAGCTGGTCGCCGGCGAGGATCAGGTAGTAGTCGGCCTCGTAGCGGACGAAGTGCCGCATCGCCTGGCGCACGGCGTCGGCCGTGCCCTGGAACCAGTGCGGGTTGTCCGGCGTCTGTTCCGCGGCCAGGATCTCGACGAACCCGTGGCTGAACAGATCCATCCGGTAGGTCTGGGACACGTGCCGGTTGAGCGAGGCGGAGTTGAACTGCGTGAGCACCAGGATGCGCCGGATGTCGGCGTGCAGGCAGTTGCTGACCGGAATGTCGACGAGGCGGTACTTGCCCCCGATCGGCACGGCCGGCTTCGACCGGTGCTGGGTGAGTGGAAACAGCCTGGTGCCCTGGCCGCCCCCGAGCACGAGCGCGAGCGTTTCGTTCGTGGCCATCATGTGCCTGCCGCCGTGTGCGCCGGATGCGCGCTGGTCAGATCGATCGTGAAGCGGGCGCCCCCCTCGGGCCGGTTCTCGGCGCGGACGGTGCCGCCATGGAGCTCGACGAGATGTTTGACGATCGCCAGGCCGAGTCCGGTCCCGCCCGGCGCCCGCGCGCGGGACTTGTCGACGCGGTAGAAGCGCTCGAACACCCGCGACAGGTCTTCCTCGGGGATACCCGGCCCCTCGTCGGACACCGCCAGGACGACGCCGCCGCCCCGCGCGGCCGCATCGACGAGGATGGTCGTCTGCGACGGCGCGTAGATCGTCGCGTTGGCGATCAGGTTCCGGAGCGCGTCGTGCAGCTTGGTCGGATCCACGCGGATCGTCTCCGCCCCCGGCCCGACGTGGACCGCCACCTGCTGGCGGCGCGCCTCGAGGTCCGACGTCAGGTCTGCGACGACGCCGTGGATCAGATTGGCCGTGTCGCAGGAGGCCACTTCGAGCGCCTCCTGACCGGCGTCCAGCCGGGCCAGGCGCAGCAGGTCCTTCACCAGACGCTCCATCCTGAGCGTGTGGCGGGTGATGATCTCGAGGAACTGCTGCCGCTCGGCGGGCGCCACGTCGCTCTCGGACAACGCCTCCACGTAGCCACGAATGGCCGTGAGGGGCGTGCGGAGCTCGTGCGAGACGTTGGCGACGAAGTCGCGGCGGATTCTGATCCGCCCGCCGGAGGTCGGTGATGTCGTGGAGCACGACGACGGCCCCGTGGCCCGCGCCGCTCGGCGCCGGCGCCGCCCGCGCCATGATCGTCCGCGACGCGTCGCGCGCCGGAGAGAACTGCAGGCCCGCCGGCTGGTGTCCGGCCAGGGCCGCCGTGACGAGCTCCGCGATGCCCGGGTGGCGGATCGCCTCGAGGTACAGGCGGCCCGCGACGAGGTCGTCGGCCTTCAGCATCTGGCGGGCCGCCTGGTTGACGAACTGGACCCGGCCCTGCGGGCCGATGACCATCACGCCCTCGATCATCCCCGCGACAATCGCCTCCATCCGGGCCCGCTCGCGCGCCAGCGCGGTCAGGCGCTGCCCCGCCTGCTGCAGCGCATCGTCGAACGCACGGGCGACGACGCCCAGCTCGTCTTCGCCGTACGCGGACGCCGGAGGCGTGAAGTCGCCGGTGCGGTACCGGCGGGCCGTGTCGACGAGCCGATCGACGCGAGGCTCGAGATCGCGGGTCAGCAGGCGGGCGAGCAGCGCCGCCGCGCCCAGGGCCAGCAGCGCCGCCCCCGCCGCCGCCAGCACTCCCCCCGACCAGTGAAACGCGAGCGCGGCCGCAACCGTGGCCAGCGCGGCCAATCCGATCGCGGCCGCGTAGACTCGGGCGGTCATGCGGGCGGCGACTCGAGGAGCTTGTAGCCGAACTGCTTGACCGTCACGAGGCTGTCGACGAGCACGGGGAGCTTCTCGCGCAGGCGCCGCACGTGCACGTCGACGGTCCGGGTGCCGCCGGTGTAGCGGTAGCCCCAGACGTCGCTCAGCAGCGCGTCGCGCGAGAGGACCCGCCCGCGATGCCGCAGCAGGTACTCGAGCAGCAGGAATTCCTTCGCGGTCAGCGCGACGGGCCGGTCCTCCAGAGTCACCACGTGGCGCGCCGGATCGAGCACGATCGAGGCATAGCGCACCGGCCCCTCGACCTGCGCGCCCGCCAGCCGCGCCCGTCTCAGCAGGGCGCGCACCCGGGCGACCAGCTCGTTGGGGCTGAAGGGCTTCGCGAGGTAGTCGTCGGCGCCGATCTCGAGACCGGCGATGCGATCGGCCTCCTCGGCCCTGGCCGTGAGCATGATGATCGGGATGCCCGCCGTCGCCTGGTTCGCGCGCAGCGTCCGACAGACGTCGAGCCCGTCCATGTGCGGGAGCATCAAATCCAGGACGACGAGATCGGGGGGCTCGCGCCCGATGTCATCGAGCGCCGCCCGTCCCGACGGCTGGACCTCGGTGGTGAATCCGGCTTTCCCGAGATAGCGCGCCACGAGCTCGGCGATGTCGGGGTCGTCTTCGACGACGAGGATCCGCTGCGGCATCGGCGGACCAATTGTAATCCTCGGGCGCCGGGCGCCGGGCACCGCGCTCCAGATGCGGCGGCCAGGCGCTGGGTACCGGGGGCACGCTGCCGGGTGCCACGCTCTGCCGAGAGCCGAGACCCGCTGATATAATTCCGTTCTCGTGTGGCTCACCTCCTCTGCGCTGGCCCTCGGCTTTCTTCACGGGCTGGGCGCCGATCACCTGATGGCCATCGCGGCGCTCTCGACCGGGGCGCCCGCGTCGGGGCTGCGCGCGCGGTCGTTTCGCGTCGCGCTCGGCTTCGCCATCGGCCACGCGGTCCTGCTCGCCTGCGGCTCCGCGCTCGTGCTCATCGCCGGCTGGACGATCCCGGCGCTGGTCGAGCGCGCGGGTGAGCTGGCGGGCGGGTGGATCCTCATCGCCCTGGGCGTCGCCGGCCTCTGGGCGACCATCACGCAGCGCGTGTACGGGCACCGTCATCCGGTCGGCGCCGCGGCCCACGCCCGCTGGCACCTGCACCTGGGCCTGCCGGCGCATCATCCACAGCCGGATCATCACTCCTCGGTGCCCACGATTCTCGGGGGCGTCTTCGCCATCTCGGGCCTGCGGGCGCTGACGATGCTGGCGCCCTTCGGCGCCCGGGCGTCGGCGCTCTCGCTCCTGCCGATGCTCGGCCTCGTGCTCGTTTTCGCCGTGGGCGTGCTGCTGTCGATGTCGCTCTTCGGCATCGTCCTGGCCGAGTCGCTGGGACGCGTCCGCCTCGAGGCGGCGGGCCACGCCGCCGCGGCGCTGACCGCGGTGGCCTCGGTGGCCCTCGGCGCCTACTGGGTCTTCCGGTAGATGCTGCTCCTGCTCATCGCGCTGGGCGGAGGGCTCGGCGCCACCGCGCGGTATCTCTTCTCGTCGGCCGTCCTCCGCGTCGTGCCCACGCTCTTCCCCCTGGGCACCTTCGTCGTCAACGTCGTCGGCTGCGTCGTCTTCGGCGTGCTCGCCGGTCTCGCGGACGAGCGCTTCGCGCTCAGCCCCGAGCTCCGCGGCTTCCTGCTCGTCGGCATCCTCGGCGGCTTCACGACGTTCTCCTCGTTCGCCTTCGAGAGCGTCGAGCTGCTCCGGGACGGCCAGATCGGGTGGGCAACCCTCAACATCGGCGGTCAGGTGATCGCCGGCGTCATCGGCTTGTGGGTGGGTTATGTCCTTACCAGCTGAAGGCCAGCTCGTCCGGATCTTCATCGGCGAGGCCGACAAGTGGGACGGCCGGCCCCTGTACGAAGCGATCGTGCTCGAGGCGCGCCGGCGCGGCCTGGCCGGGGCGACGGTCATCAAGGGCTTCATGGGCTTCGGCGCCAAGAGCCGGATCCACACGGCGAAGATCCTCGCGCTCTCCCAGGACCTCCCCATCGTCATCGAGATCATTGACGTCCGGGACCAGATCGACGCGTTCCTGCCGGTCCTGGAGAAGATGGTGGGCGACGGCCTGATCACCCTCGAGCGCGCGGAAGTGAAGCTGTACCGTCCGGGCCGGCCCTGACTCACTGCATCACGCCCAGGAACACCAGGACCAGCTCCAGGACGAGGATCAGGATGATCGTCAGCTCCAGGAACTGCTCCCGCCACATCGACGCCTGCTCGACGGCGAAGCGGTTGATGTCGTCGAGCGTCGCGAGCTTGTCGCGCACGTTGCCCTTCCAGGTCTCGAGGCCGAGCCGCTCGGCGACGAGGCCGAAGAGGCGCGCGGCGTAGATGTCGCCGACGAACTTGAGCGCGTTCTCGGTGCGGTCGGTCAGCTCGTTGACGTCGATGAGCAGCGCGTGCCCCTGCCGCGCCGCCCGCGCGTAGCGCCCGCCGGCGAGCGTCTCGTACCAGCGCGGGTGCTGGAGCCGCCCGTAGATCCGCGTCAGCTCGGCGTCGAGCCGCTCGTCGTAGGCCCGGAACTCGAGCAGCTGCGAATTCGCGAACTCCATGATCTCCAGCGCCGCGGCCGTGCCGGCCGCCGTGTCGTAGACGAGCGCCGCGTTCCAGGTCGGGACCACGAGGTCGTCGGCCAGATACGAGATGGCGTGCTGCAGCACCCGGGCCTGCTCCTGCGCGCTCAGCGCCTTCCGCTCGCCCCGCAGCGCCCGGGCGATCTCGGCGCCGCGGTCGCGCAGCAGGTCCTCCGCGGTGGCCGGCGTGTCGAGCTCGTGGACGCCGAAGACGAGGTAGTCCTCGCTCAGGAGCGTCGCCGCGGGATCGGTCAGCGCCGGCGCCAGGCGCGCGACCACCGCCCGGCACGACTGCTCCGCCTGCCGCTCCAGGTCGGCGTTCTCGATGAGGGTCTGCCCCAGGTGCACGAGGTCCGCCCAGTCGCCCTCGAAGGTCCGTGCGAGGCGCACGGAGACGACCCCGTAGTCGAACACGCGGAAGCGCACGCCGAACCCGTCGATCGTCGGCACGCCGAACGCCGCGCCGTCGAAGGACAGCGGCGGCTTGTCGTACTGGACGTAGGGCGGCGTCGGCGGCTTCGGCGCCAGGCGCGCCGGCTCGGTCGGAGCGGGCACGAGACCCGGCACCCGGCCCAGATCGATCGTCTCGGCGACGTCGAACAGGTAGAACGCATACACGTGCCCGACGCGGATCACGCCCCTACGTTACCTCAGGGCCCGTGAACCGGCGTGGACGATGGGGCGCACGCGGCACCCAGCACCTGGCACTCGGCACCCGGCACTCGGCACCAGGTGCCTGGCGCCAGCACCCGGCACCTGGTGCCCGGCGCCCGGCACCCGTTTCAGGCCGCCCACGATCCATTCCGGTACAGCGTCAGCGCGACGTCCACGTTGGCCCTGAGCGCCGCGGCGATGGCGTCCCACCGCTTCTCGGCGCGCAGCAGCGTCTTCCACGAGTAGAGGTGCTTCGGCTTGTGGAAGTCGCTGTTGGCCACGTAGGGATAGTGCTTGAGGCTCGTCACCGAAAACAGGTCGTCGCGGTTCGCGGCCTCCCAGACGTCGACCAGGTCCGCCAGCTTGCGCCGGTGATCCCAGAGATAGCAGGTGGAGATCTCGACGCGGCGGGTCGTCCGGTGGTGGGGGTGGCAGGCGATGCTGAGCGCCCCCTGGCTGCGAATCGCGCGCAGGATGTCCTCGGCCGACTGGTCCGCGCTGATGAACGCCTTGAGGTTCAGCCCGACGATGTGCGAGTTCTTCCGGCTGCGGAAATGGTTCTGCGTGATCTCGGCGCCGGGAATCACGAGCAGGCCATAACGGCGCCTGGCCCGCTCGGCCTCCCGCCGGATCTCGTCGAGGTAGGCGTCGAAGCGATCCGCCGTCACCGAGAACTGGCGGAAGCCGAGCGACGCCAGCTTCCCGGCCCGCGCCAGCAGGTCGCGCTCCATGAGCACGTGATCGGTGATCGCGATCACGTCGAAGCGCTCGGTCTGGCCGTAGAGATCGACGACCTCGCGAATCGACAGGCGGCCGTCGCTCCAGCGCGTGTGCACGTGGAAGTCGCAGAGTAGGAACGGCTCGTATCCTGGCACGTCAGATCCTCACATCCTGATGGTCGCGATCGGCCGGCTCGTGCCGGAGGATCTCCGACCAGAAGTTCCGCACGTAGAGCCTGAAGACGGCCAGCCGGCCCATGGCGCGGTAGCGCCGTGCCGACGTCCAGAGCCAGCACGCCGGGTCGAGACGCACCGGCCCGACCGCGGTCAGCCGCCGGCCCACGTTCGTGTCCTCGCCGTGGAACTCGATCGTCCGGTCGAAGCCGCCGATCCGCGCGAGCGCCGCGCGCCGCACGGCGAAGTTGCCGCCGTAGAAGATCGCCCCGATGCGCAGCAGGTGGTGGACCACGACGTGCGTCGGCAGCGCGACGAGCCAGTCGTAGGCGCGGACGAGGGCGCGGCTGCCCGGATCCCAGTCGTAGAAGCGGTACGGCCCGGTCAGGCCCGCCAGATCCCGGCGGGCGGCGAAGCGCTGCTCGACGCGCTCGAGCCAGAAGATCGGCGGGCGACAGTCGGCGTCCAGATAGACCAGGATGTCGCCGCGCGCCTCGTGCCGTCCGGTCTCGCGGGCCACCACCAGGCCTTTGATCGGCTCGTCCACCACCCGGACACCCGGGACGGCGCGCGCCAGGGCGCCCGTCTGATCGGTGCTCGCATTGTTGACGACCAGGAGCTCGTCGGGGGGCCGCGTCTGGGCCAGCACGGCGTGGAGGCAGGCGGGCAGGAGCGCCGCTTCGTTGTAGGCGCAGACGATCACGCTGATCGCGGACCGCTCGCTCACCGCGCCGGGGCGCGCCCCTTCATCGCCCCCAACATAGCGGGGCGATGTAACGGCCGCGACGCGGCCGCATGAAATCAGTGCGACGTCGTGTCGGTGAGCGGCTCGAGCGTGATGAACCAGCTCTCGCAGTCGGTCCGCGATCCGCCGGTCATGGTGACGGTGAACACCAGGTTGAGCGACGGGATCTCCCAGCGGTGGCTCGCCTGGTTGTGGATTTCGAGGACCTGATAGGGGTTCAGGAGGTTCTCGGGCGAGTCGTGCGGACGGTGCTTGGCCTGGACGCCCTTGAAGATGGCGAATTCCCGGCGCGGACCCAGGTGCACCTCGGTACTGTCCGACGCCGTCGACGATGTGATCGTAGATGCGCTCGCTGTAGTGGCCGTTGAGCTCGAGGCACGACTCCCAGCTGCCCTCGAGGATGTACCGGGGATCGTGCTCGAACGAGGTGAACTGCGCGCCCGCGGAGCGAGGAGCCAGGACGAGCGCCGTCGCCATGACGAGGAGCACCCACCGGGGCATGGCGGCAGAATATCACCAATCCGCGACGCCCGATTAACCCACATTTAACAGAGACGAGACCGCGCCGAAATCCCGTGTCGGTACCATGGTGACAGATGATGCGTCCACGAATCCTCATCGTCGAAGACGAGCAGGACATCGCCGGCCTGATCAAGCACACGCTCGAGCGCAATACCGACGCCGACGCCGAAATCACCGGCAGCGGGGACCTGGCGCTGAAGTCGATTGGCGACCACACGCCGGACCTCATCATCCTCGACCTCAACCTGCCCGTCCTCAACGGCCTCGAGGTCTGCCGCATCCTCCGGTCGCGCGGCGACACGCGCCACGTGCCGATCATCATGCTGACCGCCCGCACGAGCGAGAACGACCGCGTGAGCGGACTCGACCTCGGCGCCGACGACTACATCACGAAGCCGTTCAGCCCCCGCGAGCTGGCCGCGCGGGTGCGCGCCGTCCTGCGCCGCAACACCAGCGTGGTCGAGCGCCCGGCGGCCGCCTATCGCGGCGACCGGCTGATCGCCGATTTCGACGCCGTGTCGGTGACCGTCGACGGCGCCGCCATCCGGCTCACGCGCCGCGAGTTCGAGCTGCTCCGGTATCTGGTGCAGAACAAGAATCGCGTGGTCTCGCGCGACCGGCTGCTCGAGCGCGTCTGGGGCTACGACCGGCTCGTCGAGACCCGATCGGTCGACGTGCACGTCGGCCGGCTCCGCGGCAAGCTCGGCGACGTCGGGCGGCAGATTGAGACGGTCGTGGGGCTCGGCTATCGGTTCGTGGACTGAAGGGCGCTTCGCGGCAAGGGGCTGGGCGCTTCGCCGCAAGGGGCTGGGCGCTCTCGCCGCAAGGGGCTGGGCCCTTCCGCCGCAAAGTGCTCGGGGCTGGCGTGGGCGTCCCGCTGCTGGGTGTGGCTACGAGTGCGATGATCCGCGCCGTTGGTGATGGCGCATCAGGCCGGTGACCGCCCGGATTGTCGCTCTCGACAGGTTCAGCAGGCGCGCGCACTCGGAGGCGGACAGATAACCGCGATCGCGGGCGTCGACCAGATGGTTCTGCGCCTCCATCAGAGACGCGCGCGCAATCGACAGGAACTGCGCCATCTCCCGCGATCGGAACCGCCCGAAACCCTCGGCGATATTTCGCGGCGCAGAGGCGCTGGCGTCGCGCAGCTGGTCGCAGAACTTGAAATCATGCGCCGCGTGAACGGCGGCAGAAATCGCCCACGCCTCGCACTTCAGTTCGTACGCCAGCTGCCAGGCCAGTAGATCTCGAAAGTCGCGCACCGGCACGCCAGACGCGAAGCACGCTGCGTGCCAGCACTCCGCCACGAAGCCGCGCAGCCCCTTGCCGCGTCGGGCCAAGCCCATTGCAGCGCCTGGCCAAGCACCTTGCAGCGTCAGTTCCGAGCACCTTGCCGCGTCAGTCCCCAGCCCCTTGCTGCGTCAGTTCCAAGCACTTTGCAGCGTCGGTCCCCAACCCGGCGTGTCGTCAGGCCCTGAGAAAGTCGCCCTGCCACTCCTGGACCCGTTGCTTGATGGCCTTGACGTCGGTTAGCTTGCCGTCGAGCACCTCGCGGGCGAGGGCGGGCAACTCGGCGTCGCTCGCGAAGCGGAGCGCCGTCAGCTGCTTCGGGCTGATCGTGCCAATCCGGCTCCGGAGATCGCCGGGCAGGAGCTCGTTCAGCCGCAGCCGCATCTCGAGGCGAATCACCCGGTCCTGAACGGTGAGCACCATGACCCGCGCGAGAAGGGCGAGCATGACGAGCGCGAGAGCGACGATGGTCGCCCACAGGGCGCCCAACGAGGGATAACGCGCCGTGTGGACGACCTCGGCGACGAAGTTCGCCGCGAGCACGGGCAACACGAAGTAGTGGAACGGCGGGAACACCCGGGCGTGCGTCTTGTAAGTCTGGACCGTTTCGGCCATGGGAGACTCCTCTCTCTGGGCTCCGGGCTCCGGGCTTCGGGCTCCGGGTCAGCACTTTACCGCGACAGCGCCCAGCCCTTTGCCGCGACAGCGCCAAGCACCTTGCCGCGACAGCGCCGAGCACTTTGCAGCGTCAGCGCCCAGCACTTACCCTCGAAGCTGCCTCAACATCTTCGGCGTCAGAAACCATCTGAGCGTGCCGGGCTCGTCGGGCGGGACGGCGTCGACCTCGATGCAGCAGACCGCCCCCTTCTTGAACGGGATCGGCCGGCGTGTGCCCACCAGTCGGGCGGCGAGCTCGCCAAGGCCGGGCTCGTGGCCGACGAGGGCGATCGCGGCGCGTTTGCTCTGGGGTTCGAGCGCCGTGAGGAGCGCTGCGTGAGTGCCGCCGGGCGCCAGCGCATCGGCCACGGTCACGGACGGCCGGGGACTGAAGCCCGCGGCCACGATCTCCGCCGTCTGGCGGGCGCGCACGAGCGGACTGGTCAGGATGACGTCGAAGGCCACGCCGAGGCGATCGAGCGCGTCCGCCTCCTTGCGCAGGCGCGCCATGCCGCGCTCGGTGAGCGGGCGGCGGGTGTCGTCGGGCCAGGCCTCGCCGCGCTCCTCGGCCAGGCCGTGGCGGATCAGGTAGAGGTCGGCCATCAGCCCACGGCCTGACGGCCGGCGCGCAGCGCCCGCGGCGCGACCTCGCGCCGGCGGACGCCCAGTCGGGCCGCCAGCGCCGCCAGCGCCGGACGGTCGCCGACGTAGCGTGCGTGCAGGCGCCGGCACTCGTTCTCGAGAGCGTCGACCAGCGCCGCGAGCTCGGCGCGCTCCTCGCTGCTCGCGCCGCGGGTGGCCTCCAGGCTGCGGGCGCGCGCCATCAGTCCCTGCAGGTCGTGCATCCGGCCGAGGACGTCCTGGCGCTCCTTGAGCGTACGGAGATCCGCGGACGAGGCGCCGCCGAGGTCGACGAGCAGCTCCAGCGCGTAGCGCAGCTTCTTCACCGCGATCCGGACGGCGTGGAGACGTTCGGGCAGGTACACGGCGCCGGCCTCGTCGATCGCGCGCCGCAGGCGCTCCGCGCGACGCACCACGCGCGCCTGCACGGCCCACCGCCACGCGCGCGCGTGCTCGCCATCGTCGTGCGCGCCGGGCGCCTCGCGCCGTTCGACCGCCTGCGCGAGGTCGGACAGGCGGCGCGCGACGCGGGACCGTTCCACGCCGGCGTGCTTGCTGGTGATGGTGTGGCGGGCGGCGGTCCGATCCTGCTCGACCAGGCTCGACACGCGATCGAGGGCGGACCGGTGCCGCCGGTACGGGCGGTGGAGCTCGTCGATCAGCTGGGCCGTGACGTCGAGCTCGCGCAGCGGGCCGAGACCGCGCGTGACGCGGCGCAGCCGGCGGCTCAGCTTGGCCGCTTCGTCGCCTCCGCCCGGGAGCACCGGGAGCAGCTCGCGCAGCCGCCGCGTCGCGATCCGCATGCGGTGGACGGCACGCACGTCGCCCTCGGAGACGTCCTGTAACGTCCGCGTAAACTGCCCGATTCTCTTGCGGAGGAGCTCGTAACGGCCTTGCGGCGCTGACATGTGTGTGTAAACGCCCGAACGGGAAGCGGCGCGTTTCCCATTATAGTGGAAGGACTTCATGCGCCTGGCTGCCATAGACATCGGGACCAATTCGCTCCACATGATCGTCGTCCGGGTCCGCCCGGACCTCTCCTTCGAGGTCATCGACCGGGAAAAGGAGATGGTGCGCCTCGGCGCCGGGGGGCTCGACGGGCGGGCGCTGACGCCCGAGGCGCGGCACGCCGCGCTCCAGGTGCTCTCGAAGTTCCGCCGGCTGGCCGATTCGCACGGCGTCGACGAGATCATCGCCGCGGCGACGAGCGCCACCCGCGAGGCCGAGAACGGCGGCGAGTTCCTGCGCGCGGTCGTGCACGACACCGGCATCCGGCCGCGCGTCATCTCGGGCGCCGAGGAGGCGCGGCTCATCCACCGCGCCGCCGTCTACGGCGTGAGCGTGCCGGGCGACCGCGTGGTCGTCATCGACATCGGCGGGGGCAGCGTCGAGGTGACCCGGGGCACGGGCGCGAGTCTCGAGCTCGGCCGCAGCTTCAAGCTCGGGGTCATCCGGCTGACGGAGCGCTTCATCACGGGCGACCCGCTCGTGCCGCGCGACGAGCGCCGGATGGTCAAGCACATCAACGACGAGATCGGCGAGCACCTGGATCGCATCGCCGGCGAGGGCTTCGATCGCGTCATCGGCACCTCGGGGACGATCCTGAGCCTGGGCGCCGTGGCGGCCGCCGCGCGCGGCCGGGTGCCCGGCGAGCTCCGGAACTGGCGCGTGTCGGCGAAGCAGATCCATCGCGTGCGCAAGGAGCTCACGCCTCTCAGCCTCGCGCGCCGCCTGCGCGTGGCCGGCCTCGAGCCGCGCCGCGCCGATCTGGCCGTCGCGGGCGCGATCCTGCTCGACACGATCCTCCGGCGCCTCGGCGCCGACCAGATCACGCTTTGCGACTTCTCGCTCCGCGAGGGCCTCATCCTCGAGTACATCGACAAGCACCGGAAGCGGATCGCGCAGGCGGACCGCTTCCCGGACGTCCGCCGGCGGAGCGTGTTCGAGCTGGCGGAGCGCTGCAACTACGCGGCCGAGCACGCGCAGCAGGTCGCAAAGCTCGCCGTGAGCCTGTTCGATCAGACGCGCGGGACGCACGGCCTCACGGATCGCGAGCGCGAATGGCTCGAGTACGCCGCGCTGCTGCACGACATCGGGGTCCACATCAGCTACTCGCGCCACCACAAGCACTCGCGCTACCTCATCCTCAACGGCGATCTCCGCGGCTTCGAGCCGGACGAAATCGCGATCATCTCGCTCATCGCGCGCTACCACCGACGGGCGACGCCGAGCCGCCGGCACGAGGGCTTCGGCGACCTCCGCCGGCGGGCGCGCACGATCGTGCGCGCCCTGGCGGCGATCCTCCGTCTGGCCGAGAGCCTCGACCGCAGCCACGCGCAGGTCGTCTCGGGCCTCGAGCTGCACGACCGCAAGGAGGACGCGCTGCTGCAGCTGCGGACCGGCGGCGACGCGGAGCTCGAGCTCTGGGCCGCCAGCCGCCACTGTCACCCCTTCGAACACCTGATCGGCAAGCCTCTCTGCGTGGAGGTCGGATCCCGCGCCTATGCTGAACACACTGACGACGCCGCACGAGTACCCGGGGAAGCTGTTCGTCGTCGAGGGGATCGACGGATCCGGCAAGACGACGCAGCTGGGCCTCCTCGCGAAGTGGCTGGCGGCCGAGGGGCAGCGGGTCTTCGTCACCGAATGGAACTCGTCCGCCCTCGTCAAGGCCGCGACGAAAACGGGCAAGAAAAAGAACGCGCTCACGCCGATGACGTTCAGCCTGCTGCACGCCACCGACTTCGCGGATCGCCTGCTGTATAAGGTCATCCCGCCGCTCAAGGCCGGGATGATCGTCCTCGCCGACCGCTACGCGTACACCGCCTTCGCGCGCGACGCGACCCGCGGGGTCGATCGCCAGTGGGTGCGCGAGCTGTACAGCTTCGCCGTGCGGCCGGATCTCTCCCTCTACTTCCGGGTGCCGATCGACGTCTCGCTCGACCGCCTCCTGGCGCGCCGCGTCAAGCTGAAGTTCTACGAGGCGGGACTGGACATGGGCTGGAGCGCCAACCCGGTCGAGAGCTTCCGGCTCTTCCAGGGCAAGGTCCTCGACGAGTACGACCGCCTCGTCGACGAGTTCGGCCTCGAGGTCGTCGACGGCCGCGCGAGCATCATGGAGCAGCAGCGCCTCGTGCGGCGCATCGTCGCGCCGTATCTCGAGGCGGCACGGGTCGGCGCCGGCGTCGGCGAGGGCGACGAGCGATGAGCGACGCCGACGCGGGCGCACTCGGCGGCGCGAACGGCGAGAGCCAGGCCGGCCGGTACTACGGGCAGAGCATCCCCTACCTGCCGCTCGACGCCTATCCCGGAAAGCTCATCGCCATCGAGGGCACCGACGGCGTGGGCCGCAGCACGCAGATCCAGCGCCTGCGCGAGTGGCTGGAGGTGAAGGGATACGGCGTCGTCGAGACCGGGTGGACGCGGTCGCCGCTCATGCAGCCGACCATCGAGCTCGCCAAGGCGAGCAACACGCTGAACAAGCTGACCTTCGTCCTGCTCTACGCCACCGACTTCGCCGACCGCCTCGAGAAGGAGATCATCCCGGCGCTCAAGGCGGGATTCGTCGTGCTGTCGGATCGCTACATCTTCACGGCGCTCGCCCGCGCCGGCGTGCGCGGCATCGATCGCGCCTGGCTCCGCACCCTCTACGGCTTCGCCATCGCGCCGCACATGGTCTTCTACCTCAACATCGACGTCCGGACGCTCATCGGACGGGTGCTGGAGTCGCGCGGCATGGACTTCTGGGAGTCCGGGATGGACCTCAAGAGCGGAGACGACATCCACGACAGCTTCCGCTTCTACCAGAACAAGCTGCTGCGCGAGTACAGCTCGATGGCCGACGAGTTCCACTTCCGGGTGCTCGACGCGCGGCGCTCGGTCGACCAAATCCAGGACGAGCTCCGCCGCCAGGTCGCCGCTTTCCTGGAGCAGGCGGACCGGCCCCAGCCGGGCGGACCCGAGGATCGCGTTACACGATAGTTACACGGATTTAACCCGCCCGAAACGAGGCACCTGGTCGGGCGGGCTATCGTTCAGACGTGCCTTCGACGACCCTCGCTCCCGTGCCACGGGTCGCCGGCGCGTCCGCGCTGGCCCGGGCCGCCGCACCCGCCGAGGCCGTGCCGGCGAAGATCGAGGTGTCGGAGCTGTGCGTCCACTACGGGGCGACGCGGGTGCTCGACCACATCGGCCTCCAGATCGCGCCCAACCGGGTGACCGCGCTCATCGGGCCTTCGGGCTGCGGCAAGTCGACGTTCCTCCGGACCCTGAACCGGATGAACGACATCGTGACGGGCGCCCGGGTGACGGGCACGGTGAAGCTCGACGGGCAGGACATCTACGCGCCGTCGGTCGATGCGGTCGACCTGCGGCGGCGCGTCGGAATGGTCTTTCAGAAGTCCAACCCGTTCCCGAAGTCGATCTTCGAGAACGTGGCCTACGGCCTGCGCATCAACGGGCTGGCGCGGTCGCGGCACGACCTGCAGATGCGGGTCGAGGCGAGCCTCCGGTCGGCGGCGCTGTGGGACGAGGTTTCCGACCGGCTCCACGGCTCGGCGATCGCGCTCTCGGGCGGCCAGCAGCAGCGGCTGTGCATCGCCCGCGCGCTGGCCATCGAGCCCGAGGTCCTGCTGATGGACGAGCCCGCCTCGGCCCTCGACCCGATCGCGACGCAGCGCATCGAGGAGCTGATCTACGAGCTCAAGGAGCGCTACACGATCGTGATCGTGACGCACAACATGCAGCAGGCCGCGCGCGTCTCCGACATCACGGCCTTCTTCTGGCTCGGCAAGGTGGTGGAGGTCGACCGGACCAACAAGATCTTCACCGCGCCCTCGGAGAAGCTGACCGAGGACTACGTCACCGGCAGGTTCGGCTGATGACGCCGATGGAGCGCGGGGCGCGCCACTTCCAGGAAGAGCTCGACGAGCTCAAGAGCCGGCTGCTCGAGATGGGAGGGCTCGCCGAGGAGCAGGTCCGGCTGGCCATCACGGGGCTGGTCAGCCGCGAGCCCGGCGCGCTCGAGCGGGTCATCCAGGGCGACCGGCCCCTGAACACGCTCCACATCGAGATCGACGGCCGGTGCTTCACCCTGATCGCGCTGCACCAGCCGATGGCGGCGGACCTCCGCGCGATCGTGGCGGCCGTCAAGATCAACACCGATCTCGAGCGCGTCGGCGACCTCGCCGTGAACATCGCCGAGGCGGCGCGCCGCTACACGACGCACGCCCCCGTCAAGAAGCTGATCGACATCCCACGCATGGCCACCATCGCCCAGGCGATGCTGCGGGATGCGCTCGACGCCTTCGTGCGGCGCGACACGGTGCTCGCCCAGCAGGTGCTCGACGAGGACGACAAGCTCGACTCGCTCAAGACCCAGATCTTCCGCGAACTGCTGACCTACATGCTCCAGGACCCGTCGACGATCGAGCCGTCGCTCGACCTCATCCTGATCTCGCGCCACCTGGAGCGGATCGGCGACCACGCGACCAACATCGCCGAGGACGTCATCTTCATGGTGTCGGCGCGCGACGTGCGGCATCACGCGGCCGACCAGGGCCGGTAGGCTCCCCCGGGCGGGTAGGCTCGCGTCCCCCAACCAAGGTAGAATTCGCCATGCCCGGGGGCGGAGCGATCTGCGTGTACTGCCGGCGCCGGCCCGTCGACCCCGCGTGGCGGCCGTTCTGCAGCGAGCGCTGCAAGCTGCAGGACCTGGCCCGCTGGGCCGACGGCGCGTACCGCGTTGCGGGCGAGCCCCGCGACGCGGACGCACAGACTGACAACCCCAACACGGACGACTGAGCGTCAATGGCCGATACGCTGAGCATCACGGACAACCGCACGGGCAAGACCTACGAGCTCTCGATCCAGGACGGCACGATCCGCGCGATGGACCTGCGCCAGATCAAGACCGCCCCGGACGATTTCGGCCTGATGACCTACGACCCGGCGTTCCTCAACACCGCCGACTGCCGCAGCGCCATCACCTTCATCGACGGCGACAAGGGCATCCTCCTCTACCGCGGGTACCCGATCGAGCAGCTCGCCGAACACAGCGACTACCTGGAGACGTCGTACCTGCTGGTCCACGGGGAGCTGCCCGCCGGCCCGGATCTGCAGGCGTGGACCAAGGAGATCACGTTCCACACGCTGGTCCACGAGAACCTGAAGAAGTTCATGGAGGGCTTCCGCTACGACGCCCACCCGATGGGCATCTTCCTCAGCACGGTCGGGGCGCTCGCCACGTTCTACCCGGAAGCCAAGAAGATCTTCGACCCCGACGTCCGCATGCGGCAGATGCAGCGGCTCATCGCGAAGGTGCCGAGCATCGCCGCCTACGCGTACCGCCACAGCCAGGGGCGGCCGTACGTCTACCCGGACAGCGACCTCAGCTTCACGGGCAACTTCCTCAACATGCTCTTCAAGCGCGGCGACGGGAAGTATCACGCGAACCCCGTGCTCGAGCGCGCCCTCGACGTGCTCTTCATCCTGCACGCGGACCACGAGCAGAA
The DNA here is from genome assembly GCA_963761615.1 of uncultured Acidobacteriota bacterium. Classification (GTDB taxonomy): domain Bacteria; phylum Acidobacteriota; class Vicinamibacteria; order Vicinamibacterales; family CAVVIG01; genus CAVXGU01. The sequence goes on along the minus strand of CAVXGU010000003.1, from coordinate 1,268,362 downwards.
CTGCAGCACGAGCACGATGCGCAACATCGGGAGCTCGCACGTCGATCCGTACTCGGCGATGGCCGGCGCGGCGGCGGCGCTGTACGGGCCGCTCCACGGCGGCGCCAACGAGGCCGTGCTCCGCATGCTCACCGAGATCGGCTCGGTCTCGAAGGTCCCCGAGTTCATCAAGATGGTCAAGTCGGGCGACGGCCACACGCGCTTGATGGGCTTCGGCCACCGCGTGTACAAGTCGTACGACCCGCGGGCCAAGGTGATCAAGCGGATCGCGGATCTCGTTTTCGCCGTCACGGGCCGCAACCCCCTGCTCGAGATCGCCCTCGAGCTCGAGCGCATCGCCCTCGAGGACGACTACTTCGTGAGCCGCAAGCTCTATCCGAACGTCGACTTCTACTCCGGGCTCATCTATCAGGCGATGGGCTTTCCGGTCGAGATGTTCCCCGTGCTCTTCGCCATCCCCCGTACGTCGGGCTGGGTCGCGCAGTGGGCCGAAATGCTCGCCGACCCCGAGCAGAAGATCGCCCGCCCGCGCCAGATCTACACCGGGCACCCGGCGCGCGATTACGTGCCGCGCGACGACAGACGGGCCTGAGACTCGTCGTGCGGACCGGCGTACACCGCCCCGGACTGGCTGATTGACATGCGAACGCTGCTCGCCCTCGCGCTCCTCCTCCCGCAAATCGTCGGCGCCCCCGTCTTCAACTCGAGCCGCGCCTGGGGGGACCTGCGGCAAATCGTCGCCTTCGGCCCCCGGCCCGCCGGCTCGGCAGCGCTCGAGGAGACCCGCGGCTACCTCGAGAAGCAGCTCGCCGCCGCCGGCCTTCCGGTGACCCGGCAGGCCTGGACCGACCAGACCCCGATCGGTCCCGTTCACATGGTGAACCTCATCGCCACCCTGCCCGGCGCGTCGAAGGACCGACTCATCATCGCCGGGCACTACGACACGAAGCTGTTCCGCCAGTTCCGCTTCGTCGGCGCCGACGATGGCGGCTCGAGCGCGGCCTTTCTGCTCGAGATGGCGCGCGCCCTCAAGGGCCGCCGGAGCCCCCTGACGATCGAGCTGCTCTTCCTCGACGGCGAGGAGGCGTTCGGCGAGTGGCAGGGCACCGACAACACCTACGGCAGCCGTCACTACGTGCAGGAGGCGCGGAAGGACAAGTCGATCGACACGATCAAGGGGCTCATCCTGGTGGACATGATTGCCGACCGCGACCTGGACATCCGCCGCGACAGCAACTCGACCTCGTGGCTGACCAACGCGATCTGGGAAGCCGCCCGGCGCAAGGATCTCGGCCAGTACTTCGTGCCCGCAGTACACGACCGTCGAGGACGACCACCTGCCGTTCCTCTCGGCCGGCATCCCGTCGGTCGACGTGATCGATCTCGACTACGCCGCCTGGCACACCGAGCGGGACACCCTGGACGCCGTCAGCGCACGCAGCCTTCAGATCGTCGGCGACGCGATCCTGGCCGCCCTGCCCCAGATCGAGACCCAGCTCGCCCGCTAGGGCGGCTCGCGGGCGCCGGCCCATTCCGCCGCCACCTATCCATTCCCCTCCCCCGACCGTCTAACATCCACGTTGATGGATGGCACCGACGTGGCGGCGGTCTTGACGCGCGCCAGGACGGGCGACGAAGACGCCTTCCGGGCTCTCGTGGAACAGCACGCCAGAGCGGCCTTCCGCCTGGCCTACCGCATCACCCGGAACGAACAGGACGCCGAGGACGTCGTCCAGGAGAGCTTCCTCCGGGCCTACCGCCAGCTCGGCCGATTCGAGTCGCGGGCTCATTTCGGGACCTGGCTCCACCGCATCGTCGCCAATTGCGCGGTCGACCTGCTTCGCACGCGGGAGTCGCGCCGCGACTGGTCGGGCGAGGCGCTCGACCACGTGATCGAAACGGCCTCCAGCGACCTGCCGGACCCGGAACGGATGGCCGCGAGCGCCCAGCTCGCCCGCCGGATCGACGCTGCGCTCGACGGCCTCAGCCCGGTCGAGCGGGCCGCCTTCACGCTGCGCCACCACGAAGGCCGCTCCATCGCCGAGATCGGCCGGACCCTCGGGCTGAGGACGAGCGCCACCAAGCACAGCGTGTTCCGCGCGGTCAGAAAGCTGCGCGCCGCGCTCGAGCGCGACTCCGGAAACGGTCAGTAGGACGGAGACATGCACTACACCGACGACGACCTCGTGCTCCACTACTACGGCGAAGCGCGCCGGAAGGGGCGGCGCATCGACCGGCACCTGCAGCGCTGCGCGCGCTGCGCCGACGCGTTCGCCGGCCTGGCGCGATCGCTCGACGCAATCGAACGGCCTTCCGTGCCCGAGCGGAGCGACCGGTACGGCCTCGAGGTCTGGCAGCGCATTCGCGCCGAGCTGTCCCTGCAGGACGCCCCGCCGTCGTGGCGATCGTGGGCGCGGAGGCTGGCTGTGATGGCGAGCGCCGCCGTCCTGGTCGCGGCGGCGTTCGTCGGCGGCCGGCACTTCCGGTCCGTGTCGGCCGCGCCGCCTGACCCCTCCGGCCGCGCCAACGCGTCCAGCCGGCCCGGTGGTCCCTCCGCGCTCTCGGGGCCTGCCAGCCCGTCGGGCTCGGCGTTCGCCTCCGACAGCCCCGCCGATCGTGCACGCCTCGACGCGATTGCCGATCATCTCGAGCGTGCCGAACGGATGCTCCTGGATCTGACCAACACTCCGGGCGGATCCGTACGGATCGCGCGCGAGCAGGCCTGGGCGTCCGACATGGTTGCCGCAAACCGTCTGTACCGCGACGCGGCCGTCCAGGCCGGCGACCAGAACGTCGCCGCCGTCCTCGACGCGCTCGAACGCAGCCTGCTCGACATCGTTCACGAGCCGTCCACCCTGACACGCGACCAGCTCGACCGCCTGGTCGCGCGTCTCGATTCCGCGACGCTGCTCTTCAAGGTCCGGGTGCTGGCCGACGAGCTTCGCGACCGCGAAGCCTCGGAACCAGCCCCGGGACCGATTGCGAGGAAGACGACATGATCCGGATCACCACGTGTCGCGCGCTCACGGCGGCAGCCGTCCTGGCGCTCGGCGCCCGCGTCTCGGCCGGGCAGACGCCCGCCGCCGGGCCGGCCCCCGCGCCGCACGCCGTCGCAACGCCGGCCACCGCCGAGCCAACGCTGCCCCCTGCGGCACGACAGGGCTTACCCGCTCTCTACACGCAGGCGCGTTCGCTCATCGACGACGGTCGCTTCGACGATGCCGTCGCGCGGTTGAACGAGATGGCCGCGCGTCTCGGGAAGGTCGGGGACGAGGCGGCGCTCCGCGACAGGCTGGACGCGGCGATGTACTGGAAGGCCTACGCCCTCTCCAGGCTCGGGGAACGCCTGGAGGCGCTCTCGACCCTCACCGACATGGAGCGGCGCTTCGGCGCGAGCGGCTGGCTGAAGGACGCCAGGGCGCTCGAGCTCGAAATCCGCCAGGCCTCCGGGCAGACCATCTCGCCCGACGCACAGCCCGACGACGAGCTGAAGCTGCTGGCGCTGCGGGGACTGGTGCAGACCGATCCCGACCGCGCCGTGCCGATAATCGGCCAGATCCTCTCGGGCAACGGCTCCGTCAGGGTGAAGGAGAACGCGCTGTTCGTCCTCAGCCAGAGCCGCTCGCCGCAGGCCCGCCAGACGCTGGCGGGCATCGCGAAGAGCGCGTCCAACCCGGATCTGCAACTGCGGGCCCTGCGCTATCTGGGCCTCATGGGCGGACCGGACAACCTGCAGGTCCTCGACGAGGTCTACCGCACATCGTCGAACGAGGAGGTCAAGCGCGCGATCCTGCGCAGCTTCATGGTGGCGCACGACCGGGCCCGCCTGGTGGCGGCAGCCGGGAGCGACGCCTCGCCGGACCTTCGCGACACCGCGATCCAGCAACTGGGCGTCATGCGCGCCAACACGGAGCTCTCATCGCTCTATCGGTCCGAGACCGACGCGGGCGTCAAGAAGATCATCCTCCAGGCGCTGTTCGTCGGCGGCGCCTCCGACCGCCTGGTCGATCTGGCGCGGACCGAGACGAACGAGGACCTGAAGGCCTCGGCGGTCCGCGACCTCGGCCTGATGAACGCCAGCCAGACGGGCAACGCGCTCGAGTCGATCTACGCGGGCCGCTCGAGCTCCGTGATCAAGGACGCCGTCATCGAGGCGTTCTTCGTCCAGCGGAACGCCACGGCGCTCGTCGCCCTGGCGCGCGCCGAGAAGGACCCGGACTTGAAGAAGAAGATCGTGTCCCGGCTCAGCATGATGCGATCGCCGGAGGCGACGGACTACCTGCTGGAGCTGCTCAAGTAATCGCGCGGCGCCGGGGCCGGACGGTCCGCCTCGTCGCAGACGTCCTCACGTAGACCGCGCCCCACGCTTCACCCGTCGGATGAGCGCGAGCGCCGCGGCGGTCAGGAGCGCGGCCGCCGTGATGGTCGAGGCGGTCCAGAGCGCGATGGCCCTTGCCGGCGCCATCCAGTCGGCGACGAGGGCCACGGCGCCGTGACTCGCCGCCACGCGGGCCACGACGACGTAGAGGTCCGCGGCGACGACCAGCACGTGATCGTAGATGGCGTTCCAGAGCAGAAAGGCGGCGGTCAGGACGAGCACCGCCGCCGTCCGGCCGCGCACGTTCAGCGGGCGGCCGCCGGCCCGGCCTCGTCGACGAGCGCCCGCGGCCGGATGCCGAGCCGATCGAAGAGCCGGCGGTCGGCGTCCTGGGCCGGATTCGGGGTTGTCAGCAGGGTGTCGCCGATGAAGATCGAGTTGGCGCCCGCGAGGAAGCACAGGGCCTGCGCCTCGGCGGACAGCCCGAGACGACCGGCGCTCAGCCGGACGAAGGACGCCGGCATCAGGATGCGCGCCGTGGCGATCGTCCGCACCAGCTCGAACGCGTCCTCGGACGGACGATCGGCGAGTGGCGTGCCGGCGACCCGGACCAGCAGGTTGATGGGGACGCTCTCGGGGTGCGGATCCAGCGAGGCGAGCTGCCGAAGGAGCCCGCAGCGCTCCGCACGGCCCTCGCCCATCCCGATGATGCCGCCGCTGCACACCGTGACGCCCGCCTGACGCACGCGCGCGAGCGTGTCGAGACGATCCTGGTACACGCGCGTGGTGATGATCTCGCCGTAGAACTCGGGGGCCGTGTCCAGATTGTGGTTGTAGGCGGTCAGGCCGGCGTCGGCGAGCGCGTCGGCCTGATCCTGACGGAGCATCCCGAGCGTGCAGCACGCTTCCATCCCGAGCGCGCGGACGCCGCGCACCATCTCGAGGATCCGCTGGAACTCGGCGCCGTCGGGGACCTCGCGCCAGGCCGCACCCATGCAGAAGCGCGTCGCCCCCTGCGCGCGAGCGCGCCGGGCCGCGGCGAGCGCCTCGTCCACCGGCATGAGCGCGCCGGCCTCGACGCCGCTCGCGTAGTGCGCCGACTGCGGACAGTACGCGCAGTCCTCGGGACAGCCGCCCGTCTTCACGCTGAGGAGGGCGCAGGTCTGGACCTCGTCGGGCCGGTGGCGCCTCCGGTGCACGTCCTGTGCCTGGAACACCAGCTCGGTGAGCGGCCGGGAGTAGATCGCTTCGACCTCGTCGAGCGTCCAGTCGTGGCGAAGGGAGAGGTCAGGCATGTGGTGATGGGGTGATGTCGTGACGTCGTGATGGAACGATCCGGTGAAATGGCGCTGTCATGCCGTTACGCGGCGGCGTCTCGTGGCGCCGCCCGTAGATCCAGAAGCCGGCCGCCATCGCGAGCAGCAGGATCACGACGGCAGCGATGAGAGCCCACGGGATCCGGCGCCTCGACGCGACCGGCTCGAACCGGCGCTCGGTCGTGGCCGTCCCACAACGATAGCAAATCAGCGCCTTGTCGGCGATTTCGGCGCCACACCGGCGGCAGATCATGAGCGCGGGACGAACCTCGAAGGGGTGCGTCCGGATGCCGGACGCGTGGTCATCGGCCGACGAGCACCCGCAGGCGGACCGCCGTGCCGCCGAGGTCGTTTTCTCCGGCGTCCTTCGACAGTCCGGACTGGCCCAGGATGCCCGGGATGTGCGTGTAGGCGGCGTCGACCGAGACGCCCACCCAGCGCTGGAGCCTCACCTCCACGCCGCCGACCACGAGATAGCCCGTGCGCGTGGCATCGACGTGCTCGGTGGGATCGGAGAAATCCGACGACTCGGTGTAGTGATACCACCCGACGCCGGCGCCCCCGTAGGGGACGAGCCAGGAGATGCCCGACAGCCGCAGGCGATAGCCGGCCGAGAGCTCCAGGGGCCGGAGGGTCGCGGTCAGGGGAATCCCGAGCTGATACGTCTGGCCTCCGAAGAGGAAGGCGCGCTGTCCGCTCTCCTTGAACTTCGACGCGGCGACCTCGACGAAGATCGGCCCGAAAATCACCTGGCCGCCGCCGCCGAGGAAGGACCCGCGCGCGGACCCGAAGGCGGCATCGAAGGTCGTCTTGGCGGCGAAGCTCTCCTCGGCGGCGGACACGAATCCGCGAACCGACACCGCCGGTGCGGACTGGGCGCGCGCGGGGGCCGCCACCGCCGCCACCAGCGCCGCCACCGCCACCGCTGTGCGCCAGGCCGGCGTCACTTCGCAACTCCGAGCCCGTAGAGGGCGTTGCGCGCGTCGACCAGCCCGAACCCGTACGTGTCGTCGCGGCCCGGCGCCCCCAGGTCCGTCGCGAACCGCTCCAGGGCGGCCTCGACGGCCGCCGGGTTCGTGATGCCCTGCTGCATGACCATCGCCGCGATGCCGGACACGTGGGCGGCGGCCATCGAGGTGCCCGCGTAGCCGACGTAGGCGAAGATGTCGAAGCGCGGCGCGACGAACTGCTCCGCGGGCAACAGGTAGGTGTCGGTGTAGGTCGGGTGGAACGTCTGCTGCCACACGTACCCGTCGTCGGTGTCGCCGCCGCCGCCGCCGGGAGCGGCGAGCTCGATGTAGCTGCCCGTCGTCGAGTAGTACGCGTGACTCTTGCTCCGGTCGACCGCCGCCACCGACACGGCCCCCGGCACGCGCGACGCAATCTCGGCGAGGACCTCGACCGGGTCGCCGTCCTCGAAGCCGTTGCCGCCGGCGATCGAGATGAACACGCCCTTGCCGACCGCGTACCGCATGGCGTCCTCGACCGCCGGCGCCGCCGGGCCTTCGCGGCCCAGGCTCATGTTGATCACCTGGGCGCCGTTGTCGGCCGCATAGCGGATGCCTTCGGCGATCACGTCGTCGGTTCCGACGTTGGGCGCGCCGAAGATGTCGTCCCAGGCGCTGTCGAGGACCTTCACCGGCATCAGCTTCACGTCGAAGGCGATGCCGGCCGTGCCGATGTTGTCGTTGGTGAGCTGCCCGATCGTGCCGCTGACGTGCGTGCCGTGGCCGTCGAAGTCGAGCGGCGTGTCGGTGTCCCAGATGAAGTCGTGCGGCTTGACGAACCGGCTTTCGGGGCCGAGTTGCGGGGCGTTGGCGTAGGGAATCGTCGACGGCCCGAGGTTCGGCAGGTTCTCGACGAGCGTGGCCCTGGTGTACGCGATGCCCGTGTCGAGGACGGCGACCGTGATCGAGGCGCCGGCCTGCGGCTGGATGTCCCACGCACGCTCGAGATCCACGAGCGGCAGGTTCCATTGATACGAGGCGTACAGGGGATCGTTCGGCGTGAACTCCGTCGTCCACCGGTAGGCCGGCTGGGCGTAGACGACGCTGCCGCCGGCCGCGAGGCGATCGGCGAGCGCTTCGGCGTCGGCGGACGCGTCGACGTGCACGACGTCGAAGTCGGCGTAGGCCGGACGGCTCTCGAGCGCAGCGCCCGGGGCGACGGCCTCGACGGCAGCCAGCCGTGCCGCGTCCGTCATGCCGTCCTTGAACTTCACGACGAGCCGGCCGGGCATGTAGCGGCCGCCGGCGCGCCCGATGCGGTCGGGACGCCACGTCTCTCGCACGGCGGCGCTCGTCGAGGCGACGACGCTGCCTGGCGTGCTGCGTGCCGATCGCGGGGTGATGTTCTGTTCGATGGCGGGCAGGCCGACGCCGACCCTGAGATCCAGCGCGCCCTGCGTCCGCCCCACGGACGGTGCCACAATCCAGAGCGCAGCTGCTGCCGCGCAGACAAGAACGCACCGCCGCCAGGGCATGTCGGGGTATTCTAGTCGGAGTCAGCCTATGCCCAACACATTGTTTCACAAGGTCTGGAACGCGCACACCGTGCGCACGCTGCCCAGCGGGCAGACGCAGTTGTTCGTCGGCCTGCACCTCATCCACGAAGTCACGAGCCCGCAGGCCTTCGACATGCTGCGCCAGCACGGGTGGACGGTGGCGTTTCCCGATCGCACGTTCGCGACCGTCGATCACATCGTGCCGACGCGCGAGCGGCAGCGGCCCTTCCTGGACGTGATGGCCGAGGAGATGACCTCGGCCCTCGAGCGGAACTGCCGCGCGTACGGCATCCCCCTCTACCTGCCGAGCGGCCCGGGCAGCGACAACCAGGGCATCGTCCACGTCATCGGCCCGCAGCTCGGCCTGACGCAGCCCGGCATGACGATCGCGTGCGGCGACAGCCACACGTCGACGCACGGCGCACTGGGCGCGATCGCGTTCGGCATCGGGACGTCCCAGGTGCGCGACGTGCTCGCCTCGCAGTGCCTGGCCATGGACCCGCTCAAGGTGCGGCGGATCGAGGTGACCGGCCGGCTGGGCACCGGCGTCTATGCGAAAGACGTGATCCTGACGATCATCCGCCGGCTGGGCGTCCAGGGCGGCGTCGGGTTCGCGTACGAGTACGGGGGCGACACGATCGACCGGATGTCGATCGAGGAGCGGATGACGATCTGCAACATGTCCATCGAGGGCGGCGCGCGCGTGGGCTACGTCAACCCGGACGAGACCACGTTCGCGTTCCTCGAAGGCCGCGCGTTCGCCCCCAAGGGCGACGATTTCGCCAGGGCCGTGCAGTGGTGGCGGCAGATGGCGTCGGACCCGGGCGCGGCGTACGACGATCGCGTCACCCTCGACGCCGCGTCCATCGCCCCGACGGTCACCTGGGGCATCAACCCCGGACAGTCGGTGGGCGTCGGCGAGCCCATCCCGGCCGACGCGGACGAGGAAGCCCTGACGTTCATGGACTTCCGGCGGGGCGCGAAGGTCGCGGGCACCAAGATCGACGTCGCGTTCATCGGCTCGTGCACGAACGGCCGCCTCTCGGACCTCGAGCAGGCCGCCAGGGTCGTCAAGGGCCGGAAGGTCGCCAGCCACGTGCAGGCCATCGTCGTGCCCGGCTCGCAGGTCGTGGCGCACGACGCCGAGGCGCGCGGCCTCGACGAGATCTTCCGCCAGGCCGGCTTCGAGTGGCGGGGCGCGGGCTGCTCGATGTGCCTGGCCATGAACCCCGACAAGCTGGTCGGCCGCCAGATCTGCGCGTCCTCGTCGAATCGCAACTTCAAGGGCCGCCAGGGCAGCCCGACCGGCCGCACGCTCCTCATGAGCCCGGCCATGGTCGCCGCCGCCGCCGTCGCCGGCGAAGTCACCGACGTGCGGCAATTGCTCGAGGAGGTCACGGCCTAGCCATGTCAACCATCATTTCCGTCGTCGGACGCGGCCTGCCGCTCAGGGGCGACGACCTCGACACCGATCGCATCATGCCCGCGCGGTTCCTGCGCGCCGTCACGTTCGAGGGGCTCGAGACGCACCTCTTCGAGGACGATCGCGCGACGGATTCCTCGCACCCGCTCAACAACCCGGCCTATGCAGGGGCCTCGGTGCTGGTCGTCAACAGGAACTTCGGGTGCGGATCGTCGCGCGAGCACGCGCCGCAGGGTCTGGCCCGCTACGGGATCCGGGCCATCGTCGGGGAGTCCTTCTCGGAGATCTTCCTGGGGAACGCCGCGATGCTGGGCGTGCCGTGCCTCGTCGCGGACCACGCGGCCATCGATCGCCTCCAGGCCCTGATCGAGGCCCAGCCCGAAACCGGCGTCGAAGTCCATGTGGACACGAAGCGCGTGCTCGCCGGGCCGCTCCGGATCGAGGCGACCCTGCCGGACGCCCTGCGCGACGGCTTCCTGACCGGCCAGTGGAACCCGACGGCGCTGCTGCTGGCCAATTTCGACGAGGTCAGGGCCGTGGCCAATCAGCTGCCCTACGTGACCGGCAGGTGGTAGGGGAAGGGAGAATGTGGTGATGGGGTAATGTGGTGATGGGGTAATGTGGTGATGGGGTAATGTGGTGATGGGGTAATGTGGTGAGGTAATAATATACTTGACGGGGGACGTTCTGGTCAGCGATCCTCGTCAGGACAGGCCGGCGTCGGAGCGATAGCGATCCTGCTGTCGCTCTTGTTCTTCCTTGGTTTCTGTTTCCAATTTCGCGATCAGATCGTCCAAGCTTCCCGGGGGCTCGTCTCTCAAGCGGACGCCCTGGTGCAAAGCAAGTCCACCTGCGCGGGCATAGCGGGCAAACAATTTGGTTCGGTGTTTCTCCATCGCGTCCACGTAGACGATGCGGCCGGCAAACATGACCAAGATGTCTCGTCCATTCATGTAAACCTCGTGGCTGTGCGCGCTCAGGCCGACTGCTATGTGTCGAACCCATCGGTGGGTGTTCGGTCCGAGCGTCTTCCTGTACCAAATCGGAATGGTTCTTCCATCGACGAAGCACGTAATGCTCTCGACGGAGAATTTCAGCGGCGTTCGATTGCTGATTTTGAAGTCGAACGACCACGACTCCGTCGCAGACGCGTCAGTGTCCGGAATTGGAACGATTCTGCAGGAAAACTGACTGAGATCAATCCATTGCTGGTTGACGAGATCGAAATGCCGTTCGTTCTGTTTGATGCTGTCGCGGCTAGCTATAGCGGCGTCCTTGGTAGCTCTGGCTTGCTCCCACACAGCCCAAAAGGTGAGGATGCCGACCCCGGCGAGGATCCATTCTGGATTCATCTTCGGCCAGTTCCACTTTGGCGTGCCATCGTCGGACTGTTGTGTTTGACCGCTGCTGCCATAATCGCTCACGCATGGCAGAACGAGAGATGGTGGATACCGTTCTTGATCCTTGATGCGTGCGGCTTCGCATTGCTGTTCATGTTGCGCTGATTTCCAGGCAATGATGACTGAGAAACACAGCAACCAAGGCTGTCAACCTCACACGCCAGTCATTCATAGCGAAGATCGCGCTATCATGGGAGGGGTATGGGCCGACCGTCGAAGGAATTTCAAGCGTTTCGCGACCTCACGGATCGTCTGCTGGCCGTGCCGCGTGCGACGATTCAGGAGCGGATCGCCAAGGAACAAGACCATTCCGCCAAGAATCCTCGCAAGCGCGGTCCGAAGCCCAAGATCAAGCCTTCCTAGCTCGCTTCCCGCGTCCCTGCCGGTCAGTTGACGCGAGACTCAAGCCCCTCCTTGCCGGTCAGAGCATCGTAGGTGAGCCGCTTGCCGACGATGGCCGAGACGACCGCGCTGAACCGGTCCGCGTCGTTCATGTCGCGTCGGTGATTGAACCGGAACGCCTGCTCGTCCAAGTAGCGGAACAGGTGGTAGGGCTCGACGGAGACGTAGGTGCCGTTCAGGCCGCGCTTGAGCAGGCTCCAGAAGTTCTCGCAGCCGTTGGTGTGGACGGTTCCGTCCACATAGGCTTCGGCGTGGTCGATGACCTTGTGGGCATAGTTGGCGACAAGCCCCTGGTAGGATGCCAGCGAGTCCGTGTTGACGGTCGCACCGGGCTCGACTTCCTTCTGGACAATCTGCTGCATGTCCGACCGCTTGAGACTGTGGACGATGTGGAGCTTCATCCGTGCGGGCGTCTTGTCGCCGTGCCGTTGGAGCAGCCCCATGACGGCCACCTTGCCCTCGAAACTCCGTCCCGGCTTGACGCGGCCTCGACGCTTGCGGGCGTGCATGTTGCGCGCCTTGCCACCGATGTAGGTTTCGTCGACCTCGACCTCGCCGCCGAGCTTCCCGCCGCCGCTCTGCGGGTCTTCCTGCATCGCAAGGCGGATACGTTGGAGCATGAACCACGCGGTCTTCTGCGTGACTCCGAGCGAGCGGGCCAGTTCGTGGGAACTGACGCCGTTCTTCATGTTGGCGATCATCCAGACAGCCGGAAGCCACTTGTCCAGCCCGAGCGCCGAGTCCTCGAAAATGGTGCCGGTCTTGAGCGTAAACTTCCGCTTGGGATGCCGCGTCTTGCACTCCCAGCCGTTGCGGGACGAGTCGAAGTAGACGCTCGTGGAGCCGCAGACAGGGCAGGTCACGCCGTTCGGCCAGCGACGGGCTACGAGGTAGTCCCGGCAATTGTCCGGGCTCGTGAAGTAGCGAATGGCGTCGGTCAGCGTCTTCGGCATATCCATGTAGACGAGAATAGCCGGAGAATGTTCCCCCGTCAAGTATATTATTACCATGTGGTGATGGGGTAATGGACTGCGACGTGGTCACGCCGCAGCGTGATCCGCTCTTCCCATTACCCCATCACCACATTTCCCCATTACCACATTCTTCCTTCGTTCTTCCTTCCTTCACCCCTACCCCTGTGCCACCTCGAGGAACGCGTCGGCCGCGTGGGATCGGTGCTCCCGGCGGCAGATCAGGCTGACGTCGCGCCGGCGCGACAGGCCTACGACGGGGATCGCGACCAGACGCTTGCTCGCGATCTCGGTGACGGCGCAACGGCGCGGCAGCAGCGCGACTCCCTGCTTCATCTCCACCGCCCGCTTGATCCCGTCGAGGCTCGGGAGCTGAATCATCATCTGCAGATCGACCTGGTGCTCCTGGAAGAGGCGCAGGACGCGCTCGCGGGCGGGCGACGGGTCGTTGTGCGCGACGACCGGCTCGGTGGCGACCTCCTCCATCGTCACCTGACGCTTGTGCGCGAACGGGTGCCCGGGGGGCACGAGCAGGACCAGCTCGTCGCTCCCGACGTTGACCTGCACCAGTCCGGGTTCGGACGGGTGGAACGTCAGCGCTCCGAAGTCGAGACTGCCCTGCTGCACCTCCACGGCGATCTGGCGGGCCGGGACGCGGCGGACGTCGATCGTGATCTCCGGGTACCTGGCGCGAAAACGCGCGATGAGCGGCAGCAGCGTGTGCACCGCCGCCTCGTTGGCGCCGATCAGCACGCGGCCGCGCCTCAGGTCCCGCAGTTCCCGCATCGCCGACTCGGTCTCCTCGGCGAGCCGGACGATCCGCTGCCCGTAGTTCTCGAGGACGCGGCCGGCTTCCGTCAGCGTGCCGTTCTTCGACGAACGGTCGAAGAGCTCCTCGCCCAGGTCCGCTTCGAGCCGCCGGACGGCCTGGCTGACCGCCGGCTGCGTGCGGTGCACCTTGGCGGCGGCGCGCGAAAAGCTCCGCTCCTGGGCGACCGCGAGAAACACTTTCAGCTCTGCCAGGTCCATAACTGATGCTTATTGTATCGTAATAATTATCGCTTTGACTTTTAATCATCCGGACGGCTACAACGTCTTCATGAGCCAAGATTCCACCGTCCTCATCTTCGACACGACCCTCCGCGACGGCGAGCAGGCCCCGGGCTTCTCCCTGGACGTGGACGCGAAGCTGAGATTCGCCCGCGCGCTCGACGCGCTGGGCGTGGACGTGATCGAGGCGGGTTTTCCCATCGCGTCGCCGGCCGACGCGGCGGCCGTCGAGATGATCTCGCGCGAGCTCAGGCGCCCGACGATCGCGGCGCTGGCCCGCTGCCGGCGCGAGGACATCGAGGTCGCCGCGAGCGCCCTCCGCCCGGCCGCCCGACCGCGCATTCACACCTTCCTGGCCACGTCCGATCTCCATCTCACGCGCAAGCTCCGCATCACGCGCGAGGCGTGCATGGAGGCGATCGTCACGGGCGTCGCCCAGGCGCGCCGGGCGACCGACGATGTCGAGTTCTCAGCCGAGGATGCGACGCGCAGCGATTCCGACTTCCTCTGCCGCGTCGTCGAGGCCGCCATCCACGCCGGCGCGACGACGATCAACCTCCCCGACACGGTCGGCTACGCCACCCCCGATGAAATCCGCGAGTTCTTCACCACCATCCGCGAGCGCGTCCCCAACGCCGACAAGGCCGTCTTCAGCGCGCACTGCCACGACGACCTCGGCCTGGCCGTCGCCAACAGCCTGTCGGCCGTGCAGGGCGGGGTGCGGCAGGTGGAGTGCTGCGTGAACGGGATCGGCGAGCGGGCCGGGAACGCGTCGCTCGAAGAGTTCGTGATGGCGCTCAAGGTCCGCAACGATCGCCTTCCGTACGACACGGCCATCGACACCACGAAGCTCTACGAGACGAGCCAGCTGATCTGCCAGCTCACGAGCGAAGCGATCCAGTCCAACAAGGCGATCGTCGGGCGCAATGCCTTCGCGCACGAGGCCGGCATCCACCAGGACGGCGTCCTCAAGGATCCGAGCACCTACGAGATCATGCGGCCGCAGGACGTAGGCCAGCCCACGGCGCGCCTCGTGCTCGGCAAGCACTCGGGCCGCCACGCCGTGGCCAGGCGTGCCGAGGAGCTCGGGCTCACACTCACGGCCGACGAACTGCCGGAGGTCTACCGCGCGGTCATCGAGCTGGGCGACCGCCGGAAGGCGGTCGGCGACGGCGATCTCCGCCGCATCGTCGATCGCGTGCGCTCGGGCGCCGCGACCTCGCCCGCAGAAACCGCCGAGGCCGCACCGGGCATCTAAGCGGCGTGTAGAATGGCGGGATGCTCCCCCTGCGGGATGTCATCCCTTCGCGGACCACCCCGTACATCACGATCACGATCATCCTGCTGAACAGCGCGGCCTGGCTGTTCGAGGTCGCCATGCCGCGCGACCTGCTGCCGGTCTTCCTCCAGGTCTACGGCGTGGTCCCCGCGCACTTCCGCGCGGTGACGCTCGTCACGTCGATGTTCCTCCACGGCGGCTGGATGCACATCATCGGGAACATGTGGTACCTCTGGATCTTCGGCGACAACGTCGAAGACCGGCTCGGCCACGGCCGCTTCGTGATCTTCTATCTCCTCTGCGGGATCGTCGCGGCCTTCGGGCAGATCCTCATGAACCCGATGTCGACGCTGCCGACGATCGGAGCGAGCGGCGCCATTGCGGGCGTCATGGGCGCCTACTTCATCCTCTATCCCCAGTCGCGGGTCCTGACGCTCGTCTTCATCGTCTTCTTCATCGAGGTCATCGAGCTCCCGGCGATCCTGCTGCTCGGCTTCTGGTTCCTCATGCAGATCATCAGCGCGGGCAGCATCGCGGCCACGGCCGGAACCGGCGGCGGCGTCGCCTTCATGGCGCACGTGGCGGGCTTCCTCATGGGCATCGTCGGCGTCTTCCTGTTCAGGAAGCGCCAGCACGATCCGTGGGCCGCCTTCTAGAGCCTTCGACCGGCTGCAGCGTTTTCGAGATCGATGTCGCCCCGAGATCGGTGTCGCCGCGGACCTCAGCCCCCGAGATCGGTGTAGCCGCGGACCTTCACCCCCCAGATCGGTGTAGCCGCGGACCTTCAGGTCCGCCAAGGCGAAGCCGACCTGAAGGTCGGCCGCCGCAGCGAAACGAAAACCGCTCTAGCGATTCCGGATCTGCTGCGAGAGGCGCGCGATCTCGACGAGCAGCCGCTCGAGCTCCTCGGCGTACCGGTCGGGCGACAGCGCGGCATGGTCGGCGCGGAGGCGGTCGAGCTCCGCCTCGAGCGTCGCCCGTTGCGCGATGAGGGCCGCCAGCCGGGGATCACTGGTCGTCGGCTCCATCTGCGGCGCGAGATAGGTCACCCGCGCCAGATCGCCGTCCCGCCCCGGCTCGCCGGCCTCGCGTCCGACGCCGTCGCCGTCATCGTCCAGCACCGCGCGCTCCGTGGGCAGCTGCTGCGCGGCGTCGTAGTGGTTGCGGACGCCCGCGGCCGCGAACACGAACGCTTCCCAGATCGAGACGCGGCCGTCCTTGTCGGCGTCGGCCGCCGGATCCCGCAGCGCGTCGACGAAGTACTGCGGGAACA
Organism: uncultured Acidobacteriota bacterium; assembly: GCA_963761615.1. GTDB lineage: Bacteria > Acidobacteriota > Vicinamibacteria > Vicinamibacterales > CAVVIG01 > CAVXGU01. The sequence continues at coordinate 1,252,427 of CAVXGU010000003.1, read as the reverse complement.
CCGTCTCGAACTGCTGCGCGGCGGTGTCGTCGGCCGTCAGGACCACCCGCCCGCGGCCCGCCAGCGCGTGCAGGAACGGCGCGCTGCCGGCGGTCGTATCCACGAACACCAGGTGCCCGGGCACCGGCGCCAGGAGGGCCGCCCAGTCGCTCGCGCTCAGATCGGGGCCGACGAGATTGAACTTCGCATCGTCCGTGTTCTCCGACGTGCCGTGGCCGATGAGGACGACCAGCAGCTGGTCGGCAGGCTTCATTCGCTGCCGGAGGGCCGCAACCGCCGATCGCACGCCGTCGCGTGTGGCCGGTCCGTCGCCCGCTCCGGGCTTTTCGGCGAGCACGACGACGTGATCGGCGGGGTACTCAAAGCGATCGCGCAGCGTCGACACCAGGGCGGTCCGCCAGGTGTCGTACCGCTCGGCGTACGGCTGCCCCGCCGACGCACCGCTGACGATCAGCGCAAAGCGCTGAGGCGTCGGCTGCGCCAGCGCCGGGGCGCCCACGCACAGCCATACCGCCACGAGGCCGGCCAGGCGTCTCACCTGAGCCCCCAGCGGCGCCTCAGGACCCATTCGGCGGAGAGCAGGAGCACGATGAACCCGAACGCCCAGGGCTCGTGCCAGAGGTCCCGCCGCTCGGGCGCCTCCGGCGTCGGCGCGATTCGCTCGAGCGCGGGCACGATCGTCGCGGCATCCGCGGCGCGCACGTACTGCCCGCCGGAGTCGCGTGCCATCCGGGCCAGCAGCGCCTCGTTGAGCCGCGGGTCGGCGAACTCCCGATCCGATCCGCCGACGTAGAACCACCGATCGGCCGACCCGATGCGGTCCGTCCCGCGGCGCGCCTCCACCTGGACGCGATACAGCCCCGGCTGATCGGGCCGCACGACGCCGGAAAACTCTCCATGCCCTTCCCCGGCCCGACGAATCGTCAGGGGCGCCGTGTCGCCGCCCGGCTTCGTGAGCGTCCCGTCGACGGATGCGCCCGCGACCGGCGCGAACGCGCGCGTCCGCGCCACGACGTCGATCGTCACCGCGTCGCCAGGTTCCGCCGAAGCCGGCACCGCGAGCGACACCGGATCGGGCGCGGGACCGGCGAGCCACCGCACGGCCTGCCGCCAGAACGTCTCGTAGCGGCGGTCGGTCGCCGGCAGGAGCATGCGCCAGCGCCACGACCCCTCGCCCGCGAAGACCATCGACCGGCCCTGGCCGTAGCGCTCCACGGCCACCGCCGGCAGCAGTTCCCCGCCGTCGGCGGTCGTCACCGCGAGCACGGTCGCTCCGGGGCGCGGGGCGCCGAGCGGCGTCGTCGCCGCCAGCGCAGGCATCTGGCTCCACAGGCGCCGCGTGTCGTCGAGCGTCGCGCCGAACCGCATGATGGGGTGCCGCTCGCCCTCCGGCGTCAGCAGGACCTTGTCCGCCGGGCCACGCTCGGTGAAGCCGGGCATGACCAGCCCGATGGTGCGATCGCTCAGCGCCACGGGCAGCGCCGGCTCGAGCGGCGTTCCCGACAGCCCCTGCGGGGAGAACGACCGCGCTCCCAGGACGAGCAGGCCGCCGCCACGAACCGACACGAAGTCCGCCAGCTGCGCGAGCTGATCCCGCGACAGGAAGTCGCCCTCGACGTTCGCCAGCACGACCGCGTCGTAGTTGAACAGGCCCTCCCGCGTGGCGGGAAATCCGCCGAGCAGCGTCGCCGACCGGTCGGCGGCCGCCTGCACGAGGTAGGTGGCCTGGCCGGCGTCGGTCTGACCCTTCCGCGTCACCGAGTCCAGGTCGAGGCCCGGATCGTGACCGAGCGCGCGCGTGAGGAAGCTGTGATCGAACCCCGGTGCGCCCTCGAGGACGAGCACGCGCCGCTTGCGTCCCGCCGGGTTCACCAGGACGCTTTGCGTGTTGTTTTCGGGCACGGCCTCGCCGGCCTCGGCGGGCACCTCCACCGTGTACACCGTCGGCGTCAGCGGGTTCGGCGACACGGTGAACACTTGATCGATCGGTGCGCCGTCGGCGTCGGGGGTGACGGTCCGCGATTCCAGCGTCTGGCCGTTCGCCAGGAGCCGCACGGGAAAACTCCGGCGCCCGTAGCCGCGGCTGACGACCGAGGCGTGCAGGTCCACCGAGGCCTGGTCGAGCCGCTGCTCGCCCGCCACGACTCCGAGGACCTCGCGGTCGGGGGGGCCGGCGACCGATCCCACGCCGATCGTGAACACGGGCGGGCCGCTCCCATCCGCGTCGTCGTCGCCTCCCGTGCCCGTGTCGCCGCCGTCCGAGACGACGATCAGCGCGGCGACGCGCTGGCCCCGATAGCGCTCGCGGGCCGCCTCGATCGCGCCCGTCAAGTCCGAATGACGGGCGTCGGCGCGCAAGTCGGCGACGCCGGGCGCCGCGACCAGTTGATCGCCGGCCCCGTACGTGTCCACCTTGAACCGGCCCTGAAGGGCCGGCAACAGCCGCCCCGTCAGGAGCGATCGCGCCTCGTCGAGACGCGACCCGCCGTCCGCGTCGGCGATGCCCATGCTCCGCGAGTCGTCCACGATGACGGGCACGACGGCCTCGCGTGCGCCCTGCGGCGGGGCGAGGATGAACGGGCGGAACAGCAGGAGGGCGAGCAGGAAGAGCGCCAGCGCGCGCAGGCTGCCGAGCAGGACGCGGCGCCCGCGCGGGACGGGAACAATGGGCCGGCGGTAGACGAGGACGGCCACCATCGCGGCGGCCGCGGCCAGCAGGGCCGCCAGCCACCACGACAGGGGATATGCGAAGTGCATCGTCAGCGGATCAACGGCGCCCTTCCGCAATCGCCTTGAAGTAGCTGTCCACCTGCGCCCGATACGCCGGCGGCGGCGCGTCGTCGACGCCCGCGGCCAGGCGGTCGTGCGACGGGGTCGCCTGGAGCCGGCTGGCGACGGCCGATTCGGCCTGCTGCAGCGCCGTGTCGGCTTGTCGCCGCAGCGCCTCCCAGCGGCCGAAGTCCTGCTTGAACGCCTCGGTCCCCGGCGCCGACAGCACCATGCCCTGGCCTTCGAAGGTGAAGCCGACCATCGTGTCCATCGACGGATCACCCCGGCGCAGGTCGGCGAGCAGATCCTGCGCGCGCTGGAGCTGCTGCGCGTACTCGTCCCGCAGGCGCGTCACGTCGGCCGCCGACGCGCTACCGGGCTTCTGCCCGGCCTGCTGGATCTCCTTGCTCAGCTGGTCGAGCCGCTCGCGGACCCCGCGCATCGCGGCGATCTGCTGACTGAGCTCCTGCGACTGCTGACCGTCCCCGGCGGCCGCATTCGCCAGGCGATCGGCGACGCCGTCCAGCGCGCTCGCGGCGGCCCGCACGCCCGATTCCGCCTGGCGACCCGGCGACGCCGGACCCGCACGCAGCTGATCGGCCGCCCGCTTCATCTGATCGCCCAGCTGGCGGCGCTGCAGGTCGCGAGCGGCGTCGGCCATCGCCGCCCTCGCGGGGTCGTCTCCGGCCGGGGCCGGCGATCGCGCACCGCTGGTGCCGGGCGCCTGCGACTGACCGCCCTCGGCGGCCAGCTGCTGCTGCAGGCGATCGGCGCGCCCGGCGAGCTGATCCTGTTCGCCCGCCAGCCGCCGGCGCGCGTCCGGGTCCTTGCCGGTCGCCGGGTCGGAGAGCTGGGAGGCGATCCGGCGCTCGGCGTCGGCGAGCTGACGCGCTTCGAGCTGCGCGTCGCCCATCGCGCGCCTGGAGGCGTCGGGCTGCCCGGCGCTCAGCTGCTGCTCGAGCGCGCGGAGCTCGCTCAGCGCGCGGCTCCCGCTCGCGCCCGCCTGTCCCGCGTCGTTCCTGCGGAGATCGTTCGTCGCGGCCTGCATCGCGTTGGCGACGTCACGCATCCGCTGGCCGCTCTGTCCCTGGCGGCCGCCGCCCGACGCCTGCCCCTGCTGCGACGTCTGGCTCCCGGACTGCTGCGCGGCGAGCTCCTCGGCCTGCTGGCGCAGCGCGGCCTGGTCGCGGGTGAGCTTCTCGAGCTCGCGCGCCCGGTCGGCCGGCGTGAGCGGCTCCGACGCGAGATCGTGTTGCCGCTTGAGCAGCTCGTCCTGGCGCTCGGCCAGATCACGGATCGCGTCGAGCAGCTTGCTCGCATCGTCCGGCTTCGACTGGCTCGACGACTGCGTCTCGTAGTTCGTCTGCTGGCTGCGCTGCAGCTCGCGGTCGAACAACGTGGACAGGTCGTAGTTGCTGTTGCCCTTGCCGCTGTCGCCGCCGAGGCTCATCGCGACCTGGAACTGGTTCTCGTCGGCCCGCGCCTTGAGCAGCTGCTTGAGCGCTTCCGTCTCGGGCGGAATGGCGTCGGTCGTGCTGAGCCCGGTCAGGGCGGTCACCGCGTCGCCCATCGCCTTGGAGGCCGCCGTCATCGCCGCCTCCTGCGGCTTGAGGGCCGTCTGCGGAGCCGAGGCCCCGATATCGGGCGGCCGGGTCGGATCGCGCATGGTCGAGGCGTAGAAGGAGCTCCCCAGCTGCTGCAGCCGCGTGCGCAGGGCCTCCTGCGTGCGCCCCACCGCCCGGACGTCGTCGTCGGAGCGCTGGCCGGTCACCTGGGCGCGGCTGTCCAGCTTCCAGGTCGCGACGACGACCTCCTTCTGCGCGTTGACCAGATTCGGCGAGCGCCTGACTGCTGTCGCCCGCCCCCGGAGCCTGGCTCCGCGCGGCCGAGAACTCCTGCTCGAACGACCGGACCTGCAGGAAGAAGATGTCGCTCCGGGCCTCACTCGAGGCCTTCCCGGTCGGCACGTCGCGTGCGCGGACGTAGTAAGACACGAGATCGCCCGGCTGAACGGCCAAATCTTCCAGGTAGATCGTGGCCGTGCCCGTGACCGACGTCGCCCGGTGCGGGACGTCCATGGGCGTCACGTGCTGCTGCCCGTGCGCGGAGTACACCAGGTCGAGATGCTCGATGCCGAAGTCGTCGGTCGCGCGCGCCTGGACGTCGACCTCCTCGAGGCTCGTCACGTTCCGGTCGCCGGCCGGCTGCAGGATTCGCACATCCGGCGGGCGATCGGCGAGCGCGCGGATGAAGTACTCCGGGCCCTCTTCGCTCCGGAGCCCCTCGGCGTCCGCCAGCGACACGCGGTACGAGTCGTTGTGCTGGAGGGTGAACGCGCCGGTCAGTGTCGTGGGCGACGCGAGCGACAGGGCGACGGCGCCGTCCTCGACGCGGGTCATCGTGCCCGATCGGATCGGGCGATCCGCCTGGATGCGCAGGCGCACTTTCGTGCCCGCCGGCGCGTAGACGTCGCCGCCGTCCTCCTCGGTCCGCGGCGCCAGGCCGAGGGGCGCGGGGTACTCGTAGTCGACGTCGATCTGCTTGACGCGCGGCGGCTCGACGACCGTGACCGTGTACGGACGTGACGCGAGTCCGCTGGCGGCCACCACCCGGTAGGTGAACGACGCTCCCACCCGATCGAAGGCGAACCGGAATCCCCCGTCCTTCTGCGCCGTCATGTCGCTCGCCCGGGCGCGATCGCCTTCGCCGATCTCGATGTGCGGCACCACCGGCGCCCGGCTGCCGACGAGGCGGGCGCTCACGACGAAGGGCTGCCCCGCCGTGAGGCGGGCGTCGCCGGGCCGGACGTCGAGCGTGGCGTGCGAAGGGAACAGCGTCAGCGCGGCGGCGTCGTAGGTCTGCCGGAGCCGCCCGCGCCCCAGGGCGAGCAGGAGCGCCAGCACGCCGACGGCCAGGGCGGCCCGGACGCCGGCACGGAGCAGCTCGGCTCCGGGCACGACGGCGTCGAGATCGACGGCACCCGCACGCCTGGCGGTGTCCGCCAGCATGTGCGCGGCGAGCGGAGACTCGCCGCGATCCGAGGCGATGACGTCGACCGCCGTGGCGAGCCGATCGTCGAGATCCGGCGCGCGCTCCTCGATGAAGCGCGCGACGCGCGTATCGGTGGGACGCCGCCTCAGCGGCGCCAGCCTCCAGAGGGCGAGGGCGGCGGAGGCCACCAGCGCCGCGGCGCCGAGCACGGCCAGCGCCCTCGGGGTCCGGGGAATCCACATCGCCGCCACGAGCGCCGCCGCCACCACCGCCGACACGCCGAGCGCCGCACCGAACGTCGCGTCGAAGACGCGACGCCGCTGCCAGCGCGCGCGCGCCCGGGCGATCAGCCGGCGGATGTCGTCGTGATGGGGAGACATCGCCCTTATTCTCTCACCGCCCCCGTCAGGCCGTACGGGCCGCCACGAAGCTCTCGGCGGCCAGAACCAGCAGCACGAGCACGAGGGCGTACTGCCACAGCCGCTGGCGCTCCTCCTGCTGCCGGCTTTCGGCCGTCACCGCCGGCCGCGCCGCGGCCGGCACGGGCGTCACGGAGGCAAGGAACTCGTCCGTGCTCAGCCGGTCCGTGTCCGACTCCTTCGGATCGACGTTCACGGCCACCCGCCTGATCCGTCCGGGGCTCGACCCTTCCGGCCAGTTGGCGATGCCGGGGACGTGCGGGACGCCCGCCGGGGCGGTCGCGACCAGGAACGCGCCGCCCTCCGCGCGATCCGACGCGAGATACCGCACCGCCTCCTGGAGGAACGGCACGAACGTCGCACGCCTCGGGAAGTCGTTCCACGCGTTGTCGAGGTCGGAGGCCAGCACGAGGACGCGGCCCTGTCCGGCGGGGCACTCGACCAGCGCAGGCTCGGACGTGGTGAACTGCGCGATCGCGCGGCACCCGCCACCCGAGATGCGGACGATCTGACGGAACGTGACGAGCCCGAGCGTGGGCGCACCGGCGCCGAAGGTCCGGAAGATCGGGTGGCGAACGTCCACCGGCGCCAGCGCGCGCGCACCGCTCCCGCGTGCGGGATCGACCGGCGCCAGTTCGATGGGCGAGGTCGTGCCGAGGGCGCCCGCCAGCACGTCGGCGTCGACGTCCGGGCCGGCTGCCACCATCACGCCGCCGCCGCTCCGCACGTAGGCCGCCAGGCGAGCGCGTCCCCGGGGCTCGAGGCCGCGCGTGGACAGCAGGATCACCGCGGCGGCACGGTCGAGCCGTGCCTGATCCTGGCCCGCGAGGCCCTCGCCGCTCACGCCGGCGACCTCGAAGGGCGTCGCGCCGGGCGCCGAGGCCGTGAGCGCCTGGTTCACGTAGAACGCATCGCGCGCCGGCGTGCCGTTGGCGGTCACCAGCACGACTTCCAGCCCGGCGGCGCCGGCCAGCACACGATATCGCGTGTTGTCGGCCGCGATGCCGTCGGGATCGGCCACCGACACGGCCGCCGTCCCCGCGCCGCGCGGCAGGTCGAACGTGACTTCTGTCGCGGCGTGCGGGGCAACGGTCACGCGCTGATCCCCGTGACCGCTGCCGTCGGCGGCCAGCGACACGACGGTCTGTCTCGCCGCGTCACCCGTATTCCGTACCGTGGCCACCAGTCGATCGCCGTCGACGGCCAGATCCGTCACCGCCAGGTTCGGCGGCGGCGCGCCAACGTCGCTGACCTCGACCCTCACGGAATCGGGCACGGTCGCCCGATCGCCGGGACCCCAGCCGCTCGCCTGCAGGTCGGTGACGACCGCGATGGTGCCCGACAGGCCGTCGAGCGCCTGCACGGCGGCCGAGAGCCCCGCGCGATAGCGCGTCCCGCCGTCGCCCGCCTGAAGCGCCTGCACGGCGGCGCGCGCCTCGGCTCGGTCCGCGGTCGGGCGGACGACGATCGTCGCGTCGTCGTCGAAGGTGACGAGGCCGACGAGGCGTCCGGCCGGCGCGCGGTCGATGGCGTCGACGGCGAGCTGCTTCGCCCGATCGAAGCGCCCGGGCGCCGACAGGCTCATCGAGCGATCCAGCACGACGATCGTCGCGTCGGCCGACCGCACGGCCGCCCCCGAGGCGAGGAAGGGCCGGGCGAACGCGACGGCGAGCAGCGTCAACGCGGCGACGCGGAGTGCGAGCAGCAGCCACTCCCGCAGGTGCCGCTTCCGGGTGTGCTCGATGGGCGCGTTCCTGAGCATCCGCACCGCCGCGAATTTCAGCCGCGGCTCGGGCTCGCGCTTGAGCAGGTGGAGCACGATGGGAATGGCGGCGGCGGCCAGCCCCGCGAGGTAGAGCGGAGACAGGAACGAGAGCATCAGGCGTCCCCGCTCACAGCGTCCGCGCCCGCGTGGACAGGTAGGCGAGCAGCGCCAGTTCGAGCGGCTGGTCCGTCGTGAGCAGGTGATAGTCGATGCCCGTGCTGCCCAGGTCGCGCCTGTACCGCTCGAGCAGCGTGCCCATCTCGCGAAGGTAGTGCTCGCGCACGACGCCCGGCACGGCCATCACCTCGTCGCCCGTCTCGAGGTCCTCGAAGCGGGTCGCCCGCTCGAACGGGAACCGGACCTCGTCGACGTCGAGGACGTGGAACACGATGACGTCGGTGCCGCGGTACCGGAAGTGCTTCAACCCCCGGATCACGCTCTCCGGGTCGTCGAGCAGATCGGAGATGAGCACCACCATCCCCCGCCGCGTCAGCGCGTCGGCGAGCTGGTGCAAGGGTTTCGACACGTTCGTCGACGCGCCCAGGCGGAGTCGATCGAGCGTGATGAGCAGCGACCGCAGGTGGCCCGGCTTGGCGCTCGCCGGCAGCATCTCGACGATGGCGTCGTCGAACGCCGTGAGCCCGACCGCATCGCGCTGGCGGTTCATCAGGTAGCCGAGCGACGCGGCCAGGCACGCCGCGTACTCGAACTTGGTCATGCCGCCCGAGCCGTAGGCCATCGAGGCGCTGACGTCGATCATCAGGTGGCAGTCGAGGTTGGTCTCCTCCTCGAACTTCTTGACGTAGAAGCGGTCGCTCCGCGCGTACACCTTCCAGTCGATCGTCGCCAGGTCGTCGCCCGGCATGTACTGGCGGTACTCGGCGAACTCGACGCTGAACCCCTTGAACGGGCTGCGGTGGAGGCCGGAGAGGAAGCCCTCGACGATCGTCCGCGCCTTGAGCTCGAGCGTGCCCAGGCGCGCGATGACCGCCGGATCGAGGAACTGGCGATCGCGCCCTGGCACCGGCATGCTACATCCCGCTCGCCGGCGCCGGCACGGTCTCGATCAGCCGCTCGATGATCGTGTCGGGCGTGATCCGCTCGGAGTCCGCGTAGAAGTTCGTCATGACGCGGTGGCGCAGGATCGGCCTGGCGAGCGCCTGGATGTCGCGAATCGACACGTGGTAGCGGCCGTGCATCAGCGCCCGCGCCTTCGAGCCGCGGACGAGGGCCTGGGACCCGCGGAGCCCCGCGCCCCACTTCACCCACTTCTCGACGAACTCCGGCGCGCCCGGCCGCCCCGGGCGCGACGCGTCCACGAGCCGCACCGCGTAGCGCGCCACCTCCTCGGCGATCACGACCTGCCGGACCAGTTCCTGGAAGCGGAGGATGTCGGCGCCCGTCAGCACGCGCGACGGCGGCGCCACGTCGCCCCCGGTCGTCTGCGTCACGACGGTGACCTCGTCGTCCTCCGAGAGGTACGAGATGACGACGTTGAACATGAACCGATCGAGCTGCGCCTCGGGCAGCGGATACGTGCCCTCGAGCTCGATCGGGTTCTGGGTGGCGAGCACGAAGAACGGCCGTTCGAGCGGATACGTGCGCCCGGCCGCCGTCACGTGGTACTCCTGCATCGCCTCGAGCAGCGCCGCCTGGGTCTTGGGCGGCGTGCGGTTGATCTCGTCCGCCAGGATGATCTGCGCGAAGATGGGCCCCTTCACGAAGCGCAGGCGGCGCGTGCCCTGATCCTCGTCCAGGATCTCCGTTCCGGTGATGTCCGACGGCATCAGGTCGGGGGTGAACTGGATCCGTTTGAAGTCGAGATCGAGGATGTCGGCGAGCGTCTTGATGAGCAGCGTCTTCGCGAGGCCCGGCACGCCCGTGATCAGGCAGTGTCCGCCGGTGAACAGCGCAATGAGCACCTGCTCGACCACGTCGTCCTGGCCGACGATGACCTTGCGGAGCTCCGACAGGATGCGCTCGCGTCCGACGCCCACCTGGTCGGCGCCCGCCGTGGCCGCCTGGAACACTCCGTCCACTGTGCCTCCGTTCGAGAACGTCTAGTGCGTCAACGCGTACACGATCTCGTTGATCATCATCCGGTACGAGAGCGCCGTGTACTTGATGTAGCCGGGAAAGTCGGCCACGTTCGACCACTCCCACCCGTCGCCCATGTCCGTGTTCCAGTTGATGAACACCATGGGACGTCCGTCATCGTCCAGAATCGTGCGCAGGTGCGGTACGTACCCGCCCTTCTCCCACGTCCGTCCGGCCTCGTACGAGCCGATGCCGGGCACCTGCGGGTACGCGTCGATCGCGTAGAAGCTGTTGAAGACGGGATGGTTCTTCGGCACTTCGACGATGTCGCGATCCGGGAAGACCCGCTTCAGCTGCTGCTCGAGGTGATCCCACTCGATCGGCCCGTGAAAGTCGTCGAACGTCGCGGTCCCGCCGCGCAGCAGGAACTCCCGCAGGTTCTGGACCTCCGTGTCGGTCATCTTCAGCGTGCCGGGCTCGACGAAGTAGATCCAGGGGTGCTCGAACAGACTGGGGCTGTCGAGCGGGAGCACGATGGGGTCCTCGACCTCGATGGAGGTCGCGGTCTTCACCCGGCGCGACAGGTTCTGCTCGGCCGCCGGCGCGTCGATGAACCAGGGCTCCCCGACGACGTCGTCGCGCGCGGCGACGATCCTCGGCGTCCCAGTGGTACTTGATGCGGACGAAGCGCCACTGCAGCCCGTCCAGGCGATTGCCGGCGGCCCCGGGCGCCCCTTGGGCCCGGGCGGCGGGGCCGGGCGCCAGCGTCAGCAGGGCGAGGGCGGCGGCCGCCGCAACGGCTCGCGTCACTTGCTCCCGTCCACGAGCTTCAGCAGCAGATCCTGCGCACGCTGGTAGGTGGGCGCGATCTCGAGCGCGGCGAGCGTCTGCTTGCGCGCGTCGGCCGGCTTGCCGAGCGCGAAGTAGCTCTCCGCCAGGTCGGTGTGCGCCGCCGCCTGATCGGCGGGCTTCAGCGTCAGCACGGTCTCGAACTCGCGCTCCGCCGCGGCGGCGTCGCCCCGGGCCATCGCCAGGCGCCCGAGGACGGCGTGCGCGTCGCCGTCGAAGGGATCGACGGCGACGATGCGCTCGTTCACCGCCCGCACACGCGCCGGATCCGTGATGCCCGCCTCCTTCATGAGCTTGGCGAGTTCCCGGGCCGCGTCGACGTTGTCGAAGTCGACCGACAGCAACGCCTCGAGCTCCTTGATGGCCCGCGCCCGGTCGTTCTGCTTGAGGGCGATCGCCGCCATCAGGGCGTGCGGGCTGTCGCCTCCGATCGCGACCGGCACGGCCGTCGAGGCGCGCTCGTAGGCCTTCATCGCGTCGTCGAGCTGACCGGCCTCCTGGAGCGCATGTCCGAGCGTCATCTGCACGGGATAGCTGCCGGGCTGCTTGTCGGCCAGCGCGCGCAGCATCGGGAGCGGCATGCCCTCGAGCTGCGCCGGATCGGTGCCGGTGCCGGCGAAGGCCTGCTCGAGCTGGCCGAACTGCTGGTTCAACTCGCGCGTGAAGCCCGCCTGCATGCCGGCCAGGCTGGTGCCGAGCGCGCTCTTGAGCGCGGCGTCGGTGTCGAGGCCCTGCCCGTAGGCGAGCAGCACGTTCCGCAGGCCGTCGATCCCGTAGGTCTTGACCATGTAGTCGACCAGCAGCGACGACTCATAGTAGGCAAGCGAGATCGTCTCGCCGCTCATGAAGGCAGCGTTGAGATCCGTCAGCTTGATCGTATGCCCCTGTTCCAGGAGCTGGGCGAACTCGACGGCCCCCGGCCGCGCCCAGGTGGGATCGCCCGTCCGCTGCTCATAGACCGAGACGCCCTCGGTCAGCCACCGCGGCACCCGCTGGTTCGACATCTGGATCGTGATGACGTGGGTCAGCTCGTGCCAGAGCGTCGCCCCCCACTGGAACGTCCCGGGCGTCTGCGCGTGGGGCGAGTCGAGGGTCACCACGCGCCCGAAGGTGGCCCCGAGCGCGCCGATCATCCCCGGCAGGCCCAGGGTGCGCACGGCGAAGTCGTCGTGCTTCTCGAACATCTCGATCAGAATCGGACCCTTGGGCGTGAACCGGTACTTCTGCGCCTCGGTGTCGAGCGCCTTGTGGGCCAGGGCCATCACGTAGGGCTCGAGCGCCGGCGCCTCGTCCTGGCTCATCTTGAGGATGATGTCGCCGTCGCGGAACGTCGCGAACTTGTCGAGCGTGTCCATCATGCCGAGCAGGTTGAACGTCACGACGTCGTACGGATAGAGCGCGAACGCGGACTCGAGGGCCTGCCGCGCGCCCGGCTCGTCGCCGGTCCGCAGCAGGTGCAGGCCGAGGTCGGCGAGCGAGCGCGGATTCTTCGGATCGATCTCCAGGGCCTTGCGCGTCAGCGTCACGGCTTCGTCGAAGCGGTAGTGGTTCGCCGCCTGCTCGCCCGCGACGCGGTACACGTCGCCGTCGTGGGGCGCGAGGGCCAGCACCTTGTCCACTTCGGCCTGGAACGTCTTCTGGTCGTCGCCCACATAGGCCATCGCGGCCAGCAGCGAGTGCGCCTCGAGGCTGTTCGGATTGACCGCCAGGGCCTTCTGGATGGCCTCGTTGGCCTCGTCGCGGTGATCGGCGTCGACCGCGCGCGACGCCAGGAACAGGTCCGCGTCGACCGAATTCGCGTCGACCTCGAGCGCCTGCTTGATCAGGTCCAGCGCCGCGTCCGGGTTGTCCTCGGCGAGCGCCCGGGCGGCGCCGATGAGCGCCGGCGTCCAGTGCGCGTCGGCCTTGATGGCGTCCTGGTACGAGGTAAGCGCCTCCTTGCGGTTGCCCGCCGCGAGGAAGAGGTCGCCCCAGCCGGTGTTGATGTCGGGGTCGGTGGGCCGCGCCTTGACGGCGTCCCGAAATGCCGAGTTGGCCTGCTGGAACTGGTTGAGCGCCTCGAGCGCGCGTGCCGCCCGCGCGAGCTCCACGGGATCGTTCGTCGTCTGCCACGGCGCCGCGACCCGTTGCAGCGCCTCGTCGGCCCCGGGACGGCCCAGGGTCTGGCGCAGGAGGCCGAGCTGCAGCGCCGCTTCGCTGCCGGGCGCACGCGCGGCCACGGGCTCGAGCAGGTGCTCCGCGTCGTCGTACCGTCCCCGGGCGATGTCCGCCCGCGCGGCGATCGCCGCGGCGTTCGGATCCGTGGCGGCCGTCGCGGCGGTCAGGCGGTCCACCTCGGCATAGCGCCCCTCCACGAAGGCGCGCACGGCGGGCGACACCGGGGGCGCCTGGGCTCCAGCGGCTTTCGCCGGCTGGCCTGCCGATGGGCGCCCGCACGCGACGAGCACCACGACGAAGACCAGGGGACGAAGGCGGGCGACGAGCGCGCGCGGCCCAGCTCTCATGGGGGTACCGATCATTATATGGTTGCGCGATTCAGAATTTGAGACTGCGCTCGCTCTTCCACGGCCTTGCGCCGCCAGATGAGCGCCAGGCAGATCGCCGCGCCCGCCGGACCTGCCACCCGCGCCCCGGTCAGAACCGCGAGGCCGACGAGCTCGCCCGCCACGCCCCAGTAGTTGGGGTGACGCAGGTACCGATACGGCCCGCTCGCGACGAGCGGCCGACCCGGCAGCACGATGACGCGAAAGCTCCACCGGGACCCCAGCGCCGAGATCGCCCACCACTTGAGCGCTTTCCCCGCAATGAGCACGCCGCCGCCGATCGCGACCCAGCCAGCCCCGGGCCCGCCGCGTGCGGCGCCCTCGGCGAGCATGGCCGCGAACGCGACCGGATACGCGATCCGCAGCCATCCGTACACATCGTCGCCGGGCTCGATGCCGCCAGCGGCCAGCAGAGCGTCCGCCTGCCGCATGGAGCGCCGGGTCTCGATGGCGAGCATGACCGACACGAAGATCGCAGCCAGGAGGATGGCGGTCATGATGGCGCTGGCGCTTCACAGTCGCCGGCGCGGGCGACGAGCGCCCGGAGCACGCCGGGCGCCACCCGTGCGCCGACGCCGGCGGCCGAGACGAGCCAGGGCGACGACACCAGCCCTCGCACGGCGCGATCGAAGCGCCACTTCCCCGCGAACTCGCGTCCCCGCCGGGCGGCCAGGCGCGCGTGCACCCCCGCCCATCCGCCGGCCAGCGCGTCGAGGGCGGCGGCGGCCGCCAGCTCGCCGCCCCGAAGCGCGAAGCGCAGGCCGTCGCCGGTCATCGGATCGACGAACCCGGCGGCGTCGCCCGCCGTCAGCAGGCCGTCGATCGCCGGACCGCCCCCGTCCACGGCCAAGGGGCCCAGAACCGACGGGCGGCCGACGATCGTCGCGGCTGCGAGCTCGTCCGCCAGGTCCTCGTCACTCCGGATCGCGCCCAGGAGGGTCCGCCCCGGGGGTGCGCCACGCCACGCCGGATTCGCCTCCACGAGGCAGACGCGCGTGAGGCCGCCCGGCATCGCGGCGATGCCGACGTAGCGATCCCGCCGGACGTGCATCCGGCCGAGGTCCGTCCGGACGGTCGCGCCTTCGAGGTAGGCGCCGAGCGCCCAGCGGCGCGGCCGCCTGGCATAGTGCGCAAGGCCGAGGCCGAACGCCATCACCGATGCGCGTCCGTCGGCGGCGATCGTGACCGCCGCGCGCCGCTCGTCCTCTCCGCCCGCCCAGGCGAGCGCGGCCCCGGTCACGCGTCCATCGGCGAGGGTCGCGCGCCGCGCGGAGACGCCCTCATCGACCTCGGCGCCCGCCGCGGCCGCCGCGCGCAGCAGCACCCAGTCGAGGTCGCGGCGGCGGACGGCGACGCCGCGCGCGCCCTGCGGATACCGGCCCTCGACGGATGCCCCGTGCTCGCCGGTCAGCCGCCAGCCCGCGATCGGGAGGCCGCGGGCCTCGACGTCCGCCGCCACGCCGAGCCGCCGGAGAATGGCGAGCGTCCCCGGATTCACCGTGTCGCCGCAGAGCTTCTCGCGCGGGAACGTCGCGCGGTCGATCAACCGCACGCGCGCGCCGGCGCGCGCGAGGGTGATCGCGGCAGCCGATCCGGCCGGACCGGCACCGACGATCAGGACGTCGATCACGCGGCCCTGCCCAGGACGAGCACGCTGTTCTTGGAGCCGAACCCGAGGCAGTTGCACAAGGCCGCTTCGATCGTGGCGGCGCGGCCCTCGTTCGGGATGACGTCGATGTCGCAGTCGGGATCGGGCACCCGCTGGTTGATCGTGGGCGGCAGGAATCCGCGGGCCAGCGCGAGCGCCGTCGTCACCACGCCGGCCGCGCCGCTCGCGCCCTGCGGATGCCCGATCATCGACTTCACCGAGGAGCCGGGCACACGATCGGCGAGCGGGCCGAGGAAGCGCCGGACGCACCGGGCCTCCACGGCGTCGTTCAGCACCGTGGACGTGCCGTGGTAGTTCACGTACCCGATGTCCTCGAGGCGGCGTCCCGCGCGGGTCACGGCCAGCGACATGGCGCGCACGATCTCGTCCCCGTCGGGCGCCATCTGCACCCGATGGTAGGCGTCGCACGTCGATCCGTAACCGTCGATCGACGCGTACACGGGCGCCCCGCGCGCACGGGCGCGGTCCTCCCGTTCGACGACGACCATCCATGCACCCTCTCCGAGCACGAACCCGTCCCGGCGCCGGTCGAAGGGCCGGGAGGCCTCGGCGGGTGTGTCGTTGAAGGCCGTAGAGACGGCGCGCATGCGCGAGAACCCGAACAGCATGCCCGGCGTCACCGGCGCGTCGGCGCCGCCCGACAGCAGCACGTCGACTTCCCCCGATCGAATCCAGGCGGCGGCGTACGCAATCGCATCGGTCGAGCTCGTGCAACCGCACGACAGCACGTGGCTCATCCCGTGCAGGCGCAGCGAGATCGAGACCTCGCTCGACAGCATCCCGACGATGCCGATGGGGATCGCGTACGGCGTCACGCGGCGGCCCTGGCGAAGGAAGAACTCCTCGTAGTTGCGCTCGCCGACGTCGACCCCGCCGCCGCCGCTGCCGATGACGACGCCGGCGCCGCGCTCGCCGGCCGCGAGACCGGCATCCCCCCACGCCTCGCGGGCCGCAATCACCGCCAGGAGCGCGGCGCGCGAGTAGCGCTTCGGGTCGGCGCGATACCCGTCGGAGCGATCGGCGCCGTCGAGCGGCGGGATATCGGCCGCGGTCACCTCGACGGCAGGCGCCGCGACGCGGCACGGCAACGCCGAGGTGTCGAAGGCGGTCACCGACCGGGTGCCGCTGCAGCCCTGGCGCACGTGGTCCCAGAACGGCTCGCGGCCGATGCCGAAGGGCGACACGACGCCGATCCCGCTGATGACCACGCGGGGACTGCGTTCAGACATACGGCAACGCTACTACTATTGAACGAGCGATGCTCAAGCTCTTCCAGTGGCTCGGCGGCGGCGTCTTCGTCGCGGCGCTGGGCGTCTGCGCGTGGTGGTACGTCGTCGGCCTCGAGGTCAGCCGCCCGTTCGTCGGCCCCTCGCCCGTCGTCTTCGACGTCGTGCTATTCAGCGTCTTCGCCCTGCACCACAGCCTCTTCGCCCGCACCGGCGCAAAGGCGGCGATGGCGCGCGTGCTGCCGCCGCCGCTGCTGCGATCCGTGTACGTCTGGACCGCCAGCCTGCTGCTCATCCTCGTCTGTCTGCTCTGGCGCGGCATCGGCGGCGATCTGTATGACGCCACCGGGTGGCAGGCCGTTGCCCACGCGGGCGTCCAACTGGCGGGCGTCCTGCTCGTGGCGCGCGCCGTCGCGGTCATCGATCCGCTCGAGCTCGCCGGCATTCGTCCAGCGCGCGGGATCGACGCCCCGGACGTCACCGGTCCGTACGGGTGGATCCGCCATCCGATCTACCTGGGATGGCTGCTGGCGACCTTCGGCACGGCGCACCTGACCGGGGACCGGCTGGTCTTCTCGGCGATCGCGGCCGTCTACCTGTTCGTCGCGATTCCCTTCGAGGAGCGCTCGCTCGGCGAGGCCTTCGGCCCGGCGTACGCGGACTACAAGCGCCGCGTCCGCTGGCGCGTGCTGCCGTTCATCTACTGACGCACCGCCCTCAGGGCTGGGAGGACTCGGATGGCTGCAGGAACACCATCGAGTGCTGGGACGGGATGTCGAAGCGCTTGCCGCACGTCTTGCACGTCACCGCGTCGTCGACGCGGATCATGTAGTCGCGCAGCTTGCCGAACTTCGCGCGGTCGCGCTCGTCGGCGCCGGGCGGCAGGCGATCCTTCTTTCGACAGACCATCCACCGCATCTGGTAGTCGTTCGCGCGTTTGCAGCGCGGACAGGTCAGCTTGTCGGACCGCGTTTCGCTGCGGCTGTTGAAGAAGTCACGCTCGTCGAGCGCCATGGGCGAATCATACTATGAGGAGGCGACGCCGGCTCCACGCCATCCACGTGGTCCCGGGTCGTCGGAACGGGAGCGCCGCCGCTGACCGCCACCATCGTCTGGTACATCTCCGGGCACGGGCTGGGGCACGCCTCCCGCAGCATCGAGGTCCTGAACGAGCTCCGCGCACGACGTCGGGACCTGCGGCTCGCGGTCCGGACCGAGGCGCCGCGATGGCTCTTCGACGTGAGCTGCCGGCCGGGGATCGAAGTCCAGGCATGCGACGCCGACGTCGGTCTGGTCCAGATCGACAGTCTGCACCACGACGAGAACGCCACCATCCGGCGCGCCGCCGCCTTCTACGGCGCCTTCGAGGAGCGGGCCGCGCGCGAGGCGGAATGGATTCGCGCCCAGGCCGCGGCGGTCGTCGTCGGGGATATCCCGCCCCTCGCCTTCGCGGCCGCGCGCCGCGCCGGGGTCCCGTCGGTGGCCTTCGGGAACTTCACGTGGGACTGGATCTACGAGGACTACCCCGCATTCGCGCGGGGGGCACCCGGCGTCCTCCCGACGATTCGCGCCGCGTACCGCTCCGCGGCGGTTGCGCTCCGCCTGCCCTTCCACGGGGGATTCGCACCGATGGCCGGCGTCGTGCGGGACATCCCGCTGGTCGCGCACCGCGGCGCGCGCGATCCGGCGGACACGCGCCGCGTGCTGGGCATCGCGGACGATTGCCCGGTGGTGCTGGCCTCGTTCGGCGGCTACGGCGCCCCGCTGGCCTACGACGAGGCGACGCGCGACCGGCGGCTCTGGGTCGTGGCGACGGCGCGCGACGGCGCCGGGGTCGCGCCGGCGCCCAATCTGATCCTGATGGATCCCGCCGGACTCTACGCGCGGGGCGTCAGCTACGAGGACGTCGTCGCCGCGGCCGACGTGGTGCTGTCCAAACCGGGGTACGGCATCGTGTCGACGTGCATCGCGAACCGGACGCCGCTGCTCTACACCTCCCGCGGGCCGTTCCGCGAGCAGGAGGTCTTCGTCGCCGAGATGCCGCGCTATCTCAAGGTGCGCTTCCTGCCCCAGCCGGACGCGCTCGGCGGCCGCTGGACCGAGGCGGTCGAGGCGCTGCGCGCGCAGCCCGGGCCGCCCGCGCGTCTCCCGATCGACGGAAGCGCGGTCGCGGCCGACGTTATTCTCGGGATGTGCGGAGACTAGTCCTTCCGGCAGGTCACCAGCGACCACATCTTCATCAGGTTCACCTTCTCGATCGACACCGGGCGCAGGTCGGCCTGCTCGATGAAACCCGGGAGATCGAGATCGGCCTTGAAGCCGATGTGCACCGTGAAGGGGGACATCGCCCGATCGAACCGGGCGAACCACGGGTTGCTGCTGCGGAAGTGGTTCAGGATGACGTAGCGCCCGCCGGGCTTGCAGACGCGGCGCATCTCGCGCGCCACGGCGACCGGATCCGGCACGACGCTGATGACGTACGGCGCGTAGACGATGTCGAAGGTGTTGTCGGGAAACCGGAGGTCGGCGGCGTCCATCTCGAGGAGTTGAACGTTGGTGATGCCCTTGCGCGCGATCCGGTCACGCGCCTTCTCCAGCATCGACTCGGACAGATCGATGCCGGTGACGGTGCAGTCGCGCGGGTACAGCGTGGCGTTGATGCCGGTGCCCACGCCCACCTCGAGCACGCGGTCGCCCGTGGCGATGCCCATGCGCTCGATCGCCTGGAGGCGCCCCCGGTGGAGCGTCGGCCCGAACGTCAGGTCGTAGACCCACGCGATGTTCTCGTACACGCGTGTGACGAAGTCGGTTTCGACGGCCGTGACCGACAGCGCACGGCTGGCGGCGTCGCCGCCGACGAACTTCTCGCGATCGGGTGATTCGTGCAGATCGAACAGGGCCATAACGCCTCGGCCGCGTCAGTCCACGGCTCCGCGACTATACATCGTGCGCTCAGCGAAGTCCATCGACGACATCCAGCGCGGCGTCGATTTGCCCCGACGGAGTCGAGACCTGGAGGCCCTGGACCTTCCCCCTGAGCTCGTAGGCAATCTCGCGCGCGATCACCACCCCTTCGGCCGCCGCCGCCTCCAGGCCCGCCGCGCCGCGCATCCGCGCGAGCAGCGGATCCGGCACGCGCACCCCCGGCAGCTCGTTGGCCATGAAGTCCGCCGTGCGCGCGCTGTCGAACGGCAGGACGCCGGCAATCACCGGCAGGCCCGACGCCTGAATCCTGGCGAGAAACGGATCGAACGCCTTCACGTCGAAGACCGGCCGCGTGACGACGAACTCCGCCCCCGCCTCCACCTTGTATTCGAACCGCCGCAGCTCCTCGTCCAGGTTCGGCGCGGTCGGGTTGACCGACACGCCGATGTGGAACGCCGTCGGCGCGCCGATCGGCTGTCCGCCGATGTCGTAGCCGGCGTTCAGCCGCGCCACGACGTTGGTCAGACCGATCGAATCGACGTCGAACACGGCGGTCGCGTCCGGGTAGTCGCCCACGCGCCCCGGATCGCCGGTGACGAGCATCAGGTTGCGGAGTCCCATCGCGTGCGCGCCCAGCAGGTCGGACTGGATGCCGAGCAGGTTGCGGTCGCGGCACGCGTAGTGCAACAGCGTCTCGATGCCCGCGCGCTCCTCGACCAGCACCGCGAGCGACAGCGCGCTCAGCCGCGCCCCGGCGCGCTGGCCGTCCGGGACGCCGACCACGTCCACGCCGCGGCCCTTCAGCGTCCGGGCCCGGTCGACGGCAATCGACGCGTCGAAGCCGCGCGGCGGCAACAGCTCTACGACCACGACGAAGCGATCGTGCGCGAGGGCGTCGGCCATCGTCGACTTGCGCTCGCGCGGCACGGGACGCTCGGCGGCGGTCGTGGGCGGCGCCCCCGGCGGCGGGGCCGCCGGGGGCACGGCGCGCGCCGGGACGGCGGCCGGCTTCCCCGCCGATCGCACGGCGCGGGCGATCTGGCGGATGTGTTCGGGCGTCGTGCCGCAACAGCCGCCCACGATCCCGACGTGGTGCAGGATGAAGCGGCGCGCGTAGGACGCCATGTACTCGGGCGAGCAGAGGTAGAGGTTCCGGCCCTCGACGTCGCGCGGCCGCCCGGCGTTGGGCTGGGCCGACAGCCGGCGCGTCGTCGCCGCCTCGAGACGCTCGATCGTGTCGAGCATCGGCGCGGGACCGACCGCGCAGTTGACGCCGATCACGGTCGCGCCGCGCCGCTCGAGCTCGGGGGCGAACCGCTCGGGGGCGTGCCGTCGAGCGAGTTGCCGTCCTCCTCGGTGGTCATCTGCGCGATCACCGGCAGGTCCGACAGCTCACGGACCGCATCGAGCGCCGCGCCGATCTCGTTCAGGTCGCGGAAGGTCTCGAGCACGATGAGGTCGACGCCCGCGTCCAGCAGCGCCCGGGCCTGCTCGCGGAAGTACCCGCGCGCCTCGTCCACGCCGGTCTTGCCCCAGGGCTCGATCCGGATGCCGAGCGGGCCGATCGAGCCGGCGACGTAGGCACGGCCGGCGGCCGCCTCGCGCGCGATCTCGACGCCACGCCGGTTGATCTCGACGAGCCGGTCGGCCAACCCGAACGACCCGAGCTTGATCCGGTTGGCGCCGAACGTGTTCGTCTCGAGAATGTCCGCGCCCGCCTCGACGTATTCGCGATGGATGGCGGCCACCAGATCCGGCCGCGTCAGGTTGAGCGCATCGAAGCTCTTGTTGATGAACACGCCCCGCGCGTAGAGCATCGTGCCCATCGCCCCGTCGCAGACCAGCACGCGCGATCCGAGCGCTTCGAGAAAGTCCTGCACGCGTTCCTCAGCTCCTTCGTCCCAGGTTCCTTCGGTCCTCAGCGCCCCGCGCGCGCCTTCACGTGTCGTGTCTCTCGCACCGCATCGTGTCGGCGTCGACCAGGACGTACGAGCGGTCCACGGCGTCGAGCCCGATCGACCGCACGCCCTGCCGGATCGAGTCGGTGAACTCGTGGTGATGTCCGAACAGGTGCAGCCGCGGGCTGCATCGCCGCCAGCACGGTGTTGATGGCCGTCTTCCCCGCGTCGATCCGCTTGCCCGCCGGATGGAACGGCCGCGGCGCCTCGTGGGTCAGGAACACGTCGATGCCCGCGAGGCCCCGGCACACTTGCACCTCGTCGACGACGAAGTGGCGGCGCTTGTCGTCGCGGCTCTTCCCGAGCTTCAGTCCGGTCGACCCGGCGCGGCGGGCCGGCGGGAGGGCGGCGGCCTTCGTATGGTACCAGTTCGGCGCGAACGTGCCGCCGAGCGCGGCGACCTGCCACGGCCCGACGGCGTAGGGCCCGCCGTTGGGCAGGTAGTGCAGCGTGGGCGCCGGCGGATGCCCGGCGATGGCGCGGGCCACCACGTCGAAGTCCTCGTTGTTGCCCTTGATCCAGTAGAGCGGGGCGACGGGCGCGAAGTACGACCCGTCGTTCGCCGCGACGTCGCCCACCTGCACCCACAGCGGCACGTGCGGGTGGCGGCGCATGATCGCCTGGACGACCGTCGAAGGCACCGTGGATGTCGCCGAGCGCGCCGATGATCATGACGGAGGCGGATCGACGCTCGCCCGATCAGGCCGGGCCCGCCGCCGACGTGGGGGGCGCCGGATGGCGGCACGAGGAGATCCGCCTTGTCCCAGACGAAGTCGTCCTTGGTGTACACGGCCAGCTCGTAGTCCTTGCCCATGAAGATCGCCCCGACCGGGCACGCCTCCTCGCAATATCCGCAGAAGATGCACCGGGTCTTGTGGATCTGGTAGATGGAGGCGTAGCGCGGCCCCGCCTGGACCGTGCCGTCGTTCTCGGCGGCCTCGAGGTAGATCGCGTCGGCCGGACACGCGACCGAGCAGAGGCCGCACGCCACGCACTTCTCGAGACCGTTCTCGTCCCGCATCAGCACCTGCTTGCCCCGGTACTTCGGGAACACCGGGATCTTCTCGTCCGGGTAGTTGACCGTGATCGGTTTCTTGAAGAGGTGCTTCAGGGTGGTCGCGAAGCCGACGAGGAGGGGACGCAGGACAGCCATTGCCCTCAGTTTACCCGGCCGCTAAGATCGGTGTAAATCATGGAGCAGGTTCTGCTCACGACCCTGGTCGTGAAGCTGGCCGTCATGGCCGCGCTGGCGACCATGCTCGTGCGCTACCGGCGCTTCCGCCACATCCTCATCTTCGAACGGCGAAACTGGCACGATCGGCTGATATTCGCCCTCGGCGTCGGCGTGCCGCTGACGGCCGGGGTGGTCGCCCGCCTCCTCCTCCACTACGACGCCGCCGACCTGACGCTCGAGGGCGCCTTCGTGGCCGGCCTGATCGCGGGGCCGTACGCGGGCGCCACGGTCGGGGCCATGGTGGGGCTGCCGCCGCTCTTCTCCGGCGAGTGGATCGCCCTGCCCTTCGCGATCGGCTGCGGCTTCGCCGGCGGCGGCCTGCGGGAGCTGTGCCCCAAGGAGTCGATCTGGCACTTCTCGCCCTTCGTCTTCACCGGACTGCCCCGCCGGGTCTGGCAGATGATCCGCACGCTCCAGGTCGACTGGCAGGTGGTGCTGGTCCTCGCCCCCGTGGGCCTCGAGCTGCTGCGCCAGGGCCTCGGCGCGCGCTGGGCGGCGCACGACCGCCTCTTCTACCTCCACCCGTCCGCCACCGCCTCGCCGTGGCTGCTCCTGGTCGTGATCCTCGCCACGGTGATCTGCGTCGCGACCCCGATCAAGATCTGGAACAACGCCCGCATCGAGCACCGCCTGCAGGAGCAGGAGAAGCTGCTGCTCGCGGCGCGGATCGAGGCCCTCGCCAACCAGATCAACCCGCACTTCCTGTTCAACACGCTCACCTCGATCTCCTCGCTCATCCGCACGCAGCCGGAAACCGCGCGCATGCTGATCACGAAGCTCTCCGGCATGCTGCGCCGCCTGCTCCGCGCCCGGGATCACTTCGTCACGCTGCGGGAGGAGCTCGAGTCGATCGACGAGTACCTCGACATCGAGGTCGTGCGGTTCGGCCCGCAGCTGAAAGTCGAGAAGCAGATCGGCCCCGAGACCCTCGCGGCGGTCGTTCCGAGCATGATCCTCCAGCCGCTCGTCGAGAACTCCATCAAGCACGGCCTGGCGCGCAAGGTCGGCGGCGGCCGCATCACGATCAGCAGCGTGCGGCGCGACGGCCGCATCGTGATCGAAGTGCGCGACGACGGCCTGGGCATGTCCGAGGAGCGCCTGGAGACGGCCTGGGGCCTCGGCATCGGCCTGAGCAACGTGAACGAGCGGCTGCGCACCATCTACGGCGCCACGGGACAGCTCCGCCTCACGAGCACGCTCGGCCGCGGCACCTGCGCGAGCATCGAGATCCCGGCGCGTCGCCGAACGGGAGACCGCCTGAGGTGGGGATGCGCGCGGTCCTGGTCGACGACGAGCAGCTGGCGCGCGACGAGCTCGGCTACCTGCTCGGGCGCGTCGAGGGCGTGGACATCATCGGCCACGCGGCCAACGGACCGGAGGCGCTCGCGGCGATCGCCCGGCTGGCGCCGGACGTCGTGTTCCTCGACATCCAGATGCCGGGGCTCACGGGCTTCGAGGTCGCGCGCCGGCTCCTCGCGAGCCACGCCGCCACCCAGATTGTCTTCGTGACGGCGTTCGACCAGCACGCGATCGAGGCCTTCGAGGTCAACGCCGTCGACTACCTGCTGAAGCCGGTCGACCCGGCCCGCCTCGAGACCGCCGTCGAGCGCGTGCGGCGCCGGCTGGCCGCGCCGCGCGCCGAGCTCTCGTCCGCCGCCGGCGAGGGCGGCGACGAGGTGATGACGACCGAGCGCATCGAGCAGATTGTCCGCCTGGTCGCCGAGCGGCAGAACCGGCGCGACCGCCTGGCCATCCGGGTCGGCGAGCGCTTTCTGCTCGTGCAGGCCGACGACATCATCTACGCCTCGCTCGCCGACGAGGCCGTCACCGTCGTCACGAGCCATCAGACGGGTACGTCCAGTTACCGCACGCTCGACGAGCTCCAGGCCCAGCTCGATCCGGCCGTCTTCTGGCGCGTGCACCGGTCGCATCTGGTGAACATCAACAAAATCAGGGAGATCGTGCCTTGGGTGAGTCGGAACTACATCCTGAGGATGAAGGACGAGCGAGCCACGGAGATTCCGGTGAGCCGCACGCAGACGCGGCGGCTGAGAGACTACCTCAAGCTGTAGCCGCCGCGAGCGCGTTCGACGAGCCGTCCCGCGATCTGCCGGTGCCCCAGCCGGGGATCCGCTTCGAACAGGTCAAAGCCGAGGTCTTCGCGTGGCTGCGAACCCTCTTCTCGGCCGCCATCTACGCCGTCCTCATCATCACCTTCGGATTCCAGGTGGCGCGCGTCGAGGGCCAGAGCATGGCGCCGACCCTGCAGGATCAGGACCGGCTGATCGTCAACAAGCTCATCTACCGCATCAGCGAGCCCCGGCGCGGAGACATCGCGATGCTGCTGTACCCGCTCGATCCCGACAAGTCGTTCGTCAAGCGCGTGATCGCCGAAGAAGGCGACACCGTCCGCATCGTCGACGGCCGGGTCTACGTCAACGACGTCCCGCTCAACGACGACTACGTGCTGCCCGAGTACCGGAGCCACGACGACTGGGGCCCGCAGGTGATCCCGGAGGGCTACTACTTCGTCATGGGCGACCACCGGAACAACAGCTCCGACAGCCGCCAGTGGGGCTTCGTGCCGAAGCGCTATCTCCTCGGCAAGGTCCAGCTCCGGTGGTGGCCGCCTTCGAGGTTCCGCGTCTTTTGAGGCCCGCGCGATATCAGGAGGTCTCGCGCGTGCTCGTCCGCGTGCTGCTGCTGAACCTGGCGGTGGCGGTGGCGAAGATCGCCTTCGGGTACACCAGCGGCGCCATCAGCATCCTGTCCGACGGCTTTCACTCGCTCACCGACGCCGCCTCCAACCTCGTCGGCCTCGTGGGCGTGCGCGCCGCCGGACGCCCGCCCGACGAGGACCACCCGTACGGCCACCGCAAGTACGAGACCGTCGCCGCCGGCCTGGTCACGGTCTTCCTGCTGCTCATCGTCCTCGAGGTCCTGCGCAACGCCTTCAATCACCTGACCGGACGCAGCACGCCGAACGCGATCGGCGCGGCGAGCTTCGCGGTGATGGTGCTGACCGTGGGCGTCAATCTGTTCGTGATCCGCTACGAAGGCCGCGCGGCGGAGCGCCTGGCGAGCGAGGTCCTGCTGGCCGACGCAACGCAGACGCGCGCCGACGTGTGGACGTCGTTCACGGTGATTGCCGCCCTGGCCGGCGCGAAAGCCGGCCTGCCGATCCTCGACCCGCTCGCCGCGCTCGTGGTGGCCGGGTTCATCGGCTACGCCGGCCTGCAGATCGCCCGCGCCACCACCGCCATCCTGAGCGACCGGGTGGTCATGGCCGACGCCGACCTCGAGCGCGTCGTCATGAGCGTGGAGGGCGTCGTCGGCTGCCACCAGATCCGCACGCGCGGATCGGCCGACCATGTGTTCCTCGACCTCCACGTCTGGCTGCCGGGCGACATGCCCCTCACCGACGCGCACGAGCTGTCCCACGTCGTCAAGGACCGCCTCATGGCGCGGTATCCCCAGATCGTCGACGCGATCATCCACATCGAGCCGCCGCCCGGACGGTGAACCCCACCGACCTGCCCGACCTGCCCTATCCGCCCTTTCCCCTCACCTCACCCGAATCTCGTAGAGCTTCGGCCACAGCTTGCCGGTGACGAAGAGGCGGTCGTGTGTCGCGTCGTACGCGATGCCGTTGAGGACCGCGTCCGGCGAGACGGGGCCGACCAAGCGCTGCAGGCCGGCAAGGTCGATCCAGCCGACCACGCGGCCGGTGGCCGGGTCGATGCGCACGATGCGGCTCGTCTGCCAGACGTTGGCGTAGATCTCGCCCTTGACGTACTCGAGCTCGTTCAGCTCGCGCACGGGCGCGCCGCCGTCGGTGACCGTGACGCGCCGCCGCTCGCGGAACGTCGCCGGGTCCAGAAACCGCAGCGCGTCGGTGCCGTCGCTCATGATCAGGCTGTCGCGATCGTGGGTCAGCCCCCAGCCTTCGCCGGTGTAGGTGAACGTCCGCACGGGCTCGAACGTCGCCCGGTCGTAGACGAAGGCGAGACCGGACTGCCAGGTGAGCTGGACGAGCTCGGACTTCCACAGCGTGAGGCCCTCGCCGAAGAACGACGGCGAGAGCGGCCGGCGCCGGATGACGCGTCCGGTCTCGATCTCGACCTCGCGGATCGAGGACCGACCGTTCAGGCCGGTGCTCTCGTAGAGCCGGCCGTCGAAGTACTCGAGCCCCTGCGTGAACGCGTTCGGGTCGTGGGGATAGGTGTGCACGACGGTGAAGGCGGAGACCGGCGCGACGGTCGACGGGCGCGCCTGGCCGCCGCAAACCGCGAGCACCAGCGCGGCGACCACGAGGCCGACCACGGACCCGACCCGCCCCGCCTGCCGTGCCAACCCCATCGGCCCCCTGTCTGCCGCGTCAGTATCCCACGGCCTTGTTGACGCGGTTGACGAGCGGCCGGCCCGTCTCGAAGCGCCGCAGGTTGTCGGCAAACAGCGCGACGGCGCGCTTCCAGTAGTCTTCGAGCGCGCCCGACACGTGCGGCGTGATGATGACGTTCGGCAGGTCCCAGTACGGGCTATCGGGTGCGAGCGGCTCGTGCGCGAACACGTCGAGCGCCGCGCCGCCCAGGTGGCCGCTGCGCAGGGCCTGAACGAGCGCCTCGTCGTCCACGAGGCGGCCGCGCGCGACATTCACGAGCAGGGCCCCCGGCCGCATCGCGGCGATCGCCGGGGCCCCGATGAGGCCGCGCGTCGCCGGCGTCAACGGCGCCGACAGTACGACGACGTCGCACTGCGTCAGGAGGTCCGGCAGACGGCGGGGCGGCAGCACCTCGTCGACGGCCCAGCCCGGCCCCGACGGCGGCCGCCCGGCGGTCCGGCGGCGGATGCCCGAGACGCGCATTCCGAACGGCACCGCGATCTTCGCGACCTCGCGGCCGATCGCGCCGAGTCCGACGATGCCCATCCGCCGGCCCTGCAGCGTCCGGACGCCGGCGCGCTCGACGCGGTCCGACGACCAGCGATGGGCCGCCTGCTCGCGCATCGCGAGCGGCAGGTGCCGCGCCAGCGCAATCGTGACGCCGAGCACGTGCTCGGCCATGGCGCGCGCCCGGACGCCCCGCATGTTGGTCAGGATCACGCGGCTGGCCGCCATCTCGGGCGTGAGCATGAAGCCGACGCCGGCCGCCGGACTCTGCACCCACACGAGCCGGCGGGCCGAGGCGAGCATCCCGCGGTCCATCCTGGCGGTGAAGGCCACTTCGGCCTCCGGCATGGCCGCGTCGAGCGCCGCCTCGTCCCAGGCCTCGACGAACCGGTGCTGAGGAAATTCGCGCCGCAGCCAGTCGACCCAGATCCGCGGCAGGGTCCAGGACTGCGTGGGACTGAAGACGGCCACAACGATCTGCATGGTGAGCCGTGAATGTGGTAATGGGGTAACGTGGTCATGGGGTAATGGACATGTCACGCGGCCGCCGCCGCAGCGTGATCTTCCATCACCCCATCACCCCATTACCCCATCACCCCATTCACGGCTGTTCTCTCCTGTATGTGCCGCTCCGGCCTCCGCTCTTGTACGCCAGGTGGATGTCGCCGATCACCATCGCCTTGTCGACCGCCTTCACCATGTCGTAGACGGTGAGCAGCGCGATGGCCACGGCGGTCAGCGCCTCCATTTCGACACCCGTGCGGGCCGCGGTGCGGGCCCGGGCCTCGATGACGAAGCCGCGGCGGGTGGGCGTGATCTCGACGCCGACGCTCGAGAGCGGCAGCGGATGGCACAGCGGGATGAGCGCCGAGGTGTGCTTGGCGCCCATGATGCCCGCCAGGCGGGCGGCCTGGAGCGGGTCGCCCTTCTGGACCGCGCCCTGGCGCACCAGGCGCCGCGCCCGGGCCGACATCTCGATCGAGCCGCGGGCGATCGCCTCGCGCTCGGTGATCGGCTTGCTGCCGACGTCGACCATCCTGACCCGCCCGCGGGCGTCGACGTGCGACAGCCGCGGGACCTCCCGCGTCCGCTTCGGCCCGGGCGCCCCGCGCTTACGGGCGGCCATCGTCCCCGTGCGCCAGGAAGAACGAGAGGCTCTCGAGCGACACGGTCAGGTCCACGCTCTTGAGCTTCACGTCGGGCGGGACGGCGAGCGTGCCGGGAGAGAAGTTGAGCACGGCCTTGATGCCCGACCCGACCACCAGTTCCAGGACCGACTGCGCCGAGGCCGCCGGAACGGCAATGACCGCGATGCTGATACCGTCGCGCTTGACCACCTTCCGGAGGTCCCGGACGTCGTAGATGGGCACGCCGCTGCGCGAGCGCTGACCGACCTTGGCATTCAGGCTGTCGAAGAGCGCGGAGATCTCGAAGCCCTCCTGGCGGAATCCGGGATAGTCCGCCAGCGCCAGCCCGAGGTTGCCGGCGCCCATGATCGCCACGTGCAGCCGGCGATCGAGGCCGAGGATCTGCCGGAGGTGCCGCTTGAGGTCGCGCACGTAGTAGCCGACGCCGCGGACGCCGAACTCCCCGAAGTAGGCGAGGTCCTTGCGAATCTGCGCGGCGTTCAGGTGGAACTGCTCGGCGAGCGCCTGCGACGACACGGCGCGGACGCCCGCGTCCTCGAGCTCGTTCAGGCAGCGGAGGTAGACCGACAGGCGGTTCGTGGTCAGCTCGGAGATCTGATCGCCGCCCGGTTTGGACTTGGCGCCGCGTGCCGCGGCTTTGTTCGACTGTTTCACAAGCAGTCGCGATTGTAGCAAAATGAATGCGCCGTTCGAACATGATGCGTGAGGGATCCCCGGCCAGCCGGTTCCACCTGGTCCAGGTGTGTCTGGCCTACCTTCTCCTCGCGGTGGCCTTCACCTACCCGCTCGTCCTCCGCTGGCGCGCGGCCGTGCCGAACGACGTCGGCGATCCGATCCTCAACACCTGGATCCTCTGGTGGAACTCGGTCGCCGTGCCGCTGACCAACCGCTGGTGGCAGGCGCCGGCCTTCTTCCCGGCCACCGACGTCCTGACCTTCTCCGAGCACCTGCTCGGGCTCGCGATCTTCTCGGCCCCCGTGCAGTGGGTCACCCACAATCCCGTCCTGGCGTACAACGTGGTCTTCCTGCTCTCGTACGCCCTCTCGGGAATCGCCGGCTACCTGCTGGTCTTCGAGATCACGGGCCGCAAGGACGCCGCCTGGGTCGCCGGCGTGCTCTTCGCCCTCGCGCCCTACCGTGCCGACCAGGTGTCGCACGTCCAGGTGCTGTCGTCGTACTGGATGCCCCTGGCCCTCGCCTCGCTGCACGCCTACGTCCGGACCGACCGCAGCCGCTGGCTCGTGGCCTTCGCCGTGTGCCTGACGCTGCAGGGCCTCGCCAACGGCTACTTCCTGATGTTCTTCCCGGTGCTCGTGGGCCTGTGGATCGTGTGGTTCACGCCCCTCGATCGGCCCTGGAGGCGCCTGGCCGGCACGTTCGCGGCGCTCGTCGCCGCGGGTCTCGTCTGGCTGCCCTTCCTGCTGCGCTACAAGACGGCGCACGACCACTACGGCTTCGTCCGCACGCTCGAGGAGATCACCGGCTTCAGCGCGGATCTCGCATCGGTCCTCACGGCATCGGACCGGGTGAAGTTCTGGGCCGGGCTGCAGACCTACGCGAAGCCGGAAGGCGCGCTGTTCCCGGGCCTGGTGGCGCCGCTCATCCTGCTCGCGGCCCTGGCACTCTGGCGTCCCTGGGCCAAGCCGCTGCCGGCACGGCGCCCGCGCCTCGTCGCGATCGCGCGCGGCGTGCTCGCCGTCCTGGCGCTGGCCTGGGCCGCCGCCCTCCTGAGCTTCTGGTGGCTCGGCCCCTGGCGGGCCTCGCTCGCGGGGATCGCCGTGTCGGTCACCCGCGGCGACGCGCTCCTGCCCAGAGTGCTCCTCGCCGCCGCCGCGCTCGCGCTGACGAGCCCGCGTCTGCTGGCGGCACGGCGCGAGCGTACGGCGCTCGGGTTCTACGTCGTCGCCGCGGTCGTCATGTGGATGTTCGCGCTCGGACCGTCGCTCGAGTGGAAGGGCGCGGTGCTGCCCTATGCCTCCATGCCCTACGGCTGGCTCATGCACCTGCCGGGCTTCGACGGCCTTCGCGTCCCGGCCCGCTTCTGGATGCTGTCCGTCGTCTGTCTGAGCGCGGCGGCGGGCTGCGCGTACGCGCGGATCGTCAGACCGGGCTGGAGAGGCACCTGGGTGCTGGTCGCGCTCATCACCGGCGCCGCCTTCGTCGAGGGATGGATGGGGCCGATGCCGATGATTGACGTTCCGCCACGGTCGCCGCTGCTCGAGCGCGTCGCGCGGTATCCCGTGCTGGAGCTGCCGATCGACTGGGGCGACTTCGACCGCGCCGCGATGTACCGCGGCATCTTCCACGGCGAGCCCGTCGGCAACGGGACGAGCGGGTACACGGCGCCCGACTACGGCGCCCTGTCCTTCGCGCTCGATCACGAGAATCCCGAGATCCTCACCAAGCTCTCCGCCGTCGGGCTTCGCGACCTCGCCGTGGACCGGCGCCGCGACCCGGACGGCAAGTACGCGTCGTTCATCGCGGCCTACCCGGGAGTCCAGGTGGCGGGTGAGAACGCCGACGAAATCGTGTACCGGCTGCCCCCCGTCACGACCGACCCCGGCCTGGTGGCGCACGGCGCGAAGCTCGAGATCGCAGGCCTCACCACCAACGTGAACCCGCAGTACCTGCCGCGGCTGCTCGACAACGACCCGGGCACCCGGTGGGAGTCCGGCCCGCAGCAGCCCGGCCAGCAGCTCGTGGTGGCGCTCGATGCCGAGCAGCCGCTCGGCGCGATCGAGCTCGACCTGGGACCCTCGCTGTCGGACTTCCCGCGGGGACTGGAGATCTCGGTGTCGACCGACAACGAGCACTGGACCCTCGTCCGCTCGGGGAGCACGGCGGTCGAGGCCTTCATGGGTGCGCTCGCCGAGCCCGGGCAGCTCCCGCTGCTCTTCGACCTGAAAGGCGTGCGCGCCCGATACGTGCGCCTCGTGCAGACCGGCACGGAGCCGACCTTCTACTGGTCCGCCACGGCGCTGGACGTTTACGGGGTCAAATAGCGGGCCGGGCGTCGCCCGCGCCGGATGCCAGGGGCGACTGGCGGCGCCCTTCCCGAGTTCCCGAGCGCTCCAGTCCTGTCCTCGGACCCCCTACAGCGTTTTCGAGCTCGATGTCGCCCCGAGCTCGATGTCGCCCCGAATCGCTGTCGCCCCGAGATCGCTGTCGCCCCGAGATCGGTGTCGCCCCGAGATCGGTGTCGCCGCGAGATCGGTGTCGTCGCGAGATCGGTGTAGCCGCGGACCTTCAGGTCCGCCAATGCGAAACCGACCGGAAGGTCGGCCGCTACAGCGAGACGAAAACTGCTCTAGTCCGTGAACCGGTACTTGATGAGAACCCAGACGGCCTGAAAGCCGTCCCGCCAGGTGATCTTCTTCCCTTCGTCGTACGAGCGACCGTAGTAGCTGATCGGCATCTCGCACACGCGGTACTTCTTCTTGAAGATCTTCGCGGTCAGCTCGGGCTCGATCTCGAAGCCGTTCGATCGCAGACGGAGCGACTTCACGACGTCGGCCCGCATCACCTTGTAGCAGGTCTCCATGTCCGACAGCATCGTGTCGTAGAGGACGTTGGTGACGAAGGTGAGCAGGCGGTTGCCCAGATAGTGGGCGAACATGAACACGCGGTGACGCCCGAGGAACCGGGATCCGTACACCACGTCGGCGTTGTTGAGGGCGATCGGATCCATGAGCGACGGCAGCTCTTCCGGCGAGTACTCGAGATCCGCGTCCTGGATGGCGACGATGTCCCCGGTCACCTCTTCGAAGCCCCGCCTGATCGCCGCGCCCTTCCCCTGGTTCTTCGGCTGCACGACCAGCTTGAACGAACGGTCCTGCTGCAGCTCGCGGAGGCGATCCGCGCTGCCGTCGGTCGACCCGTCGTCGACGACGATCACCTCGACGCGGACGGGGAGCCGCAGGACGCGGTCGATGATCTGGTCGATGGTGTCCCGCTCGTTGAACACCGGAATGACCACCGACAGGAGCGGATTCTTCAGGATCTCGTATCGGGCAGGCACGGAGTCGCCCAGGAGAATACCACGACGTCAGGGGCCGCGGTGTGCTAGGAATGGTACCGTGCACCGGACGGGGCGACTCGCGATCGGCGTCCTGGCGCTCGGCGCGACGCTCGTCGCGCAGTCGGCCGTGCGCCGCGCCACGAATCTCGCGGCCCTCATCTCCTACCCCGGCTACTTCCACCTGCGGCCGATCCTCGTCGACGGCACGCTCGCCCTCCGCGACGACGGCGAGTGGTGGCTGAAGAGCGACGGCCTCTCGATGCGCGTCCTCGTGAAGGACAGCGCCCCCGAGGGCTCGGTCGAGGTCCTGGGCGACTTCTGGGACGTGGGGCGGATGCACCCCGACGATCCGCGGCTCGCGGCGATCGACGTCCAGCGGACGTTCCATCTGGACCCGGACGCCGCCTGGCCGAGTGCCGGCCAGGTGCTGGCGATCGTGGCCAGCCGGATCGAGACGACCGCCGCGCCGCCCGCGCCGACCATCCGCAGTGTGGTGCTCTTCCCGGCGCGCTACGTCGATCAGACCGTGACGCTCACCGGACAGTTCAGCGGCCGGAATCTCCTCGGCGACCTGCCCGACGCCCCGGGGCGCAGCCGCTGGGACTTCGTGCTTCGCTCGGCCGACGCCGCCGTGTGGGTGTCCGGCGCACGGCCCAAGGGGCGCGACTTCGACCTGTCGCTGGACCGCCGGCTCGATACCGGACGCTGGCTCACCGTGACGGGCGTCGTGCACGAAGGCCACGGCCTGCAGTGGATCGAGGCGAAGGAGGGCGACGTCTCGCTCGGCACGCCGCCGGCGGCCATGCCGACGCGGGAGGAGTCGCCGGTGCGCGTGCCGGCGGCGCCGCCGCCGGAAGTGATCTTCAGCGCTCCGACGCAGGGTGAGACCGGCGTCGCGCTCGACACCACCGTGCGCATCCAGTTCTCGCGCGACATCGACCCCAAGACCGTCAAGGGGCACATCACGGCGGGCTACGTCCAGGCGACCGGCCGCCCGGCCGGCGAGGCGCCGCCTGTTCCCGCCTTCACGACCGCCTATCGACCGGCCAGCCGGGTGCTGGAAGTCACGTTCGCCGCGCCGCTCGCGTCCTTCCAGACGCTCGCCCTCGCGCTCGACGCGGGGATCACGGGGACCGACGGCCAGCCGCTCAAGCCCTGGCGCGTGACGTTCGACCTGGGCGGTTAGATCGGTCCTTCCGCGAGCATGGCGTCGATCGAGGCGCGCACGCGGTCGATGAGCGCGGCGCGCTCCGCGGGCGGCAGGCCCTGCGTCTCGATCGGCGCGCCGACGCGGATGCTCAGCGTGACCGGCCGAACGAACGGGCTGCCCCGGCGCATGGCGTCCCGCCCCCCCTGGATGGCGACCGGGACGATGGGCGCACCGGCCTTCATGGCCATGGTGAAGCCCCCCTTCTTGAAGGGGAGCAGCTCGCCGGTGCGGCTGCGCGTGCCCTCGGGGAAGATGAGGAACGAGTTGCCCGCGCGCAGCGAGGCGGCCCCGCGCTCGATGGCCCGCAGCGCCGCTTCCTTGTGGGCGCGGTCGATCGGGATGAAGCCGCCGGCGCGGAACGCGCGGGCGAGCAGCGGAATGCGGTCGATCTCGGCCTTGTAGAGAATGTGCATCCGCGGGTGGAGCGCCTCGAAGAGCACCGGCGGGTCCACGTTGCTCTGGTGGTTGCAGCAGTAGACGGCGGCGCGATCGACGGGCAGGTGCTCGTCCCCGGCCACGCGGTACGAGATGCCCGACAGGGCGAGCCCCAGCCGGACGCCCGCGTGACCGAGCGTATAGAGGATCTGCTTCGAGCGCAGCACGATGGCCAGCAGCATGCCGACCGGTGCGGCGACCAGGACGTACAACGAAACGCCGAGATAGGTGAGGATCGAGCGGAGGGCGATCACTCGGAATCAGTGGCCGGTGGACAGGGGTCAGGGATTGGCGAGATTCCCGCTGTTCCGCGCGTCACGGCGCGCGATCTCGCCAATCCCTGAGCCCTACCCCTGGGCCACCGCCCTTACGAGGCCCGCGCGGTACGGCGGCCGGAGGCGGCGGCAGCCGCCCGGGGAGCGGCCTTGACGACCTTGGCGCGGGCGGCCGTACGGGCCTTGGTCGTGAAGCAGCGCTCGAGGGCGCTGTCGACCCGCACCTCGATGTCGGCGGCGGCCTCGCGCACCACCTCGGAGACCTCCGAGACGATCAGGAACTTGGCGCGGTCGAGCATCCGCTTCTCACGGAACGAGAGGCTCTTCGACTTGGCGAGGAACGTCAGGCTTTTGAGAACGTCGGCCACGTCGTAGATCGAGCCGCTGCGCATCTTGTCGGAGTTGTCCTTGAAGCGACCCTTCCAGTTCTGGTGGTTGTCGATCTTGCCGTCGCCGAGCAGGGTGAACAGCCGATCGACCTCCTCGTCGCTGATCGCGCGTCGCAGGCCGACGCCGTCGACATTGGCCACCGGGACGAGCACGGTGGTCTCGTTGGCCACGATTCGCAGATGGTAGAAGCCGCACGTCGTGCCGAGGATCGTCTTGTCTTCGATCCGCTCGACAATACCGAGCCCATGATTCGGGTAAATGACCTTGTCGCCGACTTGGAATGTCACGATTCCCCCTGTAAGCCTCTGCGTATGACGCGAGCAGTATGGAAGGCCGAAACGGTGACGGCAGTCCTTTAAGTATAGCCTGCCAACTGGCCGAAAATCAACGAGAAACGGCCCAAAACGGGGGTTTTCTGGCAGAGACCCGGGCTTCTGGCGCACGCCCGAGTCGCTCGTGGTGTGCGGATCCGGGCCAAAACGGGCACCGGCAGACCGGAGGCGGACGCCCCCAATCTGCCGGCACCGCAGGGGTTACTCGCTGACGTGGACCGTGATCGTCGAGCACATCCCTTCGACGGCGTGGTGCAGGTCGTCGCCGGCTTCCGCGGTGATCGTGTGATCGCCCGGAGGGAGCTGGAGGTCCATTTCGGTCGAGCCGTCGCCGAAGTGCACCCAGGGGCTGGCCTTGGGAATGGCCTCGCCCGCCGGCAGGCACTGCGTGTCCACGCCCAGGTGGTGGTGCGCCATGCCGGTGCGCGCGGTCTCGACGGTGCCCTTCGGCACGGCCGCGAGCTCGTAGTTCGCCATCTCGAGCTTGATGTGAACGGGGCTCTTGACCGTAGCACCGTCGGTGGGCTCGACGAACATCACGTGAGGACCGGCGGGCATCGCGGACGCGGCGGACGCGGCCGCCGGCGCGGGGGCCGGCGCCTCGGCAGGCTTCGACTGGGCCGGAGTTTCGCTCCCGCCGCCGCAGGCGCTGACGAAGACCGCCAGCGTCAGAGCGGCGAAAGGTGCGGCGCCGCGGACGCGGGCAGACCTCATCGAGTGGCAGACATGCATGAGTGACTCTCCTCAAGTTGGATTGGCAAGGGGGATCGCCGACGAGTGACCGTTCCATGATAGCCGAAGACACTCGGTGACACACGAGTTTTGCGCCGGACGGCGGTCCCGCGGGCCCACGAAGCGCTGTGCTACGCTGGGCCCAATCCTGCCGCCGGAGTGGTGAAACTGGCAGACGCGCGGGACTCAAAATCCCGTGGGCTTTACGGCCCGTGAGGGTTCGACTCCCTCCTCCGGCACCATCTATCTCGTTCTACGGCGTTTTCGAGTTCGGTGTCGCCCCGAGATCGGTGTCACCCCGAGATCGCTGTAGCCGCGGACCTTCAGGTCCGCCAATGCGAAGCCGACCTGAAGCTCGGCCGCCACAGCGAAACGCAAACCGTTGAGACCATGTATCCTCTTCTGTGGCCTTCTCGCCCTCGTCGCGCGGCCGGCTCACCGCACATGACCTCGCCCGCTTTCCAGGCGACACGCTACTGGATCGCGTCGCCCGGGTGGTCTGTCACGCCGCCTGTTTGCCGCGCAAGGAGCTGTACGAAGCGTGGGAGACCGCCCGGCGCGTCCGACGTCTCGTTCGGGGCGGCCGCGTCGTGGACCTCGGCGCCGGCCACGGACTGCTCGCCCAGTTGATGCTCATCCTCGACGACACGTCACCACACGCACTCGCCGTCGACAAGGTCGTCCCGCCTTCGGCCGCGACATTGCACCGGGCGCTGGTCGACGGATGGCCACGGCTGGATGGACGGGTCCATTTCCATGAAGGCCCGTTGGAGTCGGTCGTCCTTCTGCCGACAGACATCGTCGTGTCGATCCACGCGTGCGGCCGGCTCACGGATGTCGTCCTCGAGCGCGCGATCGCGGCGCGGGCACGCGTGGCGGTCCTCGCCTGTTGCCACGACGTCGATGCCTGTGATGCCGGAGGGCTCTCCGGCTGGATGGACGAATCGCTCGCCATCGACGTGATGCGGGCGCGCTCGCTGGCCGGTGCGGGTTATCGCATCTGGACCCAGGTCATCCCTGCGGACATCACGCCGAAGAACAGGCTGCTGATCGGCTCGCCCTCGGCGCTGCCGTCCGATTCGTAGATGGCGCTTCAAGCCACCCTCTACAACTTCGACGTCGAGCTCGCCCACCACGATCGCGCCGTGTACGAGTCTCTCGCGTTGCGTGTCGCCCGTCACCCGTCGGAATCCGAGCCACACCTCGTCGCGCGCGTGCTGGCGTACCTGCTCGAATTCAGAACCGGGATCGCGTTCTCGCAGGGTGTGTCGGAGCCCGATCAGCCGGCCATCGCGGTTCGCGATCCAACCGGCGCCATCACGAGCTGGATCGACGTCGGCACACCCGATGCCGGCCGGCTGCACAAGGCGTCGAAGATCGCGCGGCGCGTGGTCGTCTACACACACAAGGCTCCGCGGCAGTACCTGAGCCAGATTGCGGGCGAAAGAATCCACCGGGCCGAGGCGCTGGAGTTGTACGCGATCGATCGCGCACTCGTCGCCGCGCTGGTCGCGCGCCTCGAGCGCCGGATCGCCTTCAGCATCTCAGTCACCGACGGCGAGTTATCCGTGTCGATTGGGACAGAGAATCTCACCGGCACCGTCGTGCCGCTGAAGTGACCGACGCGCAGACAGACGACCGGTCCCCCTCGCCGAACCAGCGTCCGCGTTCAAAACAGGATAGCCGCCCCGTCACGCGCCGTTTATGATCGCCGAAAAGGTGAGAACAGTCTGATGCCGCTCGACCACGACAGCCGGGCCCGATTTCTGACCCGCGTCAACCGCCTCCTGGCTGAAGCCCAGGCGACCAAGGCCACGATGGCTCACACGGATCGTCTTCTCGCGCGCGAGCTCGCCGCCCGGCGCGACGAGACGCTGAGGGCCTTGCGTGCCAACACCTACAGTGGGGGGTCCGGCCGCATCCCGGCTCGACACGTGCCGGAGGTGGATGGCAGGCGTCCCGACGCCTCCTTGATGGCCACGAGCCTGCCCGGATCTCGATAGTCCCCACTGACATAGGTGAGCGGGGCGAGCAGATCGCGAGGCCCGCGCGGGCTATCGACGCCGCCCGCTCGCCGGATGCTGTCGGTCACGCGCGCGTGCAGCCGCTCCACACTCCACGTCGGCAACGCGACGCCGATCACCGGGACCTCGCGCGCCGGAGCGATGTCACACCGACGTGCGTTAGTGAACAGATCGACCGGCGTGTCAGCGGTATCCTGCCCTTCGACGTCAACTGCCGATCAACGGAGGAGTACACATGGTCACCATTCTGGTCGTTCTCGCGGTGTTGATGCTGCTCGGAGTCCTTCCCGTGTGGCCGCATAGCCGCAGCTGGGGCTATGGTCCCAGTGGTGGACTTGGCCTGATCGTCGTCATCCTGGTGGTCCTGCTTCTCGCCGGCCGCCTCTAGGACGCCTCCCTGACCCTGGCGTCGTGGGCGTCGTGCACGGCTTCTTTCACCGCGTCCTTGACGGCCCGCTTGACGACGTCCTTCATCGTGTCCTTGACGTCGCTGTCGCTGAGGACGTCGTCGCCGATCTTGGCCACGGCGATCCTCACGGCCTTCTTCACGCTCACGACGAGC
The DNA here is from genome assembly GCA_963761615.1 of uncultured Acidobacteriota bacterium. Taxonomy (GTDB): domain Bacteria; phylum Acidobacteriota; class Vicinamibacteria; order Vicinamibacterales; family CAVVIG01; genus CAVXGU01. The sequence goes on along the minus strand of CAVXGU010000003.1, from coordinate 1,214,028 downwards.
GGGTCCAGCTCCTTCGTGAGGATCTGGACGGCCTTCTCGGCATCTCGGTCGGACACGCCTGTCTTCTCCGCTTCCGCGTTCGGCTCGGCCTTGCTTCGTTCCTTCGGTGCCGCCACGGCCCTTCTGCTGGCCGTCGACGTCCAGTCGGCCTCGAACGTCTCCAGCAGCCGCCTCACGACCTTCGCGTCCCGGACGATCAGCCCCACCTCTCGACGCGCATCCAGCTCCGCCTTGCGAAGACTCTGGCTGCCAATGAAGGCTTGACGCCGGTCCCGGATGATGGTGCGGGTGTGCAGCCGCGTGCCGCTCAGCTTCTGCACGTCGAGGTCGGTGAGTCCGGCGATGGAGCCGATGACCTTGACTTCGACGCCCGCCTTCGCCCGTTCGTGCAGCAGGCGCAGCATCTCCGTATCCGAGATCTTCGGGTCGTAGATCAGCAGCTGGGATCGCGCCCCCCGCAGGAAGGCCCCCAGCACTCGCCGCGAGTTCGTGGGGCTCACGACAAACGTGTCCGTTCGCCTCGCCGGGACGTACGCGGTATGCGTGCAGTCCGCCTCGAACAGCCTCGCGGCTTCGCGGATCCAGTTCGGGTTGGTGGTCACCAGGCCGAAGCCCCGGCTGTGGTCGATGTCCAGGTGCGTGAAGTTGAACGACAGGACGTAGAGCACGCGGCGATCGATCAGGACGTACTTCCCGTGATAGCGGCTCAGATCGCTGGCGCTGCGGGCCACGATGATGCCCGCATCGAGGAAGCGCTGCTCGAGCCGGCGGAGATTCTGTTCGCCGCCCCGGTTGGCGAACGCGATGACGGCGGTCACCCCGACGCGCTTGGCGGCCGCCGACGCCTTCAGCGCCATTTCGATGTCGCGCCGATCGAAGCGGAAGATGGCAATCTCCACGCTCTTCTTTGCGCTCCTGATCCCGGCCAGCAGCGGCCCGACGCCGGCCTCTGGCGCGACGATCAGCTTCACAGCGCACCCAGTTCGGCGATCCGCTTCCGCATGGTCTGCGTGTACGTCTCGAGGTCACCGCCCGCGTAGCCCCCCGCGCGGAACCCGTCGCGGATCTGCTCGTCGGACAGCTGCGAGAGCCGCCGCCCGAGCCACTGCGCGTCGGCGCGCGGAATGTGCTTGGCCACCCGCTCCATCCGCGTCCGGTCGCGATAGTTGTTGACGTTGACGACGCCCAGGAAGAACGGCCGGCTGTGCATCACGAAGTCGATCGCCGGACCGGACGCGTCATCGATGAAGGTCGAGCCCGCATAGTCCCTCGGCTCGCCCTTGGATCGCGTGAGGCTGTTTCCGGTGTTGCCGAAGCTGGCGCCCAGGTCGGACACGACGTAGCGGCGCTGGCCGTCCGTCTGGTCGATCGAGTTGTTCGCCTCGCTCAGGTCCCAGTCGTTCACCAGCGACATCATGATCCGCAGGCCGTTCAGCTCGCGCGTGCCGGTGAACGGATTGGCGAACCAGTTCCACCCGCCTTCCTTTTTCAGGCCGGGCAGGTCGCGCTCCAGCCGGGCCCGGCGGACAGTCCCGTCCGCGAGGACGAACTTCCCGCCCCGTTGCAGGGTCGGCATCCCCGTCACCTTGAGCGACGCCAGGTAATAGTCTTCGTCCACGAAGTAGCCGGCCGCCCACAGAAAGCGCGTGGCCGCGGTCTCCGACCCGGGCTCCGCGCCGAGCTTCACCTTCCACCGAACGCCCTGCGCGTCCCGAATCTCGAACTTGGGACTGGTGCCGGCCATGTCCTCCTTGACGAAGGTGTACGTGCCGCCTGGATCGGGCGCATGCGTCTTCCCGCCGACACCGTAAATCAGATCGAGGGAAGCGACGCTGCCCGGGTCGCTCCAGATCGCGGCCGATGCCTTGGCGTCCGCCTCGCGTGTACCCGTACGGCCCTTCTTCTGCGCACTGAAGGGCATGGACAGGGCCACCACCACGATCAGGGCGACGGACAGGCGCCTGGCTAGTCGGAACATGGCTCTGCACCCTTCTTCGGCAGCGACGGCCTTGAATCAGGCAGCTGGCTGCGGGAGAGCGATTGTGGACCCCTCGGAGGTCTGGATTCTGTGCAATTCGGCATACACCCCGTTCTGAGCCAGCAGCTCCTCGTGGGTGCCCCGCTCGACGAGCACCGCGCCCTTGATGACGAAGATGACGTCGGCGTGGCGGATCGTGCCGAGATGATGGGCGATGACGACCGAGGTGCGCCCCTTCATCAGGGTGTCCAGGGCGGCGATCACCGACTGCTCGGCCGCCGCGTCCAGGCCCGCGGTCGGCTCGTCGAGAATCAGGATGGGCGTCTCGCGAATGATCGCGCGGGCGATGGCAATGCGCTGGCGCTGACCGCCCGACAGCGTGACGCCACGCTCGCCGACCATCGTGTCGTACCCGTCGGGCATCGCCTCGATGAACTCGCACGCGTTGGCCAGCTCGGCCGCGTGCCTGATGGCCCTGGGTGAGGCATCGGGCCTGCCGTAGGCGATGTTTTCCCAGATCGTGGCGCGGAACAGGAGCGTGTCCTGCAGCACGAAGCTGATCTGGTCCCGCACGGACTTGAGGCGATACCGGCGCACGTCCGTGCCGTCGATGCAGACGGATCCGGACGTGGGATCGTAGAAGCGGGGGATCAGGCTCGCGAGGGTGGTCTTTCCGGTTCCCGACGGACCGACGATCGCCGCCACCTGCCCGGCCTCGATGGTGAGGCTGACGTCCTTCAGCACTTCCCCGCCGGCGTCGTAGCTGAAGCTCACACGGTCGAGGCTGATGCGCCCGGCGAGTCGGGGAGCCTTTCTGGCGCCCGGCAGATCCCGCACGCGGCTCTCGATGTCCAGCACTTCCTGGATGCGCTCGTAGCCCACGGCCGCCTTGGACACGGTGTCGGTCATCTTCGACAGGTCCCGCATGGGCTTGTACATCTTCCCGAGATACAGCAGAAAGACGATGAGGACGCCGGCGCTCAGCTCTCCGGCGAGCGCAAGACGCGCGCCGAACCAGAGCACGAGGCAGGTCCCGATCGCGACGATCACCTCGACCACAGGCGCCAGGGTCGCCTTGATGTTGCGTGCTTCGAGCCCGGCTTCGACATTCGCCAGGCTCTCGGACTCGAACCGCGCCTGCTCGTAGTCTTCCCGGGCAAAGGCCTGCACGACGCGAATCGAGGACAGTACTTCCGAGACGATGGACAGGAGGTCGCCCTCCCTCCGGCGGACCGCGCGCGATGCCCGCTTGATGCGGCGTGTGAAGGAGTAGACCACCACGAACAGCACCGGCGAGACCGAGAGGGCAATCAGCGTGAAGCGCCAGTTGAGATAGAACATGACGCCGATCATGCCGACCAGCGTCATCACGTCGACGAGCATCCCGAGGAGCGCCGAGCTGATGAAGTCCTGCACCGCCTCGATGTCGCTCGTCACCCGCGTGATGAAATCGCCGCTTCGCGACTGGTCGTGTTCCGCGAGGGACAGGCGTTGAATGTGGTGATAGAGCGTCCGCCTCAGGTCGTGTCCCACCCACTGGCTCACGTTCGTCGTCAGGTACGTCTCGAGGTAGGCGCTGAGGGCGCCGACCACGGCGATCGCCGCCACGGCCGCCACCGCGAAGTTGACGGTGGCGTACGTGTTCCGGCCGAAGAGGCCAGAGACGGCGGCCCCGAGGCGCGCGGGCAGCGCCTTCCCCTGCAGGATGTTGTCGACGACGACCTTGATGGGCCACGGCTCGAGGATGTCCGTGAGCGTTTCGCCGAGCACCGCCACCAGCGCGATCGTCAACGCCTTCCAGTAGGGCCGCACCAGGTCCATGACCCTCAGCGTGCGACCGGAGGGCGAGCGTGAGCGCGGCGTCGCGACTTCAGACATGTCCTGGGTCTATCCCACTCTAGGGAGCGCGCCGAAGGCGGGCTGTGCAATTGGAGACAGGGGGATCTGGGACAGGGCAGCTAGGCTGGTCGACATGACAAAAACCAGTGTGACGCTCACGTGTTGCTTTGCAGTTGCCGGAGCCGTGGCGCTCGTCGCCCAGGCGAACCAGACGACCACGACGACGAAGATCACGGTCGAGAACGGGAAGGCCATGAGGGTCACCGGCTGCGTGACCACCCGGTCGGACGGCGACTATGTCCTGACCGAGGTCGCCAACAAGACCCATCCCATGCACGCCTACACGCTGGTCTCGAGCAAGGAAGACTTTTCCAAGGTCGTCGGCCGCCGCGTGCAGATCGACGGAAAGCTCGGCGATCGCGGCAACGGCAGCGTCGAGATGAAGACCGACACGAAGGTCGACGGCCCGACCGGCGACACGCACGCCGAGACCGAGGGGAGCGCTGCCTACCTGGGCGTGACCCACATGAAGAGAATCGCGGGAGTCTGCCGGTAATGTCAGGCTGGCTTCAGCCCGCTCGCTGAACCGTGAGCAGTCGGGCGAGCTATCGGGCGTTCGTGCGGCTTCTGGCGGTGCTGGCCGTTGTCAGCACCGGCCAGATCGCCGTGGCACAGGACGTGCGGCTGCCCGATGCGGCCGATTCGGTGAAGTTCGCCGTCATCGGCGACTCGGGTGACGGCGCCCGCTCCCAGTTCGACGTCGCCGCCCAGATGTTGCGTTCCCACGTGACGTTCCCCTTCGACCGGGTGATCATGCTGGGCGACAACATCTACGGGGGCCAGACGGCGAAGGATCTCGACCAGAAGTTCGCGCAGCCCTACAGGGGGCTGCTCGATGCCGGCGTGACCTTCTATGCCGCGCTCGGCAATCACGACAGCCCGGACAATCGGAACTACCCCGGATTCCACATGGGCGGGGAACGCTACTACACCTTCGCGGAGCGGAACGTCCGGTTCTTCGTCCTCGACAGCGACGACCTGGACCCGAAGCAGCAGGCCTGGCTGCAAGGGGCCTTGAAGGCCTCGTCCGACGCGTGGAAGATCGTCTATTTCCATCATCCCCTCTACTCCGACGGCGCCACCCATGGATCGGATCTGAACCTGCGCGTCGTCCTGGAGCCGCTCTTTGTGACCTACGGCGTGGACGTCGTGTTCTCCGGTCACGACCACATCTATGAGCGGCTGAGACCACAGAAAGGGATCTCCTACTTCGTCTCCGGTTCCGCGGGGGAACTGCGGAAGGGCGACCTCAGGCGGTCGGCCATGACCGCGGCGGGGTTCGATCGGGACAACAGCTTCATGCTGGTGGAAATTCTCGGCGACGAGCTCTGGTTCCAGGCGGTGAGCCGCACCGGCCTCGTCGTCGATTCGGGGACCATTCACCTCCCGGCGCGACCGGGCACGGGCGAGACCCTGGTCGGGCCCGCGGGACGGTAGCAGGACCGCACGTGGATCGCACGCGCTTTCGCATCCCGCTGTTCATCGTCGATTCGCTCCTGGTGCTGCCGCTCGGCTGCGCGGGGGCACTCGTCTGGGCCAATACCTTCGCGGCGAGCTACTACCGCTTCTCCCACGCGCTCGACTTCCCCGTGAACGAGATCGGCATCGCGTTCTTCTTCGCGATCATGACGAAGGAGGTCGTGGAAGCCACCCTGCCTGGCGGCGACCTGCATCCCTGGCGGCGGGCGGCGCTGCCCGTCGCGGCGGCCGTCGGCGGCGTCGTCGTTCCGGCGCTCCTCTATGTCGGGTTGCTGCATGAACTGGCCGAGCCGATGCTCGTCCAGGCATGGGTCGTGACCTCCGCGATCGACGTGGCGGCGTGCTACCTGGTCGGCCGCCTGATCTTCGGACGCCACCCGGCCGTGCCGTTTCTCCTGGTACTGGCGATCGCCTCGGATGCCATCGGGCTGTTGATCCTGGCAGCCCTCGATCCGGCCACCCCCGTCCGTCTCGCGATGGGAACGGCGCTTGTGGGTCTGGCGATGGGACTGGCGCTCGCCATGCGCCGACGGGGCGTCGCCTCCTTCTGGCCGTATCTCGTCCTGCCAGGGTGCCTCTCCTGGTATGGCCTGTTCCTCGGCGGCGTGCATCCGGCGCTCGCCCTGGTGCTCATCGTGCCGTTCGTACCGCATGCCAGACGTCACGCCGGACTGTTCATCGACACGACACCCGAGGCACGCGATGCGCTGTCACGGTTCGAGCGCTGGGCAGCACCGCTCGTTCAGGTCGTGCTGTTCCTCTTCGGGCTGGTCAACGCCGGGGTTCCCCTGCACGGCCTCGAGCCCGGGATGTGGGCGGTGCCCATCGCGACGGTCATCGGGCGGCCCATCGGCATCCTGGCGGGCGCCGAGGTCGCCGTTGCCGTCGGACTGCACCGGACGCCTCGCGTGGGCCGGAAGGAGCTGCTGATCATCGGGTTGGCGGCGTCGGTCGGACTCACCGTGGGACTGTTCTTCGCCGCCTCGTCGTTCGGGCTTGGACCGCTCCGTCTCCAGCTCAAGACCGGCGCCCTGCTGACCCTGGCCGGCGCGGGTCTCGCGTTCCTCGCGGCGTGGCTGCTCGGAGTGGGTCGATTCCACGCGGCTCCGCTCTCGAAGCAGCCTGTCTTCTAGGTAGTCGGTCTTCCGTCCATCCGGGCACGGAAGTCCCGCGCCGTGCGTGCAAACAGCCGTCGGCCGCGCTTCAGCGCGTGCCGCCGCAGCGCCGTCTGATACGTGGCCATGCAGCCCAGGACGACGGCCGTCATTCGAGGATCTCCGAATCTCGCGGACGACTTCACCAGGGTCTCGCGGAGCACGACGAGGTCGTGGTCGGTGCCAAGGCAGGTCTCCAGCTGCTTCAGACGCCCAATCCGGCGCGGCATCTGATCGGCGAGCCCCTCGATCAGCCGTACCCGGTACCAGTGGTCCTTGACGCGCCGGCGCCACCTGTGGAACTGCGCATCGTCCGGATGCGCGCAGACGGAGGCCATCGCGTGGCGCGCGCGTCGATAGCCCCGGGCGACGCCGACGCGCACGGCGCTCGAGCGTGCCGCACCGCGGATTCCCCGTCGCACCGGCTCGCGTGATCGCTCGAGCGCGCGGGCGAGTTGCCCGAACAGCCGCTCGGGATCGAGCCGGGGCTCGGCGCGGCGGACGCCGGCGCGCAGCCCCTGCTGGGCCGCGCGAAGGACGGGGCCCGTGACGAGGCCAGGATAGCGATCGCGAAGCGCGATCACGGTCTCCGCGCCGGCGTCGAGGTCGCGCAGCGGCGACAATCGGTGCGCGATGCGCCTCAGGCGCCCGTCGAGCGCGCCGTAGTCGTCCCCCAGGTTCTTCTCGAGCAGGTGCAGAACGGCTCGAGTCTTCTTGACGCACGTGCGGACGCCGTGAACCGCTTCGGCGCGATCCGCGCCCTCCTGCCGGACGAGCCCCTCGATCGCCTCCGCGAACTCCTCGGCCACCACACGGGACAATTCCCGGGCGACCGGCTCCCCGGGCCTAAGTCGGAATGCCATGCCCTGACGCGGCGCCGGTCGGTCTACTTCTTGTCATCCCCCTGGTCCTTCGCGTCCTTCTTTGCCGGAACCTTCTTCCCCGGGACCTTCTTCCCCGGGGCCTTCTTGTCCTTCGCCGACGTCTCGGCCTTCTTGTCGCCCGGACCCTGCGGCGGGTGGGCGTTCGACCTGGCAGGCGTCGCCGGTTCGTTCGGGCTGGCATCGGCACGGGCGGGCTTCTCCGCCGGCGCGCCGGCCGGCTGCGGGCGATTCGCCCTGGCCGGTCGATCGGAACGCGTCTCGGGTGCGTTCGGCGCCGCCTGATGCGCGTTTCCATTTCCCCGGGCAGGCTTCTCCACTACCGGCGCGTCGGCCGGCCGGACTCCGCGCTGGCCGGATGCCGGCGTCACGACCCTCCCGGGCGGAGCCAACCTCACGCGGGGTGACTCCGTCGTGGCGCTCGTGGACCGCAGGCTCTCGACGTCACCCCTTGCGAGTGGCTGGCCCGGCTGCGCGGCGAGCCTCTGCTGCTGTCGCGAGAATGGCACCGGCGCGGCGGGCGGTGCGGTCCGGGCGACCACGACCCGGCTGGCCGCCGCAGCCGGGGGCTGAGCCACGCGGGTGCCCGCCTGGACCGTGCGTCCGAACACGCTGTCCCTCGTCGGAGCCACCTGCGCCCGCCGACTGATGGGACCCGAGGCGATCTCCTGTTGGCTGACCGAAACGACGGCTCTGCCCACCGGCTGGGCGCCGGTAAACGTGCCCCGCGACACCACCGTCACGCCGCCCCGTACGTCCCGGTTCGCGAAGCGCAGGTTCGCGCCGGTACCGTTGCCGGACACCTGCGCGATGGCCGCACCGCTGACCCTGGTCTCGCTGACGTTGACGCGCTCGACGTAGGCGCGGCTGCTCGGATAGGCGGGCACATAGACCTCGCCCGGGCCGAGCGGAAACCACCCGACGTTGCCAGCACCTGCGGACAGCGACACCCCGAACTTCGCGCCGCCGAAGAAGACCACGAGCGCGGGCGCATACACCGCTCGGACCGCGACCGGTCCAGGGATCCAGCCCCAGGCGCTCCCGGTATGCACCCAGCGGCCGTAGTGAAACGGCGCGTAGCCCCACGGGGCGTCGTCAACCCAGGTCCAGCCCCACGGCGACACCCACGCCCAGTGGCCGTCACGATAGGGGGCCCAGCCGGCGGCCACTCGCGGGGTCCACACGTTGCCGTAAGTCGCATCCGTACGCCAGGAGCCGTAATCGTCGAGATCCTGGTAGCCGACGACGTACGGCGACACGTACCGCGCCGACGCCGAGGCGTCGTCGCGACGGTCCCGGCTCTGACTCCACGAGTCGAACTCGTCGTCGCCGCCCGACCTGACGATGCTCGCCCTGAGCGGCCGGGTACCCGAGAACGTTCCGGTCAGGCCGGCCTCCAGGCGGTAGATCTGGCCATCGCCGGTCACTTCGCCCTCGCCCGCCCGCACGGTCACCATCGTCGACGCTCCGTCCTCGCTCGCCTCGATGCGGTACTGGCCGGGGCGAAGAATGGAAAAAGCCTGATTCGGGGCGTCGACCTCGAAGACCTCGTCCGGGTCGAGCCGCACGACGCGGATATTGAGCGTGCCCTCCCAGAGCTCGACCTGCGTGGTGCGGTCGTCCAGATTGAGGAACGACATGCCGGTACGGGCGCCCATCCGAATCGTGGCCGACCCGGTGTGCATTTCGGCGCGGCCGCTATCGTCCGTCCACAGGCGGTCGCCCGTCGTTGCGGGCTGATTGACCGCCGCCGACACCCAGTCGACCTCACCGGCCGGCTGGAAGGACACCGGGCCCCGCAGGTAGTTCAGGCGCGCGACCCGATCCGGCGGGTCGTCATCACCGGCGGCGGACGCACGCTGTGGGGCGGTGACGCTGACCAGTGCCACGAGGCACACGGCACTCATCACGTGGCGGCTCGTTGTCGATCTGGCCTTCATACTCATGCTCATGTGCTTTTCTCAGATCGCGCTCACGGTGGCGCCGCCGCAAGCCGGAGGCGTCGGTCGTGGCGGTCGTGCTGTTCGTGGTCGGACTGCTCGGGGGCCGGGCCCCCGAGCGGTTTTCGTTTCGCTGTAGCGGCCGACCTTCAGGTCGGCTTCGCATTGGCGGACCTGACGGTCCGCGGCTACACCGATCTCGGGGCGACATCGATCTCGAAAACGCTGTAACGGCGTAGCCCGACAGGAGGAGCTCCGCATCTCCCACGTTCGATCCTGCGATCCTCGGCCGATGGGGATGGCTTACGGGCGCTTGGAGCGGCTGATGCGGGCCTTGACGCTCTTCAGTTCCAGCCGGTGGCCGGCGACGGTGGCATCGGCGCTCGTCAGCAAGGTTCTGAGCCGCGCCTGTGCAACGAGGTCGCGCTCGATTTGAAGGACGAGCCGTTCGAACTCTGTGTGATCGGTATTGGAGGCCATTTCCTTCTTCTAACAGAAGTGTCGGGTCCGAACTGTTCCGAATTGCACACGCGAGGCTGCGCTAGTCGTGCAGGACGACGGTGAGCAGCGAGCTGTTGACCTTGAGCCCGTTCTTGTACTCGATGAATCCGAGCCGCTCGAACTTCTTCATGAAGAAGTTGACGCGCGATCTCGTCGTGCCGATCATTTCCGCCAGCGTCTCCTGCGAGATCGACGGAACCGGCCGGACCGGGTTGTCGTGCTTGCCGTATCGCGCCAGCAGGAGGAGGGTGCGGGCCAGCCGTTTCTCGCTCGAGTTGAACAGCTGGTCGATCAAGTCCTCCTCGACCCGGATGTTCCGCGACAGCATGTGGGTGATGAACCGGTCGGACAAGGCGCGCTCCTGGTGCAGAAGCTTGATCATCTCGTCCTTGTCGACGAGGAGAATCGTGCTGTCCACCGCTGCGGTCGCGCTGGCCAAGCGAAGGGACTGTCCCGCGAGGCCCCCTTCGCCGAAGAACTCTCCGGGGCCCAACATCGCCACGACCGCCTCCCGACCGGACTTCGAGACGACCGACAGCTTGACGCTGCCTTGCTGGATGTAGAGGACGTGCTCGCAGGGCTCACCCTGCGAGAAGATGGTCTCGGACCGCCGGTAGTGGACGATCTTTCTCGCAATCCCCGACGAGGACAGGAAGGCGTGGATGTCGAAGGATTTGCGTCGCTTGGCTGTCATGAGCCCGTCTTTCCATCCGCTCAGCTCGACCGCTTCACACCGACTTGCCGGGATACCGGCGCCCGGTGGTTGTTTGCAGAACTGATCGTGATGCCAGTCTGACAGCTCGGCGGCGCCGACGCTGTTCAATCCGGGACCCGCCCTTGATGACGCCTTTGGAGCGTGAGAGCTGACGTCATCCCGGGTCGGCCCAGGACCGATCTGCCATCACCCCTTCGCGCCAGCCTTGGGCCTTTCGGTGTCCACTTGTGGACAGCACGACCCGGTCCGTGCGGGTAGCGTCGTGGACCTCACGCCGGCGGATCCGGGTGGGTTGGTCGTTGATCAGAGGAGGCGATATGTCTGGCAAGAACACCGCAGTATTCGGCGTGTACCCCAGTCACGAAAGCGCGGACGCCGCCGTCGACACGTTGCGCATGAAGGGGTTTCGGAACACCGACATCTCCGTCCTGTTTCCGCAGAACGTCGGCTCGAAGGAGTTCGCCCACACGAAGGGCTCGAAGTCGGCGGAGGGCGCCGTCGCGGGAGGCGGGACCGGCGCGGCCATCGGCGGCGCGCTCGGATGGCTGGCGGGCATCGGGATGCTCGCGATCCCCGGCATGGGGCCGTTCATCGCCGCAGGGCCCATCGTAGCCGCGCTTGCCGGGATCGGCGCCGGCGGCGCCATTGGCGGCACGGCCGGGGCGCTCATCGGACTGGGCATTCCGGAGTATCAGGCGAAGCGCTACGAGGGCCGGCTCAGAAAGGGCGGGATCCTGCTCTCGGTCCACGCGGATGACGCGGAGTGGCGGACCAAGGCCAAGCAGGTTCTCGAGCAGACGGGCGCCGAGGACATTTCGTCGACTGGTGAGACCAAGGGCGACTTTGCCAATACGGATTGGCCGACCGAGCGCGTCGTGCACGGCGAGCCCGCGGAGGTCGTGAAGGTCGTGGAGGTCGCGAACGCGGCGGCGACCAAGCGCGCCGTCGTACCCCAGGTCGTCGACGTCGCCGAACCCCTGCCGGAGACCGTCGAGCGCTGAGGCCGCAGGCATGAGGGGACCGCTGTGGCGGCCCCCTCATGTGGGCGTGTCGCGACCGCCCGTCAGGGCGTCAGCAGGTTCGAGAGGAGCGAGAGGCCGGCGTTCTGTTGGGAGATCCGCCGCGCGCGCGCGAGCCCCTGCTCGCGTCCCTGTTCACATTTCGTGCACCGCACCGCGAACGGCAGTGCCCGGAGCCGCGACTCCGCGATCTCGCCAGCGCACCCGGAGCAGCGGCCATAGTCGCCCGCCGCGAGTCGGCCAAGCGCCTCATCGATGCGGCTCATGGTTTCCGCTTTCATCTGAAGCAGCGCGAACTCGACGTCGTCCGAGAGGTACGCCTCCGAGTCGTCGACTTCGTCCCGTACATCGTTCGGCCGGTCGGTTCGAGCCTGGCGGACGCGGTGCGTGACGTCTGCCTGCAACTCACGTCGGCGGCCGAGCAGAATGTCGCGCAAGCAGGCCTTCCTCGTGGCGATCTCCGTCATCGTCGACTCCTTGGTGTAAAGCAGCATGCCCCAGGCCTGCCGCCCGCATCTGTGCCATTCAGCACACGCCCTCCAACGCCTTCTGCCTTGAAACAAAGGAGTTGTGCAATCCGGAACAGCCTCTTCCGGGCCGCCTGCGTACAGTCCTCTCGAGTGCGAGACGCGCACTCGCCGTACCTCACTGGCGCGAGGTGAGGCACTCGGACGGCAAGGAGAACTCATGATGCTGCAACCACTCGACTCGGCCTGTCTGGACGCGTTCGTCAAGCTCTTGGCGGAACCCGATCCGGCAGATTTGCCCCGGCGCGCGCACGTGTTCCGTTGTGACGGCGATCCAAACCGCCGGACCACCCGCCTGCAGCCGATCCACATGGCGTGGCTGCAGCGGCGCCTCCTCGATCGCGAGGAGTCCGAGTAGCGCGTTCCACGGGACGGGGACGGCAGCCGGCGCGAACTGCCTCCCCGTCTGCCGTCAGGGCGAGGTCCTGACGGACGTGGCGTAACGCTCCACCTCGTGGGCGCCTCGCGCCACGGCCCCGGCGACGTCGTCCCGGACGCCCAAGCCCTTCCGGGTGAGCTCATTGGCAGCTTCGCCGGCCTGCCTGCTGGCCCGCTGATACCGGTCGGACGCGCGCTTCCCCAAGCGTCGCGCTGCATCGGTCATGCTGTCGCACACTTCCGCCGCGACCCGCGGGGCCAGCCAGAGGGTCAGGCCGGCGCCAACGGCCGTCCCGGCCAGGAATCCGATCGTGAATCCGTGCGTTCGACGCTCCTGCGGTGATTCGTCCATCTGCGTGCGCTCCATGTGTCCGTACTCCAGGTGAACCGCTGGCGGATCCCGTCCGCTACGGCCTCGTAATGACCACCGCAAAGTACCCGCTGTTGTCGTTCCGCTCGTTGTCGTTGACGCCGAGCCTGAGGCGCCCGTCGGCCGGCATCGCGATCGGCCGCGTGTTCGATCCGATAGGAAACGGCGCACTGTTACCGACCTGTCCGATCAAACCGCCGAGCGACATCGCGGACACCGGATAGCCGGCGCTCCTCGTCCTCCCGTTCCCGTCGGGTCCGGCGGCGGCCCCGGAATCCCGTGAAAACCTGATCTCGCCCGTCGCGAAGAAGGCGAGGCGATCCCCCCGCCTCACGATGACTCCGGTCTCGGTCCAGGGCTGACTCGCCTCGACGCGGATCGCGTCAGCGTCCGACGTCCCACGGAACGCGACTGGCGGCCCGTTCCGATCACGTCCTCCTCGGACGTCCCACACGGCGCGGGCGCTCTCCAGGTTCAAGTACACGCGGCTGACATCGCGAATCGCGTACCGCCGGCGCTGCCCTCTCGGACTCTGCCAGACGAGGGTGTCGCCGCCGAGCATGTTGACGAACGTCCCCGGCTGCATCGAGCCGTTTCTCAGGGCCAGGACCTGCGTCCTGCTGTCGAAGGGCAGCGCCTGGAGTTCCGCGCGCTGAGGGCGGCCGCCGACGAAGTCGATGACGGCGACCTGGTCGACCGGAACGGATCGCTCCCTGCCGTTCTCGGCACCCAGGCTCATGTAGCCGTCGACCAGGTTCTCGCGCGACCGGCCATGAAACACGACGGGCCCGCTGATCCGGTCACCGTTGGTGAGGATGAACGTCGCTCGCTCGCTGGCGGCCCGCACCGACACCGCGACCGATGCGACCAGCGCGACCATCAGGACGAGCACACTTCCGGACGTGAATCGACGATGCATCAGCTGCCTCCCCTTCGTGGACGATCTTCGAGTGTCAGCGTACGGCGACCGCCGATCGGCGGACTGTCCCGAACGGCACACCGGGCACGGCCGTTCGACCGGCACGCGCGGCTGTGCGCTTGTGTACACCGCGATCCCCGGCCGGATGCCATGCTGGCCCCGACGCAGGGTGCGACGCATCGCTGCGCATGGAGGCCTCACATGTGGAACAGCAAGGAGCGTCGAGGGAACGTCGATCAGGCGAAGGGCAAGGTCAAGCAGGCGGTCGCCGCGGTGACCCGTGACAACCACCTCAAGGCCGAGGGCCGGGCGGACGTGACCGCGGGCAAGGTCGAGGCCGCTGTCGGCCGGATCGGGCACAAGGCCAGCGACGCGATGTCCCGCGTCCGCAAGGCCGTGAAGCGGTGACGTGGGCCCGAATCGGTCGTGCCGGTGTGCACAACGACACAGCCGCCGACGGGCGTCGTCCGGCATACTCGACCAGCAGGATCGAACGACCGACACGCCCGTTCGAGCTGCAAATCCGACTCCTGCATTCCGCCCGGTCCCGGTCGTACCGACTCCCAAGCGCCCCCGACTCACGACAGCCTCGGCCGGGTGCCGCCCCTCACCTTTCTGCCGAGGCCCACATCGCCCGGAAAGTCCACTTTCGCGCTGTCTACTTGACGGGGAAGCTTACGCGCCCTCGTCGGGATCGGCTTTGGCTACTACCCGGCGAGAAAAGCGGCCTTCCTCGATCCGATCGAAACCTTGAGGTCCGAATGAGAGATCACCTGCCGCCGACTCCCCTGACGCCTGACCTCCTCCACAGGATGGACGCGTACTGGCGGGCTGCCAACTACGTGTCGGTCGGCCAAATCTACCTGTACGACAATCCGCTGCTGAAAGAGCCGCTGACACTCGCGCACGTGAAACCGCTGGTCGTCGGACACTGGGGCACGACGCCGGGCCAGAACTTCATCTACGTCCATTTGAACCGGGTCATCACGCAATACGACCTGGACATGTTCTACATCGCCGGCCCCGGTCACGGCGGCCCGGCGATTGTGGGCAACGTGTACCTCGAGGGCACCTGGAGCGAGATCTATCCGAACGTCAGCCAGGACGAAGCCGGCCTGAAGAAGCTCTTCAAGCAGTTCTCGTTTCCCGGCGGGATTTCCAGCCACGTGGCGCCGACGACGCCGGGCTCGATTCACGAGGGGGGCGAGCTGGGGTACTCATTGAGCCATGCGTTCGGGGCCGCGTTCGACAATCCCGATCTGATTGTGGCGTGCGTCATCGGCGACGGCGAAGCAGAAACCGGCCCCCTCGCGACCGCCTGGCAGTCCAACAAGCTGCTCGACCCGATCACGGACGGAGCCGTGCTGCCCATCCTGCACCTCAACGGCTACAAGATCAGCAACCCGACCGTGCTGGCCCGCATCGAACACGAGGAACTGGAGCAGTTCCTCCGAGGCTGCGGCTGGACGCCGTACTTCGTGGAAGGCGACGAGCCGGACGGGATGCACCAGCGTATGGCCGCCACCCTGGACCACGTCATCGAGGACATCCGACGCATTCACGAGCACGCGCGGCAAACGAAGGACACCACTCGACCGCGCTGGCCGATGATCGTCCTCAAGACACCCAAGGGCTGGACTGGACCCAAGTTCGTAGACGGCCTGCCCATCGAGGGGACCTTCCGGGCGCACCAGGTCCCGCTGCTCGTCGATGCCGCACACCCCGATCATGTCGCGCAGCTCGAGAGCTGGATGAAGAGCTACAAGGCCGACGAGCTCTTCGATGCGAACGGCCGACTGCGGCCCGAGTTGGCCGAGCTGGCGCCGAAGGGCAACCGCCGGATGGGCGCCAATCCGCACACCAACGGCGGCGTGCTGCTGCGCGACCTGCGCATGCCGGACTTCCACGACCACGCGGTGAAGGTCCCGTCGCCCGGCGCCGTCGATGGCCAGGACACGCTCGTCCTCGGCACGTTCCTGCGTGACGTCGAGAAGCTGAATCAGGATCAGCGCAATTTCCGGGTCTTCGGGCCGGACGAAACCGTCTCGAATCTGCTGGGCGCCGTCTTCGACGTCACCAACCGGCAGTGGGACGCGCGAACCGTCGAGAACGACGAGTTCCTCGCGCCCGCTGGACGCGTGCTGGACTCGATGCTCAGCGAGCACCAGTGCGAGGGGTGGCTGGAGGGCTATCTGCTCACCGGGCGGCATGGGCTCTTCAACTGCTACGAAGCCTTCGTTCGGATCGTGGACTCGATGTTCAGCCAGCACGCCAAGTGGCTCAAGGTCACCCGGGAACTGCCCTGGCGCCGGAACATCGCCTCCCTGAACTACCTGCTCGCCTCCCACGTCTGGCAGCAGGACCACAACGGCTTCACGCACCAGGATCCCGGCTTCCTCGACCACGTGATCAACAAGAAGGCCGATATCGTGCGGGTGTATCTGCCACCGGACGCGAACTGTTTGCTGTCGGTGTTCGACCACTGCCTGCGCAGCCGGCACTACGTCAACGTGGTGGTGGCGGGTAAACACGCCCTTCCGCAATGGCTCACCATGGACGAAGCGGTGGTGCACTGCACGGAAGGAATCGGGATCTGGCCCTGGGCCAGCAATGATCAGGGCGGCGATCCCGACGTGGTGATGGCCTGTTGCGGAGACACGCCGACGCTGGAGATTCTGGCCGCCGTGTCGATCCTGCGCGCACATCTGCCGGATCTGAAGATTCGCGTGGTCAACGTCGTCGATCTGATGAAACTGCAGCCGAGCACGGAGCACCCGCACGGGCTGACCGACAGGGATTACGACTCGCTCTTCACGACGGACAAGCACATCATCTTCGGCTTTCACGGCTACCCCTGGCTCGTCCATCGGCTCACCTACCGCCGGACCAATCGCCACCTGCACGTGCGCGGCTACAAGGAGGAGGGCACGATTACGACGGCGTTCGACATGCGAGTCCAGAACGATCTCGATCGGTTCCACCTGGTGCAGGACGTGGTCGATCGCCTGCCCCATCTGGGCGCCAAGGGCGCCTATCTGAAGCAGACGATGGCGGACAAGCTCATCGCACACAAGCAGTACATCGACCAGCACGGCCAGGACCTGCCCGAAATCCGCAACTGGAAATGGAGTGCGGCGCAATGAACGGGCAGGGGCTTCGAGCCGCCGCCACGGCGCTCGTCGCCGGCGGCAAGGGCCTGCTCGCGATGGACGAGAGCAAGGGCACCTGCGACAAGCGCTTTGCCAAGGCGGGGATTCCCCAGACCGAGGAGGCCCGCCGCGCCTATCGGGAATTGATGGTGACCACGCCGGATCTGGCCGCGTGCATCAGCGGCGCGATCCTCTATGACGAGACGATCCGCCAGACGACGACGGACGGCACCCCCTTCGTCAAGGTCCTCGTCGATGCCGGCATCATGCCCGGCATCAAAGTGGACATCGGCGCCAAGCCCCTCGCCGGCCATCCCGGTGAACGGATCACCGAAGGCCTGGACGGGTTGCGGGTCCGCCTCCAGAAGTACGGACAGATGGGCGCCCGTTTCGCCAAGTGGCGCGCGGTGATCGCGGTGGGCGACAGCTTGCCCAGCCGCGCTTGCCTCGAGGCCAACGCGCAGGCGCTGGCTCGCTATGCCGCGTTGTGCCAGGAAGCCGGACTGGTCCCGATCGTCGAGCCCGAAGTGCTCATGGCAGGCGGGCATACACTGGAGCGGTGCCGCGCGGTCACGGAGGAGGTGCTGCGAAGAGTGTTCGATGAGCTCGCGATCCAGCGGGTGATGCTGGAGGCGATGATCCTGAAGCCCAACATGGTGCTGCCGGGATTGACCTGCGGCACGCAAGCGACTGTCGACGAAGTAGCGGACGCGACGGTGCGCTGTCTCCTGCGAGTCGTCCCCGCCGCCGTTCCCGGGATTGCGTTCCTGTCCGGCGGCCAATCCGGCGAACTGGCCTCGGCTCGCTTGAATGCCATGCATGTCAGGTTCAGAGCACCGGCGTCGCCACTGCCCTGGGCGTTGACGTTTTCCTTCGGTCGCGCCATCCAGCGACCGGCACTGGGAATCTGGGGAGGCACGGAGGCGCGTCGAGTGGCGGCGCAGCACGCGCTGCTCCACCGGGCCGAGTGTAATCGCGCTGCGCTTCGCGGCGAATACGATGCCGCTATGGAAGGGCGCCTGGCAGGCTCGTGCAGCTCTACCTGATTCGCCACGGCGACACCGAGTGGACGCGCTCCGGTCAGCATACCGGTCGCACGGATATTCCGTTGACCGCGCGCGGCGAGGACGAGGCGCGCACCCTTGCGCCGGTCCTCCGAGAGGTCGACTTTGCACGCGTGCTGACCAGCCCCCGGCAACGCGCGCGGCGAACATGCGAATTGGCCGGGCTGGGATCGGCGGCCGAGGTCGAACCGGACCTGGAGGAATGGGACTACGGCGAGTACGAAGGCCGGCGCACGGTGGACATCCGCCAGGGACGACCGGACTGGAATGTGTTTCGGGATGGCTGTCCTGGCGGCGAAACGGCCGCGCAGGTGTCCGAGCGCGCCGATCGGCTCATCGCACATCTGCTGAGCCTGAGCGGCAACGTCGCGCTGTTCTCGCACGGCCAGTTCGGGTGCGTCCTGGCCGCGCGCTGGATCGGCATGCCGACGATCGAAGGGCAGCATTTTGCGCTCGGCCCGGCGTCGCTCAGTGTTCTCGGCCACGAACCCGACCACCCAAGGGTGCCAGTCATTACGCTGTGGAACGCCGGCCCGGCCGCGCGTTGGGCGCAGCCGGGACTGCGATGACACGGACGCGAGAATGGAGCCGGACGGAGCGCACGCGGGCTCAACCTGGTCGGCGTTCTCACGTTTTCGGTGCAGGGCACTCATTCAGCGAGCTGGTGGGAGGAGAAGGGCGCCCGTAAGGCCACGCGCGCCGCGATCGGGCTGTGGATTGCGCTGTTGGCCGGGTTGGTCAGCATCATTGTTCTGCTACGAAAGGGCTGACGATGGCGAGAGACACATCGACGCCTCCTGAATCGAAGCCGGGGCCCACGCCCGGCACGAAGGACGATCTGAAGACGCTGCCGCTGGCAGACGTGGAAAAGAAGCTGGGGTCGTCGCCGGATGGCCTCACCGGCGCCGAAGCGCAGAAGCGCCTGACCCAGTATGGGCCGAACGAGATTGCCGAACAGAAGACCAATGCGTTCCTGAAGTTCCTCACGTACTTCTGGGGACCCATCCCGTGGATGATCGAAAGTGCGGTGATCCTGTCTGGCGTCGTCCGGCACTGGCTGGATTTCTTCATCATCCTTCTGTTACTCGCGTCCAACGCCGTCGTCGGATTCTGGGAAGAACACCAGGCGGGCAACGCCATCGCGGCTCTGAAGGCCAAGCTGGCGGTCAAAGCCAGGGTGAAGCGTGATGGGAAGTGGACGACGCCGGCCGCGCGTGAACTCGTACCCGGTGACGTCATCCGGCTACGACTGGGCGACATCGTGCCAGCCGATGCGCGACTGCTGGCAGGCGATCCCCTGGAGGTGGACCAGTCCGCGCTGACCGGCGAATCGTTGCCCGCCACACGTAAGACCGGCGAGGCTGTCTATTCCGGGTCGATCATCCGCCAGGGCGAGATCGACGCCATGGTCTACGCCACCGGCGCGAATACGTACTTTGGCAAGACGGCGCAACTGGTCCAGGAGGCTCATACCGTCAGCCATTTCCAACGTGCCGTGCTGAAGATCGGCGATTACCTGATCATCCTCGCCGTGGCGCTGGTCGTGTTGATCGTGACCGTCGCCCTCTTCCGTGGCGACCCGATGCTCGACACCTTGGAGTTCGCCCTGGTGCTGCTCGTCGCCGCGATCCCCGTGGCCATGCCCACCGTGCTGTCCGTGACCATGGCCGTCGGCGCGCGGCTCCTGGCGAAGAAGCAAGCGATCGTGACCCGGCTGTCGGCAATCGAAGAGCTCGCCGGCGTGGATGTGCTGTGCTCGGACAAGACCGGCACCCTGACCCAGAACACGCTGACGCTGGGCGAGCCATTCAGCGTCGACGGGATCCCGGCCGCGCAGGTCATTCTCTGGGCTGCCCTCGCGTCACGCGCGGAAGACAAGGACACGATCGACCTCGCGGTGATCGGCGGCGTGAAGGACGATCAGGCGCTGAAAGACTACCAGGTTCTGCATTTCCAGCCGTTCGACCCCGTGCACAAGCGCACCGAAGCCACGGTCAAGGGCAGGGACGGACGACAGTTCTTCGTGGCCAAGGGGGCGCCACAGGTCCTTCTCGAGATATCGAAGAACGTGGGCGCGGTGACGCCGGCCGTCGAAGAGGCCGTCAATGCGTTCGCGGCCCGCGGTTTCCGTTCATTGGGCGTGGCCCGGGCCGATCAGCCAGACCAGTGGAAGTTCGTCGGCGTGCTGCCGTTGTTCGATCCGCCGCGCGAGCAGGCCAAAGCCACGATCGCCAGCGCTCGCCAGATGGGCGTGACGGTCAAGATGGTGACGGGCGATCAGGTCGCCATCGCGAGAGAAACGGCGCGACAGCTGGGGTTGGGCACGAACATCCTCGACGCCAGCAGCCTGGGCGACACCAAGCAGGACGCGACGGCGGCACAGGCGGCGTCGATCGAGCAGGCGGACGGATTCGCACAGGTGTTTCCCGAGCACAAGTTCCACATCGTGGACGTGCTGCAGCGACGCGGCCACATCGTCGGCATGACCGGCGACGGGGTGAACGACGCCCCTGCGCTGAAGAAGGCCGACTGCGGCATCGCCGTGTCTGGCGCGACCGACGCCGCGCGCGCCGCGGCGTCCATCGTGCTGCTGGCGCCCGGCCTGTCGGTGATTATCGACGCGATCAAGGAGAGCCGGAAGATCTTCCAGCGGATGAACAGCTACGCCATGTACCGGATCGCTGAAACGCTGCGCGTGCTCCTGTTCATGACGCTGGCCATCCTCGTCTTCAATTTCTATCCCGTCACCGCGGTGATGATCGTCATACTGGCGCTGCTCAACGACGGCGCCATCCTGTCGATCGCCTATGACAACGTCCATTACAAGGACACGCCGGAAGCCTGGAACATGCGCCTCGTGCTGGGGATCTCCACGGTGCTCGGCGTCATCGGGGTCGTCGCGGCCTTTGGCCTGTTCTATCTCGGCGAGCGCGTCTTTCACCTCGACCGCGCGCACATCCAGACCCTGATGTACTTGAAGCTGTCAGTGGCCGGACACCTGACGATCTTCTTGACACGCACGCGCCGCTCGTTCTGGTCCATCCGCCCGGCGCGGATCCTGTGGGTGGCGGTGCTCGGGACGCAGACGGCGGCCACGCTCATTGCCGTCTATGGGTTGTTCATGACGCCCATCGGCTGGGGCTGGGCGCTGTTCGTGTGGGGCTATGCGCTGGCGTGGTTCCTCGTGAACGACCGCGTGAAACTGCTTGCGTATCGGGTGTTCGACCCAACCGCCGCGCCGCTCCTGGCCAGAGGCACGCCCGACCTGACGCCAGAGATCGCAAGACGCGCCTATGAGATCTACGAGCAGCGCCTCCAGGGGCGAAGCCCGGCCGAGCGGGACTGGCTCCAGGCGGAACGCGAGATCCGCAAACGGTAGGCCGGACCGCGGAGCTTCCGGCACCTCGCCCGACGCGGAAGGAACCCGATGGACGTCATTCGAGGCGCGACGGTCAAGGGCGCGGATCATCTGCGCCGCATCGTCGACGAAGCGCAGACGATCGTCAGCGAGACGCTGGCGGCGCCGTCTGGGAAGCACAAAGGCCTTACCGCATGAGCACACACCCCCGTGTCAGCCATCCGATCTACAACCTCCTGCCCACCGAGATCGAGGGGTTCGATTCCCTCGCGGCGCTGGCACTGGATATGCGCTGGTCCTGGAACCATGCGACCGACGGCGTCTGGCGCACGCTCGATCCCGTCCTGTGGGACCTGACGCACAATCCCTGGGTCGTCCTGCAGACCGTGTCGCGAGATACCCTCGAGCAACAGCTGAACGAGCCTGGCTTTCGCAAGAGCGTTGACGATCTGCTGAACGCCACGCGTCACGCGGCGGCGGCGCCGGCGTGGTTTCAACGAGAACATCCGCGCGCCCCCTTGACGTCGGTCGCGTATTTCAGCATGGAATTCATGCTGAGCGAAGCGCTTCCGATCTACTCAGGCGGACTGGGCAACGTGGCGGGCGATCAGCTCAAGGCGGCCAGCGATCTGGGCGTCCCGGTGGTCGGTGTCGGACTGCTCTACCAGCAAGGCTATTTTCGCCAGGTGATTGACAACGACGGCGCGCAACAAGCGCTCTACCCATACAACGACCCTGGACAGTTGCCGATCATGCCCGTTCGGCGTCCGAACGGCGAGTGGGTCCGATTGGAGATCGCTCTGCCCGGTTCCTCGGTCTGGCTGCGTGCCTGGCAGGTCCAGGCGGGCCGGATCAAGCTCTATCTGCTCGATAGCAATGACGCAGCGAACGTCCCGGCTCATCGAACGATTACCAGCGAGCTGTACGGGGGCGGGCCGGAGGTGCGACTGAAGCAAGAACTGCTGCTCGGGATTGGTGGCTGGCGGTTGCTCGGCGCGCTGGGCATCACACCGGACGTCTGTCACTTGAACGAAGGGCATGCGGCCTTCGCGGTGTTGGATCGCGCCCGAAGCTTCATGGAAGACGCGGGGCAACCCTTCGACGTCGCGCTGGCTGCCACGCGTGCGGGGAACCTCTTCACCACGCACACTCCCGTCGCCGCGGGATTCGATCGGTTCGCTCCGGCGCTCATCGAGCAATACCTTGGAGCCTATGCCGAGAAGATACTCGGCGTGACCCTCCACGATCTGCTGGCCCTGGGCCGTCAGAATGCGGACGACGCGTCGGAGCCGTTCAACATGGCCTATCTGGCCATCCGCGGGAGCGGGGCGGTGAACGGGGTGAGTCGCTTGCATGGGCAGGTCAGCCGACACCTGTTCGAGCCTCTGTTTCCGCACTGGCCAGAGCACGATGTGCCCGTCGGACATGTGACGAACGGCGTCCACATGCCGACCTGGGACTCGGCACCAGCCGATGATCTCTGGACGGAAGCCTGTGGAAAGGACCGCTGGCAGACGCCGACGGACAACCTGGAGCAGGACATCCGCCGCATCTCCGACTCCAGAGTCTGGCAATTTCGCACGGCCGCCAGCACGGCGCTCGTGGGCTACGTGCGCGAGCGACTTTCCGGACAACTGGCCATCGCCGGGGCGTCGCCGGAGGCGGTGGATGGGGCGACGCATCTATTCGATCCCCACGCCTTGACATTGGGCTTTGCGCGCCGCTTCGCGACGTACAAGCGACCGAACCTGCTGCTCCACAGTCCGGAGCGGCTGCTTCGACTGTTGACCGACGCGCGGCGCCCGGTGCAGCTTGTCTTGGCCGGCAAGGCCCATCCCGCAGACGCGGCCGGACAAGCGCTCATCCAGCAATGGATTCACTTCATTCGCCAGCCCGCGGTCCGTCCGCACGCCATCTTCCTCAGCGACGATGACATGCAGCTGACGGAGCACCTGGTACAGGGCGTGGATGTCTGGCTCAACACGCCGCGCCGCCCCTGGGAGGCGTCCGGCACGAGCGGTATGAAGGTGCTCGTCAATGGCGGCCTCAATCTGTCGGAATTGGACGGCTGGTGGGCGGAAGCCTACACGCCTGACGTGGGCTGGGCGCTGGGGGATGGCCAGGAGCATGGCGACGATCCGGCCTGGGACGCGGTTGAAGCCGAGGCCCTCTACGACCTGCTCGAGCGGACGGTGATTCCGGAGTTCTACGCCCGTGACGAGCATGGCATTCCGACCGCCTGGGTCGCGCGAATGCGGGAAAGTCTGGCGCGGTTGACACCGCGCTTCTCCACCACCCGGACGGTGTGCGAATACACCGAGCGCCACTACCTCCCGGCGGCCGCCGCCTACCGTGAGCGTGCGGCGAACAAGGGCGCCGTGGCGAGTCAGTTGCTCGACTGGCAGCACCAAGTGGACCGGAAGTGGAGCGCGCTGCGCTTCGGGGAGGTGCGGGTCGACACACGTGCGGAGCACCACAGGTTCGAGGTTGAGCTCTTTCTGAACGGTCTCGACCCGCACGCGGTGCGCGTCGAACTGTGTGCGGACGGACCGGATGGCGGCGACCCCGTCCGCGCGGACATGACGTGCGCGCGGCCGCAACCTGACCCAGCCAGCCCCTGGGTCTATCACGCGACAGTGCCCACGACGCGTCCGGCGAACGACTACACGGCGCGCGTGATTCCTCGGCGCTCCGGAGTCGCGATTCCCCTGGAATTCGCTCGCATCCTCTGGCAACGATGATGGCGACGCCCGAACGCGAGTTGCACCACTACAGGGCGGCCATCTCCGAGCGCACGGACGTGCGGGCGGGCGCTCCTTTGCCACTGGGAACCCTCCAGCCGGACCCGGTTGGCGATCGATCTGGACGCCGTCCGCCACCGGACTGGTGAGTCGGAAGACGGCCTGTCGATCGTCATTACGACGCTCGCGGCTCGTCTGAGGAGGAGGGGGGACATCCCGCTCGTGAACACGCACGCCTCGCGGCGGCCACCGCAGCTCCGGGGCGGCGGATGGGAACTATTCCGGGATCCGGGCGGAAGCCGGTGCAGCGGGCGCCGGCGCGGGTCACGTCAGTCCACTTTTGAACATCGGTTTTCGTGGGTTCAGCGCATCGTGGTCGCTGGGATCGTCGAATCGGCTTTCGGGATCATTCACAACGGAGGGGCTCTACCATGGCAGGACACGCGACGCTCGCACCAGAAACACCGGCCCGCTCAGAGACATCGGCACATGGGAGCGCCGTCGCCGTCTACGAGAGCCACCGCGCCGCCGAAGAGGCGGTCCGCGCGCTCGCGAAATCTGGCTTCGACCTGCACAAGCTCTCCATCGTGGGCAGAGACTACTCCACCGAGGAAGGCGTGGTCGGGTACTACAACACCGGTGATCGCATGATGGCGTGGGGCAAGACGGGCGCGTTCTGGGGCGGACTCTGGGGGATGCTCTTCGGGTCGGCGCTGTTCGTCATTCCGGGGATCGGACCGCTCTTCGCGGCAGGGCCGCTCGTGGCCTGGGTCGTCGGGGCGCTGGAGGGGGCGACGGTGGTCGGGGGAATGAGCGCCTTGGGCGCCGGTCTGTACGGGATCGGCATTCCCAAAGACAGCGTGCTGAAATACGAGACGTTGATCAAGGCCGGTAAGTTCGTGGTGATCGCCCACGGCACGCGCAACGAGGTGGCCGGGAGCAAGGCGATGCTGCCGGGCGCAGAACTCCACGACGGCAAGAAGCAGTCTTGCTGCGCGTAGTCTCGGTGCGACGCGAGACGAGTGCCTGTTCCACGAGACCGTCCGGGCGGGTCCACGACCGGACTCGAGGCACGGCTTCAAGAGGCGAAGAATCCAGGACACATGAGCGAGCACCATCACCGGCACAACGGCGGCCACCATCACGAAGAGCGCCGGCGCGTCCCCGACTGGCGGCATGTGCATCACCACTGGTATTTCTGGGTCGGCCTGGTGTTGATGCTGGTGGCAATCGGCACCTACGTCATGACCCAGAACCTGTCGCGGGTGCCGCGGATCCACCAGCCGCCGCAGGCGTCGAGAGCCGTCACCCGATAGCCGCCGAGCGGCTCTGACGCGAGGTGCACGGCGGCAAGAGTCCTTGTCGTGGACGGGGCTTCAGCTTACCGGCACG
The DNA here is from genome assembly GCA_963761615.1 of uncultured Acidobacteriota bacterium. GTDB lineage: Bacteria > Acidobacteriota > Vicinamibacteria > Vicinamibacterales > CAVVIG01 > CAVXGU01. Next base: position 1,188,564 of record CAVXGU010000003.1, on the reverse strand, counting down.
ATGGATGCTGGCAGCCGCAGCGCAACTCGATCTCGTCCGCGGCCTCTTTGCAGTGTTCACTGCAGTACTTGCCGTACGGGCCATCTTTGGCTTTTGAGACGACACACTTGCAGGCCGGATGCGCGCACTTGTCGGGGTTGGTCATCGTGTTTCTCCTCGCATTGTCTCCCTCTTGCGACGGTACGCGCATCGACTGCATCTGACTGTTCACAAGTGCACAGCGGCCGTCGCCGGGCCTGCCGGGAAACTCGGAAATCAGTGACCCGTCTCTTCGTGGGAGTGCACGGGCCTCTCGGGATGATCCGCCGCATCTTCGACGCCCTCGATCACCTCGGCCTCGTAGGCCTGACCCGTGTCGGCCAGCTCTTCGACGCTCTCATCGGCCGCGTCGGCGGCCTCCGAGAGTCCCTGCGTGTCACCCGACTGGCCGCCGCTGTCCGGTCCGACCTGACCGGGGTCATCACCGACCTCGTCCATCCGCGTCTCGTTACCCGGCCGTCTCTCCATGCGAACCTCCTTGGCTGCGTCGCAGGACAGCCTGGGCCGTCGCGACAACATGTTCCGTCGTGAAACCGAACGCGCGCATCAGGATGGGGCCAGGCGCGGACGCGCCGAAGCCGTCGACGGCGATGATGGCGCCGCCTGAACCGACGTAGCGCTCCCATCCGAACGGCGCGGCCGCCTCGATGCTGACCCGCGCGCGAACGCTCGGTGGCAGCACCGCGTCACGGTATGCCTGCGGCTGGGCGTCGAACAGCTCCCAGCAGGGCATCGACACGACGCGGCTCCGGATCCCGTCGGCGGCGAGCCGCGCGTGCGACGCCAGGGCGAGCGACACCTCCGATCCCGTCGCAATCAGGATCACCTCCGGCGGCAACGCGCCAGCCTCAGCAAGAACGTACGCGCCCTGGGCGAGACCAGATGCCGGGGCCAGCACCGCGCGGTCCAGCACGGGCAGCTTCTGCCGCGTGAGCACGAGCCCGACCGGTCCGTCCTTGTGCCGGAGCGCGATGCGCCACGCCTCCACGGTCTCTGTGGCGTCGCCCGGTCGCAGGACCAGCATGTTGGGCATCGCGCGCAGACCGGCCAGCTGTTCCACGGGCTGATGGGTTGGACCGTCCTCCCCCAGCGCGATGCTGTCGTGCGTCCAGACATAGATGACGTGCGCCCTGCTCAGGGCCGCGAGCCGGATGCTCGGCCGCATATAGTCCGAGAACGAGAAGAACGTCGCGCCAAACGGGCGCACCCCGCCATGCAGCGCCATTCCGGTCAGCGCAGCAGCCATGGCGTGCTCGCGCAGGCCGAAATGTATATTGCGTCCCGCGAACCCCCAGACGCCGCCGGCCGTACCCTGCGTCGGCAGGCTTTCATCGGACTGGGGTCGAGGCGCGTGTTCGAAGTCGCCGCATCCTGGCATCGCGGTACGCGTCGATGGATTGAGATCCGCCGAGCCGCCGACCAGATTCGTCACCGCGCCCGCCAGCGCCGCGATGACCGCGCCACCCGCGTCGCGCGTCGCCATCTCGCCGTCGGCCGGCGTGAACGTCGGCAGATGCGTCTCCCAGCCCTCGGGCAGCTCACCCGCGAGCGCTCGCGCAAATTGTGGCGAGACGTCGGGGTGCGCGATCGCGTACGCGTCCACGCGGCGCTGCCACGCCGCCTCGAGTTCTACGCCCCGATCGACACACGCGCGAAACTCCCGCAGCGCCTCGTCCGGCACATAGAACGAGCGATCGTCCGGCCACCCGAGCGCGCGCTTCGTCAGGCGCACTTCCTCGACCCCGAGCGGTTCGCCGTGCGCGTGCCACGTGTCCTGCTTGTGCGGGCTGCCGTAGCCGATGTGCGTGCGCCCGATGATGAGGGACGGCCGATCCTCGGCGGCTCGTGCCGCAGTCAGCGCCGCATCGACGGCCGCCACGTCCTGACCGTCGATCCGCTGCACGTGCCAGCCGTAGGCGTCGAAGCGCGCGCCCACGTCCTCCGAGAACGTGACGTTCGTCGTCGCGGAGAGGGTGATCAGATTCGCGTCGTAGAGCACGATCAGATGACCGAGCCCAAGCGTGCCGGCGAGCGAGGCCGCCTCCGACGCCACCCCTTCCATGATGTCGCCATCGCTGGCGAGGACGTAAGTGCAGTGGTCCACGACATCGTCGCCGTGACGATTGAAGGTCGCCGCGAGCCACCGCTCCGCGATCGCCAGCCCGACGCCGTTGCCAAATCCTTGGCCGAGGGGCCCAGTGGTGACCTCGACACCAGGCGTGCATCCGTGTTCAGGATGGCCTGGGGTTCGACTCTTCCACTGGCGGAACTGTTCGAGATCCTCGATCGCGAGGTCGTAGCCAGTCAGAAACAGCAGACTGTACAGCAGCGCACTGGCGTGCCCGGCCGAGAGCACGAACCGGTCGCGGTCGGGCCACGCGGGGTTCATCGGGTTGTGCCGCAGGTGGCGCGTCCAGAGGACATAGGCCATCGCGGCCGCGCCCATCGGCATACCCGGATGTCCGGAATTCGCCTTCTGAACCGTATCGATCGACAGCATCCGGATCGCGTTGACGCAGAGCTGTTCCTGCTCCTCCATGCTCGATACCTCACGACGCCGGTCACGTCCCGTGTCCACTGAGCGGACAGCGCCCTGCCTTACGCGCTGCCGGCGACCTTGCCCGTTCTGCCGGGCCACGCGATCGTGAGCAGGAGCGCACTGTCCTCGAGAGCTTCGATATCGTGAGCGGCCCCATGATCGAGTGCGATCAGACTGTCGTCGCGCAGATCGAAGGTGCGCCCGGACGCATTGAGCCGGACGTGACCCGACAGCATGTGGATCGAAATCCGCATGGAACCTCCAGACGCACGGAAGATGAGTGGCGCCGACGCACGCCGACACGGCGCCCGAGCTTCCAGATCGACTCTATATGAACGCCGCAGGCCCGAGGTGTTCAGAAAGGGACTGTTCATCTTGTGCGCGAGATCGCCCGTGACGCCGAGGAGCACCAGCGCGCCCGAACGGGAGAGAGCCATCAGGAAATCGTAGAGCCTGGCATGAGGAGCAGCTGTCTACTTCTGCACAGCCGTCGAGCCGGCCGCCGGTATCATGCTCAATCGGGGAGCTTGGATGACATGCCAACAGCAACAGGGACCACCGCCCGCCTTCACGCGCTCGGACAGAGCCTGTGGCTCGACAATATCACGCGGGGCCTGCTGACCAGCGGCACGGTTCGCCGGTACATCGAGGCGTGGTCCGTGACGGGACTGACGTCGAACCCGACGATCTTCGATCACGCCATCGAAAACAGCTACTTCTTCGACGAGTCGATTCGCCAGCAGAGCGGCGACGGCAGGTGCCGGTGAACGTCACCCTGTTGTTCTCCAGGGAGCAGTATCTGGCGGCGGCGAACGCGTACATGCGTGGACTCGAACGGCGCATTGCGGCCGGTCTCGACCCGAAAGTCGGGTCCGTCGCGTCGATGTTCATCAGTCGCTGGGACAAGTCGGACGTGCTCTACAGCGAAGCGCACGCCGCGCCAGACACCATCAACACCATCCCCGAGGAAACACTCTGCACCTTTGTGGATCACGGCCGTGTCACAGGGACGATGCCGACGGATGGCGGCGACGCGGAAGAGGTGCTCGGCCAATTCACACAAGCTGGCGTGGACGTGGCGGCGCTGGGCGACCAGCTCCAACGGGAGGGCGCCCGGTCGTTCGACCAGTCCTGGAACAAGTTGATGCGCAGCCTGGCGTCGAAGAGTGGCACGCCCACCCAGGCAGGCCGCTCCACAGGAGTGTCGTCGTGAGGACGAAGGCATCGACCGAGCGAGCTCCTCTGAAGGGGCTCCCGGCCTGGCGAGCGCTCGCGCGGCATGTCGAGCAGATGCGCGACGTCCATCTCCGCGAGCTGTTCGCCAGCGACCCCTCGCGCGGCGAACGCCTCGCCGCTGAAGCCGCCGGCCTGTACCTCGATTATTCGAAGAACCGCATCACGGACGAGACGCTTCGTCTCCTCGTGGGTCTGGCCGAGGCGTGCGGGCTGCGCGACCGCATCGAAGCGATGTTCCGCGGCGAGAAGATCAACACGACGGAGGATCGCGCCGTGCTCCACGTGGCGCTTCGATCGCCACGCAGCGAGTCGATCGTCCTCGACGGCGACAACGTGGTACCCCACGTGCACGAGGTCCTGGATCGGATGGCCACCTTCGCCGACCAGGTCCGGGACGGCCGCTGGCGCGGCCACACGGGCCGGCGCGTGCGCACCATCGTCAACATCGGGATCGGGGGCTCCGATCTCGGCCCGGTCATGGCCTACGAAGCGCTGAAGCACTACAGCCAGCGGGACCTGAGTTTCCGTTTCGTGTCGAACGTGGACGGCACCGACTTCGCCGAGGCAACGCGCGATCTCGAGCCCGCCGAGACGCTGTTCGTCGTCTCGTCCAAGACATTCACCACGCTCGAGACGATGACGAACGCGCGAACGGCACGCGAGTGGGCGCTGGCTGCGCTCGGAGACGAGCGAGCCATCGGCCGACACTTCGTCGCGGTCTCCACCAACGCCGAACAAGTCGCGGCGTTCGGCATCGACACCAGCCACATGTTCGGCTTCTGGGACTGGGTCGGCGGCCGGTACTCGATGGACTCGGCGATCGGGTTGTCGACCATGATCGCGATTGGCCCGGAGCAATTTCGCGCGATGCTGGCGGGTTTCCACGCCATGGACCAGCATTTTCGAACCGCCCCTTTCGAACGCAACCTGCCGGTCCTCATGGGGCTACTCACGATCTGGTACACCGACTTCTTCGGCGCCTCAACCGTGGCCGTTCTCCCCTACGACCACTACCTGAAGCGCCTGCCCGCGTACCTGCAGCAGCTCACGATGGAGAGCAACGGCAAGCACGTGACGCGGGACGGCATGTCTGTTGACTATCAGACCGGGCCGATCTATTGGGGCGAGCCAGGGACCAACGGGCAACACTCCTTTTACCAGCTGATCCACCAGGGCACGCGGTTGATTCCGTGCGATTTCATCGGCTTCTGCGAGACCCTGAACCCGCTGGGGCATCACCACGACCTGCTGATGGCGAACGTCTTCGCGCAGACCCAGGCACTGGCGTTCGGAAAGACCGCGGAGGAGGTCCGCGCGGAGGGCATACCGGAACGACTGGTGGCTCACCGCACCTTCGAAGGCAACCGGCCCACCAACACCATCCTGGCCGAACGACTCACGCCGGAGACGCTCGGCGCGCTGGTCGCGCTCTACGAGCACAGTGTGTTCACGCAGGGGACAATCTGGCGCGTCGACTCGTTTGACCAATGGGGCGTGGAACTGGGCAAGGTGTTGGCGTCGCGGGTCGTGCCAGAGCTGACACGCTCGGACGAGACGCCGCTCGCGCACGACAGCTCGACGAACGCGCTGATCCAACGCTATCGCCGAAGGAAGTCGGGCGCGACCCACCGATGAGCCGACCGGCCCCCTGGCTCGTCTTCAGCCGATGGCCCACCCGGCGTCGCGTGGCGCGCGAGCCGGCATAACCGCTGGACCTGCGCCATCCGTCGGGTTCATCGTGGTCAGCGCGATTGTCACGGTCAGACGCCATGCGCGAAACGACGACGTCCGGCGTGGTCGTCATTGGAAGCACCACGTATTGTCCAGACACCATTCACGGAAGACTGTTCAAAAGCGAACTGGGCGCGGACGGGACGTACGTTCCGTTGTGGACATTCTTCCTGGTGTGCTTCGCCTAGAGTACCGACACATGGACCGCACGACGGCGAGGACACCACGACGGGCGCATCGGACGCCTGCCGCCTGGATGCCCCGCTCGACGGCACCGTCCGTCGGCTCGTGTCGATGCGGCCCGGACGGCCCTGACGCGTGACCCTCCATCTTACGTGGCGCACGAACAGACGCGTCACGCTCCTGCTCGGGCTCGGGGCCGTCGGGACCGCGGTCGCCCTGCTCGCCGCCGCACTGGTGGCGGCCGAGGTGGACCACGTGTACTTCGACCGGCGCGACCTGCCCGACCTGGGGGCCTTCGTCCGGTTCGAGCTGCCGACGGGCGGTCACGTGTACGACGCCGACGGACGGCCGATCGTCGAGCTGGCCCGCGAGCCGCGTGCGATCACGCGCTACGAGGATCTGCCCCCCGTCGTGCAGGACGCCATCCTGGCCGCCGAGGACAAGCGCTTCTTCTCCCACAACGGGGTCGACTACTTCAGCCTGCCTCGCGTCCTCGGGAAGGCCAGGGTCGGCACGCTGGTTGGCCGGCTCGCGAGGGGCGGCCGCGGCAACGGCCCCGCCGGCGCCGCGCCGTTTCCGCAGGGCGGGTCGACGATTACCCAGCAGCTCGTGCGCGGCACGTTTCTCCGGGACGTGACGGCCGCCGAGAACAGCAACCGCCTCCACCACGCCGGCCCGGCCGCGAGTCTCCTGTCGTGGGCGATGGGCGCCCGCGCCGTCAACATGCTCGCCCGCAAGCGTGAGGAGATCCGGCTCTCCGTGTGGCTCGAACAGCAGATGCGGGAGCAGTTCGGGTCGAAGCGCCGCGCGAAGGAAGAAATCCTGGCCCGGTACGCGAGCCTCGTGTACATGGGCAATGGCCAGTACGGGTTTGCACGGGCGGCGGAGTACTACTTCGGCCGGCCGCTGGCCACCTTCACCGTCGCCGACGCCGACAAGGCGGCGGTGCTCGCCGGCATCCCCAAATCCCCTCGCGAGTACGCGCCGGGCGCGGCGAACGGAGACCGGGTCGTGCGACGGCGGAACCAGACCCTGGCGCTCATGCAGGCAGACGGGTTCCTGTCGCCGCAGGCGGCCGCGCAGGCCCGGGGGCGCGCCCTGCGGGTCGCACCGCACGCCGCCCGCCCGGAGCTCCAGGCGTCCGCGGTCGTGGGTCACGTCGTCGCGGAGCTCGGCACGCACGCCGATCTGGGTCTCGAAGACCTCCTCGCGGGACGGATCGACGTGTACGCGACGGCGAGCACGCGGGTGCAGCATCTCGCCAGCGACGCACTGGAGCACGGCCTCGCCCAGTACGAGCACCGGCATCCGAAGGCCCGGGGCCTCCTCCAGGGCTCGGTCGTAGTGCTGCGGAACCGCGACGCGGGGATCCTGGCCGAGACGGGCGGGCGGCAGGTGTTCCACGGCCGCTCGGCGGCGTACAGCGACTACAACCGGGCCACGCGGTCGCTGCGGCAGCCGGGATCCGCGATGAAGCCGATCGTCTACCTGGCGGCCTTCCAGACCGGCGGGTTCACGCTCGACACGCCGGTCCCGGACGAGCCCATCGCCGTGCCGAATGGGGAGACACAGCCGCTCAAGTGGATCTCGAACTACGACGGACGCTTCGAAGGCCTCATTCCGATCCGCCAGGCGCTCGCCGAATCGAGAAACGCGGTGGCCATGTGGATCGGAGAGCAGGTCGGAATCGATCGCATCGCCCGGACGTCGACCACGCTCGGCATCCGGACGCCCCTCGCGCGCTATCCCACGACGGCTCTCGGCGCGTCGGAGCTGACGCTCCTGGAGCTCGCCAACGCGTACCGCGCGATGGCGTCCGGCATCGACGCCGACCCGTACGTGATTCAGCGGATCGTTCGCAGTTCGGGCGGCATCGTGCCGTCGGCGCGACGCAGTCCGCAGCCGGCCGCCATCGATCCGCTCGCGCTCTCGCTCATCCAGGAAGGCCTGCGCGGCGTGGTCCTGCTGCCGACGGGCACGGCCCATGCCCTGGCCGGTCGCGGATTCCCCATCGCGGTGATGGGAAAGACGGGCACCACCAATGACTTCAGGGACGCCCTCTTCGTCGGTTCCACGTACGGCCCGGACGGGATTACCGTGGCCGTTCGGATCGGCTTCGACGACGACCGGTCGCTGGGATCGAGTGAAACCGGGGCCAGGGTGGCGCTGCCGATCTTCGAGGAACTGATGCGCGCCGTGTACCGGGACCAGCTGGTCGGCGCCGTGCCGGCCTTTCCGCCGGCGATGGACGCGCGCATTGCGGCGTCGCTGCTCCCGCCCGCTCCGCTCCCGGCGACCGACCCGCTCGGCCATGCCGTCGCCAGCTCGTTCGATGCCCGCCCGATGTCGTCCGCCGCCGCCACGTGGCTGCTTCGGGGTGCCGCGGACGGCTACGTGCCCCTGGCCGTGCCGAACGCCGCTCCCCAGACCGTTCGATAGTCGACCGACACGCGTCGGTCAGATGCCTCCCGCCTCGCGAGCTCGCACGATGAAGCGATCGGGCGCCGCGCCGAGGAAGGAGAACGGAAAGCACGTGATCAGCGTCAGCGTCCGTCCGCCGCGAGCCTCCAGGACCTGCACGTCGCTCGGGGGCACGACGGCCGTCGACTCCACGACGTACTCGAACACCCCGGTGCGCGTGGTCAGCGTGATCGCGTCGCCGGCCCTGACCTGCTTCAGCGGCCGGAAGAACGTGTCGCGGTGGCCGGCCAGCACGACGTTCCCCAACTGGCCCGGCAGCGCCGTCTCGGAGAGGTGACCGACGGCTCGTCGGAGAATCGGAATCGAATCCCCCTGGGCGACCACGGCGAGCAGGCCGAGCCGCTCAATCCGAATCTCGCCAATCGCGTCTCCGGCCATCGGCGCGGAGGCCGCGTCGGCGGCCGGGGGCGCGGGCGCCTGCTCGAATCGCCGCCGCTCGACCCGCTGGTAGGTCCTCGCGTCGACGACCACGTACGCGACGTACCCGCACGCCAGGAGGCCGGCCGCCAGGAGCCCGCCGGCCACCCAGCCGCGGGCGGACGTCCAGGTCATGGTGTCCCCGGTCCCGTGTGTTCGCGCGCCCGGTCGTCGTCAGCCTGTTTGGCCGGCAGCAGGTACCCCGTCCGCGCACGAACGTGAAGCCGGCCGCGGCCGGGCGCGCTCACCGTGACCGCGATCTTTCGAAACGCGGGCCCGTCGGCACGGTCGGCTGGCACGAAGCCGAGCAGATACTGCGCCCGGAGATCGCCGGCGATCTCGGTCGCGGCGGCCGCAATGTCATCGTCGGTCCGCGGAAAGTAGGCCACGCCGCCCGTATCGCGGCACAACCGCTTGAGGAGCCCGGGATTCTCGTCCTCCTCGGCCGTGGACGTGCCGAACAGGCCGATGGCGTCGATCACCACGTTGGACTGCCGTACCAGGGCCAGAATCTCCGCGTACGTCCGCTCGCTCGCGTTGTCGCCGCCGTCGCTGATCACGACGAGCGCGCGGGTCTCCGCGTGTCCGAGTTGCAGATGCTGCAGCCCCTCGGCGACGGCGTCGTAGAGCGCCGTCCGGCCTTCCGCGCGGACATCGACCACGGCCGCCTGCAACCCCTCGATGTCCTGCGTGAATGGCTGACCGTCCGGCCGCCCGACGAGCGACACGCGATCGTTGACGTCCACCGCGAACAGCTCATCGCCAGGGCGGGTCGAGCGCAAGAGCGCCGACACCGCGGTCACGAGAGCCGGCGTCTTCGAGCGCATGCTCTGGCTCCGATCGACCACGAGGCCCAGGGTCACGTCCGCATCCCCGCCGACAAACGCAGCGATGGGCCGCAACCGGCCGTCTTCCACCACCCGAAAGCTCTCCTGACCGAGCCCCCTCACGTGGCGGCCCTGGCTGTCGGTCACCGTGACGGGCACCGTCACCAGCTCGGTCTGGACGCTGATGACGGCCTGGAGCAGGAGGAGCGCGCTGAGCCACAGCTTCACGTGGAACCGCTCTTACGCGATGGGCGCCGTCGCGCGCTTGCCGAACGCCATGAGACCCAGGCCGGCGGCCAGGAGCCCGAGGCCCACGGACAGGATCAGCGGCAGGGGGCTGGCCGTCTTCGGCAGCTCGTTCCGCGCGACCTGGCGGCCTCCGGCGTCGGCCGACGACGGCTGGCTGGAGACCGATCCGACGCTGGCACTCAGCGTTCCGGGATTCGTCTCGATCGCGTCGGCGACCGGACGTTCCTGCGCGTCAGGCGTGATCGCCACGATCGGCGCCGTCTTCAACGCGTCATCGTCGTCGACGTCCGCGGCGAACGCGGGCACCACCACGTTCGACGCCTTGGCCAGCTCGATGGCCCGATTCTTCCGGTAGATGAACTCTTCGCCGGCGCTGCTGCCGGGATAGAACCACGCCCGGATGGCCTCCGGGGCGCCGGCCGGCACTTCACGGAACGAGACCACCGTCTCGTCCGTCCGCGTGAGCCGGTAGTCGGGAATCGTCATCACGGTCGCCATGATCTTCGATCCGTCGGCGCTGAGGATCTGCACGATATGGCGGTCGCTCGAGTCCGCCATCTGGAACCGGTAGGTGCCAGCCGGCAGCACATGGCCGGAGATCTCCACGGGCCGACTGAAGGTGATCTGCGTCTTCCGATTCCACTCGTCCGCTCGCGCGGTCGACGCCGAGGCGATGCTGACGACCGAGAGCGCCAGCGCAATCCACAAAGCTCGCTTCATCATTTGATCCGTCTCTTCCTGAGAAACACGTGTCCGCATGAACGACTAGAAGTGAACCCGCACGCCGCCCCAGAACTGGTAGTTGTTCCGGAGGTCGTCAGCGTGATCGAAGAACAGACGGCCTTCGGCCAGGAAGTACGTCTGGTGACTCGGATGGTGGCCGAGCGGCACGCCGAAGTGCAGCAGCAGCGCCGGCGTGAACGCGTCGCTGTGGGTGACGTCCCACAACGAGAGGCCCGTCCCGATGAACGCGTTGTCGGCCAGGTACTTGTTCGCTTCGATGTCGACCAGCACCTCGTTCTGGTGCACCTTCTGGTCGGCGCGCACCAGGCTGAACGCGACGCCGCCGGTGCCGGCCAGCTCCCAGTTGCTCGCGAACCGCTTCGCCACGCCCACCTTGACGCCGACGAGCGGTGTGCACTGCACGAAGTCGGACGCGCCGGCGTTCGCCGTCACCGGGTTGCCGTTGCCCGTCGTGCGGCCCTCAATCGGCCTGACGCGGCGATCCTTGCCGATCAGGGCGTCGATGAAGAACGGGCTCGCTTTCGCCGCCGCAGGAGGCGGGGGCGGGGGCGGGGGCGGGGGTGGCGGCGGGGGTGGCGGCGGGGGCGGTGGTGGCGGGGGCGGCGGCGGGGGTGGCGGCGGGGGCGGCGGCGGGGGCGGCGGCGGCTCCGCGACGGCCACCCTGGGGACGTCCTGCACCGACATCAACGAGAGGTTGCTGCACACCTTCGGAAGGACGAACGTGTAGATTCGGCCGTCGGTCGTCACGCGGAACAGAAAGGCCTTGAACGGCGCCCGGCCGCCCCATCGAACCTTCTCCAGGCGATCCGGCGTCCGATCGCGCCGGCCGATGTTCGGCCGGTAGGCCATCCACTCGAGCGTTCCACCGGGGGCGAAGTCGCAGTCCACGAGCGTGCCGTCTTCCGGTCTGGCGTCGCGGCACGCCCCGCCTCTCACGGCGGCCGGGGCGTTGGACAGCATCGCCACCACCTGGTCGGCCGTTTCGGACAGACCGCTGTCGGCCAACACCTTCCGGATGTCGGCCTCCATGCCACGCACGCCGGCCATCCGCTTCACGCTGGCGGCGTCAGTCAGGTCCGGCCGGTACAGCGACGTCGAGCCACCGAGTCGAGTGGCCGTCAGATATCCATCGGCAGATCGGGACGTGGCCGGCGCCGGGGCTGGTCTGCGCGCCTGCGCGGCCGCCGGAAGGGTTCCGAGCAGGGCCGCGCACGCGGCCATCGCTATCGCTGTGCCGACACGTTTCGAAAGTCGCATCTGACGTCTCCTCTTCGCGCAACAGGTCATCGAGGTGATTCCGCGAGCAGGCGCCGACCGCGTGTGGACGCCCTGCCGCGGACGGCTGAGTCGGAACCGCATCGTGGCTCGGTCGACGGATGCCCGTCTGTACCGTTCGGCACACGACGCCAGGATGACCGTCCCATCGCGCAGGAGCGTCTTCCCGGCCGCCGCGCGGCGCCGCGCGGCGTGCTCGGCGCTGGTGGCGGTTCACCGCGGCGACCGCATGAGCCGGGCGGTGTCCTGGTTCAGACGCCAGTTGGAGATGCCCATGGTCAGGCGAACAGCCGACGCGGCATAGAGGATCCCCCGGAGCAGCGCCGGGTCCCGCTCGTGGAGCCACCGGTGCAGCGTCCAGACGAGCAGCACGTCCATGCCTTCGCCGATCGTGAGCATCGGGCCGGGCCCCATGGGCGCCGCCCACGCCACGAGGGGATTCGACTCGCGCGTGCCGTTCCACTGCATCGCCGTCGTCGCGACGTCGAGGGCAGCCGAGGAGAAGTAGATGGTCAGCGGAAGCTCGAAGCCTGACGAATTCGGCGCCGGCGCCAGAGGCTGTGCGCCTGCGACCGAGGTCAGGGCGAGGCAGCAAGCCAGCGCGACAAGGGAACGAGCCACGCGAATCGTCGCGCGAACACGACGCCGCCGCCCACCCACGTCCACGCCTTCTTCATGCAGGCTCCTCAAGATGGTCCGAGCATAGCGGGGCCAGGAACACGCCCGATGTGCCGAAGCGCACAGGCCGGGTGGCTCGACGCGGCCGCCCACCGCTCCGGCCGCAGCCGCTGTCCTCTTGTGCACACTTCCAGGTCGAACGGTGTGGCATGTTTCGTCTTAGCGAACGTTCAGGAACACCGGGACTCGTCGCGGGCGCCGTGTGCGTGCTCGGCCTGGCTGGCGGCCCGTCGTGTCCCTGGCGGATGACCGGGGTCGTCTCGGTGAAATGCGGCTGGCTCAGAGGGGCATCATGGCAGATAACACGACGGAACCAGTGCTCGAGGCGTCGCGGCGCGCGGCTGAACACCTGAGACGGGTCGCCGAGGAGGGGCGGGAAGACCACGAGCAGCGTCGCGAGGCGCTCGATCAAATCCGCCAGGAGCGCGAGCAGGCCCGTCAGGCCGCGGAAGCGGCGCGGGCGGCGGCCGAGGAGGCACGTCACGCCGCCGAGGAGGCCCGGAGGGCGACGGAAGACGCGCGGCACGCGATCGTGGAGTCCGTGCGCGCCACGGCCGAGACCCTCGCGGCCAACCTCGAACAGATGCGGGCCGTCGAGGACGCGCGATCCATCTACCGTGACCTGGCGAACATCAAGAAGGCCGACTGGAACTAGTCGAGTCGCCTGGCGGGCCGGAGGCCGGCCGGTCCGCGTGTTCTCGCCGTGCGAGGAACGCTCGTCGTCGAGGCGAGGATCGATGTGTGTCAAACGCGACAGACGGCACGTCGTCCGAGGGCGTAGGGTTCCTTCATGAAAAGACTCCTTTGCACACTTGCCGTCGCGACCTTGCTCCTCACCACCGCATCTGCGGCCCACGCGCAGATTTCCTTCGGCATTCACATCGGCGAGCCGCCGGCTCCACGAGCGTACCGCGTGCCGCGCCAGCCCGGACTCGACTACCTGTGGGTTGAGGGCTACTGGTATCCCCAGGGCTCGCGCTACAGATGGCACAACGGCTACTGGACGCTGCCGCCCTATGAGGGTGCGTACTGGGTGGCTCCGTACTACGTCGGCGGTCAGTACTACAACGGCGAGTGGGAAGGCAGTCGAGGCACACTGACCCACGACCACCGCTGGGACCGGAGCAGGCAGCGCGACGCAAACCGGAATGCGCCATCGCACGACCGCAACGACCGCGGTCGCTAGCACCGAATCGCCGCCGAGCGGTCTCGTGCCGCAGGATCGCGGAATGGTCCGCGATCCTGCGGCCTCGTCCAACCGAGGAGATCCATTACATGCCGTCCCGGCTGTTTCTGACTACGCGCAGGAATTGGCGGCCGCCGGTCCGACCGGGCGAGCTTCCACAGAAAGCCCTCCGCCTCACGGCGTCTCAAACGGAACATCGGCGTGCGCGCCTCGTACGCTACGTTGCAGGACTGGACACTCCCAATAGAAGGACGGTGTGACGTGAGATGGATTATCGCGACGACTCTGGCGACGACCGTGGCAACGACGATCGCGTTGTCGCCGGTGCAGGCAGCAGACAACGAAGCGGCTCAGCGGCTGGACGACGCGGCGGCGGTGTTCTCGCAGATCATGGCGGCGCCCGATCAGGGCATCCCCCAGGATCTCCTCGAGGCCGCCCATTGCATCGTGATTGTTCCGGACCTCAAGACCGCTGCGTTCATCGTGGGCGGGAAGTACGGAAAAGGCTACATCTCCTGCCGCCGCAAGACCCGGCCGGGCTGGTCTGCTCCCGGGACCGTCCGCATCGAGGGTGGAAGCGTCGGGTTCCAGATCGGCGGTTCTTCCACCGACTTGATCATGCTGGTCATGAGCGATCGGGGCGCGGACAAGCTGTTGTCGAGCCAGTTCACGCTGGGCGCTGAAGGCTCGGTCGCCGCAGGCCCCGTGGGACGCACGGCGACGGCCCAGACCGACGCGCAAATGCACGCCGACATCCTGTCGTGGTCGCGCTCGCAGGGCTTGTTCGCGGGCGTGGCTCTGGAAGGCGCCACGCTGCGTCAGGACCTGGACGACAACGCCACCCTGTATGGGAAGAAACTGGAGAACCGCGACATCGTCACGACCGGTCGAGCCGCACCCAAGTCCGCAGCAAAGCTCATCGAGCTGCTGAACCGGTACTCGCCCAAAGAGCGGACGCAGTAAGAGCCGGCTCCATCGGGACGGTCGGCGACCTGTTGTTCGGCGGCGAAGGTGGCGGGCAAGGCCCCATCGTCGCCGACGCCGGTCGTTGGCCGTCCGCCTCAGACCATCGGTCGCGACCGCCCAGCCGAGGTGGCGGTGCAGGGACGGCGGTCGTCCTGGACACCAAGGGCCAGGAAGCTCGCGAGAGACGTCGATGTGAGGGTGCCTATCGAGGTCGAGTGAGGCCTTGGACTGAAGGCTCGGGCTTTCGCGGGCGTGACGGCCTTCCTCGGCGTCGGCGTCCTTCCCGAGAGCGACTCATGCCGCGCGCTTCCCGCGCGCGCCGGCGAAGAGCAGCGCGGCGCCACCAGCGACGGCCGCAATCCCCACCACGGGCGGAACCCACAGCGTCTTCTCATGATCCGCCGTCGCATGAATCGGACCGATGTCGATGACGGTGTCATGGCTCGTGTAGGTGATGCCCTGATAGACGAGTGCCACCACACCGAGCACGATCAGCACCACGCCGACGATTGAGATGGGTTTCATCGGTTGAGGCTAGCACGCCGTCAGAACCGGGGGTGTTCACAACAGCACAGGCGCCGCTTCCAGCCGATTCGCCGGCGAACCGAATGATCGGCCCATGATGACGGGGCGTCCTTTGGGCCCGAGTGTCACCTTCACTGCATCGGCCAGGCCATTGACTCCGCGGCGAATGGCCTGGCGCGACGCGTCGCCGTAGGTCATCAGACTGGCCATGTCAGCGCCTCTTCCTGGCTGGGGTCTTCGTCGCGACGGCCCTGGCCTTCGCCGTGACGGCTCTGACCTTCGTCGTGACGGCCCTGTCCTTTGCCGTGACGGCCTTCGCCGCCGGGGTCTTGACCGCGACGGCCGCGGCAGGACCGTCCCCGCCGATCGCGGCGAGCACGTCGTCTTCCTTCATGATCAGATACTCCACGCCGTCCAGCTTGACCTCCTGGCCGGAGTACTTGCCGAAGAGGATCGTGTCGCCGGCCTTGACGTCGAGCCTGACGCGGTCGCCGCCGTCGCGCATCTTCCCGTTGCCTGCAGCGATCACTCTGCCCCGCTGTGGCTTTTCCTTGGCGGAATCCGGAATGACGATTCCGCGGCTGCGCTGTTCGCCTTCGTCGACACGTTGAACGAGAATGCGGTCGTGGAGCGGTCTAAGATGCATGCAGGCGACTCCCAACTGACGTGAACGAGTACACGAACGCGCGCCCGGGGAGAGTTGTGGCACGTCCGACTGGCGTGACGATAGAGCGATCACGATGGCGGCGTCTGTCCTCAACTGAACAGCGCCCCCGGTGTCGGCAGCCGTCGCCATTCCGGCCGACTGAGATTCGGCGCCTTCGCTCCCGATGCTGACCATTGTCCCCGCCGAAGCAGCGATTCTGGACCGTGTGCTCGAAGGGCAGTACACGCTCTGGAACCGCGGGCTGACCCCGGCAGCCTTCCGCAGGCTTGACTCCGCGGTGCGGAAGATGGATTGGTGCCAGAAGCACGAGCGACAATTCGCCCTTGTTGACGGAACCGAGGTGCTGGCGAGCGCCAAACGGTATCGCTTGGCGGGTGTTGTCGAGGGCCGGTCCGTACGCGTCTGCGGCCTCGGTGCGGTCGTCACAGACCCCCTCCACCGCGGCCGCGGCCATGCGCTGGCGCTGGTCCAGCACCTCATCGATGACGCGCACCAGGATGGGGATGAGCTGGCTCTGCTCTTCTCCGACGGCGACTCGACATTGTGGGGCCAGCACGGCTTCGAGAGGATCCCCACCACGGACGTCGAACTCACCGTCGCGCAGTCGCACCGCCACGGTGCGCCGATGACGCTGGTGCGCGGCGGCGAGGAACGGGATCTGGCAGCGATCGTGGCAATGGGTCAGCGTCGCGCGGCGCCGTTTCGATTCCACCTCGATCGCGACATCGATCTGGTTCACCACGCGATTACGAAGAAGCGATTGCTGGCAGGCCTCGGGGTCAGCGGCGCACGCCAGCTGCACTTCTTCATCGCGGAGGAAGGCATCACGGCTGCCGCCTACGTCGTCATCAGCGTGGTCGGCAGCACCTGGTCGATTGAGGAGTGCGGCGATCGCGACCCGGCCGGTGCGCGGGTCGGCGCGATATTGCAGGCGCTCATCGCCCGCGAGCCTGCGGAACGTCGTGCGACGATCCGCGGCTGGCTGCCGCCCGGCTTCGTGCCTCCACAGGTTGCGATCGTCTCGGCGAAGCAATCGCCGAATGTCCTGATGGCGCGCTTCTTCGGATCCGCCGCCTTGGAGAAGCCGCTCTCCGACTGCGACGTCTTGTACTGGCGCAATGACATCTTCTGACGCAGGCGGTTCGCAGGGTGGCAGATATGACACCCCGTCACACCGGTTGGCCTTGCTCCGACAGCGCCACGTTCGCGTATAGGTCAAGTTCGTTCCAACCTCGCGAGAAGAGAGACCAGGAGCAGGGTCGCCAGGACCGTCACGAGGGGCACGACCTCGCGGTGGTACCCGATCAGCCGGTTCCAGAACGCCGTCGCCTCCCAGGCCAGTCGCGTGTGCGCGACGATCGGGTTCCGACGCCATCGCTCGAAGAAGCCCGCCCCCGGCACCAGCAGGTAGAACGTGTACGCGAGAGAGACCAGGCCGACGGCCCGCGCCACGCCGGAGAACCTCGAGTGGCGATCCCGCAGCAGAATGGGCCGACCGTCGACGACGAGCGCGACGACGAACAGCGAGGCGACAAGTCGGTACGCGAACGCGTAGGTCCCGAACTGGCCGCCCACGTACGACGCCGCTCCCCACCACAGCATCTCGACCGACGTCGCCACCGCGCGTCCCGATCGGGCCCATCGGGGCGCCAGCGCGAGGAGCGCGGCGGGAAGAACGAACGGCAGGCCCTTGGACGCCACGATCCAGGCCTCACCGGCCGGCAGGAGTTGCGCGAGTGCCAGTCCGCCGGAGCCCGCGTCCGCCTGCGACTCTCGTTCCATGATCAGGTGGAAGTACGCGAACGCGTCGTGGCCGAACACGATCGCGATCAGGAGCGGAATGCCGAGAGCCAGTCCGACGAGCGCGATCTTTCGCCGCCGTGCCTGCGGAGACCAGAGGACGTACACCATCCCGGCCATGGCGACGAACGGCAAGCCGGACCACTTGAGGCTGCCGACGAGGCCGGCCCCGACGAAGTCGCGTGTGGACCCGTCCCTCATGCCCTTGACCAGCAGGAGTGAGGCCGAGGCCACGTACAGGTCCGTCTGCGACCGCTCGAACCACGTCAGTCCGACGGGCGTGCAAAAGAGAAGCACGCCCGCAAACGTCCAGCAGGCGGCTATCCCGGCGAGGCTCGACCCGGTCGGCTCCCGCATGAAGTATGCCGAGACGCCCAGGAACAGCAGGACCTGCAGGAGATCGCTGGCCAGGACGGACGCCGGAAAGTCCGGCCGCGCGAGCGTGTGCGCGGTCAGGAAGATGAGAATCGGCGGAAACGTGTAGGCGGGGCGTCTCCACGGGTCCGAGTTCCCGTCGTACATGACCGATGTCGCCGCGTAGTTCCGGGCTGCGAAGTACAGGCACGCGTAGTCGGCGCCACACTTGCCGCCGTTGTCGAAGGGGCTGCCCTGCGGCGCCCGCTCGTAGCCGTAGAGCGGCTCCACGCCCACATGGACGTCCCGATCGGTCGTCAGATTCCGTGAGAACAGGATGGCGTTTCTGGCGACGAGGATGCCCGCCGCGAGCACCACGGCGCCGAAGGCCAACCTCGCCAGCGTCCGCCCGGCGCGACGTGGTTCCAAGCCCTTCCTTCCGCCCCCGGACGAGACGCGCACGCTCCGGGAGAAGCGGCCCGATCATAGCCCGTCGCCACGTCGTGGCGATCACTCGGCCGTCGAACGACAGCACGGCACGGCGCCGTTGGCCGCGGCCGCTGGCACCGGGGAACCGCCGCGATTCCGGCTGCTGGGGGGACCGGCAAGCCGCGCCCAGGGAATCGCCTTCTCGGCGCTGACGAGGGAGAGCGAGGCCGACACCGCTCCCGAGGGCACGAGTCCGTCGGTGAGATCCCGCCACGACCGCCGGTCTCCAGGCTCGAGTATCTCCTTGACGACGCCGTCGCGCCGGGCCACGACGCGTCCGTCCCGGTCCCGGTACGTGGTGACGAACCGGATGTCGAGATAGGCGGCGTCGCGGCCCCGGTTCTCGATCGTCAGGGCGAAGGCCGACACGATTCCGCGAACCGCCGGCGTCCAGGCGATCGTGACGAGCGCCAGGTCGTCGGACGCCTTCGCACGCGCGTATGCACCCGGATCGACGCGGTCGACGGGCCGCGGTCGATGCTCGACGCGATCGACGACCGTCTCGCGCCGGTCGCCGAGCAGCCGGTCGTTCGGCAAGTCGATGGCGGCCTGGACGAGCGGCCGGTCCCGGTACAGCGAGCGGCGCGGGCCCTGCCACATCATCACGCCCGTGTGCACGACGACGCAGGAGACGAGCGCAACGAGCGCCGCGCGCCAGAGGCGCGGTCCGGCCAGCCGGCGCCAGCCGTGGAAGGTGTAGAGCGCCGCGACGGGAAACACGACGTAGAAGGCGTGCGCGAGCGGATCCCGGACCGAGAAGAAGAAGCTCACGTAGATGCCCACGACGGTCGCGAGCGCCAGCCACTTGATGCGGGTCCACGCGGCATCGCCGGGGCGGACCCAGATCACGGCCATCACGACCGGCTGGGCGACCCCCGCCGCGATCACGACGGCGAGAAACGGCGCCACCCACGGCTCCCGCCAGACGAAGAGCAGGCGCTCGGCGGTGTCCAGGCCGATGAAGCGCGTCATCTCGAGCGCGGGAAAGGAGAGGAACCGTGCGGCGATCGCGACCAGTTCCTGCGGGGGCTGCGGACGGATCTGGACGTTGGCGGCGACCGCGCTGGCCCGCGGTCCGAAGCGCAGCAGCGTCGGCGCCAGGAGCCCGGCCGGCGGAAGGGCGCCGGCAACGAACGCCGCCAGGGGCACCAGCCGGCGGGGAGCGCGCCGCCGGTCGAAGGCCGCGTACGCGACGTAGGCGGGCAGCAGGACCCATGACATGTGGATCTGCATCAGGAAGACGAGCCCGGCCCCCATCGACGCCCAGGCCAGCGCCTCCGGCAGGACGCCGATCCGGAACGTCGGCGCCGCCTCGAAGAACCCGACGAAGAACACGAGGGCGCCCGGCAGGATGTAGGACGTGTTGACGATGTGCGTCGAGAAGTTGAGCGTCCAGGGCACGAGCAGCAGTCCGCCCCAGACGAACCAGGCAGGCAGATCGGGCAGGCGCTTGCGACAGTACCAGGCGAACAGCGCGATCGTGGAGAACGACAGCACGTTCAGCAGCACGAACGGCGCTTCCGGTGCGTGCCACAGGGCGAGCGGCACCCGAATCAGCATCGCCTGGAGCGCGCCCGGCAGACGGCTGTGCGTCCAGACGACGTCGGCGCCGAAGAAGGGCCACTCGCGGCGCGCGTAGGATCGGAGGCCGATCAGGAAGACCTGGCGTTCGTCCTCCGTCCAGAACATGGACGTGAGGCCGTACGCCAGCCGGAAGCCGAAGGCCGACGCCAGGGCGACCGTCCAGATCGCGGCCCGACGCCCCGCAGGAGCCATCGCGGGAGTATTGACCGCGGCGCCGTCATGCGTCCAGCGTGCCGGGCGACGCGGAAGACGAGGCGGCGAGCGGTGTGGCACAATGACACTATGAGAGCCAAGGTGACGCAGCAGAAGCGATCGCGCGAGCGCGCGAAACTCGAGAGGCGCCAGCAGAAGGCGGAGCGGCGGGCGCAGGCGACGGCCAAGCGCGGCGAGCGCCGCGTGGGCGCCGACGGCGAAGACCCTGACCTGGCCGGCATCGTACCCGGACCCCAGCCGTCCCCCTGGGGGGACTTTCTTCCTGACGAGGAGCCCGAGAGCTCGGAAGAGACCGAGTAGCCGCAGGCCGCATGACCCCGGCGTGGCAGGAGTACACGCTCTTCGAAGCCATCGCGGTCGGCCTGTCCGGGCTGCTGATCGCCGTCCTCATCTTCGTCGCCGCGCTCGCCCAAGGCTGGTTCCTCTGGTGGCAATTCCGCACGCGGTCCCTCCTGCTCCAGGTCCTGACCTGGGCGTGGTGCGGGCTGCTCGTGTACGGCCTGGCGCTGCCGTGGCTCGAGCGTCCCTTCTTCGGCGGCCTCTTCAAGCACTGGGATTTGAACACGGCCATTCTGGGGTTGACCATCGCCGCGGTCTACCTCGGCCTCGTCGTCGGCGCACGGCTCGCGCTGGCCACGCACCGCGCGGCGCCCCCACCGTCGGGACCGGGTGAGCGTCCGTGAGCCTGGACCCGACCTGGCTGCTGCTCTCGCTCATCCCCGGCGGCATCGGGTTCGTGCTGCTGGTGTACGGCAAGAAGCAGGGCCGGGTGCCGCAGCTGGTTGCCGGGCTGGCCCTCCTCGCCTATCCCTACTTCACGACATCGGTCTGGGGACTCGTCGGCGTCGGCACAATCATCTGCGCGGCGCTCTGGTGGGTACTGCGGCTCGGCTGGTAGAATCCGCCATCATGCCCGATCGCTCCTTGCTGCGCACCGCGCTCGATCTCGACTCGCCGCCCATCGGCGTCGCCTTCCTGGCAGAACCGCCGGCCGGACTGCCGCGAATCGATCACGCCCTTCCCGCCGGCTGTTCGTACTGGAAGCACGCCGCCGAGGGTCACGGTTTCTACACGCTGCCGGAAGACCACCACGGCTGCGCCGTCGGCGCCTTCACCCAGGGTGCGCCGCAGAACGCCGATCAGCAGAAGGACCTCGAAGGGCTGGTAGGGACGATGATCGAGCTGCGGTACCTGAGCGCCGACGAGGTCCCGCAGATTCCGCACCGCACGGCCCCGTTCGCGGTGCTCGCGTACGCGCCGCTCGAGCAGGCGACCTTCGCCCCGGATGTGGTCATCGTGCGCGGGACGCCGCGTCAGTTGATGATCGCCGCCGAGGCGGCGCGGGCGGCCGGCGTCTTCGATGCCTCGTCGATCATGGGCCGCCCGGCGTGCGCGATGATTCCTCGCGCCCTGGCGAGCGGCCTGGGCGTGGCCAGCTTCGCCTGCATCGGCAACCGCGTGTACACCGGTCTGGGCGACGACGACCTGTACGTCGCGATCCCGGGCCGGGCGCTCGACGCCACGCTCGCCCAGCTCGAGACGATCGTCCGCGCCAACGTCGAGCTCGAGGCCTTCCACCGCGCGCGCCTCTCGTAGCCGGCGGGCGTCCGGACGGCCTGGCGTCCGTCGGGCGCGCTAGGCTCCCCGGGCGGCGAGCGCCCGGATGCCGCCGATGGAGAACTCGGCGACGTCGGCGATCACCTGGGGGCCCTCGTCGACGCCGACGCGAAACGCCGCGCCGAGCCGCGAGCTGATGGGATTGGGGATGAACAGCATCCACAGCGCGTGGATGCTCGCCACGCACCGCCGCACCTCGTCGCTCTCCGCGGGCCGGCCCAGCATCTCGCCCACGACCGTCCCCAGGTACTCGAGGCGCGGCTTCACGCCCTCGGCCACGATCGCGTCGAGCACGGGCGTGGGATCGGAGATCTCGCGGCGCACCAGGCGGTGAATCCAGGCGCGCCGGGGATCCTCCAGGACGCGCTTCGCGAAGACCTCGAAGAAGCGGCGCAGCTTCTCCTCGGGTGCGAGCCCCTCGCCGGCGGCCCTGCCGAGCTCGGTCGTCGCCCGCATCGTGTCGATGGCCGACTGCAGCACCTCGCGGTAGAGGCCGAGCTTGTCGCCGAAGTGATAGTTGATGGCCGCGACGTTCGCACGCGCCTCGCGGCAGATCTCGCGGACCGTGACCTTCCGGAAGCCCCGGTCGGCGAAGAGCCGCGCCGCGGCATCGAGCAGGCGCTCGCGGGTCTCGAGATCGTGGGTCGTCACAGCGTGCGCTTGAAGAGCCTCGTGGCCAGCGTCATCGCGACCACGCAGAAGATGCCCAGGTACATCAGGTCCGAGCTGATCGCGGCGAATCCGGTGTTCTTGAGCAGCAGGCTGTTGAATGCGTGCACCGCGTAGGTGAACGGATCGATGGCCGTGATGAACTGCATCCACTTCGGGAAGCCCTGCGTCGGATAGACGGCGCCGCTCGGGAAGTAGAGCAGCGTGTTCAGGACGCCGAACACCGCGCGCGGCAGCAGGGGATCGGTGACGCGCACCATCAGCAGGAACATCAGGCTGATCAGTGCGAAGGACGTGATGGTGATCACCACGAGCATGCGCAGGAGCCGGAGGGGATCGAACGGGTTCGGGATGCCGGCGATGATCGAGCCGATCGTCATCAGCACGAGTCCGGCCAGCACCGCCTTGATCGTGCCCGACACGTTGAACCCGGCGATCAGCTCGAACTTCGAGATGGGTGTGACGAGGTAGCCCTCGTGCAGCCCGCGCGCCTTGTCGTCGATGAAGATGATCCCGCCGCCGATCATCACCATCACGAAGATCGACATGACGATCGAGCCCGGCAGCAGGTACTGGATGTACGGCACGTACGGATACATCTCGACGACGTCGAGCCGGGCGTCGCCGCCGATCCGCTTCTCGACGACCTCCGGGCTGTTGTAGGCGGACATCACGCCGTTGACGGTGCCCGCCAGGGACGCCGCGACGAAATTGGACGTGTTGTCCTCGATGAGCGCCACGCTGGGCGCGTCCTTCATCAGCACGCGCCGGGAGAAGTCCGGCGGAATCGTGAGCACGCCGTTGATCCGCCCGTTCCGCAGGTCGTCGAGCGCCTGTCCGGAGTCTCCGGTACTGGACCGTGTCGATCGTGTGCGCCCCCATCGAGACCGCATTCGCCAGCTCGCGCACCTTGACCGCGGGCACGCCGCCGTCCTGATCGACGACGCCGAGCCGCAGGTGCTTCAGGTTCCCCCCGAAAGCGTAGCCCAGCACGACGAGCTGGATGACGGGCATGACCATCGACATGACGATGAGGACGGGGCTGCGCCGGAACCGCCGCAGATCCCGCTCGATGATGGCCCAGGTGCGCTGCATGGATGCTCCTTCGTCCGTCCCCTACTGCCGCCGAATCATCATCCCGCGGTCGAGCGGGTTCGCGTCCTGCAGCGCGTCCCGCAGCTGCCGGCCCGTGTAGTGCACGAACACGTCGTCGAGCGTCGTGCTCTGGATCGAGAGCGACTGCACCGCCATGTGCTCCTGGGCGGCCGCGTCCATCAGCGCCAGCGTGGTCGCCGGTCCGTTGCCGGAGGCGATCCGGAAAATGCCGTCGTGGCTGGTGATGCTCTCGACGCCGGGCAGGGTCCGGAGCCGGTCGGCCCAGCCGTCCGGCGTCCGCGTGAAGCTCGCTTCCAGGACGTTCTTGCCCGGAATCGAGGCCTTGAGCTTCATCGGCGAGTCGAGCGCCTTCATCTCCCCGTGGTCCACGATCGCGATCCGGTTGCAGAGCTTGTCGGCTTCGTCCATGTAGTGCGTCGTGATGAGGACGGTGAGGTCGCGCTCGGCCTTGATCTTCTGGATCATCTCCCACACGGCCACGCGCGAGACCGGGTCGAGGCCCGTCGTCGGCTCGTCGAGAAAGAAGATGCGCGGCTCGTGGACGAGCCCCCGCGCGATCTCGACCCGGCGCCGCATGCCGCCGGAGAGGTTCTTGACCTGGCTGTCGGCCCACTGCGTCAGCTCCACCGCGGCCAGCAGGTCGTCGATGTGGCCGGTGCGCTTCTCGCGCGGCACGCCGTAGAGCTTCGCGAAGATGAGGAGGTTCTCCCGGACGCTCAGATCGAGATCACTCGTCATCGCCTGCGGGATGACCCCGATCGAGCGGCGCACGTCGTCCTGCTGCTTGACGATGTCGAAGCCGTTGACGAACGCCGTGCCCGACGTCGGAATCAGGAGCGTGGTCAACATCCGGATGAGCGTCGACTTGCCCGCCCCGTTCGGCCCGAGCAGACCGAAGATCTCGCCGGGCGCGACCGAAAACGACACGCCCTTCACGGCCGTGAAGTCACCGAACGTCTTGACGATGTTCCGAACGTCGATGGAGCCCTTGTCCTGTGGCATCGACGCCCCTACTTGATCGGCAGCAGGACGTACGCCGTCATGCCCACCGCGAGCCGGCGATCCGAGTTGTCGCACCGGAGCCGGATCTCGAAAGTCTTGATGTCGCGCTTGGTGCGGCTCACGTCGCGCTGGGTGGCGAACGAGGCGTCGACGCCGCGGAAGATCACCGTGCCCTCGCGCTCGTCCCCGGACGGCAGGCGGACCGTCATGCGATCGCCGAGGCGCACGCGGTCGATGTAGGTCTCCTCGACGTCGGCCCGCACCCAGAGATCGTCGGGATTGATCAGGGTGACGATCGGCTCCCCGGCCGTCACGACCTCGCCGGCCCGGACCGCGCGCACATCGACGATGCCGCCGATCGGAGCGTGGACTTCGGTGTACCCCAGCCGCACGCCGGCCTTGTTCTCCTGGGCTGCGGCGGCCGCCTGGAGGTACTGATTGGCCGCGAGCTGGCTGCGTTTGACCGAGACCTGCTCGGCGTTGGACCGCGCGAGGGCCACGGCGGCGGTCTGCGCATCGACCTGACGCTGCAGCGCGTCGAGGCGCGCCTGTGCCGCGTCGTAGGCCGTGCGGTCCTGATCGAGCTGCTGCGCCGGAACCACGCCCTGCGCCGCCAGGTTCTTCGTCCGGTCGTAGTTGAGCTTGGCGTTCTCGAGATCGGCCGCCGCGGCCTTCTGCTGCGCCTTCACGGAGGCGAGCGTCGACTCCGCCTGGTTGATCTGGTCGGTGGTCTGGCGCTCCTGGTACCGGAGCGCCGCCTCGGACTCCTTCACCTGCGCCACGAGCCCCTGGGCGCTCTGGGCGTAGTAGGCGCTGTCGGCCTTCAGCTCGTCAGGGGCGATGACGGCCAGCAGCTGGTCCTTCTCCACCGTGTCGCCCTCCTTCACCAGGAGCTTGTCGATCTGGCCGCCGATCTGGGGGCTCACGATCACGTCGTTGGTCGTGACGACGCCGGTGAGCACGAGGTCGTCCGGCGTGCGATGCAGGTAGTAGACGGCGCCGCCGGCAACGGCCGCGACGACAACGAGCAGAAGCAGGATTCTCTTCTTCATGGCGCTAAACATATGTATAAAACAAGTGTTTGACCACGTCAACAGCCAAATGGCGGTCCGCGGTCGCCCGCGTCCACCAAATCCAGGGTTCCGGGGATCGCCCTTGAAGGGGACCGGCTAGAACGTGATGCCGATGCCGAGGCCCGCGCGGTTGAGATTGACGCGGTCGGGGCTCGTGAAGATCTTGCTGTAGCGGTAGTTGAAGTCGACGATCACCTGGCGCCACACCGGCCAGACCACGCCCGCGCCGAGGACCATCAAGCCCGCGTTGCGGGTGCCGGCGAGGTCGGATCCGATCTGGACACCGAGATCGCCGAGGGTGCTGGTCACGTCGGTGCCCGCGACGGAGAAGGTGGATTTCTTGGTGAGGTGGGCCCAGCCGGCGCCACCCTCCACGTACGGCTTGAGCGAACCGAGCGGGGAGCCCTCGAGCTGCAGCGGGTACCGCACGCCGCCAGCGAAGAAAGCCGCCGATTCCCTGGCGGTGAACGTCGTCTCGCCCTGGGTCTCGCCCAGGAACCCGGCGATGAGCTCTGCGGCGTGCCGCGTGGCGTCGCTGGCGACGTCGCGGGTCCAACCCATCTCGACGAACGCCTCCAGGTTCGCCGACACCTGCACGCCCCCCTCGGCGCCGTACGACTGGTTCGTCACGTTTCCCCATGCTGACTGCCCGACGAACTCGGCGTACCCGAGGGTGCCCGCCGGCGCCGTCGTCTGGGCCGGTGTCGTCTGGGCCGAGGCCACCCCGCCGAGGGTCAGCATCGCAACCGTGACTGCAAACAGTGACTTCATGCGCATCGTCTCCTGCCCGCCGCCGACTGCGCGGCCGCGTCGCGGGCCTTGCCGAATATCAGAAATGGTTATGAGTGCGTAGTACGGTCGCGACGGTCTGGGTGTCCGGCGCGGGACATCGAGAAGAGGCTCCACGGTACCCGACGGGTGGCCGTAAGTCAATGCCGGGATGGACTTTCGCGAGTATACTGGGGCGCCTTGCTGCGAGCCCTCCCGCCTCGCGGACGCTGGTACATCCTGTCGGTAATCGGTCTGGGGACGCTGGCCTTCGTCCTCCTGGTGCCCCGGGCCCGGCTCACGCCGATCCTGCCCTTCGCCGCCCTCGTCCTGCTGTCGTCGCTGGCCGCGGCCTTCAAGGTGCACTTCCCCATCGCCAGCGGATCGAACATGTCGGTGTCGTACGTGGTCGACATCGCCTGCCTGATCCTCTACGGCCCGCACGCCACGATGATTGCCGGGGCCACGAGCAGCTGGAGCCAGTCGACGTTCAAGTCCCCGACGCCGAATCCACCCTACCGCACGCTGTTCAACATGTCCGTCCTGGTGCTGACCGTGCAGGCGGCGGGACAGGCCTACGAGCGCCTGGGCGGCACCGCGGCGCTCGATCCGAAGACGGCGGTCGTGCCGCTGGCGGGGATGGCGCTCACGTACTACGTGCTCAACACGGCGCCGATCGCGGTGGCGATCGCCCTGACGACCGGCCAGCGGGCCTGGCCGCTCTGGAAGAGCGACTTCGCCTCGAGCCTGGCGAGCTACGTCATCGGCGCGGTCGCGGCGGCGGTCGCGATCGCGGTGACCCAGACGGCGGGGGTGTGGCTGACGATCCTGCTCGCTGCCGGGCCGCTGTACCTCTCCTACCGGGTGTACGGCGCAGGCGTGGAAACCGAGGCGCGCCAGGACGCGATTCTGGAGGCGGCGCACGACGCCATCATCACCGTCGATCAGAACCTCAACATCCGGGAGTTCAATCCGGCGGCGGAGAAGATGTTCCAGCGCGCACGCACCGACATCCTGGGCCGGCGTTTCGATCTCCTGCTCCCGGACGCGGACCGCGCGGCGAGCCTCGGGGCGCTCGGCGAGTACATGGCCACCGGCGGCGGACCGATCGCCCACGAGCGCCTCGAGCTGCGCGGGCTGCGCGCGGACGGCAGCCAGTTTCCCGCCGAGCTGACCGTGGCGCGGATTGGCTCCGACAGCCGGCAGGCCGTAACCGGCTTCGTCCGCGACGTCACCGACCGGCGCGCCCTCGAAGAGCAGCTCCGCCAGTCCCAGAAGCTCGAGGCCATCGGCCGCCTGGCGACGGCGGTCGCCCACGACTTCAACAACATCCTGATGAGCGTCATGGGTTCGGCCGATCTGCTGCTCATGCAGCTGCCGCCGGGCGACCCCGGCGCCGAGGAAGCCCGGGAGATCGAGCGCGCGGTACAGCGAGGGGCGGGCCTCACCCGCCAGCTGCTCGCCTTCAGCCGGCGCCAGGCGGGCAGCCCCCGCCTCTTCGAGGTGGGCGACGTCCTGAGCGGCATGAGCACGATGCTTCGCCGTCTGAGCGGTCCCGAGATCGAGTTCGAGGTCCTGCAAACGTCGCCGGTTCAGGTCGTCGCGGTGCCGGCCCAGATCGAACAGGTCGTGCTGAACCTGGTGATCAACGCCAGGGACGCGATGCCGCACGGCGGCCGGCTGACGGTCACGGTGGACGAGGTCGAGCTGGCCGGCGCGGCCGCCGCAGCGGCCACCGAGGGACGGGCGGGCCGCTACGCCCGGCTCGTGGTGGCCGACACCGGGGCGGGGATCGACGAGGAGACGCGCGCGCGTCTCTTCGAGCCGTTCTTCACGACCAAGGAATCGGGCAAGGGCACGGGACTCGGCCTGTCGATCGTGTATGGCATCGTGAAACAGAGCGGCGGGTACATCACGGTGACGAGCGAGCGCGGACAGGGGGCGGCGTTCGCGATCTTCCTCCCCCTGGCGGTCGCGGGCGCCCTCCGGGCTAGGCCCCCGGGTCGGTAATCTTATACCCCAGGCTCAGGAGCAGCGTCAGGACCAGGAACACCGCCGCGGACACGTACGGCGTACGCTCGCCGATGCGCTCGAGCGTGGCGTTGCCCCACACGGGCCCGATGGTCCGGCTGAGGCTCTCGATGGCGCTCGCCGACCCCTGCACCTTGCCCTGTTCGTCGCCGCGCGCCGCGCGGCTCACGAGGCTCGACATGGTCGGGTGTCCGAAGCCCATGCCGAACGCCAGCGGGACGAGGGCCACGGCGAACATCGGCACCGAGTGCACCAGCGTGGACCCGACGAGGCCGACGGCGGCGCAGGCGAGGCCGAAGTCGAACGTCCGCTTGTCGCCGAACCGCTTGACGATCGGGCGGATGAATCCGCCCTGAATCACGGCGCCGAGCACGCCGAAGCCGGCCAGGAAGTAGCCCGTTCGCGACGCGTCGAAGCCGAAGCGCGCCGCCGCGAACAGTGCGAACGTCGTCTCGAAGATCGAGAACGAGAACCAGTACACGAAGTCCATCATGAGCACGCGGCGCAGCATGGGCCGCGCGAACATCTCGCCGAAGCCGCGGAACGGCATGCCCGTACCCGCGCGCGCCTTGTGCACCGACTCGGGCAGCCAGAACCACGCCATCAGCATCGCCACGAACGTGAGTCCCGCCGCGGCCCAGATCGGCGTCGCGTAGCTGATGGTCGAAAGCAGGCCGCTGATGGCGGGCCCGAGAATGAACCCGAGGCCGAAGGCCGCGCCGATGAGCCCGTAGGCGCGCGCGCGATCCTTGGGCTCGGTCACGTCCGCCACGTAGGCCCGCGCGGTCGAGATGTTGCCGCCCGAGAGACCGTCGACGATGCGGGCGACGAACAGGAGCCACAGGCTGCCGGCGGCGGCCAGCATCACGAAGCTGACGACGGTGCCGGCCAGGCTGAAGATGAGAATCGGGCGCCGGCCGTAGCGGTCCGACAGGGCGCCCAGCACCGGGGCCGCGCCGAGCTGGCAGAGCGAGTACACGGCGAAGAGCATCCCGATGGCCAGCGGAGAAGCGCCGAAGGTCTCGGCGTAGAACGGCAGGAGCGGGATGATGATCCCGAATCCGATGAGGTTGACGAAGATCGTGAGAAAGATGACGAGGAGTGGACGCGTCACGCGATTGGGACCCGGTCCGGCATTGTATCTCACCGGCTCCCTCCCGCGCGCGGCCCCTTGTCGTCGCACACGACGGCGTGTTCCAGGTCGGCGACCCGCGCGCCGGGTGTCGTCGATGCGCCGGGCGATGCGGGTCACGGCCAGGCTGCCGCGGCGGGCCGTGTTCTTCAACGGGCCCTCGCGTCCGCCAACGATAAAGCTGGCGCTTGCCAGATGGAGGGACTTCAGGTAAGGTTTTTTCGACTGAATCGGCTGCCAGCCGTGTTTGTAGTCCCTACCCCTCACGCCCCCGCTCGGTCGACCCCATGACCGGGCGCTTCCAGGAGAAGAGTTGATTGGCTGTCCGTCTCTTCGTTGGCAACCTGCCGTACGGAACCACCGAGTCCGATCTGCGGTCCCACTTCGGGGCCATCGCACCGCCGTCGCAGGTCGTACTGCCGGTGGACCGAGAAACCGGCCGCCCGCGCGGCTTCGCGTTCGTCGAGTTCGCCGAGCGTGCGCACGCCGAACAGGCGATTCAGCAGTTCAACGGGCAGATCTTCAATGGCCGACCGATGGCGGTCAGCGAGGCGCGCGCGCGCGAGGATCGGGGCCCGCGACCGAGCGGCCCGAGGCCGGGGGGCTTCACGCCGCGTCCCGGCGGCTTCTCGAGCGCCCCGCGGTTCGACCCGACCGCGGCGCCCGCGCCTCCGCGCAACCGCAACTTCGGCCCCGACGCCAAGCCGTCGCGCGGGGGGAACAAGGCCAAGAAGCGCGACAACGACCGGCCGCGCGGACCCATTCCGCTGAAGGCGACGGGGCGCTCCTTCACGCTCGACGACGACGAACCGGTGGACGAGTCGCTGCCGGACATCGACGATTTCGCGACCAGCCAGCCCCCCGCCGACGAGGGTAACGACGAAAGCTCGGAATAGCGGACTGGACCCCTCGTGGCCGACAATCCCTGGCAGCTGATTCTCGCGCGGCTGCGCAGCGAGATCGACAGTGAGGACTTCCGCCGCTGGTTCGGCGGCACCTACTACGCGGCCGACTCCGGCGACCAGATCACCGTCTGGGTTCCCACCGAAGCCATCCGCCGCCATCTGACCGGACACTTTCAGGCACACCTCGACGCGGCCATGCGTGCGATCGGGCGCGCCGACGCCGACATCCGCTTCGTCGTGACCGGATTCGATGAAGACGAGGACGAGGAACTCGGGAGCTAGTCGGGCTGCGCGTCGTACACGTGACGGACGGTCACCGTCTGCTTCTTGTCCCGTGCTGCCGGCATCTCGACCGTGATCGTCAG
This sequence comes from uncultured Acidobacteriota bacterium, assembly GCA_963761615.1. Taxonomy (GTDB): domain Bacteria; phylum Acidobacteriota; class Vicinamibacteria; order Vicinamibacterales; family CAVVIG01; genus CAVXGU01. The sequence goes on along the minus strand of CAVXGU010000003.1, from coordinate 1,157,703 downwards.
CCGCCGGGGGTCCCCGTCCTCGGCGTAGGTCTCGGTGATCGTCCCCGGACCGAGACCGCTGATCTCGCTCACCAGCTTCTCGCCGTCCCAGTGCGTCTGCCGCGAGGCGCCCGTGCTCTCATCCTTGATCTTCGAGGCGTCGGGGGCGAGCCGCGTCGTGCGGCCGTCGCCCGCCGTGATGATCACCATCGAGTCGGTCTGCACGATCGTGAGGCGGTCGGGTGGGCTGAGCAGGTCGCGGACGGCGTCCTGGCGTCGCTGCATCGCGGCGGTGCGGCTCCCCCGGTCCGCGCCGGGGCGCGAGCCGCCGAACCCGCCGAAGCCGCCGCCGAACCCGCCGCGGCCGCGCCGCCCGCCGCGGTCGCCGCCGCTCTCGCGATCGTCGCCGCGCCCGGCGCCATCGTCGCCGGCGGCAGGCGCCGGCGCCCGATCGCTCAACGACGAATTCAGCACCCAGACGCCGACGATCGCCGACGGGGTCGACTGCGCGCGGCCGCTCGGCGCGCTCCAGAACGCGACGGCCGCGATCAGGATCGCGGCGGCGATGACGAGCGCGCGATCAGTCTTGATCGCGTTCATGGATCAGTTTGCATGCGGCAGGCACGACACGAACTCCGACATTCATTATCCGACGAGGGCCGCGGACGCGCGGGTATGAAAAGAGCATGACAGCGCGTGATCGAACCGTGAGATCCGGCGTTCAGGATTACATTGAGTGACGCGGAGCTCGTCAGGAGACACGACCTTCATGCACGCCCGCTGGTACCGCAGCCTCTACTGGCGCATCGCCATCGGCTTCGTCGCGTTCCTCGCGGCGATGCTCGTCGTGCAGGGCGTGCTCTTCCTCTGGGTCGTCGCGCGGTCGGGGCGCACGGCCAGCGGCGAGTCGCCCGAGCGCTTCGCACAGGTCGTCGCGGCTGATCTGGCCATTGCGCTCGCGAGCGATCCGCAGGTCGACATCCAGCGGTATCTGGCCGAGCGCTACGCGAACGAGGATCAGCCCTTCTTCGTGGTGCTCCGCGACGGCGACGTCATCACGCGCGGCGGCGTCGAGGTCCCCGAGCCCCTGCTGCGCGCCGCGCGGGCGCGCCTCTCGCGCCGGCGGGAACGGCAGGGCCCGCCCTTCGGCCGCGGCGGATTCGGCGGAGGTCCCGGCGGCCCGCCGGGGTTCGCGCCGGTCGTCGTCGACGGGGAGATGACGGCGCTCGTCGGCGTCCTCCCGCGAGCGCCCTTCGCCGTCGTGCTCGGCCGCTTCGGCCCGATTCTCTCCGTCGTCGCCGCCGGCGTGCTCATCGTGGGGGCGATCGTGGCGTCGGTGCTCGTCTTCGGGCCTGCGCGGCGACGCCTGCGCGCGCTCGAGGACGCCGCCCGCCGGCTCGGCACCGGCGACCTGTCCGTCCGCGCCCCTGAAAAAGGCGGCGACGAGATCGCGGCCGTCGCGAGCGCCTTCAACGCCATGGCGGCCGACCTCGGCGAGCGCGCCGAGGCGCTTGCCGTCGCCGACCGCACGCGCCGTCAGCTCCTGGCCGACGTCTCGCACGAGCTCACCACGCCGGTGACGGCGATGCGCGGATACCTGGAAACCCTGACGATGCCGGAAGTGCCCCTCGACGAGGCGACGCGGGCGCGGTACCTGTCGATCATCGGGGACGAGACCGCGCGCCTCGAGCGCATCATCGGCGACCTGCTGGACCTCGCACGCCTCGAGGGCGGCGGGGGCGGCTGGTCGGCCGAGCCGGTGCCGGTGGCGGCGCTCTTCGACCGCGTCACCGCCCGGCACGAGCGCGCCTGCGCGCAGGCCGGCGTCCGGCTGGAGACCTCGATCGCGCCGCGTGCGGAGACGGTGACCGGCGACCGGAGCCGCCTCGAGCAGGCGCTGCAGAACCTGGCCGCCAACGCGATACGCTATGCGCCCGAGGGCACCGCCATCCGGCTCGCCGCGAGGCCGGTCGAGGACGGCGTCGCGATCACCGTGCAGGACGACGGTCCCGGCATCGCCCCCGAGCACCTGCCGCACATCTTCGACCGGTTCTACAAGGTGGACGCGTCGCGCAGCGGCGCCGCGACGGGCAGTGGGCTCGGGCTGTCGATCGTCAAGGCGATCGTCGAGCGGCACGGCGGCCGCATTTCCGTGGAGAGCCGTCCGGGCCGGACGGTGTTCGAGCTCGTGCTGCCGGCGCCCTAGCTGTCCAGGATCCGATCGCCCCCGCCGAACTCGCGGTTCAACTCATCCTGGATCCGCTGCCGCAGCCAGTCGACGGGTTCGGGATGGCGTTCGAGGAACGCGACCCACTCGGCTTCCGAGAGCGAGATGGAGATGACCCGCGGACGGGGTATCCGGATGACGACTTGCCGTTCGGGCATGCGCTATTATGCGACACGGCCGGGCGGCGGCGCCAGGCGCAACCGCCCCTTGATTTCGTCGAACGCCTTCAGCAACTCCTGGATGACCCGCGGCACCCGGCTCGCCCGCGGGTAGACCCACCCGGTCTCCCGCACCAGATTGTGGCCGTCGATGCGCGTGCAGAAGAGCTGACCGGCCCGCACCTCGCGGGCGACGGCCTGGTAGGGCACGATGCCGATCCCGAGGCCGGTCTTGACCATCGCCTTGATGATCTCGACGTTCTCCGTGTCCATGACGATGTTCGGCTCGATGTTCTCCGCGGCGAAGAAGCGGTCGATCACGTGCCGGGTCGCCGACCCCGGCTCGAAGAGGACGAACGGCTGGCCTTCGAGGTCGTGCGGCGTGATGCGCCGGCGTCCGGCCAGCGCGTGCGCGGGCGTCGTGATCACCAGCAGCTCCTCGTGCATCACCGGCACGGTCACCAGGTCCGGCTCCTCGACGGGAAGCGTCAGGAGACCCGCGTCGACGCGGCCGGCGCGGATCGACTCGACCGATTGCCCGGCCGTGGCGACCGTGAGCCGGACGTCGAGCTGCGGGTGCACCTTGCGGAGGCGCCTGAAGAGCAGGGGCAGCACGTACAGGCAGACGGTCATGCCCCCGGCGATCCGGAGCGTGCCCTGGAGCACCCTCGAATGGTCGGTGATGGCCGAGACGGTCTCGCGCACGTCCTGGAACACGCGGGCGCCGAGCTGGACGAGGCTCTCCGCCGCCGCGGTCATCCGCACGCGCCGGCCCACGCGCAGGAACAGCGGCTCACCGAGCTCTTCCTCGAGCAGCATGATCTGGCGGCTGATGGCCGACTGGGACACGTGCAGCTTCTTGCCGCACGCGGTGAAGGAGCCGGTCTCGGCGATGGCCTGCAGAATCTCGAGCTGTCTCAGGTCCATGCGCGTCAGTCGATCCGTGAGAAGTCCACGTCGACGGCGGCGACGGTCTCGCCGCGCAGGGTCACGGCGATCCGGCGGCTCGCCTCTCCGAGCGCGGCCGATTCGACGCGCGCCTCGAGCTCGGCGCCGACGATCGTGCCGCCGCGAGGAGTCAGCCCGGCCGTGACGGGCGTCGTGGTGGCCTCCACCACGCGGACGAGATCGCCGGGACGGCCGACCTGGATGTCGTACGGCGGCACGCTGATGAGCACGTTCTGCGGATTGAAGCGCAGGTGCGCGATGACCGTGACGAGCCCGCGCCAGGGCGCGAGGGTCGCCTCGGCGCGCTGGGGGCTCTGGGTGAACAGCCAGTCGCCCTGGTTCCGGCGGCTCTCGGCCAGCAGCACCAGGCGGCGGAATTCGGTGACGATCTCGATCCGCTCCACGGTCGCGTCGCCGACGTCGATGAGATACGGCGCATGGAACGCGGTTCGCTGCTCGTCGAAGGCGCCGGCGAGCCGGAGCGCCCGATCGACGTCGGCATCGCTCAGCGTGACGATGAGCGCGCGCGCGGGCACCGCCGCGGCGACGGCCGCGATCACCAGCGCCGACAGGAGAGTCCGTCGGGTCATCGGATCAGGCCCCGGGCAGCAGGAAGGGCCGCGCCTCGCGCGCCCAGCCTTCTTCCCAGGTGGTGCGGGCCGACCGCCGCGCTCCTCCGCGCAGGCGATCGAGCAGGGGCTGGGCGTGCGGGAAGGTCTCGAACAGGTCGAACAGGACGTTGGCGAGCTGCGCCGGCGACGAGAACAGCAGGCCGTTGTCGGCGTGCCGCACCCGCTCGGCGAGACAGGCTCCGTAGTCGAGGGCGCACACGGGCACGCCGGCCCCGAAGAGGTCGGCGACCTTCATCGGGATGTCGAGTCCCGACGAGGAGCGGTGGAGCGACAGCCCGACGTCGGCGCTGGCCACGACCTTCGGATAATCCTCCGGCTCGAGCCAGCGGGCGCGCAAGTGGATCCGGCGCGCCTGCAGGCCGGCAAACCGGCGCTCGAAGCGCGCCCGCCGCGCTCCGTCGCCGGTCACGAGGATGACCAGATCGGGAAACCGGCGCCGCGCCCCGGCGGCCTCCCAGCCGCGGATCCGCTCCTCCAGCCGCGAGACGGCGTCGATGGCGAGGTCGAAGTCCTCGTCCTCGGTCCAGCTCGTCGGGCAGACCACGAAGCCGACGTGCGGCGCGTGGACGCCCAGGCGGGCGAAGAACGCCTGCCGGTACCGCTCGCGCTCCGGGCCCGGCAGCGGCGCGAAAAGCGCCGCGGGCCGGTCGTACAGCACGTGCGCGTCGGCCACGCCGAACCGCGTTTCGAGGAACATCGCCAGTCCGCGGGAGACGCACAGGTTCGCGTCGGCCAGGCGGGCGTCGCGGCGCTCGAACCAGCGCGCGAGCCGCACCGCCGGATGCCATCGCCCGAGGCGCTCGCGAAGCAGCGTGTAGCCCAGGTTGTGCCAGTCGATGACGAACCGGACGCCGCGGCGGCGGAGCGAGAACCACGACACCGCGACGGTCGGAAAGGTCGGCGGATTCTGCACGAGCACCAGGTCGGGCCGCGGCAGGCGCCGGAGGACCCGCCAGAGGCGCTGGCCGAGCCGCGTGGCGTCCAGCAGCCCGGCGACCGCGTAGGTCGACCCGGGGAGCTGGCGCCGCAGCGTCGACGGCTCGAGCCGGTGAATCGTGATGCGTGGGTTGCGCACGATCGCGTCGGGAAGCGTGGTGCCTTCGAAGCCGACGAGATCGACGTCCACACCGTGCGCCGCCAGCGCCTGCGCGTGATAGCGCATCCGGGCGCTCAGCCCGAGATCTCCCAGCGCGACAACGGCAGCTCGCATGAGAGGGGATCTTACCTGCGCCGATCCGCCCCTGGCCAGAGGCGTCCGCCCGTGATGAGCCGCACGCGCCGCTGGAGCGTGACATACGACCACGCCCACTCGCCGAGCACGGCGAGGCGGTTCCGGAAGCCGATGAGGGAGGCGATGTGCACGAACAGCCAGATCAGCCACGCGAAGAATCCGGAGACGCGGAGCGGACCGATCTTCGCGACCGCCGCGCCCCGGCCGACCGTGGCCATGATCCCGTAATCCCGGTAGTGGAACGGCGCGGCCGGCTGCCCGTGGATGGCCCGCAGGATGTTGCGCGCCGCGTGCGCGCCCCCCTGCATCGCGACCTGCGCGAGGCCCGGCAGCGGCCGTCCGTTCTCGGAGAGCGCGCACACGTCGCCGATCACGAAGATGTCGGGATGGCCGGGCACCTGCAGCGTGGGCTCGGCGAGCACGCGGCCGGCGCGGTCGAGCGGCACGCCGAGCGAGCGGGCGAGCGGCGACGCCGCCACGCCCGCCGCCCAGAGGACGGTCCCCGCGGAGATCCGCTCCTTCCCCACCAGCACGCCGTCCTCGTCCACGCCGGTCACGACGGCGCCGCGCCGCACTTCCACGCCGAGCCGCCCGAGCGAGGCGCGGGCGGCGTCCCGCAGGGTGGCCGGGTAGGCGGCCAGCACGTCGGGGCCGCCCTCGACGAGAATCACCCGCGCCGATCCGGGCTGAATCGCCCGGAAGTCGTGCGTGAGGGTCTGCCGCGCGATCTCGGCGAGCGCGCCGGCGAGCTCGACGCCGGTCGGTCCCCCGCCGACGATGACGAACGTGAGGTGACGGCGACGGGCGTCCGGATCCTGCTCGCGTTCGGCCGCCTCGAACGCGAGCAGGACCTCGCGCCGTATCGCCAGCGCATCGTCCAGCGTCTTCAGCCCCGGCGCCCGCGGGGCCCAGTCGTCGTGGCCGAAGTAGGCATGCGTGGCGCCGGTGGCGAGCACCAGGTAGTCGTAGGTGAGGGACTCGTCGTGATCGAGGGCGACGCGGTGCTCGGCGGGCACGATCGCCAGGGCCTCGGCCAGGAGCACCTGCACGTTGCGCTGGCGCCGCAGCACCCAGCGGATCGGCGCGGCGATGTCGCCCGGCGAGAGCGCGGCGGTCGCCACCTGGTAGAGCAGCGGCTGGAAGAGATGGTAGTTGTGGCGATCGACGAGCGTCACGCGGACGTCGGCGCTCGCGAGGCCGCGCACCGCGTCGAGCCCGCCGAATCCTCCGCCGATCACGACGACGTGCGGCCCGGCCATGGTCAATGGGATTGATGCTATCGTACGGCAAATGGCGACCAAGCCCGCACCGGTGACGGGGGACGAGGCCGGCGGCACGACCACGACCGTCGAGACGGCGTGCCCGCTCGACTGCCCCGACGCGTGCAGCCTCGCGGTGACGGTCAAGCGCGGGAAGATCGTGACCATCGACGGCACGCGCCGCCATCCGGTGACCGGCGGCTACATCTGTGCGAAGGTCCGGAAGTTCGGCGATCGCGTGTACGGGCCCGATCGCCTGCGCTATCCGGGCGTGCGGAAGGGGCCCAAGGGCCAGGGACGCTTCACGCGCGTGTCGTGGGACGAGGCCTTCGAGATCGTCGCCGGCGCGTTCGCCGGCGCCAGGGCCGCCCACGGCGCCGCGTCGATCCTCCCCGTGTCGTACGGGGGCTCGAACGGCCTGCTCACGCAGGACAACTACGACGCGCGTCTGTGGCGTCGTTACGGGACCTCGCGGCTGGCCCGCGCCCTGTGCGCCGCGCCCACCGGGGCGGCCAACATGGCGCTCTACGGCAAGATGCCGTCGGTCAGCTACGAGGACTATCCGCACGCGTCGCTGATCGTCCTCTGGGGTGTGAACCCCTCCACGTCGGGCATCCATCTCGTGCCGTACGTCCGCGCCGCCCAGGCGCGCGGCGCGCGCCTCGTGATCATCGACCCGCGGACCACGCCGCTCGCCCGGTCGGCGGACGTGCACCTCGCCCTCAAGCCGGGCACCGACGTCGCCGTGGCGCTGGCCATCCACCGCCACCTCTTCGAGAGTGGACGCGCCGACGAGCTGTTCCTGCGCGAGCACACCCGGAACGCCGACCGCCTGCGCGAGCGGGCCGCCCCCTGGACCTTCGAGCGGGCGGCCGAGACGGCCGGCATCGACGCCGACGCGCTCGAGGGCGTCGCCGAACTGTACGCGACCAGCACGCCGGCCCTCATCCGGTGCGGCTGGGGCCTCGAGCGCAACCGCAACGGCGGCAACGCCGCGCTGGCCGTGCTGGCGCTGCCGGCGGTCGGCGGCAAGTTCGGGGTGCGGGGCGGCGGTTACTCCGGGAGCAACTCGGCGTCGTGGCGGATCACCCAGCCGTGGATCGAGGCCGACGAGCCCGACACGCGCGTGGTCAACCTGAATCACCTCGGCCGCGCGCTCGTGGACTACGACGACCCGCCGGTGAAGGTCCTCTTCGTCTACAACTGCAATCCGGCGGTCACCGTCCCGGATCAGCGGCGCGTGCTCAAGGGCCTCGAGCGCGACGACCTCTTCACCATCGTCTTCGATCAGGTGATGACCGACACGGCGCTGTACGCCGATCTCGTGCTGCCGGCGACGACCTTCCTCGAAGGCTACGACTTCGCGAAGGCGTACGGCCCGATCAACATCGAGCTCGCCCGGTCCGTGGTCGACGCGGCCGGCGAAGCCCGCCCGAACGCGGACGTCTTCGGCGAGCTGTGCAGGCGCCTCGACCTCGTGCGCGATGGCGAGGAGGCCACCGAGCTCGGGCTGCTCGTCCGCGTCCTCGACGAGCTGCCGCCGTCCATCGGCGTACCGCTCGCCGAAGGCGGACGTCCGACCCCGCCGTTCGGGCACACGCCGATCCAGTTCGTGGACGTCTTCCCGAACACGCCGGATCGCAAGGTGGACCTCTTCCCCGCGGCGCTCGATGCCAGCGCGCCGCTCGGCCTGTACCGCTTTCAGCCCGACCCGGCGACCGAGGCCTACCCGCTCGCCCTCATCTCGCCCGCGAGCGATCGGACCATCAGCTCGACGCTCGGGGAACTGCCTCGAACCGACGCCTGCCTCACGATGCATCCCGACGATGCGAGGGCGCGGGGCCTCGGGGACGGGGATGGCGTGCGCGTCTTCAACGACCTGGGCGAGGTCCACTGCCCGCTCCGGGTCCTGGCGTCGGTCCGTCCCGGCACGGTCAGCCTGCCGAAGGGCCTGTGGCGCCGGAGCACCCGCAACGGCTACACGGCCACGGCGCTCGCGCCCGACACGCTCAGCGACATCGGTGCCGGCGCGTGCTTCAACGACGCGCGCGTACAGGTCGCGTCGCTGCCGGACGCGTAGGGCTTTCGGGCTGTCGGCTCTGGGCTGTCGGCCGATCACGCGTTCAGCGGAACGCCGGGACTGGCCAAGAGCCCAAAGCCGAGAGCCCAGCTCCCCGAGCGCCGAGAGGCCGAGGCCCGGAGCCGGGCCTCCCGAGCCTCAGAGCCTGGAGTCCGGAGCCGTCCGGAGGGGTCGGAAGTACTCGCAGTCGTCGCAGTTCCGCACGTCGAAGTGATAGCCGACGACGGGAAACCACATCGGGTGGGCGCAGTACAGGAGCAGGCCGTCTTCGATGGTGTGAGAGCCGAGGTCGGGTGGGATGTCCGCGGTCCGGCGACCGTACCAGCAGGCGCGATGGCGCGCTTCCGGCTCGTCCATAGGTGCGATTACTTCGTCTGCTGCGGAACGTACCCGGGCGGCAGCGCGGCGCCCTCGCCGAAGAAGAAGTCCTCCATGTGCTTCGCGACCAGCTCCTGCGCTTCCTTCTGCCAGGGCATGAGCCGGTACTCGTTGAGGATCATCTTCATCCGGTCCTCCCACAACTTCCACGCATCGACCGAGACGTGCTCGTAGATGCGCTGGCCCAGCTCGCCGGGCCAGGGCGGCGCATCGAGCCCGGGCAGCTCTTTCTGGAACTTGACGCAGAACACCTTGCGTCCGCTCTTGTTCGTACCGGGTTGCGGGGTTGGCGCCGGACCGCATTCAGCCATTGCGCGATTCTATCACCGGGACCGGGGGATCGATGGCGAAGCGGAGATGCCCGTGCGCCTCGCGCAGCGCCCTCTCGACCGCCGCCGGCGTCCCGCCGCGCGCGAAGATGAACCCCAGATACGTCGCGCCCTCCGGCAACGGCACGAGCGGATGGCCCAGCTTGGCGGTGATCCGCACGTCGGTCACGCCGGCGACTCGCCGGGCCTCCTCGACGCCGCCCACCTGCCGCAGCAGTCCCCGCGCCGGAATGGGAATCATCAGGACCCCCGAGGCGTCGGCCGTGCGCCGCCACTTCGTCACCGACTCACCGAGTGCGTGCCGGAGGAGCAGCTCTTCGAGCGACGCCTCGCGGTCCGGCGCGCCATCTTCATCGAGGAATCGGAGGGCGCGCGCGCACAGACCGCCGATCGGGCGGGCCGCGACCTCGAGCACGAAGACGCCCCGGTCGTTCACGCGGCACTCGGCGTGGATCGGACCGTGCCGGAGCCCCATGGTCGAGGCCGCCGACGCGATGGCCTCCGAGATCGCCTGCTGAACACGGGCGTCCGCCGTCGAAGGCGTCACGTACAGGGTCTCTTCGAAGAACGGGCCGTCGAGCGGGTCCGGCTTGTCGAAGAGGGCCAGCGTCTGCAGCCGCCCCTGATGGAGTAATCCTTCGAGCGCGTATTCACGGCCGGGGACGAAGGTCTCGATGAGCGCCGTGCCGTCCAGGCCGCTGCGCTCGGCGCGCACCTCGGGCGATCGGAGGATCGCCTGGACGCGGCGGAACGCCGAGGCGAGCGCGGCCGGGTCGTCGGCCCGGATGACGCCGCGGCTGGCGGACAGCCCGACGGGCTTGACGACGACCGGAAAGGCGGCCGGGGGCGTGAGCGTGTCGGGATCGGCGTCGATCGGCACTTCCCGGAAGTCGGGCACCAGCAGTCCGGCCGCGGAGAACCGCTGGCGCATCAACCGCTTGTGGCGCGAGACGGCCGCCGCGTGCGGCGGATGGCCCGGCAGCCTCAGCGCCTCGAGAACACGCGCGGCGATCACGACGGGACGATCGCCGACGGCGAGGACGCCGTCGAGCGGCCCTGCCGCGTCCAGAATCGTCGCGACCGACCCCGCCTCGTCGTGGAAGCGGATAGCGACCGCACGATCGCGCCAGGGATCCTCGAGCACGCGACACCGATCCGTGGCGAACACGAGCTCGACGCCGAGGCGATCGGCCGCGTCACCGAACGCCCGCGTCTGATAGCCCGTCGTCGTCGCGAGGAGGAGAACGCGCTTCACCACCTTCAGATGGGCTCCGCGCAGCAGTACCAGGGCTCGTTCAAACGGGCGACCGGGCTGTCGGTATCGAGGGGTGACGGAGGCGTCCCGGCGCGGCCGGCCCGGGCATATGCCAGGCGATGGATCTCGGAGAAGGCGGCGCTCCGCGTGCAGCACGACCTGGCGGCCGCCACGCGGGCGACCTCTGCTTGCAGCGCGTCCACCTCCGGATCCTCGTGCTCCCACCGGTACGTCAAGGTCTGCGGGTCGAACGGTCCGAGGTGGGGCGCGATCTCGGGCAGGGCCAGCAGCCGCGAGCCTTCCGGCACCAGCAGCCGGATGGACAGCTGGACGGGCGGGACGCGCTCCACCAGCCCCAGGCTGGCCAGCGTATCGAGGAGCTCGCAGTAGCCGTCCAGCGTCATCCAGGGATGGAACGCGACGAAGGTCGGCACGAGGGTCACGCCGGCGTCGCGGCACAGGTCGACCGCGTCGAGGAAGTCCCTGCGGGTGTGTCCCTTGTCCAGCAGCGCGAGGACGCGGTCGTCCAGCGACTCGACCGCGCTCGTGATGAACAGACAGCCCGTCCGGGCCATCCGCGGCAGCAGCGCCCGATGCTGCAGCAGGTGCTCGATCTTGATGGTGACGTCGTAGCTCACGTCGGGGTGCGACGCGTGCAGCGCCTCGACGATCCGCATCGCGTGCGTCGGGCCGTTGAAGAAGTCGGGGTCGCCGAACGTGATGTGGCCGGCGCCCGCCGCGATCTGATTCTCGATGTCCGCGATCACGACGTCCGGCTGGACGATGCGGAACTGGCCGTCGTACACGGGCACGACCGGACAGTGACGGCACAGGTGCCGACAGCCCCGGCTCGCCTCGGTGGACCCGACGATCCGCGCGCCCCCATCGGGCATCGTGAGCGTGGCGTAGCGATCGAGCGGCGGGAGCGTGGTGCGATCCGGGACGAGGAACCGGAGGCGCGGCAGCGTCCGCTCCGGCCGATCCGGCCCGCCGGGCGCGCCGGTGTCGAGCGCGTCCGCCGCGGCCGCCAGGTCGGCTTCGAACTCGCCGCCGAACACCCGGTCCACGCCGAGCGTGCGCAGCCAGTTCGCGTTGAGCGGGGCGTACAGCCCGTACGCGCACAGGCGCGCGGACGGATTGAGCGCGCGCACGCGCTCGATGACCGGCGCGGCCAGCCGCGTCGCGGTGTGCATCTGCAGGTGGACGCCGACGAGCGCCGCGCTCCGGGCGACATCTTCCGGCAGCGGATCCTTCGCGAGGTCGGCGCACGCCACATCCCATCCTCGCGCGCGCAGCCACGCGGCGGGCGATGCGAGTCCGAACGGCTGCCGCCCGAGCTCGTAGGTGGAGATCAGCAGCGCACGGCGCGCGTGGCCCATGCCCTCATTGTCACACGGTCTGCTAGACTCGCGCGCGTGAGCGGCACGCTGCCCGGGGATCGTGCGTTCTTCGGCCATCCGCGCGGGCTCTCGACGCTGTTCTTCACCGAGATGTGGGAGCGCTTCAGCTACTACGGCATGCGTGCGCTCCTCATCCTCTTCATGACCGCGGCGCCGGTCGCCGGCGGCCTCGGCTTCGACACCGCCACCGCGGGCGCGGTCTACGGCCTGTACACGTCGATGGTCTATCTCGCCACGCTCCCCGGCGGGTGGATCGCCGATCGACTCGTCGGTCAGCGGCGGGGCGTCCTGTACGGCGGCCTCCTGATCGCGTCGGGCCACTTCTCGATGGCGATCCCGTCGCTGGCGACCTTCTACGTCGGCCTGACGCTCATCGTCATCGGCACGGGATTGCTCAAGGGCAACATCAGCGTGCTCGTCGGGCGCCTGTACGCGCCCGAGGACCAGCGGCGCGATGCGGGGTTCTCCCTCTACTACATGGGGATCAACCTGGGCGCGTTCATCGCGCCCCTCGTCTGCGGCTTCCTGGGCCAGCGCGTGAACTGGCACGCGGGATTCGCCGCCGCCGGCGTCGGCATGGTGCTGGGGCTCACGCAGTACGTGCTGGGCGGGCGCTTCCTGGGCGACGCGGGGCTGCGGCCCGCACCGGCCGAGTCGCCGGAGCAGGCCGCAAGGCTGAAGGCCCGCGCGCGCCTGTGGGGCGGCGGCACCGTCGCGGTGCTGGCGCTCGCCGCCGCGGGCGCGTACCTCGGCCTCCTGCCGGTGTCGGCGGCCCGGATCGCGGACGCCGGCGGCGTCATGCTCCTGGCCATCACGGTCGGCTTCTTCGCCTGGCTCTTTCTCGCGGGCTCGTGGACGCCCGACGAGCGCAAGCGGCTCCTGGCGATCGGCCTCTTCTTCGTCGCGGCGGCACTCTTCTGGTCGGCGTTCGAGCAGGCGGGCTCGTCGCTCAACCTGTTCGCCGAGCGCGCCACCCGCACGTCCTACTTCGGGCTGTCGTTCCCCAGCAGCTGGTTTCAGTCGGTCAATGCGATCATGATCATCATCTTCGCGCCGGTCTTCGCCTGGCTGTGGATCAGGCTGGGCCGGCACGAGCCGTCGAGCCCGGCCAAGTTCTCGTTCGGCCTGATCCTGGTCGGCGCCGGCTTCGTCGTCATGGTGGTCGCGGCGTCGCTCAGCGCCGGCGGTGCGAAAGTGAGCCCGAACTGGCTGCTGCTCACCTACCTGCTGCACACCTTCGGCGAGCTGTCGCTCAGCCCGGTCGGGCTGAGCGCGATGACGAAGCTCGCGCCGGAGCGCGTGAGCAGTCTGATGATGGGCGTCTGGTTTCTCGCCGCCTCGGTCGGCAATTTCATCGCCGGACGGCTGGCGGGATTCTACGGGGCGGTGCCGCTCACGCGGCTCTTCGGCTACGTCGCGGCCTTCGGGCTGGCGATGGGCCTCATCATGCTGGCGCTGTCGCCGTTCATCAAGCGGCTGACGGGCGAAGCCAGGGGGGCAGGACACTGACATGGCTCTCGACGAATACCGGCGCAAGCGCGACTTCACCAAGAGCCCGGAACCCCATGGAGGGCAGGGGCGCCACCAGCCGCGCGAGCGTTTCTTCTGCGTGCAGAAGCACCTCGCCAGCCACCTCCACTACGACCTCCGTCTGGAGCACAACGGCGTGCTCCTCTCCTGGGCCGTGCCCAAGGGGCCATCACTCGACCCGACGACCCGGCGCCTGGCGATGCAGGTCGAGGATCATCCGGTCGAATACGGCGACTTCGAGGGCGTGATCCCGGAGGGCTACGGCGCGGGGATCGTCATGCTGTGGGATCGCGGCACGTGGACGCCCGAAGTCCCCGACATCGACGCGGCGCTCGCCAAGGGCGACCTCAAGTTCACGCTGAACGGCTACAAGCTGAAGGGCTCGTGGGTGCTCGTGCGGACCAGCGGCCGCTTCGCGGGCGCCCGGCCGGGCGGCGATGGCCGCGCGTGGCTGCTCATCAAGCATCGCGACGAATGGTCGGGCGATGTCGACATCACCGAATTCGCGCCGCGCAGCGTCAAGACGGACTACGACTTCGACGAGATTCTCGCCGACGACAATCCGGCCGTCTGGACCGCGAACAAGCCGGCGCCGGCCCGCACCGGCGACACGGGCCGCATGTTCGGCGACATCATCGAGCGCGCCGCCCGGCTCAAAGCCGAACGGGCGGCCACGCCCCGTCCCCGCGCGCGCAAGCCGGCCGCCAAGAAGGCCCGGACCGCGGCGGCAGGCACCTCGAAGGCGGGCAAGAAGACGACGAAGAAGAAGTAGTCGCAGTCGCGAGGGATGTCGAAGCGGGGCCGTGCTCAGTCCCGCAGCAGGCGCCGCGACAGCACGCTCCACACGGTGTAGGCGAGGCGGAGCCGGTCGTGACGCGCGATCTCGCCGGTCCAGAGCTCCCCGCCCACGAGCTCGCAGCGATCCGGCAGCTCGCCGAGCGCGAGCGGCGCCTTGTGCTCCAGGGCGTAGCGCTCGAGGACCCGGCCCGACGGCCACTTCGAGTTGGTGATCACGACGTCGACCGGACGCCGGATGGCGTCCTCGATGCGCGCGACCGCGGCGGCCGCCGTGAAACCCACCATCCCCCGCCCTTCGGTCAGCAGGTTGGCGATCAGGATGATCGGGCCCTTCATCCTGGCGAGGGACTCGGTGACGCCGTGCACGAGCAGGATCGGCATCAGGCTCGTGTAGAAGCTGCCCGGTCCGATGATCGCAGCGTCGAAGCCCTCGATGGCATCTGCGACGGCCGGGTGAATCGACACGTCGGGCTCCAGCCAGATCCGGCGAACGAGGCGTCCGGACGTCTGACCGGCGTCGACCTCCACCTCGCCGCGCGTCACCGAGCCATCGTCGTACTCGGCGCACACCGATGCGGACTCGACGCTCACGGGCCACACGCGGCCGCGACAGCCGAGGAGCGCGCGCAGGCCGTCGACCGCGTCCAGGAAGTCGCCGCTGTAGCGCTGCATCATCGAGAGCAGCAGGTTGCCGCCGGTGTGTCCGCCGAGACGCGCATGCTCGAGCGTCGGCAGGCGGGCGAGGAGCACGCGCCGCGCCTCGTTCGAGTTCCGGGCCAGGGCGAGCGCGCACTTGAGCACGTCGCCCGGCGGCAGCACGCCGAGCTCGTCGCGCAGCTGACCCGAGCTCCCGCCACTGTCGAACATCGTGACGACGGCGTGCACTTCGAGCCACGGGTTGTTCTTCAGGCCCCCGAGCAGGCTCGGCAGTCCCGTGCCGCCACCGAAGCAGCCCACGTTCAGCTGTCGCATTCGCATCGCCGCGTATTGTACTTGGGTGCAGAATAGCCAGATGGGTGGCGGCGGATCGATGGAACAGGAGACAGGCGACCCGGCCAGCTGGGAACGAGAGCTCTGGACCGGACGGCCGAGTCTGGCGGCGAGACTCCTGGCGCGTGATCCCGATGCGCGCTACGTCCTGACCGACGTGCGCGTGACGGCCCGAGGCCGTGACGCGGCCGACGATCTGCTCGTGCAGGACATCGGCGAGGTGTACGTCGTCGAGTCGCGGCTGGATCGGATCGCCGGCACGTCGACCCTGCTCGTGCAGCCGAGGCCGTCGGCCCGATCGCGGGCGCCGTTCGTCATGCGCTCGGTGCGTCGCGGCCATCAGCTCGCCGCGCTGCTCGAGCTCGCAGCGGCGGCGTCCCCGGCCACGATCGGGGCGTCCGACGCGGAAGCCGCCCTCGCCTGGGATCCGGACCGCGCGCCGGGCCCGGGCTTCGCCCTCGCCGGCCTCGTCGTCGTGATGGTGACCGTCTTCGCGGTCTCGCTGACGCTTCACGGCCGCGCCGCCACGGGCACCTACTCCGCCGACGACCCGATCGCCCCCAATGGCGTCAAGCGCAGCCACGCCGAGATCGTGCGCTTCATGGAGACCGACGTGATGCCCTGGGCGAGGACAACGCTCGGGCCGATCGTGGGAGGCGCCGACAAGGTGCAGTGCCAGACCTGCCACGGGCAGGACGCCGACGCCCGGGACTGGCGCATGCCCGGCGTCGCTGCCCTGCCGCAGCCTGCCGTCGTCGACGCCGGCTGGGAGCGCGACAGCGACACGATGGACTCGCAGACGCGGAACGCGATCTACGGCTACAATGCCGAGGCCAGAAAACAGGGGCGCGCGGAGTACATGCGCGAGCACGTCCTGCCGGGCATGGCCAGGCTGCTGCACCGCCCCGCCTACGACTTCACGAAGTCCTACGACTACAACCGGTCGCAGCTCGCCTTCGGTTGCTACCACTGCCACCGCGTCTCGCGGCCCGACTCGACGGTCGCCAGCCGCGACTGAACCCGAACGCGCCGTTCGAGCGACGTCCCTCGAAGGAGCCCGCACCTGCGGGTCAGTGCAGCGTCAGCACGTCGCCAGCGCTCGACTCCACGGCCGCGTCGGAGAACGGCAGCGGCACGTAGCCGCCCTGCGCCCAGCGTTCAGCCAGGTCGCGGAAGTGCGGGCTGTCGGGCCACTCCGACTGGCCGGGCGCGTTGATGACGAGCGACCGGTCCCAGGCGCCGACGTCGACGACCTCGCGAAACGATGCGCCCCAGTCCGCCGCGAAGTCACGTCCGTCCGACGCCATGACCGTGTCACGATAGCCCGCGAGCGGAAACGGCCCCAGGTCGTAACGCCGCCGCGCGGCGTCGGTGATGCCCAGCGGATGGGCGAACGTCACCGTGTGCAGCCGGCCCCACGTCCACGTGGACTCGTCCGGGCCGGCCGCCGACCGCAGATCGCTCAACGCCGCCGCCAGGGCGTCGAGCAGCAGCCGATCGCGCGTGGCCGCCGGCGGCGCGGCAAACCAGGCGCTCGTCGGCCGGGTGATCGCCGGCAGCAGAATCCCGAACCGCCCCCGTATCGCGCCAAGCCACTGGCCGGTCAAGTACGAGTCGAGACGGGCCTGGATGAGTCCCCGCGCCAGCGCACGCTCCCAGGCCACGTAGATCGACGCCGCGGTCGAGTCGGCGGTCACGCGCCGGTTCCAGGCGAGCAGCGCGCGGCGGGCCGCTTCGACCGCCGCGTCGCCGGCGTGGAGCGGCGCGAGCAGCGGTACGAGCTGGCCGGCGTTCCACGCCTGGACGTCGTGCTGCATGGCCGCCACATCGGCGACCGCAGGCCGTGTCGACGCCGACAGCAGGTCCCGCAGACGGCTGATGCGCGCGGCGTCGGCCCACTCGAATCCGATCGGCGCCCGGCCGGACGCCGGCGGCTCGTTGGCCGTCGCCAGGATTCCGCTCGGCGGGTCGGCCGCGGCCGGGAGGTCGGACAGCCGCCGCCAGCCCGCCCACTCGTAGGCCCCATTCCAGCCCGGGACCGGGAACGTGCCGTTCCAGTTCGGCCGGACGGGCACGAGGCCGGCCGCCTGCATCGCGACGTGCCCGTCCGCGTCGGCGAACACGAACATCCGCGGCGCCGCCTTCCAGCCCGCGAGCGCCTGTCTGAATGCGTCCGCCGACGCGGCTCGGTCGATGGACAGCGCGGCGAGCGCCGGCGCGGCGCCCGGCTCCAGCCCGGTCCAGCGCAGCGCGAACGCCAGCCGGCGCTCCGAATCGATGGCCACGACCACGCCGTGCCGCGTGAAGTCGTGGTCGTACTCGAATGGGTCGCGGCGGCCCTTCACCACGAGCGTCCTCGCCGCGTGCCGCATCGGGACCCAGCGTCCGTCCTCCTCGACCTGCTTCGGATCGCCGGGCTTCGTCCGCTCGACGTACAGATCCTCGACGTCGGCGTCGAGCGCCGTCTCGCCCCAGGCCACCCGGGCGTTGTGGCCGATGGCGACACCCGGCGCCCACGGCTCGGTGGCACCGGCCACGTCCCAGCCGGGCGCTTTGAGATGCACGAGGTACCAGGTCGCGGGATTGAGAAGCGGACCGTGCGGGTCGTTGGCGAGCAGCGGCCGCCCGGTCGCGGTTCGCCCGCCGCTCAACGCCCAGGCATTCGAAGCCGCCGGCCTGACGATTGGCGCGGCCAGGCCGACGAAGAACGGCGGTACGCCCGCGCGGCGGATCGTGTCGCCGATGAGGTAGCTGATGGCCTCCGGATCGAGGCCCGGTGGCACGACGGTTCGCGACGGGGGCTCGAGCGGCAGGAGGACGTCGGCGCGGGCCGTCCCGACGCTGGCGACCACCTGCGCGCGCAGGATCTCGGACTGGGCGTTCCCCGACGCCGTGAAGGCGTCGGTCCGGCTCAGCAGATCCTCCGGCGTCCACGGCTCGGGCAGCCAGCCAGCCAACCGGAAGTCGTCGGGCGGGTCCCGCCTGGCGATCGCCACCCATGCGTTGATGCCGCGCACGAACGCCCGGGCGACCGCCCGCGTCTCCGGCGGATAGGCCGCCCACTCCTGCTCGACATCCTCGTCGAGGAACGACGGCTGGATGCGGCGGGTCACGACGTCGCGCTCGATAAAGTTGGCGCCGAGGACTTCGGAGAGCCGGCCGGACGAAGCGAGGCGCCAGAGGTCCATCTGGAACAGGCGATCCTGGGCCTGCACGAATCCCTGCGCGAAGAAGAGATCGTCCTCGGTCGCAGCGTCGATGTGCGGAATCCCCCAGCGATCGCGGACGATGCGCACCGGCGCCTGCAGGCCCGGGACCGACAGGTCGCCGGAGGTCGGGGGCAGCACGGCCCGCGGAGGCGGGGCGGGCGCGGAGCACGCGGCGGCGGCAAGCGCCAGGCACGCCGCGGACCGCGCTAGACTACGAACCATGGCCATCAAGGAAACGCTGCTGACGGAGTTCGATCACGAGGTCGGCAGCACGCGCCGGGTGCTCGAGCGCCTGCCGGACGATTGGCTCACGTGGAAGCCGCACCCGAAGTCGAGGACCTTCGGCGAGCTCGGCACGCACCTGGCCGGCCTGCCTCTCTGGGCCGACATCATCCTCAACCGCGCGTCGTTCGATCTCGTCGACGCGCCCGCCCGGGTCGAGCGCACGTCGCGGGCGGACATCGTCTCGGCCCTCGACGCCGCGGCCGCGTCGGCTCGCGCGGCGCTGGACAAGACGGACGCGGAATTCGAGGCCGTCTGGACGCTGAAGCGCCAGGGGCACGACGTCTTCTCCGTTCCCCGGCTGGCGGCGATCCGCAGCTTCGTCCTGAATCACCTGATTCACCACCGGGGGCAGTTGACCGTCTACCTCCGCCTCAACGACATTCCGGTGCCGGCGATCTACGGACCGTCGGCCGACGAAGGGTGATTATGGATCCCTTCGTCCCGCGGCCGTCACTGCGGAGCGGCCACGCCATGACGATCTACAGCTGGGGCAACCCGCGGCACTTTCCGCGACTGCCGCCGCCGGTCCTCCGGTACTTCGACGTGGCCGCCGACGCCCGCGTCGTCGCCCGCTGCCACTGGCAGGAGCGCGCGTGGGAGCACCCGACGCTGCTCGCCCTGCACGGGCTGAACGGCTCGAGCGACGCCCACTACATGAAGGGCCTGGCGACGAAGGCCTTCGCGCGCGGGATGAACGTCGTCCGCCTCAACCAGCGCAACTGCGGCGACACCGAGCACCTGTCGGCCGGCCTGTTCCACTCCGGGCTCACGGCCGACGCCGCGCACGTCATCGACGAGCTGTCGTCGGTCGACGACCTGCGGGCGATCGCCGTCGCCGGCTATTCGCTCGGGGGCAACCTCGCCCTCAAGCTCGCCGGCGAGTACGGCGACGCCGCGCCCGACACGCTCATGGCCGTGGCCGCCGTGTCGCCGATCCTCGAAATCGGCGTGTGCGTGCGGGCGCTCGAGCGTCCGGAGAACCGGCTCTATCAGTGGAACTTCGTGAAGGACTTGAAGCGCCGCATGCGCCGCAAGGCGCGCGCCTGGCCGGGCCGCTACGACATCAGCCGGCTCGGACGGGTCCGCACGGTGCGCGAGTTCGACGAGGAGTACACGGCGCCGCACTTCGGATTCGCGGGGGCGGAGGACTACTACCATCGCGCCAGCGCGATGCGCGTCGTCGATCGGATTTCCCTGCCGGCGCTCATCGTGACGGCCGCGGACGACCCGTTCGTGCCGCCCGGGCCGTTCCAGGAGCCGCGCGTCGCCGCCAACCCGCACGTCCGCCTCGAGCTGTACCCCCACGGCGGCCACTGCGGGTTCGTGGGTCCCCGCTCCGGCGAGTCCGACGGCTACTGGGCGGAGGATCGGGTGGTCGCGTTCGTCGAGGACGCGGCCGCCGCTAGACGTGAAGCGCGTCCCGCAGCAGCCGCGCCAGCTCCGGCCCCTTGCCCTGCTCCTCGTGCTTGAAGTAGACGAAGACGTCGCGGCAGCCCGACGTCTCGCGCCGAATGGTGTCCCCCCAGCGCCGCACGTCCGCCGGCGTGTAGCCCTCGTCCCGGAGCCGGAAGTAGGCGTGATCGGCCGTGACGCGCACCGGCACCGACAGCTTCTCGCTGTCGGCGACGCACAACGCGACGTTCTCCGCGCGCAGCCGGTCGTAGACCTCGTCGGCGAGCCACGAGGTGTGGCGGAACTCGATGGCCGCACGCGCGTCGGCCGGCAGCATGGCCAGAAAGGCGTCGAGCAGGCCGAGATCCTTGCGCAGGAAGGGCGGGAGCTGGAAGAGGAGCGCGCCGCGCTTGTCGCCGAGGCTCGCCGCCACCGCGCAGAAGCGTGAGACGGCGTCCTCGCAGTCCTTGAGCCGGCTGTCGTGCGTGATCCGGCGCGGCGCCTTCAGCGTGAAGCGGTACGGCGACGGCACCTGCCCTGCCCAGCCACCGACGAGCTTCTCGGTCGGCATCCGGTAGAACGTGTAGTTGATCTCGACCGTGGGAAACCGCGCCGCGTAGTACGGCAGCATCTTCGCCGCAGCGAGGTCCGCGGGATAGAAGCTCCCCTTCCACTCCGGGTAGTTGTAGCCGGAGGTCCCGATCCAGATCATCGCCATCGACTGTAAACTAGGTGGATGCGCGTCCGCACCGCCTTTCTGATCGCGCTCGTCGTGCTGGCCGCCGCCTGCAGCCGCCAGTCGTCCGACCAGCGTCAGTACCAGCTCCACGGGCAGGTCCTGTCGATCACGCCGGACCGGAAGCAGGCGACGATCAAACACGACGCCATCGCCGGCTTCATGCCGGCGATGACGATGCCCTACAAGGTGCAGGATCCCGCGCTGTTCGATGGCATCGCGCCCGGCGACATCATCGACGCGATTCTGGTCGTCGTCTCGAACGACGCCTTCCTGAGCGCCGTCCACAAGGACGGCAGTGCGCCGCTGCCGCCGGCACCGCCGGGCGCAACCGCCGCGGCCGGCGCCGGGAAGGTCGTCCTCGACGGGCAGCCGGTCCCCGACGCGTCGTTCACGGATCAGGACGGCAAGCCCGTGAAGCTCTCGTCCTTCCAGGGACAGGCCGTGGTCCTGACGTTCGTGTACACGCGGTGTCCGATGCCGACGGAGTGTCCGCTGATGGACAAGAACTTCGCGGACCTCCAGGACAAGATCAAGGCCAAGCCCGGCCTGCAGGCACACCTGTTGAGCGTCACGATCGACCCGGCGCACGACACGCCCGCGGTGCTCGCGGCCCACGCGAAGGCGCTCGGGGCCGATCCCGCCGTGTGGACGTTCGTGACGGCGCCGCAGAACACGATCGACGAGTTCGCCTCGCGCTTCGGCCTCACCCTGATGCGGGACCCCGATCATCCCGACCAGATCACGCACTCGCTCCGCACGGCGCTCATCGATCGCCAGGGCAACCTCGTGAAGGCGTACACCGGCAACGACTGGACGCCCGACCAGATCCTCGGGGACATCGTCGTCCTTGTCGGCGTGGACTGACCGGCTGACGCCCGGCGAGCGCCGGCTGATCGCGCGCCTCCGGACGCCCCGCGCGGTGCAGCGCTGGCTCAATGCGCTCCCCTACAACACGGAGCCGCCGCCGGGCGGCGCGACGCTGCGCAGCTTCCGCGGCGTCGTGCGCCACGGCGCGGCGCACTGCCTCGAGGCCGCCCTGTCGGCGGCGACGGTCCTCGGCGCCCACGCGTATCCGTCGCTGGTCATGAGCTTCGAGTCGATCGACCAGCTCGACCACGTGATCTTCGTCTACCGCCAGGACGGGCGATGGGGCTCGGTCGCCCGGTCCCGCGACCCGGGCCTGCACGGGCGGAAGCCGGTCTTCGCCACGCCCCGCGCGCTGGCCCTCAGCTACTACGACCCCTACATCGACTACACCGGACGCCTCACCGGATACGTCGTCGTCGATCTGGACGGCCTGATGGGCGACTACGACTGGCGCCTGGCGACGACCAACGTGTGGAAGGTCGAACGCGCGCTCCTCGACTACCCGCACCGCCGGATCCGGTCGTCCGACGCGCGCGCGGAACGGCTGCGTCGGCGCTACGCGCAGTACCGGGAACGGTACGGGCGAAAGCCCCTCTACTACCGGGGGCGGGAGCGCTGGACGGAGATCCCGGCCGAGTTCCGGGAGTGACTCAGCTGCGCAGGACGGCGCGGACGAGCGCGATGCCGAAGTAGAGACCCGCGACGCCGGCCGAGGCGATGAGGGATCCGGCCAGGCGCGTCGCCAGCCCCTCCCGGCGTCCGGCGAGCGACAGCCCGTACCACACCGCCCAGAGTCCTC
This sequence comes from uncultured Acidobacteriota bacterium, assembly GCA_963761615.1. Taxonomy (GTDB): domain Bacteria; phylum Acidobacteriota; class Vicinamibacteria; order Vicinamibacterales; family CAVVIG01; genus CAVXGU01. The sequence goes on along the minus strand of CAVXGU010000003.1, from coordinate 1,135,218 downwards.
CACACAGCAGAATCCCGATGATGGCGATGCCCATCGCGTCTCGCTTTCTCCACGGGGGGTCGTCGGCCGTTCAGTCCAGGTCGAAGTCCCGGGTCGGCTTGGTGATCGGCTCCTGCTTCGCCTGCTTGAGGGCTTCCTCGAACCGGCGGGACAGGGCGTCGCCGCGCGTCTTCTCCGACTCGACGGACTGCTGGAAGATGGCGTCCCGCCGCGCGGCCTCCTCGGCGAGAATCCGGTGGGCGTCGCTCAGCTCCGGCTTGTTCCCGCTGTCGGCTTCGACGACCGACAGCACCCGTCCCAGGTTGGTGTCCACGACCAGCTTCGCCTGGCAGCACGGGCAGATGATCTCGATCTCCGATTTGAGGCGCGTCATCGTCCTTCCCTCAGCCTGTCGAGGCCCGTGCGCTCGAACGCCTTCTTGATTTCGAGCGGCGCGCCGTCGGGCAGTGTCGCCGTGAGCCGCAGGTCGCGCACCTGCATCGACTTGAAGTCGAACCGCCTGCCGTAGCTCTCGACGAAGGCGTCGAGCGGCGCCTGGAAGCGCCCGCCGGCGGGAATCCGGTCGACGGTCACCCGGAAATAGTAGTTGAGCCAGATCTCGACGTGGGACCAGTCCTGGGCGGATCGGTTGTCGACGGTCAGGAGGTTACCGTCGAGCTTGAGGGGCTGCACCGGAGGCCGGGCACAGCCCGACGCGACGGCTGCCCACAACGCGAGGCCGGCGATGACGGGACGGGCGCCCTCATCCCACCGACGCGTCACTCGGGGCCCTAGCCTTCCTCTTCGAACTCTTCTTCCCCGGGAGGGCCGAGCCGCGTGGAGGGGCGGAGTGCTTCGCGGTAGTCGTAGACCGGGAGATCGCGCACGTGGAGCGAGATCGTGCACGCGGCGGACTTCCGATCCACGACAACGGTCACCGGACTGCCTTCGACGCCTTCGCGAAAGCCGACGCGACAGCCGCAGGCGAGCGTGGCGTGCGTGAAGCCCTTCAACATGACGAGGCCATCATATCACTACAGCAGCGCCTTGATCTCGCGCTCGAACGTCGCCGTGCCGGTGACGCCGGCGTGCGTCGCGCAGATCCGCCCGTCGCGTGAGATGACGACCGACACGGGAATGCCCCAGATCGGTCCGTACGCGTCCATCAGGTCGTCGTGCCCGCGTCCCTGCAGAATCGGATAGTTCATCCTGTACTGCGCGGCGAAGGGCTTCATCAGCCGGGGCGTGTCGTCGACCGAAACGCCGATCACCTGGAGGCCGGACCTCCCGTAGCGCGCCTGTAAATCCACGAACCCGGGAATCTCCGTCTTGCAGGGCTCGCACCACGTCGCCCAGAAGTCGAGCAGGATCACGTCGCCCTTGTGCGCGTCCAGGGCGACCGGCCGGTTGTCGACGTCGTCGAGGGTGAAGTCGAGGTTCGCGGCCTTCGCGTCGGCGGGGCAGGCGAACGGGGCGGCAGGGGCCGCGCGCGCGAACAGGGCGCTCGGCGGCGGGAGCGGCACGTCCAGCGTGAGGAGCGCGAGCAGCAGCGCACCCGCGCCGGCGATCATCCAGCGGACCCTGAGAGGCTTGTGGTTCACACGACGTCCGGTTCGATCCCGCCCCGCCGGCGCCTCACCGCAGCGCGGCGCGGACGAACGCGACCATTCTCGCCATGTCGGGCCGCGACTCGGCGGCGATCAGCACGAAGGTGCGGTCGCCCGTCGACCAGATGGCGGCCTCGTGGCCCATCACGTCGACCATCTGGTCCGGACGGCTGGTGCGCGGCAGCATGAACACCGACACCGGCCGGCCCCGATAACGGTACATGATGTGGGCGACGCGTCCGCCGGAGTACAGGCAGAGGCGCGATCCGATGAGCGACAGCTGCGCCTCCGCGGGGTCGGCGGGCAGGTGCACGTTCCAGCCGAAGCTCGCCTCCATGGCGCTGTGGACTTCGGCGGCGTCCTCGTGCTGGCCGGTGACGTCGGCGATGATGAAGCACTTGACGTGGTCGGCGGTCAGCTGTGCCGCGAGGAGCCGCCCGGACGACTCGCTCGCGCGGTAGAGGAACGCGGCGCCGACGACGAGGGCGAGCGAGGCGGCGAGGGCGAGCGCCCGGGCGCGCCGCCACCGGGCGCGCGTCGGCGCGGCGGCCGTCGCGCCGGGCTCGGCGAGCGCGGCGCAGCGCCCGGCCAGATCGACCGGGGCGTGCTCGCCCGCGAGGTCCGACCGCCGGTTCCTCACGAGCTCGCGCGCGGCCTGTTCGGCGGCGAGCCGCGAACGGCAGGGCGGACACAGGCGCGCGTGCCGCTCGACCGCGTCGCGATCGGCGTCGGCGAGCTCGCCGTCGACGTACGGCGTGGCGAGCGAATCGATCCGGCTGCAGCTGTTCGACATCTCCTGCACTCCTGCCCTCAGGCTCCCGACGCCTCCGACAGCGCGCGCGGCCGGCTCAACCGCTCGAACAGCAGGCGGCGCCCGCGGGAGATCCGCGACATCACGGTGCCGATCGGCACCGACAGCATCTTGGCGATCTCCGCGTACGAGAACTCCTCCACGTCACGCAGCCAGACGGCCTGCCGGAACGCCTCGGGCAGCGCGTCGATGGCCTCCTGGATCTCGGGCGCGAGCGCGTCGCGCAGCAGCAGCGCCTCGGGCGTCGCGGCGGGTGCCGAGAGGCCGGACACGCCACCGGCCGCCACGAGGTCCGCGGCGCGCTCGATGGTGTCGGGGTCGGCACTGACCGCGTCGCGCGCGCGGTCGCGTACCTGGTTGCGGGCCGTGTTGTGGAGGATCGTGTAGAGCCAGGCGCGGAGGTTCGTGCCGGGCTCGAAGCGATGGGCCGACCGGAACGCTTTCAGGTACGTCTCCTGGACCAGGTCCTCGGCATCGGCCGGCGAGCGCGCGAGGCGCCGGGCCATGCGGTACAGGCCGTCGACCGACGCGAGCGCATCCGCCTCGAAACGGGCGCGCGCGCCCGACGTCCCGCTCGCCGCGTCCGAGCCGGGCGTCATCGTCGAAAGCCGTGGGCGAATGCGCATGGCGTGGCGCGCGACATCGAGTGAAAACCCCGTCGCGCCGGGGTTTATTCCACGTGGCAGTCCTCTCGGGAGTATAGCCTGTCGCCCGAATGGGTCAGGCCCGGCGGGCGACGCGGCGCCGGCCCGGCCATCACCGCGGGCACGCGTCGATTTGTGCGGCGCACCGTTTGCAGGGGGTCGGGCGTCACAGTAAGATTCAAGAGATCGAGCAGGTCTTTCCCATCGACAGGGAGCGGGCCTCCGCACGGGGCTTTCCGGCACTTTCGAGGTATTGATACATGCGTGTGGTCCCTCGCCGTCGCCTCTCGACGCCCGCCCTCGCCCTCGCGCTGGCGCTCGCCGCGGCCAGCCAGTCCCGACCCGCGCTGGCCCAGACGGGGTTCGCTCCCTACTACGGCAAGAACAACATCCACTACGACACGTTCGACTGGCACATCTACACGACCGAGCACTTCGAGATCTACTACTACCCGGAGATCCAGCCGCAACTGGAGCGCATCGCAAGCTACGCCGAGAGCGCCTACCAGCAGATCAGCGCCGATCTCCGCCACGACCTGCCGTACAAGGTGCCGATGGTACTCTTCAAGACGCACAGCGAGTTCGAGGAGCAGAACATCGATCCCGGCGCCGCGACCGAAGGCGTCGGCGCATTTGCCGAGCCGACCCAGCATCGCGTGGTGCTCCCGATCGACAGCCCGTCCGACGAGCTCTACGGCCTGATCGTCCACGAGCTGACGCACCAGTTCGAGTACGACATCGTGCCGCAGTCGCTGATTCACAACAACCTGCCCCTCTGGTTCTACGAGGGCCTGTCCGACTACGAGCGCGGCATCTGGGATCCGATCGACCTGATGATGGTGCGCGACGCGGCGGTCGCCGACATCGTGCCGAAGATGACCAAGCTCGAGGGATACGGCGACACCGGGAACCCGCGGCTGGTCTACAACCTCGGGCACGCCGTGTTCGAGTTCATCGAGGCGCGCTGGGGCAAGGACGGGCTGCGCAACTACCTCTTCGCGCTGCGCAAGAGCGTCATCGGCGGCGGCGAGGACGCCTATCAGGAGGCGCTGCAGATGTCGAAGGAGGAGTTCGACCAGGCCTTCGACCGCTACCTGAAGGATTGCTTCCGGCCGTTCCGCGACAAGGAACGCCCCGCCGACTACGGCATCGACCTGTCGCCGAACCAGGAGAAGACCAAGTTCGCCGAGGCCCTGTCGATCGCGCCGTCGCCGTCCGGGGACCTGATCGCCGTGGTCACGATCAACCGGAAGGACCAGGAGATCGACATCGTCCTCGTCTCGTCGAAGGACGGCTCGATCGTCCGCAACCTGACGGCCGGGTTCGACAAGGACATGGGCTTCGACCACGTGATCCAGATGGGCGAGGAGTTCGAGATGCCCTGGGTCGCCTGGTCGCCCAAGGGCGACCGGCTCGCCTACTTCGTGCGGACCGAGAAGGAGCGGACGCTCATCGTTCAGAACGTGCTGACGCGGCAGATCGAGAACCGGGTCCCGATCAAGACCGTCGACGAGCCGCAGTCCCCGACCTTCTCGCCCGACGGCCGGACAATCGCCTTCGCCGGCCTGCGCGAGGGCATCGGCAACATCTTCACGGTCGACCTGGCCACGCAGACGGTCACCAACGTGACCAACGACAACTTCGCCGACTTCGGGCCGACCTACGCCCCCGACGGCTCGTACCTGATCTACAACGCCCGGATCAGCGGGAACCAGAAGCTGTTCAGGCTCGATCTCGCCACGAGCAAGAAGACGCAGATCACCTTCGGGACGCACGACGACACGGCCGCGCAGTTCATCGACCCGCACACGATCGTGTTCTCGTCGACGGCGACGGACCCGTCGATCCCGGTCGAACCCGCCGTCGCACGCAACGGCAACATCTACAACGTGTGGACGCTGGACCTGAACACCGGCGAGCTCCGCCAGTACACCGACGCCCTCGGCGGCGACTGGTCGCCCGTCGTCCTCAAGAGCCAGGACGAGAGCGAGGACCGCATTGCGTTCGTCACGTACTACAAGAACGAGTACTCGGTCCGGACGCTCGTGCGCAAGGAGCCGCTCCACACCGTCGCCTCGTCCGACTTCGGACAGCCGGGTCCGCTCATCGACTTCCAGCCCCCGCTCTCCGAGAAGCTCGTGCCCACCAACGAGCGCAAGAAGGGGACGTTCGAGAAGATGTTCCTCGACGGGCGCCCGCCGGTGTCGATCGGCGTCACGAGCAACGGCGACGTCTTCGGGGGCACCCAGCTGACCTTCAGCGACGTGCTCGGCGACAAGCAGTTCAACTTCTACGTCTCGTCGATCGCCCAGTACCGGACGATGATGGCGGGGTTCACGAACCTGTCGCACCGGCTCCAGTGGGCGGCCCAGGGCTTCTCGGAAACCCAGTTCTTCTACGGACAGCTCGGCGGCGTGTTCTACGATCCGACGCTCGCGCCGTTCATCAGCCGGAGCGACGCCATCGCGACGCGGACCGTCCGGGGCGGCACGATCATCGGCGTGTACCCCATCGACCGCTACCGCCGGATCGAGATGTCCGGCAGCGTGGTGCAGCTCAACGAGCAGTACAGCGACTCGTCGCTCCAGAACTACCTCGACACGGCCGGCCTGACCGGCCAGCAGCAGGTCTTCCGCAACGGCACCCTGGCGCCGCTGAGCGTGGCGTTCGTCCAGGAGACGACGATCTTCCGCGAGTACGGCCCCCTCGCCGGCAACACGATGCGGTTCTCGTACGACGCGGCGCCCAAGATCGGCAGCCTGCTGTCGCGCCAGAGCTTCAGCGCCGACGTGCGCCACTATCTGCGCATCGGCAGCAACGGCGTGCTCGCCACGCGCGTCAACGGCTTCAAGAGCATCGGCGCCTATCCGGACTTCCAGTACTTCGGCGGGAACTCCGAGATGCGCGGCTACGACTACCTGTCGTTCGTCGGCCAGAACATCCTGTTCGCCAACGCCGAGCTCCGATTCCCGATCATCGAAGCCGCCCTGACGCCCATCGGCGTCGTCGGCGGCGTGCGCGGCGAGTTCTTCGCCGACCTCGGCGCGGGCTGGTTCGACAACACCGGCTTCAAGTTCTGGACGAGCAAGCCCGAGACGGTGCAGAAGTACACGGGCCTGGCCACCGACGCCAACGGCAACCTGATTCCGGACCCGGTCACCGGCCTCCCCGCCGCAAGCTACGAGCCCGTGAACGTGTCGGGCTTCCGCCTGCGCGACGCGCGCGCGTCGTACGGCGTCGGCCTCGAGACCTTCGCGCTCGGCTTCCCGATCCACTTCGACTGGTCGTGGCGCACCCTGTTCAACAAGGGCTGGGAGGACGTCGTGTACGCCGACTCGGGCGGCAGCGCGCAGTTCCGCAAGCCGCGGTTCGCCGTCTGGGTCGGATACGATTTCTGATGACAAGGGCACCGGGTGCCAGGCGCCGCGTGCCGGGTGCTGGTGCCGGGTGCCGGGCACCGGGGTCTCGGGTGCCGGGTGCCGGGGTGCCCGGCTGCAGCAGAACGCTGGTACGTGGCACTGGCACCCAGCACTTGGCACGTAGCAGCTGGCAGCTAGCACCCGGCACGTAGCACCAGGCACCTGGCACCTGGCGCTCGGCACCAGCACCTGGCCCCCGGTGCCTGGCGCCCGACACCCTTAACTCTATGGCCCCACCACCCAAGCGCTCCTCTGAATCAGCCACCGAGATGGTGCAGGTCGTCCTGCCCAACGACGCCAACCCGCTCGGGTTCATCCTGGGCGGCACCGTGATGCACCTCATCGACATCGCCGGCGCCATCGCCGGGATCCGGCACGCCCGGTGCCCCATGGTGACGGCCGCCGTCGACGAACTCCAGTTCCTGCATCCCATCAAGGTCGGCGACCTCATCGTGCTGAAGGCGCGCGTGACCTGCGTCTTCAGCACGTCGCTCGAGGTGCAGGTGGACGTCTTCTCGGAGGAGACGCTGACGGGAGATCGCCAGCTGACCAGTCGGGCCTTCCTCACCTTCGTCACCGCCGCCGTCGACGGCCGGCGGACCCCGATGCCTCCCCTGCTGCTCGACACCGACGAGGAACGCCGCGTGGCGGACGAGGCGCGCGCACGCCGGGCGGCACGACTCCAGAAGCGAGCCGCCCACTAGAGCTGTTCTCGTTTGGGGATGTAGCGGCCGACCTTCAGGTCGGCTTCGCATTGGCGGACCTGAAGGTCCGCGGCTACCTTGGCGGACCTGAAGGTCCGCGGCTACCTTGGCGGACCTGAAGGTCCGCGGCTACATCGATCTCGCGGCGAGATCGATCACGGGACGAGATCGATCTCGAGAACCCTGTAGGGACCGGACGGCCGCTGCGCAGAACACGGAAGAGCGGGCCAGGCGGCTACGACCGCGTGAGGCGGAGCACCGAGTGCTCCAGATCGATGCCGACGCGGTACTGGCTCAGGAACCGGTGTCCGACAATCCCACCCAGCTTGAAGCCCAGCAGCGCGCTCGGGGCGTTGAGGTTCAGGACCACGACGGGATAGTTGTCGAAGTGGAGGGCGTTGAACGCCAGGTTGACGCCGGGCAGCAGGAAGGCGTCCCGATCCCAGCCGGACGTGCCGTAGACCTGCAGGCTGATGCGCCGCTCGCCCGCCGGACGATGCAGCGAGGCGGCCATCGCCTGGCTGATCGAGATCACCTCGCCGCCCGTGTCGATGACGAAGTCGGCCACGTGGGCGCCGTCGACGGTGCCCGAGACGGTCGCCAGCCGGTACAGCCAGAGCGGCAGCTCGAAGTCGGCGCGCTCCTGCGGCAGGTGCTTCCCGAAGATGAGCTTCTTGGCCCGGTAGTCGATGATCATCGAGTAGCCGAGGGCGAGCGGCGAAAAGCTGGCCGATTCGCTCGTCGGCAGGTCCCGCAGGGGCGGGTTCTTGATGATGCACGGCACGTTCTTGAGGGTGAGCGTGCCGATCTCGAGCGAATCCATGCGCGCGAGCTGCAGTCCGCGGAACCCCACTTCGCCGACCCCGGCGCTGAGGGTGTTGGTGATTGGCACGACGTGCACGCGGCTGGCCGTGCTCTCGTTGATCACGGTGTTCTCGGCGCCCGTGTCCACGACGAAGTCCTCCGGCGCGGCGCCGTTGACCCGCCCTCGGACGATGACCTTGTCGTTGATCAGCCGGAAGTCGACGGTGTAGACCTGGTCGTCGGCGCCCGGCGCGGACTGGAACGGCACGCGCTGCCCGAAGGACTGCAGGAAGCGGATCTCGGAGCGCGACCAGTTCGCCTCGTCGCTGGTGTCCTTGTTCGGCAGCAGGTTGACGTAGTTGCCGTATGCGACGGCGGCCTCCTCGAAGCGGTGCATGCGCTCGTAGATTGCCCCGACGGTGTGGTGGATCTCGAGGTCGCGGGGCGAGAGGCGGAGCGCCGTCTGGGCCTCGGCCAGGGCGGCGTCGAGCTGGTTGCGGGCGAGCAGGCACTTGGCGAGGCCGTGGTGGCCGCGGGCCAGGTCGGGTTCGATCGCCAGCGCCTGACGGTAGCGCGCCTCGGCGGCCTCGAACAGCCCGTCGGACCACAGCGCGTCGCCATCGAGGGCGATCGCCTCGGGATTCTTCGGCTCGCTGCGGACGAGGGCTTCGGCCTGCGTGAGCGCGGTGTCGAACTGGGCGATCCGCAGGGCGGAGACGATGAGGCCCGGACGGGCGCGCCGGGCGAGGTCGGTGTCGCCGTTGCGGACGGCGAGCATGTAGGCCTCGAACGATTCCAGGTACCGGCCCTGCTTGAGCAGGAGATCGCCCAGCTGCCGCTGGATCTCTCCGCTCTCGGACTGGGATTGGGCCGCGTGGGTGTGGATGACGAAAGCGGCCACGGCGACGGCGACGGCAAGCGAGAGCACCCGGAACGCGCGAGCCATGACTCCTCCCGTTGTGGCGATCGACGACGACCGAGGACGCGACACGTCGAGATCCGCGTCTGGCCCGCGGATGGGCCGGCGTTCAGTGGGTGTACCGCTCGATCGGCACGCCGTCGTACATCTGATCCACGCGCATGATCTGCATGTCGCGGTTGTAGCTCCCGAGCTCGTAGTCCTCGCTCATCACCAGCGCCTTGACCGGCTTGGTGGGACAGACCTCGGCGCACAGTCCGCAGAAGCTGCAGCGCGACAGGTTGAAGTCGAAGTAGTCGAGGATCTTGATCTTCTGGCCGGGCTCACGGTGCCCGCCGAGCGCGATCAGGTCGTCCGGGCACGCCTTCGCGCACTGGTCGCACACGATGCAGGTCTGGGCCCCGGTGCCGGGCTCGGTCTGCAGCCGCAGGACGCCGCGGAAGCGCGGGGCGGTCGGACGGCGCTCGGCCGGATACTGGAACGTGAAGGCCGGCTGCGGCGTGTACTTCAGCGTGACCCACAGCCCCTTGAGGAGGTCGACGAGGAAGATCGTCTTGAAGAAGCGCCCGATGGTGCCCATCACGCCCGCTCCCCGATCAGCACCGGCTCGGTCTGCCCGGACATGATCACGCGCTCCTTGCGGAGCACCGTGCCTTCCTTCCGAATCTTGTCCTGCAGCCGCATCAGCCCGTACAGGAGCGCCTCGGGGCGCGGCGGGCAGCCCGACACGTAAACGTCCACGGGCACGACCTTGTCGACGCCCTGGAGCACACTGTAGGTCGGGAACGGGCCGCCCGCGTTCGAGCAGCTCCCCATGGAGATGACCCACTTCGGCTCCGGCATCTGGTCATACAGGCGCCGTAGCACGGGCGCCATCTTCTTCGTCACCGTACCGGCCACGATCATCAGATCGGACTGCCGCGGGGAGGCGCGGAACACTTCGGCCCCGAACCGGGCGATGTCGTAGCGCGAGGCCGACGCCGCCATCATCTCGATGGCGCAGCAGGCCAGGCCGAAGCCCATCGGCCAAATGGAGGATTCGCGCGCCCAGTTGAGCACGCGATCGATGCTCGTCGTGATGAAGTTGTCTTCGAAGCGATGGTCGATCAGACCCACTATGTGACCCTCGGGTACGGCTCAGGATGCCGCCCTATAGTAATCCGAGTTGGCCCGGATGAACGATGCCCACCGTTCAGGCGCCTCGTCGAGGGCGAAGATCGCCTCCACGGGGCACGCCGGCACGCAGGCCCCGCAGTCGATGCACTCGTCCGGGTGAATATAGAGCATGTCCGCCGAGGCGAACGCGGGCTCGTCCTTGCGCGGATGGATGCAGTCCACCGGACAGACGTCCACGCAGGCCGTATCCTTGGTGCCGATGCAGGGCTCGCAGATGATGTACGCCACAGGACGTAAGTCGTTCAGGGACTATGACTTCTCTCAACACTTTAGCCGCCCGTGCGCGGGGGTGTCAACGCCGCGCCGGCGCGGGCGCCGCCGCCCGACGCGTCAGAAGCGGATGGCGAGCGTGGCGCGCGCCGTCCGCGGCAGCGTGGGATGGAGGGTGATGTCGTCGATGCCGTCTGCCGGCTCGCCCGGCAGGCGCGAGGTGTAGTAGTAGTCGATGTCGCTGTCGGCGGCGTTCAGGACGTTGAAGATCTCGAACCCGACCCGCACGGTGGGCGACAGGGTGTACGCGCCGTCCAGATTCACCAGACTCGTCGCCTTCGACCGCACCGAGTTGTCCTCGATGAGGGTCCTCGGGCCGAAATAGCGCCAGCGGAGGCTGCCAGACATGCGACGCCACCCGTCGATTGTCGCGCCCGCCGAGATGACCGTTCCGACCGCCTCCGGTACGTACTGACCGGCCGGGTCGAACTCGGTGAACCGCGCCCGCGACCACGAGACGTCCCCGTCGAACACCAGCCACCGCCGCGGGCTGAAGTAGTTCGCCCACTCCACGCCGCGCCGCGCGCTCGGCAGGCTCGCGTCCGTCGTGCCCTCGTCTCCAGAGAACACGAGCTCCGAGTCCAGCCGCAGCATCCACACCGAGACCGTGCTCTGCAGGTGCGGGATGGCGACGGTCCGCACGCCGACCTCAGCCCCTTTGGCGCGCACGAGCGGCGTCACCGGGGACGCGGGATTGCCATCGCCGTCCTCGGTGATCGTCGTGCCGCGCGCGTCGTTGCTGTGGAACCCCGTCCCGGCGTCGACGTAGAACTCCGTCCCCTTCCAGGGGCCGATCGTCACGCCGCCCTTGGGACTCACGAGTCCGGCGCGGGCGACGCCGCTGTTGGCGGAACCGAGCGCGTCGACGCGGAACCGCGAACCGTCGCCGCGCAGGCCCATCATGCTCCGCAGCCACGGCGTCCACTGCACCTCGTTCTGCGCGTACACCCCGGCCGATGTCTCGAGCACGGCGTCCTGGCTGGTCGTGCCCAGCCGCACCCGCGCGTGGGTGTGATAGAGCCCGACATTGGTGATGTCGTCGTTCCGGACCTGGAGGCCGACCGTGTTCTGCATCGGGTGCCCCGCCAGCCGCCCCAGCCGCCGGTGCGACACGTTCACGCCCGTGACGAAGCGATGATCCGCCTGCTCGATCTGATCGCCGTGCACCGGATCGTCGAGGAAGTAAGTGAAGTCCGAGAACAGATCCAGGTCGTAGGCGATCCCATAGGCGGTCACCTTCGTGAGCGCTGAGCCGGTGCTGTGCTGCCACGCCATCGACAGACTGTCCCGATAGGTGTGCCCACCGTCGGTGGGATCGATCGCGCCGAATCGGCCGACCAATCCCTCCGCCAGGGCGCGCTGCGGCACCTGGTCGGTAGCGTTCCACGTGCCGTGGTAGCCCATGCCCGTCACCGAGAAGCCGTTCAGCGTATCGCCCCGACTGTAGCTGATGACGCCGTTGAACTTGCGGTAGTCGTCGGGATGGCTCCAGGGGCCATCGTCGTGCGCGGCCTCGATCGCGAGGAGGAGATGGCCCCGCCCGAGCGCCGGCGACGCGGCGAACAGGCCCCGCGCATAACCCTCGCTGCCGGGCTCCAGCGCGGCGATCGGATGCTCGAGCGACGTCGCGTAGTTGACGTTGTCCGCTCCGGCGGTCGCGAAGTCGCCCTGGTCCGCGTAGTACGGTCCCTTCGAGAACTGCACGCCGGTCACGAGCTCGGGGATGAGGAAGTTCAGATCCGTGTACCCCTGGCCGTGGGCATGCGTGGGCATGTTCACCGGCATGCCGGCCACGGTCGTCTCCAGATCCGTTCCGTGATCGAGGTTGAACCCTCGCAGGAAATACTGGTTGGCCTTCCCCTCGCCGCTGTGCTGGGTCACGACGACGCCGGGCACGGTCTCGAGCACCTCTCCGGTGCGCATCAGCGGGCGCATGTCGAGCTGCCTGGCGGTGATCGCGCCCTGGCTGGCGGACTGGGCGATGCCCACGAGGTTCTGCGCCGGATCGGCGGCGTCGGCCAGATTGACGAACGTTCCCACCCCGCTCACGGTGACGTCCGCATCGAGTGCGAGCGCGAGCGTCACGTTCACCGTGATCCCCGCGCCGCCGGCGACGCGGATATCGCGGCGCTGCGCGCTGAAGTTCACGAGACGGAAGAGGAGCGTGCAGGCGCCGTCCGGCAGGGCATCGAAGTGGTAGCGGCCTGACGCGTCGGTCGTCGCCTCGGCGTGCACGACTCCGCCGATCGTGGCGTCCACGATGACCCCCGGCAGGGCACCGCCGGTCTGGTCGGTCACCGCACCCGAGACCGCAGCGGTCTGGGCCGCGGCGGTGCACGCGCAGAAGCCGATCGCCAGCGCGAGGAGAACACCGTGAGTACATCGCCGCGTGAGCCGGATCATGTCGGCACGCAGTATGGGGGAGCGGCGGCGGCGCCAGGATGCGGTTTGTTGTCGCAGCCGCGGCATGTTGTCGCAGGCCGCCTCGGCGAAGCGCGGAGACGGGTAGACTGGCAGCATGCAGGACGACGACGGCGCGGCCTGGTACCTCGGCCTCACGCCGGTGTCCACGCGGAGCTGGCAGATCCGGCTCCGCTGGACGACCGCCGCGATCGAGGCGCTCATCCTCGCGGTCGTCTTCGTGCTGCCCGAGCTGGACCTGCCGCTGCAGCACATCGCGCCGGTCCTCGCCGCCGCGGGGGTCACCAACGCCGTGACGGCGCTGTGGCTCTCGCGCGGGAGCGTGCCGCGCCCGGTCGGGGCGTTCGCCATGGCCGTCGACATCGTTCTGCTGTCGGGACTCATCGAGCTGAGCGGCGGACCGTTCAACCCGTTCAGCGTGATCTACGCGGTGCAGATCGCGCTCGCCGCGGTCACCCTCGGTGCCTGGTGGGCTTCGTCGCTCGGTGCGCTCGCCGGCGCGTGCTTCGGCATCCTGGTGTACTGGCACCTGCACGAGCTCACGCCGTTCCATCACCGCCTGGCCGATTTTCCGACGCATCTCTTCACGATGTGGGTGGCCGCCGTCACGACCGCCGAACTGCTGTTCTACTTCGCCGGACAGGCCGCATCCGCCGTCGCCCGGCGCGAGCAGGAGCTGCAGGCGATGCGCGAGCGCGCCGCCCGCACCGAGCACCTCGTGTCGCTGACGACGCTCGCGGCCGGCGCCGCCCACGAACTGTCGACACCGCTCGCGACCATAGCCGTCGCCGCCCGCGAGCTCGAGCGCGCCGCCGCCATCAGCGCCGACGCGACGGGGCTGGCCGACGCGCGGCTCATCCGCCAGGAAGTCGAGCGGTGCCAGGTGATCCTGGACCAGATGAGCGGGCGGGCCGGAGGGATTGCGGCGGACCACCAGGAGCCGGTGGACGTCGAGGCGCTGATGACCGACGTGCGGGAGCGGATCGGCGACGGCCGCGCGGAGCGCCTTCGCGTCCTGGTGCCGGCCACGATGGGGCCCCTCGTCCTGCCGCGCGCCGGGCTCAGCCAGGTGCTCGCGTCCCTCGTCCGCAACGCATTCGACGCCAGCGACGCGAGTGCCGTCGTCGTCGTCGAGGTGAGCGAGCAGGGCGACGCGATCCGGATCGCCGTGCACGACGAGGGATCCGGCATGCCGCCGGAGGTGCTCAGCCGCGTCGGCGAGCCGTTCTACACGACAAAGGAGCCGGGCCGGGGGCTCGGCCTGGGCCTGTTCCTCGCGCGGATCTTCGCCGAGCGCCTCGGGGGGACGCTCACGCTGCAGTCGGGGCGCGGCACCACGGCCGTCCTGGAGCTCCCGCGACAGCCGTCACTGACGGGGGCGGGATGACCGAGCCGCCGGCCGACGGGCGCACGCTCCTTGTCGTCGACGACGATCGGCCCTTCAGGACGCGCCTGGTGCAGGCGTTCCGCGAGCGCGGAGTGGACGCATCGGGGGTGGGAGACTACGACGAGGCGCTCGAAGCCGTGCAGCTGGAAAGCCCCGAACTGGCGCTGGTCGATCTCCGGCTGCCCGGACGTTCGGGCCTGGAGCTGCTCCGGGCGCTCAAGGAACTGGACGAGACGACCAACGTGGTGGTCCTGACCGGCTACGGCAGCATCGCGACGGCCGTCGAGAGCGTCAAGCTCGGCGCGACGACCTACCTGACCAAGCCGGTCGACGCGGACCAGATCCTGGCGGCATTCGAAGGATCGGGCCCGAGCGGCGGGGCGGGCGGCTCGGTGCCCTCGCTCGCGCGTGTCGAGTGGGAGCACATCCAGCGGGTGCTGGCCTATTGCAACGGGAACATCTCGCAAGCCGCGCGGCTGCTCGGCATTCACCGCCGATCGCTGCAGCGGAAGCTCGCCAAGCACCCGGTGCGCGAGCGGCAGCCCTGAATCAGGCCGCGCGCGCCTTGGTGGTCTCGCGCGCGCGGGCGAGGCCGACGGCCTCCAGGGCGCAGAAGTACCAGTAGCCGGGATCGAGCTCGCCGCGCTTCATGGCGAACCGCGGCGCGTTCTGGACGTGGTGGTGGTTGTTGTGCAGCGCCTCGCCGCAGGTCAGGATCGACCACAGGCGCCCCGGGAGATTGCGGGACTCGTCGGGCGTCGAGAAGTTCCGGTATCCCCACCAGTGGCCGAGCCCGTTGATGACGCCCGCCGCGAAGAACGGAATCCACGCCATCTCGATCAGCCACATCCCGGCACCCCAGGTGCCGAACAGCCACAGGTTGGTCACGAGCGTGAACACCGGGCCCAGAATGCTGAGGCGCGCGTACACGTAGCGCTCGAGGACGTCGTCCGGGGTGCCCTTGCCGTACTGCTCGACGATGGCGGCGTTGTGCGCGGCCTCGTGATAGAGCGCCGTGCCGCAGAGGACGACGCGCCAGATGCCATAGACGATCGGGCTGTGCGGGTCTTCGTCGGTGTCGACGTGGGCGTGATGGCAACGGTGGACGGACACCCACTCGCGGGTCGGCATCGAGGTCCGCACCCAGAGCCAGAAGCGCATGAAGTGCGCGACGGGCGGGCTGAAGACGACGGCGCCGTGGGTCTGGCTGCGGTGCAGGTACAGCGTTACGCACGCGGTCGTGATGTGCGTGTCGAGGAGGGTGATGAACAGGTAGGCCCAGATCGGCAGATCGGGCCAGAGGGCGTGCGTGTTGATCCAGGGGCCCAGCCCGGCCAGTGCGGAGATGACGGCGCCCGCCACGTCAGGCACCCGCCGCGGGCATCGTGCGCGTGCCCAGTTCGCGGTCGAGATCCAGGATGGAGCCCGCGTCGTTCCCGACCAGCCGGAACCGGGCGACCCATTCGCGGGCCGTCTTCTCCTCTTCCACCTGCTCCACGATGAACCACTGGAGCTCGGCCATCTCGGCGAACGACTTGGTGGTGAAGGCCAGCTCGTAGAGCGAGTTGATCTCGCCGGTCACCCGCTGCTCGTGCGCGAGGGCCGCCTCGAAGACTTCCAGGAGCGATCCGAACGTCGCCGTGGGCTGTTCGATTTTCCGCAGTTCGACGACGCCGTCACGGGCGAGCACGAAGTTGAACAGCTTCATGCCGTGCTGGTACTCCTCCAGGCTCTGCTGGCGGAACCAGTGGGCCGTGCCGCTGAACTTCTCCCGCTCACAGAACCCCGCCATGGCCAGGTACGTGTACCACGCGGTGAACTCCGAGTTGATCTGCCCGTTGATTGCCCGAAGCACGTCAGCATGCATCCAGCGTTTCTCCCTGACCAGGCCCGCCTCGCCCTGGCGCGCCCCTGGAGGCGCGCACGAGCGACCCTCAACAATATCACGAGCCGGGGAGCGCGGCGGCGGGACGCCGCCGGCGTCAGAACGAGACGCCGACCTCCAGCTTGTACGCGCGCGGGGTTACGAAGTGAGTGCCGGAGAACGTGGAGAGGAAGTTGTAGAGGGCGACCTTGTTGGTCAGGTTCACCACGCTGAACTGCACCTTGAGCCTGGCGTGCCCGGTGTGCAGCAGGTTGTCGGCTCCGAGACCCAGGTCGAAGAGGTTGCGCGGCGCGATCCGCGGCGGATTGGTGAGATCGTTCTCGGTCCCGGCGGGAGGAATGACGATCCGCGTGGCGCCGAGGTCCGCCGCGGCGCAGGACGAGATGGGCGCGGCCAGCGTCGCCACCGTCCCACCGCACGAGAGGCCGATCGCCGCCTGCTGGTCGGCCGTCAGGGACAGGGCCGTGGCGTAGTCGGGCACCGAGCCGGCCACCAGCCCCGAGTCGTACCGCCACGACAACGTCACCCAGCCGCCGAGCACCGGTGCGAAGGCGTACTGGACGTTGGTGGTCTGCTCGAACTTCTGATCGTGGTCGATGCGGAACGCGCTGTCCGGCTGCTCGGCGAGGAGGCCTCCGGTCCCGGGCGGCGAGAAGATCGCCGACGTGTGGCCGAAGACCATGAACGCGCTCAGGCCGTGATGCTCGAGCAGATCGATCCGGCCGGTCACGCCGGTCAGCTTCGAGTGGTCCCACGACACCGGGAACACAATCGGGGTGTCGAAGAGCGTGCTGAAGTCGTACCCGTTCGTCGTCTTCTTGTAGAAGTAGCCGAAGTCGGCCACGACCCAGTGACCGAAGGCCTGCTGGAAGCCGACTTCGGTCTGATCCCGCGTCCCCGGGGGCAGCGGCTTGCCGCTCGTCCCGAACACCGCCGCCTGGGCGCTGCTCGTGAGGACGAGGTTCTCGTTGTAGGGCGTCTCCAGCGTGCGTCCGTACGACGCGCGGAGCGTCGTCGCGGTGGCGGGAATGGTGTAGGACACGCCGAGACGGGGCTCGGCGGCCGATTTCCGGGTCAGGCCGTCGTAGTGGTCGACGCGGAGACCCAGCTTGAAGTTGGCGTTCCCGGCCGTCAGCTCGTCCTGTGCGTAGACCGCCTGCTCCTTGATTGTCGCCCGGCCGTTGAAGTCGAAGAAGCCGCCGCCGCGCGAGAGGTCGTACGCCGCCAGACCCGGGACGAAGCCGGGATTGGGGACCAGGCCCGCGCCCGAGCACTGGGAGTCGGAGACGAGGCTGGTGTCGGCGGACGGGTTCCCGGCGGCATCCAGACACGGCGCGTTGACCGTCGGGTCCGTGACGCCCAGCGAGAACTGCTCGTCCAGGCGCGTCGCGCTCGCCGATCCGCCGACCTTCACGTTGTGCGGTCCTCCGACCCAGGAGAGGTCCGCCTTGGCGCCGAAGTTGGTCAGCGTCCGGTCCTGGGAGACCGAGCCCGGCGAGTCCGAGAACGGATTCGCGCTCGGCGCGTAGGTGAGGTGGTCCTGGCGGACGTACCCGTCGGCGGCCAGCAGAGCGCTCGATCCGAGAATCCGCGTATAGCCCGGCGCGACGTTCGCCGTGAGGATCTGCTGGTGCTGGGCCTGGCCGATCGCGGCCTGGTCGTAGGTATCGGGGACGTCGAAGGAGGATCGGCCCAGCTGGACGTTCAGGTGCACCGAGTCCACGTCGTTCGGGCGGAGATCGACGCGGTCGAAGAGCGACTGGTTGTTGCCCGCGTCGTGCAGCGCCGAGAACTCCGGTGGATCCAGGTACCGATCCGTCCGCGCGCCGGTGACCGACAGGAAGTTCCCGATCCGGTGGTTGCCGACGCCGAGATTCAGCGTGCCTTCCGGGTTTCCGAACGACCCGTAGCCCACGTCGAAGCTCCCGGCGGGCCGGGCCTGATCGAGTCCGGACTTGGTGATGATCCGGACCACCAGGCTGTCCTTGTCGCCGAACTCCGCCGGCGGCACTCCGGTGATCACTTCCATCGACTCCACGGCATCGGGCGAGAGCTGGTTCGAGTACACGCGACTCTGCTGGTCCGTGACCGGCTGGTTGTCGATCGAGAACTGCGTCTGGGCGTGATCGCCGACCGGGTGAAAGAAGCCATTGGAGTCGGCCACGACGCCGGGCGACGCGAGCGTGACGACCTGGTTGAGGCCCGACGACGACGATTCGATCGGAAGCTTGGAGACCAGGCTCTGATCGATGTCGGTGTGCGCGGTCGGGTCGCGCTCGACGAGCTGCGTGGCGTGCCCGACCACCTGGACCGTCTCGGCCGGGATCGCGACGCCGAGCGTCAGGGCCAGCTCGATCGGTACCGACGTCTGCACGCTCACGTCGCGACGGATCGTGTCGAAGCCCTGGGCAGTCACCTCGAGGTGGTACGCATTGGGTGCGAGGTTGCGGAAGGCGAACCGCCCCTGGGCGTCGGTCTCGGTCTCGCGGCTGAATCCCGAGACGGGGTTCGCGAGCGAGACGGTGACCGCGGGCATCGCGGCGCCGGTCGGATCCTTCACCACGCCTTCGATGGTGCCGGCGCCGCCCAGACCCTGGGCGGCGGCCAGGGCCGCCCCGAGCGCGACACCGAAAATGACGAGGGCCATTCCGGCCAGCGAGCGACACACACTCCAGCGCGTTTTCATCGAGACCTCGATTCGGAGACGGTCGGTCGTCTCCGGATGGTCACCGTACCAACGGAGGCGCGGGCGCGCGACCGGAATACAATGAATGGTCGGTTCCCGGCGCCAGGCGAGCGGCCGAGCGACATGAGTGGCCGCGACGCTCCGGTGCAGGCTCCTGATGGGTGAGCTGCTGAACCTGGTCGGGCTGGGCACGGGCGTGGTCCTCTACGCCATGCTGCTGGCGATGGTGGTGCGGGCCGGCCGCTCGCCCGGCGTGGCGTCACGCTTCGATCGCCTCCTGCTGGCCACCGCGGTGCTCGGGCTGCTGTGGAACGTCTGCGTGCTCCCGACCTACGAGCTGCCCAAGGTCGGGATCGAGCATCCCTTCCCCCTGATCACGGCGATCGGCTTCAGCGCCCTCGGATTCCTGCCGACGGTGGTCGTCCACTCGGTGCTCAGGGGCGGCGCGGCCTGGAATCCGGTCCGGCGGTTGATCGCGACGATCGCCTACACCGCGAGCGTGATCGCCGCCAGCCTGCACGTGCGCGCGGCCCTGACGGGCGCGCTGGTGCCGTCGGCCGCGGGCCTGCAGCTCCTGACGTACACCTTCGTCGCCCTCGCGGTTCCGCTGGCCGTCGTGACGCGCCGCCAGCCGGGCGCGCGGCGCGCGCTCTGGATCGCCGCGCTGGCGATGTTCGCGGTCTCGGCCCTCCACCTGAGCCACTTCCACCAGGGCGGCGAGCCGTCGTGGCCAGTCGAGCTCGTGGGGCACCACGCGTCGGTCCCGCTCGCGTTCGCGATCCTGTACCAGGACTATCCCTTCGCGCTCGCCGACCTGTTCCTGAAGCGCGCGCTCGCCCTGCTGGCGATCGTCGTCGTCTCGTTCGTGACGGTCGCACAGTTCGGCGCCCACTCGGCGGCCTTCGCCCAGTTCATGCGCAGCGGCCCCAGCCAGGTCGGCATCCTGGTGACCCTCTCGGTCGCCACGGCGCTCCTCTATCCGGCGATCCGGCGTGCCGCGACGTGGTTCGTCGACGCCGTCGTGCTCGCCCGCCC
Source organism: uncultured Acidobacteriota bacterium (assembly GCA_963761615.1). Taxonomy (GTDB): domain Bacteria; phylum Acidobacteriota; class Vicinamibacteria; order Vicinamibacterales; family CAVVIG01; genus CAVXGU01. The sequence goes on along the minus strand of CAVXGU010000003.1, from coordinate 1,115,471 downwards.
CGACTACGCCATGCTCCGCGCCACGATCGCACGGAGCGTGCAGGCCCACGACGACATCCCGTCGCTGCTGACCGACGTCTGCGCCCAGATGGCGCCGGCGTTGAGCGCGGGGGCGGTGCGCTGGCAGGAATGGGATCCGTCCCGGCAAGACGACCCGCTGGGGTCCGTCGTCCTCGCGGGACATCCGGCCGACGCGGCGGGACACGCCGCCGGACCGGGCGCCACGGCGGCGGTCATCCTCGTCCCGACGGGCGAGCGGCCGCGCTACGCGATCTCGATCGGCGAGCTGACGCGGGGGCGGCGGCTGCTGTCCGACGACCTCGCGACCCTCGACGCGATCGCCGTGATCCTCGCCCGCCGCATCGACGCGCTGCGAATCACCGAGGAGCGCTACGAGCGCGAAGTCCGGGAGCAAGAGATCGCGAAGCTGGCGAGCGAGGCGGAACTGCGAGCGCTCCGCGCGCAGATCAACCCGCACTTCCTCTTCAATGCGCTCACGACGATCGGCTACCTGATCCAGACGGCGCCGCCGCGGGCCCTGCAGACGCTGATGCGCCTCACGGCGCTGCTTCGCGGCGTCCTCACGTCGGAGGGCGAGCTCACCACGCTCGGGCACGAGCTCGACGTGGTCGAGGCCTACCTGGACATCGAACGCGCGCGGTTCGACGAGCGTCTGCGCGTCCACATCGACGTGCCCGCGGGCCTGCGTGAGCTGTGCGTGCCGCCCCTGGTGCTGCAGCCGCTCGTCGAGAACGCCGTCAAGCACGGCATCGCACCCCGCCGATCCGGCGGTGAGGTGTCCCTCCGGGCCGAGATCGACAGCACGGACGCAGACGCGCCGCGCCTCCGCGTGGTCGTCCACGACACGGGAATCGGCGCCACGCCGGAGGCCCTCGCGCGTGGGCGCGACGCCGGCGTCGGCCTGCGGAACGTGGAGCGCCGCCTCGCGTGCCAGTACGGTCGGGCCGCCGCGCTCGCGTTTCGCACGGCACCGGAAGGCGGCACCACCGTGGAGGTCACCCTGCCCGTCCACGAGGCGGCCCGCGTCGCGGCGTCCGCGAGCGAGGCGACCGCGTGAGCGCGTCCCTCCGGGTGCTGGTCGCCGACGACGAGCGCCCGGCGCGCTCGTTCCTGGTCGCCCTGCTCCGCTCCTTCGAGGACGTCACGGTCGTGGCGGAAACGGAGTCGGGCCGGGAGGCCGTCGCGGCCATCGTGAAGGACAAGCCCGACCTCGCCCTCCTCGACTGGCAGATGCCGGAGCTCGACGGTCCTGGCGTCGTGCGGACCCTGAAGCGTCAGGAGACGCCGCTGGTCGCCTTCGTGACCGCGTACGACGAGTACGCCGTGCGCGCCTTCGAGGTGAACGCGATCGACTACCTGCTGAAGCCGGTCGAGAAGGCCAGGCTGCGGGAGACGATCAACCGGGCCAAGGATCTCGTCGAGCACGCCGAGCTCGCCTCCGAGACGGCGCGCGTCGACCGGGCGCTGAGCGCGTACGAAGCGTCCGGCCGGCTGCCGCCGCTCGAGCGGATTCCGGTGCGGAACCGCGACGAGGTGCTCATCGTGCCCGTGGCCCAGATCGCGTCCATCGTCGCGAACGGCGAGCTCCTGGACATCACGACGACCCGCAGCGAGCGGCACACGATCACCTACCGGCTCAAGGACCTGGAGCAGCGCCTCGATCCGGCACGGTTCATCCGGCTCGGGCGGGGCACGCTGGCCAACGTCGATCTGATCACCAAGATCAACCCGATGCCCGGGGGGACCTACGTCGCCGTCCTCGCCAACGGCCAGAAGCTCCAGGTCAGCCGCCTCCAGTCGCGCGTGCTTCGCGAGCGCTTCCTGAAGCTCTGACCGCCCGCCCTCAGGGGTGCGCCAGCTCCGTCAGCACGCTGGTGATCACGACGATGACGAGGAAGAGCAACGCCTCGAGGACGACCATCGACTGGATCCTCGCTGACCCGGACCCGGAGACCTGCTCGACGCGCCCCTCGGCGCGCAGCCGACGGAAGTACTGCCAGTTGACGTAGCCGCACGACGCCGCCGCCGCGACGACCGCCACCTTGACGACGAGCACGCGCCCGTACGCGGTCGTCCAGAGCGGCGCCAGGCCGCCGAGATAGATCCACGCCGCGACCAGGCCGGTCGCCACGATGAGCGCCGCCCCGCCCAGCGCGATGCGCGAGAAGTGGTGCAGCAGCGCCTGTCGATCCTCCGGCGCCCGGGCCGCCAGCACGACGGCCCCCAGCGTCCCGAGCCAGATCCCGCCGCCGGCGGCGTGCAGCGCGTGGAGGACCATCCGCGCCGGCGAGCCCGCGGCATGTCCGACCAATGGAAGGGCCGCGCAGGCCCCTGCCGCGGCAACGCCGGTCACGATCCACCCCGCCTGCCGTCCCGGCCGAATCGTCAGGGCGGCGATCGCCAGCACCGCCGCCGCGAGCATCTGGACCCGCCACGCCGCGCCCCATCGACTCTCGATGGCGATGAGGCGCAGACGCTCCCACGTCGCCATCGCCGCCCAGCCGAACGTCGCGCCGGTGTGGAGCCAGACGCGGAAGGTCAGGGCCAGGAGCAGGCCCCCCGCCGCGAAACGGGCGACCGTCGCGAGCGCGCGGTCGATCCGCGTGCGGTCGCCCGGTCCGAGCGCCGCCGATGCGCGCGGCAGCAGCCAGCGCGCGACGCAGGCGCCGACCGCGAGCAGCAGCGAGGTGTACACGCCCACCTTGCCCGCGGCTTCGACGGCCAGCGCCCACCCCTCTGTCATCGATCGCCTCTACTGGTGCGCGTGCACCATGAACGAGAACTCGCCCTTCGAGACGTGGCCGTCGTCGCCGGCCGTCTGCCAGCTCACCTTGTAGGTTCCCGGGGCCAGCGTGCCCGAGATGTCCGCCATGAGGGACTTGTCGTCCATGACGTGTACCGGGCCGAGCGCCACTTTCCCGGAGGGACCGGTCAACTCGAGCATGCTGACCGCGGGGTCCGGCTTCTCTTCGAACCAGAGCTGCACGTGTGCGGGCGGCGCACCGAGCATCGCGCCGTCCTTCGGCTCCGTCCGGTTCAGCTTGTTGTGCGCCTGCAGGATGGTCGCCAGCCCCAGGACCATCACGCCCACGAGGAACCCGAGACCTGAATGTTTGCGGATCATCGACGTTTCTCCTTCTGCACGGTTGTCCACCACGTCCAATTGCCGAACGGTGTGCCCGAGAGGTTGCCACCCGGGACACGACGCCCGTCGCGTCACGAGACGTCACGCGAACGGGGTCACGATCCGTAGCGAGATCGGCGGGGGATCAGCCGCGCGGCGGCTGCAGCTCGGGGAGGACGACGCGGCCGAGGGTCGAGACGTCGACGTCGGCGACCCTGCCGGCCGGTGCGATGCCGGCCATCGGGAGGCGGGCAGCGGGCGGAGCGGCCAGTCCGACGACGAGCGCGAGCAGCGAGGGATCGTGCACCGAACAGGTCGTGCCCAGATGGCACGCCGGCTCGCCGGTGGCCTGGGGGTGCATCGGGCACGTCTGGCCCGGCTTGAGGTTCCGGCAGCACTCCGGGACCTGGTCGCGTCGCATCAGGCAGTCGGAACAGACGACCGCCGGCGTCGTGGTGAGTCCGGTCGCCTGGAAGAGCAGCCAGCCCATCGCCAGCCAGACGACGCGACGCCTGAATGTCCGCATCGACGTCCCAGCGTAGCATGCGCCGCATCGACGGCATACGACGGGCGATCGGGCTGAATCCGCTTGACAGGATCTGCGTCGGAGTTCGACACTGTGAAGTTCCTCCTGTCGGTTGAGGCGGCGCCGGCGGGCGGCCGCCACGAAGTCCTGAACATGGGCCAATGTCCCTGGTTGCGCTCTCGGAACTGCTCGGCGCGTCCGTACGCGACGCCTCCGGCGCCGTCAAGGGACGCGTGCGCGAGATCGCCGTTGCGCCGCAGGACCATCCGACCCGCATCGCGTTCCTGATCGTCCGCACGCCGTCCGGGGACCGGGCGCTGCCCGCCGATGCGGTCCGGGGCGTCGCCGCCGCGAGTGTCCGCGCGGCGACCGAACTGGTCAGCTGGCTCCCCTACTCGGTGTCGGACCGTGTGCTCCTCCTCAAGCGCGATCTGCTCGATCGGCAGATCATCGACGTCCACGGCCGGAAGGTCGTGCGCGTCAACGACGTCGAGATCGACTCGACCCCGGTCAACAGCCACGTGGTGCTCAACCTCATGTCGGTGGACGTGGGCACGCGGGGCGCCATCCGCCGCCTGGCCAAGGGGCTCGTGCCGTCCTTCACCCTCCGGGCGCTCCTCGATCGCATTCCGCCCCGGGTGATCCCGTGGCAGTTCGTCGATCTGATCGAGTCCGATCCGACGCGGCGGGTGAAGCTCAAGATCGCCTATCGGGGCCTCGCGGGCCTGCACCCGGCCGACATCGCGGACATCGTCGAGGATCTCCCGCCGGCCGAGCGCGAAGCGGTCTTCGAGACGCTGGACGACGAGGTGGCGGCGGAGGCGCTCGAGGAGATCGATCCGAGAGTCCAGGTGTCGATCGTCGAGTCGCTCGACAGCGACCGCGCCGCCGAGATCGTCGGCGGGATGGACCCGGCCGCCGCCGCCGACCTCCTCGCAGACCTGCCCGAGGATCGCACGGGCCAGATCCTCCGGGAGATGGAGCCCGCCGACCGCGAGGAGGTCTCGCAGCTGCTCGAGTTTCCCGAGCACACGGCGGCCGGCCGCATGACGACGGAGTTCGTCGCCGTCGCCGACGGCGGCACGGTGGACGACGCCGTCGAGGCGCTGCGCCGCTTCGAAGGCGGCTACGGAGCCGTGGCCACGATCTACCTGACCGGCCCCGGCCACGAGCTGACCGGCTCGGTGCCGCTGGCCCTGGTGGCGATCTCGGCCGCCTCGACGCCGCTGTCGGCGCTCAGCGAGCCGCCGCGGATCTGCGCCCCCGACACGCCGGAAAGCGAGGTCGCGGCGCTCTTCGACAAGTACAGCCTGATCACGCTCGCCGTCGTCGATGCCGACCACCGGCTGGTGGGCATCGTGACGGCCGACGACGTGATCACCATGCTGCGGCGGGACTGACCGATGGCGCTGCGCTCGCTCCTGCGGCGGAGCTGGGGCACCCGCCTGCTGCTGGTGCTCGCCGTCATCGGTCCCGGGTTCATCACCGCGAACGTCGACAACGACGCCGGCGGCATCGCGACCTATTCGGTCGCCGGCGCGCAGTTCGGCTACACGCTCCTCTGGACGATGATCCCGATCACCATCGCGCTGGTGATCGTCCAGGAGATGTCGTCGCGGATGGGCGCGGTCACGGGCAAGGGCCTGAGCGACCTGATCCGGGAGGAGTTCGGGCTGCGCGCCACGTTCTGGCTGATGCTGGCGCTGGCGGTGACCAACTTCGGCAACGTCGTCGCCAACTTCGCCGGCGTCGCGGCCAGCCTCGAGCTCTTCGGCCTGTCGCGGTTCATCGTCGTGCCGCTGGCCGCGGCCGCCGTGTGGCTGCTCGTGGTCCACGGGACGTACCGCAGCGTCGAGAAGATCTTCCTGATGGCGTCGGTCTTCTACGTGGCCTACGTCGTCTCGGGGCTGCTCGCCCATCCCGACTGGCGCGCCGCGGCGCTCTCGACGGTCACGCGCCCCGAGTCGGTGGGGCTGCGCGATCACTCGTACCTGTTCATGGTGATCGGGCTGGTCGGCACCACGATCGCGCCGTGGATGCAGTTCTACCTGCAGGCGTCGGTCGTCGAGAAGGGCGTGACGGCCCGGCAGTACCGCGCGCTGCGTTGGGACGTGGTGCTGGGCTGCCTGTTCACCGACATCGTCGCGTGGTTCATCATCGTCGCCTGCGCCGCGACGCTGCACCGCGCCGGGGTCTACAACATCACCACGGGCGCCGAGGCGGCGCAGGCCTTCCGGCCGCTCGCGGGTGAATACGCCTACCTGCTCTTCGCCGCGGGGCTGTTCAACGCGTCGCTCTTCGCGGCGACGATCCTGCCGATCTCGACGGCGTACGCCGTCTGCGAGGGCATGGGTTTCGAGGCGGGCCTGGACAAGCGTTTCGACGAAGCGCCGGCCTTCTACTGGCTCTACACGCTGCTCATCGTGTGCGGCGGGGGCGTGCTGCTGCTCCCGCGGTTCCCGCTCTTCCAGGTGATGGTCGCCTCGCAGGTCGTCAACGGCATCCTGCTGCCGTTCGTGCTGATCTTCATGCTGCTGCTGGTGAACAACCGGGGGCTGATGGGCGAGCACGTGAACTCGCGCCGCTACAACGTCGTCTCCTGGATCACCGTGGCGGTGATGATCGTCCTGACCCTGGCGCTCGGGGCCACCCAGTTTCACTGAGACGGGCGCCGGGAACCGTCCGGCACCAGGCCCGTTCCATCTCTTCTACTCATGTATGAGATATGATCATTGTATTTCCCTTCTAAATCGAAGTACGGCATAAATACGGGACTTAACATGGGCGAGCTTCCAACTCTGCGAACGGCGCCGCCAGGGGCGGCGGGCCTGTACGATCCGCGCGACGAGCACGACGCCTGCGGCGTCGGCTTCGTGGTGCACATCAAAGGCCACCAGTCGCACGACATCGTCGAGAAGGGCCTCGAGGTCCTGACCAACCTGCTCCACCGCGGGGCGTGCGGCTGCGAGAAGAACACCGGCGACGGCGCCGGGATCCTGATCCAGCTGCCCGACGCGTTCCTGCGCAAGGTCACCGCGCCGCTCGGCATCACGCTGCCCGCGCGGGGGCTCTATGGCGCCGGGCTCGTGTTCCTGCCCCGCCTCACCGGGGAGCAGGCCGAGGTGCGGGCGCTGGTCGAGCGCGTGGCCGGGGAGGAGCACCAGCAGGTGCTCGGCTGGCGCGTGGTCCCGACCGACGACGCCGTGCTGGGCGCGACCGCGCGGGCGGCCAGGCCGCACATGGCGCAGGTCTTCATCGGGGCCGGCCCCGGCGCGCAGGCCGCCACGATGTCCGACCCGATGTGGTTCGAGCGGAAGCTCTACGTGATCCGCAAGCGGATCGAGGCCGAGGCCGACCGTCTGGGGCTCACCGAGCGGCACCTGTTCTACATCCCGAGCCTCTCCTCGCGGACGCTCATCTACAAGGGGATGCTGATCGCGGACCAGATCGTGCCGACGTTCCCCGACCTGGCCGATCCCGACATGGTCTCGGCGCTCGCGCTCGTGCACCAGCGCTTCAGCACGAACACGTTTCCGTCGTGGCCGCTGGCGCACCCGTACCGCTTCATCGCGCACAACGGGGAAATCAACACGTTGCGCGGGAACATCAACTGGATGCGCGCCCGCGAGGGCCTGCTCAAGTCGAAGGTCTTCGGCGCCGACCTGGAGAAAGTCCTGCCGATCATCCGGGAGGGCGGGAGCGACACGGCCACCTTCGACAACGTGCTGGAGTTCCTCGTCATGGGCGGGCGATCGCTGCCGCACGCCGTCCTGATGATGATTCCCGAGCCCTGGGCGGGGCACGAGTCGATGTCGCCCGAGCTCAAGGCCTTCTACGAGTACCACGCGGCGCTCATGGAGCCGTGGGACGGCCCGGCGTCGATCGCCTTCACCGACGGCACGGTCATCGGCGCGGTGCTCGACCGGAACGGCCTCCGGCCGTCGCGCTACTACGTCACCAAGGACGACCTGGTCGTGATGGCCTCCGAGGTCGGCGTGCTCGACATTCCGCCCGAGAACGTGCTGATCAAGGAGCGGCTGCACCCGGGCCGCATCTTCCTGATCGACACGGCGCAGGGCCGGATCGTGTCCGACGACGAGATCAAGTCCCGCCTCGCCGCCGAGCAGCCGTACGGCACGTGGCTCGCCGAGCATCTGGTCGACATCGAGGACCTGCCCGAGGCGCCGTACCTCCCGGCACCCAGCCACGAGACCGTGCTGCGGCGCCAGCAGATGTTCGGCTACACGCAGGAGGACCTGCGGATCCTGCTCGCACCGATGGGCGCGAACGGCGCGGAGCCCATCGGGTCGATGGGCACCGACACCTCGCTCGCGGTGCTCTCGGAACGGCCGCGGCTGCTCTACGACTACTTCAAGCAGGTCTTCGCGCAGGTCACCAACCCGCCGCTCGACGCGATCCGCGAGGAGCTCGTCACGGCGATGGGCTCGACGATCGGGCCCGAGGGCAACCTCCTCGAGCCGAAGCCCGAATCGTGCCGGCAGATCAAGATCGCCTACCCGGTGATCGACAACGCGCAGACGGCGCGCCTGCGGCACGTCTACGAGCCGGCCTTCCGCTCGATCACGCTGCCGATGCTGTTCGACCCGCACAAGGGCGGTGAGGGCCTGGAGCACGCGCTCGAAAATCTCAAGCGCCGCGCGAGCGACGCCGTGGCGGCCGGCTACACGATCCTGATCCTCTCCGACCGCGCCGCCGATCGCGACCGCGCGCCGATCCCGAGCCTGCTCGCCACGGCCGGCGTCCACCACCACCTGGTCAGTCTGGGCGCGCGGACACGGTGCGGCCTCGTCATCGAGACGGGCGACGCGCGCGAGGTGCACCACTGCGCCCTGCTCGTCGGCTATGGCGCGGGCGCCGTCAACCCGTATCTGGCGTTCGAGACGCTCGACGACATGATCCGCCAGCGGATCCTGAACGGGACGACGCACGCCGAGGCGGTCGAGCACTACATCCACGCGCTCAACAAGGGCATCCTCAAAGTGATGTCCAAGATGGGCATCTCGACGCTGCAGGGCTACTGCGGCGCCCAGATCTTCGAGGCCGTCGGCCTCGACAAGGCCTTCGTCGACCGCTACTTCACCTGGACCACGTCCCGGATCGGCGGCGTGGGCCTCGGCGAGATCGCCGAGGAGACGATCCGCCGCCACCGGCACGCCTTCCCGCGCCGCTCGGGCGGCGATCCGGATCTCGTCGAGGGCGGCGAGTACCAGTGGCGCCGTGACGGCGAGTACCACCTGTTCAACCCGGACACCGTCTTCAAGCTCCAGCACGCGACGCGATCCGGCCAGTACGCGATCTTCAAGGAGTACACGCACCTGGTCGACGACCAGAGCCGGCGCCTGGCGACGCTGCGGGGGCTGCTCGAGCTCGTCCCCGGCGGCCCGCCGGTGCCCCTCGAGGAGGTCGAGCCGGTCGAGCAGATCGTGAAGCGCTTCGCCACCGGTGCGATGTCGTACGGCTCGATCAGCCAGGAGGCGCACGAGACGCTCGCGATCGCCATGAACCGCCTCGGCGGCAAGTCGAACACCGGCGAGGGCGGCGAGGACCCGGCGCGTTACGTGCCCGACGCGAACGGCGACAGCCGCCGGAGCGCGATCAAACAGGTCGCCTCGGCCCGGTTCGGCGTCACGAGCGAGTACCTCCTGAGCGCCGACGAGCTGCAGATCAAGATGGCGCAGGGGGCCAAGCCCGGCGAGGGCGGCCAGCTGCCGGGCCACAAGGTGTACCCGTGGATCGCGAAGGTGCGCCACTCGACGCCAGGCGTCGGCCTGATCTCGCCGCCGCCGCACCACGACATCTACTCGATCGAGGACCTGGCGCAGCTCATCTACGACCTGAAGAACTCGAACCCGCGCGCGCGGATCTCGGTCAAGCTCGTCTCGATCAGCGGCGTCGGCACGATCGCCGCCGGCGTCGCCAAGGCGCATGCCGACGTCGTCCTCATCTCCGGGCACGACGGCGGCACCGGCGCGTCGCCGCTCACGAGCATCAAGCACGGCGGCACGCCGTGGGAGCTCGGCCTGGCCGAGACCCAGCAGGTGCTCCGCCTCAACGGCCTGCGCGACCGCATTGTCGTCCAGGTGGACGGCCAGATGAAGACCGGCCGCGACGTCGTCATCGCGGCACTCATGGGCGCCGAGGAGTTCGGCTTCGCCACGGCGCCGCTCGTCGTGTCGGGCTGCGTGATGATGCGCGTCTGCCACCTGAACACGTGCCCGGTCGGCGTCGCGACCCAGGATCCCGAGCTGCGCAAGCTCTACTCGGGCAGGCCCGAGTTCGTCGTCAACTTCTTCCGCTTCATCGCCGAGGAAGTGCGCGAGCACATGGCCGCGCTGGGCTTCCGGACGATGGACGAGATGATCGGGCGGGTGGATCGCCTCGACGCGCGCAGGGCGGTCGACCACTGGAAGGCGAAGGGACTCGACTTCTCCTCGATTCTCTACCAGCCGCCGCTGCCGGCCGACGCCCCGCGCCGGCGCCTGACGACGCAGGATCACGGCCTCGGCGCCGCGCTCGACAACGCGCTGATCGCGGCCTGCCGGGACGCACTCGAGCGGCGCACGCCGGTGGTCCTCGACCTGCCCGTCCGCAACGTCCACCGCGCCGTCGGCACGATGCTCGGCTCCGAGCTCACCCGCCGCTGGGGCGGCGCGGGCCTGCCCGACGACACGATCCGCATCAAGCTCACCGGCTCGGCGGGCCAGAGCTTCGGCGCCTTCCTGCCGCGCGGCATCTCGCTGACGCTCGAGGGCGACGCCAACGACTACGCCGGCAAGGGCCTCTCGGGCGGGCGCATCGTGATGTATCCGCCGAAGGCGTCGACGTTCGTCCCGACCGACAACATCATCACCGGCAACGTCGCGCTCTACGGCGCGACCTCGGGCGAGGCGTACTTCCGCGGCATGGCCGGCGAGCGGTTCGCCGTCCGCAACAGCGGCGCCCTGGCCGTCGTCGAAGGCGTCGGCGACCACGGCTGCGAGTACATGACGGGCGGCCGCGTCGTCATCATCGGGACGACGGGACGGAACTTCGCCGCCGGCATGAGCGGCGGCGTCGCGTACGTCCTGAACGAGGACGGCGGCTTCGTGCGCCGCTGCAACCCCGAGATGGTGGACCTGGAGGCGCTCGACGACTCCGACGAAGCGCTCGTGCGCGACCTGCTCGGACGTCACGTCACCCACACGAGCAGCCGCGTGGCCGGGGACCTCCTGCTCGACTGGGAGACCGCGCGCGGCCGCTTCGTCAAGGTGATCCCCCGCGACTACAAGCGGGCGCTCGCCGGCGTCATCACGTTCGCCGGGATGCCGGCGCCGGCGGGCTCGGCGTCCCCACGCGCCTCGGAATCGGCGGGCGAAGCGCCCGTCGCGGAGCTCGCGTAATGGGCAAACCCACAGGGTTCATCGAGATCCATCGCAAGAAGCAGCCGACGCGTCCGGTCGGCGAGCGCGTCCACGACTGGCGCGAGGTCTACGTGCCCTACGAGACCGACGTGCTGCGGGGACAGACGGCACGCTGCATGGACTGCGGCGTCCCGTTCTGCCATCAGGGCTGCCCGCTCGGGAACCTCATCCCCGACTGGAACGACTTCGTCTACCGCGACCGGTGGCGGACGGCCATCGAGCGCCTGCACGCGACCAACAACTTCCCGGAGTTCACCGGCCGGCTGTGCCCGGCGCCGTGCGAGGGCTCCTGCGTCCTCGGCATCAACGACGAGCCGGTCACGATCAAGGCGGCCGAGAACGCGATCATCGACCACGCGTTCCGCGAGGGCTGGGTCGTGCCGCAGCCGCCCGCCGTGCGCACGGGCAGGCGCGTGGCCGTCGTGGGATCCGGACCCGCCGGCCTCGCCGCGGCCGCGCAGCTGAACCAGGCCGGGCACTGGGTGACCGTCTTCGAGCGCGCGGACCGGATCGGCGGCCTGCTGCGCTACGGCATTCCGGAGTTCAAGCTGGAGAAGTGGCGCCTCCAGCGCCGCCTCGACCTGCTCGCCGAGGAAGGCGTGATCTTCCGCACGAACGCCAACGTCGGGGTGAACGTCCCGGTCGAGGAACTGCGCGGGGGCTTCGACGCGATCGTCCTCGCCGGCGGATCCACCGTGCCGCGCGACCTGCCGGTGCCCGGGCGGGATCTGCGCGGGATCCACTTCGCCATGGAGTACCTCACGCTCCAGAACAGGCGGTGCGAGGGCGATCAGGTCGCCGACCAGCGGTTCATCACCGCCAGCGACAAGCACGTCGTGATCATCGGCGGCGGCGACACCGGCGCCGACTGTCTGGGCACGGCCCACCGCCAGGGCGCGAAGAGCGTCACCCAGCTGGAGCTGCTGTCGCGCCCGCCCGACCGCCGCGCCGCCGGCAACCCGTGGCCGCTGTGGCCGAACATCTTCCGCGTGTCGGCCGCCCACGAAGAGGGCTGCGACCGGATCTACGCGATCTCGACCGAGCGCTTCTCGGGTGACGGCGAAGGACACGTGACGACCCTCCACACGGCGCAGGTGGAGACGGCGTTCGAGAACGGGCGCCTGACGTTCACGAAGGTGCCCGGAAGCGAGCGCGAGCTGCAGGCCGGGCTCGTGCTCCTGGCGATGGGCTTCCTCGGCCCCGAGACGAATCCGCTCCTCGAGGCGCTCGGCGTGACGATGACCGCGCGCGGCACGGTGTCCCGCGATGCGCGGTGGATGACCAGCGTGCCCGGGGTCTTCACGTGCGGCGACATGCAGCGGGGCCAGTCGCTCATCGTCTGGGCGATCGCCGAGGGCCGCAGCTGCGCCCGCGGCGTCGACGAGTACCTGATGGGCGACTCGCTGCTGCCGGCGCCCCTGGCCTGATCGCTCGACCGGCTCCCGCCGGGCCAACCGCGGCGGACCCCGGCACGTCCTAAGGGATGGACGCCGAGGGAGAGCCCGCCATGCACGCTGTCACGAGATCGCCCCTAGCGGCCGCGCTCGCGGCCGGCTGCTGCGCCGTCCTCATCGGTTCGTCGGCGGTGCTCGCGCAGGCGCCCCCGCGCGCACGCGGACCACAGCCGCCCATGGCCGGAGCGATGCCGTTCATGCCCGGCCCCGACGTGCAGATCGGCGTCACCGTCCGCGACGTCACGCCGGCCGACCTCGGAGGGAAGCCCGTCGAGGGCGGTGCGTTCGTCACCAGCGTCCGGGCGGGCAGCCCGGCGGCCGATGCCGGCCTGAAGGTGTCGGACGTCATCACGGCGTTCGACGGCGAGCGGGTCCGCGGTGTGCGGGAGCTCGAGCGTCTCGTCGAAGAGACCCCTCCGGGCCGCACGGTCGACGTGGCGGTCACACGCAACGGTCAACGTCAGACGCTGAAGGTGACGCCCGCCGCGGTCGAGCCATTCGGCGCCGGCAATGGCTTCCCCTTCAACATGGATCTCGGCCGTCTCCGGGGCCTGCGGGGCGAGCTGCGCCGCCTGCCGGAACTCGCGCCGGCACCTCCCCGGCTGGGCGTGACGATCCAGACGCTCACGCCCCAGCTGGCCGACTACTTCGGCGCGACGTCCGGAGTCCTCGTGGCCTCGGTCACGGACGGGTCGGCGGCGAGTCGGGCCGGGCTCGAAGTCGGAGACGTCATCGAGTCGGCGGCCGGCCAGGACGTGCAGTCGCGCGCCGACCTCGTGCGGGCGGTACGCGACGCAGGAACGAGCCTCTCGCTCGGCATCGTGCGCGACAAGCAGCAGCGGACGATCACCGTCACCCTGGAAGCGCCGGCGCCGGCCAGGCCGCAGCAACAGGCGGCACCTCGCGCGCCGGCTTGATCGCTGGTCCGGCGGCGCCGCCCCGTCCCTCCCCGCATCCCCCTTCCCTGCCGCAAGATTCGCGTATACTTCCCCATCCATCGGCGGTTCCCGGTGAACGGCCGGGTCTGGGAGAGGCAAGCAAGGAGGGTGTCGTGAAACGGATGTTTCTGGTCCTGATGGCGGTCATAGGCGTCGGCATGATGATCACGGGCGTCGGAGTCAGCGTCTCCGCGCAGCGCGGTGGTGGGCGCGGAGGGCGCGGTCGCGGAATGAGCCCGGAAATGCAGGCCCGGCTGGCGAAGCAGGCCGAGCTCGAGAAGTCGGTACCGGAGATTCCGTTCGACGTGGTTCCGCTCAACCTGAAGACGCCGCCGGATCGCATGATCGGCGAGACCGAGGGCGTCGCCATCAGCCCGCAGGGCCACATCTTCGTGTACACGCGCACCGGCACGTGGGGCGGTCCGGCCCGCGGCGCGATCGCGTCGCGGCTGTACGAGTTCACCAAGGACGGCGACTGGGTGAAGGAATGGGGCCAGGGCAACTACGGCTTCTCGTTCGCGCATGACATCAAGTTCGACAAGTACGGCAACCTCTGGGCCGTCGACGAGGGGTCGAACATGGTCATGAAGTTCAATGCCCAGGGTCAGGTCACGATGGTGCTCGGCCGCAAGCCGGAGGCCATCGACTACCTCGAGCAGTACCTCGAGGAAGGCCGGCATCCTGCCGAGGACGCGCCGCCGCCCGTGGGCAGCCCGAACACCTTCAATCGTCCGACGGACGTGACGTGGGACAACAACGACAACATCTTCGTGTCCGACGGCTACGGCAACTCGCGCGTGGCGAAGTTCACGAAGGACGGCGACTGGGTGGGTACGGTCGGCACCCGCGGCGACGGTCCCGACCAGTTCAACACGCCGCACGCGATCGCGTCCGACGCGCAGGGCAACATCTACGTCGCCGACCGCGGCAACAGCCGCGTCCAGGTGTACAGCCCGGATCTGAAGTTCATCCGGTCGATCGACGACGTCCGCGCGCCCTGGGCGATCTGCATCACGCCCGGCCCGACGCAGTACCTCTACAGCGCCGACGCGGGCGGCAAGATCTACAAGACGACGCTCGACGGCAAGCTGCTCGGCTGGTTCGGCACCCTGGGGAAGCGGCCCGGCCAGTTCTACTGGGTTCACGAGATGGCGTGCCCGTCGGAGAACGAGATCTACACGGGCGAGGCTCAGAACTGGCGCGTGCAGCACCTCATGCTGCATCCGCCGGCTTCCGCTCGCTGACGCACCCTGGCGGCGCGTCCGGTCCGCGCACCCGCGCGGGCCGGACGCTCGTCACGTCGGCTCAGCGGAACGCCTCGCGGCCGGCCTCCAACCGCCAGACGAGGAGCGCCGCCAGAGCCGCGAGCGCGACCAGCACCTGCCGTTCGGTCGTTGGATCGAACGGATTCTCGAAATCCCTGATCTCCATCCGGATCCGGTTGAACGACGAGCTGTCGTAGGCGTCGTAGTACTCGGCCATCTGCGTGTCGTGCTGCGAGACCGCGAAGCCGTCGTCGCCGAGCGCGACGGGCAGATCGGGCGGCATGACGGGGAGCGCGTGGAGGGGATCGACGGCCCAGCCGACGATCTTGAATCCGAGGCTGCCCCCTTCGGCCGGCGGCCACGCCACGACAAGCAGCAGGACGACCGGCCAGATCACGAGCCACTGCGCTCGACTTGGCCGCCACATATTCCCTGAATTATACGGTGCTGGGCCCCGGGCGCCCGGTGCCGGGTGCGGGCGCCTGGGGCTACAGCGTTTTCGAGATCGATGTCGCCCCGAGATCGGTGGCGCCGCGGACCGAGATCGGTGTAACTGCGGACCGAGATCGGTGTAACCGCGGGCCGAGATCGGTGTAACCGCGGACCGAGATCGGTGTAGCCGCGGACCTTCAGGTCCGCCAATGCGAAGCCGACCTGAAGGTCAGCCGCTCCAGCGAAACGAAAACCGCTCCCGCTAGGTGCTCGACGCGGCCACGACGTCGCCGCGGCCGGCCAGGATCCGCTCGCTGGCGGCGACGAGCACGGAGAGGGCGAGTCCTTCCGCCGCCTGCGTCACCTCGCTGAGTGTCGGATACGACGGCGCCACCCGGATGTTCCGGTCCTCCGGATCGTGCCGGTGCGGGAACGTCGATCCCGCCGGAACGACCACGATGCCGGCGGCCTTGGCGAGCGCGATCGTCTGCTTCGCGCAGCCCGGCGCGACATCCAGACTGATGAAGTAGCCGCCTTCGGGACAGGTCCACGTCGCGACGCCGCTCCCGCCGAGCCGGGCCGCGAACTGCGCCTGCACGGCGTCGAACTTCGGCGCCAGGATGCGCGCGTGCGCGGCCATGTGCGCCTCGAGGCCGGCTGCATCCCGCAGGAAGCGGACATGGCGGAGCTGGTTGATCTTGTCGGGGCCGATCGTCGACCGCTCCAGGTGGCCGAGCAGCCACTTCACGTTCGCCGCCGACGAGGCGAACAGCGCGATGCCGGCGCCGGCGAACGTGATCTTCGACGTCGACGCGAACACGAACGCCCGATCCGGATGCCCGTGCCGCGCCGCCAGCTCGAGGATGTTCGCGACCTCGTGGCGGTTGGCGGTCAGGTGGTGCACGCCGTAGGCGTTGTCCCAGAACAAACGGAAGTCCGGCGCGGCGGTCTTCATCGCGGCGAGCCGCTCGACCACGTCGTCCGCGTAGATCTCGCCCGTCGGGTTGCTGTACTTCGGCACGCACCACATGCCCTTGACGGAGGCGTCCTGGCCGGCCAGCCGCTCCACCGTCGCCAGATCGGGGCCGCGTCCCGTCAGCGGCACCGCGACCATGCGGATGCCGAAGCCCTCGCAGATCGTGAAGTGGCGATCGTAGCCAGGTACCGGACAGAGGAACGTGATCGGTCCCGCCGTCGACCAGGGGCCGTCTCCACCTGGCACGCCGTGGCTCGAGGCCCAGGCAACCGTGTCGTGCATGAGGGTGAGCGACGCATTGCCGCCGACCACGACCTGATCCGGCGTGGCGCCGAGCATCGGGGCGAAGAGGGCGCGGGCCTCCGGAAGTCCCTGCACGCCGCCATAGTTCCGACAGTCCGTGCCGTCGGCCGCCCGGTACGCGCTCTCTCCGGGCAAGGCCAGGAGCGCGTTGGACAGATCGAGCTGCTCCTCCGATGGCTTGCCGCGCCCGAGATTCAGTTTGAGTCCACGGTCGCGGAACGCCTGGTACTCCTCGAGCACCCTGGCGTGGACGGCCCTGAGATCAGCGGTCGAACTGGTTCCGAAGTCGATCACGTCCTGCTTCCCTCGCTCAGATGATGTCCCTGGTTAACTGCATGATTCGTCGCCGAGGTGTCCACCGCCCCCGCAGTACTTGACGTCCTGCAACTGGACGAGCAGGCCGTCCGGGTCCGTGAAGTACAGCTCGGGCGTGCCGTCGGGCGCGCCGCCGCGGTTTGGCATGCGCATGCTCACGTACTTCTCCATCGGCCCGACCGGCCCTCGCCCGGCCGCCCGGTCCTTGATGCCGTAGCTCTCGAGGGCCTTCATGACGGCGTCGGGGTCGAAGTTCTCCATGTTCATGCAGAGATGGTTGATGCTGGCCGGCCGCGGCGCGGCGTTGCCCCGCGCGGCGCCGGCGCCGCCCGTGAACATGATGAAGCTGACGCCCGGCCCCACGCCGAGCAGCGGCGCCGTGGGCCCCTGCCGCGCCTGGACGTCGAGACCGAAGACGTCCTGATAGAACTTGTTCGACCGCGCGGCGTCGGCCACCGAGATCGTGAAGTGGCTCAAGCCGCGCACGGCCATCAGGCCCTTCTTCGGCGACGGTTCGACCTGGCGGCAGATGTTGCCGAGCACACCCGCTCCGCCGCAGTAGCTCGGATCCTGCAACTGCACGACGATGCCGTCGGGATCGCCGAAGTAGAACTCGGGGGTGCCCTCCTGGTCGCCGCCGTCCTGGGGGCCGCGCATCCGCTCGCGCATGTGCATCGGTCCGCCGGCCAGGCCGCCGCCGGGCGTCGGCGCCTCGGTGACGCCGTGAGCCGACAGCACCTGCTTGGCGCGCTCGACGCTGAAATCCACGATGCCCATGCAGAAGTCGCTGATGCTGGGCCCATTGCTGCCGGCCGGGCTCAGGGCCAGGTATTGCGGGCCGTCGCCGATGGCCAGGCAGACGGTGCTGCCCTGGCGTGCCTGGACGGGCATGCCGAAGAGCCCCTGGTAGAAGTCCAGCGAGCGCTTCACGTCCGTCACGCTGAGCGTCATGTGGTTGAGCCCGCTCGGGGTCAGCACCGACGCCAGACCCTGGGCGAACAGCCTCGGCGCCAGCCTGGGCGCCAGCGCCAGCACCGGCAGCGCCTTCAGCACCTCGCGGCGCGACATCCCGCTTCGTCCTTCGTCGATCCTCGGCCCGTCGAACCGCGCTCTCATCGGCGCCTCCTGGAAGCTGGAGCGTAGCGGAGTCAATGATATCGTGTCCAGTATGGCGCTCACGCCGTCATCCATGCTGGCGCTCGGCACGATGCTGCCCCCCTTTGCCCTTCCGGATCTCGAGGGGCGCGTGGTGACGGACCGGGACTTCGCGGATGCGCCGCTGCTCGTCGCCTTCATCTGCCGTCACTGCCCGTACGTGAAGCACATCCGGCCGGCATTCGCAGCGTTCGCGACCGAGTATCGGGCGCGCGGCCTCGCCATCCTCGCCATCAACGCGAACGACGCCGTCACGTATCCCGACGACGGCCCGAGGGGAATGAAGATCGAGGCCGAGTCCTCGGGCTACACGTTCCCGTATCTCTACGACGAGACCCAGGACGTCGCGCGGGCGTTCCACGCGGCCTGCACGCCGGACTTCTTCCTGTTCGACCGATCGCGGCGCCTCGCCTACCGCGGCGAGTTCGACCGCAGCCGCCCCGGCGGGTCGATCCCGGTCACGGGCGAGTCGCTGCGGGCGGCCGCCGACGCCGTGCTGGCGGGCCGCGCGCCGGCGTCCGAACAACGGCCGAGCACCGGGTGCAACATCAAGTGGAAGCCGGGAGTCTTGCGCTAAGCTAGTGCCCCTGATGCCAACCGCCAGCCAGCCCTCGACGACGAGCGCCGCCTGGACGATTGTGCTGGCGGCCGCCAGGCGGGCGGCCGAGCTCGCGGCGCAAGACCGACCGGTGTCGTTTGCGATGGCGGGCGCCGGTGACGACCTCCGTCCCGTCGCGCCCGGGCACCCCGACGCCCTCCTCGTGTGGGAGCCCGGGACCGGCTGGATGCTCGCGCTGCCGTCGGGCGATCCGCGTCACGCCCTCGTCGACCTCTATCTGCCGATCTGCAGCGCCACGCCGGCCCATCCGATCACGGTCGGCCATCTCGGCCAGAGCATCGACGGCTTCATCGCGACCCACGCCGGCGAGTCGCAGTTCGTCACCGGGAAGGCGAACATCCTGCACCTGCACCGGCTGCGCGCGCTCTGCGACGCGATCGTCGTGGGCGCCGGGACGGTCGCCGCCGACGATCCCCTGCTGACGACGCGGCACGTGGACGGGCCGAATCCGCTGCGCGTCGTGTTCGACCCGACGCGCGGGCTCGAGAGCCGATATCGCGTCTTTCAGGACGACTCGGTGGAGACGCTGTACGTGTGCGCGCGATCGAACGTCCGCAAGGGCGAGACGCACGTGGGCCGCGCGCGCCTGGTCGCCGTCGATGGCGACACGCCGGGCGCCGGCGCCGGCGATCTGCTGCAGATGCTCCGCGCGCGGGGGTGCGCGCGGATCTTCATCGAAGGCGGCGGCGTGACGGTGTCGACGTTCCTGACCGCCAACCTGCTCGATCGCCTCCAGGTGGCGGTGGCGCCGCTCCTCATCGGCGACGGCCGGCCGGCCATCCGCCTGCCGGCGCAGACGTTCCTGCGCGACTGCCGCCGGCCGCGCTACCGCGTCTTCCGCATGGGCGGAGACGTGCTGTTCGACTGCGAGCTGCACGCCGAGGACACGTCCGGGACGGCGGAGAACGACTTTCCAGTCGCGCGCATCATCTGATCCACCCGGCCAGGTCCTCGTGACCCACGCGCAGCGTGGAGCGTCCCCCGTGGACGTGCGCGACCCGCCGCTCACGCCATCGGTCGATTCGCGTCGATCGATCCGGCGCCAGCGCCATCGCGGCGCCCGCCCAGCTCTCGATGAGACGGACCTGGAGACGCGCCGTGTCCGGTCCCAGCACCCAGTCGCTCCGAGCACGCTCCACCTGGTAGCCGACCGCGACGAACGCGTCGACGGCCGTGTCGGTCGCGGCGGGGCCCAGCGCCGGGCCGAAGCCCTTGTCGGTCCGCTGGTGGCGGTTCACGAGCTCGCGGATTTCCTCGTCCTCCGGCTCGGCGGGGCGACACGCCAGGCGCCCGTCATACGTCAGGGCGAACAGCACCACGGCACTGCCCGCCCGACACCGCGCGGCCAGCTCGGTCAGCCACCACGCGGAGACGAGATCCAGCAGAGCCGACGCCGTCACCAGCGCGACAGACGCGAACAGATCGCGCGGCAGCCCGGCGAGGTCGGCGAGGCGCGTGTCGACGTGAGCCGCGGCGGCTCTCTCGAGCGCCGCGATCCGAAGGAGCGCCGGGTCGTGATCGACCAGCAGCCAGCGCTGGGAGGCCGGCAGACGCGCGGACAGGTACCGGAAGTTGGCGCCGGCACCTGCCCCCAGGTCCAGGATGCGCGGTCCCGACGCGAGTCGCGCCGCGACGTGGCGGGTGAGCACCTCCGACCGTGCCGCTCGATCGGCCGGCTCGCGCAAGGCCAGCCAGTCCGCGTCGAATTCACCCATGCGACGCCCGTTCGAGGACCCGGGCGACGCGCTCGGCAGCCTCGTCCCAGCTGGACAGGCGGCGGCGAACGGTCCGTGCGCCGGCCGCCAGACGCGCACGCAGACCGCCGTCGGTGACCACGCGCGACAGCGCCGCCGCCAGCGCGGCGGGATCTCCCGGTGGCACGATCAAGCCGGCTTCGCGTCCGACGAGTTCCGGAATCCCGCCCGTGGGCGTCGCGACGACCGGCAGGCCACGCGCGAGCGCCTCGGCCACCGCCATGCCGTATCCCTCGTGGAAGGCGGGCAAGACGAACACGTCGGCTTCGTCGTAGCAGCGCGCCAGCGCGGCCTCGTCGATCTCGCCGGCGAGGTGCACCTGTTCCTGCAAGCCGGCCGACTCGATCCTCGCGCGCACACGCGCCGCGGTCGCCGGGTCACGCGCGAGACTCCCGACGCAGGTGAGCACCCACCCGTCCCGAGGCAGCGATGCCAGCGCATCGACCAGGACTTCGTGGCCCTTTCGGGGGACCACCGCGCCCACCGCCAGCAGGTGCGTCCGCCCATCGGCCGAGCCCGACGCGGGAGCGGCTGGATCGGTTCCGGGCTCGACCACGTCGATCCGTTCCGGGGGCACTCCCATCTCCTGCAGCCCGCCGGCCGTCGCGCGGCTCGTGGCAATCACCCGCCGGGCCGACAGGAGCGCGCGCCGCTCGCTGGCGTCGAGCGCGGCTGCGCGGTCGGGTCCGAGGCCCGTCTCGCACGCCAGCGGATGATGCACGAGTGCCACGAGGTGGAGGCGTTCGGCCGCCCGCTCGGCTTCCTCCGGGACCGCGCCGAACGCCAGGCCGTCGACCACGGCGACCGTCCCCGCCGGGGCGGCGGCCAGCACCGCGGCCAGTTCGTCGCGCGCGGCCCGGTCAGGGAACGGAAAGGCAGCGCTCACCTCGCGCACGTCGACGTGCCATCCCCGCCTGCGCAGGCCGGCGACGACACGGCGGTCGTAGGCGTAGCCGCCCGTCCGCGTGTCGATCCGGCCGGGCACGACGAACGTAATCGGCGGCATCAGCCCGTCGTCGGGCCTTCGGTACGAGGCCGACGCCACGTGCGACTCGTGCAGGGTGACCCGCAGGGCAGCCACCGACCGCCCGCTCGCGCCCAGCTCGTCGCGGCGAATGGCCTCGACGAGGCGGTCGAAGACGAGGCGCGCGAGGAACTCGGTCGTGGTGTTGCGACCCGCGAAGAGCGAGTCGTCGTCCAGGTTCCGGTAGCCGAGGCCCGCGAGAACGGTGTGGAGGACGCCGCCGGCGCGGCCGATGTCCACGACGATCCCGTCAGGGTCCAGGTCCGGCCGCCGGAACTCGACATCCACGACGTAGGTGGCGCCGTGCAGCCGCTGCGCCGGACCGAAGACTTCGCCGCGCAGGCTGTGCGCGATGAGCATGTGGTCGCGAACCGTGACGCTATACATGGAGACACCACCTCAGCCGGGAGACGCCGCTCGCGGCGCACGGCCGGCTACTCGCCATATCTGATCCGGTGACACAGCTCGTCCCCCGGGGCGCCGGCGAGCCGGGCCATGACCGCCGGGAGGTTTTCGAACGCGCTCTCGCCGGTCACGAGCACGTCGACGATGGGATCGGCGAGCAGCGAGAGGGCGAAGGCCCTTCGCCGATGCGTGTCCCAGCGGGCACGCTGCGCCGGGGGCACGGCGCTCACCTGCGACGAGCGAATCGTCAGGCGGCGGACGTGGAAGCCCTCGCCGAGCGCGAGCGGCACCATCTGCGCGCCGTACCAGCTCAAATCCACGATCGTCGCCTCGAATGCCGCGAGGCGGAGCGCCAGCGCGAGGCCAGCCGGCGATCCGCTCGTGTGAACGACCAGGTCCGCGTCCGGAGCCGCCTGGTCGGGCAGAGCGAACGACACGCCGAGTGTCTCGGCGACGCGCGCGCGGGCGGGGTTGATGTCCACCAGCTCGACGCGGCATCCGATGATCCGTCCCGCCAGCCATGCGACCAGGCAGCCGATCGTCCCCGCCCCGACGACGGCGACACGGTCGCCGATCTGAGGGCGGGCGTCCCACACGCCGTTGATGGCGGTCTCGAGATTCGACGCCAGGATCGCCCGCGAGGCGGGGACGCCGTCGGGGACGACGTCGACGGCGGACGCGGGCACGACGTAGCGCGTCTGATGCGGATACAGCGCGAACACGCGCTTCCCGACCAGCGACTCGGGGCCCGCTTCGACCTCACCGACGCTGATGTAGCCGTATTTCACGGGACCAGGGAAATCCCCGTCCTGGAACGGCGCGCGCATGCGGCGATACTCGCTCGGAGGGACGCGGCCGAGGAAGACGAGCGCCTCGGTCCCACGGCTGATGCCGCTGTAGAGCGTGCGGACGACGACCTCGTCCGGGCCAGGCTCGCCGGTCTCGACCTCACGGATCTCTCCGCGTCCGGGTGCGACCGTCCAGAACGCGCGCGCCAAGCTCATCGCGCGTCATTCTCTGGCTTTTCGGCCAGGAGATACAATCCCTCGAACGGGGTTCTCGAGGTTCTCGGGCGTCCGCCACATGTATCTCCTCAAGGTCGGCATCGTGTTCGCGGCCATCATGTCGGTCGCGGTGACGGCGCGCCGTACGGCGGGCACGGCGGCCTTCGTGTGGCCGGCCGACTGGGTCACAACCGGGCGGGCGGCCCTGGTGGCGCTGCTGGCGGGCCTCGTCGGCGAGGCGGCGGCGGCGACCTTCGCCGCGGCGGCGACGGGCACGGCCATCGTCGCCGCGTCGCTCGACGGCGTGGACGGCTGGCTGGCGCGACGGACCGGGCAGGCGAACGCGTTCGGGGCCCGCTTCGACATGGAAGTCGACGCGCTGCTCATCCTCGTGCTCTCGATTCTCGCGTGGCAGCTGGGCAAGGCCGGCGTCTGGGTGCTGCTCTCCGGCCTGATGCGCTACGCCTTCATCGGCGCCGCGATCGTCTGGCCGTGGCTCGCCGGTCCACTCCCGCCGAGCCGACGCCGCCAGGCGATCTGCGTGGTGCAGGTCGTCGGATTGATCGTGGCCGTCGCGCCGAACATCCGGCCGCCGACGAGCACTGCGGCCGCGGCCGTGGCGCTCGCGGCCCTGGCCTACTCCTTTCTGGTCGACATCCTGTGGCTGTACCGACACGCGCATCGCTGACGTCCTGGCTGGCCCTGGCAGCCGCAGTCGTCCTGCTGAACGCTTCGCTCACCTTCGGGAATCTCTGGCCGACCCCGGCGATTCGATTCGAGTGGCAGCTCTCGGTCGAGGCGGCGATCCTCGTCCTCGCGCTGATGGCGCTCGGATGGCGGCGGCGCTCGCTCTCGCCGCGGTCGATGCGGGTGCTCGCCGGGTTCTGGGTCGCGCTCATCCTCGGGCACTACGCCGAAGTCACCGCGACGGGACTCTACGGCCGCGCGATCAACCTGTTCTGGGACGTCCGGTACATGTCCAGCGTCGTCGAGATGATGAGCCGGGTCGCGTCCTGGTGGCTCGTCGCGGCGATCGTGATCGGGGCGGCGCTCGTGCTCGGCGTGTTGTACACGGCGTCGCGGTGGGCGATCGGGCGCGTCGCACGGGCCGGCGGGCAGCCGGTCGCGCGCTCCATCCTGGCGGCGCTCTCCGCCGCGATGATTGTCTGGTTCACGGTCGACCGGCTGACGCCCGTGCCCGCCGATCCGTACCTGGACGACGGATTGCCATTCGCGTCGCCGGTCGTCGGGGCCTACGGCCACCAAGTGCAACTCGCCTTGACGGCCCTGGCCGCCCGCGCCGGGGCGACCACCCTGCCGTCCAGCCCGGTGCTCGACTCCGACCTGGTGCGCCTGGGCAACGCCGACGTGGTCCTGGTGTTCATCGAGTCCTACGGGGCCGTGACCTACGACCGCCCTGCCTTCGCGGCGCAGCTCCGCGACAGCCGCGCGAAGCTCGAGACGGCGGCCACCGACACGGGCCGCCGTCTCGTGTCCGCGTTCGTCACGTCGCCGACGTTCGGCGGATTGTCGTGGCTGGCCCACCTGAGCCTGCTGTCCGGGATTCAGGTGCGCGATCCGGATACCTACGCCCTCGTGATGAGCCAGCCCCGTCAGACGCTGGTGACCTTCTTCCGCGATCACGGCTTCCGCGCCGTCGCGGTCATGCCCGGGCTGCAGACGGCCTGGCCCGAAGGCGCCTTCTACCACTTCGACGAGATCTACGGCGAGCAGTCGCTCGACTATCAGGGCTGGCCGTTCGGGTGGTGGGACGTGCCCGACGAGTACTCGCTCGCGAAGCTCGACGCCGCCGAGCTCGATCCCGTGAAGCGCCGGCCGGTCTTCGCCTTTTTTCCGACGGTGAGCACCCACGCGCCGTTCAGTCCGACGCCGCCATATCAACCGGACTGGAACCGCATGCTCGGATCCGATCCCTACGATCAGGACGCCCTCGACACCGCGTTCGCCGAGCCGCCCAACTGGCTGGACCTCGGCCCCGATTACGTGCGGTCGGTCCAGTACCGACCTGACGGCGCTGGCCGGATTCGTCCGCCAGCGCGCGGGCCACGATCTGGTCCTGGTGATGCTGGGCGACCACCAGCCCGCCTCCATGGTCAGCGGGAGGCACGCGCCGTGGGACGTGCCGGTCCACATCATCGCCAGTCCCGGTCCCCTCATGGATCGACTCGTCGCCGAGGGCTTCCATGCCGGCGTGACGCCGCCGCGCGCGCCGCTGGGCACGATGAACGAGCTGGGACCGATGCTGCTGTCGGCGTTCGGCGACGCCCACGCGCCCGGCGCGCGCGCCGAGGCCCGCACGCGACCTTGATAGACTGCACGATCAGGAGGTGACCGATGCCGGGACTGGGCGACTACGAGCTGGACCGCACACCGAGCGGCCCTCCCGATCCGAAGGGCTCACTCTGGCCGTGGATCGTCGCCGCCGTCATCGTGATCGCCGCCGTCGTCGCGGTCTGGTTCCTGGTGTCGCGGCGTCACCAGGCGGCGCCGGCCGCGTCGCTCCAGCCGCCTGCCGCGGCGGCCCAGCCGACGAATTCCCAGATGACCCCCACCGCGGGTTCCGCCGCGAACCTCCCGCCGCTCGACGGGAGCGACGCCTACGTGCGGGACCTGGTGCGCAAGCTGTCGTCGAATCCGACGATCGCGGCGTGGCTGGCCACCGACGGACTGATCCGGAACTTCGCGCTGGTGGTGAGCAACATCGCCGACGGGGTGACGCCGGCGCCCCAGCTCAAGGCCGTGCGTCCGACGGCGCCGTTCGGCATCGCGCAGCAGAACGGCCAGATCACGATCGCCGCCGCCAGCTACGCGCGCTACGACGCGCTCGCCGACGCCTTCGCGTCTCTCGATCCCGACGGGAGCGTGAAGCTGTACGAGACGCTCAAGCCGCGCATTCAGGAGGCGTACAGCGACCTGGGCTTTCCCAACACGCCGTTCGACAGCACGCTCGAGCGGGCGATCGTGATGCTGCTGGAGACGCCGACGGTGAACGACCCGGTGAAGCTCGAAGCGGCCGGCGCGACATCCTACGCCTTCGCCGATCCGGATCTCGAGACGCTGCCGGGCGCCAGGCGCCAGCTCCTGCGCATGGGGCCGCGAAACGTCGCCAAGGTCAAGACCGCCCTGCGCGCGATGGCGGCGGCGCTCGGCATCCCGGCCGACCGCCTGCCCGCCACCCCGTAGCTCAGGGCTGCCCGCGCAGCGACGCGAGCGAGCGCCTCTGCACGCCCGCGCCGTCGAAGTTCGCGGGATCCAGCCAGCGCTCGAACGCCTCCCGCCGCGACGGCCACTCCGCGTCGACGATCGAGAACCAGGCGGTGTCGCGACTCCTGCCCTTCCGGATCATGTGATTGCGGAAGACGCCCTCGAAGGTGAATCCGAGACGAAGAGCCGCCCGGCGCGACGCCTCGTTCAGCGCATCGCACTTCCACTCGTAGCGGCGGAAGCGGAGCGCGTCGACGGCGTGGCGCGCCATCAGGTACATCGCCTCGGTGGCCGCGGCCGTGCGCTGCAGGGCGGGCCCGAAGACGAGCGCGCCGACCTCGATCGAGCGGTCCGGGGGGTTGATCCGCAGGTAGGCCGCGTGGCCCGCGGCGCGGCCGGACGCGCGCGGCACGACGGCGAAGAAGAGCGGATCGACGGACGCCGCTCGCTGGGCGAGGTAGCGGTCGAAGGCGGCGCGGCCGGCGAACGGTCCGTCCGACATGTACGTCCAGAGCGACGCGCGTTCGGATCCCCCGCACGCCTCGAAGAGCGCGTCGCCGTGGCGAGAGGGGTCGAGGGGGGCGACGGTGACGAGCCGTCCCTCGAGGACGGCTCGTCCGGGCGTGCTCGCCGGCGTGGAATCGACCGGAGGGCCCAGTGGCGGCCCGTCCGTCACAGGCCGGCTTCTTTGCGCTGCCGCGCGAGCTCGGTGCGGAACACGCTCTCGTCCAGATCCAGCTCCTTGATGTAGCCCGCGTGATCGATGAAGGGGTTCGGGCCACCCTTGCCGAGCTTCGCGTACTTGGCGGCCAGGCCGTACATCGCCGCGTGCGAGGCGAGCGGCACGTCGCACGGCAGGCTGCGAAGCACCTTGAAGCTGTGCTCGTACTGCTCGGCGATGTCCGGCTGATTGGGGTTGTTCACGAGCTTGTAGCCGGGGTTCACGCCGACGCTGCCGACGATGACGACGTTGTACGTCTTGCCGCCTTCGGTCGCCTGCATCGTCCACGTGGTGCAGCCGGGCGTGTGGCCCGGCGTGAGATGCGCGGTGAGCGTCGTGCCGCCGAGGGAGACCGTGTCGCCGTCGTGGAGGATGCGGTCCAGGGGATGCGGCTTGCCGCCGGGCATCATCTTCTTCAGCAGCGGCACGTCCTCGGCCATGGCCATGACCTGCGCGCCGGTGAGCGACTTGACCAGGGCGTCGCCTTCCATGTGGTCGCCGTGGGCGTGACTGCCGAGGATGATCTTGATGTCGCTGAACTTGAAGCCGAGCTGTGCGACCGACTTCTCGATCACGGGCACGTTCCGCTCGTACTCCGTGTTGATCAGGATGTCGCCCTGCGGCGTGACGATGAGGAACGACGCGAGGCTCTGCGTGCCGACGTAGTAGATGTTGCCGATGACCTTGTGCGGCGGGAACTGCGTCTCCTGAGCCTCTTTCGTGCTGAGGTTCCGGTGGAAGAGCTCCTCGAGCGTCATCGGCGGAGCCTGCGCTCGCGCCTGCACGACCGGACCGAGAACGACCGAGCCGAAAACCAGCAAGACAATCGCGCGGACGAACCTGGGCATGGACGACCTCCCGGGCGGATTATACGACCCTAGCGGCGGAACACGACACGCCGGCCCAGCCAAGAAGGCCCGCACAGCTGCTCGCGGACGACCCCGCGTGCAGCGGCGAACGACGGCCCCGCGCTCGCGAGCAGCCGTGCCGCCGCCAGGTTGGCGACGGGCGCATCCACGGCAGCCATGACCCCCTCGATCGCGGCCAGCTCCCCCTGGAGCGATTCGAGCAGCGCCGGGTCCCCTGCGGGCACGGCGGCGCGGGCGAGGATCGTCCCGACGTAGGGATGGCCGCCGGCCTGCCAGCGTGCCGTGCCGTCGCGCGTCCCGGGACGGAGGCGATAACGCTCGAGGTATTCCAGCTCCCCGTCGACGGCGAGCCGCAGTTCGTGGGCCAGGTCGGCGAACCGCCAGGCTTCGCCGCTCCCCGCCCGGCCGCACATCAAGGCGTCGCTCCAGAACAGCCGGCTGTCGCTCGAGACGTCCACGGCGAACCGCTGCTCCAGGCGGGCTCCCGCGAACGGGATGACCGGATCCCACTCGCAGTACAGCTCGGCGCCAGCGGCGACGCGGTACTGCTGATCGATGACGGCGGTGGCAGCCGGCTCGGAGGGATGCACCTGCAGCGCCGATTGCGACGCGAGCAGCACCCGCGCCCCGGACTCGACCGATACCGACAGCGAGAGGCGGTCGCCGCCGAAGACGCCGGGGGCGGCCGTGACCAGGATGGCATAGGCGGCCCCCCCGACGTCGAACGTGCGGACGGGCCGGAACGGCGGCTCGGCATAGACGTGGGTCGCGACGGTACGGCCATGCCGGCACTCGAACACGAGCTCCAGCCGCGCGTCGCGGCCGACGCCCGACGCCGTCCGGCGATCGCGCGCCGGGACGCGCGCTACGCGAACAGCAGCTCCCGCTCGATCCACGAGACGACCTCGTCGACGCCGTGCCCGCCGCGGACGTTGGTGAAGAGGAACGGCCGGTCGCCGCGCATCAGCCGCGCATCGCGCGCCATGACGTCGAGGTCGGCCCCGACGTGCGGCGCGAGGTCGATCTTGTTGATTACGAGCAGGTCGGATCGCGTCACGCCCGGCCCGCCCTTGCGCGGGATCTTGTCGCCGCCCGACACGTCGATGACGTAGATGGCGGCGTCGACCAGCTCGGGGCTGAAGCTCGCGGCGAGGTTGTCGCCGCCGCTCTCGAGCAGGATGAGATCCAGATCGGGCCAGCGCTCGATCAGGCCGTCGATGGCGTCGAAGTTCATCGACGCGTCTTCGCGGATGGCGGTGTGCGGGCACCCGCCCGTCTGCACGCCGACGATCCGCTCGGCCTCGAGCGCGCCCCGGCGGACCAGGAACTCCATGTCCTCGCGGGTGAAGATGTCGTTGGTGATCACGCCCAGCTCGTAGCGATCGCGCAGGCGCCGGCAGATCGCGTCCACGAGGGCGGTCTTGCCCGAGCCGACGGGTCCGCCGATCCCGAGGCGGGCGGGCGCTTTGTCAGCAGTCATGACCGGAACAACCTCGAGGCCACGTAGGGATGGCTCATCGCCGCGATGTCGAGCGCGGGCGCGAACGATTCGATCGCCAGGTCGGCGGCCAGCAGCTGGTCCGCCACCGCCGGCACCATGGCGAGTGCGGCCGCCAGCCGCGCGTGGGCGTCGGTCTGACCGATGGCCGCGAGCCTCATCGCCGCCGACGCCGCGGCCGCCAGCCGCGTGTACGCGAACGCCTGAAGCGACTCCCCGCGCCCGACCGAGGACGCCGCGCAGGCGCCCGCGAAGGCGACGGGCAGCGAGGGCGCGATCCGCCCGCGCGCGGCGAGCGCCAGCGCCTCGGCCAGCCGCGGATCGGGATGGAGCCCGTGCCAGGTCTTGAGGAGGCGCAGGCCCATGGCGCGATTCGACAGGCGCGTCGCGGACGCCGGGCGAATCGCGATGGCTTCGCAGTCGATCCGCGCCAGCGCGTCCCAGTCGTCCGCCCGCCACGCGTCCCACGCGCGGACGACCGCCGGTCCGTCGGTGCGCCGGATGACCTCGTCGAGGGTCACCGCGAGCCAGTCCGCGAGATCGTCCGCCGACCGCAGGTGCCCGGCCGCGGCGGCGGCTTCCAGGCCGTCCGAGTAGCCGAATCCCCCGATCGGGAACAGGCTGTCGCAGAGGTGCAGCAGCGCGACGAGGGACGTCATACGTGCCGGTGGTCCGCAAGCCCGCTGGCGGGCGTGAAGGGGCGCTCGTCGCGCCGGTAGGGAATGCGGAAGTGCTCGAGCATCATCGCGACGCCGGTGACATCCGGACAGACCAGGGCGGCGCCGTCCACCATCAGCGGCTGGTGACAGTTGCCGATCTGGTACGCGAACAGTCCCCACTCTCGCGGCGTCGCCGGCTCGATGACGCACACCGGCTCCGCGCGCTCGACGACCGCGACGACGAGCCGCAGGTCGTCGACGGGAAGCAGGTCACCGCCGCGCAGGACGGTGCCGCGCGGAAGTGCCGTGGCGAACTCGGTGCCGGCGTCGGTGCGGCGCCTCGCCCGCACCTTCAGCCGCTCCTCCCACCCGAGCGTCATCGTCTCGCGCCGCCACGCGCGAAGCCCGTCGGGTAGCGTGTCGTCGCGATACGCCCGCGCCGCGCCCGGCACAGTCTTGAACAGCACCTTCGTGGTCTTCGTGCCCCCGGTGGTCCGGTCCGGGTGCCTTCGTCTCTCAAAAGAGAAAGTACCGCTGCGCGAGCGGCAGCACGTCGGCCGGCTCGCACGTCACGCGCTCGCCGTCGGCGCGGACCTCGTAGGTCTCGGGATTCACCTCGATCTTCAGGAGCGCGTCGTTCAGGAGCAGGTCCTTCTTGCCGATCGTCCGGCATCCGGAGACCGCAGCCAGCGGCCTCGACAGGCCCGCGAGCGCCCCGGCCTCGATGCCCGCCCGGCTGACGAAGTGGAAGCCGCACGCGGCGAGCGCTCCCCCGTACGCGCCGAACATCGGCCGCGTCACCACCGGCTGCGGCGTCGGTATCGACGCGTTCCCGTCCCCCATCATCGCGCCCGCGATGAACCCGCCCTTGATGACCAGCTCCGGCTTGACGCCGAAGAACGCCGGCTTCCAGAGCACGAGGTCCGCGAGCTTGCCGACCTCGATCGACCCGACGTGCCCTGCGATGCCGTGCGCGATCGCGGGGTTGATGGTGTACTTCGCGATGTAGCGCCGCACGCGCAGGTTGTCGGCCTCCGCCGTGTCGCCCGGGAGCGCGCCGCGCTGCTTCTTCATCTTGTCCGCGGTCTGCCACGTCCGGCAGATCACCTCGCCGATCCGGCCCATGGCCTGCGAGTCGGACGACATCATGCTGATCGCCCCCAGGTCGTGCAGGACGTCCTCCGCCGCGATCGTCTCGGGGCGGATCCGCGAGTCGGCGAACGCCACGTCCTCCGGCACGCTCGGCGACAGGTGATGGCAGACCATCAGCATGTCGAGGTGTTCGTCCAGCGTGTTCCGCGTGAACGGCATCGTCGGGTTGGTCGACGATGGCAGGACGTTGGGCTCGCCGCAGAGGCGGATGATGTCCGGCGCGTGCCCGCCGCCCGCGCCCTCGGTGTGGTAGGTGTGAATGGTCCGCCCCTTGAAAGCGGCGATCGTGTCCTCGACGAAGCCGGCCTCGTTGAGCGTGTCCGTGTGGATCGCGACCTGGACGTCGAACTCGTCGGCGACCGCCAGGCACGTGTCGATCGCCGCCGGCGTCGTGCCCCAGTCCTCGTGCAGCTTCAGCCCGAGCGCGCCGGCGCGCACCTGCTCGCGGAGCGGCTCCTTGGTGGAGGCGTTGCCCTTGCCGAGG
Organism: uncultured Acidobacteriota bacterium; assembly: GCA_963761615.1. Lineage (GTDB taxonomy): Bacteria > Acidobacteriota > Vicinamibacteria > Vicinamibacterales > CAVVIG01 > CAVXGU01. Next base: position 1,084,127 of record CAVXGU010000003.1, on the reverse strand, counting down.
AACCCGAAGTTGAGGGGAAACGCCTCGACCGCCTCGTACATCCGCCGGATGTTCCAGGCGCCGGGCGTGCAGGTGGTCGCGTTGGTGCCGGTCGCCGGTCCCGTGCCGCCGCCGATGAGCGTCGTCACGCCCGAGTAGAAGGCGTCGGGAATCTGGTTGGGCGAGATGAAGTGGATGTGCGAGTCGATCCCGCCCGCCGTCAGGATGCGGCCCTCGCCGGCGAGGATCTCGGTCGAGGCGCCAATCTCGAGGCCCGGGGTGACGCCGTCCATGATGCCAGGATTGCCGGCCTTGCCGATCGCCGCAATCCGGCCGTCGCGTACGCCGACGTCGGCCTTGTAGATGCCGCGGGCGTCGATCACGACGGCGTTGGTGATGACCAGATCGGGCGCGCCGCCGGCCCGGGTCGCGGTCGGCGACTGCCCCATCCCGTCCCGGATCACCTTGCCGCCGCCGAACTTCACCTCGTCTCCGTAGACGGTGTGGTCGCGCTCGATGCGCACGATGAGGTCGGTGTCCCCCAGGCGGATGCGGTCGCCCGTGGTGGGGCCGTAGTGGTCGGCGTAGACGCGGCGGTCGATCTTCATGGCTCTGGGCTCTGGGCTCTGGGCTCTAGGCTCTAGGCTCTAGGCTCTAGGCTCTGGGCTCTAGGACGTCCGATCGAGGGGTCCGTTGACGAGGTCGTTGATGCCGTACACCTCGCGGGTGCCCGCCAGTGCGACCAGCTCGACGTCGCGGGTGTCGCCCGGCTCGAACCGCACGGCCGTGCCGGCCGGACGATTGAGCCGCATGCCGTACGCAGCCGGGCGATCGAAGCGCAGCGCGCGGTTCACCTCGAAGAAGTGGCAGTGGGATCCGACCTGGATCGGCCGGTCGCCGGTGTTGGTGACAACGACGGTCTTCGTCGCCCGGCCCGCATTCAGCTCGAGCGGGGCGTCCTGGAGCAGATACTCGCCCGGATGCATGGATTCACCTGATCGGGTTGTGGACGGTGACGAGCTTCGTGCCGTCGGGGAACGTGCCTTCCACCTGGATCTCGTCCACCATCTCGGCGACGCCGTCCATCACCGCGTCGGCGGGCAGCACCGTGGCGCCGGCGCTCATGATCTCGGCGACGGTGCGCCCGTCGCGGATCATCTCCAGGATTTCGGACGTGATGAGGGCGACGGCCTCGGGGTAGTTGAGCTTGAGGCCGCGCGCCCGGCGCTTGCGCGCCAGCTCGCCGGCCGTGAAGATCATGAGCTTGTCGACTTCACGCGGGGTCAGATGCATGGACGGAACGAGAGGTAATGCTACACACTCCGGCCGGACGGGTCGACAGACAAACTCGTAGGACGCGGGGCCATCCCGCGAACCAGAGACCCGCGAGACCTGTTACGATCGTCGACATGTCGCGGATCATCCCCCTGGACCCCGCCGGGCCGACGGGCCCGGTCGTGCGGGCACGGAAGCCCGAATGGCTGCGCGTGCGCGCCCCCGGGTCGCCGGGCTACCTGCGGCTCAAGGGGCTGATGCGGGAGCTGAACCTCCACACCGTCTGTGAGGAAGCGCAGTGCCCGAACATCGGGGAGTGCTGGCACCACGGCACCGCGACGTTCATGATCCTCGGTGACGTCTGCACGCGGGCCTGCGCCTACTGCGCCGTCGCGCACGGCCGGCCGGCCCCGGCCGATCCGCTCGAGCCCGTGCGCGTGGCCGACGCGATTCGGACCCTCGAGCTGAGCTACGTCGTCATCACGTCGGTGGATCGGGACGACCTGCCCGACGGCGGGGCCGCGATCTTCGCCGACACCATCCGCGAGACGCGGCGGCGCCGGCCGGCGTGCCGGATCGAGGTGCTGATTCCGGACTTCCAGGGAGACGAGGCGGCCCTGCGGACGGTCCTGGACGCCCGGCCCGACGTCCTGAACCACAACACCGAGACCGTGCCGCGGCTGTACAGGATGGCCCGTTCGGGCGGGCGCTACCCGCGCACCCTCGAGCTGCTCGACCGGGCCCGGCGCCATGCGCCGGACGTCCCCACCAAGACGGGGGTGATGGTCGGCCTCGGCGAGGAGCGCGACGAGCTCGTCGCCGTTTTCGAGGACCTGCGCCGCGTCGGGTGCGGCATCCTGACCATCGGCCAGTACCTGCGGCCGTCGCTCGAACACGCCCCCATCGTCCGCTACTACCGTCCCGACGAGTTCGCCGAGCTCAAGGCCATCGCGCTCGACCTCGGCTTCGTGCACGTCGAGTCCGGCCCCCTCGTCCGGAGTTCGTACCACGCGCACGAGACCGCTGACGCGTACGCCCGGGCGTCCGGAGGCTGATCGCCCCGATACGGCGATTTGCCACGCTCGACACAGCCGCTTCACACGGGCGGGTGATCCTGACACCGGCGCTGACCGGTCCGACAGGGAGTCGCACATGAGAGAAGAGAACCGATCGCGACGCCGCGGCGTCGGACCGGGGCGGCGCCTGCCCATCGCGCTCGGCCTCGCCGTGCTGGCCGCCGCACCGGTGCTCGCCTGGGGCCCGGAGGGCCACCGGCTGGTCGCCGACGTCGCCGCGCGGCGGCTGACACCGGTCGCGCGCGAGAACGTCGCCTGGCTGCTCGACGGCCAGCGTCTGGCCTCCATCTCGTCCTGGGCGGATCAGAATCCGCGCCGACAACGCACAGACCGGCTTCTGGCACTACGTCGACATCCCCGAGGGCGCCGCCGGCTACGACCGGGATCGAGACTGTCCGCCGCAGCCCGGCGTCGCACGCGGGTCGCGGGACGACCACTGGCGCGACTGCGTCGTGGATCGCATCCTGTACTTCGAGGCACGGCTCGCCGACACACGGCTCGACCGCGCCGACCGGGCGACGGCGCTGAAGTTCCTCGTCCACTTCGTCGCCGACGTCCACCAGCCCCTGCACGCCACCGCCGTCGCGCGCGGCGGCAACGACATCCCGGTGTCCGTGTTCGGCTCGTCGGACTGCAACCGGAACCCGAACGCGCCGCCTTACCCCTGCAACCTGCACAGCGTGTGGGACAGCCTGCTCATCGAGCACCGGCACCTGGACGACGAGCGTTATGGGGCCGCGCTCGATCGGCTGGTCGCCCGCGAGCGGCTGGATGCGCGGGCGGGGGCCACACCGGCCGCGTGGGCCAACGAGTCGGAGAAGCTCGCCGAGGCGGCCCTGGTCCCGGCGAACGCGGACATCGGCGAGGCGTACTACGAGAAGGAAATCGGGGTCGTCGACCAGCGCCTCGCGCTCGCAGGCGTGCGTCTCGCGGCGGTCCTCGACCGGATTCTGACCGCGCCGCCGCCCCGCTGACGGCGACACATAAACGTAGGACAGAGGCCGTTTTCAAACAGAGTTGCAGGCATTCAGATCAGGAACGAGAGCGGGTGGGTTGAATCCCCGATAAAAATGGGCGCCAAACGCGATCGCGGCGAACGTGGACCGGTTCTTGCTGGAGAAACCAGCATCATGGAAATGGAACGCCTCACCCGACGGATCGAAGACGAGTTCAACGAGATGCCCGGACTCCGGCTCACCCTGCAGCAGGCCACGCGCCTGTGGGGTCTCGAGGTCGAGCTGTGCCATGCGGTGATCAACCGCCTGGTGGAAGCGTCGGTCCTGCGCTGGACGCCCGCCGGCGTCGTCACCCGCGTCGATCGCTGACGCCGGCTCAGCCCCGGCGGGGCTTGTAGACGTGCGTGGCGTGGCCGAAGAACATCTCGGCGGCCTCCCCCATCGTCTCGCTCAGCGTCGGGTGGGTGTGGATCGTGAGGCCGAGATCCTTCGCGTTCGCGCCCATCTCCACGGCCAGCACGCCTTCCGCGATCATCTCGCCCGCCGACACCCCGACGATTCCCACCCCGAGCACGCGCCCGGTCCCGGGTTCCAGAATCAGCTTGGTCAGGCCGTCGGTACGGTCGAGCGTGACGGCGCGGCCCGAGGCGCCCCAGGGGAACTTCGACACCTCGAAGGCCAGGCCCTTCGCCTGCGCCTCCTGTTCGGTCACCCCGCACCAGGCGAGCTCCGGGTCGGTGAACACGACGGCGGGGATGGCGCGGGGCTCGAACGCGCTGGCCTCGCCCGCGATGACCTCGGCCGCGACGCGGCCTTCCGCCATCGCCTTGTGCGCGAGCATCGGCTCGCCCGCCACGTCGCCGATGGCGAAGACGCTGGGCTCCGCGGTCCGGCGCTGGGCGTCCACCTCGATGAACCCACGTGCGTTGACGACCGCTCGGGTCCGGTCCAGCCCGGGAAGATTCCCGTTCGGACGACGTCCGATCGACACGAGCACGGCGTCGAAGACCTCTTCCGACGGCGCATCGGCGCCTTCGAAGGCGACGCGGACGCCGGCGGCGGCCTCGGTCATCTTCACGACCTTCGTGTTCAGCATGACCCGCCTGGTGATCTGCGCGATGCGCTTGGCCAGCACGTTCACCAGGTCGCGGTCGGCCCCGGGGAGCAGGCCGCCGGTCATCTCGACCACGGACACCTCGCTCCCGAGGGCGGCGTAGACCGTGCCGAGCTCAAGGCCGATATAGCCGCCGCCGACGACCAGAAGGCTCTTGGGAATCCGCTTCAGATCGAGCGCCGTCGTCGAGTCCAGGATCCGGTCGCTGTCGAGCGCGAGCGACGGGATCACGGTCGGGCGCGACCCGGTGGCAATTACGATGACGTCGGCGCGGATGTCGGTCGTGCCGCCCGAGGCCTGTGCGACGCGCAGGGTGTGCGGGTCGACGATCTCGGCGCGCCCCTGGACGTACTGCACCTTGCGCATCTTGCCGACCTGGCCGTTGCCGGTCGTCAGCTTCGTGACGATCGCGTTCTTCCAGGCGCGCAGCGCGTCCAGATCGAGCGTGGGCGGCTTGAACCCGACCCCCCAGGCCGAGGCGTGCTTCGACTCCTCGATCAGCTTGGCGACGTGCAGCAGGGCCTTGGACGGGATGCAGCCCCGGTAGGTGCACACGCCGCCCGGATTCGCCTCGAGATCGATCATCGTGACCGACTGCCCGAGGTCCGCCGCCATGTAGGCGCACGCGTAGCCGCCGGGGCCCGCGCCAATCACCGCCACTTGAGTGGATGTCATAGGTCGAGAATCAGGATGCCGCCACGAAGGGCACAACGGTCATGCGGGAACGGCCGTCCCCAGGGACGTTCGTTCACGCCTCCAGCGCGAGGAGGAAGGGCTGTTCGAAGGCGTCCGCGACCCACCGCAGGAAGCGGATGCCGTCGGCGCCGTCGATGGCGCGGTGGTCGTAGGAGAGCGACAGCGGGAGCATCTGGCGCGCGACGAACTGGCCGTCGACGTAGACCGGCGCCATGCGCCCGCGCGAGATGCCGAGGATGGCGACCTCCGGCGCGTTGACGATCGGCGTGAAATAGGTGCCGCCCAGGCCTCCGAGATTCGAGACGCTGAAACACCCGCCCTGCATCTCCTCGAGCGCGATCTTCCGCGATCGTGCCTTCTCGGAGAGCCGGCTCAGCTCCACCGCGATCTGGATGATGTTCTTGCGATCCGCGTCGCGGATGACGGGCACGAGCAGTCCCCGGTCGGTGTCGACGGCGACGCCGACGTGGACGTACTGCTTGAAGATCATCCGGTCGCCGGCGACGTCGATCGACGCGTTGAACTGCGGGAAGCGCCGGAGCGCCGCCGCGACGATCTTCACCGCCACTGCCGTCACGGTGAGCTGCCCGCCGGCGGCCTCGGCGTCCTTCGCGTACCGCTTGCGCAGGACCTCCAGGTTCGTGATGTCCGCCACCTCGTGCTGCGTCACGTGGGGGATGGTCACCCACGCCGCCGCCAGGTGCTCGGCCGTCTTGCGGCGGACCGCCCGGAGCGGCTGGACATCGATCGCGCCCCAGCGGCTGAAGTCCGGAAGCGGCTCGGCGGCGACGGCGCCCGCCACCGCGCCTCCCGCGCCGCCGGAGGTGACGATTGCCTTGGCGTGAGCCTTGACGTCCTCGACCGAAATCCGGCCGTCGGCTCCGCTGCCCGGGACCGCGTTGATGTCGAGTCCCAGCTCGCGTGCCAGGCGCCGGACCGACGGCGCGGCCGGCGCCGGCGGGGCGCCGGAGGCCTCGACGGGCGCGGCCGCCGGGCGGATGCCCCGGGTGATGTCGACGACCTTGTCGGCCGCCGCCTGGCGCGGCGGCTCGGGGACAAGGGCCGGGGGCGGCGGAGCCTGCGCCGCCGGAGACGGTGCGGCCGCGGCCGCCCGGGGCGCGGGAGCCGGTGGGGCGTCCGTGGCGGCCGCCGCAGGCGCGTCGGCGCCGCCGCTCACCGACAGGATCACCTGGCCGACCTTGACCTTGTCACCGGCCTTGACGCTCACGGCCGTCACGCGGCCGCCGACCGACGAGGGCACTTCGATCGTGGCCTTGTCGGTCTCGAGCTCGATGACCGGCTGGTCCTTGGTAATCGTGTCGCCGGGCTTGACGAGCACGTGGAGCACATCGCCGCTGGCGATGTTCTCGCCGAGCTCGGGCAGTTTGAAGTCGCTCACGACGGGAGCCCTTTCACGAAATGGCCGGATTCGGCTTGTTCGGGTCGATCCCCTGGGCCGCCAGCGCCTCGGCCACGACCGAGGGAGCCAGGTGGCCGTCCCGCGCGAGGGCCGCGAGCGCGGCGACCGCGATGTAGCGGGCGTCGACCTCGAAGAAGTTCCGCAGGCCGTCGCGCGTCTCGCTGCGGCCGAAGCCGTCGGTGCCCAGGACCGTCATGGGCCGCGGCACCCAGCGGGCGATCGTCTCGGGAACGGCCTTGACGTAGTCCGAGGCCGCCACGAAGACCCCCTTCGCGTCCTTCAGGCACGCCGCGACATGGGGCTCGCGCGGCGCGTCGAGGGGATGGAGCCAGTTCCAGCGCTCGCAGGCGTGGGCGTCCCGGTACAGCTCGCTGTAGCTGGTGACGCTCCACACGTCGGCGCCGACGTTGTAGGTGGATTCGAGGATCTCCTGGGCCTTGACCACCTCGGGGAGGATGGCGCCGCTCCCGAGCAGCTGCGCGCGCAGCTTCGCCTTCGGCTTCGACGTGGCCCGGAGCCGGTACAGCCCCTTGAGGATTCCCTCGCGCGCGCCGTCCGGCATGGGCGGCATCGCGTACTGCTCGTTCATCACGGTCAGGTAGTAGAAGACGTTCTCGCCGTCGACGTACATGCGGCGGATGCCGTCCTCGACGATCACCGCCAGCTCGAAGGCGTACGCGGGGTCGTAGGCCAGGCAATTCGGGTAGGCCAGGGCGAAGAGGTGGCTGTTGCCGTCCTGGTGCTGCAGGCCCTCGCCGGCGAGGGTGGTCCGCCCCGACGTGCCGCCCAGCAGGAACCCGCGCGCGCGCGAGTCGCCCGCCGCCCAGATCAGGTCGCCGATCCGCTGGAAGCCGAACATCGAGTAGTAGATGAAGAACGGCAGCGTGTTGACGCCGTGCGTCGCGTACGCCGTGCCGGCCGCGATGAACGACGACAGCGAGCCGGCCTCGGTGATGCCCTCCTCGAGGATCTGGCCGTCGGAGGCTTCCTTGTAATAGAGCAGCGTGTCGCTGTCGACCGGCTCGTACACCTGACCGACGTGGGAGTAGATGCCCACCTGGCGGAAGAGGGCCTCCATGCCGAAGGTGCGGGCTTCGTCGGGCACGATCGGCACGATCAGGTTCCCGATCGCCTTGTCGCGCAGCAGCTTCGCCAGCAGCCGGACGAACACCATCGTCGTCGAGGCCTTGCGATCGGCCGTGCCCTCGAAGAATTCCTCGAAGAGCTCGGGGGCCGGCGGGCTCCCCGCGCCGCCGCGCGCGGCGCGGCTGGGCACGTAACCGCCGAGCGCCCGGCGCCGCTCGCGCATGTAGCGCGCCTCGACGCTCTCCTCGGACGGACGGTAGAACGGCGCCTTCGAGATGTCGGCGTCGGAGACCGGAATCGAGAAGCGCGACCGGAACGCCCGCAGCTCCTCTTCGTTCATCTTCTTCTGCTGGTGCGTGATGTTCTTGCCTTCGCCGGCCTCGCCCAGCCCGTACCCCTTGATGGTCCGCGCCAGAATCACCGTGGGCGCTCCGGTGTGGTCGACGGCCGCCTTGAAGGCGTTGTAGACCTTGATCGGATCGTGCCCGCCAAGCTTGAGCTTCTGCAGCTGGTCGTCGGAGACGTGCTTGACCATCTCGAGCAGACGCGGATCCGCGCCCCAGAAGTGCTGGCGGATGTAGGCGCCCGACTCGACCGCGTACTTCTGGTACTGCCCGTCGACGATCTCGCCCATCCGCTTGACCAGCAGGCCGTCGTGATCCTTGGCCAGCAGCTGATCCCACTCGCGGCCCCACAGGACCTTGATGACGTTCCAGCCCGCGCCGCGGAACGCCGCCTCGAGCTCCTGGATGATCTGGCCGTTGCCGCGCACCGGGCCGTCGAGGCGCTGCAGGTTGCAGTTGACGACGAAGATCAGGTTGTCGAGCTTCTCGCGCGAGGCCAGCGTGATGGCGCCGAGCGCCTCCGGCTCGTCGGTCTCGCCGTCGCCCAGAAACGCCCAGACCTTCGAGTTCGAGCGCGCCCGGAGACCGCGGTCCTCCAGGTAGCGCATGAAGCGCGCCTGGTAGATCGCCATGATGGGGCCGAGCCCCATCGACACGGTCGGGTACTCCCAGAAGTCCGGCATCAGCCACGGATGCGGATAGGAGGACAGCCCGCCGCCCGCCTTCAGCTCCCGCCGGAAGTTCTCGAGGTGGGTCTCGTCGATGCGGCCCTCGAGGTACGCCCGGGCGTAGATGCCGGGCGCGGCGTGCCCCTGGAAGAACACGACGTCGGCGTCCGGGCTGTCGTGGCCCCGGAAGAAGTGGTTGAAGCCGACCTCGTACAGGGTCGCCGCCGAGGCGTAGGTCGAGATGTGGCCGCCGATGCCCTCGGAGGCCTTGTTCGCGCGCACGACCATCGCGGCCGCGTTCCATCGCACGAGGCTCTTGATGCGGCGCTCGATGTCGGGGCTCCCCGGCATCAGCTCCTGGTCTTCGGCCGCAATGGTGTTGATGTACGGCGTATTGGCGGTGAACGGCAGCTTGACGCCGTTCTCCGTCGCGTGCACCGTCAGGTCGCGGATGAGCCGCGTGACTTTGACGGGGCCGCCGCTCTGCAGCACATAATCGAGCGACTCGAGCCACTCGCGAGTTTCGACAGCGTCGGGATCGTTGGCGCCTGCTGGCGCGGGGTTTCGCACTGATGCGCGTTCCTTTCGTGTTCCTATTCTATCCTCCGGCCTCGCCAAACGGGAACCCATGAGCCTCCGTCCGCCCGCGGCGACGGATCCGTCTGCCCCGCTCGCGCGTGCGCGCGAGGCCATCGTGGCGTGCACGCGCTGCCCGCGCCTGCGCGCGTACTGCGCACGCGTCGCGCGCGAGAAGCGCCGGGCCTTCCGTGACGACGTGTACTGGGGCAGGCCCGTGCCCGGCTTCGGCGACCCGCGCGCCCGGCTGCTCATCGTCGGCCTCGCACCGGCGGCGCACGGCGCCAACCGCACCGGCCGGATCTTCACGGGGGACGGGACCGGCGGCTCCGGCGACTTCCTGATGGCGGCACTTCACCGGACCGGCTTCGCCAATCGCGCCACGTCCGAGCGCCGCGACGACGGGCTGGTGCTCCGCGACGCGTTCGTCGCCGCCGCGGTTCGCTGCGCGCCGCCCGACAACACGCCCACGCCCCGGGAGATCGCGAACTGCCAGGTGCACGTCGACGCCGAGTTCGACGCCCTGCCGCGCGTCCGGGTCGTCGTCGCCCTGGGCCGCATCGCCTTCGACGCGTCGCTGCGGCTCTTCGCGCGGCACGGCGTCCGCGTGACGCCGCGGCCGCCCTTCGCGCACGGCGCGTGCGTGGCGTTCGACGACGGACGCGTGCTCGTCGCATCGTACCACCCGAGCCGGCAGAACACGCACACGGGCAGGCTCACGCCGGCGATGCTCGAGGCCGTCTTCCGCCTGGCGCGCGCGACGATCAGGCGCTCCCGAGCTCCCGCACGAGGGGCGCGAGGCGATCGGGCCGGTCGCTGATCAGCGCGTCCACCCCCCACGCCAGCAGACGCCGCGCGTCGGCCTCCTCGTCCACGGTCCACACCTGCACCGCCAGCCCGGCGCGATGGGCCGCGGCGACGAACCGCCGCGACACGACGCGCGTCGCGCCGAACCGCTCGGGCACCTGGAAGCCGTCGTACTGCGGCCGCCAGATCGGCACGCCCAGGCGGGACCGGTAGAGCGCCCACCGGACCTCTTCCTTCCAGGCACTGGTCGCCAGCGCGGGCTCCAGGCGGCGGGCCTCGCGCATCACCCGGCCGCCGAACGCGCCCAGGCAGACGCGCCCGACCGCGGCGGCGCGCCGGACGGCCTCGACCGTGGCGCGGGCCAGCGCCTCGGTGTCGTCCTTCATCTCGACGATGAGCGGCACGTCGTATCGCCGCAGCACCGCGTCCAGCCGCGGCACGGCCGCCTCGGCCAGTTCGTCTGCCATCCGCGCGGCCACCGGTCCCGCGAGTTGCGTCGTGCGTTCGAGCGTCGCGTCGTGATGCACCACGACGACGCCGTCCTTCGAGAGCCGCACGTCGAGCTCGAGGCCGTCGGCGCCGCTCGCGACGCCGCGGTCGAAGGCGGCCAGGGTGTTCTCCGGCGCGAGGGCGCTGCCGCCGCGATGCGCGAACACCATGGGACGGGGAACGTCGAAAAAGGGATGCCTCCGCACCGGCCCGCTAGTCTACTGGTAGAATCGATTCATGACGGGCTCTTTCGAAACTCTGGGCGAGCTGCGCCGGTCGGGCCAGCACCCTCGCGTCGTGAAGCAGGAAATCCGCGACAACCTCATGGGGAAGCTCCGGGCGGGGGAACGGCTGTTCCCCGGCATCGTGGGCTATGACGAGACGGTCATTCCGCAGCTCGTGAACGCGATCCTCTCGCGGCACAACTTCATCCTGCTCGGGCTGCGCGGCCAGGCGAAGAGCCGCATCCTGCGCGGCCTGGTGGATCTGCTCGACCCGGTCATCCCGACCGTGCCGGGCTGCGAGATCCACGACAACCCGCTGGCGCCGCTCTGCGCGGCGTGCCGCGCGCGTGTCGCGGCCGAGGGCGACCGGATGCCGATCGCCTGGCTACCCCGCGAGGCGCGCTACGTCGAGAAGCTCGCGACGCCGGACGTGACGATTGCCGACATGGTCGGCGACATCGATCCGATCCGGGCGGCGCAGGCGGGTCTGAACCTGTCCGACGAGCTGACGATGCACTACGGGCTGCTGCCGCGTGCGAACCGGGGCATCTTCGCGATCAACGAGCTGCCCGACCTCGCGGGCAAGATCCAGGTGGGTCTCTTCAACATCCTGCAGGAGGGCGACGTCCAGATTAAGGGCTACCCCATCCGCCTGCGGCTCGACGTGCTGCTGGTGTTCACGGCCAACCCGGAGGACTACACCGCACGGGGCAAGATCATCACGCCGCTCAAGGACCGCATCGGCTCCGAGATCCGCACGCACTACCCGGCGACCCGCGAGAACGCCACGACGATCACGGCCCAGGAGGCCTGGACGGCGCGGGCGGGCGGACTGCCGGTGGAGATTCCGGCCTACGTTCGCGACGTCGTCGAGGAAGTCGCCTTCCAGGCCCGCGCCGACCGCAAAATCGACAAGCGATCGGGCGTCAGTCAGCGCCTGCCGATCACGACGCTGGAACTGGTCGTGTCGAACGCCGAGCGCCGCGCGCTCACGAGCGGCGAGCCGGTCGCCGTGCCGCGCGTGACCGATCTCTACGCCGCCCTGCCGTCGATCACCGGCAAGTTCGAGCTGGAGTACGAAGGCGAGCTGCGCGGAGCCGAGCAGGTGGCGCGCGACCTGATCCGGGCGGCGGTCGGCACGGTCTTCACCGAGCGGTTCGAGAGCGCCGACACGCGCACGGTCGTCGAGTGGTTCGACCTGGGTGGCGTGCTGCCCCTGAGCGACACCACGTCGGCGGCCGACGTCATCGGCCACACGCGGGGCGTGCAGGGCCTCGGCGAGCTGGCCGCGCAGGCCGGCGTCGCGCCCGACGCGTCCACGCCGGCGATGGCCTCCGCGATCGACTTCATCCTCGAGGGCCTCTACGCGCAGAAGAAGATCAGCCGGAGCGAGGAGCGCGGCTACTCCGCCGCCGACGCGGCACCGAGGCGGCCGCGCCGCGAGGAACCGCTCCTCGACGACGACGTGCGCATGCCCGGCGTCGGCGGCAAGAAGAAGTACTACAACTAGTGAAGTACCGATACACGAAGTTCACCGGAGACGATCTCGAGGGCCTGGACCTCGCAGACCTGGTCTCGAAGCTGTCGGACCTCCTGCTCTCGAGCGGCTTCGGGAATCCGTACGGCGACGATGACGACCGGACGATGCAGGCGCTGCACGACGCGATCCTCGACGCGCTGTTCAACGGAGGCCTGCTGCCGGAAGAGACCATCGAGCGCCTGCTGGGCGACCCGGCCGACGCCGACCAGTCCGAGGCGCGGTCGGCGCTCGAACAGCTGATTCAGAAGATCATCGAGCAGATGGGCGAGCAGGGCTACATCTCGATGCCGCCCGACCTCGAAGCCGCGCGCGCCGAGCGGGGTCGGGGCGGCCGTGGCGGCGACGCGCCGCCGGTCACCTTCGAGGTCACCGACAAGACGCTCGACTTCCTGGGCTACCGCGCCTTGCGCGACCTGCTGGGCTCGCTCGGCAAGAGCAGCTTCGGCCGCCACGACACGCGGGAACAGGCGACCGGCATCGAAGCGACGAGCGCTCCCAAGCCGTACGAGTTCGGCGACACCCTGAACCTCGATGCAACGGGCACGCTGCTGAACGCGGCCCAGCGCCAGGCGCGCGAGACCGGGACGCCGGCGCCCGGCACCCGGGGCCGCGCGCCCGGCACCATCGAGGTGACTCACGAAGACCTGATGGTGGTCCAGGGCGAGTACCAGAGCTCCTGCGCGACGGTGCTGATGCTCGACTGCAGCCACAGCATGATCCTCTACGGGGAGGACCGCTTCACGCCGGCCAAGCGGGTGGCGCTCGCGCTCGCGCAGCTGATCAAGACGCAGTTCCCGGGCGACGCGCTCAAGGTCGTCCTCTTCCACGACTCGGCCGAGGAGATCCCGCTCGCCGAGCTCGGACGCGTCCGCGTGGGCCCCTACTACACGAACACCCGGGAGGGGCTCCGCCTGGCGCGCCGGATCCTGGACCGCCAGGGCAAGGATATGCGGCAGATCATCATGATCACCGACGGGAAGCCGTCGGCGCTGACCCAGCCGGACGGCCGGATCTACAAGAACGCCTTCGGGCTCGACCCCTTCATCGTCGCCGAGACGTGCGCCGAGGTCGCGCAGTGCCGCCGCAGCGGCATCATGATCAACACGTTCATGCTCGCCCGCGACTACGACCTGGTCAGCTTCGTCCGCCGCGTCGCGGACATCTGCAAGGGGAAAGCCTACTTCACGACCCCTTACACCCTGGGCCAGTACGTCCTGATGGACTACATGGACAAGAAGACCAAGACCATCCACTGATCGTCATGCAGGATCTGCTGCCGCTGTTTCCGCTTCCGAACGTCGTCCTCTTCCCGAACGTTTTCCTGCCCCTGCACGTCTTCGAGCCCCGGTACCGCGAGATGGTGGGCGAGGCGGCGGCCACCGACCGCCTGATCGGGCTGGTGCTGCTCCGCCCCGGCTGGGAGGCCGAATACGAGGGGCGCCCGCCCGTGTACCCCATCGGCTGCAGCGGCGTGATCACGCACATGGAGCGGCTGCGCGACGGGCGCTACAATATCGTGCTTCGCGGCCTGGAGCGGTTCCGGATCCTGTCCGAAGACCACGCCAAGTCGTATCGTCGTGCGGCGGTCGAGCGTCTGGCCGAGTGCCAGCCGACCGGCGAGGATCGCGAGCGCGTCCACCGTCACCGCCTGCGCCTCGAGGAGCTGCTGGCGCCGATCGTCGAGCGATCGGGCAACGATCCCAAGCTCACGGCGTCGATGAGCGACGAGGACCTGGTGCACGCCCTCGCGCAGTACCTCGACCTGGAGCCGCTCGAGAAGCAGGCGCTGCTCGAACGCGACTGTCTCCGGACGCGCGCCGAGTCGCTCGTGGACCTGCTGGAGATGAAGGTCCTGATGTCCAGGACGCCGGGACTGGGGCACGTCGCGCACTGAACGGCTGGGGCGGAACGGGCGCCGGCTCGAACGGCACGGAGGCGGCAGGCAGATGAGCACACGCACGATCCTCGTGGTCGACGACGACATCGGCACGCTGCAGACGGCGTCGTACATCGCGCGCAAGCTCGGATTCGAGGCGGCGACGGCGTGCACCGGCGCGGACGGCCTCGCCGCCGCGCGGAGCATGGGGCCCGCCCTGGGCCTGATCGACCTGAAGCTCCCGGACATGAGCGGCACCGACATCATCCGCGCGCTGCGCGCGGCCGACGCCGCGACGCCCCTCATCCTGATCAGCGGATTCCTGACGATCTCGAACGCCGTGGAGGCGATGCGTCTCGGGGCCACCGACGTGGTCGAGAAGCCGCTCGCCGTCGAGGACCTCGAGATGCGGATCGTCGGGGCGCTCGGACCGGTCCCGTCGCGGCGGACCGCGGAGGCCGATGCCTGGGACGACCACGAATCGCTCGCCGCCCTCCGGCGGGCGCGTCCGACGTCCACCGCGGAGCGCTGGGCCCGGCTCGTCAGCAAGGCCTGCCAGTCCGAAGGCGACCTGCGCACGCTGGAACAGTGGGCGGCGTTCGCCGGGGTCAGCTACAGCAGCCTCTGCGAAACCTGCCGGCTCCTCAACATCCAGCCGCAGAACGCCCGCGACCTCTCGCGGGTCCTGCGCGCCCTCGTCCGCGCGCCCAAGGACACCTGGAACGTGGCGCCACTGCTCGATGTGAGCGACGGGCGCACCCTGCGGGGGATCCTCCATCGCGCGGGCCTCGACCGGCCGGTGCCGATCGACATGTCGATCGATCGCTTCTTCGACGCGCAGCGCTTCGTGGACCCGCGCAACGAGGGGCTGCGCCGCCTCCGCGCCCTGCTGGCCGGCCTCGAGCCCAACTGAGAGTCAGCGCCCGAGCCGCGCGGCGATGGCCTCCACGACCTTCTTCCCGTGGAAGCGGCCGTTCTCGATGAAGATATTGCCGGTGTCCATGCCCGCCAGCGCGCCGCCGGCGACGTAGAGCCCGGGCACCGACGTCTCGAACGTCTCCGGGTCGAACACGGGCGCCCGGCGCTCGGTCAGCTGCACGCCGGCCTTCGCCATCAGGTCCCAGTCCGGGTGGTAGCCGGTGAGCAGGAGCACGGCATCGGCCGGCAGCTCCTCGACCACCGCGGACGATCCTCCGGCGGCCTCGGTCGTGCGACGGATCACCACCGCGGTCGGCCTGATCTCGACGACGGTCGCGTTGAAGCGCGCCGCGACCGAGCCCTCCGCGATCCGGTTTTCGATGTCCGGGCGCACCCAGTACTTGATCGTCGACTTCAGCGCGGCGTGGCGGTGGACGAGCGTCACGTGGGCGCCGGCCCGGTGCAGCTCCAGCGCCGACTCGGCCGCCGAGTTGCCCCCGCCCACGACGACGACCCGCTTCCGGTAGTACGGGTACGGCTCGCTGTAGTAGTGATGGACGTGGCCGGCGTCCTCTCCGGGGATCCCGAGGACGTTCGGGCGGTCGTAGTAGCCGATCGCCAGGAGGACGTTGCGCGCGTGGCGCGCGCGATGGATGCCGCGGCCCGAGACGGTCTCGAGCACGAACAAGTGCTCGGCCGCCGGGTCGTCGTCGGGCTCGCGCTCGATGGAGACCACCTCCTCCTCGAACGCAATCTGCAGGTCGAAGGCGTCGACCACCTTGCGGTAGTAGCGGAGCGCCTCGACGCGGGTGGGCTTGTCGTAGGGGGAGACCAGGGGGACGTTCCCGATTTCGAGCAGCTCCGGCGTGGTGAAGAAGACCATCTGCGGCGGAAACCGGTAGATTGAGTTGACCAGGACGCCCTTTTCGAGCACCTGGTAGTCCAGGTCGTGCTGTTTGGCGGCGATGGCGGCGGCCAGACCCGACGGGCCGGCGCCGACGATGAGAAGGTCGCGAACGGGCATGCCAGATATCTTAGTCGGCCGCGTCCGGGAGGTCGGCAGGGCCGGACGGGGCGTCGCGGGCGCCGGTCGAGCCCGCCCCTTGGCTGGCCGATACGCCCGCTCACCGTCCGTTACGGCCAGTTCACTGAAAGTTGGCGCGGGCAAGCCTTTTTTTGTCTATGATTTACGGAATTTCTGGTGGGCACCGCACGCGGCGTCCCACCGTGACTGTTCCTTTCGAGGAGATTCGCATGCCCGCACCCATCAAGTACGTCGAGAAGGGGCTCTCGGTGGCCGCCAACGGCGCCTGGGTGGTGTTCAGCCAGCTGAACAAGATCGCGCAGAACCCGTCGTTCATCCCCTCGTGGTCGGACAAGCCGCTGCAGAAGTCGTGGCAGAAGACGAAGCCGCCGCTCGGCTGGCCGCGCGAGACCGACTCGCTCTGCCCGACGTGCGTCAGGGAGGCGCGTCAGGCCATCCTCGACGGCAAGCAGGACGTCAGCATCCTGCTCAACGAGAAGGTCGGGGAGATCAAGGCCACGATCCTGGAGCGCGACGGCAAGATCGTCATGGTGAAGGACTGCCCCATCCACGGCCACTTCGAGGACGTGATGGCCATCGACACGGCGTTCTTCAAGCACCTCGAAGAGGTGTTCCCGGGCCGCGACATCCGGGCCCACAACGACGAGAAGCTGCACAACCACGGCAGCAGCACGATCAAGCACGGACGGGGCTCGGTCCTGACGGTCGACCTGACCAACCGCTGCAACATGATGTGCGACCCGTGCTTCATGGACGCGAACCAGGTCGGCTTCGTCCACGAGCTGACGTGGGACGACATCAAGATGGTGCTGGACAACGCGATCAGCATCAAGCCGAAGCGCCAGATGTCGGTCCAGTTCTCGGGCGGCGAGCCGACGATCTCGCCCTACTTCCTGGATGCCGTCCGGTACTCGCGCAAGGTCGGCTACAACAGCGTCCAGGCCGCGACCAACGGCATCGAGTTCGCCAAGGATCCGGACTTCGCCAAGGCGGCCGCCGACGCCGGTCTGCGCTACGCCTACCTGCAGTTCGACGGCATCGGCAACGCCGCCAACTCGCACCGGCGCGTCGGCAACCTGTTCGACGTCAAGCTGCGGGCGATCGAGAACCTGCACAGCGCCGGCGTGGACATCGTGCCCGTGATCACGATCGTCAACGGCGTCAACAACGAGCAGGTCGGCCGCGTGATCGAGTTCGCGCTCGACAACCCGAAGAAGATCAACTTCCTCTCGTTCCAGCCGGTGTCGTTCACGGGGCGCGACGAGGAGATCACCGACGAGCGGCGGGCGGCGCAGCGCTACACCCTGTCGCACCTGGCACACGACGTGAAGAACCAGACCGGCCTGGGCGAGCCGACCCGCGACTGGTTCCCGATTTCGTTCATGGGCACCTTCACCGACTGGGCCGACGTCGTCCACGGGCCGGATGCGCCCTGGGGGCAGCTCACGTGCGGCTGCCACCCGAACTGCGGCGTCGGGATGGCGGTCATGATCGACAAGGAAACGAAGGAAGCCGTTCCGGTCACCGCGTTCCTGCACGCCGAGCAGCTGGCCAAGGACATCGCCCAGGTCAATGACGCGGCGCGCGGCCGGTTCCTGTCGGTCGTCGGCATGGCCCTGGCCGTGATCCGCAACTACGACCCGTTCAAGGCGCCGACGCACTTCAAGCTGACGGACCTGCTCCGGAAGTTCGACAAGACCTTCGGCGCCACCAAGAAGGCCCAGTCGGGCGGCTACGGCAAGGTCGAGGGCGACCGCACGTCCGAGGACATCGCCAAGCGCCGCGCCGACCGCTGGAACTTCCTGTTCATTGCCGGCATGTGGTTCCAGGACCTCTTCAACTACGACTTCCGGCGCACCGAGATGTGCATCATCCCGTATGCCACGCAGCAGGGCGAGATTTCCTTCTGCGCCTACAACACCGGCATCGGCTGGCGCAACATCATCGAGAAGATGCACATGACGGCCACCCTCACCAAGTGGTACGAGGAGCACGGCCGCCACGAGATCTTCGCCGGCGGCAAGGCCGTTCCGCTCGCGTCGACCGAGCACTCGCTCAAGCTGAACGACGAGGCCGTCCGCGCCGGCGCGCAGACCGACCTCGACGAGCTGGGCATCGCCAAGAACGCCCGCGAGGAGAAGATCAAGGCGCGCCAGCACGACAAGGACCCCAAGTACCACGAGGAGATGGCCAAGCTGTACCGCCAGCACGTCCTCAAGGAGCAGCCGACGCTCCAGATCCAGGGGCTCGGCGGGGCGAAGAAGAAGCAGGACGTGCAGCCGGTGCTGCACAAGGAAACGCTCTAGACGTCGGGCCTGGAGCGTCGGATGGTGGGGCTGGCGGGAAACCGCCAGCCCCTTTTCATTTGCCGGGCGCTAGCGGCGGCGGCGCGGCGCGGGCGCCGGCGCCGGCGTGTACTCGACCATCACGTTGCTGATGACCGCGATCGGACGGCCGAGCGACGTGTAGGTGGCGCTCCCGTCGGAACGGTCGACGGTGAGCTTCTCGCCGAGGATGCTGACCTGCTGCTCGGACGCCGGGATGGTGATCCGCACCGGTTCGGTGCCGGTCGGCACGACGGCCTTCACCCCCATCGGCCCGATGTCGCTCTTGATGCGGTCCACGATGTCCGCGGCCGTGCGGAACTCGTTCTGCACGACCGCCCGGCTGATCAGCGTGTTGTCCATCGTTAGGACGCCGATGGTCGCCGTGTAGCGCGCGTAGGCGCGGTGCTCGCGGACCTGCTCCTCAGAATAGGTGTGGCGGTTGTGCAGATCGAAGGTCAGCACGACGGCTCCGCGGTGCGGGGGCAGCTTGACGAGGATCCCCTGCGCCGGGTCCCTCCCGGAGAGGACGTCGCAGAAGGTCTGCTGGCTCGAGACGCCGACGCCGAGGGTCGCCGGGCAGGCCACCTCGGGCGCGGCCGTGATCGTCTTGGGTTTCGGCGGCGTCCGCCGGGCAGGAGCCCGCCTCGTCTGCGCCGCGACAGGGGCCGGGGCGAGAGCGGCCACGACCAGCACGGCGGCGATCGCGACCGACACCCGGTTCGGACGCATCATGCGCCCATTATAGTACGGGCCTCGGGGGCCGTCGGACGGCTCAGTCGTCGCCGACACACGCCAGCCCTTCGGCGGCGGCATCGGACAGGCCCGTCGGACGCGAGCGGAGCCGGACGAGCTCGAGGAACTCCATCCGCGTGCGGGCGTTGTCGCGGAAGACGCCGAGCATGGCGCTCGTGACCGCGGTCGAGTTCTGCTTCTCCACGCCGCGCATCGACATGCACAGGTGCGTCGCCTCCATCACGACCGCCACGCCGAGCGGGGCGATCTTGTCGCGAATCGTGTTCGCGATCTGGTTGGTGAGGCGCTCCTGCACCTGCAGGCGCCGGCTGAAGACGTCGACGAGGCGGGGAATCTTGCTGAGACCAATCACCTGGTGGCTGGGCACGTAGGCGATGTGGCACTTGCCGAAGAACGGCAGCAGATGATGCTCGCACAGACTGTAGAAGTCGATGTCCTTGACGATCACCATCTCGTTGTAGTCGACGGTGAAGAGGGCGCCGTTGATGACCTCGTCGACGTCGGCGTCGTAGCCGCCCGTCAAGAATTTCAGCGCCTTCTCCACCCGCTTCGGCGTGTCGACCAGCCCCTCGCGGGACGGGTCCTCCCCCAGTTCCGCGAGCAGGCGTCTGATGAGGTCCTGCATGGCCCTATTGTAATCGCACGGGCCAGAACGGCCTGCCGAGGTGTCAGGTCTGCGCAACTCCGTCGCGGATGAGCCCGGGAGATCCCTGCCGGCGGCGTCGAGCGCTGGCATGGATTCTGAATCGTCGAGCGGCCAGTGGAGTGCCCGATGCCACAGCCAGTCGCACGGACCAGCGTCGCTGCCAGACCGATCGGATCCGCGGTCATCGTCGCGAACGACAGCCGGCGGGCGGCCGCCCTGCTGAACGACCTGTTGAACGCGGCGCCATTCGACGTGGTGGCGGTGGAATCGTTCGCCCACGCGTACTCCCGGATTCGCCGCATGCAGCCGTCGGTGGTCATCGTCTCCATCCGCGACGACGATCCCGGCGCGTTCCACGTGCTGTCGATGCTGGCGCTCGACGAGGCGACGCGTGGGATTCCTGTGCTGATCGACGCCGGCGCCGAGGGTCTGGGGCCCGAAGGGGACTCCGGGACGGCCCGGACCCGTGTGCTATAGTTCGCCACGATGACGCCGGAGTCGCGCGCCAATCAGCGGGACAAAGAGCGCATCCAAATCCTCGGCGAGCTCCGCGGCGAGGTGATGGTCTTCCAGCCGATGACCATCCGCGAGATCAGCCGCGGCGGGGCCCGCATCGAGACCACCTTCCCGCTGCAGCTCGATTCCCTCCACGAGTTCCGCCTCACGCTGGGCGATCGCTCGGTCGTCCTGAAGGCCCGCGTCGCCTACTGCCAGATCAGCGACGTCGATCAGGAAAGTGTCACCTACCGCTCCGGCCTGGAGTTCATCGAGCCGGCCGAGCGCGTCGACTCCGTCATCAGCGACTTCATCGAGGCCATCAAGGACGGACGCCGGGCCGGCTAGAGCGTTTTCGAGATCGATGGCGCCCCGAGATCGGTGTCGCCCCGAGATCGGTGGCGCCCCGAAATCGGTGTAGCCGCGGACCTTCAGGTCCGCCAAGGCGAAGCCGACCTGAAGGTCGGCCGCCACCGCGAAACGAAAACCGCTCTAGCCGCGCGGTCCGATCTTGAGGTGCTGCCGGTAGTCGCCGGAGGGGATGCGCTGGGCGCGGCCGAGCGGTGCGTTGTAGAAGTACACCCAGGCCGTGACCATGTGCCCGTCAGCCAGCGTGACCGGCGCGAGGATACGCGTGTACAGGCTCGCGTCTGGTTCGCTGGGCCGGTAGCCCTCGATCTCGTCGAGTGCGTCCAGGACGGCGTCGACGTCGAGGATCCGGTGCACCTCGCCCCACACGCGGCCGTCGTCGGTCGGGACGGCTGCCGGATAGATGCCGAGATCGAAAAGCGCGGCCCGGATCCAGCCGCGGCCTTCGATCTCGAGGTGGGGCTCGATCCGGTTGCGGCCGGGCCGCCGGAAACCGCTCATGAGCGTGCCGTAGAAGAAGATGCGTTCGGGCATGCTGGCCGCCGCGAGGCGGCGGCGTGGCTAGTGTAGGGGAAACCCAGGGCCCTCGGAAAGCCCCGGAAGGCGCACCTCGGCTGGCCGGCGGCTACTGGACGCCGGACCGTGGACCGCGGCCGGCCTTGCCGATGAGGTCGAACACGGGCGCCGGCAAGGCGAACGAGAGCGACACGTCGCTGTTCTCTCCGCCGATCTGCAGCGACTCGACGACCGTCTGCAGTTCCGGACGCGAGGCCGTCTGCATCTTGGCGAGCGCCAGGAAACCGCGAAGCACGTCGCGGAGGTTCGCCGCCGCCGCGTCATCGCGGGCTTCGGCCTGCAGCGCACCGGTGACGCCATCGTCGATGTGCGCGCCGACCGACACCCAGGAAATCGGCGGCAGACGGCTCTCGACGGCATCCGGAAGCTTCGCCTCGGCGCGCAGGGCGTCGAAGCGCCCGACCGCCCACGCGTTGTGCCCGCCTTCGATCGTCCGCACCCGGTCCATCGAGATCTTCGTTGGATGTGACGTTATCGCCCGACGAGGCGAGATCCACCGCGGTTCGCAACAGGTCGGTGCTGCCGAGCGCCGTCAGCCCCGGCTCGAGGAACGTCAGACCGAACTCGCGCCCTCCCGGGCCGGTGCCGGTCGCGACGTACAGCTGCCGCCCCTTGTACGTCTCCACTTGCGCGCCGCGCTCGCGCAGCAGGGCCTCGATCTTCGCTTCGTCGAAGCGGCCGCGTGCCAGGACCAGGCCGGAGCCGCGCTCGCGGCCGGCGTCGGGGCTGTCGGGGCCCTCGGGCGCGACCAATCCGGCGGCGCCGACAGGGGCCACGAAGGCCACGACGTGGTCGATGTCCCGCTCGATGTCGATGCCCGTCTCGTTCTGGAACTCCCGCTGGCCGTTCTCATGATCCGGAAGGGCGGCGCGCAGGCGGCGCCGCATCTCGGAGTGCATGACGTCCTGCACGTTGGCGTACACGACGATCGTGGCGGTCCTGGGGACGTATTTGAGCTCTTCGGGCCCGCCCCGCGACGACAGCACGCCCTGGGGCAGGCCGACGAAGTAGGCCACGAGACCCGTGCCCAGGCCGACCGTCAGCACGAGGAGCGAAGCAACGACGAAATATCGGGTTCTGGCCGTCATGCGGGCGGATTGCGCTCTGGAATGTTATACGGAAACACCGGGTCGCTCGTTCCGCCTATTGTTCCAGCACGTACTCCCGCTCTTCGACCACCCGGCCGGCCATCCACAGGCACCCACCGACGATGACCGCCAGCGCCAGGAGACTCGCCGGCACCGAGGGGACCTCGTGAAAGATCTGCATCAGCACGCTGAGGGCCGAGTCCTGCGGCATCTGGTGGGTCACCAGACCCTGCAGATAGTACGCCACGGTCGCCCGCTTCAAGTAGCCGGGGAGCAGCATCGTGCCGGGCTCCCAGAGGAACGCGAAGACCAGTCCGATGACGAGCGGCCGCTTGAGCGTGCACCCCACAAGGGCGAACACGGCGCCGTAGGCCGCCAGCCCGATGGCCAGCATCGCGAGGTCCGCGACCAGATCGGGGAAGGCCGCCGCGATCCCGCCGCCGCCGGTCGGGACGACGAGAAAGAAGACGAGCATCATCGACGGCAGCACCATGAGCACCGTGCACACCAGGTAGGCCAGGTACTTGCCGAGCAACACGGCCTTGCGGGGGATCGGCCGCGTGAACAGATAGGTGATGGTCCGGTCGTCGACCTCGTCGGCGATGAGCGCGGTGCCGTAGAACACGCCGAGCACGGGCACGATGAACCGGATGTAGAGCAGCCAGATCATCATGCCGAAGACCGCTCCTCCCGACACGCGTGCGCCGTTGACTTCGAAGCCGGCGCCCCGGAGCAGGTCGACCACCTTGACGACGCCGCCGAGCACCACCGGACCTCCGAGCAGCAGGGCGAGCAGCACCGAGCGGCGCGACCAGATCATCTCCCCGAGCGAGAGGTCGAAGACCCGCAGGGTGGAAGCCGTGAGGGTCGGGGCCCTGTTCGGCGTGCTCATGCCTTCACCAGGTAGTCGAACACGGCCTGCAGGTTGTCGTCGGGGGACGTCACCTCGTGGATGGCGCCGACGTCGCCGGTGCCCGCCAGCTCGGTGAGCCGGGCGTAGAATTCGTCGGGGCGGCCGGTCTGCACGACGAGCGCGCCCTCCTCGAATTTCAAACTCAGTACGTCGTCGTGAGCGAGGAACTCGCGGGCCAGGCGACGGGGGTCGTCGGCACGGATGTAGACGGTGTGCGGATGCTCGTCGATCAGGTCGCGGATCTGGTGGATGTTGCCCTCGGCGAGGATCCGGCCCTGATTGATCAGCAGGATGGTCGGCGTCATCGCCTCGATCTCGTGCAGGATGTGGCTCGAGACGAGGACGCTCCGACCCTCGCGGCCCCAGTCCTTGACGAGGCGGATCGTGCGGCGCCGCGCGATCGGGTCCATGCCGGCGAGCGGCTCGTCGAGCACGATGAACTCCGGGTCGTGCGCCAGCGCCTGCGCCAGCTTCACGCGCTGACGCATCCCCTTGCTGTAGGCGCCGATCCGCTTGTTCGCGGCCTCGAGCAGGTCCACCTGTGCGAGCGCCCGGCGCGCCATGGCCGCCGCGGCCGCGTCACCCACGCCGTTCAGCCGGACGAGCGCGGTGACCCACTCGAGCCCGGTCATGCGCTCGTAGAAGGCGTCCTGCTCGGGACAGAAGCCGATGCGGAAGTACAGCGCGGGGTTGCGCCAGATCGGCTCGCCGAGCACGGCGATCTCGCCCTTGCTCGGCTTGAGCTGGCCGGTGACGAGCTTCATGAAGGTGCTCTTGCCCGCCCCGTTCGGCCCCAGCAGTCCCGTGATCCCCGGCGGTACCGATACCGTCACGTCATTCAGTCCGCTGACCTGTCCGTACCACTTCGACAGATGGCTGGCGGCGATGGGATCGGCGCTCACGCGACGACCTCCACGCCGCGCACCCGGCGCTCGAGCACGAGCGCCGACCCGGCGACGAGGGCGACGATGACGAGGAGCGACAGGATCCACGGGGTGTCGAAGGGCAGCGGCAGCCGGAAGATCGCGCTGCCGACCTGGTCGAGGTCGTCCGGCACCGAGATCCAGGAGATGCCCGTCCCGCCCGTCACGACGCGGAGGACGCCGTACAGCGCCTGCGTGAAGAAGATGAGGGCGGCGTACAGGATGCCGACGAAGCGCGCGCTCTTCGACAGCGACGAGAGCGCCAGGATCGCCGCCGACGCCGCCGTCGCAATCAGCATCGCATACAGCGTGATGGCCGGGAACAGGTACAGGTTGGCGCGGAGGAACGTGAAGTTTCCCGCGAAGACGATCTGGATGGCCAGCAGCAGCATGGCGGGCACCCAGGTCACGAAGAGGAGCGTGGCCATCAGGATGGCGACCTTGCCGGCGGCATACTCCGCGCGCGTCAGCGGCTTCGACAGGTAGATCGGGAGCGCGTTCGAGCGGCGGTCGTTCGCGATGAGGCCCGATCCCACGTAGACGGTGACGATGAACACGAACAGCATCTGCTGCTGGAGGTACTGGCGGAAGGTGTCCGGGGTCGGCGCGAGAAACGACGCCTGGGCGAGGTTCGCCGCCGCATAGATCTGAATCGCGCGGACCACGAACGGCATCCAGGCGACGACCAGCAGCGCCAGGAACGCGCGCTTGGCCAGCATCGTCCGGATGCCCGCCCCGGCAATCACGGCCCACGCCCGGCCCCGCGGCTCGCGCCGCCCGCTGTACCGGCGGTAGCCCTGATCGTGGATCGGCACCTACGACTCCCCCACGGCGTGCGCGAAGACGTCCTCGAGGGTCGGCACGCTCGGCCGCAGGTGCCGCACCTGGACGCCGGCCGCGGCCGCCAGCGCGAAGACGGCGCGGGCGCCGCCGTCGCCGGGCACGAACACCCGCATCACGTCCTCGTCGGTGGCGTGGCACTCCAGCCCGTTCTCCCGCAGCCGCGCGAGGAAGGCCTCGAGCCCCGCGTCGGGCGCTTTCACGCGCAGCTCGAACAGCTGTCCACGAGGCTGCTTGAGCGCGTCGATCGGCCCCGACGTGACGACGCGACCCTTGTCCATCACGACGACGCCCCCGCAGGCGGACTCGACGTCCGGCAGCAGGTGCGACGACAGGATCAGGTTGACCCCCTTGTTGCCCGCCAGGTCCCGGACGAGCGCGAGCATCTCCTCACGCCCCCTGGGGTCCATGCCGTTGGTCGGCTCGTCGAGCAGCAGCAGGTCGGGATCGTGCACGAGCGCCTGCGCGAGCTTGATGCGCTGCTTCATGCCGGTCGAGTAGGTTTCGACGTTGCGATAGCGCGCCTCGCCCAGACCGACGTAGAAGAGCACCTCGTGCGCACGCTGCATGGCGTCGATGCGCGGCAGCCCGGCCAGTTGCCCGCAGTAGGCGACGTACGACACCGCGTTGATGCCGGGAATGTGGGCGTCGCTCTCCGGCATGTAGCCGATGCGCGCGCGGATCTCGAGTGGCGACGCTGCCACGTCCAGGCCCAGCACGCGCATGCGGCCGGCGGACGGGACGACGAAGCCGAGCAGGGCCTTGATGAGCGTGCTCTTGCCGGCACCGTTCGGCCCGAGCAGGCCGACGGCGCCGCTCGCGAAGGCGGCCGTGACGTCGTTCAGCGCCCGGTTCGCGCCGTAGACCACCGTCACGGCGTCGAGCGTCACGACAGGGGCGGCGTCCGGCATCTGTGTGGATATACGGCGGGCGCGCGGGAAAAGGTCCGGCTAGAGCGTTCCTCGCAGCCCCAGTTCGTCGGCACGCTCGCGCATGAACCGAATCACGTTCTCGATGTGGGTCTCGAGCGGGAGGCCGAGCGCGTCCGCGCCCGCACGCAGGTCCTCCCGCTTGACCGCCCGCGCGAAGGCCTTGTCCTTCATGCGCTTGACGACCGAGCGGGGCTCCAGGTCGAGCACGCTCTTCGTGGGCCGGATGAGCGCGGCCGCCGTCACGAAGCCCGCCATCTCGTCGCACGCGAACAGCGTCTTCTCGAGGCGGCTCTCGCGCGCCACGCCGCTGTAGTCGGCGTGCGAGAGGATCGCCCGCGTGACCCACTCCGGATACCCCTGCGCCCGCAGGATCTCGCATCCCCGGAACGGATGGTCCTCCGGCGAGGGCCAGCGCTCGTAGTCGAAGTCGTGCAGGAGCGCGACGACGCCCCACGCGCCCTCGTCCTCCCCGAACTCGCGCGCGTAGCCCCGCACCGCGGCCTCCACGGCCATCGCGTGCTTCAGCAGGCTCTCGCCCGTCGTGTACTCGGTCAGCAGGGCCCAGGCCGCGGCGCGGGTCAGCTCCATCTGCCCGGCATCTTACAGCAGCGACCGCGCTTTGCGAACGACCCGGAGCGTCGCGGCCGGAACGCCCCGCGCCTCGAGGCCGTCGAGCGGCACCCACGCCACGTCGGCGGCGTCGGACGCGGCCGACGGCTCGCCGTACGTCGCGTGGCAGAGGAAGTCGACGAGCACATAGTGATACTCGACGCGCCCCGCCGCGTCGGTGCGGATTTGTTCGAGCGTCTCGACGATCGGCCCGACCTCCACGGCGAGGCCGGTCTCCTCCCGGATTTCCCGCGCAACCGCGCCGCGCATCGTCTCGCCGAGCTCCACGGCGCCGCCCGGCAGCGTCCAGACGCCGAGCAGCGGCTCGCGGCCGCGCTTGACGAGCAGCACGCGTTCGCCGTCGAGCACGACGCCGCCCACGCCGACAATCGGACGGTCTGGATACGAGCGGGCGGACATCAGGCGAGCGGCGGCGTACGGCCTAGGTGATCGTCCGTTTGACGAGGCGTGGGCGCCGGCCGTCGGCCGTCGGCACGGCCGGCGCCGTCGGCGGCGCCAGGGCTTCACGGGCCCGGCCCGCGGCGACGTCCCTCGAGTGGCGCGCCTTGCGCCGGCCTTCCTTCAACGCGTGCTTGTGCTCGTCGCTCAGCCTCCGCCGTGGCTTGACTACCGTTCGCGGGATGTCTCCGGCAGGGGCCGCTTCCGTCACCGTCTCGGCCGGAGGCGGATCCGTGGGCGAGTCGGCCCCGTCGAAACGACCCAGCGCGGCGAGCGCCTGGTCCACGGCCTCCAGTTCCTCCGACAGTTCCCGCCGCCTCGCGCGCAGGAGACTCACCGCGTCGTGCAGATTGACCATGCGACCCCGTTTCCATTTCTGCGTGAACGAACGAAACCCTTCTGCCTCGGGCACCGCCACGCGGCGACTACTCCCCCAGCACCTTGACGATCACCCTCTTCTTCCGCTGGCCGTCGAACTCGGCGTAGAAGACCTGCTCCCAGGGTCCGAGGTCGAGCGCGCCCTTCGTGATCGGCAGCGTCACCTGGTGTCCCATGATCGTGCGCTTGAGGTGCGCGTCGGCGTTGTCCTCGCCCGTCTGGTGGTGGCGGTAGTCCCGTCCGGCGGGTGCCAGCTGCTCCAGCCACTCCTGAAAGTCGGCGATGAGCCCGTTCTCCCAGTCATTCACGTAGACGCCTGCGGTGATGTGCATCGCCGACACGAGCACGAGGCCCTCGGCCACGCCGCTCCTCTTCACGATCGCGGCGACCTCGTCCGTGATCCGGACGAACTCCTGGCGCTTCTTGGTGTTGAACCACAGATAGTCGGTGAAGGCAATCATCTGCATCTCCCGGGCGTCGGGCGCCAGGTGACGGGTGCCCGTACCGGGACACCCGCGCCCGGGAGCCCCTGCCCACTCCCGCACCCGGCACCCGGCCCCACGCACCCGGCCCCACGCACCCCGCACCCGGTGCCTGGTACCTGGCGCCCTTTACAGCGCCAACGACGCGTCCGCGTTCAGATCCATCGCCGCGTGATGGCCGGCGCGGAACTGCCGGAGGCCCGCGGCCGCGATCATCGCCGCGTTGTCCGTCGCCAGTCTGAGGCTGGGTACGAAGGTCGGGATGTCGCGGAGCCGTCCGTGCTCGGCGAGGTCGGCCCGCAACCGGCTGTTCGCCGACACGCCGCCGGCCACTCCGACGCTCCTCGCCTGGAACCGGCGCGCGGCGTCGAAGACGCGGTCGATCAGCACCGACACGACCACGCGCTGGAAGCTGGCGCACAGGTCGGCGATGTGTGCCTCGGACAGCGGCGCCGGCGCCTGCCGCACATAGCGGAGCACCGCCGTCTTCAGGCCGCTGAAGCTGAAGTCGAGATCGCCCTTGAGCTCGGGCGCGTTCCGATCGGCGTGCGTCAGCCGCGTGGTGGGCAGCGGCACGGCGCGGTCGTTGCCCGTCCGGGCCAGCCGGTCCACGACCGGCCCGCCGGGATAGCCCAGTCCCAGCAGCTTCGCGACCTTGTCGTAGGCCTCGCCGGCCGCATCGTCGCGCGTGCGGCTGATCGGCTGGTAATGGCCCGGCCGGTCGACCAGATAGAGGCTCGTGTGCCCGCCGGAGACGACGAGCACGACGGCCGGCATCGGCAGCTCGCCGTGCTCGAGCACCAGCGACTCGATGTGACCGGCGAGGTGATGCACGGCCACCAGGGGCAGGTGTGCGGCCGCCACGGCGGCCTTGGCGAACGCGACGCCGACGAGCAGCGAGCCGACGAGACCCGGTCCCTGCGTCACGGCGACGCCGTCCAGATCCGCCCAGCGCGCGCCCGCATCGGCCAGCGCACGCTCGACGACGCCGCAGATGTCGCGGATGTGCTGGCGCGAGGCGAGCTCGGGCACGACGCCGCCCCAGTCCCGGTGGATGTTCACCTGCGACGCGACGACGTTCGAGCGCAGCGTCCACGGGCGGGCCGCGTCTCCGGTCTCCTCGACGACGGCGGCCGCGGTCTCGTCGCAGGAGGTCTCGATGCCCAGGAGACGCATGTCGCCTATCCCGCCACTTCCGCCGAGGGTTCGAACGCCCGCCGCAGCGACTCGACGTAGGGTGCCCGGAAGATGCCGCGCTCGGTGATGATGCCGCTGATGAGCTCGTGCGGTGTGACGTCGAACGCCGGATTCCACACCGCCGCCCCGGCGGGCGCCAGCTGCGTTCCCCCGACGTGGGTGACCTCCTTCGCCGACCGCTCCTCGATCGGGATCTGCGAACCGTCGGATGTCTGCAGATCGATCGTCGAGAGCGGCGCCGCGACGTAGAAGGGGACGCCGTGCTCCCGCGCGAGCACGGCGACGGTGTAGGTCCCGATCTTGTTCGCGGTGTCGCCGTTGGCCGCGATCCGGTCCGCGCCGACGACGACGAAGTTGACGCGGCCCTGGCGCATCAGCGCTCCCGCCATGTTGTCGGTGACGACCGTCGTCGGGATGTGATCCCGGACGAGCTCCCAGGCGGTCAGCCGCGCGCCCTGGAGGAACGGCCGGGTCTCGTCGGCGAACACGACGACCTGCTTGCCGGCCTCGACCGCGCCGCGAATGACCCCGAGCGCCGTGCCGTAACCGGCGGTCGCCAGCGCGCCGGCGTTGCAGTGGGTGAGAATCTTCGCGTCGTCGGGCACGACCGCAGCGCCGAAGGCACCCATGGCGCGGCAGCTCTGCACGTCTTCGTCGTGGATGGCCCGCGCTTCCCGCGCGAGCCGATCCCTGATCTCGTCGACCGACTCGCCCGCCGCGACCGCCGCGCTGAACACCCGCTTCATGCGCTCGATGGCCCAGAACAGGTTGACGGCCGTCGGACGCGTGGCCGCCATGGCGTCACACGTCTTCTGGAACTCGGCCGCGAGCCTCTGCGTGCCCGTCGCCTTGCTCTTGCGGACGCCGAGCGCAAGCCCCATCGCCGCGGCCACGCCGATCGCCGGCGCGCCGCGGATCACCATGGTCCGGATGGCGCGGGCCACCTCGGCGGCGGTCCGGCAGCGAACGTACACCTCCGCGGACGGCAGCTTGCGCTGGTCGATCATCACGACCGCGTCGTCTTCCCACGCGATGGTCGGGAGCATGGGACGATCTTATAGGCTTTGGGCTCTGGGCTCTAGGCTCCCGGGCTCTGGGCTCCCGGGCTCAGGGCTCTCGGGGGTCCGTGTCACGACCCGGTGCGGCGTTCGTACCTGGAGCCGAGAGCCTATCAGAGCAGCCGCGCGTCGAACGGCAGCGGGAGGAGATCCTTCAACCGGTGAGAGCCCTTGTCGGCGGTGAGGTTGCCGAGCAGCACCTCGAGATCGCCCCCGAACTCCCAGAGGATCTGGCGGCAGGCGCCGCAGGGCGGCGTCGGGGCGTCGGCATCGGCGACGATCGCGATGCGCGCGAAGGCGCGGTGGCCCTCGGACAAGGCCTTGAACATGGCGACGCGCTCGGCGCAGAGGGTCAGCCCGTAGGTCGCGTTCTCGATGTTGCAGCCGGTGATTACGGATCCGTCGGCCGCCTCGAGCGCGGCGCCGACCTTGAAGTGCGAGAACGGCGCGACCGCGCGCTCGCGCGCGCGCCGGGCGGCGGCGAGCAGGTCAGAGCCGGCCAACGATCTCCTCCAGGAGCGCGATGAACCGATCCCGCACGCGCTCGGTGGTCGCGAGGACCTCCTCGTGGCTGAGCGGCGCCGGCAGGACGCCCGCGGCCATGTTCGTGATGCACGAGATGCCCAGGACCTCCACCCCCATGTGCCGGGCCGCGATCGCCTCGGCCACCGTCGAGAACCCGACGGCGTCGGCGCCGATCGTCCGCAGGTAGCGGATCTCGGCCGGCGTCTCGAAGCTGGGACCGAGCAGCCCGACGTAGACCCCGTGGGCGAGCGCCACGCCGGCCGCCGCGCCCGCCTCGTCGGCGATCCGGCGAAGCCGCGGCGAGTACACGTGCGTCATGTCGGGGAACCGCGGCCCGAACCGTTCGTCGTGGGGCCCGACCAGCGGATTGCCTCCGGTCAGGTTGATGTGATCGTCGATGACCATCAGGGCGCCTTCGGAGAACCCCGTGTTGATACCGCCGGCCGCGTTGGTGATCACGAGGACCCTCACGCCGAGGAGGGCCATCGTGCGCACGGCGAACGTCACCCGGCCGAGGTCGTGCCCCTCGTACGCGTGACACCGGCCCGACAGCGCCGCGATGCGGCGGCCGCCGGAGGACCCGATTACCAACCGTCCGTCGTGGCCGACGATCGCAGACGGCGGAAAGCCGGGCACGTTGGCGTACGGGATCGAGATCGCCTCGCGGAGCGCGGCGGTGAAGCCGCCGAGGCCGGATCCCAGCACGACGGCGGCGGCGAGCGGGCCGCCGGCGCGATCGGCCACGGCGGCGGCGGCCTCTTTCACCCGTTCGTAGTCGCTCACGCCTCACCTCACCTGGGGGCGCCGATTCTCAGAGCAGAAAGCCGGCGATCGCGGCCGTCATGAAGTTGGCCAGCGTCCCGGCAATCATGGCACGCAGCCCCAGGCGCGCCAGGTCGTGGCGGCGGCTCGGCGCCAGCGCGCCGATGCCGCCAATTTGAATGCCGATGGAACTGAAGTTCGCGAATCCGCACAGCGCGTAGGTCGCGATCGTGAACGACCGCGGGTCGAGCGAGCTCTTGAGCGGCCCGAGCTGCGAGTACGCGACCACCTCGTTGAGCGCCATCCGCGTCCCCAGGAGGTTGCCGATCACCGGCGCGTCGTGCCACGGCACACCGAGGCTCCACGCCACCGGTGCGAATCCCCACCCGAAGATCTGCTGGAGGCTCAGGCCCACCTGGCCGAGCAGCGCGTTCACGAGCGCGATGAGCGCGAGGAACGAGATGAGCATCGCACCCACGTTCAGCGCCAGGTGCAGGCCCTCGCCCGTGCCGCGGCCGGCCGCGTCGATCACGTTCACGTCGGTCGTCTCCACGTCGAGCTGAACCGTCCCCATCGTCTTGGGCAGGCCCGTCTCGGGCACGAACATCTTCGCCATGAGCAGCGTCCCGGGCGCGGTCATGATCACGGCCGTGAGGAGATGGCGTGCCTCGACGCCGAACAGGATGTAGGCGGCCATGATGCCGCCGGACACGTGCGCCATCCCCGACGTCATCACCGTCATCAGCTCCGACATCGTCATCTCGGGCAGGAACGGCCGGATGGTCAGGGGCGCCTCGGTCTGGCCCATGAAGATGCTGGCGGCCACGTTCAGCGACTCGGCACCGCTCGCGCGCATGACCTTCTGCATCGCCACCGCCATGAACCGGACGATGACCTGCATGACGCCGAAGTAATAGAGGATGGCGAACAGCGCCGCGATGAAGATGATGGTCGGCAGCACCTGAAAGGCGAACACGCTCGCGTACTGTGCGCCGTCCGAACCGAGCGCGCCGGTCATCACGCGGCCCCAGACGGTGTTGTCGCCGAGCGGACCGAAGACGAACGCGGCCCCGACGCCGGAGAAGCCGATCAGACGCGTGACGAGGTCGCCGAGCGTCTGGAACACGACCTGGCCCACCGTCGTCTTGAGCACGACGACGGCGAAGGCGAACTGCAGGCCGACGCCCCAGAGCACCGTCTTCAGGTCGATGGCGGAGCGGGCCGTGGAGCACGCGTAGGCGATCCCGAGCATCAGGATGATGCCCACCACGGGCTGCGCGCGCGTGATGCCGAAGTGCGCGGCCGTCGCGGCCGCGAGCGCCACCGCGATCGCCCCGGCGATGACCGCCGTTCGCCGGGCTGTTTCCGGAGTCTTCGCCGACGCCGCGTCCATCAGGTACTCATCTCTCCGACGACGAGCGGCGAGGGCTCCGGCGGCGCGTCGCCCACGACGATCGCCTGCGACGCCAGGGCGGCGGCACTCGCGAGCCGTGTCGAATCGCGATACTGGAGTTCGAGGACGGGGTCACCGGCCGAGACCGGGTCGCCCAGGCGGGCCAGCAGCCGCAGGCCGACGCCGTGATCGACGGGATCGTCGGCACGGTCGCGCCCGGCACCGAGCGCGACCGTCGCCCGGCCGATCAGCCAGGCATCGAGGCGCCGGACATAGCCGGCACGCGGGGCGGGCACGACGTGCCGCGCGGGAGCGCTCGGCAGCCGGTCGTAGTCGTCCACGATGCGCGGGTCGCCGCCCTGCCGCTCGATGATTCGCCGGAACCGCTCCAGCCCGGCGCCGGACGCGAGGGCGTCCCTGACGCGCCGCTCGGCGTCGCGCCGATCACCCGCCACGCCACCGAGCACGAGCATCCGCGCGGCCAGCGCGACCGACAGCTCCACGAGGTCGGCGGGCCCGCCGCCCTTCAGGACGTCCAGACACTCGGCGACTTCAATCGCGTTCCCGACGGCTCGCCCGAGCGGCGCGTCCATCGCCGTGATGAGCGCCTCGGTCCGGACGCCCGACGCGCGGCCAATCGCGACGAGCGACTCGGCGAGCCGACGCGAACCCTCCGGGGTCTTCATGAACGCGCCGCTTCCCGTCTTCACGTCGAGCACGAGCGCGTCGATGCCCTCGGCGATCTTCTTGCTCATGATCGACGAACTGAGGAGGGGGATGCTCTCCACGGTCGCCGTCACGTCGCGCAGCGCGTAGAGCGCCTTGTCGGCGGGCGCGATCTCGGCGGTCTGGCCGATCATGGCGCAGCCGACGCTCTCGAGCCCGGCCTTCATCTCGTCGAGGGACAAGTTGACGCGGAACCCGGGGATCGACTCGAGCTTGTCCAGCGTCCCGCCCGTGTGGCCGAGACCCCGTCCCGACATCATCGGCACCGGCACCCCGCACGCGGCCACGACGGGGGCGAGGATGAGCGACGTCTTGTCGCCGACCCCGCCGGTGCTGTGCTTGTCGACTTTCAGGCCGGGGATGTCGCTCAGGTCGACCCGGACCCCCGAGTGAACCATCGCGTCGGTGAGCCAGGCCGTCTCGTCCGGGGTCATGCCGCGGAGCACGATCGCCATCAGGAGGGCCGACGCCTGATACTCCGGCCACGTGCGCGCCGTGACACCGGCGACGAAGAACCGGATTTCGTCCCGCGTGAGCGCCGCGCCGTCGCGCTTTCTGGCGATCACGTCGACTGCGCGCATGGAGCCGGCAGTATAGCGGATAATCAGCCGATGTCTCAGGCGTCACAATTGTCACCTGAGGTCGCGCAGGGCGTGCTCGAACTGGCCAGGACGCTGGTCGCGGCTGCCCAGAGCTGGACGCTGTATCCCCCTGAACATCCGAACGTCGAGCAGTCGCTCGCGCGCTTCGCCGACGCGGTCGGGCGCGCCTCACCCGGCGGCGTCTTCTCGATGGGCATCGCGCCCGATACGCTGCTCGTCGACGGCATCGCGGCCAACCCGGAGCTGCCCGCCATCGCGCAGGCAGCGTCGCTGCTCCACGATCGCGATCTGTTGCGCCTGGCCTTCGTGGGCGACGTCGCGCCGGCCGCTCTGCGATCCCTGCTGCAGGTGCTCGCCCTCGATCCGGACGAGCGGCGCCAGCGCGGCGGTCCCGCGGCCATCTGGACCGCCCAGGGCCATTCCTCGATCGTCCTCGAGCAGGTCGACTACAAGAGCGTGCTCGAGCGCGAGGCCGGCGACCCGTCCGACCACCAGGACGATCTCTGGCGCGCCATCGTGAAGTCCGCCGCCACCCCGCGCGCCGTGTTCGACGAACAGGCCCAGCAGCGCCTCCTCGAGATTGCAGGGAATGCCGCGGCCGTCGGCCAGCTCGCCAGGGCGGTCATGGAGCCGCTTCGCGCGTCGGACGGATCGCCGATGATCACGCTCCAGGCCGCCGCCGTCCTCACGGCCTTCCGGCACCTCACCAGCGTCGTCACCGTCACCGCGCCGGATCGGCTGCCCGCGGCGGCCGACAACCTCGCGGCCGCCGCGGTGGACCTCGATCCGCACGTCACCCTGCAGCTGCTCCAGGCCGATGAGGACGCCCACGCCCCGATCGCCGTCCTCCCCGGGATGCGGGCGGCGTTCGACGACGCCAAGGTGGCGCAGCTGCTCGCGACGGCGCTGGCGCTCGACGGGCACGCCTCGGACCAGCTCGCGGCCACCTTCACCACCATCGCACCCGACGCCGAGCGCAGGCAGCGGGTGCTCAGGCTGACGCGCAACCTGCTCAGCGAGTCCGACTTCGGCCGCGGCGGCGAGTTCCAGGGGCTCTGGGCGTCGATGGAGGAGCTGCTCATCAGCTACAACGACCGGCCGTTCGTCTCCGACGCGTACCGGACGGCCCTCGAGCGCGTGGGCTCACGGGCCGAGCGCCTGGCGGCAGGCGAGCTGCCGGCGGAACTGCCCGAGTGGCTCGCCGGCATCGACGAGGCCAGCGTGCGCGCCCTCTCCGTGACGCTGCTCGTGGATCTGCTGGGGCTCGAGCGCGACGAGGGACGTATCGACGCGCTCGCGGACGACCTGGAGGCGGTCGCCGAAGATCTGCTGATGGCCGGCGCCCACGCCGACGCCGGCCGCGTGGCGGAGGCGCTGCAGCGCCGCGCCACGCCGGCGCGGGCTCCGGGCGCCGAGGCGTGCCGGCGCGCCCTGGACCGGCTGGCCGGCTCCGCCGCGCTCCGCGAGACCGCGGCGCTCCTCGCCACTCTCGACGAGGGCGAGTGGGCGTCGGTCCGGGCCGTCCTGACGGCCCTCGGCGCGGCATCGCTCCAGGCCCTTCTGCCTGCGCTCGAGGCCGAGCACGACACGCTCGGGCTCCGCCGTGCGGGCGACACCGTCGTGGGCTTCGGCGCCCGAGTCGTGAACGACCTGGCGCCCCTCGTCAACGACGCGCGGTGGTTCGTCCAGTGCACGGGTGCGCGCCTGCTGGGTCGCATCGGGTC
Source organism: uncultured Acidobacteriota bacterium (assembly GCA_963761615.1). GTDB lineage: Bacteria > Acidobacteriota > Vicinamibacteria > Vicinamibacterales > CAVVIG01 > CAVXGU01. Next base: position 1,048,261 of record CAVXGU010000003.1, on the reverse strand, counting down.
GCCCGACGCCGTGCCGCTGCTCCAGCCCCTGCTCCGCAGCGGCGATCCCCGGGTCGTCCGGACGGCCCTGCGCGCGCTGAGCAGCATCGACAGCCCGTCGGCCGGCCGCGCGGTGCACGGTGCCCTGCGGGCCGCGACCGCGCACGGACGGCGGGCCGTCGTCGAGGCCCTCGTGGCGGACAGAGATCCGCGCGTCGTGCCGATACTGGCTCGGATCCTCGACGAGAGCGAGGCGCTCGGGAAGGATCACGACGTGGTACTCGACACCATCGCCGCCGTCGGCACCGTCGGAGCCGGGGGCGGCGACGCCGCCGTCGCGGCGGTGGTGCGCCTCATGCGCCAGCGGGGGGTTTTCCGGAGGCGCAGGCGGCGCGCCCTGAAACGGGCGTCCGTCGACGCGCTCCGGCGCGTGGGAACGCCGGCGGCCGGTAGCGCCCTCGAGGATGCCGCCGAGACCGGCGACCGCCTCCTCAAGCGGATCCTGGCAGGACGATAGCCCGTGGAACCACAGCAGGCCGGCGACATCGTGAGGCGCCTCGCCGCGGCGCTGCGGGGCGTCGAGCTCTATTCGCCCGCCCACCCGATCGTCCAGCGCGGCATCGAGGCCCTCGACGCGGCCGCGACGCAGGCTCTCCAGGCCGACGCCAACCTCGCGATCGGGTTCATCGGCGACGAGGTGGTCGTCAACTCGGTGCGGCTCGCGCGAAGCTCGGCGTCGCTCGTCGGATTCGCGCGCGACCTGCGCGCGCGCGAGATCGAGAAGATCACCGTGAGCCGCGGCGCCACGCGCGAGGACTACGGCGCGCTCGTCGCGGTGCTCGCGGACCGGACGTCCGCGACGCCGCTCGCCGATCGCCTGACCGCGCGCGGCGTCCGCCGCATCACGCTGAGCCGGATCGTGGTCGAGGAGGCCGAAGCGGGCGAGACCGGCATCGCCGCGGCCCGCCGCGTCTACGATGCGGCGGTCGAGACCGCCGAGACGCTCTGGCAGGCCGCCAAGGCGGGCGACCAGCCCGACCCCGGCGCCGCCCGTCGGATCATCGACAGCCTGAGCCAGCTGGTCTCGCAGGATCGGACGTCGCTCATGGCGCTCACGGCACTGAAGAAATACGACAACTACACGTTCACCCACATGGTGAACGTCTCGGCGCTGACCATGGCGCAGGCCCGGGCCCTCAACCTCGACGGCGCGCTCCTGCGCGAGTTCGGCTTCGCGGCCCTCATGCACGACATCGGCAAGGTGAACACGCCGCTCGAGATCCTGAACAAGCCCGACAGGCTCACGGGTGCCGAGTTCGAGGTCATGAAGCGCCACGTCGTCGACGGCGCCCACATCCTCCGCCGCACGCCCGAGATGCCCGCGCTGGCTCCGATCGTCGCGTTCGAGCACCACCTGCGGCTCGACCTGAGCGGGTACCCACAGAACGTCGGGGCGCGGACGCTGAACCTCTGCACCATGATCGTCACCATCGCGGACGTGTTCGATGCGCTGCGCAGTAACAGGGCCTACCGTCAGGGCCTGGCGACGAGCCGCGTGCGCGCGATTCTCGGCGAGCAGGACAGCCCGGCCTTCAACCAGGTGCTGCTCAAGCAGTTCGTCAATCTCGTCGGTCTGTTCCCCGTCGGCAATCTCGTGCGCCTCGACACCGACGAGCTCGCGGTGGTGACGGCCGAGCACCCGACCGACCCGTTCCGCCCGCAGGTCAAGATCATCACCGACGCGCGCGGCGCCATGCTGGATCGCGCCGTGCTCGTCAACACGTGGGAGCGCGGCGGGAGCGGACCCGAGCGCGCCGTCGTCGAGGCCGTCGACCCGGACGTCGTCGACATCGATCCGTTGACGTATCTGTAGGCCATGCCCGACGCTCCCGAGTCACGCCCCGCCGTGTCACCTGCCCCCGAGACGCTGCAGGCCGAGGACGCCGCCAGGCTGACGGACTTCGCGCGCGCCATCAAGGCCGCCGCGCGGGCGGTGGTCTTCTACCCCGCCTCGCACCCGGCGATCGCCACGTCCCTCGGACGGGTGGCCGCCATGACCGAGCCCTCCGTCCTGCCCGCACCACTGGCGCTCACCGTCCTGCCCGACGGGATCCTGCTCGACGGCCGGGCGCCGGCGCGTCCGGACCAGGCCCTCGGCGAGCTCGCCGGGATCCTCCACGACCACCGGATCGGCGAGATGACCGTGCATCCGGGCGGCGATGCGGACGCGTGGCGAAGCTTCCTGCAGCTGCTCGGTCGCGCGCCGGACGCCGTCCGGGCGGACGGCGGCATCGCGCGACTGTGGACGACGATGGGCGGCCGCCACGTCGAAGTGCGCGAGATCGACTACGGCGAAGTGCTCCGTGACCGCCCGGGGAGCTACCCGGCCGACTGGCAGCGGATCATCGACAACTGCATCGAGGGGCGCGCGGTGATCTTCGACCGCGAGACGTCCGCGCAGCTCCTCGCGCTCGCGGCGGACCATCCCGAGCAACTCGCCGAGCTCCTCGAGAGCGTGGAGACGACGGCGCGGCGCGGCGGCGGCGGCGCGCGGTCTCCGGCCGACGCGGTCCTCCGCCTGCTGCGCGGGCTCGCCGAGGTGGTGCGCGCGGAAGGCAGCGAGCGGGTCGACGCGGTGCTCAAGAACGTCGCCGGCGCGCTCAGCCGCCTCTCGCCCGCGCTCATGCTCGAGCTGCTCAAGCGGCGCGCCGGGGGCGACGACGCGCCGCTCATCGACGACATCATCGGCCGGATGTCGGACGCGACCATCGCACAGTTCGTGGCGTGCAATCTGGGCGACGACCGGACGTCCACCGGCCGCCTGGTCGAAGCGTTCCGGACGCTGGTGCCTGACGATGAGCGCCGCGCGCGGGTGCTCCCCTCCGCCAGAGAAGAAGCGATGACGCTGCCGATCGGCCGGCAGCCCGACTTCGACCGCCTGTGGGACAGCGTGACATCCCTCCTCGCGTCCTACTCGGACACACCGTGGGTCTCCGAGGAGTACGACCGCGAGCTCTCGCAGGCCCGCACGCGCGCGCTCGACGTCGAGCGGGTCTCCGACGATCCCCCCGACCGCGTGGCGGCGTGGCTGGGCTCGGTCGGGGCGTCGGAGCTGCGCCGCCTCGACCTGGCGATGCTCCTCGACCTGCTGCGCATCGAGGACGACGTCGAGCGCTGGTGCGGATTGATGCGCCCCGTCGTCGGCCGGATCCAGGATCTGCTCCTCGTCGGCGACGCCGCGGCCGCCAGTCAGCTCGTCGAGGCCCTGGTGACGACGGCGCGCGACGGCAGCTCGCCGCCGCGCGCGCGCGTCGCCGCCGAAGCGATCGACACGTTGATTGCCGGTCCGATGATGCGGTACCTGGCGGCACTGCTGTCCACGATCGACGACGCCCAGTTCGCCCGCGTGGAGGCCCTGGTGGCCGCCCTCGGCCCGACCCTCATCCAGCCCCTCGCCGAGGCGCTCGCGGCCGAGGAGCGGACGCGTCCCCGCCAGCGCCTGACCGCGCTGCTGCTCGGGTTCGGCGCGACGGGACGCCAGGCGGTCGAGCGCCTGCGCAATTCGCCCAACGCGGCCGTCCGCCGGACGGCCATTCACCTGCTCCGCGAGTTCGGGGGGCGGGAGGCGCTGCCCGACCTCACGCTGCTGCTGGACGACTCGGAGCCGCACGTCCAGCGCGAAGCCGTCGTGGCCATTCTCACGATCGGGACCGACGAGGCCTACGAGGTGCTGCAGCAGGCGCTCGTGACCGGCTCGGCGCGATCGCGCGACATGATCCTGCAGGCCATCGGCGGCGTCCGGGACGGGCGGGCCACGCCGCTCTGCACGTACATCGTCGAGCACATCGGCTATCGCGGCGCCCTGCTCCCGGTCTACCTGCGCGCCATCGAGGTGCTCGGAGCGCTGCGCGATCCCGACGGCGTGCCCGCGCTCGAGGCGGCCCTCGCCCGCGGCGACTGGTGGGCTCCGTGGCGGACGGCCGCCATCCGCGACGCCGCGGCCAAGGCGCTCGGGCGGATTCGGGAGCGAGGACGCCGTGCGCGTCCTCGACACGGCGGCCGGGCGGGGCCCGCGCGGCGTCCGCGCGGCCGCGCGCGCCGGGCTCGTGGAGGCGCGGGCCGCCGCCCGCCACGGGAGACGGCGCGATGAGTAGCCCGCGCGCCGCGCAGAGCGGCGACGAATTCGTGCGGCGTCTCGTCGCGGCGCTCCGATCCACGCAGCTCTACTCCCCCGGACATCCGATCATCGCCCGCAACGTGGACGGGCTCGTGGCCGCGCTCGAGCAGTACCACATGGGCCAGCCGTCGGTGACCGTCGGCCTGATCGGGGGGGAGGTCATCGTCGACGACACGCCGGCCGGCAAGGCCGAGGACCTGCTGGGCGAGATGCGAGGCCGGCTGGAACGCGCGGGCATCGAGCGGCTGACGATCGATCGCGGCGTGACACGCGAGGAGATCGAGACGCTCCTCGCGTCGGTGGCGTCGATCGAGGCGCCGGGCGCCGCAGCCGAGCCGCCCGCGCTGGAGCACGTCCGCTTCGGCCGCGTGCAGTTCGAGCAGAACACCGAGGCCGACCTCTCGGACATGGCGACCATCCGCCATCTGTACGCCGACGCCGTGTCCGCCGCGAGCACCGTCTGGGAGAGCGCGCTCGTCGAGGGCAGGCCCGACGCGACGATGGCGCGCGCGATGGTGGACGGACTGGCGCAGGCCGTCGCCCAGAACCGGACCGCGCTGCTCGCGCTCACCGCCCTCAAGGCGTACGACAACTACACCTTCACCCACATGGTGAACGTGTCGATCCTGACCATGGGCCAGGCGCGCGGGCTCGGCATCGACGGTCCGCTGCTGCGCGAGTTCGGCCTGTCGGCGCTCATGCACGACATCGGAAAGGTCCGAACGCCCAGCGAGATCCTCAACAAGCCCGACAAGCTGACCGAGGAGGAATTCGCGATCATGAAGCGCCACGTGATCGACGGGGCGGAGATGCTGCAGGGCACGCCCGACATGCCCGTGCTCGCGCCCATCGTGGCCTTCGAGCACCATCTGCGCCTCGACGGCGCCGGCTACCCGGAGCGGATCAGGCGCGGCGCCCTCAACCTCGGCACGATGCTGTGCAGCATCGCCGACGTCTACGACGCCATGCGCTCCCAGCGGCAGTACCAGGAAGCCTTTCCGACGGACCGCATCCTCCAGGTGCTGAAGCGGAGCGACGGCCAGCAGTTCGACCAGCACCTCGTGCGCCGCTTCTCGCAGCTCGTCGGTATCTACCCGGCGGGCAACCTCGTGCGCCTCGACACCGGCGAGGTCGCGGTCGTCCTCCAGGTCTACGCGCCCGATCCCTACCGGCCCCGAGTCCGGCTCGTGCGCGACGCCGCGGGGCAGCCGATCGAGCGGCGGGTGGAGCTGAATCTCTGGGAGACCGCGCCCGACCCGGGCCGGCCCTCGTCCATCACCACGCCGCTCGATCCGGCCGACTTCCAGATCGATCCGCTCACGCTGCTGTGACGCGACGCACCGCACCCCGGACGTTCGCGAGCCGCGTCCTCTGGGCGGTCCGCCGGATCCCGGCCGGACGCGTGGCGACCTACGGGGACGTCGCGGCCATGGCGGGACAGCCCCGCGCATCGCGTGCCGTCGGCAACATCATGCGCGACTGCCGACGGGTGGACGTCCCCTGCCACCGCGTGATTGCCGCCGGCGGCCGCCTCGGGGGATACGGCGGGGGCCCGGGACTCAAGCGGGGGCTGCTCGCCGCCGAGGGCGTGCGGGCGACGGCCACGCGGGTTCTCGACTTCGAGCGCGTCCGCTGGCGCCCTCCGGCGCGACGGAGCGTATAATTGGCGGATGACAAGCGACCTGTCGCGATCGACGGGACGGAGGCGATGATGAAACGACTCGGACTCGTGGCGGCGATGGTCGCCATGGTGGGCACGGTGGCGGTCTTCGCGCAGCAGACGACGAACCTCGGCCGGGTCACGACCCCGCGGAAGGCGATGGCCGACGGGAAGGAGCTCCCGGCCGGCAGCTACCAGCTGCGGCTGACCACCGAAGAGGCCACGCCGCCGGCGGCCGGCCAGGCGCCCGAGCAGTGGGTGGAGTTCGTGCGCAACGGCAAGGTGGCCGGGCGCGAGCTGGCGACGATCGTGCCGGCCAGCGAGATCGGACAGCTCGAGCAGAGCAAGAGCGAGCACCCGGCCGCGGGCCAGTCGCGCGTCGTGATCCTGAAGGGCGACGAGTACATGCGGGTGTGGGTGAATCACGGCGGCACGAACTACCTGATCCACCTCGCGCTGCCCTCGATGTAGCGCCCGGGCGCAGGCTCCTGCAGCGTTTTCGAGACCGATGTCGCCCCGAGAAACCGCTCTAGCCTAGACGGCCATCACGTCGAACTGCTCGTGGTGAAGCTGGAGATCCGGCTTCACCATGACCTCCCGCCCGATCGACTGCCTGAGGTCGCGCAGCACGTCCTGCTCCTCTTCCCGCAGAGCGCGCGCGATCTCGGGGTTCACGCGCAGGAGCAGGCGGTGGCCGTTGAGGTCCCCGCTGATCTTCTTCACCTCCGACAGGATCTCGTAGCAGATCGTCGAGCTCGACTTGATCACGCCGGTCCCCGAGCAGTACGGGCACGGCTCCGTCATCACGCGCTCGAGACTCTGCTTCACGCGCTTGCGCGTGACGATCACCAGGCCGAAGTCCGACACCTGGACCGCCTTCGAGGGCGACCGGTCCTTCCGGAGCTCCTGCTCGACCGCCTGGAAGATCTTCTGGCGGTTCTTCTTGTCCTCCATGTCGATGAAGTCGAGCACGATGATCCCGCCCAGATCGCGCAGCCGGATCTGGCGGACGATCTCCTTGGCCGCCTCGAGGTTCGTCTTGACGATCGTGTCCTCGAGGCGCCCGGCCGACTTCTTGCCGACGTAGCGTCCCGTGTTCACGTCGATGGCGACGAGCGCCTCGGTATGGTTGATGACGATCGACCCGCCCGACTTCAGGTGGACCTTGCTCTGCAGCGCCCGCTCGATCTCCGCCTGGACGCCGTACTCCTCGAAGATCGGATAGGGCTTGTCGTACAGCTTCACCTTGCCCGCCAGGCCGGGCATGATTCGCTCGACCAGTTCCACGACCCGGGCGTACTCCACCGGGTTGTCGATCCGGATCGCCTGGAACTCGGCGGTGAGGAAGTCGCGGAGCATCTTGCCGACCAGGCTCTGCTCCTGGTAGACGAGCGCCGGGGCCCGCGACGACTCGGCCTTGCGGCGGACGTCGGTCCAGATGGTGTGGAACGCCTCGAGGTCCCCGATGATGTCCTCCTTGGGGCGGCCGGCCGCGGCGGTTCGGATGATGACGCCGCCGGTGAAGCCGTGGCTCTCGCGGAACTCTCTGACGATGCCGCGCAGCCGCGACCGCTCGTCGCGGGCGTCGATCTTGCGGGAGATGCCGATGTGATCGACGGTCGGCATGAACACCAGGAACCGGCCGGCCATCGTCACGTGCGAGGTGAGGCGGGCGCCCTTGGTGCCGAGCGGCTCCTTGACGACCTGGACGAGGATTTCCTGCCCCTCGCGGAGCAGTTCCTCGATCTTCGCCTGGGCGCGCGCCCGGGCGCCGGCCTTCCGGTCCTTGCCGTCGCCCTCGTCGTCGGAGGAGAGCTTCTCGAACTCCTCGAGGGCGTCGATGACCTCAGCGACGTACAGGAAGCCGTCGCGCTCGAGGCCGATGTCGATGAAGGAGGACTGCATGCCGGGCAGCACCTTCGAGACCCGGCCCTTGTAGACGTTGCCGACGACACCCCGGTGCCGTTCGCGTTCGACGAACACTTCGGCGAGCAGGTCGTCCTCGAGAACGGCCACCATCGTCTCGTGGCCGCTGGCGGAGATGATCATCTCCTTGGTCATGCGCGAATCCCTTCGGACCCGTCCTGGTCGGCAGGAGAGCCCTCAATTCGTGAACCTGCGCATGCGGACGTTCAGGATCAGCCCGAAGGCGGCCAGGGTGGCGATCATCGACGACCCGCCGTAACTCATGAGCGGAAGCGTCAGGCCCTTGACGGGCGCCAGCCCGGCCGACATGGTGACGTTGTAGACCACCTGGAAGGCGAATCCGGCGAGCACGCCGAGCACGAGATACGCGCCGAGACGGTCCTTGGCCAGCCGGGCCGCCTGGAGCGCGCGCAGGATCACGAACAAGTAGAGGCCGAGCGTCACCAGGACGCCGGCGAAGCCCTGCTCCTCGGCCAGCACCGAGAAGATGAAATCGTTGTGTGCGACGGGAAGGAACTGCAGCTGGCCCTGCGTGCCCTTCCGGAACCCCTTGCCGGTGAGACCTCCCGATCCGACCGTGATCCGCGCCTGGATCTGCTGGTATCCGGCGCCTTTCGCGTCCTGTGACGGATCGATGAACGTGGAAATGCGGCTCTTCTGGTAGTCCTTGAGGACGAACTTCCAGGCGACGGGCGCCAGGAGCACGGCCGCCACGAGCAGCACGCCGAAGATGCGCATGCGCATCCCGGCGAGATAGGCGACGGCGGCCACGACCGGCAGCAGCGTGAACGCCGTGCCGAGGTCGGGCTCCCTGGCGATGAGGACGAGCGGCAGCGCGGTGAGCGCGCCGGCGACGGCGAAGTCCGGCCACGACGGCTCGCCGCGGTGCTCGCCGAAGAACTTGGCGAGCACGAGGGCGAGGCCGATCCGGGCGAACTCGGAGGGCTGCAGATTGAACGGACCGAGCGAGACCCAGCGGCGCGCGCCGCCGGCGACCGTGCCGAAGAGCAGGACGTACAGCAGGGCGGCGAGCAGGGCCACGTAGAGGACGTGCGACCGGTCGGCGAGCGTCCGGTAGTCGAAGAACAGCATCACGGTCATGGCACCGAAGCCGATGCCCACGGCGTAGAGCTGCGTCAGATAGAGGTGCGAGGTCCCGCCCGTCGGATCCACGGTCGTGCTGTAGACCATCAGGACGCCGATGGCGCAGAGCGCGACGATCGCCGCGAGCAGGGCCCAGTCGAGGTGATGGTACAGCCGGCGCTCGAACACTACTGGGCCCCCGCCTGGGCGGCCACGCCGGCCGGCGGCACGATCGGAACCGGATCGGGCGGTGGATCGTCGCCGCCCGGCTGCGGCGGGAGCGGATGGGGCACCTTGAGCGGAGGTGGCAATGGCCGGCCCTCGCGCTCGGCGAAGAACGTCTCGAGCGCGTAGCGCGCGATGATCGCCGGTACCGAGCCGTGGACGGCGTGCTCGCCGAAGACCACGCCCGCGATCTGCGGATTGTCGCGCGGAGCGAAGAACACGAACCAGCCGTGGTCGCGCAGGTCCTTGTCGGTCTTCCCGGCGGCCGCCGCCTTGCCCTCGTTCGAGATCACCTGCGCGGTCCCGGTCTTGCCGACGACGTCGTAGCCGGCGATCTTCGCGTTGCCGCCGGTGCCCTTGCCGTTGACCACGAGCCAGAGGCCGTCGCGAATCGCCGAGAGGGTATCCGGCTTCAGGTGGACGACGGACTGCGGCGCCGGGGCCGGGGCCGCGTGCCAGCCCTCGCCGTCGTCGACGGCCTTGAGCAGGTGCGGCGTCACGCGCGTGCCGCCGTTGGCGAGCGTCGCCATGTAGACGGCCATCGAGATCGGCGTGACGGACACGGCGCCCTGTCCGATCGCCACCGAGATCGTCTCGCCGGGATACCACTTCTCGCCGAACCGCTCCTCTTTCCACTGGGTCGAGGGGACGAGCCCGGTGACCTCGCCGGGCAGGTCGATGCCGCTCTTCACCCCGAGGCCGAGCAGCGTCGCCCACTTGTGGATGCGGTCGACCCCGACCATGTTCCCGACGGTGTAGAAGTAGACGTTGCAGGACTCCTCGATCGCCTCGCGCAGATCGACCCAGCCGTGGCCGCCCGGCTTCCAGCACTTGAAGGTGTGCCCGAAGAAGGTCGCGTGGCCCGGACAGAACACCTTGAAGTCGGGGGTGATGACACCCTCTTCGAGTGCCGCCGCGGCCACCGCCATCTTGAAGGTCGACCCCGGCGAGTAGCGGCCCTGGAGCGCGCGGTCGGTGAGCGGCCGGAACACATCCGTGTTCAGCTCGTTCCAGGTCGCCCGATCGATGCCGGACGCGAAGTCGTTGGGGTCGAACTCGGGCTCGCTCGCCAGGGCGAGGACCTCCCCGGTGTGCGGGTCGAGCAGCACCGCGGCGCCGTTCAGGCCGAGATCCTTGAAGCCGTCCTCGACCGCCTTCTGCAGGTTGTAATCGATCGTCAGCTGGAGCCGCTCGCCCTCGGTGGGCGGCGTTTCCTCGAGCGTGCGGATCTCTCGGCCCACGCTGTTCACCACGACCAGACGCGAACCGTCCTCGCCCATCAACTTGCCGTTGTAGGCCTTCTCGAGGCCCGCCTGTCCGACGATGTCGCCGACCTTGAGGTCGTCGTCGGACGCGACCTGCTGGTCGCTGACCTCGCCCACGTAGCCGAACAGGTGCGCCGCGAGGTCGTCGGGATAACGCCGGGTCGGCACCTCCTCCACGACGACGTCGGGCAGCTCGAAGTCGAGGCGTCGCGCGGTGACAGCGGCGACCTGCGCCAGCGTCGCGTCCTGCACGATGACGATCGGGCGAAATGCCGGCTCGCGCAGGTGACGATCCACGGTGTCGCGGATCTGCGCCTCGGGCAGGTCGAGCACGTCGGCGAGCAGCCGGATCGTCCGGTCGAGATCCTTCGTGTGCTCGCGGACGATCGAGATGCTGTAGGAGTGCCGGTTCACGACGAGGAGCCGCCCGTTGCGGTCGTAGACCAGGCCGCGCGGGGCGCGGAGCGCCAGCGTTCGCTGGTGGTTGTTCTCCGCCATCTCCTGGTAGACGTCGTGGTCGAGGACCTGCAGCACCCAGAAGCCCACGGCAAGCGCCGTGAAGATCGCGATGATCCGGTACTGGAGGACGGTCAGTCGGAAGGCGGATCGATCGCGATCGGCGAGCTTGGACATGATATTACGGCCGGCGGCGCACCCGGCCGTGGCGCCGCCGTTCCACCGCGCCAGGCAGCCGCTCCACGAGCTGGACCGCCAGGACGCCAACCACCGCGTTCCCCACCGCCTGCTCGGCCACCGCCGCGTACGGGGAGCCGAACTGCCGCAGGTCGAGGATCGCGTACAACCCGACGAAGACCACCGCGTGCACGACGGTGGCCGCAAAGAACACGGCGAAGCGTGACAGCGGCTGCGTGACGATGAACTGCGTTCCAATCACGCCCACGAGAAACCCGACGATCGTCTTGGCCAGCCCGCCGATGCCCACCACGCTGCTCGCCAGGACGTCCTGCACCAGCCCCGCCCCGGCGCCCGTCAGCAGGCCGGCCAGGGGCCCGACGACAGCGCGACGTAGACCACGACGACCAGCACGAGGTCCACGGCGACGGGCCCGGGGAAGAGCCGGGCGAGCGTGGTCTGGAGGGCCAGCGCCGCGAGCGACGCCAGCACGATCCAGGCGCCCTTCACTCCGACGCTCCCGTCGCCCGTCCGGCGATTTGGCGGCGGGGTCAGCACGACGAGCACGTCTTCGAGGCGGCGGAAGTCCACGGCGGGCGCCACGACGATCCGGCGGTAGGCGCCGCCGCTCCGATCAGCCGACTCGACACGGCCGATGACGAAGCCCTTGGGGAAGATGCCGTCGATTCCCGACGTGAGAACGGTGTCCCCCACCACGATATCGGCCTCCGCCGGCACGTACTCCAGCCGCAGCCGGTCGTCGCCGCCGCCGACCGCGATGCCCTGCGCGCGGGAGCGCTCGATGATCGCGCCCGCCGCCGCGTTCCGGTCGAGCAGGAGCTGGACCTTCGCCGCCCGCTCGCCGGGGACGACGACGCGGCCGACGACCCCGTCCGGGGCGATGACGGCCATGTCCTGGCGTACGCCGTCCGCGGTTCCACGGTCGATCGTCAGCGTGCGGAAGTCGGGGGTCGCGCCGGCGGCGATGACGTCCACTGCCAGGGTGGACAGGCTCGACCGGTCGCGCAGTCCGAGCAGGGCCTCGAGGTCGTGGCTCCGGTTGACGAGCGCGCGCTGCTCGGCGATGGTGAGCTGCGCGGCGGCGAGCCGGCTCGTGAGCTCGTCGATTCTCCGCCTCGACGCCGTGCAGCCAGATGTAGCCGTCCCAGGTGCGCCCGACGGCGTCCACGGTGGAGCTGATCGCCCCGCTGCACCTCGGGCGAACGCGCCCACGACGACGGCCTGCAGGGCGTGGCCGCCACCGCGCGCGCCGACCTGCGCCGAGATGAGGAGGATCTGGCCCAGCACGACGGCCAGGAAGACGTAACCGGCTCGCGTTCGCCGAATGTCGGGCAGGGCCACTTAATCGATCGAAATCTTCCGCAGCAAGTTGAAATCCGACAGCATCTTGCCCGCTCCGAGCACGACCGACGACAGCGGGTCCTCGGCCATGGCCAGCGGCAGGCCCGTTTCCTCGCGCAGGCGCTTGTCGAGGTTCTTGAGGAGCGAGCCGCCGCCGGTCAGCACGATGCCGCGGTCCACGATGTCGGCCGAGAGCTCGGGCGGCGTGCGCTCGAGCGCGACCCGGACGGCGTCGACGATGACGTTGACCGTCTCGGCCAGCGCCTCGCGGATCTCCTCGTCGCTGATCGGCGATGGTCTTGGGCACCCCCTCGATCAGGTGCCGCCCCTTGATCTCCATCGTCAGCCGCTCGTCCATCGGGAAGGCGGAGCCGACTTCGATCTTGATCTGCTCGGCGGTGCGCTCGCCGATGAGCAGATTGTAGGTCTTCTTGATGTACTGGATGATCGCCTCGTCCATCTCGTTGCCCGCCACGCGGACGGCCTTGCTGTAGACGATGCCGGCGAGCGAGATGACGGCGATGTCCGTCGTGCCGCCGCCGATGTCGACGATCATGTTGCCCGAGGGCTCCGTGATCGGCATCCCGGCGCCGATCGCGGCGGCCATGGCCTCCTCCACCGAGATGCACCTCGCTGGCCTTGGCGCGGTACGCGCTGTCCTTGACCGCGCGCTTCTCGACCTGGGTGATCTCCGAGGGCACGCCGATGACGATGCGCGGACGGACCCAGACGTTGCGGTTGTGGGCCTTCTTGATGAAGTAGGTCAGCATCTTCTCGGTGACCTCGAAGTCGGCGATGACGCCGTCCTTCATCGGCTTGATGGCCACGATGTTGCCCGGCGTGCGTCCGAGCATCTCCTTGGCTTCGCGGCCCACGGCCTCGACCCGGCCGTTCAGCTTGTTGATCGCGACAATCGAGGGCTCGTTGACGACGATCCCCTTCCCCCGCGCGTAGACGCAGGTGTTCGCCGTGCCGAGGTCGATGGCCAGGTCACTCGAGAACAACGAGAGCATCGAACGAAGACTCAACGAGAGCTCCTGCGCAGATCTGTGAAGGGCGGCGCGTCCACGAGCATCTGTCAGTTATCGGCTGGAGAGGTGGCCGCCTGGATGCCGTTCTTGCCGGACTGCTTGACCTGGTACATGGCCTTGTCGGCCGCCTGGACCAGCTCTTCCGCCGAGACCGCCGCGTCGGGCAGCGTCGCGACGCCCACCGAGGCGGTCAGCCGGATGTCGAGGCGGTCGTGCGCGAGGAACCGGAACGCCGCCACGCGCTCGCGGATGCGCTCGCCCACGGCGAAGGCGCCCTCGCCGCCCGTGTCGGGGAGGACGAGCGCGAACTCGTCGCCGCCGAAACGCGCCACGACGTCGGTCTCGCGCGCGCTGCCGCGGATGATGGTCGCGGCTTCGACGAGCGCCCGGCTGCCGAAGAGATGTCCGTGCGTATCGTTCACCGTCTTGAACCCGTCGAGGTCGACGAAGAGCAGCGACAGCGGCCGTCCGCTGCGCGATGCCCGCTTGGTCTCGCGCCGCAGCACCTGGTTCAGGTACCGCGAGTTGTAGAGCTGCGTCAGGTCGTCGGTCACCGAGAGCGCCTCGACCCGCTTGAAGCGGAGCGCGCTCTCCAGCGCCGATGCGGCCGGCTCCGAGAGCGTTTCCACCTCGCGCAGCCAGCCCGCACCGAGCTTCGGCGGCCGCGCCGCCGGCGTCGGGTCGAGAGCGATCACGGCGCCGACGCGCCGTCCACGGCACGCGAGCGGCAGCGCCACCAGCGCCGCGGCCGGCCATCCATCGACGCGCGGATCACCCGCGAGATCGGCCGTCGAGAACGCCTCGCCGTGCTGCACCACCCACTCGGCGACCGCCTGCACCGGCGCGTGCCAGTCCGGCGCGAGATCGCGCGCCGCCAGGATCGACGCGACTCCCGACGGCTCGATCGCCACGACCGCCCACACGCCGGCCGGCACCCAGCTCGCCGCCTGGTCGAGCAGGAGATCCGCGATGCGGGCGGGATCGATCGTGCCGTTCACCGCCCGCGTCATGTCCAGGAGCGCGCGGCGTCCGGCGAGGCGGCGGCGCGCGGCGAACTCGCCCGCACGCAGCCGATCGGCCAGATCGCCTGCGCGCGCGCGCGCAGGCACCACCGTCCCCCCGAAACCGCGGCGCCGCGCCGACGCGGCCCGACGATTCGACCTCACACCACTGTCCGGCTTCTTCACGCACGTGACCTGTCCGGCCCGGGGGACGGCCCGCTAAGTACCTCTAGACACGGCAAATATATCACACGATGGGCCCTTAACCGCTTGCCACACCACAACTTCATCGCATACGATCGAGGTTTGGAGAGGCGCTGACTTCATGACAATGCTCGACCGCATGCGTCAGCACAAGGCCTGGCTCAAGTGGAGCCTGGGCCTGGTGGTGCTGGCCTTCGTCATCTTCTACATCCCGGACTTCCTGACCGGGGCGACAGGCAGCCAGAGCCTCGGCGGCGCGGTGGCCACGGTCGAGGGCCAGGCGATTACCGCCAACGACTTCCGACGCACCTACGAGGCGCAGCTCGAGGCGTACCGCAACGCGTACGGCGCCAACATGAACGAGCAGCTGCTGAAGCAGCTCGGCATCGATCAGCAGATCCTGCAGCAGATGGTCGACGAGCGCGCGGCGCTCGCCGAGGCGAAGCGGCTGGGCATCCGCGTGACCGACGAGGAAGTCCGCCAGCGCATCCTCTCGATGCCCGCGTTCCAGCAGAACGGGCAGTTCATCGGCGATCAGATGTACCAGCAGCTCCTGCGGTCGCAGCGCCCGCCGATGACCGCGTCGGAGTTCGAGGAGAACATCCGCGACGAGATCACCGTCGACAAGCTCCAGACCGCCCTCACCTACTGGATCGCCATCCCCGACAAGGAGCTCGAGGCCGAGTACCGCCGGCAGAACGACAAGGTCAAGCTGGCGATGGTCACGCTCACCGCCGACAGCTTCCGCGCCGACGTGCAGGTGACCGACGACGAGGTGGCGAGCTACTTCAAGGACCACGCGACGGACTTCACGATTCCCGAGAAGCGCAAGATCAAGTACCTCCTGGTCGACGTCGACGCGATCCGCGCGAAGATCAAGATCGCCCCGGCCGACATCCAGGCGGCCTACAACGCATCGATCGACCAGTACACGACGCCGGAGCAGATCCGCGCGAGCCACATCCTCTTCTCGACGACCGGCAAGGACGAAGCCACCGTGCGCGCCAAGGCCGAGGACGTGCTCAAACAGGCGAAGGCCGGCGCCGATTTCGCCGCTCTCGCCCGCAAGTACTCCGACGACACCGCCACGGCGAAGCTCGGCGGCGACCTCGACTACTTCGCGCGCGGCAAGATGGTGCCGGAGTTCGACCAGGCCGCCTTCGCGCTCAAGGTCGGACAGATCAGCGACCTGGTCAAGACCCAGTACGGGTTCCACATCATCAAGGTCACCGACCGCAAGCCGGCCGTCGTCAAGCCCCTGGACGAGGTGAAGGATCAGATCACCGACCAGCTGTCGCTCGAGCGCGCCCAGGCGCAGGCGAGCAGCCTGGCCGACACGATCTCGGGGCAGATCTCGACGCCCGCCGACCTCGATCAGGTCGCGCGCGCGCAGGGCCTGACCGTGCACGAGTCGGGATACTTCGCGCGCGACGAACCCATCATGGACCTCGGTCTCGCGCCGGACGTCGCCGCGCAGGCGTTCTCGATGCAGCAGGGCCAGCTGGCCAAGAACGTCCGCGCCTCGCGCGGCATCGTGTTCATGACGCTCACCGGCATCCAGGCGTCGTACGTGCCGAAGCTGGACGAGGTGAAGGACAAGGTCAAGGACGCGGTGGTGCTCGAGAAGGCGCGCGCCCTGAGCGCCGAGAAGGCCAAGGCCATCGTCGACACGTTGAAGTCGGCGCCCGACTTCGACAAGGCCGCCCAGGCGCTGAAGCTCGACGCGAAGGACACCGACTTCGTGACCCGCGATCAGCCGCTGCCCGACATCGGGGCCTCACCCAAGGTCGACGAGGTGGCGTTCTCGCTGGAGAAGGGCGCGGTGAGCGACCCGATCACGACCGACGCCGGCACGACGATCATCAAGGTGCTCGACAAGGTCGTGACCAACGACGCGACCTTCCAGGCCCAGAAAGACGGCTTCCGCGACCAGTTGCTCCAGGACCGCCGGAACCGCTTCTTCACCGCCTACATGAACAAGGCGAAGCAGAAGATGCGGATCCAGATCAGCCCGGACACGGTCAAGACGATCGTCGGGTCGTAGAGGACCGCGGAACCGGACGGCCGGCCGTCACCGAATGAACGTCTCCGGCATGAGCGCCAGCGGCTCGCCCCGCCGGAAGATCGCGAACGGCCCCCGCACCAGCTTCAGCACGCTCGCCTCCTCGGTCGTGAACAGCGCGCGCATGGCCGCGCCCTGCTGCGTGGCGCCGCCGTTCAGCGTGTCCGAGAGCAGTTCGAGGAAGGTCTTCGGCGGAGGATAGACGACCAGCTGCACCCCGCTCGTCGCGGGGATGTGGGCGCGCTCCTTCGCCAGGGCAATCGCCCGATCCATCCCGCCGACCTGGTCCACGAGCCCCTGGGCGACCGCCTGCCGTCCGGTCCAGACGCGGCCCTGTCCGACGGCGTCGATCTGCGCCGGCGTGCGGCCGCGGGCATCCGCCACCTTCTGCACGAACTGCGCGTAGAACGCGTGGAGCTCCGCGTCGACCGCCTTGGCCTCGTCCGGCGTGTACGGCCGCGCCGGCGAATCCATCTCGGCGAAGCGGCCCTGGCTCGTCGAGTCGAGATTCGCGCCGAGCTTCTCGTAGAGGCCGCCGGTGACGTACTTCCCGCCGAAGATCCCGATCGAGCCCGTGAGCGTGCCCGGCTGCGCGACGATGGC
The DNA here is from genome assembly GCA_963761615.1 of uncultured Acidobacteriota bacterium. Lineage (GTDB taxonomy): Bacteria > Acidobacteriota > Vicinamibacteria > Vicinamibacterales > CAVVIG01 > CAVXGU01. The sequence continues at coordinate 1,031,050 of CAVXGU010000003.1, read as the reverse complement.
CTGCGCCGCCACGGCCACATAGTAGCCGCCGGAGGCCGCCAGGTCGCTCATCGACGCGACGATGGGCCGGTTCGGGTTGTCGTGCCTGGCCAGCGTCAGCTCGTGCCAGATCTCGTCCGACGCGGTCGCCGATCCCCCGGGGCTGTCGATCCGGAGCACGATCGCGCGGATGCTCGAGTCCTTGCGGATCTCCCGCACGTACTGCGCGACGGTGTCGGAGCCGACGACGGGCCCGTTGACCGGGTCGTAGCCGCTCGTCCCGTCCGTGATTTCTCCGTTCAGGTAGAGGACGGCGACGCGCGGTCCCTTGTCGAGGCCGAGCGAGGTCGGATCGACCAGGCCGTACTGGTCCGCGTCGATCTGCGCGGCGTTCCCGGCCGTGCCCGTGGCGACGCGCAGGTCGCGGCTCACCTCGTCTTCGTACGCCACGCCGTCGATCAGGCCCGCGTCGAGCGCCGCCTGCGGGACGAGCGGCCCCTGGTCCATGATCTGCCGCACCGCGTCGGCGTCCTTGTGCCGGCTCTCGGCGATGACACGGACGATCTCGTCGTAGAAGCTCTTGGTGAGCGAGGCGTCCATCTCGCGGTGCGCCGGCGTGTAGCCGGTCTGCGTGAACGTGTTGGTGGCGGTCTTGTAGTCGCCGATGTGGTGCAGATCCGGATAGACGCCGATCTTGTCGAGCGTGCCGCGCAGGAAGACCTCGTACGTCGCCACGCCGTTGACGGCCAGCGAACCCGAGGGCATGAGGAAGATCTTGTCCGCGGCGGTCGCGAGGTAGTAGTCGCGATCGGCGCCGTACTGCAGGAACGCGTAGACCGGCTTGCCCGACGCGCGGAAGTCGACCACCGCGTCGCGAATCTCCTGGATCTTGCCCCAGTAGGCCGAGGTGAAGCCGGTGGGCTCGAGCAGGACGCGCTCGATGCGCGAGTCGACCTTCGCCATGTGGAGCGCGTTGACGATCGACTCGACGGTCGGCGCGCTCTGGCGGCGCAGGTAGCTCACGACGTCGTTGGGTGCAACGTCGGCCGGGTCTCCGCCCACGCGCAGGACGAGGGTGGCGCCCTTGGGCACCGAGGGGCCCCGTCCGACGAAGAGCACGAGGAGGAGCGACGCCGCGAACATGAGGAAGACGGTGCCGCCGATGACGAGGAACACGGACCGAAGGAGGCTTCGTGCTTTTGATCCAGCCATTCGACGAGTATAGCCGTCTAAAGGGACCAAGCTTATGGACACGCTGCGCCAGGACGTCCACTACGGCATCGTCAGCCTCCTCCGCAATCCCGTCTTCGCGGCCGCGGGCCTCCTGACCCTCGCCCTGGGCATCGGCGCCACGACGGCCGTGTTCTCGGCCGTCTACGGGGTCCTGCTCAAGCCGCTCCCCTACGCCCACGCGGACCGTCTCGTGCAGCTCTCCGAGGAGCGTCCCGGCGCGCCGTTCGCGCGAGGCAACGCGATCCTGACGAACCTCACCTATTACGCGTGGGCCCGGGCGCCGAAGACGCTCGACGGCCTCGCATCGGGCACCAGCCGCGAGTACACGCTCACCATCGGCAATGCGCCGGAGCGCCTGGTCGGCGCCGAAGTGACGCCGTCGCTCTTCCCGCTGCTCGGCATGCAGCCCGCGATGGGCCGGGTCTTCGCCGACGGCGACGATGCGCCCGGCCGGGATCAACTGGTGATTCTGAGCAACCCGACGTGGCGCAACCGGTTCGGCGCCGACCCGGGCGTCCTGGGACGCACGATCACGATCGACGGCGCCCCGCACACGATCATCGGGGTCGCGCCTCCCGGCTTCTACTTCCCCGATCGCGACGCCGCGTTCTGGACCCCGTTCCGCGTCCCCGAGCCGGCGGCCTCGGCGATGAACGTCAGGCTGTCCGCGATCACGGCGATCGGCCTGCTGAAGCCGGGCGTCACCGAGGCCCAGGCCGAGGCCGAGGGCACTGCGATTGCCCGCCACGCCGCGCCGGCGCCGCCGGGCGGCGGACGCGGCATCTTCGGCGCCGGCGGCGAGCCGGTCGTGCACGCGCCCCGCATCGCGGACCAGATGACCGCCGGCGTCCGGCCGGCGCTGGTCGTCCTCGCCGCCGCCGTCGTCCTGGTCCTGCTCATCGCGTGCGCGAACGTGGCGAACCTGTTCCTGTCGCGCGGCGTCGCGCGGCAGCGCGAACTGGCCGTCCGCGCGGCCATGGGCGCGAGCGGCTGGCGGATTCTGCCGCCAGCTCCTCACCGAGAGCCTCGTGCTGTCGGGGCTCGGCGCCGCGATGGGCGTCGGCGTTGCGTGGGCGCTCGTGCGGCTGCTGCCCGCGCTCGCGCCGGCGAACTTCCCGCGTCTGGATGATGTGGCAATGGACTGGCGCGCCGTGGCATTCGCGGGGGCGGCGGCAGTCTTCACGGCGCTCGCCTCCGGCCTCGCACCGGCGCTGCGCGGAGCGCGCTTCGATCTCTCGACGTCGCTGCACGGCGGCGATGGCGCTTCGGCGGGCGGATTCCGCGGAGTTCGTGCCGGCCGCCTGCGCGACGGCCTGCTCGTCGCCGAGGCGGCTTTCGCCGTGGTGCTCCTCGTCGGCGCGACGCTCCTCGCGCACAGCTTCCGGCTGCTGACGCACGTCGATGCCGGCTACAGCGGGGCCAACGTGTTGACCGCGCAGATCTACCTCCCGGGCGTCACCGGCATGGGCATGGCGGCGGGAAGCGCGGCGAGCGGCGGCCGCCTCCAGGCCGTCACCCACGACATGCTGGACCGCCTGCGCGGCATGCCCGGGGTGACGGCGGCCGGCGCCGGAGTGATGATGCCCTTCGATCGGCGGACACTCATCGCGGCCTTCCCGCTCGACATCGTCGGGCAGCCGCCGACGGACAAGCCGACGGTCGTCCGGGCCCTTCGCAACATGGTGACGCCCGGCTACGCGGAGGCGCTGGGACTCCGCCTGAAGGCCGGCCGGTTCCTCCAGCCATCGGACGAGGGCGCAGCGGGCAACCTGCCGATCATGGTGAACGAGGAGTTCGCGCGGCTCTATCTGCCGGCGCGACCGCTCGGCGCCGTCCTGATGATCAACCAGAGCCAGCAGGCCGCGGTGGTCGGGGTGGTGGGCAACGTGCTGAGAAATGGGAACGACGAGCAGCCGCAGGCCGAGCTGTACTCGCTCCTGACGACCGCGAACTTCCCCGCCGGGTTCGTCGTCCGGACGTCCGGTGACCCGCGCGCGCTCGTGCCCGTCATTCACGAAGCCGTCCACGCGATCGATCCCGGCGCCGCCGCAGAGGTGGCCCTGCTGTCGGATCGGGTGGCCGCGTCGGTGGACCAGCCGCGCTTCGCGATGACCGTGCTCGTCGCCTTCGCGCTGCTGGCCCTGGCGCTCGCCTCGGTGGGCCTCTACGGCGTGCTGTCGTACGGTGTCTCGCAGCGGCGGCGCGAGCTGGGCGTGCGCGCGGCGCTCGGCGCGGAGCGCCGTGATCTGATCGCGCTCGTCGTCAGGCGCGGATTGGGCGTCACGATTGCGGGACTCGTCCTCGGGCTCGCCGCCTCCCTGGTGACAACGCGGCTGCTGCAGGGGATGCTCTTCGGCGTGACGCCGCTCGACGCCGTGGCGTTCGTGGCGGCGCCCGTAGTCCTGCTGCCGGTGGCCCTGGCGGCGTGTGCGCTGCCCGCGCGCCGGGCGGCGTCGGTCGATCCGTCCGTCGCGCTCCGCTGCGAGTAGCCGGGCCCTCCGTTCGCGGTCAGGCGGGTTCACGCGACAGGATCGCTTCGGCTATACTGAGGGTTCCGTCCTGCGGAGATCTTCACCACTGAGCGGAAGTGGCGGAACGGCAGACGCGCCAGCCTCAGGAGCTGGTTGGGGCAACCCAGTGGAGGTTCAAATCCTCTCTTCCGCACCATCAGCCGACAGACCGACTCGACGCCATCATCCAGCCCGCCCAATCTGACCTTCCCGAATCGACAGCCGGAGCGCGGACACGTCCGCCCGCAATGCGAGGCCCGAACAGTACCTGTGATCAGGTCGTCTCGATTTGGGACACGACCGCGGCCGACAGCGGTGGGAATGGGCCCATACCTGCAGAATCGCCCCTGAAAACCGACCTTCTCGCCCGGATCCCGAAATGGCACAACTCGTGCCCTTGATGGGGTCGCTATGGCACGAAGAACATCGATCGGAGCGCACATTCGAACGGGCCTCGTGGTGACGGCCATGGCCGCCCTCGCGACGGGCTGTGCCGCCGGCACGTCCAGCGGCGGCGCCAGCACCGCGACCGCCCCCTCGCCCACGACGGTGGTGACCGCCACGCCGGCCGACCTGGCCTTCTGCGCGTCGGAGACCACGCGGTATCGATCGATGACCGGCAAGGCCGCCGTGTCGCAGTCGACCGACCTGGAGACCTACGCCACGGTCGGAGCGCAGACCGACGCCGGCGACGACACGCCGCACTCACACTTCTTCGCGACCAACGGTGGCGGCACGGCCGTGGCCGAGAACGAGATGGTCCGGGCGCCGTCCAACCTGTTCAAGACCGTCCAGGACGCCATGGACTACGCGCTGGCCGCGTTCTACGCCGAAGGGCCGGGCGGATCCCACTACGAGAACCTCATGGGGCCCTACGGCCACGTCGGCTGCGGCGTCTACATCGACAGCTCGACGATCACGTTCACGCAGGATTTTCGCTGAAACGGGTGCCGAGCGCCTGGCACCGGGTGCCGGGTGCTGGGGCCTGGTGCCTGGTGCCGGGTGCTGGGTGCTGGGTGCCGGGTGCTGGGCGCCGGGTGCCTGGTGCTGGGGTGCGCGCTGACACGCAGTGCCCGACGCCCTCCCTTCCCTGATAGAATCCCGACCGCGTTCGCGGTCCCTCGTCGTGCATTCAGTTCTCCGCCGTTCCGGACTCGTCGTCGCCTGCGTCGCGGGCGTGCTGCTCGCCCCACCGGCGTCGGCCCAGTCGGCCGGACCTGTTCCCGAAGGATCACGAAGACAGGCGCGGGCGGTGCGCGTCCCCGACGGCAGCATCCACGTCGATGGACGCCTGGACGAAGCCGTCTGGCAGCAGATCCCGCCGATCGGTCCCCTGGTCCAGAAGGAGCCGGTCGAGGGCGCCGCACCGACCGAGCGCACGGACGTGCGGTTCGCGTACGACGACGATGCCCTCTACGTCGGCGCGCGGATGTCTTCGCCCCCCGGATTGACCATTCAGGCGCCGATGGGCCGTCGCGACCGCGGCGAGCAGGCCGAGAACCTCCTCGTGGTGCTCGACACCTTCGACGATCACCGGACCGCGTACGCGTTCGGCGTGACCGCCACCGGCGTCCGCATCGACCGCTACTATCCGCAGGACGACGAGTCCAACTACGACGAGGGATTCGATCCGGTCTGGCTGGCGCGCACGCGGATCGACGCGAACGGCTGGACGGCCGAGCTCTGGATTCCCTTCTCGCAGCTCCGGTTCAACGAGCGCGAGCAGCAGGTCTGGGGACTCGACGTCCACCGGTTCATCCCGACCCGCAACGAGGACGACTACTGGGTCCCGATCCCGCGGACGGTGGTCGCCTGGTCGTCGCGCTTCGGCGAGCTCCGCGGGATCCAGCGCCTGAAGACGACGCGGCGCGTGGAGTTCCTGCCGTACGTCGCGGGTGCGTCGACGATCAACAGCAACCGCAATCCGGCCAATCCGTTCGACACGGGACTCAACCTCGCCAGCCGTGCGGGTGCGGACCTGAAGATGGGCGTCGGCCCGAACCTCACGCTGGATGCGACGTTCCATCCCGACTTCGGTCAGGTCGAAGCCGACCCGGCGGTCGTCAACCTGTCGGCGTTCGAGACGATCTACACCGAGAAGCGGCCGTTCTTCACCGAGGGCGCCCAGCTGCTGAACCTCTCCACGGTCAACAACTTCTTCTACTCGCGGCGGATCGGCGCGCAGCCCTCGGGCCCGGCGAGCGGCGACTTCGTCGACTACCCGCAGAACACGACGATCATCGGCGCGGGCAAGCTGACGGGCCGGCTGCCCTCGGGCACGTCGATCGGCGTCCTCGGTGCGGTCACGGCGCAGGAGGACGCCCACACGTTCAATCTGGCGACCGCCTCGTCATCGTCGGTGACCGTGGCGCCCCGCACGACCTACGGCGTCGCGCGGGTCCAGCAGGAGTTCGGCGTCAACAAGTCCACCGTCAGCGGGATGGTGACGCTCGTGCACCGGGATCTGGCGAGCGGCGATCCCCTGGCCTCGCTGCTCGTGCGGAACGCGTTCACGGTGGCCGGCGATTCGACGCTGCGGTTCAAGGGCGGCCGCTACCAGCTCACGTCGTACGGCGGCGCGTCGCTCGTGGCCGGCGACGCGGCCGCGATCGCCCGGGTGCAGCGATCGAGCGCGCACTACGCCCAGCGTCCGGATCGCACCTACGACCCCTACGACCCGACCCGGACGTCGCTGCCCGGCTACAAGGCGGGAACCACCATGGCGCGCACGGGCGGGCGGCACTGGATCTGGAGCGTGACCAACGACTACGAGTCGCCGGGGCTCGAGGTCAACGACATGGGCCGGCTCAATGCGGCCGACGGCATTCAGCTGAACGGCAACCTGCGCTACCGGGAGACCGTGCCGGGCCGCCTCCTCCGCGGCTACTGGGTGGGGATCGTTCAGAGCAACGAGTGGAACTACGGAGGCGGACGCCCGACGAAGAACGGACAGATCTATGCGTCGCAGACCTGGACGGACTTCTGGACCTCTTCGGAGAACGTGACCCGGCTGATGCGGACCGAGGACTGGCACCTGACGCGCGGGGGCCCGCAGATGCAGACGCCGAATGGCTGGTCGACGAACCTGAAGCTGAGCGGCCGGCCGTCGGGCGAGACGTCCTGGAACGGCTCGCTCACCCTGGCCACCGACGAGGACGGCGGCTTCTCGCGGCAGTTCACCGGCGACCTGAGCCTCCGGCCCGGTCCCCGCTGGCAACTGTCGCTCGACCCGAGCCTGCTCCGCGAAGCCGACACCCAGCAGTACATGACGACGATCAGCGGGGGGAGCGCCGCCACCTACGGGCAGCGGTACGTCTTCGGCCGCGTCGATCGGCGCACGTACTCGATGCAGATTCGCGTCGGCTACACCCTGAAGCCGGATGTCAACCTCGACGTGTACGCCGAGCCCTTCGCGGCGAGCGGACGCTATTCGGACATCGGCGAGCTGGCCGCGGCCGGCACGCGCGCCCGGCGGCAGTACGGAACCGACGGCACGGCCGCCGTCACCGCGGCCGACGGCAGCCTGCTCGTGACCGACGGCGCGTCCACCTTCACGGTTCCCGACCACGACTTCAACGTGCTCTCCTTCCGCAGCAACGTCGTCCTGCGGTGGGAGTACCGGCCTGGGAGCACGCTGTACGTGGTCTGGTCCGAGAACCGGTACAGCTCCGTCACCAGCGCGGCGTCAATCGACCTCACCGACCCGTTTCGATCCCTGACGGTACCCGGCACGAACTACTTCGTGGTCAAGACGTCGTTCTGGCTGCCGCTCTGAGGTTGGCCTGACGGCGCGGTCGTGACATGCTGGGCGCATGCCCACGTTCCGCCGCATCCTCGTCGACGTCGACCCGCTGGCCGCCCGTCATCCGGCGCTCGATCGCGCGTTCGACCTCGCGTCGCGCTGCGGCGCACACGTCACGATCGCCGACGTGCTCCCGGAGGTGCCCGGGGCCGCGCGGGAATTCGTCACCGAGGCGATCGAGGGCGAACTGGTGGCGAACCGCAGCGCAGCGCTCGCCGCCATTGCCGCGCCGCCAGGCGTGGCCGTCGAGACCAGGGTCCTGCGCGGCCGGCCGGCCACCGCGCTCGTGCGGGAGGTCCTCGCCCGGGCGCACGACCTCGTCGTGCGAGCGCACGTCCGCGATTCCGGCGACGCGGCGAAGCCCTTCGGTGCCGTCGACATGGAGCTCCTGCGCCACTGCCCGTGCCCCGTCTGGCTGGTCGGACCCGCGGGCCGCACGCATCCGCAGCGGATCCTCGCCGCGGTGCACGCGAATCCGGACGACCCGGCCGAGCAGCGGCTGAACGCCCGGATTCTCGAGCTCGCGCTCGACCTGGCGCAGGACGAACGCGCGCGCCTCACGGTGCTGCAGGCCTGGGACGCGTTCGGCGAGCGCACGATCCGCGGCTACATGTCCGAGGCGGACGCGGCCCGCTTCGTCGCCGAGGCGCACCGCGTGATCAGCGACGACTTCGGCGCCTTCGTCGCCACCTTCGGCGATCGCCTCGGTGGCTGTGTCCTGGCGCTCGAGAAGGGCGAGGCAGAGGACGTCATTCCGGCCTACGCCGCGGCGCACCACGCGGACCTCGTCGTGATGGGCACGGTGGCTCGCACGGGCATCGCGGGTCTCGTGATGGGCAACACGGCCGAGCGCGTGCTGCAGCGGCTGCGCGGGTCGGTCCTCGCGGTGAAGCCGGAGGGCTTCCGCTCGCCCCTCGAGACGCCATGAGGCGACGCCGGGCCGCCGAGCTCCTCAACTCCGCCGTCGATCAACAGCTGCTGCTGCCCGCAGGCGCGGTGGCCGGCCTCGTCTGGGCGAACACCAGCCGCGATTCGTACGAGGCGCTCGCGCACGCCCTCGAGTTCGGCGTGAACGACGTCGGCATGGCGTTCTTCTTCGCCCTGGCCATGAAGGAAGTGGTCGAGGCGATGGCGCCCGGTGGCGCGCTGCACTCGCCGCGCCGCGCCGCCACGCCGATCCTCGCCGCGGTGGGCGGCATGCTCGGGCCGGCGGTCATCTACATCGCGCTCGTGCACCTGCTCGGCGCGCCGGAGCTCGCGCGTGGCTGGGCGATTCCGTGCGCGACCGACATCGCCTTCAGCTATCTCGTCGCCCGCGGCGTCCTCGGTCCCAGGCACGCCGCCATCGCCTTCCTGCTGCTGCTCGCGATCGCCGACGATGCCTTCGGGCTGGTAATCCTGGCGGCGTTCTATCCCGCCGGCCCGCTGCGACTCGGCCAGTTCGCGGCGCTGTTCATCGTCGCGCTGGCGATCGCGTGGGGACTCCGGCGCGCGAAGGTGCTCACGTTCTGGCCGTACGTCCTCGGCGCGGGCGGGGTCTGCTGGCTCGCCCTGTTCCGCGGCGGTCTCCATCCCGCGCTGGCGCTCGTGCCCATCGTGCCGTTCCTGCCCCACGCGAGGCGCGATCCCGGCCTGTTCGTCGAGGCGCCCCGCCTGCAGGACACGTTGAACCAGCTCGAGCACTGGTGGAAAGTGCCGGTACAGGGCATCCTCCTGGCTTTCGGCCTGGTCAATGCGGGGGTGCCGTTCAACGGCGTCGGCCTCGGCACGGGGGTCGTCCTGGCGGCCGTCCTGGCCGGCAAGCCGATCGGGATCGTGGCTGCGTCGCTCGCCGCCAGGCGCGGCGGGTTCGACCTGCCTCGGGGCCTGACCGTTCGGGATCTCGTGGTCGTCGGCTGCGCGGCCGCGATCGGCTTCACCGTCGCGCTGTTCTTCGCCGTGGCGGCATTCCCGAGCGGTCCGCTGCTCGACGCGGCCAAGTCCGGCGCGCTGCTGACGGTGTCCGGCGCCCTGATGACCTGGGCGGCCGCCGCCGTCCTGCGCGTCGGCCGCTTCAGCGGGCGCGAGACGCCGGGATCGGGACTCTAAACGCCGGCGCCGGGAGCCTTGTCCGCCTTCAGCCCCCGTGGTACGTTCTCCCTGTCACGGGAGTCTCCGAGGCCAACATGAAACGACGCACGTTCCTCAGGCTGGGTGCCGCGGGCGCCGTGGGTGCGATGTACGGCGGGCGATCGCGTCGCCTCTTCGCCCAGGACGACATCCCGCTCGGACAGAGCCAGCTCGGCATCTCGGACACCGACCGCGACGGCACGGTCTACGTCCCGATGTCGTACAAGAAGGGCGACGAGCTCCCCGTGCTCGTCTGGCTTCACGGCTTCGGCGGCTCGGGGCGCAACAGCCGTTCGACGTTCCAGCTCGGCGAGGAGTTCAAGGTCATCGTCCTGGCGCCGGACTCGCGTGCGCTCACGTGGGGCCAGTCGGCACCGGGCTTCGACGACGACTCGCGGTACATGGGCATGGCGTTCCGCTGGGTGACCGAGGTGCTCGGCTTCGACAAGACGCGGGTCGGCATGTCCGGCGTATCCGACGGCGCGTCCTACGCGCTGTCGATGGGCCTGGCCTACGGAGACACGTTCAATCACATCATGGTGTTCTCCGAGGGCCTGATGCAGCCGTTCCGGTATCAGGGCAAGCCCAGGATCTTCATCGCGCACGGCACCAGGGACGTGCAGATGCCGATCGAGCAGACCAGCCGCCGGTACGTGCCGAAGCTGCAGTCCGAGGGCTACGACGTGACGTACCGCGAGTACGACGGCGGCCACGGCGCGCCGGCGCCGCTCGTCCGCGAAGGCTTCGAGTGGTTCGTCAAGGGGTGACCCCTCCGAATCGAGGATCTCCTCGCCCGTCTGGAGCGGGAACGTCTCGAAGCGGATCGCGCGTACAACGCCGCCTTGACGGCCGTCGACACCGCCATCCGCGCAGTCCCCGACCTGCCGGCTCCGCCCCCCGGCGTCGACGAGACGCGCGTGCCGGCGCTGCGGACGACGTGGGACATCCTGCCCGGCGGCCCCCCTCCGGTCGACGGCTCGCTCAGGGGCCGCCTCCGCGCCCTCGTCTGGCAGCTGGTCGGTCCGCCGCTCGACGCCCAGCGGCGGTTCAATCAGACAGTCGCGGAGCATCTCGACCGGAACCTCGCGGGCGAGCGCGCGACGCGCCTGGCAGTCGCCGCGCTCGTGGACGCGGTCCGGCGCGAGCTCGCGGCGCTGGCCGGTTTCGAATCGACGCTGGTCCAGTACCTCCAGACGATCACGGCCTTCATCGAAACCAAGGATCGCAGCCTCGGCGGCGACGAGATCCGCGAGCGGCTCTCGCTCACCGAGCAGCGGCTGGTGGCCCTCAAGCGCGACCTCGAGAGGCTGGCGCACACCGCCCCCGCCGCCGCGGGCACGCCCGCCGTGCCGGCCGCCGAGGCGTTTCAAGGCAGCCTGGACGCGCCGACGTACGTGGGCTTCCAGGATCGCGTCCGCGGGTCGCAGGACGAGATTCGCGCGCGGGTGGACGCGTACCTGCCCCTCCTCGCGACGGCCGCCGACGTCGTGGACATCGGCTGCGGCCGCGGCGAGCTCGTCGAGCAGCTGAAGGCGGCAGGCGTGCGCGCGCGGGGCGTCGACGTCAACCCGGCGATGGTCGAGCTCTGCCGCAGCCGTGGCCTCGACGTCGAACAGGGAGAGGCCGTGTCGTGGCTCCAGCGTCAAGCCGACGGGAGCCTCGGGGGCCTGGTGGCGATCCAGGTCGTCGAGCACCTGGAGCCGGCGCGGCTGCTGCGCTTCCTGGAGACCGCGTACCTGAAGATGCGCCAGGGCGCGCCGCTCGTCCTCGAGACGATCAACCCCGCCTGCTGGCTCGCGTTCTTCGAGTGCTACATCCGGGACCTCACCCACCAGCGACCCTTGCACCCGGAAACGCTGCGATACCTCGTCCAGGCGGCTGGCTTCACGAGCGTCGACGTGCACTACCGCGAGCCGGTGCGCGAGGAGGACCGGCTGGCACGCGCCAGCCATCCGACGGCGGCGACCGCCGCCGGTCTGGCCGAGCTCGTCACCGCACTGAACGACCACGCCGACAAGCTCAACGCCCGGCTCTTCTCCTACACGGACTACGCGATCGTCGCCCGCCGGTGACCCATCACCTCACGACGCTGCTGGTCCTGCTGGTCGCTGCCACCATCGCGACGCCGGCCGCGGCGCAGAGCGCCCAGCCGCCCGTGCTCCGCTGGGGCGGCGATGCCGAGGGCGGGGCGCCCTACGTCGAGGCCGAACCCGACAACCCGGACGTGGTCGCCGGCTTCGACGTGGACATCGCGAACCTCATCGCCCGCGGCCTCGGGCGCACGGCGCAATTCGAGCAGATCACCTTCCAGTCGCTCGATCAGTCCATCGCGCGCGGCGATGCCGACATCGGATTGAGCGGGATCGAGGACACGCCCGCCCGCCGCAAGGCCATGGCGGCCACCATTCCCTACTACGAGTTCCGCGAGGTGCTCGCCGTCCGCGATGCGGACGCCGGCCGCTTCCGCACCCTCGCCGACCTCGAGGGCCATCCCGTCGGCACGCTGAGCGGCACGATTGCCTACGAGCTCCTCCTTCAGGCCTCGCGGACCCAGGGCGTCCGCCTCCTGTCGTACGACGACGACGTGCACCCGTACAGCGACCTGCTGCTCGGCCGCCTGGACGCCGTGCTGCTCGACAACGTCCTCGCACAGAAGCGCCAACGGACGATGCACGGCTTCACGATCGAGCCGACGTCGGTCGCGACCGGTCACTACGTCGCCATCCTGGCGCCCACCAACACGGCGCTGCGCGATCGCATCAACCAGGTACTGCTCGGCGCCATGCGGGACGGCACGCTCGAAGCGATCTTCAAGAAGTGGAACGTCTGGAACGACGACCAGCCGGGACTCTACACGCGCCTCCTCGCCGGCGAGCCGGTACCGCCCGTCGTCGGCCTCGACGCGTCGACGTCGATCGCGGCCGTCTCCGGATGGGAAGCCGCACGGCGGTATCTGCCATCGCTCCTGCGCGCCGCCGGCGTCACCATCGTCCTGTCGTGCCTGTCGATGGCGCTCGCGGTGGCGCTCGGGATCCTCATCGCGACGGGGCGTGTGTACGGCGCCCGGCCGGTCGAGCTCGCCCTCTCGGGCTACGTCGAGCTGATGCGGGGGACGCCGATCCTGCTCCAGCTCTTCGTGCTCTACTACGGCCTGGCCGCCGCGATTCGCTTGCCGGCCTTCGCCGCCGCACTCCTGGGCCTCGCGCTCAACTACGCCGCCTACGAGAGCGAGATCTACCGGGGGGCGCTCGAAGCCGTGCCGACCGGGCAGCTGGAGGCCGCGCGGACACTGGGGCTCAGCGAGCGGCAGGTCCTGAGGCTCGTGCGCGGTCCGCAGGCGTTCCGGCTGGCGCTCGCGCCGATGACCAACGACTTCATCGCGCTGCTCAAGGACTCCTCGCTGGTGTCGGTGCTGACCGTCATGGAGCTGACCAAGCAGACGCAGATCTTCGCGACCAATCTCGGCAGCTGGGTCGTGCCGGGACTCCTGTGCGCGGGGCTCTATCTCGCCATGTCGCTGCCGCTCGCCGCGCTGGCGCGACAGCTGGAGCGCCGCTGGAAGGCGGCGACGGCATGAGGGCGCCGGTCCTGCGGATCGAGAGGCTCTGCCTGCGGCGCGCCGCCCGGGAGATCCTGCGCGGCGTGGAGCTGTCGGTCGAGCCGGGAGAAGTGGTCGCGCTCATGGGCGCGTCCGGCTCGGGCAAGACCACCGTGCTCCGATCGGTCGTCGGCCTCGAGGCGTTTCAGGCCGGACGCATCACGGTCGGCGACGCGGTGCTCGAGCCGGGCGGGCTGCCCCGGGGCGCGGACGAGCGGCGCCTGCGCCGCGCCGTCGGGATGGTCTTCCAGTTCCACTGCCTCTTCGAGCATCTCACCGCCCTGACCAACGTCGCCCTCGCGCCCGTTCACGCGCGGCGCGTGCCGCTCGCGGACGCCGAGCGCCGCGCCCTCGAGCTGCTGGCGTCGTTCGGGGTCGAGCACCGGGCTCGTGCCCTGCCCCGGGAACTGTCGGGCGGTGAGGCCCAGCGCGTCGCGATCGCACGCGCACTGGCCGTCGATCCGCCGCTTCTCCTGATGGACGAGCCCACGGCGTCGCTCGATGCGGATCGCCGTGCCGAGCTCGCGGCGCTCGTGCGGAGCCTGACCGATCAGGGCCGCGCCGTGGTCGTGGCCACGCACGACGAGGAGTTCGCACGGGCCGCCGCGACGCGCGTGCTCCGCGTCCGCGACGGCCTCGTCGGGGCGCAGGTTTCGCCCGGAGGCACGCTCACCCCTGACGCGCGGAGGGGCCTGGTGCCATGATGTGGCGGGGCTGAGTCGGGATTCTCCGTGGACAAGGTCATCCTCATCACCGGCGGCAGCCGGGGCATCGGCGCCGCGACCGCGCGTCTCGCGGGGGCCCGCGGCTACGCCGTCTGCGTCAATTACCGACAGCACCGCGAGGCCGCCGACGACGTCGTGCGCGCCATCGAGCGCGGAGGGGCCCGTGCGATGGCCGTCCAGGCCGACGTGTCCGTGGAAGCCGAGGCGGTGCGGCTGTTCGAGCGGGCCGACGCGCTCGGCCCGCTGTCGGCGCTCGTCAACAACGCCGGCATCCTGGAGACGCAGATGCGCGTCGAGCAGATGGATGCCGCGCGTCTTCGGCGCATCTTCGCCACCAATGTCGTGGGGGCGTTCGTCTGCGCACGCGAAGCGGTCCGGCGCATGTCCACCCGGCACGGCGGAAGCGGCGGCGCCATCGTCAACGTCTCGTCCGGCGCAGCGCGGCTGGGATCGCCGGGCGAGTACGTCGACTATGCCGCGTCGAAGGGTGCGATCGACACCCTGACGATCGGACTGGCGCGCGAGGTGGCGGAAGAAGGCATCCGGGTGAACGCCGTGCGCCCCGCCTTCATCTACACGGAGATGCACGCGAGCGGCGGCGAGCCGAATCGCGTCGATCGGGTGAAGGCACGGGTGCCGATGAAGCGCGGCGGGCACCCGGACGACGTGGCGCGGGCGATCCTGTGGCTGCTCTCGGACGACGCCTCGTACACGACCGGCGCCTTCATCGATGTCACGGGTGGCGCGTGAACGCAGGGCGCGGCGATGGGGACGGAGCGGTTCGCCGGGATGACGGTCAGCACTCGGTCGGCGTGCACTCCACGCGCAGGCCGAAGTACGGTCTGAGCTTGGTGCCGACGATGCTGCCGGCGAAGGCACTGGCGCCCCACACCCAGCCGTGGAGGCTCGAGGAGGCGATGCCCGCAAAGTAGGCGCCGATGTTGCAGCCGTACGCGATGCGCGCGCCGTATCCGAGCAGCATGCCCCCGATCGCGGCCGCCACGAGCGACTTGACCGGGATGCGCCAGACGGGTCCGAACTTGCCCGACAGCCCGGCTGCCGCCAGCGCGCCGATCATGATGCCGATGTCCATCACGGAGGTCGCGTCCGTGAAGACACTCGCGTGCAGTTCGCCGACCCGCGACGCCCAGTAAGGCCACGAGGCCACGGGCACGCCGACCGACGCCAGCGCCTTCGAGCCCCACAGCGCGAACGCCGACGTCACCCCCCACGGCCGCCCCGCGATCGACAGCGTCGCGATGTTCACCGCCGCGAGTCCGACCGCACCCGCCACGAGCGGCCACGGGCCGTGGAGCCATCGCGTCCCCCCGGCCTCCCGGATCGACTCGACGACCCTCCCGTGGCGACGCCGCTCGAGCAGGATCGTCAGTCCGGCCACGCCGGCGAACAGCGCGAAGCTGATCCCGAGCGCGCCCAGGGCGCCGAAGTGCTGGATGAACGACACGGCGGGCAGCGCCGGCGATCTCTGCCACATGGGCTGATGGATCGCGCCGACCACCGAGCCGACGATGAAGAACAGCAGCACGACGATCATCCGCGTGTTGCCGCCGCCGGCCGTGTAGAGCGTACCGGAGGCGCAGCCGCCGCCCAGTTGCATGCCGAGGCCGAACATGAAGGACCCGACGATCAGGCCCACGCTCAGGGGCGCCACCGACCCGTGCGCCGCGTGGTTGAACAGGTGGCCAGCACCGATCGCGGGGAAGAACACCAGGCACGTCACGGCCAGCATGAGCATCTGCGCGCGCAGGCCCGCGCCGCGGCGATCCGAGATGAACACGCGCCACGCCGAGGTGAATCCGAACGCAGCGTGATACAGCACGATGCCCGCGCCGCCGCCGACGAGGAAGAGCGCCGCCTGCTGCCAGTCGACGGCCGCCGCCAGGTAGACCGTGCCCAGGACCAGCGCGGCGACGGCCACCGCGAGCGGCCCCCCGCTCGGCGCCACCGGGCGGGCGCCGGTCCGCTCCCGGGCTGGAACGGGCAGGGTGAGGTCGAGGCTCGGCATCCTTGAAATCCTACGCGCGGCGGGGTTTTCCCGCAAACAGACATTGTAGACTCCCGGCCATGCCGTTCATCCTCGCACTCGATCAGGGCACCACCAGTTCGCGCGCCATCGTCTTCGACTCCGCCGGAGCCATCCGCGCGGTGGCGCAGAGGGAGTTCACGCAGATCTTTCCGCGCGCCGGCTGGGTCGAACACGACCCGCGCGAGATCTGGGCTTCGCAGATCGGCGTCGCCGTCGAGGCGCTCGGCCGTGCCGGCCTGAAGCCCGCCGACATCGCCGCCATCGGCATCACGAACCAGCGCGAGACCGCCATCGTGTGGGACCGGGAGACCGGCGAGCCCATCGCGAACGCCATCGTCTGGCAGGACCGCCGCACGGCCGGCCGCTGCGAGCAGATCAAGGCGGACGGCGTCGAGCCGCTCGTCCAGCGCAAGACGGGCCTGCTCGTCGACGCGTACTTCTCGGCGACGAAGGTGCAATGGCTCCTCGACCACGTCCCGGGCGCCCGTGCCGGGGCGGACGCCGGCAGGCTCGCCTTCGGCACCGTCGACTCCTGGCTCATCTGGAAGCTCACCGGCCAGTCGCTGCACGCGACCGACGTGACCAACGCCTCGCGCACGATGCTGTTCGACATCCACACGCTGTCGTGGGACGAGGATCTGCTCCGCCTGTTCGACATCCCCGCCGGCGTGCTGCCGGACGTGCGATCGTCGAGCGAGGTGTACGGTCGCGTCTCGCCGGACCTCGGGCTCGCGGGGGTGTCGATCGCCGGCGTGGCCGGCGACCAGCAGGCGGCGCTCTTCGGCCAGCTCTGCCGCGAGCCGGGCATGTCGAAGAACACGTACGGCACCGGCTGCTTCCTCCTCCAGAACGTCGGCTCCACGCCCAGGCCGTCGCGGCGGCTCGTGACGAGCGTCGCGTGGAGCCTCGGCGGCCAGGTGACGTACGCGCTCGAGGGCAGCGTGTTCATCGGCGGCGCCGTCGTGCAGTGGCTGCGCGACGGCCTCGGTCTCATCCGGCGCGCGGCCGACGTCGAGGGGCTCGCCGCCTCGGAGTCCGACAACGGCGGCGTCTACCTCGTGCCGGCGTTCGCCGGACTCGGCGCGCCCCACTGGGATCCGTACGCGCGGGGCACGATCGTCGGGATCACGCGCGGCACGACGGCCGGACACCTCGCGCGCGCGGCGCTCGAATCGATTGCGTACCAGGTCGCGGACCTGCTCGACGCGATGCACGAAGACACCGGGATCGCCCTGACCGAGCTGCGTGTCGACGGCGGCGCGGCCACCAACGATCTCCTCATGCAGTTCCAGGCGGACCTGCTCGGCGTCCCGGTTGTGCGGCCGGCCGTCACCGAGACGACGGCCCTCGGTGCGGCGTATCTGGCCGGCCTCGCCGTGGGCTTCTGGTCCGAGGATGAGCTCGGGGCCCACTGGCGCATCGAGCGGCGGTTCGAGCCCGCGATGGCGCGGGATCACGCACTGGCCCTGCGTGCGCGGTGGCGCGACGCGCTCTCGCGCGCCATGGGATGGGAGGCGTAGCCGCGCGGGCGGAATTTCGCGTGTGCCGGAATCCCGCCGGCGCGGCGTCACCGTCCAGGGGACACTGCTGACCCTGAACCTGGACATGGTGCTCTGAAAGCCACGGCCAATTCGCCGTCGAGACGGGCATGCGCTTTGCCACGTTCGACCGCGTTTCGCATGGCCGCTCCCAAGTCAGCCCGCCAGTCCGCGTTCCTTTTCGTTGCCCTCGCGTCCCTCGCCGCGCTCGCCGGCGCGTGTGTCAAGGCGCAGCCGCCGACCGACACCGGACTCGGTGCGTCGCCGACGTCGCCCAGCTCGCCCACCTCGTCGACCGCGGGCAGCGCCGGGACCGGAACCGGCGGCAGCCCGGCGGTGGCCTACACGCCGGACCTGCAGCCGGTGTTCGCCTCGGACTGCGTCGTGTGCCACGGAGGCGCGCGCGTCGACGCGGGCTACTCGATGACGAGCTACGCGCAGGTGATGCGCGCCGTCGTGCCCGGCAACGCGGCGAGCATCCTCGTGGTCGTGACCCAGCCGGGCGGCAGCATGTATCCCTTTTTCAACGGCAACCGCGCGAGCAAGGCCCAGCTGGTCTTCGACTGGGTCGTCGCCAACGGTGCCACGCAGACGAGATGACCATGTCACGCAACACCTCCCTGGTGGCGTCCTGGCTGATCACGTGGACCGCCGCCATCCTGCTGTTCGTCGGCGGCACCTGGGTCTCGGGCCAGGCGGCGCCGGACGGTCCGGCGCCGAACGTGACCCTGCAATCGGCCGACGGCCGTCCCGTGCGCCTCGCCGATCTGCGCGGCCACGTCGTGCTCGTGGATTTCTGGGCGAGCTGGTGTCCGCCCTGCCAGAAGTCGTTTCCGGCGCTCGACTCGCTCTACCGCGAGAGGCACGACCGCGGGCTGGACGTGCTGGCCGTCAACGTCGACGAGCACGGCCAGGACGCGAGCGCCTTCCTCGACGCGCACCCGCACGCGATGCCGGTGTTCCTGGACCCGAAGGGCGAGGCCGCGCAGGCGTTTCAGGTCAAGGCGATGCCCACGTCCTATCTGATCGATCGGGACGGCCGGATCCGCTTCACGCACACCGGCTACACGACGGTCACCGACGCCGCCTACGCTCGCGAGATCGACGATCTGCTGAAGGAGACACCCTGAGATGGACATGACCCGAACGACGAAGGCCCTCGTGCTCGCGGCGACTCTCGCGGCGGCCGCCGCGGCCGACGGCGGCTGCGCGACCGTGCAGCCGTGGCAGCGCGGCACGCTGGCCAATCCCGAGATGGTGTTCGACCAGGACGGATCGCAGGTGGCCTACACGCTGCACTGGCAGGAGGCGCGCGAAGGCGCCGCCGGCGGCTTCGGCGTCCAGGGCGGCGGCTGTGGCTGCAAGTAGGCGTGTCCACCTGGCCGCCCTGCTCGCGGTCGGCGCGGTCGGAGCGCTGGCGGGCCTCGACTGGGCCCAGAACCAGGTGAACGTCGAGTTCCACAGCTTCCAGGATACGCGCGGCGTCACCGTGCTCACGCCGACGATCGACGTCTCAAAGGACTTCACCGACCGAACGGCCCTCAGGCTCCGCTTCGGAGTCGACGCCATCACCGCCGCCTCCGACTCGTGCGCCCGGTGCCACCCGGGCGGCGCCAACAACGGGCGCGTCGCCCTGAACGGCGGGCTCATCCGCAAGTACGGCGACACGAAGTGGACGATCGGCGGCGAGCTGAGCAAGGAGAACTTCTACACGGCCGTCACCGGCCTCACCTCGCTCTCGCGCGACTTGAACCAGGGCGACACGACCGTCGCGGCCGGCTTCTCGTTCTCGGTGAACCGGCCGGTGCTCCACCCGACCTTCCAGGCCGAGCAGCAGCTCGATACCGACGTCTACGGATTGGTCACGCAGACGCTCACCAGGACCACCATCGCGCAGGTGGGCTACGAGCTCAATCGGATCAACGGCTACCAGACGAACCCGTTCCTGCGCGTTCTCGTGAACGGCAACCTGACGCTGGGCAATGAGCCGTCGGTCAGGACGCGGCACGCGATCACCGCCCGAGTGAAGCAGGCGCTGCCCGGCGGCACGTTTCTGGAGGCCGACTACCGCCGCTACCTCGACTCGTGGTCGATCGATTCGAATTCGCTGAGCGTCGGCCTGACGCATCAGTTCTCGCCGAGGATCCTCATCGGCGGCACGTACCGCTGGTACGACCAGACAGGAGCCTACTTCTACCAGCCGTCGTACACGGGGTCGCCGACCTATTACACGTCGGACTTCCGCCTCATCCCCTTCACCTCTGGCCAGTATTCGGGACGCCTCGTCTTCACGCCGAAGGATCGGGTCTGGAACCTGCCCAAGGGCAGCCAGTTCACGGTCGAGTACCGAGCGCTACCTCTCGACGACCGGCTTCCAGGCCGCCGTCGTCACGGCCGGCTTGCACATCCCGTTCTAGCGCGATGGCAGCAGGGAGCCGGCGGGTCGCCGTCGCGATCGCCGCCGCCGTCGCGGCCGGCGCGGTCATCTCGGGCGGCACCGTCGCGCACGCGCAGTCAGGCGACACGACGCGCGAGTTCCGCTACCTGATGGGCACGTCGATCGAGGTCGAGGCGTTCGGCGGCAGCGCCGACGCCCGGCAGCGCGCGATCGACGACGCCTTCGGAGCCTTCGCCGAGATCGACCGCCTCATGAGCAACTACCGTGACGACAGCGAGCTGGCCGTCGTCAATCGCGACGCCGCGAGCCGGGCGGTCCCGGTCAGCGATCCGCTGCTGCAGGTGCTCCTGGCCGCCCAGCGCGTGAGCCGCGCCAGCCACGGAGCCTTCGACGTGACGGTCGGACCGCTCGTGCGGCTCTGGGGCTTCCACGACAAGCGCGCCCACGTACCCGGCGACGCCGAGCGGCAGCGGATCGCGCCGCTCGTCGGCTACCGCAATCTCGTCGTCGACGCCGCCGCCCACACCGTCCGTTTCGCGCGGCCGGGCGTCGAGCTCGACCTCGGCGGGATCGCCAAGGGGTTTGCCGTCGAAGTCGCCGCCAACGTCCTGCGCCGGCGCGGCCTCTCGGGCTTCATCGATGCGGGCGGCAACCAGTACCTGCTCGGCCTGCCGCCGGGCAAGCGCGTGTGGACCGTCGGCGTCAAGGATCCAGACGCGCCGGACCGCCTGCTGGGGGTGATCGACGCCGATGCAGGATCGATCTCGACCTCGTCGGACGACTCGGACTTCCTCGTCGCCGGCGGCAAACGATACGGACACGTGCTCGATCCCCGCACGCTCGCGCCCTCGGCGGCGGCCCTGAGCGTCACGATCGTCTCGCGCGACGGCACGCTCGCCGACGCGCTCTCGAAGGCCGCCTTCGTCCTCGGCCCGCGCGACGGGCTGGCCCTGCTCGACGGCTTTCCCGGTACGCTCGGCCTCATCGCCTACCGTCGGGCCGACGGCCGGGTGGGCGTCGCGATGTCGACGGGCCTCGTGGGACGCTTCCACCCGGTCGCTTCCGGGCACCACGGGGGCCCCGGGACCTCGCGGGACGCCCCGTAAGATTGGGAGCCACGACGGCCGGATCCCGGGCCCTATTTGATGGAGATGCCGGCGCCGGCGATCATGCGGGTGGTCCGCGGCGCCCCGGGCAGGCCGAGGGCCGGCGTCGTCGGATTGACGGCGTAGAAGCGCACGTCGAAGCTGAACGCGAGGTGCGGCTTGATGAACCACCGCGCCCCTCCGCCGTAGTTGATCGTCTTGAGGTGCTCGACGTCGGGCGGCAGGGCGTCGTTGCCGTCGGGCACCAGCGACCAGGCCGTGACGCCGATGCCGCCGCTCAGGTAGCTCCAGCCGTTGCCGGTGCCGAAGTTGAACGACAACTGGGGCGAGAACGACGCGAACTGTTCGGTGACGGCCGTGTCGACGGCCGACTGGGTGCCACCGGTCGACAGCGAGTGGTGCGCGCGCGCGAGGGCGACCTCTGCGCCGACGCCGAACGTGACCGCCCGGAGGTGGAAGGGATACACGTGCAGGCCGACGTTCACGCCCAGGCCCAGCTTGGGCAGCGTCGTCTGGTCGAGCCCGCGGCTCGCCGCCAGCGCGGCGTTGGTGGGAAACGAGAGCACGGTGCCCTGCAGGTCCAGCGCGATCGGCCCGATGCGCGGCGGCACCTCCTGCGCGTGCGCCATACCGGCGGCGCCCGTCGTCATCAGCGCGGTCAGGGTCCACAGGGTCCAATGGGCCCGCACTCGTGTCATCCGCATGAGGTGCCTCTCCGCACTCGTCCCCGCGCGGCGACACATCCGTCGCTCGCGCCGTAACAGCATAGCCGGCGTTGACGCTTCTGCGGGCGCGCGACTAGGATCAGGATTCTTGTCGCCGATTCCGCACCTCGTAAGGACCTGCCGGTGAACCGTTACACCTCGCTCTCCCCGCTGCCGCCGAGGATCGGGCGCCTGGCGGAGCTCGCCGTGGACCTCTGGTGGAGCTGGAACCGGGACGCGCGCGAGGTCTTCCGCATGCTCGACTACGAGCTCTGGCGCGCCACGGCCCACAACCCGGTCCGCATGCTATGGGTGATTCCGCGCGCCACGATCGACCGTGCGGCGGAAGACCCCGTCTTCCTCCGGGTGTACGACGCGGCAGTGGCGGGCCTCGACGACGCGCGCGCGGCGCGGCACAGCTGGTGGGCCCGGCGGTTTCCCGGCGTCTCGGGACACTCGGTGGCGTACTTCTCGGCCGAGTTCGCGCTGCACCAGTCGCTGCCCATCTACGCGGGCGGCCTCGGCGTCCTCGCCGGCGATCACTGCAAGGAAGCAAACGACCTCGGCGTGCCGCTGCTGGGGGTGGGCTTCATGTATCCGCAGGGGTACTTTCACCAGCACCTCTCGCCCGATGGCTGGCAGCAGGAGAGCTACGAGCGCCTCAATTGGACCGACGCCCCGATCGAGCCTGCGCTCGGTCCCGACGGCAAGCCGTGCCTCACGGCGGTCCCGCTGGGCGATCGCTCGGTGGTCGTGGCGGTCTGGCGCGTCCACGTCGGGCGGACGAAGCTGTACCTGCTCGACACGGATCTCGAGGAGAACGCGCCGTGGGACCGCGACCTGTCGGCGCGCCTGTACGGCGGCGACCGCGAGACGCGCATCCAGCAGGAAATCGTCCTCGGCATCGGCGGCGTGCGCGCCCTGAAGGCCCTCGGCTCGCAGCCGGCCGTCTTCCACCTGAACGAAGGGCACGCCGGCTTCGTGGTCCTGCAGCGGATTCGCGACCTCCTCGAGCAGAACCGATCCTTCGACGAGGCGCTCGAGGAAATCCGGCAGACCACCGTGTTCACCACGCACACCCCGGTGGCCGCCGGTCACGACGCCTTCCCGTTCAGTCTCGTCGAGAAGCACCTGGCCGGCGCGTGGGGCACGCTGGGCGAACACCGCGAGCGCTTTTTCTCCCTCGGCGCGCACGACTCGGGGGGCGGCGTGCAGTTCAACATGACGGCGCTGGCGATGCGGTCGGCCGCGTCGGTGAACGCGGTCAGCCAGCTGCACCGCGAGGTCACGCGCGACATGTGGAGCGCCATCTGGCCGGGCGTGGACGTGCACGACCGGCCCGTGGCGGCCGTCACCAACGGCGTTCACGTGCCCACCTGGATCGCGCCGGATCTCCGGGATCTCTTCACGGCGCACCTCGGCGCCGACTGGCTCGACCGCCAGGACGATCCGGCGGTGTGGGACGGCGTCCTCGCGATCCCCGACGAGGAGCTCTGGCGCGTTCGGAAGGCCCTGCGCGACTACCTGTTCACGTTCGTCCGCGAGCGCGCCCGCGAGCGGTGGACGCACGCGCGCGTCGACTCGCCGCGCGTCATCGCGGCCGGTCCGCTGCTCGACCCCGACGCGCTCACGATCGGCTTCGCGCGCCGGTTCACGGGCTACAAGCGGCCCGAGCTCGTCTTCCACGATCCCGACCGTCTTGCCCGGATTCTCTCGTCACCCGGCCGGCCCGTGCAGATCATCTTCGCCGGCAAGGCGCACCCGGCCGACGACGTCGGCAAGCACCACCTGCAGCGGGTGTACCGGTCCGCCCTCGACCCGCGGTTCGGCGCGCGCGTGGCGTTCGTGGACGACTACGACCTGCACGTCGCCCATTTCCTGGTGCAGGGCTGCGACGTCTGGCTGAACAACCCGCGCAAGCCCCTCGAGGCGAGCGGCACGAGCGGCATGAAGGCGGCCATCAACGGCGTCCCCCACCTGAGCGTCGGCGACGGCTGGTGGGCGGAGGGCTTCAACGGGGCCAACGGCTGGACGATCGACGGCGGCGCCTCGACGAGCGACCCTGCCGCCGTGGACGCCGGCGACGCCGACGCGGTGTACCGCCTGCTGGAAGAGCAGGTCGTGCCGGCGTTCTACGACCGCCCGAACGGCGTGCCGTCGCGCTGGCTCGCCGTGGTCAAAGAGGCCATCCGCTCCGTCGGCCCGCAGTTCTGCGCGCGACGGATGGTCAAGGAATACGCCGAGCGGCTGTACGGTCCCCTGCTCGAGCGTCAGCAGACCCCCGTGCCCTGACGATGGACGGAACTGAGGAGCGGCGTTTCAGATCGTCTGACTGATTGGCGGATGGTGGATGATCTGGACCTTGTTCCCGTCCGGATCGCGGAAGTAGAACGACCGGGCGCCGTCGCGGTGGGTCCGCGGCTGCGCGTCGAGCGTCACCCCGCGGCTCTCCAGGAACGCCGCCCACCGGTCGACTTCGTCGGGCTCGCGGACGATGAGGCCGAGATGATCGAGCGCGCCGTCGGCGGCGACGGCCCCGGCGCGGTGGAGCGCCAGGTTGTCGACGCCCGACGAGAGGTAGATGTTGTCCGGGTCCGGCGCCCACTCGACCGCGAAGCCCAGCAGATCGGTGTAGAAGCGCGTCATCGCCTCCATGGACCGGACGTTGAGCGCCAGGTGGCGGAGGCCGGCGTGCGGCGGACGCTCGATCGGTGGCTTGGACATTCCCAACCGTTGATTGTAGATTGTAATTGATCAATGCCACGCAAATCGGTTGCCAAGTCGTGTGCGCTCTGCGGCGCGAAAGAAGTGTCCGAGCCGCGGGGCGAGGAAAAGTACTGCCGCGACTGCTGGGACAAGAAGATCGCCGTCGAGGAAGTCGTCGCGCGGGAGTTCGCCCTCAAGCGCTACATCCGCGCCCACAGCGCGGAGAAGTACCTCATCTACCACTCCACCCAGAAACGGCCGTGCGGCCAGTTGATCGTCGTCGACGACGGGTACGATCTGTTCCTGACGCTGACCCTCTACCCGACGTTCGCCTGGGACGAGGCCGCCTACCATCTCGACGGGGATCCGGAGGGCCGGACGTTCTCGGAGCTCCTGGTGGACGTCGTCGCGGCCGAGGTCATCGAGCCGTGGGGCGGGGGCAAGTGGCACATGGAAATCTTCAGGTCTCTCAACGCCGAACCGGAAGACTGGAATGGGGAGATGTAGTAGTCTTATGCTCTTGTCAGCGGCACTTTCTTGGGGAGGATGATCATGGTTCGCGCGCGCCGCGCCTTTGTCGCGTCTGTCATCTGCGTCGGTTTCGCCGCCGGCTTCGCCTACGCTCAGCAGAGCACCGTCAAGGCGCCGCCGATGGAGCTGGTCCTGGCCGGCAAGAAGTTCACCCCGCCGATCCGCGGGACGGCGCCGGTTCAGTTCCTGGCCCCGGTCCACAAGCGAACGGCCGGCAAGGTGATCACGACCATCAAGGTCCGCAACGCAGGCGATGCCCCGATCGCGCGACTCAAGGTGACCGAGCCCTGGTACGACAAGGGCGGCAACATCATCATGGAGGGCCAGGGCGTCATCAACGGCCTGCTGCAGCCCGGGGAGGTCCAGGAGATGACCTGGGAAGTCCCCTACAACGCCAAGATGCAGTCGAACAACTACCAGTTCTCGCACGCCAACGGCGACGTGAAGCCCGAGAAGGTCGACAAGTTCCCCGAGACGCCCGCCGCGCCGTCCAACTAGACCGACCGCGCGCGTTCGCGAGAGACACGAAGGCCGGAGCCGCCACTGGGCGCTCCGGCCTTTTTTTTGCGTCCGGATCCTACGGGACGCTCTTGAAGTGCACGTCGCCGGTGAATTGCGGGACGGTCACGAGATCGAAGGGCGAGGTCAGCACCTGGGCGGTGATTGCATCCGGCCGCGGCCGCGTCTCGTGGTACTCGACGACCAGCGTGCCGTGATCCACGCTGACACGCGTGATCTGCACCGAAAAGCCGGCGGTCGGCCGGGAACCCAGGAAGACGCCGACGACCATCTCTTTCGAGAAGTTCACGGCGGGCTTCGGGCGCCCGGCGGCGTGGTCCTGCCAGAGTTGGGTCCAGTCGGCGTCGGTTCGCGCGACGGCCTGTCGCGCGCTGTGAATGCCGCTCTGAGCCCCTTTGTCCACGATGTGCATCGGCATGCCGGACTGCAGCAGCCCGGCCGCGAGGGCGATCAGGATCATCTTCATGGTGTGGCGTCCTGGGCGGGAAGGACGGTGAACTCCGTCTGGCGGCTCGCGCTGGCTCCCGCGCCCAGCCGCGATCGCGCCTCGACCGTCAGCACGTACGGTCCCGGCGCCAGGTCGGCCAGCGACAGCCGCGCGCTGAAGCCGTACCCGCCCGTGGTGCCGTGCAGTTCGGCGGCGTCGTGGGTGTCCTCGCTCTTGAAGACCACGTGGCCGTCGTCGGCCGTGACCGTGGCGGTGATGTCGACCTTGTGCGGCGTGGCCGCCTGGTTGTCGTAGACGTCCGCGAAGAGCGCCAGCTCGTCGTCGGACGGGAAGCGGCGCAGCGCAACCGCCGGCCCTGGCAGGACCTGCCGCATCCCCTCGTCGGGCTCCAGCGTGGGCCACTGCGATCCGGATGACGAGGTCAGCACCAGACCGCTCATCTGGAGCGCGCCGGCCGAGAAGTCCGGGACCTCGAGGTCGTAGAGCACGGACCCGAGTCCGCCGCTCGCCGAGTCGCGGGCGGCGAAGCGGAGCTGATAGCGCCCCGGCGCCAGCCGCAGGCGCCCGTTCAGGCGCAGGCCCGTCTGCTCCACCCGCGTCTTCGTCTCCGCCTTCAGGTTCGTCATCCCGATCGCGTGCGAGCGCCCGTCGAGCGTCCTGCCGCTGGCGTCCACGGCGGCGTAGCTCAGCTCGACCGTGTCGTCGGTCGAGAGGCTGAGCCCCTTGCCCAGGATCTCGGCCGAAACGAGGACCGAGGCCTTGTGGTCCGCGTCGCGGAACGGCGCGGCGAACGCGCGCAGCGTCACACCGCCCGTCACGGGCAGCGGGCTCGACAGCACCTCGCGCATCTCGGGAGACGCCACCGACTTCGCGTCGAATGCGGGCGGCGCAGGCGCCTTGCCCCTGGGCGAGAGGTAGCCCTTTCGGGCCCGCACCGTCAGGCCGGGCCGTTTCACCTTCACCTCGATCCGGTGGAACTTCCCGTCGCGCTGGCCGCCCGGCGGGTCGTAGGCCAGCACGTAGTACGAGCTGTTGTCGGCGACCACGCGCGCGAATGCCGGCCCGAACTGGTTGCTGTTGACGACCGCGAAGCCGCCCGTCTCCTCCGAGAGGACGCGGAGGCTGTCCTGCGCGCTCCTCGAGTCGGACCGGATCGAGCTGTGGCCGTCCGGCCCGCCGGCGGTTCCGGGACCACCGGCGTCGAGACCGAACGTCGCCGCGCCCGCCCCCTGGTCCACCGCGAAGCTCGAGACGCCGGTGTCGACGTCTCCCCCGGCCGTCAGGCCGCGGGGGTCGATGCCGTAGATCGCGACATTGGAGCGCGTGGCCGCTGCAATCGTCGCCAGGACCTGGTTGTAGACATCCGACGACCAGCCGCTCGGCCGGCTGGAGGATCCGATGACGTCTCCCAGGTCGTAGCCCACACCCTCGCTCATGAACAGAATCGACTTGCGCCGCCCGCGCACCGAGCCGAACCAGTCGGCCACCCGCTCGAGCACCTGCATGGTCGTCCGTGCGTTCGCGGCACGCTGCGGCTGCTCCAGATCGTCGGCCTGGGCGCCGCCGGACGCCAAGAGGCTGTCAGCGCGGGCGAGCGCGGAAGGCGTGGTCTTGCGCCCGATGGTCCGGTCGACCGCCTCGTCGAGCAGGCGCCGGTTGCTCGTGAACTCCTGGTTGGCAGTGTCCGGGCCCGCCGTGTGGATCACGGCCATCAGGTCGTTGGCGCCGAGCCGGCGGTCGACGAACTGACGCGCCGCCGCCTTCAGCTTCTCCGTCCGGAGGGGATCGATGTGCAGGTCGTCGATGACGAGCACGTAGATCCGGCCGTCGAACGGCTCTGCGTTGCTGCGGACGTCGGGCTCGATCGGCTGGCTGGCAAAGAGCGGCTGCTCGGCGCGCTGGATCGGGATGTCGACGACGCCGAAGCTCGTGATGGCCTGGGGCTTGCCGTCCTCGGTCACCTGGAAGTCGTCACGCGTCAGGCCGCGGACGAACTCGCCCTTCCCGTCGGTGACAGTCGCCTCGACTTCGATGTACTCGACGTCGACCTTGAAGGTGGGGCCCTGGGCGGATGGCCCGGCCGCCTGGCCGGCGCGAATGCCGAGGGTGGAGGCCGCCACGAGCGCCGCCGCGAGCCATCCTCTTCCAGTCATGCCACCTGCTCTCGCTGGGCGCGCGGCACGAGGCGCCGGCGCGACGTTCGCTTCCCGATTATAGCCCTCGGATCCGGGGGGCGCGCCGCGCGGAACGCTATACTGGAGCGAATGCCCATCGACCGCTCGGCGCCCGCCGGCGTGGACCTCGATATCGCGGCGGTGCAGGCTGCGCTCGCCGCGGACGGTCTCGATGGCTGGCTGCTGTACGACTTCCACGGCATCAACCCGATCGCCGTCGACGTTACCGGCGTGAACCGCCAGAGCGGGCATCTCGCCACGCGCCGGTGGTACTACCTCATTCCGGCGTCAGGCGAGCCACGGGCGCTCGTCCATGCCATCGAATCGCACTCGCTCGCCCATCTCCCGGGCACGACGACGCGCTATGCCGGGCGGGACGAGCTCGAGGCGGGTCTGCGGACGATCTTGAGCGGCCTCAGGCGCATCGCGATGGAATATTCGCCGCTCTGCGCGATCCCGTATGTCTCGCGCGTCGATGCGGGGACGGTCGAGCTCATCAGGCAGTGTGGCGTCGAGGTGGCCTCCTCCGGCGATCTCGTCCAGCGATTCTCGGCCGTGTGGTCGCCGGCCGAGATCGCGACGCACATCCGCGCCTCGGACGCGCTCCACCGCATCAAGGATCGCGCGTTCGAGGCCGTCGCACGGCGCGTCTGGGACCGTCAGCCGACCACCGAGTTCGACATCCAGACCCTCATGTCCGCGTGGTTTCGCGACGAAGGCCTCGTGAGCGACTCTCCGGCGATGGTCTCGGTCGGACCCAACGCGGGCAATCCGCACTACATGCCGACGGCCGACGAGCACCGGTCCATTGGACCCGGCGAGCTCGTCCTGCTCGATTTGTGGGGCAAGCTCGACCAGCCCGACGCGGTCTTTGCCGATATTACGTGGGTGGGGTTCACCGGGCCCCGGGCGCCGGACGCCTGGGCGCGGGCGTTCGAAACGGTTCGCGAGGGCCGGGACGCCGCCGTACGGCTGGTGCAGGACCGTGTCGGATCGGGCCGGCCAGTGCGGGGGTGGGAGGTCGACCGGGCGGCGTCGGACGTGCTGCGACAGGCCGGCTACGGCCCGCACATCCTCCACCGAACGGGCCACAGCCTCGGCGAGACGGTCCATGGAAATGGCGTCAACATGGACGATTACGAGACCCACGACGACCGACGGCTGCTCGAGGGCACCGGATTCACGATCGAGCCGGGCCTGTATTTCGACGACTTCGGGGTCCGATCGGAGATTAATATGGTTGTAGGCTCCGGGGATGCGACGGTCTCGGGACCGCGGCAGATGGAGATTGTGGCCCTGCGTTAGGGCCGGGCCGGCAAGCAGGGGAAAGCAGGAGGATCGATGTCCACGCGCAAGACCACGCTCTTCTACGGAGTTCTCATCGCGGTCGCGTCGCTCGCGGTCGGGATGGTCATCGCATCGCGTCTGGATTTGACGCCGACATCGTCGGCGCAGACGCTCGAGTTGCCGCCGGTGAACGAGGCGCCTCTCGACGGGCCGCTCACGGCGTCGACGTTCCGCGACATCGCGCGGGCGCAGACGCCGGTCGTCGTCAACATCAAGACCGAGATGCGCGCGAGCGGGCAGGACCTGAGCGACTTCTTCGGCGGGGGGTCGGCCCCGGACGATCTCTTCCAGCACTTCTTCGGGCCGGGCGGCCAGGGCAGCCAGGGTGGTCAGGGCCGCCAGCAGCCACACGACCAGATCACCCGCGCGGCCGGCAGCGGCTTCATCATCAGCAAGGACGGCCTGATCCTCACCAACAACCACGTCGTCGAGAACGCCGTGAAGATCGACGTCTCGCTCTACGACGATCCGGACACCGACTACCAGGCGAAGATCGTCGGGCGCGATCAGCTGACCGACAGCGCCCTCATCCAGCTGGTGGACAAGCCGAACCGTGAGCTGACGACGGCGACCTTCGGCGATTCGTCGGAGATCCAGCCGGGCGACTGGGTGATGGCCATCGGCAATCCGTTCGGCTACGAGCACACGGTGACGATCGGCGTCATCAGCGCGACGCAGCGGGCGTATCAGGTGACCGACGGCCGCCAGAACGAGATGCTGCAGACCGACGCCGCGATCAACCCGGGCAACTCGGGCGGCCCGCTGCTCAACATCCGCGGCGAGGTGATCGGCATGAACACCGCCATCATCAGCGACGGACGGTCGGAGGGGAACATCGGGATCGGGTTCGCCGTGCCGATCAATACCGTTCGCGACCTGCTGCCGCAGCTCCGCCAGGGCAAGGTCGTCCGCGGCCGGATCGGCGTCTCGGTCACCGAGGTGCCCAAGGACGCCTTCGCGGACTTCGGCCTCAAGGCGAGCGCCGGCGCCGTCGTGGCGAGCGTCGTGCCGGGCGGCGCGGCGGCCAAGGCCGGCGTCGAGCCGGGCGACGTCATCACCGAGTTCAACGGTCATCCGATCGGGAAGAGCAACGACCTCGTGAAGATGGTCGTGGGCACCCGCCCCGGCACGACCGTCCCGCTCAAGATCGTCCGGGAGAAGCAGCCGAAGACGCTCGCCATCACGGTGGACGAGCTCGACCTGGCCGCTGAGCAGGGGCTCTCGGGCAACAACAACGCCCAGCCGGAGCCGCCGCAGGAACAAGGCAGCGAGGGCTTCGGCCTGACGCTGACCGACCTGTCGCCGCCGATGGCGCGCCGGCTGCAGGTGCCCTCGGGCCAGACCGGCGCCGTCATCACCGACGTCGACCAGTCCGGACCGTCGGCCGGCATCCTGCGACCGGGCGACGTCATCGTCGAGGTCAACCACCGGGCGGTCGCCAACGCGACCCAGGCCAGCCAGGCGCTGCAGCAGGTGCAGTCGGGACACATCGCGCAGATCCTGATCTGGCGCAGCGGTCCACCGGCCGGCGAGGTGTTCCTCACGGTGAAGAAGGACTAGGGATCGTCCCCACTCCCCAGGCCCTGATCGAGAAGCGCATCCGTGAAGGCGGCCCGATGACGGTGGCTGCCTTCATGGACCTCGCGCTCTACGATCCGCAGTCGGGCTACTACGCCCGCGCGTCCAGGCGATCCGGACGCGCGGGCGATTTTTTTACCAGCGTCGACGTCGGGCCGCTCTTCGGCGAGCTGCTCGAGACCCAGCTGGCCGAGATGGCCGACCTCCTCGGTGCGGACGCGCCGTTCGATCTCGTCGAAGCCGGCGCGAGCGACGGACGTCTGTCGGCCGACATCCTGCGCGCCGCACGGCGCCGCGATCCGGCCTTCTACGCGCGGCTGCGGCTGCATCTGGTCGAGGCCAGCGCCGAGAGCCGGCAGGCGCAGCCGGCGACGCTCGGCGAGGTCGGCGACCGTCTGTCCAGCTCGTCCCCGGAGCTCCCCGGCCGCTTCTCCGGCGCCCTGCTCGCCAACGAGCTGCTCGACGCGATCCCGGTCCACCAGGTCGTCATGCGGGCGGCGGGCCTGCGCGAGGTCTACGTCGGCGTCGACGAGTCGGGGCGTCTCGAGACCCGCGAGGGCCCGCCCTCGACGCCGGCACTCGCCGCCTACCTCGAGCGCGCGGGCGTGACACTCGAGCCGGGCTGGCGCGCCGAAATCGGCCTGCGGACCGTCGCGTGGGTGCGGGAGGCCGCGCGGCGCCTCCAGCGCGGGTTCCTCATCTTCATCGACTACGGCCACCCGGCGCGCGAGCTCTACTCGGTGACGCATGCGAGCGGCACGCTGACGACGTTCGCCGGACACGCGGCCGCCGGTCCGGAGGCCGGCACGCGGTGGCTGCAGGAACCGGGGACGCGCGACCTGACGGCGCACGTCGACTTCACGAGCGTCGCCGGGACGGCCGAAGCGGAGGGGCTGACGACCGTCGGCTTCCTCGACCAGACGTACTTCCTGCTCGGCCTCGTGGGCGCCGACCTGCCGCCCGACCAGGGCCGCGCGCTCAAGACGCTCGTGATGCCCGGCGGACTCGGCAGCACGATGAAGGTCCTCATCCTCGCCAAGGGCATCGGGGCGCCGGCGCTGAAGGGCTGCTCGTACCGGCAGCGAGTGACCTGAACGCGGACGCGCCGGCGGCGTGATGGCCTGGTGAACGGCCGGGCGATCGGTTTGTAATTTGCGGGGCGCGGCGGTTTAATAGCGGCTCATGGCCCAGTCCGTCGAACGCGAAGTGAAGCTGCGGTTCGAGAGTCCGGACGCGGCGCGCGCGGCGGTGCTGCACACGGGCGCGAACCTCCTCCGCGGGCGCCGCCTGCAGGAAGACAGCCTCCTCGACACGGCCGACGACGCGCTGCTCGGGCGTCGCTGCGTGCTGCGCGTGCGGACCGAAGCCGGGCACAGCCTCGTCACCTACAAGGGCCCCCCGCAGCCGTCGGCGATGAAGCTCCGCGACGAACTGGAGACCATGGCCGGCGACGGCCAGCTGCTCATCCGGATCTTCGAGGAGCTCGGCTTCCACGTCTGGTTTCGCTACGAGAAGTACCGCGAGGAGTACGCGCTCAACGACGTGATCGTGGCCATCGACGAGACGCCGCTCGGGACGTACGTGGAGATCGAAGGCAGCGAGGCGGGCATCGCCGCCGTGGCGGCGGCGCTCGGACGGGGTCCGGCCGACTACGTCGTCGAGTCGTACCGCGGCCTGCACACCGCGCGGTGCCAGGCGCTCGGCCGCCCGCTGACCGACATGCTCTTCGAGCCGTCCGATTCCTCCGGCCGCTGAGATGCGCGCGCCGACGACCGCCATGATCCTCGCGGCCGGCGTGGGCGTCCGCCTGCGGCCGTTCACTGCCTCCCGGGCCAAGCCCGCCGTCCCCGTCGGTGGCGAGCCGATCATCCGGCGCGTGATCGCCTGGCTGGCCGGCGGCGGGGTGACCGACATCGTGGTCAACCTGCACCACTGCCCCGAGACGATCACCGCCGTCGTCGGAGACGGCAGCGATCTCGGCACGCGCGTCCGCTACTCGTGGGAGCAGCCCGTGCTGCTCGGCAGCGCCGGCGGGCCGAAGCTGGCCCTGCCCATCATTGGCGCCGAGACATTCCTGCTCGTCAACGGCGACACGCTGACCGACGTCGACCTCGGCGGGCTCTGGGCGCACCATCACGAGTCCGGCGCCCGCGTCACGCTCGCCCTCGTGCCGGACCGCGCACCGGAACGCTATGGCGGCGTTCTCGTCGACACGTCCGGCCACGTCACCGGCTTCGCACCGCGCGGACCCGCCTCCAGGGGCGCGTGGCACTTCGTCGGGGCCCAGGTGGTGGAGTCCGGAGTCTTCCGCGACCTCCCGGTCGGCCGGCACGCGAAGACGATCGGCGGCGTGTACGATGCGCTCATCGCGTCGCAGCCAGGCTCGGTCGTCGGATTCCGGACGGAGGCGACCTTCTGGGACGTGGGTACGCCCGAGGATTACCTGGAGACCTCGCGCGCGTTCGTGACGGCCGCCGCCGAGCCCGCCGCCGCCCCGTTCGAGCCGGGCGACACCGACCGACGCATCCTGCGCTTCGTCGCCGGCGGGACGAAGGCCTTCGAGGACGCCGCCGTCGTGCCGCTCACCGGCGACGCGTCCGATCGCCGGTACGTCAGGCTGATTCCGGCGAGCGGCGCGTCGATCGTGCTCGCCCTCCAGGCGCGACCGATCGATTTCGCCACGCTGCCGTTCGCCCGGTTTCACGAGCTGTTCGATCGGATGGGCGTGCCGGTGCCGCGGATCCTCGGGCACTCCGACGAGCTGGGCATCATCGCGCTCGAAGACCTGGGCGACACGACGCTCCAGGCGCACCTGGGCTCGGCCGACCCGTCCGCCCACCGGGCGCGGTATCGCGAAGCGATCGGGCTGCTGGATCGCATCCAGCGGCGCGGCGCCGAGCTGGCCGCGCGTGGCACGCCGCCGTGCGCCCTCGCGTTCGACATCGAGAAGCTGTCCTGGGAGCTCGACTTCTTCCGCCAGCACTTCCTCGAGGGATACCGGGGCATCCGCCTGGCGCCTGTCGAGCGCACCGCGCTCGCCGAGGAGTGGGCCGCCATCGCGGAGGATCTGGCGGCCGAGCCCCGCGTGGTCTGTCATCGCGACTACCACAGCCGGAATCTGATGGTGCACGGCGGACGGCTGGTGGTGATCGATTTCCAGGACGCGCGCATGGGCCCCGACACGTACGACCTGGCGTCGCTGCTGCGCGACTCGTACATGGACATCGGCCGCCGCGAACTGGACGAGGGCCTCGCCTACTTCCTGGCCCTGAAGGACCGCGCTCCGGATCCCCTCGACTTCCGGCGGCGCTTCGACCTGATGGCCCTCCAGCGGAACCTCAAGGCCCTCGGCACCTTCGGCTACCAGACGACCGCCCGCGCCAATCCGGTATACGCACAGTACGTGCCGCGGACGCTGCACTACGCGCGCGCCACCCTGCACACGTACCCGCGCTTCGCGCGCCTGCTCGATCTCCTCGCGGCGCACGTCGAGGAACTGGCCTGAACATGCCCGCGCGGGCGTTCGGGATCTCCACCTTCCTGTTCCGCCGCCGACCCCTGACCCGCGAGCAGCTGCTCGACGTCGCCGCACGCGGCTTCGAGACGATCGAGCTTTACGCAGCCCGTTCCCACTTCGACTATCACCGCGACGCCGCCGTCGGAACGCTGCAGGGATGGCTCGGGGACGCGGGGCTGACGCTGCACGCCATTCACGCGCCCGTCGCGGAGGCCGCGGGTGCCGGACGTCCCGACGCCCCCCTGTCGCTCGCCAGCCCGGATGCCGCCGCACGCGAGCGCGCCGTGTTCGAAGCCGAGCAGGCGCTCTACGTCGCGCGGCGGATTCCGGCGCGCCTGCTGATCGTGCACCTCGGGCTGCCGCGCACCCTCGCCCCCGGCCAGGGCGAGAACAGCCGGGACGCCGCCCGTCGCAGCGTCGAAGCGCTCTGCCGGGTCGCCGCGCCCCTGGGCGTCCGGGTCGCGGCCGAGGTGTTCCCGAACGAGCTGTCGCGCCCCGGCTCGCTCGTCCACTTCCTCGAGCGCGACGTCGACGGGACCGG
The DNA here is from genome assembly GCA_963761615.1 of uncultured Acidobacteriota bacterium. GTDB lineage: Bacteria > Acidobacteriota > Vicinamibacteria > Vicinamibacterales > CAVVIG01 > CAVXGU01. The sequence continues at coordinate 995,940 of CAVXGU010000003.1, read as the reverse complement.
CGCCGTGCTGTGCCTGGACGTCGGCCACGCCCACCTCGAGGGGCCCGTCGCCGACGCCGTGGAGCTGGTCTCCGAGCATCTGGCGTCCGTCGATCTGCACGACAACACGGGGCGGGTCGACGATCACCGCGTCCCCTTCGAGGGGACGATCGACTGGCCGACGGCGCTGACGACGATGCAGAAGGTCGGCTACGATGGACCCCTGATGCTGGAGCTCGCCCCGCGCGGCGGGAGCGCAGACGTGCTCGACCGCGCCGCCCGCGCGCGCCGCCGCATCGAGCGGTTCCTGGCGGCCTGACGCCCGCTCCTGCTAGAGTGGAAGGTTCCAATGCACGTCTACATCGAGGACATCGGCCGCCACGAAGGGGAAGAGGTCACGCTCAAGGGCTGGCTCCACAACCGCCGGTCGAGCGGGAAGATCCACTTCCTGATCGTCCGCGACGGGTCCGGGTTCATCCAGGGCGTGATGTCGAAGGCCGCCGTGGGCGAGGAGGTCTTCAAGGCGGCCGACCACCTGTCGCAGGAGACCTCCCTCGTGCTGACGGGGACGGTGCGGGCCGACGCGCGTGCTCCCAGCGGATACGAAATCGACGTCAGGAGCCTGACCGTCGTCGGCGAATCGCACGACTACCCCATCACGCCGAAGGAACACGGGGTGGACTACCTGCTGGATCGCCGGCACCTGTGGATCCGCTCCGAGCGCCAGCAGGCGATCCTGCGCGTCCGCCACGAGATCATCGACGCCGTGCGCAGCTTCTTCAACGCGCGCGGCTTCATCCTGGCCGACACGCCCATCTTCACGCCATCGGCGTGCGAGGGGACGACGACCCTGTTTCCGGCGCAGTACTTCGACGAGCAGACGGCGTACCTCACGCAGAGCGGTCAGCTCTACAACGAGGCCAACGCGATGGCCCTGGGTCGCGTCTACTGTTTCGGCCCCACGTTCCGCGCGGAGAAGTCCAAGACGCGGCGGCACCTCACCGAGTTCTGGATGGTCGAGCCGGAAATGGCCTGGGCCGATCTCGATGACGTGATGGGCCTCGCCGAGAGCCTGGTCGCATCGGTGGTCGCGCGCGTGCTCGACCGGCGACACCACGAGCTGCGGGTGCTCGAGCGGGACACGTCCAGGCTCGAGGCCGTGCAGGCGCCATTCCCGCGCATCTCGTACGACGAGGCGGCCGACCTCCTGAAGGCGCAGGGCCTGCCCTTCGAGTGGGGCGGCGACTTCGGAGGCCCCGACGAGACGGCGCTCGCGTCTCAGTTCGACCGGCCCGTCATGGTCCACCGGTACCCGTCCGCGGTGAAGGCCTTCTACATGAAGCCGGATCCGACCAGGCCGGAGCTCGCGCTCTGCGTGGACGTGCTCGCACCGGAAGGGTACGGCGAGATCATCGGCGGCGGTCAGCGCATCGACGATCTCGACCTCCTGCTGGCACGGCTCGACGAACACCAGCTGCCGCGCGAGGCGTTCGAGTGGTACCTGGACCTGCGACGCTACGGCACCGTGCCCCACGGCGGTTTCGGCATGGGCATCGAGCGCGTGGTCGCCTGGATCTGCGGACTCGAACACGTCAGGGAGACCATCCCGTATCCGCGGATGCTGTATCGGCTCTATCCATGACGCCAACGACTGGCACAGAGGCCCGGCGCGCATGAAGATCGGACTGGTGTCCCTCGGCTGCCCGAAGAACCTCGTCGACTCCGAGGTGATGCTGGGACTCGCGCGCGAAGCGGGCCACACCCTGACCGCGGATTCGGCCGACGCCGACGTCATCGTCGTCAACACGTGCGCGTTCATCGATTCGGCGAAGCAGGAGTCGATCGACACGATCCTCGAGATGGCGCGCCACAAGGCGGCCGGCTCGTGCCGGCGCCTGGTCGTGACCGGGTGCCTCGCCGAGCGGTACCGTGACGAGCTCGCCGCCGAGATTCCCGAAATCGACGTGGTGCTCGGCACCGGCGAGGTGCCGGACATCGTCCGGGCGATCGGCGGCGCCGCCACGGTGACGGAGCCCGTCGTCCGGCCGGCCCACGTCGCGCCGCTCGCGTTCCATCGCACCTCGCACCCCGCACCCGGTACCCGGCCGCTGCACCCGGCCCCCGGTGACCGACACCCCGCGCCCAGTTACATCTACGACGCGGAGACGCCGCGCATCCTCGCGACGCCCGGTCACTACGCGTACATCAAGGTCGCCGAAGGCTGCGACTATGCGTGCGCGTTCTGCATCATCCCGACGCTGCGGGGCGCGTACCGCAGCCGGCCCGCCGAGTCCATCGTCAGGGAGGCTCGCGCGCTCGCGGCCCGAGGGGTGAAGGAGCTGCTGCTCGTGTCGCAGGACACGACGTTCTACGGCGTGGATCGCGGCGAGCGCGGGGCGCTCGGGCGTCTGCTGCGCGATCTGAACGAGATCGGCGGACTGGAGTGGATTCGCCTGCTCTACCTCTACCCCACGACGATCGACGACGGAACGCTGGCGGCCATGGCGGAGTGCGAGAAGGTGTGCGCGTACGTCGATCTGCCCCTCCAGCACGCGTCGGACCCGGTGCTGCGCCGGATGCGGCGTCCGGGCACGCGGAGCGGCTACGAGCGCCTGCTCGCGCGAATCCGCGACCGGGTCCCGGGTGTCGCGCTTCGCACGACCTTCATCGTCGGGTTCCCGGGCGAGACCGAGGCCGACGTCGACGCGCTCTGCACGTTCGTGCACGAGCAGGCCTTCGACTCGCTCGGCGTGTTCACCTACTCCCACGAGGAGGGCACGGCGGCCCACGGGTTCGACGATGACGTGCCGGCGGCCGAGAAGGAGGCGCGGCGGCGGCGCGTGATGGCCCTGCAGAAGACGCTCGTGGCCGGCCGCAACCGCGCGCGAGTGGGGTCCCGCGCGCGGGTCATGATCGATGGCGCAGCCGATCACGAGCTGGTGCTGCGGGCGCGGACGGCCGGTCAGGCGCCGGATATCGACGCGTCGGTGATCCTGAGCGAGTGCGATCCGTCGGTCTATGCCGCCGGCGAGCTCGTCGATGTGGAAATCGTGGGCGCGAAGGACTACGATCTCGTAGTCCGACCGGTCTGAGACGGGTCGCGGAAGCCTGGCGCTATGATATAGTTATGAATTCGGACACTTGGTTGGATAACCGAAGTGGGCGTGTGCCCACTTTTTTCGTTTAAGGGCGCTCCCGTGAGGCCGTCGAGCCCCGTCAGCATTGTCGAACGCGTGCGGGCGGCCGCGGAACGGGTGGCCCGGGACTACGACCTGGAGATTTTCGACGTCCAGTACCGGCGCGAGGCGAGTGGCATGGTGGTGCGGGTCCTGCTGGACCGACCTGGCCCGGCGGCCGTGCCGGAAGAGAGCGTGAGCGTGGAGGACTGCGCGAAGGTCAGCCGTGAGCTGAGCGCGATTCTCGACGCCGAGGACACGGTGCCCGGCGCGTACGTCCTCGAGGTCTCGTCGCCGGGGCTCGATCGCCCGCTGCGCAGCGCCGAGGACTACCGGCGCTTCGCGGGGCGCCAGGCAAAGATCGTGATGCGTGAGGCGGTCGACGGCCAGAAGTACTTCAAGGGCCGGCTCGGCGGCGTCGAGGGGCAGGCGGTGCTCATCGACGGCGAGGACGGGCGCCGGCACGCGGTGCCGCTCGGCGTGATCACGCGGGCGAACCTGGAAGTGGAGTTCTAGGGGCCGGGGGGCCGTCGCCCCCGGAGTGATACGAAGCGGGGCGTCGGGGTTCCCGTGGAGACTGGAGCCGGTGGGCCGTCGCCCCCGGAGTGATACGAAGCGGGGCGTCGGGGTTCCCGTGGAGACTGGAGCCGGTGGGCCGTCGCCCCCGGAGTGATACGAAGCGGGGCGTCGGGGTTCCCGTGGAGACTGGAGCCGGTGGGCCGTCGCCCCCGGAGTGATACGAAGCGGGGCGTCGGGGTTCCCGTGGAGACTGGAGCCGGTGGGCCGTCGCCCCCGGAGTGATACGAAGCGGGGCGTCGGGGTCCCCGCGGAGTGAGGCCGGGGGGCAGGGGCCCCCGGAGTAATCAATGTCGAATCCGTTGCAGCAGACGATCGAAGCGCTCGCCAAGGAGAAGGGCATCGAGCCCGATGTCGTGATCAGCGCCATCGAAGAGGCGGTGGCCACGGCGTCGCGCAAGTACTACAAGACGGGCGAGAACCTGAAGACCCGCTTCAACCTGGACACCGGCCAGGTGGATCTGTTCGCCCTCAAGACCGTCGTGCAGGATGTGACCAACCCGCAGACGGAGATTGCGATCGACGAGGCGCGTCAGATGTACCGGCAGGTGTACGGCGACGAGGTCGCCAACAGCATCGAGCTCGGCGACGAGATGGAGTTCCCCAAGCCCACCGAGGTGCTGGGCCGCATCGCCGCCCAGACCGCCAAGCAGGTGATCTTCCAGAAGGTCCGCGAGGCGGAGCGGGAGAACATCTTCGCCGAGTACAACCAGCGCATCGGCGAGGTGATGAACGGGACCGTCAAGCGGTTCGAGAACGGCGACATCATCATCGAGGTGGGACGCGTCGAAGCGGTGCTGCCGCGCAAGGAGCAGTCGCGCGCGGAGAGCTACACGCCGGGCGACCGCGTGCGCACGGTGATCAAAGGCGTCAACCGCAGCGCGAAGGGCCCGCAGATCGTGCTCTCGCGCACGGACCCGGCGCTCCTCATCAAGCTCTTCGAGCAGGAAGTCCCGGAGATCTACGACGGGACCGTCATGATTCGCGGTGCGGTCCGCGAGGCCGGCGATCGCGCGAAAGTGGCCGTTTTCTCCCGCGAGCGCGACGTCGACCCCGTCGGCGCGTGCGTCGGGATGAAGGGCACGCGCGTGCAGTCGATCATCCGGGAGCTGCGCGGCGAGAAGATCGACATCGTCGAGTGGTCCGAGGATCCAGTGGCGTTCGTGACCAACGCGCTGAGCCCGGCGCGGGTGCAGCGTGTGTCGATCGTCGACGAGCGGGAGCGCGTCATGGAGGTCGTCGTCGAGGACAAACAGCTCTCGCTGGCGATCGGCAAGAAGGGCCAGAACGTGCGGCTGGCCGCCAAGCTGACCGGCTGGCGCATCGACATCAAGAGCGAAGAGGAGAAGCGTCGCGAGGTCGAGGCCCAGTTCGAGGGGCTCGAGGCCGGCGTGGCCGCGGAGACCGCGGAGGAGCCGGCGGCCGGGGACGCGGCGTCCGACGCCGTGGGGGTCGAGACCCCCGCAGCCGGCGACGAGGCGCCCGAGGCGCCGACGCCCTACGCGCTCGAAGGCATCGGCGAGAAGACGGTCCGCAAGCTGGTCGAGGCCGGCTTCCCCACCGTCGAGTCGGTCGGTGCGGCAACGGTCGAGCAGTTGTCGTCGCTCCCCGGCATCGGGGAGAAGACGGCCGAGAAGATCCTCGCCGCCGCGCGCGGCGAGGCGCAGCCGGACGCCGCGCCCGAGGCGCCGGAAGCCTAGCGTTCGTGCACTTGATGATTTGAGGTAACCGTTGGCAACTGTCCGGATTTACAAGGTCGCGGAGCTGCTGGGCACGACGAGCCAGGAAGTCTCGTCCCTGCTCAAGCGTGAGCACGGGATCGAGGTCAAGAGCGCGTCCAGCACGATCGAGGAGGTCGTCGCCCGTCAGTTCGTCGAGCGTCTCGCCCGCCAGCGCAACATCTCGCTGCCGAGCGGCGACATCTTCGCGGACTCCCCGGCTGCCCGGGGACGGCGGACGCCCTCCAAGAAGACGCCCGAGCCCGTGAAGCCGGGCGCGCCGGCGCTGCCTCCGCCGCGGCTGGTCAAGACGCACAAGGCACCGCCGCCGCCGGAGGCCGACCTGGCATCCGACGCGCCCGAGGTCGTCGTCGCCGAGCCCGAGGCGGAACTGCCCGTCGAGGCCGCTCCACCGGCTCAGGCCGAGCCGGTCGCCCCGGCGACGCTCGAAGCCTCCGCGGAGCCCGTGGCGGGCGAGCCGGCCGCGACGACCACCGAACCGCCGCCGGCGCCGCCGGAGCGCGAAGGGCCGGTTCGTCCGGCCCCGCCCCGCGGGCGCATCGTGCCGCCGACGCTGCGCCTCCGTATCGAGGAGGAGCGACCGACCACGCCGACGCCCCCGCTGCCGACGACGACGCCGCCGCGCATCGCGCCGCGGCCGATCCAGCGGCCCGCGCCGGCACGTCCGGCGGCCGCCACCAGTCCCGCCGTGCCCGGACGCCGACCGGCCGGCCCGCCGGCGCGGCCTGCGGGCCCGCCGCGGCCGAGCTATCCGGGATCCATGCCGCCGCGGATGCCGCCCGGCGGCCCGCGCCCGCTTCCGTCGCAGCCCGTGCGCAACGCGCCGGGCGGCGCGCCACGTCCGGCGCTACCGGGCCGGCCGCCGATGCGGCCGCGTCCGAGCGGCCCGCGCCCGTCGTCTCCGCGGCGCGATCCGCGGCCCGCGCCGCCGCCGATGCCGGCGGCCCCGCCGCCGGTCACGCGCACGATCACGCTCGCCGAGGGCATGACGGTGAAGGACCTCGCCGACAAGCTCGACGTGCGCGTGAAGGACGTGCTGTCCAAGCTCCTGATGCGCCGGTTGATGATGACCATCAACTCGACGCTCGATACCGAGACGGCGACGATGATCGCCCGCGAGTTCGGCGCGGACGTGCAGATGCGGAGCTTCGAAGAGGAGCTGCTCGAGGTCGACGCCGGCGAGTCGCGTCCCGAGGACGTCGGCGCGCGCGCGCCCGTCGTGACCGTGATGGGCCACGTCGATCACGGCAAGACGACGCTGCTCGACGCGATCCGCGAGACGCGGGTGGCCGAGCGCGAGGCGGGCGGCATCACGCAGCACATCGGGGCGTACCACGTCACGATCAACGGCCGGAACGTCGTCTTCCTCGACACGCCGGGCCACGAGGCGTTCACGCTGATGCGCGCCCGCGGCGCCCGCGTCACCGACGTCGTCGTGCTGGTCGTCGCGGCCGACGACGGGGTCATGCCGCAGACGAGGGAGGCGATCGACCACGCGCGGGCGGCGAACGTGCCGATCATCGTGGCGATCAACAAGATCGACAAGGCGAACGCCAACCCCGAGCGCGTCAAGCGCGAGCTGACCGAGCTCGGCCTGATGCCGGAGGACTGGGGCGGCCAGACGGTCACGGTCGAGGTGTCGGCCAAGAAGAAGCAGAACCTGGACCTGCTGCTCGAGATGATCCTGCTCGTCGCCGACATCGGCGAGCTGAAGGCCAACCCGAAGCGCAACGCATCGGGCACGGTGCTCGAAGCCAAGCTGGACAAGGGCCGCGGCCCGGTCGCGACGATCCTGGTCCAGGACGGCACGCTCCACGTCGGGGACACGTTCATCGCGGGCCCGATCGTCGGCCGCGTGCGCGCGCTCATCGACGACAGCGGCCACTCGACGAAGTCGGCGGGCCCGTCGACGCCGGTCGAGGTACTGGGCCTCGCGGGCCTGCCGCAGCCCGGCGACGCGTTCCAGGCGCTGTCGGACGCGGCGAAGGCGCGTCAGATCGCGACGTTCCGCCAGGCGCAGGCCAAGGAGCGCGCGCTGGGCGCCAAGGGGTCCCGCCTGACGCTCGAGTCGCTCCAGGCACAGATCGCCGAGGGCGGCGTCAAGGAGCTGCCGATCATCATCAAGGCGGACGTGCAGGGCTCGGCCGAGGTGCTGGCCGATACGCTCGCGAAGCTCTCCGACGACAAGGTCAAGCTGCGGATCATCCATGCGGGCGTCGGCGCGATCAACGAGTCCGACGTGCTGCTGGCGTCGGCGTCGAACGCGATCGTGATCGGGTTCAACGTGCGGCCCGACCGCAACGCCACGGACATCGCCGAGCGCGAGCGCGTCGACATCCGGAGCCACTCGGTCATCTACAACGTCACCGACGAGATCAAGAAGGCGATGGAGGGGCTGCTCGAGCCCACGTTCAAGGAAGTGCGGCTCGGCATCGCCGAGGTGCGCGACACGTTCAAGGTGCCCAAGTTCGGCACGATCGCGGGCTGCATGGTCACCGAGGGCCGCATCACGCGGTCCGGGGACGCCCAGGCCCGCCTGCTGCGCGACAACGTGGTCATCCACGAGGGCAAGATCGCGTCGCTGCGCCGGTTCAAGGACGACGTGAGCGAGGTCAAGACCGGACTGGAGTGCGGCATCGGCTTCGAGCGCTACAACGACATCAAGGCGGGTGACGTCATCGAGGTGTTCTCGATGGAGCGCGTGGCCGCCACCGCGTGATCCGGGTCCGGAGCATCCGGTTACCCGAGAATTCCGTTTTCATGTCCCAGGGCTCCCGTCCCGACCGCGTGGCCGATCAGCTGCGTGCCGAGCTGGCCGACCTGCTGGCCCGCGAAGTGCACGACCCCGGCATCGGCTTCGTGACGCTGACCCGCGTCCAGGTGAGCGGCGACATCCAGCAGGCGCGCGTCTTCTACACCGCGCTCGGAGACAAGACCGCGCGCCAGCGGACCGGGCGGGCGCTCGAGCGCGCCGCGCCCTTCCTCCGTCGCCAGATCGGGAAGCGCCTGCGGCTCAAGCGCGTACCCGAGCTGCGCTTCCTCTACGACGAGTCGATCGAAGGCCAGGTCCGCGTCGAACAGATCCTCGACGAGCTGCATACCCGCGAGCCCGGCGGCGGTGATGACGACACCTAGCCCCGAGCCGATCCGCCGCATCGTCGAGACGATCCGCACGCACCGGCGGTTCGTGGTGTCGTCCCATGCGCGCCCCGACGGCGACTCGATCGGATCGCAGCTGGCGATGGCCTACGCGCTGCGCGCCCTGGGCAAGGACGTGCGCGTCGTGAACAAGGACGCGCCGCCTCCGACCTACGGCGTGTTTCCCGGCGTCGGCGGGATCGAGATCGCCGCTGAGGTCTCCGGCGCGTTCGACGTGGCGATCATCATGGAGTGCGGCAGCCTGTCGCGCACGGGCGTCGCCGGCCTCGATCGGGGCCTGGTCGTCAACATCGACCATCATCCCGGCAACTCCGGCTTCGGCGCCGTCGCGTGGTTCGACCCGTCCGCATCGGCCTGCGCCGAGCTCGTCTACGACCTCGTCCGCGCGCTCGGCGTTCCCCTGTCGATCGAGATCGCGACGCACGTCTACGTCGCCATCCTGACCGACACCGGGGGCTTCCACTACTCCGGTATCACCCCGCGGACGTTCGCCATCTGCCAGGCGGCGCTCGAGGCGGGCGTGGATCCGGTGGCGGTCGCGCGGGCCGTGTTCGACAGCACGAGCCTCGGACGCCTGCGCCTCCTCGCCAGGGTCCTGAACGCCATGACGCTCGTCTCCGCGGAACGCGTCGCCGTGCTGTACGTGGACGATGCGGTGCTCGGCGCGGCGGGGGCGACGATGGACGATACCGACGGCGTGATCAACGTGCCCCTGACCGTGGAGACCATCGAGGCGTCGGTGTTCCTCAAGCACATCCAGGACGACGAGTACCGGGTGAGCCTGCGCTCGAAGGGCGAGGTCGACGTCGGGGCGGCCGCGAAGGCGTTCGGGGGCGGCGGACACAAGAACGCGGCGGGCTGCACGCTGCACGGCACCGCCGACGCCGTGCGCGCGCGCGTCCTGACGGAAGTGGAGAACGCCGTTGAACGGGCTGCTGCTCATCGACAAGCCAACGGGCCCGAGCTCGCATGACGCCGTCGCCCGCGTGCGGCGCGCGATCGGCGAGCGGCGTATCGGGCACGCGGGGACGCTCGATCCGGCCGCGAGCGGCCTGCTGATGCTCCTCGTTGGCCAGGCCACCCGCCTGGCCCGCTTCGTGATGGCGGGGACCAAGGAGTACGAGGCCGAGATTCAGCTCGGCCGCGCCACCGACACGCACGACGCCGAGGGCGAGCCCACCGGCGACCCGCACATGGGTGCGTGGCCCGACCGGGGCGAGGTCGAACGCGCGCTCGACGCCTTCCGCGGGACGTTTCTCCAGTCACCGCCGATCTTTTCGGCGAAGAAGGTACACGGGCGACGGAGCTACCGGGCGGCCCGTGCGGCGCGCCGAAGCGAGGCGTCGGCCCCAGCCGAGCGGCCGGCGCCGGTCATGGTGACTGTCGAGCGGATCGAGATCGTGGCGCTCGCGGGCGACCGCCTGTCGGTCCGGCTGCGATCCTCGCCGGGCTTCTACGTGCGCGCGCTCGCGCACGACCTCGGCGTGCGGCTGGCAACGGGCGCCCACCTCGCCGGCCTCCGGCGCACGCGGAGCGGCGAGTGGGCGGTCGACCGGGCGCTGGCGCTCGGCGCGGTCGAGCGGGATCCGGACGCCGCCCGCCGGGCGCTGGTGGCGCCCGCCCGGATGCTGGCGGGGCTGCCGGCGGTGGTCCTCACCGAGGCGGGCGCGACACGCGCGGTGCGCGGCATCGACCTCGGTCCGGCCGATGCGGACCCGCAGGCCGGCGTCTGGCCGGGCGCCCTGGCGGCCGCGGTGCGGCTCCTCACCTCGACGGGCGACCTGCTGGGCGTGGGCGAGCCGGCGAGGACGCCCGGGCTTTTGCATCCGTCGATTGTTCTGGGTTAACATGTTGAGCTTGTTCGAGTAAGCGAATTTGGAAGAGACGGCGCATCCGGGCCAGACCTGGTGCTGGAGCGTCCGTTGGAGGTACGAAGCGTGGCGTTGACCAAGGATCGCAAGACCGAGCTGATTGGCTCCTACAAGACGCACGAAGCCGATACCGGCTCCCCGGAAGTGCAAGTCGCCATCCTCAGCGAGCGCATCAACTACCTGACCGAACACTTCAAGGTCCACGCGAAGGATCATCATTCCCGGCGGGGACTCCTCATGTTGGTCGGTCGGCGGCGCCGCCTCCTGGACTATCTGAAAGCGAAGGACGCGCAGCGTTATGCCGACTTGATCCGGCGCCTGAACATCCGCAAGTAGCGGGCGTTCGGGAGTTCTCCGGCTCTCGGTTTCCTCAGCTCCTCGATTTTCTTGGCAGTTTGAACCATGCACACTCGCGAGATTTCCATCGGCGGCAAGACGCTCCTCATCGAAACCGGCAAGCTCGCCAAACAGGCGGGCGGCGCCGTCACGGTCCGCTCGGGCGACTCGGTCGTCCTCGTGACGGCCTGCCGTGCGGCCAACGCGCGCGAAGGCATCGACTTCCTTCCGCTCACGGTCGACTACCGGGAATACACGTACGCGTCGGGCCGCATCCCCGGCGGCTTTTTCAAGCGGGAAGGCAAGCCGGCCGAAAAGGAAGTGCTGACGAGCCGCGTCATCGACCGGCCCATCCGCCCGCTCTTTCCGGCGGGCTGGCGGTTCGAGACGCAGATCATCGCGCTCGTGCTCTCCGCCGATTCCGAGAACGACACGGACGTCCTCGCGATCACCGGCGCCTCGGCGGCGCTCGCGATCTCGGAGATCCCCTTCCAGAAGACGATCGCCGGCGTGCGGGTGGGCCTCGTCGACGGCCAGTACGTCATCAACCCGACGTTCGAGCAGCGGAAGCAGAGCCAGCTCGACCTGGTCGTGGCGGGCAGCCTGGACGGCCTCGTGATGGTCGAGGCGGGCGCCAAACAGGTCACCGAAGAGCAGGTCGTCGGCGGGCTCGAAGCGGGTCACGCCGCGATCCGGCAGATCGTGGCCGCCATCGACGACCTGGCGAAGGCCTGCGGCAAGGCCAAGGTGAAGGTCGCCGCGAAGGAGATCGGTCACGACTTCTACCGCGAGGTCGAAGAGAAGGTCCTCGTCCCGCTCACCGAAGCCATGCGGATTCGCGGCAAGCTCGAGAACTACGACCGCGTGGACGAGGTGCTCGACGATCTGGTCGCGTCGCTGCCCGAGGGCGAAGTCGAGCGCCGGCTGGACGCGAAGAAGATCTTCAAGGAGCTGAAGGAGAAGGTCCTGCGCGACGAGGTGCTCGAGCGCGGCATCCGTCTCGACGGGCGGAAGTTCGACGAGATCCGGCCGATCTGGATCGAAACGGGCGTCCTGCCCCGGACCCACGGCTCGGCCGTCTTCACGCGCGGCGAGACGCAGGCGCTGGTCACCTGCACTCTCGGCACCGCCGAGGACGCGCAGAAGATCGAGAGCTTCGAGGGCGAGACCTGGAAGAGCTTCATGCTCCACTACAACTTCCCGCCCTTCTCGGTCGGCGAAGTCGCTTTCCTGCGCGGCCCGGGCCGGCGCGAGGTCGGCCACGGCGCGCTCGCCGAGCGCGCCCTCAGTCCGATGATTCCCGGCGAGGAGCAGTTCCCGTACACCGTCCGCGTCGTCTCCGACATCCTGGAGTCGAACGGGTCGTCGTCGATGGCGTCGGTCTGCGGCGGCGCGCTCGCCATGATGGACGCCGGCGTCCCGATCAAGGCGCCGGTCGCGGGCATCGCGATGGGGCTCGTCATGGACGAGCACTCCGGCAAGTTCGCCGTGCTCACCGACATCGCGGGCGCCGAGGACCACTACGGCGACATGGACTTCAAGGTGGCCGGCACGGGCGACGGCATCACCGCCCTGCAGATGGACATCAAGGTCTCGGGCATCACCATGGAGGTGATGCGCAAGGCCCTCGAGCAGGCCCGGCAGGGCCGCCTCTTCATCCTCGGCAAGATGCAGGAGGCCCTGGCCGCTCCGCGTCCGTCCATCTCGGCGTACGCACCGCGCATCGTGACGATCCGGATTCCGGTCGACAAGATCCGGGACGTGATCGGACCGGGCGGCAAGATGATCCGCAGCATCATCGAGCGTACGGGCGTGAAGATCGACGTCGAGGACGACGGCCGCGTCAACGTCGCGTCGGCCGACGAGACCTCGGCGCAGAAGGCCGTGTCGATCATCCAGGAGCTCACTGCGACGCCCGAGCTGAACAAGAGCTACCTCGGGAAGGTCCAGCGCATCACCGACTTCGGTGCCTTCGTCGAGATCATGCCCGGCACCGACGGTCTGCTCCACGTCTCGGAGATCGCGAACCACCGCGTGAAGGACGTCCGGGACGAGCTCAAGGAAGGCGAACAGATCCTCGTGAAGGTCATCAATATCGATCCCACGGGGAAGATCCGCCTCAGCCGCAAGGCGCTCCTGCAGGAAGAAGCCTCGTAACTCTGCCGCCGGTGGCCGTTCGTCGTACAATCGAAGACCAATGGCTGCCGGCAAACCCCGCACACGCGCCTACGGCGCCGTCGCGCTCGCGCTGGTGCTCGGCGGCGCGGCCCTGGCCCTCGGCGCCGGCCAGCCGCCGGAACAGACGAAGACGTTCACGGTCGTCGCCAGCAAGTACACGTTCTCGCCCGGGCGGATCGAGGTCATGCAGGACGACCTGGTCAAGATCGAGTTCCGCACCGCGGACATTCCCCACAGCTGGACCGTCGATGCCTACCGGATCTCGAAGCGCGTGAACCCCGGTCAGCCGGTGACGATCGAGTTCCGCGCCGACAAGGCTGGCACGTTCCCCTTCTACTGCAATCTGAAGATCGACGACGGCTGCAAGGCCATGCGTGGCGAGCTCGTCGTGACGCCCCGGAAGTAAGCCTCCCGGGAGCTCCCGCCGCCTTCGATTCGGCGGCGGGTCCGCCAAGCCCTATCCCCCGTCCCCCGCACGCTTCGCCGTCTCGATCCGCTCCCGGATCGTCGGGTGGCTGTGGAACAGCCAGCGGACGAGCGTCGAGGGGTTCTCCTCGGCGAGATTCTGGGCGCCAAGGCGGCGGATCGCCGAGATGAAGGCCCCGGGATTCCCGGTCAGCTCGATCGCGAAGCGGTCGGCGCGCCGCTCGAACGCGCGCGACATCGCGTGCGCCGCGGGCAGCATGACGAGCGAGACGGCGCCGGCGCACAGCACGAGCAGCGGCAGGCCCGCCACGTCGCTCACGCCCTGCAGCCCCAGGGGCCCGGTCGCCAGGCGGAGCACGCGGGCCGACAGATAGAAGCCCGTGAGGATCAGCCCGATCTCGAACACGATGCCCTTCCAGATGTCGCCATGGACGTGGTGGGCCAGTTCGTGGGCCAGCACGGCCTCGATCTCGTCGTCGGAGTACTCGGCCAGCATCGTGTCGGACACGAGAATCCGGCGCGTCGCCCCGAGGCCGGTCAGCGCGGCGTTCGCCTTGCGGGTCTTGTCGCCCAGCCCCCACTCGTAGACCCCCACGACGCGTGCGCCCGCACGGCCGGCCAGACGCAGCAGGCGGGCGGACAGCGACTCCCGATCGAGGGGCCTGATCCGGTAGAACAGCGGCAGCAGCACGACGGGCGCCAGGTTGGTGAGACCGACCACGAACAGCGCGAACAACGCGCCGGCGGCCAGCCACCACCGGTCCGGGGACCAGCGGATGCAGGCGTACACGGCCGCGCCGCCCGCACACGAGAGGCAGAGGCCGAGGACGAATGCCTTGGCCTGATCGCGGAGCCAGGCTCCCAGCGACTCGGTGGAGAGTCCGTAGCGGCGCTCGAGCGCGAACCCGCTGTAGAAGGCGAGCGGCAGCGCACCCGCCTCGTGGAGCGCGAGGAGCACCGTGACGTAGGCGAGGACGATGACGGTCGAGTGCCCGGCCGGGACGACCGCCTCGACCCGGGTCCGGAGCGCGAGGCTCAGGCCCGTGACGAGCAGACCGCCGAGCAGGACGGCGCTCCATGCCGTGGCGGCGATGCCCGCCTGGCGCTTGAGGCGGTGGTAACGGGTGGCCTTGTCCTCGTTCACCGTGTGGAGCGTGGGCCCCGGCCGGTCCGGGTCCGGGTGCCGTCGACGTCGGGCGGCGGAACGTCGGCCAGGTTTCTGACGCGGACCCCGCCGTTGGTGGCGGAGAGGTCTATGTCGGGCCCGCCGCCGTTCAGCCGGCCCTTGGCGCGGCGTCGGGTCTGGTCGCCGGTCGGCTCGAACTTCAGCCCCTCGACGCCGACCCCGCCGTTGGTGGCGGACAGGGACAGGTTGGCCGACGCCGTCTCCGGCAGGTCGAGGGTGATGCCGCCGTTGGTACTTTCGGATCTCGATCGGATCGCCGCCGACCGACGCCATCTGGAGGGCCACGCCGCCGTTGGTCGACCGCACCTCGACGCCGCCTTCCAGGCCGCGTCCCCGCACGCCGCCGTTGGTCGATCGCACGACCAGCCCGCCGTGAACGTCAGTGAGGCGAATGCCGCCGTTCGTGTTCGTGACGCGCACCTTGACGGTGTCGGGCACGCGCACGTGGTACTGCACCTCGATGCTGACGCCGATGTGAATGCCCTCGAGGCCGCGCGTCGTGACGGCGACCGAATCCGGGTGGACGTCTTCGTCGATCCGGACCCGCGAGAGGATGTCGGCGGCGGTCTGGTCGGTCGTGGACCGCACGACGCGCTCGGCGCGCACCTCGACCTGCGACTCGTCGGTCCCGGTGAGATCGACCTGCCCGTTGACGTTCGTGAGCTCGAACTGGCCGCCGGGGGGCACCGTGTAGGTCCGCACCCACTCGTCGGCCGCCCGTCCGGCCAGGGCGCCGGGGGCCACGCACGCCGCCGAGAGCAGCAGGACGGCCGAGACGGCGGCGAGGCGCACGGGCCGGCTGGAGCGGCGGAACGGACGGTTCATGGGGGGCCTCCTCTGGACTACATACGCCAGGCGTGAGGCCTCAGTTCAACTGGACGGAGATCAGCTTCGAGACTCCGGGCTCCTCCATCGTGACGCCGTACAGCCGGTTGGCAATCTCCATGGTCTTGCGGTTGTGGGTGATGAGGATGAACTGCGTGTGCGCCTGCATGCTCCGCAGCATCTCGACGAACCGGCCGATGTTGGCGTCGTCGAGCGGCGCATCGATCTCGTCGAGCAGGCAGAAGGGGCTCGGCTTGTACTGAAACAGACCGAACATCAGGGCGATCGCCGTGAGGGCCTTTTCGCCTCCGGAGAGCAGCTGCACGCTCTGAAGCCGCTTGCCCGGAGGCTGCGCGATGATCTCGATGCCGCTCTCGAGCGGGTCGGTCTCGTCGAGGAGGGTCAGGCCGGCGCGTCCCCCGCCGAACAGCGTGCCGAAGGCCCGCTGGAAGTTCTCGTTGATCGCCGCAAACGCCTCGGCGAACCGTCGGCGCGTGGTCTCGTCGATGCGCTTGATGGCCTCGCCCGTCTGGGCGATCGACTCGACGAGGTCGCGTCGCTGCGCGGTGAGGAACGTGTGGCGCGACTCGAGCTCGTCGTACTGCTCGATGGCCATCATGTTCACGGGACCGAGGCGATCGATCTTCTCGCGCAGGCGCGTGATGGCTTCCTCCGCGCTGAGCGACTGCTGCTCGGCCTCGTGCACGACGGCGCCCAGGTCTGCGGCATCGTCCTGCGGGCCGGCCTCCGCCGGCGCGTCCTCCGCCGGTGCGCCGTCGATGTCGTCGGCATCGGGTGCGCAGATCACGCGGGCGTCGGGCACCGCCAGACCGGCGCGCTCGAGCTCGGCGACTTCCGCGGCCACCTCGTCCAGCGTTTCCTGGACCGTCTCGACGCACGCGGCGGCCAGATGGGAGAGATCGGCCTCGGCCGTCGCGCGGGCGACGTCGAGCTCCGCCACGGTCGAGCGGGCGGCATCCAGGGCGGCGCGCAGATCCTTCATCGCCGCGTCCTGGGCCTCGGCCGCCGTCCGCTGCGCGAGGACCGCCTCGTCGGCGGCCTGGACGCCGGTGCGCAACCCGTCGAGGGCCTCCACGTCGGCGTCGAGCTGGCGCTCGCCGGCGACGATCGCAGCCGCGAGGGCCACCTGCCGCTCCGTGGCCCCCGCGAGCTCGGTCGCAATCGCCGCCGAGCGGGACTCCAGCTCGGCGACGCCCTCCTCGAGGCGGACGACGTCGGTGGCGAGCGCGGTCGCGCGCTCGACCAGCGCGGCGTGGGCCGCCTGCGCCTCGGCGGCGCGCCGTCCCAGGGCCTCGGCAGCCTCTCTCGCCTCGAACAGACGACGCTGCGCCGCGGTGAGACGCTCGTCGGCCACGCGCTGATCCTGCTCGAGCCGCGCGATGGAGGCGCTGGCCTCCTCCTGGCGGCGCGTGTGCCCGTCACGCTCGTCTTCGCTCTGCCGGCGCTCGCGGGCGAGCTGCTCGGCTCGCTGCTCGAGCCGCACGGCTTCGGCCGCCGAGCGCTGCACCTGCGCCTCGTGGACGACCACCGTCTTCTCGTGCTTGTGGTGCTCTGCGCTCAACGCGCCAATCGCGGCCGTGGCGTGCGCGATCGTGCCCTCGAGGACGGCGGTCTCGCCGGTCAGCGCCTCGAGCGCGGCGCGGTCGCCGCTCAGGCGCTCGCGAAGCTCCTTGATCTCGCGCTTGATCTCGAGGATGCCGCGGGCGTCCTCCTCGCTGCCGCCGGTGACGAGATGCGGCCCCCGGAAAAGCTCGCCGGCCGTCGTCGCCACGGCCAGGGGCGTGCGGCGGCTCGCCTCGGCCGCGCGCTCGTAGGCGTCGGCAATCCACGCCTCACCGATCGCGCGCGTGATGACGGGCGCGTGCGGTCCCTGCACGCGCACCACCTTCGAGAGCGGCGTCAGGCCGTCGGGCGCCGCGGGGGCGGCCGCTCCGGACGCGGTCGCGTCCGCGGCGTCCGCGACGTCCGCAATCAGGAACCCGCAGCGCCCCGCGTGCTCGGTGCGCAGGAGCTCGAGACCGGCCGCCGCGTGCTCCGGGCGCTCGACGATCACGTGCTCGAGCAGGTCGCCGAGACAGGCCTGCACGGCGCGCTCGTAGCCGGCTTCGACCTCGAGGTAGTCGGCGACGGCGCCCTGTTGACCGACGCGCCCGTTGGCCTGGACGAGCACGGCCCGGGCCGCATCGCTGAACCCCGCGCGGGAGGCGTCGAGCTCCTCGAGCGACTTCAGCCGGGCCTCGACGGCGGCGAGATCCTGCTCTCGCGTGCGGACGGACCGGGCGCGCCACTCGTGCTCGATGCGGGCGCTGGCCAGCTCGGACTCCCGGGCCGTGCGTGCGAGCCGGACCGCCTCGATCGCCTCCTGGGCCCGGCGAAGGGCCTCGACGGTCGCGGCACGCTCCGCGGCGACGCGCTCGAACTCGATCCGCACGTCGGCCGTCTCGACGTCGAGCTTCGAGAGCTGCTCGCTGGCACGATCGCGCGAGGCACGGGCGTGCTCGACGGCATGGCGGAGCGCCGTCGCCGCGTTGATCGCGGAGAACACCTCGCTCCGCGCCGCCTCGACGTCGGCCTCGAGCCCTTCGAACTCGCGGTGCGCGGCCTCGTAGGCGTCGGACTGCGCCGCGAGGGCGGCCGCCGCGCGCTCGCGGGCGGCCTCCGCCTCGGTGGCTGCCTGACGCCGCGCGGCCAGCGCCGCCCGGGCCGGCTCGCGCCGCGCCGCCAGCGCCGCCTGCTCCGATTCCATGGCCGACGCCCGCGCCTGCAGGGCGCCGAGCTGCTCGCGGTCGAATGCCGTCTGCTGCTGCTGGCGGTTGATCCCCAGCTCGCACGCGTGCGCCGCCTCGCGGCTCGCCGTCGCGCGCTGTTCCGCCTCGACCAGCTCCAGGCGGATGCGGCTCAGATCGGACTCGGCCTCGGCGACACGGGCGGCGGCCGACGCTTCACGCTCCCGCGCCCCACTGAGCCGGGCGCGCGCCGACTCGATCGTCTCGGCGAGCTGCCGGTACTTCCGCGCGAACAGCACCTTCTCCCAACGCCGCAGCTCGTCGCGCAGCCGCTGGTAGCGCCGCGCCTTCGCCGCCTGCCGCTTCAGCGTGCCGCGCTGCTTCTCCACCTCGAACACGATGTCGTCGACCCGCGTGAGGTTCTGCTGCGCCGCCTCGAGCTTCAGTTCCGCGGCGCGCCGCCGGGACTTGTACTTCGTGACGCCCGCAGCCTCCTCGATCAGCTGACGCCGATCGGTCGGCCGCGTGCTCAGGATCATGCCGATCTTGCCCTGCTCGATGATCGCGTACGCCTTGGCCCCGAGCCCGGTGTCCATGAGCAGATCGTGGACGTCGCGGAGGCGGCAGACGCGACCGTCGATGAGGTACTCGCTCTCGCCGGACCGGTACAGCCGGCGCGTCACCTCGACCTCGCGCGCGATCGACTGGATGATCTCCTCCGTCGTCATGCCGGCGGCGTCGGGCTCGGCGGCATGATGCCCGTTCCCGTTGCCGAAGCCGAGCGGCGCGTGGCCATTGCCGTTGCCGTTGCCGTTGCCGTGCTCCGGCGCGTGATGCTCGGACTCGTGGGCGAGCGCCTGGGCGGCCAGCTGCTTGACGACGCCGCTGAATCGGAGGCGGACCTCGGCCGACGCCGTGGGCTTGCGGGCGTCGCTGCCGTTGAAGATCACGTCCTCCATCCGCTCGCCGCGCAGGCTCTTGGCGCTCTGCTCGCCCATCACCCACGTGATCGCGTCGGCGACGTTGCTCTTGCCGCAGCCGTTGGGACCGACGATCGCGGTCACGCCCTTGTCGAAGGCGAGCTCGGATCGGTCGGAGAAGGATTTGAATCCGTTGATTTCAAGACGTTCGAGGCGCATGGCACACACCACCACTTGTCCGGCTGCCGCCGGACGATACCGCTGGAGACGTGGCTTGGCTGGGATACAAGCGAGCGTTCGGACCGCGATGCCGGTCCTTCACCGCCCGGACGCCGGGCGAATGGCCCCAGATCGGCAAAACGGCGTCAGTGTAGCAATGCCCAGTGGTTGGGGCAAGAGCAAACTCTGGCCCCAACGTGTTGTGGTCGTACCGACCTACGGCCTCAGTTGGCCGCCTTCGAGGCGCCCTTGGACAGGTCGGCCAGACGCCGTGCCTCGCCGAAGAGCGTCAGCCCGAGCTGGGCCTGGGGATCGACCTCGATCAGCCGCCGCCGCGCCTCGGCCAGGCCGAAGAGCGCGGAGTCGATCTCGTAGCGGATCTCGGCCTTGATGAACGGCAGATCCTTGGTGAACGAGGCGTCGTCGATCTTGAGGCCTTCCCGCGTGAGCTGGCTGCGGAAGTCGTCGACCATCGCGTCGGTCACGTCGAAGCCGCGGGACACGAATACGCGCCCGGTGGGCGTCTGCTTGATCCGGTCGTCGCCGGTGGCGCTGAACTTCTCGGCGAAGGTGGCGAAGTCCTGGCGCGCATACAGCAGGCGGCCGAACTCGGTCGGATCGAAGCCGTCGATGGCGCCGTTGATCCGGCGATCCGGATCGATGCCGCCGCCGCTGTAGACGGGGCGCCCGGCGTCGGTGTATTTGAGCTCGGACGGCAGGTGCGGCCGCGGCACGTCCTGATCCTTCTGCGTGTACTGCAGGTACTCGTCGAAGGTCGCGTCCCAGGGACGCTGGATCAGCCGTCCGCTGGGCGTGTAGTAGTGCGCCGTGGTCAGCGCGAGGCCGGCCCCGTCGCTGATGCGGTAGATCGACTGGACGAGCGCCTTGCCGAACGTCGTCTCTCCGACGATGTACGCGCGGTCGTGATCCTGGAGGGCGCCGGTCACGATCTCCGACGCGCTCGCGCTGCTCCGGTTGTCGAGTTCGACGATCGGGATGTCGGCGAACGCCGGCGCCTCGGTGGCGCGGTAGTCCGAGTCCGAGTTCCGGATGCGCCCGCGGGTATAGACGACCATTTCGCCCTTGGGGATGAACTCGTTGACGACCTTGATGGCCTGGTCGAGCGCGCCGCCGGGATTGTTGCGCAGGTCGAACAGCAGGCGCTGCATGCCCTTCGCCTTCAGGTCGGAGAGCGCGGCGTGCAGCTCCTGGTCGGTGTTCTCGCCGAACTCCTTGACCCAGACGTAGCCGGTGGTGCGGTCGATCATGAACGCGGCCGGCACGGTGCTCATGAGCACTTCGTCGCGCACCAGGTCGATCGGGATCAGGTCGGCATATCCCGGGCGCCGGATCTGGATCTTGACGGGCGTGCCGCGCTGCCCGCGCAGCCGCTGCATCGCCTGCTCCACGGTCCAGCCCTTGGCGTCGTCGCCGGCGATGCGGGCGATGACGTCGCCGCGCCGCATGCCCGCGCGATACGCCGGCGACCCCTCGAACACCTGCACGGCGGTAACGCTGCCCTGGGCGGCGACAATGGAGACGCCGATGCCGTAGTAGTGCCCCTCCTGCCGCTCGCGCATCTGCGCGTACTCGCGGGGATCGAAGAAGCTCGAATGCGGATCGAGGGTTCCGAGCATGCCGCGGATCGCGCCGTAGACCAGGCGGTCGGGGTCGGCGTGGCCGACGTACTGCGTCTGCACGGCGCTCAGCGCCGCGGAGAACGTCTTGTAGTAGTCGGGAATCGCCTCGTCGGTCGCCAGCGCGCTGCGACCGTACAGGCCGCCGACGAGCGCAGAGACGACCACAGCGAAGGCAGCGGCGGACAGTGCGCGGTAGCGACGCATAAAACCGATGCTAGCAGATAACTTTTTGCCGATCAAAGACTTCTGGCGACCACACGGACGCGCTCGCCTTGACCCTTGCGTGACGTGTTTCTATAATTCGAAGTAAGAAGCGGGCACCCGTCCGGTGCCCCGAGAAGGCAGGAAACACATGTTTGGGTCCATCGGCATGCCGGAGCTGATCATCATCTTCGTGATCGCTCTCATCATTTTCGGCCCGCGCAAGCTGCCCGAGCTGGGCCGCTCGCTGGGCCGCAGTCTCGCCGAGTTCAAGCGGGCGTCCAACGAGCTCAAGAGCACCCTGGAAGAAGAGATCCGCATCGAAGATCAGAAGACCACGGCCGACAAACGCGTCGAAGCCGCTCCCGCCCCGCCGCCCGCGCAGCCCGCCACGCCCGTCGAGCCGCCCGTCGCCGTCAATCAAGCCGACCACCGCGCGTAGGAACGCGCCCCCCATGGCCCTCGTGCCCTTCCCGAGCCGCGGTGCCGCCGCGCTGCCCCCGGCGCCTCCAGAGGTGCAGGAGGAGGAGCTCGGTGCGCGCATGTCGTTTCTGGAGCACCTCGACGAGCTCCGGAAGCGACTCATCAACATGGCCATCGCCCTCGCCGTGGGCGTGGCCGTGTCGTTCGCCTTCATCGGGAAGATCTACGCCTTCGTGATGAGCCCGATGAACCAGGCCGTGCCGGGCATCTCGCTCATCTACACGGAGCCCACCGAGGCCTTCACCCTCTACATCCGCCTGTCGCTCATCGCCGGAGCGGTGATCGCGGCGCCGGCGATCATGTATCAGGTCTGGCGCTTCATCGCTCCGGGGCTCTACGCACACGAGAAGCGGTTCGCGATCCCCTTCGTCGTCCTCTCGAGCGCCGGATTCATCGGCGGCGCCGCGTTCAACCACTACCTGATGTTCCCGTTCATGATGCGGTTCTTCGCGAGCTTCGCCTCGCCGGACCTGCAGTTCATGCCGCGCCTCGAGCCCGTCTTCTCGATGTACGTGAAGTTCCTGCTCGCGATGGGCCTCGTGTTCCAGATGCCGACGATCGTCTTCTTCCTCGCGAAGATGGGGATGGTCAGCGCACGCTTCCTGGCGCGCAACATCAAGTACGCCATCCTCGTGATCTTCATCATCGCGGCGGTCATCACGCCCACGGGCGACCCGGGCACCCAGACCGTCTTCGCGGCGCCGATGATCGGACTCTACCTCCTCAGCATCGGCATCGCCTGGCTCGTCGGCCCCAAGCGCCCCAAGGACGATACGGCTCCGATCGACTAGCGGACGCTAAGTCGTTGATTGACTTCGACTAGCCGTGGGCCTACTATAGTTCGGGCTAGAAAGACGAAGGATTTGCGGCCTTTTTCATAACCGACTGCTGTCACCCTTGGAGGTTACAGCCTGATGACCACCTCGCTTCGCTCCCTTGGCATTGCCGCCGTCTGTCTCGTGTGGGCAGGCGCCGCCAGCGCCCAATCGACGCCGACCTCAGCCCAATCGAACTCGTCGGCGACGCAATCTTCCGACGCCACGCGTCCGGCTACGCCGACCTTCAGTGGTGATACCGGCCTGTGGCACGTGCCGTCGGCCGAAGTCCTCGACCGCAAGCTGTTCTCCGTCAGCTTGCAGCGCGTCGGCATGAACTACGTCGCGGGCTTCAGCAACATCTCCGACATCGCGGCCACCTTCGGCGTGGGTGTGGCCAGCCACGTGGAAGTGTTCGGATCGTTCAACCTGGACACCCGCATCGACCGCGACGTCCGCCCGGTCTTCACCTCCGGCAACGCCGGCGCGCCGGTCTACAGCTACCCGTTCGTCAACAGCTACTGGACCGGCAACCAGCTCGGCGATCTGACGCTCGGCCTCAAGGCCAACCTGATGTCGGAAGGCGATCACAAGCCGGCCGCGGCCGCGTTCCGCGTCATGTTCAAGATTCCGACCGGCGACGACAAGGTCGGCGTGAGCACCGGCAAGGTCGACACGACCCTGGACTTCGTCGTCAGCAAGAACGTCAACAACAGCGTCGAGCTGTCGGGATACGGCGGGGCCATCCTGCGCGGCAACACGGATGCCGTGAAGATGACCAACGGCTTCCGCTGGGGCGTGGGTGCCGGCTTCCCCTCGACGAGCCCGCTTCGCGTGACCGCCGAGCTCTTCGGTGAAGTGCCCTTCGACAGCACCCTCACCATCAACACGCCGATCGTCGCCGCCGACGGCAGCATCGCCTCGGGCGCGTACCCGATCGACAAGCTGACCACCGGCGCGATCGGCCTGACGTGGCAGGCCAAGAGCGGCTTCTTCCTCGGCGGGGGCGCGACGTTCAACTTCCCCACCGCGAAGCGGTCCGACTACAACACCGAGGGTTCGACGTCGGGCGACTTCGTCGACTACATGGTCCGTCTGGGGTATCACCCCGGCGTGCGCCGCTACGTGCCGCCGCCTCCGCCCCCGCCGCCCCCGCCGCCGCCGGCGCCGCCCGAGAATCGGCCGCCGACCGTTCGCGCGGAGTGCGACCCGTGCACCGTCCAGGTGGGCCAGTCCTCGACGCTGACCGCCACGGGACAGGATCCGGACGGCGACCAGCTGACCTATCGCTGGACGGCGCCGACCGGCACCTTCCAGAACCCGTCGGCCACCCAGACGGGCTGGACCGCACCGCAGCAGGCCGGTCCGGTGCCGATCACCGTAACGGTCAACGACGGCAAGGGCGGCACCGCGAACGCGTCGGTCACCGTGCAGGTCACCGCACCGCCGCCGGTCGTCGAGCTGACGTTCGAGGACGTGTACTTCGACTTCGACCGCTCGACGCTGCGGCCTGAGGCGCTGCGCCTCCTGGACGACGCGGTCACGAAGCTGATGGCGAACCCCGGCAAGAACATCGTCATCGAGGGCCATACCTGCAACATCGGCACGGCCGAGTACAACCTCGCGCTGGGCGATCGTCGCGCCAACGCGGTGCGGGACTACCTCGTCTCGCGCGGCGTGCCCGCGTCGCGGCTCCAGACCCGGAGCTACGGCGAGGAAGCGCCCAAGTACGACAACTCCCGCGAGGAGACGCGCCGGCTGAACCGCCGGGCCGCGCTCGTCGTGAGCGTTCAGTAGCGCAAGGCATCGACCCGGGGGCGCTCTCCCGGGCGCTCGGAGCAGTCGCAGCGGCCGGACGCGTGAAGCGTCCGGCCGTTGCCGTTTTGGAGCACATCGTGGTCATCAGGGCGTCGTCCGGACAGCAGATCGACGCGTTGATCGCCGACCTCTCGTCCGAACTGGCCGTCACCCGGGAAGCCGCGGTGGCGCGCCTGACGGTGATCGGGGCGCGTGCCGTGGACCGGCTGGCCGGCGTCGCCGAGGGCGGGGGCCCGAGCGGCGCCCGCGTCGCGGCCTTCCGGGCCCTCGACGCCATCGGCGATCCCAGGAGCCTCGGCCCCGCGCTGCGGTCGGCCCGCGGGGACGACCCGGCCGTCGCCGTCGCCGCGGTCGCCGCCCTGCGACCGTTCCTGCGAGGCGCCCACGGCGTCGAGACGCTGGACGCGCTGACCGGGCTCGTGCTCGACCGGCAGCGGCCGGAAGCCGTCCGGGTATCGGCCATCGAGGCACTCGCCGAGCTCGGCTCCCCCACGCTCGGCCCCATCTGGGAGGCGCTTCGCGACGACGCGAGCCCGGCCATCAGGGCTGGCGTCCCGGCCCGTCAGCCCGCACCGGCCCCGGTGACGAGGCTGGCCGACATCGTCGCCGAGGCGGCCCAGGGGCGGATGCCCGACGCGCCGGACACCCTCCGTCACGCGGTCGCCCACACGGGCTCGAAGACGCCCCTGGCTGTCCTGCAGCAGCTCGTCGACCGGCTCCGCGAACGCGAGGCGGCCGAAGACGGCACGGGGCGCGAGGCGTGGATGGTGGCGCGCGGCGCCGCCCACGTCGCGCTGGCCCACCGGGGCAGCCGGCTCGCCGTGTACGACCTGAAGGAAACGCTCGAGCGCGCGCCGGGGCCGGTCCCGGTGGAGTTCCTCTCGGCGATGGGTCTGGTGGGCGATGCGAGCTGCCTCGACGCGATCGCCGCGGCCTATGCGCGCTCGAAGCACTCCGGGCATCCCGGCGCCGAGTGGTGGCCGAGCCATCTCGCGGACGTCTTTCGCACGATCGCGAAGCGCGAGCGGCTCACCAGACGCCATGCGGTCATGAAGCGGATCGAACGGCGCACGCCCGGGATTGTCGGGGAGCTTCTGAAAGCCTGAGCCAGGGCCCCGGGGCCCTCAGTACGCCTTCGCGAACCAGGCCTCGGCCGAGGCGTCGCGGTCACACCGGATGCAGCGGCCCGACGGTGGCGGCGCGTCGAGCGGCATGTTGCGGATCGTGGCCTGCGTGTCCGTCTTGATCTGTGCCTCGCACCCGGCGTCGCCGCACCAGGGCGCCACGATGAAGCCCGGACGGCCTTCCATCACCTCCCGGAATTCCGCGTAGCTCGCCACGCGCTGCGTGTGCGCCTCGCGGAAGGCGACGGCGCGCGCGTACAGGCCCGCCTGGATCTCGTCGAGCAGTCCGTGGAGGTGGCCGGCGAGGCCGTCCATCGGCAGGGACTGCTTGGCGCGCGTATCGCGGCGCGCGGCCATGACCGACGACTTCTCGATGTCCTTCGGGCCGATTTCGAGCCGGACCGGGACGCCGCGCAGCTCCCATTCGGCGTACTTCCAGCCCGGCGTCTGGGTGTCCCGGTCGTCGAGCTTGACACGAATCCCGGCGGCGGTCAGCGCCGAGGCGATCTCGCGGGCCTTGGGCAGGACGGTCTCCTGCCAGTTGCCGCGTGGAATGGGCACGATGACGACCTGGTGCGGCGCCACGCGCGGCGGCAGGACCAGCCCGCTGTCGTCACCGTGGGTCATGATGATCGCGCCCACCAGCCGCGTCGTCACGCCCCACGACGTGCCCCACACGTGCTGCACCGACTTGTCGCGTGCCTGGAACGTGATGTCGAATGCCTTGGCGAAATTCTGTCCGAGGTTGTGCGACGTCCCGGCCTGCAGGGCGCGGCCGTCTCCCATCAGCGCCTCGATGGAGTACGTGCGGAGGGCGCCGGCAAACTTCTCGCTCTCCGACTTGCGGCCCTTGAGGACCGGCATGGCCAGGACGGACTCGCAGACGTCGGCGTACAGGTCGAGGATCTTCCGCGTCTCGAACTCGGCCTCCTCCTCCGTCTCGTGGGCCGTGTGGCCCTCCTGCCAGAGGAACTCCGTGGTCCTGAGGAAGGGCCGGGTCACCTTCTCCCAGCGGACGACGTTGGCCCACTGGTTCAGCAGGATCGGCAGGTCGCGCCACGACTGGACCCACTTGGCGTACATCGTCCCGATGATGGCCTCGGAGGTGGGCCGCACGACGAGCTTCTCCTCGAGCTCTTCACCGCCCCCGTGGGTGACGTAGGCGACCTGCGGCGAGAAGCCCTCGACGTGCTCGGCCTCCTTGTGGAGCAGACTCTCCGGAATGAACAGCGGGAAATACGCGTTGACGTGGCCCGTGGCCTTGATGCGGCTGTCGAGCGCCTGCTGGATCAGCTCCCAGATGGCGTAGCCGTACGGCCGAATCACCATACAGCCCTTGACCGGCGTGTAGTCGGCGAGCTCGGCGCGCCGGACGACGTCCAGGTACCAGCGGGAGAAGTCCTGGGATCGCGGCGTGATCTCGGTGACGAAGGCTTCGGAGTCGGGTTTCTTGGACATCGGGCTGCAACCGCGCGGCTGGCGCAAAGGGTCTATTCTACGCGACCTCGGTGAGGTGGACGCGCCAGCGCTCGTCGTCGCGCCCGGGGAAGTCGGCGCGAAAGTGTCCGCCGCGGCTCTCCTCGCGCCGCAGGGCCGCGCGCGCGATCAACCGGGCCACGGTGACGAAGTTGAGGCGCTGCCAGTCACCCGACACGCCACCCCGCTCCACCGACGCCCGCAGCGCCGCGCCGGCGGCGTCGAGCGCCGACACGGCGCTGCTCAGCCCGTCGCGCGTGCGAAAGAGGCCGGCGGCCGTCCAGACCAGCTCCCGTACGGCGTCGCGATCCATGTCCGGTCCGACGCGCACGCCGGCGGGAGGGCCCTCCGCCGGGCGCCGATCCGGTCCCGCGGCAGCCGCGGCCGGCGGATCCTGCATGGCGCGGCCGGCGCGTGCGCCGAAGACGAGCCCCTCGAGCAGAGAGTTGCTGGCCAGGCGGTTGGCGCCGTGGACGCCGGTACACGCGACCTCGCCGGCGGCGAACAGTCCGGGCACGGACGTCCGGCCCCAGCGATCGGTGTCGACGCCCCCCATCATGTAGTGCGCCGCCGGACCGACCGGAATCGGATCCGTCGCGAGATCGAGGCCCACGTGCCGGCACATCTCGGTGATGTTCGGAAAGCGCCGGCGGACGAACGCCGGATCGAGGTGGTCCAGACGCAGCGACACGGGCCCCGGCGTTCGCTCCATCTCCTGCACGATGGCGCGGGCGACGACGTCGCGCGGCGCGAGGTCTCCGCCTTCGTGATACCGGGACATGAAGGGCTCGCCGCGGGCATTGACCAGCCGGGCGCCCTCGCCGCGCAGCGCTTCCGAGATCAGGAACCGCGGCGCACCGGGGAGCTTGAGAGCGGTCGGATGGAACTGCACGAACTCCAGGTCCGCGACCCGGGCGCCGGCGAAATATCCGAGCGCGATGCCGTCGCCGGTCGCCACCGCGGGGTTGGTCGTCTCGCGGAAGACCTGGCCCGCGCCTCCGGTGGCGAGCAGCGTCGCCCGCGCGGTGATCCGCCGCTTCACCCCGTCGCGATCGACGTACCAGGCGCCGGCGGCGACGCCGCGCTCGACGGCGAGCTCCGTGACGACGCCGTAGTTGATGACGGTGATCTGGGGCAGCCGGGTGACGCGCTCCCACAGCACGCGTCCGATCTCGCGGCCCGTCGCATCGCCGGCGTGCAGCACACGCCGCACCGAGTGGGCCGCCTCGCGGCCGAAGGCCAGACGCCCCGACTCGTCGCGCTCGAAGCGCACGCCCCAGTCGACCAGCTCGGTCACGTAGGCGGGCCCCTCTTCGACGAGCACGCGCACGGCGGCTTCGTCGCACAGGCCCGCACCCGCGCGGATCGTGTCCTCGGCGTGGAGCGCAGGGCTGTCGTCGTCGCCGAGCGCCGCGGCGATACCGCCCTGCGCGTATCCGGTGTTGCTCTCGGTGGCTTCCGCCTTGGTGATCACCAGCACGCGGCCCGCGCCCGCGAGCGCGAGGGCCGCGCGCAGGCCCGCGATGCCGCCACCGATGACGAGGAACTCCGTGCGCAGGTCGGTCTGCAAGGGTCGAGGTGCTATCCTAGCATCCGCCTCACATGAATCCCGTCCGTATCGACGTCCCCACCGCGTCCCGGCGCTACACGATTACGATCGGAGACGGAATCCTCGACCAGGCGGGCCGTCTGCTCGACGAGCTCCAGGTGCCGTCGCGGCGGTTCGTCGTGTCGAGCCCGCTCGTCTGGCGGCTGCACGGCGCCCGCGCGGCCGCGGCCCTCGGCGTGCACGAGCCGATCCTCGTCCCCGACGGCGAGCGCTACAAGCAGCTCGCAACGGTCGTGCGGATCTACGACGCGCTCGTCCGCGCCAGCGCCGAGCGGAGCTCGACCGTGATCACGCTCGGCGGCGGCGTGATCACCGACATGGCCGGCTTCGCCGCCGCCACGTATCTCCGCGGCGTTCCGCTCGTCCACCTGCCCACGACGCTGCTCGCCCAGGTCGACGCGGCGATCGGCGGCAAGGTCGGCGTCAATCATCCGCTCGGCAAGAACCTGATCGGGGCGTTCCACCAGCCCCATGCCGTCCTCGTGGACCCGTCGGTGCTCGCCACGCTGCCGCGCCGGGAATTCCGCGCCGGGCTGTACGAGGTGGTCAAGTACGGGATGACGTCGAGCCGCGCGCTCTTCGATCGGATCGTCGCCGAGCGCGACGCGATCTTCGCGCGCCAGTCGCCGGCGCTGACCGAAGTGATCGCGGAGTCGTGCCGGATCAAGGCGGCGGTCGTCGCCGCCGACGAACGCGAGGCGGGCCTGCGGCGGATCCTGAACTTCGGCCACACGGCGGGACACGCGCTCGAGGCCGCCACCAAGTACCGGCGCTACCGCCATGGCGAGGCCGTCGCGTACGGCATGCTCGTCGCGGCCGAGATTGCCGCCGCACGAGGCGCGCTCGCCAGGCAGGATCGCCAGGCGCTCGCCGATCTGATCACGGGCCTCGGCCCCCTGCCCCCGGTCGCGGACGTCCCGAGCGCAGACCTGCTCGCGGCCATGGCGCACGACAAGAAGGTGGTGGCGGGGCGTCTGCACTTCGTGCTGCCGACCGCCGTCGGTGCCTGGACGATCGTCGACGACGTCACGCCGAAGGAGATCACCGCGGCGCTCAGGCGAATCGGGATCAAGAAGTAATGCCGTACTCCCTGAGCTTGCCGACGAGGACGCGGTAGCCGAGCTGCAGCGTCTCCGCGGCCAGGCCCGTGTCGCCACCGGCCGCCTGCAGCGCCTCTTCGATCTTCCACCGCTCCAGCGCCCGCTGGACGCGCTTCGAGGCCTCGGGAAGCGTGCCCGACAGATCCACCGAGGCCAGCGGGTGCACGGCGATGTCGGCCGGCACGGCCGACGGCGGCGCCGCCAGCTGCAGGTGGCGGGCGTGGATCGTGTCGCCCTCGGTGAGGATCACCGCGCGCTCGATGCAGTTCTGGAGCTCGCGCACGTTACCGGGCCACGGGTAGCCGATCAGCGCGTCCACGGCCGACGGTGCGAGCACGAACGGCTTCTTGTTGATGTCGCGGCAGAAGCGATCGACGAAGTGCCGCGCCAGCGTCGGGATGTCGCCGGGCCGATCCCGCAGGGCCGGCACCGTGATGGGAAACACCGAGAGACGGAAGTAGAGATCCTCCCGGAACTGCCGGGCCGCGACCGCGGCCTTGAGCTGTCGGTTGGTCGCCGCCACCACGCGGACGTCGACCTGGATGGACGCCGTGCCGCCGACGCGCTCGAAGCGCTTCAGCTCGAGCGCCCGCAGGATCTTGGCCTGCAGCGCGAGCGGCAGGTCGCCGATCTCGTCGAGGAAGAGCGTGCCCCGGTGTGCCAGCTCGAACTTGCCGGGCTTGCGGGCGACCGCGCCCGTGAAGGCGCCCTTCTCGTGGCCGAAGAGCTCGGTCTCGAGCAGCGTCTCGGGGATCGCCGCGCAGTTGATCGCCACGAAGGGGCCGTCGGCGCGCGCGCTGAGCGCGTGGAGTGCGCGGGCGAAGAGCTCCTTGCCCGTGCCGCTCTCGCCCTCGATGAGGACCGTGGCGTCGGTGCCGGCCGCCCGGTGCAGCGCACTGGAGACCTGCCGGAGTTTGGGATCGTCGCCGATGATCTGCGGAGCGCCGCGCCGCGCCGCCAGCTCCTCGCGCAGCAGGATGTTCTCGGTGGCCAGCCGCCGCTGGGCCAGGGCCCGCTCGACCAGCAGCAGCAGGTGGTCGGGATCCACGGGCTTGGCGAGGAAGTCGAGCGCTCCGTCCTTCATCGCCGAGACCGCGTCCTGCACGCTGCCGAACGCCGTCATCACGATCACCGGCAGCTCGGCTTCCAGATCCTTCGCCGCCCGGAGGACACCCAGCCCGTCACCCGATGGCAGGCGGAGATCGGTCAGGACGACCGCCGGCCGGGCGTCGTGCAGGGCGCGGACCGCCTCGTCCTGATCGCGCGCCTCGACGACCACGTGCCCCTGCGCCTCGAGGGCATGGCGCAGCATCGCGCGCAGCGAGTCCTTGTCCTCGACGATCAGGATGGGGAGATCGGTTCCCCGGCTGGAGCTCGCCGCCAATCAGGACCGCAGCCACCCGGGCGGCACGCCGGCCCGCCGGGCTTGATCCTGAAGGTCCGCGATCGCCTTCTCGTCGTCCACGACGGCCTTGCGGAGCCGATCGAGCTCGCTCAGCGCCTTGTTGCGATCCTGCTCGATGACGGCCCGCTGCGCGGGATCGTCGCGAGCCGTGAAATCGGCCGTCAGGGCGTTGATTCGGGTCTGCATCGCGTCGAGCAGCACGCGGTCCTGCTCCAGCTTGTCCTGCAGATCCTTCATCTTCTTAGACCAGGCGGCCTGGTCCTTCGACGTGTCGGCCGGTGGCGCGGCGGGCGGCGCGCCCGGACCGGCGGCAGCGGGCGTGGCGGTGCCGTCGGCCGGAGTCGCCGGCGGTGTCGCCGGCGCGTTGGCGTCGGTGTCGGTGGCCGGCGTCGTGTCCGTGGTGTCGGCAGCCGGCGTGGCCGCCGGTGGCGGCGTGCTGGGCGGCAGCGCCGGGATGAGGTCCTTTTCCGTGTAGACCTTCCCCGGTTCGGTGATGTGCTTGCGGCGCTCGGCTTCCTGGCGAGCGATGTCGGCGAGCGACTGCGCGAATGCGGGCGCGGAGACACCGGCCAGCATCGACGCCGCGACGACGATGGACGACAACTGATAGCGCATGGATCCCCTCGTTGCTTGTCGGCGCGAACCGCATCGTACGATAGCCCCCCGGGTCGATCAAGGCACCGACGCCCGCCGATGCGATAATCGGCGCCTGCGTATCCTCCACGCTATCCACGACTTCCTGCCCCGCCACCAGGCGGGATCGGAGATCTACGCCCTCGACCTCTGTCGTGCACTGGCGGCCCGCCACCACGTCAACGTGCTCTGCGCCGAGTTCGATCCCGGGCGCCCCCACGGCCACGTGACGTGGCGCGTGGTCGACGCGCTGCCGGTAATCGAGCTCGTCAATAACTGGCGCTGCCGTTCGTTCGAGGACACCTACCGGCCGCCGCTGATCGGCAAGCGCCTTGCTCAGGTGCTCGATGCCGTGCAACCCGACATCGTCCACCTGCACAGCCTGCTCAACCTGTCGTTAGACCTGCCCCGCGCGGCCCATGCGCGCGGCGTGCCCGTGGCCGCCACACTCCACGACTACTCCCTGGTGTGCCCGTCGGGGGGCCAGCGGATCCACCAGTCGGAAGCACACGTCTGCCATACCATCGACCCCGGCCGCTGCGCGACGTGCTTCCGCGAGTCGCCCTTGTTCGCCCAGGCGTCGTTCAGCGCGATGACCGATCGCGCGAGCGCCCCACCGGCCGTGCAGCGACAGATCGCGGCGGCAACCAGACGTCTGCCCGGCCTCTCCGCCGCCGCGGTCCGCCTTGCCCGCCGCCTGCCGCTCCTGTCGGTGACCCCGAGCGAAATCGAGGCCCGGCTCGCGGCAGCCCGCCGCACGTTCGAACAGATCGACCTCTTCGCCGCGCCGTCCGCCGCAATCCTCCATGAGTTCGTCCGACTCGGCATCCCGCCCGCGAAGATTCGCCTGTCGGATTACGGCCTGCCGCCGATGGCCCGGCTTCCGACGCGACCCTCCCGGGGCGATCGCCTTCGGATCGGCTTCGTGGGCACGCTCGTCTGGCACAAGGGCGTGCACGTCCTCATCGACGCGGTGCGCGAGCTGCCGGCGAACTCGTACGAGCTGACGATCTTCGGACGCACCGAGGTCTCCGCTGCGTACGCGTCCGGGCTGCGCCGGCGGGCCGCCGGGCTGCCGGTGACCTTCGCCGGCGGCTTCGAGCGGAGCGACATCGACGCCGTCTATGGCGGAATCGACGTGCTCGTCGTCCCGTCGCTCTGGATGGAGAACTCGCCGCTCGTCGTTCACGAGGCAAGGGCAGCCGGCCTCCCGGTCGTGGCGTCCCGCCTGGGCGGCCTGCCCGACCTGATCGAGGAGGGCCACACCGGGCTGCTGTACGAGCCGTCCTCCGCGCCCGCCCTGGCGTCGGTGCTCCGCAGACTGGTAGACGATCCGCCCCTGCTCGACGCGCTGACCGCCGCGAGCCGGGCATTGCCGGCCGTGAAATCGATCGAGGACGACGCGCGCGAGTGGGAAGCGACGTATGCGACGCTCCTCGACCGGCGGGAACGGGCCGCCGTCGTGCCATGAGCGTCCCGTCCGTCTCGGTCGTGATTCCCACGCGCAACGGCGCGGCCACGCTCCCCGGTGTGCTGGACGCCCTCGCCCGCCAGCACGTCGAGCGCCCGTTCGAGATCGTCGCCGTCGACTCCGCGTCCGTCGATGGCACGCCGGACCTGCTGCGCGGCCGCGTCGATCGACTGGTCTCGATCGACGCCGAGACGTTCGACCACGGCGCCACGCGGAATCTGGGCGTCGAGCGATCGTCCGGCGATCTGGTCGTGCTCCTGGTCCAGGACGCGGTGCCGGCGTCGGAGGACTGGTTGACCGGCCTGACCGCGCCGTTCGCGGCCGATCCGCGGCTGGCCGGAGCGTTCGCCCGCCAGCTGCCCAGCCCGACCGCCAGCGCGCTGGCGCGCCACTATCTGGCGCGGTGGTCGGGTGCGGGGACCGAGCCGCGCGTGTCCTCCCTGGCCGGCGCATCCGAACTGATGGCCCTCGAGCCGATCGCGAGGATGGATCGCTGTGCGTTCGACAACGTCTGCTCGTGCATCCGGCGCTCGGTCTGGCGTGATCATCCCTTCCCGCGGACCCCGATCGCCGAAGATCTCGCATGGGCCAGGGACGTGCTGCTAGCGGGATTTCGCGTCGCGTACGTCCCGGGCGCGGCCGTCGTCCATTCGCATGATCGATCGGCCCGCGAGGAGCTCGCCCGCACGTGTCGACTCCACCGCCGCCTGTACGAGCTGTTCGAGATCGAGACGGTGCCGACCGTGGCCGCGCTCGCACGGGCGATCGCGTCGTCGACGATCCTTCACTGGCGGTGCCATCGCGAAAGCCCGCAGAGTCTGTCCGCGTGGCGGGCCCTCGGACTCGCCGTCGCGTGGCCGCTCGGCCAGTATCTTGGTCCACGCTCCGCGATGAGGGAATCGCCCGCGCCGGCGCGTCCGACGCGGACGGCGTGATGCGGGTCCTCGTCGTCACCCACGGGTTCCCCCCGGCCGCATCGGCCGGCGCCGAACTGTACGCGCGGGCACAGGCCCGTGCCCTGCACAAGCTCGGCGACGAGGTGGTCGTGCTGACGCGCGAGGAGGACCCCTCCAGGCCGGATGGCGACGTGCGATCCACCGACGACGGCGGACTGCGCGTCGTGTGGGTCAACAACACGTGTCGCCGCGTGCGCGCGTTCGCGGACACGTACCTCGATCCCGTCATCGGCCCACTGGCCGATCGCCTCGTCGACGAGATCGCGCCCGAGGCGGCGCACGTCCATCACCTGACCGGGCTGTCGACCTCCATCGTGCGCTCGCTCGCCGCCAGACGCGTTCCCTGCGTGATGACGCTGCACGACTACTGGCTGATCTGCCACCGAGGACAGCTCCTCGACCCGGAGGGTCATGTCTGCGACGGTCCGGAGGCACACGAACCGGCCGGCTGCCCGCCCTGCGTCGGCACCGCCGGGGGCGCGTCGGCCGCGACGTTCCTTGGCGCGGCGGCGATTCGAGCGGTCGAGCAGGTTCTCCCGGCACGGCCCGGGCGGGCCCTGCACCAGGCGGCCGCCCGGCTGGCCTGCGCGATCGCGCGGGACGGTGTCGCCAGGAGCCAGGCCGAGGCGCGCGTGAGGCACATGCGCACGCTGTGCGACGACATCACGCACTTCCTCGCGCCGTCGCAGTTCATACGCGAGAGGTTCATCAGGTTCGGCATTCCAACCGGACGGATCACGTGGTCGCCGTACGGCCTCGACCCGACGGCGTTCCGCCATGGCGGTCGGCGACCGGGCGATCGCCTCCGGATCGGATTCCTCGGCACGCTGATGGCGTCGAAAGCGCCTCATCTGCTGCTCGAAGCCTTCGGTCGCCTGCCGCAGGGCCGCGCGTCGGTCGAGCTGTTCGGACCGACGGCGGACTATCACGGCGACGACGGCTACCGGGAGCGGCTGGCCCCGCTGCTCGACCATCCGGACGTCCACGTCCACGGCCCGATCCCGCACGAGCGCGTGCCGGAGGCGCTCGCATCCATCGACGTGCTGGTCGTGCCGTCGATCTGGCCGGAGAACAGCCCGTTCGTCATACACGAAGCCTTTCTGGCCGGCGTCCCGATCGTCGCCTCCCGGATCGGGGGCATTCCCGAGATCGTGGACGACGGGGTGAACGGGCTGCTCTTCACGCCCGGGGACGCGGAGGCGCTCGCGCACGCTCTCGACCGCGTGCTCTCGGACCCGCAGCTGCTGTCCCGCCTGCGCGCCGGCCGGCCCGAGGTGCGGGACATCGCCGACGACGTCCAGGTCGCGCGGAGGCTGTATCGCGAGCACGCGGACCCGGCTCCGTCTCACGCGCGTCTCGGCGCAGTCGTGCTCGACTACCGGACTCCGGACGACACCCTGCTGGCGGTCCGGTCGCTTCTCGCGTTGAACACGCCCCCCGACGGGCTCGTGGTCGTCGAAAACGCCCCGGCAGGCGACGATTCCGCGGACGCCCTGGGCCGCGCGCTGGCGCGCGCGCCGGCGCCCGTGACGCGAATCCACACGGGCCGCAACCTCGGCTTCGCCGGAGGCACGAACACCGGCATCAGGCACGCGCTGGCACGAGGCGCGGAGGCGATCCTGCTGGTCAACAGCGACGTCGTCATTCGTCCGGACTGCGTAACCCGTCTGCGACTCGCCCTCGATTCGACGCCTGGCGCCGGCATCGCCGGACCTGTCGTCCTTCGGAGGTCCGAGCCGGATCGGATCGACTCGCGCGGTCTCAGTTTCGCACCCGGAACCGGACGCATGCGCGTGACGGGCGCGGACGAGGAGGCAGACCTGACCGCGCTGCCGTCCGCCCGCACCGTGGACGCCGTCAGCGGCTGCGTCATGCTGGTGCGGCGCGACGTGTTCGATGCCGTCGGTCTGTTCGACGAGGACTATTTCTTCGGATTCGAAGACCTGGACTTCTGCCTGCGTGCGCGACAGGCCGGGTTCCTGACGGTGCTCGCGGGCCGCGCCGTCGCCTATCACGAAGGCAGCCGATCGATCGGCCGCCGCTCCCGGGAGCAGCTCTACTTCGCCGCCCGTAACCACCTGCGGCTCGCGGCCAAAATCGCCCCGGACACGGGAGCCGCTGCGACGATGCTCCGCACGGCGTCGATCGTCGCCCTGAATCTCGCTCACGCCGTGAAACCCGGTGGCGGCAGCGTGGGCGGACGCGTGGCCGCCGTCATCCGCGGCACCCGCGACTACGCCGCCGGACGGTTCGGCGCCGGCGTCACCGACCCGTCTTCGATCGCGAGGCCCTGAGGTCGCGCAGCTCGGCGGACAGGATGGCCGCCTCCTCGGTCAGCCGCTCGATCTGCCGTCGCTGCCGGGACATGATCACCGAGAAGCCGAGCGCCGCTGCACACGCCGCGCCGAGAACCAGCAGGGCCACGAAGAGCGGCAGATCCTTCATGCCGAGCCACGCGGCCATCGTCTCGAGGATGCCGCGCCGTGCCGAGAGGCCGAGAAGCGCGAGCGCCGAAACGATCCAGAGGAGCGAGTACTCCTCGGTGAGCTTCCGCCGGCGCACGAGTTCGAGGACGGCCACGAGCAGCGCCGCGCCGGCGATCAATCCGGTCACCTGGAAGCGATCAGTCACCCGCAGGCCCTTTCACCGGCGATCGCAGGGGCACGATGAGGAGCGCGAGCGCCACGCGAGCGCCCGCCGCGGCCAGACGTCCGGCTGTCAGCGACGTGCGACCGGCCATCCGCGCGCGCGCCCGCACCGGGACTTCGACCGTGCGCAGCCCGTTTCGGCTCAGGAAGAGCCGCAGTTCCGGCTCTGGATAGCCCGTCGGATGGTGCTCCGCGAGCAGCCGGATCGCGCGCGGCCCCACGGCGTAGAAGCCCGACGTGGGATCGGTCACGCGGCGGCGCGTCACGGCGGACAGGCAGGCCGCGAGGACACGCACGGCGAGCGGCGCGATGCCAGACGGCCTGACTGCCTGCGTCGCATAGCGCGATCCCAGCACGACGTCCGCCGATCCATTCCGGAGCGGCGCCAGAAGCCGGTCGACATCGTCGGCGCCGTGCTGTCCGTCGCCGTCCATCCGGACGACCGCGTCGAAGCCGATGCGGGCCGCGTACCGCAGGCCGGCGCGCACGGCGCTGCCGACCCCCAGGCGCTCGGGAAAGCGCATCCACCGCACGTCGAGGTCGTCGAGCAACAGGGCGGTGCCGTCGGTCGACCCGTCGTCCACCACGAGGACGTCGAGGGCCGGATGGCAGCGGCGCACGTCGGCAACGACCGCGGGGAGATTCGCGGCCTCGTTGTACGCCGGAATGAGGGCCAGGACGCGCGTGGGCGGACCCGCGGGCTTCACGAGCCGCGCCACGCCGGGCGCCGCCTTCTCTCGCCTGCGCCGAGACATGCTGTGCTCGGGCTTCGCCGCCCGCCCGCCCAGCCGCCTCGCCGACCACGCCGCCATCGCGGCCACCCAGGCGAGATCCCGCCCGGCGTGCAGCGCCGGGAACACGAGGGGCGTCCAGCACCCGAATCGCCGCGCGGCCCGAATCCCGGCGACGGCGCGCTCGACGAGCAGCGCTCCCGCGAGCAGCGCACCGGCGAGCGCGAAGGGGACGGCGGACCGGCCGACGGCCGCCGCGACGGCGGCCACGGCGAACGCGCCAAGCGTCAGGGCGGCGACCAGCGGGTGCAGCATCATCGAGAGCGGAGACACCCGGTCGCCGCGAATGCGACGCGGGTGCTTCGCGACCAGATCGAGACGGCCGTAGCCGAATCCGTACTGCTGGCGGAGGTAGCCGCCCAGCCCCTCGCGCCAGTGATGGAGGCTGCGCGCCTCCCGGCAGAACACGAGACGATGCCCGGCGCCGCGCAGGCGGTAGCTCAGGTCGTTGTCATAGCCGTAGCCGAGCGATTCGTCGAAGCCGCCCACGGCACGGACGGCGTCGACTCGATAGGCGGCGTTGCCGGTGCACACGTGGTCGGTATCCAGGCCACCGATGGCGGCATAGCGCTGTTCCAGGTCGAGCCCCATCACCCGCGCACAGACGCCGGCACGTGGATCGGTCTGGTAGCAGCCCTGCACGGCCGCCACGGCGGGATCCTCGAAATGAGCCATCAGGGCGCGCAGCCAGCCGGGGCGCACCTCGACGTCCTGATCGACCTGGCAGACGATGGGAAACATGGCCGCGCGGATCCCGGTGTTCAACGCCGCGGCCGCTCCGCGCCCGGTGCCCTCGACAATACGGATCGGGCGACGGCACGCCAGCTCGCGCAGCAGTTCGGATGACCCATCGTCGCTGCGATCGTCGACGACGACGATCTCGGTCTGCAGCCCGTCGGTCGCCTGAGCGGCAATCGACTCGAGCGTCGCCTGGATCCACGCGACACCGTTGCGCACCGGCACGACGAACGACACGCGCGTCGATCACGCGTCTGCCGCCATTTCTCGGTACATGCGTTCGACCTGCTCGCAGACGACCTCGGCGCCGTACGCCGAGCGGATCGGCGTCCGGGACGCCGCAGCGTCTTCCCGCCATCGCCCGGGCGCCTCGAGCACCGTCTCGATGGCGCGCGCGAGCGCGTCGACCTCCCCGACCGGCACCACCTGCCCTCCCGGCACGGCGCCAACGATCTCTCCGCATCCCGAGTCGCCCGCGACAATCACGGGCGTGCCGGCGAGCAGCGCTTCGAGCGGGACCAGGCCGAAGACTTCGTGCTCGGAAGGATAGACGACCACGTCGGCGTCTGCGAGGGCTTCCAGACGCTCGCGACCCCGCAGCAGCCCGGCGAATGTCACGCGCGCGTCGAGACCGAGCGCGTGGACCAGCGCGCGCGTCGGACCGAGCGAGCCCATGTCGTTGCCAGCGATCACGAGACGCGTCTCCCGCCGGCCAAGACGGTCGATCGCCCGGACGACCACGTCGAGGCGCTTGCGGGGAGTGAGCTTGCCGAGGAAGACCACGAGCGGCTCCGAGTCGATGCCCCACCGCGCTCGAAAGCCGCCGGAGGCCGGCGGCGACACGCACTCCTCGAGGTCCACCGCGTTGGGAATCACCCGGATGGACGCCGGTGGAATGCCCATCGCGCGCAGTTGGCGGTCCTCGGCCCGGGATACGGCCAGCACCCGCGCGGCGCCGTCCAGCACGCGCTGCCCCGCCACGAGATCGAATACACGCTTGGCGATCAGGCGCCGCTCGATCCGCGGCGCCGTGCCGTTGGGCGCGAGTACGGTACGGCACACCCGCCCGCCGCAGATGATGGGCGGCGATGGCGCCCGGCACGTTCCGACAGGCGTGCAGGTGCGCGACATCGAACTCACGCGCAGCGCCGCGCAGGTACGACCACAGGCCGCGCGGGAGGAAAAACTGCAAATGGTAGGCCAGGCGATTCGAGAGATTCGGAAAAACGCGCGTTTCGACGCCGTCCGCGGCGTGAACGCGGACGCCTGACGACAGCCGGTGCGTTCCATCGCAGGCATCGGTCGTGCAGACCGTGACCTGATGGCCGCGGCGCGCGAGGTGTCGCGTGAGGCTCTCCACGAGTCGTGGAATACCGCCGTACGCCCAGGCCTCGCCGCAATAGGGCGTCACGTGGAGGATTCGCACCGCTGCCCTACAATAACAGTCCTGTAATCGACGGAGACCGATCCGTCATACATTACAACGCCCCGACCGTCTGATGTCTGCCGCTCACCGAGCGATCGTCCCCTGCGGCGCCGCCGCCCTGCTCGCGGCGCTGGTGTACGCAAATGCGCTGCACAACCCGTTCGTGTACGACGACTATCACACGGTCGTGGCCAACGCCTCGCTGCGGACGCCCGGGGATCTGCGCGGCATCGTCCTGCACGACGTGACCCGGCCGCTCGTCAACATCTCGTACGCGTGGGATCGGGCGGTCTGGGGCACGCGGCCGGTCGGCTTCCACGTGACGAGCGTGCTGCTGCACGTGCTGAACGTGGTGCTCCTCTTCATGGTCGTGCGGCGGCTCGTCCCGTCCCCGGCGGCGCCGCTCGCGGCCTTCTCCGCGTCCGCCCTGCTCGCCGTGCACCCGATGATGACCGAGGCCGTCGGATACATCAGCGGGCGGTCCGAGGTCCTCTGCGCGTCGCTGATGCTCGCCGGGATCCTGTCGGGCCTTCGATGGATGCGCGGCGGTGCACGCCGGTGGATGGCCGCAACGGCCGCCTGCTGGATCGCGGCGTTGACCGCCAAGGAGACCGCGGCGATGTTTCCGTTCGCGCTGGCCGCCCTCGACTGGCTGGCCGTCGAGTCT
The DNA here is from genome assembly GCA_963761615.1 of uncultured Acidobacteriota bacterium. Classification (GTDB taxonomy): domain Bacteria; phylum Acidobacteriota; class Vicinamibacteria; order Vicinamibacterales; family CAVVIG01; genus CAVXGU01. Next base: position 955,602 of record CAVXGU010000003.1, on the reverse strand, counting down.
CCGGCATCCGACAAGCGGCGACGGACCGTGCGCCTCTATCTGCCGATGGCCGCCGTGGCGACACTGGCGGGCCTCGGGCGTCTGTGGCTCCTCGGCGTCGAGTACCCGGGACAGGTGTCCTTCCACCCGAGCTACGTCCTGCTCGAACTCGACGTGCTGCGCCGGTACCTGTGGCTCATGATCCACCCCGCCGGCCAGACGATCTTCCACGAAGTCGTCCCCGTCGCCTGGGTGGGTGGACGGGCACTCGCGGCGGTCGGCACGGCCGCCCTGCTCGTCTGGATGGTCCGGGCGCTCGCCCGCCGTCAGGGTGCCGCGAGCTTCGGGCTCGCCTGGTTCCTGCTGATGCTCGCGCCCTCGGCGACCCTCGCCGTATTCAACCAGGGCGAGCCGATGGCCGAGCATCGGGTATACATCGCGAGCCTCGGGCTCTTCCTCGCCGCCGGGATCGGCATCGCCTGGCTGGGCGAGGCGATCCGCACGCGGCGTCCCGCCCTGCAGTGGGCGGCAGCCATCGCCTTCGGGATCGGCCTGTTCGCCCTCATGGTCCAGACGACCGTGCGGAACGCCGTGTGGTCGAGTCCGGTGGCGCTCTGGCAGGAGTCCGTCGATCTCGCGCCGGATCACAACCGTCCGCGCCTGCTCCTGGGAGAGGCGCTCGAAGATGCCGGCCGGCGCGAGGAAGCCGTCGCCCAGTACCGGACGGCCATTCGCCTCCGTCCGGATGACGCGACCGGCTACGTCAAGCTCGGGCTCTGCCTGGCAGGCATGGGGCGCATCGACGAAGCGAAGCGCACGCTGCGGCAGGCGCTCGCGCTGGATCCGACCAGCCAACCCGTCCGCCGCTCCCTCGCCATACTGGCCAACGTCGAGCCCGCTTCATGACCGCGTCTCCCGGGCTGATCTGGACGCTGGTCCGAACGGACTTCAAGGCGCGGTACCACGGCACCGTCGGCGGATTCGTCTGGGCGCTGCTCAAGCCGCTCAGCATGTTCCTGGTGCTGATGGGCGTCTTCTCCTTCCTCTTCGCCGCGGATCCCACCTACAAGCTCAACCTCATCATCGGCCTCTTCCTCTGGGACTTCTTCGCCGAGGGCACCAAGAGCGGCCTCATGTCGCTCGCGGCCCGCGGCTATCTGCTGACCAAGTCGCGCGTCGCGCCGTGGATCCTCGTCGTCACCTCGATCTCGAACGCGGTCATCACGCTGCTGGTGTTCTCGGCCGTGATGCTCGTCTTCCTGACGGTCGCCGGACACCCGCCGACGCTGGCGGCGCTCGCCGCCTACGGCGGCTACTGTCTCGCGCTCGGCGCCATGGTGATCGGCTTCTCGCTCGCGGCGAGCGTGCTCTTCCTGCGGTATCGCGACCTCAATCAGATCTGGGAGGTCGTGCTGCAGGCCGGATTCTTCGTCGCCCCGATCATCTACCCGCTGAACATCCTGCCGGAGCGGTTCCACTTCTACCTGTACATCTGGCCCCCGACGCCGATCGTGACGTTCTCGCGGATGGCGCTCGTCCAGGGCGTGATGCCCACCACGCGCGGGCATCTCGACCTCGCCGCGGATGCAGGCGTGTGCCTCGCGGCGGGCGTGCTCATCTTCCGCTGGCTCGGCGCCAGGGCCGCCGAGTACCTCTGATGGCGCCGCCCGTCATCGACGTCGACTCCGTCTCCAAGGGCTTCTGGATTCCCAGCGTGCGGCGGGAGACCGTCCGCGAGCACCTGCTCGGCCTCCTCAAGCCCCGCCAGTTCCAGCGGCTCCAGGTGCTCGACGGCGTCAGCCTTCAGGTGCAGCCGGGCGAGGCGCTGGGCATCATGGGCCGCAACGGCAGCGGCAAGAGCACGCTGCTCAAGATCATGTGCGGCGTCTACGTGCCCGATCGCGGCCGGGTCCGCACCAACGGCGCGATCACCTCGATCCTGGAGCTGGGCGTCGGCTGGAACGTGGAGCTCGACGCGATCGACAACGTCCTGCTCGTCGGCTCGGTGATGGGGCTGCCCTTGCGGGAGATCAGGCGCAGCCTGGACGAGATCCTGGCATTCGCCGAGCTCGAGCCGTTCGCGAAGATGCCGCTCAAGCACTACTCGAGCGGCATGTCCGAGCGCCTGGGATACGCCGTCGCGTTCAAGGCGGTGCGCGACGTGCTCATCCTCGACGAGATCTTCGCCGTCGGTGACGCGGGCTTCAAGGCCCGCTGCGAAAAACGGTATCAGGAACTGCGCGCGGCTAATCACACAGTGGTGATCGTCAGCCACGACCCGCGCATCGTCGCCACCTTCTGCGACCGGGCGCTCCTCATCGACGCCGGCCGGATCGTGCTGGACGGGTCCGCCCGGGAGGTCTCGGAGCGCTACGTCGCCACGCTCACGGCCGCGGGGGAACCCGTGCCGATCCGGGGCTGAGCCGGACACGTGGCGGGCGTCAGGAGCCACGCGGTTGCGCCGGGCATCGTCGGCTGGCTCGAGATCCCCGCAGCGCGGGACCCCGCCGCGAAACGGCTGATCGTTTGCGGCTGGGCCTTCGCGACCGGCCGCCCCATCGTCGAGATGTGGGCCGACGCCGGCGGCCGGCGTCATCCGCTCGCCCACCGCCTCCGGCGGGACGATGTCGCCGAGGCCTACCGCAATGAGCCGCAGGCACGCCATTCGGGGTTCACCGGGTACCTTCAACTCGGCGACGACGCGGAAGGCAGAGTCGACCTCGTCATCTCGGCCGCCCTGGACGACGGGCGGACGGTCCGGCTGTTCAGGCGGCGCCTGCGAGCGCCTTCCCGGCTCGTGCGGCTTCGTCGTGCCGTCAGCGCCGCGCTGCAGTCGGTGGCGAAGCAGCGCGCGGAGCGGACCCGGGCGAGGGCGGCCGCCCGGGACGCCGTGGAGGCGCCCCGGCGCGCGCTCGCCGCCTTCCTGACGTCCGGGGCCCGGCTCACCTTTCCCGGCATTCCGAATCCCGGCGTGTCGGCGATCGTCGTCACGTGGAACCGGGCCGAGCTCGTGCTGCGCTGCCTCCAGGCGCTCGCGGCCCAGCAGGACGTCGCCCTCGAACTCATCGTCGTCGACAACGCGTCCACCGACGACACGGCCGCGCTGCTCGATCGACTCGACGGCGCGCACATCGTCAGGCACGGCGAGAACCTCGGTTTCACCGTCGCGGCGAACGCCGGCGCGCGCGCCGCGACGGGCGAGTACCTCCTCTTCGTGAACAGCGACGCGGAGCCGACACCTGGAGCGATCCGCCACCTGCTCGACACCGCCCGCCGCCCCGGGACCGCCTCGCCGGGAGCCGTCGGCGGCAAGCTCGTCTTTCCGGATGGTCGGCTGCAGGAGGCCGGCGGCATCATCTGGGCGGACGGGTCGTGCGACGCCTACGGCCGGGGCGACAATCCCGCCTCGCCGGAGTATTGCTTCGAACGGCCGGTCGACTTCTGCTCGGCGGCACTGCTCCTGACGCCCCGCGCGACGTTCGAGGAGCTCGGGGGATTCGACGAACGCTATCGACCGGCCTACTACGAGGACGCGGACTACTGCGTCCGCCTGTGGTCAACCGGCCGCCCCGTCGTGTACCAGCCGCGGGCGACGGCGGTGCACCATGAGTTCGGCAGCGCGGCGTCGCGCGGCGATGGCATCCGTATGCAGATCGAGCGACGCCCGATCTTCGTCGCCCGCCACGCCTCGTGGCTCGAGGGGCAGCGGGTGCGGAGCGCCGGCGTGCTGTCGGCCCGCTCGCATCCGCACGGCCGGCCGTCGGTGCTCGTCGTGGACGATCGCGCGCCGGATCCCCGGATCGGCGCCGGATTCCCCCGTGCGGCCGCGCTCGTCCGGACGCTCGAAGATCTGGGCTACGAGGTCACGATCTACGCGACCAGCCCGCAGGCGCCGAGGGCGCCCGCCGCACCGCTCGCCCGTATCGAGATCGTGGCCGGGGACCCGACCGGACTGGCCGGCTTCCTTTCGTCCCGCCTCTCCGCCGATCGTCAGGGGCCACTCGTCGTCGTCAGTCGCCCTCACAACATGCGGTATCTCCAGTCCGCCATCGGAGGGGACCCGTCCCGCCTGCCCGTGCCGTGCATCTACGACGCCGAGGCCATCTTCGCCGAGCGGGACATCGGCGAGCGCCGCCTTGCAGGCGATCCGATGACGGAGATCGAGGCGAGACAGCTCATCGAACAGGAACTGGCGCTGGCGCGCGGCGCGTCTGCGGTTCTCGCCGTCAGCGAGTCCGACCGGGACAGGTTCGTCGCCGCGGGACTTCCGCACGTCTGCATCGTGGGGCACGGCGTCGATGCCGCGCCGACCGGGGCGGCGCGGCCGGCGCGGCCGGCCGTCCTTTTCCTCGGCGCCTTCGGTCCCGGCTCGCCGAATCTGGACGCGCTGCGCTTCTTCTGCGGAGACATCGTTCCGGAACTGGCAGGCGGGCCCGCTCGCAACGCGCGCGTCGTCGTCGCGGGGGCGGGGCTTCCCGAGGCCGTGCGGTCGCTCCGGGCGCCGCACGTCTCGTGGCTGCCCGACGTCGACGATCTCGACGCCCCTCTACGAGGCGGCACGCGTCTTCGTCGCACCGACGCGCTATGCGGCCGGCATCTCGCTGAAAGTCATCGAGGCCGCCGCGCGCGGTGTGCCCGTGGTCGCGACGCCCCTCATTGCCGGACAACTGAGGTGGGAGCCGGGAACGGACCTGCTCGTCGCGGATCGTCCGGAGGAATTCGCCCGGGCGATCGAGCGATTGTTCGACGACGACGTGCTCTGGCGACGGGTGCGGGAAGGCGCGCTCGCCCGTGTGACGCGTGAGTACAGCCGGGCGGCGTTTCGCGAAGCCCTCCTCAGCGCGCTGCGAACATCTCGCGCATCCGCTCCGCAAAGCTCCGCCGGTCGTGCGGCGCAATCTCCCACCGCGGCACGCGCAGGCGGTTGACGCCGGCCGTCACGAGACCCGCGTCGACCGTCAGGGCCGCAAGGAATCCGGCCTGGCCGACCGCGGCGGCCAGGCCGGCATCGACCTCTCCGTACGGATAGGCAAAACACCGGACTGTCCGACCCAGCAAGCCTTCCAGCGCCTGTTTGTCGTCTGCCACCTCTCTTCGTCTGGTCTCGGCGTCCTGCGTCGTCAGCGCCAGATGGTGGGTCGTGTGCGCGCCGATCGCGTGCTGCGGACGATCCGCGAGCAGACGGATTTCGTCGCCGGTCAGGACGCGATGGCTCTCGCGAGGGAGGTCGCCGCGACCGCTCCACGCGCAGATCCGATCCACGAGGCGCTGCCTCGCGCATGCACCCAGGGCCCACATCAACCCGTTCACGTTCTCGAGCGCGGCGGCACGCTCGCGTGCGGTTCCGGTCGCAAACGATCGTGACACGCCGTGATCCTCGAGCACGAGCTGCGAAGGAACCGGCGCGTCGGACAGGAAGATGCCCTCGAGGACGTCCCACGGGCGTTCGTGCGGGAGATCGAGGCGATCCGAGTTGACGAAGAACGTCGCGGGTATCCCCAGCTCGTCGAGGATGGGCGAGGCAGCCGTCAACGCGTCCAGGTAGCCGTCGTCCAGCGTGACGGCGACGGCCCGCTCGGGCACCGCGCCGGCGGCCGCCGCGCGAATCAAATCCTCGAGGCCGATGGGCACGTACTCCGATCGGAGGTGGGCCATGTGCTCCCGGAACACGTCGGGCGGCGTGCAGAGCGCATGCGTGTCGGGCCGAAGCGACGCGATGCGATGGTACGCCAGAATCGCCGCGGCGTGCGACCGGCGCTCCGAACGGCCGGGGAACTGCCGAACGACCGTGGCATCGTCCAACGGCCTGGTCGCCCGCATCGTGACGACGAGAGGGAATGACGAGTCGTCGGCGGCCAGATCCTCCGGCGACAGGTCCTCGACGGACAGGCCGTACAGGAATGCGGCGCACACCTTCACGTTGCCGCTCGTGCGGACGTCGAAGGCCTCGAGCGGAAACACGTCGGCAAGCAGGCGGCGCGCCGACGCCTCCGTGAGGCGCCAGAAATCACCATCGAGGCCCGCCCGGTCGTCGACCCTGATGACCGATGGAGCGGTCGCCAGCAGCACCCCTCCAGGACGCAGCAGACGATGCGCCTCGGTCAAGGCGGCCTTCATGTCGTCGATCAGGTGGAGCGTCTGCGTCAGGATGATGCAGTCGTAGGTTTCGGAACGGATGGCGGACGCGCATCGCAGGTCGGCGACGACGTTCGCGCGGGGGTTGTCCGGATCCCGATCGAGGACGTCGCACCTTTCCACACGACCGCCGCCGAACCGCGTCGCATAAAGGGCCTCTTCGACTTCGAGCACGCGGCCGGCGATCGCATTCCGATTCTCATCGAGGAACCGCTCGATGTAGAAGCGGTCGACCGGCTTCCCCCGGCTACGGCCCCACCGCGCGTCGATCGGCGCGACGCCGTCGAGGTCTCCCCAGCTCACCTTCGACGCTCCGTCTGCCCGCGAGAGCGTCGCGATCTCCCCGTCGAGAGCCGCGATCTCCTCTTCGCGTGAAGCGGCGCGCGACTCGAGCGACCGCCGGTACTCACGCTGCTCGAGGAGAAAGGCCTCCTTGCCGAGAATGAGGTCCAGACCATGTCGCTCGACGGCCTCGCGGTGTTTGGCGTAGAAGTGCCCGAGGCGGGCGCGATAGGTCCGGGGCTCGATCGACCGGCGGTACCCCGAGCGCGGCCGGACCCGGTAGTTGAGCAACGGTTCGTCCAGCACGACTCCGCGAAAGCCGCCCTCGAAGACGGCCGCCCAGAAGTCGAGCAGCTCGTACGAGGCCAGGCCTTCGTCGAAGCCTCCGATCGACTCCCACAGGTCCCGCCGGACCATCGTCGACGCGTGGGGCACGCCGCCGGTCGAGACCGCGTCAACGAACGCGGGCTCCGAGGGCTTCCACACGTAGCTCGACGCGCCGAACGCGCGCAGCGCGCAAGAAACGAACGCCACCTGCGAATCGGCGTCGAGCCGCGCGGCCGCCCGTTCGAAGTACACGGGATCGAGCACGTCGTCGGCATCGAGCCAGACGAGGTAGTCGGCGGTCGTCGCGCGTGCTCCGAGATTGCGCGCGGCCGCGGCGCCGCGCCCGTCCCCGCGCACGACGCAGGTCCCCCCCTGTGCCAGACGAGCGACCGCCTGCCGAGTGTAGAGGTCGTCGGACGCATCGTCGACGACCACGATCTCGGCGGCCGGCCGGGTCTGCCGATCGACGCTCTCGAGCGCTTCGGACAGCGTCCGACCGAGATCCCGGCATGTCACGACGACGGCGATGCGGCCGGTCACTTCGGACCCTGCCGCTGGCGCAGCCACCAGCCGTAGGCGACGCGCAAGGGCGCGGTCACGCGCCAGCTCTTCGACGCCCGCAGCGCAGCAACCTCGGCGGAGGCGCACGCGAGCGCCGACGCGAGCTCATCGACTCGATTCCGCCGCGCGTCGTCGATCCGGGCCTGCGAGCGCAATGCCAGAAGCCGCGCGCGACGCGCCGCCGCGGCCGGTTCGAGCTCGGAACAGAGACGCCGTTCGAGCTCGTCGTTGGCTCGGAGGATCGCGCTGGTCTCATCGTCCTGGCCGGCCAGTACGTCGAGCAGGTGCGCACGGTAGCTATCGGCATGCTTCGAGAGGCGGTAGCGGGCCAGCGGCAGGTGATCCGGCCCGTGCCAGCACCTCGTGCTCATCGAGTCGGGCCGGCGGCGGTAGTCGAACAGGACCTCCCGGAGCACCCGGCCCTGATGCCCGCGCTCGACGAGCGTGAGCCAGAGATCCCAGTCCTCGTCCCCCTGGGCGGGCATCGCCGTGTCGTACCCGCCCACGCCCAGGACGGCCTCCCGGCGCACCAGCGCCGCGGTGAGCACGGTGTTCTCGGAGAGGAGCGCCGGCAGGTCGCAGCGCTCGGGCTGCCAGTCCCACTCTTCCGTCCCGAACGCGCGCAGCCACGACGAGACGAACGCCACCGACGGCTCTTCGTCCAGCACCCGCGCCATCTTCTCGAGGCACGAAGGCCGCAGGCGGTCGTCGGCGTCGAGTGCGCACAGGTAGGCACCGCGGGCCCGCGCGATCCCCGCATTGCGCGCCGCGGCGAGCCCGCGATGGTCGATCCGCAGGACCCGCGTGCGCGGCCGTCGATACCCGTCCAGCAATGCCCGCGTTTCGGGTTCGGTCGATCCGTCGTCGACGATGATGATCTCGAAGTCCTGGAGCGTCTGGGCGAGCACGCTGTCGACCGCTTCGTCCAGATAGCGGCCGAGGTCGAAGCACGTGACGATGACGGACACCTTCGGCGCCCGGTCGTTCCCGGCGTCCACCGTCACCGTCCTCCCAGCAGGCGCCAGGCGGCCCGCACCGGCGCGGTCCAGCGCCAGCTCCGCGAGCCCTCCAGCGCGGCGACACGTCGAGTGGCATCGCCAATCGCCGCATTCAGCCGATCGATCTCGGCCCGTCGTTCGACGAGCTGCGCGTGCAGTCGCGCGAGCTCCTGGCCGGCCGCCGCGCGGGCGCCCCGCTCGAGGCGCAACTCCTCGCGGCGGCTGGCCAGATCCCGCGTTCGCTCGTCCAGCTCGGACGTCCGGTGACGCAGCGTCTCGCGCGTTTCCTCGAGCGCCGACTTCGCGCCGGCGAGGTCCTGCTCCGCGGCTTCGACTTCACGGGTACGGAGCATCAGCCCGCGTCGGACCGCCAGAGGATCGAACCGCACGAGCTGCGAGGCGTCGCGAATGAACGTGTCGCCCTCACGGACGTCGTCGTACTGCACGTGCCAGCCCTTCGCGCGCTCGGCCTCGAGAAACCGCCTCTTGCGCTCGCGAAACACCTTGCGTTGGCCGTGCGCCTGGCTGCGGATCGGGTAGTGCCGCGAGATGAAGCGCAGCGGAAACACCTGGCGCCCCGCGAACCGCGCCTCGTGTCCCCCGGTCCAGGCCAGATCGACGTCGTCCGCTTTCTTCCAGCAGCGGACTTGCCGCTTGTCGTACGCGGCCTGCTCGGAACAGAAGGCGAACGCGCGCCGCAGGTCGTCGCCGGGCCGGAAGTCGTCGTCGACGGGCCAGAAATCGAAGCCCGCGAAGTCGATGGCGTTGAAGCCGAGCGCGTCGACGGCTGTGATGGCATCGAGCAGGGACATGCCGACCCATGGGCTCTCCCGCAGTTCGTCGGCATCGTGGTGGATGAACCAGTCGGCGTCGAGGCTCCTCGCGAGCTCCGCCTTCCGCTGCAGGATGCGCTCCCACTCGAAGGGCCGTGCCTCGACCGGTCCGGCGCCGCCAGCCACGGACTCGATCGCCAGCAGGCCGCGTCCTTCATAGGGGCGAACGGCGTCGACGGTGCCGTCCGTGGAGCCGTCATCGAGAACGTAGACCTGGACGCCCTGTTCGATGAGGTCGGCCACGACCTGGCCGATGATGTCCGCCTCGTTGAACGCGGCGACGATCGCCACGACCTTGAGCTCCGACGGAAGGCTCACAGGTCCGGATTCTACGGCAAGTGAAACGTCAGTACCCGAGTCCAGGAGAAGCTCTCCATCATCGGGTGCCCGACGACGTAGAACTCGCTCGACAGGCGCCGATCGTAGTGAATGTCGGCGTCGCCGCCGTTGATGATCGTGTGCGCCAGCACTGATCCGTAGTAGTCCGCCGTGCCCTGCAGATGAAACTCCGCATTCGGCGCGTAGACCATCCCCGCGGACTGGCTATTGCCGGTCATGTACAGCGTTCCGTGTCCTCCGTACGCGATCTGAAAGGCCGCCGCGTCGTAGTAGCTCTGCGGGACCGTGCTGTTCTGCTTCCAGGCCATCGTCGAAAGGTCGATCGGTGCGGCCATTTCCGTCCCGTCGGCGTTCAGTCCGGCAACCTTCAGCATGACGGCTTCATTGCCGGGTCCGGACATATTGGCCTGGACCTGGAGCGCGCCCCCACCGTTGATGCTGTTGATGTTCACGGTCTGCGTCGGGCTGTGCCCGACGAGCACGAGTGTGTAGCCGCCCGCCACCGTCACGCTGGGCAGCGTCACGTCGGGGCCTCCTCCGTTCACGGTGACGGTTTTGCTCCCGTAGTTCACACTGCAGTTGGTACCGAGCGTCAGCCCGAGCTGCGAGCACACCGATGACGCCCCGCCGGCGAACAGCGTGCTGTTGATGGTCACTTGAGTCGTCGGCGGAAGCGTCGAGAAGACGGGCGGTGGGAACGTGAGGGCCGTCGGCAACTGCACGACGCTTCCCTGGACGTCAGCGTGGCCGATCTGGGTCAGGGCGACCACCGCACCCTCTTCGCAGGTCCCGACTCCGGTGCGGGGCGAGTACAGATTGCCCTGCACGTCGACGCTGCCCTGAATCTCGAGGTTCCCGTTCGTGCCAACGTCTCCTTCGGACTGTTCGGTCGTCGTCGAAGGCGTACCCGCTCTGGAGTCGTAGCTGTCGATCGTCGTATTGCCGTGGAAGTAGATGGCACCGCATGTGTCGGCGGTCGCGAACGCGGCGTAGGTGTTTGCGGTGACCTTCGGCACCTCCACCACTCCAGTAACCTGAACGGTCGCATTGCGCGGGCTATCCAGGCTGCCCGTCCCGGTAATCGACCAGGTCTGGGCGACGCCCGCCGTCCCGCCGTACGCGTCGAATTTCTCCATCGAGATCAACGTGGCGACGCTGCGGTAGGCGATCGCGGCGTTGTCAGCGGTCATGGTGCCCTTTGCAGCAGCCGCGAATGCGGTCGCCACCGACTGCACCGGATAGTTCGAGGGAACGCTGGAATCCGCCGACAGCACCACGGACTGGCCATTGTACTGGACCGGAGAAACCGTCCGATCGTACGCGTTCACATCGTCGGTCGCACCCGGCGCGGGCACGGCGTACTGGCTGCTGTCGAACAGGAAGTTCGACGCTTTCTGGACGCCCGCCTCCGCGGCGTAACGAGCCTGCGACATCATCCGGTAATTCATGGTCGCGTAGGTCTCTGTCTGCGAGAGGAACATCAGGGACGCTCCGACGACCGAGATCGCGAGCATCAGGAACAGCGTCACGATCAACGCCACACCGCGTTCGGGCCTGGGTCGCATGGTGGACTCCGGTCAGGACAGCGGCGGCAGAAGCGCCGTCACCGTCGAGGGCGTGGATTGAATCCGATCGGTGTACCCGATACTCGCCAGCATCCACGCGTTGAACACGTTCCTGGGGGAGACGTTCAACAGGGCCTTGGTCTCCTGCTGGTAGTCGTGAGTCACCGGATCGACCTGTTCGGTCTGAACGGTGAGCGTGATCGCCACGTCAAGCACGAACGTGAACGGCGTGCCTTGCACGAGCATGCTCGTGGTCTCGTAGGTGAAGCACGGGGCTCCGTCGGGGTTGGGCTCGACGTTGGCGAGTAGGATCTGCGAGTTGGTGACCGCCGGCTTCGACGCCGCATCGAACGCCATGACGTTCCGGTACAGCTTATGCGCGACCGTGTCGCACGTGTACTCGACGTACACCATGTTGCCGTCGCCGTTGATGTCGCCGAACATTTTGAGGACGCTTCCCGAGGACCCGTTCACGACGCCCGTCGGGGGAATCACGCCGTCCGCGAAGCTCCCCATCGGACTCAGCAGCGTACCTGCCGCGTGCGCGTTCTCGAAGCAGGCCGTAATCGTGCTGTCCGCCGGGCTGAACGACGCCACCTTGATCGTCTCGGTCGAGTCGCCGTCCATGGTCGTCAGCAGCTCGTAGGCGGGTGGCGATGACGACGCGTACAACCCCTGCACCGAGCTCACCGCCACCGTCGTCGCATTGAGCGTGGGCGTTCCGGAATCGCACGACGCCGCCGCCGTCACGGCCGAGGACAGCGTGATCGGATCGGGAACCGCGATGCGCCCGGCCTGCCCGACTTCCTGCTGCAGGAGCTCGGTGGCGCCGCGGATGCCGCTGTGCATCTCGGTGCGGTTCCAGATGGTGGCCTGTGCCTGCGTCATTTGCATCAGCGCCCCGGTGACGATGCCGGTGATGAGCATCAGGACGCCGACGGCCACGAGCAGCTCGATCAGGGAGAAGCCGGACTCTGGATGCGAAGGGGCAGGCTGCATGGTCCTAGAATTGGGCGGCCTTCAGGGCCACGACCGTGGATCGCGGAATCAAGGTGTTCCCTACGGATGATCGGACTGTCGCGGTCACCGAGATCTGCTTCACTCCGGATGACGGGCTCGACACGAGCCAGACGCGTTCGTAGAACCAGCCGTCTGGCGCCGCCGTGCCGCCGCCCAGCAGGCTGCCGTCCTGAGCGAGCCAGTCCACGTAGCCGGATGCCGGGGCGGCTGGATCGTCGCTTCCGCCAAGGGCGAGACCGGTGCCGCCGCTGCTCCCGACGGGAAACACGACCGTGTCGCTCTGGGCGTCGGTGTAGGCGAGCGCCAGGAGCTGCTCCATCTTGTCCTGCGCGTACTCCGTCGTGCGGGCCTCGAGGTGTCCGTGGTTCTCCGTGTACGTCGTCGCCAGGCTCGTCATCGACAGGAGACCGGCCAGGACGACGATCAGGATCGCTCCCGCGATCGCGGTCTCGATGAGCGTGACGCCGGACTCGGATTTGAGAGACGCCATCAGCCCGTCACCCAGTTCGGTGTCGCGGCAGGCACCGCATTCCACGTGCGCATCATCCCCGTCGCGGCAACGGTCACCCCGTAGATGCTGGTGCCGTTGGTCAGATAGATCGCGTCGCTCGCCGTCGGGGCCAGCGTTGCATCCACCGGAACCCCACGCGAGTTGAACATGATGCAGGCGGTGTTGCCGACCGCGTTGCCGTCCTTGTCCGTGCACGCGGGCGCCTGCCCGATCGTGCCCTGCGTGTTCGGCGGCGCCACTGTCGCCGACGCAAAGCCAAATGACACACCCGAGGAGAGCGACGACGTCCCGCCCTCCGCCACCCAGTCGGAGGCCGTCTTGTCCCACGTCTCGACGTGATAGCTGTTGTCGCTGAGGTCGACGAACAGCCGGGCGCGGCTGAAGGTCGACGCCGCGCGCATCTTGACGACGGCGATTGCGTTCGACACGTTCCGGGCATCGCCGCTCAGGCGGAAGCTCGCCATGGCATTGCCGGTCATCGGCAGCGCCATCACGGTGACGACGGCGAAAATGGCGACCACGACGAGGAGTTCGACCAGGGTGAAACCCCGGGCCACCGGGCGGGTCGAGGGCGGATGGCTTCTCATGCCACCCAGTGTCTGAGCAATCGAACTGCCACCGTCTGGTCCCGGCAATCGGCACATAAGTCCTTGTTCCCGAGTGAGATGACAGCCGCTCATCGGCGGCTTGGGCGCGGTCGGCCCGACTGTCAGTGTCCGGTTTCGGGACAAGTCCTGACAGTTCTGGTAGATCTTTTCGGTCGATCGTCTACAAGAGAGATGGGTTCGTCGGTCGATCGTCCACAAGGGACGGGCTGCAGCGTTTTCGAGATCGGTGTCGCCCCGAGATCGGTGTCGCGGCGGACCTTCAGGTCCGCCAATGCGAAGCCGACCTGAAGGTCGGCCGCCACAGCGAAACGAAAACCGGTCTAGTCGGCGAGGCGCCAGGAGAGGAGGCGCAGGCTGGAGGCGCTCGCACGCGCCACGGCCGCCGTGATGAGGCCGTGCGCCCCACGGCTGCCGAACGCCTCGGCCCGAAGGGCGAGAATGCCCGCGCCGGGATTGGCGGCGCCGACACCGTCGGAGAAGGGATCGGAGTCGGTCTCGGACTGATCGTCGGCCACGAGTGCGACGACGTAGAACGGCGGCACCTCCCGCCCTGGCGCCAGGGCTGACAGCGGAGCGTAGGCGTACAACTGCCAGACCGGGTTGTTGGCGCCCCACGGCCTGGCCGCCGTCACGGCCGACAGGCGAGCCGCGCCGCAGGGTCGCCGCGTGCCGCAATTCGCGAGATTGACCACCTCGTCCAGCACGAGCGCCGTCCCGTCGTCGAGAAGGCGTGTGCCGAACGGCGCGCCGTCGGCGAGCGACGAACGCTCGGCCCCGCTCAGGATGCCGCCCCAGTCCTGACCGGACAGCTCCGCGAGCGAGGCGTTCAACACCGCCTCGGCGGCTCCTCTCGCCTGCTCTCGACGGACGAGATTGCCGGCGATTGCCGCGTCGGTGGACGACGACAGCACCAGCCCCGCTCCGACCGCGCCCATGAGCAGCGCGGCCAGGAGCACCATGAGCACGGCAGCGCCCCGGTCGTCGCCGAGGGACACTACAAGCCCCCGGCGGCGAGATTGCGAGGGCTCACGACGAAACGCACGGTCAGGTCGGGCACCAGCCCGGCCGCGGTGGTCGCCGTGCCGCCGCGGCTGAACAGGGGACCCGCCGGCCCGCGCAGGCTGTCGTCGGCCGACTCGACGCGGATGGTGATTGCGATCGACCGAATCCGCAGAAGGTCGGCATCGAACCGTGACGGGCTTGCGGGATCCGGACACCACGGCCCGTCGACGAACGCCGAGGGATCGAGCCGGACGAGCCCGCCAGCGTCCGGCGTGAGTGCGTCGAGGCGGGACACGGGAAGGCCGCCGGGGCCCGTGCCGAACGTGCAGCTCTCCCCCGGCGGGTAGGCCGTCCATGCGACACCCGCAGGGGGTGGTCCAGGGCCATAGGTCGTCGACCGGCTCCAGGGCGCCGCGCGGTCCTGGTCCGGGTCGAGAAGCGCCGGGGGACGGGGGTCGCCGTCGTATTCGAACGACATCGCCACCACGTGATCCACGACAGGCTCGGCCGGCCCGTCCCCCTGGCGCATGAGGCGTGCGGCACCCGAGGCGTCCCGATCGAGGAAGTAGGACCGCTGGACGACCGCGGTGATCTTCGAACCGGTCGCGTAGACCGTCGGGGCGTCCGGCGAGAGATGCTCCAGATGGAGCACCGGCCCGGCGACCGCGGCCACGGCGAACCGATTGTGCGCGCCGGTCCGGTCGTACACCAGGACGGCGTCACCGACGGCGAAGCCGCACGCCCCATCGTCCAGCGGGCATCCCGGGTCGAGGTTGATCCGCACGACCCCCGACCGCGCCGGCAGCGACTGGGCGATGGTCGTTTGCGCAGCGGTCGTGGGCACGTACGTCAGCGTGAGCACACCCGGGGCGACGGCGTCATCGCCGGCGTCCGGCCAGCCGGGCCGCACCGGCGGGAAGAACTGCACGAGCGGACCGGCACCGGCGCCCGCGTACGATCCGGCGCCGGCCGCCACGAGGTCTCGATACAGCGTGTCGGCCGCGCTTCGCGCGCGCTGCTCGGCGTCTTCGCGCTCGAGATCCGCCGCGAACCGTGCCCGCGCAGGCTCGACGAGGGCGGCGAGAGCGCCGGCGATGGCCAGCGTGAGGCCCATCGCGATCACCGCCTCGACCAGCGAGAACCCGCGGGCCACTCAATCCACCCGATCCGTCCGGATGGACACCAGGTGCACCGCGCCCCCGCCGTCCACCGACACTGCCGCGACGTGGATGACCACGGTGCGGCCAGGACTGCGGTCGAGCGGGACGATGGACCAGCGGCACGCAATCGCCGCACCTTCGGGGATCGGGGACCCACCGCCCAGCGTCCGGAGGCTCTCGTCCAGGTACTCGACGTAGCCGCTCGTGTCGTGCGATACCGTGTCCGGCGAGGACGGCTGCAGGTCGTCGGCGTCCCAGGGGCGCGCCCGGAGCTCCTCGAGCTTCTGTCTGGCGGCCAGCGCCAGCAGCGTGGTGCGCCTGGCGCGCGTCCCGGTGACGCCAGCCAAGACCGACACCTGAGCGAGGGCGCCGACGGCTGTGATGAGGATGCCCATCGCGACGAGAACCTCGACGAGCGAAAACCCGCGTGCGGCGTCGATCCGTGACGTGCGCGGCATGTTCCCGCGCGGCATCCGGTGCAACGCAGGTGCCGGCCGCGGTTCTCTCGAATCTGCCAGCCAAATCGCTCTGGCGCGGGAAGGGCGCCGGCGGAAGGGTCGCGGATTGCCCGCGTTGCGGCAAGGGGGCGGGCGAAAAAAGGATCAGTCCGCGGGCGCGAGCGGCAAGGTGACCAGGAAGCTGGCCCCGCCCTGCGCCGACTCGCCCGCGCTGATCCGTCCGTTGTGGTTGACGACGATCCGCTGCACGAGGGCCAGGCCCAGTCCGGTCCCGTTGCGCTTCGTCGTCACGAACGGCTGGAAGATCTGCTCGCGGGCCGCCGGATCGATACCCGGGCCGTTGTCGCTCACGGTAATGCGCGAGACCCCGAGGCGGGGATCCACCTCGCCTTCCACCACAACGCACGGGACCACGCCGGCGTGTCCGCAGGCCTCCACGGCGTTGCGAATCAGGTTGCTCAGGGCCTGGCGCAGCATGACCTCGTCGCCTTCGACGGCGCCGAAGTGGCCGCGCGTCTCGACGCCGGCTCCCGGGGCGCCCGCCTCGCCGCACACTTCCTCGACGACGCGCTCGCAGACGGCGCCCAGGTCGACCCGTCCCAGGCTCAGCTGCGGCGGTCTGGCGAAGTTCAGGAAGTTGGTCACGATGCGTCCGAGCGAGTCGGTCTCCTGCCGGATGGCCTCGATGTAGGGACGATAGGTCTCCGGCAGGCGGTCCAGCTCGATCAGGCGGCTGTAGCCGTGAATGGTCGCGAGGCCGTTGCGGAACTCGTGCGCGATGCCGGCGGTCATCTCGCCGACGGCGGCCAGGCTCTCCTTCAGGCGCAGCTGCTGTTCGAGCTCCATGACCGCGGTCAGATCCGTGAACAGGCAGATCGCGCCGCGCCGCGCGCCCTGCTCGTCGGCGAGCGGCGACACGGTGACGCCGAAGTGCTTGCTGCCGCCGCCGGGCTCAGGACGCTGGACCGTCCGCCGCCGGATGACGGCGCCCGACGTGAGACACTCCTCGACGAGCGGCCAGAGGTCGAGCGCGCTGGACGCGGAGCGATACATGTCGGGGGAGGCCTGCTCCGGCAGGCCGAGGATCTCGGCGGCCGGCGGGATTCAGCACCCGCACGTCGCCGTCCTGGCCGACGACCAGCAGCCCCGACGTCAGGCTGGACAGGATCTCCGCGCTCAGCCGCTCGGAGGCATCGGCGCGCGCCGCGGTGGCGCGCTCCTGCGCGCGCAGCTTGGTGATCGCCTCCTGGAGGGCGGAGGCGAGCATCGCCGTCTGGGCGCCGGATTCGCGGAGGCGGCGGCGGCTGTCCCGGGCGGACGCGCCGAGCCGCAGCACGGCGAAGACCACGACCGCGACGAGCCCGGCCACGAGGGCGGTCAGTCCCAGCAGCGCGTAGGCGCCGGGCGTCAGGTGCATGTCAGCGCCACTGTCCGACGTACCACGACAGCAGCTGCGGACCGACCGTGGCGGCGAAGCCCGCGCCGATGGCGAGGAACGTGCCGAACGGCAGCGCGTACTTCAGATTTCCGCGCCGGGTCACGATGAGCGCCAGCCCGATGACCGATCCCGAGAGCGACGCGAGCAGGAGCGTCATCAGCGTCAGCTTCCACCCGAGAAAGGCGCCGATCATCGCCAGCATCTTGACGTCGCCCATCCCCAGCCCCTCTTCCTTGCGCCACCAGAAATAGGCCGCAGCCATCGCGTAGAGGATCCCGCCGCCGACCGCGATGCCGATGAGGGAGTCCACCCAGCCGGGCGCCGCGACGAAGCTGAGGACGAATCCCGCCACGATGCCCGGCAGGGTGACCGCGTTGGGCAGGAGGTGGTGCTCGAGGTCGATCGCGAACAGCACGATGAGGGCGCAGCCGAGCAGCAGGCGCGAGACCAGGATCGGCCCGGGGCCGAAGTACGTCCAGGCGAACGCGAACATCACGGCCGTGAGCGCTTCGACCACGGGATAGCGGGCGGCGATCGGCGCGCGGCACGTGCGGCACCGGCCGCGGAGCACGAGGTAGCTCACGACGGGGACGTTCTCGTACCACGACAGCGCACGGCCGCAATGCGGGCACGCCGACCCGGGCCACGCGACGGACTTGCCGATCGGCAGGCGGTAGATGCAGACGTTGAGGAAGCTGCCGACGACCGCGCCGAAGGCGGCGGCGAAGATCACGGCGATCGACGGCGTCATGACGCGGGCGGCGGCAGCGCCGCGGGCTCATCGGGCAGCGGATAGAGCGCCGAAGACTGCGCGACCCGAACCCGGCCGCCGTGCAGCGAATACGGCGTGCCGGTGGGATCGGTGGGAATGCCGGGCAGCACGCGGGCCCGGATCAGGGGAATCCAGCCGTCCGGCACGTCGCCGGTCTGCCGCGTGTAGGCGTCGACCCGGGGCTGGAGGCGGTCGATCTGGTCGAGCGCGGTCAGCTGCTCCAGCCGCCGCTCGGCCTCGCTCCGGAGCCAGTCGACGTCCGTGGAGTCACGGATCGACTGCCACATCACCCGCGACGACTGCCGGTCGCCCCCCTGCGCCAGCGTCGTGGCCGCCAGCGAGCGCAGCCACCAGGGGGCACCGGCCACGTCGGCCGCCTGGTCGAACCATCTCGCCGCGACGTCGTACTCGTGGCGCGACCAGTAGTAGACGAAGCCGATGTCCTCCATGTACTCCCACTTATCGGGCTGAGCCTTCAATCCCTTTTCGAGCAGCTCGATGGCCTCGTCCGGCCGGCCCGGGCCGCCCGGGTAGGGCTCGGAGAGAAAGATGGCGCCGAACCGGTACGCGATCGTGAACCGGGGATCGAGCGTGGTGGTCAGGTCGAGGAGGGGGTACAGGGCGTCGAAATCGCTCACGTCGGCTTTGAGCGCGACCGGCGGCAGGACGCCGAGCCGCTGCTCCGCGGTGAGCCGCTGCCTGGCACCGCCGTAGTACTGAATCGCGCGGATCCAGTACAGGTCGGCGGCCACGGCATGGAAGCCCGCGGTCAGGTGGGCGACCACGGGTGAGGACGTCAGGTACAGCACGTCCTCGGCAACCGGCGGAGCGGGGTACCGCCGCTCCCGCATCGCCTCGGTCGACGCCGCCCCCGCGAACAGGACGCCGACGATGACGACCGCCGCGGCATTGCGGGCCAGGGTCACTTGAAATCCCGCTGGGCAAAGATCGCGATCGAGGCAGTCAGCAGCATGCCGATGTACAGCGCCGCGTAGACCATCGCCAGGCCGATCGCGCCGAGGGGCACGGGCTGCCCGTGCACCACGCGCGCCTTCACGTCGAACTGCGCGAGGTTGGGCAGCACCCAGTAGAGCGCGCCCACCAGCCGCGCCGCCGTCGGCGACGCGACGACCTGCTGGAAGTTGCGCAGGTCGGCGCTGAACTGCCCCGCGATGTACAGCCCGAACGTCAGCGCCGCGGACAGGATCGGCGTGGAGAAGGTCGAGAAGAACAGGGCGATGGCCGTCACGATGAGGAGCTGGGCGAAGATGAGGCCCACGGCCTTGAGCATGGCCGGGTCGAGGGCCGAGGCCTCCCAGGCCCGGCGCACGGTGTCGGACGTCTGCCAGTTCATGTACGCCAGGACGGCGTAGAAGGCGACCGCCATGATCGCGATGTTGACGAAGAGCGTCAGCGCGAGTCCCAGGTACTTGCCCAGGACGATCTGGTAGCGGTGCACGGGCTTGGCCAGCAGGCTGTAGACGCTCCGCCGCTCGACTTCCTTCGAGACCAGACCGATGCCGATGAAGATCGCGATGAACAGGCCGAAGACCGACATCGCCGCCAGCCCCAGGTCCTTGATGATCTTCACGTCCTGCCCCGCCGTCAGCTGGCCGATCAGGTAGGACGCCCCCATCAGCAGGATGGCGAAGAACACGAGGTTGTACAGGACCTTGTCGCGCACCGATTCCCGGAAGGCATTCAGGGCGATCATCAAGGTCGCACGCATGGCTCGCTACCTGCCCACGGCGCCCGGCCCCAGGCCGCGATCGACACCGTCGACGGCGCGCACCTGCTGCACGAAGAGATCCTCGAGCGTCTGCCGCGTCGGGTTCAAGGACACCAGCCGGGCGCCGGCGGCCGTCAGCTCGGCCAGCAGCCGGTCGGGCGAAGGCTCGAGCGGCAGCTCGAGCGAGAAGCGTCCCGGTCCGATGCGCACGGCGCCGGTGATGCGGGCGCCGAGCGACGCCACCAGCGCCTCGTCGGCGTGCGAGATCACGAGCTCCCAGCCCTGGGCCTGCAGCGCCGAGACGCCGCTCACGCGGTCGACCGCCAGCAGGCGTCCCTTGGCCAGGATCGCGACGCGTCCGCAGAGCGCCTCGGCGTCGCTCAGGACGTGCGAGCTGAAGAAGACCGTGCAGCCCCGGTCGCGCAGCCGGAGGATCAGGGCGCGCACCTCGCGCCGTCCCAGCGGGTCCAGTCCGGACATGGGCTCGTCGAGAATGACCAGCTCCGGATCGTTGACGAGCGCCTGCGCCAGGCCGACCCGCTGCAGCATGCCCTTGGAGAACCGGCGCAGCTGCAGGCGGCGCTCGGCGCCAATCCCGACCTCGTCGAGCAGCCGATCGACGCGCCGGCGCCGGTCGGCGCCGGCGTAGCCGAAGAGGCCCGCGAAGTACGACACCAGCTCCTCGCCGGTCAGGTAGTCGTAGAAGTAGGGATGCTCCGGGAGATAGCCGATCTTCCGCTTGGCGCCGAGATCGCCGAGCGGCCGCCCGAGCAGCTCGGCGCTTCCGGAGGTCGGAAAGACGAGCTGCATCAGCAGCTTCAGCGTGGTCGTCTTGCCGGCGCCGTTGGGACCGAGGAAGCCGAACACCTCGCCCGGCTCAATCGCCAGCGTCAGCCCGTCGAGCGCCCGGTAGCGCCGCTTCTTCCAGAAGCCGACGGCGTAATCCTTCGACAGCTCGTGGGTGGCCAGCGCGGACGTCACGACGATCTCACCTGGATGGCCCGTGCTGCAGCTCGTACGCGATCGCCTGGTCGAAGTACTGCGGAGGCATCTCGCCCTCGATCTTGACGCCGTTGATGAAGAACGTGGGCGTCGCCCGGACCTGGAGCCTGCGGCCCAGCGCGATGTCGGCCTTGACCTCGGCCAGCGTGGCCTCGTAGCGGGCGTCGAAGTCCGCGACATGCCCCACGCGTGCGGCCTGCTCCTTGACGACCGCCGCCGTCATCGACTCCTGGTTCGTGTAGAACCAGTCCTCCAGGGCGTCGCCCTCGCCGTGCTCCCGCGCCAGGCGGACGGCGACGGCCGCCTGGCACGCCGCCGCGTGAACGGTCTGCGTCAGGGTGTCGTTGCACGTGGCATCGAGCGGGAAGTCCTTCAACACGAGCTTCACCTGGCCCGGCCGCTCGGCGTCGTACTTCGCGAAGATGCTCTTGTACTTCTCGTACGAGTCGCTGCACGCCGGACACTCGAAGTCGTTGAACTTGACCACGAGCACCGTGGCCGCGTCGCGCGACACCGGCACGTCGACGCGCGGCTGCGACGCGTACCATCGGTCGAACTCCGAGGTCGCGGACCCCGCCGTGGCGGGCGCCGCGGAGGCCGCCGACGCGGGAGCGGAGGCCGCGGCGGCCAGGACCGCCTCGCGCGGGAACAGCACCGCCGATGCCGCCACGCCGCCGGCGAGGAGCACAGTGAGCGCGAGGGCCAGCGGGCTGGACGCCAGCGCGCCCAGGTCGCGAACCGCGCGCCGAGGCAGGCTGCCCATCGGCACCGACGCGGCGGTGCCCGACACCAGGAACGTCCCCACCACGGCCGCGTCCATCGTGAGGCAGAAGACGCAGGCGGCCTTGAGGACGACGAACGACACATAGCCGAAGTACAGGACGACGGCGAGGGCGAGTGTGGAGAGTCCGAACAGGTAGCTCGCGACGTTCTGACGGGTTTCCTCCGGAGCGGTCAGGCCCGCGATCGCGAGCAGTCCGGCCACCGCGAACCAGGCTGCGCCGCCGATTGCCACCGGCACTCCGCCGACCGTGCTGAACCGACTCAGATAGATCTGCGAGCAACTGAACGTCTCGTTGATGTCGCAGGCGCTGACGTAGGCGGGGTCGGTCAGGAGGTGGTAGTGGACGTAGAGGGCCGCCGCCGACGCGCCGAGTCCGACGATCGCACAAAACAGGGTGAGCCGCGCGGCGAGCTTGCTCATGGCACGTGTTGTAACTGCAGCTGAAGGGCCCCGTCAAGCAACGGCCCCGGACGATCCTCGGCCGCCGTACAAAGCCGCGAGCGGGATGCCCTTCGAGAGCATCCCGCTCGTGGGGGTTGCGTGACGATCGTTACTGAACCGGGGAGGTGCTGGCGCCAGGCGCCGGCGTGCCGATCGGGTTGGCGATCAACGCCGTCGAGTCCTGCCAGATCGTGCCGCGCGTGTCCGTGGCGAACCACCGCGTGCCGGTGCCGCCGGGGGTCACAGGGACTGCACCGGCGAAGTAGGAGCTCACCGGCTGGCCGACCGAGGTGTTGCACGTCGCGGCCGGCGAGGAGATGTCCTGCGTGCCCGCCGTCGCATCCTCCTCGATGCCAACCTGGTAGCCGCTCTTGGTCACGCCGTTGGTGCTCAGATCCGGCGAGATGAAGCCCTGGGTGCTGTTCGCCGGGGCCTTCGCGAGGTCGTCCAGCGTAACCGCGTAGCCGCCCTGGGCGCAGCTCGACGAGTAGCTGGCCTGACCGCTGTTGATGGCGCGCAGCGAGCCGATGGCCGACGCCTCGTTGCCCGACATACGGGCGCGGAGCAGGCCGGGAATCGCGATCGCCGCGATGATGCCGATGATCGCGACAACGATCAGCAGCTCGATGAGGGTGAAGCCTTCGACCTTGCGCATCTTCTTCATTGCAGTGACTCCTTAAAAAGCACTATCGGTGCTGACCAATCCCGACCCATTCGGGTCTTGTGTCGTCCCCCGATAGAGCAACCATGGTGCCAACCACAACCATGTGAGGAGTATCGGCACGTAACTCATTCTGAACAGGTGTGTTATCAGGGAAGGTCGAAGCTTGATCCAGCACCGCGTGGCTCGAAGAGAAGGCCTTGGACTGACAACGATTGTCAGTCAGCCAGACACGAAGTGTCAACGCAGGTTGTATTTCTTCACGTAATAGCGGAAGGAGCGGAAGCTCATACCCAGCAGGTCCGCCGCCTTGACCTGGACGCCCCCCGCGCGCTTCAGGGCCTCCGCGATGTACCCCCGCTCGATCTCCTGGACGTGCGCCTCGAGGTCGAATCCCGACTCCGGCAGCGGATCGGCGGCCGATGCCGCCTGGCGGGCCTGCTCGCCCCGGACCGCGGGCGGCAGGCTGTCGGGCAGGACCGTCGGCGTCGCCTCCAGCGCAATGGCCCGCTCCATCACGTTCTCGAGCTCCCGGATGTTGCCCGGCCAGTCGTAGGACGCCAGCAGCCCGAGGGCCTCCTGCGAGATGCCGGTCACCGGCTTCCCCATCTGCTCGGTGAACTTCTCCAGGAAGTGCTTGGCCAGCAGGGGGATGTCCTCCCGCCGCTCCCGGAGGGGCGGGAGCGCGATCGGGATCACGTTGATGCGGTAGTACAGGTCCTCGCGGAACCGGTTCTCGGCAACCGCGCGGGTCAGGTCCTGGTTGGTGGCGGCGATGACGCGGATGTCGGCCGAGAGCTCCTCGAGCCCGCCGACGCGCCGGAACCGGCGCTCCTGGAGCACGCGCAGCAGCTTCACCTGGAGGACCGCGCTCATCTCGGCGATCTCGTCGAGGAAGACCGTGCCCCGCTCGGCGACTTCGAGCAGGCCCTTCTTGTTGGCGTCCGCGCCGGTGAAGGCGCCGCGCATGTGGCCGAAGAGCTCGGACTCGAGGAGCGCCTCGGGCAGGGCGCCGCAGTTGAGCGCGACGAGCGGCCGGTCGCGACGCAGCGAGTGGTGATGGATCGCCTGGGCGACCAGCCCCTTGCCCGTGCCCGACTCCCCCGTCAGCAGAATCGTGCTGTTGGTCCGGGCGACGGTCTCGATCATCTTGAACACCTCGAGCATCGCCGGGCTGCGGCCGATGATGTTCGAGAACTGGTGCGACAGCCCCAGGCTGCGCTTCAGGAGGACGTTCTCCTGCCGGATCTGGCGGTTCTCGATCTTCTCCCGCACCTTCATGCGGAGGAGGTCGACGTCGAACGGCTTGGTCAGGTAGTCGCACGCGCCGAGGCGCATCGCCTCCACCGCGCTCTCGGTCGACGCGAACGCGGTGATCATGATCCCCAGGATGTCCTGGTCGATCTGCTTCGCCGCGCGCAGCACCTCCACGCCGCTCAGATCCGGCATCTTGATGTCCGAGATGAGCAGGTCGACCGTCTCGCGCCCCAGCGTCTCGACGGCCGCGCGTCCGTTCTCGGCGAGCAGCACCTCGTAGCCCTCGCGGCGCAGCACGATGGCCAGCAGCTCGCGCATCGACCGCTCGTCGTCGACGACGAGGATGCGGGGAGGCCGCCGGTCGGCGGCCGCGGGCGGGGCGTCGACGGCTGGATTCATGGACAGGCCACCTCCCGGGCCGGAAGCCGGACCGAAACGGTGGTGCCGGCATTGGGCTGCGAGCTCACGTGGATCTCGCCGTGATAGTCGCTGACGATGCGATGGACGATCGCGAGGCCGAGCCCGCTGCCCTTCACGAAGCTGCCGTGGAAGGGCTGGAACAGGCCGTCCAGCTCCTCGGCGGGGATGCCGACGCCCTCGTCGGCGACCGTGAGCACGACCCCGCCCGACGCCGGTTCGACCGCGCCCACCAGGCGGAGACGCCCGCCGTCCGGCATCGCCCGCAGGCCGTTGGTGGCCAGGTTCCAGACGATCTGTTTGACCTGCCCCTCGTCGGCCTCGTACCAGAGCTCGGTCTCGGGCATCTCGACGTCGATGACGTGGCCCTCCTTGACCTCGGAGCTGTTCCGGAGCAGGAGCGCGGTGTCGTTGAGCGCCCGCCGGACGTCGAAGCGCGCGATCGCGAAGCGCTGCGGACGCGCGTAGGCGAGGAACGAGCGGATCGTGGTGTTCAGCCGCTCCGACTCCCTCAGGACGATGTCCATGAGCTGCTCCTGCTCGGCGCTGAGCGGCAGCTCCTGACGCAGGATCTGGATCGACCCGGACATCGACGCCAGGGGATTGCGGATCTCGTGCGCGATGCCCGCGGCCATCTCGCCGACCGCGGCGAGCCGTTGCTGGATGGTCGCGTCGCGCTCGAGGCGCTTGATCTGGGTCACGTCCTGGAACGTGAACAGGAAGCCCGCCCGACCGCCGGGTGTCTGCAGATGCGTGACGGCCAGGCCGATCTCCACGTCACCGCGGCCGTCGGCGGTCCGGAACCGGAACTCGGCCCGCTCCCCTCCCGCCGGCAAGCCGGCCGACAGGGCGTCGAGCACGGTGTCCGGCAGTTGCAGCACGCCGGCGCTGGGCCGCCCCACGGCCGTCGCGGCCGGCACGCCGGTAATCGCCTCCGCGCCGTGGTTGAACGTGAGCACCCGACCGTCGGGATCCGTCGTCACCAGGCCGCTCGACAGGCTGTCGATGACGTGCTGGTTGAAGGCCTGCAGATCGGCCAGTTCGGTGGAGGCCTCGAGCAGGCGGACGTCGGCCGACCGCACCCGCTCGGCGAGCGACCCGCTCAGGACCGCCACGGCGAAGAACCCGAAGACGTTGAGCGCCACGATGAACTCGCCGGCCGTCCGCGCGGGGAGCGCGCCGGTCGTCAGCCAGGGATCGATCAGCAGGCCCGACGCGGTCGATGTACTGGGCCAGCACCAGGCCGGCATAGAGCACCGAGCTCAGGGTGGCGACGAGCAGTCCCCCGCGGCGCGATCCCAGGACGCTGCCGGCCACGATGGGCAGGACGTAGAGGGACGAGAACTCGCTCGAGACGCCGCCGGTGAAGTAGATGAACGCCGAGATGATGATCGCGTCGCCGACCAGCTGGACGTCCGCGAGCCACGGGTGGCGGTCCACCAGCGGCAGCACGAGGGAGTAGACGGCCGTCAGGGCGTAGATCAGCGCGATCAGGACGAAGAACGGATCGACGGGCAGCGACCCGGGCCGCGTGATCTGCACGACCGTCGCGGTCCCCAGCAGGAGGGTCCCGATGACGGCACGGATGGCGATCAGCCACGCGATCTTGCGGCGCAGGTCGGATTGCTGCATCTCACGAGAGCTTGCTGATCAGGTCGAAGATCGGCAGGTACATCGAGATCACGATGCCGCCGACCACGACGCCGAGGATGGCGATCATGATCGGCTCGAGCAGCGTCAGCAGCCCGGCCACCGCGGTGTCGACCTCCTCCTCGTAGAAATCGGCGATCTTGGCCAGCATCGTGTCGAGGGCGCCCGTGGCCTCGCCGACGCCGATCATCTGGGTGACCATCGGGGGGAACACCCTGGTGTCCTTGAGGGGCGCCGAGATGGTCTCGCCGCGCTCGATGCTCTTTCGCGTGACCATCACGGCGTCCTCCATGACGGAGTTGCCGGCGGTCTTGGCGGTGATCTCGAGGCCGTCGAGGATGGGCACGCCGGAGCTGATGAGGGTCGACAGCGTGCGGCAGAAGCGCGCCACGGCGATCTTGCGCAGGATGTCGCCGAGGATGGGCGCCTTGAGCAGCGTGCCGTCGACGACGCGCTTGCCACCGTGCGTGGCGTAGTAGCGCTGGAAGAGGAACCCGACGGTCACCATGGCGACGATGAGGACGGGGAAGAACCGCACGAGGTTGTCGCTGAGCGCGATGACGATGCGCGTCGGGAGCGGCAGCGTGGCGCCGAGGCCCTGGAACAGCGACGCGAACGTGGGAATGACCTTCCAGAGGATCACGGCGACGACCAGGCTGGCGATCACGATGACGGCGACCGGGTAGATCATCGCCGACTTCACCTGACCCGCCAGCTTCACGGCCTTCTCGATGTAGGTCGCCAGGCGCTTGAGAATCGTGTCGAGGATGCCGCCGGCTTCGCCGGCCGCGACCATGTTCGTGAACAGCGGGTCGAAGGTCTTCGGGTGCTGGCGCATCGCGTCGGCGAGCGACTTGCCGCTCTCGACGTCGCCCCGGGTCTGCAGGATCACGGCGGCGAAGTTCTTGTTCTCCTCCTGGTTGCCGAGGATCTCGAGGCACTGCACGAGCGGCAGACCGGCGTCGATCATGACCGAGAACTGGCGCGTGAAGACGGCGAGATTCTTCGCGGGCACCTTCTTGTTGGTGCCGGCGGGCTTCTTCGCCTCTTCGCGGGCCCGCCTCGGCGTGATGCGCGTCACCTGAATCTGGTCGCGCCGGAGCGCCGCCACCGCGGCGTCCATCGTGTCGGCCGCGCGCTCGCCCGAAACGGTCTGTCCCGCGCGCGTCCGTCCGGAATAGGCAAATGTCGGCATAACGGTCCCTGCTTCCCCAGCTCCTCAGTTCCCGAGGTTCCCGAGCCCCTCAGCCTCTGCCCGGCCTTGCCATCGGCCGGGCGAGACCCGAACGCAACCCCGCCCCGGGCACCACGCCCACGCCCCGGTTGATCATGTCGTGCAGCTCGTCCTTGAGCGACGAGGCGGCGGTCGCCGTCTCCAGCGTGATGAGCTGCTTGTGATACAGGCTCACGAGCGACTGGTTGGCGGTCTGCATGCCGGCTTTTTCCTGGCCGGTCTGCATCGCGCCGTAGATCTGGTGCACCTTGTCGTCGCGGATGAGCGCGCGGATGCCGGAGGTCGGCACCAGGATCTCCAGCGACACGACCCGCCCCTGCCCGTCGGCCCGCGGCAGCAGCGCCTGGCAGACGATCCCCTCCAGGACCAGCGACAGCTGCGTCCGGATCTGCGACTGCTGGCCGGCCGGGAAGATGTCGATGATGCGGTTGATCGTCTGCGCCGCCGAGTTGGTGTGCAGCGTCGCGAAGGTCAGGTGCCCGGTCTCGGCGATCTTCAGGGCCGACTCGACCGTCTCGAGGTCGCGCATCTCGCCGATGAGGACGATGTCCGGGTCCTCGCGCAGCGCGGCGCGGAGCGCGTTCGAGAAGCTGCCCGTGTCGCTGTGGACCTCGCGCTGGTTCACCAGGCAGCCCTTGTGCTGGTGGAGGTACTCGATCGGATCCTCGATCGTCAGGATGTGCCCGTGCCGCTCGGTGTTGATCTTGTCGAGCATCGCGGCGAGCGTCGTCGACTTGCCGCTGCCGGTCGGCCCGGTCACGAGCACGAGGCCGCGCGGCCGATCGGCCAGCGTCGCCAGCACGGGCGGCAGACCCAGGTCCTCGAAGGTCCGGATCTTCTCGGGAATCAACCGGTAGACGGCGGCGACCGCGCCGCGCTGGCTGAACACGTTGCAGCGGAAGCGCGCCAGCCCCCGGATGCCGAACGAGAAGTCCAGCTCCATCGACTCCTCGAACCGCTTCTTCTGCGAGTCGGTGAGCACGCTGTAGGCCAGCTGCTTGGTCTCCGACGGCGTCATGGCCGGCAGCGCGAGGCGCACCAGCTCGCCGTGCACGCGGACCTGCGGCGGGGTGTCCGTCGTGATGTGGAGGTCCGACCCCTCCATCTCGACCGTCGTCTTCAACAGCTCCGGTAACGTCTTCATGACTGCAATGGCCCGTCCCTGCCGGCTATTTCACGGTTTCGCGCACGACTTCGTCGAGCGTCGTGACGCCGTCCTTCACCTTCCGCAGCCCGCTCTGCCTGAGCGTGATCATCCCGTCGTCGACCGCCTTGCGCCGGAGCTCGAGCCCCGAGGCGCCGACCAGAATGAGCTCGCGAAGGTCCTCGGTCACCTCCATCACCTCGTACAGCCCGACGCGGCCCTTGTAGCCCGTCAGGTTGCACTTTTCGCAGCCCGTACCCTTTATCGGCGTCACCGTGTTGGCGTCCTCGGGCGAGAACCCCGCCTGGATCAGGGCCGCCGGAGGGACCGGGCTGGGCTCCTTGCAGTGGTGGCACACGCGCCGCACGAGCCGCTGCGCGCAGATCAGATGCACGGAGCTTGCCACCAGGAAGGGCTCGATGCCCATGTTCATGAGGCGGTTGATGGTGCTGGGCGCGTCGTTCGTGTGCAGCGTCGACAGCACGAGGTGGCCCGTGAGCGCCGCCTTGACCGCGATCTCCGCGGTCTCGAAGTCCCGGATCTCGCCGACCAGGATGATGTTGGGATCCTGCCGCAGGAACGACCGCAGCGCCGCCGCGAAGTTCAGCCCGATGTTCTCCCGGACCTGCACCTGGTTGACGCCGGCAATGTTGAATTCGACGGGATCCTCCGCCGTCATGATGTTCGTCTCCGGCGTGTTGATCTTCGAGATCGACGAGTAGAGCGTGTTCGTCTTGCCGCTGCCCGTGGGGCCCGTCACCAGGACCATCCCCCACGGCCGCTGGATCGCCGCCTCGAACTTGACCAGCGACTCGGACTCGAAGCCGAGCTTCGTCATGTCGAGCATCAGCTTCTCCCGGTCGAGGAGACGCATGACGATCTTCTCGCCGAAGAGGGTGGGCAGCACGGAGATGCGGAAGTCGATCTCCTTCGGCACGCCGTTCTCGTTGAAGCGGATCTTGATGCGCCCGTCCTGCGGCAGCCGCTTCTCGGCGATGTCGAGCTTCGACATGATCTTCACGCGCGAGACGATCGCGTCGCGGAACTTCAGCGGCGGGCTCATGATGTTGTAGAGAATCCCGTCGATGCGGTACCGCACCCGCAGCTCCTTCTCGTAGGGCTCGATGTGGATGTCGCTCGCCCCCTTCTGGATCGCCGACATCAGCACGACGTTCACGAGGCGGACGACCGGCGCCTCCTCGCCCTGCTTCATCAGGGCTTCGGCGCTGATCTCCTGCAGCTCCTCCAGGACCTCGACGTCCCCCGAGTCCTCGAGCGCCTGCATCTCCTCGAGGCCCTTGGTGGCCAGTTCGAGGGTGCTCGGCCCCGACTGCAGCACCGGCGTCGCCAGGCCGCGTCCGCCCTTGGGAGGGACGATGGACGAGGTCGGGTAGTACTTCTGAATCGCCTCGATCACCGCCGCCTCGGACGCGACGACCGGCTCCACGTTGTAGCCGGTCATGAACTTGATGTCGTCCATCGCGAAGACGTTGGTGGGATCCGTCATCGCGATCGTCAGCGTCGCGCCCGAGCGGCTGAGCGGGATGATCTGGTACTTCTGGGCGGTCTCGGCCGGAATGAGTTTGACCACGGCCGAGTCGATCTCGAACTGGCGCAGGTTGATGGACGGAACGCCGTACTGCTTGCTCAGGAGGGACGTGATCTCCTCGTCCTTCACGAACCCCATCGCGACGAGGTTGTACCCGAGCTTCCCCCCTGACGCCTTCTGGTGGTTCAGCGCCTGCTGGAGCTGCTCCGGAGTGATGCGCTTCTCCTTGAGCAGGAGCTCACCGATGCGGACAGACATCGAGCCTCAGATTCGTACGGCCTGACAAATTTCGTCGGTTTTGACCTAATACGTCAGTCGAAGATCGGTTCCCCAGCTCTTTAGGCCGGAATCGGCACCAGAGGCCACGAAGCCTTCTAGATATGTGCCGGTCCAGACCGTCACGCTGAGACCGCCCGACAGGGTGTTGGGGGATTCACCCGAAATGTCGGTCGACCACCCACCACGAACGCCCAAATGCCGCTGCAACAGCCACGTCTCGCCGCCGATGGCGATCCGCCGTTCCTGTCCGAACACGGTGGCGGCGCGCGTCAGGTCCCAGTCACCCGCCACCGTGAAGCCGTTCCACAGGCCGTCACGACGGGTGGTGACCGCGGCTCCTGCCCGGACTTCCCGCGCCAGCGTCTGGGCGGTCGCCCCCTCGCCGAACGTCACGGCGTGGAGGTTCTTGACCGTCAGCCCCAGCCGGACGGGCCCGGCATGCGCCATGACACCCAGGTCGAGCCCGGCATGCGACTCGGTCTTGTCGCCCTGGAGGCTCTTCACCTGTCCGAACGACGCCTGATCCGCCGCCACGTCTTCGCTCGCCATATCGGCGCGCATCAACTTCAACGTGGTCGCCAGGACCAGGTAGGGCCCCACCGACTGACCCATCGTCACGCCGTACTGGGCCAGGTTGAGGGCCTGGAACGACACGCCGGCCAATCCTCCCTGTTGTCGGCCGGTGGCGGTTGTATCTGTAGAGCTGGAGGGCGTCTCCTGACGGATACGGAAGCGGTAATAGCTGAGTCCGAGGGCGGGATAGGCGGCGGCGAAGCCGGTGAGGGTGTCCTGCTCGGCCGGGAGGCCCGAGCGGGCGGCCGTGTCGACATCCCGGGGCCGCCAGGTGTTCTGGCGGAGGATGTCGACGTCGAAGAGGGCGCCGGTGGCCAGGCCGGCGGGGTTCCACCACGTGGCGGTGGCATCGTCGGCAACGGCGACGAACGCGCCCGCCATGCCCTGGGCGCGGATGCCGACACTGTCGAAGGATTGGGCGCGGGCCGGAGCGGCCCACGTGCACAGGAGCGGAGCGAGAAACGCGGCGATCAGCCGACCAGTACGGCAGCGGCGACGACAGTCGTCCACAGTCCCTTCTTGTCCCCGATGGCGCTTTGCGTGATGTTCTGGGTCCGCACGATCTCGTTCGACATGCGGTAGACCTCCTTCTTCTCGTCCCAGCTCTTGTCGGGGTCGAACTCGAGGCCGAGCGTCGTGGCGAGCATCTCCGCCGCGAGCTCCTCGGCGTAGTCGCCGGCGACGTCCTCGGTTTCGCCGAAGCTGTGATGCTCCGACAAATACCCGTAAAGACTTCGATCGCGCGGGATGGCGACGCCCACCGTCGCGGCGATGAGGCGGTGCGGCTCCCGGGTGGCGGCCTCGGACATGACGACGAAGGTCACCTGTCCGGGTTCGAGGCCCTTGGCGCCCTGGGCGCGCGAGAGGATCCGGCACTTGGGCGGGAAGATGCTCGAGACGCGGACCAGGTTGCACGCCGCGATGCCGGCCGAGCGGAGCGCGAGCTCGAAGGAGGTCAGCTTCTCGCGGTGCTTGCCCACCCCTTTCGTGAAGAACATCTCCTTGGGGACGAATCCGACCACGTCACGCTCCTTCAGCCAAGAAACACTGCATGGTAAAGGCCCGGTTTCCGGGTGTCAAGAAATCTGGCGCGCGGCGGCACACCGCACGACCGCGTCGCGGGCCGCCTTTTGCGGCGCGGCGCCGTCCGTGATAGCTTAGGAGAGCTAATTATTAGGTAGCCTAATTGTCTGGCGCGGCCCGATCGGCCGCGCGTCCCCGATGACCCGAACCCTCGCGCGCGACGCGGCCAAGGACGTCCTCGCCATCATCCCGCTCGTCATGCGGACCGTCGCCGCCGAGCTGCGCGCCGCCGGCGAGCTGCCGCTCCCGGCGCACTTCGCCCTGCTCTCCATGCTCGCGCAGCAGCCGCGGTCGCTCAGCGAGCTGGCGGCGCTGCGCGGCGTCAGTCTTCCGACCATGTCCAACTCGGTCAGCGCGCTGCTGCAGCGCGGCTGGGTGCGCCGCACGCCGTCGCCCGAGGATCGCCGGGTCCTCATCGTCGAGGTCACCGCCGCCGGGCGGGCCGCCGTCGAGCGCGTCGGACGGGCGGCCGAGGCGCGGCTCGCCGAGATCCTCGCGCCGCTCGACCGCGCCTCCGCGCGCCGCCTGCAGGCCGGCCTCGCCGTCCTGCGCACCGTGTTCGCCGCCGCCCCCGCCTGCGGAGCCAGGCGGCCCGGCCGAAGGAGGTCCCGCCGTGAACGCCATTGACGTACGGCAGTTGCAGCGCAAGTTCGGCGACTTCGTCGCCGTCGCCGGGGTGGACTTCGAGGTCCGCCAGGGCGAGGTCTTCGGCTTCCTCGGCCCGAACGGCGCCGGCAAGTCGACGACGATCAACATGCTGTGCACGATGCTCCGGCCCACGGGCGGGTCGGCCGTCATCAAC
This sequence comes from uncultured Acidobacteriota bacterium, assembly GCA_963761615.1. Classification (GTDB taxonomy): domain Bacteria; phylum Acidobacteriota; class Vicinamibacteria; order Vicinamibacterales; family CAVVIG01; genus CAVXGU01. The sequence continues at coordinate 923,009 of CAVXGU010000003.1, read as the reverse complement.
GGGTTCGACGTCGCCCGCCAGCCCGACCGCGTCCGCCAGTCGATCGGCATCATCTTCCAGGACGCGAGCCTCGACGACCGTCTCACGGGCCTCGAGAACCTGCGGTTCCACGCCATGCTCTACGACGTGCCGCGGCACGTGTTCTCGACCAGGGCCGGCGAGCTGCTCCAGATGGTCGACCTCGCCGACAAGGCCAAGGAGATCGTGCGCACGTTCTCGGGCGGCATGAAGCGGCGGCTCGAGATCGCGCGCGGCCTGCTCCACCACCCGAAGGTGCTGTTTCTCGACGAGCCGACGGTCGGGCTCGATCCGCAGACCCGGCGCCACATCTGGGAGTACCTCCTGAAGCTGCGCAAGCAGGAGGGCGTCACCATGTTCATGACGACGCACTACATGGACGAGGCCGAGCACTGCGACCGGATCGCCGTGATCGACCACGGGCGGATCGTCGCGCTCGACACGCCGGAGAAGCTCAAGGCCCTGGTCGGCGGCGACATCATCGCGATGCGCACCTCCGACGACGCCGCGGCCGCGGCCCGCCTCGCGGGCCTGCCGGGCGTCGAGACCCGGAGCGGCCCCCACGGCCAGCTCATCGTGGAGACGCGCGACGGCGACCACTTCATCCCCCAGCTCATCGACCGGCTCGGGGCCGGGCCCGATGCCATCACCGTCCAGACCATCAACCTCAGCCGCCCGACGCTGGAGGACGTGTTCATCAAGCTGACCGGACACGCCATCCGCGCCTCGGAAGCCGATGCCACGCAGCAGCTGCGCCTCGCCGCCCGGATGTGGACCGGGCGCCGGCGCTAGGAGCCGCCATGCACCGCCTCGTTCGCGATCTCAAGGGCGCCTACACGATCTGGTTCCGCGACGTGCTGCGGTTCTCGCGCGACCGCGCGCGGATCATGGCGTCGCTCGGCCAGCCGCTCCTCTACCTGTTCGTCTTCGGCACGGGCCTCGCTCCCGCGATGCAGGGCATGGGCGGCGGCGCGCTCGACTTCCGCCAGTTCATGTTTCCCGGCATCATCGCGATGGCGGTGCTCTTCACCGCCATCTTCTCCGCGGTCTCCGTCGTCTGGGATCGCGAGTTCGGGTTCCTGAAGGAAGTCATGGTCGCGCCGGTCTCGCGCGCCGCGGTCGCGATCGGGAAGGTCGCCGGGGGCGCGACGGTCGCGATGTTCCAGGGCATCATCGTGCTGCTGCTCGCGCCCGTCCTGGGCGTTCGCCTCGGACCGGCCCAGGTGGTCGGGATCCTCGGCCTGATGCTGCTGCTCGCCACGGTGATGACCGCCTTCGGCCTGCTCATCGCCGCCCGCCAGCGGACGATGGAAGGCTTCCAGATGATCATGCAGTTCCTGATGATGCCGATGTTCTTCCTGTCGGGCGCGTTCTTCCCGCTGCGAGGCGTGCCGCTCTGGATGCTGTGGCTCGCGCGTCTCGATCCGGTCACCTACGGCGTCGACTCGCTGCGCGTCGCCGCCCTGGGTGGCAGCCTGCCGGCACCGATTCTGCAAGCCCTGACGCTCCATCCGATGGGCACGAACGTCCTCGTCATGAGCGTGCTGGCCTGTGCGTTCATCGCCCCGGCCGTCTGGCAGTTCGGCCGCCAGGACTGAACCGCATGACGAACACGGGCGTCACACCGGTCGTATATAGGTAGATTGAGCGTCAGTCGCCGCATCATGGTCGAACCCGCCTCCGCATCGCCGACGGTTCCGATGAGCTTGGCGCCGCGTCTCGTCCGCGTCGTGACGTCGCCCCGCGCCGCCTACGCGGCGGTGGCCGCACGGCCGAGCTGGCTCGGCGCCCTGGCCACGATCATCGCCATCACGGCCTCGGCCAACTTCGTCTTCCTGTCGACCGAGGTCGGCCAGCACGCCCTCCTCGATCGGCAGCTGAGCGTCATGGAGAGCTTCGGGCAGCAGGTGCCGGATCAGGCCTATCAGCGGCTGGTCGCCATGCTGCCGAGGCTGCGGTACTTCGCGCTCGCCGGCCAGCTGGTCTCGTTCCCCGTCATTACCGCCGTCATCGCCGGCCTCCTGTTCGCGCTCTTCGTGGCGATCCTCGGCGCCGACGGCACCTTCAAGCAGGCGTACGCCGTCGTCGTCCATTCCGGCGCCATCGTCGTGCTGCAGCAGCTGTTCGTGCTGCCCCTCGACTACGCGCGGCAGTCGATGTCGTCGCCCGCGACGCTCGCGGTGTTCCTGCCGATGCTCGGCGACACGTCGTTCCCGGCGCGGCTGCTGGGCGCGATCGATCTGTTCGTGATTTGGTGGATGGTGAGCCTCGCCATCGGCCTGGGCGTGCTCTACAAGCGGCGCACCGGCCCGATCGCGTTCGGCCTCCTCGCGGTGTATGCGGGCATCGCGCTCATCGTCGCCGCGATTCGGTCCGCGTAGGAGAGTGTCGAAACGATGAAAGGAAAGAACGTCCTCATCACGCTGGCCATCGTCCTGCTCGGCGCGGCGGTGGTGGCCGCCAATCTGTACTTCAAGCGCCAGTCGGGTCCGACGGTGACCACCGAGGTCGTCCAGAAGCGCGACCTGGAGGCGATCGTCTCCGCGTCGGGTACGATTCAGCCCAAGCGCCTCGTCAACATCAGCGCCGACACCTCCGGCCGCGTCGTCGATCTCGCCGTCGACGAGGGCGACCGCGTCACCAAGGGACAGTTCCTGCTGCAGATCGACCCGCGCTCGCTCAAGACGCGGGTCGACAGCGGCACGGCCTCGCTCCAGGAGGCCGAGGCCTCGCTCGCCCAGATGCGGCAGTCCGTGCAGACGGCGCGCGTCCAGCTCGAGCAGGTGCAGCTCAACCTGAAGCGCCAGCAGGACCTGTGGAAACAGCAGCTGGCGACGCGCGAGGCCCTCGACAAGGCGCAGAACGACGTCGCGGTCGCGCAGTCGACCCTCGAGGAGCGGCAGAAGCAGGTCGACGCGCAGGCGAGCCGGATCGATCAGCAGCGGGCATCGCTCGAGAGCGCCCGCTACGACCTGAGCAAGGTCACGATCACGTCGCCGATCGACGGCATCGTGACGCGGCGGAACATCCAGGAGGGCGAGACGGCCGTGATTGGCACGATGAACAACGCCGGCACGGTCCTCCTGACGCTCGCCGACATGTCGGTCATCCAGGCCGAGGTCCAGGTCGACGAGACGAACATCCCCAGCGTCGCCATCGGCCAGCACGCCAAGATCACGATCGACGCGCTGCCCGACGATGTCTTTCGCGGCCACGTGACCGAGATCGGCAACAGCCCGATCGAGGCGACCGGGACGGCGGCCGGCACGAGCACGCAGGCGACGAACTTCAAGGTCGTCGTGGTCCTCGACGACAAGGTGCCCGACGTGCGGCCGGGCTTCACCTGCGCGGCGGACATCACGACCGCCACGCGGAGCGCGGTGGTCTCGGTTCCAATTCCGGCGGTGGCGGTCCGCGAGCTGGTCTACGACGCCAGCGGGCAGGTGGTGCCGCCTCCGCCGCACGACCGGCGCCCGGCGGATGCGGCGACGGATCCCGTGGACCTCAAGCCCGGGCAGACGCGCAGGGAGACCGAGGGGGTCTTCGTGGTGCGCCAGGGGAAGGCCGTCTTCGTGCCGATCAAGATCGGCATCGCCGGCGACCGGTACTTCGAAGTCCTTTCGGGGCTCAAGGCCGGCGACGAGGTGATCACCGGGCCGTACAATTCCGTGCGGGGCATGGCGGACGGCGATTCGGTCAAGGTCGACAACTCGACCAAGGGGTAGATGCGCAATCAGCTCTACGAGTCGGCCGCAGTCGCGATCGACGCCATCTGGTCGTCGAAGCTGCGATCGCTGATGACGGTCCTCGGCAACATCGTCGCCGTGACGTCGATCATCGCGGTGGTCTCGCTCGTGCAGGGGCTCAACGCCTCGGTGACCGACGCGATTCTGAGCCAGGCGGGCGCCGACTCGTTCAACATCCAGCAGTATCCGGTGGCGCGCCGCGACCGTGAGTTCGACCTCACGCGCAACAACCCGCGCCTGACGATGCAGGACATGCGGGCGATCCGGCGGTATTCGACCCTCGCGCAGGCGGTGATGGCCGACGCCACGGGACAGGGCAGCGTCTCGTACCGCGACCGGTCGATCGACCGCACGACGATCCGCGGCGTGACCCCCGACTACGTCAACTTCGCCTCGTTCGACGCCGAGCGGGGGCGCCTGATGAACCCGATCGAGGTCGAGACGGCGCGTCCCATCACGGTGCTCGGCTGGCAGATCGCCGACCAGCTCTTCGGCTCCGGCGTCAACCCGATCGACAAGACCATCGAGATCAACGGCATCCACTTTCGCGTGGTCGGGGTGAGCGCCAAAAAGGGCACCGTGCTCGGCCAGTCGCAGGACTCGTTCGCCATCATCCCGCTGGGGCAGTTTCAGCAGATCTTCGGATCGCAGCGGAGCCTGTCGATCACCGTCAAGCCCCGCAGCCCCGCGCTGCTCGAGACGGCGATGGACCAGGCGCGCGTCGCGCTGCGGATGGCGCGCCGGCTGAAGCCCCGCCAGGACGACAACTTCGGCCTGTTCACGTCGGACACGATCCTGAACATCTACCACTCGGCCACCAGCGGCATTTTCGCCGTGCTCATCGGCGTGGTGGCGCTCTCGCTCGTGGTGGGCGGCATCGTGATCATGAACATCATGCTCATGGCCGTGTCGGAGCGGACGCGGGAGATCGGCCTGCGCAAGGCCCTCGGCGCGCGGCGATCGGACATCGTGGCGCAGATGCTCACCGAGTCGGTGGTGCTCTCGGTCTTCGGCGGCATCGTCGGGACCGTGCTCGGCGCCACCATCGCCCTGACGATCGCGTACTTCACGCCGGTGCCGGCGACGGTCCGGTTCTGGTCGGTGGGACTGGGGATCGGCATCACGGCCCTCGTCGGCCTCTTCTTCGGGATCTATCCGGCCCTCCGCGCGGCCCGGCTGGACCCGATCGAGGCGCTGCGGCGAGAGTAGATGCGATTCACCATCTTCTCCGAAGTCGTCGCGATGGCCATCGATACGGTGCGCAGCAACAAGCTCCGGTCGGGGCTCACCGTCCTCGGGGTCGTGATTGGCGTCACGGCCATCGTCGGCATGACGTCCCTCATCCGGGGATTCGACCAGTCGCTTCGCGGCCTCATCCGCAGCATCGGCCCCGATACCATCTTCATCCAGCGCTTCGGCGTGACGAGCTTCGCCAACGGCGCGCAGCTCGAGGAACTGCTGAAGCGCCCGAACCTGAACACGGGCGACGCCCGCGCGATCGAGGAAGGCGCGCCGAGCGTCGGCACCGTCGACATCGAGTTCGGGGCCGGCGGACCCGGCGCCGTGAACCAGGAGCGCGTCTACTACAGCGACCAGCGCACGCGGCCCCAGCTCGTGTTCGGAACGGGCGAGTTCTTCGCCCAGGGTACGCGGATCCCGATGCTCACGGGACGCTTCTTCAACGGCATCGAGGTGCGCTACCGCAAGCACGTCGTCGTGCTCGGCAACACCGCCTACAAGGTGCTCTTCGAACCGACCGGCATCGATCCCATCGGCAAGACCGTGCGGATCGGCAGCGACCGCTACGAGGTGGTCGGCGTGTTCGACGCCCGCCCCGCCGCCGGCGGGTTCAACCTGCAGCAGGACGACTTCGTCGTCATTCCCTACACGGTCTACCAGCAGACGTTCGGACTGCGGGCGACGCGCATCGTCCGGTCCACGGCACTGATGAACATCCAGATCTCCGTGCTGCCCCGCGACGGCTACACGGCGACGCAGGCGATCGCCGACGTGGAGCGCGTGATGCGAATCCGCCACAATCTGCGACTCGACGAGCCCGACGACTTCGACATCGTCACGCAGGACCAGTTCCTGCAGCTCTGGAACCGGGTCAGCCAGGCGACCCTGCTCGCCCTCGTCGTGATCTCGTCGATTGCGTTGATGGTCGGCGGGATCGGCGTGATGGCGATCATGTCGATTTCGGTCACCGAGCGGACGCGCGAGATCGGCGTCCGCAAGGCCCTCGGCGCGCGCCGCGCGGAGATCCTCTTCCAGTTCCTCGTCGAGGCCGCGTTCCTGACCTCGATCGGCGGCATCCTGGGGATCGCGCTCGGAAGCGCGATCGGCTGGACGGTCCACCTGGTCTCGGGCTTCCCCGTCTCCCTGCCGTGGTGGTCGTTCGCCCTCGGGCTCGGTTTCTCGATCGCCGTCGGGATCTTCTTCGGCATGTACCCCGCCGTCAAAGCCTCGCGCCTCGACCCGATCGACGCCCTGCGCTACGAGTAGGGCGCCAGCCTTGCGGGGGCCTCCGCGCACGCATATGATGCGCCAGAGCGGACAGGGGGACTCCACACATGAAGGTCTACGACGCGTCCAGCATTCGAAACACGGCCCTCGTCGGGCATACGGGATCGGGCAAGACGCAGCTCACCTCCGCCATCCTCTCGGACGCCGGCATGGTCAACCGCCTCGGCAAGGTCGATGAGGGCACGACCGTCACCGACTTCGACGAAGAGGAGATCGCCCGGCAGCACACGCTGTCGGCGAGCCTCGCCTACGCGGAGTGGAACAGGCTCAAGATCAATCTCATCGATACGCCCGGGATGGGCAACTTCCTGAGCGACGCGCGCGCTGCCCTGCGCGTCGTCGATGCCGCGCTGGTCGTGGTGGACGCGGTCGCCGGGCCGATGGTGCAGACCGAAAAAGTCTGGGCGATCGCGGAGGAGCTGGGACTCCCGCGCATGGTCGTGCTCAACCGGCTCGACCGCGAGCGCTCCAGCCTCGCGCGCTCGCTCGAGTCGCTGCACGAGTCGTGCAACCGCACCGTGATTCCCATCCAGCTCCCGATCGGCGAGGAAAAGGACTTCCGCGGGGTGGTGGATCTCGTGGCGAACAAGGCCTACCTCTTCGAGCCCGACGGCAGCGGGCGCTTCAGCGAGGGCGAGGTGCCCGCCGCGATGGCCGACGCCGCCGGCGCCGCCCGGGAAGCGCTCATCGAGATGGTCGCCGAGTCGGACGAGAAGCTCATGGAGACGTTCTTCGAAGCCGGCACGCTGAGCGACGAGGAGCTGGTCGCAGGTCTGCGCACCGCCGTGCTGAAGGGCGCCGTGTTCCCCCTGGTCTGCACCTCCGCGCTCGCCAACGTCGGCGCGCCGCAGCTGCTCGACGCCATCGCCTCGTACCTGCCGTCGCCCGCCGAGCGCGAGTTCCGGGCGCTCGACGAGGCCGGCCAGCCGGTCACGCGCGCCACGAACGAGGACGGCCCTACGGCTGCGTTCGTCTGGAAGACGATCGCGGACCCCTTCGCGGGCCGCATCACCATGTTCCGCGTCTTCACGGGGGTGCTGAAGGCCGACGCGACCGTGCAGAACGTCACGCGCGACGCGCAGGAGCGCGTGGGCCATCTCGTCCTGCTCCAGGGCAAGACGCAGACGAACGTGACCGAGCTGCGCGCCGGCGACCTGGGCGCGGTCGCCAAGCTCAAGGACACCCGCACCGGCGACACCCTCGGCGACAAAGGCGCCGGGTTCACGTTTCCGCCCATCAAGTTCCCGGAGCCCGTACTCTCGTATGCCATCGAGCCGAAGAGCCGGGGGGACGAGGACAAGATCAGCAGCTCGATGCACCGGCTCGAAGAGGAGGACCCCTCGATCCGGTACAGCCGCGACGCGCAGACCAAGGAGCTGCTCCTCTCCGGTCAGGGCCAGCTGCACATCGAGGTGACCGTCGCGAAGCTGAAGCGCCGCTTCGGCGTCGACGTCAACCTGAAGCCGCCGCGCATCCCGTACCTGGAGACGATCAAGGCCCCCACCGAGGCTCACGGCCGCCACAAGAAGCAGACCGGGGGGCACGGCCAGTTCGGCGACTGCAAGATCCGCGTCGAGCCGCTGCCGCGAGGGTCCGACTTCGCGTTCGTCGACGACATCTTCGGCGGGGCCATTCCCCGCCAGTTCGTCCCCGCCGTCGAAAAGGGGATCCAGGACGCCCGCCAGCGCGGCTATCTCGCCGGCTACCCGATGGTCGACTTCAAGGTCACCGTGTTCGACGGCGCGTACCACGATGTGGACTCCAACGAGCTCTCGTTCAAGATGGCGGGCTCGCTCGCCTTCAAGGACGCCATGACCCGGGCGCGTCCGACGCTCCTGGAGCCCATCATGGACGTGGAGGTGTACGCCCCGTCGGACTTCGCCGGCGACCTGATGGGCGACCTCAACGGCCGGCGTGGACGCATCGCCGGCATGGACACGCGCGGCGCCACCACCATCATCAAGGCCCAGGTGCCGATGTCCGAGATGCTCAGCTACGAGCAGCACCTGACCTCGGCCACCGGCGGGCGCGGCTCCTATCACATGGAGTACTCGCACTACGAGGAAGTGCCGGCCCACATCCAGACGAAGATCATCGCCGCGGCCAAAACCGAGCGCGGGGAGGTGGCGGTCGAGGAGTGACGAGCGTAGCCCGGGGTCGGGCGCCTGGGGGGAGATGCGAGACACCCGGTGCACCGGCCCCGGGGACCCGCAAGGGTCCCGGCGCCAGGCACCGGGCGCGAAACGTGAGGCCGGCCGCTAGCTGCCGCCGGCCTTTCGCGGCGTGGTCGAGCGGCGCTTGACGTCCCTCGCGGGCGCCGACGCCTTCTTGCCCTTGCCGCCTTCCTCCTCGGCCTTCTTGCCGCGCAGGCGCTCTGCCGCGGCCTTCAGGCGGTCGCCGACGCCCTTGGTCTTCGCCTTCGGCTTCGCGCCGTCCTCGGTCGGCGCCTCGGCCTTCTTCGTCGGATCGTACTCGCTCCCGACGAGCTCGACTTGGGCGACTTCCGCGCTGTCGCCGCGCCGGTAGCCCAGGCGCAGCAGGCGCGTGTAGCCGCCCGGCCTGGACGCGAAGCGCGGGGCGATCGTGTCGAACAGCTTTCCCACGACCTCGCGGTCCTGCAGATCCTGCAGGACCAGCCGGCGGGCGGTGAGCACCCGTCCGTTGGCCGCGCCGTCGGCCACGCCGCGCTTGGCGATCGTGATCAACCGCTCGACGAACGGCCGCAGTTCCTTGGCCCGCGGCACGGTCGTCGTCAGATGCTCGTGCTTGAGCAGGGCCGTCGCCTGGTTCCGGAGCATCGCGACGCGATGCTCGGTGACCCGCCCCAGCTTCCGGTGTGCGACTCGGTGCCTCATTTCCCTATCTCTCGCGGGGAACCACCCCCGCTCGTGGCCGTCGCCGACGATCCGGCGCGTGCGCCGGCCGTCGGTCCGCGTTCACGGCTCGTCGTTACTCCTGACCCGCCGAGCTCGGCTGATCGAGACGCATGCCGAGGCTCAGCCCCATCGTGTGCAGGATCTCTTTGATCTCGTTCAGGCTCTTGCGGCCGAAGTTCTTCGTCTTGAGCATCTCGGCCTCGGTCTTCTGCACGAGCTCCCGGATCGTCCGGATGTTCGCGTTCTTCAGACAGTTGTACGAGCGGACGGAGAGCTCGAGCTCCTCGACGCTCTTGTCGAGGTTCTCGTTGCTCACGCCGGGGCGCGGCAGGTCGGCCAGCGCCTCGGCCATCTGCTCGGAGCCTTCTTCGAGGTTGATGAAGATGTTCAGGTGATCGCGCACCAGCTTCGCCGCGAGCGACACCGCGTCGCGCGGATTGATCGAGCCGTTGGTCCAGACGTCCACCGTCAGCTTGTCGTAGTCGGTCGTCTGTCCGAGGCGCGCGGCCTCGACCAGGTAGTTCACTTTCTTGATCGGCGAGTGCACCGAGTCGATCGGGATCCAGCCGATCCCGAGATCCTCGTCGAAGTTCTTGTCGGCCGACACGTATCCCCGACCGCGCTTCATCCGCATCTCCATCTGGAGCTTGCCGCCCTCGGCGACGGTCGCGATGTGGGCGTCCGGCTCGAGAATCTCGACGTCGGCATCGGCCTGGATGTCGCGCGCGCGCACCTCACCGGGCTTGTCCACGCGGAGGACCAGCGTCTTGGTGTGATCGACGTGCAGCTTCAGCGGAATCTGCTTGAGGTTCAGGATGATGTCGGTCGCGTCCTCGACCACCCCGGGAATGGGCGAGAACTCGTGCAGCACGCCCTCGATGCGCACCGCGGTGATCGCCGCGCCCTCGATCGACGACAGCAGCACGCGCCGCAGCGCGTTGCCGATTGTCGTGCCGAACCCGCGCTCGAATGGCTGCGCGTAGAAGCGGCCGAACCGATCCGTCAGGGTCTCGCGCTCGAACTCGAGCCGCTTCGGCCGCTGAAATCCTCTCCAGAGCATGATGCGTCCTTTCGCCTACGGGCCCGCAGACGGGCCTCCAGACCTGCCAGTGACCACCGGCCTCCCGCCGCAGGTCTGTGTAAGGCTGCGGGCCGGTGGCGTGCGAACACGCCTACTTCGAATACAACTCCACGATCAGCTGTTCCTGGACGGGCAGGTTGATCTGCTCGCGCGTCGGCATCGTCACCACCCGGCCGGTCGCCGCGGCGGAGTCGACCGACAGCCACTCGGGTACGCCGCGCCCCTTGACCTCTTCCATCGCGTGCTCGATGGTGGGATTCGTCCGGCTCCGCTCGATCACGGTGACGAGGTCGCCCTGGCGCACCGAGTACGACGGGATGTCCACCTTCCGGCCGTTCACCTGGAAGTGGCCGTGGCGCACCATCTGCCGGGCCTGGGCACGCGAGGTGGCGAAGCCGAGGCGATAGACGACGTTGTCGAGCCGCCGTTCCAGCAGCTGCAGCAGCATCTCGCCCGTGATCCCGCGCGTGCGCTCGGCCGCCTCGAAGTAGTGGCGGAACTGATCCTCGAGCACGCCGTAGATGCGCTTGACCTTCTGCTTCTCGCGCAGCTGCAGGCCGTAGCCCGACAGCTTCGTCCGGCGCGACTTCCCGTGCTGTCCGGGCGCGAAGTTGCGCTTCTCGATCGCGCACTTCTCCGTGTAGCACCGCTCACCCTTCAGGAACAGCTTCATGCCCTCCCGGCGGCAGAGCCGGCAGACGGGGCCGATGTAGCGCGCCATTTACACTCTCCTCCGCTTCGGGGGCCGGCATCCGTTGTGCGGGATCGGCGTCACGTCGCGAATCGACTTCACCTCGAGCCCCACGGTCTGCAGCGCGCGAATCGCCGACTCGCGGCCCGACCCGGGGCCCTTCACGCGCACGTCCAGCGACCGCATGCCGATCGCCTTCGCGGCGTTCCCTGCGTTGAGGGCGGCCTGCGTCGCGGCGAACGGCGTGCCCTTGCGCGATCCCTTGAAGCCGATGCCGCCGGCGCTCGACCAGGCGACGACGTTCCCTTCGGTGTCGGTAATCGTCACCACGGTGTTGTTGAACGACGCCTGGATGTGCGCCAGCCCGTGATGAACGATGCGCTTCTCGCCGCGCTTCTTGAAGGTCTTCTTCCGCTTGCCGGTCCCTTCCTTTTCCGGGAGGGCTGCGGCGTCCGCTGTCGGTTCGCTCTTGGCCATAGGTTGCGTCTTCTATCTTCCCTCAATGGCGCCGGGACCCCGCTCCCGGCTAGACCGTCTTCTTCTTCGCGATCGCCCCGCGACGCGGGCCCTTGCGGGTCCGGGCGTTGGTGCGCGTCCGCTGCCCCCGCACGGGCAGGCCCCGGCGGTGCCGCATGCCGCGGTAGCAGCCGATCTCCATCAGGCGCTTGATGTTCATGGAGACCTCCTTGCGCAGGTCGCCTTCCACCCCGCCCTGTTCCTCGATCACGCGGCTGATCTTCCGGACGTCGTCCTCGGAGAGATCCTTGACCCGGATGTCGGGACCAACCCCGGCTTCCTTGAGGATGCCGTTCGAGCGGACGCGGCCGATCCCGAAGATGTAGGTCAGCCCGATTTCCACCCGCTTGGTGCGCGGCAAGTCCACGCCTGCGATACGAGCCATGTCAGCCCTGCCTCTGCTTGTGCTTCTGATTCGGACAGATCACCCGCACCACGCCGCGGCGGCGGATGATCTTGCACTTGGCGCACATGCGTTTGACCGATGCACGAACTTTCATCAGCTACCCCTGAGCCTTCTCTACGATCCGGCCGCGGCCGGGATCCACGGGCGACAATTCCACGCGCACCCGATCGCCGACCAGCACCCGGACGAAGTTACGATCCACCCGATCCACGACGTGCACCGTCGCGTGCGGCCCGTCGTCGAGCCGCACCCGGTACAGGCCGCTCGGCAGCGCCTCGACGACCGTCGCCAGCCGCGTCCGCGCCGGCGACGCCTCCGCCACCGGCTCAGCGCCTGGCGGCGGCGGGGCGCTTGCCATCCGACGCCGCGGCGCCCGTCGTCCGCGCCGTCAGCACCCAGGGACCGGCGGCGGTGATGGCGACGGTGTGCTCGAAGTGCGCCGACAGGCTCGTGTCGCGCGTCACCGCCGTCCACCCGTCCGCCAGCACCTTCACGGCCGGCCGGCCCGCGTTCACCATCGGCTCGATCGCGATCACCATGCCCTCGGCCAGGCGCGGCCCCCGGCCGGGCTCGCCGTAGTTGGGCACCTGCGGCTCCTCGTGCATCTTCTGCCCGATGCCGTGGCCCACGAACTCGCGGACCACCGAGAACCCGTTCGCCTCCACGTGCGCCTGCACGGCGTGGCCGATGTCCGACACGCGCCCGCCGGGTATCGCCTGCGCGATGCCCAGCGCGAGCGCCTCGTCGGTCACCCGCAGCAGCCGAGCCGCCTCGTCGGCGATCCGGCCGACGCCCACGGTGATCGCGCTGTCGCCGTAGTACCCGCCGAGCGCCGCCCCGACGTCGATCGAGAGGATGTCCCCCTCGTGGAGCACCCGCGACGGCGAGGGGATCCCGTGGATCACCTCTTCGTTGATCGACGCGCAGATCGTCGCCGGGTACCCGTGGTACCCCTTGAACGCCGGACTCGCGCCCGCCGCCCGGATCCGGGCTTCCGCGAGCGCGTCCAGGTCGCCGGTCGTCACCCCCGGCGCCACCTGCGCCGCCAGCTCGACCAGGACCTCCCCCACCAGCCGTCCGGCCTCGCTCAGGCGTTCGAGCTCCGCGGCCGACCGACAGACGATCACGGGCGCGCCGCCCGTCCCGGGGCCACCGCCGCGCCGTCCACCGCGCGGCCGACGGCCGCCTCGACGTGGTCGGCCGGCTGCGCCCCGTCCACCGTGCGGAAGCTCGGCCGCGCCTTGTAGTAGTCCACGAGGGGCTGCGTCCGCTCGTGGTAGATCTGCAGCCGCGTCCGCACCGACGCCTCGTTGTCGTCGTCGCGCTGCACGAGCCGGCTGCCGCAGCGGGCGCACGCGCCCGTGGCGGCCCCCGCCGCGTCGGCAATCGCCCCGCAGGCCTCGCAGACCCGGCGCGAGGAGATCCGCCGCACCAGCTCGGCGTCGGGCACGGCGATGTCCACGATGACGAGCGGATCACGCCCGTCCATGATGTCGTCGAGCGCCTCGGCCTGCGACACCGTGCGCGGGAAGCCGTCCAGGATGAACCCGCCGGCCGCGTCCGACCTCGCCAGACGCTCGCGCACGATGCCGATCATGATCTCGTCGCTCACCAGCTCGCCGCGGTCCATGATCGCCTTCGCGCGCCGTCCGAGCTCGGTGCCCCGCTGCACCGCATCGCGCAGGATGTCTCCCGTCGAGATCTTCGGGATCCCGCGCACGCGCGCCAGGCGGTCGGCCTGGGTGCCCTTGCCCGCTCCGGGCGGGCCCAGCATCACGAGGTTCAGGGCCACGTCCCTATGCCCGCCGTCCGCGCATGCGCGACTTCTTCATGAAGCCGTCGTAGTGGCGCATGATGAGCTGCGACTCGACCTGCTGGACGGTGTCCATCGCGACGCCGACGACGATCAGCAGCGACGTGCCGCCGAAGAAGAACGTGACGTTCAGCCCTTCGGTGAACCACCGCGGCAGCGCGGCGTCGAGCCAGTCGCCGATGAACGGAATCGGCGCCACGCGGAACCCGCTCAGCATGAACTGCGGCAGGATCGCGACGAGCGCCAGGTACACCGCGCCGGCCAGCGTGATGCGCGCCAGGATGGTGTCGATGTACTCCGCCGTCCGCTTGCCCGGCCGGATGCCCGGAATGAACCCGCCGTACTTCCGCATGTTCTCCGCCACGTCGTCCGGATTGAAGATGATCGCGGTGTAGAAGTACGTGAAGAAAATGATCAGGACGACGTACAGCAGGTTATAGAGGGGCATGCCCACGTTCAGCTGCTCCGACACCCGCGTCGCCCACCCGCCCTGGAACGCCTGCGCCATCGTCGCCGGGAACGCCAGCATCGACGAGGCGAAGATGATCGGCATGACGCCGCCCGTGTTGACCTTGAGCGGGATGTGCGTGCTCGACCCGCCGTACATGCGCCGGCCCACGACCCGCTTGGCGTACTGCACGTTCACCCGCCGGTGGCCGCGCTCGACGAAGACGATCGCCGCCACGACGAACAGCATCACGATGATCAGGATGATCATGCGGATCAGGCCAAGCTGCCCGGTCCGCATCTGGTCCAGGGTCTGCAGCACCGCGCCCGGGAACCCGACCACGATGCCGGCGTAGATGAGCAGCGACATCCCGTTGCCGATGCCGCGGTCGGTAATCTGCTCGCCCAGCCACATGATGAAGCACGTGCCGGTGGTGAGCGTCAGCACCGTCATGAGCCGGAACGCCATGCCCGGGTGGTACACCAGCGGGAGGCCGCCGGCGGTCTGCGTCTGCCGCTCGAGGAAGATCGAGATGCCCGCGGACTGGATGAGGCTCAGCGCGATCGTCAGGTACCGGGTGTACTGCGTGATCTTCCGGCGTCCCAGCTCCCCTTCCTTCGACAGCCGCTCGAGGTACGGCCACACCACCGTGAGCAGCTGCAGGATGATCGACGCGCTGATGTAGGGCATGATGCCCAGCGCGAAGATCGTCATGTTCGACAGATTCCGGCCCGAGAACATGTCGTACAGGCCGAACATCGTGTTCTGCATCTGTCCGGCGAGCTCGCTCAGGGCAGCGATGTTCACGCCGGGCACGGTGATGTGACGGCCCACCTGGTAGACGCCGAGCAGCGCGAGCGTGAAGAACACGCGCTTGCGCAGGTCGGACACGGCAAAGATGCTCTTCAGGCTCTCCATGGCGACTCCGTCAGCCGATGGCCTCCGCCGCGCCTCCCGCGGCCGCGATCTTCTCGGCCGCCTTGCCGCTGAACTTGTGCGCGCGGATGGTGAGCGCCTTGCCGACCTCCCCGCGCGCCAGCACCTTGACCGGCGTCGTCCCCCGCGCGATCAGCCCCTCCGCGCGCATGAGCTCCGGCGTGATCACCGTACCGGCTTCGAACTTGCGCCCCAGGTCGTCCAGGTTCACCACTTCGTACGCGACGCGGAACGGGTTGAAGAATCCGCGCTTGGGCACGCGCCGGTGCAGCGGCATCTGGCCGCCCTCGAACCCGCGCTTGAACTTGAACCCCGAGCGCGACTTGGCGCCCTTGTGTCCGCGTCCCGCCGTCTTGCCGTTGCCGGACCCCTGCCCGCGCCCGATGCGCTTCTTGGCGTGCTTGGCGCCGCGGGGCGGCTTCAGATTGTTCAGTGCCATCGGTTTCGTCTCAGGATCGTCGCGTGACCGCGTGACACGCCGTCACGCGGTCACCACATCACTACATCGCCCCGTCCGAGGCGTCACTTGACCTCGACCAGGTGCCGCACCTTGTGGATCATCCCGCGCGTCGCGGGCGTGTCCTTGAGGACGACGGACTGCCGGATATGCCGCAGGCCCAGGCCGCGCACGACCGTGCCCTGGTCGCGGTGGAACCCGATCGGGCTCCGGACGAGGGTGATCGTGACGCGCTCGCCCTTGGTGTCGGTTCGCTCGTTCGCCATCGCTAGACGCCCGCCTGCGCGAGCTCCTCCAGGTCCTTGCCGCGCAGCCGCGCGAGCGACGTGGGGTCCTTGAGCGTCCCCAGGCCGCCGAACGTGGCCCGCACGACGTTGTGGGGATTGGCCGTGCCGAGCGACTTGGTCAGGATGTTCGTGATCCCCGCCGACTCGACGACCGCGCGGACGGCGCCACCCGCGATGATGCCCGTGCCGTCGGGCGCCGGCTTCAGCAGCACGCTCCCGGCGCCGAAGTGCCCGACGATCTGGTGCGGAATCGTCGTGCCCTGCAGCGGCACCCGGATCAGGTTCTTCTTGGCGGCCTCGATGCCCTTCTTGATCGCCGAGGGCACTTCCTTGGCCTTGCCGATCCCGAAGCCCACCACGCCGTGGCCGTCGCCGACCACGACCAGCGCGCTGAAGCTCAGGTTCTTGCCACCCTTGACGACCTTCGTCACCCGGTTGATGGACACCACGGTGTCCTTGAGGTCGAGCTGGCTCGGGTCGATCCGCTCGCGTGTCTTCATGCTAGAACTCCAAACCCGCTTTCCGCGCGGCGTCGGCGACCGCCCGCACGCGCCCGTGGTACAGGAACCCGCCGCGGTCGAACACGACCCGGTTGATGCCCTTGTCGATGGACCGCTCGGCGATGACCTTGCCGACCGCCTCGGCGCCCTTCAGGTTGCCGCCCCGCACGTCCTTGGCGAACGCCCCCTTCACGGCGGGCTCCACGCTCGAGGCCGACACCAGCGTCCGGCCGTCGAGGTCGTCGATCACCTGCGCGTAAATGTGCGACACGCTGCGGAACACGCTCAGGCGCGGCCGCTCCTTCGTCCCCAGAATCCGCTTGCGCTGCCGGAGGTGAATCCGCTCGCGGCGGTCGTCTTTTGTCCTGATCTTCATTGCTTGGCTCCGGTCTTGCCAGCCTTCTTCTTCAGCACTTCGCCCGTGTACCGGACGCCCTTCTGCTTGTAGGGGTCCGGCCGGCGCAGGCGGCGCATGTTGGCCGCGACCTGGCCGACCAGCTGCCGGTCCACCCCGGTCACGGTGATGTGCGTCTGCTTGTCGATCGCGACGTCGATCCCCGCCGGGATGTCGAAGACGACCGGGTGCGAGTAGCCGAGGGCGAAGACGACCTGCTTGCCCTTCAGCTCCGCGCGGTAGCCGACGCCGACGATGTCGAGCTCGCGCTTGAAGCCCTGGGTCACGCCGGTCACC
Organism: uncultured Acidobacteriota bacterium; assembly: GCA_963761615.1. GTDB lineage: Bacteria > Acidobacteriota > Vicinamibacteria > Vicinamibacterales > CAVVIG01 > CAVXGU01. The sequence goes on along the minus strand of CAVXGU010000003.1, from coordinate 906,017 downwards.
GCGTTGGCGACCAGGCTCCGCGCCAGGCCGTGGAACTTCGCGAGCTCGGGGTCGTCCGTCTTGCGCTGCGCCTTCAGCTCGCTGCCCGCCAGCTCGAAGCCGATGCCCGAGGGAAACGCCTGGCGCAGCGTGCCCTTGGGGCCCTGCACCTCGACGGCGCCGTCGGAGACCTTGACGGTCACGCCCTTGGGAATCGCGATCGGTTTCTTTCCGATTCGTGACATGAGTTCGTTCCCTAAGCCCCGAGCCGCCGGCTCCGGGCCCTGAGCCCTACCAAATGTTGCACAGCACCTCGCCGCCGACGCCCGCTTTCGCCGCGTCGCGGCCCGTCATGACCCCGCGCGAGGTGGTCAGGATGCTCGTGCCGAGCCCCGCCAGCACGTGCGGGACGTCCTTGTGGCCGAAATAGACCCGGCGTCCCGGGCGGCTGATGCGCTCGACGCCGGTGATGAGCCGCTCGCCGTGCGGGCCGTACTTCAGGAAGATCCGCAGCGTGCGCCCGATCGGGCCGCTGTCGGTGGGCTCGAGCAGCTTGAAGCCCTGCACGTAGCCCTCGTCCTGCAGGATGCGCGCGATCTCCGTCTTGAGGCGCGACGACGGCATGTCGACCCGGCCGTGCTTGGCCGCCACGGCGTTGCGGATCCGCGTGAGCATATCAGCGATGGGATCTGTCATTTATCACTCTCTCGCGGGGCCCCACCCCCGCTCGTTGCCGTCGCGTCCGCTCCGGATCCCGCGGCCAGCGTCCGTCCGTTCAGTGCGCGATCCGGAATGGGGCTCATTTACCAGCTGCTCTTGGTCACGCCGGTGATGTCGCCGTCGAGCGCCAGCTTCCGGAAGCACAGGCGGCACAGCGCGAACTTGCGCATGTAGGCCCGCGGCCGTCCGCAGAGCCGGCACCGGTTGCGCAGCCGGATCTTGTACTTGGGCGTCCGCTGTTCCTTCGCGATCTTCGCAGTCGTTGCCATTGATGTGTCCTGCTTACGGGCGCACCCGCCAGCCGCTGCCCGGCCGGCGTCCGCGCCTCACCTTCGTCTCCACGACTACGACGCGCGGAAGGGCATCCCGATGAACTGCAGGAGCTTCCGCGCCTCTTCGTCGGTCTTCGCCGTCGTCACCACCGACACGTTCATGCCCCGCGCCTTGTCGACCTTCATGTAGTCGATCTCGGGAAACAGCAGCTGGTCGCGCAGGCCGAGCGTGTAGTTGCCGCGGCCGTCGAAGCCCCGCGGCGACACGCCCTTGAAGTCGCGCACGCGCGGGAGGGCAATGCTCATCAGGCGGTCGAGGAACTCCCACATCCGCTCGCCCCTGAGCGTCACCATCGACCCGATCGGCTGCCCCTTGCGGACCTTGAACTGCGCGATCGACTTCTTCGCGCGGCGCGTCACGGCCTTCTGGCCCGTGATGCGGCCGAGCTCGTCGGCGCCGACGTCGATCAGCTTGCCGTTGGTCGTCGCCTCGCCCAGCCCCATGTTCACCACGACCTTGCGGATGCGCGGCACGGCCATGACGTTCGCATAGCCGAACTCCTTGCGCAGCGCGGGCACGGCCTCCTGCTGGTAGCGGTCCTTCACGCGGCTCATTTGTCCACCACTCCCCCGCACTTGCGGCAGATCCGGACCTTGCGGCCGTCGCCGAGCGTCTTGCGTCCCACGCGGGTCTGGACCCCGCACTCGGGGCACACGAGCTGCACGTTCGAGGCGTGCAGCGACGCCTCCCGCTCCACGATGCCGCCCGACACGTTCTTCGCGGGATTGGGCCGCATGTGGCGCTTGATCATGTTCACGCCCTCGACGACGAGCCGGTTCGTGCCGGGCAGCACCTTCAGCACGCGGCCGCGCTTGCCGCGGTCCTTGCCCGTGATGACGAGCACGTTGTCGTTGCGGCGGATCGGGGTCGCCAGTCGGGACATGTCACAGCACCTCTGGCGCGAGCGAGATGATCTTCATGAACCGCCGCTCGCGCAGCTCGCGCGCCACCGGCCCGAACACGCGCGTGCCGATCGGCTCGCCCTGGTCGTTCACCAGCACGGCGGCGTTGCGGTCGAAGCGGATGTAGGACCCGTCGCGGCGCCGCTGCTCCTTCACCGTGCGCACGATCACGGCCTTGACCACCTGCCCCTTCTTCACGTTCGACTCGGGAGTGGCCTCCTTCACCGACGCGGTCACGATGTCGCCCAGCCGCGCGTAGCGGCCCGTCGACCCGCCGATCGGATTGATGATCGCGATCTTGCGCGCGCCGGAGTTGTCGGCGACGTCGAGGATCGATCGCATCTGGATCATGGCTCAGACCTCCGCCGCCTGGCGGACGACCCGCTTGAGGGCCCACCGCTTCCGGCGGCTCATCGGCCGCGTCTCGACGATCTCCACCGTGTCGCCGGGCTTGGCCTCGTTCTGCTCGTCGTGCACCATGAACGTCGACGTGCGCCGCACGGTCTTCCCGTACAGCCCGTGCCGCACCTGCCGCGAGACGGCCACGACGATGCTCTTCTGCATCTTGTTGCTGACGACGATACCGGTCTTTTCCGCCTTCTGCGCCATGACTCCTACTTCGCCTTCTGCCGGAGGACGGTCTTCACGCGCGCCAGGTCGCGGCGCACCGTCGCGACCTTGCCCGGCGACTCGAGGTGCCCCATCGACTTCTGAATGCGCAGGCGGAAGAGCTGATCCGCCAGGTCGTGCTCCTTCGCGGCGAGCTCGTCGGCGCCGAGCTCCCGCAGTTCCGCCGCCTTCATGACATCTTCTCCTGCGCGAACCGGGTCGCGAACTTGGTCATGATCGGGATCTTGGCCGCCGCCAGCCGGCACGCCGTGCGCGCTTCGGCCTCGCTGACGCCCTCCATCTCGAAGAGCACCTTGCCCGGCCGCACCACCGCCACCCACTGCTCCGGCGCGCCCTTGCCCTTGCCCATGCGCGTCTCCTGCGGCTTCTTCGTGATCGGCTTGTCGGGGAACACCCGAACCCAGATCTTGCCGCCACGCTTCAGGCTCCGCGTCATCGCGACGCGCGCCGCCTCGATCTGCCGGTCCGTCAGCCAGCACGGCTCGAGCGCGCGCAGCCCGTAGTCGCCGAACGACACGTCGGACCCGCGCCAGGCCTTGCCGGCCATGCGCCCCCGCTGCTGCTTGCGGTACTTGACCTTCTTCGGCATCAACATCGTTCAATCTCTCGCGGGGCCCCCCCGCTCGTGGCCGTCGCTCACGCTCCGGATCGTGGCCCGACGGCTCGTCTGTTCAGTCGGCGCGCACCCGAGTCACCGACGCGCCCCGCCGGGTCCGCCCGGGCGGCTAGGCGCGCGCCGGCCGTCTCGGGGCCCGCTCCCGGTATTCCTCTTCGCGCCCGCGCAGCGGCACCAGCCGCTCGCCCTTGTAGAGCCACACCTTGATCCCGATCTGCCCGTAGGTGGTGTTCGCCTCGGCAAAGCCGTAGTCGATGTCGGCCCGCAGCGTCTGGAGCGGCAGCTGCCCGTGCAGGTACCACTCCGACCGCGCGATCTCCGACCCGTTCAGCCGCCCCGACACGCGGACCTTGATCCCCCGCGCCCCGAACCGCAGCGCCGACTCGACGGCCTTGCGCATCGCCCGGCGGAACGCCACGCGCTTCTCGAGCTGCATCGCCACCGACTCGGAGATCAGCTGCGCGTCGAGCTCCGGCTTCTGGATCTCCTGGATGTTGATGAAGACCTCGCGGTTCGTCCGCTTCTGGATCTCCTGCTTCAGCTTGTCGACCTCGGTGCCCTTGCGCCCGATGATGATCCCCGGCCGCGAGGTGTAGATGTCGATCTTCAGCTTGTTGGCCGCGCGCTCGGTCTCGATCTTCGAGACGCCCGCGTGCGCGAACCGCCGCTTGAGCGTCTGGCGCAGCGCCAGATCCTCGTGCAGCAGCTTCGCGTAGTCGCGATCCGAGTACCACCGCGACCGCCAGGTCTTGTTGAACCCGAGCCGGAATCCGAACGGATGTACCTTCTGGCCCACGGTTACTCCTTCGCCTTCGGCGTCTTCGACGCCCGCTTGCGCGCGGTCGGCGCCTTCCGCTCACCCTTCGCCTTCGTCTTGCCGGCGGCCGCCACCGGCACCACCTTCTCGGGACGCTCCGACACGTGCACCGTCAGGTGGGCCGTCCGCTTCAGCACGCGGTAGGCGCGCCCCATCGGGGCCGGCCGCACGCGCTTGGCCGACGGCCCCTGGTTGGCGTAGCACGCCGACACGAACAGCCGGTCCACGTCGCCGCTGAAGCCCTCCCGCTGCTGCGCGTTGGCGATCGCCGAGCGCAGGAGCTTCTCCACGTCGGCCGCAATCGCCTTGCGGGTGAACTTGAGGGTCGCCAGCGCGCGGTTGACGTCCTTGCCGCGGATGAGGTCCATCACGAGGCCCGCCTTCTGGGCCGAGGTCCGCACGTAGCGGGCGGTGGCCTGCGCCTGAATCATTACGCCCCTCCGGCCGGCTTCGCCGCGCCGGCGGCCGCGGGCCCGCTGGAGGCGACCTTCTCGGACGCCTTCGTCGTGTGGCCCTTGAAGAGCCGCGTGGGCGCGAACTCGCCCAGCTTGTGGCCCACCATGTTCTCGGTGATGTAGACGGGCACGAACTTCTTCCCGTTGTGGACCGCGAGCGTGTGCCCGACCATCTCCGGGATCACGGTCGAGCGCCGCGACCACGTCTTGATCACTTTCTTCTCGGCCGCCCGGTTCATCCCCTCGATCTTCTCGAGCAGGTGGGTGTCGATGAACGGCCCCTTCTTGAGTGAGCGACTCATTACTTCGGTCTCCGCTGCACGATGAACTGGTCCGTCGCCTTGCGGTTGCGCGTCTTGTAGCCCTTGGTCGGCATGCCCCACGGCGACACCGGGTGCCGGCCGCCCGAGGTCTTGCCCTCGCCGCCGCCGAGCGGATGGTCGACGGGGTTCATGGCCACGCCGCGCACGTGCGGCCGGATGCCCAGCCACCGGCTCCGCCCCGCCTTGCCGACCGACACGTTCTCGTGATCGAGGTTGCCGACCTGACCGATCGTCGCGAAGCACTCGACGAGGATCTTCCGGATCTCGCCCGACGGCATCTTGACGGACGCGTAGGTGCCTTCCTTGGCCACGACCTGCACCGACGAGCCAGCGCTGCGCGCGATCTGGCCGCCCTTGCCCGGCTTGAGCTCCACGTTGTGGACCAGCGTGCCGAGCGGGATGTCCTTGAGCGGCAGCGCGTTCCCCGGCAGGATGTCGACCGCGGGACCGGCGACGACCGTGTCGCCCACCTTGAGGCCGTTCGGCTGCAGGATGTAGCGCTTCTCGCCGTCCGCGTAGGTCAGGAGCGCGATCCGCGCCGAGCGGTTCGGGTCGTACTCGACCGTCGACACCTTTGCGGGGATCCCGCGCTTGTCGCGCTTGAAGTCGATCACGCGGTACATCCGCTTGTGCCCGCCGCCGCGCCACCACGAGGTCAGCGCGCCCGTGTTGTTGCGCCCGCCGGTGCTCCGCAGCGGCTCGACGAGCGGCTTGTACGGCGTCGACGTGGTGATCTCGTCGAAGACCTGCACGGTCTGGAACCGCCGCCCGGCCGACGTGGGCTTGTACTTTCGAATCGGCATGATTACGCGCCTTCCAGGAATTCGGGGATCTTCTGTCCCTCGCGAAGCCGGACGTACGCCTTCTTCCAGTCCGGACGCTGGCCGGCGAAGCGGCCCTGCCGCTTGACCTTGCCGTGCGTGATGCTCGTCCGGATGCTCGCGACCTTCGAGCCGAGCAGCTGCTCGATGGCCCGCCGGATCTCGACCTTGTTCGCGCTGGCCGCGACCTCGAAGGCGAGCGTCCGGCCGTCCTCGCGCTGGATCGACGTCTTTTCGGTGATGAGCGGCCGCCGGATCACGTCAGTGAGTTTCATGTCAACCGTCCTAGCGCCGGGCGCCCAGAGCCCGCAGCGTCACGCCAGCGCCTCCTGAAGCCGTTCGAGGGCCCGCTGGGTGACGACGACCCGCGCGGCGCCCGCCACCGTCCGCGCCGTCAGCCGGCTGCTCGCCACGAACGACACCCCCGGCAGATTGCGCACCGACCGCGACAGCTTGTCGTCGACCTCGGTGTCCACGAGCACTGCCTTCCCCGTCACGCCCAGGCGCGCCAGCAGTTCGGCCGCCGCCTTCGTCTTGATCTCGCCCGCCGACAGTCCGTCGACCACCAGCACGCCGCCGTCCTGCAGCTTGGCCGCCAGCGCCGCGCGCAGCGCCCCGCGCTCGACCTTCTTCGGCAGCGCGTAGGCGTAGCTGCGCGGCTGCGGTCCGAACACGGTGCCGCCCTTGCGCCAGAGCGGGTTGCGGATCTCGCCCACGCGCGCGCGGCCGGTGCCCTTCTGGCGCCACGGCTTCTTGCCGCTGCCGCTCACGAGCGCGCGGTTCTTGGTCATGTGCGTTCCGCGGCGCGCCGCGGCGTTCTCGCGCACCACCGATTCCCAGACGAGCGCACCCTGCACCCGGCCGCCGAACACGTCGTCCTTGACGTCGACGCTGCCGACCTTCTGGTTCTCGCCGTTGACGATATCGAGAGTCATGGCTGTTGACTTCTGTCACTGGCGGCAGGGCCCCGCCCCCGCCGCGAACTCACGCGGCTACTTCCGCCCCTTCTTGGGCTTCTCGACGACCTGGGCGACCTTGAGCTTCTTCGCCGCCACGGCCTTCCGCACGACGACGTAGCCGGTCGGCGCGCCCGGAATCCCGCCCTCGACGAGCAGCAGGTTGTGCTCGGGATCCACCCGCAGGACCTTCAGGTTCCGGACCGTCACCCGGTCGGCGCCCATCCGGCCCGCGGCGCGCATCCCCTTCACCACGCGTGACGGGAACGACGAGGCGCCAATCGACCCCGGGGCGCGGTGGAACATCGACCCGTGGCTCGCCGCGCCGCCGCCGAAGTGATGCCGCTTGACGACACCCTGGAAGCCCTTGCCGCGGCTCGTGCCGATGATGTCGACGCGCTCGCCGTCGGCGAAGATGGAGACGAGCACCGGGTCGCCGGCCTTGAGCGGCGCGTCGCCCTCCGGACCCGGCGCCAGCTTGACCTCGCGCCGCACCCGCGTCGGCGGCACGCCCGCCTTCTTGTAGTGCCCCGCGAGCGGCTTCGGCGCGCGCGCCGGCCCCTCCTCGACCAGTCCGAGCTGCACCGCCTCGTAGCCGTCGCGCTGCTGGTTCTTGGCCTGCACGACGACGCACGGCCCGGCCTTGATGACCGTCGCCGGATGCACGGTGCCGTCGGCGTCGAAGAGCTGGGTCATCCCCACTTTCTTGCCGATGATGCCGGTCACCATTACTTGTGTTCCTTCCCGAAGGCCTTGATCTCGACGTCGACGCCGGCCGGCAGGTCGAGCTTCATCAGCGCGTCCACCGTCTGCGAGGTCGGCTCGAAGATGTCGATCAGCCGCTTGTGCGTCCGGATCTCGAACTGCTCGCGCGACTTCTTGTCGACGTGCGGCGACCGGAGCACCGTCCACTTGTTCTTCGCCGTCGGCAGCGGGATCGGCCCCGCCAGCCGGGCGCCGGTGCGCTTGGCCGTGTCGACGATCTCGGTCGTCGACTGGTCGAGCACCCGGTAGTCGTACGCCTTGAGGCGAATCCGAATCTTGTCGCTGAATGCGCTGGACATTCTCTACTCTCTCGCGGGGCCCCGCCCCCGCTCGTTGCCGTCGCTTCCGCTCCGGATCGTGTCTCGACCGTCGGTCGTTCAGTCAGCGCGTTCGTGCCGCGCCGGCCCGCCCGACCTGCCTCACCGGCCCTATCGGCCCTGGATCCTCGCCACGACCTCGTCCACCACGCTCTGCGGCGGCGGCTCGTAGCGATCGAAGTGCATCGAGTAGGTCGCGCGCCCCTGCGTGCGCGACCGGAGATCCGTCGCGTAGCCGAACATCTCCGACAGCGGCACCCGCGCCTGGATGATCTGCGTGCCGCCGCGATCCTCCTGCGACTGGATCTGGCCGCGCCGGCTCGCGAGATTGCCGATGACGTCGCCCATGTAGTCCTTGGGGACGACCACCTCGACGCGCATCACCGGTTCGAGCAGGACCGGCTTCGCCTTCTTGGCCGCATCCTTGAACGCCATCGACCCGGCGATCTTGAACGCCATCTCCGACGAGTCGACGTCGTGGAATGACCCGTCGTACAGCTCGATGCCGACATCGTCCACCGGGTAGCCCGCCAGGACGCCCGTCGTCATCGCCTCGCGGATGCCCTGGTCGATCGGCTTGATGAATTCCTTGGGAATCGAGCCGCCCACGATCTTGTTGAGGAACTCGTAGCCCTCGCCCGGCTGGCGCGGCACGAGGCGGATCTTCGCGTGGCCGTACTGCCCGCGCCCGCCCGTCTGCCGGACGTAGCGGCCCTCGCCCTCGGCCGGCCGCGTGAGCGTCTCCTTGTAGGCCACCTGCGGGCGGCCGACGCTCGCCTCGACGTTGAACTCGCGCTTCAGGCGGTCGACGATGATCTCGAGGTGCAGCTCGCCCATCCCGGCGATCACGACCTGCCCGGTCTGATCGTCGGTCCGCACGCGGAAGGTCGGGTCCTCGGCCATCAGCTTGCCGAGGCCCAGGCCGAGCTTCTCCTGGTCGGCCTTCGTCTTCGGCTCGATCGCGAGGGAAATGACCGGCTCGGGGAAGTCCATCGACTCGAGCACCACCGGATGCTTCTCGTCGCAGATCGTGTCGCCGGTGGTCACGCTCTTCAACCCGACGGCCGCCGCGATGTCGCCCGCGTAGACTTCCTTGATCTCCTCGCGCTTGTTCGCGTGCATCTTGAGGAGGCGGCCGACGCGTTCGGTCTTCTGCTTGGTGGCGTTGTAGATGGACGAGCCGGAGGTCATGACCCCGGAGTAGATCCGGATGAAGGTGAGCTGACCGACGAACGGGTCGGTCATGATCTTGAACGCCAGCGCCGAGAACGGCGCCTCGTCCGACGCCGGGCGTTCGACCTGGGTCTCCTCGGCCTCGCTGGGATCGATGCCGATGATCGGCGGAATGTCGAGCGGCGACGGCAGGTAGTCCACCACCGCGTCGAGCATCGGCTGCACGCCCTTGTTCTTGAAGGCCGAGCCGCAGATGACCGGGACGAACGGCCGCCTTTTCGGCGCGCACCGAGTGAATCGTGCGCTTGCGCAGGGCGGCCTTGATCTCGTCCTCGGTGATCTCCTGACCGTGGAGGTACTTCTCGAGGATCTTGTCGTCGGCCTCGCTCACCTTCTCGATCAGGTGCTCGCGGTAGTGCCGCGCCTCCTCGAGCAGGTCGTCCGGGATCTCGCCGACGACGTAGTCGGCGCCCATCGTCTCGTCCTTGTAGGTGATCGCCTTCATCTTGACGAGGTCGACGACGCCGAGGAACTTGTCTTCGGAGCCGATCGGCAGCTGGATCGCGACGGCGTTGCCCTGCAGCTTGGTGCCAATCTGCTCGAGCGTGCGCGTGAAGTCCGCCCCGATGCGGTCCATCTTGTTGACGAAGCAGATGCGCGGGACGCGGTACTTGTCGGCCTGGCGCCAGACCGTCTCCGACTGCGGCTCCACGCCGGCAACGGCGTCGAACACCGCCACCGCGCCGTCGAGCACGCGCAGCGACCGCTCGACCTCCGCGGTGAAGTCCACGTGGCCCGGCGTGTCGATGATGTTGATCGCGGTGCTCGCGCCAGAAGCAGGTCGTCGCGGCCGACGTGATCGTGATGCCGCGCTCCTGCTCCTGCTCCATCCAGTCCATGACGGCGGTGCCCTTCGTGGACCTCGCCGATCTTGTACGTGATCCCCGTGTAGAACAGGATCCGTTCCGTCGTCGTGGTCTTCCCGGCATCGATGTGCGCCATGATGCCGATATTCCGCGTCTTGTTGAGAGCAACCTGCCTGGGCATGACCGTGGTCTACCAGCGATAGTGCGCGAACGCCTTGTTCGCCTCGGCCATCCGGTGCGTGTCCTCGCGCTTCTTCACGGCGCCGCCGCGCAGGTTCGAGGCGTCGAGGAACTCGTTGGCCAGCTTCTCCTGCATCGTCTTGCCGTCGCCGCGCGCGCGCGCGTAGCCGACCAGCCACCGCATGCTCAGCGACAGACGCCGGTTGGGATTCACCTCGACGGGCACCTGATAGTTCGAGCCCCCGACCCGCCGCGACTTCACCTCGAGGCTGGGCTTGACGTTGTCGACCGCCTTCTTGAACACCTTCAGCGGATCGTCGCCCGTCTTTTCCTTGATGATGTCGAAGCTCTGGTAGAGGATGCGCTCCGCGGTGCTGCGCTTGCCGTCGTTCATCACGCAGTTGATGAACTTGCTGACGAGCGCGCTGTCGTACAGCGGGTCCGCCGGAATGTTGCGCTTCGGAATCTCTCGTCGTCGCGGCATGTGTCTCTCTCTTGCCTCAGCCTTAAGCCCGTGCGCCCCGGCGCGCTACGCCTTCTTGGGCCGCTTCGCGCCGTACTTCGACCGGCCCTGCATCCGCCCCTGCACGCCGACCGCGTCGAGCGTGCCGCGCACGACGTGGTAGCGGACGCCCGGGAGATCCTTGACGCGGCCGCCGCGAATGAGCACCAGCGAGTGCTCCTGGAGGTTGTGGCCGACGCCGGGGATGTAGGTCGTCACCTCGATGCCGTTCGTCAGGCGCACGCGCGCCACCTTGCGGAGCGCCGAGTTCGGCTTCTTGGGCGTCTGGGTGAAGACGCGCACGCACACGCCCCGCTTCTGCGGGCTGTCCTGCAGCGCGGGGCTCTTCGTCTTGCTGACGATCTTCTCGCGCCCCGCACGAACGAGCTGACTGATGGTCGGCATGGGCTCTCTGATTCCGCAACAGGCGCCCGGCCACGAACAATACCCACACGCCCGGCCGCGGGCGCCCCGGCGGCCGATGTGGCTGTTTCAGGCCTAGAAGCCGAAGCTTGGCGCCTGAAAACCGAATACCCTACTAGCTCGATGTAGTCGCGACGGACGGTCTTTGGGAAGACGCTTCCTGCGAGTGTGAAGCCAGATAGGGTGTCCTGGCCTCAACAGAACCTGACGAATATAGCACGCACCCGTGAACGCCGCAACCGTGAGGACCCCGGACTGGCGGGCGCCGGCCACCCCCGCCCGGGCCCCGCGGCGGCCGGAACGGGCCCCGCCCGGGCAGGGCGCCCACCCCCGTACGCGGGCCGGCCGACTCGCCGGGATTCATATATTATTGACTGAGATCTTTGGGCCATTCCGGCCGCCGAACCATCGAGGTATCAGCATGATCCGCACCGTCAGCCGTCCGCTCGCAAGGGGGATTGCCCTGGGCGCAGCCGTGCTCGTCGCCGGACTGACCCAGGTTCCTGTCGCCGCACAGGACCGCGGCGCCCCGCCGCCGCCGACCAACCTCCAGGTGCTGCCCAAGGACATCTCGCGGGCGGATCTGAACTCGACGATGCGGGGCTTCACGACGGCCCTGGGCGTCGAGTGCAGCTACTGTCACGTCCGGGAAGGCCGCGGCGGACGCAACGACATGGCGTCGGACGAGAAGCCGACCAAGAACGAAGCGCGCGTCATGATGCGCATGATGGCGCAGGTCAACGACACGCTCGCCGCCAACCTCGGCAAGCCGGCCGCGGACATCGAGCACGTGCAGTGCATCACCTGTCATCGCGGGTCGGCGGTGCCGAAGGTGACCCCGCCGGCGCCGGCGGCACCACCCGCGCAGTGAAGTGACCCATGGAAGGGTTGGCCCGGATCTTCCGTGATCGCGGCCTGCGGCTCGGCCTCGGGTTGGCCGTGGCGGTCGCGATCCCGACGGGCCTGCTCTTCTACGTCCAGTTCCGGTCGCTCGAAGAGCTGGGCCGCTCCTCCTCGGTCGTCCTCACGCAGCTCAGCCAGGAGACGGCCGACGGCCTCGCCAAGACGATCGAGGACTCGCTCAAGGCGCCCTTCATGGAGGGCCTGCTCCGCACGACCCAGGCGCAGACCGAGCCGCTGAACCTGCCGTTCATCCAGAGCGCCTTCGAGGGGGCGCTCGACCGCAGCCCCTTCGTCTCCCGCTTCTACGTCTGGTCGGAGGAGACCGCGCAGTACCGGGGACAGCTGCTCGCCTACGACCGCCGCGAGCCCGACTTCGAGATCGATCCGCCCGAGTCGGCCGAGCTCGTGCGGATGGTGAAGGAACTGGCGGCGCAGAAGCGCGCGCCGGTGGTCTTCACGATGACCCACGACGGACGGACGCTCTACGTCCAGGCCCAGCTGCGCTTCACCTACCCGTCGCGCGATCGGCTGACCAGCTTCGTCGCCTTCTCGGTCGACGCGCAGCAGCTCAGGGAGGAGTACTTCCCGGCGCTGCTGGCGCCGCGCGCCCACGCGTGGCCCGCGCCGACGGGCTTTCCGCCCCTCGTCGTCACGCTGCTCGACGATCAGGGCCACGTCGTGTACCCGCCCGGCGGCACCGCGCCGAAGACCTTCGTCGACGAGCGCCGGTTCCCGCTCGTCTTCCTTGATCGCGAGCTGTTCGGGCTGGCGGCGACCGTCAACACGTCCGGCGCCGACCGCCCGGCGGCCGCCGTCTGGCACCTCCGCACGGGCTACGGCGACCAGACGATTCCGCAGATCATCGCCGCCCGCGCCGCGCCGATCCGCGCGATCATGACCGTGCTCGCCGTCGTGCTCGCGCTCGGCGTCTTCTTCGTCTCGCGCGCCGCCGTCCGGGAAGTGCGCCTGGCCGAGATGAAGGCGAACTTCGTCTCGAGCGTCTCGCACGACCTGAAGACGCCGCTGGCGCTCATCCAGCTCTTCGCCGAGACCCTCGAGCTCGGACGCGTGCGGACGACCGACCGCGCCCAGGAGTACTACCGGATCATCAACTCGGAGGCGCGAAAGCTCACGCGGCGGATCAACAACCTGCTCGACTTCTCGAAGATCGAGGCCGGGCTCCGGCAGTACAAGCGGGAGCCGGAGGACCTGGTCGCGATCACCGAGCGCGTGCTCGAGTCGCTCGACAGCCAGCTCCGCCAGAGCCAGTTCGTCGTCACCACGCACATGGCCCCCGACCTCCCCCCCGTGCTCGTGGACGCCGAGGCCGTCGAACAGGCGCTCGAGAACGTGATCTCGAACGCCATCAAGTACTCACCCGACCGGCGGGAGATCCTGGTCGAGGTGGACGCGGCCGACGACTACGGCCGCGTCAAGGTCGCGGACCGCGGCATCGGCATCCCGCCGCGCCTGCAGCGCCAGATCTTCAGGAAGTTCTACCGCGTACAGACCGACGCGGGATCGGGTCCGCAGGGCACCGGCCTCGGCCTGGCCATCGTCGATCACATCGTGCGCGCGCTCGGCGGCTTCGTGTCGGTGGACAGCGAGCCGGGCCGCGGCAGCACCTTCACCCTTCACTTCCCGGTGTATCGAGGCGAGACGCATCATGGCAGCGAAACGGATACTGGTGATCGAGGACGAACCGCAGATGTTGCTCGGTCTGCGTGACAACCTCGAGCTCGAAGGCTACGAGGTCGTCACCGCCGCGGACGGGGAGGAGGGGCTCGCCAAGGCCATCTCGACCGCGCCGGATCTGGTGCTGCTCGACATCACCCTGCCCAACAAGAACGGGTTCGAGGTCTGCCGCGAGCTGCGGGCCCGCGCCAACCCGACGCCCGTCGTGATGCTGACCGCGCGGTCGCAGGAGACCGACAAGGTGCTGGGACTGGAGCTCGGGGCCGACGACTACGTGACCAAGCCGTTCAGCATCACGGAGCTCCTGGCTCGCGTCCGCGCCGTCCTGCGCCGCGGGGGCGCCCGCCCGACGGGCCTTGAGACCTGCCGCATCGGCGACCTCGAAGTCGACTTCCGCACGCATCAGGCCCGGCGCGGCGGCGAGCGGCTCGACTTCACCGCCCGCGAGTTCGAGCTGCTGCGCTACCTGGTCGCCCACAAGGGCGAGGTCGTGACCCGCGAGCAGATCCTGAACGACGTGTGGGGCTACGAGGACTCCCCGACCACCCGCACGATCGACAACTTCGTGGCCAAGCTCCGCCAGAAGGTCGAGACCTCCTCGCGCGAGCCGGAGCACATCCTCACCGTGCACGGCACGGGCTACAAGTTCGTCGGGTAACCCGCGGGGAGTGGGGACCGGCGCCGCGCGATCGGCACGGGCCACGCACGTCCCGTCCCTCTGTCGCCCGGGCCCGGAAGTTCAGTCGGGGTCGTACCGCGCGACGATTGCCGTGCAGTTGTCGAGGCTGCCGCCGTCGAGCGCGCGCGCGACCAGACGCGCCGCCAGGCAGCGCGGGTCCGCATCGTGATCGCCGGCGAAGACGATCGCGCCCAGCTCGGCGTGCTCCAGCACCCCGTGGACGCCGTCGGTCGTCAGCAGCAGCAGTTCCCCGCCCTCGAGCGTCTCCTCGGCCACGTGCACCGTGGTCCCGGGCCGCGATCCCACCACGCTGGTGAGCGCACCCCGCATGGGGTGCTGCCGTAGCGCCACGGGGTCGAGGCCCGGATCGCGCGCCAGGATGCGCGCCAGCCACGAGTCGTCGTCGGTCAGCCGGCGCAGGCGCCCGCGCGACGCCAGATACAGGCGGCTGTCGCCCACGTGGGCGACCGAGAGCCGCGGGCCGTCGGCGAGCGCGGCGACGATCGTCGTGCCCATCCCGAACAGCCCGTCGGTGGTGAGCGCGGCTTCCAGAATGCGGAGGCTGGCGAGCTGGATGGCGGTGCGCAGGACGTTGCCATCCTCCGAGAGCGCGGGATCCCGCCCGAGCGGCCACGGGTCGCCGCCCGAGAGACCGGGGTCGGCGCGATCCCGCACGAACTCGACGACCGAATCGACCGCCAGGCGCGCGGCGACTTCCCCGCCGTTGTGGCCGCCCATGCCGTCGGCAACGACGAGCAGGCGCAGCCGTTCGTCGATGGCGAAGCAATCCTCGTTGACGGGTCGCGTCCGACCCCTGTCCGTGATCCCGTAGGCCCGCAGCACGCGCTTCTCCACGATGTGCGGGGCACGACCGACACCCGCGACGTCTCGTGGTCTATCGGCGGGGGGCGTGCGCGGCTGCATGCGAAAACGCGTGCAGCCGGCGCGCCGCGGCACGGCTCAGCTCGCCGTGTCTCCGCGGACCGCTCGAGCCGCGAGAGCGGCGCCGCCCGATCCGCCCCGGCGCGCCCCGGGGAGGCGTCCGCGCAGGCCGACTTCAGGGGCTCCGTTCGTCGATCCTGGATGTATGATGTTCGCCTCGGGGCCTCATTCCTTCTCGACCAGGCTCGGCCATGATTGGCGAAACGATCTCCCACTATCGCATCGTCGACAAGCTCGGTGCCGGCGGCATGGGCGTCGTGTACAAGGCGGAGGACACGCGGCTGGGCCGGATGGTCGCCATCAAGTTCCTGCCCGTCGAAGCCACGGAGGACCCGCAGGCGCTCGAACGGTTCCGGCGCGAGGCGCGCACGGCCTCGGCGCTGAATCATCCCGGCATCTGCACCATCTACGACGTCGGCCAGCACGAGGGCCGCGAGTTCATCGCGATGGAGCTCCTGGACGGGCAGACGCTCCAGGACCTGATCGCCAATGGGCCGCTGCCGACCAAGCAGCTGCTGGACCTGGCGTCCCAGATTGCCAGCGCCCTCGAAGCCGCGCACGCCGAGAACATCCTGCACCGGGACATCAAGCCGGCGAACATCTTCGTGACCAAGCGCGGCCAGGCGAAGATCCTGGACTTCGGCCTCGCCAAGGCCGCACCGTCGCACGGACGCGGGGCGGCCGGCGAGTCGATGGCGGTCACCGTGGCGAACGCGGCCGCGCTCACGACGCAGCCGGGCATGACGATGGGCACGATTGCCTACATGTCCCCGGAGCAGGCGCGAGCCGAGGAGCTCGACGTCCGCACCGACCTGTTCTCGTTCGGCGTCGTGCTCTACGAGATGGCGACGGGCACGCAGACCTTCAACGCGGGCAGCACGGCGCTCGTCTTCGACGCCATTCTCAACCGCACGCCGCCCTCGGTGCTCACGCTCAACCCGAGCCTGCCCCCGGAGTTCGACCGGATCGTCGCCAAGGCCCTGGAGAAGGATCGATCGCTGCGCTATCAGAGCGCCTCCGACATGCGCGCCGACCTCCAGCGGCTCCGGCGCGACATGGACTCGGCGGCGGCGATCAACTCCGCGGTGATGAGCGCGGCAGCCGTCGCCGCCACGCAGGGGGACGGCCGACCGGCGGAACCGCGTCAGCGGCGGCGCCGGCCAGGCCGCCGCAGTCGGCTCCGAACCGGAAGATGCTGGCCGGTGCCGGCGCGTTCGTGGCCGTCGCGATGATCGGGCTGCTGATCTTCGTCTGGCGCGGCCGTCGCCCCCCCGACCAGGCGGTCGTGCAGGAGCCGCCCCCCGTCGACGTCGGTGCGCTCGACGCCGCGGCCGCCGACCCCAGCGCCACCGGGGCCACCAATCCGCTGGCCGCGGTCGAGGCCGAGTCTGCGAAGGCCGCCTCGCCCTCGGCGCCTGCGGACGCGAGTGCGAAGCCCTCCCCGACGCGAACCGCGGCTCCGGCACCGGCCGCCCGCGACGCGGCGCCGACGACGCGCGCCACGGCTCCGCCCCCTGAAGCACCCGCGGCCCGCGCGGCGGCTCCGGCCGCGGCCGCAGCAGCCGCCGCCGCGCCCGCGCCGGCACCTGCCAGCGTCGCGGGCACGCGGGATCTCGACGTCGCAAAGTCCAAGCTGGACGCGCACCTCTACGATCAGGCCATCTCGGACCTGCAGTCGATCGTCGAGCGCTACCGCGGCACGCCGGTCGCCGCGCAGGCGTACGCGGTCATGGGCGCCACCTATCAGCGGATGAACAAGATCGACGACGCGATGGCGGCCTATGTGGAGCTGCGGACGCGCTTCCCGAAGAGCGACCTGGCCCCCGAGGCTTCCTATGACCTCGCCCAGCTCACGCTGCGCTCCGATCACAAGAACAAGGAAGACGAGGCACGCAAGCTGTTCGGCGAGATCGCGGACACGTACAAGGACAGCGACTGGGCGGCGAAGAGCCTGACGGCGAAGGCCGAGCTCGAGGAGCGACGCAACATCAAGGAACAGGACCCGGCGCTCGGCAACGTGCCGGCGGCGCTCCTCACCTATCGCACGCTGGCCCAGCGCTATCCGAAAGCGTCGGAGGCCGCCCTCTGGAAGCTCGGGGCCATGTACGAGGACGCCAAGCAGTACGACCTGAGCGCCCAGGTGCTGACGACCCTGGCGACGAACTTCCCGCAGAACAAGTTCGACGCGTGGTACAAGCTCGGCGACCTCTACGAGCACCGCCTGAAGGATCGCGACCGGGCCGCGGCCGCGTATGCCCAGGTGCCGTCGACCTCTCCGCGCTACAAGGACGCGCAGAAGAAGTACGCCGACCTGTCGAAGAAGTAGACGCCACCCCGCGTCAGAACTCGCGCCGGGGCGGCGCCTGCTCCGGGCCCACCCGACCCGCCAGGATCTCGGCCTTGAAGTAGTTCTCGCCCCGCACCGGCGCCCCCGCCATCCGCCGCAGCATCGCGATCTGACCCACGTGCGTCAGCGCGTCGGCGACCGGCCCCTGGAAGAGCCGTTCGGGCGACGCCGCGAGCGGAGCCTCCGAAGCCAGGTACCGATTGAAGCGCGCGACCGCGTCGAAGAACCGCGCCACTTCGGCGTCCCACGCTAGCGGCGTCGAGTCCAGCCACGCCTGTGCGCCGCGCGCGATCGACAGCGCCCAGTCGAAGAGGTCGCCGACGTGTGCCAGGATCTCGGCCGGCGTTCGCGAGGACTCGCCGGCCCTGTGCGACGCAAACGACGCCGGCGCCCCTCTGAGCGCCTTCGCCCCGCGGTACGCCACCGTCGCCACCGTGTGGCGAAGCATCACCCGATCCGCGTCCATCACTGTGCTCCCGTTCTCACTGGCGCCGGGGCCCCACCCCCGGCGCGCACTGACGCTGATGCCTCGCCTCGGACCTCCACGTCCTCGGCTCGGCATGGCCGCAGGCGACTGCCTCTCTCACCGGCGCCGGGGCGCGCCTATCCGACCCTGAAGATCAGGCTGCAGCACGTCACCGCGCCCTCCGCCTTCTGGAGCTCCGAGACGTCCACGGCCGACACGTCGAACCCCTCTTCTTCCAGGCGACGGCGCGTCCGCGGAAACGACTCCGGGTAGATCAGGCGGCCGCCCACGCGGATGGCGTTGGCGGCGTGCGGCTCCTGCGGATCGATCTCGATGACGCGGAACCCGGCGAAGACGTCGGACGAGACCCATTCGCGGTTCGTCAGGACGGTCGACTCGTCGAGCGCGGTCACCGCCGACTTGAGGTGCAGACAGCCCGAGACGGGGACGACCGCCACCGCGTAGCCCAGGGGACCGAGCAGCCGGCGCAGCTGTGCCGCGCCGGACGCACTGGTCCGTCCCGAGGCGCCGACGAAGACCCGGCGGCCAACGACGAGCACGTCACCGCCTTCGAGCGTCCCGGGCGCCTCGATCCAGCGGACGGGGCGGCACGCCGCGAGCGCGTCGGCCACGGCCGCAGGCTCGTCCCGCCGCGACGGCGCGCCCGGCCGCGCCACCACGGCCAGCTCGTCGACGACGACGGCGGTGTCCTCGATGAAGACCGAGTCGGGCATGTGCTCGGCGGCGGCGAGCCGGCGCACGTCGCAGCCGGCGTCGGCCAGCGCTCCCTCGTAGGCGGCATGCTGGCGCCGCGCCAGGGCGACGTCGATCGGACGCCGGATCGCGTGCGTCAGCTCGCACTGGTCGAGCGCGGGGCTCACGTCGCGGGTCAGGGCGATCAACATGGCTCTGGGCTCTGGGCTCTGGGCTCTGGGCTCTGGGCTCTGGGCTCTGGGCTCTGGGAATCATACGCATCCCCGGCCGACCGCGGGGTGGCGCGACCCTGGCGGTCGGTGATCGCCCGATCCGCTACAGCACCCGCAAGAGGTCCGAGCGCGTGACGATGAACGTCTTGTCGCTCTGGAAGTCGCGTACGAGCACCGCCCGGTTCTCGCGCGTGATCATCGTCGAGAGCAGCTCGACCGGCGTCGAGATGTCCACGAACGGATAGGCCGGCTCCATGATCGTCTCGACCGGCTCGCTCTTGACGTGCGGATTCTTCAGCAGGGCCTCGTACAGGCGTCCCTCGTTGAGCGCGCCGATGATCCGGTGATCGTGGGTGATCGTCACCTGCGAGAAGTCGCGCTCGCTCATCACGCGCAGCGCGTGCTCGACGGGCTCGTTGCACTCGATGGACAGGACCTCGCCGGAGAGCCCCTTCGCCACCAGGTCGCGCGCCGTGAGGCCGGTCTTCTCGAAGAAGCCCTTCTCCCGCATCCACTCGTCGTTGAACATCTTCGCGAGGTATCGGGTGCCGTGGTCGTGGAAGATCACGACGACGAGGTCGTCGGCCGTGAAGCGGCCGGCCATCTGCAGCAGCCCCGCCATCGCCGCCCCGGCCGAGTTGCCGGCGAAGATGCCTTCCTCGCGGGTGATCCGGCGCGTCATGATCGCCGCGTCCTTGTCGGTCACCTTCTCGAAGTGATCGATCACGTCGAAGTCGACGTTCGCCGGCAGGAAGTCCTCGCCGATGCCCTCGGTGATGTACGGGTAGATCTCGTGCTTGTCGAAGACGCCGGTCTCCTTGTACTTGGTGAACACCGACCCGTACGTGTCGATGCCGAGCACCTGGATCGCCGGGTTCCGTTCCTTCAGGTAGCGGCCCGTGCCGGTGATCGTGCCGCCGGTCCCGACGCCGCACACCAGGTGCGTGATGCGCCCGCCGGTCTGCTCCCAGATCTCGGGCCCCGTCTGCTCGTAGTGCGCCGCCGCGTTGGACGGGTTGTTGTACTGATCCGCCTTCCAGGCGCCCGGCAGCTCCGAGGCGAGGCGCGACGACACGGAGTAGTACGACCGCGGGTCCTCGGGCTCGACGTTGGTCGGACAGACGATCACTTCGGCGCCGAACGCGCGCAGGGCGTCGATCTTCTCCTGCGACTGCTTGTCCGTGGTCGTGAAGACGCAGCGGTAGCCCTTCACCACCGCGGCGATCGCGAGCCCCATCCCCGTGTTGCCGGAGGTGCCCTCGACGATCGTCCCGCCGGGCCCGAGGACGCCCGCCCGCTCGGCGTCCTCGATCATGCGGAGGGCCATGCGGTCCTTGATGGAATTGCCGGGATTGAACGTCTCGAGCTTGACCAGCACGGGTGCTTGGATGAGCCCCCGCGTGAGGCGGTTCACCCGGACGAGCGGGGTCCCACCAATGGTGTCGAGGATCGTCTCGCAGATTTTCTTCACCGCTCAAGAATAGCCGCTTGAGACATAATTCCGCCATGCGTCCAGGCCGGTCCGGGCGGCTCCTGCCCGTCGTCGCGGGGCTCTTCGTCGCGAGCGGGTGTGCCGCGCTCATCTATGAAATCGTCTGGTTCCAGCTGCTGGAGCTGGTGGTGGGCGCCTCGGCGGTGTCGCTGGGCGTGCTCCTCGCCACCTTCATGGGCGGCATGTGCATCGGCAGCGTGCTCATCGCCCGCGTCATCGAAGAGACGCGGCATCCGCTGCGGATCTACGCCTTCATCGAGATCGGCATCGGCGTCATGGGCCTGCTGGTCCTCTTCGGCATGCCCGCCATCGGCGGCCTCTATACGGCCTCGGTCGGACACGGCGTGCCCAGCCTCGCCCTGCGCGCCGTCATTGCGATCGCGTGCCTCCTGCCGCCGACCATCCTCATGGGCGCGACGCTGCCGGCCATCTCCCGGTGGGTCGACACGACGGCCGATGGCGTCTCGTGGCTCGGCTTCCTCTACGGCGCGAACATCGCCGGGGGCGTGATCGGCTGCGTCCTCGCCGGGTTCTACCTGCTGCGCGTGTTCGATACCGCCGTCGCGACGTACGTCGCCGCGGCCATGAACGCCGGCGTCGCGATCACGGCGCTGGCCCTGGCCGCCCAGGCACCGGCAGGCGCCCCGACGGAGGCGGCGCCCGTGGCAGCGCCCGTCGGGGCGCCGCACGATGCCGGGCCGCTCGGCCCCGTGCTCGTCGCCATCGGCCTGTCGGGCCTCGCCGCGCTCGGCGCGGAAGTCGTCTGGACGCGCTTCCTCGCGCTGATGCTGGGGGCGACGGTCTACACGTTCTCGATCATCCTCGCGGTCTTCCTGCTGGGCCTGGGACTCGGCAGCGGGGCCGGCTCCGTGCTGGCCCGCCGCACCGACCGTCCCGCCGTGCCCCTCGGGTGGTGCCAGGCGATTGCCGCCGCGTCAATCGGCTGGACGGCGTACGCGCTGGCGACGGTGCTGCCGGCCTGGCCGGTCAGCGGGCCCGCCGCGACCAATCCGTGGCTGCTCTTCCAGCTCGACGTCGTCCGCTGCACGTGGGCGATCCTCCCGGCGACGATCTGCTGGGGCGCGAGCTTCCCGCTGGCGCTGGCGGCCGCCGCGCGCCGGGACGCCGATCCGGCCAGGACCGTCGGCGCGGTCTACGCCGCCAACACCGTCGGCGCCATCGTCGGCGCCATCGGCTTCAGCATGCTCGTCGTGCCGGCCGTCGGGACGCAGGCGGCCGAGCGCGCCCTGGTGGTGTGCTCGGCCGCGTCGGCGCTCGTCGCCCTCCTGCCGCATCTGGCGACCGCGCGGCGCCTTGCGGCCGCGGCGGCGGTCGCCATCGTGGGGTTCGCCACGGTCGCCGCGGTGCCGGCGCTGCCCGGCATCGTCGTCGCGTACGGACGGTCCGCGACCGAGGACGATGCGTCGGTCGACGTGCTGTACGTCGGCGAGGGTGTGAGCTCGACGGTGGCCGTCACGAAGCTCAACAACGGCGTGCTCAACTTCCACGTCAGCGGCAAGATCGAGGCCTCGACCGAGCCGCAGGACATGCACCTGCAGCGCATGCTGGGGAACCTGCCGGCGCTGCTCCACCCGGATCCCCGGTCGGTGCTCGTCGTGGGCTTCGGCGCCGGCGTCACGGCCGGGTCCTTCGTGCCGTACCGGGACGTCGAGCACGAGACGATCTGCGAGATCGAGCCGCTCATCATCAAGGGCGTGGCGCCGTTCTTCGCCGTCCAGAACCAGCACGTGCTCGACGATCCGCGCGTGACCGTGGTCATCGACGATGCCCGGCACTTCGTGCGGACGACGCACCAGAAGTTCGACATCATCACCTCCGATCCGATCCATCCCTGGGTGAAGGGCGCGGCCACGCTCTACACGAAGGAATACTTCGAGATGGTGAAGGCGCACCTGAATCCCGGCGGGATCGTGTCGCAGTGGGTGCCGCTGTACGAGAGCAACGCCGACGTCGTGCGCAGCGAGATCGCCACGTTCTTCCAGGTGTTCCCCAACGGCTCGGTGTGGGCGAACAACAGCAACGGCCAGGGCTACGACGTCGTGCTCATCGGCCAGGTGGATCCTCTGACGGTCGACGTCGACGCCGTGGATCTGCGAATGCGCGCCTCCACCAACCCGCGCGTGGCCGCGGCGCTCGGCGGCGTCGGGATCGGGTCGGCCGTCGACCTGCTCGGCACCTACGCCGCGAGCGCCGTCGACCTGCGCCCCTGGCTGAAAGGCGCCGAGATCAACCGCGACCGCAGCCTGCGGCTCCAGTACATGGCCGGCCTCCGGCTGAACACGTACGAGAGCGACGCGATTTACCGCCAGATCATCGCCTACCGCCACTTCCCGACCGACATGTTCCAGGGCTCGGAGGACACACTGCGCCGCCTGCGGGTCGCCATCAGCCAGCAGAACTGGATTCCCGAATGAGAGGACGGGACCGCCGGCGCTTCTCCGCTTCGTGACGAGTCCCCTTGACGAAAACGAGACTGGAGGCTTTCAGCGACGGCGTCATCGCCATCATCATCACGATCATGGTGCTCGAGCTGCGCATGCCTCCCGGCGCCGGCCTCGAGACGCTGCGCGCCGCGCTGCCCGGCTTCCTGATGTACGTGCTGAGCTTCCTGATGCTCGGCATCTACTGGAACAACCACCATCACATGCTGCACGCCGCCGACAAGGTGACCGGCGGCGTGCTCTGGGCGAACCTGCACCTGCTCTTCTGGCTGTCGCTCGTGCCGGTGACCACGGCCTGGATGGGGGAACACTACCGCAGCGCGCTGCCGACAGCGGTCTACGGGATCGTGCTCCTGCTCGCCGCCATCGCCTACTACGTCCTGCAGGCGACGATCATCGCGGCCCAGGGGCCACACTCGCGCCTCAGGGCCGCGATCGGGCGCGATCTGAAGGGCAAGCTGTCGCCGCTCGTCTACACCGCCGCCATCCTGCTCGCATTCGTGACGCCCTGGGCGTCCGACGCCTGCTACGTGGCCATGGCGCTGATGTGGCTGGTGCCGGATCGCCGGATCGAGGTGATCTTCACGCCGTGAGGCTCACGGCCTGAACTGCAGCATCCGGAGCGCATAGTCGCCGAGGAAGATGTAGAGGGCGCAGATCACGCCCTCGCCGATGCCGATGCCGAGCAGGTACTTCCAGAAGTCCACGCGCAGGACGCCGCAGACGTAGCCGATCACGTCGGTCGGCACGAGCGGGAAGAAGCTCCAGCCGATGATCACGGGAAGCTCCCAGCGCTGGAGGGCCGCCGTCAGGCGGTCGATGTGCCGACGGTGCTCCCGCGCCAGCAGTTCCTCCAGGTGAAGCGCCTCGGCGAACCAGTACACGCTCGCCGCCGAGATGAGAATCCCGATGATCGTGAGGACGTAGAGCCGGCCCGGGGGAAAGAACGGAATCGCGACGAGAATGAGCGTCGTGGAGGGCATCAGCGTGAACCCGCGGATGCAGCCGAAGAACAGGTAGATGCCGGCGGCCGCAATCAGGGAGGTCGACGCAGCCGAGCCCAGCTCGGACGCCAGCCACGCACGCCTGAAGACCAGCACGTAGAGGGCGGCCGCCACCACGCCGAGCCATCCCACGAAGAGTGCGCCGCGAAGGCGGGCGTGCGCGGAAGCCCTCATCGATACAACCCTAGACTGTGCTGTTTCGCATTAGTGTTGACACATTGAGTCGTCTGACGGCAGAGACGACACGAGGGCCAGTCGGCCTATCCTTCCACGAGTTTCTCTTGGCCGGGAAACGTGGGAAGGAGTCGACCGATGACCCTCGAGGACAGCATACACAGTCAGCGTCTGCGCGTGTTGCGGGACGCCGAGCGCCTGGGCAATGTCAGTGAGGCCTGTCGGCGGCATGGACTGTCGCGGACCGTGTTCTATCGGTGGCGCCGGCGGTTGGAGCAATACGGACCGGATGGCGTCCACCCGAAGCGACGACAGGCCCGCCGCGGTCGGCCGCCCGCCGTGCCGGTGCAGCTGGAGCGACGCGTGATCGCCTTTGCCTTGGCGTGGCCGACGTGCGGGCCGCAGTGGTACAGCGATCAGCTGGCCCGCGAGGGCGTGTCGATCGCGCCGGTGACCATCTGGCGGCTGTTGCGTCGTCGCCACCTGGGGACGCGTCGCGCGCGCCTGGCGGTCCTGGAGCACGGGAGTGCGACGACGGGCTTGCTCACGGAGCGGACGGCCAGACCGCTCCGCCACGTCGAAGCGGCGCAGCCGGGCGATCTGCTGTCGCTCGATACCTTTTATGTCGGGAAGCTCAAAGGCGTCGGCAAGGTGTGGCAAATCACGGGGTGTGATGCCGCGTCGTCGTTCGGGTGGGCGCGCCTGATCTTCGGCGAGGTCACGGCGCGGGCAGTCCTGGCCTTCCTGCGCGAGGTCGTGCGACCGACCTATCGCCACGCCGGCTGGCGGTTGCAGCGGGTGCTCACGGACAACGGCAAAGAATTCAAGGGCGCCTTTGCCGCCGGCTGCGCGCGTCTCGGCATTCGCGTGACGCGCACGAAGCCGCGCCACGCCTGGACCAACGGCTTCGTCGAACGGCTGCAGAAGACGATCTTGCACGAGCACTGGCGCATCGCGTTTCGTCGGCAGTACTTCACCAGCCGGCGGACCCTGCACGGCTCGCTCGACCGCTTCCTGCAGTTCTACAACTACGAGCGGACCCATCGTGGGTATCGGCTCCGTGGTCGCACGCCGGCCACCGTCTTTCATGGAGCGGTGGCCGCATGAACGCGTGGATGGAAGTGTCAACACCTTTGCGAAACTGGACACCCTAGACGGCCGGCCGGAGACGGAGGCTCACGAGTCGCTATGGCTCGAACGGCTCCCCGGTGACGATCGCCCGCCAGGCCTTGGCGACGCGCTCGGTGGGCATCCAGGCGGTCGGAGCGTTCGGGGCGCGTCCCTCGCCCATCGCCTTGTACGTCTTCTGGTCCAGGTCGCCGATGAATCCGTCCTTCTCGTCGAGCGGCTTCAACACCGTCGAGCCCGGCGTGACCCGCAGCCTGAGCGCGTCCTCGAAGAGCACGAGCGCCACGTCGCGCGACCGGCCGACGACGTGGGCGACCCCGGGCTCCTGAGCCAGGGCCCAGAGCGCGCCGCCCCTCCGGTTCACGGCGAACAGGCCGTCGATCGTCTGGATACGGTACGCGAGGTCTTTCTCCCCGGTGAACAGGATCCCGGGCACGCTGCGCGCCGCCTTCGACAGGAGGGCGTGGTAGTAGATGTTGCCCTTGTTCACGACGAAGGCGACCACGCGTTCCGGCTTCCACGCCGTGAACTCGTAGTTGAACTCGCCGCCGGCCGACATCCCCCAGAGCAGGAAGGGCGCGTCGGCGAGCTCGAGATGCCCCGAGCGCCTGGCGAAGGAGGACACGGCGTCGACGAGCGCCTGCCCGCTGCCGCGGCTCACGTCGACGTATTCCTCGATGAAGCCTTCGGGATGCGGCTTGTCGGTGAAGCGACACGCGACCAGCGCGAGGTCGTGCGCGGACGCGAAGGCCTGCCAGCCTGGGTCGTCGGCCTCGCCCCGCCCGTCGCCGTTCGAGCCCGGCACGAGCACGAGGATCGCCTGCACGTGGTCGACCCCGCCGGGGTACCAGAGCTTGAACTGCGCGTTGTCGTAGTTGGCGCCCGGCGCCGCCGTGTCCTCGAGCGTGAGGCCCGCCGGCTGTCCCTGCGCGACGTGCGCCGACAGGCAGACGGCAACCACCGCCGCGAACAGGAACATCGAGTGCGACCGCGCGGCTCTCATCGTGTCACCATGACCCGCATTGTACGCTCGGGCCGTCACTTGAGCGTCATCCCGGCCAGCTGCCCGACCGCGCCGAGCGTCGTCTGGGCGGCGTTCAGCCCCAGGCGGAAGTCCTTGTCCGAGTACGTCCGATACAGGTCGGTGGGCTCGTGGTGTTGCGGATCCCAGCCGGCTCCGATCTGCATGCCCCGTTCGGCCTCACGAACGCTGATCGACGGCGCAAAGTCCATGAACGACGACGAGTCCGTGTTGGTCATGTGATTGCCGACGGCGGCCGGATAGTCCGTGGCGTACTTCTCGTTGGCGTCGCGGAAGAAGAAGGCCAGCGTCATCGACCCGTCCACTCTCGCGGAGCTCTCCTGGAACTCGATGTTGACGTCGGCCTCGGGCCGCTGCTCGGGGCTGATCGTGCCGTCCGGCCGCGGCATGCCGTGGTCGAACAGCATCATGTCGTGCTGGATGACCCCGAGCCATCGCGGCTCCGGGTACTTGCCCGATCCGGGAGGGTCCTCCTTGCCCTGCAGCCCCGCGCGCTGCTCGACGTACGCGCGGGAGCCGTTGAGCCCCGTCTCCTCGTTGTTCCACAGCACGAACCGAATCGAGCGCTCGGTGACGACGTCGGGCGCGCTCAGCAGCCGCGCCAGCTCCATCACGAGCGCGGTGCCCGACCCGTCGTCGTTGGCGGCCTCGCCGAATCCCCGCCCGTCGAAGTGAGCGGCCACGATGTAGCCTTCATCGGGATGCGTGGAGCCGACCTTGGTGCAGTAGACCTCCTCCCGCGGCCCGTTGACGGTGTCCGGCCGGTTCAGTTCGCGCAGCGCCTCGTCCGGCTGCTTGTCCGGATCGGTGTTGGGTGCTTCCGACACCGCAATGCCGCGCAGGCGCGATCCCCCGACACCCCGCCGGACCTCCCCGCTGGCGATGACGGGATCGGGCGGGCCCGACGTCTGGCCGCCGCCCCCCTGCGACCGCCGCGGTGGCGGCGGATCGTAGACGTAGCGGAGCCGCTGGACGTCGGCGCATCCGTAGCTCCTGAGCTGCGCGTCGATCCAGTCGAGCGCCTGGCGGTTCCGGTCGGTTCCCTGACGGCGATCGCCGAACTTCGTGAGCGCCTTGATGGTCGCCTTATACCGTTCGAGATCCAGCCGCGCGACGACGGTCGCGACGGGATCCGGCGGCGCGGCGGCCGGTCGCGCACGCTGGGCGAGGGCGGGCGCCTCGACGGCCGCGACGACCGTCACCACCGCCACGACGAGCAACGAACGGCGCATGAACCCTCCTGGTGGGCCCGGTTTGGGGTTGCCTGCGACAGATTCTATAATGCGCGTCCAGGGAGGGGTTGATGTCCTCGACAGCCAACGACGGCAGCAAGGCGCCGGTGATCCTGTTCATCGCGCTCGTGGCGGCCGTCTGCTCCGGCGCCATCGCGGTGATCGTGCTGAGCGTCCATCGCTGGGCGTTCAAGCCGGCCTCGTTCTTCGAAGTCGCCTGCCTGTCCTGGGTGGCGTTCGTCGTCGTCGGGATCGGCGGCGCATGGCTGCTCAGCCGCGTCATCGGCGATCCGACGGCCCAGGCCCACCGCTGAGCGGGCCGCGCCGCGGTCACCGGGAGGTTTCGCGCCTCAGGACGCAGTAGGCGAACGCCTGCTGCGCGCCGGCCGGGGTGGCGTGGACCTCGCGGACGGTCTCCACCAAGCGAAAGGCCGCGCCGAACTCGGCGGCGAGCCGGTCCGGCGCATACCGCACGACCGGCAATCCACTGCACTTCTCCGGGCCGTCGTGGGCGAACGCCGCGACGACCAGGTGGCCACCCGCGCGCAGCGCGCGCACCGCCCGGGCGACGTACCGCAGCCGATCGGCGGGATCGGTCAGAAAGTGGAAGACGGCGCGGTCGTGCCACACCTCGAATCCTGGCGGCGGCAGATCGATCGAGAGCACGTCGCCTGCGAGCCAGGCGACCGGCGCGGCCCGCGCGCCGAGTCTGGCACGCGCGTGCGCGAGCGCGGTCGTCGAGAGATCGAGAACCGTGATGTGCCGGTATCCCGCGTCGATCAGGCCGTCGACGAGCGTCGACGCGCCCCCCCCGGCATCGAGGATCGCGGCCTCGACGTCCGGCGCGACCCGGCGAATGAGCGCGAGCGACGTTCGCGCCTCTGGCTGATACCAGCTCACCGCCTCCGGCGGGCTGCCGCGGTAGATGCGCTCCCAGTGCGCCTCGCGATCAGCGCTCGTGGGCATCTCACGCACCGGAGGTGTCGACGAGATGGGCGCGCAGGAAGCGGAGGATGTCGCGGACGACCAGGCGTGTGGTCGCGCTGTCCTGGAACAGGTCGAAGGCGTGCGGCCCCTCGGGGTGGTTCACGAAGGCGATCGGGAGGTTCCGCCGAATCGCGTGCAGCAGGAACCGGTCCATCGAGCGGTTGAGGCCGGGGAACTCGTCGCGCCCGGCGCGCGCGACGAACAACGGGATATCCGCGGGCAGCTCGTCCACCGACTTCCCCTCGCACGGGTTCGCGAAGCGCCACTGGCGCGCCGCCTCGGCAACGTCGTTCGCGCCGTCGAGGTCGAGCGTGAACCCATAGCTGATCGCCGCGCACCGCAAGCCGTCCCTCGGGCCGTCGATGAGCAGGCCGAGCGCGTTGGGCACGTTCCCCGAGCAGGACCAGATGCCGATCCGGTTCGCGTCCACGCCGTAGCGGGCACCGTGGTCCCGCAGATGCCGGAACAGGACCCGGACGTCGGACACCGGATCTTCGTTGACGTAGGTCACGCCGATCATGCCGGATGACGCCGCCAGTTCGCCCCACGAGGCGTAGGCACCCATGTCCTTGGCGTTGCGGCCGAATCTGGCTCGCGCGCCGGCGTCGGCGTAGCCGGTCACGAAGACCACCGCCGGGGTCGGACGCGCGACAGCCGCCGCCTCCGGGGGATGATGCAGATCCATCACGAGCGGCCCTGCAACCGTCCGCCCGTACGGGAGGTCGCGCTGAACCCGGATGCCCGGTGCCTCGATCGGCAGGACGACCCGCGCCCGCGCGACGGCCGCCGCCTGTTCGTCGATTGCCACGCGGATCCCTACGGGGCGACGTTGACGACGAAGCGGCCGCGGGCGCCGCCCTTGAGCAGCGTCTCGAAGGCCTGCGGCAGCGTCGCGAGGTCGATCTCGCGGGCCAGGGCCCGGATCGCGGCAGGCGTCACGGTGCGCGCCAGACGCCGCCACACGTCGAGCCGCACCGCCATCGGACACATCACCGAGTCGATGCCGAGGAGCTTGACGCCCCGCAGGATGAACGGCAGCACGGTCGTCTGGAGGTCCGTGCCGCCGGCCAGGCCGCTCGACGCGATCGTGCCGCCGTACGCCATCGTCCGCGTCAGCCAGGCCAGCGTCTGCCCGCCCACGCTGTCGACGGCGCCCGCCCAGGTCGCTTTCTCGAGGGGCCTGGTGCCCATCTGGAGGTTGCTCCGCGAGAGGACGTCGGCCGCGCCGAGCGCGCGGAGGTAGTCGTGCTCGGCCTCCTTGCCCGTCAGCGCCGTCACGCGGTAGCCGAGGGCCGCCAGGCACGCGACCGCGACGGATCCCACGCCTCCCGTCGCGCCCGTCACGATCACGGGCCCGCGCCGGGGCGTCAGGCCGTTGCGCTCCATCTCCAGAATCGACAGCCCGGCCGTGAAGCCGGCCGTGCCCAAGGCCATCGCGTCGAAGGCGCTCAGCCCGACGGGCAGGGGGACGACCCAGTCGCCGGGCACCCGCACGAACCCCGCGTAGCCGCCGTCGTGGTCGACACCCAGGTCGTAGCCGGTCACGAGCACCTGGTCGCCCTCGCGGAACCGGGCGTCCGCGCTCGAGGCGACGACGCCCGCCACGTCGATGCCGGCGACCAGGGGGAACCGCCGCATGATCTTGCCCGAGCCCGTGCCGGCGAGCGCGTCCTTGTAGTTCACGCTCGAGTACTGCGCCCGGATGACGACATCGCCCGGCGCCAGGTCGGCGAGCGAGAGCGAGACGAGGTGCCCCCGGATCGTGCCGTTCTCGTCGAACACGCGAAATGCTGCGAACTGCTCCATCCTGCCCTCTGTGTGAGAGGCCGCTCGCCGGCCGTCAGCGCCGTCCGATCTCGGTCCTCATGTGCGCCCACGCGAGGCGCGCCTCGTCCACCGACCCTTCGTCCTCGATGGTCGTGATGTCACCCGGGTCGCGGTCGAGCGTCACGGCCTTCAGCACGCGGCGCATGATCTTGCCGCTCCGCGTCTTGGGAAGCGACGTCACGAAGTTGAGCTCGCCGACGACGGCGATGGCGCCCAGCTCGTGGCGGATCGTCTCGAGGAGCGCCTTCCGCAGGTCGGACGACGGCGTGTGACCGTGCTTGAGGACGACGAACGCCGAAATCACCTCGCCGCGGGTCTCGTCGGGCCGTCCCGTCACCCCGCACTCGGCGACGGCCGGATGCGTCAGGCACGCGCTCTCGACCTCGATCGTCCCGATGCGGTGCGCGGCGATCTTGATGATCTCGTCGGCCCGCCCGCCGAACCAGAAGTACCCGTCCTCGTCGACGTGCGCGGAGTCGCCGCTGTAGTAGACCCCCGGGATCTTCTGCCAGTAGTCCCGTCCGTACCGTTCCGGCTCGCCCCAGAGCGAGGCGGTCAGCCCGGGGAACGGCCGCGTGAACACCAGGATGCCCTTCTCGCCCGGCTTGCACGGCCGCCCCTCGAGCGTCACCACCGAGGCTTCGATGCCTGGCAGCGGAATCGCCGCCGAACCGGCCTTGATCGGCAGCAGGTTGATCCCGTAGGGATTGCCGATCGCCGGTCCGCTCGTCTCCGTCTGCCACATGTGGTCGATGACCGGGATCCGCCCCTTGAAGATCCGGTTTTGCAGCCAGTCCCAGGCCGGCGCGTTCAGGACCTCACCGGCGCACACCACCCGTTCGACCCGGGAGTGATCCACGCCCGACAGGGGGCCGTCGCCGTACCGCATCAGGGCGCGCACGGCCGTGGGCGACGTGAAGATGCCGGTCGCACCGTACTCCTCGACGACGGCGCGCCAGTTGGCCTCGGGCTCCGGGTGATCGAGCGCGCCCTCGAAGACGACGGTCGTGCACCCCGTGACCAGCGGCGCGTAGACCATGTAGCTGTGCCCGACGATCCAGCCGATGTCGGACGTCGCCCACCAGACGTCGGACGGCTTCAACCCGTAGCACCACTTCCCCGTCGCGACGATGTGGACCTGGTACGCGCCGTGCGTGTGGACGGCGAGCTTCGGTCTGGCGGTGGTCCCCGACGTGGCCAGGATGAGCGCCGGCTCGTTGGCCTCCATCGAGACGTGTGCGCCCGACTGGCCCGACCCGAGCGCGAGCCAGGCGTCCCACGCCAGGTCCCGCCCGTCCTTCATCCGGGCGACCAGCGCGCCCGCGCTCCGGTTGAGGACGACGACGTGCTCGACGCCCTCACCGGCAGACTCGAGCGCCTCGTCCACGATCGACTTGAGCGGGATGTCCTTGCCCTTCCGGTACGTGACGTCCGCCGTGAACACCGCGCGCGATGCGCTCGCCGCGATCCGATCCCCGAGCGCCTTGGCGCCGAAGCCCGCGAACACCACCGAGTGGATCGCCCCGATGCGCGTGACGGCCAGCATCAGCATCACGGCTTCGGGGCACGTCGGCATGTAGATCGTGACGCGATCGCCCTTGCCGATGCCGAGGCCGCGCAGCGCCGCCGCGAGACGCGCCACCTCGTGCTGAAGCTGCGCGTACGTATAGAGGGCGCGGTCGCCGCGCTCGTTCAGATAGATGAGCGCCGTGTGCCCGCCGCGGCCGGCCTCCACGTGGCGATCGACGGCGTTGTAGGCCAGGTTGGTGCGAGCGCCCACGAACCAGCGGAACGTCGGGGGATCCCACGCGAACACCCGCTCCCACGTGCGGAACCAGGGCAGCTCCCGGGCCGCCTGGTCCCAGAACCCGTCAGGGTCGCGGCGGGCGTCCTCGATCCAGCGCCGGACGACCGGACTCGTCAGCTGCATGCCCCCTCGTTTCGCCCGGGCTCGT
This sequence comes from uncultured Acidobacteriota bacterium, assembly GCA_963761615.1. GTDB lineage: Bacteria > Acidobacteriota > Vicinamibacteria > Vicinamibacterales > CAVVIG01 > CAVXGU01. Next base: position 873,978 of record CAVXGU010000003.1, on the reverse strand, counting down.
GGTGCGCGCGATGCCGGGCCGCGCGCCGAGTGTAGGTGGCACCCTCCAGCCCGTCAAGACAGGTGGTCAGCCCGGTTGGCCGACGGCAAGCGCCTGGCACCGTGCCGGCGATCGAGGGCCGGTGCCCGGCGCCATCGTCGATCCGTCGTCGACGTCCGGCCGGGAGAACTGACCGGACAAGTCCGCCGTCGGATCGCTGACCGTGCGAGACACGACCGACGCGATCGTCGCGTCGATCTCGACGCGGGCCGACGGCCTCCGTGCCTAGCGGCCCGTGTACATCACGCGCCAGATGCGCCCGCTGTGCTCAGGGGTGGACGTCCCCGCCGAGGCCGCGATGTAGAGGGATCCGTCGGGACCGACGGCGAGTCCCTCGGGACGGTACCGCGCCGCCGTCGGAAACCGGAGCGGCGTCTGGCCGGCAAAACCGTCGGCGAACACCTCGTACGGACCGTTCGTGACGTTGCCGGACATCGGCTGGAAGACCACGTTGTAGCCGCCCTGCGGCAGCGGTGCGCGGTTCCAGGATCCGTGGAACGCGATGAAAACGCCGCCGCGGTACTTCTCCGGAAACGCCGCCGCCGTGTAGAACGTCAGGTCGTTGGGCGCCCAGTGCCCCGGATAGGCGCCGACCGGCGGCTTCTTGTCGGCGCAGCGGCCCACCGCCTTCCCGTCGCCGCCGTACTCGGGGTTGAGGATCAGCTTGCGCTGCTGCCAGTCGTGCATGCAGTACGGCCAGCCGAAGTCGTCTCCGTCGGTCACGCGGAGAAGCGTCTCGCTCGGAAGCACAGCCGACTGCTCGGGCGTGTAGTACTGCGGCCAGAACGGGTTGAGCGAGTCGCGTCCGTGCATCACGACCCAGAGCGCCCCGGCGTGCCACTGCAGGCCGACCATCTGCCGCATCCCGGTCGCGTACCGGTGGCCGTCCGCCAGCGTCTGGCCGAGCCTGTTCGCGTCGAACTTCCAGATCCCGCCGTGCTCGGCGAGCAGCGGGCACGGGTCCTGCCCCTTCTCGCCGGGACGTCGGTCGACTGGCTGGCAGTCGTTGGACGGCGCGCCGATGTTCACGTACATCCCGCCCTGATCGTCGAAGGCGAGGCCCTTGTCCTGGTGCTCGTTCTGTCGGGGCAGGCCGCTCACGACGGTCTCGACGGCGCCGGCCGGCACGATGTCGCCCGGCTTCATCCTGAACCGGATGACGGACGTCGTCGCTGCCAGGTAGACGTAGCCGTCGCGGAAGGCGATGCCCGTGCCGCCGACGTTCGCGAACGTCTCGCGCCGGTCCAGCACGCCGTCGCCCGTGGTGTCGCGAAGCGCGAGCACCGATCCGGGCTGGCGGGCGTTGTCCTGAATCGCCGCAAAGACGTCGCCGGTGGAGGTGACCGTGAGATGACGGATGCGGCCGACATTGTCGGCGACGACGGCGGCGCAGAAGCCCTGCGGGAGCGTGATACCGCCGTTGTCGGGCGTGCAGGCAGGCTCGGCTGCCAGTCCGACCAGCGATCCGCCGATCAGTGCCACGCCGATTGCCGTGGCCGATGCGAAAAGCAGACGGCGCATGGAGCTCATCCTCCTTGTCGCGCAGATCGGAATCGGACAAGAAATTATGACACGCGCCCGGAAACACGAAGGGGCGACGGTCCGGAAACCGTCGCCCCAACTCTTCCAGCGACCCCGTTCGCCGCGGCCAGGCTACGAGAGGTGCTTGCTCACCAGCTTCGTCATCTGGAACATGTTGACCGAGGCCTTGCCGCCGAACACGGCCTTGAGCGCGGCATCGGCGTTGATCATGCGCTTGTTCTTCTTGTCCTGCAGCCCGTTCTTCTTGATGTAGGCCCAGAGCTTCTTGGTGACCTGCGTGCGCGGCAGCGGCTTGGCGCCGACAACGGCAGCAAGGGCCTCGCTCGGCGTCATGGGCTTCATGAACGCGGCGCTCGGCTTCCTCTTGGAGACTTTCTTCTTCGCTTTCTTCGCCATGTCGGCTCCTTCGTTGGACGCGAAAAAAGTGGCGTCGGCGCGCAGAGTACCACGAAACGGCCGCCAGTGGACGGCCGAACGCCGATTTTCCTCGCAGGAAGGGAGACGATCAGGCGTCCCGCAGCGCCTCGGCGGGATCGACGCGCGTGGCGCGACGGGCCGGAACGTAGCACGCCGCCGCCGAAACGGCGAGCAGCAGCAGGGTCACGCCCACGAGCACTTCCGGGTCGCGGGGCGCGACGCCGAACAGCTGGCTCTGGAGGAACCGCGTCAGGGCGAGCGCACCGCCCAGGCCGAGGACGATGCCCAGCCCCGCAGTCCGGAGCCCTTGAGTCAGGACGAGTGAGAGGATGGCGCCTCGATCGGCGCCGAGCGCCTGGCGAATGCCGAGTTCCCGGCTGCGCTGCGCCACGGCGAACGCCAGGACGCCGTACATCCCGATCGCGGCGAGCAGGAGCGCCACGCCCCCGAAGAGGCCCAGCAGGAGCATCGACGTCCGGCGGGTCTCGAGCGAGCGGCTCATCCACTCGTCCATGGTGCGGACGTTGGCGATCGGCTGCTCGGGATCGAGGCTCTGGACGGCCTGCCGCACCTCCGTCTCCAGCGTCTGCGGCGCGATGCCCGTCTTCAGCATCAGCGCCATCATCGCCTGCGGCTGCTGCGTCACCGGGTAGTAGATGCGCTCCTTGTCCACGGGCTGGCCGAGATCGATCGCGTTGATCGTCCCCACCACCCCGACAATCGTGTAGGGCGTGCTGCCAGGGCCGCCCCGCGTGATCTGATGCCCGATGGGGTCCGTGTTCGGAAAATACCGCTTCACGAGATACTGATCGATCACGACTACCTTGGGAGCATCGGGGGCGTCGCGGTCGTCGAACGTGCGCCCTTCGACCACCGGGATCCGCATCGCCCGGAAGTAGTCGCCGCCGACGACCTCCTGGCGGCCGTGCGGGGACGCCTCGCCCGGCCCCGGTGTGTAGCCCACGATGTTGTACGAACCCGAGCTGACGTTGCCGCTGAAGGGGATGTTCGACGTCAACCCGACGGCCGTCACGCCCGGCAACGCCCTGGCTTTGTCCAGCAGACGGCTCCAGAATCCGCCGCGGTCGACCGGCGTCGCGTACGTCGCCTGGGGCAGCGTCAGCGTGGCGGTGAGAACGTTGTCGGGTGAAAAGCCGGGATCGACGCCCCGCAGGTCGGCGAAGCTCCGGATGAGCAGCCCCGCGCCGACGAGCAGCATGAGCGCGAAGGCGGTCTCGGCCACGACGAGCGCTCCCCGCATGCGCGTGGCGCTGCGTCCGGCGGTGCCGCGCGTCCCGCCGTCCTCCTTCAGGAAGTCCGCGGCATTGCCCCGCAGGACGGCGACGGCGGGCGCCAGCCCGAAGACCAGACCGGCGACGACGGCGAGGCCGATCGTGAAGAGCAGCACCGCCGGATGCAGGGACGCGTCCACCGCTCCCGGAAGCTGCCCCGCCGCGAGGGCGAGCAGGCCGCGGACGCCGACCACCCCCAGCGCGAGTCCCAATACCGCGCCTCCGGCCGACAGCACGAGACTCTCAGTGACGAGCTGACGCACCAGGCGGCCCCGGGCGGCGCCCAGGGTGGTCCGGATCGCCAGCTCGCGCTGGCGACCCGACACCCGCATCAGCAGCAGGTTGGCGACGTTCGCGCAGGCGATGAGCAGCACGAGCAGCACGCCCGCCTGGAGGATATAGAGCGCCGTCCCCACGTCGCCGACGAGCTGGTCGCGGATCGGCACGGCGTAGCCGTGGAAGCCCGACGCCGCCCAGAACGGCCGGCCCTTGGGCAGCCGCTCGGCATTCCTCTGAATGATCGTGTCCATCTCGGCGTTGAAGCCGGCGATGGTCGCGCCGGGCTTGAGCCGGGCGATCATCTGGCTGAACTCGTTGCCGCGCGAGTCGTCGGAGCGCTGCTGTGGCGTGAAGGCGAACGGCACGAGGAGCGAGATGTCGCGGTTCGGCATCTCGGCATCGTCGGGCAGCACGCCCACGACCCGATAGGGCTCGCCGCTCAACCGGATGTCGCGGCCGACGATCGACGGGTCGGCGCCGAAATCGCGGCGCCAGAGGCCATTGGTGAGGATCACGAAGTGGTCCGCGCCCACCTGGGCGTCGTCGTCCCGGAAGGCGCGGCCGAGCATGGGCTGGATCCCGAGCGTCGTGAAGAAGGACGGCGTGACGACCATCGCCCGCAGCTGTTCGGGGCGGCCCTCGGCGGCCAGATTCAGGTTGGCGCCCGTGAAGAGGGTCGCGTCTTCGACCGACGGCGCCTGGGTCCGGCGGTCCAGGTAGTCGGGAATCGACACCGACGCCTGCGGCAGGTCGATCTTCGGGTAGCCGTTCCAGACGAAGACCAGGCGGTCGGGGTTCCGGTACGGCAGGGGCTTGAGCAGCACCTGGTAGAGCAGGCTGAAGATCGCGGCGTTGCCGCCGATGCCGAGCGCGAGGGTCAGGAGCGCGACGACCGTGAAGACCGGCTGTCGCCGAAGCGACCGGATGGCGTATCGCACGTCGTGCATCGTCTTCACCTCACGCCAGAGGGTCCGGGACCCCGGCCGGAAGCGTCGTTTCGGAGGGATGACCTCCCTGCAGAAGACTGCGACGCGGCGAAAAGGTTACCGGCGGCTTCCCGCCTCCGCCACGTCCCGCAGCCAAGCCTCGACCAGGTCGAGCTCCGTCTGCGGGAAGTAGCCCGCGGCGACGAGCGTGCGGTAGCACCGCCGCACGTTGTCGGCGACCGCGGCCGCTCCGGCCTCGAGGTCCAGCGCGTCGAGCTCGGCCGCAAACCGCCGATTGCCGAGGTAGCCGGGCACCTCGTCCGAGAAGTCGCGCATCGTGTTGTGGACGTTCCGCTCCTGCACGACCTGCGGCGCGTGGAACACCAGGCGATGGCCGAGGGCCCAGAGACAGCGCTGGGCGATGAAGCCGCGCCAGATGTCGGTCATCCGGAACGAGCAGTACGAGGGCAGGTACAACAGCGCGTAGGCGGGGGGCCACCACCAGGTGCTCTGGCTGTTGAAGGGACACCAGGTCCCGGCCGGCAGGGCGACGCTGGGTCCGGCGGAGAACGTGACGTCGCTGTTCATCGTGAGGCGCCAGATGGCGTCCACGTCCGGTTCGCCGTCGGCGAGGTCCTGCTGCACGGGCGCATCGACGAGCTCGGGCGCCCCGGTGCCCTCGCGCGCATAGCTGGCCGGGTTGAGCACCTCGTCGAGGGGGAGACCGCGCGGCCAGATGTTCCGGTCCGAGAACAGCCGGTACACGTTCAGCCAGGGCCGAGGTGCGACCGTACGGGCCTCGGCCCGGCGCGACCGGATCCGCCAGGCGTCCATGGGCGTGTTGTCGTCGTCGGTCTCGTAGAGGCACGCGGCTCCGCGGGCGATCGCGGCCAGGTAGCCGAGATTCTTGCGTCCGTAGTGCCCGGTCGGCAGCAGCGGCGCGAGCGCGAAGTCGAGGCGCTCCTGCTCGGCGAGTGGCAGGAAGCGGCACGTCGGCAGGTCGAACCGCGCGGGGCCCTTGGCGTCGCCCACGACGATCATGGCGCCCCCGATCGCCGCGACGGCCTCGTCGAGCCGGCGAAGGCTTCGGGTCGGCTCCTGGATGGTCGTGACGACGACGGTGACGGGAGGCTGCGGCATCATTCCCTCAGGACTGGGGCGGCGGGATCTTGGGCCGGGCGCGGAGGGCCCACAGGTTGCGCAGGGCCTCCCGGAGGTTGGAGGCGCCGACGCTCGGGCTGGCGGCGCTGTAGTCGATCGGGAGCTCGACCCACCGCCAGTCGTGCAGCAGGTAGCGAATCTCGGTCTGGAAGAAGTGCGCCCGGCTCGCGACACCGTGATCGACGATGGCCTGCAGGGCGGTGCGGTCGAAGCACTCGAAGCCGCTCGTCATGTCCTGCATGCGCGTGCCGAGCAGGGCATTCGAGAGCACGGTGCCGCCCCAGCTGATCGCGCGCCGCGACCAGCGCCCGCGGTGCGAGCCGCCGCGCGCAAAGCGGCTGCCGGCGGCGAACGCGTAGCCCTCCTCCATCGCCCGGATGAACTGCGGGATCTGCTCCGCCCGGTGGCTGCCGCCGCCGTCCATCTCGAGAATCCAGCGGCACCCGGCGCCGAGCGCCTCCCGATAGCCGCGGAAATAGGCATCGACCACGCAGCGGTTCTCCGGCGCCCACACGCACGCGACGCGTGGGTCGCGCCGGGTGTAGGCCTCCACCGCCTCGCGCGTCTGGTCCCGGCTCGCCCGGTCGACCACGCAGAAGACGCGATCCTCGCCGGACAGCTGCGCGACGACGCCGTCCAGGAACGGCGTGAGGGTCGCCTCTTCGTTGGCCAGGGGAATGACCACCCCCAGGCGTGGTCGGATCGTCACCTGTCGCCCTGCCGATCAGCGCACCGGATCCAAGACCGGCGTCGACGCCTGTTGACGATGAGTCATTTGTGGAGGAACGTCCGGCGTGCTCAGCGGCCCTCAGTATACAACCGGCGCCGGCCGGCTCGCGCGGCCGGACGCGCGCGGCACGCACCTTCTGCCATAATCAGGCTCTATGGCGCTCATCGATCCCGGACGCAAGGCCCCCGCCTTCTCGCTCAAGGACCAGGCGGGGCAGACACACCGGCTCGGCGACTATGCCGGACGCTCCGTCGTGCTCTACTTCTACCCGAAGGACGATACGCCCGGCTGCACGAAGGAAGCCTGCGATTTCGAGGCGAGCCTGCCGAAGTTCAAGACCGGCAAGGCCGTCGTGCTCGGCGTGAGCATCCTCGACGAAGCCAGCAAGGCGAAGTTCGCCGCCAAACACGACCTGACGTTCCCCCTGCTCGCCGATCCCGACCACGAGATCGCCGAGAAGTACGGCGTCTGGCAGCAGAAGTCCCTCTACGGCCGGTCGTTCATGGGCATCGTCCGGACGACCTACCTGATCGGCCCCGACGGCAAGGTCGCCAGGCGCTGGGACAACGTCAAGGTGACGGGGCACGCCGAGGACGTGCTCGGCGCCCTGTAGGGCAGACCTTCAGGTCTGCCGAGTGCTCGGCGCCCTGTAGGGCAGACCTTCAGGTCTGCCGAGCACCCCAGGCCTGAAGGCCTGCTCTACCTCTGCGCGACGCGGGCGAGCGCCTCCCCGTCGAGCCTGTAGACCGTCCACTCGTCCATCGGCCTGGCGCCGAGGCTCTTGTAGAAGCCGATCGACGGCGCGTTCCAGTCGAGCACCGACCACTCCATCCGCCGGCAGCCGCGCTCCACCGCGACCCGCGCCACGTGGGCCAGCAGACGCCTGCCGAGGCCGCGGCCGCGCCACTCCGGCTCCACGAAGACGTCCTCGAGGTAGATCCCGGGCCGTCCCCAGAAGGTCGAGAACGAGTGGAAGTAGACGGCAAAACCGACCGGAGCGCCGTCTGCGTACCCGATGATCGCCTCGGCGTAGGGCCGCGGTCCGAAGAGTGACTCGGTCAGGTCGGCCTCGGTGGCCACCACCTGATGCGCCAGTTTCTCGTACTCCGCCAGCGCCTTGATGAGGCGGAGCACGATGGGCTCGTCGCCGGGCCGTGCGGGTCTGATGTCGAAAGTCGTCGGGACGCTCATAGGCGGCGAGTAAACCATTTCGCCGGCGATCTCGTCTATGGGTTCGTGCTGACGTTGAAGTTCGCGCTGCGAAGCTTCGCGCGGACGCCGTTCGTCACGGCGGTGGCGGTCCTGTCGCTGGCGCTTGGCATCGGCGCGAACACCGCGATCTTCACGCTGTTCAACCAGATCCTCCTGCAGCCCCTGCCGGTCTCCGATCCGGCGTCGCTCGTCAACCTCTCGGCTCCCGGCCCCAAGCCCGGCTCGCAGTCGTGCAACCTCGCGGGCGACTGCGACGTCGTCTTCAGCTATCCGATGTTCCGGGATCTCGAGAAGGACCAGAAAGGCTTCACCGGACTCGCGGCTCACCGAATTTTCGGAGCAAACCTGGCCTCGGGCGGCGAAACGGTGAACGGGCAGGCCGTGGAGGTCTCCGGGAGCTACTTCCCGCTCCTCGGGATCCACCCGGAGGTCGGCCGGCTCCTGGGCCCCGACGACGACCGCGTCGTGGGGGGCGCGCCGGTGGCGGTGCTCAGCCACACCTACTGGACCACTCATTTCGCGGCGAACCCTGACGTCGTCGGACGGGCGCTCACGGTCAACGGCCAGGCGTTGACGATCGTGGGCGTCGCGCCGGAGGGCTTCGACGGCACGACGCTCGGCGCGCAGCCATTCGTCTTCGTCCCAATCACCCTGCATGCGCTGCTGCAGCCTCAGGGGATGTCGCTCGACAACCGGCGCCACTACTGGGTGTACGTGTTCGGGCGGCTGGCGCCCGGCGTCACGATCGAGCAGGCGCGCGCGGCCATCGACGGGCCTTATCAGGCGATTCTGAAGGACGTCGAGGCGCCCCTGCAGACCGAGGTCAGCCCGCAGACGATGCGACGGTTCCTGGCGAGAACGGTCACGCTCGACCCGGGTGCCGCGGGGCAGACCACCATTCGACAGACGGCGAGCGGCCCCCTCATCCTGCTGATGGCCGTCGCGGTTCTGGTGCTCCTCATCGCGTGCGCGAACATCGCCAACCTGCTCCTCGCCCGGGCCGCCGGCCGCACGACCGAGATCGCGGTGCGCCTGGCCCTCGGCGCGAGCCGTGCACAGCTCGTCGGCCAGCTGCTCTTCGAGTCGTGCCTGCTCGCTGTCACGGGCGGCATCGGCGGCCTGCTCGTCGCGCGCTGGACGCTCGCGATCATGAAGTCGCTCCTGTCGGTCGAGGCGGCGCGCACGGTCGCCGACGCGCACATCAGCGGCACGGTGCTCCTCTTCGCGACGGTCGTGACGCTCGGCACCGGCCTGCTCTTCGGCCTCTTCCCCGCCGTCCAGTCCACGCGCCCGGACGTGGCCGCCGCCATCAAGAGCCAGGCCGGCCATTCCTCGGGCGCCCGGGCGGCGGCCCGGTTCCGGTCGGCGCTCGCGACGACGCAGATCGCGCTCGCCATGGCGCTGCTCGGCTCGGCGGGGTTGTTCACGCAGAGCCTGCTCAACGTGAGCCGCGTCGATCTGGGCGTCAAGGCAGACCACCTGTTCACCTTCGGGGTGGCACCGCAGCTCAACGGCTATGCGCCGGAGCGTTCGGCGCAGCTCTTCGAGCGCCTCGAGGACGCCCTCGCGGCGCTCCCGGGCGTGACGGGCGTCACCAGTTCGCGCATCCCGCTGCTGACGGGCAGCAATTCGGGAAGCGACGTGGCGGTGGAAGGCTTCCAGGCCGGGCCCGACACCGACTCGAACGCACGCTACAACGTCGTGGGTCCCGGGTACTTCTCCACGATGGGCACGCCGATTCTCGCGGGACGCGAGTTCACGCGCGACGACACCCTGGACTCGCCCAAGGTCTCCATCGTCAACGAGACCTTCGCGAAGAAGTTCGACCTCGGCCCCAACCCCGTCGGGAAGCACATGGGGGGCGGCGACGGGTACCGCTCGAAGCTGGACACCGAGATCGTGGGGCTCGTCAAGGACTCGAAGTACAGCCAGGTGAAGGATCCGGTGCCGCCGATATTCTTCCGTCCCTATCGGCAGGACAAGAACGTCGGCAGCCTGTACTTCTACGTCCGCACGGCGCTCGATCCCGGGGACGTCCTGCCCTCGATCCCGCGCCTGGTCGCGCAGATCGACCCGACCCTTCCCGTCGAGAACCTGCGCACGATGCCCGAGCAGATCGACGAGAACGTCACCGTCGATCGCGTGACGACGATCATGTCGGCCGCGTTCGCGCTGCTGGCGACGCTCCTCGCGGCGATCGGGCTCTACGGCGTGCTGGCCTACACGGTGGCGCAGCGGACGCGGGAGATCGGGCTGCGGATGGCTCTGGGCGCCGACGCCGCCGATGTCCGCCGGATGGTGCTCGGCCAGGTCGCCGTGATGTTGGGGGTCGGCGGGGCGGTCGGCCTGGCGGCCGCCGTGGGACTGAGCCGGATAGCCCGGTCGATGCTCTTCCAGCTGAATGGCGGCGACCTGCCGGTTCTCGCCGCTTCCGCCGTTGCTCTCGCCCTCGTGGCCTTCGCCGCCGCCTTCGTCCCCGCCTATCGCGCCTCGCGCGTGCACCCCATGGAGGCGCTCAGGTACGAGTGACGGGGGGAATGGGGTCATGGGGTAATACCCCATGACCACATCGGTCTAGTTCAGATCCTTCGACAGAATCAGCTTGAGGGTGACCTTGTCCGAGGCGTCGGTCAGGCCGAAGCCGACGCCGGCCTCGATGTCGAAGTACCCACCCGTGCGATCGATCACGCCGAAGAGCTGGTGCGGCTGTTCGCTGACGGGTGCGAACCCGCTGATCGGTCCGAACTCCGCGTACTCCTCGACGGCGACCGCGAAGTTGGGCGACGTGTTGTAGGCGACCCGGAACGACGGCGCGAACACCAGGTTCTTCAACCCGTCGTACTCGGTGTCGAGGATCGGGTTGATGATGATGTCCACCGGCTTCAGGTGCCAGCCGATGATGGGACGCACCTCCGAGCTGACGCGCTTGGTGTCCCAGTAGCGCGCGTTGTAGCTGAACTCGAAGTTGACGCCGTAGACGAAGCGGCGATCGTCGGCGTGCGGCACGGCGAAGAGCGTGCGGAGCTTGAAGCCGTCGAGCACGGCGCCGCGATCCTTGTCGATGCTGTAGAGCGGCAGGTAGAGGCCCGCCTCGAACCAGGGCGTCACCCCGTAGGCCCACTCGGGCACGCCGTTGAGGGACTTGTCGGCGATCACGGCGCCGGGGAAGGCAGGCGTCTTGATGCCGTCCGGCGTGAAGTTGTTGTGGAGCGTCAGGTTGAAGGTGCCCACGGGCGCGAGCGCGCCGTCGTACACCTGGATCTCGTCGGTCTGCGCGAACGCCGACGCCGGAGCGAGAAGGATGAGCGCGACGGCCGCCGCCGCGAGACGGCGGCCCCAGGAGGAAGCGGTGGTCATGGGTGAAGATGCTACCGCAAAGTCGTGGCGGATGCGGCGTCGGCCGGGCCGGTCACGGAGAAATCGAGGTCGCGCAACAGGCCGTCCTCGAGCCCGTAGATCCACGCGTGAATCGCCAGCGTCTGTCCGCGCGCCCAGGCGTCGCGCACGATCGTCGTCTCCGAGACGTGGCGGGCCTGCGCGAAGACGTTGAGCTCGCACAGGCGCCGGAAGCGGGCCTCGTCACTTCCGGCGGCCTCCACCTCGTCGCGGTGGAGCGCGTGGACGTCCTGGACGTGGCGGAGCCAGTTGTCGATGAGGCCGAGCTTCGCCTGATCGAGCGCCGCGCGCACCCCGCCGCAGCCGTAGTGACCGCACACGATCACGTGGCGCACCTTCAGGACGTCGACGGCGTACTGGAGCACCGACAGACAGTTCAAATCCGTGTGGACGACCAGGTTCGCGACGTTGCGGTGCACGAACAGCTCTCCAGGGAGCAGGTCCACGATCTCGTTGGCGGGCACGCGGCTGTCCGAGCAGCCGATCCAGAGGTACTCGGGCGACTGCTGGTGCGAGAGTCGGGTGAAGAAGTCGGGACGGCTGGCGATCTGACGCGCCGCCCAGGCGCGGTTGTTGGCGAACAGACTCGACAGCGTTCTCACGACGTCTCCCGGCCGCTCAGCGCGGCCACAACCAGCCGAACGTGCCGGCGGTCACGAGGCCGTACACGAGGCCGTCGAACATCGTCCGGATCGTCGTGCCCCAGTTCTTGGAGTACCAGATCGACTGCTGCGGCAGGGCCATCGCGTAGGCGATGAAGGCGGTGGTGCCCGCGAAGCGGAACACCGCCAGGTAGTCGGCGCCCCGGCCCAGCGCCCGGCTGGTGACGTAGGCGGCGAAGAGGCTGATGACGACCGAGTAGACGAACCAGAGCGTCAGATTCCGCCCCATGGAGACCGGCGTGCTCGGCGCAATCGTCATGTACACGACCGGTCCCTTGTGGACCTTGTCCACGAACGCCTTCGACCGCATGTTCTCCATGGACTCCGGACACGGGATCGCGTAGTCGCCGGGCGCGATCTTGAAGCCGCGCATCGCCTCCTGCACCAGGTCCTCGTCCGGCACGCGGCGCAGGTCGCCGTGGTGCAGCGGTGTCATCATGTGGATGACCGAGCTGGCGATGAACACCAGCACGGACGAGAGCAGGATCGGCAGTCCCAGCGACAGCAGCGACACCATGCGGCCTCCTAGTCTAGCGTCGTCAGGGTGTATCACAGTTCGCGCGAGGCGCGAAGCCGTTTGTACTCGACCCACGTCAGACCGATCACGATCACGTCGAGCACCGAGAGCGCGATGAGCGCCGGTCCGTGCGTGTGCGAGTAGCGGTACAGCTGATACGCGACGAACAGGAGGAACACGCCGATGGCCACCGGATAGGCCCACCGGCGCCCGAGCAGCAGCCCGGCCACGAGGCCCACCTTGATCAGCCCGTGGCCCAGCAGATAAATCCCCGCGAAGATCTGCGTGTTCGCGCGCAGGTGGAGCGCGGCGTGCAGGAGCCACCGCGCCACCAGGTCGTGCGGATCCTCGCTCAGCTCGTGCTGGGTGAGCACCCGCGCGAGGTGGCCGATCGCGCGTGGGTTCACGAGGAACAGCAGCACGCCGCCGGCGATCTCGAGGATCCCGTCGATCCCCTTGGTGACGATGCCCGCCTCGAACAGGATGTGGGTGACCGGACGTCGCGCGCGCGTCACCTCGCGGATCCCGCCGATCCGTAGAGATCCTCGAGACGGCGATCGAGCCGGCGGTACAGGTCCCGCTCGCCCGGATACCAGTACTCGATGTGGCAGTTCTCGCACGCTTCGTCCAGATCTTCGCTCGCGTCCCACAGCGCCCGGGCGTCCTTCTTCTTCACGATTTCGAGCACCTCGAGGCCCACGTTGCGGAGCGCCTCGATCTTGGCGTTCCACAGCACGGGATCCTGCTCGAGCTTGGCCCGGATCTGATCCGGCGACAGCTCCTCCGGATCCGGCCCGGTGCTGTTGTTGACGTCCCCGGACGGCGCGAACGGCCGCGGGATCTTCAGCAGGTAGACGCCCTCGGCCAGCGTCACCGCGCCGACGCGCACCTTCTCCCAGTCCTCGTCGCTCCTGGGCTCGGTCTCGACCACGCCGTGGTCGGTGACAATCGTGCTGACGGCGTCGAAGATGTCGTCGGCCACGGGATCGATCATGTCGCGCATCAGCTCCTTCACCGAGACCACCGGCGTGAGGTCGCCCCAGAGCCGCGGAGGCAGACGCGCCGGCGGAGGCGCCTGGACCGGGGGGGCCGGCGAGGAGCAGGCGACGATCGACAGCGCCAGGGCGAGCGTGCCGGCGCCCGAGCCGAGGAGCAGGCGTGTCACGGGACCTCCGTCTACCGCCAGTCCTCGGCGGTGAGCGCCCAGCGCTCGTGATCCCGCCAGCGGCCGGCGATCTTCAGATAGCGCGGCGAGAACCCTTCCCGGCGGAAGCCCAGGCCGCGGACCAGGGCAATGGACGCCTCGTTGCCGGGCTGAATGTTGGCCTCCAGGCGGTGCAGCCGGTGAACGCCGAACGCCTTGCCGATGACGGCGCGCAGACCGCGGCGCATGTGCCCGTGGCCGCCGTGCGGCGCGAAGGCGTAGTAGCCGAGGTAGCCGGACCGGAAGTTGCCGTGCACCATCTCGCTGATGTTGATCACGCCCGCCAGCTCGCCGTCGCCCGTGCAGACGAAGTAGCCGGCGTGCCCCGGCCGTCGAAGGCGGTCGAGATACGCCTCGAACGCGACGACCGTCCGCGGAGGGGCGACCAGACGGCCGTGGAGCGCGCGGCTCCTCTCCACCGCCGCCAGGAACTCGTCGCGGCGCCGCCGCGACGGCCGCTCGAGCACCCTCCGCATTATCGGCTGCGCGAGGATCCCAGGATGCCGCCGAGCACACCGCGCATGATCTGGCGACCAAACTGGCTGCCGACGGTCCGCGCGGCCTGCTTCGCCATCGCCTCGACGAGACCCTGTCGCCGCTTGGTGCCCCAGAGGATCTCGCCGAGCGCCCCGGGCCCGGCCGCGCCGGCCGGAGCCTGCGGCGAGGCGGGAGGCGGCGGCGCCGCCGCGCCGCCGCGAGGCGCAGGTCCCGGCGCGGCGGACGCAGCCGGAGCGGCGCCCGTGCGCTTGTTCAGCAGCTCGTAGGCCGACTCGCGATTGACGGCCGTGTCGTACTTCCCGCCGATCGGACTCCGCGCCCGGACGGCGGCCCGCTCTTCGGGCGTGATGGCGCCCATACGGCAGCGGGGCGGGCTGATGAGCGCGCGCTCGACGGGCATCGGCACCCCTTTGTCGAGCAGCATCGACACGAGGGCCTCCCCCACCCCCAGTTCGGAAATCGTCCGGGCGACATCGAGCCTGGGATTGGGGACGAAGGTCTCGGCCGCCGTCCGCACCGCCTTCTCGTCGCGCGGCGTGAAGGCGCGCAGCGCGTGCTGGACGCGGTTGCCCAGCTGCCCCAGAATCTCGCCCGGCACGTCGTCGGGAAACTGCGAGCAGAAGTACACGCCCACGCCTTTCGAGCGAATCAGCCGCACCACCTGCTCGATCCGCTGGTGCAGGGCCGCCGGCGCATCGTCGAAGAGCAGGTGCGCCTCGTCGAAGGCGAAGACGAGCTTCGGCTTGTCCAGATCGCCGACTTCCGGGAGCGTCTCGAACAGCTCCGAGAGCAGCCACAGCAGGAACGTCGAGTAGAGGCGGGGCTTCAGGACGAGCTGGTCCGCGGCCAGGATGTTGATCACGCCGCGGCCGCCGAGATCGGTGCGCATCAGATCGGACAGCTCGAGCGCCGGTTCGCCGAAGAAGCCGGTGCCGCCCTCGCGCTCGAGCGCGAGCAGGGCGCGCTGGATCGCCGCCGCGGAGGTCGGACTGACGAGGCCGTACTGTCCCGAGAGCTCCTTGTGATGCTCGGCGACGTAGCCGACGAGCGCGCGCAGGTCGTCGAGGTCGAGCAGCAGCAGCCCCTCGTCGTCGGCCAGCTTGAAGGCGATTTCGAGCACGCCCTCCTGTGTGTCGTTCAGCTCGAGGATGCGCGCCATCAGGCTCGGCCCGATCTCGCTCACCGTCGTGCGCACGGGATGGCCGAGCTTGCCGTAGAGATCCCAGAACACCACCGGGTTGGCTTCGGGGGCGTAGCTCTCGATGCCGATCTGCGCGACGCGCTGGCGGATCTGGTCGGTGAGGGTGCCGGCCATCGCCGCGCCGGCGACGTCGCCCTTCACGTCGGCCAGGAACACCGGAACGCCGAGGCGGGAGAAGCCCTCGACGAGCACCAGGAGCGACACCGTCTTGCCGGTGCCGGTCGCCCCGGCAATCAGCCCGTGGCGGTTGCCGTACTTGGCGAGGAGTTGAACGGGGCCGTCGCCCTTCCCAATCAGAATGGAATCCACGGTCGCCCTCGAGGTTGTCGTGAACGCGTCGAGCGGGATTCTACCGGACTCGTGGGGCCCTCACCAGATGGGTCAGAGGCGGAGCATGCCATCGATGACCGTCACGGCATGACCGCCGATCTCCGGCGCGCCCCGCCTCGTCGAGGACCCGGACGGCCACCCGGCCATCGCGGCCCCGCTCCGTCCCCTGGGTGGCCAGGTACTCCCGCCCCGTGCGATCGAGGAGCCCGTAGCGCGCCAGATAGGCCGGCAGCGCCGCGTTGGCGCTTCCCGTGATCGGATCCTCCGGGACGCCCTCGGCCGGCGCGAAGCACCGCATGTGCACGCCGAACTCGCCGCCAGCGAACGCTAAGGCCGCGATGCCCGTCAGGCGTCGCTCCCGGCTCAAGACGGCGATCGCGGGCATGTCCGGGGTCAGGGCACGAAGCGCGGACTGTTCTTCGAAGCGGACGAACAGCCAGGTCGGCCCGTTGTCGAGGGCGGCCGGCGGCGGCGTCTCCGCGACCGGACGGCCGAACATCGCCGACAGCCTCCGTCACGAAGCCGGCCTCGAGCACCGCGTGACACGCGCCGATCGTCGGATGGCCCGCGAAAGGCAGCTCGCTGCCGGGCGTGAAGATGCGCAGCCGGTAGGCGGGCTGGGCGATCGTCGGCTTCAGGACGAACACGGTCTCAGAGCGATTCGTCCACGCCGCGATCCGCTGGATCGTGTCGGTGTCGAGGTCGTCGGCGTCGAACACCACGGCCACGGGGTTGCCGAAGCACGGGCGATCCGTGAAGGCGTCGACCTGCCTGAAACGGTAGGTACGCATCGATGCTCCCCTCCCGGGTCGTCACACATCGCGGGGCGCGCGCTCCATCGTGAAGTGCGTGGCCGTTTCCCCGCGCACGGCGAATCCCAGCCGCTCGTAGAGCCGGCGCGCCGGATTGCCCTTGAGGACGCACAGACGCACGCGCCGACCCTCCGCGTCCGCGCGGCGACAGACGGCCCGGATGAGCGACGATCCGATGCCGCGATTCTGCGCCAGCGGGTCGATCCAGATCCGGCTCAGCACGATCGCCCCGGGGCCGCGGCGCACCAGCAGGCAGCCGCTGGGACG
Source organism: uncultured Acidobacteriota bacterium (assembly GCA_963761615.1). GTDB lineage: Bacteria > Acidobacteriota > Vicinamibacteria > Vicinamibacterales > CAVVIG01 > CAVXGU01. The sequence goes on along the minus strand of CAVXGU010000003.1, from coordinate 857,493 downwards.
GCCGTCGACGAGGACGATCCGGTGACTCGAGACGGGCACCCTGGCGAACCGCCGCGCCTGGCGTTCGACATCCCACGAGCCGTACGTCGCCTCGACGTGCGGCCCCATGGCGTCGCGGTGGAGCCTCCGGAGATACGCCTCGTCTCGCTCGGTTGCCGGTCGAAGCGCGATCGTCATCGGCGGTCGGACGTCGGAGAGCCGCCGGCGGGGTCGCGCCGGACGTGACCCCGCCGGCCGGACGTCAGTGCTGCTGATCGCGCCAGGCCGCCGCCGCGCCGCTGATGGCCGCGGACTCCTGGATCGGGAGGATGGCCTTCGTCCTGAACTTCAGAAAGGGCGTCCACGGGGCGACGGTCTTCGCCAGATCGGCGGCCGTGTCGGCTTCCACGATCGCGACGCCGCCGTTTCCGTCGGCGAACCCGTAGAAGCCCTGGAACCGCCCCGGTCCCGGCTGCCATTTCGAGAAGAGCTGCAGGGAGCGCTTCTGACCGGCTTCCGTGCGATCGACGAACTCCCACATCACATGAAACAGCATCGAGCCTCCTTTACTGTCCCGGCGCCTGGTAGTGGACCGTCTTCTTGGCGGCGTTGTCGATCTCCTCCGGCGTCAGGAGGGGGTGCATCCTCAGCACGACGGCACCGCTCTGGTTGATGACCATGCTGAGCGCCGCGGCGGTCACCACGTCCGGCAGATCCAGGACGGCGAACACATCCGCCTTCCCGAAGGCGTAATAGAACGATTCGACGGAACCCTTGTGCTCCTTCACCATCGCCTCCACTTTTCGGCGACGGCTCGAACCGCCCTCTTTGAGCAGACCTTTCGCTCCTTCCGCGGTGTACGAGGCTTCAATGAGGTACTTCGGCATCGGCTCTAGCCTCCCCTCGAGTGTTGGGACAGCATATCCCGACCGGACTCCGTCGGCACGAGACCACCTAGGCCGCGAGCCCGAACAGCCGTCCGACCGCAGCCGTGCAGGCCATGGCCACCGCTCCCCAGAAGGCGACACGCACGGCGCCGCGCGCGATCGGCGCCCCGCCCAGGCGTGCGGCCGTGCCCCCGAGGACCAGCAGCAGGACGAGCGTCACGCCGACGATCCCGGAGGTGATGGACGCGCTCGGCAGAAGCGCGGCGAGGAGCGTCGGTGGCGCCGCACCGAGCGCGAACGACGCTGCCGAGGCCGCCGCGGCCTGGATGGGGCGGGCTTTCGTGATCTCCTGGATCCCGAGCTCGTCGCGCGCGTGCGCCCCGAGCGCGTCGGCGGCCATCAGTTGATCGGCGACTTGCCTCGCCAGATCGACGCTGAGCCCGCGCTTGACGTAGATCCCCGCCAGCTCGGCGCGCTCCGCCGCGGGCGAGGACGCCAGCTCTCCCCGCTCGCGGTTCAGGTCCGCCTGTTCGGTGTCGGCCTGCGAGCTCACCGACACGTACTCACCGGCGGCCATCGAGAGCGCGCCCGCGGCGAGGCCGGCGACCGCCGCGAGGAGAACCGCCGCGTGGCTCGTGTCCGCAGCCGCGATGCCCACGATGAGGCTGCTCGTCGAGATCAGGCCGTCGTTGGCGCCGAGCACGGCCGCGCGCAGCCAGCCGACGCGCGCCGTGCGATGAAGCTCGCGATGTCTGGCCATCACGCCTCGGCTCCCGAGACCCGTCGCGCCAGCGCGACGACCTCCCGAAGATCTGGAGCGAACCCGTCGGCGCCCACCTGGCGCCAGAGATGCGGATCCGATCGGAACAGCCCGCCGCCGACGATCACCCGCCGCCGATCGTCTCCGGCCGCGCGGACCCGCTCCACCAGCTCCGTCACCCTCGACAGGTTCGGCAGCATCATCGCCGAAATGCCGACGAGATCCGCGCGATGATCCACGGCGGCGCGCACGGCCCCGTCCGGGGGCACGTTCGTCCCGAGGAAGCGGACGTCCCAACCGTCGGACTCGAGGATGTCGGCGACCATGTTCGCGCCCAGCTGGTGCAACTCGCCGTACACGCCCGTGACGACGGCCCGCCCGCGCCGCTCGGTGGGGCGCTCCAGGTCGGCGTAGAGGCTCGCGATCACGTACTGCGCCACGGCCGTCGCCATGTGCTCGTCGGCCACGGTGATCCGATTCGCCTGCCAGTGGCGGCCGACCTCGGTACTGAGACTGCTCGACGATCTCCACGTACACCGCGGCGAGGCTGCTGCCGGCGCGGATCGCCTCCCGGACGACGGCGACGGCCGCACGACGGTTTCCGCTGAGGCAGGCCTGCAGGAACACCGACCGGGCAGGCGCGGGGTCGCCGTCCTCCATCGCGTCCGCGGGTGCCGCGCCGGCGAGCGCCTCGTTCGCAGCGATCGCGGCGCCGCGCACGGCGTCGCCGGCGACGGCCTCGAGATGCTGCACGTACCAGTCGGCGATCTGCCGGAGATTCTCGACCAGGAACTCGCGGGCGATTCCGCGCGCCTCGAGCACCGCCGCGGCCCAGCGCGCGTACTGGCCGAACAACCCGGCGTCGCCGGCCTCGATGGCCGCCGCCAGGAAGTCGGCATGGAAGCGCGCATCGTCGACGCCGCGCACGCGCGCGAGGTCGCCGTATCGCCCGAGCCAGTCCGGGTGACGCTCCAGGAAGGTCGCCGTGACCGCCTCGGCCATGACGTCGCGCTGGCGCCGAACCGCTCGGGCGGTGTGGCGCCGGCCGTCCGGTGCAGGCTCAGAGCTCATCGTTGATGCGCTCAGCGCACTCGGGGCAGTACCCGTGGCTCAGCAGGAGGGCGTTCTTCCTCAGGTACTCCACGACCGGCTCCCACGTGACGTCCGACGTCTTCACCTTGCCGCAGCCCATGCACACCGGGAGGACTTCCTGGATCTTCCGGAGGTGCCAGTACCGACTGGTTCAGATCATCGAGCGCCGTCTGCAGCTGGACGCGGGCGCGTGCCAGCTCGCGGCTCTGGCGCGCGTAGTCGCGCGCGAGCGTGGCCAGGTCGTTGTTCGTCTGCAGCAGCTCGACGACGGCGCGCTGATCGGAGGCGGGCGGTTCGCCGATCAGCACGAAACCGTCGGCCCGCACGTCCAGCTGGCAGTGGAGCGTGAAGGGCACCGCCGCGGCGTCCGCGAAGTGCAGCAGAAACCTGTCCCCTGGCGCACGCGGCGCCTCCTGGATCCGCCGGCGCAGCTCGTCGGCCTCGCCTTCGACCAGATGCGGCCAGAGCGGGGCGCCCACGACGTGGGCGACGGAGCCGCCCAGGGCCTCTGCGAAGGCCGCGTTGACGGCCGTGACCTGTCCGCCGGGATCGGCACGGAGGAAGCACACGCTCGAGCTGGACTCCAGAAACGCGCCGACCAGCGCGGAGGCGTCGATCGGCGCCGCGCGCACGCCGTCCGCGCGCACGCTGTCGTCGAGGCGATCGAGCACCAGCACCTCCGTGAAGCCGGGGTCGAGCTTGAGCGCGCCGGGAATCCCGAGGTGCGACTCGCGATGCCGCGCGCTCCCGTGCCAGGCTCGATACGACGCGGCATCCGTCCATCGCGTCACGAGGTGAAAGAGGGACGGGTCGCGGCTGTCGGTGAAGACCTCCAGCCCCAGAAATCCCGGTTCGCCGTCCACGAGCCGTGGACGCACCTGGAACGCGGCGGCCACCGCGGACTCCGTGCCATTGGCGACGCGAAAACGCGAGATCACTAGGACCATCGGCCTGAGGGTCTCCGCTCAGATCACGGCGTGATCGAGGCCTCGAGGTAGCGGGTCATCGCCGCACGGCCCGACGGGCTCAGGCGCGGCGCCGTCTTGTCGATCAGGCCGAGAAAGATCCCGATTTCGCGCGGATTCCCCGGGAAGCCGACGTTCGTCCCGTCGGGCATCGCGTTCGAGTCCGCGATCTTCCGGCCGGACGCGTCGAGAAACACGTAGAACGGGAGACCGGCCTTCGCGCCGCCCCACGCGTCCATGACGTCCTGACCGCCGGGGTTCTCGAGCGCCTTCTTGTCGCCGCGCTCCTGCACCACCAGATTCACGACGACATAGTTCGCCGCGACGATGGGCTCGAGCGCGGGCGCGTGCACGAAGGCCTGGAACCGCCGGCACCAGGTGCACCACGACGCGCCGAACTCGATCAGGACGACCTTGTGACCCGCGGCAGCCGTCCGGAGCGCCGCCGCCACGACCGCCGACGCCCGCGCCGGGTGCGTGGACGGCGCCACATCGGCCGCGCGGATCGGGCCGCCGGCGAACGCCAGGAGCACCAGGAGCGCGCCGACCCCGACGATCGGCCGGCGCGTCCGAAGCCGTGATTCACGCATGCGCCACCTCCGATGGCATCGTCTCACAGGACCAGCCGCATCTCGTTCGTGGGTTCGAACCCCATCGACTGATAGAGCGGTCGGCCGGCGTCGCTGGCGTGGAGGCGCACGATGGAGAGGCCCTCGGCACGGCACCAGTCGATGATGCCTCGCATGACCAGCTTCGCCAACCCCTGGCGCCGGAACGCGGGCTCCGTGTAGATGTTGACGATCCACGCCCGCCGCGGCGAGAGATCCGCAGGCGTCGGCTGGAATCCGAACAGCGCCACCCCGCCGCCCGCCACGACCCGCCCCGCCACCTCCACCAGCCAGCCGCGGTACGATCCGTCCACGAGCGCCGCGGCGAGGATCGGACGCGTCGCCTCGGACATCGCGTCCAGCGAGGCCTCGTCGCCTTCGCCCATGTCGGCGAACATGCGGCGCCGCTGGTGCAGGATGACGGCGACGTCGGCCGGCGTCGCCTCACGCAGCCGCGCCGTCGCGCTCGATTCGCTCACAGCCCCTCGCCAATCGCTTTGTACCACAACAGCTGCGCCTCGTCGGGATGCGTCGGATAGGCGAACCGGTGTATCGCTCCGAGCGTGCATCCCTGACTCGCATAGAACCGGCAGGCGGCCACGTTGACGCTCTGCGTTTCGATCTTCAGCCACTGGGCGCCGCGCGACGCCGCCCACGCTTCCGCGCGCCGCAGGAGCACGGTCCCGACACCCCGGCCGCGGAACGCGCGGCTCACGCGCAGGTCCCACAACACGGCGATGTCGCGCCTTCCCTCGAGCATGGTCACGCGCGGTGTGTCCCACGCGACGGCAGCGCCCCCGGCACGCTGCTCGTCCACCCACGCCGCCAGGATGCCCCAGCATCCGACGTCGAAGCGCGCCCCCCACCCGGTCGGCGCGTGCCCGTCGGCGTCGTAGTCCTTGATGTACGGCCGCGACACCGGTTCCAATGCCAGCCGCAGGCCGCCCAGACCGGCGTCCAGCGGAGTGACGGCGAGGCGCTCGCGCACCTCGAACGCGATCGACACGGAGCCGTAATCGGCCAGCGACGATGGTGATTCTTCCCGGATCGCTATTCGCATTCGCGAGCCTTCCGGCCGGTGCGTGCCGGTGAAGCGGAGCCCGGCCGGGCCTTCTCCGCGCCGACGGGCGCAGGACCCTCGTCGGCCGCTAACAGCCCTCGTCCGGGCCACGACACTCCAGCAACTCGATCCGGTTGCCGAACGGGTCGGTGACGTGCACCCGCTGCTGCCCCGGGAGCGGGACGTCCCGCGCGATCGGATGACCGGCCGCCTCGCAGCGCGCGACGAGTCCGCCGAGGCCCTCCACACGCAAGGCCGGGTGCGCCTTGCGCGCCGGCCGGAAGTCCGCCTCGACGCCGAGGTGAATCTGCACCGCGCCGGCCACGAACCAGGCGCCGCCGCGGCCCGCCAGGGCGGCGGGCTTCGGCACTTCCGTCAGGCCGAGCACCCCGCAGTAGAACGCGCGCGCCGCGTCTTCTCCGCCGGCGGGCATGGCGAGTTGGACGTGATCGATTGCAATCAGCCGGCTCGGCGACTGCGCCATTCTCCCTCCCACGGGGATCGGCACCACGGCCGGATCCCGATCAGCCCGCAACCGCGACCGACAACTGCTCGCACGGCGGCGCCGTGGGCAACGACCCATCCAGGCGAATCACCCGGCACGGCAAGCCCGGCAACCAGTTCTCGTGCGATGCGCGGCGTCTCGTCTCAGGCGGGCCCTTGTCGTACCGGCCGGCCATCGTGCGACCGAGTCTCGACGTGCCGCTCCCCGAGGTCCCGAAGATGTGAATTCGCGTGCGCATTCGACGCGCTGGCTCCCCGCTCCGGATACGACCACGTCGTGCGCGGGTCGCCAGCGGCCCTCGCGCGTCAGGCGCGGCGGGAGTGCTGCCAGAGGCCGTGGTGGACGCCGCCCTGGATGTAAATGGCGAACGTGCCATGGCCGGGAATCTCCATCGGCGGATGGGCGACCTCGGCGCCGGCTTGCACGGCCGCGGCCACGGCTGCTTCGATGTCATCCACGAGCCAGTAGGGTCGCACGACCGGTTCCTCCACCTTGTGCAACGGTGCCCGCACGCCCACCAGCCCGCCGCCCGGCATCGGGGCCGTTCGTGCATTGCCGAGCCCGGCATCCGGTTCGCCGAACCGCAGTCCGTTCGCGGATGCGTACGCGGCGCACACGCCGTCGACGTCCCTCGTCACGATTTCGAGATAGTAGACCTGCATCGGGCCGATCATCTCGCGAGATACGGCCGGCTGCAAGCCACCGGGAGGCCCGGACGATCGACGGCGTCAACGAGACCTGATGGGTCCTCGAGCGGGGCCGCGATCCGCCCGTCTACAGCGTCTTGCGCATGCGGAGCCCGACCCCGAAGCGGGTCGGTTCGCTCCCAAGGACCTCGAACCCGCACGCGCCGTAGAAGGCTCGCGCATGCGGATTCCCCAGGACGTGGAGAGACGCGGAGCCGCGCCTGCGCGCAACGTCGGCACAGTGCTGGACCAGCGCCCTTCCGTATCCCCGGCGCCAGAGGTCCGGCTCGACAAACAGCGCATCCAGCTCGGCATCCCCGTCACGGCGCGTGACGATGGCCGCGAACCCGACGATGGCGCCGGCGGATTCCGCGACGAAGACGAGGCCGCCCTCGAGCTGACCGAGCGGAATCTCGATGGCGTCTGGGTTTCCGAGCAGCGCTTCGCGGTCGCCGGGATTGTTGAGGGACGCGCGCCATTGCAGCGCTTCGAGCTGTCGCTTCTCGGAGGTGGCCGCCGCCCGGAACGAGACGTCACCCGGCATCGCCGCCCTCGCGGGACCGGCTGCTCTGCCGATCGCGTCCCGCCGCGGGGCTCGGCGACTCGCCGCGATCTCCCCGTACCTGGTAGCGAAGCTCCACCGTGCCGCTCTTGTAGGCGTTGACCTCGGCCAGATGGAGGGGGACGTCGCTGTCGAGCCCGTCGAAAAACGGGATCCCGTCGCCAATCAGGACCGGCAGGATCGAGTAGCGCACTTCGTCTGCCAGCCCGCGCCGAAGACACTCGCCGCAGACCAGGCCGCCCCCGACGAACCAGATGTGACGGAACATCGGCCGCAGGCGCTCGTTGACGAACTGCGCGAGATCGCCTGCGTGGAACGTGATGCTGTCGCGGGTGCGTGGCAGGTCGCGGCTCGTCAGGACGAACGTGGGTTTGTCGCCGTACGACCACCCGAATCCCTGAGCTTCGAAACGACGCGCCGTCTCGTAGGTGCGCGACCCCATGACGTAGCAGTCGATCGTCTCGAGGAATGTCTCGACGAGCTCCGGGGTAATGGCGTTGCCGGCCGCGAACTCATCCGCGGTCTCCATCCAGTCGACGCGGCCGTCCTTCCGGGCGATGAAGCCATCGAGACTCGCCGCCATGTGGATCGTGACACAGGACTCATCGTCTGCCATCGTCTCTCCTGAGCTGCTCGACACTCTCCGCGGCTACAGCGTTTTCGAGATCGATGTCACCCCGAGATCGGTGTAGCCGCGGACCTTCAGGTCCGCCAATGCGAAACCGACCTGAAGGTCGGCCGTTACAGCGAAACGAAAACCGCTCTAGACTAGGCCGCGTCGGCGTCATCCCCTGTCGGACGGAACGTGCTGGCAAAGGTGAACACCCGCCAGTCGTGCGGGCTGCCGGTGCGCTGCGTCTCCCCGAAATCCCCGCCGGTGTACCGGTCGATGCTGCCTCGCCAGAAGGCCATCGCCTCGTGATGGGCCGTGGACACCCGCACCACCCACTGGCCCGGGAGACGGTTCCAGAGGAGGAATGCGGCTTTGCGGCCAATGCCCGCACGGCGGTAAGCACGAAGCACGAAGAACTCCGCGACATCGAGGCGGTCCGGATTGTCGCTCGCCGGGGAGCCACGGGTTACGAGGGCGAAGCCGCCTACGCGCTCGTCGACGTGGATGAAGAACGGGAAGTGCGTCGCCGGCTGTGACCAGTAGGGTGGGAGGCCCTCGTACCGGAACAGCCCGTCGGCGCCTGGTTCGACCGGAAAGATGGCGCTCATGTCGTGCATGTACAGCGCGAGGAGATTCGAAAGCCGCACGGCTTCGTCCGCCGAGGCGCGTGCCAGCGTGACGACTGACCGGTCACGCACGACGCCCACCTGCGGCCGTCCCGTCAGGGCGCGAAATACCGATTCCGGGTGGAGGAATGGATTCACCTCGATCTGATTGACAGCGGGCGTCACAGCAGCAGCATGGCAACGCCATTGTTCAGGGCGACCCGTTGCATGAGACTCTCCACGTTCGTGCCTGCGCGACGCCGGCCTCCCGGACGCGCTCGCGGCTCGCGCGGACCGCGCGCCTCGCCACTAGTTTGTCAGCATGTGCATCACGACGATGGCCAGCATCCCTGCGGCCATCATCGTCGTCGCCGCGACGATGGCGATCGCCAGGTGCCGACGGAGCATCTCGACCGTCTGCTGAACCGCAGCGCGCAACTCGGCGTCGGTGGCCCAACTCCCCAGCAACGTGACGCCGCCCAGGCACAGCACCGCCACAGGAAGTCCCACGAGCAGACCCCAGAGACCGACGCCCGGCCCCAGCGCCACGTACCACATGACCACCCGGTTTGCAGTGTGGGCCGGTTCCAGTTCCCGCGATTGGATGCCCCGCAGAAACACCGCGGCGATGAAGACCGTGACCGGCGAGACCAGCAGCAGTTCGGTGGCCGCCACGGTGCGCCTCGTAATCGCACTCATAAAGTGTCCTTGTCTCGATGGTTCTCTCGTCCGGCCAGGTGTCAGATGCGTTCTCGCGCCGCGACCTCACGATCGCGCGGACCTCCCGGTCCGACGTCTCCATCTGGTGGCAGGCGGTGTTCCCACGTTGGAACGTCTCGTCTTCCTCGCGGCCGCTCTGGCCAGATTCTGCCGCACTCGCAGGGTCACGATTCTCCTGATCAGGCTGTACGGGATGGGTCGTGACAGCGGAAACTTGAGATTCCCTTTCGGTCCTGCGTACGGCGAGAGCGCTCGCTCCAGCCTTGAATCACCCGACACCGGCGGGTAGACGCCGATGTGAGTCTTGAACGCCGCGAAGTAGACGAGGATCCCGTCTTGAGCGAACGCCGGCATCCGGTAACTGATGCGTTCCTTGGCGTCCGGGGCAGCCGCGGCAATGGTCGCACGAATCTTCCTGAGGATGGCCTGAACGTCGGGGCTGAACGCCGCGATGTACTGGTCGACGCTGGTCGGTGCCGCTGCGCGAGCCGGCATGCCAGGTATCGCGAAAGCCTTCGAGAGCTGTCTGTTCATGAACGGCTCCATTTGCTCGGCCTCCTCCTTCCATTGTCTGTCGCACGGCGCGCGTCGCCCGCGGCAGTCGCCGGCTAGCTGGCACCACCGGTCGAGCCTGGCGTCCCGAGCCGACCACGCGCAGATTCCAGCGGACCCACGGCCTCCGTCAAGCGACTGGCCTTGGCCAGCCCGAAGGGCGGCATCCCGCTGTAGACGCACTCGTACTCACCGGCGCGGACCTTGTACGTCTCGTGCCAGATCCCGACGTCGCCACGACTGCCTCCGACTCGGCGATTGAAGTCGTTCCAAGCAGGCCAGTGAAGCTGATTCCGATCGCGGGCATAGCCTTCGAGATGCTCGAAGGATCGCCAGTACTGGACGATGACCCCGAGGGTCGTCACATGACCGAGGAAGCCGGATTCGGGATGCGCTTCGAGCTCACGGATCATCCGGGGCATCGCCAGGAAGACCGGTAGCCATTTGTGAATCTTCCACGGCTTGTTGATTCGCATCCCGATCAGAAATACGACGAAGTCCCCGTCGATCCGGGCGGTCACCCGCGTCGGCAACACCGCGGCCATGTGCATCTCCTCAGCGCCGGGCCCGGCCTTCCGGCATCCTCACGACAGCCACCACCACGGCCTGCGTCGGGCAGGTGGCGTCCGGTTCGGCCGCGCACCGACTTGCAGACCCAAGCTCAGGCCATAGGCGGCCAGGGCGTCTTCTGAACCGTTCTTGAAGCGCTTGAGCACGCGCTGAATCGGCCAGCACTCGATCCCGTCCGGCAATCGCAGCGTCGGCTTGACCTCGGCCTCCGGATCGCCATCCTCCGCGACCCACTCGCCACCCCGCGCCCGCCTGACGACCTCGCCCACATACGCCCCGACCCCGAAGAGGCGGGTGCCGAGATCCTTCGCCAGCAGGCCTCCCCGGACGGCCGCGCCAGCGGAGGCGTGGTCCTCGAAGAAGAAGTCCACCTGCCAGAGGCTCTCCGGACTGAAGTCGGCCCGGTAGCCTGACGATGAGAGGGCCGTGGCAATCCAGTCAGAAGCGGTCTGGATGTCGTCGAGAACGTTCGGCATGGGAGACTGCGCCCTGTCCGGCCGGCGCCCGCAATGAAGCCGCGCGCCCCGGCGATGCGGTCGCGCAGGACAGCGCCGGCCCCATCCGGATGTCAGGCCGTCGTGGACCGACGCATTCTACTGCGCTCAACGCCTGGAGGCACCCTCGCGGGCGCGCTCCAGGATCTGCCGCACGATCTCGGACTTCGCCTCGGCGTAGTGCTGGACATGCCTCCAGACTCGGGCGGCGAGTGCCATCTTCGTGGCCTCGTACAGGCATCGGTCGGTGTCATGTGCGCGGAGCCAGTCGCGAAAGGCCACCATGCGTTCGACTTCTTCGCAGCCCGCAGAAAACACGTGGAGCTGCCACATCTGTTCGTCCGACTCCAACACCAGAAACCGGTGCTGAAACCAATCGGGCTCGCGAGCCCGAAGGGTGAACCCTTCACCTTCGAGGAGCGGCACATACGAGCCTTCGTCCGCGGAATCCTCGACGGCGACGACCATGTCGATGCTCGGCTTGGCAGACAGGCCAGGCACCGCCGTCGAGCCGACGTGTTCGATCACCAACGCCTGCTCGGACAGCGCGGCGCGCACCTTGTCGGCCGCCAGCGCAAACATCGACGGCCAACGGGCATCGTACGCGACGAGTCGAATGCGATCGTTGAGAGGTTCGCGTGCACCGATCGTGACGGAGGCGAGATACTCGTCGCTCACAGGCTTCGCGGGCGGCGGGAGTCGCCAGGCGCCCGTCTTGGGTGTTTCGTCAATCACAGCGTCCTCGTCGCCCCGTTCTTGACCGAAGGTACCCGCTTCGTGGTGAAGAGATGTTCGATGTCAGTCGCCAGCCGGCTTCGTCGCTCTCGTGGCGACGTACGTCGACAAGCCCGCCCTCATCTCAGGCGATTCGGTTGTGCGCGAGTATGTCCATGTCGCAATCAGTGTGCTGTGCGGACTGGTGCAGCGCGGTGTCAGGAGGCCGCGCCGCGCAACAAGCCAAATATCCTTGCGGGCCCCCTCGCGCAGAGCTGTCACTTCCTTCTCGACGTCGTTGCTGATGACGGTGATTTCTGGATGATCTGCCTGCCTCAGATCGGTTCGTCAGCAGCGCCGTCGCGCAGCCGCGCCCGACAGGTTCGCCGGCAGGGTGCACTCGCCAACGCGTCACGCGCCGGCGCGCAGGATATCATCGGCGCCGGTCGCGTCTGCGCGCGTGTTGGACGGCGGGGCGACGGACCCGCGACTTCCGCCGCAGCGTCCCGCCGGGCTTCACCTCACCCTCGTTGCATTCGACCCCGGCGCGGATGAGTGCCTTGAGCGGAGCTTCCTCGAGCGCGTCCGTTTCGGAAAAGTCGATGGCGCGCGACTTGTTGCCCCCCAACTGGGCGTTGAAGAGCCCGCCGGGATCCGCCAAGCTGGCGCCCTTGGCAAGGACCAGTCGGACTCTCTCCTTCAAGAGGACCCCGATGCAGACGATGCCGCTGTGTTCGAAGACGGCTGACCCCATAGGGTTCCCGGGCCGCCTCCATTTCACCGTCTCCGTGATGCCCGGGTCCGCCGCGTGGATCACCCTGCGCAGTTTCGTGAGGGTGGCCCCGCGCCAATCGCGGACCATCGTGATCATCCGATCAACCTCTTTGCTTCGACTCGGCATCGCTGTTCAGGACATCTCCGTGTCGCTTTGTTCGGCGGCATCGCAGTCGGCGACATTGAGCCATTGTCCGTCCAAGGCGCGACATAACCCGCGCGACCCGCCCGCCGCGACGACATCATGGCACGACCGGTTCAATGCGTCGACTCCGTTGGAGGCTGGACAGGCCTTGGGAAGCCGATGGCCCAGACCATCCACAGCCAGGCGAGACCGATCAGGCCGGGTAGGAAAGCTCGCTTGGCGCCTCCCGGCAGGTTCCTCTCGACCGCGTTTCAGCCGCGGCGGCGCATCGTCGCACCACCCGCCGACGGCTGCAAGCGCCTGCTGGCCGCACGTCGTTCAACACCCGGCTTCATGGAATTCCGGCGCGAATCGCACCAGCCCAGCCACGGTCTCGAGGACGCCCTTCTTGAGTTCGAGAACCATGAACGCATCACCTGCCTGGTACTCATTCTCCAAGCCATACGCCCTGGCCGGCGAAAACCCGAAGCGCCGGTAGTAGCGGACGTGCCCCAGCACCACCACGATGTCGTACCCTGCCCGTTGGCACTCGGCCAGGCCATCCCGAACGAGTCGTGAGCCGATCCCCGTCTGCTGGAGTTCCGGCAAGACGCCCATCGGCGCCAACCCAACCCCGCGCAATGTCGCTGGAGCCCGTTCGACGCTGATGGGTGAGAAGAGGATGTGCCCGACCACCCGGTCATCGTGCAGGGCGACGAGCGAAATCACGGCCTTATTCGCCGCACGAAGGCTATCAACAAGGTTCGCTTCAGCGGACGAGCCGAAGGCGCGTTCGTTGACGAGCCGGATTCCAGGGAGATCGCTGGGTGTCTCCCGTCGTATCTCGATCACAATTCGGTCCGGCCTTTGTCGTCCCAAGCACGGCGCGCACGTTCTTGGCTGGCGCGTCGACTCCATTTGGACGTTGTCCGCTTCATGGGCTGGCAGGCAGCAGCCTCCGGCTGGAGCGTTTTCGAGATCGATGTCGCCCCGAGAACACCGCTCTAGAAGAATCCACGGAGGAACATCGCTGCTTCATCAGAGATGCCGACGATCTTGTTCGTCGCCTGACGATAGAACTTGAAAGTGAGCTCGGTTTGGGGCTGCCCGTCGCCCCAGTCGGTAAGGTGTTTCAGTTCGCTCCGACCCAGTGATCGCTTCGCGAGCCCAGTCCGCCTTACCGTAATACTCACACGCGGCGTCTGCCGGCCGATGCCACGTTTCCTCGCAATCGCTTCCGCGGAAGTGACGATGCCGCGCGCGATGAGGCCCCGGCCACCCTCGTTCTCACTCGCGAACACGAAGACTTCGTCACCTTGGGCGATGTGCTTGCCGCCATACATCGTCTTCTGCGCGGTGAACGCGAAGGTCTTGGCTTGCGGGTCGCGAATCTCCGCTTTGATTGCGAATGCCTCCGTAGACGATGTTCTCGAATATGCCATGTCGTCGTCCGGCGATTGTCGAGCCCAGAGCCTGGAACCCGACGCCGAAGCCAATCCCAGAGCCTACGCGAACAGCTTTGCCATCTCTCCCGACGGCACCGCCCGGCCGAGGCTCTCGAACGTCCCCCCGTCGGCGATCTCGCGCGCGGCCTCGAGGAACCCGCCCCACGCCGCACGGGCCAGCGCCCCGCCGACGCTGATCCGGCGGACGCCGACGGCGGCCAGGCCGGAGACGGTCGCGAAGTCCGCATGAACCAGCACGTTCACGGGCTTCGGCGCCACGGCCCGGACGACGGCCTCGATGTCGGATATGGCGCGGAGGCCCGGCGCGAAGAGGCAGTCGGCGCCGGCTTCGGCATAGGCGGTCAGCCGCCGGATCGTCTCGCCCAGTTCCGGACGCCCGGCGACGAAGCCCTCGGACCGGGCAGTCAGGACGGCTGGCGTGCCGGTCGCGTCGATGGCGAGGCGGGCGGCGCGCACGCGCTCCACGGCCAGGCCGAAGTCGAACAGCGGGTCCGCCGCATCGCGGGTCGCGTCCTCGATCGACAGCCCGGCGATGCCGGTCTCCAGCGCCCGTCGGACGCTGGCGGCGACACCCGCGGGCTCGACCGCGAAGCCCCCCTCGAAGTCCGCGCTGACCGGCACGTCGACCGACGCTGCGATCGCCCGGAAGTATCCGAGGGCATCGTCCAGCGACACGTGGTGATCGAGTTGCCCGCGGGACCACGCGAATCCCGAGCTCGTCGTCGCCAGCGCCTTGAAACCGAGCGACGCGAGCGCGCGCGCGCTGCCGGGATCCCACGGGTTGGGGATGACGAAACAGCCCGACTGGTGGAGGTCGTGAAAGACACGGGCGCGATCGGCAACGGCGCTCATCGAACTAGGATATCCCTGCATGCCGTCGACCGTCATCATCGGCGCGGGCGCCGCCGGACTCGTCGCCGCGATCTTCGCTGCCGGGCAATCGGCGGTGACGCTCGTCGAAAAGACCAGCGACGGCGGACGCAAGATCCTGATCAGCGGAGGCGGCCGGTGCAACATCCTCCCGACCGCGCTCGAGCCGGACCGCTTCGTCACGGACTCGCCCCGGCACCTTCTGCGCCACATGCTGCGAGCCTGGCCGCTCGCGGCGCAACGCGACTTCTTCGAACGCGACGTCGGCATCCCGCTGGAGCTCGAGGCGGCCTCGGGCAAGATCTTCCCGGCGTCCGAACGCGCCGGCGACGTGCGTGACGGACTGGTCGCGCTGGCCCGACGCCGCGGCGTGAGGATTCTGGCGAACACGTCGCTGACGGGTCTCGCGCCCGCGCCGGCGGGCTGGCGGGTCGAGACCACGAACGGGACCATCGACGCCGACCGCGTCGTGCTCGCCACGGGCGGGCTGTCCGTCCCGAAGACCGGCAGCGACGGCGCCGGCCTCCAGATCGCGGCCCGGCTCGGCCACACGGTCCACGAGACCTATCCGGCGCTCACCCCGCTCGTCGCCCAGCCCCCGGTGCACGCGTCGCTCTCGGGTGTCTCGCTCGACGTCCGGCTCCGGGCGACCTGGCGCGGGCGGACCACCGAGACCTCCGGCGGCTTTCTCTTCACGCATCGCGGCTACAGCGGGCCCGCCGTCCTGGACATCTCGCATGTCGCCGTGCGCAGCCGGACGAACGACGCGGCAGTGATTCGCGTCTCATGGTCGCCGCGGAGCCCGGACGCGTGGCGGCAGGCGCTGGCCGCCTCGACGGGTCTCGTCACGACCGTGGTCGGCCGCACGCTGCCGCCGCGGCTCGCCGCGCAGCTGCTGACGGAGGCCGGGATTCCGGCCGATCGCCGCGCCGCCGAGCTGCGCCGCAGCGAACGGACGGCGCTCGTCGACGCCCTTACGACCTTCGTCCTGCCGTGGACCGGAGACGAGGGCTACCGGAAGGCCGAGGTCACCGGCGGCGGCGTGGCGCTCGACGACGTCGATCCGCGCACGCTCGAGAGCCGCCGCCATCCAGGGTTGTTCCTCTGTGGCGAGATGCTCGACGCGTTCGGCCCGATTGGCGGCCACAACTTCGCCTGGGCGTGGTCGACCGGCCGCGCCGCCGGCCTGGGCGCCGGCGGACGGGACTGAAAAGAGAACGGGCGGCGATCCGAAGACCGCCGCCCGATGTCACGGCAGACCTGAAGGTCTGCGCCACGATAGTCGGTAGAGCCGAGAGCCTACTCGGCCGGCTCCCGCGGTCCCAGCGCCTCTTCCGGCTCGACGAAGTACTCCATGTCGCGCTCGAGATCGAGCTCCTCGTCGGTCGGCTGCGGCGGCGCCGGCGGCGGCGGCGGCTCGTCGGGCGGGATGCGGACGTGCCGGTAGTACTCGAAGCCGGTCCCCGCCGGGATGAGCCGGCCCATCGTGACGTTCTCCTTGAGGCCGCGCAGGTGGTCGACCTTGCCCGAGATCGACGCCTCGGTCAGGACGCGCGTGGTCTCCTGGAACGACGCCGCCGAGATGAACGAGTCGGTCGAGAGCGACGCCTTCGTGATCCCGAGCAGCAGCGGCCGGCCCTGCGCCGGGCGCCCGCCATCGCCGATCACGCGCTCGTTCTCCTCGAGGAAGCGGAACTTGTCCACCTGCTCGTCGATGAGGAACTCGGTGTCGCCGACGTCCTCGATCTTCACCCACCGCATCATCTGGCGGGCGATCGTCTCGATGTGCTTGTCGTTGATGTTGACGCCCTGCAGCCGGTAGACCTCCTGGATCTCGTTGACCAGGTACGCCTGCAGCGCCTTCTCCCCCAGCACGTTCAGGATGTCGTGCGGATTGCTCGGGCCGTCCATGAGCGGCTCGCCCGCGCGCACGCGCTCGCCCTCCTGCACGTTGACGTGCACGCCGCGCGGCAGCGCGTACTCCCGCGGCTCGGCGCCCGGCTCGTCCGGCACGATGATGATCTTGCGCTGCCCCTTGACGATCCCGCCGTGCTTGACGATGCCGTCGATCTCGGAGATGACGGCTGTCTCGCGCGGCTTCCGCGCCTCGAACAGCTCGACGACGCGCGGCAGACCGCCGGTGATGTCCTTGGTCTTCGTCGTCTCGCGCGGGATCTTGGCCAGGACGTCGCCGGCCGACACCGGCTCGCCGTCCTGCACCATCAGGTGCGCGTGGACCGGCATGTGGTACTTGCGGCTCACGTGCCCGTCCTTGCCCTTGATCTCGATCGCCGGCTGCTTCTTCTCGTCCGGCGAGTCGACGATGATGAGGCGCGAGAGGCCCGTGACCTCGTCGACCTCCTCGTGGACGGTGATGCCCTCGAGGATGTCCTTGAAGCGGATCTGGCCCGCCTCCTCGGTGAGGATCGAGAAGGTGTACGGATCCCACTCGACCAGCACCTGGCCGGTCTCGACCGTCTGCCCTTCCTTCACCTTCAGCCGCGCGCCGTAGACGATCGGGTAGCGCTCGCGGTCGCGGCCCTTCTGATCCTGCACGACGAGCGACCCGTTGCGGTTCATCACGACCAGGTTGCCGTCCTTGGCCTCGACCACCTGCATGCCCTGGAACTTGACCGTGCCGGCGTGCCGCGCCTCGAGGGTGCTCTGCTCGGACACGCGCGACGCCGTGCCGCCGATGTGGAACGTCCGCATCGTCAGCTGCGTGCCGGGCTCGCCGATGGACTGCGCCGCGATGACGCCCACCGCCTGGCCGAGCTCGACCATCTTGCCGGTGGCGAGGTCGCGGCCGTAGCAGCGCGCGCACACGCCGCGGCGCGACGTGCACGTGAGCACCGACCGGATCTTCACCTTCTCGATGCCCGCGTCCTGGATGGCCGACGCAAGGTCGTCGGTGATCTCCTCGTTCACGTCGATGATCGTGTCGCCCGTGAACGGGTCGGTGATCTTCTCGAGGGTGACGCGGCCGATGATGCGGTCGCGCAGCGGCTCGATGATCTCGCCGCTCTCCACGATCGCCCGGGCCTCGATGCCGTCGAGGGTGCCGCAGTCGATCTCGGAGATGATCACGTCCTGCGCCACGTCGACGAGCCGGCGCGTCAGGTAGCCCGAGTCGGCCGTCTTGAGCGCGGTGTCGGCGAGGCCCTTGCGCGCGCCGTGCGTCGAGATGAAGTACTCCATCACGGCGAGGCCTTCGCGGAAGTTCGCCGTGATCGGCGTCTCGATGATCTCGCCCGACGGCTTGGCCATCAGGCCGCGCATGCCGGCGAGCTGCCGGATCTGCTGCTTGGATCCGCGCGCGCCGGAGTCGGCCATGATGTAGACCGGGTTGAACGTCCGGCCTTCCTTGTCGAGCTCCTCCATCTCGGTGAACATCGCGTTGGCGATGTCCTCGGTCGCCTCCGACCAGATGGCGATCACCTTGTTGTAGCGCTCGCCGTTGGTGATGGCGCCCTCGAGGTACTGCGACTCGACCTTGATGACCTCGTCCCTGGCCTTCTCGACGAGCTGGGCCTTCTCCTTCGGGATGATCAGGTCGTCGATGCCGATCGACAGGCCCGACCGCGTCGCGTAGGCGAAGCCCAGGTTCTTGAGCGAGTCGAGCATCTCGACCGTCTTCTCGAGGCCGAACCGCAGGTAGCAGCTCTGGACGAGCTGCTGCAGGCCCTTCTTCTTGAGCAGGCCGTTGACGAACGGCATCCCGGCCGGCAGCTGCTGGTTCAGGATCACGCGGCCGACGGTCGTGTTGATGATCTTGGCGTGCACCGCCTGGATCTCGGTGCGCAGCACGTCCTGGTCGTCGCGGGCGGCGGTCAGGTCCTGCAGGTCGCCGGTGAAGCGCAGCCGGATCGGCGACAGCGTCTCCAGCTCGCCCGCCTCGAGCGCCAGCATCACGTCGTCGGGGTTGCCGAAGGCGCGGCCTTCACCCTTGGCACCCGCCTTCGCCTTGGTCAGGTAGTAGCAGCCGAGGACGATGTCCTGCGACGGAATGGCGATCGGCGCGCCGTGCGCCGGCGACAGGATGTTGTTGCTCGAGAGCATCAGCACCGACGCCTCGATCTGCGCCTCGGGCGACAGCGGGATGTGGACGGCCATCTGGTCGCCGTCGAAGTCCGCGTTGAACGCCGTGCAGACGAGCGGATGGATCCGGATCGCCTTGCCCTCGACCAGCACCGGCTCGAACGCCTGGATGCCGAGGCGGTGGAGCGTCGGCGCGCGGTTGAGCAGCACGGGATGCTCGCGGATGACCTCCTCGAGCACGTCCCACACCTCGGGCCGCTGCAGTTCGACCATCTCCTTGGCCTGCTTGATGGTGGCGACCAGGCCCCGCTCCTCGAGCTTGTTGTAGATGAAGGGCTTGAACAGCTCGAGCGCCATCTTCTTCGGCAGGCCGCACTGGTGCAGCTTCAGCTCGGGACCGACGACGATGACCGAGCGGCCGGAGTAGTCGACGCGCTTGCCGAGCAGGTTCTGGCGGAAGCGGCCCTGCTTGCCCTTGAGCGTGTCGGACAGCGACTTGAGCGGCCGGTTGTTCGCGCCGCGCAGCACGCGGCCGCGCCGGCCGTTGTCGAACAGCGCGTCCACGGCCTCCTGGAGCATGCGCTTCTCGTTGCGGATGATCACGTCCGGCGCCTTCAGCTCCATGAGCTTGCGCAGGCGGTTGTTCCGGTTGATCACGCGGCGGTACAGGTCGTTCAGGTCCGACGTGGCGAAGCGTCCGCCGTCGAGGGGCACCAGGGGCCGGAGCTCGGGCGGAATCACCGGGATGACGTCGAGGATCATCCACTCCGGGCGGTTGCTCGACTTGCGGAACGAGTCGACCACCTTGAGGCGCTTGGCGTACTTGAGCTTCTTCTGCGCGGACTGCTCCGTGCGCATCTTCTCGCGCAGCTCGACGGCGAGCTTCTCGATGTTGACGCGCTTCAGCAGCTCCTTGATCGCCTCGGCGCCCATCTGCGCCTTGAAGCGGTGCGTGTACTCCTCGCGCGCCTTCCGGTACTGCTCCTCGTTCAGGAGCTGGTTCTGCTTGAGCTCGGTGTCGCCCGGATCGATGACGACGTAGGCCTCGAAGTAGAGGACGCGCTCGAGGTCCCGCAGCGAGATGTCGAGCAGGTGGCCGATGCGGCTCGGCAGGCCCTTGAAGAACCAGACGTGGCTCACCGGTGTGGCGAGCGTGATGTGCCCCAGCCGCTCGCGGCGGACCTTGGCCTGCGTCACCTCGACGCCGCACTTGTCGCAGATCACGCCCCGGTGCTTCATGCGCTTGTACTTGCCGCAGAGGCACTCCCAGTCCGTGATCGGGCCGAAGATCTTCGCACAGAAGAGCCCGTCGCGCTCGGGCTTGAAGGTCCGGTAGTTGATCGTCTCCGGCTTGGTTACCTCGCCGTGCGACCACGACAGGATCTTCTCCGGCGACGCCAGACTGATCCGGATCGCGTCGAAATCGCTGGTCAGCGCGGAACGCTCGTGGAAACTTGGACGCATGGACAATCCTTTATGGCTTCAGGCTCCCGGCGTCGGGCTTCGGGATTCGCCCAGAGCCGGACGCCTGGAGCCGAGAGCCTGACTAGACTTCTTCCAACACCGGCTGCGGCGCGACCTCGACGGGCGGCTTCTTCGTCTTCATCAGCTCGACGTCGAGGCACAGCGACTGGAGCTCGCGGATGAGCACGTTGAACGACTCGGGCAGGCCCGCCGTGAACGACGCGTCACCCTTGACGATCGCCTCGTAGATCTTCGCGCGGCCGGTCACGTCGTCCGACTTGGCCGTGAGCAGCTCCTGGAGGATGTGCGCCGAGCCGTAGGCCTCGAGCGCCCAGACCTCCATCTCGCCGAACCGCTGCCCGCCGAACTGCGCCTTGCCGCCGAGCGGCTGCTGCGTGATGAGCGAGTACGGCCCGATCGACCGGGCGTGGATCTTGTCGTCGACCAGGTGCGACAGCTTGAGCATGTAGATGTAGCCCACCGTCACTTCCTGCTCGAACGCCTCGCCGGTCATCCCGTCGAAGAGGCGCGTCTTGCCGCCCTTCGGCAGCCCGGCGCGGTCCAGCCAGTTCTTGATCTCGTTCTCCGTCGCGCCGTCGAAGACCGGCGTCGCGAAGTAGAGGCCGAGCGCGTGCGCGGCCCACCCGAGGTGGGTCTCGAGGATCTGGCCGACGTTCATCCGGGACGGCACGCCGAGCGGGTTGAGCACGATCTCGACCGGCGTCCCGTCGGGCAGGTACGGCATGTCCTCCTCGGGGAGGATGCGCGCGATGACGCCCTTGTTGCCGTGGCGCCCGGCCATCTTGTCGCCGACCGACAGCTTGCGCTTCATCGCGACGTACACCTTGACGAGCTTGATGACGCCCGGCGGCAGCTCGTCGCCGCGGCGGATCTTCTCCTTCTTCTCCTCGAAGAGGTTCCGGATCACTTCCACCTGGCGCTCGGTGCGCTCCTCGAGCGTCCGGAGCTCGTCCTCGAGCCGCGGATCGTCGCTCGCCACCTTCATCCGGACCATCGTCTCGTAGGAGATCGCCCTGCAGGACGTCCTGCGTGAGCGCGGTGCCCTTCTTGAGCACCCGCTCGCGGCCGTACTCGTCGTAGAGGTCGGCGCGGAGCTCCTGGCCCTTCAGCATCTGGATCACGCGCTTCTTCACCTCGTCGTGAAGGATGCGGATCTCGTCCTGAAGGTTCTTCTCCATCATGTCGAGCTCTTCCTGCTCGATCGCCTTGGCGCGGTCGTCCTTCTCGATGCCCTTGCGCGAGAAAATCTTCACGCCGACGATGATCCCCTCGATGCCGGGCGGGCAGATGAGCGAGGCGTCGCGCACGTCGCCGGCCTTCTCGCCGAAGATCGCGCGCAGCAGCTTCTCTTCCGGCGTGAGCTGGGTCTCGCCCTTCGGCGTCACCTTGCCCACGAGGATGTCGCCCGGCTTGACCGAGGCGCCGATCCGGATGATCCCGCTCTCGTCGAGGTCGCGCAGGAAGGTCTCCGACACGTTCGGGATGTCGCGCGTGATCTCCTCGGGGCCGAGCTTCGTGTCGCGCGCCTCGATCTCGAACTCTTCGATGTGGATGGACGTGTAGTAGTCGTCCTTGACCATCCGCTCGGAGACCAGGATCGCGTCCTCGAAGTTGTACCCGCGCCACGGCATGAACCCGACCAGGACGTTGCGCCCCAGCGCGAGCTCGCCGAGCTCGGTGCACGGACCGTCGGCCAGCACCTGCCCCTTGTGCACCTTCTGGCCGACCCGGACGATCGGCTTCTGCGTGATGCAGGTGTTCTGGTTCGAGCGCTTGAACTTCGTCATCGGGTAGATGTCGGCGCCCATCTCCTTGCCGACACCCTCTTCCGGGGCCTCGCTCTCCACGCGCACGACGATGCGCTGGCTGTCGACGTAGTCGATGGTGCCCGACCGCCGGGCCACGATGACGGCGCCCGAGTCGCGGGCCGTGATGTACTCCATCCCCGTGCCGACGTAGGGCGCGCGCGCCCGGAGCAGCGGCACGGCCTGGCGCTGCATGTTCGATCCCATCAGCGCGCGGTTCGCGTCGTCGTTCTCGAGGAACGGGATGAGCGAGGCCGCGACCGACACCAGCTGCTTCGGCGAGACGTCGATGAACTGGACGTTCTCGCGCGGCGCCAGCTGGAAGTTGCCGGCCTGGCGCGCGTGCACACGCTCGCGGACGAACTTGCCGGTCTCGTCGACCTGCGCGTTCGCCTGGGCGATGACGTACTGGTCCTCCTCCCACGCCGAGAGGTAGAAGGAGTAGGGCTCGAACTCGACCCCCTTCTTCTTCGCGCGCCCGTCGTCGGTGACGAGCTCGTCGGCCTCGACGACCTCGCCGACCTTGTACTTGGACCCGCCGCTGTTGGTCACGGCGACGTAGTCGATGACGCGGCCGTCCTTGACCTTCCGGTACGGCGACTCGATGAAGCCGAATTCGTTGATCCGCGCGTAGCACGAGAGCGACGAGATCAGCCCGATGTTCGGACCCTCCGGCGTCTCGATCGGGCAGATGCGGCCGTAGTGCGTCGGGTGGACGTCGCGGACCTCGAACCCGGCGCGCTCGCGCGACAGGCCGCCCGGTCCGAGGGCCGAGAGCCGGCGCTTGTGCGTGATCTCGGAGAGCGGGTTGGTCTGGTCCATGAACTGCGACAGCTGCGAGGACCCGAAGAACTCGCGAATCGCGGCCATGACCGGCTTCGCGTTGATCAGGTCGTGCGGCATGGCGGTCGCCATTTCCTGGTAGACCGACATCTTCTCCTTGATCGCGCGCTCCATCCGGACGAGCCCGATGCGGAACTGGTTCTCGAGCAGCTCGCCGACCGACCGGACGCGCCGGTTGCCGAGATGGTCGATGTCGTCCACGTTGGCCGGGTTCCGGCGCAGCTTCAGCAGGTACCGGATCACCTCGTAGAAGTCCTGCGGGTGCAGGATCTTCTCGTCGAGCGGCGTGTTGAGCCCGAGCTTGGTGTTCAGCTTCAGCCGGCCGACCCGCGAGAAGTCGTACTTCTGCGGGTTGAAGAACATGTTCTCGAAGAGCGACCGCGAGCTGTCGAGCGTCGGCGGGTCGCCGGGCCGGAGGCGCCGGTAGATCTCGATGAGCGCCTCTTCGTGCGTGTGGATCGGATCCTTCTTCAGCGTCGCGCTGACGATCGACCCGACCTCGTCGCGCTCGGGGAAGAAGATCTCGAGGTGCTCGATCTTCCGCTCCTGGGCCATCGAGATGACGCGCGGCTCGAGCGGCTCGTTGGCTTCGAGGATGACCTCGCCGGTCTCCTGGTCCACGACGTCGGCGGCCGCGTAGGCGCCTTCGAGCTCCGCGTCGGAGATCTCGACCGCCTGCACGCTGGCGCGCTTCAGGGCCTCGATCGCGTTCTTGGTGATCTTCTTGCCCGACTGCACGGTGAAGTGCTCGCCCGGCACGACGATGTCCTTGGCCGCGCGCAGCCCGACGAGGCTGTCGGCGACGCCCCAGTAGATCGACCCGTCCTTCAGGAACAGCTTGTCGACGCTGTGGAAGGTCCGGATGATCTCGTCGGCGCCGCGCAGGCCGAGCGCGCGCAGGAACACCGAGGCCAGGAACTTGCGCTTGCGGTCGATGCGGACGTACAGCAGGTTCTTCGTGTCGTACTCGAACTCCACCCACGACCCGCGGTACGGGATGATCTGCGCGACGTAGAGCGTCTTGTCCTCGGAGTGGAAGAAGGCGCCCGGCGAGCGGTGGAGCTGCGACACGATGACGCGCTCGGTCCCGTTGATGATGAACGTGCCGTTCTCCGTCATCAGCGGGATGTCGCCGAAGTAGACTTCCTGCTCCTTGATGTCGCGGATCGTCTTGACGCCCGTCTCCGGGTCCTTGTTCCAGACGACGAGGCGGATGGTGACCTTGAGGGGCACGGCGAAGGTCATGCCGCGCTCCTGGCACTCGTCGACGTCGTACTTCAGCTTGAGGCCGACGGTGTTGCCGCAGATGTCGCACACGTCGCCGCGCGCCTGATTCGGCTTGCCGCAGTTCGGGCAGAGCACGTCCCGGTCGCCGTACGGATCGGCGACGAGCGTCGTGCCGCAGAAGCTGCACGGCTTGCGCAGGTGCTCGAGCCCCTGCAGCTTGCCGCACTTGCACTCCCAGTTGCCGATCGAGTACTCGATGAACTCGAGCGACGAGTTCTCCCGGAAGTCGCTGATCGGGAAGACCGATTTGAAGACCGACTGGAGCCCGGCGTCCTCGCGCTCGCTCGGCAGACGGTTCATCTGCAGGAAGCGCTCGTACGACTTCCTCTGAATCTCGATGAGATTCGGGATGGGAACGGTCGTCCTGATTTTCGAAAAGTCCTTGCGCTCGCGGTAGACGTTCTTGGGAAGGCTGTACACGAATGCGACCTCGTTAGTGCCGAGAGCCTAGTGCCAGGTGCCTGAACCGCGCGTGACGTCCCGTGCCGGCGCGCCGCACAGAGGGCGCGCGCCGGCTCCCCCGGCGAACCAGGCACCATCAGGCGCCGGGCCCCGGGACGCCGCGCACGGAGCGAACCCGCCGAGTTACTTGATCTCGACCTTCGCCCCGACTTCCTCGAACTTCTTCTTGATGGCGGCCGCCTCGTCCTTCGACACGCCCTCCTTGATGGCCTTCGGCGCGCTCTCGACCAGGTCCTTGGCTTCCTTCAGACCCAGGCTCGTGATCTCGCGGACCACCTTGATGACGTTGATCTTGTTGCCGCCGATGTCGGTCAGGTTCACGGTGAACTCGGTCTTCTCCTCCGCGGGAGCCGCCGCGCCGCCCGCGCCTGCCATCATCGGCATGGCCATCGGCATCGCCGCCGCCGCCGAGACGCCGAGCTCGGACTCGAGCGTCTTGACGAGCTGCGACAGCTCGAGGACGCTGATCCCCTTGATGTATTCGACGACCTGTTCCTGGGTGATATCGGCCATTGTGTTCTCTCTTCCTCAACGTCGGCGGGGCCCCACCCCGCCGCTCTGGTCCGCTGCTAGTTTCGTCCCTCCGCCTCGAGCGTAGCCTCTCGGCCTCGGGCGGTCCTGTGTCGCCTGCTACCCCAGACCTACGACTCCGATCGCTTCTTCTCCGCCTGCGCCAGCACGCTCATGAGGTCGCGCGGCGCGGCGTTCAGCACGCGCACGAACTGCGTCATCGGCGCCTGCAGCACGAACAGCAGCCGCGCCAGCAGCTCCGGTCGCCCCGGCAGCGCCGCCAGCTCGCCGACCTCGGCCGACGCCACCGCCCGGCCCTGCACGACGGCCGCCTTGATGACGATCGCCGGCGCCGTCTTCTGGAACGCGGTCAGCGTCTTGGCGAGCGCCACCGGATCGGTCGCCGTGTAGGCCACCGCGGTCGTACCGACGAAGTACGCCGACAGCGGCTCGAACGCCGTGCCCTTCAGCGCGCGCCGGGCGATCGTGTTCTTCACCACCCGGTAGCTCGCCTGGACGCCGCGCAGCTGCCGCCGGAGCTCGGTGACCTGCGGGACGTTGATCCCGCGGTAGTCGATGAGAATCGCGCTGTCGGAGCCGCCGAACGCCCGCTCCAGCTGCTCCAGCTCGAGTGTCTTGTCCGCTCTGGTGACCGCCATTAGTGTTTCACCGCCACGTCGATGCCGCTCGTATCGATGCGCACGCCGGGGCCCATCGTCGACGACACCGTCACGCTCCTGAGGTACTTGCCCTTCGCGGCCGACGGCTTGGCGCGCACGACGCTCTCGACGAGCGCGTGGGCATTGGCCACCAGCCGGTCGGCCGAGAACGACATCTTGCCCACCGGCGCGTGGATGATCCCCGTCTTGTCGACGCGGAACTCCACCTTGCCGGCCTTGATTTCACGGATGGCCTTGCCGATGTCGGTCGACACCGTGCCGGTCTTCGGGTTCGGCATCAGCCCCCGGGGACCGAGCACCTTCCCCAGCTTGCCGACCGCGCGCATCATGTCGGGCGTGGCGACGACGGCATCGAAGTCCATGAAGCCGCCCTGGATCTTCTCCACGAGCTCCTCGCCGCCCACGACCTCGGCGCCGGCCTCCTCGGCTTCCTTCTGCTTCTCGCCCGCGGCGATTGCCGCCACCCGCTTGCTCTTGCCGAGCCCGTGGGGCAGCACCACCGTGCCGCGCACCATCTGATCGGCGTGCTTCGGATCGACGCCGAGCCGCATCGAGAGCTCGACGGTCTCGTCGAACTTCGCGAACTTCACCTGCTGCACCAGCGGAATCGCGTCCTCGATCGTGTACGTCCGATCGACGGCAATCCCGGCCCGCGCCGCGGTGTACTTCCTGCCGCGCCTGCGCATCTTCGCTCCCTCCGTGGTCCCAGCGAGCGCCGAAGCGCTCTCCCACTTCTTTCCACCGGCGCCGGGCCCCACCCCCGGCGCCAACCGACGCCGACGCCTCGCCTCGGACCGGTGTCCTCGGCGCGGCATGGCCGGGGGCTCAGCCCGCCGGCCCCGGGCCTTACGCCTCGCCGATGACGTCCAGTCCCATCGAGCGCGCCGTGCCGGCGACCGTCTTGATCGCCGCATCGAGCGACTCGCAGTTGAGATCGGGCATCTTGAGCTTCGCGATGTCCTCCACCTGCTTCGCGGTGACGGTGCCGACCTTCGCCTTGTTGGGCTCGGCCGACCCCTTCGCGATGTTCGCGGCGCGCTTGAGCAGCACCGCCGCCGGCGGGGTCTTCGTGATGAAGCTGTACGACCGGTCCGAGTACACCGTCACGACGACGGGAATGATGAGGCCTTCGTCCTTCGCCGTCTTCGCGTTGAAGTTCTTGCAGAAGTCCATGATGTTGATGCCCTGCGGGCCGAGCGCGGTGCCCACGGGCGGGGCCGGCGTCGCCTTGCCGGCCGCAATCTGGAGCTTCACGAATGCCTGGACTTTTTTCGCCATTGTCCGTGTCTACATTTCTCACTGGCGGCGGGGCCCCACCCCCGCCGCGAACTCACGCCGACGCTCGCCCTCGGATTTGCCGTCCTCGAGCTCGCATGGCCGCAGGCGCTCCTACGGCTTTTCCACCTGCAAGAAGTCCAGCTCGACCGGAGTCGAGCGTCCGAAGATCGTGACCATCACCTTCAGCGTGTTCTTGTCGAGGTTCACCTCGTCGACCACGCCGTTGAACCCGGTGAAGGGGCCGTCGATGATGCGCACCTGCTCGCCCTTCTCGAACATGTACTTCGGCTTGGGCTTTTCGGCCGCCGTCCGCACCTGCTGGAGGATCTGTTCGACCTCCTCCTTGCTGAGCGGCGTCGGCTTGGCGCCCGCGCCGACGAAGCCCGTCACCTTCGGCGTGTTCTTCACCACGTGCCACGCGTGGTCGGACATGTTCATCTCGACCAGGATGTAGCCTGGGAAGAACCGCTTCGCCGTCACGACCTTGCGCCCGCCGCGCATCTCGACCACGTCCTCGGTCGGAATGAGGATCTCGCCGATCTCGCTCTGCAGCCCGTACGCCTGCACCCGCTGCTGCAGCGACTCGGCCACCTTCTTCTCGAAGCCCGAGTACGTGTGCACGATGTACCAGGCCTTGGTCGCGACGTCCGTCATGACGGTCCCACCACGCCGAAGAAGCGGAAGATGGCCTGGATGATCCGCAACAGAATCTGATCGAGGCCCCAGAGGTACAGGCCGAAGAAGATCGAGACCAGGATCACGACGACGGTCGTCGCGTAGACTTCCTTCCGCCCCGGCCAGGTGACGCGCTTGAGCTCGTTGCGCACCTCGCTCAGGAACAGGCGCCAGCGCTCGATGCGCCCGCCGGCCGCCTGCCGCACCTGTTCGATTGTGGTTGTCTCGTCGGCCATCGTTGTTCCGTGCCTACTGACCCCAGTCCGTCTGACGACTGCCGCCCGCTGCCGGCCGTGCTCGAAGACTGGCAGGCCAGGAGGGAATCGAACCCCCAACCCCCGGTTTTGGAGACCGGTGCTCTGCCAATTGAGCTACTGGCCTTCGCTGGTGGTTCCCGCTACTTGCTCTCCCTGTGAGCCGTGTGCTTCCGGCAGAACCGGCAGTACTTGCTCCGCTCGAGGCGCTCGGTCGTCTTCTTCTTGTTCTTCGTGGTGCTGTAATTGCGCCGCTTGCACTCGGTACAGGCCAGCGCGATGTTGTCACGCATCGGTGCATCTCCCCGGTTCCAGGTTCCCGGCCCTGGGCCCCGGGCCCTGGGTTCTCCGGCGCTCGCGGCTCTCCACGTCGAGAGCCCGGAGGCGCGCGCCTATTCGACGATATCGGTGACCGTGCCCGCGCCCACCGTCCGGCCGCCCTCGCGAATCGCGAAGCGCGCGCCCTTCTCGAGGGCCACCGGCGTCATCAGCTCGCCCGAGATCGCGGTGTTGTCGCCCGGCATCACCATCTCCACGCCCTCGGGGAGGTGGAGCGTGCCGGTGACATCGGTCGTGTTGAAGTAGAACTGCGGGCGATAGCCGTTGAAGAACGGCGTGTGCCGGCCGCCTTCCTCCTTCGAGAGGATGTACACCTCGCCCTTGAACTTCGTGTGCGGGGTGATCGACCCGGGCTTGGCGAGCACCTGGCCGCGCTCGACGTCGGTCTTCTCCACGCCGCGCAGGAGCACGCCGATGTTGTCGCCCGCCACGCCCTCGTCCAGCAGCTTCCGGAACATCTCGACGCCGGTCACGACCTTCTTGGTGGTCGGCACGAAGCCCACGATCTCGACCTCCTCGCCCACCTTCACCTTGCCGCGCTCGACGCGGCCGGTCACCACCGTGCCGCGCCCGGAGATCGAGAACACGTCCTCGATCGGCATCAGGAACGGCTTGTCGATGTCGCGCTGCGGCACCGGGATGTAGGAGTCCAGCGCCTCCATCAGCTTCACGACGCCGGCCACGCCCTCGGGGTCGCCCTGCAGCGCCTTGAGCGCCGACAGCCGGACGACCGGCACGTCGTCGCCGGGGAACTTGTAGCTCTTGAGCAGCTCCCGCACCTCGAGCTCGACCAGGTCCAGCAGTTCCGGATCGTCGACCGCGTCGACCTTGTTGAGGGCGACGACGAGGTAGGGCACGTTGACCTGGCGCGCCAGCAGCACGTGCTCGCGCGTCTGCGGCATCGGGCCGTCGACGGCGCTCACGACCAGGATCGCCCCGTCCATCTGCGCGGCGCCGGTGATCATGTTCTTGATGTAGTCGGCATGCCCCGGGCAGTCGACGTGGGCGTAGTGGCGGTGCTCGGTCGAGTACTCGACGTGGCTCGTCGCGATCGTGAGGATCTTCGTCGCGTCCCGGCGGCCCTGCGATTCCGAGGCCTTGGCAACCTCGTCGTACGGGACGAACTTCGCCCAGCCCTTGTCGGCAGCCACCTTGGTGAGCGCCGCGGTCAGCGTGGTCTTGCCGTGGTCGATGTGACCGATGGTGCCGACATTGACGTGCGGTTTGGAGCGATCGAATTTTTCTTTGGCCATCTCTGCGATCCTCGTCGTGTGTTGTCGGTCGCGCGCCTCGTCGTGCCGCGTTTGTTGTCTGCCGTCTACCGGCCGGCCCGCCTTCGCCGCCTGGCGGCTTCGGCGGACAACCTCCGCCGGAACACTCGCCTGGTCGGCCACCCGAAGCCCGCCTCGCGTGCGGAGGTTGGAGCCGATGACCAGGATTGAACTGGTGACCTCGTCCTTACCAAGGACGCGCTCTGCCAACTGAGCTACATCGGCGCGTGCGTATCAGTCGTCAGTCGCTCATCAAAAGTCTGGAGCGGGAGACGGGGATCGAACCCGCGACCAACAGCTTGGAAGGCTGTGACTCTACCACTGAGTTACTCCCGCCCTGCGCCCGCTTCGTTCGCCCCGGCGGGCCACGCCCGCCGATCCCGCCTGCCTGCCCGCCCGCGCCTCGCGCCGCCCGTCCCGCGCCCGCTCATCCACGCCAAATCCCGAACACCAGCGTGGTGGCGAGGGGAGGATTCGAACCTCCGAAGCCGCTGGGGCGACAGATTTACAGTCTGCTGCGTTTGACCGCTTCGCTACCTCGCCGCTTTCTGTTGTGGAGTGCGTTGGTTCGGTGCGATTCGTGCGGACCTTTCCCGAAAATCAGTTCTCCGGCGGCGCCGTCTTCGCCGTTGGAGCTGGCGGAGGGATTCGAACCCCCGACCGGCTGATTACAAATCAGCTGCTCTACCGGGCTGAGCTACGCCAGCCAGACAAAAGAGGCACTTTAGCACGTCCCGTGCCACCCGCGCAAGCCGTTGGTGGCCAGCGTCATCCCCGCCTGCCGCCCGCCCGGCAACCTTTCATTGTAGCCCAAAGAGGCCGCCGGCCCTCATCCGCGCGTCCGGCGCTGGCGGACGGCCTCGAACAGCGCCACCCCGGCGGCCACCGACACGTTGAGGCTCGCCACGTGCCCGACCATCGGAATCGACACCACCCAGTCGCAGCGCTCCCGCACCAGCCGCCGCAACCCCGCGCCCTCGCCGCCGAGGACGATGGCCGTCGGCAACGTGTAGTCGATGTCGTGATACGCCTGCGGCGCATCGCCCGCCAGCCCCACCGATCCAGACACCGGTCCGCTTGAGGGTCTCGAGCGCCCGCGCGATGTTGACCACGTCCGCGATCCGCACGTGCGCGACGGCGCCCGCCGA
Source organism: uncultured Acidobacteriota bacterium (assembly GCA_963761615.1). Lineage (GTDB taxonomy): Bacteria > Acidobacteriota > Vicinamibacteria > Vicinamibacterales > CAVVIG01 > CAVXGU01. The sequence goes on along the minus strand of CAVXGU010000003.1, from coordinate 826,812 downwards.
CGCCTTCGCCGCCGCCCCGCCGAGCGGCGCGGCGCGCCGCGACTGCCGGACCACCCCGCTCGCGCCGGCCGCATCCGCCGTCCGCAGGATCGCGCCCACGTTGTGGGGGTCCTCGATCCCGTCGAGCACCACGATGAGCGGCGGACCGGACCGCGCGTCGGCGAGATCCTCGAGCGCCACGCGCGGGACGCCCGCCAGCTCGGCGGCGACGCCCTGGTGTGCCCCGCCGTGCGCCAGCCGATCGAGCGCCGCGGGCGGCACGCGACGCACCGGCACGCCCGCCTGCCCAGCGGCCCGGATCACCTCGAGCGCGCGCCCCGACGCGCGGTCGCTCACGCGCACGTCGGACGCGCGCCCGCCCTTGAGCGCCTCGAGCACCGGGTTGATCCCGTAAATCAGCATCGATCACCGGCCCCGGGGCCCCAGCCCCGGCGCGACCCGACGCACACGTCCCGCCTCGGCGTCGCATCGCCTCGACTCGACACCGCCGGCGCTGGCCCGCTCGACCCACCTCCCGCCCGTCCGGCCGTCCGGACCCGCAGGGCTTCGTGTCCGCCGTGTCTTCGTGGTGGCCGCTCCACTTCTGACCTTCAGCGCGCCAGCGCGTCGGCAAACGCCCGGGCCCGCTCGCGGCAGCCGGTGACGGGCGGAATGCCCGCCGCCGGCGGCAGATCCGCCGCGCGATCGATGGCGGGTACGGCCAGATCCAGTTCGGGCCCCTCGGCGCGGCCGGTGAGTGCGACCCGGATCGGATGGAAGAGCCCGCGCCCCTTCTGCCCGCAGCGTGCCTTGACCTGGCTGGCCGCCGCGCGGAATCGCTCGCGATCGAGGCGCGGCTCGGCCGCCAGCACCTCGGCCAGCGCGGAGACGACGGCACGCGCCGACTCCGTACGCATCTCCGAGCCGAGCGCCGCATCGCGCAGCGACTCCTCGGGCGAGAACTGAAACAGGAACGCCAGACGCGCCGGCGCCTGGTCCAGACGGTCGACCGACCCGGTGACCATCGGCATCGCCGAGGCGAGGAAGTCGAGGCCCTCGGCGTCCGGCGTCAGCGTGACACCGGCGACCGCGAAGTGCGGCGCCACCAGCGCGGCCACGCGCCTCGGATCGGCTTCCTTCAAGTAGTGCCGGTTGACCCAGGCCAGCTTGCCCTCGTCGAAGACCCCGGCGCTGTGGCCGACGGCCTCGAGGGAAAAGCGCCGCGCCAGCTCCTCGGCGTCCATGAGCTCGGCATCGTCGGCGGTCGCGCCGCCGGCCACGCGCGGCGACCACCCGAGGAGCGCCAGGTAGTTGATCATCGCCTCCGGCAGATAGCCCCGCTCGCGGAACTCGGCGATCGAGGTCACGCCGTGGCGCTTGCTGAGCGGCGCGTGATCGGGACCCAGCACGAGGGCCAGGTGCGCGAAGACGGGCACGGCGAATCCCATCGCCTCGTAGAGGAGGATCTGGCGCGGCGTATTCGGAATGTGATCCTCGCCGCGCACCACGTGCGTGATCTGCATCAGCGCATCGTCGACGACGACGGCGAAGTTGTACGCGGGATGGCCGTCCGAGCGCACGATGATCGGATCGCCGATGGCCTCGACGGGAAAGCGCACGCGGCCCCGCACGACATCGTCGAAGACCACTTCGCCGGCGTCGGGTACGCGGAAGCGGACCGCGGCGCGCTCGCCCGAGGCCAGGCGGGCGGACGCGCGCTCGCGGGACTGGCTGCGGCACGTGCCGGGGTAGCGGGCGGGCCGGCCCTCGGCCAGCGCGCGTTCGCGGTCGGCTTCGAGCTGCTCGGGCGTGCAGAAGCAGTAGTACGCGTGGCCGGCAGCCAGCAGCTCGTGGGCGTAGGAGGTGTACAGGTGCAGGCGCTCGGAGGCCCGGTAGGGGCCGTACGGGCCGCCCGCCTCGGGCCCCTCGTCCCAGTCGAGCCCCAGCCAGTGCAGGTCCTCGATCATGCCGGCTTCCGAGGCACGCGTCGACCGCTCGACGTCGGTATCCTCGACGCGCAGCACGAAGGCGCCGCCCGACCCGCGGGCGAGCAGCCAGTTGAAGAGCGCCGTGCGGGCGTTGCCGACGTGCAGCTGTCCGGTGGGGCTCGGCGCGAACCGGACTCTCACGCGCGCCTCAGGAGCGCGACGGCGTGGGCCGCAATCGCCTCGCCACGCCCGACCGCGTCGACGCCCTCGTTGGTCTTGCCCTTGATGCTCACGAGCGATGGATCGAGGCCGATGGCGCCCGCCACCTTCGCGCGCATGGCCTCGACGTGCGGCCGGATCTTCGGCGCCTCGAGGACGACGGTCACGTCGACATTGCCGACGGCGAAGCCCCGCTCGGCCGCGAGGACGACGGCGCGGGAGAGCAGGTCGAGGCTCGACGCGCCCTTCCAGCGCGCGTCGGCGTCCGGGAAGTGCTGGCCGATGTCGCCGAGGCCGGCGGCGCCGAGGATGGCGTCGGTGATCGCGTGGCACGCGACGTCGGCGTCGGAGTGGCCGACCGGACCGCGATCGGAGGGGATCGTCACGCCTCCGACGATGAGCGGCCGGCCGGCCTCGAGGCGGTGCAGGTCGTAGCCCGTCCCGGCGCGGACGGCCCGCCCGGGCGCGCCGTCGGCGGCGCGCGCGATCGCGCCGGCGGCGGCGAGGTCTTCCGGAGTCGTGATCTTCATGTTCGTCGGCTCGCCACGCACCAGCCAGACCGGGTGCCCGGTCTGCGCCACCAGCGTCGCCTCGTCGGTCGCGTGGATCCCGAGGCTCTCGGCCATCGCGATCGCCTCGGTCAGGACCTGGCGATGGAACACCTGCGGCGTCTGCGCGAGGAAGATCTCCTCGCGCGGAAGCGTCGCGCCCACCAGCCAGGGCTCGGCGAACTCGCCCTTGTCGGGGCGGATGACCCGCTTGACGGTGTCACTCGCCCCGAGGGCGGCGAGGGCGGCGCCGGTCTCGGCGCCGAGCTCGATGGTCCGCGCGATCAGCTCCGCGCTCGCGAACGGCCGGGCCGCGTCGTGAATCAGGATCAACTCGCTCGACGGATCCGCGGCCTCGAACGCGCGCGCCACCGAGTCCTGCCGCCGGGGACCGCCGGCCACGAGCCGCGGCGGGCGCCCGCCCGTTCGCAGGTAGGGCGGCGGATCCGCGAGCATCTCCGGGGGCAGAGCCACGACCACTTCGTGCACGGCCGGATGATCCCGGAAGGTGGCGACGCTGCGATCGAGGATCGCCCGGCCGTCGACCAGGACGAGCTGCTTCGGCACGTCGTGCCCGAAGCGCAGGCCACGCCCGCCGGCAGCGATGATCGCGGTCACCTGCACGGGGAAATTATATCGGCTGCCAGCACCGGGCACCGCGTGCCCGGTGCTCCGTTCCTCAGTTCCTCCGGCTCTCGGCTCCCCGGGTCTCACCGCTTCCTTGCCGCCGTTCGACCGTGGCGGCGACCACCGCGTGGACGCGGTCGGCGAGTGCCTTGGCCTCGCGGGGCGTCGGGTGCTCGGCAGCGGCGATGACGATGGGATCGTGCACCACGAGGCGGACGTGCGCCGGCTCGGTGCGCAGCCGTCCCTTCGGCATCACCTGCCGCGTGCCGATCACGGCGAGCGGGACAATCGGCAGGCCGGCCTCGAGGGCGAGGAGAAAGCTCCCGCCCTTGAACGGCTGGACATGTCCGTCCCAGCTGCGCGTCCCCTCGGCGAAGATGATGAGCGACAGGCCATCCGCGACGAGGCGGCGCCAGCGGCGGAGGATGCCGGCGTGGTCGGGACGACGGCGATCGACGAACAGATGCCCGCCGCGGCGCAGGTGCCAGCCGAGCACCGGGAAGCGCGCGAGCGACGCCTTCGCGATGATCCGCAGCTGGAACGGCAGCGAGGCGAAGATCACGGGGATGTCGTAGATGCTCTGGTGGTTGGAGACGAAGACGTAGGTGCGCCCCGGCGTCACGCGCTCGAGCCCCTCGACGGCCACCACGACGCCCGTCGTCTTCAGGATGAGCCACGACCAGGCGCGCGCGCAGCGGTGCGCCGTGTAGCCGCGGCGATCGACGAGGCTCGACGCGATGGAGAGCGCGCCGAGGACGATCGTGTAGACGCTGATGGCCGGGATGAGGAAGAAGACCGTCCGCCACCAGTGGAAGGGGGGATCCGCAACGGGGGAACGCGCCTCAGGCCGGACGGAGCCGCGAATCGGCCACGGCCGCCGGCGCCACGTGCGCGTGCGGCTCGCCCGCGGCCTCGATGAAACGTCCGAAGATCATCTTCCCCGCAGTCGTCTGCAGCACGCTGGTTACGATGATGTCGATCGTCTTGCCAATCAGCTTGCGGGCGTTGTCCACCACCACCATCGTGCCATCGTCGAGATAGGCGACACCCTGGTTGTACTCCTTGCCTTCCTTCAGGATGAAGACGGTCATGATCTCGCCAGGCAGGACGATCGGCTTGAGCGCATTGGCGAGCTCGTTGACGTTCAGCACCTCGACGCCGCGCAGGTGCGCCACCTTGTTCAGGTTGAAGTCGTTGGTGACGATCTTGCCGCGGATGGTCCGGGCGAGCTCGATGAGCTTCAGGTCGACTTCGCGCACGTCCGGGAAGTCCACGTCGGAAATCTGCACCGCCACGCCGGCCATCTTCTGGATCTTCTGCAGGATGTCCAGTCCGCGCCGCCCGCGGTTCCGCTTGAGCGCGTCGGAGGAATCGGCGACGAGCTGCAGCTCCTTGAGGACGAACTGGGGGACGACGAGCGTGCCGTCGACGAAGCCGGTCTCGCAGATGTCGGCAATCCGACCGTCGATGATGACGCTCGTGTCGAGAATCTTGTAGCGCCGGCCACCGTCCTTGGCGGTGAACAGGCCGACCAGGCGCGTCGGTTCGAGCCACTCTCCGTGCTTGCCGCCCAGGACGAGTCCCAGGTACGGCAGCGCGATCAGGATGAAGCTGTGCAGGAACTCGACGCGCGGGTCGCCTGTGTTGGCCCAGAACAGGCCCAGGCCAATCGCCCGGGCGATGGCCAGACCGATCGTGCCGCCGATCAGGGACCCGAGGACGCGCCAGGCCGACGTCTCCCGCAGCCGGCTTTCGAACAGGCTCACCAGGACCGCGAGGGTCAGTCCGAACGCCGCGTTGGCGAGAACCCCGAACGGAAGCGGACGAAGCAGTGCCGCCACGTACGCGACGGCCAGGGCGAACAGTGCCCGCGCGAGCGCAAACCAGGCCATGGTACGACCCCCCGCGTTATGAAACGGACCGCCCCGAAATAATGGTGAAGCCGGGCGGTGCGGCTTCCAGGGGTTGAAGGTATCACAAGGGACAAGGGTGCCGGGCGCCTGGCACCAGGTGCCAGGTGCTGGTGCCAGGCACCCGTGTCATTCGAAGAGAACGTCCAGGGCTTCGCCGATGGTCCGGACGCCAATCAGCTCGCAGGCACCACTCGCGGCGTCGGCGGGATCGATGTTGGCCTCCGGCAGGACGAGACGGCGGAATCCCATGTGTTCGGACTCCTTGACGCGCAGCGCCGACTGCGAGATCGCCCGCACCTCACCCGCCAGGCCGACCTCGCCGAACATCGCCGTCGTCGCCGGAATGACCCGGTTGCGGACGCTGGAGGCGACCGCAGCCAGGACGGCGAGATCGGAGGCCGGCTCGTCGACCTCGAGGCCGCCCGCGATGTTCACGAACACGTCGTCGCCGGCAAGGTTCAGGCCGGCGCGCTTCTCCAGCACGGCGAGCAGCAGCGCGAGCCGCTGCTGATCGACGCCGCTGGCGGTGCGCCGGGCGGTGCCGTAGCTGCTGGTGCTGACCAGGGCCTGCACCTCCACGAGGATCGGCCGCAGCCCCTCGATGGCGCACAGGACCGCCGACCCCGGGGCGTTCGACGGCCGCTCGGCCAGGAACAGCTTCGAGGGGTTCGGCACCGGCTGCAGGCCGCCCGCGGTCATCTCGAACACCCCGAGCTCGCTCACGGCGCCGAACCGGTTCTTCACGGCCCGCACGATCCGGTGCGCGTGATGGCGCTCGCCCTCGAAGTAGAGCACCGTGTCGACGACGTGCTCGAGCGCCTTGGGTCCGGCGAGGCTGCCGTCCTTGGTGACGTGCCCCACGAGGAAGATCGGGATGTTCTGGCCCTTGGCCGCGAACAGCAGCTGCGTCGCGGCCTCGCGGACCTGGCCGATGCTGCCCGGCGCCGACTGGAACTTCAGCGAGAAGATCGTCTGGACCGAATCCACGACGACGAGCGCCGGCCGCACGCGCGCGATCTCCTCGAGAATCCGCTCCAGGCACGTCTCGGCGAGCAGGTAGAGCGGGGCGTGCCCGACGGCCAGGCGCTCGCCCCGCGCCTTCACCTGGTGCTCGGATTCCTCGCCGGAGCTGTAGAGCACCGGACCCACGGTGCGGGCCATGTTGGCGGCGGCCTGCAGCAGGAGCGTCGACTTGCCGATCCCGGGCTCTCCGCCAAGCAGCACCAGCGAGCCGGGGACGACGCCGCCGCCGAGGACGCGATCGAACTCGTCAATGCCCGTCGCCAGCCGCGCGTTCTGCTCGATCGAGATGTCGGCGTACAGCCGCGCCTCGACCGCTCCGCCCGCCCGCCCCGGCATCGCGTAGCGGTGCTCCGCGGCAGGCGCGCCGCCGGCCTCGGGCGCGCGCTCTTCGACGTACGCGTTCCAGGCCCCGCAGTCCGGGCAGCGGCCGAGCCACTTCGGCGCCTGTGCACCGCACTCCTGACAGACAAAGACGGTGGGACGCTTGGACATACGGTGAACAAGGTGAATGTGGTAATGGGGAAATGTGGTGATGGGGTAATGGAACAGCACGACGTCCATTACCCCATTACCCCATTACCCCATCATCACATCACCACATCACCACATTACCCCATGGATGGACGACTCTCGTAGACCCTCTCGATCCTGGTGCCGATGCGGCACACGATCTCCCAGGGGATCGATCCGATCGTGGCCGCCATCTCGCGAACGTCGATCCGGTCGCCGCCCTGCGCCCCGATGATCACGACCGGATCGCCCGGCTCCACGTCGAGTCCGGTCACGTCCACGGTCAGCATGTCCATGGAGACCGCGCCGACGATCGGGGCGCGGCGGCCACGTACGAGCACGCTGCCGTGTCCGGAGAGCCGGAGGTCGAGGCCGTCCGCATAGCCGGCCGGCACCACGGCAATCGTCGACGGGCGCTCGGCGCGGAACGTCATGCCGTACCCCACGCCCTCGCCCGCGCGCACCCCCTTCACGGCGACGATGCGACTGACCAGCGTCATCGCCGGCTCGAGCGGCAGCGTGGTGGCGAGGGGCGGTGGCACGAGGCCGTACAGCAGCAGACCGGGCCGCACGCGGTCGAACCACACGCGCGAGTCCCGCAGCAGGGCGGCGCTGTTGGCGGCGTGCCGGTAGGCGGGCCGGCCGCCCAGGCGGACGACGGCCTTCTGCGCCGCCTCGAAGCGCTGCCGCTGCTCCTCGAAGAGCGGCGAGTCGAGGTGGCCGGCCGTGGCGAAATGGGTGTAGATCGCCTCCAGCTGCAGGTTCGGGCTCTCCAGCAGCTCCGGGAGCGTGCGCGCCAGGTTCTCGTCGCGAAACCCCAGGCGGTGCATGCCCGTGTCGATCTTCAGGTGGTATCGGATGCGGAGGTGGTGATGGGCCGCGGCCGTCTGGACCGCACGGGCCGCGCCGGGCGTCGAGATGGTCGGTGTCAGGCGGCAGTCGAACAGCCCGTCGAGGTCGCTCACGCTCAGGGCGCCGAATACGAGGATGTCGGCGCGCACGCCGGCGGCCCGAAGCGCGGCCCCTTCCTCGATGTCGGCGCACGCGAGCAGGTCCGCGCCCGCCTCCTCGAGGGCGCGCGCCACCTGCACGGCGCCGTGTCCGTAGGCGTTCGCCTTCACGACCGCGATCACGCCGGGCGGCCGCGAGGGCTGCTCGCGCGCCAGGTGGTCGACGATCGCCCGGTAGTTGCGCCTGATGGCGCCGAGATCGACCTGCGCGGTCGTCTGGCGGATCAAGGGGCGCCCGCGGCGAGATTCTCGAACCGGGTGAACTCGCGAATGAACGCGAGCTTGACGACGCCGGTCGGGCCGTTACGCTGCTTGCCGATGATGAGCTCGGCGATCCCGCTCTCCTCCCCCGGCGGCTGGCCCTTGTCCGCGTACTGGTCCTCGCGGTAGATGAACACGACGACGTCGGCATCCTGCTCGAGGGCGCCCGACTCGCGCAGGTCGGAGAGCATCGGCCGGTGGTCGGCGCGCGACTCGGGCGCGCGGCTGAGCTGCGACAGGACGACGACGGGTACGCTCAGCTCCTTGGCGAGCCCCTTGAGCGAGCGGGAGATCGACGCCAGCTCGAGCGTGCGGTTGTCGAAGCGGCCCGCGCGCCTGCATCAGCTGGATGTAGTCGATGATGACGAGGTCCAGCCCGTGCTCGGCGGCCAGGCGGCGGCACTTCGCGCGCATCTCGAGCACGCCGATCGAGGGCGTGTCGTCGATGAAGATCTTCGCCTCGCCGAGCGTGCCGATGGCCTCGGACAGCCGCCCCCAGTCGCGCTCGCCCAGGAAGCCGCCGCGGAGGCGGTGGGCGTCGATCCGCGCCTCGGCGGTCAGCATCCGCAGGAACAGCTGCTCCTTCGACATCTCGAGGCTGAACAGGCCGACGCACCGGTCCGGTCTTCGTCCCGACGTGCTGGGCGATGTTCAGGACCAGGCTGGTCTTCCCCATCGAGGGCCGCGCCGCGACGATGATCAGATCCGAGGCCTGGAAGCCCGACGTCATCTCGTCGAGGTCGACGAAGCCCGTGGGCACCCCGGTGACGAGCTCCTTGTGCGCGTGGAGCTTCTCGATGGTCTCGAGGCTCGACTCGGCGAGCGCACGCAGCGAGACGAAGCCGTCGCGGACGCGGTCGTCGGCGATCGCGAAGATCGCGTGCTCCGCCCGGTCGAGGATGACGTCGGCTTCCTCCTCGGCCTCGTAGGCGGTGGAGAGGATCTTGTTGGCGGAGAAGATCAGGCTCCGGAGGGTGGCCTTCTCCTTGATGATGCGGGCGTAGTGCTCGACGTTGGTCGAGCGCGGCACGCCGTCGACGAGCGCGGCGATGTAGGCGGGGCCGCCCACGGCGTCCAGCTCGCCGGCCCGGCCCAGCTCCTCCTTGAGGGTGACCAGGTCGATCGCGTCCCCGCGCTCGGCCAGGCGCACCATTTTCTCGAAGATGCGCCGGTGCGCGTCACGGAAGAAGTCCGGCGCGTCGATCACCTCCGCGGCGAGGTTGAACGCGTCGTTGTGCAGGAGGATCGCCCCCAGCACGGAGCGCTCCGCCTCCAGGTTGTGCGGCAGCGCCCGTTCGACGGCTTCGGAAGCCATCGCCGTCTCCTACGCCCCGGCCCCCTCGGCGACGACCGTGAGCTTCACGCGCGCGACGACCTCGCGGTGGAGCCTGACCGGCACCTCGAAGGTGCCGAGCGACTTGATCGGATCGGGCAGGAGCAGCTTGCGGCGATCGACCTCGAAGCCCTTCGCCGCGAGCTCGGCGGCGATGTCGGCGCTCGTGACCGATCCGTACAACGCCTCGGTCTCGCCCACCTTGCGCGCAATGACGAGCTCGACGGTCGCCATGCGCTCCGCCATCGCCTCGGCGACCTTGCGCTCCTCGCCCTCGCTCGCATCGAACTTCGCGCGTTCCCGCTCGATCTGCTTCTTGTTGCCCTCGGTCGCCTTCAGCGCCAGCTTGCGCGGCAGCAGGTAGTTCCGGGCGTACCCGTCGGCGACCTTCACGACCTCGCCGCGACGGCCGAGGTTGTCCACGTGCTCGCGGAGAATCACTTCCATGGCGCCCTCAATCGGTCACGTAAGGGATCAGCGCGATCTGACGCGCGCGCTTGATCGCCGTCTGGAGCTTCCGCTGGTGCATCGCGCAGGTGCCCGAGATGCGCCGCGGCAGGATCTTGCCACGCTCGGGCACGTAGGGCCCGATCAGCTTGACGTCCTTGTAGTTGATGTCGTCGATCTTGTCCGCGCAGAACTTGCAGACCTTGCGGCGCCGAAACAGCGTCCGGCGCTGGCCCTGCTGCTTGTCCGTGCTCTTGCCGCGTCCGCGGCCTCCCTTGCTGTGTCCACTCGCCACGTTCCGCCTCCTCTAGTTGTCGTCAGAATGGGCGTCAGCGCTGGCGTAGCCCCCGTCGTCGTGTTCCTCGTCGCGCGAACGGCCCTCGCCCGGCTGGCGCTCGGGCGGCAGGCCGCGCTTGACGCGCCGGCGCTCCGATTCGCGCTGGCGCTTGGTGCGCGTCCGCTCGACCACCTTCTTCTCCTCGTCCACGCGCACGATCAGGTGGCGCACCACCTGATCCATGACGCGCAGGCGCCGATCGAGCTCCTTCATGAGCTCGCCGCCGCCGGTGAGGACTTCGAGGACGTAGATGCCTTCCTTGTGGCGCCCGATCTCGTAGGCCAGGCGGCGCCGGCCCCAGTTCTCCGTGGAGTCGACCCGGCCCTCCAGGCGCGACACGATCGCCGCGACCTGATCGTGCACCCCGGCGACCTCGGTCTCGGTCGTCTCGGGAGGAAGAATGTAGACGAGCTCGTACTGTCGATCTGCCATCATCGCTCCTTCTGGACCCGCGGTGCGCCTCCGGCGCCTCGTCGGGGCCACCTCGACAGGTGGCAAGGTTGCCGTGCTATTCGGTTGTCGCCGGATCGCCGCCGTTGAACCGGTTCATCACCGTCTCGATCCCCGACGTGACGAACATCTCGGCCGCGTCCGCCGCCCGCAGCGTCTGCCGCTCGGCTTCCACGACCTCGTCCCGGTCGAAGCGCGACAGCACGTGATCCGCGAGGTCGCGCTCCACCTGTCCCCGCCCGACGCCAATCCGCAGCCGCGGGAACTCGTCGCCCAGGTGGGCAATCACCGACTTCAGCCCGTTGTGCCCGCCTGCGGATCCGCCGGCCCGCGCCCGCAGCCGTCCGAGCGGCAGCTGCACCTCGTCGACCACCACCAGGACGTCCACCGGCTCGATCTTGTAGTACCGCGCCAGCCCGCCGACCGCCTCGCCGCTCCGGTTCATGAACGTGAGCGGCTTGGCGAGGAGCGCCGCCTCGCTCGACTCCGGACGCCGCCACCGCGCGACGAGCGCGTCGACCGGGCCGCCCTGAAACACCACGCCGGCCCGCCGGGCCATCTCGTCCACGACCGCGAACCCGATGTTGTGACGGGTGCCGCGGTACTCGGGACCGGGATTGCCCAGCCCGACGATCAGCTTCACTCCTTCTCTTCCGCCTCTTCCTTCTTGCCCTTCTTGATGACTTCCGGTTCGGCCGTCGCGGCGGGCACCGCGCCCGTCTCGGTCGTCGCCGCCGCGGCCTCCTCGACCTTCGGCATGATCACGTGCACGAGCAGCAGCTCGGGCTCGCTCACCGGTTCCCACTTCGCGTCCACCGCGACGTCGCGCACGCGGACGCCCTGGTTCACCAGCAGCTCGCTGACGTCGATCTCGACGTGCTCGGGGATGTCGCCCGGCAGGCACTCGATGTCGATCTCGCGCCGCACGAACTCGAGGATCCCGCCCTGCTGCTTGACGCCCTGCGGCTCGCCCTTGATGACGACGGGAATCGTGACCTGGATGGTCCGGTCCATCGCAATCTGGTAGAAGTCGGCGTGGAGCAGGTGGCGGGTGATTGGGTCGAGCTGGTAGTCCTTCACCAGCACCCGCGTGTCCCCGGACCCGTCGAGCTTGAGCGAGATGAGCGTGTTGGCGTGCCCGAGTGCAGGATCTTCAGGAGCGCCTTGGGCTCCACGGCAATCGAGACGGCCGCCTGGCCCGCCGCGCCATAGACCACCGCCGGCACCAGCCCCGCCCGCCGCGTGCGCCGCGCCTCGTTCTTCCCGGTTGTCGTCCGGGGCTTCGCTTCGAGAACCGCTTCCATCATGACTGGGTGTCCTTCCACACGAACAACGAGGAGACCGACGTCTCCTCGTGAATGCTCTTGATCGCCTGGCCGAGCAGGCGCGCCACCGACAACACGACGATCTTCCCGTTCTTCGCCCGCTCGCCCGTCGCCGGAATCGTGTTGGTCACGATCAGCCTGTCGATCGGCGACTTCTCGATCCGGTCGAGCGCCGGGCCCGACAGGACGCCGTGCACCGCGCAGGCGATCACCCGGCCGGCCCCGTTCGCCTTGAGCGCGCCGGCCGCCTTCGTGATCGTGCCCGCCGTGTCGATGATGTCGTCCTGGATGATGCACGTGCGGCCCTCGACCGCGCCGATCACGTTCATCACCTCGGCCGTCCCGTCGTCGGAGCGGCGCTTGTCGATCACCGCCAGTTCCGCGTCGAGCCGCTTCGCGTAGGCCCGGGCCCGCTCGGCGCCCCCCGCGTCCGGCGCCACCATCGTCAGCCGCGGCACGTCGAGCCGCGACAGGTAGTCGATGATGACCGGCGCGGCGAACAGGTGATCCACCGGGATGTCGAAAAACCCCTGGATCTGCGCCTTGTGCAGGTCCATCGTCAGCACGCGGTTCGTGCCCGCCGCGCTCAGCACGTTCGCCACCAGCTTGGCCGAGATCGGCACGCGCGGCTTGTCCTTGCGATCCTGGCGCGCGTAGCCGTAGTACGGCAGCACCGCCGTGATGCGCGCCGCCGACGAGCGGCGGAACGCGTCGATCATGATCAGCAGCTCGACCAGGTGCTGATCGCACCGGCATGCAGGTCGGCTGCACGACGAACACGTCGGTCCCGCGGATGTTCTCGTCGATCTGAAACGAGACCTCCGAGTCGGGAAACCGGCGCAGCCGCGCCTGCCCCACGGGCACGCCGAGGAACTCGGCAATCTCGCGCGTGAGCCCGGGATGCGCACTCCCGGAAAAGAGCTTGAGTTCTCCGAAGCCCGTCGCCATCGACCGATTCCGTTATCCCGCGCTCTTTCGTGGGCTGGCTGGGGCGGAAGGATTCGAACCTTCGAATACGGGATCCAAAGTCCCGCGCCTTACCGCTTGGCCACGCCCCATCATGTCCGCGCCGGCCTCGACCGTCATCGCCCCAAGCGTCCCGTGCCGGATTTGTGGAAGCTGACCTCAGGAGTGATCCGACCCACGTAGCGCAAACGGAAAGTCTAGCCGATGGAGCAATTCCCGGCAAGCCGGGACTCCCGGATCCGCCCCCGCCGGGGCCTCCCGAGGGCCGCACAGCCCGCCCGATCGAGCGTCGAGGTGACCAGGGTCACCGCCCCGCCGCGGGCGCCGGCGATCGCCCGGGCCGCCGCCACGGCCGCGTGCCGGGCCCCGAACAGGCCGTATACCGCCGCCCCGCTCCCGGACATGACTGCGACGTCCGCGCCCGCCCGCCGCAGCGCGGCGACCAGCCGTCCGATTGCCGGGTGATGCGCGACCACCGGCGCCTGCAGGTCGTTCGAGCCGACCCGATCGGCGCGCGAGACCCGCGAGGGGGCGCGATCCCACCAGCGGTAGGCCTCGGCCGTGCTGACGCCGAAGGGCGGCAACGCCAGCACCACCCAGCGCCGCGACGCGTCGGCGAGCGGAAACAGCACGTCACCCCGCTCGAGGCCGAGGGCGGTGCCACCGACGAGAAAGTACGGGACGTCGGCGCCGAGCGCCGCCGCCACCGCCGGCAGGCGCGCCGCGTCGATCCGCCACCACGTCGCGAGCGCCCGCAGCGCCGCCGCCGCGTCGCTGCTCCCGCCGCCAAGGCCGGCCTGCATCGGAATCGCCTTGGCGATCCGCACGGCCACGCCGCGCGGTCCGCCGCGCCGTCCGGACGCGTGCCACAGCTCCGCCGCGGCGCGCCAGACGAGGTTGGCGCGCCCGCCCGGGCACCCCGGATCGTCGCACTCCACGCGGAGCGGACCGCTGGTGCGCGACAGCTGCACCGTATCGTGGAGCGCGAGCGACTGGAACACCGTCTGCAGCTCGTGGAACCCGTCCGGCCGCATGCCCACCACGCGCAGCGACAGGTTCACCTTTGCGAAGGCGCGCACCGTCAGGGTGCCGACCGGCATCAGCGGCCTCCCGCGAGCGGGCCGCTCGCGCGGAGCTCGTCGAGCGTCATCGGGACCGCTCCGGCGGGCACGCGAACCCGGAAGACCTCGGGACCGAGCGTCTCGTTGAGGGCGACCTGCGAGAGCGTGAGGCGCAGGTCGAATGCGTCCGAACCGGTCGAGACCAGCCGCACGGCGCGCGGGAGCCCGGACACGAACCCGCGGTACTCGGCGCGCCACCCGGGACCGGCGCCCGGCGCGTGAACGGCGGCGACCAGGCGCCACGGCGTGGCAGCCTTCTCGCGTGCCAGGTACAGCCGGCCGGATCGGTCGGGCACGACGCGCCACCGATCGCCGAGCGCCTGCGCGCCCGACACGTCGGGCTCCTCGGCGCATCCGGTCAGCAGCGGCCGCAGCTCGCGCGCGTCGATCGGCACGCCGGTCAGCGCTTCGAGCACCGCGGCGGGCGGCCCGTGCTCGAGGACGCGGTCGTCGGACAGGACCACCGTCGCCTCGCCGCCTGACGCGACGACGATGAAGAGGGGCTGACCGAAGGGCGCGGCGGCTTCGATGCGCATGGAGTCCGCGCCGGCCAGCCCGGCGATCAGGCGTGCGCGCACGCCATGCCCGTGGACGGACCCGCGGACCGCGATCTCGGCGCTGAAGGTGGAGACGGCGCGGCAAGCGGCGGTGGCGTCGGCGAGCGCGGCCGCGGCGTCGGGCGCAGGGCCGCCCGGCCCCGGGGGCAGGGACATGAGCGGCGTGCCGCACGACGCCGCCAGCGCGGCGGCCGCGAACAGAGCCGCCGCAGAACGGCCCGTCATTTCTTGCGATCGAGCTTCTGGCGGGCGGTCGGATCTTCTTCTCGATGTCCTTGCGATCGATCGAGTCGCCGTCGCCGTCGAGCGCGCGCGTCCACGCGGCGATGGCGTCCGAGTAGCGCTCGAGGTGGTCGAGCACGTCGCCGTAGTGATCCTGGATGACGGAATTGGTCCCGAGCTGCTCGGCGGCTCGTGAGAGGTCCGTCTCGGCGCGGCCCACGTCGCCGGACTTGAAGTACGCCCAGCCCAGGCTGTCCAGGTAGGCGCCGTTGTACGGATCGAGCTCCACGGCGTGCTTCAGGTAGCCGAGCGATTCGTCCAGGCTTGATACCGCGGTCGGCGAGCATGTAGCCGAGGTAGTTGAGCGCGGGCGCGTGGTCCGGGTCGAGCGCGATCACCTCGCGGAACGCGGCCTCGGCCTCGTCGAACTTCTTCTCCTTGTCGAGGACGGCCCCGAGCTGGAAGGGGATCGACGCGTCCTTGGGAAAGCGGCGGCGCGCCTGCTCGAGCACGGTCACGGCCTGCGTGTTGCGCTTGGCGTCCTGGTAGATCTCGGCGAGCGTGAGGTAGCCCATCGGGTCGTCGGGGTTCTTGGTGACCAGGCCCTGGATCACGTTCACGCCGTCGTCGACCTTCCCGCTGTCCACGAGGGCCTTGGCCTCGAGGCGCGCCAGGTGGAGGTCGTCGGGATTCTTGGCCATGGCGCCGTGCACGAGATCGAGCGCCGTCGAGTACCGCTTGGCCGAGGTATTGGCCTGGATCAGGTAGTCGAGCAGCGAGGGATCGCCGGGGTCGAGCTTGCGCGCCTCCTCGAAGGCCGCGATTGCCTTGTCGTATTGCCCGCCGTCCTGGTACGCGAAACCGAGGTACGGGAGCAGCATCTGCAGGTCGTCGGATCCTCGGGATCCCTGCGCGCGGAAGCGGGCGACCGCCGGCTCGAGGGCGTCGACGAGCTCCTTGTGGAGGCCGCGCTGCTCGAGGGTCTCGGCGAGGGCGTAGTACCCCCACGGGCTCGTCGAGTCCTGGGTGATGATCTTCTGGGCGGTGACCGCGGCCGAGGTCAGGTCGCCGAGGCGGCGCTGGGCTTGCGACAGCAGGTACAGCGCACCCATGTCGGTCGGGCTGGCCGACAACGCGTCGGTCAAGGCGGTCCGCGCCTGGTTCGAGATCGTCGCGCCCCCCGGCGTTGATGAGGGAGGAGGCGTAGCGCGTCTGCAGCTCGACGTTGTGCGGCGCGATCTTGATCGCCGCCGCGTACGCGTTTGCCGCGTCCTTCCACCGGTGCTGGCGGTCGTAGAGATCGCCGAGCGTGGGGTAGAGATTGGGATCGTCGGGCGCGGCGCTCTCGAGCCACGTGATCGCGTCGTCGGTCCGGCCGGCGCCGACGTAGGCCTGGAGCAGCAGCTGCGGCCCCTCGCGCCAGTCGGGCTCCTGGGCGACGAGATTGCTCAGCAGCGGCACGGCCTTGTCGAAGGCGCCCGTGCGGATGTACAGGCGGGACAGCGTCGCGCGCGCGTCCGCGTCGGCCTCGCCGATCGGATGCGCGATCGCCTGCTCCAGGTTGTCGATGGCCTTCTCGACGGTCGGATCGGTCGGCGACAGATCCGCTGCGCCGCCGTCTGCCTGGGGACGGCTCGCGTGGTCGGCCATCGCGGCGTAGATGAAGCCCAGCGTCTGATGGGCGCTCGCGTTGTCCGGATCGATCGCCAGCGCCTTCTGCGCGGCGGCAATCGCGTCGTCGGTCTGGTTCGCGTTCAGGTACAGGTCGGCGAGCTGCGCCGCCGCGCCCGCGGCGGTCGGGTCGAGTGCCATGGCCTCGCGATACGCGGCAATCGCGCCCTTGGTGTCGTTCGCCGCCTCGAGGTACGAGCCGAGCAGGAACTGGTGGTACGCCTCGGCCAGCTGGCTCTCGCCCGGCGGCGCCGGCGCTGCGGGAGAGGCCGGTGCCTGCGCGCGCGCGGCGCCGGCGAGGGTCAAGACCGCGATCGGAACGGCCAGCGACCGGCTCAGCAGTCTCGTCGAGAACTGGGCTCTCATCACATGGGAATTGTTCCACAAAAACCAGGAGGTGTCATATAGTTCGGACCATGGCGGTCGACCCGGAATTGCTCGACATCCTGGCGTGTCCGAACTGCAAGACGCCCGTCACGCTGGTCAAGAACGGCACGGCGCTCAAGTGCGCCACTTGCAAGCGCGTGTATCCGATCAAGGACGACATCCCGGTGATGCTCATCGACGAGGCGACGATCGAAGAGTAGTGGTGGCCGCTCCGCCCGTTCCTCAGGTCCACCCGTCCGTTCCCCGGTTCTCCAGGATCCTTCTCGTCCGGCTGCGCCAGATCGGGGATGTCGTCTTCACCACGCCCGCCATCGGCGGCCTGCGGCGCGCCTTCCCGCAGGCCCACCTCGCCTACCTCGTCGAGCCCGCCGCCGCACCCGTCGTCGCCGGTCATCCCGCGCTCGACGAGGTGATCGTCGCGCCGCGGCGAGGCTTCGCCGCCGACCTGGCGCTCGGCGGCCGCCTCCGGCGCGCCGGCTACGACCTGGCGATCGACTTCCACGGCGGGCCCCGCGCATCGCTCCTCACGTGGCTGAGCCGGGCGCCGATGCGAATCGGCTACGACATCGCGGCGCGGCGCTGGATGTACACGCACCGGGTGGCGCGGCCGCGCACCCTGCGGGCGCGGCACTCGGTCGAGAACCAGTGGGATCTGCTGGCACCGCTCGGGATCGCGCCGCCCGATCGCGGGCGCGATCCCGTCGTGATGGCCGTCGATCCCGGGGCCGCGCGCGCCGTCGAGGCCCGCCTGACCGCGGCCGGCGCGGGACCCGGCGACACGCTGATCGTGGTGCACGTGAGCGCGGGCAATCCGTTCCGCCGCTGGCCGCTCCACGCGTTCGGCGATCTGGTCGCCCGCCTGGCGTCGGCCGACGTCCGGCGGCGCATCGTCGTCACGTCGGGGCCGTCGGAGGCCATCGCCGCCGCCGAAGTGCTCGCCGACGCTCGCCGGCGAACCGGCGTGAAAGGTGCAGCCCGCGTGCTGGCGTGCGGCGAGTTCTCGCTGGCCGAGCTGCGCGCGCTCGACGAGCGCGCGGCGCTCTTCATCGGCGGCGACAGCGGACCCATGCACGTCGCGGCAACCTCGCCCGCCCCCATCGTCGCGCTGTACGGCCCGACGCTCCCGGCGCGCTCCGCCCCCTGGCGGCGCGCCGATCTCGCCGTCGAGGCGCTCGAAGTGACCGGACTCCCCTGCCGCCCGTGCGATCAGCGCCGGTGCGAGCCCGGCGACTTCCGCTGCCTGGCCGGCATCAGCGTGGACGCGGCCGCCGACGCCGCCGAGCGGGTCCTCGCCCACGCCTCCGCGGGAACGGCCGCGGCGAGCGGGCGGACAGACTAAGATGAAACCGATGGCCGTCGCCACGATCACCGCAGACGCGCCGCCCGCCAACTGGCTGGAGCAGACCGGGACCATCGCGATCTTCGGCGTCGCCGCCGGCGCGCTGTTCTCGATCGCCATCGCCGAGATCTTCCTCACGGTCGCGATCGCGTGCTGGCTGGGCCTGCTGGTGACGCGCCACGAGCGCGTCGACGTGCCCCGGTTCTTCTGGCCGCTCCTCGTCTACGCGGGCGCGACGCTCGTGTCGGCGGCCTTCTCCTCCGACCCGATCCGCAGCCTGCTCGCGTCCAAGCAGCTCGTCCTCATCCTGGTGGTGCCCCTGACCTACCGCTTCATCTCGCGCGAGCGGGGCGCGACGATGATCACCGTGCTGGTGACGTGCGGGGCGCTCAGCGCCGCCTACGGCATCTTCCAGTACGGCCTGCTGCACTACGACCAGCTCGGCATGCGGCCGCGCGGCACGCTCGGGCTCTACATGACGTTCGCGGGCGAGATCATGCTCGTGCTGGCGGCAGCGCTCGCGCGGGTGCTCTTCGGGCAGCGCGACCGGCTGTGGGCCGGCCTCGTCATCCCGGCCCTCACCGTCGCCGTCGTCTTCAGCTTCACCCGCAGCGCCGAGGTCGGCGTGTTCGCGGCGGCGGCGCTGCTCTTCTCCCTGAAGGACTTCCGGCTGCTCGTGGTGCTCCCGCTGGCCGCCGCCCTGTTCTTCCTGATGGCGCCGGCCCGCGTGAACCAGCGGGTCGCATCGATTTTCAACATGCAGGACGCGACCGTCCGCGACCGCATCGCGATGATCGAAGAGGGCGCCCGCATGGTGCGCGCACATCCGCTCTTCGGCGTCGGTCCCAACATGGTGCAGCCGCTCTACGCGGAGTACCGCGGACCGGATGCGGTGCAGGCGGTCAATCCTCACCTGCACAACGTGCCCGTGCAGATCGCCGCCGAGCGCGGGCTGCCGGCGCTCGCCATCTGGATCTGGTTCATCGTCGTCCTGATCGTCGACCTCGCGCGGCTCTTCCGGGCGTCGCCCTATCCCTTCCTCTCGGCCGGCGCCCTCGCGGTCGTGACCGCGATGCTGGCGGCGGGCATGTTCGAGTACAACTTCGGGGACTCGGAGTTCCTGATGATCTTCCTCGTGCTCGTGACCCTGCCCTTCGTCACTCGCAGCGCTCCGACCGCCGACGCATGAGCCTGCCGCCCCTCGCGCCGGGCCGCGCGCGCGACCTGGTGAACGCCTTCGCCGGCCGGCGGATTCTCGTCGCCGGCGACGTCATGCTCGATCGGTTCATCGTGGGCGACGTGTCGCGGATCTCGCCCGAGGCGCCGGTGCCCGTCGTCACTTTCGCCAGCGAGTACGTCCGGCTCGGCGGTGCCGCCAACGTCGCCCACAACGTCACGGCGCTGGGCGGGCGCGCGGCGCTCGTCGGCGTGGTCGGGCAGGACCACGCGGCCACTCGGCTGCGGGAAGGCCTCGCCGCGGCCGGCGTCGACGCCTCCGGCCTGGTGGACGACCCGCACCGGCCCACGACCGAGAAGGTGCGCCTCGTGACGCGCCGGAACCAGCAGGTCGCGCGCATCGACTACGAGCGCGATCAGGACGTGGACGGCGCGATCGAGGCCGCCATCGTCGGACGGGCACGCGCGCTGGCGCCCGGCGCCGCCGCCCTGCTCGTGTCCGACTACCTGAAGGGCGCCGTCACGCGTCCGCTCGTCGAGGCGCTGGTCGAGGCGCGGCGGACGGCGCAGGCGCGCGGCGCGAACTGTCCGCTCGTCATCGACCCCAAGATTCCCCACATCGGGATGTACACCGGGGCGACGATCGTCACGCCGAATCAGCAGGAAGCCGAGACGGCCTCGCACCGCCGCATCCGGACGGAGGCCGACGCGCGCGAGGCCGCGCGCGAGTTCCGCAGGCGCGCAGGCTGCGAGGCGACGCTCGTCACGAGAGGCGAGCACGGCCTGTGGCTGTCGGGCCCGGACGTCGAAGGAGCGGCGCCTTCCTCGGCGCGCGAGGTCGCCGACGTCACGGGCGCCGGCGACACCGTCGTCGCCACCCTCGCGCTCGCGCTGGCCGCCGGCGCCTCGCTGGCCGAGGCCGCGATCCTCGCGAACCTCGCCGCCGGCATCGTCGTCGCGCGCTTCGGCCCCGCCACGGTGACGGCGGAGGAACTGATTGGGGCGGTCTAGTCGGGCTCTGGGCTCTCGGCTCTCGGCTCTCGGCCGGGGTGCCTGAAGCCCGGAGCCGTCAGTGCCTGAAGTGCCTGCGGCCCGTGAACACCATCGCCAGACCCTGTTCGTCGGCCGCGGCGATGACCTCCGGGTCGCGCACCGACCCGCCCGGCTGCACCACGGCGGTGGCCCCGGCGCGGGCGACCGCGTCCAGACCGTCGCGGAACGGGAAGTACGCGTCGGACGCCGCGACCGAGCCGGCGAGCGATCGTCCCGCCGCACCGGCTTTCAACACCGCCACGTTCACGGCGTCCACGCGGCTCATCTGGCCCGCGCCGATCGCCAGCGTGCGCTCGGCGTCGGTGAAGATCACCGTGTTGGACTTCACGTGCGCCATGACGCGCCAGGCGAACCGGAGCGCCTGCCACTCCTCGGGCGTCGGCGCGCGCGAGGTGACGACGCGGATGCCGTCTGGCAGTGCTGACGGATTCCAGGGCTGGCGCGCCTCGACCACCTGATCACGCTCCTGCGCGAGCAGCGCCCCGAGGATCGATCGCCACTCCAGCGTCGGAGCCGCAAAGCCGGCGAAGCCCGCCTCGACCACGCGCATCTTCGTCTTGCGGGCGAGGACCTCCCGGGCGTCCGCCTCGACCGCCGGCGCGATGACCGCCTCGATGAAGGTCGCGATGATGGCTTCGGCCGTCGCCCGATCGAGCGGCCGATTGAGCGCCACGATGCCGCCGAACGCCGACATCGAGTCGGCGTCGCGCGCCTTGACGTAGGCGTCGGCCGCCGACGTCCCGGTGGCCACGCCGCACGGATTCGTGTGCTTGATCACGACCGCCGCGGGCTCGTCGAACTCCAGCGCGATCCGCGCCGCGGCGTCCAGGTCCAGCAGGTTGGTGTACGAGAGCTCCTTGCCCTGCCGCACGGTCGCCGCGCCGAGGCCGGCGACGGCGGAACCGCCGCCCTCGGCGACGTACCACGCCGCGCGCTGGTGAGGATTTTCGCCGTAGCGCAGGTCGCGGAGCTTGCGCGCGGAGATCACCACGCGATTCGCCAGCCCCTCCCCGTCGCCGCCGGGCGCCGGACGCTCGAAGCGTTCGCCTTCGAGCGAGACGCCCGCGAGCGCCGCCGCGATCGCCTGGTCGTAGGCCGCCGTGTGCGCGAACGCCTTCTGCATCAGCTCGAAGCGGAAGGCCAGCGACGGCGCGTCGAGCGCCGCCAGCAGCCTCGGATAGTCCAGCGGGTCCACCACGACGAAGACGCTCCGGAAGTTCTTGGCGGCGGCTCGCACCATCGACGGGCCGCCGATGTCGATTTCCTCGACCAGGCCGTCGAACGGCGTCGACGGGTTCGAGGCGGCCTGGACGAACGGGTACAGGTTCACGACGACGACGTCGATGAGTCCGATCCCCTGGGCGCGGGCGGCCTCGAGGTCGTCGGGGCGGTCCCGGCGGGCGAGGATGCCCCCGTGCAGGGCCGGGTGCAGGGTCTTGACCCGGCCGTCCATCATCTCGGGAAACCCCGTGATGTCCGAGACCCCGGTCACGGCGAGGCCGGCCGCGGCCAGCGTCCTGGCCGTGCCCCCGGTCGACACCAGCTCGAAGCCACGGGCGGTCAGCCCGCGGCCCAAATCGACGATTCCGGTCTTATCCGAGACACTCAGCAAAGCTCTTGGCATGGGACTGTACATTCTTGTATCATCGGTTCGACGCCGGGCGGGCCTGGCGCCGCAAGGAAAAGGCCGCAGACCTGCGGCCTTTTTTTTATGCTCCGGCGACGTGCCGGGGTTGGTTTCACGGATCCGGCCAACGCGCCGGGTCCCCGCACGCAGGAAGACGAACGATGCGTATCACAGGCAAGGTCAAGTGGTTCAACAACGCCAAGGGTTATGGGTTCATCGAGCGCGACGGGGGCAGCGATGTCTTCGTTCACTACTCGGCCATCCAGGGCGATGGGTTCCGGTCGCTCGAGGAGGGCCAGGCGGTGGAGTTCGAGATCGTTGACGGCCCCAAGGGCCCGCAGGCCGGCAACGTCACCAAGATCTAACCACACCCGCGACGCCGGGCGCCTGCGGGCGCCCGGCTCCCCGCGTCTCACTCCTTCACGCCTTTCAGGCCTCTCGCCGTCAGATTGACCCGGCCGTTCTTGATCGCCACGCGGAACGCCACTTCGGTCGTCCCCGATGCGGCGAGCTTCGTGATCTGCCGCTGCACGACGTCCGCGAACTTGCGGAACGGCACCACGTCTTCCCCGTTCTCGCGCCGCGCCATCACCAGCGAGTCGTACAGCTCGCGGAGCTTGTCCGCCTCGCGGCCTCCGCCGTGAAACGCCGTCACGTGGACGACTCGATCGCCGGGCCGGCGGCTCGGGGTTGAGGGCGCCTGGCGGCTGCGTCCGTACGGGCCCGGGCGCCCCTCGTCGCGTGCGCGCAGCCCCCGGTCCCACAGGTCCACGAAGGCGGCGAAGCGCGACTGCAGCGTCGTGAAGCGGAAGCGGTCGCCGTAGTTGTCGATGTAGCCGCGGTCCAGCTGCTTGACGAGGACTTCCACGCGCGTGCGCGTCTCCCAGGGCGGGCGCGGCAGGCCGCCGGCGAAGAACATGTTGTACTCCGCCTCGAGCTGGCGGAGCTCGGCCTCGAGGCGCGTCAGGTCCCGTTCGACGTCCGATTTGGGGTTCACCCGATCACGCCAGAATCAGGAACCAGACCAGCGGCAGCCAGAGATCGCGCGCGAACGGCAGCGGGCGATCGTCCACGAGCACCTCGGTGCCCTCCACCGATCCCACCAGCTCGAACAGCTCGCGAAGCCGGAGCGCGGCGGCGGGAAGGAACCGCGCGCGGTACTGGCGGGTCTCTCCCTGTCCGGTCTCGCGGAACTCCTCGGAGGCCTGCGCCATCGCGAGCGCGCGCTCGAACGCGGGGCCGTCGAACGGCGGGAACACGATCGTGATCGAGAAGGGACGGGCCTGGGCCCCGAAGAGCGCGTCATGGAGATCCGGATCGAGCGCCGCCAGTTCTTCGGGGGTGGGCTGCTCCGGCAGGTCGGCGTACGGCCAGAAGCGCTCGAGCGGCCGGTAGCGCGGCGGGTCCGACGTCATCGTCGACGTAGAGCATAACATCTGGAAGAAGTTACTCGAATCTCCGCCTCGCGGCGCCCCGCACCGCGAACCGGCGGCGCACCTAAAGCCGTCGCGCTTCGGTAGTTGCGCCGATCGCCCTCCGCTGGCACCGCCGATGCACTCCCGTCGACGTGACAGCGAAAGGAGAGCGACATGAGGCACGTGCAACTCGCGGCGACCGTTCTCGTCCTCTTCGCAGGTCAGGCGGCCTTGGCGCAGACGCGCGAGCGCGTGTACGTCCAGGCGTCGCACGACACGTCGTGGACGTCCGGCTACGTGCAGGCCATGTCGGGCGAGGCGGGCGTCGAGGTGACGTCCCGCCTGGCGCTCTTCGCGGTCGTCGGCCGCCTCGACCACTTCGCGGCGCCGCATCTGCTGCGCGCGAATCCGCTGGTGGACGGCGCCCTGACGCACGTGCCCGGCGTGACGATGTCGGTCGCGGGCACGGCGCGGTACGAGGCCGCGGGGCTCCGCTACGACCTGGCCCGGAGCCGCTGGACGATCAGGCCCTACGTCCGCGGGGCGTTCGGCCTGGCCTCGGTCAGCCAGCAGGTGCGCTTCTACTCCGGGTCCCGGGACGTCACCGGCCCGCTCGTCCGCCTCGACCTGCTCGGGCACGACCCGTCCGGCAGCTTCCGCGCGCCGCTCGCGACGGTCGGATTCGGAGCCGAGGTGCCCGTCGGTCATCTGCGACTGGACGCCGGCTACCGCCTGTCGCAATTCCTCACGACCAGCCGGCCGGTGCGGGTCGGCACCGCGACGGTGGCCGTGGGTGTGGGCTTCTGACGATCAGAAGATCGTGGCGATGGACGCCGCAGCGAGGTCGAGCACGCGCGTCGGCAGGAGGCCCAGGTAGAAGATCAGGAGCGCCGACACGATCAGCGCGGCGCCGGCGATCTTCGGCACCGGCGGCACGGCCAGGCGGCCCGACTCGTCGGTCATGTACATCATGACGACGACGCGCGCGTAGACGAAGACCGACACGACGCTCGTGAGGACGCCGACGATCGCCAGTCCGACGTACCCCGCCTTGATGGCGGCGCTGAACACGTACCACTTCGCCACGAAGCCCGCCGTCGGCGGGAGGCCGCCGAGCGACAGGAGGAAGATGGTCATGAGGGCGGCCAGCACGGGCTGCGTCTTCGAGAGCCCGACGAAATCGACCAGGTGATCCCCGGGCCGGGTGGTCGTGTCCATCATGGCCAGCACGCCGAACGCGCCCAGGTTCGACAGCGCGTAGGCGAGCAGGTAGAAGAGCACGGCGCCCTTGCCGACGTCGTTGGCCGATACCAGGGCCATCAGGAGGTAGCCGGCGTGCGCGATGCTCGAGTACGCGAGCATGCGCTTGACATTGGTCTGCGCCACGGCGGCCACGGTGCCGACGACCATGGTCGCGATCGCCACGGCCCAGACGACGCCGGTCCAGTGGCCTTCGAGCGGACTGAACGCCGACAGGAACACGCGGGCGAATGCGGCGAGGGCGGCGGCCTTGACGCCGGTCGACATGAAACCCGTCACGGCGGCGGGCGCGCCCTCGTACGCGTCCGGGGCCCACATGTGGAACGGCACGGCGGACACCTTGAACGCGAACCCGACGAACAGCAGCGCCATCGCCAGGAGCTGCATCGACGTCGGCGTCAGCGACTGCGCGGCCACGAGGCGGCCGATCTGGTCGAGCTGCGTGCTCCCGGTCACGCCGTAGGTGAACGCGATGCCGTACAGGAAGAACGCGCTGGACACGGCACCGAGCAGGAAGTACTTGAACGCGGCCTCCGTGCCGGCCGGCGAGTTGCGGCGGATGCCGGTCAGGGTATAGAGCGCCAGCGACAGCACCTCGAGCGCCAGGAAGATCACGAGCAGATCGGAGGCGGTCGCCATGAGGATCATGCCGGCCAGTGCGAAGAGCATCAGCGCGTAGTACTCGCCTTGCGGCAGACGCTCGCGCTCGACGGCCGGACCGGAGATGGCGAGCGACAGCAGCCCGATGACGACCAGGATGCCGGTGACGAACAGGCCGAAGTTGTCGGCCTCGACGACGCCGAAGCTCCTCTCGCCGTGGCCCCACAGGACCAGGGTGGCCAGCGCCGCGCCGGCCAGGCCCACGGCGCCGAGGGGACCAATCGGCATGCGCTCGTCGCGGCCGCGGAACGCCTCGGCCAGCATCGACGCGATCGCTGCGGCAGCGACGCACGCCATCGGCACGACGGCCTGGAACGCAATCGTCATGGCCGGGCGCCTCCGACCGCGCCGAACGAGGCCCGCACCTGCTCCGGGACGACGGTGTGGATGCGGGTCAGCATGCGCTCGACCGAAGGCCCGATCGGCTTGAGGAACACGTTCGGCACCACGCCCATCACGACGATGGCGAGCAGGACCGGCGCGAGGACGAGCCGCTCGCGCTTCGAGAGATCGACCAGGCCGCGATTCTCGTCGTGGCTGACCTCGCCGTAGTTCACGCGCTGGAACATCCACAACATGTAGGTGGCCGAGAGGATCATCCCGGTCGCGGCGATCGCCGCGATGCCCGGGTCGCGCTGGAACGCACCCAGCAGGATCAGGAACTCGCCGACGAATCCGTTGAGCCCCGGCAGACCGATCGACGCCAGCATCACCAGCAGGAAGGCTCCCACCAGCCGCGGCATGACGGCCTTCAGCCCGCCGAACTCGCGGATGAGCCGCGTGTGCCGGCGGTCGGACAGCATGCCGACGATCAGGAACAGCCCGCCCGTCGTCACGCCGTGGGCCACCATCTGGTAGACGGCACCCTGGACGCCCTGCATGTTCATCGCGGCGATGCCGAGCACGACGAAGCCGAGATGGCTCACGCTCGAGTAGGCGACCAGCTTCTTCAGGTCCGGCTGCACCATCGCGACGAGCGCGCCGTAGACGATCCCGACGACCG
The DNA here is from genome assembly GCA_963761615.1 of uncultured Acidobacteriota bacterium. Taxonomy (GTDB): domain Bacteria; phylum Acidobacteriota; class Vicinamibacteria; order Vicinamibacterales; family CAVVIG01; genus CAVXGU01. Next base: position 800,445 of record CAVXGU010000003.1, on the reverse strand, counting down.
CGAGGCCCGCGAGATAGGGCGCGAAGAACGCGGCCGCCAGCGGGAAGAGCGGGAACGCGAAGCGGATCAACCCGTAGGCGCCCATCTTCAGGAGGACGCCGGCGAGGATCACCGACCCCGCCGTCGGGGCTTCCACGTGGGCGTCCGGCAGCCAGGTGTGGAACGGGAACAGCGGGATCTTGATGGCGAACGCGATCGTGAAGGCCAGGAAGAACCAGAATTGCAGCCGCGGCGCGATCGACATGGTGGACAGCTCCACCAGATCGAAGCTGTACGAGCCGGCCGTGACGCTGTGCAGGTACGCCAGGCCGAGAATCGCCACCAGCATCAGCACCCCGCCGGTCATCGTGTACAGCAGGAACTTCACTGCCGCGTACACGCGCCGCTCGTGGCCCCAGATGCCGATCAGGAAGTACATCGGGACGAGCATCGCGTCCCAGAAGACGTAGAACAGGAAGAGGTCGAGGGAGACGAACACGCCGATCATGGCGCTCTCGAGGAGCAGCACGAACAGGCAGAACGTGCGGGGGCGGTCCTTGACCGACTCCCAGCTCGCGAGGATCGCGATGGGCGTGAGAAGCCCGGTGAGCACCAGCAGCAGCAGGCTGATGCCGTCGACGCCCACGGCATAGCTGATGCCGAACGCCGGGATCCAGGCGTGGCGCTCCACGAACTGGAACTCCGGCGACGCCGCGTCGAACCGCCACCAGAGCAGCAGCGTCTCGGCGAACACCAGGAGCGACACCATCAGCGCCACGCGGCGCGCGATGCGGCCGTCCGCGTCGTCGCGCGGGACGAACAGCAGCGCGATGGCTCCAGCCACCGGCAGGACGACGAGCGACGTCAGGATCGGGAAGGGCATCAGTCGCTCGTCACCAGAAGTAGTAGCCGAGGATGAGGACGACGCCGACGAGCATCGACGCGGCGTAGACGCGGACCGACCCCGTCTGCAGGCGCCGCAGGAGGCCGGCGCCCATCTTGACCGCCGCCCCGACGCCGTTCACGGCGCCGTCGATGAGGCGCTCGTCGACGCCGTGCCACAGGCCTTCCTCCGACACGATCCGGATCGGCTGGACGATGCCCGCGTCGTACACGTCGTCGACGTAGAGCTTCCGTTCGAGCGCGTGGTGAAGCCCGCCGAACCGTTCCGCGAGCCGATCGGCGGCAGCCGGATCCCGCAGGAAGAGCACGGCGGCCACGCCGATGCCGCCGAGGGCGGCGAGCGTGGAGACCGCCATCAACCCGCCCTGGAGCGACGACGCACCGGCGTCGGGCGCGGCCGCCCCGGCGGCGGCGAAGCTCGGCGCGAGGAACCGCGCGAACCAGTCGCTCCCGCCGAGCACGGCTGGGATGCCGAGGTAGCCGGCGAGAGCGGATCCGATCGCCAGCGCGATGAGCGCCACGGCCATCGGCACCGGCGCGTCGTGGAGGTGGCCGGCAGCCGCCTCGCCGCGCGGCTCGCCATGGAACGTCAGGAAGACGAGCCGGAACATGTAGGCGCCCGTCAGCAGCGCCGTGAAGACACCGACCGCCCAGAGGACGGCATGGCCGTTCTCGAAGGCGCTCGCCGAGGATCGCGTCCTTGCTGAAGAAGCCCGAGAGGCCCGGCACGCCGGCGATGGCGAGCGACGCCACGAGAAACGTCCAGTACGTCGTCGGCAGGCGCCGCCGGAGGCCGCCCATGCGCTGCATGTCCTGCTCGCCGCCGAGCGCGTGGATGACGGCGCCGGCGCCGAGGAAGAGGAGCGCCTTGAAGAACGCGTGGGTGAAGAGGTGGAAGATTCCGGCGGCGTACGCGCCGACGCCCATCGCCAGGAACATGTAGCCCAGCTGGGAGATCGTCGAGTACGCGAGCACGCGCTTGATGTCGTTCTGGACGCACGCGATCGCCCCGGCCATCAGCGCGGTCGCGACGCCGATGACGGCGACCACGAACAGCGTGTCCGGGGCGCGGCTGAACAGGACGGCGTTGCGCCCGATCATGTAGACGCCGGCCGTGACCATGGTCGCCGCGTGGATGAGGGCCGACACCGGCGTGGGGCCTTCCATCGCGTCCGGCAGCCACACGTACAGCGGAATCTGGGCGGACTTGCCCGTGGCGCCGACGAACAGGAGCAGCGTGACGAGCGACACCGTGCCGAACCGCGCTTCCGGCGCCAGCGCGGCGGCGCTGCGGGCCACCTCCTGGAAGTCGAGGCTGCCGAAGCGAAGCACGAGCAGCAGCATGCCCAGCACGAATCCCAGGTCGCCGATCCGGTTCACGATGAAGGCTTTCTTGCCCGCATCGGACGCCGACCGCTTGCGGTACCAGAACCCGATCAGCAGGTACGAGCAGAGGCCCACGCCCTCCCAGCCGACGAACATCACCAGGAAGTTCGCCGCGAGAACCAGCAGCAGCATGAACGCGGCGAAGAGATTGAGGTACCAGAAGTACCGCGCATATTCCGCGTCGGTCTCCTCGTGCATGTAAGCGGTCGAGTACACGTGGATCAGCGCGCCGACGCCGGTGACGACGAGAATCATCACGGACGACAGCGGGTCGAGCCGCAGCGCGAACCGGGCGTCGAAGAACCCGGACTGCAGCCAGTCGAACACCACCTGGAGGGCGGCGCGCGACTCGGGGGGCAGCGCGACGAGGCGCCAGACCGCGCCGGCCGCCGCGCCGAAGGACGCGACCATGGCCCCGCAGGCGATCGCCCCGGACTGGGTCTTCGACAGGCGCGGGCCGAGCGCGGCGTTCGCCAGGAATCCGAGAAACGGCAGCAGCAGGATCAGCAGCAGCACGCTCAGCCCCTCAGGCTCGTGAACATGTCGGGGTTGAGGGACTCGCGCTGGCGGAAGAGCGCGATGACGAGGGCGAGGCCGACCGCGGCCTCGGCGGCGGCGACCGTCATCACGAAGAAGACGATGATCTGTCCGTCGGCGGCGCCCAGGGCGCGGCCGAAGGCGACGAACGTCAGGTTGACCGCATTCAGCATGATCTCGACCGCCAGCAGGATCGTGATCACGTTGCGGCGGACGAAGACGCCCATGAGGCCGATCACGAACAGGATCGCCGAGAGCACGAGATAGGCGCCGAGCGGCACGCCCGCTCCCGCCGTCATCGTCCGCCCTCCCGCGCCGGGACGTCCGCGGGCGGCTCGCGCCGCGCGAGGACCACCGCGCCGATCATGGCCACCAGAATCAGGATCGAGGTGACCTCGAACGCGAAGGCGTAGCGGGTGAACAGGGCGCGGCCGATCGCGGCCACCGAGCTGACCGACACGTCGCCGAACGTTCCCGTCTCGCTCACCGCCTCGAGCGCCCAGACCAGCTCGGCGCCGAGCGCGAGGGCGAGCAGCACCCCGAACGCCAGCGGCCCGACGCGTGCGGCCGCGTGCACCGCGAGGTCGTGCTCGCTCTCCTCGTGGGGCGCGTTGAGCAGCATCACGACGAACAGGAAGAGGACCATGATGGCGCCCGCGTACACGATGATCTGGATGACGGCGACGAAGGGCGCGTCGAGCAGGACGTAGAGGCCGGACAGCGCGCCGAAGGAGGCGATGAGGAGCAGCACGCTGTACATCGGGTTCCGCTGGGCAACGACCAGCACGGACGCCACGATCGCGACCAGGGCGAAGGCGCCGAACGCGAGGACGTCAACGCCCAAGGGCCAGCACTCCGGCGGCGGTCGCCACGAGGTTGAGCGCGGAGACCGGCAGCAGCACCTTCCAGCCGAACGCCATCAGCTGGTCGTAGCGGTACCGCGGCAGGGTCCACCGCATCCAGACGTAGAAGAAGAGGATGGCCGCGACCTTGAGGAGGAACCAGATCCAGCCGAGCGACGCGGGCAGCAGCGGTCCGTGCCACCCGCCGAGGAACAGATCGGCCGCGATCGCCGACACGGTGACCATGTTGATGTACTCCGCGAGGAAGAACATCGCGAAGCTCATGCTGCTGTATTCCGTGTGGTAGCCCGCCACGAGCTCCTGTTCGGCTTCCGGGAAATCGAACGGGGCGCGGTTGGTCTCGGCGATGCCGGCGGTCATGAAGATCAGGAAGCCCACCGGCTGCACGAAGACGAACCAGCGCGGCAGCAGGCCCAGCCACGATCCGCCCTGCGCCTGCACCAGGTCGGCGAGCGACAGCGAGTTGCCGACGAGCAGGACGCTCGCCAGCGCGAAGCCGTACGACAGCTCGTAGCTGATCATCTGCGCCGACGACCGCAGGGCGCCGATCAGGGAGTACTTGCTGTTCGAGCTCCAGCCGGCCAGGACGATGCCGTAGACGCTCATCGAGGCGATCGAGAAGATGACCAGGATCGCCACGTTCACGTCGGCCACCTGCAGCCGGAGCGGCCGATCCAGCAGGCCGAAGAACGTGGTCGACGCGCCGAAGGGGACGACGGCGAACGCTGCAAAGGCGCACGTGGCCGAAATGATCGGCGCCAGCGCGAAGAGGAACGCGTCGGCCGCCTTGGGCCGCAGCTCCTCCTTGAACATCAGCTTGATCACGTCGGCGAGCGGCTGGAGCAGCCCGCGGGGGCCGACGCGGTACGGCCCCAGCCGCTGCTGCAGCATCGCGGCGACCTTCCGCTCCACGTACACCATCGCCGCCGCCGAGCTCAGCAGCGCGACGAAGACGACGAGCGTCAGGACGATCTGCGCGGTCAGATAGAGAGACATGCGTTCGAATGTCGTCGCGCCGGCGTCCGCATCAGTGCGCCCCGACCGGGTGTCCGGCCCGCCACGGAGCCGGCAGCGGGCAACGGCCCTCGCGGATGTGGGCCTCGTATTCGTGCCGGAAATGCTTCAGCGTCGTCAGCACCGGCGTCACCGCCGCGTCGCCGAAGGCGCACAGCGTCTTGCCGGCGACGTTGCCCGAGATGCTCGCCATGAGATCGAGGTCGCGCATCTGGCCCTCGCCCCGCTCGATCCGCTGCAGCAGCCGGTGCAGCCAGTCGGTGCCCTCGCGGCACGGCGTGCACTTGCCGCAGGACTCGTGCCGGTAGAAGTGCAGCAGGTTCGCGGCGAGCCAGACCATGCACGTGGTGTCGTCGAGGACGACGATGCCGGCCGACCCGAGCAGCGAGCCGGCCTTCTGGACCCCGTCGAAGCTCGCCTGGGTGTCGAGCTGATCGGGCATCAGCACCGGCACCGACGACCCGCCCGGAATCACCGCCTTCAGGGTGTGCCCGTCGCGGACGCCGCCGGCCCGCTCCACGAGCGCGCCGATCGTGACGTCCATCGACGCCTCGAACACGCCAGGCCGCTTCACGTGCCCGCTCACGCAGTACAGCTTCGGGCCGCCGTTCTTCTCCGGCCCCAGGGCGGCGAACCACTCCGGGCCGCGCCGCAGGATGAGCGGCACGTTCGACAGCGTCTCGACGTTGTTGACGGCCGTGGGGCAGCCGTACAGCCCGACCGCCGCCGGGAAGGGCGGCTTGTTGCGGGGCTGCGCGCGCTTGCCCTCGAGCGATTCCAGGAGCGCGGTCTCCTCCCCAGCCTCGTACGCCCCCGCGCCGCGGTGTATGAAGACGTCGCAGGCGAAGTCGGACCCGAGCACGTGCGTCCCGAGGAAGCCGCGCGCGTAAGCCTCCGCGATCGCCTGCTCGACGACGGGCTGGAGGTGGAAGAACTCGCCCCGGATGTAGATGTAGGCGACCTTCGCGCCGATCGCGTAGCACGCGATCGCGCAGCCCTCGATGAGCTGGTGCGGATTGCGCTCGAGCAGCAGGTGGTCCTTGAACGTCCCCGGTTCGCTCTCGTCGGCGTTGCAGACGATGTACTTCGGCCTGGGCGACTTCTTGTCGACGAACTGCCACTTCATGCCCGTCGGGAACCCGGCGCCCCCGCGGCCGCGCAGCCCGGAGGCCTTCACCGCGTCGACGACCGCCTCGGGCGACATCGCGAGCGCCCTGCGGAGGCCCTCGTAGCCCTCGTGCCGCAGGTAGAAGTCGAGCGTGAAGCACCCGGGCTCGCGAACGTACGGAGTCAGCAGCGGTTCCATCAGCCCTGCGCCTCGCGCTTCTTCTCCACCACGTGGTGGCACCCGGAGACGGCGCCCTCGCCGCGCGCCTTGAGATCGTCGACGAGCGCTGCGGCGTCCTCCGGCTGGAGGCACTCGTGCCAGGCGTCGTTGACCATCACGACCGGCGCCCGGTCGCAGGCGCCGAGGCACTCGACCTCGAGCAGCGTGAACGTCCCGCTCGCATCGGTCTCGCCCGGCGAGAGGCCGAGCTTCGCGGCCAGTTCCTCGGTGACGCGCTCGGCGCCGTTCAGCGCGCAGGACAGCGTCCGGCACACGTGCAGCACGTAGCGGCCCATCGGCCGCGTCCGGAACATCGAGTAGTAGGAGGTGACGTCCTCGACGTCGGCGGGCGTCATGTCGAGCAGCGTCGCGACGTACCGCATCGCCGCCGGCGTGACGTGGCCCTGCTGATGCTGCACGAGGTACAGCGCCGGCAGCACCGCCGAGCGCTTCCGGTCGGCCGGGTAGCGCCGCAGGATCTCGTCGAACTGGGCCCGCGCCTCCGGCGTGTACTCGAACGGCGGCTCGTCGGCCGGGCCCACGGCACGCGCCGACTTGTGGAACGTCGCGTCGTAGGCCATCTTCGGGTGGAAGCTCACCGGTCCACGTCTCCCATGACCACGTCGATCGATCCGATCACTGCGATGACGTCGGCGATCAGCCCGCCGACGATCATCCGCTCGAGCGCCTGGCAGGCCAGCAGCGACGGCGCGCGGGCCTTGACGCGCCAGGGCCGGTTCGTGCCGTCCGACACTACGTAGAACCCCTGCTCCCCGCGCGGGCCCTCGACCGGCACGTACGCCTCGCCGGCCGGCACCGTGAATCCCTGCGAGTAGATGAGGAAGTGCTGGATGAGCGCTTCCATCTCCGTGTAGACCTGATCCTTGGGCGGCGGTGTGATCCGCCGATCGGCAACGGCGAACGCGCCGACCGGAGTGATGCGGTCGAGCGCCTGACGGCAGATCCGGACGCTCTCGCGCATCTCCGCGACCCGCACGAGGTAACGTGCGTAGACGTCGCCTTCCCCGCGCGTCGGCACCTCGAACTCGAAGGTCTCGTACCCGAGGTACGGAAAGGCGCGGCGCACGTCGTAGCCCACGCCCGAGGCGCGCGCGATCGGACCGACGAGGCCGCACGCCACCGCATCGGCGGCGGCAATCACGCCGACGCCCTGCGCGCGCTTGCGATAGATCTCGTTCGCGGTGAGCAGGTCCTCGAACTGGTCGATCTTCGGCGGAAAGCGATCGAGGAAGGCCCGCACTGCGTCGTGGAACCCGCGCGGCAGGTCCTCCCGCAGGCCGCCCACCCGGTTGTAGCTCGGGAACATCCGGAAGCCCGCCAGCAGCTCGTTGATGTTCAGCAGCAGCTCGCGCTCGCCGAAGCAGTAGAGCATCACCGAGACGGCGCCCACCTCCATCCCATGCGTGCCCAGCCACACCAGGTGGCTGTTGATGCGCTGGAGCTCCGCGATGAGCACGCGGATCCACTGCACCCGCTCGGGGATCTCGAGGCCGAGCAGGCGCTCGACCGACAGGCAGAACGCCATGCTGTTCGACTGGGCGCTGAGATAGTCCATGCGCTCGACCAGCGGGATCACCTGTTGCCACTTCTTCTGCTCGGCGGTCTTCTCGATGCCCGTGTGGAGATAACCGATCGTCGGACTGCAGGACCGCACCGTCTCGCCATCGAGCTCCAGCACGAGGCGGAGCACGCCGTGCGTGCTGGGGTGCTGCGGCCCCATGTTCACGGTCATCGTCTCCGTCCGCAGGTCCGTCATGGCTCCAGCGCCGCCTCGACCAGCTCGCACACCAGGTGCAGCACCGTCCGGTGCGCTTCCTGGATCCGCGCCGTCGATGCCGATGGCACGTTGATGTGAATGTCCGCGCCGCCCCCGGCCGGGCCGCCGTCCCGCCCGGTCAGCGCGATCGTGCGCAGGCCGCGACTCCTGGCGGCCGCCAGGCCCTCGACGACGCTGGGCGAGGCGCCGCTCGTCGTGATGCCCCAGGCGACGTCGCCCGGGCGGCCGATCGCCTCGATCTGGCGCGCGAACACCCGGTCGTACGCGTAGTCGTTCGCTAGGCTCGTCAGGACGCTCGTGTCCGTCGTGAGGGCGATCGCCGCCAGCGCCCGGCGCTCGTGCATGAAGCGGCCCACCAGCTCGGCCGCGACGTGCTGCGCGTCGGCGGCGCTCCCGCCGTTGCCGAAGAGGAGCAGGCGGCCGCCGGCGGCGAGCGCGGCGCCCACCGCCCCGGCGGCGTCCAAGATTGGCTGCGGGTCGGCCGCCCTGAGGCGCTCGTGGAGCGCGATCGTCTCCCCCAGGCGTTCCGCGACGAGCTCACGACTCGCGCGCACGGCGATCCTTCTCCACGCTGGCGCGGAACTCCTCGGCGGTCACCTGCAGCGGCTCCGAGGCGCCGGCGTCCTTCCGGATCTGCACCGGATGGTCCTTCCGCAGCGGGAACCCGTCCCAGTCGTCCGGCATCAGCAGCCGCCGAAGGTCGGGATGCCCGTCGAACACGATGCCGAACATGTCCCAGACTTCGCGCTCCAGCCAGTTGGCCGCCGGCCAGACGGCTGCGACCGTGTCGAGGCGCGGATCGTCGCCGGGCACGGGGATCCGGAGCCGCACCCGGACGCGATGCTCGATCGACACGAGGATGTACACCACCTCGAAGCGCGGCTCGCGCGGCTGGTAGTCGACCGCCGTCACCTCCGCCAGCAGGGCGAACCGGAGGTCCGGCCGATCGCGAAGCGCCGGGGCCAGCGCCGGAAGATCCTCGCGGCGGGCGACGAGCGTCAGGTGTCCATCGACGGCGGCCACGCTCTGGAGGGCCGCACCCGGCACGGCCTCGGTCAGCGCGGCAAGGAGGGTCGCGGCGTCCATCACCCGAGCCGCTGCTCCGAGATCTTCTTCTGCAGCTGGACGATGCCGTAGATGAGCGACTCGGGCCGCGGCGGGCAGCCGGGCACGAAGACGTCCACGGGTACCACCTGGTCGACGCCCTGGACGAGCGCGTAGTTGTCGAACACCCCGCCGATCGACGCGCAGGCCCCCATCGAGATCACCCACTTGGGATCGGGCATCTGGTCGTAGATCCGGCGCAGGGCGGGCGCCATCTTCCGCGACAGGCGCCCGGCGACGATCATCAGGTCCGACTGGCGCGGGCTGCCGCGAAAGACCTCGGCGCCGAAGCGCGCGATGTCGTAGCGCGACGCGCTCATCGACATCATCTCGATGGCGCAGCACGCCAGACCGAAGGTGACGGGCCAGATCGACGAGCGGCGCGCCCACTGCACCATCTTCTCGACGGTGGTCGTCAGCACGGGGATGTCGTGATCCTGGGTCATCAGCGGCTCTCGTGTCCCCAGTCGAGCACGCCCTTGCGCCAGACGTACACGTACCCCGCCAGCAGGAGGGCGAGGAACAGCACGAGCTGGCCGAATCCAGCCCAGCCGAGATCGCGCAGCGCCATCGTCCACGGGTACAGGAACGCCACCTCGATGTCGAACAGCAGAAAGATCATCGCGACGAGGTAGAACTTGACCGACTGCCGCTCGCGCGCGTCCCCGACCGGCGGCATGCCGCACTCGTAGGGCGCAGCCTTCTCCGGAGTGGGGTTGTGGGGACCGAGAATGCCCGACAACAGGACCGAGACGACGGCAAACCCGGCGCCCAGTGCGGTCATGATCAGGATGGAGAGCCAGCCCTGCATGGTATTCCGCCTAGTCGTCCGTCAGCTTGTGAACGATTTCGCAAGCCAAAAGAGCATGCTATCCCTTTCGGCGGTGGATGTCGACCACGTGCGCAGGCTGCCAGCCGCGCACCGAGTTGATCAGCCACACGCACGACGCCTCCGCGAGCTCACCGACAAGAATGTGGCCTTCCTCGATCTCGCCGCGGACCAGCAGTTCCGCGCGCATCGTGCCCGGCAGCAGGCCGCACCCCACCGCCGGCGTGACGCGCCGGCCGCGGCGCTCCACCACGAGGTTGCCCACCGTCGTCTCCGTCGCCTCGCCCGCCGGATTCCAGAGGATCACGTCGTCGACGTCGGCGCGCCGCGCGTGATCGTACACCCGCCGGTTCGTGGTCTTGTGACACAGGAAGGGGTCGCGCGGATCGATCGGATCCGCCGCGAAGCCGAGGCGCAGGGGACCGGAGGGCGGCGGGGCCAGGGCAGCCGATTCGATGCGCACGGCCCCGCCGGGCGAGACCAGCAGGCGCACGCGGCGCGGCGCCGTCGCGCCGGACACCGCCCCGGAGAGGGCCGCGCGCGCCCGGTCGGCGTCGAACGGGATGGCGAAGTACTCGGCCGACGCCGCCAGGCGCGCCAGGTGGCGATCGAGCAGCGCGAAGCCGTCCTGCGGCGTCCAGCGCAGCGTCTCGAGCAGGTCGAACGCCTCGGGCCGTCGGCCGAGCACGGCGCCCTTCAGTAGACTCTCGTCGTACTCGCGATCCGGATCCGAGTCCCACACGACCCCGCTCCCCACACCGAACTCGAGGCGATCCGACGCGAGATCGACGAGCGCGGTCCGGATGGCCACGTTGAACCGAAAGCGGCCGCCGGGCTCGATGACGCCGACGGCCCCGGTGTAGATGCCGCGCGGACCGGGCTCGAGCGCGCGGATGATCTCCGTCGTGCGCACCTTCGGCGCGCCCGTGACCGACGCCGACGGGAACGCGGCCGCCAGGAGATCCGCGAGCGAGACCTCGCTGCGCGCGGTCACCGTCGACGTCAGCTGCCAGACGTTCGGATACGCCTCCGCCGTGAACAACGCCGGCACCTCGACGCTGCCGACTTGCGCGATCCGTCCCAGGTCGTTGCGCACCATGTCCACGACCATCACGTTCTCGGCCCGGTCCTTGGCCGAGGCGATCAGGGCGTCGCGCGCCGCGCGATCGCCGTCCGACGTCGGCTCGCGCGGCGCGGTCCCCTTCATCGGACGCGCGACCAGGCGCCCGCCGTCGCGCGCGACGAACAGCTCGGGCGACGCCGACACGATCACGTAGCGGCCCGAGCGCACGAACGCCCCGTAGCGGCACCGCTGTGCCTGGACGAGATCGCCCAGCAACCCGACTGGATCGCCGGAGAGGCGGCCGCGCAGACGGAACGTGTAGTTGACCTGGTACGTGTCCCCAGCCGCGATCGCGCCGCGGATCCGGTCGAGCACGGCGCGGAAGTCGGCGCGGCCGATCGACGGTTCGAGGTCTCCGATCGCATACGGCTCCCCCGCCGGCACGTCGGCCAGGCGCGCGACGCGTTCCGGGGGGAACACCGTGAACTGCGCCAGGGGCAGGCCCGGGAGCGGGGCGTGGGCGCTGAAGCCGAACGCGGCGCCCGCCTCGTACGCCAGCGCCCCGACCACGTAGGCCCCGTCCCGCGCGGCCCGCTCGCCGCGGTGGATGGCCGGCGTCACGTCGGCCGCGGTCCAGGCCTCGATCGTCGACGCCGGCCGCGTGAAGACGAGCCAGCCATTCGCCTCGCCGGTCTGGACGGCCGCGGCGATGTCGTCACCCGTCACGTGGTTCCGCCTCCCAGCCATAGCCGGGCTCGGTGGTCAGGCGCGCGTCCTCGAGCGGCCCCCCGACCGCGAAGTGGTAGACGCTCTGGCAACGGTGATCGCGAATGCCCAGGACCTCGTGCATCGCGTCGTCGTAGAAGCACCCGATTCCCGTGCCCCGCACGCCGGCGGCCTCCGCTTCGAGGTACAGCACCTGTCCGACGACCCCGGACTCCCAGAAGAGATGCCGGTAGAACGACGGGCCGAAATCCCGCAGGCCGTCGGCGAACTCCGCGATCATGCCCAGGCTGAAACAGCCGTCGGCCGCGATGGGCTGATCGCAGCACACGCGCTGGCTCAACCCGCGGCAATCCCCGGGCGACAGCAGGTAGAGCGGAAGTCGCGAATCGACGGCCTCCCAGCGGAAATCAGCCCTCCACGCCGCTCGGAGCGACGCGATCACGTCCGGCCGGCGTACGAGCGCGTAGAGCCCCGGCTCGAGACCATCGACCCGGTGGACGAAGATCGCCAGATGGATCCGGGGAGGCCACCAGAGCGCGTCCCACGGCGCCGCGGAGGTGGGGAGCGTGCGGACGAGCAGGTCCACGAAGGCCCGCCGCGAAAGGGACGTCGCGCCGTCGAAGGCGAGCGCGCTTCGTCGCTGCCGCAGCACCGTTCTCGCATCCAGGGCGCGCGGGGGATCCGGCGTGCCCGGCGGGCGCGGCAGATCCGCCGGCGGCTCGGGCCGTGCCCGCCCGGGATCCCGCGTGATCTCGGCGACGCGTTCGATGAAGGTCCACTCGACGTGATCGACGCTGAGCTGGCTCGCGCGGCCGGTCCAGTCGCCGGCGCAGACAGCCTCCACGAGCGCAGCAGGCGGCGGCGCCGGGACACACTCGCCGTCAGCGACGACGAGCAGACAGCCGGGCTCTTCGCGCTCGGCCTCGACGTAGTCGCCGTCGCGATCGAGGCCGACCAGGGCGCCGATCGCGGCCTGCGGCCACTCGGGGGCGAGGCGGACGTGTCGGCCATCGAGCGCGGCCGCCAGCCGGACGGCAGCCATGGCGTGCCCCAGATCGTGCTGACAGTAGCGGAACGCGCGCTCGCCGTACTTCCACGCCTCGCGCCAGTGGACGGACGCGAGCACGACGAGCCAGTCGGCGCCGCGGGCGGCCTGCTCCCAGCGGCCCGCGTCGAAGGTGCAGCGGAGCTCGAGCGCGTGACGGTCCGCCGCGTAGTGATAGACGGCGGCGGTCGACGCCAGCCCGGCGGCCGGCCCGGCGACGATGTAGGCTTCGGTGGGGTGCAGGTTGCCGCTCGACGGGTTTACCCGGAGCGCCCAGCGCGATCCGTGGAACGATTTCCACGCCGAGAGTCCGAGCGAAAAGCGCAGGCTGTCGCCGATCGCCGCGCCGATCGGCAGCCGCTGGGCAGCGGCCCGGGCAAAGAGGCTGTCGTAGGCCACGGGCGCCGGATGGACGCGCAGGGCCGATGTTCCCGGAACGAGCGGGAACACCGGCGCCCCGGCAAACGATCGGAATGCAGCAGGCTGCGACGCCCAGTCGAGGTAGCCCAGCGACCGGGCGAACCGATTGAAGTGATGTTTGGTCCCGTCGTGGTACTCGAACGGCGTCACGCCTGTTCGAGACGACGGTTCAGCTCCGCAATCGCCTGTTCGAGCTGCGCGCGGCGCAGGGCGTGCGTCGTGGCCTCGAGCTGACGCTCGAGCTCGGTCCGGGCGAGGCGCAGCGACCCCAGCTCCCGGATCCGCTCCGGATCGCCGACGATGCCGCCGCGCTCGCGCGAACGGGCATCGGCAAGTTCTTCCATCCGCTCCTGAATTCGTGCTTCCGCGTCGATCAGTCCTTCTCCCGCGTCACCCATCAATCCCCCGCTATGAGAGCTACGACCACCAAGAAGACACACACATTATAGAAGTATGTGGAGCTCAGCGCCGTACAGCATCGTGCGATCGTTGTCGCGCGCCGCCCAGGCGAGCAGGGTTCGCACGTCCGGGCTGACGCGGCCGGAGAATTTGACGCGGCCGTCGACCACGACGGTCACGGGCTTGGAGAAGTCGAAGACATCCGGTGACAGGAGCAGGGTGAACGCGGCGACGCCACGCGTCGTGGCCCGGACCGTGTTGCCCTCGCGCACGAGGTCGACGCGTCCGGCGGGTCGGTCGTGCGGAAAGAGCGCCCGGGCATCGGCCATCTGCGTCGGACGGAAGACGCCCTCGAGCTCCGTACGGGTGCCGCCGCGCGACACCACGAAGTCGAGTGTCGTGCCCGGATCGTAGAGCGGCATCATCTCGAGGAGGTCGAGTCCGGCCGGCAGGGCGCGGCCGTTGATGCTGAGTACCAGATCCCCGGGCTGCAAACCGAACGCGTCGGCGTTGCTGCCGTGCAGCACGCTGGTGATCTGCATGCCGCTCGTGCGCACGCCGAAGTTCAGGCTCGTGCCGGTCACGAAGTCGTTGAGGTCCGGGAGGGGGTCGTCGGCGCCGCGCGGGGCGAGCTTGTCGATCACCAGCCAGTCGGCGCGCCGGCTGGCCGCGAGGAGCTCGTCACCGGGCGCGGACGGCCAGCTCCGGTCGCTGGAGAAGTCGGTCTCCCACGTCAGCGTCGCGGGGTTCGGGTCCCGGGGATGCGCCGAGACGAAGGCCTCGAACGTGTCCTTCACGCGGGGCCACCACCGCGTGTTGTGCTGGCCGTCGGGCTGGGGATGGTACTCGAGCGTCAAGCCACCGTCCCGAAAGTGATTCAGGTACGGCTCGACGGTCGCCGTCGGGAAGAGGGGATCCTGGGCGCCGTTGACGACGAACCAGGGCTTGTCGAGCAGGTTGTTCGGGAACAGGGACTCGGCGAGGCCGAGCGAGGCGTTGCCGAGCACCATGACGAAGCCGTTGAGCGGAAGGAAGCTGGCAAACGGCGTGGTGTCGCGCATGGCGAGGTAGTACGTGGCGGTCGCGCCGTCGGAGTGGCCCGACAGCACCACGCGGTTCTCGTCGACGTTGTAGGTCCGCTTGAGGCGATCGAGGATGGCCTCGATGTTCTCGACCTGCGACTCGCTCCACCAGGGCGCTTGGTCCCAGCTGAGGGGCAGGACGTAGATTCTGATCCGCGCCGGCCAGCTCGCCGATCCCGCCGTCTCCGCGGATCGTGTCGTCCGGGCGGCTGACGCCGCCGTGGAGCTGCACCCGCACCTGCCAGCGGCGGGATGGGTCGTAGGACTGCGGGACGTCGAGCGAGTAGCGGAATTCTCGTCCGCCAGCCGTCCGGCTCGAGCGCACGATGCCGCGCGGCACCCCGGGCGAATACGACCGGCCCGTGCGCAGGTGGGCGAACGCGTCGGCGAAGCTCACACCGGTCGCGACGACGGCATTGGCGGCCGCCGCGGCCTCGGTGGGGTTGGCCGCCGCCCAGAACTGGCGAAACGCATCGTCCACCGTCGGCGATGCGGCGTCGGGATGGACGCCCCCGGCGACGACGGTCAACGCAACCAGGACCAGCCACGTACGAAGCAGACGGTTCATCGCGTCCTCACTGCACGCCGGCGCGTCGCGGCGCGTCCGGCAAGCCGGCCCCGGCTTCTCGACGGCATTCTACGCCGGTTCGAGAGGCCGCCATACAATGAGGTATGGCGACGACGGCATCCTTCGACATCACCTCGACGATCGACTTCCAGGAAGTCGACAACGCGCTCAATCAGGCGCGGAAGGAAGTCGGCCAACGGTACGACTTCAAGGGGGCGACCGCGGATATCGTGCTGAGCGTGGCGGACAAGACGCTCACGCTGACCGCCGATGACGAGTTCAAGATGAATGCGCTCTGGGAAATCGTCGAGACGCGCCTGGTCCGTCGCCAGGTGGCCACGAAGAACTTCAAGTCGGACGGCAGCAAGCCGGCGTCGGGCGGCACGGTCCGCCGCGTCCTCACGATTCAGCAGGGCGTGCCAGTCGAGGCGGCCCGCGACATCGTGAAGTTCATCAAGGACTTGCGGCTCAAGAAGGTCCAGGCCGCGATTCAGGGCGATCAAGTCCGCGTGAGCTCGCCGTCGAAAGACGATCTCCAACAGGCCATGCAGGCCCTGCGCGGCCACGATTTCGGCATCGCCCTGCAGTTCGGCAACTACCGCTAGTCGGTCCACTCCGAAGTACCGCCGCCGGCCGAGCCCGTCCCCAGGGCTGGAGCCGCAATCGGCTCTAGCACAGCTAGAAATAGAACAATAAAACATAAAGATTCAATAGTGTGTTACGTATGCTTAGATTCTATAGATTATGTAAATGATTGTTAAAAAGACTATTGACCAGAACAGTTTAAAGACAATATCTTTCTTATGTTTCGTATCCTAATTTTTATGTTTCGTGGCCCGCCATTCGCCTGGAGGGGCGAGCGGTCGGTCTCATTAAGAAAAAGGAGGTGCGGGCATGAGAAGGAGGAGTCTTGCAGCGCTGCTGCTGGCGGCCACGGCCCTGGTCGGGCTGCCGGCCATGGCAGAGGCGCAGAGCGCCATCGCAGGCGTGGTCAAAGACAGCTCGGGCGGCATCCTGCCCGGCGTCACGGTGGAGGCCGCCAGCCCCGCCCTCATCGAGCAGACCCGCACGGTCGTCACCGACGGCCGGGGGCAATACACGATCGTCGACCTCCGCCCCGGCACCTACACCATCACGTTCACCCTGAGCGGCTTCCAGACCTTCAAGCGCGAAGGCCTCAGCCTGCCGGCCAACTTCACCGCCACCGTCAACGCCAACCTCTCGGTCGGTGCGATTGAAGAAGCCGTCACCGTCTCCGGGGCGTCCCCGGTCGTCGACGTCCAGTCGAACGTCAAGGCCCAGGTGCTCTCGCGCGACGTCCTCGACGCCGTCCCCACGGCCCACACGCTCCAGTCGGTCGGCCAGCTCGTCGTCGGCGTCACCCTCTCGGCGCCCGACGTCGGCGGCTCCCGCGCCATGCAGCAGACCTACTTCACCGTCCACGGCCTCGGCGCGGCCCAGACGTCGGTCCTCATCGACGGCATGATCGCCAACGGTCTCCAGGGGGACGGCGCCGTTCAGAGCTACCTGAACGACGCGATGACCCAGGAGTCGGTCTATCAGACCGGCGGCGGCACGGTGGACGCGCCCACGGGCGGCGTCAAGATCAACCTGGTGCCCCGCGAAGGCGGCAACCAGATCCACGGCTCGCTCTTCCAGGGCTACGAGAGCTCTTCGCTCCAGGCCAGCAACATGACCGACTTCCTGGCGTCGCACGGCGTGACCTCGCTGGACCAGATCGGGAAGTACAGCGACACCGACTTCACGCTCGGCGGTCCGCTCAAGAAGGACCGGCTCTGGCTCTTCGGCTCGGCCCGCTTCTTCATCGTCGACAAGCCCATCTCGAGCACCGTCGTCTCCGACGGCACACCGGCCGGCATCGCCGCCTGCTTTGCCGATCCCACGTCCTGCCCGCAGGGCGTCGACCCGCAGCACCAGTACAGCGGCATGGCGCGGCTGACCTGGCAGGTGAGCCCCCGCAACAAGCTCGGCGTCTACATGGACCGCATCCACAAGGTCCGCGGCGCCGCGCAGAGTCCCGGCTATGACCAGACAACGGCTTCGGTCCGGTGGAACTCGCCGCTCTACATGACCAACTCGGTCAAGTGGTCGTCGACCGTCAGCAGCCGCCTGCTCGTCGAGGGCGGGTATTCGAGCAACCTGGAGCGCTACAACAACCTGTATCAGGTCGGCATCGAGCAGCCCTACGGCTCGGCGGCCTGGTACGCCGGCGCCGGGCGCAGCGACCTCGCGTACGGGACGCGTTGGGGTGCGGCCGCGGATCAGAGCGGTCAGTATCCGGATCGGTACAACGCGCAGGCCTCGCTCTCCTACGTCACCGGCTCGCACAACACGAAGGTCGGATTCCAGGACTCCTGGGGCGTCTTCAACCACACGTACAGCGCCAACGCCGACCTGCGCCAGACCTACTACAAGGGCGCGCCCTACACCGTCACGGTGCTCGACACGCCCGTCTGGTCGGCCGAACGGCTGAACCGCAATCTCGGCATCTACGGCCAGGACATCTGGACGATCAAGCGCCTGACGGTCACGGCCGGCGTCCGCTGGGAGGACGTCCTCCAGTCCGTCGTCGGCCAGCCGGCCGCCAACGGGCGCTTCGCGAGTGTCGCGGCCTACGGCGACTTCTCGGTCCCCGAGTGGAAGACCTGGTCGCCGCGCATCGCCCTCGTCTATGACCTGTTCGGCAACGGCCAGACCGCCGTCCGCTTCGGCTACAACCGCTACCAGGCGGCCGCCACGACGACGTTCGCCTCGCTCTACAACCCGTCGGCGCTCGTCACGAAGAGCCTGTCCTGGACGGACCTCAACGGCGACGACATCGCGCAGGGGGCGCCGGGCTGCGTCTACCTGACGGCCGGCTGCGAGATCAACTTCTCGACCCTGCCGACCGACTTCGGCGTGCGGTCCCTCTCGAGCCCGGATCCCAGCATCAAGCGCCCGTACTACGACCAGTACAACGTCGGCGTGACCCACCAGATCCTGTCGGGCGTCGCCGTCTCCGCCGAGTGGTTCCACGACATCAGCGGCAACATCATGGAGCGGAACAACGTCCTCCACCCGGGCACCTACGCCAACGGCACGGTGACCAACGCGTCGTACACGCCGGTGACCGTTTTCAGCCCCATCGACGGGACGCCGATCACGATGTACGACCCCGTCAGCGCCGCCGTGGCGCGAGCGGTCACGGAAGTCGACACCACGGACACGAACCTGACGCAGCACTACGACGACGTCGAGCTCAACGTCGACGCACGGCTGCCGCACGGCGTCCGGATCTTCGGCGGCTCGGCCACCGACCGCACCGTCGCGAACTCCTGCAGCTCCGCAGCCACGGACCCGAACTTCCTGATCTCGATTGGCGGCGTGAACTACTGCGACCAGTCGCTGAGCAACATCCCGTGGCGCACGCAGTTCAAGCTCGGGGCCACCGTGCCGCTCCCGTGGGGCGGGGTGACCGTGAGCGGCTCGTACCAGGGGCTGCCGGGCTACCTGCTCGGCACCCAGGCCCTGACCGCCGGCGGCTTCTCGCCGAACTTCAGCTACATGAGCGGCATCGGGTCGTACTGGTCCGTCACGGGCAAGACCACCTACAGCGTCTGCCCGGGCAACTCGGCAGCCCAGGGCTGCACCGTCGGCGCCCTCGTGGCACCGGGACTCGTGTCGTCCTCGATCAGGTTCCCGCTCATCCCGCCCGGGACCGAACAGACGCCGCGGATCAACCAGGTCGACTTCTCGATCGCCAAGCGCGTCACCATCGGCTCGCTCAAGATCGATCCGAAGCTCGACATCTTCAACCTGTTCAACTCGAGCGCGTACCTACTCGGTCAGGTCGACGACGTTCTCCCCGACCTCGGCCGCGGGGGTGTCGGCCGGCTCGTATCTGTATCCGGGGAATCTGCTCATCGGCCGGCTGCTGCGGATCGGCGCCGACGTGACCTGGTAGGCGATCCCCCTACCGGTCGACGCGCCGCAGCCCCACCGGATATCACGTCGAGGGCGGGCCTGGAGACCCGCCCTCGCTTTCGCTCCCCCCAGCCGGTCCTCTCTCGGTGTCGTGAGCCACTTTCGCCCGCGCCCTCCAAGCTCATCGTGCTTATGTATTACTTACGTTCTGTTCAATCAAGTAGTAATGATTCAATAAAATGCACATATAGATATTGATAAGCTGATGTTCGGGTGAGGCTGTGCCGTTGCGTCATTGACCATCACTGGTCAACCTTATACATTCCTAACGTTTCATTTCCTTTCCACTTATCTTATGGCAAGCTCGCTCGCTCTTGGAGGGACGAGCACGACTTCGAAGGAGGTACGGGAATGAGAAGGAGGAGTCTCGCAGCGGCGCTGCTGCTGGCAGCGGGCCTGGTCGGATTGCCAGCCGTGGCACAAGCGCAGAGCGCCATCGCGGGCGTGGTCAAAGACAGCTCGGGCGCCATTCTGCCCGGCGTGACGGTGGAGGCGGCCAGCCCCGCCCTCATCGAGCAGACCCGCTCGGTCGTGACCGACGGGCAGGGGCAATACAAGATCGTCGACCTCCGCCCCGGCACCTACACCATCACGTTCACCCTGAGCGGCTTCCAGACCTTCAAGCGCGAAGGCCTCAGCCTGCCGGCCAACTTCACCGCCACCGTCAACGCCAACCTCTCGGTCGGTGCGATCGAAGAAGCCGTCACCGTCTCCGGGGCGTCCCCGGTCGTCGACGTCCAGTCGAACGTCAAGGCCCAGGTGCTCTCGCGCGACGTCCTCGACGCCGTCCCCACGGCCCACACGCTCCAGTCGGTCGGCCAGCTCGTCGTCGGCGTCACCCTCTCGGCGCCCGACGTCGGCGGCTCCCGCGCGATGCAGCAGACCTACTTCAGCGTCCACGGCCTCGGCTCCGCCCAGACGTCCGTCCTCATCGACGGCATGATCGCCAACGGTCTGCAGGGGGATGGCTCGGTCCAGAGCTACCTGAACGACGCGATGACCCAGGAGTCGGTCTATCAGACCGGCGGCGGCACGGTGGATGCGCCCACGGGCGGCGTCAAGATCAACCTGGTGCCCCGCGAAGGCGGCAACCAGATCCACGGCTCGCTCTTCGAAGGCTACGAGAGCTCCTCGCTGCAGAGCAGCAATCTCAGTGACTTCCTGGCGTCGCACGGCGTGACCTCGCTGGACCAGATCGGGAAGTACAGCGACACCGACTTCACGCTCGGCGGTCCGCTCAAGAAGGACCGGCTCTGGCTCTTCGGCTCGGCCCGCTTCTTCATCGTCGACAAGCCCATCTCGAGCACTGTCGTCTCCGACGGCACACCGGCCGGCATCGCCGCCTGCTTTGCCGATCCCACGTCCTGCCCGCAGGGCGTCGACCCACAGCACCAGTACAGCGGCATGGCGCGGCTGACCTGGCAGGTGAGCCCCCGCAACAAGCTCGGCGTCTACATGGACCGCATCCACAAGGTCCGCGGCGCCGCGCAGAGTCCCGGCTATGACCAGACAACGGCTTCGGTCCGGTGGAACTCGCCGCTCTACATGACCAACTCGGTCAAGTGGTCGTCGACCGTCAGCAGCCGCCTGCTCGTCGAGGGCGGGTATTCGAGCAACCTGGAGCGCTACAACAACCTGTATCAGGTCGGCATCGAGCAGCCCTACGGCTCGGCGGCCTGGTACGCCGGCGCCGAGCGCAGCGACCTCGTCTACGGGACGCGCTGGGGCGCCGCGGCGGACCAGAATGGCCAGTATCCGGATCGGTACAACGCGCAGGCCTCGCTCTCCTACGTCACCGGCTCGCACAACATGAAGGTCGGGTTCCAGAACTCCTGGGGCGTCTTCAACCACTGGTACAGCGCCAACGCCGACCTGCGCCAGACCTACTACAAGGGCGCGCCGTACACCGTCACGGTGCTCGACTCCCCGATCTGGTCGGCCGAGCGGCTGAACCGCAACCTCGGCATCTACGGCCAGGACATCTGGACGGTCAAGCGCCTCACGGTGACCGCCGGTATTCGCTGGGAGGACGTGCTGGAGTCGGTCGTCGGTCAGCCCGCCGCGAACGGGCGCTTCGCGCACGTGGCGGCCTACGGCGACTTCTCGGTCCCCGAGTGGAAGACCTGGTCGCCGCGCACCGCGCTGGTCTACGACCTGTTCGGCAATGGCCAGACCGCCGTCCGCTTCGGCTTCAACCGCTACCAGGCGGCCGCCACGACGACGTTCGCCTCGCTCTACAATCCGTCGGCGCTCGTGTCCCAGACCCTGGCGTGGACGGACCTCAACGGCGACGACATCGCGCAGGGCGCACCGGGCTGTGTCTACCTGACGGCCGGCTGCGAGATCAACTTCTCGACCCTGCCGACCGACTTCGGCGTGCGGTCCCTCTCGAGCCCGGATCCCAGCATCAAGCGACCGTACGTGGACCAGTACAACGTCGGGGTGACCCACCAGGTCCTGTCGGGCGTCGCCGTCTCCGCCGAATGGTTCCACGGCATCAGCAAGAACATCATGGAGCGCAACAACGTCCTCCAGCCCGGCACCTATGCCAACGGCACGGTGACCAACGCGTCGTACCGGCCCATTACGATCTTCAGTCCGATTGACGGGACGCCGATCACGATGTACGACCCCGTCAGCGCCGCCGTCGCACGGTCGGTCCAGGAAGTCGACAGCACCGACCCGAATCTGTCGCAGGTCTACGACGACGTCGAGTTCAACGTCGACGCACGGCTGCCGCACGGCGTCCGGATCTTCGGCGGCTCGGCCACCGACCGCACCGTCGCCAATTCGTGCAGCGCGGCGGCGACCGACCCGAATTTCCTCATCACGATGGGCGGCGTGAACTACTGCGACCAGTCGTTGAGCAACATCCCGTGGCGCACGCAGCTGAAGCTTGGCGCCACCGTGCCCCTCCCCTGGGGCGGCGTGATCCTGAGCGGTGCCTACCAGGGGCTGCCGGGCTACCTGCTCGGCACCCAGGCCCTGACTGCCGGCGGCTTCTCCCCGAACTTCACGGCGATGAGCGGTCTCGGGTCCGACTGGTCCGTGACCGGCAAGACCACTTACAGCGTCTGCCCGGGCAACTCGGCGGCCCAGGGCTGCACCGTCGGCGCCCTCGTGGCGCCGGGGCTCGTGTCCTCCAGGCTCAGCGTTCCCCTCGCGCCCCCGGGCACGGAACAGACGCCGCGGATCAACCAGGTGGATTTCTCGATCGCCAAGCGCGTCACCATCGGCGGGCTGAAGATCGACCCGAAGATCGACATCTTCAACCTGTTCAACTCGAGCGCGTACTACTCCGTCAGGTCGACGACGTTCTCGCCGACCTCGACCGCCGGCGTGTCGGCCGGCTCGTACCTGTATCCGGGCGACATCCTCAACGGCCGGCTCCTCCGCTTCGGCGCCGACGTCACCTGGTAGGTCGGCGGCACCGGGCCCTGGACGTCCCCTCTGCCTCGGACGTCCAGTCCACTCGCAGAAAGGCGGGCCGCCATCTGGCCCGTCTTTCTGCCTTCAAGTCGTTCAACTGTCGCGGTTTAGCTACAGACAGTCTCGCCGAATCGCATTCGAGTGAGCCGTTGCGGATTTATAATATACTTATTAACACAAACTATTTCTTTATGTATTATTCAACCGAGACATTAAAATTCAATAAGTTGCACATATTGATTAGTTAAGACATTCTCACCGTCAGGTTGTATCAGCCTGTCATTGACCGCGCTCCGTGACACTCATAGATTCCTAATGCTTCGTATCTCGTCATTTATATATGGCGAGCGCGTTCGCCTTGGAGGATGAACGCTGATTTCGAAGGAGGTACGGGAATGAGAAGGAGTAGTCTCGCAGCGGCGCTGCTGCTGGCAGTGACGGCCCTCGTCGCCTTGCCAGGCACGGCCCATGCGCAGAGCGCCATCGCAGGCGTGGTGAAAGACAGCTCGGGCGCCATTCTGCCCGGTGTCACGGTGGAGGCGGCCAGCCCCGCCCTCATCGAGAAGAGCCGCACGGTCGTCAGCGACGGCCAGGGGCAATACAAGATCGTCGACCTCCGCCCCGGCACCTATACCATCACGTTCACCCTGAGCGGCTTCCAGACGTTCAAGCGCGAGGGCCTCAGCCTCCCCGCCAACTTCACCGCCACTGTCAACGCGAACATGTCGGTCGGCGCGATCGAAGAGGCCGTCACCGTCTCCGGCGCCTCGCCCGTGGTCGACGTCCAGTCGAACATGAAGTCGCAGGTGCTCTCGCGCGACGTGCTCGATGCGGTGCCGACGGCCCACACCATCCAGTCGGTCGGCCAGCTCGTCGTCGGCGTCACCCTCTCGGCGCCCGACGTCGGCGGCTCCCGCGCCATGCAGCAGACCTACTTCACCGTCCATGGCCTCGGCGCGGCCCAGACGTCGGTCCTCGTGGACGGCATGATCGTCAACGGTCTCCAGGGGGATGGCGCCATCCAGAGCTACCTGAACGACGCAATGACCCAGGAGTCGGTCTATCAGACCGGCGGCGGCACGGTGGATGCGCCCACGGGCGGCGTCAAGATCAACCTGGTGCCCCGCGAAGGCGGCAACCAGATCCACGGCTCGCTCTTTGAAGGCTACGAGAGCTCCTCGCTGCAGGCCGACAACTTCACCGACTTCCTGACCTCGCACGGCGTGACGTCGCTCGACAAGATCGGGAAGTACAGCGACACCGACTTCACGCTCGGAGGTCCACTGAAGAAGGACACGCTGTGGCTCTTCGGCTCGGGCCGCTTCTTCACCGTCGACAAGCCGATTGCCAGCACGGTCGTCTCCGACGGCACGCCGGCCGGCATCGCCGCCTGCTTTGCCGATCCCACCTCCTGCCCGCAGGGCGTGGACCCGCAGCACCAGTACAGCGGCATGGCGCGGCTGACCTGGCAGGTGAGCCCCCGCAACAAGCTCGGCGTCTACATGGACCGCATCCACAAGGTCCGCGGGGCGGCCATGAACCCGGGCTACGACCAGACGACGGCTTCGGTGCGGTGGAACTCGCCGCTCTACATGACCAACTCGATCAAGTGGTCGGCGACGGTGAGCAACAAGCTGCTCATCGAGGGCGGCTACTCGAGCAACATCGAGCGCTACAACAACCTGTACGCCCCCGGCGTCGAACAGCAGTACGGCTCGACCGCGTGGTTCGCCAATGCGGCGCACAACGACAGCCTCCTCGGGACGCAGTGGGTCGCGGCGCCGGACGAGTCGGGCCAGTACCCGGACCGGTACAACGCGCAGGCGTCGGCCTCCTACGTCACGGGTTCGCAGAATATCAAGGTCGGATTCCAGAACTCCTGGGGCATCTTCAACCACACGTACCGCGCCAACGCGGACCTGCGGCAGACCTACCACCTGGGCGCGCCCTACACGGTGACCGTGCTCGACACGCCGGTCTGGTCGGCCGAGCGGCTGAACCGCAACCTCGGCATCTACGGCCAGGACATCTGGACGATCAACCGCCTGACCGTCACCGCCGGCGTGCGCTGGGAGGACGTGCTGGAATCCGTCGTGGGCCAGCCGGCGGCCAACGGCCGCTTCGCGAGTGTCGCCGCCTACGGCGACTTCTCGGTGCCCGAGTGGAAGACCTGGTCGCCGCGCACGGCCGTCGTGTATGACCTGTTCGGCAACGGCCAGACGGCGCTCCGATTCGGCTACAACCGCTATCAGGCGGCCGCCACGACGACGTTTGCGTCGCTCTACAATCCATCGGCGCTCATCACGAAGAGCCTGTCGTGGACCGATTTGAACGGCGACGACATCGCGCAGGGCGCACCGGGCTGCACGTACCTGACGGCCGGCTGCGAGATCAACTTCTCGACGCTGCCGACCGACTTCGGCGTGCGCTCGCTCTCGAGTCCGGATCCCGGCATCAAGCGGCCGTACGTCGATCAGTACAACGTCGGCGTAACGCACCAGGTCCTGCCGGGTGTGGCGGTATCGGCGGAGTGGTTCCACGACATCAGCGCCAACATCATGGAGCGGAACAACGTGCTGCAGCCGGGCACGTACGCCAACGGGACCGTGACCAACGCGTCGTATCAGGCCGTCACCGTCTTCAGCCCGATCGACGGCACACCGGTCACGATGTACGACCCGGTCAGCGCCGCCGTCGCCCGCGCCGTGCAGCAGGTCGACACCACGGACACGAGCCTCACGCAGCACTACGACGACTTCGAGTTCAACGTCGATGCGCGGCTGGCGCACGGCGTGCGGATCTTCGGCGGCTCGGCCACCGACCGCACCGTCGCCAATACCTGCAGTTCGGCGGCGACGAACCCGAACTTCCTGATCTCGATTGGCGGCGTGAACTACTGCGACCAGTCGCTGAGCAGCATCCCCTGGCGCACGCAGTTCAAGCTCGGCGCGACCGTGCCCCTCCCGTGGGGCGGCGTGATCGTGAGCGGCTCCTACCAGGGGCTGCCGGGCTACCTCCTCGGGACGCAGGCTCTGACGGCCGGCGGCGCCGGGTCGCCCAACTTCACGGCGATGAGCGGCCTCGGCAGCTACTGGTCGATCAACGGCAAGACGAAGTACAGCGTCTGCCCGGGCAACTCGGCCGCACAGGGCTGCCAGGTCGGCGCGCTCGTCGCGCCGGGCCTGGTGTCCTCGTCGCTCAGCGTCCCGCTCATCCCGCCCGGGACCGAGCAGACGCCGCGGATCAACCAGGTCGACTTCTCGATCGCCAAGCGCGTCACGATCGGGTCGGTGAAGATCGATCCCAAAGTCGACATCTTCAACCTGTTCAACTCGAGCGCCTACTACTCGGTCAGGTCGACGTCGTTCTCGGCGACGTCGTCGGCAGGTGTGTCGGGGGGCTCCTATCTGTACCCCGGCAGCATCCTGAACGGTCGCCTGCTTCGCATCGGCGCCGTCGTCACCTGGTAGGTTGAGCTCCTCCGGGGCGGGTCCAACCGGGCCCGCCCCGTCCTTCTCGGCCACGTCCCCGCGCTCGGGTCCGTCGCTTCCTTTGCCAATCAGATCCAGAACATTACTGTTTCATTATTAATATTCACCATCTAATTATCGTTGTCTTATTTAGTATCCAAGCTTCGCGCGTCCCTCCAATCGCACGAATAAGCAGCGTCTTTCAGGCCATTTGGGGCCTCAACTACGACTTCCTTGCGTTGCCACAGCAAATGACAACATGTAATTTGCTGACGTTTTCTTGATCCATTCGATGCTGTTGATATGTGAACCACAACGTCACATATCCATTCGCACACGAATGGTAAGAGTTCAATCGGGTTCCATGAGGAGGAATGGAATGACACGGAAGACACTCGCGGCAGCGGCGCTGTTTGCGCTTGCCGCGCTGGTCGGACTGCCCGGAGCAGCCCACGCCCAGAGCGCCATCGCGGGCGTCGTCAAGGACAGCTCGGGCGCCATCCTGCCGGGCGTGACGGTGGAGGCCGCCAGTCCGGCCCTCATCGAGAAGACGCGCTCGGTCGTCAGCGACGGCCAGGGGCAGTACAAGATCGTCGACCTGCGCCCCGGCACGTACACGGTCACCTTCACGCTGAGCGGCTTCCAGACGTTCAAGCGCGAGGGGCTCGACCTGCCGTCGAACTTCACGGCCACCGTCAACGCCAACATGTCGGTCGGCGCCATCGAGGAGGCGGTCACCGTGTCGGGGGCCTCGCCCGTGGTCGACGTCCAGTCGAACATGAAGGCGCAGGTCCTCTCGCGTGACGTCCTCGACGCGGTCCCGACCGCCCACACGATCCAGTCGGTCGGCCAGCTGGTCGTCGGCGTCACGCTGACCGCGCCCGACGTGGGCGGGTCGCAGGCCATGCAGCAGACCTACTTCACCGTGCACGGCCTCGGCGCGGCCCAGACCTCGGTGCTGGTCGACGGCATGATCGTCAACGGCCTGCAGGGCGACGGCGCGATTCAGAGCTACCTGAACGACGCCATGACCCAGGAGTCGGTGTACCAGACCGGCGGCGGCACGGTCGACTCGCCGACCGGCGGCGTCAAGATCAACCTGGTGCCCCGCGAAGGCGGCAATCAGATCCACGGCTCGCTCTTCGAAGGCTACGAGAGCTCGTCGCTGCAGAGCAGCAACATGACCGACTTCCTGTCGTCGCACGGCGTGACCTCGCTCGACAAGATCGGCAAGTACACCGACACGAACGGGACGCTCGGCGGGCCGCTCAAGAAGGACAAGCTGTGGCTCTTCGGCTCGCTCCGCTTCTTCATCGTGAACAAGCCGATCTCGAGCACGGTCGTCTCCGACGGCACGGCCGCCGGCGTGGCCGCCTGCTTCGCCAATCCGGGGTCGTGCCCGCAGGGCGTCGACCCGCAGCACCAGTACAGCGGCATGGCGCGGCTGACCTGGCAGGTGAGCCCGCGCAACAAGCTCGGCGTCTACATGGACCGCATCCACAAGGTCCGCGGCGCCGCGATGAGCCCCGGCTACGACCAGACGACGGCCTCGGTGCGGTGGAACTCGCCGCTCTACATGACCAACTCGATCAAGTGGTCGTCGACGGTGAGCAACAAGCTGCTCATCGAGGGCGGCTACTCCAGCAACATCGAGCGCTACAACAACCTCTACGCCGTCGGCGTCGAGCAGCCGTACGGGTCGGCCGCCTGGTTCGCCAACGCGGCGCACAACGACAGCCTCCTCGGGACACAGTGGATCGCCGCGCCGGATGAGACGGGCCAGTATCCCGACCGCTACAACGCGCAGGCGTCAGCCTCGTACGTGACCGGGTCGCAGAACCTGAAGGTCGGCTTCCAGAACTCCTGGGGGCTCTTCAACCACCGGTACGGCGCGAACGCCGACCTGCGGCAGACCTACCATCTGGGCGTGCCCTACACCGTGACCGTGCTCGACACGCCGGTCTGGTCGGCCGAGCGGCTGCACCGCAACCTCGGCATCTACGGGCAGGACATCTGGACGCTCAAGCGCCTGACCGTGACGGCCGGTGTCCGGTGGGAGGACGTGCTCGAAGGCGTCGTCGGCCAGCCGGCCACCAACGGCCGCTTCGCGAACTTGGTTGCCTACGGCGACTTCAACGTGCCGGAATGGAAGACCTGGTCGCCACGCACCGCCGTCGTGTACGACCTGTTCGGCAACGGCCAGACGGCGCTCCGCTTCGGCTACAACCGCTACCAGGCCGCCGCGACGACCACGTTCGCGTCGCTCTACAACCCGTCGGCGCTCCTGACTTCTACGCTGGCGTGGACGGACCTGAACGGCGATGACATCGCCCAGGGCGCGCCAGGCTGCACGTACCTGACGGCCGGCTGCGAGATCAACTTCGCCACGCTGCCGACCGACTTCGGCGTGCGCGCGCTGTCCAGCCCGGATCCCAGCATCAAGCGGCCCTACGTCGACCAGTACAACGTCGGCGTGACGCATCAGATCCTGCCGGGCGTGGCCGTGTCGGCGGAGTGGTTCCACGACATCAGCGCCAACATCATGGAACGGAACAACACCCTGCGGCCGGGCACCTATGCCAACGGCACCGTGACCAACGCCTCGTACAAGGCCATCACGGTCTTCAGCCCGATCGACGGGACGCCGGTCACGATGTACGACCCGGTCAGCTCGGCGGTCGCCAAGGCGGTGACGGAGATCGACAGCACCGACCCGAACCTGAAGCAGACCTACGACGACATGGAGTTCAACGTCGACGCGCGGCTGGCGCACGGCGTGCGGGTGTTCGGCGGCTCGGCCACCGACCGCACCGTCGCCAACACCTGCAGCTCGGCGGCGACGAACCCGAACTTCCTGATCTCGATTGGCGGCGTGAACTACTGCGACCAGTCGTTGAGCGGGATCCCCTGGCGCACCCAGTTCAAGCTCGGCGCGACCGTGCCGCTGCCGGTGGCGGGCCTCATCCTGAGCGGCTCGTACCAGGGGCTGCCGGGTTACCTCCTCGGCACGCAGGCCCTCACGGCCGGCGGCGCCGGGTCGCCGAACTTCACCGCCATGAGCGGCCTCGGCTCGTCCTGGTCGATCAATGGCAAGACGAAGTACGCCGTCTGCCCGGGCAACTCGGCCGCGCAGGGCTGCGTCGTGGGCGCACTCGTCGCACCGGGCCTGGTGTCCTCCTCGCTCAGCGTCCCCATCGTGAAGCCGGGCACCGAGCAGACGCCGCGCATCAACCAGGTCGACTTCTCGATCGCCAAGCGGGTCACGGTGGGCTCGCTCAAGATCGATCCGAAGCTCGACATCTTCAACGCGTTCAACTCGAGCGCGTACTACTCGGTCAAGTCGACATCGTTCTCGCCGACGTCCACCGCGGGAGCCTCGGCCGGGTCGTATCTGTATCCCGGCAGCATCCTGCAGGGGCGGATCCTCCGCATCGGCGCCGTCGTGACCTGGTAAGCCACACGCACGGGGCGGGCCTACGGGCCCGCCCCGTTCTTCGTTCCGCGCTCCAGCCGCCCGCGCCTCGGTCCAGGCGCCAAACCATGGCGGCGTCACAGACTTTCAACTTGATTATTTACAAATGTCTGTTTCATTACTGTTGCCTTTTTAATTCATTCGTAACTATCCAAGCCGAAGGCATTCCTCCAACTGTCCGAATAAGCTCTCGCCACTCCTCATAAGCCGACGCACACGGACCATGCGCCGTCGTTGACGCTCGGATCATGCACATGTAAGTTCCTGATGCTTTATTCAGTGTCTTCGCGATCGCGTGTCTGCAAACGCTTATTGCGCCTCTGGGACACGAGGCGATGACATCTGAATTCAATCAGGTTCCATCAGGAGGGAATGGAATGACACGGAACAGAATCGCGGCAGCGGCACTATTCGCGCTGACCGCACTGGTCGGGCTGCCAGGGGTGGCGCACGCCCAGAGCGCGATCGCCGGCGTGGTGAAGGACAGCTCGGGCGCCGTCCTGCCGGGTGTGACGGTGGAGGCCGCCAGTCCGGCCCTCATCGAGAAGACGCGCTCGGTCGTCAGCGACAGCCAGGGGCAGTACAAGATCGTCGACCTGCGCCCCGGCACGTACACGGTCACCTTCACGCTGAGCGGCTTCCAGACGTTCAAGCGCGAGGGGCTCGACCTGCCGTCGAACTTCACGGCCACGGTCAACGCCAGCATGTCGGTCGGCGCCATCGAAGAGGCCGTCACGGTGTCGGGCGCTTCGCCCGTGGTCGACGTCCAGTCGAACATGAAGGCGCAGGTCCTCTCGCGTGACGTGCTCGACGCGGTGCCCACGGCGCACACCATCCAGTCGGTGGGGCAGCTCGTCGTCGGCGTCACCCTGACCGCGCCCGACGTGGGCGGGTCGCAGGCCATGCAGCAGACCTACTTCACCGTGCACGGCCTCGGCGCCGCGCAGACCTCGGTGCTGGTCGACGGCATGATCGTCAACGGGCTCCAGGGCGACGGCGCGATTCAGAGCTACCTGAACGACGCCATGACCCAGGAGTCGGTGTACCAGACGGGCGGCGGCACGGTGGACTCGCCGACCGGCGGCGTCAAGATCAACCTGGTGCCCCGCGAGGGCGGCAACCAAATCCACGGCTCGCTCTTCGAGGGCTACGAGAGCTCGTCGCTGCAGAGCAGCAACATGACCGACTTCCTGTCGTCGCACGGCGTCACCTCGCTCGACAAGATCGGCAAGTACACCGACACGAACGGCACGCTCGGCGGGCCGCTGAAGAAGGACAAGCTGTGGCTCTTCGGCTCGCTCCGCTTCTTCATCGTGAACAAGCCGATTCGAGCACGGTCGTCTCCGACGGCACGGCCGCCGGCGTGGCCGCCTGCTTCGCCAATCCGGGGTCCTGCCCGCAGGGCGTCGACCCGCAGCACCAGTACAGCGGCATGGCGCGGCTGACCTGGCAGGTGAGCCCGCGCAACAAGCTCGGCGTCTACATGGACCGCATCCACAAGGTCCGCGGCGCCGCGATGAGCCCCGGCTACGACCAGACGACGGCCTCGGTGCGATGGAACTCGCCGCTCTACATGACCAACTCGATCAAGTGGTCGTCGACGGTCAGCAACAAGCTGCTCATCGAGGGCGGCTACTCCAGCAACATCGAGCGCTACAACAACCTGTACGCCCCCGGCGTCGAGCAGCAGGTACCGGCTCGACCGCATGGTTCGCCAACGCGGCGCACAACGACAGCCTCCTCGGCACCCAGTGGATCGCCGCCCCGGACGAGAGCGGTCAGTATCCTGACCGGTACAACGCGCAGGCGTCCGCGTCCTACGTGACCGGCTCGCAGAACGTCAAGGTCGGATTCCAGAACTCGTGGGGCATCTTCAACCACACCTACCGCGCCAACGCGGACCTGCGGCAGACCTACCACCTGGGCGTGCCCTACACCGTGACCGTGCTCGACACGCCGGTCTGGTCGGCCGAGCGGCTCCATCGCAACCTCGGCATCTACGGCCAGGACGTCTGGACCCTCAAGCGCCTGACCGTGACGGCCGGCGTCCGCTGGGAAGACGTGTTGGAGGGCGTGGTTGGACAGAGCGCGGCGAACGGCCGCTTCGCGAATGTCGCGGCCTACGGGGACTTCAATGTTCCCGAGTGGAAATCCTGGTCGCCGCGCACGTCGGTGGTCTACGACCTCTTCGGCAACGGCAAGACCGCGCTGCGATTCGGCTACAACCGGTATCAGGCGGCCGCCACCACCACCCAGGCCTCGCTCTACAACCCCTCGACGCTCACGACGGCGACCCTGTCGTGGACGGACCTGAACGGGGACGACATCGCCGAGGGCGCACCGGGGTGCGTCTACAAGACGGCCGGCTGCGAGATCAACTTCGCGACGCTGCCGACCAACTTCGGCGTGATTTCGCTGGCCAGCCCGGATCCGAACCTCAAGCGGCCGTACGTCGATCAGTACAACGTCGGCGCGACGCACCAGATCCTGCCGGGCGTGGCGGTGTCGGCGGAGTGGTTCCACGACATCAGCGGCAACATCATGGAGCGCAACAACATCCTCCAGCCGGGCACCTACGCCAACGGCACGGTGAGCAACGCCTCGTACAACGCCGTCACCGTGTTCAGTCCGATCGACGGGACGCCGATCACGGTCTACGACCCGATCAGTTCGGCCGTCGCCAAATCGGTGCAGCAGGTCGACAGCACGGACCCGAACCTGAAGCAGACCTACGACGACATGGAGTTCAACGTCGACGCGCGGCTGGCGCACGGCGTGCGGGTGTTCGGCGGCTCGGCCACCGACCGCACCGTCGCCAACACCTGCAGCGCGGCGGCGACGAACCCGAACTTCCTCGTCTCGATCGGCGGGGTGAACTACTGCGACCAGTCCCTGAGCGGGATCCCCTGGCGCACGCAGTTCAAGCTCGGCGCCACGGTCCCGCTGCCCGTGGCGGGGCTGATCCTGAGCGGCTCCTACCAGGGGCTGCCGGGCTACCTCCTCGGCACGCAGGCCCTGACGGCCGGCGGCGCCGGGGCGCCGAACTTCACCACCATGAGCGGCTCCGGTTCGGTCTGGTCGATCAACGGGAACACGAAATACGCGGTCTGCCCGGGCAATTCCGCCGCGCAGGGCTGCGTCGTCGGCGCGACCGTCGCGCCGGGGCTGGTCTCCTCGTCGATCGGCGTGCCCATCGTGAAGCCGGGCACCGAGCAGACGCCGCGCATCAACCAGATCGACTTCTCGATCGCCAAGCGGGTCACGGTGGGCTCGCTCAAGATCGATCCGAAGCTCGATATCTTCAACGCGTTCAACTCGAGCGCGTACTACTCGGTCAAGTCGACATCGTTCTCGCCGACGTCCACCGCGGGAGCCTCGGCCGGGTCGTATCTGTATCCCGGCAGCATCCTGCAGGGGCGGATCCTCCGCATCGGCGCCGTCGTGACCTGGTAGGCCTGCGAGCCAGGCGACACGCAGGGGTGGGGCCGCGCAAGCGGCCCCACCCTTTTTTTCTTTTTGAGCTACCGCGACGGCATCCGGTAGGGCTGGTGCTGCTGGTAGAGCGCCAGACGCTGACGCAGCGTCTCCACCGCCGGGGACAGACCGGCCTTCTGCGCCAGCTCCATCGCCGACTGCACCGCCAGCACGGCATCCTCGAACCGGCCGGCGGACGCGTAGGCCGCCGCGAGCGCATCCAGAACGGACACGTCGCGCCGGCTGGTCAGCGACGCGGCCTGCTCGGCGAGCCGGACGGCTTCCGCGGGATCGCGGAGGGACGGGGTGGCCGCGGTCGCCCGAATCCACGCCAGACCGGCCAGCGCCGCCGGGCTGTCCGGACGCTGCTTGAGCGCGGCCTCGAAGTGCTCGGCCGCCTCGAGCGACTGCCCCCCGGCCGACAGGAACTGCCCCAGGTTGACCTGCGCGTCGACGCTGTCCGGCTTGAGGGCCACGGCCCGTCTCAGGTGATCCAGGGCTTCGGCCGGCCGGCCGAGGAGCTCCAGCAGGGCCCCGAGGTTGTTCTGCGCCTGCGCGTTGTCGGGCTGGAGGCGAACCGCGGTCTCGAACTCGGTCACGGCCTCTTCACGCTTGCCCTGCATCGAGAGCGCGAAGCCGAGGTTGTAGTGCGCGCTCGCGGAGTTCGGATTGAGCTGCAGGGACTCGCGATACTGCGCGATCGCCTCGTCGAGGCGGCCGCCCTGCAGCTCCAGATCGCCCACCGCGTCGTGCCGGAGCGGGTTCTGCGGATCCTCCTCCAGCAGCTTCGAGTACGCCGCCAGATCCTCGGCGTTGACCTTCCGCTCGAAGTCTGCCCGCAGGCGCCCGGCGTCATCGTCCGACTTCGTGACGACCTGAATCCAGAAGTCGCCCATCTCGTCCGTGGTGTTCTGTCCCCAGACGACGCGGACCGGCGGGTGATGCGGGTTGTGCGGGTTGGCGTCCGAGTTGTCGTACGTGTACCGCATCGAGATCACGGTGCCCTTGGGCAGATCGATCGGCTCCTTGTAGCGGTACACGTCCTGCCACATGAAGTTCCAGTCCTTGATCTCGATGAGCCACCTGGTGCTGCCGTCCGGCAGCGTCGCCTTCGCCTCCATGTAGTGTCCGAGGTTGTGGGCGTGCGGCTGGACGGCCAGCACCTTGACATCGACCGGCAGCACGTAGCGGTCCGTGATCTCGTAGTCCGCATCCCCCGGAGGGATGTCGATCGTCTCGCTACCGAGGCGCAGGCCGACTGGCGTGAGGGTCGGCGGCTGGTCCGTGAAGTAGAGGCCGACGCTGATCGTGAGCGACTCCGGCTCGGGGCGCGGACGGATGTGCGCCTGCACCACGACGTCGCTCCCGGGCTCGAGCACCCACGCGGTGCCGTCGGGGACCGTGTGCGCCGTCTGGCCGGGCGTCCACCCGAGAAGCTGCCCGTCCGGGTACCGCGCGTCCTCTACCATGCCGCCGGAGTAGCCGGGCCCGGGGTCCCGCTCGTCCTGCAGGCGCGACGACCCCGTCCGGTCGATCCCGATGTTGGCGTGGTGGACGACGCGAGGATTGTCGGGCTTGAACACGAGGGCCTTGACGTAACGGGGCCGCGCCGTGGGAATCGCGATGACGAAGGTTCGGAAGATGTCGGGCCCGCCGGCCGGCACGTGGAACGCCTCCGGCATCGTCACGACCAGATCCGGCGTGCCGAGTTCCCAGCCGCCGTGCCACTCGGGCTTCGGGGGCAGATCCGCGGCACGCCCCTCGGGCGTGCCCGCGGCCACCCACTGCTGAATCGTTGCGATCTGCTCGTCGGTCAGGCGCCGCTCGGCCAGGAAGTCGCCCTTGCCGTGCGTGGGCTTCCACGGCGGCATGATCCGCTGGCTGGTGGCCTTGGCGATGTCGCCGGCGTGCTGCTTGACCTCGGCGTAGGTCATGAGGCTGAACGGTCCGATTTCACCCTCACGATGGCAGGTGGCGCACTGGGTCCAGACGATCGGGGCGATGTCCTTGTCGAAGGTCGGCGGACCCGCGGCGTGCAGCTCGACCGTCGCAACGAGGAGGATCAGCAGAGCCTCGACCGCCAATCTCGTGCGGCCCTTCTGGACCATCGCCCGATAGCATACTGCCGATCGACGGCCCTGCGCGCCGACCCGCCCGATGCTAGCATGTGACATTCCCTGAGTCTCCATGGGCCGCTCCCGACGCTCTCGTCGCGCGCCAGCCGCGCCGCCACTTCCGGCGGCACCGCCGCCACCCCCGGCTCCGGACGAGCCATTTCTCCGCGCGGCGATCGCGATCGCGCTGGTCGCGCTCGCCATCCGGATCGTGCACGTCTGGCAGATCCGGAACGCGCCGTTCTTCACGGAGCTGATGGGCGATTCGCGCGCGTACGACGAGTGGGCGCGACAGATCGCCGCGGGCGACTGGGTCGGGCACGACGTCTTCTATCAGGCGCCGCTCTACCCGTACTTCCTGGGCCTCCTCTACTCCGTGCTCGGCCGCAGTCTGCTGGCCGTGCGGCTCTGCCAGGCGGTGGTGGGCGCGGGCTCGTGCGTGCTGATCGGTCTGGCGGCGCGCCGCCTGTTCTCGGCCCGGACCGGCCTCATCGCGGGGCTGGCGCTCGCGCTCTACGCCCCGGCGATCTTCTCCGACGCGCTCATCCAGAAGTCCGTCCTCGACGCCTTCTTCACGTGCCTGACGATCTGGCTCGTCGCGGTCCTCGCCTCCGGCCGCGGGCGACGGCGCACCTGGCTGGGCCTCGGCCTGGCCGTCGGGGCGCTGAGCCTCACGCGCGAGAATGCCCTGGCCCTCGTGGCCGTGGTCGCCGTCTGGGCCATCGTCAGCTCCGGCCACCGCGGCGTGCGCCGACTCGTTCCGGCGGCGGTGCTGATCGCAGGGCTGGCCCTGGTCCTGCTGCCGGTCGCGTTCCGGAACCAGATGGTCGGCGGCGAGTTCTTCCTGACGACGTCCCAGTTCGGACCGAACTTCTACATCGGGAACAACCCGCGCGCCGACGGCACCTACGTCTCCCTGAAGTACGGGCGCGGGTCGCCCGAGTACGAGCGCGAGGACGCGACAGACCTGGCCGACCGGGCCACCGGCCGCCGGCTGACGCCGGCCGAGGTGTCGAGCTACTGGACCGATCAGGCGCTGGCCTATATCGGCGGCCACCCGGGCGCCTGGCTCGCGCTAATGGCGCGCAAGTTCGCGCTGCTCTGGAACGCCGACGAGATGCTGGACACGGAGAGCCAGGCGACGTACGCCGAGTGGTCGCTGCCGCTGCGCGTGACGGGCTACGTCGGCAACTTCGGCGTCCTGGTCCCCCTCGCGCTCTTCGGCCTCATCGTGACGTGGGACGCGAGGCGCCGGCTCGCGATCGTCTACGCGCTGATCGTCGTCTATGCGGGAAGCGTCCTCCTCTTCTACGTCTTCGCCCGGTATCGCTTCCCGCTCGTCCCGTTCCTGATCCTCTTCGCGGCCGAAGGAGGCCGCGCCGCCTGGTCGTTCATGAGGCAGGCGACGCCACGGACGCGCTCCGTGGTGCTCGCCGCCCTGGCCGTCACGGCCGTCTTCGTCAACTGGCCGATCCTGTCGGCCGCCACGATGCAGGCCATCACCGAAACGAACCTGGGCGCGGCCCTGGAAGACGACGGCCGGTATCAGGAGGCGATCGACCACTATCGGCGCGCGCTCACGTTCGAGGCCGACTACTCGCCGGCCTACAACAACATGGGTACCGCCTTCCGGGCCTCGCATCATGCCGACGAGGCGATCGATGCGTTCGATCGCGCGCTGACGATCAATCCGGATTACGCCGACGCCCACTACAACCTGGCGAACACCCTCGTGGCGGCAGGCCGCCTGGACGAGGCGATTGCGCACTTCCGGCGAGCCGCCGAGCTCGAGCCGGGCTGGGCCGACGTCCACAACAATCTCGGCATCGCCCTCTCGGACGCCGGCCACACGCAGGAGGCGATCGCCGAGCTGCAGCAGGCGCTGCGGCTCGATCCGGAGTCGGAGCAGGCTCGCCTGAATCTGGGCAAGCTGCTGGCGTCGTCCGGGTCGGCCGGCAGCGGCATCGACGAGCTCCGGCGCGCCGTGGCGCTCAACCCGAACGATGCCGGCGCGCACTACGACCTCGGCAGCACGCTGCTCGACGCCGGCAAGTTCGACGAGGCCGAAGCCGAGTTCCGCGAAGCGCTGCGCCTGCAGCCGGAGTCGGTCGAGGCGATGAACAACCTCGGCATCGCGCTCGGGTCGCAGGGGCGCCTCGACGAGGCGATCGCGCAGTTCCAGCACGCCCTGGCGATCAAGCCGGACTTCGGAGATGCCGAGGCCAACCTCGCGCGGGCCGAACAGGCCAGGCGCCGGGCCCCGGCGCGCTGACTCGTTCGGACGGCGACTCATCATCCGCGTCCACCTGGAGCTTCGACATGAACCGACTGCTCGTGTTGCTCATCGCCCTGGCCGCTCAGGCAGGGAGCACCCCCGCGCCGGCGACCTACAAGACGGCGACCGATCTGACGGCGACGCTGGGCCGGTCCCTGACCGACCGCAGCAACGGCATGGGCGTCGCGCCCGTCGCCGCCGGGCCTCACTACGGCATCAACCTGGTCACGCGGACGAGGCCCGCCGGCGCGATCGCCCATCCCCTCGGCAGCGAAGTGCACTACATCACGGAGGGGTCTGGCACGTTCGTGACCGGCGGCACGATCGTGCACCCGGCCGGCGGCGGGCCTGCCGTCATTCAGAACGGCGTCAGCCGCCACGTCGCGAAGGGCGACGTCATCTTCATCCCGGCCGGGACGCCGCACTGGTACTCGCAGATCGACGGCGCCTCGATCACCTACCTGGAAACACGCTTCGAGGTCGCCGCGCAGTAACGTCAGGCGGGAGCGAAGCGCCGCCGGCCGCACAAAAAAAGAGGGTGGGCCTCGTGGAGACCCACCCTCGGATGGCTCCGACCGCCGGGCAGCATGGCCGCTCGACGGCCGGACGTCACGTGGTCCGTGTGGCTACCAGGTCACGACGGCGCCGATGCGGAGAATCCGCCCCTGCAGGATGCTGCCGGGATACAGATACGAGCCGGCCGACACGCCCGCGGTCGACGTCGCCGAGTAGGTCGTCGACTTGACCGAGAAGTACGCGCTCGAGTTGAACGCGTTGAAGATGTCGAGCTTCGGATCGATCTTGAGCGAGCCCACCGTGACCCGCTTGGCGATCGAGAAGTCGACCTGGTTGATGCGCGGCGTCTGCTCGGTGCCCGGCTTCACGATGGGCACGCTGAGCGACGAGGACACGAGGTTCGGCGCCACGAGCGCGCCCACCACGCAGCCCTGCGCGGCGGAGTTGCCCGGGCAGACGGCGTAGGTCGTCTTGCCGTTGATCGACCAGGCCGAACCGAGGCCGCTCATCGCAGTGAAGTTCGGCGCCCCGGCGCCGCCAGCCGTCAGCGACTGCGTGCCGAGGAGGTAGCCCGGCAGCCCCTGGTAGGAGCCGCTCAGGATCAGCCCCGCCACGGGCAGCGGGACCGTGGCGCCGAGCTTGAACTGCGTGCGCCAGGGGATCCCGCTCAGGGACTGGTCGCAGTAGTTCACCCCGCCGATCGAGACGAGGAAGTTCGGGTTCGTCGCCGCCGCGCTGCAGGTGTTGGTCACGGTGCGGTCGGTGGCCGAGCCGCCGAACACCCGCACGCCGTGCGCCAGCCGCGCGTCGACGTTGAACTCCATGTCGTCGTAGGTCTGCTTCAGGTTCGGGTCCGTGCTGTCGACCTGCTGCACCGATTTGGCGACGGCCGAACTGATCGGGTCGTACATCGTGATCGGCGTCCCGTCGATCGGGCTGAACACGGTGATGGCCTTGTACGAGGCGTTGCTCACCGTGCCGTTGGCGTAGGTGCCCGGCTGGAGGATGTTGTTGCGCTCCATGATGTTGCCGCTGATGTCGTGGAACCACTCCGCCGACACCGCCACGCCCGGCAGGATCTGGTGCGTCGCGCCGACGTTGTACTGATCGACGTACGGCCGCTTGAGGCTCGGATCCGGGCTGGCCAGCGAAATCACGCCGAAGTTGGTCGGCAGCGTCGCGAAGTTGATCTCGCAGCCGGCCGTCTTGTAGACGCACCCCGGTGCGCCCTCGGCGATGTCGTCCCCGTTCAGGTCCGTCCACGACAGGGTCGCCGTGGTGAGCGCCGACGGGTTGTAGAGGGAGGCCTGGGTCGTCGTGGCCGCCGCCTGGTAGCGGTTATAGCCGAACCGGACGGCCGTCTTGCCGTTGCCGAACAGGTCGTAGACCACCGCGGTGCGTGGCGACCAGGTCTTCCACTCGGGCACGTTGAAGTCCCCGTAGGCCGCGACGTTCGCGAAGCGGCCGTTGGCCGCCGGCTGACCCACGACGCCTTCGAGCACGTCCTCCCAGCGGACACCGGCGGTCACCGTCAGGCGCTTGAGGGTCCACACGTCCTGGCCGAAGATGCCCAGGTTGCGGTGCAGGCGCTCGGCCGACCACACCGGCGTGTCGAGCACGGTCACGGTGAAGGGCGCGCCGTTCTGATAGGTCTGCCGCAGGTCACCGTTCGCGCTGTACCAGTGGTTGAAGAGGCCCCAGGAGTTCTGGAACCCGACCTTGATGTTCTGCGACCCGGTGACGTAGGAGGCCGACGCCTGCGCGTTGTACCGGTCCGGGTACTGGCCGGTCTGGTCAGGCGCCGCGACCCACTGGGTCCCGAGGACGCTGTCGTTGTGCGCCGCGTTGGCGAACCACGCGGCCGAGCCGTAGGGCTGCTCGACGC
Source organism: uncultured Acidobacteriota bacterium (assembly GCA_963761615.1). GTDB lineage: Bacteria > Acidobacteriota > Vicinamibacteria > Vicinamibacterales > CAVVIG01 > CAVXGU01. Next base: position 760,783 of record CAVXGU010000003.1, on the reverse strand, counting down.
CAACGGCGTACAGGTTGTTGTAGCGCTCGATGTTGCTGGAGTAGCCGCCCTCGATGAGCAGCTTGTTGCTGACCGTCGACGACCACTTGATCGAGTTCGTCATGTAGAGCGGCGAGTTCCACCGCACCGAGGCCGTCGTCTGGTCGTAGCCCGGGCTCATGGCGGCACCGCGGATCTTGTGGATGCGGTCCATGTAGACGCCGAACTTGTTGCGGGGGCTCACCTGCCAGGTCAGCCGCGACATGCCGCTGTACTGGTGCTGCGAGTCGACGCCCTGCGGGCAGGAGCCGGGGTTCGCGAAGCACGCGGCAATGCCGGCGGCCGTGCCGTCGGAGGCGAAGGTGCTCGCAATCGGCTTGTCCACGATGAAGAAGCGCAGCGACCCGAAGAGCCACAGCTTGTCCTTCTTCAGCGGCCCGCCGAGCGTGCCGTTCGTGTCGGTGTACTTGCCGAATCTTGTCGAGCGAGGTGACGCCGTGCGACGACAGGAAGTCCGTCATGTTGCTGCTCTGGAGCGAGGAGCTCTCGTAGCCCTCGAAGAGCGAGCCGTGGATCTGGTTGCCGCCTTCACGGGGCACCAGGTTGATCTTGACGCCGCCGGTCGGCGAGTCCACCGTGCCGCCGCCCGTCTGGTACACCGACTCCTGGGTCATGGCGTCGTTCAGGTAGCTCTGAATCGCGCCGTCGCCCTGGAGCCCGTTGACGATCATGCCGTCGACCAGCACCGAGGTCTGCGCGGCGCCGAGGCCGTGCACGGTGAAGTAGGTCTGCTGCATGGCCTGCGACCCGCCCACGTCGGGCGCGGTCAGGGTGACGCCGACGACGAGCTGCCCCACCGACTGGATGGTGTGCGCCGTGGGCACCGCGTCGAGCACGTCACGCGAGAGGACCTGCGCCTTCATGTTCGACTGGACGTCGACCACGGGCGAAGCGCCCGACACCGTGACGGCCTCTTCGATGGCGCCGACCGACATGCTGGCGTTGACCGTGGCCGTGAAGTTCGAGGGCAGGTCGAGGCCTTCGCGCTTGAACGTCTGGAAGCCGCTCAGCGTGAAGGTGACCGTGTACGTGCCGGGGCGCAGGTCGACGATCTTGTACTGCCCCTGGCTGTCGCTGACGACCGAGCGCGTCTTCTCGATGAGGGCCGGACTGGCGGCCTCCACCGTCACGCCCGGCAGGACGGCGCCCGAGCTGTCCTTCACCACGCCGGCGATCGCGCTCTGGGCGTGCGCCACCCCTGGCAGCCCGACCAGTGCGGCGAGCGCGAATAGCGCTGCCGCGATTCTGTTCCGTGTCATCCCACTCCTCCTGATGGAACGCGACTAACACTGACTTGAACCATCGCTTGCTTGTGCGCGACGGTTCACGACTCCGACGATCAGACGACTGCGATCACGAGATGACTGCGGCCAGCACCGGGCGGGAGTCGACGCGAGAAAACCGGAGCAACATCAGTCAGGAGGCAACACTAGCGTCCGCCCCGGGGAGGGTCAACGCGACTTGACGCGCGACGCGCCACAAAACACGCACAGCGACACGCGCATCCAAGAAGCCAGATACGTTCTGACGTTTTCCGATAATTAGTAAGCGCGGACCTTCCTTTAGGCAATTTCCGGTAATTACTAAGCACCGCGATACGGTCGATGAAATTCGAATCATGCGGCGACAAGATGCAATCAATCCCGCCCGCCGATCCGCGCGCGCCAGCGCCATCGCGCGAACGTGCTACGCTAGGAAGTTCCGAAGGATCCGCTTATGGCCTGGTCGTTCACGCGCCGTCCTCGTCTCCGCACCGCCGGCCTCGCGCTCGCGACCACGGTGGTCGTGGCGACCGCCGTCGCGCTGGCGGCCCCGCGCGGCCAGGAGCCCGCCGCGCGAACGTCGTCGACGCCCACCTTCACCAAGGACATCGCGCCGATCGTCTTCGATCAGTGCGCGGAGTGCCATCAGCCCAACGGACCCGGACCGTTCGACCTGCTGACCTACGCCGACGCTCGCCGCCACGCCGCACAGATCGCCAAGGCCGTCGCGACACGCTACATGCCGCCCTGGAAGGCGGAACCGGGGTACGGCGGACCGTTCGTCGGCCAGCACCCCCTGACCGACGAGCAGATCGCCCGCGTCCAGGCGTGGGCCGCCGCCGGCGCGCCCGAGGGCAACCCCGTCGATCTGCCGCCCGCGCCGACGCTCACGAAGGGATGGGTGCTCGGCACGCCCGATCTCGTCGTGACCCTGCCGCAGGCGTACCACCTCAAGGCCGATGGCCCCGACATCTTCCGCGTGTTCGTGATCCCCGTCCCCATCACGTCGAAGAAGTACGTGCGCGGACTGGAATTCCGGCCCAGACACCCGAAGGTGCTCCACCACGCCAACATCCGGATCGATCCGACGACGGCGTCGTTCAAGATGGACGAGGCCGATCCCGAGCCCGGCTACGAGGACATCATCCTCCGCTCGGCGCAGTACCCGGACGGCCACTTCCTCGGCTGGACGCCCGGACAGATCCGCCCCCTTCTCCCGAAGGGCCTCGCGTGGGAGCTCGATCCCGGAGACTACCTCGTCGTCGAGCTGCACATGATGCCCGACGGCAAGCCGGAGACGGTATCGCCCGACATCGGGCTCTACTTCACGACCGATCCGCCCGAGCTGAAGCCCGTGATGCTGCGCCTGGGCAACCAGCGCATCGACATCCCGCCCGGCGACCCCGCGTACACGGTGGCGGACTCGTACACTCTGCCGGTGGACGCCGAGATCCTCTCGCTCCAGGCGCACGCGCACTTCCGCGGCAAGGTCATCAAGGGGATGGCCACCCTGCCCGACGGGACGAAGAAGTGGCTGCTGTACATCAAGGACTGGGACTTCCGCTGGCAGCACCAGTACCGCCTCGAGCAGCCCTACTGGGTCCCGAAGGGCACGACGCTGTCGATGGCGTACACGTACGACAACTCGGCCGACAATCCGCACAACCCCGTGCTCCCGCCGCAGGAAGTGCATTGGGGGCAGGGCTCCAAGGACGAGATGGGCGATCTCTGGGTCCAGGTCATGACGCACAACCAGGCCGACCGGGACGCCCTCGTCGCGTCCTTCCGGCCCAAGGTCCTGAACGAGGACAGCTACGGGTACGAGGCCGAGATCAAGAAGCATCCGGCCAGTGCCGAGCTGCACGAAGACGTCGCGCTCATCTACCTCGAGCTCGGCGAGATCCAGAAGGGTCTCGCCCACTTCGAGGCGGCCGCCCGGCTCGACCCGACCTCGGCCGACACGCACTTCAACTATGCGACGACGCTCACGATGGCGGGGCGTCTCCAGGATTCGGTCGCGGAGTACCGGCGCGCCCTGGCGCTGGCGCCCGACATGGCCAAGGCGCACGCCAACCTCGGCAGCGTCCTCGCCTCGCTGGGACAGCGCGACGAGGCCCAGGGCGAGCTGAACGAGGCCATCCGCCTCGATCCCGCCAACACGCAGGCCCACCTGAGCCTCGGCATGGTGCTGCGTGCCACGGGCAACGCCGCCGGCGCGATCGAGCAGTACCCGGCAGGCCCTGGGGGTCCAGCCCGACTGGGCGCCGGCGCTCGCGAACCTCGCCTGGCTCCTGGCCACCACGCCGGACCCGACGCTGCGGAACCCCCAGCAGGCCGTGACGCTCGCCCAGCATGCGGTACAGGCGACCGGCCGCCGCGACCCGGATGTGCTCGACGTGCTGGCGGCTGCCTACGCGGCCAGCGGCGACTTCGACGAGGCCGTGCTCACGGTGGACGCGGCCCTCCAGCTCCACCCGACGGGCCCGGTCGCCGACGCCATCCGGCAGCACCAGGCCCTGTACAGCCAGCACCACGCGATCGTCCAGCCCTAGCGTCCGATCGATGTAACCTTTCCTCCGGCGGGCAGTTTTCCCCCCTGGAACGCCTCGTGACCGACGAAACGCTGATGCTCGCGGTCCGGAACGGCGACGTGGGCCGCCTCGGCGAGCTCTTCGAGCGCTACCACGGGCCGCTCTACGACTTTCTGAGCCGGATGACCGGCGATCGGACGGCCGCCGAAGACCTGGTGCAGGACGTCTTCGTGCGCATCCTGAAGTACCGGCGCACCTACCGCGAGGACAGCCGCTTCGAGACCTGGGTGTTTCGCATCGCGCGCAACGCGCGCGCGGACTACTTCAAGCGGCGGCGCCCCGAGGCGCCGATTGGGCCCGAGGGCCTGGAGCTGGCGACGCCCACGCCGGGTCCCCAGCAGCAGCTCGAGCGCGCCCGCGACGCCGAGCGCCTGAAGCGGGCGCTCTCCGAGCTCTCCGACGAGAAGCGTGAATTACTGGCGCTCGCGAAGTATCGGGGCATGAAGTACGACCGGATTGCGGAGATTCTCGCGGTCGACGTCGGGACCGTGAAGGTGCGCGTGCATCGCGCCGTGAAGGACCTCCGGACCATTTTTCTCCGGCAGACATCGGCGCGGGACGAGGAACGAACATGCAGTGCGAAGAGGTCCGAAACGAGCTGGCGGGTCGTCTAGTCGACGACCTCGATGAACCGGTGCGCGCACGGGTGCGCGATCACCTCGCGGGCTGCGAAGCGTGCCGCCAGGACGCCGAGGCGTTCGCGGACACCTGGACGGCGCTCGACGGGGTGCCGGCGGAGCCGATGGACGCGGCGTCGATGCGCGTGCGCTTCCAGGCGGCGCTGGATCTGTACCGCGAGGGGCTGTCCTCGTCGCCGCGACTGCGGGATCGCCTCGACCGCTGGATGAGCGGCTGGTGGCCGCGCCGGCCGCTCGCGCAGGCGGCCCTCGCCGCCCTGCTCCTGGCGGTGGGCGTCGGCGCGGGGCGCGGTCTCCGGCCGGCGGCGCCCGCGCCGGCGCAGCCCGATCCGGCGATCGCCGAGCTCCGCGCGGAGCTCCAGAACACGCGGCAGATGATGATGCTGTCCCTGCTCCAGCAGCAGTCGGCGGTCGAGCGCCTGCGCGGAGTCAGCTGGAGCAGCCAGATCGATCAGCCGGGCCACCAGGTGGTGTCGGCGCTCGTCGACGCCCTCGGACACGATCCGAACGTCAACGTCCGGCTCGCGTGCATCGACGCGCTGCGGCGGTTCAGCGACCAGCCCGACGTGCGCCAGGCGACCATCCGGGAGCTGACCGAACAGCACTCGGCGCTCGTCCAGATCGCGCTCATCGACTTCGTCGTGGAAAACCACGACCGTGACGCGCTCGGCGCGCTCCGGCAGCTCGCGGCGGACGGCGGCGCGGACGCGGACGTGCGGGGGCGCGCGACCTGGGGCGTGCAGCAGCTCGGCTGAACGAGGAGGACTCATGACGCTGGTGGCTTCGTTCTTCTCCTGGGTGGTCTCCATCCTGTCGGCGCTCTCGATTGCGGTCCTCGCGATGCCGGGCACGCCGGTGCAGCGCGCGGACACGGTCCAGCGCACGCTCAGCTGGTCGGGCCCGGCGCCGCACCGCCTGGAGGTGAGCGACATCAACGGGTCGGTGCACGTGAGCGCGTACGACGGCCCCGACGTCCAGGTCACGGCTCACCGGACCATTCAGGCGGTCGACGACGCGGCGCTGAACGAGGCCCGGGACCGCGTGCAGCTGTCGTTCGGCGACACCGGCGGCACGATCACGGTCTGTGCCGACGGCGAGCGCTGCGGCTGCCACGTGAGCGACCGCGGCCGGTCCAGGGGCTGGAGCGAGGAGCGCTATCGCGTCGACGTGGACTTCGACGTCCGCGTGCCGCGGGACACCGTGCTCACGGCGTGCACGGTCAACCACGGCGACGTGCGGGTCGAGAACCTCGACGGCGCCTTCGACGTGTCGAACGTCAACGGAGCCGTCGCACTCTCCGGCATGGGCGGCTCGGGGTCGGCGGTCACCGTGAACGGTGCCGTGACGGCGTCGTTCCGGAAGAGCCCGGTGGCGGCCTCCACGTTCAAGACGGTCAACGGCGACATCGAGACCCGCTTCCCCGCCGACCTGGACGCGGAGCTTCGCCTCAAGACGATGAACGGCGGGCTCTACACGGATTTCCAGGTCACCGCGCAGGCGTCGGGCGCCGCGCCGGTGGTGGAACAGCGGAACGGCAGGACGGTCTACCGGGCGAACCCGTTCGCGACCGTGCGCGTCGGGCACGGAGGACCGGTCCTGACCTTCGAGGGACTGAATGGCGACGTGCGCGTGCTCCGTGAGGCGCGCTAGGACACCAGAGCGCAGACCGCCGGGTCTGCCGAAGCAGCCGGGGCCTGCGGGCCCGTTGGAGAATCGAGCCATGAGAACAGCAGCCTGGATGGGCGTCGTGCTGGTCGCCGCGGTGGTCGCGGCCGGCGCCCAGACCACGACCCAGAACACGAGCGATCACGTGACCGTCCCCTTCAGCGATCCGTCGCGGCCGGGGACCGTGACCGTCAAGCTCGTCTCGGGCGGCATCACCGTCCGCGCGGCCGACCGCCGCGACGTCTCGATCCAGTCCGAGCCTCTCGCCGACCGCGGGCGGACGTCGAGCCGCGACGATGCGAACGCAGCAGGGCTCCACCGGCTGACGAGCCCCACCGGCCTGGTCGTGGAGGAGGAGAACAACACGATGACGATCCGGACGAGCCGCGTGAACGCCCGTGCCACGCTCGAGATTCAGGTGCCGACGCGGACCGACCTGAAGCTGAGCACCGTCAACGGCGGCGCGATTCTCGTCGAGGGGGTGCAGGGGGAGATCGAGGCCAACAACGTGAACGGCTCGATCACGCTGACCAACGTGAGCGGGTCCGTGGTGGCGCACTCGACCAACGGCAAGGTGGTCGCGACCCTCCGCGAGATCACGGCCGGCACGCCGATGGCCTTCACGTCGCTCAACGGCAACGTCGACGTCACGGTGCCGTCGGCGACGAAGGCGAACCTGCGGCTGCGCACGGACAACGGCGACGTCTTCAGCGACTTCGACGTCCAGGTGAAGCCGAGCACCGGGAATCCCGTCGTGCAGGACACCCGCCGGACCGACGGCCGCTACCGGATCGAAGTGGACAAGTCGATCTACGGCGCCATCAACGGCGGCGGCCCCGAGTTCGAGCTGCGGACCTTCAACGGGAACGTGTACCTGCGCAAGGGCTCCCGATAGAGGACGTAGAGGACTGGCGCTCCAGGGACGGCGCCGCCGGCCCGCGGCGCCCGTTCCTCGATCTGACATTTGTGTCCTGACAATCCCACTGATTCGACACAAATGTAGTGCTCTTCCTGCATCGCCAGCCGACCCCATCGATTTTGGCGGACTTTTCGCGGGTCCAGACAGCGGCGTCTGGAACCGCGTTTGCTTCCCTTCTTCCAGGGAGCTGCCCTCATGGTCCCTCCAGTGACGCCGATGACCGCCGACGCCCCCGACACCTTCGACGACCATTCAGGAGAGGTGCGCAAGCTCTCCACCCTGCTCGAAGTCAGCCAGACGCTGCTCACCCAGCGCAACCTGAGGGCGGGCCTGCACCGCGTGCTCGATATCCTCGGCCACCACCACGGCGCGGTGCGCAGCATCGTCGTGCTGCTCAATCCGCAGACGGGCGACGTGGAGCTGGAGGCCTCGGCGGGCGCCGTGGACACGAGCAAGCCCGTGCGCTACCGTCCCGGCGAGGGCGTGACCGGCCAGGTCATCCAGAGCGGCAAGCCCGTCATCGTCCCGCAGATCAGCCGGGAGCCGACGTTCCTGCACCGGGCGGCGAAGCGTCGCGAGCTCTCGCGCCAGGAGCTGACCTACATCGCGGCCCCCGTCACGCTCGAGGGCCGGACGGTCGGGGCGATCGGCGTGGACCTGCGCTTCAAGCCGAACCGCGACTACCAGCGGACGGCGAAGTTCCTGGGCGTGGTGGGCTCGATGATCGCGCAGGCCGTCAAGGTGCACAACCTGATCGAAGCCGACCGCCAGCGGCTGGTGGACGAGAACGTCCACCTCCGCCACGAGCTCCAGTCGCGCTACGAGTTCTCCAACATCGTCGGCACCAGCGGGCCGATGCGGCAGGTGTACGAGCAGGTGTCGCAGGTGGCCGCGACCAACACGACGGTGCTGCTGCGCGGCGAGTCGGGCACCGGCAAGGAGATGGTCGCGCACGCGATCCACTACAACTCCTCGCGCGCGAAGCGGCCCTTCGTGAAGGTGAGCTGCGCCGCCCTGCCGCAGGAGCTGATCGAGTCGGAGCTCTTCGGCTACGAGAAGGGCGCGTTCACGGGGGCGCAGGCCTCGAAGAAAGGGCGGTTCGAGCTGGCCGACGGCGGCACGCTGTTCCTCGACGAGATCGGCGAGCTCAACATGGCGACGCAGGTGAAACTGCTGCGGGCCCTGCAGGAGCGCGAGTTCGAGCGCCTCGGCGGCACCGAGACCATCCGCGTCAACTTCCGCCTGGTGGCCGCCACGAACAAGGACCTCGAGAAGGCGATCGCGGGCGGCGACTTCCGCGAGGACCTGTACTACCGGCTGAACGTGTTCGCCATCTACATGCCGCCGCTGCGCGAGCGCAAGCCCGACGTGCTGCTGCTGGCCGACCACTTCCTCGACAAGTTCGCGCGCGAGCACGGCAAGCACATCAAGCGTATCTCGACGCCCGCGATCGACATGCTCATGAGCTACCACTGGCCGGGCAACGTCCGCGAACTCGAGAACGTCGTCGAGCGGGCCGTCGTGGTGTGCGATGCGCAGGTGATCCACGCGCACCACCTGCCGCCGACGCTGCAGACCGCCGAGGCGTCCGGCACCTCGACCAAGGTCTCGCTCGACGAGATGCTCGGCGCCTACGAGCGGGACATCCTCCAGGACGCCCTCAAGAGCGCGCGCGGCAACCGCGCCAAGGCGGCGCGGCTGCTCGGCACCACCGAGCGCATTCTCAACTACCGCGTCCGGCAGTACCAGATCGACTGGCGGCGGTTCAAGACGTAAACGGCGGATGTCGGACGTCGGGTGTGGTCGTCGGCCAGGACCTCCGCGTCGTAAATCAGCACTGAGGCGCACTGTCGGCACCTGGCACTCAGCACCCGGCACCCGTCTCAATGCCTTGACCTTCGACCTATCCGGGGTGTATATGTCGAAGGCGGAGGTATCATGCCGCCGACGCCGCCCGACCTGCCGCAAGGCACGCTCGACCTGCTCGTCCTCAAGGTGCTCGCGCTCGGCCCGCTGCACGGGTACGCGATCGCGCAGCGCCTGCAGCAGATCTCCCGCGACGTGGTGCACGTCCAGCAGGGGTCGCTCTACCCCGCCCTCCACCGCCTGGAGCGACGGGGCCTGCTGGCCGCCGAGTGGAAGGCGTCCGACACGGGGCGCGACGCCAAGTTCTACCGCCTGACCCGCACGGGCCGTACGGCCCTCGAGCGCGAGATCGAGAGCTGGCGCCGCCTGACCGACGCGGTCGGGCTGATCCTGCAGGCGGCGGAGTAGACCATGGCCTGGCAGTGGCTCGGGCGGCGCGACCTCCGCGAGCGACGGCTCGACGCCGAGCTCCGGGAGCACGTGGACCGGCAGGTCCGCGACTACGTGGCCACGGGCATGAGCGAGGCGGACGCCAGACGCCGCGCCGCGCTCGACCTCGGCGGCCTCGAGCAGGTGAAGGAAGCCTGCCGCGACGAGCGACGCTTCGCGTACCTCGACGCGGCGATTCAGGACGTGCGCTACGCCCTCCGCGGCTGGCGGCGCAACCCGGCCTTCACGGCCGCCGCCCTGCTCACGCTCGCCCTCGGCATCGGCGTCAATACCGCCATCTTCAGCATCGTCGACAGCGTGCTCCTGAAGCCGGCGCCGTTCGCGCACATGGACCGGCTCGTGATGGTCTGGGAGACGGATCGCGACAGCCACACGACGCGCGAGCCCGGCTCGGTGCCGGACTATCTCGACTACCGCGCGCGCGCGCGGACCCTGGACGGCCTGGCCGCGTTCATGCCGGGCGAGGCCACCCTGACCCCGCCCACCGGCGACCCGGTGCGGCTCGCCTCGCTCCGCGTGACGGCGAACATGCTGCCGATGCTGGGCGTTGGGGCGCTGGCCGGCCGGATGTTCACCGCCGCCGAGGATGTTCCAGGCGGCCCCCGGGTCGCGCTGGTGAGCGAGTCGCTCCGGCGCGGGGCCCTCGGCGGCGACGCCGCCGTCGTGGGGCGCTCGATTCCGCCTGAACGACGAGCCCTACACGATTGTGGGGGTGGTGCCGGACGCGACCGAGTTCGGCACGCTGCAGGTCCTCTCGGCCGCCGCCTACGGACGGGCATTTGCGGATCGCGGCGAGCGGGTCCCGGTGGACGTCTGGCTGCCCTTGCAGGCCGACCCGCGCGCCCTGCCCCGGAGCACGCATCCCATCTTCATGCTCGGGCGGCTGGCGCCGGGCGAGACGCCGGATGCGGCCGAGGGCGAGCTCGCCCCGATCGCGTCGGACCTCGAGCGCACGTACCCGGAGAACGCGGGCCGCGGCGTCAACATCGAGTCGCTCGACGCCGTCGTGCTCGGTCCCGTGCGCCCGGTGCTGTACCTGCTGCTGTGCGCGGTCGCGCTGGTGCTGCTCGTCGCCTGCGTCAACGTCGCGAGCCTGCTGCTCGCGCGCGCGTCGGCGCGCGCCCACGAGATCGCGGTGCGGGCCGCGCTCGGCGCCGGCCGCGGCCGGCTGGCGCGCCAGTTCCTCGTCGAGACGATGCTGCTGAGCCTGGCCGCGGCGGTCGTCGGCGTCGGCGGCGCCGCCCTTTTCCTGCGTGCCCTCATCGGCCTCGCGCCGGCCGACATTCCACGCATCCGCTCGGCCGGCCTGGACCTCCGGGTGCTCGCCGTGACGCTCGTCGTCACGGCATCCATCGGCGCGCTCTTCGCGCTCATCCCCACTCTCCAGTCGCCCCGGCGCGGACTCCCCGAGACCCTGCACGCCGGCGGGGCGCGCGCCACGCCCGGCCGCGGGCTGCGGCGCGCTCGCGGGACGTTCGTCGTCGCCGAACTGGCGCTGACGGTCATGCTGCTCGCGGGCGCCGGTCTCCTGATCCGGAGCTTCTGGAACCTGCTGGACGTGAATCCCGGCTTCCGCACCGCCGGCATCCTCAAGGCGGAGTACCAGCTGCCGCCAGCGCGCTACCCGGTCGACACGAAAGGCTGGCCGACCTCCGAGCCGCAGCGCGCGTTCACGCGCGAGCTGCTCGCGCGCGTGTCCTCGATGCCGGGCGTCGTCTCGGCGGCGGCCGCCGGCAATCATCCGCTCGATCCCGGCTTCACCAATTCCTTCTTCGTCGTGGGCCGCGAGGCCGAAGGCCGGAACTGGCCCGAAATCTCGATGCGCCGTGTCACGCCGGGCTACTTCGCCACGATGGGCGTGGCGGTCGCCCGCGGCCGCATCTTCGAGGACCGCGACGCGACGCCCGTGTGCCTCGTGAACGAGGCGGCGGCGCGGCAGTTCTTCGCGGGTCGTGATCCGACCGCCGCCCAGCTCCGCTTCTGGGGCGTCAACTGGGCCGTCCTGGGCGTCGTGGCGGACGAGAAGTTCAAGGGCCTGGGCGGCCAGGACCCGCCGGCGGTCTACGTGCCGCTCCGCGACGTCCCGTCGTTCGACGGGACGGGCGTGCTGCTCGTCCGCACGGCGGGCGATGCCGTGGCGCTCGCGCCGGCCGTGCGCGCGGCGATTCACGCCATCGATCCGCAGCTCGCCGTCTTCGGGCTGGAACCGCTCGACCGTACGCTGTTCCGCTCCGTGTCCGAGCGGCGGTTCGCGATGCTGCTCGTCACGCTCTTCGGCGGCGTGGCGCTGCTGCTCGCCGCAGTCGGCGTCTACGGCGTCCTCAGCTACGACGTGGCCCAGCGCCGGCGCGAAATCGGGATCCGTCTCGCGCTCGGCGCCCGGCCGGCCGAGATCCTCGGACTGATCGTGGGGGAAGGGGCGATGATGACCGCAGCCGCGCTGGCCGCCGGGCTCGCCGGGGCCCTCGCGCTCACGCGCTTCCTCTCGACGCTGCTGTTCGGCGTCGGACCACACGACCCGGCCACGCTCGCGCTGGCCGCGGCCGTCCTCGCGCTGGTGGCGCTCGTCGCCACGGCCTGGCCCGCGTGGCGGGCGTCCCGTGTCGATCCGGTCAGCGTCCTGAAAGCCGCCGACTAGAGCAGCGGCGCAACGGCCGCCGCGAAGTCGGCCTTGGTCGTCGCGCCCAGCCGCTTGGCGACAATCGCCCCCGTGCGATCGAGGATGACGGACGTCGGGAGCCCGGCGAAGGGACCGTAGGTGTCCTCGAGATCCTTGCGGTCGTTGCCGTCGAGGACCGTGTAGGTCATCTTCATCTGCTGGACGAACGGCCGGGTCCTTTCACTGACCGGATCCAGCACGAGGACGCCCACGACGGCGAGGTCGTCGGGATGCTCGGCCTGCAGCGCCGCCAGAATCCGGAATCTCGCTGCGACAGGGCACGCACCACGTCGCCCAGAAGTTGAGGATCACGACCTTCCCCCGGAACGACGCCAGCGCGACATCCTTCCCGTTCAGGTCCTTCAGGACGATGCCCTGGGCGCCGGCGTCCGCCTTCGCGGCGGCCGGCGCCCCGACGTCGGTTTTCGGAGCCGCCGCGCCCGCCGGCGGCGGCGCGGACGTCGAACCGGGCCCGCCGCATCCGGCGAAGACGCCCGCGAAGAGACCCAGGAGAGTGGCCGCGGCGAGGTGCTGGATTCGCATGCGCCCTCAGTGTATATCGCGCCGAAAAGCCGGCGCCTCGGTTTTGTTCAGGCGGTTTTCAGGCCCTTTTTCGCCTGCGTTCAGTTGGCCCCCTCCATGCTCTGGGTGTGGGCCGTGAAGGTCTGGCAATGGACGACCGCCGGGTGTCGGTGGTGTGTGTGCTCGCGACGGCGGCCGACGGCACGCGGTGCGCGCTGGCGACCGCCAAGCGGCTCACCGACGGCCTCGATGCGCGGGTCGTCCTGCTGGTGCCGGCCGTGATACCCCACGGACGGGCCGTGCGGGATTCGAGCCCGCCCGCCTGGTCGACGGGGGCCAGGCCCTGGCTGCCGACGTCGGCGTGCGCGTGACCGTCCTGCCGTGCGCGTGCCGGCGGTACGACGACGTGGTGCATTCGATGCTGGACCGGTCATCTCTCCTCATCGTCGGCGGGCAGAAGCGCGCGTGGTGGCCGAGCCGCGAGGAGCGGCTGGTCGCGCGCCTCCTCGCGGAGGGCTATGCCGTCGTATTCGCCCAGGTGGGCGCGGAGCGCGTGCCGGCAGCCGCGTGGGCGGTCGCCCGTTGAGGAGCCACCCGGTCATGCCACGATTCCCGCTGGGGTCGGCGGCCGGAGTCCGAGCCGGCGTCGCGGCCATCGCGCTCGCGGTGTTCGCCGGCCCTGCGCTCGCGCAGGCGCCGGCTTCCGGCAACCCATTCGAGGACGTGCGGTTCGGCGTCACGTTCGAGGGGTACTACGAGTACGCCTCGAACCGTCCGCCCGACCGGGTCCTGCAGCTGCGTGCCTACGACACGCGCGCCAACGTCTTCAGCATCCAGCAGGCCGCCATCGTCCTCGAGAGCGTTCCCAACCTCGAGAACGGTCGCCCCTTCGGCGCGCGGATTGATCTGCAGTTCGGCCAGGCCACGGACACGGTACAGGGCAGCCCGGCGAACGAACCGCGTCCCGCCGTGTACCGCAACGTCTGGCAGGCGTACGGCACGTACGTGTTCCCTGTCGGCCGAGGCCTGCAGCTCGACTTCGGCAAGTACGCGTCGATGCTCGGATACGAAACGAACTACGCCAAAGACGACCAGGCGTTCTCGCGCGCGTACCTCTTCGACTTCCTGCCCTTTTATCACTCGGGCGTGCGGCTCGCGCTGCCCGTGACCGAGAAGGTGACGGTCCTGTACATGCTCTCGAACGGCATCCAGCAGACCGAGGACTTCAACAACTTCAAGTCGAACCAGGTCGCGGCCATCGTCAAGCCCGTCCCGGCGCTGACCTGGACGGTCAACGACTACTTCGGTCAGGAGCAGCCCGACAACGGACAGCCGGACGGCCCGAACGGGTTCTTTCGCGTGCTCGACACGTACGTCACCGTGACGCCGACCCCGCGCTGGACGCTCGGGCTCGACGCGAACCACACGACCAGCCAGGTTCGCGAGGGCGATCCCTCGCTCGCCCTCGATGGCCTGGCCGCGTACGCGCGATATCAGGTCACGAGCCAGGTGGCCCTCGGGCTGCGCGACGAGCGCCTCCAGGATCAGGGCCTGTTCGGCGGAATCGCACAGCTGCTCCAGGAGACGACCGTGACCGCGGAGTACAAGGTGTCGGACGGCTTCCTGGCCCGTGCGGAATTCCGGCGCGACTGGTCGAATCGGCCCTTCTTCACGGGCCCGGGAGGCGCGGCGGACCTCCGCGACCATCAGAACACGGTCCTGTTCGGCGGCGTGTGGTGGTTCGGCAACAAGACGGGCGGCTGGTAGGAGGTGCGGTGTGCTGCTGGTGGGAATGATCGCTCTCGGCTTGACGACGTTCGCCGCGCTCGTCGGCTTCGTCGAACTGTGCGATCGGCTGTAGGCGGGCGATGACACTGGTGTCGCTGGTGCTGAGCGTCGCCGCGTTCGCGTACCTCGTGTACGCAATGCTGCGCCCCGAGAAGTTCTGAGATCCGCATGGGCCTCGAATACGTCGCCGTCGGCGTCCTGGTTCTCGTCACGATCGCGACGAGCGTGCCGCTCGGACGGTACATGGCCCGCGTGTTCGCAGGAGAGCGGACCTTCCTGGATCCGATTCTCGTGCCGATCGAGCGACTCGTGCTGCGCCTGACCGGCGTGGACCCGGCCGCGCAGCAGGACTGGAAGCAGGTACTCGATCTCGCTCCTGGTGTCGAACGTCTGGTTCTGGCTGGCGACGTTCGCGATCGTCTCCCTGCAGAAGGTCCTGCCCCTCAATCCCGACCGCATCGCAAACATGGCGCCGGCGCTGGCGTTCAACACGATCTCCAGCTTCACGACGAACACGAATCTGCAGCACTACAGCGGCGAGACGGGGCTCTCCTACTTCTCGCAGATGTTCGAGGCGACATTCCTGCAATTCGTCACCGCCGCCACGGGCATCGCGGCGTGCGTGGCCCTCTTCCGGGCGCTCGGCCGGAACCGGTCCACCGCCGTCGGCAACTTCTACGTCGACGTGACGCGCGCGAGCGTGCGGGTGCTCCTGCCCCTCGCGCTGGTCGTCGGCGCGGTCCTCCTGTGGCAAGGCGTCCCGATGACGTTCCAGGGCGCCGCCAGGGCCGTCACGGTCGAGGGCCGCGAGCAGACGATCGCGCGCGGCGTGGCGGCGCCCATGGTCGCCATCAAGCAGATCGGCACCAACGGCGGCGGATACTTCGGTCCGAACTCGACCCATCCGTACGAGAACCCGACGCCCGTCACCGGCTTCGTCGAGGGATGGGCCATCCTGGCGATTCCCATGGCGATGATCTGGACGCTGGGATTCATGGTGCGCCGGAAGCGGCTGGCGATCGTCCTGTTCGCGGTGATGCTGGCGATGTACCTCCCGATGCTGGGCGTGGCGGTCCAGCAGGAGGTCCACGGCAATCCCGCCATCGCCCGGATGGGCGTCGATCAGTCCACCGGCTCGATGGAGGGCAAGGAGGTCCGATTCGGCGCCGGCCTCTCGGCGCTGTGGGCCGTGAGCACCACCGTCACGTCGAACGGATTGGTCGATGCGATGCACGATTCGCTGACGCCGATCGGCGGCCTCGTGGCCATGGCCGGCATGTGGCTCAACAGCATCTTCGGCGGCGTGGGCGTCGGCTTCATCAACATGTTCGTCTTCATCGTCGTCGCCGTGTTCGTCGCGGGCATGATGGTCGGCCGGACGCCAGAGCTCCTGGGCAAGAAGGTCGAGGCGAAGGAAATGAAGCTCGCGAGCCTCGCCCTGCTCTGGCATCCGCTCGCGATCCTCGTCGGGACGGCCGTTGCCTGCTACGTGTGGACGACGACGGCGCATCCGCAGGCGGCGCTCGCATGGCTGCACAACCCCGGCCCGCACGGCTTCTCGGAGATGCTGTACGAGTTCTCGTCCGCCGCGGCGAACAACGGCTCAGGATTCGAGGGGCTCGGAGACAACACCGCGTTCTGGAACATCTCGACCGGGCTCGTGATGCTCCTCTCGCGGTACATCCCAATCGTGGCGCCGCTGGCGCTGGCGGGATCGCTCGCCGCCAAGCCGGCGACGCCCGAGGGTGCCGGCTCCCTTCGGGCCGACAGCGCGACGTACGGGCTCACGCTCTGGGCCGTCGTCGTGATCCTCGGCCTGCTGATGTTCATGCCCGTGGCGGTGCTCGGGCCGATCGCCGAGCACCTGGCGTTGCGCTAGCGGCCGCCGCCGATCGAGGAGCGAGGACAGCGATGCTCGAAGAGCTGAAGCACGGCATCCGGTTCACGGCGGTCACGATGCTGCTCTTCGGCGGCGTGTACCCGATCGCCGTCTGGGCGCTCGGACGTGCCGCCTTCCCCGCCCAGGCCGATGGCAGCCTGATCCGGCGCGCCGACGGCACCATCGTCGGCTCGCGCCTGATCGCCCAGGGGTTCGCGCGCCCCGCGTACTTCCACCCGCGCCCGTCGGCCGTCGACTACGACGCGGCGGCGGCGGGCGGCAGCAACGACGGACCCTCGAACCCCGAACAGTTGAAGGCCGTCGAGGCGCGCCTCGCGGCCGTGACGACGCTCGAGCGCGTGCCGGCCGGCCGCGTGCCGTCGGAGATGGTGACCGCGAGCGGCGGGGGGCTCGATCCCGACATCCCACCCGACGCCGCGGCGCTGCAGGCGCCGCGCGTGGCCCGGGCCAGGGGCGTCGCGATCGAGCGCGTCCGCAGCCTCGTCGCCGCGCACACGCAGGCGCCGGCGTGGGGCTTCTTCGGCCGTGCGCGCGTCAACGTCCTCGAGCTGAACCTCGACCTCGACGCCACGCTGGGCCCGCCGGCGGCGGCTCGCTAGCAGGAGCACCAGGCATGTCAGAACGCGCGCGCACGGTCTCGATCTGGGATCCCGGCATCGTCCGTCAGGCCGTGGCCGAGTCCCTCCGGAAGCTCGATCCCAGGGTCCAGATCAGGAACCCGGTGATGTTCATCGTCGAGGTCGGGAGCGTGCTGACGACGGCGGTGTTCGTCCAGGAACTGGTCGGCCGGACCGGACAGCCGCTCTTCACGGGTCAGATCGCGTTCTGGCTGTGGTTCACGGTGCTGTTCGCGAACTTCGCGGAGGCGATGGCGGAAGGGCGCGGCAAGGCGCAGGCCGATACCCTCCGACGGACGCGGACCGAGACGGTGGCGAACCGGGTGACGGAAGGCGACCGCACCGAGCCGGTGCCCGCGGCGAGCCTTCGCAGAAACGATCTGGTGCTGGTGCGCGCGGGCGAGTTCATCCCGGCAGACGGCGAGATCGTCGAAGGGGTGGCGTCGGTGGACGAGTCGGCGATCACGGGCGAGTCGGCGCCGGTGATCCGGGAGTCGGGCGGCGACCGGTCCAGCGTGACCGGCGGCACGCGGGTGATTTCCGACTGGATCAAGGTGCGGGTGACCTCCGATCCCGGGCACAGCTTCCTGGACCGGATGATCGCGCTCGTCGAGGGAGCCGAGCGCCAGAAGACGCCGAACGAGATCGCCCTGACCATCCTCCTGTCCGTGCTGACCCTGGTCTTCCTGCTCGTCGTCGTCACCCTGCAGCCCTTCGCCCGCTACGCCGGCACGACGATCCCGATCCCGGTCCTGATCGCGCTGCTCGTCTGCCTCATTCCGACGACGATCGGCGCGCTCATCTCGGCGATCGGGATCGCCGGGATGGATCGTCTCGTGCAGCACAACGTCCTCGCCATGTCGGGGCGCGCCGTCGAGGCGGCGGGAGATGTCAACACGCTGCTTCTCGACAAGACGGGCACGATCACGCTGGGCAACCGCCAGGCGACCGAGTTCGTGCCGGCCCCGGGCGTTCCGGAAGCCGAGCTCGCCGACGCGGCCCAGCTGGCCTCGCTCGCCGACGAGACGCCGGAAGGCCGCTCGATCGTCGTCCTGGCCAAGGAGCGCTACGGCATCCGCGGGCGCGAGCTGTCCGACCGGGAGGCCGTGTTCGTGCCGTTCTCCGCGCACACGCGCATGTCCGGCGTCGACATCGGGCCGCGGCAGATCCGCAAGGGCGCGGCCGACGCGGTCGCCGCCTACCTGCAGGCCCACGGCGGGGCGTCTTCGACCGACGTCGCCGCGATCGTCGACCGCATCGCGCGCAGCGGAGGGACCCCGCTGGTCGTGGCGGAACCCTCGCGCGTGCTGGGCGTCATTCACCTGAAGGACGTCGTCAAGGGCGGCATGCGCCAGCGGTTCGCGCACCTGCGGGCGATGGGCATCCGGACGATCATGATTACCGGCGACAATCCCCTCACCGCCGCGTCGATCGCCGAGGAGGCGGGCGTCGACGACTTCCTCGCGCAGGCGACGCCCGAGGACAAGATGACGCTCATCAAGCGCGAGCAGGCCGAAGGCAAGCTCGTGGCCATGACGGGCGACGGCACCAACGACGCGCCGGCGCTCGCGCAGGCCGACGTCGGCGTCGCGATGAACACCGGCACGACGGCCGCGAAAGAAGCGGGCAACATGGTCGATCTGGACTCGAACCCGACCAAGCTCATCGAGATCGTCGAGATCGGCAAGCAGCTGCTCATGACGCGCGGCGCCCTGACGACCTTCTCCATCGCAAACGACGTGGCGAAGTACTTCGCGATCATTCCGGCGATGTTCGTCCTGGCCTTCCCGCAGCTCGCGGTCCTCAACGTGATGCACCTGGCCACGCCGGAATCGGCCATCCTGTCGGCGGTGATCTTCAACGCGATCATCATCATCGCGTTGATCCCCCTGGCGCTGCGCGGCATCCCCTACCGGCCCCTCGGCGCCGCGGCCATCCTGCGCCGCAACATGTTGATTTACGGCCTCGGCGGGATCGTCCTGCCCTTCATCGGGATCAAGGGCATCGACCTCCTCGTGACCGCCCTGAGGCTCGCCTAGGAGGGCGCGTGGCGATGCCCGAGTCCCGCCCCACCGCCGACGCCCTGCTGGCGCGCATCAAGGAACGGGATCGGGCGCGCCTCCGGATTTACGTGGGTGCCGCGCCCGGCGTGGGTAAGACCTACGAGATGCTGCAGGAGGCGCACGCCCTGCGGGCCCGCGGCCTCGACGTCGTCGTCGGCTACGTGGAGACCTACGGCCGGGGCGACACCGAGGCGCAGCTGAAGGACCTCGAAGTGATCCCCCGCCGGCGAGTGGCGTACCGCGGCGTGGTCATGGAGGAGATGGACGTCGCGGCGATTCTCGCGAGGAGGCCCCAGGTCTGCATCGTCGACGAGCTGGCGCACACGAACGTCCCGGGCAGCCGCCACTCCAAGCGCTACGAGGACGTGCTCGACATCCTCGCCGCCGGCATCCACGTGATGACGGCCGTCAACATCCAGCACCTCGAGACGCTCAACGACGCCGTCGCCCGGGCGACCGGCGTGCGCGTGCGTGAGACCGTCCCGGACACGTTCCTCGACCGGGCGGACGAGATCATCAACGTCGACGTCACCGTCGAGGAGCTGCGCGAGCGGCTGCGGGAGGGCAAGATCTACCGCCCCGAGAAGGTCGAACAGGCCCTGACGAACTTCTTCCGCAAGGGCAACCTGTCGACGCTCCGCGAGCTCGCGCTGCGGGCGGTGGCCGACGAGGTCGGCGAAAAGGCCGCCAGCTACCGGGCGCGCGAGGGGCTCGAACCGGCGCTCATCCCGGAGCGCGTCATGGTCTGCATGAGCTCGAACGCCCTGGCGCCCCGCGTCATCCGGACGGGCGCCCGGATCGCGGGCCGCCTGGGATCGAAATGGTACGCCGTGTACGTGGAGACGCCGCGGGAGAAGCCCGACCGCATCGAGCCCCGCGACTCGGAGGCCCTGCAGCAGAACATCCGCCTGGCCGAGACGCTGGGCGCCACCGTCGTGCGCGTCAGGGCGGACCGGCCGGCGGACGGCCTGATTGCCTTCGCCCAGCGCGAAGGCGTCACGCACGTCATCTTCGGCCAGAGCGCGCGATCGCGGTGGGAAGTGCTGTGGCGCGGCTCCACGCTGGACCGCTTCCTGCGCGCCGTGCCCGATTCGGCGGTGCAGGTCGTCCCGCTCACCGGTTCCTAATCTTAGAGCTGTTTTCGTTTGGCCGTAGCGGCCGGCCTTCAGGCCGGCTTCGCATTGGCGGACCTGAAGGTCCGCGGCTACATCGATCTCGAGGCGACGTCGATCTCGGCGCGACGCCGATCTCGGGGCGGCGTCGATCTCGAAAATCCTGTAGGTCCCTAGGTCGCGTCCGGCTCCGCGTCGACGGCGAACCGGTAGCCGACCCAGGGCTCGCTGATCACGTACCGGGGATTCGCCGGGTCCGGCTCGATCTTCTTCCGCAGCTGCTTGACGAGCACCCACAGGTGCTCGGGATGGTCGACGGCGTGGCTGCCCCAGATGGTCCGCAGAATCGTACGGTGGGTCAGGACGCGGCCCTGGTTGCGGGCGAGCAGCTCGAGCAGCTCGAATTCCTTCGGCGTCAGCCGGATCTCCTCGCCGCCCCGGAGCGCACGCCGGCGGTCGTAGTCGATCGCGAGATCGCCGCAGGTGAGACGCCCCGTCGGGGCCTCGTCTCCGAGGAACACGCGCCGCAGCGCGACGCGGACCCGCGCGAGCAGCTCCTCGGCGCTGAACGGTTTCGTGATGTAGTCGTCCGCGCCGAGATCGAGGGCTTCGACCTTGTCGCCTTCCGCCGTGCGCGCCGACAGGACGATGATCGGCGTGGCGCCCGCCGCGCGGATGCGCCGGCACACCTCGGTGCCCTCGAGATCGGGCAGCCCCAGATCGAGCACGACCAGGTCGGGCGGGCGGGACTTCATGAAGGCGAGCGCCGCGGCGCCGGTCGCCGCCACGTCGACTTCGTAGCCGCGCGAGCGCAGCAGCGGCGCCACGGCCCGCTGGATCGACACTTCGTCGTCGACGAGCAGGATGCGCGGCAGGCGGTTCATACCTCCCCCGCGGCCGGCGGGCCTTCGCGCGTTTCCGCCGGGACGGCGATGGTGAACCGCGCGCCGCCGTCGGGCGCGTTCTCCCCCCAGACCCGGCCGCCCTCCGCCGCCAGGATCCCGCGCGCGATCGAGAGGCCCATGCCCGTCCCCGACGCGTGCTCCTTCGCGGCGACACCCCGGTAGAACCGGTCGAACAGGTGCGGGATGTCGGCCGCCGCGATCCCGGGGCCGTGGTCGCGGACCGTCGCGGTGACGCCCTCCGGGGTGATCGCCATCGTCAGGCCGATCGGCGTGTCGGCCGGCGAGTACTGCGCCGCGTTCTCCAGCAGGCGGGCCAGAGCCGACGCGATCAACCGGGGATCGACGCGGACGAGCCCGTCGGACGGGACCGAGACGTCGACCCGGCGCCGGCGCAGCACGTGCTCCACCTGACTGCGTGCGGCTTCGGCGATCTCGGCCGGGTGGACCCAGCGGAGCTCCGGCGACACGGCGCCCGCGTCGATGCGCGCCATGTCGAGGATGTTCTGGAACAGGCGGTCGAGCCGCTCGACTTCAGCGAGGATGAGGTCGCTCTGTTCGCGCCGGTCGGGTTCCTGGAGCCACGACGCGTTCAGGTTGCTCGCCGCGACGCGGATGGCCGTCAGCGGCGTGCGCAGGTCGTGCGCGAGCGAGGCGAGCAGCGCCGACTTGAGCGCGTCCCCCTGCCGCGCCAGCTCGGCGGCCTTCCGGGCCTCGAGCAGCTGCGCGCGCTCGATCGCGATGGCCACGACGCCCGCGAGCGCGTCGAGCGTCCCGGGCTCGATCGGCCGCCCCGCGGCCACCAGCAGGCCCACCGCCCGGGTGCCGACCCGAAGCGGCACGATCCGGCCCATCTGGCCGCCCACGGGCATCACGCCGTGGCCGCTGTAAGTGCGGGCGTGCGCGTCGAACTCGATCTGCGCCGACGCCGCCGCGAACGCGGACGAGAGGGCCTGGCGATCGAGCTCCACCGGCGGACCGGCGCTCGAGACCTCCCAGTCCGAATCGCCGGGCAGGCAGATCGCGACCGCCTCCAGCTCGAAGCGCCGGGACACGGCCTCGGCGAGCTTCACGACCGCATCGCGGCTGTCGGTCGTGAGCAGCACGTCGCGGCTGAGGTCGAACAGCCTCGCGAGCTCGTCGCGCCGGTCCATTGCCTCCCGCGCCCTCGCGCGGGCGGACGATGACAGCGAGCTCGCCGTGGCGCTGACGGCGAGGAACGCGAAGAGCGCGACCCAGTTCTGCGGGTCCGCGATCGTCAGCGTCCGGTACGGCGGCATGAAGAAGTAGTTGAGCGCCAGGTCGGCGGCGATCGACGCGGCAATCGCGACCCGCAGCGTGCCGGTCGTCGCGACGACCAGGACGACCAGGAGCAGGCTGAGCGCGGCCGTCGTGACCATGGCGTCAGTGCCTCAGATGGAACGGCACGCTCGTCACGACGGTATTCGGGGCGAACAGCAGCGCGCCCTTGATGAGGAGCGCCCGCTGGTTGTGGAACAGGTGGTGCCACCAGCGCGCCGGCACGAACTCGGGCAGGACCACCGTCACGTAGTCGTCCGGACGGGCGGCATGGATCTCGCCGATGTACTCCAGCAGCGGCTCCATGAGCGAGCGGTAGGGCGACTCGAGGACGACGAGCGGGATGCCGCGCCCCCACTCCGTCCAGTGCGTCTGGAGCTGTGTCGTCGCCGACGGGTCGACGTCGATGTACACCGCGCGCACGTCGGGCGAGAGCGACCGCGCGTAGTCGAGTGCTTCGACGACCGCGCGCTGGATCCCGCTGATCGGCACGACGACCGTGTTCCGCCGCGGCCCGTGCGACTGCCAGCCCCGGAGCGAGAGCTGCTCGGCCACGCCGTCGTAGTGGCGGTGGGTGATCTTGAAGAAGAGCACGTTCAGCGGGATCAGCAGCATGATGATCCAGGCGCCTTCGTGCGCCTTGGTGGCGCCGACGACCAGCAGCACCAGGCCGGTGACGATCGCGCCGAAGCCGTTGATGATGGCGCTCACCTGCCATCCCGGCGTCCGCAGCCGCCGCCAGTGGATCACCATCCCGGCCTGCGACAGCGTGAACGACACGAACACGCCGATCATGTAGAGCGGGATGAGCGCGTGCGTGTCGCCGCCGAACAGGACGAGCAGCACCGCGGCCAGCACGCTGAGGCCGGCGATCCCGTTCGAGAACGCGAGGCGATCGCCCTGGTTCATGAACTGGCGCGGCACGTAGCGGTCGCGCGCCAGAATCGACGCCAGCCGGGGAAAGTCCGCGTAGGCGGTGTTCGCCGCCAGCACGAGGATCAGCATCGTCGCGCCCTGGACCGCGAAGTACGGCACGCCGCGGCTCCCGAAGACCCCGCGGGCGAGCTGCGAGATGACGGTCTCCTGATCGCTCGGGATGATCCGGTACGCGTGCGCCAGGAACGTGATGCCGAGGAACATCGAGATCGAGAGCACCGCCATCATCAGCATCGTCGCGGCGGCGTTCTTCGATTCCGGCGGCTTGAACGCCGGCACGCCGTTCGACACGGCCTCCACGCCCGTCATCGCCGTGCAGCCGTTCGAGAACGCCGTCAGGAGGAGGAACAGCGTCAGCGTCTGACCCGTCGGCACCAGCTG
Source organism: uncultured Acidobacteriota bacterium (assembly GCA_963761615.1). GTDB lineage: Bacteria > Acidobacteriota > Vicinamibacteria > Vicinamibacterales > CAVVIG01 > CAVXGU01. The sequence continues at coordinate 737,174 of CAVXGU010000003.1, read as the reverse complement.
GGCGGCGGCCGTCACCGGCGCGACCGTCCCCGTCACCCAGTGCCAGGCGCCGACGACCATCAGCGTCAGGATCGTGACGACGAAGAAGTACGTCGGCACCGCGAAGATGCGCCCCGACTCCCGGATGCCGCGCAGGTTGCCGAGCATGAGCAGCGCCACGAAGACCAGCGTCAGCTCGACCCGGTTGACGTGCCACGCCGGGAAGGCCGAGGTGAGCGCGGCCACGCCGGCCGCGATGCTCACGGCCACCGTCAGCACGTAGTCGATGAGCAGCGAGGCGGCCGCGATGAGCGCCGGGCTCTCGCCGAGGTTCTCCTTCGCGACGATGTAGGCGCCGCCCCCGCTCGGGTACGCGTGCAGCGTCTGGCGGTACGAGAAGACGACGATCGCCAGGATGGCCGCGATCGTGATGGCGATCGGCGTCGCGATCGTCAGCGCGCTGGCGCCCACCAGGATCAGGACGCGGAGGATCTCCTCGGTGGCGTAGGCGACCGACGACAGCGGGTCCGACGAGAGAACCGCCAGACCGGTCAGCCGCGACAGCCGCTCGTGGTGGGCCAGGTGCGACGGGATCGGCTTGCCGACGACGAACCGCTTGAGATGGTAGAAAAGCCCTTCTTCGGGCACAGGTGCCTCCAACGGCCGACGGGGTTAGCTGACGGGCTCGAGGTTGGAAGTCCTCTACCGGGCTCTCACGAACGCCCGGATGCGCCCCTGGCCGCCGCCTCGTCCCGCAGCGGCCGTCTGGGTCCCCCGTACCGCCCGGTGCCGGGCGGATCTAGGCCTCTCCTCCGGCCAATCTTACAGCGTCCCGGGGGGAGGCGGGGCGCTTTAAGGGATTCTTCAGGGCTTTTCCAGCCCGTCGTCAGGCACCGGGCGCTAGCGTCGAGGTATGCGGGATCGTCTCGATCGCTACGATGTCGCCGCCCTCTGCCTCCGTTTCTGGTGGGTCGTGGCCGCCGCGTCGCTCGTCGCCGTCGGCTGGCTGCTCGCTTCGGTCGCACGATAGTCGGTTCCGGCTCGATACTCCACTCCGGCAATCGACCGCGCCCGGACGCGACCTCGTCCGGGACGCCCTTCCGTCTCCTGATCCTGCGCTCATGCTGCCGACGCCCGGCCGTACGGCCGGGGATCGGCCCAGCGGGAACGCGCCCCGCGCGATCGTCCACCCGACGGAATACCGGCAGCGCGCCTCACGCCAGCTCGAGAACCGGCGTCAAATCCCCGTCCGCGAGTGAGCAGCAAGGTTGCATAGCTGACCTTGGGGCAAGGAGTAGCTATGACTCGCCGCTTTCGTCGTTCGCTGTTCGTACTCGTCCTCTCCGGGCTCGGCCCCGGACTCGCCGCGCAGGCCGCGGCCCAGCCGCCGGCCGCGACGAACGCCTGGACCCACGGCACGACCATCAACGTCTTCGGCGGCACCGCCCGTGACGCCTCGAGGACGTCCGGCGTGCTCGGCGGCGCCTTCGGCTGGGAGATCACGCCGCAGATCGGCGTCGAGGCGAGCGGCCAGTGGTTCGATCGCGGCCACGCCTCGGACGCGTTCGGGGCGGATCTGCGCCTGCAGGCCGCGCTGACGCATCCGCACGGTGCCGTGCCCTTCGTCGAGGCCGGTGTCGGCTTCTTCCGCGCGTCGTTCGGAGCCGGCGCGGTCGACGTTCCCGCCTTCTACCGCCTCCGGATGGGTCAGGGACACCTGCTCGGCGTCAGGCAGGTCTTCACCGATCCATCGTTCACGGTGGGCGGCGGCGTGAACGTGTACCTGACCCGGCACCTGGCGATTCGCCCCGCAGTCGACGCCACCTTCATCACGCGTGGAGGCTCCGGGCACGACACGCTCGCCACCTTCACGGTGCACGTCGCGTATCACTTCGAGCCGCACCCGCTGATTTCGCGCAAGTGAGGCCGGGGCGTCATGCCCCGGCGAGGGCCGCGAGCTTGAGGACGGTGTTCCAGTTGCGCGCGGTCCCACGCGCGCCGAGCGCCCGCTCGATGGCCGACGCGTTCAGACGCGACCGGCCCATGCCGTCCGGATACACCACGTAGAGGTGGCGTCCATCGGCGCGGAGCCTCTCGCGCCCCTTGATGCCGGCTGCGAGCGCCTCCACGGCCGGGGCGGCGGGCGCGCGCTTCAGGACGACGAGCGCGAGCCGGGCGGGGTCGTGCCGGGCGGCATCGGGAAACGGATTGCGGTCCACCGCGGACCGCCACTCCCCGGCGCTTCGCACGAAGAAATCCGTGTCCAGGCCGAGATGCTCCGCCGCCCCTGCCTCGAGGAGGCGCTCCAGGCCGGTCGCGCGGATCTCGCGGCTCCGGAAGACGACGTTGCCGCTCTGCAGCAGCGTGCGGGCATCGCCCAGGCCCAGCCGCGCCAGGAGGTCGCGGAGATCCCCCATGGAGACGGGGTTGTGCCCGGCCACGTTCACGGCCCGCAGCAGCCCGATGTAGGTCGTCACGGTGTCTCCCGGAACGTCTCGGCGGCGCCGCGCGCGGCGAAGTCGACGTCGCGGCCGCCGGCGGTCCCCGACACGTGATAGGTGCCGCCGAGCTGCAGAAACGTCATGTCCGGCCCGGTTCCCCGCGGACCGCGCGCACTCTTCACGGTCCGATCCACCGACAACTGGAGCCGCACGTTCAGGTCGCGCCCTCGCGCTCGCACGTCGACACCCGTCGGGCTGCCGCCATCGTCGTGCTCGGTGATGGTCACGTTGGTCGAGACGCCGAGCGGGCCGTTCTCGCCGAGCACCCCGAGAAAGCCCGGGAGCCGCGAGGCGTCCGCCACGCTGGGCGGCGGAAAGACCCGTCCGTAGACGAACGAGAGCCCGTCGTGCGCCACCTGGCCCCACTGCCAGTGAACGCCGCGCCAGAAGCCCCAGTTGTGGTCGTGATAGCCGCTGCCGTCGAGCGCCACCCGCGTCCCGTCCACATCGAGCGACCCCTGCACGTCCGCCGACAGCGCCGGCACCACGTATCCCGACTCCCAGCCGCGCGCGCCCGCGATCGCGGTCGGCGGCAGCGAGCGCAGCCGGCCGCCCGGCGCCGCATCGAGGACGAGCGTACCGCTGGCGCCCGAGCCGCGGCCACCTTCGTCGTGCAGGTCCAGCGTGATCCGGTACTGCAGTCCCTGGAGGCGCACGTGGTTCGCTCCGATGTCCAGGTCGGGCGCGTGGTCGAGGACGTCGCGAGCGTCGACCTGCGCCGCGGCCGAGTAGCTCGAGGTGCGCCCCTCGCGATCCAGCTGGAGGCGGACCCCGGCCGAGCGCTCGTGGCCGGCCGTCTCGGGCCCCACCAGGAAGGTCAGATAGAAGCGCGTGCCGCCGTCCGGGGTCCTGCCATTGAAGTAGAGCCACTCGGCCCACGACGACGCGAATTCCGGGACATCGGGCTCGGGATGGAAACGATCCATGGCCCGCAGCACGGCCGCCGGATCCGGGTCGACCCACCCGCGATCGGCTTGCGTGTCGGTCCAGCCGGGCACGCGGGCGAGCTCCGGGTCGCCGACGGCCCGTTCGAGGCTCGGCACACCGCCGTGCGCCACGACGGGCCATGCCTTCTGGGGCGTGATCAAGTACAGCGTCGCCCGCTTCGACGGCGCCGCGGCCGCGATCTGTGACCGCAGGCCCCCGCCGCCGAGCACGCTCGACAGCACGAACCGCGCGTTGTCCACCGACCCGCCGGCGCCGGCAATCACCGCGTCGCCGCCCCCCTGGAGGGCGGGCGAGAGCGACTGCTCGAGGATGACCTCGCCGACGCCGAGGAGGATGGCCATCACCCCGATGCCGAGGCCGAAGCCGAGGGCGAGCACGACGGTGCGAACCGGGCGCGTGGCGAGCGAGCGGATCGCCAGCCGGACGATCATGCCTGCTCGATCGCGCCGCTGCGCATGGCGAGCCGCACCCGCGCCCGCGCGGCCAGTTCCGGATTGTGAGTGACGACCACGATGGCCGTGCCGTCCCGGTTGACGCGGTCGAACAGGTCGGCCACGTGATCGCCGGTCTGCTCGTCCAGCTCGCCCGTGGGCTCGTCGGCGAGCACGAGCGCGGGGCGGTTCGCGAGGGCGCGCGCGATCGCCACGCGCTGCATCTCGCCCCCCGAGAGCTGCGACGGCAGGTGATCGACGCGGTCGCCGAGCCCGACGTAGTCCAGCAGCTCGCGCGTCCTCGCCCTTCGGTCGGCGGCGGACACGCCGGCTTCCGACTGCGGCAGCTCGACGTTCTCCCAGGCGGTGAGCATGGGCAGCAGGAAGAAGCGCTGGAACACGAAGCCGACGCGGCGGAGGCGGATGCGGCTCCGCTGGTCCTCGTTCAACCGGCCGACGTCGCGCCCTTCGAACACCAGCGAGCCGCTGGTCGGCACGTCGACGCAGCCGAGGATCTGCAGGAGCGTCGACTTCCCGCATCCGGAGGGTCCGGTGATGGCGATGTAGGCGCCGGCGTCGACCTGGATCGACACGTCCCGCACCGCCTCGACGTCGCCGGCGGGCATCGGGAAGACGCGGCGGATGCCGCGGGCGTCGATGATCGTCACGACACGACCTCGCGCCGGAGGGTCGAGGCGATCGGGAGGCTCATCGCCAGACGCATCGGGTACGCCGCGGCGGCGACCGCCGTGGCCGCGAGCAGCGCCGCGTGCAGGACGAGGGCCCTCGGCTCGAACACGAAGAAGTGCAGGCGCGCGGGCAGACCGGGCATGCCGCGAAGAATGTCGTCGAGCACGACCGCGAGGACGCCTCCGACGGGCAGCGCGGCGATCCCGCCCACGCCGACCAGCAGCGCCGATTCCCAGAGCAGCATGGCCGCCACACGCCGTCGCGCGATGCCGATCGCCCGCAGGGCGGCGATCTCGCCGAGCCGCTGGTTCGCCGAGACCGTCAGGAGCACCGCCACGAGCAGGAACGTGAACAGCGCCGTCGTGATCGACAGCACGAGCGAGATCTGCCGGAAGTAGGCGAAGCCGTTCTCGTTGAACTCCTGCACCAGCTCGGCGTTCGAATACACGTGGAGGTCCGGCCGGAGCTTCGCAATGGCCGCCACGGCCGCGTCGACGCCCGCGCCGGGGCGAGACGCGGCCAGCACGGCGTCCGCATCGTCCTCGACCTGGCCGCCGTGCAGCGTCCGGAACCCGCCGACGCTCGTCGCGACCGTCAGCTCGTCGGTGGTCTCGAAGGCGAAGTCGGCCACGCCGACGACGCGACAGGGTACCGGCGGCAGCGCGGCGTCCTCGGGCCCGCCGTTGACGCGCAGGCGGAGCATCGCCCCCGGTGCGACGCCGAACTGCTCCGCGATCTGCCGCGTGACGACGAGCGGCGGCGTGGCGCTCGAGTCGCTGGCCGAGAAGTTCCGGCCGTCGACGATCCGCCAGCCCGGCGGGATGGAGGACGCGCTGGCCCCGATCACGGTCACGCCCCGCCCGCCGTGACCCGGGATCGTGAGGGTGCCGCGATCGTCCTGGAGCATCGCCGCGTCCCGGACCTCCGGCAGGCGACGGACCTCCTCCACGAGGCGGGCCGCATGGTCGATCGGCAGGCGGAGCGCGGGAAGCCCGCTGCCGGCGGCCACCCGGACGTCGAAGCCGGTGCTGCGAATCATGTCGGCGAAGGAGAGCACGAGCCCGTGCGAGAGCAGGAGCATGTCGAAGTTGAGCGCGCCGATCACCGTGACGCCGGCGACCGCGAGCACCGTCCGCGCACGGTATCGCGCGGCCGTGCGCCTGGCGAGCGCGAGACCCGTCATCGGCGCACCAGCCCCGCGGGCGGCCGGCGCACCAGCATCCACGCGGCGGCGGCGCCCGTCACCACGCCGATCGGCAGCGAGACCGCGAGGCACTTGAGCGCAATCGACGGCGTGACGCGGACGAACACGAGCGGCGTGTCGTACCGGGCCTGGAAGAACTGGTTGATCCCGTACTGCGACGCCACGGCGAGCCCCACGCCAATCGCGGCGCCGACGCCGGCGACGACGAGCCCCTCCAGCAGAATCTCGAGGACGATCGACCGGCGGGAGACGCCGATGAGCCGCAGCATCCCGACGATGTCGCGCCGCTCCTCGGCGCGGATCACCATCAGCGCCAGGAGGAACGCCGCGCTGCCGGCGACGGTGACCGCCGCGATCGCCATGTGAAAGCGCTCGAGCACGGCAAACGGATCGCCCTCGGGCTGGCGCGCGGTCGGGCGCACCGCGAGGCCGATGGCCCGGCGCGACACGTCCGCCGAGAATCCACCGACCGTGGACGGGTCCGCGAGCTTCACGTTGATGGCGGTGACCGACTCGGATGCCTGCGGGTCCGAGCCATCGGCTGTGAGCGCGACGAGATCCGGCAGGTGGAACCACGCCTCGTATCGCGGCACGTTGAACTTCATCGGGTCCGGCGTCGGCTCGTAGACGCCGGCAACGCGGAAGCGTGAGGCACGGGCCCCGGCCGGATCGGACGAAAAGGTCACCGTGTCGCCGACCCGCACGTGCGCGCGCTCGACGAGCTGCCGCGACAGCAGGACCCCGGGCAGCGGATCCGCCGCTCGGGCCGCGACCGCGAACGCCGCCATCGCGGCGGCGGCCAGCGCGGCGGCGCGGACACGTCTGGACAGCCCCACCAGCCGATTATGCCCGACTCACCCTCGCGGCCCCGGCCGAGACGCGAGCGCCGTGCCGCCGAGGATGAGCACGGCGCCGAGGACGGTGTCGAACGCGAGCATCTGGCCGAGCACCAGGCCGCCCCACAGGATCGCCCCGAGCGGCTCGATGTAGCTGATCACGCTCGCCTGCTGGGCTCTGATGTGCGTCAGGCCGCTCGTGAACAGGCTCACGCCGAGGCCCGAGACGACGATCCCCGAGAGGGCGACGATGACGAGGTCGCGGACGCCGGCATGCCCGGCCGTACCCCACGTGACGAAGGGCAGCAGCAGGACCACCGAGCCGGCGATGTAGATCAGCACGACCGGCACGGCAGGCAGATCGGCCACCAGACGTTTCTTCACGACGATCTCGGCAGCGAACAGCACTGCGGACCCGACGCCGCACGCCATGCCGAGCGCGTCCCGCCCGCCGCCCTGCGCCAGGGCCGGCGCCACGAGGATGGCGGCCCCGGCGAGCGACAGCGTCAGGGCCATCACCCCGCGGCGGCCGATGTGCTCGCCGAGCGCCCGGACACCGATGACGAACACGAAGACCGGTGCGAGGTAGTGCGTCAGCACGCTGCGTGCGATCGTCGTCAGCTTGATCGCGTCGATGAACAACAGGTTGTTCGCCGAAAACACGACCGCGAGAAGGGCGAGGGCCCCGCCGTTCGCCCGGACGGCGCCGGCGACCTCGGCCGTGCGCCTCTGGAACACGATGACGGCGGCGATCGACACCACGGCACACACGTTGACCAGCCACAGGATCTCGAGCGGCGGCAGCGCGACCAGGCTGAACAGTACCGGATTCAGCGAGAACAGCACGGTCGCCAGGACGACCTCGACCGTGCCGGTGCGATGGTCCGCCACTGGCCGCAGGGGGATCAGCGCGCAATCCAGACGAGGGGCGCGAGGCCCGCCACGGCGAGCGCCGCCAGCAGCGACAGGCTCATCCGTCCGGTCTCGCGGTCGGACCAGATGTAGGCGTAGATGCCCTTCACGAGGTTGTTGCTGCTCGCCGCGATCACGATCGCGGCCGCGGCCGACGACACCGCCGTCGCGTGGCCGCCGGCCTGCGTCAGCCCCATGATGAACGGATCGACGTCGGTGACCCCCATGATGGCCGCCAGCCCGTAGAGGCCCCCGTGGCCGAGGTACTGCAGTGCGAAGTGCGTCAGGACGAGCACCGCGAGGAACAGGAGCGCGAACAGCAGCGCCGCTTTCAGCTCGAGCGGATTGCGCGGCTCGAACCGGTGGACGGCGGCCTGGGCGGCCTCGTCCGATCGGCGGGTCCACAGCCACCCCACGACGAGCGCGCCGACCGCCAGGGCGACGAACGGCATCCCCAGCACGGCGAGCAGCCCGGCGTTGAACAGCCCGATGAGTGCGGCCAGCCGCAGGTACATCATGCCGGAAGCGATGAGCGTGCTGCCCGACAACAGATGCGGCCGTCGCTCTTCGGCGGCCCGCCGGCTCAAGGCGACGGTCGTCACGGTCGACGAGTACGCACCGCCCAGCGCGGCGGCCAGCGGCATGCCGCCCTGCCCCGAGGTCAGGCGCTGAATCACGTAGCTGCCGTAGGAGATGCCGCTCACCGCGACCACGATGAGCCAGGTCTCGAAGGGGTTGATCGCCACGGGCCCGAACGCCTGGTTCGGCAGGATCGGCAGGATGACCGCCGTGAGGAGCAGGAACTTCGTGAACGTGAGGATCTCGTCCGGCTCGAGGCGCCGGGTCAGGCCCTCGAGGGTGCTCTTCAGCGCCAGCAGGAACAGGCCCGCCACCGCCAGCGTCGTCGCGATCCAGAACTGGTTCCGGGAGACCAGCGCCCCGACGAGGTAGGTCGTGAGCGCGGACATCTCCGAGGTGATCCCCGCCGACCCGGACGACTGCACCTTGTGCCAGTACGCGAGAAGCAGGAAGCCGGCGACTCCGATCAGGCCGGCGGCGAAGGGCAGGAGATCCGAGCCGCCCACCAGGACGGTGGCGTAGCCGATCAGGCCGATGAGGGGGAACGTGCGGACGCCCCCGAAGGCGTATTCGGTGGATTTGGCCTTGTGCTCCTCCCGCTCCAGGCCCAGCAGGAACGAAAGGAACAGCACGACGACGATCTTGATGCCCTCGGCGGGCAGGGCCCGGTACAACCCGGCCATTGGCTCCCAGTGTAGCAGCCCGATTGCACGGACCGGCGCCCTATGTCCGGTCCGCCGGCAGGAGGTGCAGGCCGCACTCCGTCTTCTCCGTGCTCGTCGGACGTCCACCGCAGGAGCGGGTTGATCTTCAGGCGGAGCACTCGCCGTCGAGGACGCGCGGCGCGTACGCCTGCGACTCCCCCAGATCCACGAAGTCCTCGGCGGCCGCGCCGGCCTCGTCGACACGCTCGAGATCCGCGAGCTCGCGGCGCACCATCTCGATCGAGACCCGGGCGAAGAACGACCCGGCCGATTCGCCCTCCGCGCGCTCGCGCGTATAGAGGGCGATCAGCCGCTCGACCGCGTCGGGAATCCGCCTGGCGGGCACCTTCGCCGCCAGCCGCGCGAACGACGCTCCGCCATCGCCTGACCCGCCGACCATGACGAAGTACTGCGGGAGGGCCCGGGACCCGAGGCGGCGGACGCTGCCCTGGAACCCGATCGTGGCGATGTGGTGCTGACCGCAGCCGTTCGGGCAGCCGCTGATCTTGATCCGCGTGCCGTCGGCGGCGGCGATGAGATCGGGACGGGCGCGCAAGTGGTCCTCGAGCAGACGGCCCAGGCCGCGCGACTGCGTGACCGCGAGCCGGCACGTCTCGGCGCCGGGGCAACTCGCGACGTCCGCGACGGTGCCGGCCTCGGCCAGTCCGAGGCCGGCCGCCGCCAGGCCCAGATACATCGCCTCGACGTCGCGCGTCCGAATCCAGCGGAAGACGACGTCCTGATCGGGCGTCACGCGCACGCGGCCGTCGCCGTACGCGCTCGCGAGATCCCCGAGCGCGCGCAGCTGTCTGGCCGTCAGGTCGCCGAGCGGAACCGAGGCCACCACGACGTGGTAGCCCGCCTGCTTCTGCGGGCGCACGTTGGTGACGCGCCACCGTCCGTAGCGTGCGTCGCCGGGCTCCAGGATCGGCAGGACCCGGGGTGTGAGGCCGGGGCCGGAGACGCGGCCGCTCCCGACGCGCGCGGCGATCTCGCCGGCCGACGGCGTCCGGACGGCCCGGACGGGCGGCGCCGGCTCGTCGACCCCGTCCCGCTCGAGGATCGGGGCCGCGCCGTGCAGCCGGCACCACGTCAGCTCCCGGTCGTACTCCTCGCGCCAACGGGTCCATCCGAGTTCGCGGATGAGGAACTTCATCCGGTTCCGCTGCTTGTGCGCGCGATCGCCGAGCCGGTGGAAGAGGCGCAGCACGGCCTCGGCGACGCGCAGGACTTCCGACGCCGGCAGGAACTCGTGAAGGACCCCGCCGGAGCGCACCAGAATCGCGGTGCCGCCGCCGGCCGTCACCCGGAAGCCGCGCGAGCCACCGCGGCCCGCGACCGCCCGGAACCCGAGATCGTTGATCCCGGTCGCGACGTGATCGATGCCACAGCCTTCGAACGCGATCTTGAACTTCCGCGGGAGCGTCGAGCTCAGCGGATGGCGCAGCAGGTGCCGCGTGAGCGCCTCGGCGTACGGCGTCACGTCGAAGGGCTCGTCGGCCGCGACGCCGGCGAACGGGCACCCCGTGATCGTCCGCACCGAGTTGCCGCACGCCTCGCGCGTCGTCAGGCCGGCTTCGGCGAGCCGCCGCATGGCCGGCTCCGCGTCGTGCAGGGCGACGAAGTGGAACTGCATGTTCTGGCGGGTCGTGATGTGGCCGAAGCCGCGCGAATAGCGCTCGGCCACGTCGGCCAGCGCGCCGAGCTGCCCGTCCGTGAGGATGCCCTGGGGAATCTTCACACGCAGCATCTGCGCATCGCCGTCCTGCCGCTGGCCGTACGTGCCGCGCAGCAGGCGGAACTGGCGCCACTGGTCGGGCGTGATCTCGCCGCGCTCGAACCGCTCGAGCATCGTCACGAACGAGTCGATGTCGGCGGTGTCTGCGAACGAAAGGCGCGCGCGCCCGAAGGTCGCGCGCTCGTCGATCATGGGCATGATGTCCTCACGGAGGTCTCGACCGGCAGGGCGGCTGCCCCGCCGAGGGCCGCCACGTCGCCGACCACGATGGTGCCGGGCGCAGCGGCGGTGATCCGAAGGTCGCCGGACGCGAGCGACCGGAGCGATCCCCGCCGGACCTGCTGGCCGCGGCCGGTGCCGTCGACGATCACCGCCGCCGGCGTCGTCTGCGGCCACCCGGCGCGGAGGAGTCGGCCCGCCAGCGCCGCCGACCGACCGATCCCCATCAGGATCACGAGCGTCACGCGCCCGGGCGGCAGGGAGCCGACGAGGCCGTCGAACGCCGCCTCGTCGTGCCCCGAGACGACGAGGAAGGCCGACGCGAGGCCGCGATGGGTCACGGGAATGCCGGCGGCGGCCGGCGCGGCGACCGCGCTCGTCACGCCCGGCACCACCTCGACCCGCACGCCGGCGCGCTGCAGGGCCAGCACTTCCTCGCCGCCGCGCCCGAACACGAAGGGGTCGCCGCCCTTCAGGCGGACCACGCGGCGCCCGCGGCGCGCCCCGCGGATCATGAGCGCGTGAATCGTGTGCTGCGCCACCGCAGGACGGCCCGCGCGCTTGCCGACGAAGAACCGCTGCGCCTTTCTCGCGATCGCCAGCACGCGGGGATCGATCAAGGCGTCGTAGAGCACCAGGTCTGCCGCGCGCAGGCGCGCGACGGCCCGCCTTGTGAGCAAACCTGGATCGCCGGGACCGGCGCCGACGAGCGTGACCCGGCCCGTCACCGCCACGAGTCCTCCGGACCGCTCAGCCAGGGCACGATCGGTGCGTCGCGGTCGGGCCGGGGTTCCGCCGACTCGTACAGATCGTTCAGCGCGTCCAGCAGCCGGGGTTTGCGTGCCCGCATCGGCACGTTTCCGCGCCGCCAGGCCGGGCGCTCGACGCGGGCCACCTCGACCCATGCCGCCAGCTCACGCGGCAGGACGGCGTCGAGCGCCTCCCGCAGCAGCGACGTCAGCGCGGGCGCGGCACCCTCGGTCGAAATGGCCAGCGTCACACCGTCCCGCCGGACGACGCCCGTCAGGTACGCGCTGGCGTTGCGCGGATCGTCGACCGCGTTCACGAACAGCCGGCGGAGCTCGGCGGCGGCCGCCACCTCCCGGTTGACCTCTGGCGTCGCCGCGGCCACGACGAGCCAGGCGTCGTCCAGGTCGCCGGGAACAACCCCGCGGGGGACGAGCTCGACGGGCGCCGGCGGCGCCGCCTGACGCACGAGCTCGGCACACAGGTCGGGCGCCACGACGCGGACCCGTGCCCCGGCGGCCAGCAGCGCCGGGAGCTTCGCGGCGGCGACGCGCCCCCCACCGACGAGCACGACGGTCCGGCGATCGACGTTCAGGAACAACGGCAACAGATTCGGCATGGATCCCTGCGCTGAAACAAAAAAAGGCCCGGGAGGCGGTCGAGCCTCCCGGGCCTTTGGTTGTGTCGACTTCTGCTGAACTAGATCACGTCGTGATCGCGAACGGACAGACCATGACACGGCCGGCGCGGGGGCTCGCGGGGAGCCTGCGACAGGCGCAGGTACACGTGCAGGTCAGTCGCCTCATCATCGACAGCTTTTGATGTTATCCGTGAGCGCGCGCCACGGTCAAGTGCACGTGCCCGGACGCCGGTGCCTTCTCACGCCGATTCATCGGGACGAACGCCAGCCCCCGCGGCGGGTGCGGACCGGTGCTTCAGCAACCTGTCGCCGCAGACATAGACGAGCGCGTGATGGACGATCGAGGCCGCCGCCAGGCTCCACGCGAGAAGCGGTCGTCCCGCCACGTACAGCGCCACGACGGCGACCGCCGACAGGACGAGCTCCTCCGCGAGCCGCAGCCACTCGGCGAGTCTCCCCGCCTTGCGGAAGTCCACGGCGCCCCAGGTCCCGAAGACGACGAGCGGCGCGGCGATGCCGAGCGCGGCTTTCGCGATCGGCGTGCCGCCCGTGCGGACGCCCCAGTCGGCCATGGCGGCCACGATGCCGGCCTCCATCACCCCTCGCAGCGCCACGTTCATCCACCGCAGTGTCGCGATCACGCGCACAGGTTGTCACACGACACGACGATGTCAAGTCGACCCGGACATGCGAGTTGCACGATTCGTGGGCGTTCCGGATTTCACGGCGCCTTTCCCGCCGCGCGCGTCGAGGCGGATGTCAAGGGCACCAGCGCGGTGATCGCGCATGGCATCCCCGGAATGATGATCTGGGGCGCGACCTTCCCGGCCGACGCCGACGGCAATCAGGGCGTCGCCGATGCCAGAATCGCTGACCTCGTTCAGTTCATCGAATCCATCCAGCGGAAGCGATGAGCGAGGTGGCCCGGAGGAGACGGCCCGGCAGGCGGGCGTCTCCGCGCGGTACGGCGCTTGCTTCGCCAGGGATCGGGAGGCGCTGACACGCCCGCCGCCTCCGTGCGATTCGTTTCGACCCGGTCGAGCCGCGAGGATGTTCGGTATGCCTCAGCATGGATTCGACGCCAGCACGCACGTGCTGGAGCCCACGCTTCCCGGGCGCCAGGCACCGCCCTCCGCGCGCCCCCTGGAACCCGCCACGACCGACGCCCCCTCCGGGTCTCGCACCGCCACGGTGCTCAGGCGGCGGCACCGCCACTCCGGCCTCCTCGCCGCCGGCCTTGCCATCGTGCTCGCCGTGGCGGCCGGGGCTCTGCTCTGGCGTCTGCAGGCGACGCCGCCGATCCAGTACACGACGACGCCGGCCGCGATGGGCTCGGTGGTGAAGACGGTGACCGCGAGCGGTGCCGTCAATCCGGTCGACACCGTGCAGGTCGGCACGTACGTCTCCGGCATCATCGAGCAGGTGCTCTGCGACTACAACACGCAGGTCAAGAAGGGCCAGCTCTGCGCGCGGATCGATCCGCGTCCCTATCAGATGTCGGTCGATCAGGCGCGCGCGAACCTCTCGGCGGCGAAGGCGCAGCTGAACAAGGACCAGACGGCGCTCGACTACGCGAAGCTCACCTACAACCGCAACGTGGACCTGCGCGGGCGCGGCATCATCCCGCAGGACACGCTCGACAGCTCGAAGAGCGCGTACGAGGGCGCCCAGGCGCAGCTCGACCTGGATCAGACGGCCATCGACCAGCGGACCGCGGCGTTGAACGCCGCGCAGATCAATCTGGGGTACACGGACATCGTCTCGCCGGTCGACGGCACGGTCATCGTGCGCAACGTCACCCAGGGCCAGACCGTGGCGGCGAGCTTCCAGACGCCGACGCTCTTCGTGATCGCCACGGACCTGACCAAGATGCAGGTCGACGCGAACGTGGCCGAAGGCGACATCGGGAAGGTGCACACCGGGGCCCAGGCATCGTTCACGGTGGAGGCCTTCCCCGAGCATCGCTTCGAGGGAATCGTGACGGCCGTGCGCCAGGCGCCGCAGTCCGTGCAGAACGTCGTCACCTATGACGCCGTGATCAGCGTCGCGAATCCGGGACTGCTCCTCAAACCCGGCATGACGGCCACTTGTTCGATCGTGGCGGACCGCCGGGACGGCGTCGTGACGGTGCCCGATCAGGCGCTGCGGTTCACCCCGGGCGGGGTGACGGACGGGCAGGCCGGCGGCGCGCCCGCACATCGCGGCGAGGCGGGTCCGAGCGTCTGGACGCTGCGCGACGGCGAACCCGTCCGGGTTCCCGTGCAGACCGGGCTCGACGACGACGTCCACGTCGAGATCGTGAGCGGCCTGAAGGCCGGCGAGCCGGTCATTCTCGGCGAGCAGGCCGGCGGCGCCGCCGCGTCGCGCGCGAGCCGGGCGCCGCGGCTGTTCCGCTTCTGAGGCGGGCGGGTCTGGGCGCGCATCGGAGGTCGAGATGGCAGACGTCGTCATCGAGCTGCACGGCATCACGCGGACGTATCACGTCGGTGATGTCGACGTGCACGCGTTGCGCGGCGTCGACCTCACGATCCGGCGGGGCGAGTTCGTCGCCATCATGGGTCCGTCCGGGTCGGGCAAGTCGACGCTGATGGCCGTGCTCGGATGCCTCGACCGGCCGTCGAGCGGCCGCTATCTGTTCGAGGGCGTCGACGTCGCCCGTCTGAGCGAGCCGGATCTCGCCCGCATCCGGAGCGAGCAGATTGGCTTCGTGTTCCAGAGCTTCAACCTCCTGCCCCGCACGACGGCGCTCGAGAACGTCGAGCTCCCGCTCTTCTACTCGGAGTCGGGGCCCAAGCGGCGGCGGCGCCGCGACGAGCGGGCCCGCGCGGCTCTCACGCTCCTCGGCCTCGGCGACCGCGAGGCGAACACGCCCGCGCAGCTCTCCGGCGGCCAGCAGCAGCGGGTCGCGATCGCCCGCGCTCTCATCAACGCGCCGAGCCTGCTGCTCGCCGACGAGCCGACAGGCAATCTGGATTCGAAGACCTCCCACCAGATCATGGAGACGCTGTCGGCATTGAACCGGCAGCAGGGGCTGACCATCGTCCTGGTCACGCACGACCCGGGCGTTGCCGCGTTCGCCGAGCGGATCGTGACCATGCGCGACGGCGAGATCGTGTCGCAGGCCCGGACGGCGCGCGCCGAGTCGGCCGCGCCGTCCGGGCCGGCGGCGGGAGCCCCGGCCGAGGGCGCATTCCGGCTTCCCGCCACGGTCCCCGGGGCCGGCGCCGCGTTCTGGTCGCTGGGCACGATGCTGCTCGGCGCCGCGGTCCAGGCCATCGGGCGCAACAAGCTGCGATCGGCGTTGACCATTCTCGGCGTGTTCATCGGCGTCGCGGCGCTCATCGCCATGGTCGCCGTGGGCCAGGGCGCCAGTGCTGCCGTGAGGAAGCAAATCGAGAACCTGGGCACGAATCTCATCGTCGTCGTCCCCGGCGCGCGGACGTCCGGCGGCGTGCGCGGAGGGTTCGGAAGCGCCTCGAGCCTCACCGTGGCCGACGCGCAGGCCATCCGGCGCGACGACCCGACGGTGGCGCAGGTGAGCTACCTGAGCCGCCAGTCGGGCCAGATCCAGTACGCCGATCGGAACTGGAACACGAGCATCCAGGGCGTGTCGGCGAACTACCCGCCGATCACGAACTGGCAGATCGCGGCGGGCCGGGGCTTCACCGAGGCGGACGACGCCGATGCGTCGCTCGTCGTCTTGATCGGGCAGACGGTCTACCAGCAGCTCTTCGCCTCCGACGAGAACCCGGTGGGCGCGACGATCCTCGTGAAGAGCGTGCCGATGCGCGTGATCGGGCTGCTCGGCGCCAAGGGGCAGACGCCGTTCGGGCAGGACCAGGACGACCTGGTGATGATTCCGTTCAGCACCGCCGAGCGCAAGGTGCTGGGGGCGACCGCCCCGAGTCCGGTCGCGAGCAGCACCGCGCCCGTCTACGCCGCTCCGGACAGTCCGTTCGGGCTCAAGCCCCGGCTGACGGGGTTCGTCAACGTGATCTACGTGCAGGCCGTCAGCCCGTCCACGGTGCAGACGACGATCGATCAGGTCACGTCGACGCTCGCCACGCGGCACCACATCGGGCCCGGGGAGACCAACGACTTCAACGTGCGGAACCTGAGCCAGATCGCCGACACGGCCGAGAGCAGCAGCCGGACGCTGGCGCTGCTGCTGGCGACGGTCGCCTCGATTTCGCTGGTGGTGGGCGGCATCGGGATCATGAACATCCTCCTCGTGTCGGTCACCGAGCGGACGCGGGAGATCGGCCTCCGCATGGCGCTCGGCGCCAGACGCCTGCACGTGCTGCTCCAGTTCCTCGCCGAAGCGATCTTCCTCAGCGTGGCCGGCGGCGTGGTCGGGATCCTGGTCGGCGTGGCGGTTTCGCGGATCATCTCGAGCGTCGCGGGCTGGCCGGTGGACATTCCCGCCGCCGCCGTCGTGGGCGGCTTCCTCTTCTCGGCCGGCGTCGGCGTGTTCTTCGGCTACTACCCCGCCCGCAAGGCGTCCCGCTTCGACCCCATCGAGGCGCTGAGATACGAGTGAGCCCGGCCTCCTCTACACTGGAGGCCGTCCATGCTCGACACGAGGCTGCCGTATCCGCGGGTCTGCGTCCCGGAGACGCTGGCGACGCCCGGCATTGTCGACCTCTGGTACCGCGTCGGCGACGATCCGGCGGGCGAAGGACTCGATCTGCTGACTCCCGATGAACGGGAGCGCTGGGGACGGTTCCGCTTCGACGAGGACCGGCGCATGTACCTGGCGGCGCACGTGCTGCTCCGCACGGCGCTGTCGGCGTACGCCGGCGTGCCTCCGTCGGCATGGCGCTTCGAGGCCGGATCCCACGGCAAGCCCTCCATCTGCGCGCCGGACATCCCGCGGCCGATCTCCTTCAACCTGGCCCACACGCGGGGACTCGTCGCGTGCGCGGTGAGCGTGACGTTCGAGCACGTGGGCGTCGACGTGGAACGGATCGATCGCGCCGTCGACATCCTCGGTCTGGCGTCGCGTTACTTCGCGCCGAGCGAGGCGGCGAGCCTCCAGGCCCTCGCATCGCCGCAGCGCGCCGAGCGCTTCTTCGCGTTCTGGACCCTCAAGGAGAGCTACCTCAAGGCCCGTGGACTGGGACTGACGCTGCCCCTCGACCAGGCCGTCTTCGACATCGGCGACGCCGGCGTCCAGGTGGCGCTCGGCCCACGTCTGGACGACGATGCCGCGTCGTGGCGCTTCGCCGCCTTCGATCTCGGCCCCGGGTACAAGGCAGCGGTCGGGGCGCAGACCGGCGGCGCCGAGCTGTCGCTGCGCGTGACGCAGGTCGAGTCGCCGTCGGGACGCATCAACGCCCGGTAGCCGACCCGGCCGCAGGCGCGTCGACCGGGGCGTCGGTGAGCGTGCCCAGGAAGGCGATCACGTCCTGCATCTCCTGTTCGGTCATCGGGGGCGCATCGCCCCTGCGGCGATCGAACGGCTGGTCGATCACGTCCGCGTTACCCGCCAGGGAGGGCGGGAGATCGTCGAACTTCCGCGCGCGTCCGTCCGGGCCGGAGGGATAGACGCGATCGGGACGCGTGTCGCGGAAATCGTAGAAGCGCAGCACGTCGGCGAGCGAGTGGTAGACGCCGTTGTGGAAGAAGACGCGGCGGGTGGCGACGTTGCGCAGCGACGGTGTCCGGAACATCCCGCACCATCGCGACTGGTCCGCGAGGTCGGTGCGGACCGGCCCGCAGAGACCGAGGTCGAAGTAGTCCGGATCGCGATTGACGGCGAGCGCGTCGTTGCGTGGCACTCCCAGCGCCTCGTACTCCCAGTCGGTGAACGCCGGCGGGCGACCGTCCGGGCCGGGACGGTCCAGATGGCAGGCGGCGCAGTTGCCCTTCGCGGGATCCTCGAACACCTGCAGCCCCCGCAGTTCCGCCGGCGTCAGCGTGCCCGTGCCTTCCAGCCAGCGGTCGTACCGGCTCGAATACGGATGGAACGACGCGTCTTCGAACTGAAATCGCGCCACGGCGAAGAGCGCCTCGTCCAGCAGGCGCGGCGAGACGTCCGTTCTCCCGTGCGCCGCCCCGAGCGCATGCGCGAGACGGTCGGCGTACCCGAGCGCGCGGATCTTCGCCGTCAGCGCTCCGGTGTCCTCGTTCGCCATCTCGACCGGATTGAGGAGGGGGAACACGGCCTGCGTCTGGAGCGTACCGGCGCGGCCGTCCCAGAAGAGGCCGCCGCGGGGCACCATCGGCGGCGACGCGGGCGGCGCGCCGGCCTTCTTGCGCGGCGTCCGGTACCCGGCCGCGCGCGCCGCCTGCGCCGCCGCCCTGACGCTGCCGGCGCGCATGCCGTCGGCGTCGGCGCGCTCCGGCCCGATGCCGAACGTCGGAGCGCCGTCCAGATATCGCAGGCTCGGCACGGCGCGGCCTCCCTGCGCGTGGCCGGACAGTCCGCCGAGCTGCGCGGACAGATCGTCCGGCGGACCATACGCGAGGGCGGGGCGGTGACAGGTCGCGCACGAGAGGCGTCCCGAACCCGAAAGGCGCGCGTCGAAGAAGATGTCGCGGCCGATGGCCGCAATCGGGGAAAGGGCGCCAGCGGGCGGGCGGACGAGTCGTACCGGGTGGGGGTTCTCGCCCGGCGCGGGACGTCGCGCGCAAGCGGCAGGGACGGCCGACAGGATCACTGCGAGCGCGACGGCGCGCACGGACGCGGTCGCCAGCGACGCGGGCCGGCGCATCCGGATCAACCCGGCAGATGACCGGATGGCTTCTCGACCGGCGTCCCGCGGCTCTCGTCGAGAAAGAGGACCGGCGCGGCCCCCTTGCCGCCGAAGTCGAACATCCCGTCGATTGCGCCGGCCGTCGCGTCGAACGAGCCACCGCCCAGCCGCGCGCCGCCGAGCCAGTTGTCCTCGATGAACCGGAGGACCGACGACTGGACGATCAGCGTGTGGTCGACGTAGTTCTTCCTGGCCCACGGGGAGATCACGAGGAACGGCTGGCGCGTGCCGGGGCCGCATCGACCGTCGACGGGGCCGGTCCCCGCCACCCCCGGGAGGCGCGGCGCGCTGCCCGGCTCGCCGCACCGGCCCATGCCGTCGAGCCGATCGGCGGGCGAGAAGGACGCATTGCCCACCGGCGCTGTCTGGTGATCGTACCAGCCGTCGGAGTCGTCGTACAGGATGATCACGGCCGTGCTGCGCCACTCGGGGCGAGCCTGCAGGAAGTTGAGCGTCTGCACCACGAAGGTCTGCTCGTCGAGCGGATCCGAATAGCCGGCGTGGCCGTCCTGGAACGCGGAGGCCTTGAGATACGCGACGGCCGGAAACGCGCCGCCCTGCACGGCGGCAAAGAAGTCGCGCAGATCGTACTGATGGTTGGCGCCGTCGCCGTTCGATCCGATCGCCGCGATCGAGGACGGCCGCGCGTGCGTCGAATTCGCGGTGGATGCGTAGTACTGGAACGGCTCGTGGTGCGGAACGTAATCGGGCGTCGAGCGCGCGACAACCGACGAGTACGTGCTGCGCACGCAGCCCTTGTCGCCCGTCGGTTCGGGCGCGCTGATGTCGAAGCCGCCCTGGAACCAGCCCCAGCTCACCCTGGCGGCCGTGAGCAGATCCCCGATGTTCCGTCCGGTCAGACTCACCGCATCGTCGACGGGATCGGAGCAGACGTCGCCGGCCGGATCGATGTCGTTGATGAGCGTCTCGCCCCCGCGGCCGTCCTCGGTCACATAGGTCGCGTAGGTGCTCTTGACGACCTTGACGCCGTTGGTCTGCCCGGCGATCAGGTTGATGGCGCCGGGCGACGATGGCCCGTACTGATCGCTGTAGGCATTGTCGCTCATCGCGAAGTGCTGCGCGTAGTTCCAGAGCGCCGTGACCGTGTTCCCGTCGTAGTAGCCCATCACCTGGGCGGGCGTGAAGAAGGCGCCCGTGCCGCCGACCATGCCCCGTCCCGTGTAGCGGGGGAAGAGATCCGCCGCGCCGCCGTCGTAGGCCATCTGCTCGAGCGTGTAGTCGTGGCTCTGGCTCGACGTCGCCGCCTGCGTACGGGCGAGACGGAACGGGTTGCTGGCCGCCGGACCGTTCGCGGCATTGGTGAAGTTGGGGTTCTGCTCCCGCAGGGCTTTCGTCAGGCCGTTCACCGCCGGCGTTCCGGCCGCGGGCGTGAACACCGGCTCGCCGGGGGCGTTCACGGCGTCGGGATACGTGCCGAAGTAGTGATCGAACGACACGTTCTCGTCGAAGACCACGACGAGGTGCTTGATCGGCGTCGCGGTGTCGAGGGTGTCGGCCTGGCCGGCGCGCCGGGCGCAGCCGGCGGCCGCCGAGACGGCGGCCAGCCCGACCAGCGCCAGGGCTCGGGCGGCCGGGCGACGAGGGGTTCGGAACATGACGCGGTACGGAGGGTCCGTGCGAGTTGCCGGTGATCCTAGCGAGCCGACGTAACGTCTTCGTGACGCCGGGGCGCACGGGAGCCCCGGCGCAGACTTGCAGGAAGGACCGGCCCGTGATACACAATCAGCCCGCCGCACGTTCTGGAGCGCACGTCATGTCTGAACCGCTGTTGGACGCCACGCTGATTCACGCCAACCACGTCCGTTCGTTCCAGGTGCGGACGACCGCACCGGCGGGCTGGATCGCCACCGAAGAGGCGGACGAGCAACTCGTGGAGCAGCACCATCTGGAAGACTGGCATCGCGTCGAGCGCATGCTCGATCTGTACAGCCGGACGATCGGCGAGCTGCTCGCCGACGGATGGCGGGCGATCCACTGACGCCGGGGCCAGGTCTGTCCCGGCCCGACTCGACGGTCCCGCCCCACCGCAGCGGTTCATCCGGGAGCTGACTCCCCCATGCCGCACACGCCAGCCCCCCCCTCCTCGCCGCCCGAACTGGTCGCCGTGCTCGACATGGGCGCGAGCGCGATCCGCCTCGTCGTCGCCGAGATCGGCGCCGACCGGTCGATCCGCACCGTCGAGGAAGCCGCGCGCGGCGTACTGCTCGGACGCGATACGTTCTCGTCGGGTTCGATCCGCTCGAGCACGATCGACGCCGTCCTCGCCGCGCTCGACAACTTCCGCCACATCATGGATGGCTACGGTGTGCGGCACCTGCGGGCCGTGGCGACCAGCGCCGTCCGCGAAGCGCGCAACGTGGACGTCTTCCTCGATCGCATCCGCGGGCGGACCGGGATCGCGTTCGAGATCATCAACGAGTCCGAGGAGAGCCGTCTGGTGTTCCTCGCGGTCCGCGAGGAGCTCGCACGCCAGGCGGTGCTGCGCGGCGCCTGGACCCTGCTGACGGAGGTGGGCGGCGGCAGCACCAGCATGACGATCCTCCGGCACGGCCAGCCGAGCCGGTCGGCGGTCTACGCGCTCGGCGCCGTGCGGCTCCGCCAGCAGCTCAACCTGCGGCGCCTGTCCCAGGGCGTGCAGGTGGCCCTGCTCAAGCGATCGATCGCGAACGTGATCGACGAAGTCCGGCTCGACATCCCGCTCCGCCGCGTCACGCACATGGTGGCGATGGGCGGCGACGTGCGGTTCGCGGCGTCGCAGATTCTCGAGTCGACCGGCGGCGCCGACGGACGCGAGGTCGCACGCGACGCCTTCCTCGCGTTCACCGACCAGCTCGAGCGGCTCGACGAGGAACAGCTCGTCGAGCGCTTCCGGCTGCCGGCCGCCGAGGCCGAGACGCTGATCCCGTCGCTGCTCATCTACCGCACGCTGCTGTCCGAGACGGCCGCGAAGCGGATCATCGTGTCGAACGCGTCGCTGCGGACGGGGCTCCTGCTGGACATCGCCGAGCCCGGCGGGCGGTCGAGCCCGGGCGACTTCGAGGCCCAGGTCCTGGCGAGCGCCGAGGCTCTCGGCCACAAGTACCGGTTCGATCGGGCGCACGGCCGCCACGTCGCGACGCTCGCCGTGCGCGTCTTCGACCAGTTCGTCGACGAGCACCGCCTCTCCGGCCGCGAGCGCCTGCTGCTCGAGGTGGCCGCGCTGGTGCACGACATCGGGATCTACGTGAGCCTGCGCGCCCACCACAAGCACTCCCAGTACCTGCTGTCGGCATCGCAGATCTTCGGCCTCTCGAACGAAGAGACCGCCATCGTCGCCAACATCGCGCGCTACCACCGCCGCCGGACGCCCCAGGAGAGCCACCTGCCCTACATCGCCCTGGACCGCCGCGATCGCCTCATCGTCAACAAGCTCGCCGCCATCCTGCGGCTGGCCAACGCGCTCGACGCCGAGCACCTGCAGAAGGTCGGCGACCTGCGCCTCGTCCGCCAGCGCCGCGGCTGGACGCTCGAGATCGCCGGATCCGGGGACC
Source organism: uncultured Acidobacteriota bacterium (assembly GCA_963761615.1). GTDB lineage: Bacteria > Acidobacteriota > Vicinamibacteria > Vicinamibacterales > CAVVIG01 > CAVXGU01. Next base: position 714,737 of record CAVXGU010000003.1, on the reverse strand, counting down.
TGACGATGGAGCAGCTCGCCGCGACGGCGCGGTCGGACATGTTCGTCGACACCTTCGGGCACGAGCTGTCGGTCCGCCAGACGGGGCTGCCGTCGTGACCGGGGGCGGTACCGCGGCCACCGGTCTGTTCCTGAACCGCGAGCTCTCGTGGCTGGCGTTCAACGAGCGCGTCCTCGAAGAAGCGATGGACGGCTCCAACCGCCTCCTCGAGCGCGTGAAGTTCGCCGCGATCGTGTCGTCGAACCTCGACGAGTTCTTCATGGTCCGCGTCGCCGGCCTGCGCCATGCGGTCGCCGAGGAGGACGCGACCCCGGACCTCTCGGGGCTGACGCCCCGCCAGCAGCTGGCCGCCGTGGGCGAGCGATCGCACCATCTCGTCCAGCGCCTCTACCACCTGGTGCGGCACGACCTGCTGCCGGGACTCGCGCAGGCGGGCGTGCGGATCCTGTCGTGGCGCGAGCTGAGCGACGGGCAGAAGGCGTCGCTCGGGGTGTTCTTCGACGAGTCGGTGCTGCCGGTCCTGACGCCGCTCGCCATCGACCAGGCGCGGCCGTTCCCGCTGCTCGCCTCGCTCAGCCTCAACCTGGCCCTGCGGCTCGACGCCGTTGCGGGCTCCGCCGAGCCGCGGCTCGCCATCGTCCAGGTCCCGTCCGGGCTGACGCGCCTCGTGCAGGTCGAGGGCCCGGCGACGTTCGTCCTGCTCGAGGACGTCATCTCGGCGCATCTGTCGCGGCTGTTCCCGGGCCAGACGATTCTCGAGGCGGCCTCGATCCGGCTGGCCCGTGACGCCGAGCTGGAGCTGGACGACGAGGGCGGCCGGACGCACCTGCAGGTCGTGGAGCGCGAGCTCCGGCGGCGCCGGCGCAGCGACGCCATCCGCCTCGAGATCGACCGCGCCGCATCCGAGGACCTGCTCGCGCGGCTGCGCGGCCAGCTGGATCTCGCGTCCGACGACGTCTACGCGGTGGACGGCCCGCTGGACCTCCGCGTGCTCACGGCCCTGACCGAGCTGCCGCGCCTCGACGCGCTGCGCGATCCGCCGCGGCAGCCGGTCGACGCGCTGTCGCACGTGCAGCAGGCGGACCTCTTCTCCCTGCTCGAGGAGCGCGAGGTACTGCTCCACCATCCCTACGAGTCGTACGATCCGGTCCTGGCGTTCGTGGCGCAGGCCGCCGACGATCCGGACGTCCTCGCGGTCAAGCAGACGCTGTACCGGACGAGCGCCGGGTCGTCGATCATCGCCAGCCTGCGGCGGGCGGCCGAGCGCAACAAGCAGGTCACGGTCCTCGTGGAGCTGACGGCGCGCTTCGACGAGGAACGCAACATCCACTGGGCGCGCGAGCTCGAGGAGGCGGGCGCACACGTGATCTACGGCGTGCACGGGTACAAGACGCACGCCAAGATCTGCCTCGTCGTCCGCCGGAGCGGGCGCGGGCTCAAGCGGTACGTGCATCTCGGCACGGGCAACTACAACGAGCGGACGGCGCGCCTGTACACGGACTTCAGCCTCCTCACGGCGTCGCAGGACATCGCCGAGGACGCCGCCGCGTTCTTCAGCGCGCTCACCGGTTACTCGGATCCGCCGCGCCTCAAGAAGCTGGTGATGGCGCCCACGGGGCTCCGGCGCCGGTTCCTCAAGCTCATCGCCAGGGAGCGGCACCGCGCCGAGGCGGGGCAGCCGGCGGAGATCGTCGCCAAGATGAACTCCCTCACCGACGGCGAGATCATCGGCAGCCTGTACGAGGCCGCCAGGAGCGGTGTGACCATCCGGCTGAACGTCCGGGGCATCTGCACGCTCCGTCCCGGCGTGCCGGACGTCAGCGCGAACATCGAGGTCGTCTCCATCGTCGATCGCTTCCTCGAGCACTCGCGCATCTACTACTTCCTCAACGGCGGCGACGAAGAGGTGTACCTCGCCAGCGCGGACTGGATGACGCGCAACCTCGACAAGCGCATCGAGCTGATGTTCCCCGTCGCGGATCCCGCGAACAAGGCGAAGGTCGTGACCGCCCTGCGGGCGATGTTTCGCGACAACGTCAAGGCGCGGTGGCTCGACGCCTCGGGCGACTATCACCGCCGGGAGCCCGCCCCGGGCGAACCGGCCTTCAGGGTGCAGGATCGGTTCTACGAAGAGGCGGAGCGCGCCACGGCCGTCGCGCGCGAGCGCCTGGGCGTCGTCTTTCAGCCCGAGCGGCCCGAGTAGGCGGCCCCGCCGCTTCAACAGATGAGAGGATGAGCCATGCCGTGCGATCCGAAGGTCCTCCGGGACGTGCCGCTGTTTGCCCTGCTCGACGACGACGAACTGGCGGTGCTCGCCGGCCAGGTCGATCTCGTGTCGTTCAAGCCCCGCCAGCGCATCTACAAGATGAACGACCCGGCGGGCCACGCGTACGTGGTCGTGTCCGGCGCGGTGGCGGTGACCACGGTCGACGAAGACCACCAGGACGTGGCGGTCGCCGCCCCTGAGCACGGCGAGTTCTTCGGGTTCGCCTCCATGCTGGAGCAGACGCCGCACCAGACCAACGCGGTCGCGCTCGAGGACACGACGTGTCTGATGGTCGACCGGAACGACATCTTCACGCTCCTGCAGCAGAAGCCGCACGCGGGCATGGACATGCTGACCGTGCTCGGCCGCCAGATCCACACGGCGCAGCAGCTCGTGCGCAACCGGGCCCTGCGCAATCCCAACGAGATGATCGAGCGCGAGGCCACCGTCGGCGATCGCGTCGCCGATGCGGTCGCCGGATTCGGCGGCTCGTGGACGTTCATCATCGCCTTCCTCGCGGCGATGGTCGTGTACACGCTGCTGAACGTCAGCCTCGGCCGGTCGGCCTGGGATCCGTACCCGTTCATCCTCCTCAACCTGTTCCTGTCGATGCTGGCCGCGCTGCAGGCGCCGGTGATCATGATGAGCCAGAACCGCCAGGACGCGAAGGACCGGCTCCGCGGCGAGCTCGACTACGACGTGAATCGCCGCGCCGCCGCGGAGATCCAGGGGCTCGCGCGCAAGCTCAACGACCTGCGCGACAGGATGGACGACATCGAGACGATGATCGAGGGCACGGGACCGACGCCGGACGCGCCCGCCCGCAGCTAGCCGGCCGGCGGCTCGCCGAAGAAGGAGTGCACTTCCGCCATCTCCTTCGTGTCGCCGAAGTCCGGCCACTCGTCGTCGTGGAACGTCGGCGCGCCCTTGAGGCGGGTGAGCGAGATCGGGACGCGATAGCGGCGCCGGCCGTCGAAGCCCGTGAACGCCGACACCGCCCCCCACGGGACGGCGAAGCAGTCGTTCGCCGAACGGCTGAGCCGTTCGCGCGGTTTGACGACGACGTAGAGCACGCGCCGGGAGCCGGCGCCGACGACGACCTCGGCAATCCGCCCGACGTCGGCGGCATCGAGGCAGTCCATACCGGCCCCGAGCACGTCGGACACGCGGATGACAGCGCTGCGAGTCATTGGCTTGCCTTCTTCGTTGTTCTCCCTCCGCGTCACGCGCTCTCGACCTCGTGATAGCGGTGGAGCCGCGTATACAGGGTCTTCAGGCTGATCCCCAGCACCTCGGCGGCCTTGGTCTTGTTGCCCTGCTGGGACGCCAGCGTCGCGACGATCATCCGACGCTCCACCTCGCGCAGGCAGAGGCCGACCGGCAGCGACACCCGCGAGCTGTCGAACTCGCGATCCGGCGCTCCCCGGCGCACCTCGCCGGGGAGCGCGTCCACGCCGATGACATCGCCGGCCGTCATCACCGACGAGCTGTGGACGACGTTGCGAAGCTCGCGCACGTTCCCCGGCCACGGATACCGGCAGAGCACCTCCAGCGCGTCCGGACTCATCTGCTTGCGGCCCCCCTCGATCGTGCTGAGCTGATCGAGGAAGTGATCCACGAGCAGGGGAATGTCCTCCGAGCGATCCCGCAGCGGCGACAGGTAGATCTGAAAGACCTTGAGCCGATAGTACAGGTCCTCTCGCAGGTGGCCGTCGGCGAGCGCCCGATCCACCGCGCGGTTGGTCGCCGCGATGATCCTCGCCTCCATCGCGACGCCGTTCTCGCCGCCGACGCGCGTGTAGACGCCCGTCTCGAGAATTCGCAACAGCTTGACCTGCAGATCCAGCGGCATCTCGGCAATCTCGTCGAGGAACAGCGTCCCGCGGCCCGCCCGCTCGAAGTAGCCCCTGTGCTGCCGATCGGCACCCGTGAAGCTGCCGCGCTCGTGGCCGAAGAGCTCGGTCTCGGTGAGGCTCGGCGAGATGGCGCCGCAGTTGACGGCCTCGAACGGGTACCGGAACCGACGACTGCGCTCATGCAACGCCCGCGCCACGAGCTCCTTCCCGGTGCCGCTCTCGCCGGTGATGATCACAGTCGCGCTGCTCGGCGCCACGCACTCGATGAGCTCGTAGATCCGCCGCATCGGCTTCGAGCGTCCCACGAGCGCACCGAGGCGTCCGTCGCCGGCCGCCGAGGGCGGCCGCTGCCGCCGTGCCGGCAGGCGCGCATGCGCCGCGACCTCCGCGAAGATCTTGCGCAGGTGGTGCGGATCCAATGGGCGCCAGAGGCAGTCGGTGATCACGCCGCGGCGGAAGGCCTCCACCACGGTGTCCATCTGGGCGCGATCGGTCACGAGGACGACGGGCGATCCGGGCGCCAGATCGGTCATCTCGTCGAGCGTGGTGACGCCGCCCGCCTCGGGATCTCCCGTCAACTCCACGTCGACGAGCACGAGGTCCGGGCGCGGGCGCCCGCTGGGCGCGCGTGCGTCGCGGACCGAAGCGGCCTCCACGACCTGGTATCCCATCGTGCGGGCCAGATCGGCGATCCGACTCCCGGCATGAACGGTATCCTGGATGACGAGCGCGCGTGGCACGAGACCCTCCTGCACGGAGCCGGTCCGGCGCGGACGTACGCTGTTGGAGAAGGCAGCAGCGAGGAATGCAGCGTCAACCGGCCGGAGACACGGCAATCATCAGCTGTCTGTAAGTCTTGCAGGCCGGGCGCATGACTTCAAGCTCGGCGCGTCCCTTGCGCACCAGTTCGGCGAACGTCATCCATTGAACGGAGCCCCTGATCCGGCATGCCAGCCAGGACCGCCAAGCCGGGAGAGAGACGATGGCACCGCCTGGTGTGGAGCGCGTGCACGGACGCGTTTGTCCACGACGACTGCTTCGGCATGTCGGCCCAGCTCGCGTACTACTTCTTCTTCTCGCTCTTCCCGGCGCTCCTCTTCCTGATCGCCACCGCCAGCTACTTTCCGATCGCCGGCCTCGTCGGCCGCATGGTCGACCAGATGCAGGGCTTCGTGCCGCGAGACGTCATCGCCATCGTCACGGACCAGATCCGCGAGATCTCGAACGGCCCGCACGGGAGCCTGCTGACGATCGGCATGCTCACCGCGGTCTGGACGAGCTCGACGGCGATGGCGGCCCTCATCGACACCGTGAACCGGGCTTACGACATCGCCGACCACCGGCCGTGGTGGCGCGTCCGGCTCCTCGCGATCGCGCTGACCGCCGGCGCGTCGCTGTTCGTCTTGACGTCGTTCACGCTGGTGATCGTGGGGCCGGAACTGGCGCACCACGTGGCAAACTGGGTGCATCTCGGCCCGGCCTTCGAGTGGGCGTGGGTCGTCCTGCAGTGGCCCGTGATCTTCGCTCTGGTCAGCCTCGGGATCGCGCTCATCTATCACTTCGCGCCCGACACGGATCAGGGGTGGGCGTGGCTGACGCCGGGCGCGCTGTTCGCGACGGTCGTCTGGATCCTGGCGTCGCTGGGCTGCCGCTTCTACGTGACCCGCCTGGACGACTTCACCGAAACCTACGGCGCCCTGGGCGGCGTCATGGTGCTGCTGCTGTGGTTCTACCTCTCCGGGCTCGCCGTCCTCCTCGGCGCGGAGCTGAACGCCGAGATCGCGCACGCGCGAGCCCGTCGGCCGACCGACGCGTGACGCGCGACGCGCGCGAACGGGGAGGTCAGCCCTTCTTCTGCCCTCCCCGCCCGCACGCCGGCGCCACGCGCTCGGCGGCCGCCACGTCGATGGCCGCCAGGTTGCCCGCATCGAGCGCCACGTCCTTCTGCTCGAGCGCCTGGACGATGTCGGGCTGTCGCACCAGCTGTCCCTCGACGCGCACGCTCGTGCCGACGAGCGGCGCGAGCGCGTGCCGCTGACCGTTCAGGACGTAGGCCTGCCGCGCGGCCGCGATGCGCTCGCGCTCGATCCGGTTGCGCACCGCCGCCGGCGCGCCGGCCGTCGTGGGTTCGTTGACCGCGGTCACGATGTAGCCGCCGCTGCCGCTCATCTGCAGACAGCCCGACACCGTGATCGGGCGCTCCGCGGGACTCAGCTGCGGCGGAGCCGCCGCGCGCCCGCCGACGCGCAGTGCGGCGGTCGTGGCCGTGACGCGGTGTGGACCGCAGGCCGTCACCCCGAGCCAGCCGACGGCCGCGCACGCGATCGCGAGTGCGCGCGCGAGGCCGTGCCGCGTCTTCCGGTCACGCCTGCCCACGGATGACTCCCGGTTCGCCGATGCCGTACGTCACGCGCGGGCGGTCGGCCGCCGTCGACGCCGAACCGAGCGGCAGCAGCTCGCGGCCGAACGCGGTCTCGAACATCAGCGCGCTGCCCGTATACCAGGCCACGACGCTCGACAGCAGGAACATCCAGGCGGCGAGGTACCTGCCAGCCCGGGCTGGCCGACCAGCCGGCGATGGCGGCGCAGGCCGACGCCACGGCCACGACGCCCCAGACGGTGGCGAGGGCCGCGCTCTCCGAGACGGCCGCGTACGCGCCGACCGCGCTGAACAGCGCCAGCGGCGCGAACCAGTAGCCGACGCCCGGCGCGAGGTCGACCGGCACGATCGCGCCGACCGCGAACAGCACCGCGAGGATCCCGAACGCCAGCCAGAAGGATCCCCAGATGCCGTGCATCGCCGTGGCGATGCCGTCGCGGGCCTTGTACGCCCACATGGCGGCCGTGAACTGCGCCAGCCCGCCCGCCATGGCGGCGAACGGGAAGAGGTAGAGCTCGCTGCGGGCATTCCCGTACCATCCGGCGAACTGCGCGGCGACGACGAACGTCGCAGCCGCGTAGCCGTAGAGACCGAGGATGGAGGGAGCCGCCAGCGGCTCGAGGGTGATACGCGTCGGTATGTCTTGTCGATCGTCTGCCATGGGCATGTTGGTTCTCCCGCGTGCACATCCACCGGGACACGCACCAACCGAGGGTTCAAAACATGTGCCGGCGTCGACCCGAGCGGCCGCGCGTCGCGCCCGATGAGCTCTCACGCGTGATAACGTGACAGAGGCTCCGGGCCGCTCGGGCGATGCGAGCGGACGCGCCCTCGGACGACATCAGGAAAGGACATGAGCCCATGGCACGGGATCCGGTGTGTGGAATGGACGTCGACGAGAAGGACGCCGCGGCCACGTCGCAGTACAAGGGCAAGACCTACTACTTCTGCTGCGTGTCGTGCAAAGAGAAGTTCGACCGCGCGCCGGAACAGTACGCGGCCGAACCGTAGAGGACGGGGTGGGACCGCGGACAGCCGGCTGTCAAACCTACAACGGGCTTTGTAACGTTGCCCCGGCGCCGCGCTACCGGCTCAGCTGCGCGATTCGCTTCTGCGCGTCGGCGGCGTGGGGCGACGCCGGTGGGACACGCCGGTAGGCGCCCACAGCCTGTGCATCCTCGCTGAGCCGCTGCTCGTACAGCTGACCCGCGCGCCACCAGGCGTCGTACTTCGTCTCGGGAAAGTGCGTGCCGAGGTCCACGAACGCGCGCGCCGCCAGCTCGTACTGGCCGACCTTGTCGTAGAGGCTCCCGAGGTCCCACAGGGCCTTCTCGGCCTCGGGCACGTTGGGGTACGTCGTGGTGAGCTGGCGAAGGGTCGCGATCGCCGCGGGCACCGATGCGCCGCCGAGCGCAGCGTCCTCCGCCACCAGGTTCCGCGCCTCCTCGATCGTGGCCGCCGCGGCGAGCGATCGCGGCGCCCACGGGACCTCCGAGAAGGTGTTCGCGACGTCGTGGAAGATCTGGCGCGCCTCGTCCTCGCGGGCGCTGTCGCCCGTCGCGTCGAGCAGCTCGCCGAGATGGAACCCCGCTTCCGCCGCCCGGTGATCGCGCGGAAAGCGCGAGCGGATCTCGGCGTACGTGCTCATCGCGTCGGCCGGATGGCCGGTCGCGACCTGCACCTGGGCGGTCAGCAGGTAGGCATCCACCACCGACGGGCTCGTCGGGTGTTCCGTGATGATCGACCGGAGCGTGGCGAGCGCCGGGGCGTACGCCTCCGCGGTCACCTGATCCCGCGCCCGCTGCAGGTCCTGGGCGGCCGGGTCGACGCCAGCCGACGGCGCCTGGGCTGGCGGCCCGGCCGGCCGGGCCGCCGTCGCCGGGGGGATGCCGGCCGCCGCCCGCGGCGAGACCGTGCCATGCCGACGGAACGCGACATAGCCGCCGGCCACGACCAGCAGGAGGACCGCGGCGGCGATGCCCTGCGCCACGCGGCTGCCGGCGGCCGTGCGGGCGGATCCGAGCAGGTTGGTGGTCGACCGAGAGAAGGCCTGCAGCTCGTGGGTCACGCCCAGGCCGAGCCGGTCTTCGAGGCGGGCGACGTCCTTGAGGACCGCCGCGACGTCGGGGTAGCGATCGGCGGGATTGGTCTTGAGGCAGGCCAGCACAATCGGGTCGAGCTCGGGCGACACGTCGTGATTGATCTGGCTCGGCAGCCCGAACCGGCCGACCGGCGGACGCCCGGTCAGCATTTCGTACAGAATCACACCGGCCGAGTAGATGTTGCTGCGGGCGTCGACCGCGCCCCACTCCCGCTCCTCGGGTGCCATGCAGTGCATGGCGCCCACGTTCAGCTGTCCTGGCGCGAGCGTCGCGTCCTGCGCCGCCTGCTCGGAGCCCGCCAGGCCGAAATCGGTCAGCTTCACGGTCGACAGGTCGTCGGCGACGACGACGTGGTCCGGCCACAGGCTGCGGTGAAAGAGGTTGTGGCGGTGTGCCTCCTCCATTCCGAGGCAGATGGCCACGAAGACGTTCAGGCTTTCGCCCACCGACAGCCGGCGCCGCCGCAGCACCGCATCGAGTCCGCTCCCCGGCACGAACTCCATGACGAAGTACAGGCGAGACTCGTGCTGGCCGGTGCCGAGAATCCGGGCGATGTTCGGGTGCCGGAGCGCGCCGAGGGCCTGGGCTTCGCGCTCGAACCGCTGGACGGCGTCCGCGGACTGTCCCGACTTGGGCGGCAGCAGCTTGACGGCGACCGTCTGGTCGTGGGCCGCATCGAGGGCCTTGAACACCCGGCCGCGGTCCCTCCCCAGCGGGCCGAGCACCTGGTAGGGACCGATCATCTGTGGTGGTCGCTCAGGCATGCCGGTTCTCGCACTCGAAGATGATCACAGTATCACCCACCGTCACGTGATCGAGGTGGTGCAGGGGCTGCGGCTCCAGCAGGGGTTGCCCGTTGACGAAGGTGCCGTTCTGGCTCTCGAGGTCGGTCGCCATGTGGCGGCCGTTCCGCCACTCGACGCGGAAGTGCTCCTTGCTGGCCTGCGGCTCCCGCAGGACCAACCCGCAGCCCGGGGCGCGCCCGACCGTGACCGGGCCGCCGTCGATCGCGCAGCTGCGTCCGCGATCGGCCCCGCGGTAGACGAACAGCGTGGCCGCCGGTTGCGCGGGCTCGGCGGCTTCCTCCAGCCGCCTGGGCCGGGCGATCTCGAGCGTCCGCGCGAGCGGCTCGATCTCCAGCGTCCGGATCGGGAACGGAATGGTGATGTTGCAGCGCGCGAACTCCTCCCAAATCTCGCTGCGCACGTGGCTGTTGATGCGGGGGATGTTCGCGATGTCCTCGACCCACACGCGGAGCTCGTAGGTGATGGCGCTGTCGGCGAAGTCGTAGAGGAAGACGGCCGGCGTCGGCTTCTTGAGCACCCCATCGACGCGGTCGGCCACGTCGAGCAGCGCCTGCTTCACGCGGTACGGCGGCGTCCGATAGTGCGCGCCCACGTAGATCCGCTCCAGGTGCAGCGGGTGGGGAAAGAAGTAGTTGAGGACCTGCTCGTCGGCGATCTTCGAGTTCGGGATCACGACCGTGTCGTTGTCGCGGGTGCGGACGTGGGTCGTGCGCCACGTGATCTTCGTCACCTGGCCCACCGTCTCGCCGATCTTCACCCAGTCGGTGATCCGGAACGGGCGCTCCAGGCTGATGACGACGCCGGCGAAGAAGTTGCCGAGGATCGGCTGGAGCGCCAGGCCCAGGACGAGCGACGTCACCGCACTCGTCGTGAGGAGGGGCGTCAGCGGCAGCTCCGGGTAGATCACCCGCAGCATGACCAGCGCGGCCACGAAGTAGACCGTCCCCATCGCGACCGCCGGGAGCAGGGGCGGCAGCCGCAGGCCCCGCCGCGCCGGCAGGTGCACGTTGAAGACGTACAACCCGAGCGTCTTCAGGACGAGGGCGGAGACCAGGAACGCGAGGAGCCACGAGAGGGCCCGGTCGAGCGGACCGGGCGGGCGGCCGGCGAGCAGGAGGAACGCCTTCAAGCCGGCCGCCAGCGCCGCGACGTAGATCGGGAAGGCGAGCTGCCGGACGAGCCGCAGCCGCCCGCTGAGCAGGGCGACGCCGACCAGGAGCAGCAGGGTGACGCCGAAGGCGATGACGGCGGCCGGAAGCGGGATCACGACTCAGCGGATGCTACGCTGGCCCGACGAGCCAAGTAAAGGTGCCGGTTCCAGCGCCGGTCGGCGGCCCGCCGCGGCGACGCTCGGAGACCATCCGGCCGCCGCGGACGCCCGCGCCGGCTATTTAATTCTATATAATGTGGATTATTGTCGAGTTTCTTCACATATAATCACGTGCTCATGCGGACGGACTCGGAACGCCGGTCGGCGCGCGCGGCCCGCGCCCGCTGGCTCGTGACCCTTCTCACGGTGCTGGCGGCCGCCTGCACGAACACCCCGGTTCAGCCGTCGGGATCCACCACCTCCTCCACGGAAACGGCGTCGGTGACGGAGCCGGAACTCCTGTCCCCGGCCGACGGCGCGTCGATCCCGAACACGAAGCAGCCGGTGACACTCGTGATTCGCAATGCCGCCGTGACCGGCGGAGGGCCCAGCACCTACACGTTCGAGGTCGCGACCGACGCGGCCATGACCGCCGTCGTCCAGAAGAAGGACGCGGTCCCCGAGGGCGCGGGCGGCCAGACCAGCGTCCTCCTCGATCCGCTGGCGGCGGGGCACGACTACTACTGGCACGCACGCGTCGTGAGCGGCGGGACCACGGGAACCTTCGCCGGTCCCCTGCGACTCACCATCGGTCCGGCGGTCGCGCTGTCGGCACCGCAGGCGCGCTCGCCGTTGACCGGCGCGACGACGACCTCCCGCCCGGCGCTGACCGTCACCGACGCCGCACGTCAGGGACCGGTCGGCGCGGTGGTCTACACGTTCGAGATCGCCACCAACGCGGCGTTCGGCCCCGTGCAGGTGACCGGCCAGGCGGCTGAAACGCCGGGCCAGACCTCGTTCATGCCGCCGTCCGATCTGAGCGCCGGCCAGACCTACTACTGGCGGGCGACCGCCGTCGACCCGGCCGACGGGATCGCCAGCGTGCCGAGCGACGCCCAGCGCTTCACTGTCGAGCAGCCGTCGCAGGCGGCCCGGCTCGCCGCGGCCGAGGGCGCCACGCTGTGGCCGGCGGCACAGCCGCCCGGCGCCCCGGGACACGCCACGATGGGGCCGGGATGGGGCGTCGGCATGCTGACCACGTACGACGGCATCACGTTCCTCAGCCCGACGCTGGACGAGCTTCGCGTGTTCGACCTCCTCGACCGCGGACTCGACCCGGACGGCGCCATCGCCTGGCTGAACGACAACGGGTACGGAACCGAGGCCGCGTACTACGCCAGCGTCCAGGCGATCGGGTTTCCGCCCCAGTACATGGCGCTCATCGACGGTGCGTGGTCGCTCGTGCTGCGCGTGGGCGCCTGATCCCCGGAGACTCTCGAGATGCGAATCACCCTCGGCGTGGTCATCGGGGCGCTCACCCTGGGCGGCGTCGCGCGCGCCCAGCCGGCCCCTGCGCCGGCCGCGCGCGGCTACGTCGAGGCCGTCGGCCAGTCGGCGTTCGGCAACGTGACGAGTCAGTCGTTCGGCGCCGAGGCCGGCGTCAACCTGCGCCCGAACGTGCAGGTGTTCCTCGAGGGCGGACACGTGAACGACACGTCGCCGGCAACGCTCGGCGAGCACGCGCAGGTCGTCGCCGGATATCTCGCCTCGACCGAGAGCGGGGTGTCGTTCCGCGACCGGCAGCCCGTCGACTTCGCGCTGGCCGGTCTCCGCGTGCTCGCGCCCCAATCCGGCACGCTGCGGCCTTACGTCCTCGGCGGCGCCGGCCTCGCACGCGTCTCCAAGAACGTCGGATTCTCCGTCGGCGGCCAGGACGTCACGGCCGAGCTGTCCCACTACGGGGTGGTCCTGGGCAGCGATCTGGCGGGGAGCGAGGTGAAGCCGACGATCGGCGTCGGCGGCGGCGTCCTCTGGCAGGCCGGGTCTCGCCTCGTCCTGGACTTCCAGTACCGCTACGGACGGGTGCTCACGAGCGGCCAGGGCCTCAACGTCAACCGGGCCGGGCTCGGCGTCGGACTCGCCTTCTGACCGCAGCGCGTCAGCCGCCGGTTGGTCCCCACCTTGCCGGTCCGCCGGGCGGGCCTGACGGCCTGCACTACAGGGATTAGGCGGCCTTGATCGCGGCGATGAGGTCCAGGACGGCGCGCTTGCCGTCGGCGAAGAACATGAGAGTGTTGTCGGCGGCGAACAACGGATTGGGAATCCCGGCGAACCCCGGGCTCAAGCTCCGCTTGATGACGACGACGGTCCGGGCCTTGTCCACGTTCAGGATCGGCATCCCCGCAATCGGACTCCCGGGGTCTGTCCGTGCGAGCGGATTGACCACGTCGTTCGCGCCGATGACGAGGGCGACGTCGGTCGCCTCGAACGCCGCATTGACATCGTCCAGCTCCTTCAGCTTGTCGTAGGGGACGTTGGCTTCGGCGAGCAGGACGTTCATGTGGCCGGGCATCCGACCGGCGACGGGATGAATGGCGAACTCGACCTCGATGCCCTTCGACTCGAGCAGCGTCGCCAGGTCGCGCACGGCGTGCTGCGCCTGCGAGACGGCCATGCCGTACCCCGGCACGATGACCACGCGGCGCGCCGAGTCGAACAGCAGCGCGATCTCTTCGGCCGTCGCGGACTTCACCTTGCCGGCGTACAGATCGGTCCCGGCGCCCGCGGCGGTGCCGCCCGCGATCCGTCCGAGCAGCACGTTGGCCAGCGACCGGTTCATCGCCCGGCACATGATCTGCGCCAGGATCACGCCGGAGGCGCCGACCAGGGAGCCCGCGATGATCAGCATCTCGTTGCCGAGCACGAATCCCGTCGCGGCGCCGGCGAGGCCCGAGTACGAGTTCAACAGCGCGATGGCCACGGGCATGTCCGCCCCGCCGATCGGGATCGTCAGCAGTACCCCCAGGAGCGACGAGACGGCCACAAGCGCCCAGTAGGCCCAGAGGGCGGCCGGGGCCAGGACGATCCACGTCCCGAATCCCAGCACCACGATGCCCAGGATCAGGTTGAGCGCCTGCTGCCCGCGGAAGAGGATGGGCCGGCCGGGCAGCAGCCATTCCTGCAGCTTGTCGAACGCGACGAGGCTGCCGAAGAAGGTCACGGCGCCGATGACGCCCGAGACGCCGGTCGCGACCAGCAGCGTCGTCGACGGGTCGACGGCGTCATGGAAGGCGGCGCCGGCGACGAGCACCGACGCGCCGCCGCCGAACCCGTTCAGGAGCGCGACCATCTGCGGCATCGCCGTCATCCGGACCTTGAGCGCCAGCACCGCGCCGATGACCGCGCCCACCGCCACCCCGCCGGCGACGACCGGCCAGATCGCGCGCCACCGCGCCAGGATCGCCGGCTCGCGCAAGGTGACGACCACGGCGAGCAGCATCCCGGCGGCGCCGAGGAGGTTGCCGCGGACGGCGGTCCGCGGGTGCGCGAGCTCCATGAAGCACACGATGAACAGGATCGAGGCCAGCAGGTAGACGAGGTCGATCGAGGACGAGGCCACGATTCAGCGCTTCCCCTTGAACATGCCCAGCATCCGATGGGTCACCAGGAAGCCGCCGACGACGTTGATCGTCGCGAAGACGATCGCGACGAAGCCGAGAACGGTCGTGAACCGGCTCGGCGTCGCCGCGGCGATCAGCGCGCCGACGATGGTGATCCCGGACACGGCGTTGCTGCCGGACATCAGCGGCGTGTGCAGGAGGGGCGGCACCTTGGTGATGACCATCCAGCCCACGAACATCGCCAGCACGAAGACCGTCAGCAGGGTGATGAACGCGTCCATGCGTGTGCCTCAGGCGTTCTGCGGGGGCAGGGCCGGCAGGCCCTGGCTCCCGCGGACGGCGGGGTGGACGAGCTCGCCGCCTCGGGCGACGAGCGTCTCGCGGGTGATCGGGTCGTCCAGATCGATGCGCAGCCGGCCGTCCCTCACGAGGTGGAGCAGAAACGTCGAGAGATTCTTCGAGAACATCTGGCTGGCGTGGAACGGGACCGTGCTCGGCAGGTTCGTCGGCCCGAGGATCGTGACGCCGTGCGCGGTCACCGTGCGGTCCGGCTCGGTCAGCTCGCAGTTGCCCCCTCGCTCGGCGGCGAGGTCGACGATCACCGATCCGCTGGGCATCCCCGCCAGCATCTCGCGGGTGACGAGGACGGGCGCCTTCTTGCCGGGCACAGCCGCGGTGGTGATCACGACGTCGCTCGCGGCGACGACTCGCGTCATCATCTCGCGCTGCCGCCGGTAGAAGTCCTCCCCTTGCGCCCTCGCGTAGCCGCCGGCGTCCTCGGCCGACGTCGCCTCGAGCGGCAGCTCGACGAATCGCGCGCCCAGGCTCTCGACCTGCTCCTTCGCGGCCGGCCGGACGTCGTAGGCCTCGACGGTCGCTCCCAGCCGGCGCGCCGACGCGATGGCCTGCAGGCCCGCGACGCCGGCGCCGACGACGAGCACGCGGGCCGGCGTGATGGTCCCCGCCGCCGTCATCAACAGCGGAAACATGCGCGGCAGCGTGGCCGCAGCCAGCAGGACCGCCTTGTATCCGGCTACCGTGGCCATCGACGAGAGCACGTCCATCGACTGCGCGCGCGCGATGCGCGGCATCAGCTCGAGGGCGAACAGGGTCACGCCCCGGAGCGCCAGTTCTTCGAGGATGCGGTTGCCGCTCAGCGGGTCCGCCAGGCCGATGACGATCTGCGAGGACCGGAGCCGATCCAGCTCGTCGCGGCCCCGGTCCACGTTGGCGCCAGGGGTGCGAACCTGCGTCAGGACGTCGGCCGCTCCGACGACCTCCAGGCGCGTTCCGACCACGGTGGCGCCCGCGTCCGCATACGGGGCGTCGGGAAAACCGGCGTCCGCTCCGGCACCGGACTCCACGATCGTCTGGAGTCCCGCGCCCGCGAGCGCGCGAACCGATGCAGGCACCAGCGCGACCCGGCGCTCGCCGGGGAAGCTCTCCCGGACGACCCCCACTAGCATGCCGCCAGCCTCATCGGTCCCTTTTATCAAATCTACAATCGACCGTGTAAAGCGGTTCGGCGACCTCGCGAAGACGTCGGCGCCGCGCCCCGACCCGCCCGGAGGACGGCCGGCGACGGCTGCGGAGCGCAGGTGCCGTCAGTCGACGACCCAGATCGTCAGTCCCTCGGCGCGCCGCACCAGCTGTTCCGTCAGGTCCTCGTTTCCGAGCTCGCGGAACCACGTATGGGTGTGGTGGCCGAGCACGATCGTCCGGCAGCCGACGTCGGCGGCGAGCAGGAGCACCTCGTCGGCGACGTCCCGGATGTCGAGCGGCGACGAGACGAGCGGGCGGATCCGATCCGGCGCGAGGCCGGTCTCCTCGAGATGGGCACGTGCGGCCTCGAGGACTGGCGTAATCCGGGCGTCGCCGGCGGACATCCAGCGGCGCTGCTCGCCGTGCAGCTCGCGCTCGAGCTGCTCTTCCCGCTCGAGGCGCTCCGATCCGCCGAACTCCAGCAGCCGTGCCGGGAGCCGCGGCGCGATGAACGCCAGGTGGACGATGCCCTCGCGACGTCCGGCCATCCAGCGGGCCACGTAGTCGAGCGCGCGGGTCGACGCCGGCGTCTGGTCGACGACGACCAGGACATCGATTGCGGTCGGCATCGTCGAGGTGACGTCGCGAGACCGCGCGGACACCGTGCCCGAAGGGTCCGTGCTCATGAGATCGCCGTCGGGAGGTGGATCAGATAGTTCGTGCCGGCGCGGTTGATCCACACGCGAACGTAGTCGTTTCCCTTCAGCACGTCGACGCGAGCCCGCCCGGGTGCCGGAATCCGGTCGCCGGCCGCCACCTGGCGGATCTCGGTCTTCGGAACAACCGAGGCCACGGCCCTGCCCTTCACGGTCCCATGCTGCCGGAACTGGACCCACTGTTCGAGCCCGGCCGTCTCGCCGGCCACGGGCGCCAGCGGGTTGCCGATGAGCCGCACCTGATAGGTGCCCGGCGCGAGCGGCCGATCGTCGGCCGTGACCGCGCGCGGGATGCGGACGGTCGCGAGCGTCACCGGGCTCTGCGGAATGGGAACAGGCGACGGGACGACCGCGGCCGATTGTGCCTCAGCCTCGGCGGAGCCCGACTGCGTGGCCTGCGCGTACGCGGTGGACGCGCCCAGCGCCACGGCGAGCGCCGCGACGAGAATCCTCGTGTTCATGGCGATGCCTCTACGGATATGCAGGCGCTTCATACCCGGGAATCGAGCAACGAGCGTGCCGGCGCGGGACGGCCGCGCTACAGGGGGGAGGGACGGCCGATCGCGGCGCCGGGCAGGGAGCTGCCGCTGCTGTACCGCCCGCCGGAGCCAGCGCTGGAGTCCTCGAGATCACGAGCCGTCGGCCCCGGGGCCACCGGCTCTTCGGTCAGCCAGTTGCCCTGCGGCCGCTGGACCCGCTTGCGGCCGAGGGGCGCGTGGGCGGCCAGCATCTGCTCGATGGCCTCGGCCGGGCGCGGCGGCGAGAAGAAGAAGCCCTGGGCGTGACGGCATCCGAGGCGCTTGAGCTCCTCGGCCTGCAGGTCGCTCTCGACGCCTTCGGCGACAACACCGGTACCGAGCGTCCGCGCCAGCGCGAGGATGCTCTCGACGATGGCGGGGCGATCGCTCAGGAGGAGGCTGCGGACGAACGAACGGTCGACCTTGAGGGCATCGACCGGAAGCTTGTGGAGGTGGCTCAGCGACGAGTAGCCGGTGCCGAAGTCGTCCAGGTAGATCTTCACGCCGAACTCGCGCAGCCCGCGGATGACGTCGGCGGCGTCGCGAGGACTCCCCATCAACGCGGTCTCCGTGATTTCGAGCCGCAGATCGCGGGGCTTCGTGCCGGTCTTCTCGACGACCTGTTCGACGAGCCGCACGAAGCCGTGGTGCAGCAGCTGCCGGGCGGAGACGTTGACCGTGATGCAGTCGAGCTCGGCGGCCGGGAACCGGCGTTTCCAGTCCGCGAAGGTGCGGCAGGCCTCCTGGAGCACCCAGCTCCCCAGCGACTCGATCAGGCCGAGCTCCTCGGCCACCGGGATGAAGTCGGCCGGCGATACCGGTTCGCCGTTCCGCTTCCAGCGGACCAGCGACTCGAAGCCCGTACACATCCACGTCTCGAGCGAGACGATGGGCTGATAGTACACCTCGAGCGCGCGATTCTTGACCGCATGGCGCAGGTCGTTCTCCAGCCCCAGCCGGTCGCGCGCCCGCGCGTGCATGTCCGCGTCGAAGAGCTCGTGGCGGGCCTTGCCCTGGGCCTTCGCGTGGTACATGGCCGTGTCGGCGTCGCGCATGATCTCTTCCGGGTTCGCGTACTCGAACTGGCTGAACGCGATGCCGATGCTCGCGGAGGTGAAGACCTCGCGGCCGCCGATGGAGAACGGCGCGCTCAGGGCGTCCTGGATGCGGAACGCGATCACGTTGGCCTGCATGTCGTCGCCGAGGCCGTTCAGCAGGATGGCGAACTCGTCGCCGCCCAGCCGGGCGAGCGCGTCGGCCGGCCGGAGACACGATTCGAGCCGCCGGGACACCGCGATGAGCAGATCGTCGCCGACGAGGTGCCCGAGGCTGTCGTTCACGACCTTGAAGCGATCGAGATCCAGATAGAGCACCGCGAACCGGCCGCGGTGGTGCGTCTTGAAGTGATCGAGGGCCTTTCCCAGCCGCTCGACGAACACCGTGCGATTGCTCAGACCGGTGAGGGGGTCGCAGGATCCGGAGCTGCGGATCTGCTCGCGCGAGGCGACCTGGTCGGCGATGTCGGTGAGCGATCCCGCGATGCGGCCGCGTCCGAGATCGATGTCGCGCGTGGCGACGCCGCGGCACAGGAACCACCGGTAGGTGCCATCCTCGTGGCGGATGCGATGCTCGTGCTCGAAGTGGTCCGTCCGGCCGGCCAGCTGCGCGTCCAGCACGTCCTTGAGCGGCACGACATCGTCGGGATGGACGCGATCGAACCAGTCTTCGAGGCGTCCGGGTCCGGCGCTGGGGACGAGCCCGACGAGCTCCCGCCAGCGCGCCGACACGTAGAACTCGTGCGTCTTGACGTCCCACGCCCAGAGGCCGTCGTTGGCGCCCTCCGCCGTGAGGGCCAGGCGCTCGGCCTCCTGGCGCAACGCGTGATCCGCCCGCGTCCGCTCCGTCACGTCGTGCCAGAAGAGCGTCACGCCGTCGGCGATCGGCAGGATGCTGACCTGCAGCGTCCGGGCGCCCACGGCGACGACCAGTTCCGACTGCGGGGACGTCTTCGGGCTCCGGCCGCTCAGGGCGTCGGCCACCGCCGGCCCGAGGGCGGTCCGCGCGAGCGAGGGCACGGCATCGCCGTGCAGGCGCCCCACCGCTTTCTCGCGGGGACAGCCCAGCATGCGGGCGAGCGCGTCGTTCCACAGCGTCACGCGGCCCTTGAGGTCCACGACCGAGACGCCCTGGTCCAGCGACTCGATGACGGCGCGCTGGCGATGTTCAGCCTCGAGCCGGTCCATGCTGGCGCTGTAGGACCGGTAGGCGAACAGCAGCGGCACGGCGGCCGCCGGCAGGATCTCCCACGCCCGGTGATGGAGGATCTCGACGACGGCAACGGCCACCGCGGCGCCGATGACGTAGGTCGACAGGCTGCGAAACACGCCCCTCGGCCACGCGCGGGACACGGCCTTGCCCGTCAGGAGCGGTGCGACCACGTCCACCGAGACGCTGGAGACGAAGCAGTACACGACAATGGCCGCGGCGAGCGGGACGCTCTGCCACGGCCAGATGAAGTCACCGGTGGTACCGCCCGCGCTGACGTAGGCGAGGCCAGCGACCTGCGCGGCGACGGCGACGGTCGCGATGTGCAGGAGCACGCGGCGCGACAGCACCGACCGCGGGGAGTTGGCCAGGACCTGCGCGATCGCGCCAGCCGTCGCGATGATCGTCATCGCGTGGGGGCCGAAGAGAAGCAGGGCGCTGAAGTCGATCACGAAGGAGAGCGGCATCACCGCCCAGTCCTCCGTGCCCGACCACGGCAGGTCGAACGTCGCGTGCACGATCGCCCCGAGCATCAGGGCGGCGAATCCGGTCGCGAGGGTGGGCTCCTCGGGCCAGGCGGCGAGGCCCAGCCAGAGACCCGAGCCGATCGCCGCCGCCGCAAACGCGAAAAGCGGCGTATGCGGCGAAGTTCCCCGTTTCCACCAGGGACGGCTGTCCACTCCTACACGTCGGGCCACGGCGGCGATCTAGCAAGGCCGGGACCAGCGCTCCGCCTTCTGACCTAAGTCATTCTCGGATCACGGGTTGATGACCAGCGGCCGCTCGCGAGCGTGAATCCGGGACAGGCCGTTTGGCGTCAATGAGTGCCCTGTTTTGTCAGGTGCTGACAAAATGCGGCACTGGCTGCCGCCCTAATCGGCGCGCACCAGCGGCTCGGATACGACGTGCTGCGAGACGAACCACGCCTGGAGCTCGTTGCGGCGAATCAACCCGCTCACGATCAGGTCGGCCGTGCCATCGTCGCCGTGCTCGTTCGCGAGGCGCGCCATCGTCCGCGCCTCCTTGAGCACGATCTCGTGCGCGTGCAGGAGCCGGGAAATCTGGACTGGCACTTCCTCGCGGCCTTTCGGCGGGCGCGGGACCAGGGTCGTCTCGGCGACGTCGGCCGCGACGGCGAGGCTGACCCCGCCGAGCAGCTGAATCCGCTCGGCGAGCGCGTCCACCAGTTCGTTCTGCTCCTCGTAGTGTTTGTCGAAGAGCAGGTGCAGCTGGTAGAACGTCGGCCCGGCGACCTGCCAGTGGTGCTTCTTGTACAGGTCGCGCAGGGACATCGTGTCGGCCAGGAGCTGGTTGAGGTTCTCGACGCTCTCCTTGCAGGTCGTCTCCGAGAGCGCGATCGGCATCTTCACCAAGTGGTTGAACGGCTGGATCTCGTGCGCCTGCTGGTGCACGAGCGGACTGGCCCGATTGATGAGGGCGTCGGCGTCGATCGTCTTCTTGGTCATGTGCGTCGCCTCCGCGCACGCGATCGACGGATTGCCGACGGCGGGCGCAACCCCCCGATCTTGCCACACCGCGGAGGGTTGGCGCCCGTCCGTTACGCGGCCATCGCGACGTCGGCCGGCGCGAGGGCCAGCGCCAGGACCTGATCCACGGACCGGACCGCGTGGAACGTCATGTGATCCCGCACGTCGGCGGGGACATCGTCCAGATCCGGCTCGTTCCGATCGGGCACGATGACCTCGGTGAGGCCCGCCGCGTGCGCGGCCAGGACCTTCTGCTTCAGGCCTCCGATCGGCAGGACCCGGCCCTGGAGCGTGACCTCGCCGGTCATGCCGACCGTGCTCTTGACCGGCCGGTGGGTGAGGAGCGACGCGATCGCCGTCACCATCGTGATGCCGGCGCTGGGGCCGTCCTTGGGGATCGCGCCGGCCGGCACGTGGAGGTGCACTTCCTTCCCTTCGAGCGCCGCCGGGTCGATGCCGAGCTCCGGGGCGTGGCTCTTGACGTAGGTGAGCGCGATACGCGCCGACTCCTTCATCACGTCGCCGAGCTGGCCGGTGAGCACGAGGCCGCCCCGGCCCGGCATCGACGCCGCCTCGACGAACAGGACGTCGCCGCCCACGCCGGTGACCGCGAGGCCCGTGGCCACGCCCGGCACGGCGGTGCGAATCGCAGCCTCGTGGAAGACCTTCGGCCGCCCGAGCGCTTCGCGCACGGCCGCCTCGTCGATCGCAATCGGTGCGGACCGGTCGGCCGACGCGATCCGCGTCGCCGTCTTCCGGAGCAGCGTGCCGAGCTCGCGCTCGAGCTGGCGGACGCCGGCTTCACGGGTGTAGTCGTCGACGACCCGTCGCAGCACCGCGTCGGTGACCGTGACCTCGTCGGGGCGCAGTCCGTTCCGCTCGACCTGCCGCGGCCAGAGGTGGCCGCGTGCGATCGCCACCTTCTCGTCGGTGGTGTAGCCGTCGAAGCGGATCACCTCCATCCGGTCGAAGAGCGCCGGGGGAATCGTGTCCGCGATGTTCGCGGTCGCGACGAACAGCACCTGCGACAGGTCCAGCTCGACGTCGAGATAGTGGTCCCGGAACGCGTGGTTCTGGGCGGGGTCGAGCACCTCGAGCAGCGCGGCCGACGGGTCGCCGCGCCAGTCGGCGCCGATCTTGTCGACTTCATCCAGCATGATGACCGGATTCATCGTCCCGGCGTCCCGCAGGGCGCGCACCAGCCGGCCCGGCAGCGCGCCGATGTAGGTGCGCCGGTGTCCGCGGATCTCCGCTTCGTCACGGACGCCGCCGAGCGACATCCGGACGAACTGCCGTCCGGTCGCGCGCGCGATCGATTCGCCGATCGACGTCTTTCCGGTTCCCGGAGGCCCGATGAGGGTCAGGATGACGCCGGACCGCCGCGTCTCCGCCATGCCGCGCTCGCTCCGGAGCTTCCGGACGGCCAGGTACTCGGTGATGCGGCGCTTCACGTCGTCGAGGCCCTCGTGGTCGGCGTCGAGGACTTCCCGGGCATGCACCGGGTCGAGGCGATCCGCCGACCGCTTCGCCCAGGGCACCGCCAGCAGCCAGTCGAGGTAGGTCCGGATCATCGAGGACTCGGCGTTCGACTCGCCCATCCGCACGAAGCGGTCCAGTTCCCGCTCGGCCTGCTGGCGCACGGGGTCGGGCATGCCGGCGTCCGCGATCTTCTCGCGATACTCCTCGGCGACGGATCCGTCGGTCTCGCCGAGCTCCTTGCGGATGGCCTCCATCTGGCGCCGCAGGAAATACTCGCGCTGCTGCTTCTGCGCGCCGCTCTCCACGTCGTCGTGGATGCGCTTGCGCACCTGGAGCTCCGCGAGGCGGTCGCGCTGGAGCTGGAGGGCCAGCGTCAGCCGGTCCACGACGTCGACGGTCTCGAGCAGCTCGAGCTTCTGGCTGAAGTTGAAGTCCGGCGAGTAGCCGGCCGTGTCGGCCAGGGCGCCGGCGCCGGTGATGGAGCGCACGAACGCCTTGATCCGCCCGTCGTCGCCGCGCAGCTCGAGGATCTCGTCGACGACGGCGCGATACTCGTGCTCGAGCTCGCGGGTCTGGATCGCCGGCGGGTTCTCGTCCGGCCGGGCTTCGCAGTCGACGCGGAGCACGCCGTCGGGGTCGGCCCCGGCGCTGCCGAGGGACGCGCGATGGAGGGGGTTGAGGGCCACGGCGAGCCCGCGCCCGGCCAGCTTCATCCGTTCGGAGACCTCGGCCACGATGCCGACCTTCGCATACGTGCTGTCGTGGCGGGGCACCAGCAGGACGCGGTCGTCGCCGCCGACGTCGACCGGGAGCGTGACCGGCATGCCCGGGAACACGACGGTGTCGTCCAGGGGGAGCATTCTGAGCCTGTTCATGATGAGACCATCGTAGGACTATTGGTTTAGTTTGTCAATTGTTAAGTAGTTCAACTATAATGGCACCCGTGACCCGCCAGGACCCCGAAGCCCGCCGCGCCTGGCAGCTCCTCGTGCGGTTCTTCTTTGCGCAGCGGGAGCACCTGCCCGACCTCTGCGCCGCCTTCGATCTGTCGCCGGCGCAGTGCCACGTCCTCCACCTCATCGAACCCGATCGGCCGCTGCCCATGGGGCATCTGGCGGACGCGCTGTCGTGCGACCGGTCGAACGTGACCGGGCTGGTCGACCGCCTGGAGGCCCGGGGCCTCGTGCAGCGTCAGCCGTCGGCCCGCGACCGCCGGGTCAAGGTGCTGCAGCTCACGCCGACCGGCTCGCGAGTCCGCGCCGAAGTCCTCAAAGGTATGACGCAGGGTCCGGTGCCTTTGTCCCGGCTGTCGGCCGCGCAGCGGCGGTCCCTGGTGCGGATCCTCGAGTCGCTGCTGGAGGAGTAGCCCTCCCGGAGGGGGCCCGGCCTTGATGGCCGCGTTGGCTGTGCCCGCCCTCTATGACCTGGACCCAGGGGTGTCAAGGCGCGGACCGACGCGCGACGGTCCCGGGCGCACACCGCGAGAACCGTCGCGTCCTCCCCGTCCAGGCGTCGTCACTCGCGGCGAGCCGCACTCCACTCGGTGACGGGTCCGGCGATAGCGGACACTTCGTCGACCAGGGCGTGCAGGAACGCCGACACGTCGGCGCCGCCCGCAAGGGGGGCGCTCTGCCCGGCCCACATCTGCACCAGATCCGTCCGGTGCGCCGCCTGTGCGCTCGTCGTGAGGTGCTTCACCAGCGCTCGCTGCAGCGGATACGGCAGGATCTCGGTGTCCGATCGGTTCAGATCGTCCATCAACCGATTGCGGATGCCGCGGGCGAGCCGTCCGGTGAAGCCCTTCGTCAGCGCGGTGTCCCCGGCGCGCCGCTCGCGGATGGCCTCACGATGCAGCGGCGCGGCGCCGGACTCCTCGCTGGCCAGGAACGCCGTGCCCATCTGGACCGCTTCCGCGCCGAGCGCGAGGGCCGCGATCACGCCTCGCGCGTCGGCGATCCCGCCGGCGGCGATGACCGGCACGTCGACGCGGTCGACGATCCGGGGTACGAGCGACAGCGTGCCGACGAGGGAATCCTCGGCGGGCCGGAGGAAGGACCCGCGATGGCCGCCCGCCTCGAACCCCGATGCGACGATCGCGTCCACGCCGGCGTCCTGCAGGGCGACGGCTTCGTCGGGTGTGGTCGCCCCGCCGATGGTGACCGTCCCTCGCGCGCGGCACTCCTCGAGAATCTCGCGGGGCGGGATCCCGAAGATGAAGCTGAATACCGGCACGCGCGCGTCCAGCAGCGCACGCGCCTGGTCCTCGAACCGTCTCGGCGCATAGCGCTCGTACCGGGGACGCGGCGCGCCCAGCGCCTCGAGATACGGCAGCAGCGGCGCGAGGCTCCTGTCGAAGGCCCGTTCGTCCGAGGCGACGGCACCCTCGTCTTGCATGGACACCCACAGATTCATGGCGAACGGCTTCGCCGTCAGGGACCGGATCTCGGCGACGACGTCGGTGACCGCCTCCGGGGTGAGGCCGTGGGCGCCGAACGAACCGAGGCCGCCGAAGTCGGACACGGCCGCCGTCAACCGCTGCGACGCCAGTCCGCCGAGCGCGCCCTGAATGATGGGATAGTCGATCCCGAGCGCCGCCGTCAGCCTGTTCCGGTTCCACATCGGAGACGCCGGCAGTATAGACCGGCCCGCGACACGATCGTCTGCAAGCGTCCGTCTCGCCGATATAATTCGCGGTTGGCAAGTCTGCGCACGAGGGAGTCCGCATGGCGAAGGTGTACGTGCTGAGCTGCCGCGACCTGGGTCTGGACTGCGATTTCCAGGCCCGTGGCGCGACGCTCGAAGAAGTGATGCAGCGATCCGCCGACCACGGTGCGGAGCACCACAGCATGAAGGGGCTCGGTCCCGAGCTGTATCAGACGCTGCATCGCGGCGTGAAGACCGTGGAAGAGCCGGAGTCCCGTGGCATCGCCCAGGCGGACGGCGGGATGACGCCGCCGGCCCAGGCCCTGAACGTGACGACCGAGCTGGCCGGCACGATCCAGGTCGTGCACGCGGCCGGCAGGTTGGACAGCACGACAGCCGGGACGTTCGACGTCCGGATCGAGCAGGCCGTCACGGCCGAGGGCGCGCAGGTCGTGCTGGACCTGGCCCACGTGAGCTACGTGAGCAGCGCCGGCCTGCGCAGCCTCCTCGTGCTTCTCAAGCGGGTGAAGGCGCTCGGCGGCGGCCTCGTCCTCGCCGCGGTGCCCCCGCGGGTTCAGGACATCCTGGACATCTCCGGGTTCACCGGGCTGTTCGCCATCGCGCCGACACCGGCCGACGCGCTTGACCGTCTCTCCCCCGGCCGATGAACAGGCTCCTCCTGTGGAGCCGCGAGACCTTCGCGGCGGCCGCTCGATCCAGCTGGGCGGCCACGACCGCCGCGCTCGCGATCACCACGACGTTGTGGCTGATCGCGAAGGGGATGGGGGTGGCGGCCGACGGCCTGTGGCCCCTGCGCGGGGCGGTTCAGCTGTTCGGACTCTGGGCGTTCACGCTCTTCTCGGTGGCGATCATCGCCGTGGGGCGCAGTCGCGCCCTCGAGCCGGTCTTCGGCGGATTCGACCGCGCCACCCGCTTCCACCGGATCATCGGCCCCGCGGCGGTGCTGTTCACGGCGGCGCACGTCACGCTGGTGACCGGGGAGGCCGTCCGCGCCGGCTTCCCCGTCGCCAGCGTCCTGGTGCCCTTCGCGCCAGGGGCGCGGACGCTCGACATTCTCGCCACGCTGCTGCTGCTCGTGCTGGCGGGCGTCGCGTTCAGCCGGCGGTGGAGCCACGAACGCTGGCTCACGCTCCACCGGCCGATGACGGTCCTGTTCCTCGTCGCCGCCGTCAACTTCACGATCTTCGAGTCGGGCACGCCTCGCGGGTTCGAGCCCCTGCGCACGTGGATGATCCTCCTCATGCTGGCGAGCGCCGGGGCGCTGCTGTACCGGGTCTTCCTGTTCAAGCGCTTCGGCAGCCGCTACGACTATCGGCTGGAGACGCTCACCGCCCGCGCCGATCAGACCGTCGATCTCGTCATGCGTCCGGTGACCAAGCGGATGATGTACGAGCCGGGGACCTTCGTGTTCATCCGGGTGCCGGGCCACGGCCGCTTCTCGGAGGAGCTGCACCCCTTCTCCATCGCCTCGACGCCCGTCGACCGCGACCTGCGCGTCTCGATCAAGATGGTCGGCGACTTCACGCGCAGCCTGACGACGCTCGAGCCCGGCCGGCCGATCGACGTCTACGGTCCGTTCGGCGGCTTCACGCCGCACCGCTTCGCACAGTACCGGCGTCTGGTGTTCATCGGATCGGGCATCGGCATCACGCCCTTCCTCAGCATGCTGGCCTTCGAGGAGACCAACCGCGACTTCCGGCGCATCTGGCTCTACTACGTGGTCCACGACCGGGAGCACGCGCCGTACGACGCCGAGATCCGGTCGAGCTATCTGAAGGCCGACTCCTTCATCGACTACGAACTGTGGGAGACGGCCACGCGGAAGCGCCTGACGGCCGAACAGGTGATGGCGGACGTCGCCCCGCTCGACAACTACGCCGTCATGCTCTGCGGCCGTCCGGAGTTCGTCGCCGACATGACGCGCCAGTTCCACGAGCGGGGCGTGCCGCTGGATCGAATCATCTCGGAGGAGCTGCTCTTTCGCTGAACGTCCGGTCACCGCGGCCCGGAGCGTGCGGCCGCATCCCGCGGTTTCGGAACCGCCGACAGGCGCACCAGCAGGTCTCGTGCGGCCCCGGGATCTCCAGGAGGTCGAGCATGCGGAGAGTCACTACCGTGTCCGTGGCAGCGGTACTCGGCGGCGTGCTCATGCATTACGGCTGCTCCAGGCAGCCGCCCGCGCCGGCTCACGACACGTCACGGGCGGCTTCTTCGTCCGCCGTGCCCGGGGGGTACGTCGGGTGGCCCCTGCCCGCCGGCGACCAGGCCTACGGCACGATCGACGGCAAACAGATCTGGCAGTACGTCAAGGAGCAGGCGGAGATCGCGGAGCGATATCGCGACCAGGGGCACCCGCAGTACTGGGGACGCATCGCCGGCACGTCGGGCGATGCCGAGGACGCGCAGTGGCTCCTGCAGAAGTACCGGGAGATCGGACTGAGCGACGCCCACGTCCAGGACGTCGCGCTGTTCCTGCCGCAGTGGGCGCCCGTGTCGTGGGAGGTGACGGCCAGCGCGGGAGGAGACGCGATTCCGCTCGCGTCGGCCCAGCCGCCGTACGGCGCCCCCTCGACCGACGGCAAGCTCCTGGATGTGCCCGCGGTGTACGTCGGGCTGGGGAGCGACGCGGACTTTGCGGGACGGGACGTTCGTGGGAAGGCCGTGTTCTTCGTGCGCTCGGCGATCGGGTACACCATCGGGCCGGCGGACGTGCTGAAGCGGGCCGAGGATCATGGCGCGGCCGCGATCTTCGGCTCCGATTCCCGCGGCGGGAACTTCAACACGCTGTCGTATGCCGCCAACACGACCGTTCCCACCTTCAATCTCGGCACCAGGGACGGCGTCACGATTCGCGACCTGATTGCGAAGGCACCCGCCGGACGTCCGCCGCACGTCAGGATCCGGATGAGCGCCACCTGGGAGTCCGGCGAGCAGTCGTTCCTGGTCTGGGGGACGCTGCCGGGCGCCACCGACGAGACGATCTACGTCATCGCCCATCGCGACGGCTGGTTCGACGCGGCGGGTGACAATGCCAGCGGCGTCGCGACGATGCTCGGGCTGGCCGAATACTTCGCCAAGGTGCCCCAGAGCCAGCGGCGGCGGACGATGGTGTTCATCGGCACGGACGGGCACCACGCCGTGCCAAACGGCGGCTTTGGCAGGGAGTGGCTGGCCGCCAATCGGGAGAAGTTCTTTGCCAAGACCGCGCTGATGATCAACGCGGAACATCCGGCCGAGGGGCTCACGCACGGCGCGACGAGCGGCTGGACGGACGCCACCATCCCTCTGGAGTGGTACGCCGGCGGCTCGTCGAGGCCTCAGCTGACGAAGATTGCCGTCGACGCGTTTCGGGAGTTCGGCGTGCCCGTCTGGGCGCAGCCCAGCCGGAATCCGCCCAGCGGCGACATCGGTCCGTTCGTGGGATTCCTCCCAGGCGTCGTCGCCCAGTCCAACGACTTCATGTACATGCACACGACGGGCGACACGCCCGACGGCGTCGCGTGGTCGGGCCTCGAGGCCGCCACTCGCGCGTATGCGAAGGTCATAGATGAGGTCAACACGCTTCCGTTGAGCGACCTGGAGCGGCCGGCCGAACCGCGCCCCCCCCGCCTCGACCTCACCAACTGTGCGGCGTGGGTGCAGGACTCGACGAAGGCCTGCGAGCCGAAGTGAAGCGGATTCGGGGCTCGCGACAGGGGAAACGGCCGTCTTCCTGGCACACGCGGCCGGCCCCTCGACCGGGCGGCGGAGGTTGGCACCGCGCGGTTCGGGCGGCTACAATGCGCACATGAATTTCCTTACTCGACGCACCTTCCTCGAACGGCTCGGAATGGTCGGCGGCACATCCATGGTCCTGGCCGCCCTGCAGTCCTGGGACCTCATGGCCGGGCAGGCCGGCCCACGCCCGCAACTCTCCGGACGCCCGGAGCGGCGCAAGGTGCTCGTCCTCGGCGCCGGCGACTCGGGCCTCGTCCTCGGCTACGAGCTGGGCAAGCTGGGGTACGACTTCCACATCCTCGAGGCGCGCGATCGCGTCGGGGGTCTGAACTGGTCCGTCAGGCGCGGCACGACGCATACCGAGCTCGGCAACGGGGGGGAGACGCAGACCTGCGCGTTCGACGACGGCCTGTACGTGAACGTGGGGCCGTGGCGGCTCCCGTACGTGCACACCGGCGTGCTGAACTACTGCCGCGAGCTCGGCGTCCGGGTCGAGGCATTCGCGAACGACGCCGAGAACAACCTCTTCTACTACGAAGGCGACGCCGCCGGCCCGCTGGCGAACAAGCGCATCCCCAAGCGGGAGATCACGGCCGACCTTGCCGGCCGCGTCAACGAGCTGATCGTGAAGGCGATCGATCAACACCAGCTCGACCTCGCGATGTCGGCGGACGACCAGAAGCGGCTCGTCGACTTCCTCGTGCAGGACGGGTACCTCGATCGAACCGACCACCTGTACAAGGCGTTCGAGCTCCGCGGCGGCGGCGAACCGTATACGCTGCCGCAGATCCTGCAGCCGGCGTTCACGCGCGGGGTCCGGTCCATCCCCTCGAAGGAGGGCACGACCGCCCTCACGATGTTCCAGCCCGTCGGCGGCATGGACCAGTTCCCGAAGGGCTTCCAGCGCGCGCTCGATCCGTCGCGCCTCACCTTCAACGCGGAAGTGCAGTCGGTGCACCAGGACGAGAACGGCGTCAAGGTAGTGTATCTCGACACGAAGAACGGGAAGAAGGTCCAGCTGGACGCGGACTACTGCGTGCTCTGCCTGCCGATGACGATCATCGCGAAGCTCGATGTGAACTTCTCGCCCGAGATGATGGCCGCCGTGCGCGCGGTGAGCCACAGCGACAGCGCGAAGATGGGCCTCGCGATGAAGCGCCGGTTCTGGGAGGAAGACGACCAGATCTTCGGCGGCCACCTCTACTCGGACCTGCCCCTCGGCAGCTTCTCGTATCCGTCGAACGACTACTTCACGAAGACGGGCGTCCTGCTCGGGCTCTACATCAACCGCGGCATCGGCAACCTGATCGATCAACCGATCGCCGCGCGCGTCGAGCACGTGATGTCGAACGCGAGCAAGGTGCACCCGCAACTGCGCCAGGAGTTCCAGAGCGCGTACGGGGTCTGGTGGCGCCGCGTGAAGTACAGCGAGGGCGGCT
Organism: uncultured Acidobacteriota bacterium; assembly: GCA_963761615.1. Taxonomy (GTDB): domain Bacteria; phylum Acidobacteriota; class Vicinamibacteria; order Vicinamibacterales; family CAVVIG01; genus CAVXGU01. Next base: position 684,850 of record CAVXGU010000003.1, on the reverse strand, counting down.
ACGCGGGCGGCGGCGGCGAAGCTCGACGGGCCCAGCTGTCGAAGCTCGAAAATCGGCTGCTGATCGGCTCGGCCGTCACCGGTCCGTTGGGCGATCCATCCTGGCAGGAATGCGCCGTGTCGGCAGGCTGGCAGGCGCTCAAGACGATCCACGAGCGCGCGATGCGCGCCGCGTAACACTCGACCCGAGAGGAGCGTCACGAGGCGACGGGCGGGAACGGCCCGCCGGGAGCCTCGTGGACGCTCGGTCCGGGCGCGCCCCTCGACGCGGCGTCGGCTCGACGCCGCGTCAGTCGTGGGCTTTGATCGGCCCTTCGACGACTTCCGGCTTCTGCGTGACGTACTTGGCCATGTGGTCGCGGACGAACTCCGCGGCGAGTCGCACGGACTCGTCGGCGCCGGCCTTGTCCTTGAAGACGCTGAACGAAGCGCCCTCGCCGTCTCCCGTGTCGAGCCAGTAGTAGCGGACGAACCCGTTGGCCTTGCGGATGAGCGGCACGAACCCCTCGCGAACCAGTCGATCGATCTCGGCGCTGTCCTTCTTGTCGAAATGGTAATGGCGAACCACGGCGAACATGGCGTTCCTCCTGGATCCGCCGCGAGGCGCGTCGGCATGAGCGCCCGGAGCGGACGGTGGATGCTAGTGCGGCGCGCGGTTCCGCACAAGACGCTGTCGATAGACGATTGACGGAGCTACCGGCTCCCGGCCTCCCAACTGGACGTCAGGCCGTTTGTGCCCGTATGCGAGAAGCTGTGCTCGGCGTCGGTGTGCTCGTGGACGGTCGAGCGGTACTGGGTGTAGTCCTGAAAGTACGGGTTCGGCAGGTTCAGCACCTTGACCGGCCGTCCTCCCGTCCCCTTCATCACCTCCATGTCGACCGAGGACTCGGGCGACGAGAACCGCACGCGCTCCTCCGTGACCTGCAGGGTCAGTGGCGCCCTCGTCACCGGCACGCCCCCGCGGCGGAACTGACCCCAGGCGGCCGGCAGCACGGTCGTTTCCAGGGCCTTCAATTGGCGGTCGTCGACCGTGTCGCTCACATAGATCTTCGACCAGGAGCTCAGGTCCCACGCAATCAGGAACGACGCGCCTGCAAGGTCCACGTCGCCGACGTGCCCCTTCTTGATCACGATCATCCGGTTGCCCTGACAGGGGTTGCTGCTCGGCTTTCCGCCGAAGTTGCACGGGCATGAAATCGAGCAACTGCAGCTTTCGAGGAGCGTAGCCGAGATGTGCCAGTCCGGTCCGGTGTCCTGCGGCGTGACTGCGATCAACGCCACTGCGCCGAAGACGAGAACCATCAACGTTGACGCAATCGCTCCGACGGTACGCATAGTCGAATCCTTTCGAAGAACGCGGGTCGACGAACGGTTTCCGCCAGCAAGGTGAATTCTACGGACTTGGGCAGAAAAACCGACGCGAGGACTTGGGGGCGTTGAAAAGATTGGCTCCTCAGGCTGGACTCGAACCAGCAACCCTCCGGTTAACAGCCGGATGCTCTGCCATTGAGCTACTGAGGAACACAGGCGGGCCGACGACGAACGAACGGAACCCCTAATAGTAGCCAATCGCGCCGAACGGGGTCAATCAAATGGACCCGACGTTCCCCTGCTCTCATCTCCGCTTCTTGCTCGTCGTGGCGATCTGGAAAGCGGTGCCGGCGAGACCGAGCGCGACCCACACGACGACGACCGACAGCCGGGGCGGCTCGGGCGTAATCGGATACAGAATCCAGGCGCGACCGCCGGCGCCGCCGCCGCGCAGGCCCGCCGCGGCCGCCGCCCCCACGATCACCGTCCACGCGCCGCCGAATGCCGTCGCCACGATGATCACGTAGCGCTGCAGCCACATCGCCGCGATCGCCCCGGCCGCCGCCAGGACGATGACGGCCACCGCCGGAGGCTCGGCCCTCACCACCTGGTGCCACACCAGGTGGGTGGCCAGCGCGCCGAGACCCGCGCCGATGAGCGCGACGCCGACGAAGTACGCCAGCACCAGAATCACCGCTCCCGCGATGCCCCCGACGATGCCCGCCGCCACCATGGCGAGCGTGTGACTCGGGCCCATCATCGAGCTGGCCACCAGCGCGCCGCCGATGAACCCGTAGATGCCGAGGATGATCCGGAACAGCCGCAGCCCCGCGAAGCAGGTGAGCGCCCCACTCAGGATGAGCACGATCGCGACGGGCAGCTGATAGGCCTGCGGCAACATCGGCCGTCTACACCTCGCGCCGCCCTTCGAGCGCCTTGTGCATCGTCACTTCGTCGGCATACTCGAGGTCGCTGCCAACCGGGACACCCATCGCGATGCGCGTCACCTTCACGCCGAGCGGCTTGAGGAGCCGCGCCAGGTAGAGCGCCGTCGCCTCGCCCTCCACATTCGGATTGGTGGCGAGGATGACCTCGCGCACCCCGCCCTGGATCCGGGCGAGCAGCCCCTTGATCTTGAGCTCGTCCGGCCCGACCCCCTGGAGCGGCGACAGGGCGCCCATCAGCACGTGGTACGTGCCCTTGAAGTCGCGCGTCCTCTCGATCGCTGCGACGTTCTGCGGCTCCTCGACGACGCAGATCACGTCGCGCTCGCGGTCGGAGCTCGCACAGAACCGGCAGGGATCGACGTCGGTGATGTTGTTGCACACCGAACAGTACGTGACGCGCTCCTTCACGTCGCGCAGCGCCGACACGAACCGCTCGGTGTCCTCCCGCGGCGTCCGCAGCAGGTGGAACGCGAGCCGCTGGGCGCCCTTGGGGCCGATCCCGGGCAACCGCTGGAGCTCCTCGATGAGGTGCAGAAGAGGGTCGGGAAGCGACACTTAGAGCTTGAACCCGGGAGGCAGCATCCCGCCCATCTGCTGGGCCAGCGCCTCGTCGGCTTTACGCTGGGCGTCGTTGACGGCCGCCACGATCAGGTCCTGCAGCATCTCGACATCGTCTTTCGAGACGACCTCGGGATCGATCGTGAGTGACTGGATCTGCTTGGCGCCGTTCACCACCACCGTGACCATGCCGCCGCCCGCCGTGGCCTCGATCCGAAGCTCGGCCATTTGCTTCTGCAGGCGCTCCTGCATCTGCTGCGCCTGCTTCATCATCTGCTGCATCTGCTGCATGTTCACGTCGAACTCGCCTTCTTCACTGGCGGCGGGGCCCCACCCCCGCCGCGAACTGACGCCGATGCCTCGCCTCGGAGTTCCCCGTCCTCGCCTCGGCATGGCCGCAGGCGCCTGCCGCTCTCACTGGCAGCGGGGCCCCACCCCGCCGCGAACTCACGCCGATGCCTCGCCTCGGAGTTCCCCGTCCTCGCCTCGGCATGGCCGCAGGCACTGCCTCTCGTGCTCGCGCTACATCTCCTCCACGTCGCGGATCTCCGCCGGAAAGACCTCCAGCAGCGTCCGGACGCTGGCGTCGGCCAGCGCCTGCTCGCGCAGCGCGGCCTTCTTGTCGGCCGGCGCGCTCCCCCCGCCGGCCTCGCTGCCCGCCGGCCGATCCTCGGCGGCCGGCCGCACGCTCCCCTGCACGCTGGCCACCACGATCCCCCGGCCGCTCGCCTGCCGCGCCAGCGACTCCAGCCACGCGCGGTTCTGGTCGAACACGTTCTGGAGCGACCGCTGCGCCGGCGAAAACGTGAATGTGATCCGATCGCCCGTCACGTCGATCGCCTGCGCCTGCGCGACGACCGTATTGTAAAAGACCGCCTTGCTCTTCCGGATCTCGGCGAGGAGGGCGTCTTTCAGACCGGGTGCTGCCGGTTCCCTGGGTTCTCCCGGTTCTTCCGGTTCTTCCGGTTCCGGGGGGCGTGGTGCGACGGAGGCCCGTCCGGGCGACGCCTGGCGCGGGGCCGCCGGGCGGCGGGACGCCGCCGGAGGCCGCGCGACGACGGCCGATCCGCCGCCGCCGCCGCGGATCAGATCCTCGATCGGCACGAGCTTGCGCAGGTAGATCCAGCGGAGCAGCGCCATCTCCAGGTGATACCTCGGCTGCGCCGCCCCGCGGATCTCGTTTTCCGCCCGCGCCAGCAGGTCGAACGCGCGGAGCAGATCCTCGCGCGAGAACCGGGCGACGAGCTCCGTCAGCCGCTCGCGCTCCTGCTCGCCGGCGATCTCGGGATCGGCGATGCGCGCCGGATCGACCTTCAGCACCAGCAGGTCGCGCGACAGCCGCGCGAGCTCGCGGCACACGAGCCGCAGGTCGTAGCCCAGTTCCACCGCGCGGCCGGCCAGCGCGAACGCCGCCGCGGCGTCATCGTCCGCCACGGCCTGCGCCACGTCGATCAGCAGATCGCGGCCGACGAGCCCCAGCACCGTCGCCACGTCGTCCACGGTGATGACGTTGCCGGTGAACGCGATCACCTGGTCGAGCTTGCTCTCGGCATCGCGCATGCTGCCGTCCGCGTCCCGCGCGACGAGCTGCAGCGACTGTTCGTCGGTCTCGATCCGTTCCGCGTCGACGATGCGCCGCAGCTGATCGGCGATGGCCCGGGTGCCGATTGGACGGAACTCGAACACCTGCGACCGCGACAGCACCGTCTCGGGAATCTTGTCGAGCTCGGTCGTGGCCATCACGAACACGACGTGCGGGGGCGGCTCCTCGATGGACTTCAGGAGGGCGTTGAACGAGGGCGTGGAGAGCTGGTGTACCTCGTCGATCACGAACACCTTGTAGCGGTCGCGCACGGGCATGATCGACAGGCCCGAGATGATCACCTCGCGGACGTTGTCGATCCCGGTGTGCGTCGCGGCGTCGATCTCGAGGACGTCGATGTCGCGCCCTTCGGCGATCTCGACACAGGCCTCGCAGACGCCGCAGGGGTCCGGTGTCGGCCCTTTCTCGCAGTTCAGCGCGCGCGCCAGGATCCGTGCGGTCGTGGTCTTGCCGACGCCGCGCGGCCCCGCGAACACGAACGCCTGGGCCAGCCGCCCGCTCGTCAACGCGTTGCGCAGCGTCCGCGTCACCGCCTGCTGTCCGACGACATCGTCGAACCGCTGGGGCCGCCATTTCCGCGCGATGACCTGATAGGACATGGGGAGTGTCGCGGGCTTCACCGCGGTCCGGAGGGCCTGCGGCACATGTCAGGGTCCGCTTAGCGCTGCTGCCTTCCGGCCCTGACGCGGTTCGCGGGCGGACATTGCACAGGTTCCGGACCGCGGTGCAGCCCGCGAAACCTTCACTTTACTATACGGGCACGCGGGTCGCGAGCAGCAGGTACTTCGCCAGCACCTCGCCCACGACCACCGTGAAGAAGTCGACGTAGAGGATGCCCGTGGCCGACTGGGTCGAGCGGATCTTGGCCGTTTCCCACGTCAGATAGGAGAGGAGCGCCGGCCCCAGCAGCCCGAACAGGACGCGCTGCCAGAAGAAGATGCCGCCCACCGAGAAGATGTAGCCGCGGAAGCTCGGCCCCATGCCGGGCTGCCAGGTCGCGATGGCGAAGAACACCGCGGCGCCGACGACGACCACCCGCACGACCATCGACGCGATGTGCAGCTTGACGATCGCCTGCAGGTGCGTCACCTCCATCGACGGCAGGATCAGGTACCAGTGGCCGAGCACCATCGCCGTGCATGCCCCCCCGAGCAGCGCGGCCGAGCTCAGGAAACTGGCGACCGTGAGGGTCTGAAAGCCGATCGAGCGGCCGGCCGACACCGACAGCGCCTCCGCCACGAGGGTCACGACCGCGACGCCGGAGGCCGTCCCGAGGAGCAGGGGCCGCACGCGCGTCAAGACGCGCCCGATCGTCGCCCAGTACAGCACGATCAGCGCCTCCGACGACCACAGCGCGGCGAGCGCAACGTAATCGATCGACGACACGCTCTGATCGCCCGGACGGAACGCCAGCGCCACGGCGATCAGGATCGCCGCCATGCCGGCGTTGAACCGGAAGAACTTGATCCCGGCGTCCTTCGACACGAAGAGCAGCGAAACGAGGATGCCGACCGCGAGATGGACGAGGAAGAGAAAGAGGACCATTCAGGTTGGATGGGTTGGAGAGGGTGGACGGGCCGGATGGGTTGGAGACGCAGGGCCCCTGCGAGCCAGCTCCAGCCGACCCAACCCGTCCAGCCGTCGACGCGCGCCTAGGCTCCGAGCCGCTTGTTGATTGCCGGCCAGTTGACGACGTTCCAGAAGGCGCCGATGTACTCGGCGCGGCGGTTCTGGTGCTTCAGGTAGTACGCGTGCTCCCAGACGTCCAGCCCGAACACCACCGTCTTGCCGTCCATCAGCGGGCTGTCCTGGTTCGCGGTGCTCTCGATCGAGAGCTTGCCGCCGCCCTGGTCGAGCACCCACGCCCAGCCGCTGCCGAAGCGTCCCATGGCGGCCTTGCTGAACTGCTCCTTGAACGCGTCGAAGCCGCCGAACGAGGACTTGATGGCGTCGGCGATCGCGCCCGACGGGGCGCCGCCGGCCTTGGGGGCCATGATCTGCCAGAACATCGAGTGGTTGGCGTGACCGCCGCCGTTGTTGCGCACGGCCGTGCGGATGTCCTCCGGCACCGAGCTGATGCCGCGGAGCAGGTCTTCCACGCTCTTGGACTGGAGCTCGGGATGCTTCTCGAGCGCGGCGTTCAGGTTGTTCACGTATCCCGCGTGATGCTTCCCGTGATGGATCTCCATCGTCATTTTGTCGATATGCGGCTCGAGCGCGTCGGTCGCATACGGAAGAGGCGGAAGTGTGTGAGCCATCGAGTCCTCCTTCAAGCGTCGGATTTCGTCGGTTGCAGAACCGCTCGATCGTACTTCCGGGCACGAGGGACGTGCAAGGCGGGCCTACGAAATGGCAAGCATGCGGTCGAGCGCCACCTTCGTCCAGTGTGTCTGTCCCGCGGGGACCGCGATCCGGTTGCGCACCTCACCCTCGACGAGGCCGTCGAGCGCCCACAGCAGATGGTTGGGCGACACCCGGAACATCGTCGAGCACAGGCAGCCGAACGGGTCGACGGACAGCACCGTCCGTTCCGGCGCGAGGTCGGCGGCCAGGCGGTTCACGAGGTGGATCTCCGTGCCCACGCCCCAGATCGAGCCGGCCGGGCTCTCGCGTACCGTCCGGATGATGTGCTCGGTCGAGCCCGAGGTGTCGGCGGCCTGCACGACGTCCCAGGGCACCTCGGGGTGGACGATCACACGGATGCCCGGATGCTCGCGGCGCAGGAGCTCGATCTGCCGCACGGTGAACCGCGCATGCACCGAGCAGTGGCCCTTCCAGAGCACGATCCGCGCGCGCCTGACGGCCTCGGGCTCCAGGCCGCCCCAGGCCTCGTTGGGATCCCAGACGACCATCTCGTCGAGCGGGACGCCCATCGCGTACGCGGTATTCCGCCCGAGGTGCTGGTCCGGGAGAAACAGGACGCGCTCGCCGCGCGCCCATGCCCACGCCAGCGTCGCCGCCGCGTTCGACGAGGTGCAGACGACGCCGCCGCGCTCGCCGCAGAACGCCTTGATCGCCGCCGCGGAGTTGATGTACGTGACCGGCACGAACGACGAGGCGCCGCCGCGGACGCCCATCTGCTCCAGCTCCTGCCAGCACATCTCGACCTGTTCGATGGCCGCCATGTCGGCCATCGAACAGCCGGCGGCGAGATCCGGCAGGATCACCTGCTGCGCGGGCCCGCTCAGCACGTCGGCGCTCTCGGCCATGAAGTGCACGCCGCAGAACACGATGAACTCGGCGTCCGGGTGACGGCTCACCTGCTGCGCCAGCTTGTAAGAGTCGCCGGTGTAGTCGGCGAACTTGATCACCTCGTCGCGCTGATAGTGGTGCCCGAGGATGACGAGGCGCCGGCCGAGCGCCGCCCGTGCGGCCGCGATGCGCGCGTCCATCTCCTCGTCCGACAGACCGAGGTAGGGCTCGGGCAGCGGCTGCCGCTCCGAGATGTGCTCCTTCTCGTAGGCCGTCAGGACGGGAATGAGTGTGGACATCGCCGCTTCCCGGATTATAGCGGCTCCGGGCTCCCGGCTCCGGGCTCGCTAGTGCGAGACGACGTGGTAGAGGGTGTCGCGCTCGACCGGCTCCCGGCCGGCGGCCGCGATCAGGCGCTCGATCTCGCGGGGCGTCATCGCCTGCGGCGTCGTGGACCCCGCCATGTGATAGATGCGCTCCTCCTGGACGGTGCCGTCGAGGTCATCGGCGCCAAACCACAGCGCGGTCTGCGCCACCTCGATGCCGGTCGCGATCCAGAACGCCTTCACGTGCGGGATGTTGTCGAGCATCAGCCGCGCGACGGCATGGACGCGCAGCGTGTCGGCCGCGCTCGGCGCGGGGAGCTTGCGCATCTGGTTGTTGTCGGGATGGAACGCCAGCGGGATGAACGCCTGAAAGCCGCCCGTCTCGTCCTGCAGCGCGCGGGCGCGCAGCATGTGGTCGGCGCGCTCCTCGACCGTCTCGATGTGTCCGTAGAGCATCGTCACGTTCGTGCGCAGGCCGAGGCGGTGCGCCGTGCGGTGGATGTCCAGGTAGCGTTCGGTTCCGCACTTGTCGTGGCAGATCTTCCGGCGAACGCGCTCGGCGAAGACCTCCGCACCGCCGCCCGGCAGGGAGTCGAGGCCGGCCGCCATCAGCTCGCGGAGCACCTGCTCGTCGGTCATGCCGTAGAGATCCGCGAAGAACGCGATCTCGACGGCGGTGAAGCACTTGAGGTGCACGTCCGGGCGGATGCGCTTGAAACCCCGGAGCAGCTCCGTGTAGTAGTCGAACGGCAGGTCGGGATGCAGGCCGTTGACGATGTGAATCTCGGTGAGGGCCTGGTCGCGCCGCTGCCGCAGCTTGTCCCACGCCTGCTCGAGGGACAGGGTGTAGGCGCCGGCGTCGCCCGGCTTCAGGCGCGCGAACGAGCAGAACAGGCAGCTGGCCACGCAGACGTTGGTGGCCTCGAGCCGGATGTTGTGGTTGTAGAAGGTGCGCGCGCCGAACCGGCGCTCGCGCTCGCGGTTCGCGAGCCAGCCGACCGCGAGCAGATCGGGCGTTTCGAACAGGCGCACGCCGTCGAGGAGATCCAGACGCTCGCCGCCGTCCAGCTTTTCGGCGATCGTGCCCAGGCCGGCAGCTCGAAGGCGGGACACCACGGCGGGTGGACGTGACGCGATGTGGTGGTCTTGCAACGTGGTGACGGCGTGAGGGGATGACCGGGTCACGGGCTCTCCCATCACCACGTCACTCCATCACCACATGCAGGCGTCAGGAAATCCCGAAGATCTGGATGCGCAGCGAGCGCGCGCGGGGACCGTCGAGCTCCGCCATCAGCACGCGCTGCCACTGCCCGAGCACGACCTCGCCGCCGCTCACCTGCAGCGTCAGGTTGTGGCCGAGCAGGAGCGCCCGCAGGTGCGAATCGGCGTTCATGCGGTCGCAGTCCGAATGGTCGGGATCGTTGTGCATCCACTCGGCGTCCCGCGCCACCATCTGCTCCAGGAACCGCCGGATGTCGGCCAGGAGCGCGGTCTGGAACTCGTTGATGAACAGCGCGCAGGTGGTGTGCATCGACCAGAGACTGACCAGGCCCTCGCGGATATTGAACCGCCGCACGAACTCCATCACGCGATTGGTGAGATCCACCAGCTCGATCCGCTCGTCGGTCGAGATGACAATGGTCTCGCCGTGAATCGTCAGACCGCCGACATTCGCGGTGGCCACGTCCTCGACGGGCTTTTCGCGAACCGTCACGGTCGAACTCTTGCTCATGCGCTCCCTCGTGGATGTGTTGGTCGTCGAGGTGCCCGGCCGCGCCGAACACCAACCGGGTATGTTAGAGAAACGGGGCCCAATTGGCAACCCTCAAGCCGCTGACCGGCGGGCTTTTGGGCAAAAAACGCGCTATACTGCCCGGCAATCGACGACGCTCGCCCCGGCGGCCACGCGAAGTGGGTGCGAAGCCCACACGGTCCCGCCACTGTAAGCGGGGAGCGTCGCCTTGCAGAGTCTCCGGGCCGGCCGCACAGCCGACGCGCGAGACCGTCACTGGGCCCCCAGGGGGCCTGGGAAGACGGCGGGGCGACGCGACGATCCGCAAGTCAGGAAACCTGACCTCCGGGGGCGTCCTATTTCGGCGCGACAGACGCCGGGGGGGCTCCCATGCACACGGATCGTGTCTCCACTCCCAGGTTCTCCGGACTCTTCACGTTCTTCGCCGTCTGCTGTCTGATCGGGCTGTGCGCCCGCTGGGCGGACGCCGCGTCCATCACCGGGCGCGTCACCGACCCCGACGGCGCGAGCGTTCCGAACGTGCACGTCGTCGCGTCGACGGCGCTCGGCACGGCCGCCGATCGGGTCACCGACGGCCAGGGACGCTTCGCCATCGACGGCCTTCCCGCCGGGCGCTATGACGTCCTCGTCGTCGCGGAGGGCTTCCAGGCCGCGCCGGCGACCGTGCTGCTCCAGGCCGACGGGACGCGCCGCGTCGACTTCCGCCTGCGCGTGAGCGCGATTACCGAATCGGTCGTCGTCTCGGCCGCGCAGGTCGACGTGCCCCTCTCGCAGGTCGCCGACAGCGTCACGGTCCTCACGGCGGCCGACCTCCAGGCGAGCCAGGCGGAGACGGTCGCCGACGCACTCAGGCTCGTGCCGGGCCTCACCGTCACGCGCAGCGGCGGCCGCGGCGCGCTCACCTCCATCTTTCCGCGCGGGGGCGAATCGGACTTCACGCTCGTGCTGGTCGACGGCATGCGCGCGAACAGCTTCGGAGGCGGATTCGACTTCGGTCACCTGTCGCTCGGCGACATCGACCGGATCGAGGTCGTGCGCAGCCCCCAGAGCGCGCTCTACGGCTCGGACGCCATCGGCGGCGTGGTGCAGATCGTCACCAGGCGCGGAGGGCCCGGCCGCGTCGACGGCCTCGTCGAGGGCGGCAGCGAGGCGACCGCGCGCACCGTCGTGTCCGGCTCCGGGACGCACGGCCCCTGGACCTTCGGCGGGGGCGCCGAATACCGGCGCAGCGCCGGCTTCACCGGCGTCGCGCCGGGCAGCGGCGAGGTGGTGTCCAACGACGACGACCACGCCACGGACGCGAGAGGCACCCTCGGCTGGCAGACGCCCGGCGGCGCCGACCTCGTCGTCAGTGCGCACGTGAGCCATGACGAGCGCGGCGCGCCCGGCCCGTACGGGAGCGACCCGATCGGGGCCTATCCCGGCGTCGATCGCGTCTCGCGCGGCACGAACGACGTGCGCCAGGTCGGTGTCCGACTGATCCATCCCTGGTCGCCGAGGGTCCACCAGCGGGTCGACGCCGGCTTCACGGATCTGGCGAGCGACTTCGCCAGCCCGTACGGCGTGTCGACGGGCGGCACACAGCGCCTCGACGCACGCGTACAGGAAGACGTCGCCCTGGCGCCCTCGCTCGGCGCGTCGGCAGGCGTGCAGGTCACCCGCGAGCGCGGCACGAGCACCTACATCACGGACGGGACCGGTGCCGGTCTCCCGATCCGCCGCGGCATCGTCGGCACGTTCGGGGAGATGCGGTTCACCGGCGGCGCGCGGCTCGCCGTGACGGCGGGCCTGCGGGCCGAGCACATCACGCGCGACGCGATACCCGCCGATCCGTCGGGCTACCCGCCCCGTCCCGCGTTCGCCGACCAGACGCTGACGTCCGTCAACCCGAAGATCGCGGCGACGTACCTGCTGACGCCTCCCGGATCGACCTCCGCGACGCGGCTGCGCGCGAGCGCCGGGACCGGCATCCGCCCGCCGGACGCCTTCGAGATTGCGTTCACCGACAACGCCGGCCTCAAGCCGGAGCGCAGCCGGAGCGCGGACGTCGGGGTCGAGCAGCAGCTGGGATCCGGCGCCTACGCAGTGGGCGCGACGGCGTTCTTCAACGAGTACGACGACCTGATCGTCACCACCGGCCGCGCGCTCGCCGGCGCCAGCCGCTACTACTCGGACAACATCTCGAACGCGCGGTCGCGCGGCGTCGAGCTGACGGGGAGCGCCCGCCTCGGCGCCGCCGTGTCGATCCGGGCCAACTACACGTTCACGGACACGCGCATCCTCGCGGTCGACTCGCTGCGCATCGCGCCGCCGCCCTTTGCCGTCGGCGATCCGCTGATCCGCCGGCCGCGCCACCAGGGCGGCCTCGACGTCACGTACTGCGTACGGCCGCGGCTCCGCGTTCGCCCAGCTCTCGGCGCGCGGGCACGTGCTCGACGTGGAGCCGAACTACGGCGCCTCCGGGGGCCTCTTTCCGACCCCCGGGTACGCCGTGGTCAACCTGGGGGCGAGCCTGCGCGTCTCGCAGGACCTGGAGATCTACGGGCGCGTGATGAACCTCCTCGACCGGCGGTACGAAGAAACGCTCGGCTACCCGGCGCTCGGCCGGAACGGGATCATCGGGGTGCGCGTTGCTGCGGGCCGATAACCTGTCCTTCGCCTACGATGGCCGCGCCGGCGGGCCGCCCGTCATCGACGGCGTGTCGCTCGACGTGCCGGCCGGAGGCATCGTCGCCCTGCTCGGGCCGAACGGCTCGGGCAAGACGACGCTGCTCAGGCTGCTGGCCGGGCTCGAGGCTCCGGGGTCCGGCCACGTGCTCCTCGACGACCGCGAGCTGCGCGGCGTGCCGCGGCGGGAGCTCGCCCGCCGCATCGCGGTGGTGCCGCAGGAGACCCACGCGACCTTCGACTTCACGGTTCTCGACATCGTGCTGATGGGCCGCTACCCGCATCTGGGCGCCTTCGAGCTCGAAGGCGTGGACGACGTCGCGATCGCGCGCGACGCGCTGGCAGCCACCGGAACGGCCGCCCTCGAGCGACGCCGCTTCTCGACCTTGAGCGGCGGCGAGAAGCAGCGCGTCGTCATCGCGGCCGCGCTCGCCCAGACCCCGCGCGTCCTCCTGCTCGACGAGCCGACCGCGTCGCTCGATCTCGGCTACCAGGTCGAGATCGCGTCGCTCCTCCAGCGCCTCAACCGCGACCGCGGCACGACGATGGTCGTGTCGACGCACGACCTCAACCTGGCGGCCGCGCTGTGCGCCGACGTCGTGCTCCTCCGCCGGGGCCGCGTGCTCGCGAGAGGACCCACGGCCGACGTCCTCACCGCGGCGAACGTCCGCGCGCTGTACGGGGTCGACGCGGACGTGCAGTACAACCCCCGCGCGGGTCACCTGACGGTGGTGCCGATTGCCAGGGCGCTCTGACCTCGCCCGGCGCCTCACGCTGACGGTCGCGGGCTTCGGCACGCTGCTGGTCGTGGTCTGTCTGCTCGCCCCGCTCGCCGGCAGCACCCACGTGAGCCTCCCGCGCGCGCTCGATCGCTCGATTCCGTTCGCCGACAACCTGGACGCCCAGATCTTCTTCATCGCGCGCCTCCCGCGCGTCGTCGCCGCGGCGCTCGTCGGTGCGGCCCTGGCGGTGTCCGGCGTCGTGTTCCAGGCGCTGCTGCGCAACCCGCTCGCCTCTCCCGACACGCTCGGCGTGTCGGCCGGCGCGGCGCTCGGCGCCATGCTGGCCATCATCTTCCATCAGAGCTTCACGCTGCTCGGCGTCTCGGCCGTCCCGCTGGCGAGCTTCGCCGGCTCCCTGGGCGCGCTCGTCATCGTCTACGGCGTGTCTGCGGCGCGGCGGCGCGGCACGTCGACGATGGTGCTGCTGCTCGCCGGCGTCACGCTGGCGACGCTGTTCGCCGCCGTCACGAGCTTCGTGCAGTACCTGGCGGACTTCACCGAGACGTTCCAGACCGTGCGCTGGCTGATGGGATCGCTGGACGTGGCGAGCTACACTCCGATCGTGGCCGCGCTCCTGCCGCTGGGACTCGCCACGGCCGGCTTCGCGACGCTGCCGCGCGCGCTCGATCTCATCAGCGTCGGGAGCGAATCGGCCGCGGCCCGCGGAGTGGACGTCCCGCGCACCGAGCGCGTGGCCCTCGTCAGCGCGTCGCTCGCGACGGGCGCCGCGGTGTCGCTCGCCGGCCCCGTCGCCTTCATCGGCATCGTGGTCCCTCACCTGGTCCGGCTCGTCGTCGGCGCGGATCACCGGCTGGTGATGCCCGCGGCCGCGCTCTTCGGCGCGGCGTTCCTCGTCCTCTGCGACCTGGTCGCCCGGACGATCCTGGCACCGATCGAGCTCCCCGTCGGCATCGTCACCGCCGTCATCGGCGGACCGGTCTTCCTGTGGCTGCTCTTCCGACGCACGTGAGGCGAACGGCGATCCTGCTCGCGCTCGCACTCGCCGCCTGGCAGGCGGCGACCGGCGTCGACGCCGCCGTCCGGGGGCGCCCGGACGCCGGAGTCCCACCGGAGCGGATCGTGTCGCTCGTGCCGGCGACGACCGAGATGCTCTTCGCCATGGGCGCCGGCGATCGCGTGGTCGGTGTCAGCAGCTACGACCGCTATCCCCCCGGCGTCGAGTCACGGACGAAGCTGGGCGGTCTGCTCGACCCCGACGTCGAGCGGCTGCTCGCGCTGCGCCCCGATTTCGTCATCGTGTACGGCACGCAGACCGATCTCGAGCAGCAGCTGGCGCGGGCGCGCATCGCGACGTATTCGTACGTCGACCAGGGACTGCCCGAGATCATGGGCACGATCCGCACGCTGGGGTCCCGGGTGGGCGCCGCCGCGGCCGCCGACGCGCTCGCCGACGACATGGAGCGCCGGATCGACGCCATCCGCGCGCGAGTCTCGGGGAGTCCGCGCCCGCGCACGCTGCTGGTCATCGGCCGTCAGACCGGGTCGCTGCAGCAGATCATCGCGAGCGGCGGCTCCGGCTTCCTGCACGACATGCTCGAGGCGGCGGGAGGCGACGACGTCCTCGGCGACATCCATCGCAAGTCGGTGCAGATGAGCAGCGAGATGGTGCTCACCCGGCACCCGGACGTGATCATCGAGCTCCACTACGGCGCCTCGCTCGACGGCGGGGCGCTGGCGCGCGAACGCAGGGTCTGGGACGCGCTTCCCGCCGTCCCCGCCGTGCGCAGCGGCCGCGTGTACCTGCTGGCCGGCGACGAGTTCGTGGTTCCCGGTCCCCGCGTCGTGTCCGCCGTCGAGCGGTTCGCGCGCACCCTGCACCCGGAGGTGTTTCGATGACGGCGGCGAAGAAGACGCTGGTGTGCTGGTCGAGCGGCAAGGACAGCGCGTGGCTGGTGCATGTTCTGCGCGCCACGCCGGACGTGGAAATCGGCGGCCTGCTGACGACGATCAACGAGCCCGCCCAGCGGGTCGCGATGCACGCGGTCCGGGTCGACCTGCTGCAGGCGCAGGCGGAGGCGATGGCGCTGCCGCTGCGCACGGTCCCGATCCCGAGCCCCTGCCCCAACGAGATCTACGAGCGGGCCATGGCGGCCGCCGTGGCGGCCGCCGTTGCCGACGGCTTCACGCACATCGCCTTCGGCGATCTGTTTCTGGAGGACATCAGGCGTTATCGGGAAGAGCGTCTTGCGGGCTCGGGGCTCGCGCCGGTCTTTCCCCTGTTCGGCGTCGACACACCGTCGCTGGCGCGGGAGATGGTCCGGTCCGGCCTCGGCGCCCGGCTGACGTGCGTCGATCCGCGCGTGCTCGACCGCACCTTCGCGGGCCGCGAGTTCGACGCGGCGCTCCTGGCCGATCTGCCCGACGGCATCGACCCCTGCGGCGAGCGCGGCGAGTTCCACACGTTCGCCTGGCGGGGGCCGATGTTCTCGCGGCCGATCGAGGTCGCACTCGGCGAGGTGGTCGAGCGTGACGGCTTCGTCTTCGCGGACCTGACGGCTGCGCCGTGAGCGCGTACCCCGAGCGGATCGTCTGCCTCACCGAGGAGACCGTCGAGACGCTCTACCTGCTCGGCCAAGGCGACCGCGTGGTCGGCGTCTCCGGGTACACGGCCCGCCCGGCGGCGGCGCGGCGGAAGCCGCGCGTCTCGGCGTTCATCCACGCGCGCTTCGACACGATCGAGGCGCTCGAGCCGGACCTCGTGCTCGCGTTCTCCGATCTCCAGGCCGACCTGGCGGCCGAGCTGATACGCCGCGGCCTTCCCGTGGTCACGTTCAACCAGCGGAGCGTCGCCGAGAATCTTTCAGATGATCCGGATGCTCGGCGGCCTGGTGGGCTGCGAGCGCGACGCCGACGCGCTGGCCTCGAGGCTCGCCGGCGATCTCGACGGCATCCGGGATTCCGCCGCGCGGTTTCCGACGCGGCTCCGCGCCTTCTTCGAGGAGTGGGACGACCCGCTCATCTCCGGCATCCGGTGGGTCGAGGAGCTCCTGGCCATCGCCGGCGCCGAGCCGATCGTCCCGGCATCGGCCGCGGCGCGCCTCGCGCGCGACCGCATCGTCGATCCGGCCGCCGTCGCTGCCGGGGATCCCGAAGTGATCTTCGCGTCGTGGTGCGGCAAGAGGGTCCGGAAGTCGACGATCGCGGGCAGACCTGGATGGAACGCGACGACCGCGGTCAGACTCGGTCGGATCTTCGAGGTGAAGTCCACGTACATCCTGCAGCCGGGCCCGGCCAGCCTCACCGAGGGCGTCCGCCAGCTGCACGCGCTCCTGGCACGCGTCCACGGCCTGCCGGTCGCACCGGCGCTCCTACCCGCCGGCAAACTCGACGTGCACGGGCGGTAGCAGTCCTGCCGCGTGGGCATCGGCGAGCAGCCGGGCCACGGCGGTCCGCCCGCGGGCGCCGTAGTCGAGCGTCAGGTCGTTCACATACATGCCGACGAAGCGATCGGTCCGCGGCTGGTCGAGGCCGCGCCCGAACTGCATCGCGTACGCCACGGCTTCCTCGCGGTGCTTCAGGGCGTAGTCGATGCTGTCGTGCAGCAGCCGCGACAGCGTCGCGATCGTCTCCGGGCCGAGATCGCGCCGGATGACGTTCCCGCCGAGCGGCAACGGCAGCCCGCCCGTGCGATCGGCCCACCACTCCCCGAGATCGACGATCTTGCGCAGGCCGTCCTCCTGGTACGTGAGCTGGCCCTCGTGAATCAGCAGGCCCGCCGCGGCCTCGCCGTCCCGGACGCGTTCCTGAATCTGATCGAACGGCACGACCTCGTGCCGCACGTCGGGATGGAGCAGCTTCAAGGTCAGGAAGGCCGTCGTGAGCTCGCCCGGCACGGCGACCGTGACGCCGTCGAGCGTCGCGGGGCCGTCGGCGCGCGCCACGACGACCGGACCGTAGCGATCGCCCATACTGGCGCCGTGCGGCAGCAGCACGTAGCGGTCCGTGAGGTGCGCGTAGGCGTGAAACGACACGGCCGTGATCTCGTAGGTGCCGGCGAACGCGGCGCGGTTGAGCGTCTCGATGTCCGACAGCACGTGCTCGAGCTCGAAGCCCTCCGCAGGCACGCGGCCGCTCGCGAGGCCGTAGAACATGAACGCGTCGTCGGAATCCGGACTGTGGGCGATTCTGATCTTCATGGAGTCTGCGGACGAGAGACAGCCGGCGGCGCGCTACTCCACGTCGTCGTCGGCGACCTTGATGGCGTACGGGCTCGATACCTTCCTCACGACGATGGTGAGGCCGAAAGCGACGATGAGGCTCGAGGCGACGAGTCCGACATAGATGCCGCTGCCGGTGAACGCCGGTGGGGGATCCTGGACCTGGGTGTGCTGGACGATCGCGATGGCCTGCGACCGGACGAGCGCGCGCCGCCCGACCGCCTCCGGCATGATCCGCCACGACAGGAACATGATGCCGAGGGACACGAGGCCGACGACGAGCAGCGGATGGCGCGAGTTCTTGCGCGTGATCAGGCTCAACAGCGCGAGCACCGCGGCCAGCGCGCCCAGGCCCATGACCCACAGCGCCGGCACCTCGGGTATGCCGCGCAGCGAGATCTCTCCGATGACGACCCAGGGCAGGAACGCGCTCCCCACGAGCGCAACGCCGGCGATCAACGGCAGGAAGTACGCGCGCATTCCGGGGCGAAAAATGATGCGCACGTCCACTTTTGCCAGTCTAGCACACCGAATCCGAGGCGTAGAATCGCCCGAGGAGGTGCCCGCCATGACGTCCATCCGCGCGATCGTCAGTCAGCAGAACGTCGCGACCATCGGTCAGGGCCGGACGGCGCTCGAGGCCGCCAAGGCCATGACGGCCAGGCAGATCGGCGCGCTGCCCGTCGTGAACGGCGACCGCCTCGTCGGCATCTTCACCGAGCGCGACCTCATGGGGCGGGTGGTGTCCGCCGATCGCGACCCGGCCGCGACGCGCGTCGGCGACGTGATGACGCGCGACCTCGTCCTGGCGGGTCCGGACGAGAGCTACGAATCCTGCCTCTGCCGGATGCAGGACGCACACGTGCGGCACCTGGTGGTCGTCGACGAGGGGCGCCTCGCCGGCATCGTGTCGCTGCGGGACCTGCTCACGGTCGACGCGAGCGAGAAGGCGCAGGCCATCGATCTGCTGACCGCCTACGTGACGAGCTGAAGCGGGCGTCGCCCTCAGGCGTGCGCGTCCTTATGCTCCTCGTACCAGGCCATCTGGATCGCTTCGAGCTTCGACTCGTTCGACGCCTTCGGGTCGTCGTCGAAGCCCTCGAGTGCCAGCACGCGCTCGCGCAGGTCGGTGAACCGGACGGTGAGGGGATCGACCTCCGGGAACTTCTCGACGAGCGCGATGGCGATGCCTTCGGCGTCGGTCCACTTCACCGCGTCACCTCTTCCGCCTTCCGGTCCTTTCGATCCGACTTGCCCAGCTGGATGCCGCCGCCTTCCTGCACGTAGTTGCGGGTGTACATCGGGAGCTCGCAGACGACATCGCCGCTGATGACGGCCTGGCACCCGAGCCGCGACTGCGCCGTCAGGCCCCAGGCGGTGTCCAGCCGATCCGCCTCGTCGTCTTCCATCTCGCTGAGGTGCTCCCGGCCCTGGCGGATGATCACGTGGCACGTCGTGCACGCGCAGCTCCCGCCGCAGGCGTGCTCGAGCCCGATGCCGAAGTGCTTCGCCACGTCGAGGAACGACTCCGGCTTGCCGTGATGCGAGTACGGCAGCTTGCCACGCTCGAACTCCACGGTCTGCGGCTCGTCGTCGATGATGAAGGTCACCTTAGGCATACTGGTCGATGCTCTTTCCCGACAGCGCCGCCTGGACCGACCGGTTCATCATCACCTCGGCCAGGTGCTTCGTCGCCTCGTTGAGGTCGTGGGTTTTCGCGTCGATGGCGGTCCGGTCGCCACCGTCGATCACCGCCTTGAGCGCCGCCAGGCCGGCGAGGATCCGCTCCGGCTCGCCGGGCTCGAGCTCCGCCGTCGCCACGTCGCCGAAATCCGGCGCCCGCAGGAACTTCTCCGTCGCCTGGATGACCGTCTCCGCCTCGTTGCGCGACTCGATCAGGAGGCGCGCCGCGAAGTCCGCCTCGGCGTGCTCGAACGAGTCGAGCAGCATGCGCTCGACCTCGTCGTCGGTCAGCCCGTAGGACGGCTTCACCTCGATCGCCTGCTCGACGTCGGTCCGCAGTTCGCGCGCGGCGACGTTCAGGATGCCGTTGGCGTCGATCTGGAACGTCACCTGGACACGCGCCAGCCCGGCGGGCATCGGCGGAATCCCCCGCAGCCGGAACCGCGCCAGCGACCGGTTGTCCGCGACGAGCTCGCGCTCGCCCTGCAGCACGTGGATGTCGACCGCGGTCTGATTGTCCGCGAAGGTCGTGAACATCTCGCTGCCCGTCGCCGGGATGGTCGAGTTCCGCATGATGATCTTGGACATCACGCCGCCCATCGTCTCGATGCCCAGCGAGAGGGGGGTGACGTCGAGCAGCAGCATCTCGCGGTTGCCGGTCACGAGGATGTCGGCCTGCACGGCGGCGCCGAGGGCCACGACCTCGTCCGGGTTGAGCTCGGAGTGGGGACGCCGCTCGAAGAGCCGGCCGACCATCGTCCGGACGAGGGGCGTGCGGGTCGAGCCACCGACGAGCACGACCTCGTCGATCTGCGACGGCGCCAGGCCGGCATCCGCCAGCGACCGGCGGCACGGCTCCAGCGTCCGCTCGACGATCGGACGGATCATGTCGTCGAACTCGGCGCGGGTGATCCGCCGCACGTAGCCGTCGACGCGGATCTCGGTCTCCTCGCGATCGGACAGATCCCACTTGGCCTGGATGACCGCCTTGCGGACCTCCTGGATCCGCTCGAGGCTCGGCGAGCCGCCGAGATCCGCCAGCACGCGCTCGCTGAGGAGGCGGTCGATGTCGTCGCCGCCCAGGTGCGTGTCGCCGTTGGTGGCGAGCACCTGGAAGACGCCGTCCTCGACGCGGAGGATCGAGATGTCGAACGTGCCCCCGCCGAAGTCGTAGACCGCGATGAGCCCCGCGTCGCGCCGGTCGAGCCCGTACGCGAGCGAGGCGGCGGTCGGCTCGTTGATGATGCGCAGCACGTCGAGACCGGCGATGCGGCCGGCATCGCGCGTCGCCGTGCGCTGGGCGTCGTTGAAGTACGCCGGCACCGTGATCACGGCGCGATCCACCACCGGGTCCGGATCGCCCGCCTCCGCGAAGTACGTTTCGGCGCGGCGCTTGAGCTCGCGGAGGATGAAGGCGGAGATCTCCGGCGGCGTGAACTCCTGCGCCCCGAGGCCGACGCGCAGGACGCCGCCGTCCGTGCCCGAGATCGCGAACGGGAACAGCGCCAGCTCGTCCCTGACGTCGTTGATGCCTCGACCCATGAAGCGCTTCACCGAGTAGACGGTGCGGCTCGGATCAGTAAGCAGGCGGCGCTGCGCCTCACGTCCCACGAAGACCGTCCCGTCGGAGGCGGCCGACACGACCGACGGCAGCAGCCCGTCGCCCCCGTGGTCGCGGATGACCGTCGGGACGCCGGCGACGACGTACGCGACCAGGCTGTTCGTGGTGCCGAGATCGATGCCGACGACCTTACCCATGGGCCTCGCTGCTCGCCTCTTTCTCGATGCCGGCCAGGAGATTGGCGATGTAGTTGCGCTCGAGCATGACGTCGCGCAGGGCCTCGAGCACCGGTCGCCGTTCGGCGGCGGGCGCGCCGCGGTCGGCCAGTTCGTCCCACCGCGCCGAGAGATCGGCCAGTCGTGCCTCGTGGGCGGCGCGCTTGGCCTCGATCGGCGCGCGCGCCCGGTCGAGGCGGGCGCGCCACGCCTCGGCCGGCGCGCCGCCGCTCCGCATCGCCCGGACGTCCTCGAGCTCTTCGTTCAGGGCGAAGACCTCTTCCAGCAGCGCCGGCGGCACCTGCTTCGCCGCCTCCTGCGGATTCTTCGCCGCCAGGCCCTCCAGCCCGAGCAGGTAGTCGACACGCGCCACCGGGTCGCGCAGCGTCCGATAAGCGTCGTTCAGAAACGACGAGCGGTTCAGGCTCGCCCGCCGCTCCTCCGGCGCCGCGTTGTAGAAGTAGTCGGGATGGAACTGGCGGCTCAGATCGCGAAAGCGCCGCTCGAGGGTGGCGGAGGCGAGGTTGAGCTTCCGCGGCAGCCCCATGAACGTGAAGTAGTCGCCGTGGCGTCCGAGGGCGAGGATCCTGGAGCACTGCGGACAGAAGTGCACATCGAGCGGCGCGGTGCCGCCGCACTCGCGGCACGCCTGGACGAGCACCGCCGTTCCCGCCATAGGACTCGTCGTCATCTCGGACTGGAACCGGGGCGTGTCAGCCTGGACGGCTGCGGCGTCATGCCCCGAAGGAGCTGCCACAGCCGCAGGTGGTTTTCGCGTTCGGGTTGTTGAACACGAATCCCTTGCTGACGAGATTCGTGTCGTAGTCGAGCACCGTACCGTTCAGGTACAGGAGGCTCTTGCGGTCGACGAAGATCTTCGCGCCGTCCGGGCCCTCGAAGACCTCGTCGCCCAGACGCGCCTCCTTCTCCCAGGAGAAGGTGTAGCTGAGCCCGGAGCACCCGCCGCCCTTCACCCCGACGCGCAGGCCGCCCTCGTCCAGGCCCTGCTTGGCCATGAGCGCGCGAATCTTGCGCGCCGCCGTCTCGGAGATCTGAATCATCGTGAACGGCCCACTCTCGGGAACCGGGGAACCAGACCTCAGCTCCGCGCCGCCTCGGTGGCGGCCTTCTCGCCGGCTTCCGCGCCCGCGCCCTGCTTCTTCCTGTAGTCGGCGATCGCGGCCTTGATCGCGTCCTCCGCCAGCACCGAACAGTGAATCTTCACGGGCGGCAGGCTCAGCTCGGCCACGATGTCGGTGTTCTTGATGTCGAGGGCCTCGTCCACGGTCTTGCCCTTGAGCCACTCGGTCGCCAGGCTCGAGCTCGCGATCGCCGAGCCGCAGCCGAACGTCTTGAACTTCGCGTCGTCGATGATGCCGGTCTGCGGGTTCACCTTCACCTGCAGCTTCATCACGTCGCCGCACTCGGGCGCTCCCACCAGCCCCGTCCCCACGTTCACGTCGTCCTTCGGCAGCGATCCGACGTTGCGCGGGTTCTCGTAGTGATCGATGACCTTGTTCGAATACGCCATGATGAGTTCCTCAGCTCCAGTTTCCCGGTTCCCCGTTCCCGAGTTCCGTCGTTCCTCGGCTCGGCCTCAGTCGACCTGCCACTGCATCGTCGACAGATCGACGCCCTCCCGGGCCAGCTCGTAGAGCGGCGACATCTCGCGCAGACGCGTCACCACGCTGATCAGCTTGTCGGCGACGTAGTCGACCTCTTCCTCGGTGCTCCAGCGCCCGAGGCCGAAGCGGATCGAGGAGTGCGCGAGGTCGTCGCCGGCGCCCAGGGCCTTCAGCACGTACGACGGCTCGAGGCTCGCCGACGTGCAGGCGGAGCCGGACGACACCGCGACGTCGTTGATGCCCATGAGCAGCGATTCGCCCTCGACGTACGCGAAGCTGATGTTGAGGTTGTGCGGCAGCCGGTGCTCCATCGACCCGTTGATGTAGATCTCGTCGAGCCCCCTGTGCAGCCGGTCGTTCAGGCGATCGCGCAGGCCGCGCAGCCGCGCCGACTCCGTCGCCATCTCCTGCCGAGCACAGCTCGGCGGCCTTGCCCAGGCCCACGATGCCGGGGACGTTCAGCGTGCCCGACCGCATGCCGCGCTCGTGGCCGCCGCCGTCGATGATCGCCGTCAGCAGGACGCGCGGATTGCGCCGCCGCACGTACAGCGCGCCGACGCCCTTCGGCCCGTACATCTTGTGCGCGCTGATCGAGGCCATGTCGACCTTGAGCTCGTTGACGTTGAACGGCACCTTCCCCACCGCCTGCACGGCGTCGGTGTGGAACAGCACGCCCTTCTCCTTCGCGATCGCCCCGATCTCCGCGATCGGCTGGATCACGCCGATCTCGTTGTTGGCGGTCATGATCGTGATGAGAATCGTCTTGTCGGTGATCGCCGCTTTCAGCTCGTCGAGATCGATCAGGCCGTCCTTCCGGACCGGCAGGTACGTGACCCGGTAGCCGTCCTTCTCGAGGTGCTTGCACGTGTCGATCACCGCCTTGTGCTCGGTCACGCAGGTGATGAGGTGATTGCCCTTCTCGCGATACATGAGCGCGACGCCCTTGATCGCGAGGTTGTCCGACTCGGTCGCGCCGCTCGTGAAGACGACCTCCTTGGGGTTCGCGCCGATGAGGGCCGCCAGCTGCTTGCGTCCCGTCTCCACCGCCTCCTCGGCCTCCCAGCCGAACGCGTGGTTCCGGCTCGCGGCGTTCCCGAACTTCTCGGTGAAGTACGGCAGCATCGCCTCGACCACCCGCGGATCGGCGGGCGTCGTGGCGTGATAGTCCATGTAGATGGGCAGTTTGATGGCCATGCGCGTTCCTTGTATCTGTCAGGCATGCGGGCGCAGCATCGCCGCCCGCGTCGTCAATACCGGTTCCGGATCCGCCACGAGGTCGGCCACCGAGCACTCGCCCAGCGCCGCCAGGATCCGCTCGCGGACCCGCCACAGCGGGTCCCGCACGTTGCACTTCGCGAACTGATCGCACCGCTCGTCCTTGGACGAGCAGGCCGTCACCGTGACCGGGCCGTCGATCGCCTGAATCACGTCGGCCAGCGAAATCCACTCGGGCTGGCGCGCCAGCTGGTAGCCGCCCCTCGTCCCCTGGTGGGAGGCGAGCAGGCCGCCCCGCACGAGCCGCTGGAGCACCTTGGCGAGCAGCTCGATCGGGATGTCGTACTGCTCCGCGATCTCGCGCGCGCTCGACGACCCGTCGGGGCCGCGCACCGCCAGATGCTTCATGGCGATGAGCGCGTAGTCCGCCTTCTTCGAGAGCCTCAGCATGTGTGAATCCCGGCCGTCAGGCCCCGTATATACGACCGCTCCGGTCCGATATTAGCAGATCGGCCGCGCCGTACCAAGACGGACCGCCGGAATTCCGGCGCTGCCGGCTCAGGTACTTCGGCTGGCTCGGGTCGACCTTGTCAATCCATGCCAGAATGCCGCCCGTCAGGTTCAGGACGCGCGTGAAGCCGACCGAGCGCAGGAAGTCTGCCGCCCGCGCACTCCGGCCGCCGACCTTGCACTGCATCACCAGTTCCTCGTCGGGGTCCAGCTCGGCGTAGCGGCGCGGCAGCTCGCCGAGCGGAATCAGCGTCGAGCCCGGAATGCGATTGATCTGGTACTCGTTCGGCTCCCGGACGTCGATGATGCGCAGCTTGTCGCCGCGGTCGAGCCGGGCCTTCAGCTCCGTCGCCGAGATCTCGAGCGGATGGGGCACGCCCTCGCGCGCGTTGAGCGCGACGGGCGCGGGCGCGGCCTGCGGGATGCCGCAGAACTGCTCGTAATCGATCAGCGTCGTCACCGTCGGATGCGTGCCGCAGACCGGGCACTCGGGATCCTTCTGGAGCTTCAGCTCGCGGAAGCGCATCCGCAGGGCGTCGTAGATCAGGAACCGGCCGATGAGCGGCTCACCGACGCCGGTCAGCAGCTTGATCGCCTCCGTGGCCTGGATCACGCCGATGACACCGGGCAGCACCCCCAGCACGCCGCCTTCCGCGCAGCTCGGGACGAGGCCGGGCGGCGGCGGCTCCGGATAGAGGCAGCGGTAGCACGGGCCGTTCTTCGCCCCGAACACCGACGCCTGCCCTTCGAAGCGGAAGATGCTGCCGTAGGTGTTGGGCTTGCCGAGCAGCACGCACGCGTCGTTGACCAGGTAGCGCGTCGGGAAGTTGTCGGTGCCGTCCAGGATGATGTCGTAGGGCCCGAAGAGCTCGAGGGCGTTCTGGGACGAGAGCGCCGTCTCGTAGGTCTTGACCTCGACGTGCGGGTTGATCGCCTTCAGACGGTCGCGTGCGGACTCGAGCTTCGACCGGCCCACGTCCGGCGTGCCATGGATGATCTGGCGCTGCAAGTTGCTGTAGTCCACCACGTCGAAGTCGACGATGCCGAGCGTCCCGACGCCGGCGGCGGCCAGGTACATCGCGGCGGGCGAGCCGAGCCCGCCGGCGCCGATGCAGAGCACCTTGCCCGCCTTGAGCCGCCGCTGCCCGTCGACGCCGATCTCCGGCATGATCAGGTGCCGGCTGTAGCGCTTGATCTCCTCGTTGGTGAGCTGCGGCAGCTCCTCCGCCACCGAGCTCCCCGCGCCTCCCGCCACCGACGGGATGATGCTGACGGTGTCGCCCGGCTTGACCGCGGTCTGCTCCTTCTGCAGGTAGCGGATGTCCTCGTCGTTCACGTAGATGTTCACGAAGCTCCGCAGCTTGCCCTGTTCGTTGTACAGGTGCGCCTTGAGTCCGGCGTGCTTCGTCGTCAGATCGGCCAGCAGCTCGCCCACCGTCCCGCCGGTCGCCTCGACGGCGTCCTGCTTATCGGTGTAGGGCCTGAGCGGAGTGGGAATCAGTATCTTCGTCGCCATTGAGTTCGCCTTGTTCGAAAGTCGATCGATCGTCCTTCAACCACCACACGGTCATGTCGGCCGCCGCCCCGCCGGCGACGGCGACGATGATGTACGCAAACGTCGGCCACGCGTGATCCAGGTCGTACTGGGACGGGCGCGCCGGGTGATCCGGGTGCGAGTGATAGAACCCGAGCAGTTCGCCGCCGAGCTCCGCCGCCCGGCCTTCGGCCAGCCGGTAATCGGACGGCCGCACGAGAAACCGGCGGCGCGGCCCCTCCGACGTCATGTTCGGCAGGGCCACGACCGCGTCCACACGGCCGTCGCGTCCGACGAGCGCCCCGCAGCACTCGTGCGGATACGTCTCCTGCCCGTGCTGCCGGATCGCCCGGCCGACCGAGGGCCCCAGCGCCAGGGCCGTCTGCACGCGCGTCAGACATCGGCCGTCCAGAACTTCTCGGTGAGGTACTTCTCCGCGCCGTCCGGGAACACGGTCACGACGACTCCCGAGTCGAGGCGGCGCGCGACGTCGAGCGACGCCGCCAGCGCGGCGCCCGAGGAGATCCCCGCCAGGACGCCTTCTTCCCGGGCCAGGCGCCGCACCATGTCGTAGGCCGCCTCGCTGGTGACCCGCAGGTCTTCGTCGGCGAGCGTCGCGTCGTAGATGCCGGGGACGATCGCGGTCTCCATGTGCTTGAGCCCTTCCAGGCCGTGGAACGGCGAGTCGGGCTGGAACGAGATCAGCTTGATGGCGGGGTTGAACTGCCGGAGCCGCCGGCCCGTGCCGACGAAGGTCCCGCTCGTCCCCAGCCCGGCGACGAAGTGCGTCACCTGGCCGCTCGTCTGCTCGATGATCTCCGACGCCGGTCGTCTCGAAGTGCGCGCGCCAGTTCGCGTCGTTGTTGTACTGGTCCGCGTAGAAGAACTTCTCCGGCGACGCCGCATACAGCCGCCTGGCCTCCCGGATGGCTCCGTCGGTGCTCTCGAGCGGGCTGGTCAGAATGAGCTCGGCCCCGAACGCACGCAGGATCCGCTTGCGCTCCGGGCTGGCGTTCTCGGGGACGCAGAGCGTCACGCGGTAGCCCTTGGCCGCGCCGATCATCGCGTAGGCGATGCCGGTGTTGCCCGACGTGGCGTCGAGGATGATCTTGCCGGGCGCCAGCCGGCCCGACGCCTCGCCCTCGGCGATCATCCGCGCCGCGGCGCGGTCCTTGATGGAGCCGCCCGGATTCTGCGCCTCGTACTTCGCGTACAGCTGGACGCCGGGCGCTTCACGTTCGAACCGACGCAGCCGGATGAGCGGCGTGCGCCCGATCAGATCGAGAATCGAAATGCCGATGGACTGTTCCGCGAGCGCGCCAGTGAGTGCAGGCATGTCCACAACCATATACGACCGGACTAGTCCGGATTATAGCATCGCCCGGCGTCTGCTATACTCGCGGCCCGTCAAGTGCCAGGCGATCGATCCTCGCAACACACTCACCTACAAGAAGTTCTGACGGGCGCGAACGCCGCCGGCGACCGACTGGTGCGCCTGGGCGGGTGGCTGTTCAAGCGCCGGACGGTGATCCCCGTTCCGGTCGCGCTCGCCCTGCTCCTCGTCACCGCCGGCCGCGCGCACCCGTCGCCACTCCTCGTGGCAGCCGGCGTGGCGGTCGTGGGCGCCGGCGAGCTCCTCCGCCTGTGGGCGGTGCGGCACATCGGGGCGATCTCACGGACGCGCGCCGATCGCCTGGGCCCCCTCGTCACGACCGGACCCTTCGCCCTGGTGCGGAACCCGCTCTACATCGGCAACCTGATGCTCTGGGTGGGTTTCGCCGTGAGCGCCCGCCTCGTCTGGATGGTGCTCCTGATCGTCCCCGTCATCGGCTTCGAGTACCACGCCATCGTCCGATGGGAGGAGTCGCTGCTGGCGGCCCGCCGCGGCGCGGACTACCGAGCCTACCTGACCCAGGTGCCGCGGTGGCTGCCGGTGTGGCGGTCCACCGGTCCGGCGGCGGCGCCCTATTCCTGGCGCGACACGCTGCACAGCGAGCGCGGCACGCTCGTCGCGATCACGGTGGGCTTTCTGCTGCTGTGGCTGAAGACGATCCTGCTGGGCGGCGGGCTGTAGGCTCTCGGCTCTGGGCGCTCGGCTCTGGGGTCTGGGCTCTCGGCTCTGGGCTCTCGGCTCTCGGCTCCTCGAGCTCTCCGTTTCTCGCCTCTCAGGCGGGCGGCTCCCTCAGGGTCTGCCAGAGGTACCACGACGCGACGGACCGGTAGGGCCGCCAGGCTTCGCCGATCTGGAGCAGGCGCTTCGCCGCGGGCTTCTTGCGCATCCGGTAGACGCGCATCATCGCCGTCACGATCCCGAGGTCGCCCACCGGCAGCACGTCGGGACGGTGGAGCCGGAACATCAGGAACATCTCGGCGGTCCACCGGCCGAACCCGCGCACCGAGGTCAACTCGGCGACGACGTCTTCGTCGGGCAGCGTGTGCAGATGGTCGAGCCGGAGGCGGCCGTCGGCCAGCCGCGCGCACAGATCGCGCAGGTAGCTCATTTTCTGTGCGCTCAGGCCCACCCCGCGCAGCTCGGCGTCGCTGCGCGCGGCAATCGCCGCCGCGTCGGGAATCACGCCGTCCGGAAACAGCGCGACGAACCGCTTGTAGATTGTCGCGGCGGCCTTGGTCGAGAGCTGCTGGCTGACGATGGCGCTCACGAGCGCCGAGAGGTGGTCGGTCCGCTGCCGCGCGGCGAGGCCGCACGGGCCGATGCGGGAGATGACGGCGCCGAGCACGGGGTCCCGCCGACGCAGGTGGCGGCGCGCGCGTACGTAGTCCTCGGGCGTGAGCGAGCGGCTGGTGTCGAATTCCCGTCGGGGCACAGGTCCTCGTTTCACGCGGGACGCGCGAGGCGGAAGCCGATGCTGTACGCGTAGCTGTCGGCGGGCGCCGTGTGCCGGTGTGCGCATCGCAGCATGGCGGTGTCATCGCAGACCCAGCTGCCGCCGCGGAGCACGCGCAGCTGGCCGCTCCCGGGGCCGGCGGGATCGCGGTCCGTCGAGCTCCCGTAGTAGTCGGGCGCGTACCAGTCCGTCACCCATTCCCACACGTTCCCGACCATGTCGTAGAGGCCGTAGCCATTGGGCGCGTAGGTGCCGCTGGGGCGCGTGCCGCTCGACCGCTTCGCCGATGGATCGGCGAGGTAGTTGGCCCTCGAGGGATCGAGATCGGCGCCCCAGGGATACGGCTGTCCGTCCAGCCCGCCTCGCGCAGCCTTCTCCCACTCCGCCTCGGTCGGCAGGCGGAAGGCCTCGCCGGTCGACTCGGACAGCCACCGGCAGAACGCCTGCGTGTCCTCGTAGCTCACGAGCACGACGGGGTGTCCGCCGCAGCCGGCCGGCGGCTCGCCGCCGCGCCAGACGTAGGGCGAGGCCAGCTCCCGGAACGACACGTCGCGTCTGCCCGAGGCGATCGCGGGGAGTTCGCGCACACCGGGCGCGGGATGGCCGGTCGCCCGGACGAACCGCGCGTATTCCTCCACGGTGACCGGAAAGCGTCCGATGAAGAACTCGCTGACGTAGACACGATGAACCGGACGCTCGTCGGCGGCCGCGTCGGCCGCGCCCATGAGAAAGTCACCCGCGGGGATCCGCGCCAGACTCGGTGACGTCGCAGACTGCATCGTTGCCGCGGTCGCCAGTATAGACCAGCCCTTGCGGCCGTCTTTTCGAAAACCGCCGCACGTGGACGATAATCGGTCCGCATGGCGCCGCTCGATCGCATCACGGTTCTCGACCTGACGCGGGTCCTCTCGGGTCCGTACTGCACGATGGTCCTCGCCGATCTCGGCGCCCGCGTCATCAAGGTGGAGCATCCCCTGCGGGGAGACGACACGCGCGGGTGGGGCCCGCCGTTCGTGTCCGGCGAGAGCGCCTACTTCTTCAGCGTCAACCGCAACAAGGAGAGCCTCGCGCTCGACTTCAAGCGGCCGGACGGGCGCGCCGTCCTCGACCGGCTGATCGCCGGCGCCGACGTCCTCGTCGAGAACTTCCGTCCCGGCACGCTCGCCCGCCTGGGACTCGACTACGCCAGCCTCGCGCCGGACCACCCGCGGCTGATCTACTGCTCGATCTCCGGTTTCGGGCAGACCGGACCCAGGCGCGAGGAGGCCGGCTACGACGCCGTCGTGCAGGCCGAGGGCGGGTTGATGAGCATCACGGGCGACGCCGACGGTCCGCCGTTCCGCCTGGGCGTCGCCATCGGCGACATCGTGTCGGGACTGTTCGCCGCGCAGGGAATCACCGCGGCCCTCGTCGAGCGCGATCGGACCGGCCGCGGCCAGGCCGTGGACGTCGCGCTGCTCGACTCGGTGGCGGCGCTGCTGACCTACCAGGCCGGCATCTACTTCGCCACGGGCACACCGCCGACGCGAATGGGCAACCGCCATCCCATGATCGTCCCCTACGAGACCTTCGCCGCCTCGGACGGCGACTTCGTCGTCGCGGTCGGCAACGACGACCTCTGGCGCCGCTTCTGCGGCATCACCGGCCTGGACTTCGGCGAGCGCTTCACCACCAACCGCGAGCGCGTCGAGGGCTACGCCGAGCTGCGGCCGGTCCTCGCCGAGCGGCTCGCGCAGCGGACGCGCCGCGACTGGATCGATCGGCTGGCGGGCGCGGGCGTGCCGTGCGGATCCGTCCGCAGTCTCGACGAGGTCTTCAGCGACCCCCAGCTCGCGGCGCGCGGCATGGTCGCCAGCGTCGACCACGCCTCGGCGGGCCGGGTGTCGCTCGTGGGCACCCCCATCAAGCTGTCGGGAGCCGAGGGAGGCGTTCGCACGGCGCCGCCGACGCTCGGCCAGCACACCGACGCGATCCTCGGCCGCGATCTCGGCCTCGACACGACCGAGATCGCGCGCCTGCACCGCGAGGGCATCGTCTGATCATGGAAATCGCCGACGTTCGCCGAAAGGTCCTGGAATCGATGGCGGCGGCGCGCCGCGCCGCCGCCGAGCGGCGGGCGCGCGCGGATCTGGCCGCGGGCGAGTACGCACGGTTCCTCGAGACGACCGCCGTCCCGCTGTGCCGGCAGATCGTCAACGTGCTGCGCGCCGAAGGGCATCCCTTCACGCTCGCCACGCCCGCGGGAGGCGTGCGCCTGTCCTCGGATCGGGCCCCGGACGACTTCGTCGAGCTCACGCTCGACACGTCGGGAGACCGCCCGGTCGTGCTGGGACGCCGCCGGCGGCGCCACGGCGGGCGCGTCATCGAGTCGGAGCATCCGGTGAACGAGCGGGAGGCGATCGGCGACCTGACCGACGCCGACCTGTTGCGCTTCCTGCTGCGCGAGCTCGAGCCGTTCGTCGAGCGCTAGGGCGCCACGGCGCCGGCCGCCGCGGAGACCGCCACGTAGATCCGGACCAGTTCGACGAGCTTGTAGCCGCGGGTCTGATACGGGGGAATGATCCGTTCGGCCTTCAGGTACTGCAGCATGCCCTCGTCGCTGTAGTCGGGCGGTCCCACGTCGGGCATCGCGGCGAGCGCGGCCTCCAGGTCGGCGACCGTCATCGCCGGGTCGCTGATCGCGCGGCGCACCGGCAGGATCCCGAACCGCCGCGTCTGCTCGACCCGCGTGCGCATCGCGAACTGCACATACACTTCGTTGCTGATGAAGTTGTAGTCGGCCTCCGAGCGGCTGGCCGGCGCGTCCTCGACCCTGACGAAGGCCACGCCCTCGAGGACGGGCAGGCGCTCGACCAGCAGCTGCGTGAACAGGCCTTCACCGGACCAGGCGGAGGTATCGACGGACATGTTCGGATAATATCGCTCCGATGCTCCCGTCGAGCACTCGAGCACTACCTGAAGGCCATCCACCGGGGACAGACGGCGCCCGGCTCTGACCCGCGCCAGCGGCCTGGCAGAGGCTGCGCCGCGGCAGCGTGCGCGGCTCAGAGCATGTGCGGCAGATCCGACGCGCGGTCCACGATCAGATCGTCCGGACCGACCGTGCCGGGCGGCACGCCGGCGAAGCCGAAGCCGTAGCGCACGAGGCAGATGCGCGCACCGGCGGCCTTCGCCGTCTTCCAGTCGACCAGCGAGTCGCCGACGAGGACGCTGCCCGGGGGCTCCGCGCCGGCGCGCGCGATCAGATGCCGGAGTCCGGACGGATTGGGCTTCCGCGGCCACGGGCCGTCGCCGCCCAGGACCGCGGCGGGCTCGAAGTACCGGGACAGGCCGAGGCCGTCGAGGATCTGTCGCGTGGCCTCGAGCGGCTTGTTGGTGAGGACCGCGAGTGGCGCCCGCGACGCCAGGGCGGCCAGGGCCTCGGGCACGCCGGGATACGGCCGCGTGTGGGCGAGCAGCCGCGTGTCGTAGATCCGGAGGAAGCGGTCGAGCGCATCGGACGGCCGGCCGAGTCCGGCGCGATCGAAGGCGCGCGCCACCAGTGCCGCCGCGCCATCCCCGACCATCCCGCCGATCACGTCTTCTGCCAGCGCCTCGCCCCCGCACTCGACCAGCAGGGCGTTGGCCGCATCGGCGATGTCCCGCCGCGAATCGACGAGCGTCCCGTCCAGGTCGAAAACGATGGAGGTGAACCTCGAAGGCGAGGCGCCGGATCGTTCGTTCCTCAGCTCGCGGGCTCCTCGGCTTCTCCGTATTCCGCAAACGAGGTCGGCGTTTCCCACACCTTCACGCGCACGACGGCGAAGCCTGCGTTCTTCGCGAAGTCGAAGATGAGGCGCGCGATCCGTTCGACCGTGGGGTTGCTGTCGAGCAGGTAGACGGGCTCGCCGAGGCGCTGGAGCGGTTCGACCAGCGGGTCGTCGTGGCGCAGCAGCATCTTGTGGTCCAGGGCCGCGTCGATCCAGCCCTTGACGATCCGCTTGATGTCGCTGAAGTCGCAGACCATGTTGCGATTGTCGAGCTCTCCGGTCCGCACCTCGATCTCGGCGACCGCGTTGTGGCCGTGCGGGTGCTTGCACACACCGTCGTAGTCGAGCAACCGGTGGCCGTAGCAGAAGTCAATGCGCTTGGTGACGGAGTACATAGAGTGCATAGAGCACATGTGGTAATGGGGTAGTGTGGTAATGGGGTAATGGAATGGGGTAATGGAACAAATGGAATAATGGGATCAGCGTGGCATGATATCAACTCCCTTACCACATTACGACCTTACCCCATTACCACATGCCACTATCCACCGCAGTCCTCTTCTCCGGCGGGCTCGACAGCGCCGTGCTGCTGGCCGAGGAGGCCGCGAGCGGCGACGTGCAGCCGGTGTACGTCGCCGCGGGGCTCGCCTGGGAGGCGCAGGAACGCGACATGGTCGCACGGCTGCTCGCCGCCCCGGCGTTCGCGCGCGTCTCGCGTCCGCTCGCGTCGCTCGCCGTCGACCTGCGCGACGTGTACGCGGCGTCGCACTGGTCGGTGGCGGGTGGCGCCCCCGCGTATCACACGCCCGACGAGGACGTGTACCTCCCCGGACGCAACATCGTCCTGCTCGGCAAGGCGGGCGTGCACTGCGCCATGGCGGGGCTCGACCGGATCGTCCTCGGCACGCTCGCCCACAACCCGTTCCCCGACGCGACGCCGGAGTTTCGCGCGGCAATGGCCTCCGCGCTGTCGCTGGGCCTGGGCCGCCCCATCCGGATCGACGCGCCCTACGCCGACGTGTCGAAGAGCGAGGTGATCCGGCGGGGGCTTGCGCTCGGGGTGCCCTTCGCGCTCACGCTGTCGTGCATGCAGCCGCCCGGGGACGGTGACGCGGGCGCAGCCCGCCACTGCGGCACCTGCAGCAAGTGCCGCGAGCGACACGACGCGTTCCTCCAGGCGGGCGCGCCGGATCCAACGGTCTACGCCGACCGCCGCTTCGTCGGCGACTGACTCGTGTGGGGCCGCGCGGCTACCAGTCGCCGGCCCAGTCCGTGTGCACCTGGACCTTGCGGCCTTCGAGGGGCAGCGACGCGCGCGCGGGCGTGTCCGGCGGGAAGATCGAGCGGTCGATCCGCCCGAGCAGGTCCGTGAACGCGCGCTCGTCGGGCGCGCTCAGGACGATGACGCCGGCGCTCTCGGCGGGCGGGAAGCGGCGGTCGTCGAGATAGTCGCGGTCGAGCGTGACGAGCGTGCGGTGGAGCTGGCGTGCCACGCGATAGTGCACGAGATCCGACGCGCGGCGCAGGTGGTCCTCCTCGAGGACGAAGAGCACGTCCCAGCCGAGCCTGACGCGCATGTGGGCGACGAGCCCCGCCGGCACGTTGGCGTCCGCGTAGACCCGCGGCCGCGGCGCGAGCCGCCGCGCGTGAATCCCGAGCTCGGACGACAGCGTGCCCATCGGGCCACCTACTCTTCTTCGGCGCGCGCCTTCTCTCGGACGGCCTTCGCTTCCCGGGTCAGGCTCGCGACCAGCTCGGCACGCCGGTGCACCAGCTCCTTGCGCGGACGCCGGCCATGCGGAGACGCCACGGCGTACTCGCAGAAGAGCGGAAAGGCGATCGTCGAGTCGGCGTAGACCACCACCGTGCCCGGCAGCACGCCGGGATTCACCTTCCCCCAGCTCACGGCTTCCGCCGGCGTCGCGCCGGAGAGACCGCCCCAGACCACCTGATCCGTCGTGATCTGGATGAAGTAGTCGTTGCCGCCCTTGGGGATGCCGTAGACCTCCCAGAGCGTCGGCTGCGCCTGCAGGTAGAAGTTCTTCGGCGAGCCGCCCCCGAGGATGACGCAGCCGTTCTGCTTGCCGGCCAGCACGATCGCGCACACCTCGTTGACGTCCCGGTTGGGATCGATCATGAACCGGCTGTCGTTCATCAGCTCGTGATAGGCGATGTTCATGCCGATCGAGCTGTCTCCGGGCGACGAGGTGTAGACGGGGACGCCGGCGGCCGCCGCGCGGGCGACCACGGAGTACTCCTCGCAGCCGGGAAAGCGGTCGCGAAGGTCGCAGCCCAGCCGGTAATGGAACTCCGCCGTCGAGATGGGCTCGTCGAGGCCGGACCGCACGATGAAGTCGCGGATGTAGGCGTCGGTCTCGAGCAGCACGGTCGCCGGGAAGAGGACGTCGTAGATGCGGATCACGCCCTCCTTGTACAGCTCCACGTCGTCGACGAAGGGCGATCCCCGCCGGAGCGTGAAGTTCATCGCGTAGTGGAGGTCGTGGTACAGGTTGGCGCCCGTCGAGATGATGAAGTCGACGAGCCCGCGGTCCATCAGCTCGATCACGCATCCGCCCAGGCCGGCCGGGGTCATGGCGCCGGCAATCGTCAGACCGATGGTCGTGTCGTTGGCCGGATCGAGCATCCGCCCGGCGAACACCTGGCAGGCCTCGGAGAGGCGGCCGGCGTTGAAGGCCTGGAACCCCTCGTCCACCAGGCGCTGGATGTCAGGGCTGCCGGTGGGCCGGTAGTTGCGAATGGGCTTGCCGGACAGGAACTTCTGGCGGGACGAACCGGTCGAGCCGGGGGCACGGTGCGGCAACGGTGGCGACTCCCTTGTCAGGACGGGCCGAAATGCGCGACTAGCTTAACATCCCGGGCTCCGGCGGGCCTGTGGAAACCCGCCCCATCGGCCGATACACAGTGAGCCGAATGGACGATTTGACCTTCCGGGCGAGACGGGCGAGCGCCGCGGCCCAGGCCGAGGCCCCGGAGCCCACGGACCTGGAGTCGCGATTCCGCACGCTCGTGCAGTCGCCGCTCCGGGCGGGGATCCTGCGGTATTTGAGCGCACGGCCGGACGAGGCGTTCGACGTCGACTCGCTCATGCAGACGTTCGGCCGGCTGCGGCTGGACGTGGAGAACTGCGTCCGCGAGCTGGCCGACTTCGGTCTGGCCCGCGTCTTCCCCGGTGCCCCGCCGCGGTACGGCGCGGCCCGCCCGGCCTCGGCCGCGATGACCGAGTTGCTCGACATGTTCCTCGAGCGCCGGGCCACGGTCAGCACCGAGGACCAGTCGCCGTCGGTCCAGCGCTTCCGGGAGATGATCGGCCGCGACGAGAAGATGCTGATTGTCTTCGAGTGGATCCGGACGGCGGCCAAGTCGGACATCTCGGTCCTCATCCTCGGCCCGACCGGCTCGGGCAAGGAAGTCGTCGCGCGCATGATCCACGAGCTGAGCCGCCGCTCGGTGGCGAAGTTCCAGGCGGTGAACTGCGCGGCGCTTCCCGACACGCTGTTCGAGTCGGAGATCTTCGGCTACGAGAAGGGCGCGTTCACCGGCGCCCACGATCGGAAGCCGGGCAAGCTCGAGATGGCCAACGAGGGCACGCTGTTCCTGGACGAGATCGGCGACATGTCGCTCTTCTCGCAGGCCAAGCTGCTGCGCGTCCTCGAGGAGCGCCGCTTCGATCGGCTGGGCGGCCAGCGATCCATCCAGGTCGACTTCCGGCTGATCTCGGCCACCAACCGCCCCCTGGAGCAGTTCGTCCGCGACGGGCGCTTCCGCGAGGACCTCTACTACCGGGTCAACGCGTTCGCGATCCGCCTCCCGTCGCTGCGCGAGCGGCAGGTGGACATCCCGGTGCTGGCCCAGCGCTTCCTGAACCGCTACTGCGCCGCGCAGGGGCTCCCCCTCGACAGCAAGGTGTTCTCGCACGAGGCCCTCGAGCTGCTGGTCGGCTACCCCTGGCCCGGGAACATCCGGGAGCTGGAGAGCGCGGTGTCGCGCGCGGCGCTGTCGGCGCCCGGTCGCGTCATCCGCGCGGCCGACATCGACTTCCTGCACGTGACCTCGGTGCCGGTGTCGGCGTCGGGCGAACGGCTGCCGTCGCTCGCCGAGACCGAGCGGGCGCACATCATCCGCGTCCTCGAGGCGACGGACTGGAACAAGAAGGAAGCGGCGCGCGTGCTCGCCATCAGCCGCGGCACGCTCTATCGGAAGATCGTGGAATTCGGCCTCGAGCCGGAGGCGCGGACGCCGGGCGCCCGCCACCGCCGGGCCGGCGGGCCCTGACGCGCCCGAAATCGGTTCCCCTGGTGCGTGTGCCGGGCCCCTCCCCCACCAGCCGGCGCACGCGACTCGTCCGGACGCGTGTACGCGATGAACGACCTCCCCATCGGAGCCCGGCTCTACATCGGCCTCGTGCTGCTCGCCGGCGGCGCCACGCTCGTCGGCTACGCGCCGCACGCGGTGTCGCACTTCGCCCTCTTCGGCGCGCTGCTGATCCTCTCGGCCCTCGCGGCCGCCTTCAAGGCCAGCCTGCCGCTCGGATTCGGCGAGGCCACCCTGTCGGTCTCGTACGTCGTCGACATGGTCTCGCTGCTGCTCGTCGGCGCCGACCTGACGATGTTCGTGGTGGCCGCCAGCGCCTGGGCCCAGTCCAGCTTCCGGACGCCGGGACGCAGTGCCAACTACCGCACGGTCTTCAGCATGGCGGCGCTGGTGCTGACCGTCCAGGCCGCCGGGGCCGTCTACGCCTGGCTCGGCGGTCCGCCGGCGGCGGCCGTGTGGTCGCTGGCGGCGATCCCGGCGCTGCTGGGCGCGGCCGCGACCTACTTCGTCTGTGACTCGCTGCTCGTCGCCACGGCCGTCGGACTGTCGGCGCGCCAGCCGATCACGCAGGCCTGGCGGGAGCGGTTCCGGTGGGGTGCGCCAGGCCATGTCGTCGGCGCGCTGGTCGCCGCGCCGGTCGCGGCGGCAATCTACACCGGCGGGTACTGGACCCTCACGCTCGCTGCCGTGCCCCTCTATCTGAGCTACCGCGCCTATACGGCGTACGTCGGGCGCGTCAAGGAGCAGCAGCAGCACGCCCAGCAGGCCTCCGATCTCCACCTGGCCACCATCGAAGCGCTGGCGATCGCAATCGACGCGAAGGATCAGGTCGCCCAGGGCCACGTCCGGCGCGTGCAGACGTACGCGGCGGGCCTGGCGCGAGCCCTCGGCATGAGCGAGGCGGACGTCCAGGGCGTCAAGACCGCCGCGCTGCTGCACGACATCGGCAAGCTGGCCGTTCCCGAGCACATCCTCTCGAAGCCCGGACCACTGACGCCGGAGGAATTCCAGAAGATCCGCGTGCACCCGCAGGTCGGCGCCGAGATCATCAGCGGCGTGCCCTTCCCGTACCCGGTCGCGCCGCTCGTGCTCAGCCATCACGAGCGCTGGGACGGCAAGGGATACCCGGCAGGCCTGAAGGGCGAGGAGATCCCGCTCGGGGCGCGCGTGCTGACGGTCGTCGACTACTTCGACGCACTGATGTCGGAGCGGCCCTACCACAAGGCGATGAGCTTCGAGGGGGCGACGGGCCTCCTCCGCCAGGAAGCCGGCCGTGCCCTCGACCCGCGCGTCGTCTCGGCGTTCATCGAGGCGTATCCGAAGCTGAGCGAGGAAGCCGCCGCGAGCCAGCAGGAGATGCAGGCGCCGGCCGGCCGGAGCGACGGGGCTGCCGCCGATGGCGCGGCCGATGCGGCGGGCGGCGCCGCACCGAGCGGGAACGTCTTCCGCGACATCGCGCTGGCGCACCGCGAGATCTACGCCCTCTACGAGATCGCCCAGGCAATGGGCAGCAGCCTCGGCGTCGCCGACACGATGGCGCTCATCTCGTCGAAGCTCAGCACCATCGTCCCGTTCTCGTGCTGCGCGCTCTTCCTGTACAGCGACGAGGCCGAGACGCTGCGCTGCCGGTTCGCGACCGGGGTCGAGGCCGACATCGTCCAGCAGCTCGCCGTCCGCACCGGATACGGGCTGACGGGCTGGGTCGCGCGGAACCGGCGACCGCTCGTCAACGCGCGCCCGAGCGCCGACTTCGAGGCCGGCGGGTTCCCGACGCACCGGACCGCGCTGGAGTCCGCGCTGGTCTGCCCGCTCGTGTTCAACGAGCGGTTCATCGGCACCATCGCCGTCTACCACACCGAGCCGTCGATCTACACCGACGACCACCGCCGGCTGCTCGACCGCATCTCGGAGCAGGCGGCGGCGGTGATCTACAACTCCATCGTGTTCGAGCAGACCCAGGAGGACTCGCTGACGGACCCGCTCACCGGGCTGCCCAACACCCGGTTCATGTTCATGCACCTGACGCGGGAGCTGGCGCGCGCCGAGCGGCTGAAGGCGGAGGTGTCGCTGCTGGTCATGGACCTGGACAACTTCAAGGACATCAACGACACGCACGGCCACCACGTCGGGGACCGGGCGCTGCGGGAGGTCGCCGGCGTGCTGCGCGCGGGCATCCGCCCCTACGACATCTGCGTCCGCTACGCCGGCGACGAGTTCATCGTGGTGCTCTCGGGCTGCGGCGCCGAGGAAGCCGAGCGCAAGCGTCTCGAGCTGCAACGCAGCATCGACACCTTCGACTTCGAGCCGCGGCCCGGCCAGCACCTCGCGCTGCGCATCAGCATCGGCGCCGCCGTCTTCCCGCACGACGGGCGCTCGTACGAGACACTGCTGGCCACCGCCGACGGACGGATGTACCGGGACAAGTCGCGCCGCAAGCAGGCCGGCGGCGCACCGAGCACCGAGGGGCCGCGGCCGCGCACCGCGCCGGGCGACGTGTCCGACGCCGACCTCGAGCGCGCCGCCACGGGCGTGCTCTAGCACGCACGGGACTCACGACCGAGCGCCGTGCACGGGATCCGCGTCGAGGCCCGCCCTACTCCGGGCGCTCGCCGGCCTCGTCGATCCAGTCGGGTCGGGCGCCCGTGAGGCCGGCCCAAATGAGCGCACAGCCCGTCGCGCCGAGCACGAGGCTCAGGCCGTCCACCCACCACACGTCGAGCCGGCTGAAGAATTCGAGCCACGCGGCGGGCGCGGCCAGGAGGATCCCGAGCATCAGGGCCGTGCGCCGCCGGAGGGCCGCCCGCAGCACCACCCCCCGCGTGCGACGGATGACAGACATGCTGGTAGCATAATCCGCGTGCTGACCCTTCCGATCCGGGAAGTGCTGCCGGCCACGCCTCGCGCGCGCCTCGTGCGCCTCGATCTGGCCGGCCGCGCGTTCGACTACGACGCGGGACAGGCCGTGCTCGTCGCCGACCACGGCTTCGAGGGTCGCCGCGCCTACTCCCTGGCGGCGTCGCCCGAGCACGCGCGCCGTGACGGCTGGCTCGAGCTCCTCGTGGGACTCAAGCCATCGGGCGTCCCGGGCCCCCACCTGACCCTGCAGGCGGGCCAGCGCGTCGACGTCGAGGGTCCGAGCGGCGGCTTCACGTTTCCCCACCGGCCGCAGGAACGCCGCTTCGTGTTCATCGCCGGCGGCACCGGCATCGCGCCGCTGCGCGCCATGCTGCAGCAGGCGCTGGAGATCGCCGGCGCGTCGATCGGCGTGCTGTACAGCGCGCGCACGCCGGACGAGTTCGCCTTCGAGGGCGAGTTGCGGGCGCTGGCCGACGAGGGCCGGATCGAGCTCACGCAGACGGTGACGCGCGAGACGGGCGACGGATGGACCGGCCCGACGGGCCGGATCGACCGGTCAGCACTGGCGCCGCTGGTCCATGACCCGGCGACGCTCTGCTTCATCTGCGGGCCGCCCGCCCTGGTGGAAGAGGTGCCGGCGCACCTGCGCGCGCTCGGCATCGGCGCCGACCGGATCCGGATCGAGGAATGGGGCTAGACGCCGATCGCGTGGAAACCGGCGTCCACCATGAGGATCTCGCCGGTGACCGCGCGTGAGGCGGGGCTGAGCAGGAAGAGCGCCGCGTCGGCCACCTCGGCCGCGTCGACGTTGCGCCGCAGCGGCGCGCGATCGCGGTAGACGCCGAGGATGCCCGAGAAGCCCGAGATCCCGGACGCAGCCAGCGTCTTGATGGGACCCGCGGAAATCGCGTTGACGCGGATGTTCCGCGGCCCGAGATCGCTCGCCAGGTACCGCACCGACGACTCGAGCGCCGCCTTGGCGACGCCCATCACGTTGTAG
The DNA here is from genome assembly GCA_963761615.1 of uncultured Acidobacteriota bacterium. Taxonomy (GTDB): domain Bacteria; phylum Acidobacteriota; class Vicinamibacteria; order Vicinamibacterales; family CAVVIG01; genus CAVXGU01. The sequence continues at coordinate 644,408 of CAVXGU010000003.1, read as the reverse complement.
TTGGTGAACACGCGGTCGCTGCCGAGAAACGTCAGCGTCACGACGCTGCCCCCGCCACGCTTCTCCATGAGCGGCACCATCGCACGGGTCAGCGCCACGAGGGAATAGGCGCTCACGTCGAGGGCGACGCGGAAACCTTCGCGCGACGTCTCCACGAACGGACGGCTCAGCTCCTCACGCGGCGCGAACGCCGCCCCGTGCACGACGAAGTCCAGACCGCCGAACTCGCGGTCGAGCGACGTGGCCAGCTCCGCGATCTGATCGTCGCGGGCGACGTCGCAGGGCAGGACGAGCGGCCGGTCGAGCGAGGCCGCCAGCTCGTGGACGTTCTCGCCGAGCCGATCGTTCTGATACGTGAGCGCGAGGCGCGCGCCCCCGGCGGCGGCCGCCTGGGCGATGGCCCAGGCAATCGATCGCTTGTTGCCGACGCCGAGCACGAGGCCGTGCTTGCCGGTGAGCTCACACACGGGGGACCCCCACCGGACGTCTCACTTGGATCGCTTGCGCCCGTGGTGCTGCCGGCCCGGGGCGTGGCCGCCGCGGCCGGCCACGTTGCCGTTCGGCCGGCCGCCCTGGAACGACTGGCCGCCGCGCATCGGGCGCGACCGGAATCGGTTCGAACGCCCGGCTGGCTGTCGGATCGTGAATTCGGGAATCGGCCTCGACGGCGGGGGCGTGTTTTCGGTGCGCGGCAGCGTGGCTCGAATCAGTCGCCGATGGACGGGGCCGTCGACCTCCGCGTCGGCCGGCGCGCCGTCCTCGAGACGCTCCTCACCGCCGGGGCCTTCCGCGACGGGCCCGTCGGCCGAGAGCTCGACAGGCTCGAGCGGCGCCGGATCCTGCATGGCCGACTCGTCCTCGGATGTGCGCGCCTCGGGCGCTGCGGGCACCGACTTCTTCGGCGCATCGGCCAGGACCTGCGCGTAGAGCGCGGCGGGCGCGTCCTGTTTCCGGCGCTGGTGCGGCACCTTGGCGTGCTTGTACTCGTGTTCGGTGTCGCAGGTCGTGCACCGGGTCTGCTTCACGTCGGCGCCCACCATCGCCACGACCGCGTGGTTGGTCAGCCGTCGTTCCCGCGGACAATAATCGTCCAGAATGTCACCAAGCCGAAGCTGGCGCTGCTGCATCCACTAGCCCCCGAGGGAACCTTTGTAGGGAAGGAAGCGCGAAAGGCGGGGCCAATATTAGCAGAGCCCCTTCGCGCGTGGCAATACCGTCCTTATGTGCCGGCCTGCCCCGCCGACCGGGCCACCCAGGCCTTGATCGCGGCGAGCTGCGCCTCGACCGCGGCGGGCGCCGTCGACTGCGGCGTGCGCTTGGCGGCCACCGATGCGCGCGGCGTCACCCGGTCCACGACATCGGGGCCGAAGTGCTCGCTCGCGGCGCCCCATTCGGCAGACGTGAGCGACTCGAGCGAGCGCCCCTCCGCGACCAGACGCCGCACCAGCGCCCCGACGATTTCGTGGGCGCGCCGGAACGGCACGCCGCGGCCGACGAGGTAATCGGCGGCGTCGGTGGCCAGCAGGAAGCCCGACGCGGCCGCCTCCGTCCGATCGCGGTTCAGGGAGAGGCCGGCGACGACCGACCGGACCACGCCGAGCGATCCGGACAGCGTGTCCTCGGCGTCGAAGACCCCCTGCTTGTCCTCCTGCAGATCCTTGTTGTAGCCGCTCGGCAGGCCCTTCATGGTCGCCAGCAGGCCCGCGAGGTGGCCGAGCGCGCGTCCGGCCTTGCCGCGAACGAGCTCGAGGGGGTCGGGGTTCTTCTTCTGCGGCATCATGCTGCTGCCGGTGCTCAGCGCGTCGGCGAATTCGAAGAACCGGTGCTCGTCGCCGCAGAAGATGATGAGATCCTCGGCCAACCGGCTGAGATGCACCATCGCGAGGGCGCACGCGTACAGGAAGGACGCGGCGAAGTCGCGATCGGAGGACGCGTCGATACTGTTGGCGACGACGCGCGAGAAGCCGAGGTCGCGCGCCAGGCCGTCGACGTCGATGTCGTAGCTGGTGCCCGCGACGGCACCCGAGCCGAGCGGCAGGGCGTCGGCCTCGGCCCTCGCCGCGGCGAGGCGATCGTGATCGCGCACGAGCGCGGCCGCGTGGGCCAGGAAGAAGTGCCCCACCAGCACGGGCTGCGCCGGCCGGAAGTGGGTGAACGCGGGCATCAGGGCGTCGCCGGCCGAGGTGGCCTGCGCGGCCAGCGCCTCGACCAGCCCCGCGAGCTGGTGCCGCAGAGACGGAATGCGCCGCCGCAGGTAGAGGCGCAGGTCGAGCGAGACCTGCTCGTTGCGCGATCGTCCCGTGTGCAGCCGGCGGCCTGCGTCGCCCAGGCGCTCGACGAGCTGGCGCTCGACGAAGCTGTGCACGTCCTCGTCGGGACCGTCGACGAAGCCCGGCTCCTCGCGGCCGCGCACCAGCAGCTCGGTGAGCGCGGCCTCGATCCGCCCGGCCTCGTCGTCGGTGAGGAGCCCGGCCTTCGCGAGCGCGCGCGCCCACGCCAGGCTCCCGGTCACATCGTCCTCGAACAGGCGCCGATCGAAGGCGAACGACGCGCCGAACGCGAAGGCCGCCCGATCGGGCGCACCGTCGAACCGTCCTGACCACAGCGTGGTGTTCGTCATGAGTACGTCAGCCGGAGATCGCGAACGGCGAGGTCCGCCCGACAATCGTACACTCGCCCTTGAAGAGGCGCAGCCGGATTTCGCCGGTCACGCGGGCCTGCACGCCGGCCTCGAAGGCGTCGATCGCGCCGCGCGTGGGCGTGAACCAGAGGCCGTGGTGCACGAGGCCGGCGTAGGTCGCGCTCATCGCGCGGCACTCGCGGGCCAGGTCGGCGGCGGTGACCAGCCGCTGGAGCTCCCGATGGGCGGCGTGCAGGACGACGGCGGCCGGGGCTTCGCCGCGTTCGGACGCGCCGGCGGATCCCGTCCGTCCGACGCCGTTGGCGCCGGCGATCAGATCGAGGGTCGTGATCAGAATCCACCGGGGGCATCGAGACGCCGTTGAGGGCGGTCGGCTCGCCGTTCTCGAACTTCACGTCGACGTGCGCCGGATCGTCCGGACAGCCCGCGGGCGTCCGGGTGCGCGTGTAGGCGGACTCGGGCGGCCACGCGGCCGGGTCGTCGCCCGGGCGCCTCGTGAACGATCGCCCCCAGAGGTTGCCGTGCCCGGCGGCCGCCTCGCGCGGTCCGTCGGGCGGGAGCGGCACACCGTGGGCGCGTGCGTAGGCTGCTTCGTCGGCGGGGCTCATGGTCCACTCACGGGCCGGCGCCAGCACGCGCAGCGACGGGTCGAGGGCATGCGCGGCCGCGTCGAGGCGCACCAGGTCCACGCCGGCCGCGGCGCAGCCGTGCGCCACGGCCGAGGCGCCCTCCATCGCGGCAACTTCGACGAGCTTGCGGACGATGAGGGGCCGGCTGAGCGCGGCGGCCATCGGGGCGCCGTCCTCGTAGGTCGCGTCGGCCTTGAGTGCCGGCAGCACGTAGCCGCGCACGAACTCGTCGCGCACGTCGAGGACGTGGGCCCGCGCGGCACCCGCCGCGAGCGCGCGGTCGCGGACCGCCTCGAGCGAGGTCCCCTGCCCGAGGTCGAGCGTCATCGTGACGACCTCGGCCGCGTGGGCGTCGGTCAGCCACGGGATGGCGGCGGAGCTGTCGAGGCCGCCCGAGTAGCCCAGCACGACGCGCGCCCGCATCACGACACCATCGCCCGCGTCAGGCGCTTGACGAGGCTCTTCGCGCGACGGACATCGCGCGTGACGATCAGGATGGTGTCGTCGCCCCCCACGGTGCCCACGACCTCGGGCAGGCGCGCGCGGTCGACGGCGAGCGCGAGCGGCTGCGCCTGGCCGGGTCCCGTGCGCAGCACGACCAGCTGCTGGGCGCGATCGACCCGCCGGAGGAACTCCGCCGCGAGCCGATCGAGCGACGCCCGCACGCTCGCCGGGCTCGCCGAGTCGGAGCCCTGCCGCTGGTAGGCGCCGTCGCCGGCGCGCTTGACGAGGCCCAGCACCGTGATGTCGCGCGAGATCGTGGCCTGGGTCGCGCGAAACCCGAGCTGGCGGAGGCGGCGCCGCAACTGCTCCTGGCTGTGGATCGCCTCGCGGTCGACGAGCTCGAGCAGCGCAGCCTGGCGGCGGGTTTTCATCGGTGCGAAAACAGGATACACGATCTTGGCAGGGCTGCTGTATAGTTATGCTTTGCCATGCATACAATCACGAGCGCCGATCGCTTCCGCCACGCGTCGCCCTCCGCCCCGATGGTCCGTGTGGCCATCGCCGGCGCCACCGGGTACACGGGGCAGGAGCTCGTGCGCATCCTCGCCCGGCATCCCGCGGTCACGCTGACCCGGGCCACCTCGTCGGGTGCGACGGCCTCGCGGCAGCTCCCGGCGCTGGCGCACATCTGGGACGGCACGGTCACGCCCCTCGCGGCCGACACGCTCGCCGGCGAAGCCGACCTCGTCTTCATGGCCCTGCCCGACTCGGCCGCCGCCGAGCTGGGCCCGGCGCTCGTCGAGGCCGGCGTGCGCGTCGTGGATCTGTCGGGCGCCTTCCGGCTCCGGCAGGCCGACCTCCGGGCGCGCTGGTATCCCGATACGCGCCACCTGCCCGACGGCGTCGCCTACGGCCTGACCGAGCACGACCGCGCAACGGTGGCCTCGGCGCGCCTCGTCGCCAATCCCGGCTGCTATCCGACCGCCACGCTGCTCGCGCTCCGGCCGCTCGTGCTCGCCGGCCTGCTCGCCCCGGGCTCCGACATCGTCGTGGACGCGAAGTCGGGCGTCTCGGGTGCCGGGAAAACCCCGTCCGAGCGCACGCACTTCTGCGAATGCCACGGCAGCGTGGCGGCGTACGGCGTGTTCCACCACCGCCACGGGGCCGAGATCGAGCAGGAGCTGCCCGGCGATGGAGCGCATGCCGTCACCTTCGTGCCGCACCTGGTCCCCCTCGACCGCGGACTCATGGCGACCGTCTACCTCCGCGTCGCCCCGGGCACCACCGAGGAGGCCGTCGGCGACGCGCTGCAGCGGTTCTACGGCGACGCGCCGTTCATCCGGCTGGTCGGGGCGCAGCTGCCGGAGATCAAGCACGTGGCGCACACCAACTTCTGCGACGTCGGCTGGCGCGTCGATGCCTCCGGCCGCGCCGTCCTGGTGTCGGTGATCGACAACCTGCTGAAGGGCGCGTCGGGCCAGGCGGTGCAGAACATGAACGTCATGCTCGGGATCGACGAGCGGACCGGTCTGCTGTGACCGCCGGCGTCACCGTGGTCAAGTTCGGCGGCGAGCTCCTGGAGGGGCCGGAGGCGCTCGAGCGCGCCGCGGCCGCCGTCGCCGCGACCGCGAGCTGCGGTCCGCTGGTCGTCGTCCACGGCGGCGGCAGGGCCATCGACAGCGCCCTCAAGGCCGCGGGCATCGAGAAGCGCCAGGTCGACGGGCTCCGGATCACGGACGAGGCGACGCTCGAGGTGGTCGTGTCGGTCCTGGCGGGATCGATCAACACGCACTTCGTCGCGACCATCGCCTCCACCGGCGTCGCCGCCGTCGGGCTGACGGGGGCGGACGCAGGCTGCGGCCTGTCCGAGCCGGCGGCGCTCCATCGCGCGGTCGACGGACGTCTGGTCGACCTGGGACGCGTCGGCCTGCCCAGTCCGGACGGGGACGTCCGCGTGCTCCGGGTGCTGACGGGCGGCGGCTTCGTGCCGGTGGTCGCCTGCATCGGGGCGACCCGCGAGGGACGGCTCCTGAACGTGAACGCCGACACCCTCGCCGGCCACCTGGCGGCCAGGCTGGGGGCGCGGCGCCTCGTGATCGCCGGAACGACGCCGGGCGTGCTGGCGGCCGACGGGGCGACGATACCGGTGATGGACCGCGCGGATATCGCGCGGGCCGTGCAGGACGGCACCGCGACGGCGGGGATGATTGCGAAGCTTCGCGCCTGTGACGAGGCGCTCGCCTCGGGCGTGGACGAGGTGGTGATCGTCGACGGGCGGGATCCGGCCGCGATCGAGGCGGCCGCGGCCGCGGCCGCGCCGACGGTGGCGACGCGGCTGGTGGCGGGCGAGAAGCCGGCGCTGAGGCGCTGATCGAGTGGAGCGACCCATGAGTGACACGATGACGACGTCGACGGCAGACATCCAGGCGCTCGAGGCCCTGCACGTCCTGCAGACCTACAAGCGCACGCCGATCGCGTTCGTGCGCGGAAAGGGCGTGCGCCTGTACGACATCGAGGGGCGCGAATACATCGACCTGCTGTCGGGGATCGGCGTCGCCTCGCTGGGCCACGCCCATCCGGCGCTCGCCGAGGCGATCGCCGATCAGGCGAGGACGCTGCTGCACACGTCCAACCTCTTCTACCACCCCCTGCAGGGTCAGGCTGCCGAGCGGCTCGCGACGCTGTCGGGCCTGCCGCGGACGTTCTTCTGCAACAGCGGGGCAGAGGCGGTCGAGGCCTGCCTGAAGTTCGCGCGACGCCACTGGCACGCGAAGGGCGAGGCGCGGCCCGAGATCCTCGCGCTCGAGGAGTCGTTCCACGGCCGCACCTTCGGCGCGCTCTCGGTCACCTCCGACGAGCACTACCGCGCCCCCTTCGAGCCGCTGCTCGCCGGCGTGCGATGGGTGCCGGTGAACGATCCGGCGGCGCTCCGCGCCGCCGCGTCGCGCTCGACCGCGGCGATCATCGCCGAGCCCGTGCAAGGCGAAGGCGGCGTGCGGCCGCTGACGCCGGCGTTCGCCGCCGCCATCACGGACGTCTGCGCCGCCACCGGCGCGCTGCTCATCGCCGACGAGGTGCAGAGCGGGCTGGGGCGGACGGGTCATCCCTTCTATTTCCAGGCGCTCGGTCTCGCACCCGATCTGGTCTCGGTCGGCAAGGCGCTCGGGAGCGGCGTCCCGGTCGGCGCCGCGCTCGTCTCCGAGCGGGTGGCCTCGACCGTGGCGTTCGGCGATCACGGGAGCACGTACGGCGGCAACCTGCTCGCATGCCGGGCCGCGCTCTGCTTCCTCGACGAGCTGGCCGGCGGTCTCATCGAGCACGTCCGGCGCGTCGGGGCGCACTTCGAGCGGCGCCTCCGCTCGCTGGCCGCCGCGCACCCGATGGTGAAGGAGGTCCGGGGCGCGGGGCTGATGTGGGGCCTCGATCTCGATCGCGACGCGGCGCCGGTCGTGCCGGCCGGGCTGGCCAGGGGCGTGATCGTCAACCGCACGTCCGGCACGGTCGTCCGGATGCTTCCGCCGCTCGTGATCACCGAAGCGGAGGTCGACGATGCGCTCGGACGCCTGGACGCGGCGCTGAAGGCCGTCGAGGCCGCGTGACCATGGGGCGGACGCCTCTCGCCATCAGGACCGCGACGCCGGCGCAGGCCCGCCGGCTGTTCGCGCTCATCACGGCCCACGTCGAGACCGGGCACCTGCTGCCGCGCTCGCTCGAGGACATCCGGGCGCACGTCCCGCGGTTCGCCGTCGCGATGCGCGGGGGGCGCCTGGCCGGCTGCGCCGAACTGGCACCGCTCGGCGCGCAGGTTGCCGAGGTGCGATCACTCGTCGTCGCCCCCGGCGAACGCGGGGCAGGCGTCGGCCAGGCCCTCGTGCGAGAGCTGGTCCGCCGCGCGCGCGCCGACGGCTTCGACACGCTCTGCGCTTTCACGCACGCGCCGGGATACTTCGCCCGGATGGGATTCTCGATCGTCCCGCACCTGTGGGTGCCCGAGAAGGTGTTCTCGGACTGCGTCGAGTGCCCGCACTTCCGGCGCTGCGGCCAGACCGCGATGGAAGTCGCGCTCGACGAGGCGCCGGACAGCCTCGGGGAGGGCCACGCGCTGCCGCTCGTGGCACGCACGGCATGACGGCGGCAACGGCTTCGGGCGTGACCGCGCCGCGCGGCTTCCGCGCCGCGGGCATCGGCGTCGGCATCAAGGCCAGGGGGCTCGACCTCGCGCTCGTCGTGTCGGACGAGCCCGCCGCGGCGGCCGCCGTCTTCACGACCAACCGTGCGCAGGCCGCGCCCGTCCTCGTGTCGCGCGCTCACCTCCGACGCTCGCGCGGCGTCGCCAGGGCGGTCGTCGTCAACAGCGGCTGCGCCAACGCGTGCACCGGCGACGCCGGACTGCAGGCCGCTTCCACGATGGCGGGCGCGACGGCCGCGCTCCTCGGCTGCGCCGCCGAGCACGTGCTCGTGGCGTCGACCGGCGTCATCGGTGTCGCGCTGCCGATCGCGAAGATCACGGACGGCCTTCCCGCCGCCGTGCGATCGCTTGGCACGGATCAGGGCGCCGCCGCGTCGCGCGCGATCATGACCACGGATCCGTTTCCCAAGGAAGCCTCGGTCCGGGTGACGATCGACGGGCACGAGGTGACGATCGGCGGGATGGCCAAGGGCTCGGGCATGATCGAGCCCATGATGGCCACGATGCTGGCCTTCGTCACGACCGACGCCGCCGTGCCGCCGCCGCTGCTCGCGCGGGCGCTGCGCGAGGCGGTCGACGACACGTTCAACGCGATCACGGTCGACGGCGAGTGCTCGACCAACGACTGCGTCGTCGTGCTCGCCAACGGCGCGAGCGGAGCGGGCATCTCCGACGCGAGCTACACCGCCTTCGTCGACGCCCTGCGCGACGTTTGCCGCGAGCTGGCGCTCGGGATCGTCAGGGGCGGCGAGGGCGCGACGAAGCTGGTCACGGTGCGGGTGACGGGTGCCGCCTCCACCGCCGACGCCCGGCGCGCCGCCAAGGCGATCGCCAACTCGCTGCTCGTCAAGACCGCCGTCCACGGCGGCGACCCCAACTGGGGACGGCTCGTCGCCGTCGCCGGCCGCGCCGGCGTCGCGTTCGAGCTGTCGCGCGCGAAGGTGACGATCGGGAAGGTCGTGCTGTTCGAGGACGGGCGCCCGTTCGACGAAGCGGCGCCGCAGGCCGCCGAGCACCTCCGCGGCGAGCGCGTCGAGCTCGGCGTGGACCTCGGCGCCGGAACGGCGTCGTCGACGGTCTGGACTTGCGATCTGAGCGCCGAGTACGTTCGAATCAACGCGGAGTATCGAACGTGACCACGTCTCACGCCGCCGGCGTCGGCCGCCGCAAGGACTTCCTCTCCATCCTGGATCTCGACAGCGCCGACCTCGAGCGCTGCCTCGAAGTCTCGGCGCGAATGAAGGCCGACCGGGCCCTCGGGCTGCAGGCGCCGACCGCCGGCGTGCTCGGCGGCCGGCACGTCGCCATGCTCTTCGACAAGCCGTCCCTCCGCACGCGCATGACGTTCGAAATCGGCGTCCGGGAACTCGGCGGACACGTCGTCGTGCTGCAGCCGGACGTCGCGCTCGGGCGCCGCGAGGCGGTCGCCGACGTCGCGCGCAATCTCGAGCGCTGGGTCGACGCCGTCGTGATCCGGACCTTCTCGCAGCTGCTGCTGGAGGAGTTCGCCTCGTCGGCCAGGAACCTGCACGTCATCAACGCCCTCACCGATGACGAGCACCCCTGCCAGGCCGTCGCGGACTGCCTGACCCTCCGGGAGCGCTGGGGCACGCTGAAGGGCCGGACGCTCGCCTTCGTCGGCGACGGGAACAACGTGGCCGCGTCGCTGGCCCATGCGCTCGCGATGCTCGGCGTCCACTTCCACGTCGCGAGTCCCGATGGATATCAGCTGCCGCACGCGGTCGTGCAGCAGGCCACCAGCATCGCGCACCACGGCGCGCGGCTCCGCCTGTTCACCGAGGCCGCCGACGCCGTGGCCGGCGCCGACGCGGTGTACACCGATACGTGGACCTCGATGGGACAGGAGGCCGAAACCGAGAGCCGCAAGCAGGCGTTCGCGGCCTTCCAGGTGAACGAAGCGCTGATGTCGCTCGCCAAGCCGGACGCCCTGTTCATGCACTGCCTGCCCGCGCACCGCGGCGAGGAAGTCACGGCCGACGTCTTCGAGTCGGAGGCCTCGGTCGTCTTCGACCAGGCGGAGAACCGCCTGCACTGCCAGAAGGCGCTGCTGCTGATGCTGCTGGAGCCGGACGCGACCGGCCGCTAGCTCAGGACGCCCCGACCGCCTTCACGACAATCCCCGCCTCCTCCAGGCCCTGCCGCAGGCGCGCCGCCAGCCGGGCGGCGTTCGGCGTGTCGCCATGAACGCAGAGCGAATCGGGCTCGATCGGCAGGAGCGTGCCGTCGGCCGCCTCCACCGTTCGCTCGGTCACCATCCGCACCGCGCGCTGCACCAGCGTCCCGGGATCGTCGATGAGCGCCCCCGGCGAGCCGCGCGGCGTCAGGGAGCCATCGGCCTCGTAGCCGCGATCCGCAAATGCCTCCACGGCCACCCGGAGACCGTGGGCGCGGCCGGCCTCGAGCAGCTTCGAGCCCGGCGGCCCGAAAAGGACGAGACCACGATCGCAGGCCGCAACGGCCCGGGCGACCGCAGCGGCCAGATCGGCGCTCCGCGCGGCCATGTGGAACAGCGCCCCGTGCGGTTTGACGTGCTGCAGGGCGAGCCCCTCCGCGCGCGCGACCCCCGCCACGGCGGCGACCTGGTAGAGAACGAGGTCTTCGGCCTCCGCGGCGGAGATGCGCATCTCGCGGCGGCCGAATCCGGCCAGGTCGGGGAGGCCCGGATGCGCCCCGACCGCCACGCCCCGCCGGCGGGCCAGACGGATCGTCGTCCGCAGGACCGAGGGGTCGCCGCCATGGAATCCGGCGGCCACGTTCGCCGACGTAATCGACGCCATCAGTGCCGCGTCGTCGCCCATCGTGTAGGCGCCGAAGGACTCGCCGACGTCGGCGTTCACGTCGATGCGCATGCCGGGGCTAGGGTACAAGACAAAAGGGCACCGCGTCATTGCGGTGCCCTTCTGCCCCACCGGTCTGGCTCCCCCAGCATTTCACGGCGTCGTGCCGTAAACAGGCCGATGATTCGCCCCGGACTAGAGCAATTGTCCTGCCGCTTCGATTTGGCCGGAAATCGCGTGTTTCCGCGCGGTGACGGGTATCCGCCTCACACTACTCCGTCGCGCGAATTACAGATCTGGCGACCCGAAGACGGGCAGCTGGTCCATGACCTGGGCGAGCGTGGGCTGCGACAGATCGCGCTCCGAGAGCAGCGGCGCGCGCACGGGCCAGGTGACGGCCAGCGCGGGGTCGTTCCACAGGATGCCGAGCTCGCTGTCGCGGTCGTAGGCCGCCGTGCACTTGTATTCGACGTCGGCCGTGTCGCTGACCACGGCGAAGCCGTGCGCAAACCCCGGCGGCACGTAACACTGGAGGAAATTGTCGGCCGACAGCGTGACACCCACCCAGCGGCCGAAGGTGGGCGACCCGCGCCGCACGTCGACCGCGACGTCGAAGATCTCGCCGGCGATCGCCCGCACCAGCTTGCCCTGCGGCCGCCGGAGCTGCAGGTGCAGACCGCGAAGGGTGCCCCCCGCCGACTTCGACTGGTTGTCCTGGACGAAGGGCCCGGCAATGCCTCCCGCGCGGTACTTGGCTTCGTGGTACGTCTCGAGGAAGAATCCGCGTCCGTCCCGGTGGACGTCGGGCTCGACAACCACCACGTCGGGGATGGCGGTCGGCAGGAATCTGGGCACCTAGCCCTCCTGCTCGACCACGTGCGCGAGGTACTGGCCGTAGGCGCTGGCGCCGAGCGACTGCGCCAGCCGTTCGAGGTCGGCCGCGGTGATGTAGCCCATCCGGAACGCGATCTCCTCGAGGCAGGCGACCATGAGCCCCTGGCGCTCCTCGATCGCCTGGATGTAGTTGGCCGCCTGGAGCAGCGACTCGTGGGTCCCGGTGTCGAGCCAGGCGATCCCGCGTCCGAGGCGCTCGACGTGCAGCTGGCCCCGCTCGAGGTACGCGCGGTTGACGTCGGTGATCTCGAGCTCGTTGCGCGACGAGGGCGACAGACTCGCCGCGATGCCGAGCACCTGGTTGTCGTAGAAGTACAGCCCGGTGACCGCATACGACGACTTGGGCCGCGGCGGCTTCTCCTCGAGGCTCACGGCACGGCCGGCGGCATCGAATTCGACGACGCCGTACCGCTGCGGGTCCTTCACCTGGTATCCGAACACGGTCGCCCCGTCGGGGCGCTCGACGGCGCGGCGGAGGTAGTCGGAGAGGTGGGCGCCGTAGAAGATGTTGTCGCCCAGCGCGAGCGCGACGCGATCCCCGCCGACGAACCCCCGACCGATGATGAAGGCCTGCGCCAGGCCGCCCGGGCTCGGCTGAATGGCGTAGCTCAGGGACACGCCGATGTCGGAGCCGTCGCCGAGGAGGCGCACGAAGTCGTCGTGATCGCGCGGCGTCGTGATGACGAGCACGTCGCGGATGCCGGAGAGCATCAGCGTCGACAGCGGGTAGTACACCATCGGCTTGCTGTACACCGGCAGCAGCTGCTTGCTGACGGCGCGCGTCAGCGGGAACAGGCGCGTCCCGGCGCCACCAGCCAGGATGATGCCCTTCATCCCAGCCCCAGCCGCTCGCGGTCGTAGTGGCCGGCCTGCACGGCGTCGCACCACGCGCGGTGGTCGACGTACCAGCGCACCGTCTGCATGATCCCCTCGTCGAAGGTCCGGCGGGGCACCCAGCCCAGCTCTCGCCGGATCTTCCCGGCATCGATGGCGTACCGCCGATCGTGGCCCGGCCGGTCGGCGACCAGCGACTTGAGCGCCGTGTACGACCGGACGCCGGCCGAGCGGAGGGTCGCGTTCGACGCCGCGGGACAGCACACTTCGAGCGCCTCGCAGAGCAGATCGACGACCTGGAGATTGGTCCGCTCGCAGCCGCCGCCGATGTGATACTTCTCGCCCGGGCGCCCGCGGCGCAGCGCCGTCAGCAGGCCTGCGCAGTGATCCTCGACGTGGAGCCAGTCGCGCACCTGGCCTCCGTCCCCGTAGATTGGGAGGGGCCGCCCGTCCAGGGCGTTGAGGATCATCAGCGGGATCAGCTTCTCGGGAAACTGGTAGGGCCCGTAGTTGTTCGAGCAGTTCGTCACGACGGCCGGCACGCCGTAGGTGTGCACGTAGGCGCGCACCAGGTGATCGGCCGACGCCTTGCTCGCTGCGTACGGTGAGTTGGGGGCGTACGGGGTGTCCTCGGAGAACGCGCCCGCCGATCCCAGCGAGCCGTACACCTCGTCGGTCGAGACGTGGAGAAGGCGGAAGGCCGTGCGGGTCGGGACGTCGACAGAGGCCAGCCACCGGCGGGTCGCTTCCAGCAGGACGAACGTGCCGACGATGTTGGTCGACACGAACGCCGCGGGTCCGTCGATCGACCGGTCCACGTGTGTCTCGGCGGCCAGGTTGACGACCGCCGAGGGGCGCGCGTCGCTGAACACCTCGGCCATGAGTCCCGCGTCGCCGATGTCTCCCTCGACGAAGCGGACTCTCGGATCCGCGATCACGCCGTCCAGATTGAGGAGGCTGCCCGCGTAGCTCAGCTTGTCGACGACGACCAGCCGGTCGGATGTCTGTGCGAGGGCGTGCCGGACGAAGTTCGATCCGATGAAGCCCGCGCCGCCGGTGATGAGCAGAACCGACATGCTACGGCAGGCTGATGGTCGCGTGCCGGCGCCCCGCGCCGGGCGCGGGAGCGGCCCCGATCAAACAGCCGCCCCCTCGGGATACTGCAGCGCGAGGCGGAGCTCCTTGGCGAGCGAGTCCACGGTCGTGCCGCTGCGCTTCCAGGCGCCGTCGGTCTCGAAGCGCAGGTCGCCGATGCGGCGTCCCCACGGGGCGATCACGCGGCCGATCGCGCGGAAGTCGGTCCGGTCGGCGTGCTCCTGATCGAGCCGGCGGATGACGTCGGGTGCCACGCGGATGAAGGCCCGGAGCGCCGAGGCCGAGCGGATGCTGTACTTGCGCCCGTTCCAGGCCGCGTCGAAGACGACGGCGATCTGCTTGAAGTAGTTGACGAAGAAGCGCTTGGCGTTCTCGTGGAAGTCGCCGGCCCGGCGCGCGCCGAACGCCTCGCCCGCAAACAGCTTCTTCAGCTCCTGAGCGAGCGGCGCCTGTGCGACGCGGCCGTGACCGACGCCGAGCAGCTTGATCTCGTCGTAGAGTGGCGAGTCCTCGCGATCGTTCAACGCACGCACCACGTCGTGCGCCGTCGCCAGGTTCTCGTCGCGGTAGAGCTGGCGACCGGACAGGCTCACCAGGTGCGACGCGTTCAGGCGCGTGTGCTTGGCGTTGATCGTCACGAACATCTGGACGACGTGATCCTCGGGCAGGCGGTCGAAGATGACCGCCGGAACCGTGAACGCCTCGCCCGCGAACCGTTCGATGTCGGCGTGCAGCGCCAGCAGCCGGTGCTGGCCGTCAATCGCGCGAAGGATGCCCTCCCGCTCGGGAACCTTGAGGGTCCCGAGCGGCGAGTCGCCCATCGGCTGGAAGGTCAGCTTCTCGTCGCACGAGATGATCACCGCCCCGGGGATCGAGGGAAGGTCGCGTGCCTGGCGGCACTGCTCGTAGTACTGCACGAGCTCGTCGATCTTCTTCCGGATGATCTGCCGCTGATAGGCCTTCTCGCTCGACGCGATGCGGCGCTCGAGCAGATCCCAGTTGACCTTCGACGGCGTCGCGCCCGGCTTCTGACGACTGCCACGCACCGGCGACTGCGCGCTCTCGCCGTAATTGAGCACCTCGAACCGGACGAGCTTGTCGATGTCGCTGGCCGTCAACGAGGCCTGATAGAACTGCACCCCGAACTGCTGCATGCGGATCGCGGCTACGTTGATCATGGTCTCGGTCTCGACGCTCCAGGGCGGCGTCCGGGAGCGATCCAAAGAGGCGAAATTGTACTTCCAAATGGACCCGCCGACCATCGCGGGACGAGCCGGCGGCGCCCGGGACAATGCCCTTCAGTATCCTTAAATATAACACCTACAAAGAGTTATTGGCATGACATTGCGTGAATTTATGTGCAGATCAATCCGGCCCGACTCCGAACCGCCACCTCTAGGTTGAACGACCGACACAGATACAGATGGGTTCAGGAGCCCGCGATCGGAATGGCAGGCGCCAGGGACCGGCGCGCCCGGCTGCGCCAGAGCTCGCGCACCCGATCGGCGCCGAGCACGGCGCCGTACATCACGGCGCTGAACCCGGCGAGGGCCAGAAACGTGCCCCAGAGCGGCAGCCGGTGGTGCAGCCACCAGGTCGCATAGCCGTAGACCAGCTCGACGTGAATCCAGTACACGAACAACGACCGGCGGCCAAAGCGCTCCAGCGGTGCCAGCCGCCCGATGGCCGCGGGAATCGTCTGGCCGAGCGCGAAGAGCGCCGCGAGCCCCGCTGTCATGCCGCCCGCGCGGAGCAGGAAGTAGCTCGGTGACGTGGTCCAGAAGGACGAGGGGTGCAGCAGGGGCGGACGCGCCGCGGCCCACGCACCGGCAACCGCCAGCCCGGCCCCCACGCCGCCGAGCCACCGGTGCGTCCGCGCCTCGCGGTCCGGCGTGCGCGCCGACGCCAGCAGCACGCCGACGGCCCCGCCGGCGAACACGAAGCCCGTCCACGGGAACAGCGTGAAGGTGGTGTATTCGCCGGCCGGCCGCATGTACCACTGGACCCAGATCGGCAGCGTGCCCACCCAGGCCGCCGTCCTGACGAGGGGCGTGCCCAGCGCCACGGCCGCCGCGAGCGCTGCCATCGTCGCGGCCTGCCTCGCCGGCGTCCGCGTCATACCCCAGACGAGCGCGGCCACCGCAATGGCCGGGCCCATGACGTTCAGGATGTCCACCCGGAAAATGCCCACGAGCGGATTGCCCGGGCTGACGATGAACGCCTGGACGCGGAACACGAACGCGAGGATGAAGATCTCGAGGCCGCGCCGGCAGACGGCGTCGACCGCCGCACGGCGGCTGCCCGTCCGTTCGGCCGTGCGGCTCGCCGAGAACGCCAGCGCCACGCCGGCGAGCCACAGGAACAGGGGCGCCGCCAGACCGCCCAGAATGTCCGCGTACCGGTAGCCGTGCGACGTTCGATCGGCCGCACGCGTCCACGCGTCGAGGCCGTGCGCCTCGATCATGATCAGGACCGCGAGTCCTCGCGCCCAATCGATGTAGTGGCGGCGCGTCGTTGGAGGCACAGGGCGTCAGCGCGGCGCAGACGAGTGGCTGACGGCGCGCCGCGGGAAGAAGGCGCTCACGATGAGCCAGCCGAGCGGGAGCATGACCAGCAGGTAGCTGAGGTAGTGGCCGTAGCGGCCGTCGGGGCCGTAGGGCTCGGTGGCCAGGTGAAGCGGCTGGCTGTACGGGAGGATGTTCGCTTCCATCAGCTCGTGGAACCCGTAGATGAGCAGCTGGACCACGAACACCAGCAGGAAGATGGCGGTGACCTGGAAGAACAGGCCCAGGTTCACGCGGTGCCCGTAGCGAGACCACAACCACGCGACGCCGGCCGCGCAGAGGGTTCCGATCACCGCACCGGTGATGATGCTCGCCGACTGGATCTGGAACATGAGCGTGCCCATGAGCAGCGCCGTCTCCATCCCTTCCCGCGTGATCATCAGCAGGGTGAACAGGAAGACGCCGACGAACGCCGCGCGGCCGTGCTTCAGGGTCGACTCGTACAGATGGCCCTCGATCTCGGTCTTCATCCGTCTCGCCGTGCGCCACATGTGCACCGTGAGCGACGCAACCGAGACGGCCGCGACCATCGCGAGGACCGCTTCCCAAAGGGACTGATTGGCGGCCTCCTGGAACAGGAACGCCGCGCCCACGCTGATGAGGATCGACAGGGCGATACCCCAGTGCACCGCCGACACGAGGTCACGCCGCCCGCTCTTGCGCAGATAGGCCAGGCTGATGGCGACCACGAGAAACGCTTCGAGACCTTCGCGGAGGGTGATGACGAACGCCTGAATCATGACGACGAATGAGTCCCTGGAAAAGTGAGACTGAGTCTCAATTTGAACTAGCGGAGTGTACTTCGGGGATATCCGACCGGTCAAGTCGGCAATAGCGCGTGGGGTAAGCTTGGGACATGGTTGCGCGCGTCCCCGCCCCGATCCCCTGGCTGTTTCTGGCGGCGCTGGCAGCGGCCCCGGTGGTCGCCGCCCAGGACGCCCAGCCACCGACCTTCCGCGCCCGCACCGAGGTCGTGTCCCTCTTCGCCACCGTCACCGACCACGACGGCCGCCTGGTCCCCGACCTGCAACAGGACGACTTCGCCGTCTTCGACAACGACAAGCCGCAGCCGCTCGTCTTCTTCCAGAACGAGGTGCAGCCCATCACCGTCGTCGTCATGCTCGACACGAGCGGCAGCATGACCGGATCGATCCCGCTGCTGCGCGCCGCGGCCGAGGAGTTCCTGATCCGCCTGCTGCCCGAGGACCGCGGCATGGTGGGCGCGTTCAACGACAAGGTGCAGTTCGCCGGCGACTTCTCGAGCGATCGCGACGAACTGGTGTCGGAGGTCGGCGATCTGGACTACGGCAACGACACGCGCCTGTGGGACGCGGTCGACGCCAGCATCGATCGGCTGGACGGCACCGCGGGGCGGAAGGTCATCCTCGTCTTCACGGACGGCGACGACACGTCGAGCCACGTGAGCCAGGGCCACGTGGTCGATCGCGCGCGCGCCGCGGAGGTGATGGTCTACGCCATCGGCCTCGAGAGCGAGTACTTCGACGGGGTGCGGCAGGTGCACACGCGTCCGGACAGCGGCCTCAGGCGTCTGGCGGAAGAGACGGGCGGCGGGTACTTCGAGCTGAAGAAGACGAGCGAGCTGGCGCCCACCTTCACGCGGGTGGCACAGGAGCTCCACAGTCAGTACGTCCTCGGGTTCGCACCGACCCAGCTGGACGGCAAGGTGCACAAGTTATCGGTGAAGATGAAGCAGGCAGGCATGACGGCGCGGGCGCGCCGCAGCTATGTGGCGGATCCGGGTCGCTTTACAATCAAAGACCGGTAGGGCTCCGGATCCGCCGCGGGTTCAGACGAACATCATGACCGCGAGCACTACCACGAGCAGGATCCCCACCGCATATTCCGCCGTCGCCGAGAAGCTCCAATCGTGCATACCGTCGATCGCCTCCACTCACCACGATTAGACGGGTGCACCCGGGCAAAGGTTTACGCAGACAGATGACGACATTGAGCGAGCAGGAATTCCGCGTGAAGAGCGACGTCGCGCTCGAGGAGGCGCAACGCGCCCTCCTGCCCCTGGCCGACCGCGAGGGCTTCGAGGTCGAGCTGCAGAACGGCGTGCTGAACCTCGTCTTCGAAGAGCCTGCAGAGGCGCGGTTCGTCGTGTCGCCCAACGCCCCGGTCCGCCAGATCTGGGTGTCGGCGATGGCGCGAAGCTACAAGCTGGCGTGGGCGCCCGACCGCGACGCGTTCGTGCTCGAGGGCGAATCCCTCCCCGCGCTGCTCGAACGGCTCTCGACGATGTTCCTCGCGGGGCCGCAGGGCTAGGTCAGCAGGAATCCCGCGGACAGCGGGTCGTCGTCATCAGTGAAGAACGTGTGTTCACCCGTGATCCAGGCGGAGCCCTCGATCTCGGTGACCACCGCAGGCACCTCCCCGACTTCGGTGCGCCCCGTGACGCGCCCGACGAAGCACGTGCCGACGGGGCCTTCGTGGACGAACGGCCGGTCGTCGTCCAGCAGCCCCATGGCATCGACGACGGCCATCACCGCGGCCGTGCCAGTGCCGCAGGGCGAGCGATCCACCGCGCCGGCGGCGAACACGGTCACGTTCCGCAGATCGGCCCGGGGATCGGCGGCCGGCCCTGTGAAGATCGTGCCGTACAGACCCGAGAGCCCGCGCTCGGTGGGATGGTCGATCGCCACTGCCGACTCGACGGCGTTCCTGATCTCCAGGCCGGCGCGACGCAGCTCGGACACGGCGCCCCCGTCCAGCCGCACGCCCGCCGATTCGCCGTCCACGATGGCATAGAAGGCGCCGCCGAAGGCCACGTCGGCGCGGACGACCCGCGAGCCCGCGCGCACGGAGATGCCCGCGTGGAGCACGAACGCGGGCACGTTCGAGACGGCCACGCGCGCGACGCGGGGTCCGTCGAACGCCGCCCGGGCGCGGACGCGGCCCGCCGGCGTGTCGTAGACGATCGTGGCGCCATCCCCGCCGGGCACGATGAGCTGCCGCTCTAGCGCGATGGTCGTCACGGCCATCACGCCGTGTCCGCACATCGAGCTGAAGCCGCCGTTGTGCATGAACAGCAGGCCGGCGTGCGCGCCCGGCGTGGCAGGCTCGGTCAGGACGGCGCCGTACATGTCGGCGTGGCCGCGCGGCTCGAGCATCAGCGCGCGCCGGATGCCGTCGGCGTGGCGCTCCGCCCACGCCCGCCGCTCGAGCATGGTCTTCCCGCGGGGCGCGGGGAATCCGTCGACGATCAGGCGCAGCGGCTCCCCGGCCGCGTGCGCGTCGATCGTGCGGAACCGGGTTCTCAAGGTTCTCTAGGTTCTCACGGTTCTCACGGTTCTCGCTGCCGAGAACCCCGAGAACCCTGTGAACCCCGAGAACCCCGAGAACCCCTTCTTACTGCGCGTTGGGGTTGGCCAGGAACTTCTGGAAGTCGGCCGCGGTCTGGACGTTCAGGAACCCGCGCATGCGATAGTGTCCGAGCCCGCAGAGCTGCGAGCAGGTGATGTCGTACTGGCCGATGCGTGTCGGGATGAACCACACCGGGACCTCGAGGCCCGGAATGGCGTCCTGCTTCACGCGCAGCTCATAGACGCCGAAGCTGTGGATGACGTCCTTGCTCGTCAGGTGGATGAGCACCGGCCGGTCGACCGGGACGTTCAGCTGGTTGATGGTCGTGATGTCGTCTTTCCCGGCCGGGTCCGTCCGGTCGAGGCCCAGCGGGTTGTCGGCGGACACGAGGTGGACGTCGCTGCGCCCGAAGACGCCGTCGGGACCGGGATAGTGGATGTTCCACGCGAACTGCTCGGCGACCACGCGAATCACGAGCGCCTGGTTCTCTGGCGGCACGTCGTCGACGCGCCGCGCCCAGGCGGGGATGGCGAACACCACCAGCAGGAGGGCCTCGGCGGCGACCACGGCGATCTCGACGTACTTCGACGCGGTGCCCTTGGCGCCCTGGTAGCTCGCCTTCGGATTCGCTCCCGCACGGAATCGAATGAGCACGTAGATGTAGTAGATGGCCCAGCCGGCGAACAGGGCGAACATCAGCCAGTGGACCAGAACAATCAAGCGGTCGATTTCGGCGGCGTGCGCCGACGCTTCGACCGGCAATCCCAGCAGCTTCAGCATTTACGCGGTCCCCTCATGCGGGCTTCCGCCCGGCACTCCGTAGCCTGCGGCTTCGGCCGCCTCCCGTTCGCCGGCACGTTTCGCCTGCCGGACGAGGTGGACGATGAAGCTCGCGAACCCCACCAGCACGACGCTCACGATCGCCAGCATGAAGACGATGCCGGCGTTCATCGCCTGGGCGATCGGACCGTCGCTCAGCCCGAAGCACACCGGACACGCCAGGGCGGCGCGCGGTGCGGCGACCAGCGCCGTGCACATGGCGGCGATCGCGACTCGTCGAACGGCAACCCTCATGACAGCCTCCTCGTCTTCTTCCGGAACGCGGCGCCGTAGACGGCCAGACCGGCCGCGGCCGCCAGCGACAGCGCCGATCCCAGCGCGTAGATCGCGCCCTGATCGGCCCGGAACTCGGTGCCGGCCCACCCCGCGCAGAAGACGGCCAGCAGCACCGACAGGGTGATGAACAGCAGGTGAAACGCGCGCAACGACACGGCTAGTACCCCCGGCTGATCCCGGGTGCCGGCGGCTTGAGCGGCGTCCCGATGCCGTCCGACACGGTGAAGATGGGCAGGAAGATCAGCACGAGGAAGAAGAAGACGGTCAGGATCAGCGAACCGTAGATCCAGGTCCTCTCACTCTTCAGGTGCATGAAGATCGACGCCACCATCGAGCCCTTCGTGGCCGCGATGATGAGGGCGACGGTAATGGCCAGCGGAATGACCAGTTCGACCTCCGCCACGGCCACGGTGAGCGCGGTGCAGACGAACAACGCGCCGCCGATCATCCAGTACGTGCGGATGCTCTTCTTGATCTCGTCGGGGGAATGCGAATCCATGCGGTCCTCTAGATCAGGTACAGGACGGGGAACAGGAAGATCCACACGAGGTCCACGAAGTGCCAGTAGAGGCCCGTGTACTCGATGCGGTTGGTGAACTGTTCGGGATTGGTCTTGTAGAGCTTCGCGCCCGGCCCGATGAAGTACAGCATGACGATCATGCCGCCGATGATGTGCAGGGCGTGCAGGGCCGTCATGGTGAAGTAGATCGCCAGGAACGTGCTCTTGGACGGCAACTCGCCGCCCAGGAAGTGCGCGCGATACTCGAAGAACTTGTTCACGAGGAAGACGCCGGCCAGCACGAACGTGGTGATCAGGTAGAGGCGGTGCTTGGCCCAGTTGTGCAGCTTGAGCTCCGCCCACGCCATCACCATCGTCACCGACGAGGCGATCAGGATGAAGGTGTTGATCGCGCCGAGCGGGATGTTCAGCTCGCCGCGCGGCCACTCGACCGACCCCGTGCGGAGAATGATGTAGGTCGAGAAGAGGGCCCCGAACAGCATCACTTCGGAGGCCAGGAACAGCCAGATGCCGAGCTTGCCATTGGCCAGCCCGGTATCGGGCCGTGTTTCGACGACGTACGGGATCTCCATGCTAGGCGTGCTCCGGTTCGAATTGCGGCGTGAAGTCGGTCGCGGCGCCCGGCACGCTGTACCTGGTACGGTCCGCGGTACACCACGGGCTCGGTCAGGAAGTTGCCGTGTCCGGGGGGCGAGGGCGCCGACCACTCGAGCGTGGTGGCGTTCCAGGGGTTCTTGTCGACGAGCGCACCCCACTTGATGCTCGTGAAGAAGTTGATGATGAAGGGCAGCTGCGAGAGGCCCAGCCCCCACGCGCCCATGCTGATGACGACGTTCCAGTGGAGGAGGTGCGCGTTGTGCGCGTACTGCATGCCGCCGTCGTACATCCGGCGGTTCATGCCGCCGAGGCCTTCGATGAACATCGGCATGAAGACGATGTTGATGCAGACGAACGAGGCCCAGAAGTGGATCTTGCCGAGGAGCTCGTTCATGCGCCGGCCGGTCGCCTTCGGGAACCAGTAGTACACGCCGCCGAAGAGCGCGAAGAGCGTCCCGGGCGCGACGACGTAGTGGAAGTGCCCGATCACGTAGTAGGTGTCGTGCAGGAAGATGTCCGACGGCGCCAGCCCGAGCGGCAGGCCCGTGAGGCCGCCGATCGCGAACATCGGCAGGAACGCCAGGGCGAACAGCATCGGCGTGTTGAAGCGGATCGACGCGCCCCAGAGCGACAGCAGCAGCGCGCTCAGCACGATGACCGACGGGATCGAGATGATCATCGTCGTCACCTGGAAGAACGAGCTCATCGTGGTGCCCATGCCCGTCATGAACATGTGGTGCGCCCACACGATGAAGGACATGAAGCCGAGCCAGATGACCGCGTAGACCAGCGTCTTGTAGCCCCACAGCGGCTTGCGCGTGTTGTTCGCGATGATCTCGGAGACGATGCCCATCGCCGGCAGAATGAGGACGTAGACCTCGGGATGCGCGAGGAACCAGAACAGGTGCTGCCACATCAGCGGATTGCCGCCGCCGGTGTTGGCGACCAGCTGGTTCCCGACGACGAGGCCGGTCGGCATGAAGAAGCTCGTCCCGGCGACGCGGTCCATCAACTGCAGCACGCCCGCGGCCTCGAGCGGAGGGAACGCGAGCAGCAGCAGGAACGAGGTGACCAGCTGCGCCCACACGAAGAACGGCAGCCGCATGAAGCTCAGGCCCTTCGCGCGCAGCTGCACGATGGTCGTGATGAAGTTCACCGACCCGAGCAGCGACGACGTGATCAGGAAGACCATGCCGAGGAGCCAGATCGTCTGGCCGTCGCCCAGCTGGATGACCGAGAGCGGGGCGTAGGACGTCCAGCCGGACTGCGCCGATCCGCCCGGCACGAAGAAGCTGCTGAGCATCGTGACGCCGCCGACGAAGTAGACCCAGTAGCTCATCATGTTGAGCTTCGGGAAGGCCATGTCGGGCGCCCCGATCTGGAGCGGCATCACGAAGTTCCCGAACCCGCCGACGGCGAGGGGGACGACGCCGAGGAACACCATGATCGTGCCGTGCATCGCGCCGAGCTGGTTGTAGAACTCGGGCAGCATGATGCCGCCGGGCGCCTTGTCGGGGCCGAACAGCGATCCGATGAGCGGGATGGGCGAGCCGGGATAGGCCAGCTGCCACCGCATGATCATCATCAGCGTGAAGCCGAAGAGCAGGAACAGCAGGCCCGTCACCGCGTACTGGATCCCGATCACCTTGTGATCCAGCGAGAACACGTACTTGCGGATGAAGCTCAGTTCCTCGTGGTGTGCGTGCGCGGCGTGTCCGTGCGCAGCCTGACCGTGGGCTGTCCCGACCGTGGTCGCGTTATCCAACGCCCGACTCCTTAAATGAAGGCGTATCTGCCGACCGATAGAGGCGAAAATCGACCTGCGTAGCTGGTGATTGTATGCAGAAATCACAAGCGGCGCAACCGCGCGCGCCGCGTCGACGTATTATTTTTCGCGCGCGCGCTGCGCCCCGTGAGGTGCTCAATGACCGACGCGAATCCGCCGAAAAACCGGCACTCGTGGCCGATGGTCGTGCTCGCCGTCCTCACCGTCCTGGTGGTCGCCGGACTGGCGGTCGCCGGCGGCGGGATTCTACTGGGTCTCGCGTCACGTGCACTCGACGCTGCGGGCGCCGGCCGACGCCGAGCAGGCGTTCGCCCGCCAGCGGGCCCAGCTCCCGGGACCGCCGCTCGTCACCGTGTCCGGCGACGGCCGGGCGCACCTGACGCCGGGTGCCGGCGCCGCGCCCGGGACCACCACGACCCTCCACGTGCTCGCCTACGACGCCGGGCAGGGGCGGCTCGTGCGGGTCGATCTGCCCGCGTGGCTCCTCCGCCTCGCGCGCCGGGGGCGCGTGCGTGTCAACGGACTCGACGCGCTGCCCGACAGCGTCGAGCGCCTGACGATCGGCGATCTCGAGCGCCACGGGCCCGGACTCGTCCTCGACGCGACGACGCCGGACGGCGCCCGCGTGCTCGTCTGGACGGAGTGACCCGCGGACCGAAAAAAAGCCCCGGCGATCGCCGGGGCTGTTGTGGAGAGGAGATTTATGGAGATCTGGTAGCGGTACGGGGATTCGAACCCCGGTCCCGTGGCTGAGAACCACGTGTCCTGACCCCTAGACGATACCGCCACACGCCGCTAAGAAACGACGATCCTATCACTGCGTGGGGTATGATAGGAAGTTGTTCACTAGCTGCCGCAATTTTTCGTTCTCAGGAGAAGACTGCAATGCATCTACGACATGTCTGGGCCGGTGTTCTCGGGGTGGCGCTCGCGGCGTCGGTCGCCGCGTGCGGAGGCGGAGGATCGCAAGCACCGAGCACAGCGGCCGCGCCCGCGGCGACGCCGGCGGGCGGTGGGCAGAAGGTCGACCCGGCGACCGCGGGGACGCTGACGGGCACCATCGCGTTCGAGGGCGAGGCGCCGGCGAATGAACCCATCCACATGAACGCCGATCCGGTGTGCATGTCGGAGAACAAGACGCCGCAGTTCCAGGAAACGTACATGGTGAAGGACGGCAAGATGGCCGACGTCTTCGTGTACGTCAAGGACGGCCTCGGCAACTACGTGTTCGACACGCCGACGACCCCTGTCGAGATCGACCAGAAGGGTTGCCGCTACCACCCGCACGTGTTCGGCATCATGGTCGGCCAGCCGCTGGAGATCGTCAACAGCGACCCGACCCTGCACAACATCCACGCGATGCCGAAGAACAACCAGGAGTTCAACAACGGCCAGCCGATCCAGGGCATGAAGATGACGCACACCTTCACCTCGCCCGAGGTCATGGTGCCGTTCAAGTGCGACGTCCACGGCTGGATGAACGCCTATGTCGGCGTGCTCCCGCATCCCTTCTACGCGGTCAGCGCCGAGGACGGCACGTTCAAGATCGACGGGCTGCCTCCGGGCACCTACACGATCGAAGCGTGGCAGGAGAAGCTCGGCACGAAGGACCAGACCGTCACCATCGGGCCGAAGGAGACGAAGGACATCAGCTTCTCGTACTCGATGTCCGACGCCGCCAAGACCAACTAACGCCTGAGTCCGTGCGGATTGGGAGGGCCCCCGGAGGGACCCTCCCGACCGCTGTCCCTCGACGGCCCGAACAGCCCGGACCTCCGACACTGGAACGATGCTCCACCGATTCGCGAAGTTCGTCGCCGGCTGCACCGTGCTGCTGGTGCTCGCCGGGAGTCTGGTCACCAGCACCGGATCCGGTCTCTCGGTACCGGACTGGCCGACCACCTACGGGTGGAACATGTTCACGTTCCCGCCGTCGAAGTGGGTCGGCGGCATCCTCTACGAGCACGGCCACCGGCTGATCGCCAGCTCGGTCGGCTTCCTCACGATCGTCCTCGCGGTCTGGCTCTGGCGCAGTGACCCGCGGCGCTGGATGAAGTGGCTCGGCGTCACCGCGCTCGGCGCCGTCATCGCGCAGGGCGTGCTCGGCGGCATCACCGTCCTCTTCTTCCTGCCCGCGCCGATCTCGACGGCCCACGCCGGCCTCGCCGAGATCTTCTTCTGTCTCACCGTCTCCATCGCCCTCTTCACCTCGCCGGGCTGGCTTCGCGGCGACGGGCGCGGCGCGGACATCGTCGACGACGGCCGCCTGCGGCAGGTCGCCACGGCGACGACCGTCATCATCTACATCCAGATCCTGCTCGGCGCCACGATGCGCCACACGGGCGCGGGCCTGGCCATTCCCGACTTCCCGCTGATGTTCGGACACCTGATCCCGGACCACTGGAGCCCGGCGATCGCGATCAACTTCTCGCATCGGGTCGGCGCGCTCGTGGTCACGCTCGCCATCGCCGCCACCGCGGCGCACGTCTGGTACCACCACCCGGCCCGGCGCGAGCTCACGCGTCCGGCCACGCTGCTGGCCGGGCTCGTCCTCGTGCAGGTGACCCTCGGCGGGCTGACGGTCCTCACGAGGCGGAACGTCTGGATCAACAGCGTCCACGTCGTGTGCGGCGCGACCGTATTCGCCACCTCGGTCGTGCTCACGCTGCGAAGCTGGCGCGCGCGGTTCCCGCGGGCGGCGGCCCGGCGCGCCGAAGCAGCGGGGCCGCTCGCCCTCACACACCACGCCGGGGCCGACGCGTGAAGCCCGTCCCCGCAGGCGTGGCGTCGGCCGACTCGGTCCCGGCGCGCGCCTCGTCCCGGATCTCCGACTACGTCGCGCTGACCAAGCCGCGCCTCAACCTGCTCGTGGTCGTCACGAGCGCGGCCGCCGCGTACCTGGGCGCGCCGGACGCCGGCGCCGGCGTCGTCTTCGCCGTGGCACCCGCCATTCTGGGTACGGCCCTGGTCGCCGGCGGCTCGGCGGCCCTCAACCAGCTGGCCGAGCGCGAGACCGACGCGTTGATGACGCGAACCCGGATGCGGCCCCTGCCGGATCACCGAATCTCGCCGCGCGAAGCGCTCGTCTTCGGCCTGCTGCTGTCGACGGCGGGGCTGCTGCTGCTGGCCGCGACGACCAACCGGCTCGCAACCGTGCTCGCCCTGGCCACGCTGGTCGTCTACCTGGCGATCTACACGCCGTTGAAGCGCCGGTCCCGGGTCGCGACGCTCGTCGGCGCCGTGCCGGGCGCGTTGCCGCCGCTCATCGGCTGGGCGGCCGCGCGCGGGTCGCTCTCGCTGACCGCCTACGCGCTCTTCGGCATCGTCTTCCTGTGGCAGATTCCGCACTTCATGGCCATCGCCTGGATGTATCGCGAGGACTACCGCAAGGCGGGATTCCCGCTGCTGGCGGTCGTCGATGCCGACGGCCACCGGACGGGACGGGAGGCCGCGATCTTCGCCGCGGCGCTGATTCCCGTCAGCGTGATTCCCGCGCTGACCGGCGCGAGCGGATCCTGGTACCTCGGCGCCGCGCTCGTGAGCGGCCTGGCGCTCCTCGCGCTGGCGATCCGGTTCGCCCTGCGGCGCACCGAGTCGTCCGCGCGATCACTGTTCTTCGGCTCGATCGTGTACCTGCCCGTGCTCTGGGCCGTGATGATCGCCAACTCCTGACCACGACAGCCAGACCGTGACCGTCCACGACCTCCCCGCCGTCAACGCCACGCTGAATGCCGTCGCCGGCTTGCTCCTGCTCGCCGGCTACGTGTCGATCCGCAGCGGCAAGATCGACCTGCACCGCCGGTTCATGATCGCCGCGTTCACCGCCTCGTCCCTCTTCCTGGTGTCCTACATCGCGTATCACGCGCAGGTCGGAGAGGTGCCCTTCACGCGCCAGGGCGTCGTGCGGCCCATCTACTTCACGATCCTCATCACGCACGTCTCGCTGGCCGCCGTCGTGCTCCCGCTCGCCATCATCACGCTGTCGCGCGGGCTCAAGCGCCGGTTCGCGAAGCACCGGCGGATCGCCCGCTGGACCTTCCCGATCTGGCTCTACGTCTCGGTCACCGGCGTGCTCGTGTACGTGCTGCTCTATCAGCCGACCTGGCTGATCTAGGGCCCGTCGGGCCTGCGCGGCGCGCTGCCCCGCAGCCGCAATTCACGCTATACTGGCGGTCACTCTTCAAAACGACGGTGGTTCGAGAAGGGACTGTGGCGATGCGTTCTCTGACTCCCGGACGCGCAGCGCTGGCCGCGCTCATCGTCGCCTCACTCGCCTCAGGCGCGGCGGCGCAGTCGGGCCGCGTGGGAGGCATCGTCCGCGACGAGATGGGCGAGCCGATCAAGGCCGCCACGGTCCGTGCGGAGAACTCGGGCGGGCAGCCGCAGGCCTTCACGGCGAGCACCGACGCCAAAGGACGCTTCGCCATGATCGGACTCCGCGCCGGGGACTGGACGTTCACCGCCGAAGCGCCCGGGTTCGACGCGCAGGCCGGACGGGTCCGCGTCGGGGCCGACGGCCTCGCCCAGCCCCTGCTCTTCAGCCTGACCCGCAGCGTGGGCGGCCCCATCCCCGAGCTCGGCGACGAATCGCCGCGAGACCTGCAGGCCCGCCTCGCCGACGCCGACCAGCTCTTCGCGACGAGCAAGTGGACCGAGGCCCTGAGCGCCTATCAGGCGATCCTCCACGACGTCCCGGCGCTCTCGTCGATCAACCTGCAGATCGGCGCGATCGATCGCATCCGGAAGGACTACCCCGGCGCCATCGAGGCCTACCAGTCCCTGCTCGCCGTCGATCCCGACAACCCGAAGGCGGCGGTCGGCCTGGCGATGGCTCATCTCGAGAACGGGGACGCCGCGACCGCCGAGTCGGTGCTGCTCAAGGCCGCCGGCGGGCCGACCCCGGATCGCGATGTCCTCGACGCACTCGGAAGCGTCGAACGGGCGAAAGGAAATGCGGCAGACGCCGCCACGTGGTACCAGCGCGCCGCCGCCGCCGATCCGGCCTGGGGCAAGCCGCTCTACGAGCTGGGCACGCTGGCGCTCGAACGCGGCGACCGCGCACAGGCCGCCGACCTGATGCGGCGGGTCCTCGACGTCGATCCGTCGTCGGGCGAAGCCGTCAAGGCGAAGGCCTCCCTCGCCCAGATCGCCCCATAGGCCCCCTGGCGGACGAGCCGTGGCGCGACCCCTTCGTTTCACGTTCATCATGGCGCTCGCCGCGCTGGCGATCGGACTGGCGGCCGCCGGCGGCTGGCAGTTCGCGCGGGCCTCGGCGCCGGTCAGCGGTCCGATCATCCTGATCTCCGTCGACTCGCTGCGGGCGGATCACCTGCCGGTCTACGGGTACGAGCGCGGCGCGACGCCGACGATCGACGCCCTCGCCAAGGGCGGCGTGGTCTTCGATCGCGCCTACACCCATTCGCCCCAGACCCTTCCGGCGTACGCGTCGCTGCTGACGGGCCGTCTGCCGTTCGAAACCGGCGTACGCGACGATGTCGGGTTCCACCTGGCCCGGAGCGAGCGCACGCTGCCGGAAATGCTCCACGACCGCGACTTCGCGACTGGCGCCGTCGTCTCCAGCTTCCTCCTGCGTCGCGGCACCGGCGTCGAGCGCGGGTTCGGCTTCTTCGATGACACGATGCCCCCCGAGCAGCTGGGCCGCCCCATCGAGCACATCGAGCGCGACGGCGCCGAGTCGGAGGCCATTGCCGAGCACTGGCTCGAGAGCCAGGATTCCAGCCGCGTGTTCCTGTTCCTGCAGCTCAACGAGCCGCAGGCGCCCCGGACGCCGCCGGCGGCGTTCGCACCGCTCGGACCATACGATGGCGAAGTGGCGTACGCCGACCAGATCATCGGACGCCTCGTCCACGCCCTCAAGGCCCACCAGCTCTACGACCGATCCACGATCATCGTGACGTCGGACCACGGCGAGGGGCTGGGCGACCACGGCGAGCAGGAACACGGCCTGCTCCTGTACGACGAGGACATCCGCGTGCCGCTCATCATCAAGCCCGCAGGCGGCGAGGGCGCCGGCCGGCGGGTGGCGGGAGTCGTTCAGCTCGTGGACATCGCGCCGACCGTGCTCGACCTCGCCAGGGCGCCCCGGCCGGGAGACCTTCGCGGGGTCTCGCTGACCTCCGTCATCGACGGGAACGGCTCCCTGCCGCCGCGAATGGTCTACGCCGAGTCGTGGTACGGCCGCGACGTGTTCGGGTGGAGTCCGCTCGTCTCGGTGACCGACGGGCGGCGGCACTACATCCAGGCACCGCAGCCGGAGCTCTACGACCTCGCCGACGACCCGCATGAACAGCGCAACATCGCCGGGGCCGGTGGCGCCGACCTGCCGGAGCTCCGGGCCGCCGCGGCAGGACTGCTCGCCGGCGTGGCGCCGGCGGCGCCGCAGGCGCGCCCCGACGATGACGGGCCGCTCATGGCCACGAGTCTGGGACGCACGAGGTTCGCGCCAGCCCGCCCGGATGGCGAGGCGCCGCCTGCCGTCGACCCGAAAGATGCGGTCGCGCGCCTCGAGCGTTATCGGACGGCACTCGACAGCGCCGCGGCGAGCGACTGGGCCGCGGCAATCGACGGCCTGCAGCGCCTGCTGCAGGACGATCCGGATCAGCCCAACGTCTGGTTCGACCTGGCGTCGATCGCCGCGCGATCGGGCCGGGTCGAGCAGGCCGCCACGGCGCTCGGCCGGGTGGCCGCGCTCCGTCCCGAGGATCCCGACGCGGCACTCGACCTCGCGAGGGCGCTGTCGGCGGCACACCATCAGGAGGCGGCGCGGATCCAGGCCGAGGCGGCGCTGCGCCTGGCGGGCGACGATCGACGGGCCGGGTGGCGCGCCCATGTCCTGCTCGTCGATCTGGCGCTCGCCGCTCACGACCCGGACGGCGCGCGACGCCAGGCGGCGGACGCCGAGGTGGACGCACCGGCATTTCCACTGGTCGCGGTGACCGAGGCGCGCATCCTCGCGTCCCAGGGGCAGTTCGATCAGGCTGCGGATCGGTACGATGCCGCCTTGCCGCAGGTGGCGGTCGCCAAGGAGCGCGTGCCGGGACTGCGGTCCGCGGCGGCCGAGACGTACATCAAGCTGGAACGCTACGACGACGGCGAGGCCCAGCTCGTCGCCGAGCTCCGGGACTTCCCCGACGACATCAAGGCCCGGGGCGAGCTGGCCCAGCTCTATCAGGCGACCGACCGGGCGGAGTCCGCGGGCCGGGTCCTGACCGACCTGGTCGCGTTCTCGCCGACGCCCGACGGGTACGCCCTGGCCGCCAGGCTCTGGACCGCGTTCGGGGATCGCGCGCGAGCCGACGAGGTCCGCGCCGCGGCACGCCGATACGCCGGAGCGTCGAGGAGCACGCAGCACTGATGCGACGGCGGGCCTGGTGCCTCGCGGCGCTCGGGCTCGCCACCGCCGTGACGGCGTCGGGTCAGCGCCTCGGCGTCAGCCGCACGATCCTCCTCGCCGTCGAGAACGGCCGGGGGCAGCCCGTCATCGATCTCCTGCCCGACGACTTCGTGATCGAGGAGGGCGGCCAGCGACGCGAAGTGCTCGACACCCGGCTGGCCGACTATCCGGTCGTGCTGCTCGTCGACAACGGGATTGCCGCGCAGAGCGCCGCGAGCCAGATCCACGACGCCGCTGTGGGATTCATCGATCGCCTCGGCGCCAGGCCCCTCGCACTCGGCCGTCTCAGCAGCCCGCCGGCGATCCTCACCGGGATCGGCGACGGCCGCGACGCCGTCGCCTCGGCCCTCGACGAGCTGAGCACGTCCCCGGCCCGGAGCTCCCTCATGCTGGGCATCGCCGCCGCTGCGCGCCTGGTGACGGCGGGCCACTTTCCGTTCTCGGCGATCGTGGCGCTGTCGGAGGACCCGACGGACGCCGGGCTCAGGGCTCCCGACCAGATCATGCAGGTCGTCGCCGACAGCCGCGCGACGCTCTACGTGATCGCCCGGCGGCAGGACCTGCGCGACGCCGCCAGCGCGGGGCTGGCCAGCCTGGCCGAGCAGACCGGCGGCTCGTTCACGCGGATCTTCACGCCGGCGTCGTACGCGGCCGCCCTCGACGAGGTGGCGGATCGCCTGACGACGGAGCTGCTGGTGGAGTTTCTGGAGCCGACCGGCGCATCGCCCTCGGACGACGTGCGCGTGGGCGTGAGGCTGCGGGGCGCGAAGGTCAGAGCGATCGGGATCACGCCGCCCTGACGGGCGGCGTGCCCCCTGCTCAGTGGGTCTGGCCTTCGACCTCGGCCAACGCCTCGTCGATGAGGCGCTGATTGTCTTCCCTGGACAGGTTCCGCTGGATCAGCTTCGACGCGATCGCCACGGAGAGGTCGGCGGCTTCGTGGCGGATCTGCTGGACCGCGCGGTCCGTCTCCTGCTGAATCCGCTTGTCCGCGTTCTGAAGAATCGTGTCCGCCTGCTCGCGCGCACGTTGACGCAGCTCTTCACCGAGGCGCTCGGCGTCCCGTCTGGCCTTGTCCACGATCTGCCCCGCCTCGACGCGCGCCGCCTGGAGCTGCTCGGCCACGGCCCGCAGGCGCGACTCCGCGTCGTCGCGGTCCCGCTTGGCGTCGTCGAGCGCCTTGTGAATGAACTCCTCGCGCTCCTGGAGCAGGCGGAGGAGGGGGCCCCAGGCGAACTTGCCCAGGACCACCACCACCAGGATGAAGATCGCCAGCGTCCAGACGGCGTTGCCCACGTCGCCGGAGAAGGGATTCAACCCTCCGGCCTCCTGGGCCCCCGCCGGCAGCGCCGCGAGCAGAAAAACGGCAGAAAGCGCGACTCGCTTGATCATGAGCCGCGTTCTACTTGAGCACCGCCATCATGCCGACCACGACCGCGAACAGCGTCGCGCCTTCGATCATGGCCGCCGTGATGATCATCGCGGTCGAAATCTGTCCCGCCGCGCCCGGCTGGCGTGCCATCGACTCGACGGCCGATCCGCCGATCCGGCCGATACCGGCCGCTCCGCCCATGACGGCGAGGCCCGCGCCGATGGCGCCGCCCAGCCACGCCGCGCCGTTGCTGCTGAGGAAGGTCCCCGCGCCCCCGGCCTCCTGCGCGCTCAGGCCGGCGGGCATCAGCATGATCACGACACCGGCCAGCATGATCCCGAGAGCCAGCCTGCTCCACTGCTTCCGATCCATCGTCACTACCCCTTCAGTGGGCCGCACGGGGGGCGGCCGCTTCGCCGAGCTCGCCATCGCAGTCACGCCTCATGGCCCGCATCCGCCCCGTTCCCGCGGGCATGGCGAGAAAGTTGGTGTCAGTGCGCCGCCGAGACCTCGTGCTCGTCGTGGTGCAGCACGATCGACATCCCGATGAACAGCGTCGTCAAGAACGTGAAGATGAAGGCCTGCAGGAACGCCACGAACAGCTCCAGCAGGTTGATCGCGATGCTGCCCAGCACGACCGGCACGGCGATGCCGAGGCCCAGCGCGGCGCTCGCGGCGCCGGCCGCCAGGATGAAGGACAGGAGGACCGCCAGCAGGATGTGGCCGGCGATCATGTTCGCGAAGAGACGGATGGCCAGGGCGAAGATCTTGGCGACGAGCCCGATGATCTCCACGGGCACGAGCAACGGCGCCATCCAGATCGGGCCCGGACAGAAGTGCGCCAGATAGGCCCCGCCCCCGAGCCGGAGGCCGTTCACGATCATCATCGCCATCGTCGCGAGAGCGAGCGCCGCCGTCACCCAGACGTTGCCCGTCGCGGTGCCGCCCAGATGCGTGCCGAAGAGGGACGACAGGGCCGGAATCGGCAGCAGCCCGAGCAGGTTCACCGTGAGGACGAAGAAGAAGACGCTCCAGATGTAGGGAACGAATCGATCGGTGTACTGGTGCAAGGCCGGCTCCGCGACTTCCTTGCGGAAGTACACGCACACGGCCTCGATCGCGTTGGCCGCGCCGGAGGCCACCATCGAGGCAACCCCCTGCCGCCCGCGGCGCTTCCGCACGAGCAGCGGCACGCAGAACACGAGGAGCAGACCGGCGAGCGCGAGCATCGCGATCTGGTCCGAGAACACGGTGACGACCCCGTTCGGAGTGAGCGGACCGAGGTTGGCGGGCCGCTGGACGAGGGGATGCTGGACGATGTGCTCGAGGGGCGACTCCTGCGCCGCCGCTCCGTGACCCGCCGGTGCGGCCGGTCCGGCCGCCTGTGTCTCCTGCTGCGCGATCATGCCTGCTCCGGTCCCCAGACTCGACTCAATCCGTTTCCACCGCCAGCTTGACTTCCAGGGGCAGCAGCACCACGTAGCTCGTCGCCAGCCAGAACAGGAGCGGCCGGCGCGCGAACATTCCGCCGAGCGACGCCGCGACCCCGAGGAGCACCACCGTGCCGAGCCGCACCGCCATGGCGAGCATCGCGCGCTGCATCCGCGCGACCGGCGTCGTCGCCGGAGCGGCGACGAGCAGCCAGCCCGCCAGCGCCGCCGCCACGAGACTGATCAGGCTTCCGGCGGCCATGGCCGGCAGCGCGGTATCGCCGCCGAGCCGGCGCGTCGGCATGAACCCCACGGCGAGTAGCGCGGCGACGACGATCACCGCCACGCCGACGAACCTGCCGTAGCGGCGAAACGGCGTCATTCGCTCTTCCCGTCCGCCTCGTCGTCGGCGGCGGCATCGTGCACCGCCCGCAGCGACTGCTTGATCAGGTTGTAGAGCCCGCCGACGAGCCCGAGGACGATGCCGACCACCAGCCCCCAGGGCCCGGTCGCGTAGTGGCGATCGACCCAGTAGCCGATCAGCGTGAACCCGGCGACGGCCCCCGCCAGCTCGAGGCCGACGCCGGAGAGCTGCGCCCACCTCGGAAACTTGTCAGCGGCCATGGCTGTCCGGCTGCCGCGCGCACGCCAGGAAGACGGACGAGTATAGCCTATTTGTGAAAGAGTTCACCACCTACGCAGAATGGGCCTGAAAACGAGGTTTTTTCAGCGAAGCGCGGCGATGATGCCGCCGGTGCCCAGCGACTGCGCGCCGGCCGTTGCGAGGTCGAAGAGCAGCCTCGGGTAGACGCCGAGCGCGATGACCGCGACGACGGCCACGCCGAGCGCCAGGGTCAGCGAAGGCGACATGACCGGCTCGGAGCCCGTGACGTCCTTCTTCAGATACATGAAGACGGCGACGCGCACGTAGTAGTAGAGCGACAGCGCGCTCGCCAGCACGCCGACGACGGCCAGCCCGATGTAGCCGGCGTCGATCGCCGCGCCGAAAAGCCAGAACTTGCCCATGAAGCCGGCCGTCGGGGGAATGCCGCCGAGGGACAGCATGAAGACGAGCATGGCGAACGCGGCGAACGGCCGCCGCTGGGCGAGGCCGCTCAGGTCCTTCAGCTCGTCGCCGATCACGTCCTGGCGCCGCATCATGATCACGACACCGAAGGCGCCCATCTGCATGAACGCGTAGATCGCGAGGTAGATGAGGGCCGCGGTGATGCCCCGCGAGGTCCCGACGACGATGCCGATGAGGACGTAGCCGGCGTGCGCGATCGAGGAGTACGCGAGCATCCGCTTGATGTTCGACTGGGTCAGGGCTGCGAGGTTGCCGACGACCATGGTGAGGATCGCGAGCACCTCGAACAGCAGCCGCCAGTCGGCGCTCATCGACGGCAGGCCCTCGAGGAAGATCCGCAGGATCATGGCGAACGAGGCGGCCTTCGAGCCGACCGACAGGAACGCGGTCACCGGCGTGGGCGCGCCTTCGTACACGTCGGGCGCCCACATGTGGAACGGCACCGCGGCGATCTTGAACGCCACGCCCGCGACGACGAGGATCACGGCCAGGATGAGCAGCGGGTCCGCGCCCCGCGTGGCCAGCACCGGGGCCATGCCGCGCAGGCTCGTGGTGCCCGACAGCCCGTAGAGCAGGGACATCCCGTAGAGCAGGATTCCAAGCGAGAAGGCGCCGAGCAGGAAGTACTTGACTGCCGCCTCGTTCGACCGCGGATTCGGCTTGATGAAGCCGGTCAGGATGTAGAACGAGACGGCCATCGTCTCGAGGCCGATGAAGATCGTGATGAGGTCGATGCCGCCCGCCATGACCATCATGCCGAGCGTGGCGCACAGGATCAGGAAGTAGTACTCGCCCGGGCTGGCGCCCTCCACCGCCAGGTACCGCGACGACAGCAGCACCGTCAGGATGCCGGCGACGAGGAACACGGCCTGGAAGAACAGGGCGAACGCGTCGACGGCCATCAGGCCGTGGGACACCTCGACGTGCACGCCGACGAACGGCAGGAGCGAGACGAGGGTCGCGCCGAGGACGGCGACCGAGAGCCAGGCGAGGACGCCGCGGTTCTCGCGCGGCACGAGGACGTCCGCGATCAGGACGAGCAGCGCGCCGCCCGTGAGCACGAGCTCCGGGAGGATGTAGTAGAAATCGCTCAGCGCGATTCCGGCGGGCATTACCGCGCGCCTCCTGCGGGCTCGAGCCCGGCCGCGCGGGCCGTCTGGTCGGCGGTCGGGGGCGCCTGCCGGACGTACTGGGGACTGACGCGGGCCACGATGTGCTGCACCGACTGGTCCAGCCGGCGGAGGATCGGGGACGGATACAGCCCGATCCAGACCGCCAGGGCGATGAGCGGCGCGAAGGTGGCGAACTCGCGCAGGCTCAGGTCGTGCAGCCCTTCGTTCTTCGGGTTCTCCACCTTGCCGAACATGGTGCGCTGGTAGAGATAGAGCATGTAGGCGGCGCCGAGCACGACGCCGCTGGCCGCGAACAGCGCCCAGATCTTGTTCGCCACGAACACGCCCTGGAGGATCAGGAACTCACCGATGAACCCGTTGAGCGCGGGCAGACCGATCGACGACATCGTCATCAGCAGAAAGATGGCCGCATAGACCGGCATCACCTTGGACAGCCCGCCGTACTCCGAGATCTCCCGGGTGTGGCGCCGCTCGTAGACGATGCCGACGATGAGGAAGAGGGCGCCGGTCGAGATGCCGTGGTTCAGCTGCTGGACGATGCTGCCGGTGATTCCCACCGGGTTGAGGGCGAACATGCCGAGCATGACCATCGCCATGTGGCTGACCGACGAATACGCCACCAGCCGCTTCCAGTCCTTCTGCGCGAGCGCGACCAGGGCGCCGTAGACGATCCCGATGATCGACAGCGCAATGATGAACGGCACGAAGTGCCGCGACGCGTCGGGGAGGATCGGCAGGCTGAAGCGGAGGAACCCGTAGGTGCCCATCTTCAGGAGGACGGCGGCCAGGATCACCGACCCGGCGGTCGGGGCGTCGGTGTGGGCGTCCGGCAGCCACGTGTGGAACGGGAACATCGGCACCTTGATGGCGAATCCGAGGAAGAACGCCAGGAAGATCCACCACTGCAGGTCGTACGGAATGTTGAGCTGCTGGAACTGCGTCACGTCGAACGAGTACACGCCCGTCACGCTGTGCGCGTAGAAGTAGAGCGCGAGGATGCCCAGCAGCATCACGACGCTCCCGACCAGGGTGTACAGGAAGAACTTGATCGCCGAGTAGAGGCGGTTGGCGCTGCCCCAGATGCCGATCAGGAAGTACATCGGCACCAGCATCACTTCCCAGAACAGGAAGAACAGCAGGAAGTCGAGCGACATGAACGCGCCCAGCATCCCGCTCTGCAGGAGCAGCAGGAAGATGTAGTACTCCTTGACGCGCTCGCTGATCGCGTTCCACGACGACAGGATCGCGATGCAGCCCATGAGCGTGGTCAGCAGGATGAGCAGGGTGCTGAGGCCGTCCACCCCGAGGAAGTACTCGGCGCCGATCGACGGGATCCACGGCAGGCGCTCCACGAACTGGTAGCCGGGGCTCACCGGATCGAACCGGAACCACAGCGGCACCGAGATCAGGAACCCCGCGAACGCGACGATGTTCGCAATCCACCGGATCGCGTTCGTATTCTGCTTGTTGACGAACAGCAGGAGGATCGCGCCGGCGAGGGGCGTGAAGAGGATCAGCGACAGGTAATGACTCATAAGTCCAGATGTCGAGGGGGCCGATCAGGCCCGCCAATCACCGCATGAACAGATACACGCTCACGAAGGCGAACACGCCGATGAGCATGACGAGCGCGTAGTTCTGCACGAGCCCGGTCTGCACCCGGCGGAACCAGAAGCTCGCCTCCTCGCAGACCCGCGCCACGAGGTTCACCAGCCCGTCCACCACCGAGCGGTCGGTCAGGCTCGACAGCCACGAGCTGGCCAGCGTGACCCAGCCCGCGCCGTTCACGACGCCGTCGACCACGTTGCGATCGACGGCCCACAAGCCGCGGGCGCTCGACATGACGCCTTTGATCACCGTCGCCCCGTACAGCTCGTCCACGTAGTACTTGTGCAGCAGGATGCGGTGCGGTCCCGCCCACTGCTCCTTCAGGTGATCGGCGACTTCCGGCTTCGTCACGTAGAAGCGGTACGCCAGGCCCAGGCCCGCGGCCGCGACGAGCACCGACAGCGCCATCAACCCGATCTCGCCCGCCCAGGAAATCGGCTCGGCGCCCTCGGCCTCGCCCGTCGCCGGGGCTTCGACCGCCACCGGCGCGCCGCCCGCGGTCGTCGCGACCTGGGCCGTGAAGCTCGGCTGCAGGAAGTGCTCGATCGCGTTGTTCCCGCCCAGCGCCGAGGGCACCCCGAGGAATCCCGCGACCGCCGCCCCGACCGCCAGCGCCATGAGCGGCACCGTCATCGCTCGCGGCGACTCGTGCGGGCCGTGCCAGGCGCCGTGCCCGTGGGCCGCCCCGTGCGTCAGATCGTGCTCCGGCTCCTTCGCATGGGCGTGCGCCGACAGGTCCGCCGGATCGCCGACGCCGTGCCGCGCGGCCAGGTGCATGTCGGCGACGTGCGCCTGCGCGCTCTCCACCGGACCATGGCCGTGCCCGTCCCACGCCGGCCCCCGGTACGTGCCGAGGAAGGTCATCGCCATCAGCCGGAACATGTAGAACGCCGTCATCATGGCGGCGGCGACGCCAATCACCCAGATCACCTTGTCGTGCAGGAAGGCCTGCGACAGGATCTCGTCCTTGCTGAAGAAGCCCGAGAACGGCGGAATCCCCGCGATGGCGAGGGTCGCGATCAGCATCGTCGCGAACGTGACGGGCTGGTACTTCTTCAGGCCGCCCATGTGGCGCATGTCCTGCTCCCCCGCCATGGCGTGGATCA
This sequence comes from uncultured Acidobacteriota bacterium, assembly GCA_963761615.1. GTDB lineage: Bacteria > Acidobacteriota > Vicinamibacteria > Vicinamibacterales > CAVVIG01 > CAVXGU01. Next base: position 605,824 of record CAVXGU010000003.1, on the reverse strand, counting down.
CGGACCCGCTGCCGAGGAAGAGCAGTGCCTTGAAAAAGGCGTGCGTCATCAGGTGGAACGCGCCCGCCGCGAACGAGCCGACGCCCACGGCCGTGAACATGTAACCGAGCTGCGAGACGGTCGAGTACGCGAGCACGCGCTTGATGTCGTACTGGACGAGCCCGATCGAGGCGGCCATGAACGCCGTCAGCACGCCGACGACGGCGACGATGTGCATGACGATCGGCGCGTGCGTGAAGAGCACGGCGTTCCGGCACAGCATGTAGACGCCGGCGGTCACCATCGTCGCGGCATGGATCAGGGCGGAGACGGGCGTCGGGCCCTCCATCGCGTCGGGCAGCCAGACGTAGAGGGGAATCTGGGCGCTCTTGCCCGTGGCGCCGATGAAGAGGCACAGGCAGATCGTCGAGAGGACCCCGAACTGCGTCTCGATCGGCATCGCGCCCGCGGCGTTCTGGATCGCGCGGAAGTCGAAGGTGCCGAACGTGAAGAAGATCAGGAAGACGCCCAGGATGAAGCCCCAGTCGCCGACGCGGTTCGTGATGAACGCCTTCTTGCCGGCGTCCGACGCGCTCTTCTTCTCGTACCAGTAGCCGATCAGCAGGTACGAGCAGAGCCCCACGCCTTCCCAGCCCACGAACATCACGAGGAAGTTGTTCCCCAGGACGAGCGTGAGCATGAAGAAGCAGAACAGGTTCAGGTAGCAGAAGAACCGCGCCACCCCGCCGCGCGGCTCGTCCGAGATGTACGCGGTCGAGTAGATGTGGATGAGGGTCCCGATACCCGTGACGATCAGGATCATCATCCCGGACAGCGGATCGAGGCGGTAGCCCCAGGGCACCTGCACCGCGCCGATCGAGCCGTCGTGCAGGGCGAGCGGAATTCTCGGAATCCACTGCGCGACGGTGACGTCGTAGGCGCGCGCGTCGGGCGGCAGGCCGAGCAGCTGCCAGAAGGCCACCACGGCGAGCGCGAGCGCGGCCGTCATCATCGTGCAGGCGACGAGGCCGGAGGTCTTCCTCGAGAACGTACGAATCCCGACGAGGCCGTTGACGGCGGCCCCGAGACCGGGGAGCAGGGGAATCAGCCAGATGTATCTCATGCGGCCGGCGCTACCATTTCATCAACGTCATCTCGTCGATGTTCACCGATTCCTTGTTCCGGTAGAACGCGAGGATGATGCCCAGCCCGACCGCCGCTTCGGCGGCGGCCACCGCGATCACGAAGACCGCGAAGACCTGGCCGACGGCGTTCTGCAGCTGGCTCGAGAACGCGATCAGGTTGATGTTGACCGCGTTCAGAATCAGCTCGATCGACATGAAGATGATGATGATGTTGCGCCGCACCAGGACGCCCACCACGCCAATCATGAACAGCGCGGCCGAGAGCATCATGTAATGGGTCGGCGTAATCACAGGTCCCTCTTCGCCAGGACGATCGCCCCGATCATGGCGACCAGCAGCAGAATCGACGCGATCTCGAACGGGATGAGATATCTCGTGTAGAGCAGCCACCCCACGGTCTGGGTGTTGCCGCTGACCGGCAGGACCTCGGGTGGGGCCAGCGGCGCCGCGGGCGACGACGACGCCAGCACGGTGATCACGCCGAGCTCGGCGAGCGTCGCCAGCGCGAGCCACAGCCCGAGCTTGCCGCGCCGGTGGCTGTCCACGTAGGCCTCCGGCGGACGCTTCAGATTCACGAGCATGACGACGAAGAGGTACAGCACGACGATGCCGCCGGCGTAGACGAGGATCTGAATCACCGCGAGGAACTCGGCGCCGAGCAGGACGTAGAGCGCCGCCACGCACAGGAAGTCGGCCACCAGGAAGAGCACCGAGTGCACGGTGTCCTTCGTCGTGACGACGAGGAGGCCGAACCCCAGGATGCCGGCGGCGATGAGGTAGAAGGCAATCGCCTGGCCCATCACATCACCAGCACTTTCACCACGCCCGTGACGACCAGATTCGCGATCGCCAGGGGAATCAGCATCTTCCAGCCGACGCGCATGAGCTGGTCGTAGCGGTACCGCGGCAGGGTCGCCCGCACCCAGATGAAGATGTAGAGGAAGACGAACGACTTGAGCAGGAACCACGACCAGCCGGGCACGATGTCCAGGAACGAGAGCGCCGCGACGTTCGGGAACGGCCGCAGCCACCCGCCCAGGAACAGCGTCGTCGCCACCGACGAGACGACGATCATGTTCGCGTATTCGGCGAGGAAGAAGAGCGCGAACCGCATGCCGCTGTACTCGGTGTGGAAGCCGCCGGTCAGCTCCTGCTCGGCCTCGGGCAGGTCGAAGGGCGCGCGGTTGGTCTCGGCGAGGCCGCCGATGAAGAAGATCACGAAGGCCACCGGCTGCAGGAACGCGAACCAGACGTGCGCGCCCTGCTGCGCGCGGACGATGCTCACCATGCTGAGCGATCCGGCGACCAGGACGACGCTCACCAGCGTCAGCGTGACCGCGACCTCGTAGCTGATGAGCTGCGCCGACGCCCGCAGGCTCGCGAGCAGCGGGTACTTGCTGTTCGAGGCGTAGCCCGCGAGGATGATCCCGTACACGCCCACCGACGCGACCGACACGATGTACAGCAGGCCGACGTTGATGTCCGTGATGTAGAGGTGGACCGTGTGGCCGAACAGGGTGACGTCGCCGCCGAACGGGATCACCGCATAGACGATGAGCGCCGGCACCATCGAGATGATCGGCGCCAGCGTGAACACCCACCGGTCGGCCCGGACCGGCGTGATGTCCTCCTTGATCATCAGCTTCACCGCGTCGGCGACCGGCTGCAGGATGCCGTACGGCCCCACGCGCATGGGGCCGAGCCGCGACTGCGCCCACGCGATGACCTTGCGCTCGAGCAGCACCATGTAGGTGACGCCGACCAGCGTCGCGTTCAGGACGATGAGGATCTTGAGGAGCGGAATGACGAACGCGTCGATCACCGGTCCACCTCGCCGAGGACGATGTCGATGGACCCGATGAGCGCCACGACGTCGGCCACCAGGTGGCCCTTGACCAGGCGCCGGAGGCCCTGCAGGTTGCAGAACGACGGCGGCCGCACGCGGAACCGGTACGGGTTGGTCGACTTGCCGTCGCTCACGATGAAGTAGCCGAGCTCGCCCTTGGGCGACTCGATCGCGTGGTACGTCTCGCCCGCCGGCGGCTTGATGAGGCGCGGCACCTTGCCGACGATCGGCCCTTCCGGCAGGCCCTCGGTCGCCTGGCGGATGATCCGCAGCGACTGCCGGAACTCCTCCATCCGGACCAGATACCGGTCGTAGGTGTCGCCCGCCGTGCCGACGGGCACGTCGAACGTCATCTCGTCGTAGGCGGCGTAGGGCTCGTCCTTGCGCACGTCGCGCGGCACGCCCGACCCGCGCAGCGCCGGGCCGCACAGCCCCAGCCCCGCGGCCTCGGGCCCGCCGATCACCCCGATGCCCTTGGTCCGCTCGAGCCAGATCCGGTTGTGGGTGAGCAGCTCCTCGTACTCGTCGACCTTCTGGTCCATGATCTTGCAGAACTCGAGGACCTTCTTGTCCCAGCCCGGCGGGATATCCAGCGGCAGGCCGCCGATCCGCATCGAGTTGTAGGTCAGCCGCGCGCCGCAGAACTCCTCGAACAGATCCAGGATCAGCTCGCGCTCGCGGAACGCGTAGAGGAACACCGTCATGGCCCCGATGTCCATCGCGTGGGTGCCGACCCAGAGGCAATGGCTGGCGATCCGCTGCAGCTCGCACAGAATCGTGCGGACGTAGCGCGCCCGGCGCGGCACCTCGAGCGACAGCAGCTTCTCCACCGTCTCGCAGTAGCCCACGTTGCTCGTGGCGGCCGCGACGTAGTCCATGCGGTCGGTCAGGAGCACGATCTGCGTCCAGTTGCGGTTCTCGCTGAGCTTCTCGATCCCGCGGTGCAGGTACCCGATGACGACGTCGGCATCGACCACCTTCTCGCCGTCGAGACGCAGCACCACGCGCAGCACGCCGTGCGTGCTCGGATGCTGCGGGCCCATGTTGAGCACGAGCTCGTTGGTGTCGAACATTGCGCCGTGATGAATGGCCGGCGTCGTCTCCATTACTCGATATCCGCCTCGTCGCGCGCCTGGCGCAACGTCAGCCAGTCGATCGGGTTCTCCATCAGCAGCTCACCGGGGCCCTCGAGCGGGTAGTCCTTGCGCTGCGGGTAGCCCTGCCAGTCCTCGGGCATCAGGATGCGCCGCAGGTCGGGGTGCCCCTCGAACGGCACGCCGAACATGTCGTAGACCTCGCGCTCGAACCAGTTGGCCGCCGGCCAGAGGGCCGTCACCGACGGGACGGCCTGGCCGTCGGCCGCCCGCACCTTCAGGCGCACCCGGTGCCGGTGCCGGATCGAATACAGGCAGTAGACGACGTCGAACCGCTCGGGCCGCAGCGGCCAGTCCGTCGCCGTCAGGTCCGAACAGTAGTCGAAGGCCGCGTCCCCGGCGTCCCGCAGGTGCGTGGCCACGGCGAGCAGCCGGTCGACGGGCACGATGAGCGTCCAGTCGCCCAGCCAGTAGCTCACCTGAGCCACGCCGCCGGGGACGGCCGCCTCGAGCGCGGCGACGAAGGCGGGAACGGCGGTGCCATCCGGGGGCGGCGGGTCGGGCGGGCCGGCGGCCGGCGCGGCCTTGGGAACGTGCGCCTCTTCAGCCATCTAGACCCACTCCAGCGCGCCCTTCTGCCACGCGTAGTAGTAGCCGACCACGAGGATGAAAATGAACACGAGCATCTCGATCAGGCCGAACAGCAGGAGCCGATCGAAGATGACCGCCCAGGGGAACATGAAAACCGTCTCCACGTCGAAAATCACGAAGAGCATCGCGACGAGGTAGTACCGAATACTGTAGCGGTCCCGGGCGTCGGTCACCGGCTCGATGCCGCACTCGTACGGCTCCAGCTTCACCTTGTTGTAGCGCTTCGCGTGCAGCAGGCTCGAGAAGACGATCGTGAAGATGGCAAAACCGGTGGCGACAGCCAGAAAAATGGCGATCGGGATGTAGGCTGATGACATCTGGGTGAAGGCCGGCCGCTAGGCTGTGGACGTGGCGAAAAAGCCGTTGGTTTATAACACGCGACCTCAGGGGTGTCAAGGAACGGCCCGGGCGGACCACCGCCGTTCGTTTTCCCGTAACTCATAGATATGCAATAAGTTCAGGCCTGTCGACGCTTGACCGCCTCGGAACCCGGGCCCTATACTGCCCACATGAGGATTTCGCTCGCGATTCCAGCCGTCGTGCTCGCCGCAACGTGCGTGATCGCCCGGCCGGAGGCGATCCTCGCGCAGGGTTCGGTCCAGCGGGTCGCCTACGTGAGCGTCCTCGACGCCAAGGGCGCTCCCGTGCCCGGCCTCGGCCCGTCCGACGTCGTCATCCGGGAAGACGGCGTCGCCCGCGAAGTGCTCCGCGTGGAGCCGGCGACGGATCCGATGCAGATCGCCGTCCTCATCGACAACAGCGTCATCTCGCAGCGCTGGCTGACGCCGCTGCGGCAGGGAGTGACGAATCTCGTCGATGCCCTGACCCAGCCGATGGGCAGCGGCGGACACAACATGATCGCCCTGATCGGCCTCGCCGAGCGGCCGACGATCTTCACGGATTACACGGCGGAGAAGAAGGCGCTCCTGGACGGGATCGGCAAGATCTTCCCCCAGGTCGATTCCGCCGCCTACCTGCTCGACGGGGTGTACGAGACCGCCGTGGGCTTCGGGCGCTCGGACGCGCCCCGGCCCGTCATCCTGCTGGTCACCGGGGAGGGTCCCGACTACAGCACCCGCCCCCGGTCGGCCGTCCTGTCGGCGCTCGACCGCGTCGACGGCCTCGAGTTCCAGGCGGTCGTCGTCGGCCAGATGTCCGACGATCGCTCGGTGCAGGCGCAGGACCGCGAAGTCGTCCTCTCGCAGGGGACCGAGAGCCACGGCGGCCGGGAACGGGTGCTCCTCTCGGCGGTCTCGCTGCCGGGCGCGCTCAGCACCCTGGCCGCCGAGCTGCGCGCGCAGTACCGCGTCGTCTACGCGCGGCCCGAGGAGCTGATTCCGCCCCGCACCATCACCATCGCCGCCGCGAAGCCGGGCATGAAGGCGTACGGCGTCCCCGCCAAGGCGCCGGGGCCGGGATCGCGGTGAGGATCCGCGCGTCCGGCCGCCGCCGCTGCCGGCCGATTCTGGCCGCGACGGTCCTGGCTGCGCTCGCCGGCGGGGGCGTGCTGGCACAGGAGCCGCCGACCGCCCAGCCGCCCTCGTTCAGGTCCGGCGTCGAGGTCGTCTCGCTGAACGTCACGGTCGTCGACAAGGACGGCCGCTACGTGACGGGCCTCGACCAGCAGGACTTCGACGTCTTCGAGGACGGCGTCAAACAGGACGTGACGTTCTTCAACCGCACGAACATGCCGATTGCGCTGGCCCTGCTCATGGACACCAGCGCGAGCATGGAGTCCAAGCTGACGACGGCGCAGGAGGCGGCGATCGGCTTCGCGCGCCGGCTGCGCCCGCAGGACGCCGCGGAGGTCATCGACTTCGACAGCCGGGTCCAGATCCTCCAGCCGTTCACGAGCGCCGTGCCCGCGATCGAGCAGGCCATCCGTCGCACGTCCGCGGGGGGCTCCACCTCCCTCTACAACGCGCTCTACATCGCCCTCAAGGACCTGGCCAAGGTCACCATCGGCTCCGGGGCCGGCCAGGTGCACCGCGAGGCCATCGTCCTGCTCTCGGACGGCGAGGACACGTCGAGCATGCTGTCGTTCGACGAGGTGCTCGACCTGGCGAAGCGCTCGGAGACGGCAATCTACCCGATCGGACTCCGCGTGGACGAGGACGACTCGAGCAAGGGCTTCCACGAGGCGGAGTTCGTGCTGCGCCAGCTCGCCCAGCAGACGGGCGGGCGCGCGTTCTTCCCTTCCCAGCTGGCCGACCTGGCGGGGGTGTACGGCCAGATTTCCGAGGAGCTGTCGAGCCAGTACACTGTGGGGTACACGTCCAAGAACCCGAAGCGGGACGGGGCCTGGCGCCGCGTCGTGGTGCAGATCGACAAGCCCGGGCTGACGGCGCGCACGAAACAAGGCTACTTCGCTCCGACGCACTGACGCTCGGTCATGAACACTGTTCCGCTGGTCCTCTACGTCTTCGCCGCGCTGGCCTACGTCTGGCACTTCTCGAGCCGCTCGCCGTCGGTCGGCCGGGCGGCGACGACGCTCCTCGTCGCCGCGGCCTGCGCGCACGTCTTCGTCATCGGCATGCAGACGATGGCTTACCATCACGTGCCGATCGCGGGCGCGTCGCCGGCGATTTCGACCTTCGTGTGCCTGCTGGCGATCGCCTACCTCTGCATCGAGACGGCGACCGACGAGCGTGCGATGGGCACCTTCGTGCTCCCCCTCCTCGTCGCCCTCCAGGCAGTGCCCGCCATCAACCCGGGCATCGAGGATCAGGCGCAGGTGCTCAACAGCGCGTGGTTCGGCGTCCACGTCTCGTCGCTGCTCTTCGCGTACGCGAGCTTCGCGCTGGCCTGCGTGATCGGCGTGACCTACGTCCTGCAGTTCAAGGAGATCAAGGCAAAGCACCTCGGCTTCTTCTACACGCGGCTGCCGTCGCTGCAGGTGCTGGACCGGATGAACCAGATCGCGATCGTGTTCGGCTGGGTCTTCCTGACGATCGGCCTGATCGTCGGGTTCATCTGGGCGCAGCAGGCGCGAGCCTACGCGCTCAACGATCCCCGTGTCCGCGCCATGTCGCTCGAAGATCCCGAAGATCTTCGTGGCGCTGGTGAGCTGGACGGTGTATTCATTCGAGTTGTTCGCCGCCCGCCGGATCGGCTGGGGCGGCCGCCGGACGGCGTATCTGTCGGCGCTCGGGTTCGCCATCGTGCTGCTGAACTTCGTGCCGATCAGCTATTTCCTGACGACAAGTCACAACTTCTAGGGGTGCCAGGTGTCGGGGACGGGCGAATGCATTTGCTGCTGATTGGCATCAGCTACAAGACGGCGCCAGTGGAGCTGCGCGAGCGGCTGGACTTCCAGTCGGCGGGCCTCGAGCGCGCGCTGTCGGCGCTCGCGGGCGGGGGGATCACCCGCGAGGCGGCCGTGCTGTCGACCTGCAACCGCGCCGAGCTCTACGCGGCGTGCGACGACGTGGCCGTCACCAAGGAGCAGGTGCTCAAGTTCATCGCCGACTTCCACCGCGTGGATCACGCGGAAATCCGTCCGCACGTGTACGAGCTGAGCGACTCGGACGCCGCGCGGCACCTGTTCCGGGTCGCCGCAGGTCTCGACTCGCTCGTCGTCGGCGAGCCGCAGATCCTGGGCCAGGTCAAGGAGGCGCACACCGTGGCGACCCGGCAGCGGTCGTCCGGTCCCGTGCTCAACCGCCTGTTCCACACCTCGTTCGCCGTCGGCAAGCGCGTCCGCTCGGAAACGGGCCTGGGATCCGGCGCCGTGTCGGTCGGCTATGCGGCCGTCGCGCTCGCCCGCAAGATCTTCGGCGACCTGAAGGGCCGCAGCGTCCTCGTCATCGGCGCGGGCGAGATGGGCAAGTTGACGGCGCTGCACATGAAGTCGCAGGGCGTGCACCACGTGACGATCATGAGCCGCACCATGGGGCACGCCGCCCGCGTCGCCGAGGCGATCGGCGGAGCCGCCGCGGCGCCCTGGGAGGAAAGGGACGCGGCGCTCGGCGCGAGCGACATCGTGATCACGGCCACCGGCGCGGCGTCCCCGATCCTGACCAAAGCGCACCTCGAGACGATCATGCGGCCCCGCCGCAACCGCCCGCTCTTCCTGATCGACATCGCGCTGCCGCGCGACGTCGAGTCCGCCGCCGGCGAAATCGAGCAGGTCTTTCTGTACAACATCGACGACCTGCAGGCGACCGTGCGCGAGAACATGGCGCGGCGCGTGAGCGAAGTGGAGCATGCCGAGGCGATCGTCGGCGAGGAGTTGAAGAAGTACGAGGCGTGGTTCCGCTCCCGCGGCGCGATCCCCACCGTCGTCGCCCTCCGCCAGCAGTTCGAGGCGATCCGGCGATCGGAGCTGACGCGTCTCGAGACCAAGCTGTCCACGCTCTCCCCCGAGCAGCGGGCGCGCGTCGACGAGGTCACGCACCTCATCATCGAGAAGCTGCTCCTGATGCCGACCGAACAGCTCAAGGCGGTCGGCGACCCGGAGAGCGTGGTGGTCTACAGCGAAGCCCTGACCCGGCTGTTCGGCCTCGGCGAGCGGAGCGACGAGGAAGACGACGCGACGCCGGGCGGCAAGGTCGCGCCGTTCCCGCGCGCCAAGAGCCGACGCTGACCGTGGCCGACGCTCCCCTTCGTCTCGGCACGCGCGGCAGCCAGCTCGCGCTGTGGCAGGCCCACGCCGTGGCGGCCGCCATCGCCGCCGCCGGCGGCCCGCCCTGCGACATCGTCGTGATCCGCACGGCCGGCGACCAGCGCTCCGACCGGCCGCTCTCGGAACTCGGTGGCAAGCGGCTATTCGTCAAGGAAATCGAGGACGCGCTGCTCGACGGGACGGTCGACATCGCCGTGCACAGCAGCAAGGACCTGCCGGCCGTGCTCCCCGACGGGCTCGCGATCGGCGGCGTCCTGCCCCGCGCCGATCCGCTCGATGCGATCGTGCTGCCCGCCTCGGCCGCCCGGCCGCCCGAGGCGCCGGCGATCGACGCGCTGGCCGCCGCCCTCGGGCAGGCGCGGCGGATCGGCACCGGCAGCGTGCGACGGATCTCGCAGCTGATCCGGCTGCTTCCGGGCGCCCGCTTCACGAACATCCGGGGCAACCTCGATACGCGGCTGCGCAAGCTCGACGCCGGCGAGTACGACGCGATCGTCCTGGCGGCAGCGGGACTGCGCCGGCTGGGCTTCGCGGAGCGCATCTCCCTGACCCTGCCCGCCGACGCCTGCGTGCCGGCTCCGGGCCAGGGCATCGTCGCCATCGAGGTCCGCGAGAGCGACGGGCGGGCCCTCCGCGTGGCCCGGCTGGTCGACGATCCCGCCGCGGCGGCCGCGCTCGACGCCGAGCGGGCGCTCGTGGTCGCGCTGGGCGGCGGCTGCCAGATGCCGATTGGCGCGCTGGCGACCACGCCGGATGCCGAGACGCTCGAACTCGTGGCGACGGTCGTGTCGCCCGACGGCGAGGATGCGCTGAAGACGCATGCGCGCGGCGGGTGGTCGGACGCGGCGCGGCTCGGCGCCGAGGCCGGCGCCCGCCTGCTCGCGGACGGAGCGGCTGAGATCCTGAAGGCATGAGCGGCATCGTCTTCCTCATCGGCGCCGGACCCGGCGATCCCGGGTTGATCACCGTTCGAGGCCTCGAGCGCCTGCGGTCGGCGGACGTGGTCATCTACGACCATCGCGTCCATCGCGACCTGCTCGCCCACGCGCGCCACGACGCCGAGCGCATCGACGTGGGCGCCGCCGCCCCGCAGCCGCTCGAGCAGGAGGCGATCTGCTACCTGCTCGCCGAGAAGGCCCGCGAGGGCCGCGCGATCGCGCGCCTCAAGTGGGGCGACCCGTTTTTCTTCGATCACGGCGGCACCGAGGCCCTCTTCCTGCACGAGCAGGGCGTGCCGTTCGAGGTCGTCCCCGGCGTGCCCGCTGGCATCGGCGCGCCCGGCTACGCCGGCATCCCCGTGACGTATCCGGGTGGCGGGGACGTCGTGACCTTCGTCCGCGGCCACGAAGGCGAGGGCCCGCGGCCGGTGGTCGACTGGGCGAGCCTCGCGCGCCTGGACGGCACGATTGTCTGCCACGTCGGATCCCACCAGGCGGCGACGACGATCGAGGCGCTGCTCGCCCACGGGCGGCCACGCGACGATGCGGCGGCGTTGATCTACGACGGCACCCTGCCGACCCAGCACACCGTCGCGGGCACGCTGGGCGACCTGTCGGCCGCGGCGGCGTCACTGGAGCACCGGCCGGCCGTCCTCGTCGTGGGCCGGGTGGCCGCACTCCGCCAGCACCTGCGATGGTTCGACGCGAGGCCGCTCTTCGGCCGGCGCGTGCTGGTCACGCGCGCCCGGGAGCGGGCCGGCGACCTCGTCGAGCGGCTCGAACGCGCGGGCGCCGACGTGGTGGTGGCGCCCATGATCCGCATCGCGCCACCCGACGACTACGCGCCGCTCGACGCGGCCTGTGCGGCGGCCGGCGAGTTCGACTGGGTGATCTTCTCGAGCGCCAGCGCGGTCGAGTCCTTCATCGGCCGGCTCCTGGCCGGTCCGGGGGACCTCCGGACGCTCGGCAGCGTGAAGCTGTGCGCCGTCGGTCCGGCCACCGCCGAGCGGCTGGCGAGCTTCGGCCTGAAGGTCGATCTGGTGCCGGCCGAGTACCGGGCGGAATCGGTCGTCGAATCGCTCGCGAGCGTGGACGAGGTCGACGGCCTCCGGGTGCTGCTGCCCCACGCCGACATCGGGCGCGAGCTGGTCGCCGAGGAGCTGCGGCGGCGGGGAGCGCTGGTCACCGAAGTGATCGCGTACCGCACAGTCACGGTCGATCCCGAGCGCGAGGGCGGACCGGACGTGTACCGCCTGCTGCTCGAGCGGCGGATCGACATCGTCACGTTCGCGAGTCCATCGGCGGTGAGGAATCTGGTCCACGTCCTGGGCGCGGAGCCGGCCGCCGATCTCCTGAACGCCACGACGGTGGCCTGCATCGGCCCGGTCACCGCCGAAGCCGCCGCCCAGTTCGACATCAGGACCGCGATCATGCCGGCCGAGTACACGATTCCCGGCATGGTGAACGCCATCGCGACGTACGTTCGCGACGCACAGCGGGCCGAGGCCCGCGAGGAACGGCCATGAACCCGACCAGCACCCCGACCGCCGGCCTCCATCTCACCCGCCGCCTGCGCCGCCTGCGCCGCACGGAGGCCATGCGCGCGCTGGTCCGGGAGACGCGCCTCTCGCCGGAGATGTTCATCCTCCCGCTCTTCGTGGTCGAGGGCGAAGGCGTCCGGCGTGAAGTGTCCTCGATGCCCGGGGTGTTCCAGCTGTCGGTCGACGAGGCGATTCGCGAGGCCGAGGCGTCCAGGCGCGACGGGATTCGCGCGGTCATCCTGTTCGGCCTGCCGGGACGCAAGGACGAGGTCGGCAGCGAGGCCTACGACCCCGAGGCTCCGGTCCAGACCGCCGTGACGGCCATCAAGCGGGCGGTCAAGGACATGCTCGTCGTGACGGACGTGTGCCTGTGCGAGTACACGAGCCACGGCCACTGCGGGATCGTCGTCGGCGACGAGATCGTGAACGACCTCAGCGTCGATCAGATCGTCCGGGCGGCGGTCTCCCACGCGGCCGCAGGCGCGGACATCGTCGCCCCGTCGGACATGATGGACGGCCGCGTGGGCGCGATCCGGGCCGCCCTCGATGCGAGAGGGTTCGATCAGGTGGCGATCATGTCCTACGCCGCCAAGTACTGCTCGGCGTTCTACGGCCCGTTCCGCGAGGCCGCCGACAGCGCGCCGGCGTTCGGCGACCGGCGCTCGCACCAGATGGATCCGGCCAACGCCGCCGAGGCGCTGCGCGAGGTCGAGCAGGACATCGCCGAAGGCGCCGACATCGTGATGGTCAAGCCCGCCCTGGCCTACCTCGACGTGATCGCGCGCGTGAAGGATCGCTTCGACTACCCCACCGCGGCCTATCACGTGAGCGGCGAGTACGCGATGTTGAAGGCGGCCGCGCGCAACGGCTGGATCGACGAGCGGCGGGCCATGCTGGAGACGCTGACGTCGATCCGACGCGCCGGCGCGGACATCATCCTCACCTACTACGCGCGCGAGGCCGCGCGCGCGCTGGCCTGACGGCCGGTTCCAGGGCCGTCGTGCTCCTCGTGGCTTCGTGACCCCATGTCGACAAGAAAATCGCAGCAGTGGTTCCGGCGGGCCCAGCAGATCCTCCCCGGAGGCGTCGACAGCCCCGTGCGCGCCTTCACGGCCGTCGGCGCGACGCCGCGCTTCATCCGGCGGGCCGCAGGCTCGACGATCACCGACGTCGACGGGCAAACCTACATCGACTACGTGATGTCGTGGGGACCGCTGATTCACGGACACGCGCCGGCCGGTCTCGTGAAGGCCGTGGCGGCGGCCGGACGGCTGGGCACCAGCTACGGCGCACCCAGCCCGCTCGAGGTCGAGCTCGGCGAGCTCGTGCGCCGGCTCATGCCGTCGATCGAGCGGGTGCGATTCGTGAGCTCGGGCACCGAGGCCGCGATGAGCGCGGTGCGCGTCGCGCGCGCCGCCACCCGGCGCGATCGCATCGTCAAGTTCGAAGGGTGCTATCACGGGCACGCGGATCCCTTCCTGGTGAAGGCCGGATCGGGGGCCCTGACGCTCGGCACGCCGACGAGCCCCGGCGTGCCCGCGGCGGCGGTCGCCGACACGCTCGTCGCGTCGTACAACGACCTTCCCACGGTCGACGCGCTCTTCGCGCAGCATCCCGGGGCGATCGCCGCCGTCATCGTCGAGCCGATCGCGGGCAACATGGGCGTCGTCCCGCCGGCGGATGGATTCCTCGCCGGCCTGCGCCGCCTGTGCGACGCGCACGGCGCGGTGCTCATCTTCGACGAGGTGATCTCGGGCTTCCGCGCCTCGGCTGGCGGCGCGCAGGCGCTCTGCGGCGTGACGCCGGATCTCACGTGCCTGGGCAAGATCATCGGCGGCGGGCTGCCCGTCGGCGCCTACGGCGGCCGCCGGGATCTGATGGAGCTGGTCGCGCCGGCGGGCCCCGTCTACCAGGCGGGTACGCTCTCGGGGAACCCGCTCGCGATGACCGCGGGTCTCTGGGCGCTCGAGCACTTGAACGCTCCGCTCTACAAGCGCCTGGCGACGCTCACCACGAGGCTGGCCGCCGGCCTGAGCGATGCGGCGCGCGACGCGGGCGTGGCGCTCCAGGTCAATGCCGTGGGATCGGTGCTGACCCCCTTCTTCACGGATCGACCCGTCCGGAACTACCGGTCCGCGACGAGCGCGGACACGGCCCGCTATGCGAGCTTCTTCAGGGGCATGCTCGAGCGCGGCGTCTCGCCGCCGCCGTCCCAGTTCGAAGCCTGGTTTCTCTCGGCCGCGCACACCGCCCGGGACATCGATCGAACCGTCGCCGCCGCCAGGGCCGCGATGCGGCGCGTCTCCGCCTGAACGCCCGCGTCTACGTCGCCACTCCCTCGGCCGCGTAGGCGTCGAGGACGTCCTGGCTGAAGCACGCGAAGACGACACGGGTGAGCGATCCGGGGTGCTCGAGCTCCGAGCGGACCGTCGACACCGCGATCTCCGTGGCCGCACGGAGCGGGTAGCCGTAGATGCCGGTGCTGATGGCGGGAAACGCGATCGTCTCGAGGTGCTCGCGGCGGGCGAGGGCCAGCACGCTGCGGTAGGCGCCGGCGAGCTGCTCGGCCTCTCCGGAGCGCCCTCCGGTCCACACCGGACCGACGGCGTGGATGACGAACCGCGCCGGCAGCCGGAATCCCGCCGTCAGCCGGGCCTCGCCGGTCGGGCACGGCGCGGCGGCGGCGCACGCCGCCGCCAGGTCGGGACCTGCCGCGGCGTGAATCGCGCCGCACACCCCTCCGCCGGGCGCGAGGCGCGTGTTCGCCGCGTTCACGATCGCGTCGACCTCGAGCCTCGTGATATCGGCGAGCCGCGCTTCGACGAGCGCCATGTTCAGCGCGCCTCCGTGACGGTGTGCGGCTGCACGGCTCGCTCGCCGCGGAACGCGCGAACGGTCACGCGCTACCGCTGACGCGTCATGTCGAGGGGCGCGTCCAGCCGGATCGTCAGGACCGTGCCCGCCGCGAGGTCGACGTCGGTGCCCTCGGTCGCGGCGATCGACCCGCCGCCGCCGATCAGGATGCCGGCGAGCGCACCGCGCACACCGCCCAGCAGCCCCCCGAGAATCGCGCCAACGCCCGCGCCAGTCGCGATCTTGGGCGTCTCGCCCTTCAGTCCCTCGCTGGCGAGGGCCTGCGTGACCGTCGCGTGGATCGGATAAATCGTCCGGTTGACGGTGATCGCGTTGAACCCGATCGTCAGACGACCCGTGCGGTTGGACCGCGTCGCCGGATCCACGCTCGTGATGACCCCGCGCACGAGCGAACCGGCGGGAATGATGACGCCGCTGTCGTCACGGACATCCGCGACGGTGGTCGCCTCGACCTCGTCCTCGACCTGCGCCGTGCCGGAGTTGAGCGACCGCTGGAGGCGGACGTCGAGCTGGGTGCCCACCGGCACCGTCTTCATCGAGGTCCGCCCGGCCGCGGAGGCGGCCGGGGCAGCCGGGGCTCTCGCCGGCGCCGGCGCCGCCGGCTGCGCGGACGGGTCCACCGCCTTGTTGCGGATGTCGTCGATCCGGTCGCGTAGATCGCTGTAGTCGGCGCGGGTCACGGTCTCGTGCTTCCGCAGCTTGACCTTCAGGTAGATGACCTCGTCGCTCGCGTCGTCCAGCTCCGAGCGCAGCGACGCCGCCAGCTTGGGGTCGTGGCCCGCCATCACGGTGATCTCCCGCGAGGCCGCCGACACGTTGTTCTGGAGACGCTGAATGTCCGACTGGGTCACGTCCGCCTGAGCCGAGACGACCACGAGGCCGAGCACGACGAGCACCGCCGCCGACAGTACCCGCTTCATGGACCCCTCCTTCAGCGCCAGGGAACCAGGTTCTGAATCCACTGGATGCGCATGAGATCGTTGTAGATCACCGTGACCATCAGCATCATCAACACGACGAAACCGGCGAGCAACATCTTCTCCTTCACGCGCAGGCTGAAGTCGTGCCGGCTGATGCCCTCGAGGGCCATGATGAAGATGTGACCGCCGTCCAGGATCGGGATCGGCAGCAGATTGAGGAGGCCGAGGTTGAGGCTGATGGTGGCCATCAGGCTGAGGAGCGCGGCCCACCCGAGGCGGGCCGACTCGCCCGACAGCTGGGCGATGGCGATCGGCCCCATCAGCTGCTTGGGCGAGGTCTGGCGGGTGATCAGATCCCCCACCGTCTGAAAGATCATCCCGGCCATCTGGACGTTGTTCTGCACACTCATCGTGACGGCCCCGATCGGGCCCGGCTTGAGCGTCTTCGTCTCGTCGGCCAGCAGCACGCCCAGCCGCCCCTCCTGACCATTGCGGCTCGGCGTGACCGGCAATGTCAGATCATGGCCGTCGCGCCGGATCGTGAACTGCTCGGTCTGGTCGGGGTGCGACACGACGGCGTCGCGCAGTTGGCCGCTGAAGTTGATCGGCTTGCCGTCGATCGCGAGCACGACATCGCCCGCCTCGAGGCCCGCCCGCTCGGCAGCCTCGCCCGGGCTGATGCTCGCCAGGTGCGGGTGCACGTCGGGCAGCACCCCGATCTCGCCGATCGGGAACTCCGACGACTTGTCGGACACCGGCGTCATCGTCCGGCTCAAACGCCGACCGCCGCGCTCGAAGTCGACGTCGACTTCGCGGTTCGGCCGCGCGCCGACCGCAATCGAGAACTGCTCCCAGGTCGAGACGCTGCGTCCGGCCACGCTCGTGAGCAGGTCGCCGGGCCGGATGCCCGCCTGCGCGGCAGGCGACCCGTCCTCGACCGCCCCGACCACGGGCGGTTGATCGAGGAACACCGGGACCTCGGTGCCGTGGTACAGGACGCCGGCCGTCACCACCACCGCCAGGAGGAGGTTCATGACCGGACCCATGACGAGGACGAAGAAGCGCTGCCACTTCGTCTTCGACATGAACTCGTCGGGCGCGCCCGTCCGCTCCTCCTCGGGGCTCTCCCCGGCCATCTTCACGTAGCCGCCGAGGGGCAGGGCGCCGATGCCGTACTCGGTGTCGCCGCGGCGGATGCTCCAGATCGTCGGGTTGAACCCGAGCTGAAACTTGAGCACGCGGATCCCGACGCGCTTGGCGGCCAGAAAATGGCCCAGCTCATGAACGAAGATCAGGACCCCGAGAACGAAGGCAAACGCGAGGAGCGTGATCATCTCGCCTTCGATTCTACCTCGCGGGCTGCGGCTTCGGCGTGGCCGCGCGCCCAGGCGTCGACGGCGCGCACGGCCGCCAGCGTCGTCACGTCGGCGGCGCGGTGCGCATCCATCGTCGCCTCGATGACATGTGGAATATCCGTGAATCCCAGTTGACCGGCGAGAAAGCGCGCCACCGCCACCTCGTTGGCCGCGTTGAGCACCACCGGGAGGCTGCGCTCGGCCTCGAGCGCGCGATACGCGAGGCCGAGACACGGAAACGCGCGCCCGTCGGGCGGCGCGAACTCCAGGCGTCCCGCCGCGGCCAAGTCGAGGGACGGCAGCGGGCTCTCCCAGCGCTCGGGGTACGAGAAGGCGTACTGAATGGGCAGCCGCATGTCGGTCACGCCGAGCTGCGCGATCATCGAGCCGTCCACGAGCTCCACGAGCGAGTGCACGACGCTCTGCGGGTGGACCACGACGTCGATGCGGTCGGCGCCCACGCCGAACAGCCAGCGGGCCTCGATCACCTCGAGGCCCTTGTTCATGAGCGTGGCCGAATCGATCGTGATCTTGCGCCCCATCCGCCAGGTCGGATGCCGGAGCGCCTCCGCGGCGGTCACCCGCGCGAGCTCCGACCACGGTCGTCCCCGGAACGGGCCGCCCGAGGCGGTGAGCACGAGACGCTTCAGCTCCTCGGGCCTCCGCCCGTGCAGGCACTGGTGAATCGCGTTGTGCTCGCTGTCGACGGGCAGGATCTCCACGCCTTTCGCCCGCGCGGCCTCCGACACCAGCCCGCCGGCCATCACCAGCACCTCCTTGTTGGCGAGGGCCAGGGTCTTGCCGTGCTCGATGGCCGCCAGCACGGCCTCGAGGCCATCGGTCCCCGACGAGGCGCACAGGACGATGTCGACGTCGGGCCGCGTCGCCACGGCGACGAGTCCGTCGCGCCCCGCGCCGGCGACCGTCACGCCCGCCGGCAGCCCGGCGGCCCGCAGTCGATCGACGGCCGCCGCCGTGGCCATCGCCACCGTGGAGGGGCGATACCGCGCCACCTGTTCGGCGAACCGTTCCGTGTTCTCGCCGGCCGCCAGACCCACCACTTCCAGGCGACCGGGGTGCGCGTCCACCACGTCCAGGGCGCTCCGGCCGATCGAACCGGTCGAGCCCAGGATCGCGATCCGCTTCGTGCCGGGGGTGTGTGGTCGCATCCGCGCGCTCAGAGGTATCGCAGGAGCACGTAGTACACCGGGGCCGCGAACAGCAGCGCGTCGATGCGATCGAGCACGCCGCCGTGGCCGGGAATCAGGTGCGAGCTGTCCTTGACGTGCGCGCTCCGCTTCAGCATCGACTCGAAGAGGTCGCCGAGCACGCCGAGGGCGACGACCAGGGCACCGACGACGACGCGCCAGGGGAGCGTCATCCGGGGCAGCCACCAGCCGCCGGCAATCGCCATCGCCGCGGTACCGAACACGAAGCCGCCGATGGCTCCCTCGATCGTCTTCTTCGGGCTGACGGACGGCGCCAGGGGCCGCCGGCCCAGGAGGCGGCCGGTGTAGTACTGCGCCGTGTCGCTCACCATGACGGTGAACATCAGCAGGAACAACGCCCACGGTCCGCGCGTCTCGCGGATGATGACCAGCGCGCCGATTGGCAGGGCCAGGTACAGGCTCGGGAAGAGGGACGAGGCCGCCCGCGCCGTCGCGTGAGGCCCGCCGTCCCAGCCCACCAGCGTCACGACGCCGATCCCCACGAGCGCGAGGAGCAGGACGATCTCCGGCGGCACCGAGCCGCTGTTGGTGGCGTTGACGCTCACGAACGCCACGAACGTCGCGAGCGCGGCCGCCACCGCCGGCCACTCTGCCACGCTGGCGTCGTCGGTCCGGGAGATCCCCGCGAGCTCGAGCGTCGCCGCCAGCACGAGGCCGGCCGCGACGGCCTCGAACAGCGTCGCGGGCGCGAAGAACACCGCGCCCACGGCGAGCGCCACCAGGACCGCGCCGCTGGCGATGCGGGTCACTTGGCGCTGAGGACCACCGGGGACGGCTTGATCCCGCCGTACCGCCGGTCGCGCTTCTGGTAAGCGACGAGCGCCTCGAGCAGGTGGCGCCGGCGGAAGTCGGGCCACAGCGTCTCGGTGACCCAGATCTCCGCGTAGGCGATCTGCCACAGGAGGAAGTTGCTGACGCGCATCTCCCCGCTCGTGCGGATGAGCAGGTCCGGATCGGGCTCTCCGGCCGTGTAGAGCAGCTCGCCGAACCGCCGCTCGTCGAGCTCGTCGGGGGGGATGCCCTCCACGATGGCGCGCCGCGCGGCATCGACGATCTCGGCGCGGCCGCCATAGTTCAGGGCGATGTTGAAGAGCATGCCCGTGTTGGCGTCGGTGCGCGCGATGGCGGCGTCCAGCTCGCTCCGCACGTCGGGCGACAGCTCCTCGCGGCGCCCGACCACCTGGAAGCGGATGTTGTTGGAGAGCAGCGTGTTCAGCTCCAGGCGGAGGTAACGCTTGAGCAGCGTCATCAGCGTGTTCACTTCCGCGCGCGGACGTTTCCAGTTCTCGACCGAGAAGGCGTACAGCGTGAGGACCTCGATCCCCAGGCGCGCCGAGGTCTCCACCACGTCGCGGACCGAGTCGATGCCCGCACGATGCCCCTCCACCCGCGGCAGGTGGCGCTGGGCCGCCCAGCGCCCGTTCCCATCCATGATGATGGCCACGTGCGCGGGAAGCTGGTCGAAGTGGATCTGCTGTGCCAGCGCTTCGTCGGCCGATCCCGGCGGAATCTTCGCCAGGAGCTGCTCAAGCGACATTCACGCTTCCTCGCTGTAAATAGCGATTCTACTGGGCGTTAGCAGGCGCCGCAAGGTCGTCCTCGTACCGCACGGACACGAGGACCAGCCCGTGCGCGGGCAGCGTGGGGCCCGCCCGATCGCGCGCCCGCGAGGCCAGCGCGTCGGCCATCCACTCCGGCGGCCGCCGGCCGCGTCCCACCTCCACGAGCGAGCCCGCGATGGCCCGCACCATGTGCCGCAGGAAGCCGTCGCCGGTCGCGTCGTAGGCGACGATCCGGCCGGGACATGAGGACAACGCCGGGCGGCCGCACTCGGCGACGCTCGACGCCGCCAGCTCGCGTTCGGTCGACGCGACGTCGCTGCCCGTGGACTGGAACGCGGCGAAGTCGTGGCGCCCCACGAGCAGCCGCGCGGCGGCCGCCATCGCGGGCACGTCGAGCGGTCCCGGCGCGTGCCAGGCGACGCGCCGCAGCATCGGATCCATCACCTCGCCGTTCCAGATCTGGTAGCGGTAGGTCTTCGCGCGGGCGTCGAAGCGCGCGTGGAAGCCGGGCGGGACCACCCGCGCCGAGACGACGCGCACGGCGGCCGGCAACCGCGCGTCGAGCGCGCGGACCAGCGCCGCGGGGTCCAGGTCCCTCCGGATCGTGCAGCCGGCGACCTGGCCGAAAGCGTGCACGCCCGCGTCCGTGCGTCCGGCGCCCGTGACGACGACGGGTCGTCCGTCGAGGTCGCCGAGCGCCTGTTCGAGAAGACCCTGGATGGAGGTGCCGGACGCCTGGCGCTGCCAGCCTACGAAGTCGGTCCCGTCGTAGGCCACGACGAGCTTGAACGCGGGCACCTCACGCCACCACCGGACGCGAGCCGGGCTTGACGACGGGCAGCCCTTTCGCGCAGAGCGGACACCGGTCGGGCTCGTAGGCGGGCAGCGCCACCTCGAGGAGGGCGACATAGGGCGCGTCGAAGGCCGGCGTGCCGCCGGTCCGATCGACGATGGACGCCGCGCCGACGACCTGGGCGCCGGCCGCTCGAGCGACTTGCATCGTCTCCTTCGTGGACCCTCCGGTCGTGATCACGTCCTCGACCACGAGGACGCGGTCGCTCTCTCCGAGCGTGAAGCCGCGCCGCAGGGTCAGCGCGCCGTCCACCCGCTCGGCGAAGATGGCGCGGACGCCGAGGGCGCGCCCCACCTCGTGTCCGATGATCAGCCCGCCGAGCGCCGGCGACAGCACGACGGTCGGCCGCAGGTCGACGGCGCGGGCGGCCAGCGCGCGGCCGAGCTGCTCGGCGCGGTCGGGATGCTGGAGGACCAGGGCGCACTGCAGGTAGCCGGGACTGTGGAGACCGGAGGACAGCCGGAAGTGCCCGTCGAGCAAGGCTCCCGATCGGCGGAAGACGTCGAGCAGATCCTCGCGTGACGGCGCGGCGTGTGGCTTCACGACGGGCTAGTATACAATTCGCGGCCGGCGCGAACCGAACCCTCCCACCTGACGTCTACTAGGGGAAGCTCGATCGAGTCCCAATCCGCGTGTCGTTCTGCAGGAGTCTCATCATGCGTCAGCCCAGAATTTCGTTCGTCATGAGCCTGGCCGCGGCCGCCTGTCTCGTCCCGGTACGGCCCGTCTCGGCCCAGGCGCCGCCGTCGCTGCTCGACAGCGTGGCGCAGTCCGCGGCGGCCGCCGGACAGGCCACGGGCCAGACGTCCGGCCAGGGAGGCGAGGTGCGTCCCCTGACGGTGGACGAGGCCGTGCAGCTCGCGCTGCAGGACAACCTCGGCATCCGCCTCGAGCGCCTGGTGCCCCAGATCCAGGACGTCGCGATCTCGCAGGCGCGGTCGGGCTGGGCCCCGAACCTGACCTCGTCCCTGAACCGGCAGAGCCAGAGCACCCCGGCGACGTCGACGTTCGCGCCGAACAGCCAGACGGGCACGCTGAACACGTCGCTGGGCATGTCCCAGACGCTGCCGTGGGGCGGTTCGTATCAGGCGAGCTGGCGCAACTCGCGGCAGACCACCACGAACATCTTCAACAACTTCAGCCCTGAGCTGCAGAGCACCTTCGCGGTCAGCTACACGCAACCGCTGCTGCGCAACTTCCGCATCGACTCGATCCGCGAGCAGGTCTCGCTCAACAGGAAGCTCCGCGACCTGTCGGACATCCAGCTCGAGGGGGTCATCGCGCAGACGACCCGCAACGTGAAGAATGCGTACTGGGACCTCGCGTACGCGATCAACAACCTGGCCGCGACCAAGCAGTCCCTGGCGCTGTCGCAGCAGAACCTGAGCGACAACCAGAAGCGCGTCAACGTCGGCACGATGGCGCCGATCGACATCGTCCAGGCGCAGGCCGAGGTCGCCAGCAACGAACAGAACGTCATCGTCGCCGAGGCGGCGATCTCGAGCGCCCAGGATCGCCTGCGCGCGCTCATCTTCGATCCCGACAGCCCGAACTTCTGGCAGATCCAGATCCAACCGACCGACACGGTCGCCTTCGAGAACCAGAACCTGGACGTCGACGCGGCAATCCAGCACGCGCTGGCGACGCGCACCGACCTGCGCGAGGCCAAGAACGGACTGCAGCAGAACGACGTCAGCATCGACTACATGCAGGATCAGCTGCGGCCCGACGTGAGCGCGACGGTCAACTACTCGGCCTACGGCATCGGCGGCTCGCAGCTGCAGCCCGTCGATCTCGCGTCGATCGGCGGCGGCGGCCCCCTGCCCTCGCGCACGGTGCTGTCGCAGGCCGGGTTCGGATCGGTCCTGGGCGACGTGTTCAGCAACGCGTTTCCGACGTGGTCCTTCGGCGTGTCCTTCGGCTATCCGCTCGGCATGAGCACCGCCGAAGCCAACCTGGCCCGCGCCCGCCTCGAGAACCAGCAGGCCCAGACCAGCCTGAAGAACCTCGAACTGCAGGTCGCGACCCAGGTGCGCGACGCCGCGCGGCAGGTCGAGACCAACCAGAAGCGGGTCGACGCGGCGCGCGCCGCGCGCGTCCTCCAGGAACAGAAGCTCGACGCCGAACAGAAGAAGTTCGCCGCCGGACTGTCCACGAACTTCGAGGTGATCCAGGCCCAGCGCGACCTGGCGCTCGCGCGCACGACCGAAGTCCAGGCGATTTCCGACTACAACAAGTCGCTCGTGGACTACGACGCGGTGCAGGAGGTGCCGCTCAACACCACGCCGTAGGTGCTACACTCCGCCCCGTGCCGAAGCTGTCGGTCACGGTCATCACGAAGAACGAGGCCGGCGACATCGGCGCCGCCCTCGAGTCGGTCGCCTGGGCCGACGAGGTGCTGGTCGTCGACGCGGGCAGCACCGACGACACGACGGCAATCGCGCGTCGGTACACGGATCGCGTGGAGGTGCGCGACTGGCCCGGCTATGCCGCCCAGAAGAACTACGCGGCGTCGATCGCCTCTCACGACTGGATCCTCTCGCTCGATGCGGACGAACGGGTGACCCCGGAGCTCGCCGCCGAGATCCGGCGCACGCTCACGGCCGAGCGTCCCGACCGCGCGGGCTATCGCATCCCCCGCGTGACCTGGCACCTCGGGCGCTGGATCCGATCGACGGACTGGTACCCCGACCCGCAGCTGCGCCTCTACGACCGGCGCACGGCGCGCTGGCAGGAGCGGCTGGTGCACGAGTCGGTCGCCGTGGACGGATCGGTCGGCCGCCTGCGCGGGGAGCTCCAGCACTACGCCTACGGCGACATCTCCGATCACCTCGAGACCATCGACCGCTACTCCACCTACGCGGCCCGCGAGATGAGCCAGCAGGGCCGACGGGCGAACCTGGTCGATCTGATCGCGCACCCGCCGCTGGCCTTCCTCCGCAACTATCTGATCCGGGGCGGGATCAGGGACGGGGCGCCCGGGCTTATCATCTCGGCGATGAACGCGCACTACGTGCTCCTGAAGTTCGCCAAGCTCTGGGAGCTGCAGCGGCGGACCCGCACGCCGACACCCTGACGCGTGCCGAGCACCCAACACCCGGCACCCGGCGCCCGGCGCCCGGGGCCCGGGGCCCACAGCATGTTCTCGCTGCACATCGACACGGCCCGGACGTGGCGCGGCGGGCAGAACCAGGTGCTCCTGACCGTCAACGGGCTGCGTGCAATCGGGCAGCGGGCGTCCCTGGTCGCGCACCCGGGCGGCGAGCTGCGGCGCCGGGCCGCGGAGGGCCTCGAGCTGGTGCCGCTGGCGCCCCGGACCGAGATGGACCTCACGGCCGCGTGGCGCCTGGCGCGCGTGATCCGGCGCCTGCAACCCGACGTCGTGCACGCGCACGACCCCCACGGCATCGCGATGGCCGCGCTGGCGCTGTCGATGGCCGGCGCGGCCGCCGCCCCGCCGCTCGTGGCGTCGCGCCGCGTCGACTTCCACCTCAAGGGCAACTCGTTCTCCCGGTGGAAGTACCGCCAGGTCGACTGCTTCATCGCCGCCTCGGAGGCCATTCGACGGATGCTGCTCGAAGACGGCGTGCCCGAGGCGCGTACGGTGACCGTGCACGAGGGCATCGACGTCGAGCACGTCGCGGCCGCGCCGGTCGTCGACGTGCACGAGGCCTTCTGGCTCCCCCATCGGGCCCCCGTCGTCGGGAACGTCGCGGCGCTCGTGCCGCACAAGGGCCAGCGCCATCTCATCGAGGCTGCGCAGCTCGTGGTCCGGCGGATTCCCGATGCGCGCTTCGTCATCCTCGGCGAGGGCGAGCTGCGCGAGGCGCTCGAGCGGCAGGTGCGCGATCACGGCCTCGAGAAGCACGTCCTTCTGCCCGGCTTCCGCACCGACGTGCTCGGCTGCATCAAGAGCTTCGACATCTTCGCGATGAGCTCGGTCACCGAGGGGCTCGGGACCTCGCTGCTCGACGCCATGGCGTGCGCGCGGCCCGTCGTCGCGACGCGGACCGGGGGCATCCCCGAGGTGGTGGCCGACGGCGAGACGGGCGTGCTGGTGCCGCCCCGCGATCACCGGTCGATGGCCGACGCCATCGTACGGCTGCTCGAACGCCCGGACGAACGGAAGCGGATGGGCGACGCGGGCCTCGCCCGCGTCGACGCGCTCTTCACCGTGGAGCGGATGGTCGCCGGGACCGCCGCGGTCTACGCCCGCGTGGCCGGCACGCGCCACGCAACGGACACTGCGCGTCGCCCTGCGGGCGATTGAACCCGCAGGCGTTCATCATGCCCAGGTGGCACAGCGAGAAGTCGTAGCGCACCGGATCCGCGGGGTCGATCCGCCGCAGGGACGCGGTGATGTCCTCGGCCATCCGCCACCCGGGGCTGCGGTACCGGGTCAGCCCCAGACAGCGTCCGACACGCACGACGTGCGTGTCGAGGGGCACCACGAGCTTGGAGGGCGGCACCCGCGTCCAGACGCCCAGATCGAGCGCGTCGCGGCGGACCATCCAGCGAAGGAACAGGTTCAGGCGCTTGCACGCGCTGCCGGACGAGGGCCGGGGGAAGAAGTAGGCGACGCCGGGACGACTGTTCGTCCGGCCGTAGGCGCGCGCGAGATCGAGCTGCAGCGCCCGCGTGGAGAAGCTGTCGACGGCGCGGGCCAGCGTCGGGTCGTGCGGGTCGTAGCCCTCGAGGAAGAATCCCTCGATCGATCCCCGGCGCTCGAGCATCTGACGCAGCACCCAGAGGAGCGCGATCAGGTCGACGCCGCGGATCCACCGGTGGACGAAGCCGCCGAACGGCTCCCGGGCGGCGTTCGGATCGAAGGCGCGGACGTAGTCCGCCGGGCGCTCGCCGACGATCGCGGTGAAGCGGCCGATCGACTGGAGCACGGCGGCGACGCGTCCGAACGCCAGCGCCGCGGCGCAGAACCCGACGATCTCCTGGTCGTCGGGGCGTGCGTACCGCCGGACGATCTGGATGGGATCGGCCGCCGAGTCGGGACCGTTGAAGCTGTCGTACAGCCGGTCGAGCGTCGGCGTCAGGCGCGGCACGTCGACCGCGGGCGCGGGCGCGCCCGCCCTAGATGGCGAGCGCGGCATCGCGGTTGACGAAGACGGCGCGTCCCCCGACGATGGTGGCCGCCACGCCGCCGGTCAGCCGCCAGCCGTCGAACGGCGTGTTCCGCGACTTCGATCGCATGGTGGCCGCCGACACGGTCACCGGGAGATCCGGGGCGAGGATGGTGACGTCGGCGGGCGCCCCTTCCGACAGCGACCCGCCCGGCACGCCCAGAATCCTCGCCGGATTCGCCGACAGCAGCTCGATCAGGCGCGCGAGCGTGATCCGTCCCGGGGCCACGAGGCGGTCGAAGCACAGCGACACGGCCGTCTCGAGGCCGATGATGCCGAACGGCGCGCGGTCGAACTCCACGCGCTTCTCGTCCTCGTGGTGCGGCGCGTGATCGGTCGCGATGACGTCGACGCTGCCGTCGGCGAGCCCGGCGAGCATCGCGTCGCGATCGGCGTCGGCGCGCAGCGGAGGGTTCATCTTCACGTTCGTGTCGTACGGCACCGGCGCCGACAGCATCTCGTCGGTGAGGACGAAGTGATGGGGCGTGACCTCGCAGGTCACCGCTGCTCCGCGGTTCTTCCCGTGGCGGACGGCGTCGAGGGTCTGGCGGGCGCTCATGTGCGCGATGTGCACGACGCCGCCGGTCAGGCCGGCCAGGGCGATGTCGCGCTGCGCCATGATCGACTCGGCCTCGCCGGGTATGCCCCGCAGGCCCAGCGTCGACGCGAAGAAGCCTTCGTGGGCGACCCCGTCACCCTTGAGGGTCTGCTCCTCGCAGTGCTCGATGATCGGCATGCCGAGCATCGAGGTGTACTCGAGCGCCCGTCGCATGAGCATCGCCGTGGCGACCGGCCGACCGTCGTCGCTCACCGCCACGCAGCCCGCCCGGCGCAGCTCGGCGAGATCGGCGAGCTGCTCGCCCGCCTGGCCGCGCGACACGGCGCCGATCGGGTAGACCCGCGCGAGCCCGGCTTCGGCCGCACGCCGCAGCACGAACTCGGTCACGCCCGCGTTGTCGTTGACGGGGCTCGTGTTCGGCATGCACGCGACGGCGGTGAAGCCGCCGGCCACGGCCGCGGCCGCGCCCGTCGCCACCGTCTCCTTGTGCTCCTGGCCCGGCTCCCGCAGGTGCACGTGCATGTCGATGAGCCCCGGGCAGACGACGAACCCGGCCGGCACGTCGACGACCGCCGCGCCCTCGGCGGGCAGGTCCCGGCCGACGCGCGCGATGCGATCCCCGTCGATCAGCACGTCGAACGCGCCGTCGAGGCCGTTGACCGGGTCGACGACCCGTCCTCCCTTCAGCAACCGTTTCATCCGACCGTCGCCTCCCATTCACTCCACCTCGGCGCCGCCCGCCAGCAGGTACAGCACCGCCATCCGGACCGCGACGCCGTTGGCCACCTGTTCGAGAATCACGGAGTACGGGCCGTCGGCGACCTCCGAGGCGATCTCCACGCCGCGGTTCATCGGCCCCGGATGCATGATGATGACGTCGGCCTTGGCGCGCGCCAGGCGCTCGACCGTCATGCCGAACACGGTGAAGTACTCGCGCAGCGACGGGAAGAAGGCGCCGTGCATCCGCTCCTGCTGGATTCGCAGCAGCATCACCACGTCGGCGCCCTCGACGGCGGCGTCGATCGAGGACGTCGCCCGGACCCCGAGGCGCTCGATGCCGACGGGCACGAGCGTCGGCGGGCCGCATACCCAGACCTCCGCGCCCAGCCGGGTCAGCGCCAGCACGTTCGATCGAAGCACGCGGCTGTGCAGCAGGTCGCCGACGATGGCGACCTTGAGCCCGGCAATGCGGCCCTTGTGGGCGCGGATCGTGTAGGCGTCGAGCAGCGCCTGCGTCGGGTGCTCGTGCATCCCGTCGCCGGCGTTGATGATCCCCGCCCCGCACATCCGCGCCAGCAGGTGCGCCGCTCCCGACGCGGCGTGGCGCAGCACGATCATGTCCGGCGCCATCGCCTCGATCGTTCTCGCCGTGTCCACCAGCGTCTCGCCCTTGAGCACGCTCGAGCTGGCCGCCGCGATGTTCAGCGTGTCCGCGCTCAGGCGCTTCTCCGCGATTTCGAACGACGTGCGCGTCCGCGTGCTGGGCTCGAAGAACATGTTCACGACGGTTTTGCCCCGGAGCGTCGGCACCTTCTTGATCGGGCGCTCGCCGATCTCGCGCATGGCCTCCGCCGTGTCGAGGATCAGCCCGATCTCCTCGGCGGACAGGTCCGCGATCGCGAGCAGATCCCGCGTGCGAAGCGACGTCGTCACCGCAGTCTCGGCGCTCATGCCTGCGCCCGCCTTTCGTCCTTGAGCTCCACTTCGTCCGTCCCGTCGATCTCGACCAGGTGGACCTGGACGCTCTGGTCGAGCGAGGTCGGCAGGTTCTTGCCGACGTAGTCGGCCTTGATGGGCAGCTCGCGATGGCCGCGGTCCACCAGGACCACGAGCTGAATCGAGCGAGGCCGCCCGAAGTCGATGAGCGCGTCGAGCGCGGCGCGGACCGTCCGCCCCGTGTACAGCACGTCGTCGACGAGCAGGATGCGCTTGTTGTCGATCGAGAACGGCACCTCGGTGCGGCGCACCACCGGCTGCGGGCCCACCGCGTGCCGCATCAGGTCGTCGCGGTAGAGCGTGATGTCGAGCGCGCCCGTCGGCACCTCGTGCCCGTTGATCTCGCGGATGGCCCGGGCCAGACGCTTGGCGAGCGGTACGCCGCGGGCGCGGATGCCGACGAAGGCCAGCTCCTCGACTCCGCGGTTGCGTTCCAGGATCTCGTGGGCGATGCGCGTCAGGGTGCGCGCCATCCGGTCGGCATCCATCACGACCGGCACGGGTGGACTCCTGCGACGAGTGGGTGAAGGACGGCGGGTGGCGGAAGGACGAAGCTCATCGGCACCTCTTCGCACTCTCGCGGGAGCGCGTTAAAGACGGCTGGCCCAGTATAGCGGAGATCCGGCCGGTGGGTCACCTGCCGTAGCTGGGAATGAACGTGATCGGATGCCGGTCGCTGAACGATCGCTCGAACAGATCGGTTCGCGCGTACCCGTCCATGTCGCGGCCGATCGGCAGGCCGAGGAAGTAGAGCACGGTGGGCACGACGTCCACCACCGACGCGCGGGACGGCAGCCGCCCGGTGGTGACCATGCCCCCGTAGGCGATGAGGAACCCGTCCGGCGCCCCCTCGTGCGTGCCGCTGACGTCGGGGTCGCCGATGACGCGCTCCAGCAGCCGACGGCCGAAGCTCAGCGGCTGCATGCCCCAGCCCGACATCACCAGCAGCAGGTCGTTCGGGCCGAGGGCGGCGATCGCCCGCCCGATCGCGGCATCGACGAGGCCGTAGTGGTGTTCCAGCACCGACCCGAACGCGCGGCGCTCCTCGGGCGTGACGTCGCCGAAGCCCGCCGGCTCGGCGAAGCGCAGGAAGTAGTGGCCGATGGTATCCAGGCTCTGGTACCGGACGATGGTCACCTGCGCCGGCAGCGCCTGATCGAGATCGCGCGCCAGGCGATCGTAGACGCGGTCGATCCGGCCGGGCTGGCGGAAGCGCGGCTCGAGCGGGGGATCGTCCGCGTCCGGGTCGGGCGCGGCGAGCTCCTCGTCCATCGCGCGCAGGGCGTCGACCGTCAGCTCCGGCGGGTAGATCCGCGGAGGCTCGTTGAGCCCCGGCGGCGACTCCGCGAAGCGGTGGAAGGTGTCGCTGACCAGATAGCCGCGGACGGGCGGAGCGGGCGAGGTCAGCGGCCAGTCGACGACGCCCACCGAGATGCCGAGCGAGCTGAGGATGCTCCAGATCGTGCGCGCCCTCAGGGCCGCCTGCGTGTGGGGCTCCTCAACGAGGAAGCCGAAGCGCACGAGCGCCTGGGCGTAGCAGTAGTTCGGGAGCAGCTGGAGCGGATCCCCGCCGCCGGGAAGGGTGTAGACGCCGGCCGAGCGGATGCCGTTCTTCTGCGGCAGCTTGCCGGTCGCGACGGCCGCCCAGACCGCGTCGGCGGCCGTCGGGTGAATCGTTCCCAGGCGAATCACGGCGCCGGTGTCCAGGATGCGCCCGAAGTTCGGCAGCCGGCCTTCGGCGGTCACGCTCGTGAGGAAGTCGAGCGACCCGGCGTCCATCGCGATGATCTCGACGCGGCCCGGCACGTCCGCGACGCCGAGCTCCGGCCCCGAGTCCGCGGCCGGGGGCGCCGGCGCCGGCGCCACACCGCGCCCGCGGAGGATCATCGGCCCGACGACCGATCCGGCCGAGACGGTGACGAACAGCACGCCGCACAGCCATCGTCCGCGCGGCAGGAGCTGCGAGCGGATCACGGAGAGCATGACGAACAGGAGCGCGGCGGCGGCCAGCAGGATGGCGCTGTTCTCCATGATCCGGCCGGTGGCCGGCTCCAGCACGACCCCGAACGTCGAGAGGTTGATCCAGAACAGAGCGGCGCCGACCGCGGCCGCGGCCGCGCCCAGCCACACGAGCACGCCCACGCTGACCCACGCCGGCGAGAACACTTCGCGCGCGAGCAGCTGACGCACGACGAGCAGGACGTAGAAGAGCGCGGTCAGGTGGACGAGGTAGAAGAGGCCGACCGTCGCGGCGAGCGGCCGGAGGCCCACCGGATCGAGACGGAGCGCCGGATTCAGCTCGAGGACGAGCACGAGCACGTACGCCGCGGCCAGCGCAGCCGCCACTACCGAGTTGCTGAGCATGCGAAGGTAGCGCATTCCGGGCCCGGCGAAAATTCGCTGCAGTATACTGCCGCGATGCCGATCGACGTGGCCGCCGCCGTCGTGGCGAACCGCGCCCTCTCCTCCGACTACAACGTGCTGCTCCTCGACGCGCCCGCGATCGCCGCGGCGGCCGCCCCCGGCCAGTTCGTGATGGTCAAGGCGGGCCGCAGCGCCGATCCGCTCCTGCGCCGGCCCTTCTCCGTGTTCGAAATCGAGCGCGCCGCGGACGGCGGGCCGGTGGCCTTCTCCCTGCTCAACAAGCGCATCGGGCCGTCGACCTCGCGGCTCTACGCGGCGAAGCCGGGCGACATCGTCGACGTCCTGGGCCCGCTCGGGCGACCCTTCGAACCGGTCGCGCCGCCGGCGGCGGCCTGGATGGTCGCGGGCGGCGTCGGACTCGCGCCCTTCGCGTTGCTGGCGCAGGCGCTCGCGGCCCAGGGCACCGCCGCGACCCTCTTCTACGGCGCCCGCACCGGCGGCGAGCTCTTCTACCTCGACTTCTTCGCGCGCCTGGGCGTCGAGCTGGTGATCACGACCGAGGACGGCAGCCGCGGCGAGCGCGGACGCGTCGTGGGCCCCCTCGAGCGACGGCTGCAGGAGCGCAGGGCGGACGCGCCGGTCACGATCTACGCCTGCGGCCCCGAAGGCATGCTCGCGGCCACCGCGCGCCTGGCGGATCGCTACGACCGCCCGTCACAGGTGTCGGTCGAGCGCATCATGGGCTGCGGCATGGGCGGCTGCTACAGCTGCGTCGTGCCGGTCCGGAGCGAAGGCGCGCCCCACCACGTGCGGTCCTGCCTCAGCGGCCCGGTGTTCGACGGCCGCCGGATAGTCTGGGACTGATGGACCTCAGCGTTCGCATCGGCCCGCTCACGCTCAAGAATCCGCTGATTGCCGCCAGCGGGTGCTTCGGCTACGGCGTCGAGTACGCCGGGACCGTCGACCTGGCGTCGCTCGGCGGCGTCGCCGTGAAGGGCCTGTTCCTCGCCCCGCGCGAAGGGCACCGCGCGCCGCGCATCGTCGAGACCCCGGCGGGGATGCTCAACGCGATCGGCCTGCAGGGCGTGGGGGTCCATGCCTTCGTGCGCGAGCACCTGCCCGAGCTGCGCCGCCGGGACGCGACGGTGATCGTCAACGTCTGCGGCACGACCCTGGACGAGTACGTCGAGGTCTCGCGGGTGCTGTCGGACGCGGACGGGGTGGCGGCGCTCGAGCTCAACATCTCGTGCCCGAACATCAAGGAGGGAGGCATCCACTTCGGCTGCAGCCTGGACAGCACCTTCGACGTGGTGAGCGCGGTCCGAAAGGTCACGAGCCTGCCCGTCATCCCCAAGCTCACGCCGAACGTGACCGACGTCGCCTCCTTCGCCCGCGCCTCCGAAGATGCGGGCGCCGACGCCGTCTCGCTGGTCAACACCTTCCTGGCGATGGCGATCGACGTCGAGAGCCGACGCCCCAGGCTGGCCAACGGGATGGGCGGCCTGAGCGGGCCGGCGATCCGCCCGATCGCCGTACGCATGGTCTACGAGTGCCGGCAGGCGGTGAAGATCCCGGTGATCGGGATGGGCGGCATCGCCGACGCCCGCGACGCGCTCGAGTTCCTGATCGCCGGCGCGTCGGCCGTGCAGGTCGGCACCGCCAACTTCGTCGATCCCTTCATCTGGCCGAAGCTCCTCGCGGGCATTGGCGAGTACCTGACCCGTCACCAGATCGACCGGCTGAGCGACTTGGTCGGGACGGTCGCCATGGATCCGAACTCATGAAGCAACTGCTCGTCGCCCTCGACATGGAGACCGCCGCCGAGGCGCGCACGCTCGCGCGGAGCCTGCGCGATCTGGTCGGCGGCTTCAAGGTGGGAAGCCGCCTGTTCACCAGCGCCGGCCCCGGCATCGTGGAAGAGCTCGCCGCCCGGGGCGACCAGGTGTTCCTCGATCTCAAGTTCCACGACATCCCCAACACGGTCGCCGGCGCCGTCGCGGCGGCCACCCGGCTGGGTGCGTGGATGATCAACGTCCACGCGTCGGGCGGCCGCGACATGATGTGCGCGGCCAGGGACGCCGCCGACGAGACCGCCGCCGAGATGATGCTCGCGCCGCCCCTCGTCATCGGGGTCACGATGCTCACCAGCCTGGACGACGAGGCGATCGCCGAGATCGGCATGCAGGGGCCGGTGTCGGCCCAGGTGGAGCGGCTCGCCGCGCTCGCCCACGCCTGCGGCCTGGACGGCGTCGTGGCTTCTCCGCGCGAGACGGCGACGCTGCGCACGCAGCGCGGCGATCGCTTCACCATCGTCACGCCCGGGATCCGCAGCGCGGCCGACCAGGTGGGCGACCAGTCCCGGACGATGAGCGCCCCTGCGGCCCTCGCCGCCGGGGCCTCGTACCTCGTCGTGGGCAGGCCGATTACGGCCGCCGCGGACCCCGTGGCCGCAACCGAGGCGATCGTCGCCGCGTGCCGTCCCCCGGAGCCGTGACCCGGGTCACGCTCTACTCCCGTCCCGGCTGCCACCTCTGCGACGAGATGAAGGCGGTCGTCCGCCGGGTCGGCCTCACGGTTCCCCTCGCCCTCACCGAGATCGACGTGTCGACGGATGCCGGGCTCGAGGCGCGCTACGGCCTCGAGATCCCCGTGCTCGAGGTCGACGGGCGCAGGGCGGCGAAGTACCGGATCAGCGACGAGGACCTGCGGAAGGTGATTGCTGGCAGGACGGCGGCCGGCGC
Source organism: uncultured Acidobacteriota bacterium (assembly GCA_963761615.1). Taxonomy (GTDB): domain Bacteria; phylum Acidobacteriota; class Vicinamibacteria; order Vicinamibacterales; family CAVVIG01; genus CAVXGU01. The sequence goes on along the minus strand of CAVXGU010000003.1, from coordinate 572,698 downwards.
CCCGGATCGGCCCGACGGGTCGGGCGGCTAGCCCGACCCGTCCAACCGATCCGGTGCGTCCCGCCTACTTGGCTGTGATGATGAAGTGACCGCGGCGGTTCTGCTGCCAGCAGGCCTCGGTCTCCTCGGAGCAGAACGGCTCTTCCTTCCCCTTGCTGACGACGGTGATGCGGTCCGCGGCGACGCCGAGGCTCGCCAGGTAGTCCTTGACGGCCTGCGCCCGGCGGGATCCGAGGGCCAGGTTGTACTCCGGGGTGCCTCGCGAGTCGCAGTGCCCCTCGATCGTGATCCTGGTCGAGGTCCACCGCGCCAGCCACGTCGCGTCCTGCTGGAGCGCCGAGACGGCATCGGGCCGGATGTCGGACTTGTCCAAGTCGAAGAACGCATCCTGGAGCGGCTTCTCCGCGTTCAGTTCCGCCAGCGACTTCTGGGCGAACTGCTGTTCTTCCGTCAACGGCGCCGGAGGCGGCGGGGGCGGGGGCGGCGGCGGCGGCGGGGGCGGCGGAGGTGGTGCGGGCGCAGCCGGCGGCGGGGGCGGCGGCGCAGGAGCCGGCGCGGGAACGTTCTTGTGACAGGCGGCCGTAGCCGCAGCGAGCGCCGCGCATAACGCGGCGACCGTCAAGTACCGACGAACGCGGTGCATCATCACACTCCTTTCGCCTGAGGCAGCTTACAAAGTCGATCCGCGAGTGTCAATGAGCCGCGAGGTATTTCGTTGTAACTCCAAGCGGCTCGTCGCGTCCACGTACGCGCGCACGTCGTCGTCATCGAAACGATACAATGCGCCGCGTGGATCGTCTGCTGGCGGCGACGGCCCGCGCCGAGCGCCGCCACTTCTGGTTCCGCGGCTTCCGGGCGTTCGTGGTGCCGCTTGTGCGCCGCGCCCTCGCCGATCGCGTCGACCCCGTCATCCTCGACTGCGGCTGCGGGACCGGGGCGAACGTCGATCTGCTCCGGCAATTCGGCCGTTCGTTCGGCTTCGACCGATCGGAGACCGGGCTGCACCTCGGTCGGGCGGCCGGCCGCACGCGGCTCGTGCGAGCCGACGTCACCGCGGCGCCGTTCCCCGATGCGTCGTTCGACCTGGTGACGTCGTTCGACGTCCTGTACGCGCTCGGGGACGCCGACGAGCGCACGGCGGCCGGCGAGCTGCATCGCCTCCTCCGGCCCGGCGGCCACGCCCTCATCAACGTCGCCGCCATGGACGTCCTGCGCGGCGATCACTCGATCCTCAGCCACGAGCAGCGCCGGTACTCGCGTCGCTCCCTGATCGCCCTCGTCCGAGGCGCGGGGCTGGAACCGGTGCGGGTGACGTACACGAACGCCGTCCTGTTCCTGCCGCTGCTGGCGGTGAGGACCTGGCACCGCCGGCGCGGCCTGGCGCGGGAGGCGGACGCGCAGGCCGAGATCACCGTGCCGCCCGCGCCCGTGAACGCGGCGCTGACGGCGCTGCTCGCGCTCGAGAGCCTCTGGATTCGGTGGTTCGATCTGCCGTTCGGGAGTTCGCTGCTCTGTCTCGCCCGGAAGCCCTCCTGACCCGGCGCGTCCGGCACGCGGGCCGGAGTCGCGGAGGAACGCGGGCGCGGTCGAGGGAGGGAAGGCGGCCGTCCGGGACGTCACGCCAGCCGCAGCAGCAGACCTTCGTTGAGGCTGCCGGTGCGATAGCCCTGGAGGTCGAGGCTCACGTAACGGTAGCCGGCGGCCTTGACGGCCCTCTCAATCGCAGCGGCGGTCTCGGGCTCGACGGCTCGCGCCATGTCGTCCCGCGAGAGCTCGATGCGGGCGACCTCGCCGTGGTGGCGGACGCGGCAGATGCGGAAGCCCAGGTCGTGCAGGGCGTCCTCGGCCCGCTCGATCGTGCGCAGCTTGTCGCCGGTGACCTCGTGGTCGTACGGGATCCGCGACGACAGGCACGCCGAGGCCGGCTCATCCCACGTCGGCAGTCCCGCCCGCCGCGAGAGCTCGCGGATTTCCTGCTTGCCGAGATCGACCTCGTCGAGGGGGCTTCGCACGCCGAACTCGCGCGCCGCCTGGCGGCCCGGACGATAGTCGCCGCGGTCGTCGGCGTTGCTGCCGTCGACGACCACCGCGTCGCGTTCGGCGGCGAGGCGCGACAGGTGCGTGTACAGCTCGTGCTTGCAGTAGTAGCAGCGGTTCGACGGGTTGGCCCGGTACTCCGGACGCTCCAGTTCGGCCGTGTGGATGATCTCGTGCCGCAGGTGGAACTCGTCGGCGATGCGAAGCGCCAGCTGGCGGTGTCGCTCAGGATAGCTGGGGCTGTCGGCGGTGATCGCGGTGGCGCGGTCGCCCAGCGTCCGGCTGGCCACGTAGGCGAGGTAGGCGCTGTCGACGCCGCCGCTGTACGCGACGATCACCGACCCGAAGCGACGACAACATGTCGCGAAGCGCCTGCTCCTTCTCAATCATTCGTCCCAGTCCTCGTCCTCCTCATCGTCCTCGTCTTCGTCGTCCTCGTCGTCGCCGTCGACATCGTCGTCCAGTTCGTCGTCTTCGTCGTCGTCGGGTGCGAAGTCAAGCTCGATGGGCGACAGACCCGTGACCTCGAGGCTGGTACCGCATTCGGGGCAGGTGAGCTGATCGCCCCTGTCGACGTCGAGCTCGTCGATCTCGATATCGGCGTCGCATTCGGGACAGCTGGCCATACGGTTCCTCGTCGTGCGCCGCTCCGGGTCTGGCAATTCCATCCTGGACGTGCCAAAATCCCGCGGGCCGGCGCGATCGCAACAACTGCACGGATTATAGCGATATCGTGCAACCCACCGCAACGCGGGCTAAGGCCCGTGCAGCCGCGTTCCGATAGCCTGTACGACATGCCCAGCCCCTCGGCGGCGAGCAAGACCGTGATCATTGCCGACGACACGGCGTTCGTGCGCGACCGCTTCCGTGCCGCGCTCGAATCGGCCGGCCACGGCGTCGTCACGGTCGGCACCGCGGGAGAGTTGCTCGCCCACCTCCGCGGCGGCACGGATCGGATCGACCTGATCGTGCTCGACCTCCGCCTGCCGCAGGGCGCGGGCGTCGAGCTGGTACGATCGATCCGCGAGGTGGCCGACGCGCGCGTCCCGATGCTCGTGTTCAGCGGCACGATCGATCGTGCCGACGAGGTGCGCGAGCTCGCGTCGCTCGGCGTGGCGGGATACGTGAACGAGTACTGCGGCGCGCACCACATCCTGCCGTCCCTCGCGCCCCACCTCTTCCCCGACAACTTCAACCGGCGGAGCTGCGCGCGCGTCGTGCTCGGCATCCCGGTCCAGTGCCGCTTCGGCAACACGATCGCCGCCGCGCTCACGCTGAACCTGAGCCACGGCGGCATCGCGGTCCGCACCACGAGTCCGCTGGACGTCGCCTCGAGAATCCGCGTGCGCTTCCGGATGCCCGGATCGAAGCGCGACATCGACGCCGAAGGCCGCGTGGCGTGGAGCGACCGCCGCGTCGGGATGGGCATCCAGTTCGAGCGCGTCGACGCGGATCACCAGACGATCATCGACAACTTCGTCGACGCGCACTTCTTCTCCAATCGCAAGGCCTGACCGCCCCGGTTTTGCTACAGTGGCGTCCGGAGGCTGGGGATGCAGCATGCGATCGTGGACGTCCTCTGGCGGATCCTGGGCGTGCTGGCGCTGGTGTTCGCCAACGGGTTTTTCGTCGCGGCGGAGTTCGCCATCGTCACGGTGCGCAAGACCCGGGTCGATCAGCTGATCGCCGAGGGGCACCGCGGCGCCGCCGCAGTGCGGCGCGCCGTCTCCACGCCCGATCGCTACATCGCCGCCACGCAGCTCGGGATCACGATGGCCAGCATCGGCCTGGGCTGGATCGGCGAGCCCACCCTCGCCTCGCTCATCCAGCCCGGCCTCGCGTTCCTGCCGGGCGGCCTCGCCGAGGTCACGGCGCACAGCGTGGCCGTCGGTCTCGCCTTCGCGATCGTCACCTCGCTGCACATCGTGCTCGGGGAGCTCGCCCCGAAAACGATCGCGCTCGAGCGCTCCGAGACCACCGCGCTCGTCGTCGTCCGGCCGACCGAGCTCTTCATGCGGGCGCTGTGGCCCTTCATCCGCGCGCTGAACGGCATGGGGCGCGGCGTCGTCGGGTTGTTCGGGCTGAAGCCGTCCGGCGGACACGCGCTCGTGCACTCCGAAGAGGAGCTGAAGATGCTGGTCACCGCCAGCCAGGAGGCCGGCGTCCTCGAGGAGGAGGAGGAGCAGATGCTCCACCGCGTGTTCGGGTTCGCCGACCTGACCGCCGGCCAGGTCATGGTCCCCCGGACCGAGGTCATCGCGGTCAGCGTCGACGCCACGCGCGAGGCGCTGATCGACGGCTTCGCGAAGGGCGGCCATGCCCGCCTCCCGGTCTATCGCGGCGACCTGGACGACGTCGTCGGCATCCTGCACGTGACCGACCTGCTGCGCGCGATGACGCGGCGCGAGGGGCCCATCAGCCCCGGCGCCCTCGCCCGCGAGGCGCTCGCGGTGCCCGAGACGCTGCCGGCCGACGACGTGCTGGCCGAGATGCGCCGGCGCGGCGTCCGCGAAGCGCTGGTGATCGACGAGTACGGGGGCACGGCCGGGCTGGTCACGTTCGAGTCGCTCATGGAGCGGATCGTCGGCGACATCGGCGGCGGGTTCGGCGGGCGGCCGCCGCGCGTCGCCGTGCTGGAGGACGGATCGGCCGAGATCGACGGCCTCGCGCTCGTCGCCGACGTCAACGAGCGGTTCGGTCTGCACGTCGACGAGGAGACCTACAACACCGTCGGCGGGTACGTGCTGGGGCGCCTGGGACGCCGGCCCAGGATCGGCGACACGGTGGACGTCGAGGGCCGCCAGATCCGCGTCGACGCGCTCGACGGCCTGCGCGTCGAGCGCGTGTGGCTGTCGAGGGCCGAGCCCCCGCCGGCGCCCGAATCCTAGATCTCAGTCGGCGCGCAGCAGGCGAAGCGCGTTGGCGATCACGATGAGCGACGCCCCGGTGTCGGCGGCAATCGCCATCCAGAGGGTGGCCACGCCGGCGATGGCCAGGGCGACGAACGCAGCCTTCATCACCAGGGACACGGCGAAATTCGCGCGGATGTTGCGCATCGCGGCGCGGCTCAGGCGGAGCGCGTACGGCACCTTGAGCAGATCGTCGGCCATCAGCGCGACATCGGCGGTCTCGAGCGCGATGTCGCTCCCGGCCGCGCCCATCGCGATGCCGACGTCGGCCGAGGCCAGCGCCGGCGCGTCGTTGATGCCGTCGCCGACCATCGCCACCGGTCCGTGACGGCGGCGCAGATCCTCGATGGCGCCGACCTTGTCCTCCGGCATCAGCTCCGCGCGGTACTCGTCGGCGCCGAGCTCGCGCGCAATCGCGCGCGTCGTGGTCTCGCCGTCGCCGCTCAGCAGCACGAGGGGGCCGAGCCCCTGTTCGCGCAGCAGGCTCAGGGCGTCGCGGCTGGCCGGCCGCGGACGATCGATCACCCCGATGATGCCGACCGGCTGGTCGTCGCGCGCGACCAGGACGGCCGTCCGCCCCCCGGCCATGAGCGCGTCGAGCTCGCCGTGCACGGCGGGCGAGCAGATCCGGCGCTCCTCGAACAGGCGGTGGTTCCCGAGGACGATGCGGGCGCCGTCGACCCGTCCTTCGGCGCCCAGGCCGACCAGCGCCTGCACGTCGTCGCCGGCCGGGACGGCGATGCCCAGCCGCGCGGCGTGATCGCGGATGGCGGCGGCGATCGGATGCTCGGACCGCTGCTCCACCGAGGCCGCGAGCCCCAGGATCGCCGGCGGCGAGAGGCCGTCGAGCGGCCGGACGTCGACGACCTCGGGCTCGCCGCGGGTCAGCGTGCCGGTCTTGTCGAAGGCGAGGCAGCGGACGCGGCTGGCGCGCTCGAGGTGGACCCCGCCCTTGAACAGCACGCCCTGGCGCGCCGCAGCCGCGAGCGCCGCCACGACCGACACCGGCGTCGAGATGACGAGCGCGCAGGGACACGACACGACCAGCAGGACGAGGGCGCGTGACACCGAGACCCGCCAGGCCATGCCGACGACGAGCGGCGGCAGCAGAGCGAATGCCACGGCGAGCGAGACGACGGCCGGGGTGTAGACGCGGGCGAACCGGTCGACCAGGGCCTGCGTCGGCGCCCGCTGGGCCTGGGCGTGTTCGACCAGGTGGGTGATCCTGGCCACGCGGGTGTCGCGCCGGTGGCGCGTGACCCGCACGTCGAGCGACCCGCGGCCGTTGATCGTGCCAGCGAAGACCTCGTCGCCGGTCACTTTCTCGACGGGCAGCGACTCGCCCGTCACGGGCGCCTGGTTGACCGCGCTCATGCCGGCGAGGACCTCGCCGTCGAGCGGGATCTTCTCTCCGGGCCGGACGACGATCGTCGCGCCGAGGGGAATCGCGTCGACGGCCACGACACGCTCGCCGGCATCGTCGCGCAGGACGGCTTCGGCCGGCGTCAGCTCCATCAAGGCGCGGATCGCCCCGCGGGCCCGCTCGAGCGTTCGCGCCTCCAGGATCTGTGCGATGGCGAACAGGAGGACGACGGCCGCCGCCTCCGACCACTGACCGAGCGCCACCGCCCCGGCCGCGGCGATGGCCATCAGGACGTGGATGTCGAGGGCGCGCATGCGCGCCGATCGCCAGGCGCGCGGAGCCGTCAGGGTGAGGCCCAGGCCGAGCGACACCGCGTAGCCCCCCGTCGCGGCGGCCGGGTGTCCGAGCAGGCCGGCGGCGAGCCCGATCCCGAACGCCGCCGCCGACAGGCCGGCGACCGTCAGGGGGCGCCGGCCGCCGCCGCCGCGACCGACGGGCCCTTCGTGCTCGAGCCACGCACGCATCCCCGCGTCCGCCACCGCGCCGGTGATGGCGTGCGTCGACAGCCGCGCGGCGTCGTACTTGACCCGGAGGCGCTGGGCCAGCACGTCGACGTCGAAGCTCTCGACGCCGTCGAGGTGCTTGAAGCGCCGCTCGATGAGCTCGGCCTCCTCGCGACAGTCCAGGCCCTCGACCCGGAACGTGGACTCGGTGTGGACCTCGCACACGTCGCAGGCCGGCGCGCGGGTCATCGTCTCGATCCCTTGCGGACGCCCCTCCGTCCGCCGCCAGGCGCGGCCTCCTGCACGTGCTCGAGGCCCTGCGCGAACAACTTGACGATGTGCTGGTCGTCGAGGACGTAGTAGACGTGGCGCCCCGCGCGCCGCGGACGCACGAGCCGCCTGCCGCGCAGGAGGCGGAGCTGGTGGGAGACGGCGGACTCGGTGGCGCCGAGCTGGCCGGCGATGTCGCGAACGCACCGCTCCCCTCGCGCGACGACGTCGAGGATCCGGACGCGGGTGGGGTCGCCCAGGAGCCGGAAGGTGCCGGCGAGCGCCTCCACGGCGTCCGGGTCGAGCGGGGCGGGCATCGGGGATCCGGGCTTAGTCATGAACACTTGAACAGATGTTCATATATACTACCGGACCGGAGGCGGCCCCTCAAGGCCGGAGGGCGGCGACGCCCGCCTAGGCCAGCGCCGCGACGGCCGCGAAGACCTTCGGGTAGTCCGGCTCCTCCCGCCCGTCGTCGTGGATCTCGCGGTAGCGGACGATCCCGTCGCGGTCGAGCACGAACACGCTGCGCTTGGCGACGCCCTTGAGGCCGATCATGTCCTCGTCGAAGACGCCGTAGTCGCGAATGACCTGCTTGTTGAAGTCGCTCAACAAGGGGAAGTGGAGCCCCTCGGCGGCTCGGAAGGCCTTCAGGGCGAAGAACGTGTCGACGCTGATCCCGAGGACCTGCGCCTTCGCCTCGTTCAACCGCGCCATGCCGTCACGGAACGTGCAGAGCTCCGTGGTGCACGTGCCGCTGAAGGCCCCCGGGAAGAACAGCAGGAGCACGGGCTGGCCCCGGAACGACCGGAGCGTGACCGTCTGGCGGTCCTGATCGGGCAGGGAGAAGTCCGGAGCCTCGGTTCCGACGTCTACAGACATGTGCCATCTCCAATCGAGCGGTCATTTTACATTCGCTGATAACCTGAGCCTGCGGCGCGGGCCCTCGCTTGCCCTGCCGTGCCGCCTCGGATAGCATTTTCGGTTGGCGTGGCATCAACCGGGCCCCGCGAGGCGGGGCTCAGAGAGGTGACTCTGTGATAGAGGTTGAACACCTCACCAAGCGGTACGGTCGGGTCACGGCCGTCGAAGACGTGAGCTTCCGGGTCGAACCGGGCGAGATTCTCGGATTCCTCGGACCCAACGGCGCCGGCAAGACCACGACGATGCGCATCCTCACCGGCTACATGCCGGCGACGGAAGGCCGGGCGGTCGTCGCGGGATTCGACGTCTTCCAGCAACCCATCGAAGCCAAGCGCCGCACCGGCTACCTCCCCGAGACTCCCCCGCTCTACCCCGACATGACCGTTGTCGAATATCTCCGGTTCGTCGCCAAGGTGAAGGGCGTCCCGCCGGGCGAGCGTCGTCAGCGGATCCAGTCCGTCATGGAGCGCGTTCGGGTGGACGACATGGCCAACCGGCTGTGCTCCCGGCTGTCGAAGGGCTACAAGCAGCGCGTCGGGCTGGCGCAGGCGATCATCCACAATCCCGACGTGCTGATCCTGGACGAGCCCACGGCGGGCCTCGATCCGAAGCAGATCATCGAGACGCGAGACCTCATCCGCGAGCTCGGCGGCAACCACACCATCATCCTCAGCACGCACATCCTGCCCGAGGTCTCGCAGACCTGCCATCGCGTGGTCATCATCAACAAGGGACACGTCGTGGCGGTGGACACTCCCGACAACCTGACGGCGCGCCTGCGCGGATCGGAGACGATGTACGTCCAGGTCGACGCGGGCGGGGCGGACGTCCTGCCCGCGCTGTCGGGCCTGGCGGGCGTGACGCGGGTGTCGGAGACGGAGCGGCGCGACAGCGCGATTGGCCTGGAGGTCGAAAGCGAACACGGGCGCGACGTCCGCCGCGACCTGGCGCGCGCCGTCGTCACCAACGGATGGGGGCTGCTCGAGATGCGACCGCTGCGGATGAGCCTCGAGGAGATCTTCCTCTCGCTGACGACGGAGGAGACCGCGGGTCCGCCGGCCGGCGGCGAACCGGGCCCGGTGCCGCAGCCAACGGAGGCCGTCCATGGGTAACATCCTGGCGATCGCGAACAAGGAACTCCGGTCGTATTTCGCGTCGCCGATCGCCTACGTCGTGATCGGGGTCTTCGCGCTGGCGTTCGGGTACTTCTACACGGTGCTGCTGCTCTACTTCATCCGCCAGGGAATGCAGATGAGCCAGCTCGGTGGCGCGGCCGGCCAGTCCCTGAACATCAACGAAGTGATGATCCGGGGCCTCCTCAACAACGTCACCGTGTTGATCCTCTTCCTGATGCCGACGATCACGATGCGGACGTACGCGGAGGAGAAGAAGTCCGGGACGATCGAGCTCCTGCTCACGTCGCCGATCACGGACTTCCAGATCGTGATGGGCAAGTTCCTCGGTGCGCTGGCGCTGTACACGATCATGCTGTCGGTGACGCTCATCCACATCGGCATCCTGTTCATCTACGGCTCGCCGGAGTGGAAACCGATCGCGACGGCCTACCTCGGGCTGATGCTGCTCGGCGGCTCGTTCGTGTCGCTCGGGCTGTTCATCTCGAGTTTGTCGAAGAACCAGATCGTCGCCGGGGCGGTCACCTTCGTCGTGTTCCTGCTGCTGTGGATCAGCACCTGGGTCACCGACTTCGCGCCGCAGGTCGTCGGCCAGGTGGCGAGCTACCTGTCGGTGATCGACCACTTCGACGACTTCGCGAAAGGCGTCATCGACACGACGCACCTCATTTACTACCTGAGCTTCATCACGTTCGGCCTGTTCTTGACGACCAAGTCGATCGACAGCGAACGCTGGAGGGGATGACGCGTTGGCCAACCGCATCGTGAACGCACTCGGATGGCTGGGCACGGCACTCGTCGTGGCGTCGGTCGGGGTCCGGTTCGGGCTGCCCGCCCAGGAGCAGTACGCCGTCTACCTGGCGTGGGCGGGGCTCGTCTGCATCCTCGCCTACCTCGCAGGACAGTGGCGCGAGATCGCCCGGATCTTCGGCGGACGCCAGGCCCGGTACGGCTCGCTGTCGGCCACCAGCGTCCTGATCGTGATCGGGATCCTGGCGGCCGTGAATTACATCGGCCAGCGCCAGAACAAGCGCTGGGACTTCACGGCGAACCAGGAGTTCAGCCTCTCGCCGCAGACCAAGCAGGTGCTGTCCAAGCTGGACGCGCCGATGCAGATCCTCGTGTTTGCGCAGGAGCCGGACTTCTCGAACTACCGCGATCAGCTCGGGGAGTACGCCTACCTCTCCAAGAACATCTCGACCGAGTACATCGATCCCGACAAGAAGCCCGCGCTGGCGCAGGACAACAAGGTGCAGCAGTACGGCACCATCGTCATCAAGTACAAGGGCCGCAGCGAGCGGGTGACCTCGCTGACCGAGCAGGACATCACCAACGGCATCATCAAGGCCGTCAGCGGCGCCCAGAAGAAACTGTACTTCACCAGCGGGCACGGGGAGCACAGCGTCACGGGAACGGACCGCGACGGCTACGCCTCGATCGTGGGGCAGTTGAAGAACGAGAACTACGACGTCGAGCCGCTGGTGCTCGCCCAGCAGAGCGCCGTCCCGGCCGATGCGACCGCCGTCGTCATCGCCGGGCCGCACACGGACTTCCTCCAGCCCGAAATCGACGCGCTGAAGGCCTACCTGGCCAAGCAAGGGAAGGTGCTGATGGAGCTCGACCCGCCCGCGTCGGCCACCGCCGCGCCCCTGACGAACCTGATCGCCCTGGCGCATGACTGGGGCTTCGACGTCGGCAACGACATCGTCGTCGACGCCAGCGGGATGGGTCGGTTGTTCGGCGGCGACGCCTCGGTCCCGGTCGCGGCCAACTACCCATCGCACCCGATCACCGAGAACTTCAACGTCATGACGGCGTTCCCGATGACGCGCTCGGTGACGGTGGTCAGCGGCGGCGTCGACGGCCACATCCCCCAGCCGATCGTCGAGACCAGCCCGCGAAGCTGGGCCGAGTCCGACATCAAGGATCTGCTCGCCTCCGGGAAGGTCACCTTCGACGCCAGCCAGGGCGACAAGCAGGGGCCGATCACGATCGGCGCCGCGGTCTCCGCCGCCCCGATGACCCAGAAGACCTCCGCCGACACCGGACCGCAGCCGGAGACGCGCATGGTGGTGATGGGGGATTCGGACTTCGCCTCCAATGCCGCGCTGGGCATCCAGGGGAACAAGGACCTGTTCATGAACATCGTGGACTGGCTCAGCCAGCAGGAGGATCTGATTTCGATCCGGCCCAAGCAGGCGGAGGATCGCCGCATCACCCTGACGTCGGCGCAACAGACCAACATCATCTGGCTGTCGCTCCTGGTGATCCCCGGCGTCATCTTCGCGTCGGGCATCTACACCTGGTGGCAGAGGCGATAGGCATGCGCGGTCTGCGATCCACGCTCGTCCTGTTCGTCGTGCTGGCCGGCCTCGGTGCCTACATCTACTTCGTCACGCTGAAGCAGCCCGCCACGACCGCCTCCAATCAGGAGAAGGTCTTCGCGGGCATCGACGCCGACCACATCACCGGTCTGACGGTCACGGCCGAGGGCGGCGACGTCACCAAGCTGGCGAAGGTCGACGGCAAGTGGACCGTGACGTCGCCGATCCAGACGGGCGCTGACGATGGCACGGTGTCCGGCATCACCTCGGCGCTGTCGTCGATCCAGGTGAGCCGGGTCATCGACGACAAGGGGACGGATCCGTCGCAGTACGGGCTGGCCACCCCCCAGCTCGAGGTGGACTTCAGCGTCGAGGGCGACAAGACGCCGCACAAGCTCCTGATCGGGAACAAGTCCCCGACCGGCGCCAGCCTGTACGCCAGGCGCGACGACCAGCCGCGCATCTTCCTGATCCCGCAGTTCCAGGAAGCCACGTTCAACAAGGGGACGTTCGAGCTTCGCGTGAAATCGGTCCTCGCCTCCTTCGATCGCACCAAGGTGAGCGCGTTCGACATCAAGGCCGGCAAGCAGGACATCGACCTGAGCAAGAAAGGCGAGGCGTGGACGCTCACCGCGCCGGTGCACGCCCGGGCCGACTTCAGCACCGTGGAGTCCACCCTCGGCCAGCTCGAGTCCCTGCAGATGAAGGCCGTGGCTGCCGAGAACGCGACCGAGGCCGACCTGCGGAAGTTCGGCCTCGTCGACCCGGCCGTGACCGCGACGATCCACGCCGGCGACACGACCGTCAGCCTGGAACTGGGCGGCGCGGCGGCCGACGACACCGTCTACGCGCGCGACGGATCCAGCAAGACCGTGGTGACGATCGACAAGTCGCTCGATGCCGACCTGACGCGCGCAGCGGACGAGTACCGGCGCCACGACGTCTTCGACTTCCGCACGTACAACGCCACGAAGGCCGAGCTCACGAGAAACGGGAAGACGCTCACCTTCGAACGGGTCAAGGGCAAAGGCGACAACCCCGTCGACACCTGGAAGCGGACGAGCCCGACCAGCGGCGACGCCGACAAGGACAAGGTCGAGGCCATGCTCGCCAAGCTCGCGGACCTGCACGCCGACTCGTTCGTCAGCTCCACGAAGGGCACGGGGCTCGATCATCCGGTCCTCGCCGTGCACATGACCTTCAACGACGGCGCGAACGAGGAGAGCGCGACTTTCGGCCAGTCGGGCGACAACAGCTACGCGGCCATCCCCGGCGACGACGGGGCCGACAAGATCAGCACGTCGGCGCTGAACGAGGTCCTGACCTCGCTGGATGCGCTGGCGAAATAGCGGCCGTCCGGCCGTCCAGGCCGCGCCCTGGCTGTTGAGCCTCGCGCTCCTGGCAGGCTGCCACGCGCAGGTGCGGCCCGTCACGACACCTGCCCGCCCCGCCCCGCCCGCCGACGCGCTCGCACAGGACCTCGACCGCATCCTCCTGGCGCCGCCTCTGGCCCGCGGGTACTGGGGCGTCGAGGTCCGCTCGCTGACGTCCGGCCGCACGCTCTACTCGCGGAACGCCGAACGCCTGCTGCTGCCCGCCTCCAACATGAAGATCCTGACGCTCGCGGTCGCCGCCCAGCAGCTCGGCTGGGACTTCCGCTTCGACACGCGCCTCGTCGCCTCGGGCCCCACCGCGAACGGCGCCCTCGACGGCGACCTGATCGTCGTCGGCTCGGGCGACCCGACGATCGTGGATCGCGACGGGTCCGCCGCGGCCCTGTTCGCGGACTGGGCGAATCAGCTGCGCCGCGCCGGCATCGAGGCCATTCACGGGCGCATCGTGGGCGACGACCGTGCGTTCGCCGGCGCCGGCTTCGGCGCTGGATGGGCGTGGGACGATCTCGGCGCCGGATACGGCGCCGGCGTCAGCGCCCTCCAGTACAACGACAACATCGCCGGATTGACGATTACGCCTGGAGCGGCGCCCGGCGCACCGGCCCGGATCGCAATCGATCCGGCCGACACGGGCCTGGAGCTCGTCGACCGCGTCGAGACCACGGCCGCCGCCTCCCCATCCACGGTGACCATCGAGCGACTCGCCGGCAGCGCGCAGCTCGAGCTGCGGGGCACGATCGCGGCCGACGCCGCGCCCATCGCCCGCACCGTGTCGGTCGAGAACCCGACGCAGTTCTTCGTGGCCTCGCTGCGCGACGCGCTCATCGCCAACGGCGTGGCCGTCGACGGGCCGGCGGTGGACGTGGACACCCTGGCCGCTCCGCCGGCCCCCGACGGTGCGGTCACGCTGGTCACACACCGGTCGCCCCCCCTGTCGAGCATGGCGATCAGGATGATGAGGCTCAGCGAAAACCTCTACGCGGAAACGCTGCTCGAGACGCTGGGCCGCCAGGCCGGCGAGCCGACGGCCGCCGGCGGCCTGTCGGTGACGCAGCGCGTCCTGGCGACGTGGGGCCTGGCGCCGTCCTCGGTTCTGCAGTCGGATGGGTCGGGCCTCTCGCGCTACGACTACGTCGCGCCGTCCGCCATCGTCGACGTCCTGGCGCACGTGGCGGGGGATGCCGGACTCAGGGGGCCGTTCCTCGACGCGCTGCCGGTGCCCGGCGAGAACGGGACGCTCGACGCCAGACTCGGGTCGCTCGCGGGCAGTCTCCGCGCGAAGACCGGATCGATGACGGGGGTCCGTGCGCTGTCGGGCTACCTCACCACCGCCGGCGGCGAGCAGCTCGTCTTCTCGTTCCTCGGCAACAATTTCGACGTGCCCGGCCCGGTCATCGACGACGCGATTGACGCCTGCGTGGTGCGGCTAGCCGGGCTCGGTCGCTAGGCGAGCGCGGGATCCGGGACGCCGGCTTCCGCGAAGCCTTTCGCGCGAAGCCGGCAGCTGTCGCAGCGGCCGCACGGCCGCCCGTCAGGCGAGGGCGCGTAGCAGCTGTGGGTCAGGCCGTAGTCCAGGCCGAGCGCGATCCCGCGATGGATGATGTCCGCCTTCGACAGCGCGATGAGCGGCGTGTGCACGCGGAACATCGCGCCCTCGATGCCGGCCTTCGTCGCGACCGCCGCCAGGCGCTCGAACGCCGCCACGAACGCCTCGCGGCAGTCGGGGTACCCAGAGTAGTCGAGCGCGTTGACGCCGATCACGATGTCGCGGGCGCCGATCACCTCGGCCCAGCCCAGCGCCAGCGACAGGAAGATGGTATTTCGCGCGGGAACGTACGTGGACGGAATGCCCGGGGCGTCCAGATCCCGATCGACGGGCACGGCGTCGTCCGAGGTGAGCGAGGAGCCGCCGATGGCCCGCAGATCGACCGATACCTCGAGGTGCCGCTCGGCGTGCAGCGCACGGGCAACAGCCCTGGCGGACTCGAGCTCGCGCTCGTGTCGCTGTCCGTAGCGAACCGTGAGCGCGTTCAGACGAAAGCCCTCCGAGCCGGCGATCGCGGCGGCCGTGAAGGAGTCGAGGCCACCGCTCAGCAGAACGACGGCAGGTCCGGGCACGTCAGACCCCCCGGGTGTCCGGCGCCCAGATGTACTTGTGCACCTGGAGCTGCACGCGAACGGGAAGGCGATCCTCGAGCACCCAGGCCGCCAGCGTGGCGGGATCGAGCGCGCCGTGGACGGGCGACAGGAGCACGGCGGCGCAGCGCGACGACAGGTCGAGGCGGCGGATGACGTCGCGCGCGAACTCGTAGTCGGCCCGATCCTGCACGACGAACTTCACCTCGTCGTGCGGAGCCAGGCGGTCGAGGTTCGCCCAGTCGTTCCTGGCGCACTCGCCGCTCGCCGGGCACTTCACGTCGACAATCTTGATGACGGCGCCCGGCACGTCGGCAATCGACCGGTGCCCCCCGGTCTCGAGCATGACGGTCCGGCCCCGCGCCAGCAGCTCGCGCATGAGCGGGTAGACGTCCTGCTGGAGCAGCGGCTCACCGCCCGTGATCTCGACCAGCGGGCACGCGTACTCGTCGACGGCCGCGGCGACCTCGCCGACCTCCATCCTGCTCCCCCCGGTAAACGCGTACGGCGTGTCGCACCACGAGCAGCGCAGATCGCACGCCGTGAGCCGGACGAAGACGCACGGCCGCCCGGCGTGGGTGGACTCGCCCTGCACGGAGTAGAAGATCTCGTTCACCGTCAGCATCGTGCCTTGATATTGTACTAACACCCCGCCGGGAGACCGGCCGCGGGGCGCACCGACAGGCATGCCCGACCATCTGCGCATCGGCACGAGCGGCTGGAGCTACCCCACGGGCCGGGGGACCTGGAACGGCATCTTCTATCCGCCGCGCCAGGGGCGGCGCCGCGGCTTCGACGAGCTCCGCTTCTACGCGGAGCACTTCAACACCGTCGAGGTCAACGCCACCTTCTACGGCCAGCCCCGCGCCGACGTGACGCGCGCATGGGCGGACCGCACGCCCCGGGACTTCGAGTTCTCGATCAAGCTCTATCAGAAATTCACGCACCCCAGGATGTTCGGCGAGCGCGTCAGACGCGGCCTCCCGCCGGACGCCCTCGATGACGCGGCCGCCGGCGCGCTGGCGGAGCCCACGCAGGCGGACATCGACGAGTTCCGGACCGGCATCGAGCCGCTCGCCGTGTCGGGACGACTCGGGGCGCTGTTGGCGCAGTTCCCGCCGAGCTTTCACGCCACGCCGCAGACGCGCGAGCACCTGGCCGCCCTGCTGCACGCGTTCGCGGGGTATCCCACGGCCGTCGAGCTGCGACACCGGTCGTGGAGCGACGACGTCGCCGCGACGCTCGCGCTCCTCAACGAGCACGGCGCGGCGTGGGTGCAGATCGACGAGCCGAAGTTCCGGCTCTCGATCCGCCAGAATCAGCTCCCGAACGTGCGCGGCTTCTACTACATGCGTCTTCACGGCCGCAACGCCGCGACCTGGTGGCGCCACGACAGCCCGGAAGATCGGTACGACTACCTCTACTCGGCGAACGAGCTCCGGGAGTTCAGCGAGGTCGCGGGCGCGGCGGGCCGGCTGGTCAAGAAGGTCTACGTCTACACGAACAACCACTTCTCGGCGAAGTCCGTCGCCAACGCCGCCATGATCAAGGCGCAGCTGGGGGAGCCGCTCACCGGGGCGTATCCGGCCGAGTTCCGGGAACGGTATCCCGAACTCGCCGGCGCGATCCGCGTGCGAGACGATGTGTTCAGCGCTTCACGTACATCCGGCGGATGACGTCGCCGACCTCGAGCGTGGCGGGCACCTCGGCGCCGGATACGATCTGTCCGAACACGGCGTACTGTCCGTCGAGATCCGGGCGGTTGGCCAGGGTGATGTAGATCTGGCTGTCGGCGAGGGCGGGGTCGCCGGGATGCGCCACTCCGACGGCGCCCGCGACGTTCCGGTGCTTCTTCGTCATCTCCGCGACGCCGATGGGATGCCCGCTCGACGCGGCGGCTCCTCGTCCCCACAGGGCACGCCGCTTCAGATCGCGGGTCTGCGGATCGCCGAACTGCACGACGAATCCCGGATCGGCGCGGTGCACGCGGAGGCCGTCGTAGAACCCCCGATCGACGAGGTCGAGCACGTGCGCCACGGTCCGCGGCGCGTCATCGGGAAACGTCTCGAACGAGAAGGTCCCCCGATCCGTCTCGACCACGACGAGGGGTCCGGTGAGCTCCTGCGGGGCCGCCGTCGTCGTCATCACGGCCACGGCCGCGAGACAGGCGCACGCCAGGCGAAGCAGCCGGCCGCTCATCGCGCCGGCCTCGCGACGCCGATCCGGGGACAGAGCGGCGCCAGCACGCAGTCGTCGCAGCGCGGATGAACCGGCCTGCACACGTTCTGCCCCCAGGTCACGAGGTACAGGTTGACGAGGGGCCACCAGCGCGTTTCCGTGGCCCGGTACAGCGCCTGCTCGGTCTCGTCCGGCGTGCGGGTGCGCACCCAGCCGAGGCGGTTCGAGATGCGATGCACGTGGGTGTCGACGCAGATGTTGTGCCGGCTCTTGAAGGCGAGGATGAGCACCAGGTTCGCCGTCTTGCGCCCGACGCCGGGCAGGGTCAGCAGTTCCTCCATCGTGTCCGGCACGCGTCCGTGGAACCGCTCGACGAGGATCCGGCACGTGTCCCTGACGTGCTTCGCCTTGTGGCGGTAGAAGCTGACGGGATAGATCAGGGCCTCGATCCGCTTCACGCTCAGCCCGGCCATCGTGCGCGGCGTCCTGGCCGCGCGAAACAGCCGCGTCGACGCCGCCAGCGTGGTCGCGTCCTGCGTCCGGGCGGAGAGCAGCGTCGCGATCAGCACGTGGAACGGATCTTCCTGCCGTCCCTGTGCAATCTTCTCGACTGCCGGCAACTCGAGACCGTCGATCGCCCTGGCCAGCGCGCTCATGACGGATTCGACCAGTTTCGGCGGAACGCGTCCGGTCGTCCCGCGCCGCGCCCGCGTCATGCCACCGGCGTCAGCGGCGCCCGCCCCCCCAGCACGGCGATCGCGTTGTCGGCCGCCAGGTCGGCCATCGCCGTGCGGGTCTCCACCGTCCCGCTCCCGAGATGCGGCACGAGCAGCACGTTCTCGAGCGCCAGCAGGTCCGGGTGCACGATCGGCTCCCGCTCGTACACGTCGAGTGCGGCGCCGGCCAGCAGGTGCTGCTGCAGGGCCCACGCCAGGGCCGCCTCGTCCACGACCGGACCGCGCGCCGTGTTGATCAGATAGGCCGACCGCTTCATCCGCGTCAGCGCGCGCTTGTCCACCAGGTGGGTCGTCTCCGGCGTCAGCGGCACGTGCAGCGAGACGACGTCCGAGGTGTTCAGCAACCGATCGAACGGCATCGGCTCGGCGTCGCCCGCGTCCCGAGGCGTTCGGGACGCGTACGCGACGCGCATGCCGAACGCCGGCGCCCGCCGGGCGACCGCCTGGGCGATTCGTCCGAAGCCGACCAGCCCGAGCTGCTTGCCGCGAAGCTCGGTGCCGAGCATGAAGTCGAACGCCCAGCCGCGCCACCCGCCGCGGCGCACGAGGCGCTCGCCTTCCGACAACCGCCTGGTGACGGCGAGAATCAGCGCCCAGGTGAAGTCGGCGACCGCGTTGGTGAGCACGTCGGGCGTGTTCGTGACGACGACTCCCCGGCGGCGTGCGGCCGCCACGTCGATGTTGTTGTAGCCGACTGCGACGTTGGCGACGACCTTGAGGCGCGGCGCCGCCGCGAGGAGGTCCTCGTCGATGACGTCGGTCAGCATGCACACGAGGCCGTCCTTGTCGGCGACCCGGCGACGCAGCTCGGCCGCCGTCAATGGGCCGTCGCCCGCGTGCAGGTCGACCGCGGCGACCGACTCGAGGCGGGCGACGACGGAGGCCGGAAGCTTCCTGGTAACGAGGAGATTGGCCACTAGTGTCCGTAGCTCCGGCAGTAGCCGCAATGGGTGCACGGCACCGCTGGCTCGATGATGCAGGCTCCGCCCCGCAAGTCGTCTCCCGAAGACAGACTGAAGAGCAGGAAGCTGCCGTGCCCGCCCGCCGGCGATGCCGGCACCGGCCGCTCCCGAGGGCTCCCGGCCCGGCGCGCGATGGCGTCCCTCGCGATCTCGCGGATTCCGCCGTTCGTCGAACGCGTTCATTCCGCGAGCTCCACGTCGTCGATGATGCCGATGATGGCCGTGTCCACGGGCGCGGCCTTCTGGCCGATGGCGTCACCGGCCGCCCGTCCTTCCATGACGATCAGGACCTTCTCGTGGATGCCCGCGCCGACACCGTCCACGGCGAGCACGGCCGCCCCCCTCGGCGTGTCATCGGGACCCATCGGCTGGACCAGCAGCAGCTTGGCGCCCTGGAACTTCCGGTGCTTCTGCGTCGAGACGACCGTGCCGACCACGCGCGCGATCTGCACGCCTACTCCAGCTCCCAGTGATTGACGATGCCGACGATGCCGGCGTCGACCGGCGCTTCGGGCGGGTAGAACGGAAAGCTCGCCTCCTTCCCGCGCACGATGAAGACCTCCTCGCCCACGCCGGCGCCCGCGGCGTCCGCGGCGACGAGCGGCCGGCCGGCCGGTTCCCTGGCGGGCGTGAGGGGCTGAACGAGCAGCAGCGTGAGGCCGCCGAGGCTCTCGTCTTTCCTGGTGGCGACGACCGTGCCGATGACGCGGGCCAGTTGCATCTTGGCGTGGAGATTCGTGGACGCGCGGTCGCGAGCGACGTGCCTCCTAGGTGGATTCGGTCAGGTCGACGTGGTCGACGATGCCCACGACGGCCGCGTCGACGGGACAATCCTTGAGGCCGGACGCCATCCGCGCCGAGCTGCCGCTCACGATGAGGACGGTTTCGCCGACGCCCGCCTCCACGGTATCGACAGCCACCAGATAGTGACCTTCGGGCTTGCCGCGAGGGTCGATCGCTCGCGCCACGAGCAGCTTGTTGCTGACGAGGCGCGGGTCCTTGCGGGTGGCCACGACGGTCCCCACGATCTTCGCGAGCAGCACGTCGGATCAGGCCTTGGAGGACGAGGCCTTGCCGATCGGCAGCGCGTCTTCGAGATTGGCGTGCGGCCGGGGAATCACGTGTACGGACACGAGCTCGCCGACACGACGCGCGGCCGCCGCGCCGGCGTCGGTGGCGGCCTTCACGGCGGCGACGTCACCGCGCACGATGGCCGTCACGTAGCCGGCGCCGATCTTCTCCCAGCCGACGAGCGTGACCTTCGCCGCCTTCACCATCGCGTCGGCGGCTTCGATCATCGCCACCAGGCCTTTCGTCTCGACCATCCCGAGCGCCTCACCCATACGATCTCCTTCTCACTGCTACGCGGAGCCCCGCCACCGCTCGCCCGTCGTGCCGCCTTCGCGTCCCTCACGCAGGCGCATGAACGCCCGTGCTCCGGGGCGTCAGCGCAACGCGCGCAGCGCGTCTTCGATCAGCGCGGAGAGCTCGCGGTATGTTAACCGAATTTCCGCGTCGTCATCGGGACGTTCGTCGCCCGCGCGGGGCCCCGCTCCGCGCTCCGAGACCAGGCGGCGTCCGACGCCGGAGGGCGCCTGCACGGTCTGACAGGCGGCCTGGGCCTCGGCTTCGTCGACCGGCGGCGCGGCGGGATCGCAAATGGGTGCGGGCGCCGCAATCCCGTACGTGCCGCGGAGCGCCTGGAGGCGTGCGACCTCCTCGCGGGAGATGACGTTCTCGCGGCCGAGGAGACGCGCGACCAGACTGATCTGGGCGAAGTGCTCGATCGTCTCCATCTTGTAGTAGGCGCCGTAGAGATCACGACCGACGGTCAGGGCGCCGTGATTCGCCAGCAGCATCCCGTCGTGCGCCTTGATGTACTTGCGGACGGCCGCGGGCAGCTCGGCGGTGGACGGCGTCGCGTACTCCGCGATCGGAACGCTCCCGAGGGTCGTGACGACCTCGGCCAGGACGGCGCGATCGAGCGGAATGCCCGCCACGGCGAAGCCCGTCGCCGTGGGCGGATGCGCGTGGACCACGGCCTGCACGTCGGGCCGCTGGCGGTACACCTCGAGGTGCATCAGCATCTCGGAGGACGGGTCCCGGTCGCCCTGCACCTTGCGGCCCTCGAGATCCGTGATGCACATCATCTCGGGCGTCATGAAGCCCTTGCAGACGCCCTTGGGAGTCATCAGGAGCCGGTCGGCGCCGAGGCGCACGCTGACGTTGCCGTCGTTCGACGCCGTGTACCCGCGGGCGTACATGCGGCGGCCGACTTCGACGATGTCGGCGCGGAGTGTGGATTCGGCGGCGTTCATGCGGTGCGCGCGCGGTAGGCGTCGCGGCAGCGGGCCGAGCAGAAATAGAGGACGCGGGCCCCGTCGGCGAGCCGGACCGCGTGTTCGGGCACGACGAAGGTGCCGCACACGGGATCACGCTGCATCGAGATACGGCGCGCGGGCGGCTGCGA
This sequence comes from uncultured Acidobacteriota bacterium, assembly GCA_963761615.1. Taxonomy (GTDB): domain Bacteria; phylum Acidobacteriota; class Vicinamibacteria; order Vicinamibacterales; family CAVVIG01; genus CAVXGU01. Next base: position 551,358 of record CAVXGU010000003.1, on the reverse strand, counting down.
GGAGCGCGGAGGCTGTCCGGTCAGACCTTCGACGATGCCGTCGACGAGGCGCCAGAAGGCCCGGGCGACGACGGCGAACAGGACCAGCAGCAGCGCCAGGCGCAGCATCAGGCACCCGGCATGGTCCCGCCGGAGTGGGCCGACTGCAGGCTGTCGAGCGCCTTCTTGGCGGCCTGTCCCTCCGGACTGTCCGGCGCCAGCTGCACCAGCTGCTGCCAGGCCTGCGTCGCGCCCGCGAGATCCTGCTTGCCGAACGCCCGCACGATGCCCAGATTGAGGAGCGTCTTGGTGTGCTTCGGATTGATCTTGAGCGAGTACGCGAACTGATCGAGCGCCCGGTCGGGCTGGTTCGTGTAGTAGTAGCTCACGCCCAGATCGGTGCTGACGTCGACGTCGTTCGGCGCGAGCTTGAGCGCCTCCGTGTACCACTTGATCGCGTCCGTGTAGCGCTCGGCATCGAAGTAGAGGTTGCCGAGCTGGATGCGCGGCTGGGCGTCCTTCGGCTGTCGCGCGGCGACTGACGTCAGGGCGTCGACCTGAGACTGATCCAGGGGCGCGGGCGGCGGGGACTGCGTCGCGGTGTCGCCGGTGCTGCTGCTGGCCGCAGGGGCCGCCTGCGTCGCGGGCGCGGTCGCCGGACGGGCCGGTGCCTGCTCGGTGCCGATGATCCAGCCCGCGAGCAGTCCGAAGAGTACCCCGGCGAGGCCGAAGGCGATGGCATCCGTCTTCATGGGCAGCACTTGATCATAGCAGTCGATCTCGAACGCAGTCCACTAACCGGCCCGCCCCAGCGTCTCCAGGTACTCGCGGACCGCGGTGGCCAGCCCGACGAACAGGGCCCGCGAGATCAGGGCGTGGCCGATCGACACTTCGGCCAGAAACGGGAGGTCCCGGAAGAGGACGAGGTTGTCGAGGTCCAGATCGTGGCCGGCGTTCACGCCCAGCCCCAGGGAGTGGGCCAGGCGCGCGGCGTCGGCGCAGGCCGAGAAGGCCGCGCGTGCCGCGTCCAGGCCGCGCTCGAACGCTCGCGCGAACGGCTCCGTGTAGAGCTCGATCCGATCGGCCCCGGTCGACGCGGCCCAGCGGACGGGGCCGGGCTCCGCGTCGACGAAGAGGCTCACCCGGACGTCCCGCGCCCTGAGACGGGAGACGGCTTCGGGCAGGCGGGCCGCGTCGGGACCGTCACGCCAGCCGGCCTGGCTGGTGATCTCGCCGGGGCGCACGGGGACGAGCGTGCACTGCGTAGGGCCCACCTCCTCGACGAGGTCCAGCAGGTCGGGACGGGGGTCGCCCTCGATGTTGAGCTCGACCGTCGGCGCCTCGTCGCGGAGCGTCCGCCGGATGTCGCGGACGTCCTCGACGGTGATGTGCCGCTGGTCGGCGCGGGGGTGCACGGTGATGCCCGGGGCGCCCGCCGCCACCGACGCCCTCACCGCCTCGATGACGCTCGGCTGGCGCCCGCCGCGCGCGTTCCGCAGCGTCGCGACCTTGTTGACGTTGACCGACAGGCGAATCACGACAGGTGCTCCCGGGCCGCCCTGGCGATCTCGTCGGCCAGCGCGCGGATCTCGCCCGACTCCTCCCCTTCGATCATCACGCGCAGCAGGGGCTCGGTGCCCGAGTACCGGATGAGCACCCGCCCGTGTCCGGCGACGCGAGACTCGGCACGCGCGACGGCCGCCGCCACGGCCGGGACGCTCCGCCAGTCGGCCTTGTGCTGGACGCGGACGTTGAGGAGCACCTGCGGGTAGGTCACGAGGTCGCCGGCGAGCTCGGCCAGCGATCGCCCCGCCGCGGCGACGGTGCGCAGCACGTTGAGCGCCGTGCAGAGGCCGTCGCCGGTGAACAGATAGTCGGCGAAGATGATGTGCCCGGACTGTTCTCCGCCGAGCGTCAGCCCCTGCTCGCGCATCGTCTCCCGGACGTACCGATCGCCGACCTGGCAACGCACGAGGCGGATGCCGCGCGCCCGCAGGGCGAGCTCGAGGCCGACGTTGCTCATCACGGTCGCGGCGATCGCGCCGCCGGCCAGCTTCCCTTCCTGCTGCAGGCGGCGCGCGCACATGAGCAGCACCGCATCTCCGTCGACGACCTGGCCCCGGTGATCGACGAAGATCGCGCGATCGCCGTCGCCGTCGAACGCGACGCCCAGCCGGCACCCGCGCTCGACCACGGTCCGGGCCAGCAGCTCCGGGTGGGTGGAGCCGCAGTTCAGGTTGATGTTCCGCCCGTCGGGCTCCGCCCCGACGACGACCGGCGAGAGGCCGATCGCACGCAGGAGCGCCGGCGCGAGCGCCGAGGTTGCGCCGTTGGCGCAGTCGACGGCCAGGGGGAACGGACCCAGACCCGACGCATCGGGAAAGACGGGACGAAGATGATCCAGATAGGCCGAGACGAGATCCACCTGGCGGACGGGCCCGGGCGCGCCCCCGGGCGTGCTCCACGCCGCGTCGGCAACGATTGACTCGACCTCCCGCTCCACGTGCTCGGTGAACTTCTCGCCGCGACCCGAGAAGACCTTGATGCCGTTGTCTTCGAACGGATTGTGTGACGCCGAGATGACCACGCCGGCGTCGTAGCCCTCGTGGCTGGCGAGGTAGGCGATCGCGGGCGTCGGCACGACGCCCGCCGAGGCGACCTCCGCGCCCTGACTGGCCACGCCGGCCGCGAACTCGGCTTCGATCCACGGACCGGACTCGCGCGTGTCCCGGCCGGTGAGGAGCTTGAGCGCGCGGCCGCTCCGGGTCAGGGCCCGCACGAGCGCCGCACCGATTCGCCGCACCGTCGGCGGATCGAGGGGGTAGGCTCCCGCCACGCCACGGACGCCGTCGGTGCCGAACAGGCGCGGAACGGGGTCAGTGGGGGGGCGCACTGGGGGTACTGGGACTTGGTGTACTCGTGGGGTTGGGCACGGCGATCTTCCGGATCAGGACCGTCACGGCCGCGGCCTGCGTGTTTCGAAGGCGCAACTGGGGATCGGAGAGTCCCAGCTTGACGACGCGATGCACGTCGGCCGACGCGCCGGCCACGTCGATGGGCTCGGTCGACACGGCCTGCGCCTTGGCGACGGCGCTGGCCGGGCCGACGATCTCGACCTGCGCGGGATCGCTCGTCACGCCCGCGACTTCGAACCCGGGCGCCGGCTGGCCGTCGACGGGCGGCCGAATCTGCAGCGAGCGCGAGGCCGTCCGTTCGAACGAGAGCGTCAGCGACGAGGGAATCACCTGCTCCACTTCGACGTCGTAGGGCGCCTGGATCGTCTCCGGCGTCAGGGGAAAGATGTGGCGGCCCGGGCCGACGTTGGACAGATCCAGGACGGCGATGATGTCGGCGCCGGTCAGGCTGGCGAGCGAGCTGGCCTGCCCCCGGACGCGGACGTCGACGGTGGACGGCGGCTCGCTCTGCAGCTCCAGTCCGTCGGGGAACTGCTGCAGGACGAGCGAGACCCGCAGGCTCCGCTCGACCGTCTGCTCGCCCGCCACCGCGAGCCACAGCAGGACCGCGAGGCCGGCCGAGAGCGCCTTGAGACCGAGATGATCGAAGGGCCAGACCGCGCGCATGATCCCCTGCCTCACGCCGCCGGCGCCGTGCGGTGGTTCGGCTCGACCTGCCGTCCCTGCACGATGAGCGCCGCGAGCTCCGACCGCAGCCGTTCGGCCGAGAGGCCGCGCTGGATCTGGCCCTCGACCACGATTGAAATGCTGCCGGTCTCCTCCGACACCACGAGGGCCACCGAGTCGTTCTCCTCGGTGAGGCCGATGGCCGCGCGGTGCCGGGAGCCGAGCTCCTTGCTCAGCTTGGGATTGATGGTGAGGGGCAGGAAGCACGCCGCCGCGGCGACGCGGTCCTCGCGGATGATGACCGCGCCGTCGTGCATCGGCGACGCCGGATGGAAGATGCTGACGAGCAGGTCGTAGGTCACCACGGCATCGAGAGGAATGCCGCCCTCGATGTAGTTGCGCAGACCGATCTGGCGCTCGACGGCGATGATGGCGCCGATCCGGCGCGCCGACAGCATCCCGGCCGCCACGACCAGCTCCTCGATCATCTCCTCGGCGGCCTGGGTCTTCGTGAAGTACCGGAAGAAGGGCGCGCGTCCCAGGTGCGACAGCGCGCGGCGGATATCGGACTGGAAGAGCACGATGACCGCAATCACGATGTAGCTGACCAGGTTGCGGACGAGCCAGTTGACCGTGCTGAGATTGGCCCACTGGGACCCGTAGAACAGCGCGACCACGACGCCGCCGCCGAGGGCCATCTGGACGGCCCTCGTCCCGCGAATGAGCTTCAGGACCCAGTAGATCAGGACGGACACGACGAGGATGTCGACGAGATCGTGCCAGCCGACGGGCCGTCCCAGGATCGAGGCGATCGTGCTCACGGCGTGGTTCTCGAGTGGAGCCGGATCTGTTCTGCCACGCGGACTACCTGCACCATCTGGGCGACAGCGTGCACCCGCACGACGTGCGCGCCGGCGAGGACGGCGGCGGCCACTGCGGCGGCCGTGCCCCAGTCGCGCTCGGCCGCCGGACGATCGCCCGTGGCCTCGCGCAGGAACGACTTCCGGGACGGCCCGGCAAGCACGGGGCGATCGAGCGCCGATGCCAGCTCGCCGAGCCTCGCCAGCACACCATAGCTGTCGCCCGCGCGTTTGGCAAACCCGATCCCGGGGTCCACGACGATCCGGTCCGCGGACACGCCGGCCCGGTCCGCGACCGCGATCGACTCGCCGATCTCGCGCGCAATCTCGCCGATCAGGTCGTCGTACCGCGCCAGGTCGTACATCGCCTGCGAACGCCCCCGCATGTGCATCAGGACCATGGCGGCGCCGGCCTCGGCGGCGACGTCCGCGAGGTCCGGCTCGTAGCGGAGCCCGCTCACGTCGTTGACGATCGCGGCGCCTTCTGCCAGCGCGGCGCGCGCCACCGCCGCCTTGTAGGTGTCGATGGAGAGCGGAATCCGCAGGCGGCCCGCGAGGGCGCGGAGCACCGGGAGGACCCGCGCCATCTCCTCCTCGGCGGGGACCGGAATCGCGCCAGGGCGCGTGGACTCGCCGCCCAGGTCGATCACGTCGGCGCCGTCGGCTTCCATGTGGAGGGCCACATCGACGGCTGCGGCGGGATCGCGCAGGGCGACGCGGTCGCCGAACGAGTCAGGCGTGACGTTCAGGATCCCCATGACCAGCGGGCGCTCGCCGAGGACGAGCGACCCGCTCCGGGGCAGCGGCAGACGGTAGACCCGTCTTGGGGGAAAAGTACCCGTCACAATCGGCGTGGAACCGGTGCTCGACGGGCTGTCCTTACTCCTGCCCGACCGGCTTGTTGAGAGCCGGGACGATCGGCGCGCGCTCCTTCTGACGGGGCCGCGTCTCGTCCTCGCCCGTCGGCGTCGGGCGCGTCACCTCGATCTCGTCGAGCGGCAGGCCGTCGACCAGCCGGCGCACCTGATCGGCGTCGAGCACCTCGCGCGCGAGCAGGGCGTCCGACATCTTGACCAGCGTGTCCTTGTGCTGCTCGAGGAGGGTGCGCGAGCGATCGTAGTTGGTCGTGACGATGTACTTCACTTCCTGGTCGATCTTGATCGCGGTGTCCTCGCTGTAGTCCTGGTGCTGCGCGATCTCGCGGCCGAGGAAGATCTGCTCTTCCTTCTTGCCGAAGGTCAACGGCCCCATGGCGTCGCTCATGCCCCACTCGCAGACCATGCGGCGAGCCATCTCGGTCGCGCGCTCGATGTCGTTGCCCGCCCCCGTCGTCAGGCTGTTCATCGTGATCTCTTCGGCGAGGCGGCCGCCGAGCAGAATCGCGATCTGATCGTTCAGGTAGTCGCGCGAGTAGTTGTGCTTCTCGTCGGCCGGCAGCTGCTGCGTCAGGCCGAGGGCCATGCCGCGCGGGATGATCGTGACCTTGTGGATGGGGTCGGCGTGCGGCAGCAGGACCGCGAGGAGCGCGTGCCCCGCTTCGTGCACGGCCGTCACCCGCTTCTCGGCGTCGCTGATGATCATCGAGCGGCGCTCCGATCCCATGAGGACCTTGTCCTTGGCGAACTCGAAGTCGTGCATCCGCACGGCTTTCTGGTTGTAGCGCGCCGCGTTGAGCGCGGCCTCGTTGACCAGGTTCGCCAGGTCGGCGCCGGAGAAACCAGCCGTCCCGCGCGCCAGCACCGACACCTGCACGTCGTCGGCCATCGGGATCTTCCGCGTGTGCACGGAGAGGATGCCCTCGCGGCCCTTGACGTCCGGACGGTTGACGACGATGCGGCGGTCGAAGCGGCCGGGCCGCAGGAGGGCGGGGTCCAGCACGTCGGGGCGGTTGGTCGCCGCGACGAGGATCACGCCCTCGTTGGACTCGAAGCCGTCCATCTCGACGAGCAGCTGGTTGAGCGTCTGCTCGCGCTCGTCGTGGCCGCCGCCCAGGCCCGCGCCCCGGTGCCGGCCGACCGCGTCGATCTCGTCGATGAAGACGATGCAGGGAGCGTTCTTCTTGCCCTGCTCGAACAGATCGCGCACGCGCGAGGCGCCGACCCCCACGAACATCTCGACGAAGTCCGAGCCGCTGATCGAGAAGAACGGCACGTTGGCCTCGCCCGCCACCGCACGCGCCAGCAGGGTCTTGCCCGTTCCCGGGGGCCCCATCAGCAGGACGCCCTTCGGGATCCGGCCACCCAGCTTCTGGAACTTCTGGGGCTCCTTCAGGAACTCGATGATCTCCTGCAGCTCTTCCTTGGCTTCGTCGACCCCGGCGACGTCCTTGAAGGTGACCTTCTTCTGTGCGCTGGACGAGAGCTTCGCCTTGCTCTTGCCGAACGACAGCGCCTTGTTGCCGCCGCTCTGCATCTGGCGCATGAAGAAGATCCAGAAGCCCACCATCAGCAGAACCGGCGCCCAGGTGTAGAGCAGCGACGCCCACGGGCTCGCCGTCGGCTCCTTGCCCGTCACGATCACCTTGCGCTCGACGAGCTCGTTGGCGAGCCCGTCGTACTGGGCCGGCACGTAGGTGTGGAACGTCTCCCCCTGGCGCGTCTTGCCCGTGATGTCCTGCCCGGTGATCACGACGCTGTCGACGCTGTCGTTGTGCACCCAGGTCATGAACTCGCTGAAGGTGACCGTCCGGTCGTGCTGCTGGAACCGCGTGGAGAAGTTCCACACCAGGACCGCGACGACGATCAGCGCCACCCAGAACACCGCGCTTTTCAGAGTCGAGTTCAAGCCGAGCCTCCCAATTCCCTCAATTTGAAGATTAACACGGCTTGCGAAGGGTCCGTTACCCGAAACGCCGCGTCGATCCCGTGACCCGCCACCCACACGACGTGGTCGGCGCCGTCGACCACGATCGGCACCGCGTCGCGCTCGGTCCGGGCCACCTTCCGATCCACGAAGTAGTCCTGCAGCTTCTTCCGTCCGTCGAGGCCGACGGGCCGGAACCGGTCCCCGGGGCGCCGGTTGCGTACCGACAGCGGCCCCCGGCAGAGGTCGTGCCGCACCATGCCGACGCGCCCCGTGAGACCCGACCAGCCTTCCGGCGTCGAGCGCTCGGCCAGCTCGGCGGACACGCGCAACCCGGCTTCCGGAATGTCGACCGTCCCTGGGATAGACAGCGGATAGTGGAAAAGGTTCACCACCGGCCGAGGTCTATCCCTTAAGACGAGCCGCGAGCCAATGCGTTCCAGGCGATGCCCGGGGACGTCCAGCGCCGCGTCCGGACGCGTGAGCAGGTCGAGGGCGGCCTCCACGTGCTTGAAGCCCACGGGCCGCCCTCCCGCCCGCTCCCGCATGAGCCGCCAGAGGGTATGTCGGCGCACGGGCAGCGGCGCTGCACGGAGCGCCGCCGCATCGAGGGCCCAGCCCTCGGGCGAGGGCGCGCCAATCACCTCGGCGAGCCTGCCCGCCTCGGACTCGAGCCAGCGCCATTCCTCACGGGCCAGATCCGCCTCGTCGGCCAGCACGTCCACGATCGCCGGGTTGAAGCGCGCCAGGAGCGGCAGCAGCTCCGCCCGCACGCGATTGCGCGGAATCGCGAGATCGGCGTTCGACTCGTCCTCGACGAAGCCGGCGCCGAGCGCGGCCAGGTACGCGCGCAGCGCGTCACGGCGGCACGTGAGCAGCGGCCGGATCACCCGGCCGGCTCGCGGGTGCATCGCCGCGAGCCCGCGCGATCCGGCTCCGCGGACGAGCCGCAGCAGGAAGGTCTCGGCCTCGTCGTCGCGCGTGTGCCCGACGGCCACGACGTCGGCGCCGGACTCGACCCGGACACCTTCGAGGAAGGCATGCCGGGCCGTCCGCGCCGCATCCTCGATCGACCGGCGCTCGCGGCGAGCCAGCGCCGCCACGTCAGCCACGCCCGGACCACGCGGGCCAGCCCAGTTGACGCGCCAGCGCCGCGACGAAGGCCTCGTCGCGGCCGGCGGTGTCGCGGAGCTGATGGTTGAAGTGGGCGAGGCCCGCGACCGTGAGCTCGCGCGCCGCGTCGAGCTCGCGGAGGATGTGCGCCAGGGCGACCGAGTCGGACCCGCCGGACACCGCCACCAGGATGCGCGTCGCGGGCGAGGCGAGCTCGTGCCGCGCGATCGCGTCCCGGACTCTGGCGACAACATCCATCACAGGTCGTCCGGCATGGCCGGCCAGTCGTGCCCGGGCCGCGGCGCCCGGGCGAGCGGGTGGTGCCGGAGGGCGGACTTGAACCGCCGACCCCGCGCTTATGAGACGCGTGCTCTCACCAACTGAGCTACTCCGGCCCGGACTCGAACTTTTGATGGTAACACGAGGACGGGCGGCCCGATCCTCAGGCCGGCGGCCGCGGTACCGCGTCGCGGCCGTCCATCTCGACGATGGCCGCGGCGAGCAGCGGAATCATGATTTCGTGGTGCCCGACGAGCGAATAACCGCGGCCGGATCCGGCCGTCGGCCTGGCCACGACGTTGGTCTCGGGCCGGTACAGCCGCACGAAATCCAGATTGACCGTCGTCAAGCCTTCGAGCGAACGACCGGCGTTGCGGGCGAGCGCCACGGCCTTCAGAAAGACTTCGGGCAGGATGACCGCGGAGCCGCAGTTGAGGTACACACCGCCCTCGAGGCGCGCGACGTTCGAGACCAGATAGCGGAAGTCGCGCAGGCTCCCCTCGCCGAGCGCCGCGCCGGACGCTGCCGGGTGCATGTGAATGATGTCGGTGCCGATGGCCACGTGGACCGTCACGGGGACGTCGAGGCGCCCGGCCGCCGCCAGGATGCTGCGTGCCGCGTGTGGCGCCCGGGCGCGCGCCAGGTACCGGCTCACGGACTGCCCGAGCCCCAGGCCGCCGGTCACGCCCTCGATGATCACCTCGTTCAGGACGCGGCCGGTCTCTTCGGCCATGCCGAAGCGGCCGGGACCGAGCGACGCGTCGACATCCTCGGACGTGGCGCCCACCGTCGCGACCTCGAAGTCGTGGATGACCGCGGCCCCGTTCAGCGCCAGCGCCGAGACGAAGCCACGCTCCATGAGGTCGACGAGCACCGGCGCGAGACCGGTCTTGATCACGTGCGCGCCGAGCCCCCAGACGATGCCGCGCCCGCCCTGCCTGGCGTCGACGATGGCCCGCACGACGGCCTTGAAGTCCGCGGCGGCGAGCAGGTTCGGCAGGCGGTCGACGAACGACCCGATGGTGGCTCCCGGGGGAGACGCTGCGGCGAAGTCCTCCGTCCGCACCTTGCTCGCCCTCGCGGCGAGCGGGTAGGTGCGAACGGCCGAGAGATCGAAGTCGTCGTAGCCGAACTTCACGCGGCGCTAGCGTAGCACTCCGCAGGGCGGGCGCGCATCACCGGGCCGCGTCAGCTCACAGGATCAGCATGGCGTCGCCATAGCTGTAGAACCGGTACCGGGCCTCGACCGCTTCGGCATACGCCGCGAGGACGTGCTCGCGGCCGGCGAACGCGGCCACGAGCATCAACAGCGACGAACACGGCAGGTGGAAGTTCGTGAGCAGACCGCCGACGACCCGGAACTCGAACCCGGGCGCGATGAACAGATCCGTCGTGCCGGCTCCCGCGACGATACGGCCATCGTGGCGTCGTGCGACGGCCTCCAGCGTCCGGGTGCTCGTCGTCCCCACCGCAATCACGCGCCGCCGCTCGTCGAGTGCGGCATTGATCGCGGCCGCGGCGGCACCTCCGACGATGAAGCGCTCCGCCTCGAGGCGATGATCCTCGACCCGCTCGACGCGAACGGGCTGGAAGGTGCCGTAGCCGACGTGGAGCGTGATGTCGGCAACGGAGACGCCCCGGCCGGCGAGCGCCGCCAGGATGCCGGGCGTGAGATGGAGACCGGCCGTCGGGGCCGCAACCGACCCGCGGGCCCGCGCGAACACCGTCTGGTACCGCTCGCGATCCGCCGGCTGGTCCGTGCGCCTGATGTAGGGCGGGAGCGGCACGTGACCGATGGCGTCGACGGCCTCGTCCAGGCTCGCGGCATCGGTGGTCCACAGACGCACCGTGCGCCGGCCGTGGAAGTGCCGATCCAGAATCTCTCCCCGGATCGTCCTGGCCCCCTCGAAGATCATCGCCGCGCCGGGCTTGAGCTTCTGACCCGGGTGCACCAGCGCCTCCCAGGTCTCCTCGGTCGGGCTCGTGGCGTCGAGCCGCGCGACGAGCAGGCATTCGACGGCACCTCCGCTGGGCGTCCGCCGGCCGAGCAGCCGCGCCGGAAAGACCCGCGTGTCGTTCAGGACCAGAAGGTCGCCAGGCCGGAGGGCGTCGGGCAGCGCGGCGATAGACGAGTGGCTGACGGCCCCGGTGCGCCGGTCGAGCCGCAGCATTCGGGCGGAGGCGCGGTCGAGGGCCGGCTCCTGGGCGATCAGTTCCGGAGGGAGATCGAAGAAGAAGTCGCGGACATCCATGTCCGCGACTCATCTTATCGGACCGCGGGCGGGGTCAGTGGACGAGCGCGGGTTGATCCCAGGCGGCGGTCGCCTCGCGCCAGTCCTCGGCCAGGATGGACCAGAGCGCCTGGTCGACGTATTCCCCGTTCTTGAGCAGGGACCGGCGCAGCACCGATTCCTGGACCGCGCCGAGCTTGCGGAGGGCGCCGTTGCCGCGGCCGTTGCGGATCGCGGCGCGCGCTTCGAGGCGATGGACGCCGAGCGTGTCGAACGCGAAGCCGAGCACGCGCTCGGCCGCATCCATGAACGTGCCCGTGCCCCAGAACTCGGAGGCCATGGCGAAGCCCCACTCCGCCGTGTCGAACGCCGGGTCGAGGGCGCGAACCTGGATCACCCCGATCGCCCGATCGGCCCCCTTGGGGACGATGGCGAAGCAGGCGTACTGGCCGCTCTCACGCTGCCGGTGGGTCCAGGCGATGAATCGCTCGAAACCGTCGATCGTCGCCGGAGGCGGCGAGATGAACCGGGTCACCTGCTCGTTGGCGAGCAGGGCGAAGAGCGACGGTGCGTCGCTCGGGCGGAGCTCCCGCAGCGTGACCATCGTTCCGACGAGGGTCGGCAGCTCGTGGCGCCAGGCCCGGGATCGCTCGCCCGCCTGCGCGGTGTGCGCCGGCGCGGTCTCCAGTACTGCGATGAAATCCGCGTCCGTGCGGTACGGCATCTTCTCCATCACGACGCCTCCCCGTTCACGCTCGTGCCCCAGATGATGTTGTCGCCGAACGACGTGCCCCAAATGATGTTGTCGCCCCACGTGCCCCAGATGATGTTGTCGCCCCACGTGCCCCAGATGATGTTCGTGCCCCAGATGATGTTGGTGCTCGAGACCGTTCCCCAGATGATGTTGGTGCCCCAGATGATGTTCGTGCCCCAGATGATGTTGGTACCCCAGATGATGTTCGTGCCCCAGATGATGTTGTCGGCGGACCAGGTTCCCCAGATGATGTTGTCGCTCATCCAGGTTCCCCAGATGATGTTGTCGCCGCCCCACGTGGACGCGACGAGGCTCGCCGTCGGGGCCGCATAGAGGATGCTGTCGGCGGACACCACCGAGGTACCCTGCCTGGTCGTCGGGTCGACGCCGGCCGAGGACGACGTGCCCCAGATGATGTTGTCGTCGAAGAACGTGCCCCAAATGATGTTGTCGTTGAAGAACGTGCCCCAGATGATGTTGTCCGAGTTGCCCCACGTGCCCCAGATGATGTTGTCGTCGACGCGCGTGCCAATCACGCGGTCGCCGGGCAGGTCGGCGGCCCAGACATCGGCCGTTCCCCAGATGATGTTGTCGGACCGGACCTGGAACGTGCCCCAGATGATGTTGTCCTTGGCCCAGGACGCGCTCAGGGCGTTGCCGTTCGCCCCGGCGGCCCGCACGGCCGCCTGCGCCCGCGTGCCCCAAATGATGTTCGTGCCCCAGATGATGTTCTGGGACCAGAGCCGCAGGTCGTAGTAGACGAGATTGCCGGTCAGCACCTGATCGCCCCAGATCACGTTCTGCGACCATGCGGCGATGCTGCCGTCACCAAGGGTCGTGCTGGGGGTGACGCCGCTCGTGAGCCACCAGGAGTCGTTGGCGCCGCTCGTGTCGACCGAGCCGGCCAGTGCACCCGCTCCTCCCGCGTTGATCTCGCCCGTGCCCTGCGCGAGCGCATCGGTGGCGGCGATCGGGATCGCCGTGTACTCGAGAATGCCCTTGGCGAGGTTCGGCGTCAGCCCCGGACCATGGCGCACGGCGCGATCCTGGGCTTCGACGGCCAGTGCCACCGTCCCGCTGGCCACGCCGGTCGCCATGCTCGCGCCGCTCAGGGCCAGCCATGCCCGGCCGCCCGCGTCGGTCGCGCACGTGAGTCCGGTGTAGCCGCACAGGGCCGCGCCTGCCGGTACCTCGGACCGCAGACGGTGACCGGGAGCCACTACGTCCGGCTTGGCGAAGGCGTCGAACCAGGTCGGTCCGCGTCCGCTGTACGACGTGACGCCATCGTCGGCCCTGGTGATCGTGGCGTTCGTGTCCGCCGCGCCGACGGTAATCGCCGACGGCGCGTTGCCGGGCGACGTCACGGTGGCCGAGGCAGGACCGTCGTTGCCGGCCGACACGACCACGATCAGCCCCGCGTTGGACGCGCGCTCGACAGCCGCCACGAGCGGATCGAGAGCGGCCGGCGCGAAGATCTCGTGGCCCAGGGACAGGTTCACCACCTGCACGTCGAGGCGGTTGGCGAACTTCGTCACGAAGTCGAGCGCGCTGATGACGTCGCTCGTCGAGCCCGCGCCGGTCGCGTCGAGCACCTTCAGCCCGACGAAGTGCACCGACGGCGCGATGCCCACCGGCGCGCCGTCGATCAGCGCGGCGCCGCCGATGAGCCCGGCGACGTGGGTGCCATGACCGAAGTCGTCGAAGGGCGCCGTCCGGACGCCGCCCCGCGTGAAGTCGTAGAACGCCGTGATGCGCCCGGCGAGATCCGGGAGCGGGGCGATGCCCGAGTCGATGACGGCCACGCCGACCCCGGCGCCCGTCAGGGCATCACCACTCGGCACCGCAGGCAGGCCCAGCGTCTCGCGAAGCACCGACGACGGCGTCGGCCTGGACGCGGGCGGGGTTCCGGCATCGGTCGCATGACTGCCGCCGGCCGACTTGGCGCTCGTGCCCGCATAAACCGTCGCGTCGACCGACACGAACTCGACGTCCGGGTTGTTCGCGAGCTGGAGGATCTCGTTGCTCGTGACCTCGGCGGCAATCGCATCGGTCGAATCGAAGGTCGACTTGACGGCGCCTCCCCCAGAAACCAGGTTCTGGCCGACGGCGTCGCGGCGGCCGCTCTTCGTCGTGATGATGACGTGCTGGGTCTGGTCGCCACGCTGGACGGCCTGCTCGAGCGCGCGATCGAGCTTGGGATGCCGCCCGGGCGACTGCCCCGCATAGGCCGGGCTCAGGGCCAGCACAGACAGACCAATCCCGACAAAGAAGGTGGCGAGGGGTCGGCGGGCAGAAATCATCCGTGCCTGACTGAGCAAGGACATGGCCAGAGTTGCCGCTCGCGGCAACGTATCGGCCAAGACGCTGTGTAGCTTCAGTTTGCGGGGACGATGGTGCGAGTCGACGACTTAGTGCGACAACATGGCATGTTTAGAAATGCCACACGGGCGGGCTCGCTGGAGGGCAATTTCCGACGAATTTGACCGAGATCGAGCGTCTAAGTGCGGATCAGTCTCGGAATGGAACACATGTCACTCAATCGAACATAAAGTCCGCTCCAGCGGTGCTCAGATACCCCATCGGAGCAGCACGGAGCCCACGGTGAAGCCCGCCCCGACCGAGGCGAGCAGGACCAGATCGCCCTTCTTCAGGCGGCCCTGGCACATCGCGTCGTTCAAAGCCAGCGGGATCGTCGCGGCCGTGGTGTTGCCGTAGCGATCGATGTTGATGATCACCTGTCGGTCCTCGAGGCCCAGCTTGTCGGCCGCCGACTGGATGATGCGACGGTTCGCCTGGTGCGACACGAACAGGTCGACGTCGCGCGGTGCGAGCCCGTTGCGCTCGAGCACGCGCCGGGCGATCTCCTCGGTCTTCCGTACGGCGAACTTGAACACGCTGCCGCCGTCCTGCTTGACGTAGTGCATCTTCGCGGCAACGGTCTCGGCCGAGGCGGGATGCAGGCTGCCTCCGGCCGGCATGCACAGCGCGGGTCCGCCCGACCCGTCGATCTCGTGCTCGAAGTCGAGGATGACACCGTCGTCGGGCCCCGCCGGGACGAGGACGCATGCGCCGGCCCCGTCGCCGAACAGCACGCACGTCGCACGATCGCTGTAGTCGATGATGCTCGACATCACGTCGGCGCCGACGACGAGCGCGCGCTCCACGAGACCGCCCGCGACCATCTGACAGCCCGTCGTGAGCGAGTAGGTGAAGGCGGAACACGCCGCGCTCACGTCGAAGCCCCAGGCGTGATGGGCGCCGAGCTTGTTCTGCAGCACGCAGGCCGTGCTGGGGAACATCATGTCGGGCGTGACCGTGCCGACGACGATGAACCCGATGTCGTCGGGGGCGAGGCCCGCTCTCGCAATCGCCTTCACGGCGGCCTCGCGGGCGAGATCGGACGTCGCCACGCCGGGATCGACGACGTGCCGCTGACTGATGCCCGTTCGCTGGCGGATCCATTCGTCGCTCGTGTCGACCATCCGCTCAAGGTCCTCGTTCGTCAACAGGCGCGGCGGCACGTAGGTCGCCAGGGAACGGATCGTGACCGGCCGCCCTCGATAGCGCGGCTCTCCCTTCGCGGCGTTCACCACAGTTGCGAGTCCTTCCGGGGGGCGTCGAGCCCGAAATAGCCGTACGCGCGCGGCGTCGCGACGCGGCCGCGCGGCGTGCGATCCAGAAAGCCGATCTGAATCAGAAACGGCTCGTAGATGTCCTCGATGGCATCTTTCTCTTCGCTGATCGCGGCGGCGATGCTGTTGATCCCGACCGGCCCGCCGCCGAACTTCTCGATGATCGTGCGCAGCAGCTTCCGGTCGATCTCGTCGAACCCGTGCTCGTCGACCTCCAGCAGCTTGAGCGCGGCCAGGGCGACCTCGCGGCTCACCGCCCCGTCGGCGCGCACCTGCGCGTAGTCGCGGATCCGCCGCAGCAGACGGTTCGCGATCCGCGGCGTCCCGCGGGCCCGGCGGGCGATCTCCTCGGCCGCGGCATCGTCGATCGGGACGCTCAGGATGCGGGCCGACCGGCGGACGATCTCCTCGAGATCGCGGGGACCGTAGAACTCGAGCCGGTGCACGATGCCGAAGCGCGCCCGCAGCGGCGAGGTGAGCAGGCCGGCGCGCGTCGTCGCGCCGATGAGCGTGAACTTCTGCAGCGGCACCTTGACGGAGCGCGCGCTCGGCCCCTGCCCGATGACGATGTCCAGCTCGTAGTCTTCCATCGCCGGGTACAGGATTTCCTCGATGACCGGCGCCATCCGGTGGATCTCGTCGATGAAGAGGACGTCGCGGTCGCCGAGGTTCGTCAGGATCGCGGCGAGATCGCCGGGCCGCTCGAGCACGGGCCCTGACGTCGCGCGGACCGACGCCCCGAGCTCGTTGCCGATCACGTAAGCGAGCGTCGTCTTGCCGAGGCCGGGCGGGCCGTACAGGAGGACGTGATCGAGCGCTTCCCCGCGCTGGCGCGCGGCCGCAATCGAGACCTGCAGGTTCTCCCGCACGCGGTCCTGGCCGATGTACTCGTCGAGGGCGCGCGGCCTGAGTCCCGGTTCGTATTGCGCGTCCTCGTCGACGCGCGAGGCGGTCACCAGGCGGCTGTCAGTCATTTCGCGAGCTCGCGCAGGGCGTGTTTCAGCGTACGCTCGAAGCCGGCGTCGGGACCGCCCCCGAGCGCCTGGAGGGCCGACTCCACGGCGCGTTCGGCAAGCGGCCGATGATACCCCAGGTTCGCCAGCGCCGACAGGACATCGTCGCGGAGCGACGGCGGCGCCGCGACGCCGGACACCGGCGCGTGCGCCTTCGGCAGCCGGTCCTTCAACTCGAGGACGATGCGCTCCGACGTCTTCTTGCCCACGCCCGGGATGGCCGTGAGGCGTGCGACGTCACCGAGCTCGACGGCCCGCACGAGCTCCTGCGGATCGATGCCGGAGAGGACGGCCAGCGCCAGGCGGGGACCGATGCCGCTCACGGCGATCATGCGCTCGAAGAGCGCCTGTTCGAGCTCGGTGCCGAAGCCGTACAGCGCGAGCTGATCCTCGCGGACGTGCGTGTGGATCCGCAGCGCCACCTCGGAGCCGGGCTCGCCGAGATCGTAGAACGTGGACAGCGGGACGAAGACCTCGTAGCCGACGCCCTGCACATCGACGATGAGGCGGTTGGGCTGCTTCTCGAAGATCTGGCCGCGCAGGTGGGCGATCACGGGCTCAGTGCGACGGGCGGTACTGCCGCCAGCTCGTGGCCCGGCGGCTGCGCGGCACGTCCGCCGCGATTCCCGCCGGCATCTGCGAGTGGGCGTGGCAGATCGCGACCGCCAGGGCGTCGGAGGCGTCGTGCGGGGTCGGCGGCGCGTCGAGGCCGAGCACCAGCTTCACCATCTGCTGGACCTGGTGCTTGTCGGCGCGGCCGTACCCGACCACGGCCCGCTTGATCTCGGTCGGCGTGTACTCGGCCACCGTCAGACCCGCTTCCACGGCGGCGAGCATCGCGACGCCGCGGGCGTGGCCCAGCTTGAGGGCACTGCGCACGTTCACGGCGTGGAAGACATCCTCGATCGCGGCGCAGTCGGGCCGGAAGCGGCGAATGAGCGTCGAGAGCCCGCCGTGGATCACCGAGAGGCGCTCGGCGAACGAGGTGCCCGGGGCCGCCTGGATGGCCCCGCAGCCCACCAGGCGGTGGCGCGACCCGTCGGTCTCGACGCAGCCGTAACCGGTGCGCTCGGAGCCGGGGTCGATGCCCAGGATCTTCACGCCAGCGACGCCTCGATCTCCTTGGCCTCGATGTTGAAGTTGGACCAGACGTGCTGCACGTCGTCGTGCTCCTCGAGCGCTTCCATCAGCTTGACCATCTGCTGGGCCTGCTTGCCCTCGAGCTTCAGGTACGTCTGCGGCAGCATGGAGACCTCGGCCGCGTCCGGCTCGACGCCGAGGGCCTTGACCGCCTCGAGCACCTGCGGGAACACCTCGGGCGACGACAGCACTTCCCAGTTGTCCTCGTCGTCGCGGAGATCGTCGGCGCCCGCCTCCAGCACCGCGTCCATCAGCTTGTCTTCCTCGATCCGGTCCTTCGGGACGACGATGTAGCCGCGCTTGGTGAACATCCAGCCGACGGCGTTCGTCTCGGCGAGGTTGCCGCCGTGCTTGGTGAGGATGTGCCGGATCTCGCCGACCGCGCGATTCTTGTTGTCGGTCAGCATGTCGATGATGAGTGCGGCGCCGCCGGGGCCGTAGCCCTCGGTACTGCACCTCTTCGTACGACACACCCGGCTCCTCGCCCGTGCCCCGCCGGATGGCGCGCTTGATGTTGTCGGCGGGCATGTTCTGCGCCTTGGCGTCAGCGATGATGGTGCGCAGACGCGGATTCATGTCCGGATCGCCGCCTCCGGCCCGCGCGGCGACGGTCAATTCCTTGATCAGGCGCGTGAAGACCTTGCCGCGCTTGGCGTCCGCGGCGCCCTTCTTGTGCTTGATTGAGTGCCACTTGGAATGGCCGGACATATCCAGATACCCCCAAAAACTGACCGAAAAGGCGACCGAAAATTTTACCACAGGGACTCGCGGGCCCGGTCGCCCGGAGCGCCGCCGTGCCGCTCATCGCCGACGGGCCAGGAGGATCCAGACGTCGGCGCGCGAGTCCCACGGACGGCCGTCGTAGTCGCCCAGCACGGATTCGACCTCGAAGCCCGCCCGGCCCAGGCGGTTCGCCACGGCCCGCACGGACAGGGTCCGAAACGTCAGCTCGAAGCGGTGTTCCGTCCGGTGGCCGCCGCGCTGCTCGATGTAGGTCTGTTCGAACGTGGTGCGCCGGCGCACCGCGTCCTGGCGCACCGATTCGACGAGGGTCAGGTGGCGTCCGCCGGCGGCGCGGCCGCGCAACTGGACCTTGTTGCGGTACTCCCGCCAGTGGGGAACGTCGGGGACGACGTCGATGGCGAACACGCCGCCGGGACCGAGGACGCGCGCCACGGCGGTCAGCGTCGCGGCCAAATCGCGATCGCTCAGCAGCGACTGCAGGACGCCGTACGGCGCGAGGACCATCGACATGGCGCCGTCGCCGAACGGCAGGCGGCGGATGTCGCCGCGCACGAGACGCGGCCTGGGTCCGCCGCGGCGGCCCCGGCGGGCCGACCGGGCGATCATCGCGTGGGATCGATCGACGCCGATCGAGATCGACGCCGGCGCGGGCCAGGGGCCAGGAGACGCGTCCCGTCCCGCAGCCCAGCTCGAGCACCGGCCCGGACGCGCGCCGCGCCAGCCGGCGCCAGAACGGCACGTCGCGACGCCCGAGCGTTCGCGCGTTTTCCCAGTCGTAGAACGGCGCGTACTCGTCCCAGCCTTCGGTGCCGTCGGCCATGCCCCGTCCTCGCGTTCCACGGTGTCGACGATCAGTCGGAAATGGCGAGCTCGCCGGGCACGATCGGCCGCGTGCGCGGCAGCCGGCCGAGCCGCGCCAGGTTGCCCATGAAGGCCAGGATCCCGACGAACACCGCGAGCTTCACCACGGCCGTCGTCCGCGTCTGCGGCAGAACCTTCCACAGAAACCAGAGGAGCGGCTGCGCGACGCAGACCGCCCAGACCGAGCCGTAGAAGTACCGGCGCTCGTAGCCCTCGCCCTTGGTCGACGGCTTCACGCGCGGCAGCCAGCCCAGGGCGCCGAACAGCCAGATGGCGATCACCATGGGAAAGTAGGCGGCCAGGTAGATCTGCTTCAGGTGCCACTCGCCCACGAAGATCGCCCAGACGAGGCCCGCCACGTTCAGCACCGCGAAGGTGATCACCTCGCTCCAGGCGACGGTGTAGCAGACGCGCCGGTAGAGGGGGTTGGGGCGATCCTCGGTGAAGCGAATGATGTAAGGACGGGGCTCGACCCCCGGCAGGCGTCCCCTCAGACCCGCCAGGCCGGTCCCGAGCAGCACGATGGAGAGCCACACGGCCATCCGCCAGTCGAATCCGCGCTCGAAGAGATCGAACGTGAGCGGCCCGGGCACGATGAAGAACACGAAGATCCAGATCGGCCAGTGATTGAACCGGTAGTACAGCTTGTTGCGCGCGCGGATCTTCCGCTGCGAGTCGTACTCGACAGGAATCGTCGCCACGGGTCAGACAGTATATCCGGACTGCAACGCGTGCAGCGCGATGCCGACGGCCACCGCGACGTTCAGGGAGTCGACCTCCGGACGGACCGGAATCCGGAGCCGGATGTCGGCCAGACGCTCGACATCCGGACTGAGGCCCGCGCCCTCGTTGCCGGCAACGAGGGCCAGCCGCGCCGGCCGGCCCGCGCGGGCGATTGCGGCCAGCTCGTCGGCCGGCGCCCGCGGCGTGAGCGCGACGATCGCGAAGCCCGAGGCGCGAAGCCGATCCAGCGCGCGCGGCCAGTCCGACAGCCGCGCGAACGGCGTCCGCAACGTCGCCCCCATCGACGTGCGGATCGCCTTGCGGTACAGCGGATCGCCGCACGTCGGGCTGAGGAGCACGGCGTCGACGCCGAAGGCCGCCGCGTTGCGGAAGGCGCCGCCGACGTTGTCCGCGTTCGCGACGCCCTCGAGGACGAGGAGCGTGCGCGCCGCCGCGACGATCGCGTCGAGGTCCGGCCGCGCGCCACGCTCGCCGAGCGCCAGGCACCCACGATGGATGTGATAGCCGGTGATGCCGGAGAAGTCCGACAGCGGGCAGACGAACGCCGGCGTGCCGGCCGGCACCCGCTCCCGGACGGGACCGAGCGACGCGAGCGCCGCCTCGCTGAGCAGCAGCGACCGAATCCGCCATCGGCGATCCTCGATGAGCCGGCGCACCACGAGCCGGCCCTCCGCGACGAAGAGGCCGCGCTCGCGGAGCAGTTCGGGATCCGACACGCCGCGATAGTCGGCCACGCGCGCGTCGCCGGGGCCCTCGAGCCGTTCGATCTGCACGGCGGTACGTTACCATCCCGGCGATGAACCGGCGCGCGGTCGCCGTCTGGACGCTCGCCGTCCTTCTGCTCGCCGGCACCGCCCGGGCCCATCCGGTGCCGTTCAGCTACGTCGATGTCCGCCTGGACGGCACGGTCGCGCACGTGACCGTGGTCGCCCACGTGTTCGACGTGGCGCACGAGATTGCCGTCGAGCCGCCCGAGCGGCTGCTCGACCCGGCCGAGGCGGCGCGCGCCGCCGACGCCATCGCCGCGCGGCTGTCGCCCCGCCTCTGGCTGACCGCGGACGGCCGCCGCCTGGACGAGACGCTGTCGGCGCCGACGGTGCTGACCGATCGCCAGTCGCTGCAGTTCACCGCGTCCTATCCGATCGACCACCCGGGTCTGGTGACGGTCCACGCGCGGCTCTTTCCCTACGATCCCACCCACCAGACCTTCCTCAACATCTACGAAGGCGAGACGCTCATGTCCCAGGCGATCCTGGACAAGGATCGCGAGTCGTTCGAGTACTACCCCGGCACGCCGCAGGGCACAGCCGCCGTCGTCCGCAAGTTCCTGCCCGCGGGCATTCACCACATCCTCATCGGGCCGGACCACATCCTGTTCCTCGTCGGCCTGCTCCTGCTGGGCGGATCGAATCCGCCGGCTCGCCCTCGTGGTCTCGTCGTTCACCCTGGCGCACAGCGTCACGCTCTCGCTGGCGACGCTCAACCTCGTCGCCCCGTCGCCGCGCATCGTCGAGCCGGCCATCGCCCTGAGCATCGTCTTCGTCGGCGTGGACAACCTCCTCGTGCGGGGAGGACGGGACCTCCGCGCATGGATCGCGTTCGGGTTCGGCTTCGTGCACGGCTTCGGGTTCGCCGGCGTGCTGCGGGAAATGAGCCTGCCGTCGGCCGCGCTGGGCTGGTCGCTCTTCTCGTTCAATTTCGGCGTCGAGGTGGGACAACTGATGGTCGTCGTGGTGGCGGCGTCCGCGCTCGCCGCCGTACGGGCCCGAAGCGAAGTGATCGGGCGCCGCGTCGCCGTCGCCGGTTCACTCGTCGTGGCGGCCGCCGGCGCGTTCTGGTTCGTCCAGCGGGTCTTCCTGGGCTAGGAGCGGGCGCGCCCCTTCGTCCGGGCCGTCGGCGGCGCCCGCCACGGGTCTTCCGGCCAGGGATGCTTCGGATACCGGCCGCGGAGCTCCTTGCGCACCTCCGGGTACGTGCGATCCCAGAAGCTGCGCAGGTCACGCGTGACCTGCACGGGACGGCCGTTCGGCGCGAGCAGCGCCAGCACGATGGGCTCGCGCCGAAATCCCACCCGCGGCGTCTCGCCGAGGCCGAACAGCTCCTGGACCTTCACCGAGGCCGACACGCTCCCGTCGTCGGCATATTCGAGGCGCACCTGGCGCCCGCTCGGCACGGCGATCGTGTCCGGCGCCTCCCGATCGAGCGCCCGGATCTCGTCCTCGGACAACCCCCGACTCAGGCGAAGGTCCCCGAGCGCGCGGAGGCCGTGCGCGGCACGCCGGACGAGAGGCTCGAGATCCACGTGACGTCCCGCGAAGCGCAGCCGGCGCAGGAGGCGCGTATCGGGCTCCAGGGGGCCGCGGGCGAACCAGGCTTCGGTCAGCAGGCGGCGGGCTTCCGCCGGGTCGATCTCTGCGCTCCTCTCGGACAGCACCAGCGCCTCGTAGCGTTCGACCCGCACGGCTCTCACGGCGCCCGCGCCGTCGATCCGGTGGATCACGTCGACCACCGTCGGCCGAATCCACTCACGCTCGACGCGGCTGGCGATGCGAACCCCGGCGTCGGGCTCGCCGGGACGGGCCCGGACATCGACGGCCACCAGAAAGTCTCCGTCGACGACGCCGCTCTCTGGCGAGAGCTCCGCGCCGGCGCCGGACGCGAGGCGCAGGCGCCGGGAGGCGGGCCCACGACGGGCGGCGACGCGATCCGGATAGCCGGCGAGCAGCGCGCGTCGAAACGACGTATCGCTGGAGTCCCCGCCCGCCGACTCGAACGCGCGCCTGGCGACTCCCTCGATCTCGGACGCGGCGCGCGCCACATGCAACGGGACCGACGGCCAGTCGTCGATCGCCGACAGCAGGTCCGACGAGGTCGCCATCCGGCGCGGCGGCAGGAAATGCCGCTCCGCCAGCAGCGCACACGCGCGCACCGCGGTGCGGGAGCCGCCCGCCGCATCCAGGAAACAGGCCAGACGGGGATGCAACGGCATCTTCTGCAGGCGGGTGCCCAGGTCCGTCAATTCCGTGCCCTTGACGGCACCCAGACGCTCGAGCAGCGTCAGGGCTCTCGCCAGCGCCGCCTCGTCCGGCCGCTGGAACCACTCGAACTGTCGCGGGTCGGCGCCCCAGGCGATGACATCGAGAACCGTGCCCGACAGGTCCACGCGGTGGATTTCCGGCTCGCGATGCGGACGCAGCCGGTCCCGCCAATCCCAGAGTCGGCGCACGATGCCGGACGCCTCGCGGCCCGCACGGCCGGCGCGCTGGTCCGCAGCGTCTGCCGTGACCCGCTCGACGTCGAGGCTGTCGATGCCGCGGTCGGCGTCGTAGCGGGCCACCTTCTGCAATCCGGTGTCGACGACCGCGGTGACCCCCGGCACGGTCACCGACGTCTCCGCGATGTTGGTCGCGACGATGATCCGCCGGCGGCCCGGCTCGCCCGTCCCGAGGGCGCGATCCTGCAATTCGGCGTCGAGGGATCCGTGCAGCGGCATCACGTCGACCGACGGACCGACCCGCGGCGCGAGCCTTCCCGCAGCGCGCCCGATGTCGGCCGCGCCGGGAAGGAAGCACAGCACGTGCCCCGGGGTCTCCGCGAGCATCTCGGTCGCCACGTCCTCGAGCGCGCGTCCCGGCGCGTAGTCGATCTCGAGATCGTGAAGGCGGCCGGGCACCCGGATGACGGGGCAGCCGTCGAGGAATGCCGCGACGGGTTCGGCATCGAGCGTCGCCGACATGACCACGAGCCAGAGGTCGTCGCGGGCGCGCCACGCCTGCTTCGACAGCGCGAGCGCCAGATCCGCGTGGATGCTGCGCTCGTGAAACTCGTCGAGCACGATCGAGCGGAAACCGGTGAGCAGCGGGTCGAGCTGCAGGCGGGCGCTGAGGATGCCTTCGGTGGCGACGAGGAGCCGGGTCTCGGGGCCGGCGCGGCGGTCGAAGCGGACGTGCCATCCGATCTCGCGACCGACGACCCATCCACGCTCGGCGGCGATGCGGCGTGCGATCGAGCGTGCGGCCGCGCGGCGGGGCTCCAGCAGAATCGCGGCGCCGTCGGCGGAGAGCACGGGGGGGACCCGGGTCGTCTTTCCCGCGCCCGGCTCGGCCACCACGACGACGGCCCGCCGCCGGACGAGCGCCGACCGAATCTCGCCCAGATACGCGTCGATGGGCAGTTCGGCGAGGGGCGGCGTCAAGTGGCCGCCCGGCGGACCGGACGCGCGCTCCCGGTCGTCCGGTCCGGGCCCTCGGTCACGCGGTGACGCCCGCGGGGCAGCTCACCCCGGTGCCGCCCAGTCCGCAGTAGCCGCCGGGGTTCTTCGCGAGGTACTGCTGGTGATAGTCCTCGGCGTAGAAGAACTCGGCGGCGGGGAGAATCTCGGTCGTGATCGATCCGAAGCCGGCCGCCGTGAGGCGAGCCTGGAAGCGTTCGCGCGAGGCCTCCGCGGCGCGACGCTGCCCGTCGTCTTCGCAATAGATGCCGGATCGGTACTGCGAGCCGACGTCGTTCCCCTGGCGCATGCCCTGGGTCGGGTCGTGGTTCTCCCAGAACACCCTGAGGAGGTCGCCGTAGGCCACGCGTCGAGGGTCGAACACGACGAGCACGGCCTCGGCGTGGCCGGTCATGCCCGAGCACACTTCGCGGTACGTCGGGTTCGGCGTGGAGCCCGCCGTGTATCCGACGGCCGTCGTATAGACCCCGGGCAGAGTCCAGAACTTGCGCTCGGCGCCCCAGAAGCAGCCCATCGCGAAGATCGCCCGTTCGAGCCCCCCGGGAAACGGCGGCTCCAGCGGGTGTCCGTTGACGAAGTGCGCGGCCGGAACCGGCATCCGCTGATCGCGGCCAGGGAGCGCTTCGTCCTTCGAGGGAATCGTCTTCGGCTTGAACAGCACGGCTCCGTCCCTTCCTTCCCGCGGTCACGCGTCGGGGGTGAAATCCAGCGCGACGCCGTTGATGCAGTATCGCTCGCCCGTGGGCCGGGGGCCGTCCGGAAATACGTGGCCGAGATGCCCGCCGCAGTGGGCACAGTGCACCTCGATGCGGGCCATGAACAGGCTCCGGTCGACGCTGGTGGCGACGGCGCCCTCAATCGGCTCCCAGAAGCTGGGCCATCCGGTGCCGCTCTCGAACTTGGTGGCCGAGGAGAAGAGCGGGCGACCGCACCCCGCGCAGGTGAACGTGCCCGAGCGCTTCTCGAAATTGAACGGGCTGGTGCCCGGCCGCTCGGTCCCGTGCTGCCGCAGCACCTCGAACTGCTGCGGCGTCAGGCGGCTCCGCCACTCCGCTTCGGAGGCCGTGCCCGCCGGACGATGCGTCTCACTCATCTCGTCCTCCCGGAAAATGATACCCATGTTCTTGGACGCCGCCGGCCCGGGAGGGGTGGCATGCCTCCGGCTCGAGACCACCGCGCGGGCGACTGTCGCCGACGCTCGAGGTTCACTATAATCCTGGCCGGAAGGAGTGCTCCTGGTATGCGCCGTGCGCTGATCCCCGTCGCCCTGATGGGCCTGCTGTCGACCCTCGCCCTCGCCGTGCCGGCAACGGCCCAACTGGCTCCGAAGACGACCGACGAGTGGGTCAAGGAGCTCGACGCGCCGGCGCGCGTGACCGGGCTGAAGGTCTTCGACGTCATTCCCAAGCTCGGCCTCAAGCCCGGCGACATCGTCGCCGACATCGGCGCCGGCACGGGCGTCTTCGCGATTCCGCTCGCCCAGGCCGTCAAGCCCGGCGGGATGGTCTACGCGGAGGAAGTCGACGAAGGCCTGGTGAAGGTCATCGGCGACAACGCGACCGAGCAGGGCATGTCGAACAGCGTCCAGGCGATCTACGGCGACTACGCCGACCCCGATCTGCCGGAGAACATCGACCTCGCCTTCATGAACGAGACGCTGTCCTACATCGCCAAGCGACCCGAGTATCTGAAGACGCTCGCCAAGTACCTCAAGCCTGGCGGACGCGTGGCGATCATCGACTTCGTTCCCGGCAAGGGTCCGAGCGACAAGGCGCTCCAGGTGAGCCAGCAGGACGCCACCACGTGGATGGCGGCGGCCGGGCTCAAGCCGCTCCAGGACGTCAAGCTCTACGACGATCGCTGGTTCGTCATCTTCGGTAAGTAACGGCCCGGCCACGGAGGAGACGTCATGAAGCGTGCACTCGTGCTGTCGGCACTGATTGCCGTCGGGGCCCTCACGGTCGCGGCCCAACAGGGGCTGTCGCCCGCGGCGCTGGAGGCCACGAAGATCCAGCAGGTCAGGAACAACCTCTACGTCATCACCGGCTCCGATCCGACCCAGCGCGGCGCGTTCAGCGGCGGCAACACGGGCGTGTTCGTCACCGACTCCGGAGTCGTCGTCGTCGACACGAAGCTGGCGGGCTGGGGCCAGGAGATCCTGAACCGGATCCGCACGGTCACCGACAAGCCGGTGACCATGATCATCAACACCCACACGCACGGGGATCACACGGGCAGCAACGAGTTCTTCCCGACGACGGTCGACATCGTCTCGCAGGCGAACACGAAAGCCAACATGGCGAAGATGCCGGCATTCCAGGGGGAGAAGGCGAAGTACCTGCCGAAGCGCACGTTCACCGACACGATGACGATCGGAAGCGGCCGCGATCGGATGGACCTCTTCTACTTCGGACGGGGGCACACCAACGGCGACGCGATGATCCTGTACCCGTCGCTGCGCGTGCTGCAGGTCGGGGACCTGTACGCCTGGAAGGATGCGCCGCTCTGCGACCGGGCCAACGGGGGAAGCTGCGTGGACGAGCCGAAGACGCTCGCGAACGCGCTGGCCCGGCTCGGCCCGGACTTCGACGTCGTGATCCCCGGCCACAGTCCGGTCACGAACCGTGCGGCGATGGAGGAGTACCAGCGGTTCACGGCCGATCTGCTGGCCGAGGCGCGGGCGGCCAGGGCCGCGGGCAAGAGCGTGGACGAGGCCGCGGCGGGAATCGACCTGACGCCGCGCTATCCGGGCTACAAGTCGGACCGGGTCAAGGCCGCCGTGCAGGCCATCTACGACGAGCTCGACGGCAAGTAGACGCGCCGCACCGGGGGACGGCGATCACGGCAGGTGCAGGCGGACCACGAGTCCCCAGGCGTCCGTCGACTGTCCGCTGAACGCGTGGTCGCCCTCGACGGGCCAGATGCCCGACAGCCAGGGGTAGGGGTTGGAATCGAACGTGCGGTACACCCCGACGCGGATGCCGACCGGAAAGTCCGCGTAGAAGCGGATCACGGTCATCTTGTCCTCGGCGCCCTCCTGAACGTGGTAGAGGTGCTGCGCGGCCATGAAGCGGACGAGCGAGTCGGCGCGGTCCACTCGCTCGTGGGAGACGGATGCGCCGAGCATCACGTCGGGCGTCACGGAGTGAAAGACCTCGCCGGTGACCCAGTACCCGCGCTTGATCACGGGTGAGGGATCGACGCCCAGCAGCTCGGCCGAGCTCGCCGTCGGTCCCCACGTATAGCGCACGACCTCGCCGAGCACCCGCGCGAACGCGGCCGGGTGCACTTCCGCGCCGACGACCAGGGCGTTGTCGTTTCGCTTGCTCGCCCAGTAGCTCGGAAGGCTCTCCACCTTGCTCCCGGTGTAGCCCTTCTGGTAGGCGACGCGGAACTCGAGGCGATCGGTCGGGGCGTACGACCCGGAGGCGAGCGCGGTGAGTGCGGAGTTGGCGTCGAGCGAGGCGTCCTCCAGGTAGTAGTAGTCGTAGTCCTGCAGGCGGTTTCCCTCACCCAGGTACCCGGCCAGGTTGATCGCAAAGAGCGGCCGCGACCGGCCTGCGGGACGCCGCGCGTACGTGAACATCGTCCCGAAGCTCGCGGTCGCGTTGATCCGCTGGATGCGCAGCGCGTCCTTGGCGGTGAAGCTGCCGGCTTCCTCCCAGTCGAAGCCGCGGGGCAGCCGGATCCGCCCGAACCGGAGATGCACGTTGTCGATCGTGCGCACGTCCACCCACGCCTCGCGGATGGCCCCCTGCTGCGGGAGGACGTCGAGGGCGATCCCGTGGTAGAAGTCCACGCGGCGGTTCCCGTTCTTCGGCTCGCACGGGACCGTCGGCCCGGCGCTGTACAGGAAGGCGGGATTGTTGGGGTAGAAGTAGCCGGGCTGGCCGCATCCGGCGAGCGGCTCGGTCTCGTTGACGGGATTCACGGCCAGCCGGTACGTCAGCCGGCTGCTGAGCCGCCCGGCCAGCGTCACGATGGCGTATCCGACGCGCCCTTGCTTTTCGAATCCGAGCCCGAAGTTCGCGCCGTCCTGACCGTAGCCCGCGAGGAGATCCACGCCGATGCGGAGGCGATCGGAGTTCGGCACCGGGCGCCCGGGGAGCGCGTCGGGATCCGGCGTCCCCTGCGGCTGGGATTGGGCCAGAACCGCGCGCGCGGTGTCGGAGGTGGTGGCGTCGGCGGCGTGGAGCGTCGTTCGGAAGAGCACGACGCCACCGCTCGGCGTCGTGGTGGGGGCGTTCGGGGGCTGGGCGCCCGCGGGCGTCGAGAGCCAGGCGATGGCCAGCACCGCCGCACCGCCGGGCAGGGCTCGAAACGGCCCAAGCACGGCTGCAATCCTACACAAGAACAGACGGACCGGCTGCCCTCCAACAAAAAAAAGACCCGACCGCGCTTCTGGCGCGATCGGGCCTGACGAAATAATGCCGGCAGCGACCTACTCTCCCATGCAGTTTCCCACACAGTATCATCGGCGGTAGCAGGCTTAACTTCCGTGTTCGGAATGGGAACGGGTGTGACCCTGCTCCTATGACCACCGGCAAACGTGGTGCCTGGGGTCCCGCCTTCGCGCGTTTCGCGCGCTTCGGCACCAAGCCCGCGAGATGCCTCGCGCGACTTGTCCGCCGAAGCCATCAGGCGAAGGCGGAAGGTGGGTCGTCCCAGACAATGTCAAAGAGCCAACTGAACATCCTGCAAACGGTAGTTTCTCCGGCCTCACGTCACGCAGTGTTTCTTGCGTGCATCGCAGAGAAAGATATGGTCAAGCCTCACGGCTGATTAGTATCGGTCAGCTCAACGTGTCGCCACGCTTACACACCCGACCTATCACCTGGTCATCTTCCAGGAGCCTTCAGGGATCTTACGATCCAGGGAGATCTCATCTTGTGGAGGGTTTCACGCTTAGATGCCTTCAGCGTTTCTCCCTTCCGGACGTAGCTACCCGGCGCTGCCGCTGGCGCGACAACCGGTACACTAGAGGTCCGTCCAACCCGGTCCTCTCGTACTAAGGTCAGCCCCACTCAAATCTCCTACGCCCATGGCAGATAGAGACCGAACTGTCTCGCGACGTTCTAAACCCAGCTCACGTACCGCTTTAACCGGCGAACAGCCGGACCCTTGGAACCTGCTACAGCTCCAGGATGCGATGAGCCGACATCGAGGTGCCAAACCTGAGCGTCGATGTGAACTCTTGGCTCAGATCAGCCTGTTATCCCCGGCGTACCTTTTATCCGTTGAGCGATGGCCCTTCCACGCGGAACCACCGGATCACTAAAGCCTGGTTTCCCACCTGCTCGTCTTGTAGGACTCGCAGTCAAGCTCGCTTCTGCTTTTGCACTCTCTGGCTGATTTCCAAACAGCCTGAGCGAACCTTTGCGCGCCTCCGTTACACTTTAGGAGGCGACCGCCCCAGTCAAACTACCCACCTAGCAGTGTCCCTGCCCTGGATGACAGAGCGAGGTTAGAACGCCGGAGCGTTAAGGGTGGTATCTCACCGTTGACTCCCCCAAGCCCAAGAGCCTGGGTTCGAAGTCTCCCACCTATCCTGCGCATAACGCGCCAGCATTCACTACTAGGATGTAGTAAAGGTGCACGGGGTCTTTTCGTCTAGCCACGGGCAACCGGCGTCTTCACCGGTACCACAAATTCGCAGTGCCCCTCGTTGAGACAGCGCCCAGATCATTACGCCATTCGTGCAGGTCGGAACTTACCCGACAAGGAATTTCGCTACCTTAGGACCGTTATAGTTACGGCCGCCGTTTACCGGGGCTTCAGCTCGAAGCTTCGCCTTGCGGCTGACCTCTCCCTTTAACCTTCCGGCACCGGGCAGGCGTCAGGCCATATACGTCGTATTCGACTTCGCATAGCCCTGTGTTTTTAGTAAACAGTTGCCTGGGCCTCTTTATTGCAACTCCTTCACGCTTCGATGGGCGAACCATCTAACGCTACTGGAGCACCCCTTCTTCCGAAGTTACGGGGCGAGTTTGCCGAGTTCCTAAACGAGGGTTCTCACTTGCGCCTGAGGATTTTCTCCTCGCCTACCTGTGTCGGTTTGCGGTACGGGTACCCAACAGACTCCTTAGAGGATTTTCTTGGCAGCGTGGTGTCAGCGACTTTGCGAGTCTTGCGACTCTCGCCATGACCCCTCAGGATAATGACCCACCGGATTTGCCTGGCGGATCTCCCTACAGGTCTGAACCTACACGTCCAATCGTAGGCTCGCTTAACCTCCTGCGTCTCCCCATCGTGATAACGTCTGTTAGGTAGTTCTGGAATATTAACCAGATATCCATCCGCTACGCCTTTCGGCCTCGCGTTAGGACCCGACTAACCCTGAGCGGACGAACCTTCCTCAGGAAACCTTAGGCTTACGGCGGAGAGGATTCTCACCTCTCTTATCGCTACTTATGCCGGCAGGGTCACTTCTCACCACTCCACCAGTCCTTTCGGTCTGGCTTCACGGCTGTGAGAACGCTCCTCTACCAATATGCGTCCCCGCAGGGACGCGTCTATTCTATGGCTTCGGTCTTGTGCTTAAGCCCCGTTGGATTGTCGGCCCAAAGCCGCTTGACCAGTGAGCTATTACGCTTTCTTTAAAGGATGGCTGCTTCTAAGCCAACCTCCTGGTTGTCTAAGCGTCTTCAGATCCTTTCCCACTTAGCACAAAGTTAGGGACCTTAGCCGATAGTCTGGGCTGTTTCCCTTTCGACGATGAAGCTTAGCCCCCACCGTCTCACTCCCGGGATACGAGTCGCTGGCATTCGCAGTTTGATTGGATTCAGTAAGCTGGTAAGCCCCCTAGTCCATTCAGTTCTCTACCACCAGCGCCGACCTCCCGAGGCTGCTCCTAAAAGCATTTCGAGGAGAACGGGCAATCACGAGGTTTGATTAGCCTTTCACCCCTACCCTCAGCTCATCCAAGCTGTTTTCAACCAACACTGGTTCGGGCCTCCACGCGGTGTTACCCGCGCTTCACCCTGGCCAAGGGTAGATCACCTCGCTTCGCGTCTATTCCCAGCGACTGTTCGCCCATTTCGGACTCGCTTTCGCTGCGGCTCGCTTTCGCTTAACCTTGCCACTGAGAATAACTAGCCGGCTCATTATGCAAAAGGCACGCGGTCAGGCGTTCCGGCGGATTGCTCCACCGGCATAGCCCTCCCACTGCTTGTAGGCATACGGTTTCAGGTACTATTTCACTCCCCTCACAGGGGTTCTTTTCACCTTTCCCTCACGGTACTGGTTCACTATCGGTCGCCAGGGAGTATTTAGCCTTACGAGATGGTCCTCGCAGATTCCCGCGGGATTTCACGTGTCCCGCGGTACTCAGGAGCCTGTCCAACGAGCCACTCAACTGTCGTTTACCGGGCTGTCACCGTCTATGGCCGATCGTT